>OZ245802.1:702500-2355000 GCA_965228275.1 Thalassospira sp. | reverse complement strand
TTCACAGGCGAAACAGCCCCATGGGTTTTCCAGCGCCGCAAAGCCCTGAAATCACGCCAAAACCGGCACGATGCTGTAAATGCATGTGAAGGGTGAAAAGTCTCCCGATCAGGCCAGATCGTTGAAATCGTCAAGCATCATGGCGATGCGCGCAGAATCCCATTGTTCCATCACGCGGTTGGCCTGATGTTGGGAATTACGGGTATCAAGACGCCGCAACCGTTGCTTGACCAGCAACAGATTAACCGGTGACATCGACAGATTGCGCAGGCCAAAGCCGATGAAAAGCGGCACATAGCGCGGATCACCGGCCATTTCGCCACAGACACTGATCGGGATGTCGCGTTCGCCCGCCACCCGGATCACATCGCGGATCAGACGCAGCACCGCAGGATGGAGCGGATCATAAAGACCGGCCACCTGATCATCGGTGCGGTCGATCGCCAGGGTATATTGCGTCAAATCATTAGTACCGATGGCAAAGAAATCACATTCGCGCGCCAGCGTATCAATCGCCAGGGCCGCCGCCGGAATTTCAATCATGGCCCCCAAGGGCGGCAGTGTTTCCGGGATCGGATGACCATCGCGGCGCAGGCGTTTGGCCACCGCTTCATAGATCTGGCGGGACCGGGTCATTTCATGCACGCCCACCACCATCGGGATCAGAACCCGGATCGGCCCATGCAAGGATGCGCGCAAGATCGCGGCAAACTGTGCTTCAAGCAGCTCGGACTTGCGGAGCGACAATCGAATGCCACGCAATCCCAAAGCCGGATTTGGTCCAGAACCCATTTCATTTTGCAGGGCCACCGCAAGCTTTTCACCGCCAATATCAAGGGTACGGATCGTGACCGGCCTGCCATCCATGCGTTTGACGATATCGGCGAGCTCTTCATATTGCTCGTCCTCGTCGGGCAGATAATCCTTGTTCATGAACATGAATTCACTGCGCAAAAGTCCGATCCCGGTCGCACCATTTTCAAGGGCGGCAGACAGTTCGATCGGCAGTTCGATATTGGCATGAAGATCAATATCAACGCCGTCACGCGTGGCCGATGGCACATCACGAAGCGATGCCAGTTTATCGCGCGCAGCCAGCCAATCGGCCCGGCGTTGTGTGTAATGTTCAATATCATCTTGGGTCGGCGACAGGATGACTTCGCCCCGGCCACCATCGACAATGATCTGATCGCCACCCGAAACACCGCGAATGATGTCGGCCGCCCCCAGCACGGCGGGGATGCCGAGCGATCTTGCCATAATGGCAGTGTGCCCTTCCGCCCCGCCAAGGGCGGTGACGAAGGCTGCCAATTCACCAGATGCAAAGCGCGCCATATCGGCCGGGCTGACATCTTCGGCAATCAGGATCGCACCCTTGGGCGCCTTGTCCACCGCCCGATCGGTTTCGCCCATCAGGCAACGCATCAGGCGAAGACCCACTTCGCGGATATCGGTCGCACGTGCGGCGATATAGCGATCATCCATGCCCGAAAACTGATTGGCGATGGCATCGATTACTTCGCTGACCGCATGCACCGCATTAAGCTTGCGCGAGACAATCAGTTCTTCCGCCCCGCGCACCAAGCGCGACTGGGTCAGCATGTGGATATAGGCATCCATCAGGAAGCCAAGTTCCTCGGACGCGGCGCTATCGGTTGAGCTGGATTGGGATTTCAGTCGTTTGAGCTGATCGATGCTTTCGGCAACGCCGTCGTGCAGGCGTTTGCATTCGGCCTGAACCGCATCCTCGGCAATTGGTTTGCGGCTGACCTGGATATATTGCCGATCCAGAACAAAAGCCCGCCCGATCACGATACCGCCCGATGCGCCCAACCCGGTGATAACCCGGCGGACGCCTGTTACATGTTCATCGGTTACGGTTTGGTTTTTTGGCGGAACTTGCAAACCTGGGATCAGGACCTGTTCTTGTTGTTTTCCCGAAAGTCAGACGTCTTGTTTGAATAGACGTTCTTATTCTTCGTCGAACTTGGCATCGACAAGTTCATTTAGGGCATCAATCGCCTTGGTGGCGTCGGGTCCGGTTGCCTCAACCTCGATCTCAGTGCCAATCGATGCGGCAAGCATCATCAGCCCCATGATCGACACACCAGATACCTCGGTCCCGCGATTGCGCACCATGATGCTGGATTCAAATTCGCCCGCCAGTTTAACAAATTTTGCAGCTGCCCGCGCGTGCAATCCGCGCTGGTTGCTGATTGTTAAAATGCGTTTTTCCTTCTGCGCCATCTATGTCCCCGCCAGCCGGACGCTTCGTCCCCGCGCATCCGGCCATCTTTTTATTGTTGCAGACTTATTCCTCGCCGCTGAGAAGCCGCGATGCAACGTTGATATATTTACGTCCTGCATCCTGGGCCGCATTGACCGTTTCAGCCAATGTGCCATCGATGCGCACAGATGCCAGTTTGATCAACAAAGGTAAATTTACCCCTGCGATAACTTCGACATTTGCCTGTTCCATGATGGAAATCGCCAGATTGGAGGGCGTCCCACCGAACATGTCGGTCAGCAATACCACACCTTTGCCGCTGTCGACTTTTTCGACGCTGGCAAGAATGTCCGAGCGGCGTTGTTCCATGTCGTCATCAGGTCCGATACAGACCGATGCGACATTTTCCTGCTCGCCTACGACATGCTGCAAGGCAGATACGAACTCTTTCGCGAGATCGCCATGGGTGACCAGCACCATCCCGATCATGCAGTTTTCTCCATTTTATCACTCCCCCGAAGTCGGTTCGTCCGGCTTGTCACGATGACTGAGATGTGTGTCATATCCCAGATCAGCAATCCAGTCATTGAGTATCCGTGCGATATAAACCGAACGATGTTGACCACCCGTACATCCAATCGCAATTGTCAGATAGCTTTTACCTTCTTGCGCATAGCGTGGCAAAATCGGCTCCAACATTGCTTTTAGGCGGGTCACAAACCCGGAGAAGTCCGGGTCTTCTTCGATGTATCGTCCAACAGCCGCATTAAGCCCGGTCATCAGACGAAGCTCGGGATCATAATGCGGGTTGCGCAGAAAGCGAACGTCAAAAACCAGATCGGCTTCTGCCGGAACTCCCTGCCGGAACGAAAAGCTTTTAACAAAGATCGCCATGCCTTCGTTTTCGCCAATATCAAATTGGTCCTGAAGGATCTTGCGAAGCTCTGCTGATTTCATGCGCGATGTGTCGATCCGCATGTCCGCCGTTGCTGCAATCGGCGCCATCAGGCGTTTTTCATGCTCGATCGCATCCACAAGCGGGCGATCATGGCTAAGCGGATGGGGACGGCGCGTTTCGGTAAAGCGGCGCTGCAGAACTGCCGTATCCGCATCGACATAGATCATCAGCGGATCCATGCCGGTCTGATGGCGCAACCGGTCGACAATTTCGACAAACTGATCCACGCCAAAATCACGGGTGCGGATATCAAGGCCAATGGCAATGGGTTGTTCCGGGCGGCAATCACTTGGCACAAGGACTGACAACATCCGAAGCGGCAGGTTATCGACCGCATCAAAGCCAAAATCTTCGAGAATCTTCAAGGTCGTTGTGCGTCCGGCGCCGGACACACCGGTCACCAGCACCAGTCCGCTTTTGCCATCAAAAGCGCCAAGAGCCTTGCTCTGTTCATCAGACGATGTGACGGGAGTTTTCTGCAAAACCAATTCCTAGGATTCAAGTCGCATTTCACCGGTCGCCAGCGCAAGAGCAACGGATATCTTTGCCTCAATCGCCGGATCGGATGAACATAATGTCCAACGCGGAATGGCGATACCACAAATCTCTTCAGATACTTGTTCTGGCATGCGCTCGATCACAGTTTCGTCGATTTCGAGGTCAATCAGAACCCGCACCTTGCATTCCAAATGGCTTGCCAAGCCCCGCACGATGCCGATGCCGCGCACTTCGCACATTCCGGCAATTGTCTTGGGTGCGCTGGCGACAAGGCATCCGTCGCGCGCAACAAGGTCTGTACGGTCATCGGAAATCAAAAACGCACCGGCATGCACCAGACGCAAGGAAAGGCTGGATTTGCCTGAGCCGGATGGTCCGCGAAGCAGCACCCCATGGGCACCGATCTGAACACAGTTTGCGTGAAGTTGAGACATAATGGAAAAACGATGCTTGCCAATCACTGCGCTGTCAAACACCAAACGCCACAACCTAGTCTAACGAATAAGAGATTGGTGGTTTTGCGCCGCAAAAAACTTAGTCGAGTGGTAGGCGAATGGTAAAGACAGCACCCTTGATCTGGCCATTAACCTCGCGATTCCGTGCTGAAAGCTCACCATTATGGGCCGAGATGATCCGTTTGGAGATCGAAAGACCAAGACCGGAATGCTGACCGAACTTTTCGGTCGCGGGGCGCTCGGTATAGAAGCGATTAAAGATCGCCTCTTCCTTGCCCGGCGGGATGCCCGGCCCGTCATCTTCAATCGTAATCGCAGCCCAGTTCTTGTCACGCCATGCATTGACGCGCACTTCACCGCCTTCGGGGGTAAAGGTAATCGCGTTTGAAATCAGGTTTCTGAACACCTGGGTCAATCGGCTTTCAAGGGCTGGAACAAGCAATCCCTCTGGCCCGGACACACGAACACGTGGTCCATCGACATCGGCATTGTAAAGCTCGCCCAATGTTTGCAGCAGAACGCCAAGATCAACTTCCTCGCTTTCGGCGCGCGAAAGTTCTGCATCCATGCGCGAATAATCGGAAATATCGCTGATCAGGCGATCCAGTCGCTGAACGTCTTCGGCAATGATTTCCATCAGACGGCGCTGGCGTTCAGGATCCTTAAGACGGGTCGCCGTTTCCACCGCGGATCGAAGCGATGTCAGCGGGTTTTTGATCTCATGCGCCACATCGGCGGCAAAGCGTTCAATCGCATCCATACGATCCCAAAGCGTTTCGGTCATGTCGCGCAAGGTGGTCGAAAGATCCCCGATCTCATCACGACGATCAGACAGATCCGGGATGGCGAACTGGCGGTTTTTGCTGCGCCGGACACGTTCTGCCGCACGGGCCAGACGATTGAGCGGGCGGGTGATCACACCGGCCAGATAGATCGACAAAAGAACCGTGATGCCAAAGGCAAAGACGAAGATTTTCAGAATATCGAGCCGCACCGCATGAAGCGCATTTTCAATCGCATCACCATTTTTGGTCAGCATCACCGACGCCAGAACCTGCTTAAAGCGTGCAACCGGGACCGAGACCGACAAGATACGACGCCCCTGACTATCAACACGGACCACCCCGCGCGAATAACCGGCCAAAGCGGCACGGACTTCCGGGTAATCGGCGGCACTTGCAACTGGTGGGTCAACATAAAGCGGCAAGGGCTGTTCGCCTTCAAACAGGGTAAGAACCCCGTCGGTCAGCTTGCGCATGATATCGGCAAAGGCGTCTTCATCGCCGGGTGCGGGGAGCTCTTCGGCTTGAATGGTGCCCGCACCAAAGGACTGGATATTGCGGCTATCGGCCATCAGCTTGCCGTTGGTGGCAAAAAGCCTGGTGCGTGCGCCGGTGATGCCGACAAGACGACGTACCATTTCGCGCGCAACTTCAAGCTTCACCCGGTTGCTGGCGTCATCGTCGGAGCTGACTGCAGATGTTGAAAGGGCAGCGGCATACATTTCAGCCTGAACGGCCATGGCTTCAAGCTCGGAATGAATGAGTTCCTGCTTATAGCGGCCCAGATACAAAATACCTGCGACCAGCACAAGCAAAGCCAGCGCATTCACGGCCAGAATGCGCCAGGTCAGTGGGGATAAGAGCCCGTGACGTTCCTCTATTCGCGCTGTCCTTGTTTCGGACTGGACAGCTGTCTGGTCGTGCTCGCCGGCACTTAGATCGCTCATTCAAACCTGCAAAACTGGTCTGGCACCATCAGACCTGCAAAAGAAACTGTGCCGGAAAGCATGGCAACACGCGATTTCCGGCACATAACAATCCTTAGGATCAACCTGCCACAGTGGCAGAGTCGCGATAGCGATATCCGACACCATACAGGGTTTCGATTTCCTTGAATTCCTTGTCGGTTTCGCGGAACTTTTTGCGCAGACGCTTGATATGGCTGTCGATGGTACGGTCATCGACATAGATATGTTCGCCATATGCCGCATCAATCAGCTGGTCACGGTTTTTTACGTGGCCCGGATGCTTTGCCAGCGCCTGGATCAACAGGAACTCGGTCACGGTCAGGTTCACATGCTGACCTTTCCAGCTGCACATGTGGCGTGATGGGTCGAGAACCAGATCACCACGCTGAAGAACATCATCCGATCCGTTCGGACGCACACCGCCCGCGCGCAGGATTTCCGACCGGCGCAGCAAGGTACGGATACGTTCAATCAGCAAACGCTGGGAAAACGGCTTTTTGATATAGTCATCCGCGCCAAGACGCAGACCGGTCAGCTCATCGACCTCGTCATCCTTCGATGTCAGGAAGATGACCGGCATTTCGGTCTTCTTGCGCAGATGGGTCAGAAGTTCCAATCCGTCCATGCGCGGCATCTTGATATCAAGAACGGCAAGGTCCGGTTCTTCTTTGGTGATCGCGTGTAGCGCCTCTGAACCATCAGAATATGTCAGGACCTCATATCCTTCTTCTTCCAACGCCATGGAAACTGACGTCAGGATATTACGGTCGTCATCAACAAGTGCGATCTTACTCACCTGGACCTCTTCATCTGGACAGATACAAATTGCTCATTCGTTTGGTGACTATACCTTTTACATCCCAATGTGGCGAAAAAATAACCACTTGCGGCATAATTAAGGCTTGTCGAATACAGCACCCTGACGAATGCCGGAATTGCTGTATATGTTGACTTTGCTCCTACGCGACAAATAACAATCACCAATCTTGGGCATAAGCCCACCTGCCCATAACGCCGGGCATTTGAAAATGATCCCTGCCCGACGGAGGTCGTGATTTTCTACTGGTTAAGCAAATTCAGCCGCGGCAGCCTGATTTTTGCAGGCACCCTGATCGCAGCCATTGTGATCTGGGGCGCTGTCAGCTCGACCGGGAATTTGACCATCCGCGAACTTCAGGATACCGGGCAGGCGCGACTGGCCCTTTATGACAGTTCGCTTCGCGCTGCGGTCGACCGGTATCGGTATCTGCCATACGTCGTTGCCCGCCATCATCAGGTGATCGATGCCATTCTGGGTATTGATGATCCGCAAACGGCCAATGTGTATCTTGAACGGGTCAATGACCGCTCGGGTGCGGCTGCCCTTTATGTTCTCGATCGCACCGGGATCACGGTCGCGTCGAGTAACTGGAACACAACTGATAGCTTCGTTGGCGAGGATTACAGTTTCCGCCCTTATTTCCGCCAATCGATATCGGGCGAAGAGGGGTTCTTTTTCGGCATCGGTGTTACAACCGGGCGCGCAGGCCTTTTCATTTCCAACCCGATCCGCCGCGATGGCGCGGTGATTGGCGTCGTTGTCGTCAAACTGGAACTCGATGAGCTGGAAAAGAACTGGCAGGACGGTGGGGAAACCGTCTTTGTCACCGATTCTGATGGCGTCATCACGCTGACCAGTCGCGGTGACTGGAAATACAGAACCCTTTCGCCCCTTTCTGATTTTGATCGCGCCCGCATTGTTCAGAACCGCCAATATCCCGGTAAGGAACTGACATCCCTTAATGTCGGCCAACAACTCGCCAAAGGATCAGGTATCGCCACGATCAATGCGCAGCGCTTCCTGTTTGACAGCAAACCGATCCGCGGCAGCGACTGGCGCATCTTTTATCTGACCTCGATGGATCAGGTAACGGACCGTCAGGGCGCGGTGATGCTGATTGCCATCATTGGCGGGGGCATGATCATTCTTGTCATCCTGTTCCTGCGCGAACGTGAGCTTAAACTGGCGTCCCAACGCGAAGCGCGCGAACTAGAACGAATTCAGGCGCTTAATACCCGCCTTGAACAGGAAATCACCGAACGCCGCAAAACCGAGGATGAGCTGCGCGGCACGCAAAACGAACTGGTTCAGGCCGGAAAACTCGCCGCCCTTGGTCAGATGTCAGCCGCCATCGCCCATGAGATCAATCAGCCGATTACCGCAATCAGAACATTCTGCGCCAGTGCGAAACTGATGCTCGAACGCGGCAAGACCGAACAGCTTGAACAAAATATCGGCCAGATTTCATCGCTGACCGAACGTATGGGCGCAATCACCGGGCAGCTTAAGACCTTTTCGCGCAAATCGACTGGCGTGCTTGAACCGGTTGATCTTAAGATCGCGCTTAATAACGCCCTTCAATTGCTAAGCCCACAGCTTCAACAAGAAGACTGCACACTTGAACGTCATGAACCCGCCGATCCGCTGATCGTCCATGCCGATCTGGTCCGGATTGAACAGATTTGCGTCAACATCATCCGCAACGCGCTTGATGCAATGGAAAACAGTTCGATCAAACGTATCCGTATCGATCTGACATCGAAGCAGGATGACGTGATCATGTATATCACCGACACGGGACCCGGCATGAATGACGAAACACTGGCCCTTTTGTTTGATCCATTCTTTACCACCAAGGATCCGGGTCAGGGTGTCGGTTTGGGTCTTTCGGTGACCTATGGCATTGTGCGCGACTTCGGTGGCAGCATAAAAGCCTATAACACCGAAACAGGTGGTGCCTGTTTTGAAGTTCGTCTGCCGTTGTTAAAGGACGCCTAACCGTGACATCGACCCACCAGACCAACAAACCCGACCTTAAACCGACTATCGTCATTGTTGATGATGACGAAGCGATGCGCATGGCGCTGTCGCAATGGCTGGAACTGTCGGACTTTGATGTCACGGTCTATGATGATGCCCGCGAGGCGCTTCGCGACATCAATCCAAGCTTTACCGGTGTGATCCTGACCGACGTTAAGATGCCCAAGCTTGATGGCATTACCTTTACCCGATCGATCCTGTCAGCCGATCCCGATATCCCCGTCATTCTCATGACCGGGCATGGCGATGTGCCGATGGCAGTCGAAGCCATGAAAAGCGGCGCCTATGATTTCGTCGAAAAACCGTTCGAGCCAAAAGACATTGTCGAAAGCCTTGAACGCGCCATTGAAAAGCGCCGTCTTGTCATCGAAAACCGCAATCTGCGCCGCCAGATCAGCAATCGCGGCAGCCTTGATAGCCGCCTGATCGGCAACAGCCCGCCGATGCGCGCACTGAAGGATGAAATCGCCAATATCGCGCCCACCGAAGTCCCGGTTCTAATTTCTGGTGAAACCGGGACAGGCAAGGAACTGGTTGCGCGCGCCATCCATGATCTAAGCGACCGGCGTGATGAGAAATTCGTTGCGGTAAACTGTGCCGCCATCCCGGAAAACACCGCGGAAAGCGAGTTATTTGGCCATGAAAAGGGGTCTTTCACCGGCGCTGTTGGTCAACGCATCGGCTGGATCGAACATGCGATTGGCGGAACGCTTTTCCTTGATGAAATCTCAAGCATGCCACTTGCGCTGCAGGCCAAATTGCTGCGTGTGATCGAACAGCGTGAAGTTGTCCGGGTTGGTTCCAACGCCCCGGTAAAGGTCGATTTCCGCCTGATCTGTGCCAGCAACGAAGACCTGACCGAGGCGGTCGCCGCGCGTAATTTCCGCGAAGACCTTCTATTTCGTATCAACACGTTCGAACTTGCGATCGCGCCCTTGCGCGATCGCAAGGATGATGTGGCATTGCTGTTTGATATCTTCGCCGAACGTGCGGCCGAGCGGTTTGAACGCCCCTATGAACGCGTAACACCCGCCCTGACCGGACAGCTCAAGTCCCACGAATGGTCGGGCAATGTGCGCGAACTTAAAAACATGGCCGAACGATACGTTCTTTTGGTTGGAAGTCCCGAAGAACGGTTCAAACGCCTGTTTAAGGGTGGCTTTGACACAACCGGATCGGTCAGCAACGATCTTGCCCTTGCCGATCAGATGCGCGATTTCGAAGAACGCATCATCCGCGATGCGCTTGATCGCCATGACGGCAATGTCAAATCGGTGATGGAAGAACTTGATATCCCGCGCCGGACACTGAACGAGAAAATGAAAAAGCTGAACATCCGTCGCGACAAGTCAGTCTGACAGCCCAAATTCAAATCTGATTCGGCATTCTGACGTCCTTGATGCTTCAATTTCCCTTAATGCCCATGACGCACCTGCAGCAATTCGCACGCAATCGGCAAGATTCCGCCGATGGAAATTGGCAAATCGGCAAGATTATGCCGATTTAACGAATCATGGCCAAATAAATATATGATTTTAAAAGGCTATTTTTATTTTAGCTTTGGCATACTCATTGCAATTCAAAATCCCAAAATGATAAAATGCAAAAGATATACCGGGAGGAAGAATAACAGCCTGTCCATTTCGGACTGTGCAAAAGGGCTGTTTTGAAAATCATCTTTCCCATAAGATTTCATCGATCTGTCGGCTGTGAGTTGCCCGATTGCAATTCGCCTGACAGGTGCCGAAAGCTGCCACGCCGCGTGTGATCAGGTCAGCAAACAGACGGTGCCATGCATGAAATCCAAGAATAACAGGCCATGATTATTGGCCGATAAAGAACGTGAAGATCCAAATTCTTGAACGATTGACTATCTGGACGTACCGAATGTTAACCCTAGGGAGGACTACCATGAAGCTACGTACTCTGCTTTGTGCAGCAGCCGCAGCCATGATGTTGACCGCCGCACCTGCGTCGGCACAGCAGCTTTCAATTGCAACCGGCGGTACCGGTGGCACCTATTATCCGTATGGCGGTGGCCTTGCGGAACTGATCACCAAATACGTTGAAGGCAGCAGTGCCGTTGCCGAGGTAACCGGCGCATCTGTTGAAAACATGGGCCTGATCGCTCGTGGTGAAAGTGACATTGCAATCGGTCTGGCTGATACCGTTTATGCTGGTTACACCGGCACCGGTAAATTCGAAGGCCGTACCCTTGATAACGTTCGTGCACTGGCATCGATCTATCCGAACGCTGTTCAGATCGTCACCATGGCTGATAGCGGCATCAACGGCCTTGCCGACCTTAAGGGCAAGCGCGTTTCTGTTGGCGCACCGGGCTCGGGCACCGAAGTTTCCGCTCAGACCCTTCTGGCTGCCAATGGCATCACCTATGACGACATCGAAGAACAGCGCCTGAACTTCAACGAAACCGCAGATGCGCTTCGTGATGGCGACATCGATGCCGGCTTCTGGAGCGTTGGTCCGCCCACCAGCTCGATCCTCAACCTCGCAACCACCCGCGACATCAAGCTGATCGCACTGACCGACGAAGAAATCCTTGCTGCTCTCGATGCTGAGCCGACCTTCGCGCCGTATGCCCTGCGTAAAGGCATCTACGAAGGCGTTGAAGCACCGGTAAACACCATTTCGACCCCGAACGTTCTGTTCGTGAACGAAGAAATGGACGAGGAACTGGCTTATCAGATCACCAAGACCCTGTTTGAAAAGGTCGACGAGCTGATCGCCATCCATCCGGCAGCCAACGATACCACCGTTGAGTTTGCACTGGGCTCGACCCCGATACCGATGCATCCGGGTGCGCTTCGTTACTACGAAGAAACCGGTTTCCCGATCCCGCCGAAACTGGTCAAATGATTTTATCAAAGCTTGGGCGGCCTTTATTGGCCGCCCTTCTTCTCTCGGTTGCAGCCTGTGCTGGTCCTGCCAGCCAAATGGAAAAGAAACCCGGAACAGTTGTTGATCACCTTGAGGTGATTGGCGCTGACGGGGCGCTTCTGGCCAGAACCGAAATTCCACGCCAGACAGGCTGGTGTCTTTACTGGAACCATTCAGTTACCGGCGATGGCGTGATCGATTGCTACGTAGACGATCTTGGCAAGATGGTTCTCCATCGCGCCTATCAGCCCGACTTTGCAGCAGGTCTTGGCCATTATCCGGGCCGGGGTATTTTAACCAGCGCAGAGGGTGGCGGATACTGGATCGAAGATATTGATGAGCCCGTGCGCGGCAATGCCTATGTCCTGCGCGTCGGAAGCCTTGCGGTCAATCACCGTATCGTCACCGACAGTGACGAAATAAACCTTTCAAAGATGGCTGAGCACACACGTGTCACCATCCGCCTTGATACCGGGGAATAAGTTTCATGTCTGAACCGGCACCGATTCCGTCCATGGCGGACAAATTGCCACAGCCGAAAATGGTTGTGTGGGCGATTTCGATTGTTGCAGTCGCACTATCGCTCTTCCAGATGTATGGCGCGGGGATCGAACCGCTTGGACTGTTCTATCAGCGCAGTATCCATCTTGCCTTTGTGATGGTCCTGGCCTTCCTGATGTTCCCGGTATTTGGCAGCAACAAGAAGCGTGGCCTCCTTGGCTGGCTGATTGATATCGGCTTTTTGGCCGGTGCCTTTACCACAGGCTTCTATCTTTCCTTCTATCTTGACGAAATCATCAATCGCGCCGGTTTCTGGAGCGATGCCGATCTGATCATTGGCATCATCGCGACCGTCACCGTGCTGGAGGCCAGCCGCCGTGCAGTTGGCCTTGGCATGACCGTGATTGGTATCATTGCTATTCTTTATGCCTTGTCCGGTCCGCGCGGTGCACTACCATGGATTGGCGAATGGCTTCCGGGAATTTTGTCCCATCGCGGCAACAGCGTTGATCGCCTTGTCGGGCAACTTTACCTCGGCCAGGAAGGCATCTATGGCCTGCCGATGGGTGTTGCTGCGACCTACATCTTCATGTTCGTTCTGTTTGGTGCCTTCCTTGAAGTTACCGGTGCAGGCAAGTTCTTCATCGACATGGCCTATGCCGCAACGGGCAAAAAACCCGGTGGCCCGGCAAAGGCTGCTGTTCTGGCATCTGCCGGTATGGGTTCGATCAGTGGTTCAGCGATTGCCAACGTTGTTACCACGGGCGCCTTTACCATTCCGCTGATGAAGAAGCTGGGTTATCGCCCGGCACAGGCCGGTGGTGTTGAGGCCGCGGCATCGACCGGTGGCCAAATCACTCCGCCGCTGATGGGCGCGGGTGCGTTCCTGATTTCCGAATATACCCAGGTGCCGTATCTCGATATCGTTATGGTGTCGATCTTCCCGGCGATCCTGTATCTCGGCACCGTCTATCTGTTCGTGCATATCGTTGCACTGAAACAGGGCATGCGCGGCATGCCGGTCTCGGAACTGCCTGATTGGCGTCAGGTTCTTAAGGAAGGCTGGCAGTTCATCCTGCCGCTTGGCATCCTTATTTATCTGCTTGTGCTCAATATCTCGCCGATGCGCGTCGGCTTCTGGGCAATCCTGTCTGTGATGGCTGTGGCCGCACTCCGATATGCGTTGTGGTTCTTTATCGTCGCCCCCCAGAACGGTGAAAAGCCGACCCATGATGGTCTGATACAGGCGATCAAAAAGGGCATCGCGATCACGATTGCCGCCCTTGAACTTGGTGCCAAAAACGCCGTTGCCGTTTCCATGGCCTGTGCGGTTGCCGGTATCATTGTTGGCGTCGTTGGCGTGACCGGCCTGGGCCTGAAATTCTCGTCGATGATGATCGCGTTTTCGGGTGGCAACATTGTTCTGGCACTTATCCTGGTGCTGATCGCAAGCCTGATCCTCGGTATGGGTCTGCCGGTAACGGCATCCTATATCGTTCTGATCGTTCTGGTCGGCCCGGCGCTCTCGAACGAGTTCGGCATTCCACTTCTGATCGCCCATCTGGTTGTGTTCTGGTACTCCCAAGACAGTAACGTCACACCGCCTATTGCCTTGGCCGGGTTTGCCGGGGCAGCGATTGCCAATGCCAGCCCGATGGAAACCAGTATTCAGGCCTGGAAATTTGCCAAGGGTCTCTATCTGATCCCGGCCTTCATGGTGTTCAATCCCGAAATCATCGAAGGTGGTTCAATCGAGATCGTACTGTGGACCGGCTTTACCGCGATCCTGTGTCTGGTGGCGTTTGCTGCGGCCCTTGAAGGTTTCCTGTTCGCGCCGATGGATATCGTTTCGCGTATCCTGATTGTCCCGGCAACGATTGGTGTCTTCTATCCAGACATCACTGCCGAGATTGCCGGTACCGTGGTTCTGCTGCTGGTGCTTGCGCTTAACTGGTGGCAGGGCAAAAAGAACGGCCCGACACCGGCAACTGCCGCAAGCTAAGGCTTGATCCAACAAATATTTTCAAAGGCCCGCAGCATTTCTGTTGCGGGCCTTTTTGTTTGATCTGAAATGCTTGCCTATTCTATGGGGCAGTAGACCATCCAGACTTGAATCGATACAATTCCCTACGCCATTCAACTCTGGATTCGTGGATTCCCATGCAGTTCCTTCATCTGTTGCGCCAAGCCCCAAGGCCGCTTGCCTTTGGCGCGTTGCATAGTTTCGGCTCGTCGTTCGGTCAGACTTTTCTGGTCGCGCTGTTTGTTCCTTTTATCTCCGCAAGTCTTGCGCTCAATGAAACCGAGTTTGCCAATATCTATGCCGGCATCACGATTGGCAGTGCGCTGTGCCTGCCGGTTGTCGGGCGCTGGATCGATAAGGTCGACATTCTGTCCTATAGCTTGGCGACCATGGGCTTGCTCGCACTTGGCTGCGCGATGATTGCGGTTGCCAGCAATGTCTGGATTCTAATCGCAGCCTTGTTTGTCTTGCGCCTGGCCGGGCAAGGCTTGATGAGCCATGTCAGCATGACCGGCATTGCCCGCTACTTCACAAAGAATCGCGGTCGTGCCCTTGCCGTGGCAAGTTTTGGCTTTCCACTGGCCGAAGCCATCATGCCCGCCACCCTTTTGGCCCTGATTGCGATCTTTGGCTGGCGCTACACCTATGGCGGGTCGGCGGTGTTTATTGTTGTGGTTCTGATCCCGCTTGCGATCTGGTTGATCCGCTCTGATCAGAAATTCCGTGCGGCCCCGAAAAAATCGGGCGAGTCGGCAAAGCCCGACTCCCCCACCATGCAGGCCGATAATGACAATCTGCTTGATGATACGCCCCAAAGCGATCACCCGCGCCTGTTCAGATCGCTTTATGTTTGGTTTTGCATGCCGATGCTGGCCGCACCGCCACTGATCATGACGGCACTGTTTTTCCATCAGGGTGCGATATCGACCCACAAAGGGATCGAGCTTGGCTGGTTTGCTGCGGGCTTTACGGTCTTTGCCATCACATCGGTACTTGGCGCCTTTGGCAGTGGCCCGTTGATTGACAAGCACACCGCACGCCGCCTGTTCCCCTGGCATCTGATCCCGATGATGTTTGGCATCGTGGTGTTGAGCATGTCCAACGAACCCTTTGCCATCCTGATCTATATGGGGCTAGTCGGGATTACGGTCGGATTTGCCACCACACTTCGCACCGCCATCATCCCCGAACTGGTCCCGCTTGATGAAATCGGGGCAGTTCGCAGCACGCTTACCGCTGTAATGGTTCTCGCATCGGCGATGGGGCCGGCGATTTATGGCTGGATGTTTGCGGCCAATATCACGATTGAAACCATGCTGGTCACAACATTGGTGGTGATGGCGATCATCAGCGTTCTGTCCTGGCTGTCAGAACGTCCGGGCTTTTATGTGCCGCCGGGCGTGGTGCCACAGGATTCGAACTGATCTGGCGTTCTGCCGATGCCGTTTAGGCAAAAAAATGGCCCGGATCACAAAGGTGACCGGGCCAGTCGGGAAAACAGCGTCAAATAGGGAGGAAGACGCTAGATAGAAAACTCTATCAAATCCTGCAGGAGCGCCTCTTGGGGAGGAAATCAATCAGCGCTCGACCGCAGAGGTAGTCAATTAGGCAGCACCGCCAACGGTGCCAGCCGGATGCTTGATCTCGGATGCCTTGTCCGAACCTTTGAACAGGTTGCGGAAGAAGGAACCTACGAACTCAGCGCGGAGCTGCTGACCTTTACGTACACCAGCTTCGATTTCGGTGGTGGAGATGTAACGGGTGGTGATTTCTTCGTAAGTGGCCATGATGACCTCCTTCAAATTTCTTTGGTTGCGACCCATGTCGCTCTCGATGAACTCAATCTAATTTTCTTTACGGGGAAAGAGAATTACCTCAATATGCACATTACTTGTGAATGATCGTCATAAATAGGAAGCCTGAGATATGGATCGCGCCGCGGAAATGGAAATCTTTGTCCATGCTGTAGAAGAAGGAAGCTTCTCTGCCGCTGCACGGACAATGCGCCTGTCACCTTCTGCCGTTTCGAAATACATTTCGCGTCTGGAAGATCGCCTTGGCGCGCGCCTTTTGATGCGCACCACCCGTCAGCTCAGCCTGACCGAAGAAGGCCGTGCCTTTTATGAACGTGCCCGCACGATCCTGAACGAGATCGAAGAAGCCGAAGAAGTCGTCACCCAGCTTTATGCAGCCCCCCGTGGTACGCTTCGCATCAACGCATCCGTCGCCTTCACCAAGATGCAAGTGGTGCCGCTGATCCCGGAATTCCTGGCGCGCTATCCGGATGTGCGGATTGAGCTGACCCTTGATGATAAATTCACCGATCTGGTCAACGATGGCTATGACCTTGCCATTCGCCTGTCCGCGCTTGAAGATTCATCGCTGATCGCGCGTAAATATGCGGTCAACCGCCGTATGATCGTGGCAAGCCCCGAATATCTTGAAAAGAACGGTATCCCGCGCAAGCCCCAAGATCTTGAAAACCATAACTGTCTGCATCTGTCATCACGCGAAAGCTTCAATGACTGGCACTTTGAAACACCCGACGGCCATGTGTCGTTCCGCGCGCAGGGCTCATTCTCGGCTAATGACGGTGACGTGCTCCACGAGGCGGTTCTGGCCGGGCTCGGCATGGCACGACTGGCTGAATATCTGGTGCATGAAGATATCCGCACTGGCCGCCTGACCCCGGTTCTGACCGAATATGTCCATGATCAGGCGTGGATTTCGGCTGTGTATCCGCATAAGCGCCACCTGTCACCAAAGGTCCGCGCCTTTGTTGACTTCCTGGCTGAAAAATTCACCCCGGTCCCGCCGTGGGAGCTTGGCTTCCGCGATGCGCGTGCAGTTCGCCGCAATACCGATGCCACGGCACCGGCACCGACACCAGCCTCGACACCGGAAAGTGCTTCGTAACCTAGAACTGAAGCGCTTTTTGATAGGCGCCAAAATCCATTCGGAACTGATATTCCGAAGACTGGCTTAGATCATCAAGAATGCGGCTTTCCCCGGACCGGGCGAAGCCGCATTTTTCATAGAAGCGATGACCGGCTTCAAACCGTGTATCAGTCCACAGCATTACGGTTTTGCAATCGCCGTGGGTCTGCCCCAACCAAGCAAGCGCCTTTGCCATCATCCGCTGGGCAATTCCGCGTCCGCGCGCATCACGATGCAGATAGACTTTATGAAGCTCGGCCTCACACGACTTCAGATCGTACTTGATCCCAAAGCATCCAAGGATGTGACCTTCGGCATCAATTGCGACCCAAATCCGGCCGTCAGCTGCCTTGAAGTCATCGACAATGGCATCAAGTTCCGGGAACTCGCCCGCACGATCAAAGACGCAGCTGTCATATTCGGCAAACACCCCCTCGATCAGATCGGCAATACCATCGCCATCACTGTTAAAGGCCGGGCGGATCGTTAAATCGCGCTCTTTGGCCTGTGTTTGCTTAGCCACGATCTCGGTCATCAGCCCAGCACCACGCCCTTGGCCAGCTTGTCATAACCCCGCAGAACCGCATCCGTATCCATCACCGATTTGCCCGGACGCTGGATACGGGTTGGACGCAGGGCTCCTGTGCCACAGCCAATCGTCAGTGCATCATCAAGGATCTCACCAACCGGGCCGGACTGATCAATAACTTCAGCCGCCTGCACCTTGATACGTTCCTTGCCCAATTCGAAATAGGCACCCGGCCATGGGGTAAAGGCGCGAATTTTGCGCTCCAGCGCTGCGGCGTCATCCGCAAAATCAAGCTTGGCTTCGGCGCGTTCCAACTTCGCGGCATAGGTCACGCCATCTTCTGGCTGTTTAGTCGCGGTGAGCTCACCTTTTGGGAGCTTATCAAGTGCTTCGACGATCATCTCACCCCCCAATGCCGCAAGATCATCATGCAGGGCATTTGCATAGGTCTCAGCCGTAATGGGTAATTCGCCAATCAAAAGCATGTCGCCGGTATCAAGCCCGACATCCATCTGCATGATCGTCACACCGGTCGCGGCATCACCAGCCAAAATCGCGCGCTGGATCGGGGCTGCCCCGCGCCAGCGCGGTAAAAGGGATGCATGAATGTTCAGGCAACCATATTTCGGCGCATCAAGGATCGCCTTGGGCAGGATCAGGCCATAGGCCGCCACCACCGCAACATCCAAATCAAGGTCGGCAAAAGCCTGCTTTTCTTCATCAGATTTCAACGACACCGGATGGCGGACTTCAATGCCCTGTTCTGCGGCCCATGCATGTACCGGGCTTGGCGTTTCCTTATGCCCGCGGCCTGCAGGACGCGGCGGTTGGGAATAAACACACACCACGTCATGACCGGCTGCCACCAGATCCTTGAGTGCGACAAGGGCAAAATCCGGGGTTCCCATAAAGGCAATGCGCAATTTGGTCATATCGTCACGTCCGTTCAGCATCTGGTGTGGTGGCATTTTTCGATCAACAGGCGGCAATTTGGCGCTATCTTGTCGAAATGACAAGCCAAGCCTGCACCCAAACCCGGAAATACCCCGTCGATATCATCTGGCATGCCGATTGGAGCATGTCGGCCAAAGGCCGTTGGGTCTCCAAGGCCAACCGGACAGATCACGGCTGGCAGATCAACGCAATTGAGCCAGTTGGAGAACTTGATGCCTTTCGGGCATCGCTCGGTGAATTGGGAACAACCCGCAAAGTCTGGGTCGGCCTTGATATGCCGATCGGCTTTGCATCGAATTGGTTTGATGGCGCGAATGTTAAAGACTTCAAAGCGCTGTTAGAGCTTTTCAGCACCGATGCATGGCAAGATTTCTTTGATGTCTGCCGCCTGCCCGAAGAAATCACACATCAACGCCCATTTTACCCGAAATCATCCGGCAAAAAGGGTAGCGTAAAACGCGATCATCTGATTGACGCGTTGGGGTTAGCAAACTTTAGCGACCTGCATCGTCGCTGCGAATTACCGACCGATGCGCGTTCTGCCGCCTGCCCGCCGTTCTGGACATTGGGTGCCAATCAGGTCGGCAAGGCGATGCTGCATGGTTTGCAAAACCTGATCCTGCCGGGTTTCCATGATGGTTTTAACATCTGGCCCTATGCCGGTGATCTTGCGGCTTGCACCAACCAGTCTGGCGTCACCCTGATCGAAACATATCCCGGTGAAATATATGGATGGCTGGACCTAAGTAAGTTGACTAAATCATCGCAATCCAGTCGCGCAAGTGCCATGATCAAAATCTGCGATTACGCCACCCGTCACGCGATTAGCATCACCCCGGCGCTTCTGGCCAACATCAAAGATGGCTTTGACCCGAAACAGGGTAAGGATGACGCATTTGATGCCCTGATTGGTGTGATCGGCCTGATCGACATTGCCGAAGGCCGCCGCCCCGAACATCTGCCAAGGACATCAGCCATTCTTGAACACGAAGGCTGGATTGTCGGGATGAACGCAGCGGAAATCAAAAAGCGGTGAATACCTAAACCGTCATTCCCGCGAAGGCGGGAATCTATCATCGTCTCACCAAATTATGGTTTCCGGCTCTGCGCTCTGCTCCGCCCGGAATGACGATATTGGCTGTCGTCAGAGCAAAGCAAAAGGGCCGGAAAACCGGCCCTTCGAATGCATTTAATGATCAGAAGTCTCAGGCAGACTTTTTGGTCTTCTGCAGCTTCTGGACCTTTTTCATGATCATGTTGCGCTTAAGCGCGCTCAGATAATCGGTGAACAAAATACCATCAAGGTGGTCAAGTTCATGCTGGATGCAGGTCGCAAGCAGGCCGTCTGCTTCGATCTCGTGCTCCTTGCCGTTTTCATCCAGGTACCGCAAACCAACTTCGGCCGGGCGTTCGACATCGGCATATTGCTCCGGGATCGACAGGCAGCCTTCCTGATAGACCGAGGTATCCTCGGACTCCCAGATGATCTCCGGGTTGATCAGTTTGATCGGTTCCGGCTTGTCCTTGTCATCAGACACATCCATGACGACCACACGCTTCATCACACCAATCTGCGGCGCGGCCAGGCCAATACCCGGTGCGGCGTACATGGTTTCAAGCATGTCATCAAGAAGCTCTCTGATCTCATCATTTACTTCCGCGACCGGCTCACACTCCTTTTTCAGGCGGGGGTCGGGAACGATAAGAATCTCACGCAGGGCCATGGGTCTGTAATCCGGTTTCGAACTAATTTCGGTAGATGATTATAGCGAATTTCGCGCTTCGAGATAAGGTTTCCGTCACGCCAAGTCAAGCAAACTGCCGTGAACGGCCCCGATATCAGCCATGTTCGGTCCCGGTTGGGCGTGCGGCTTCTTCGTCCGTCTCCTCTGGCCCGGCAAGCAGTTCCATCTTGGTGATGTCACGCACATGGGTTTCGGACGGTGCCGGTTCCTCGATCATACGATCATCAGCAACGATATGTTTTTCCTTAAGCTTTCTGGCAGAAACCAGAACCGATCCCTCAAGGGTTCCAAGCGTTTTATTGTAATTCTTGACCGTGCTTTCAAGCGACTTGCCCATCGCAGAGAAGTTCTTGGCAAGCGTGCCCAATCGATCAAACAACTGCTGACCGATTTCGCTGATATCGCGTGCACTTTCGGCCAATGCTTCCTGACGCCAGCCATAGGCCACCGCCTTAAGCAGGCCCAGCAACGTGGTTGGCGTTGCCAAGATCACCCCATCGCGGAAGCTGTCTTCAATCAGGCGCGGGTCACGCTCAAGGGCAGCTGAGAAGAAGCTTTCACCTGGCAGGAACAACACAACAAATTCCGGGCTGTCCACCGACTTCCAATAGGACTTCTTCGACAGATCAGTGATCACCTTGCGCACGTTGCTGACATAGGTCGCAAGCAACGCTTCGCGGCGTTCATCGTCATATTTCTCGTCAATCGCCTCAAGATAGGCCGATGTCGGTGCCTTGGCATCGACGACGATGTTTTTGCCACCCGGCAGATGGATGACCATGTCGGGCTTTTGGATGCCTTCGTCGGTATTGAAATGAACCTGCTCGTCAAAGTCACAATGCTTGAGCATCCCGGCAAGCTCGACAATGCGCTTAAGCTGAAGCTCACCCCACTTGCCCGAAACCGACGAACTGGCACGAAGGGCCGAGCTCAGCGTTTGGGTTTCCTTGGACAAACGCGTCTGGGATTGCACAAGGGTTCCGACCTGTTCACGCAATTCGCCGTAAGCTTCCTTGCGGTTTTTTTCAAGCTCATTGACCTTTGTATCAAAAGCCTCAAGACGTTCCTTGATGGGTTTCACAAGGCCATCAATTGCCTGCTGACGTTTTTCAAGGTCGCCCTTCGCCCCTTCCTGAAGGCGCGAGAAGTTTTCACGCGCAAGCTTCATGAACTCGTCGTTATTGACCTTAAGCGCATCAGACGACAGCGCCTTGAAACTATCAAGAAGCTTGGTTTTCGCATCTTCGAGCATGGCGAGCTTTTCGGCCGCGGCTTCGCGTTCTTTTTCAAGGGCTGTTTCAAGCTCGGAGCCCTTTTCGCGCCAATGATCAAGGGCGACGCGCAGTTCCTTCATCTCGGCTTCAAGAACCGGGACGCGGTTGGCTGTGGTTTCGGCAATGGCCCGTTTTTCCGAACTTTCCGAAAGCTTGTCGCGTGTTTGCGCCAATTCCGACGCCAGATCACGCCGGGTTGCTTCGGTCTGTTCAAGCTGGGATGCCAGCAATGCGGTACGCGACTCTGTCTCGCTTTCGGCGGCATCCTTGATGCGTTTGACCATCATGATGCAGAAAGCCAGTGCCACGACAGAGGCCGTCAGCGCACCTGCGGCCAAAGAAATCGGATCCATTGTCCCACCGTTTGTTCGTTGTCTGACTTCTTTGTATCTGTTTTGTTCCGTCAAATCCAGAACCGAACAGCGCGAATTTTACGGCAGATGCGTAAAAATCTTGTTCGCGCTTGACTGGCACAGGTCGAATTTTGTTCTATATTTCAACAAGATATTCAGGCCCCACGAGAATCCAGCTGCCATTCCGGCACAAAACATCCCCACCGGGATCAATTTGATAATGAAAACTGATCCCAAATCATTGGGGCGGCAGGCTATTCCGCGCTGCACGGCCCCCCGTCTTAAGTTGTATTCCCTGAATATCTTCTGCGCACTAGCATAGGGCGCAAGCGACAGGACTGGTATTGCCACACGCAATTGACGCTACGTCATGGCAATCGCATCGGCGTTCCGGTCACTGATCCGCACCAGAATATCGCATCGACACGGGCACCTTCTTCAAAGCGGGCAGGTGCTTGATGCGAACACACAGACCACAGGAAACGAACAAGAGGCCACATATGTCTGCGAACGTTTATCCCGTACCCGGCGACATCGCAAAGGGCGCCCTGATCGACAAGTCGAAATACGATGCCATGTACAAACAGTCGGTCGAGGACCCGGACGGCTTCTGGGGCGAACATGGCAAACGCATTGACTGGATCAAGCCATACAGCAAAGTCAAAAACGTCAGCTATGACGCCAAAGACCTCTATATCAAATGGTATGAAGACGGCACGCTGAACGTTGCGGCCAACTGCCTTGACCGTCACCTTGAAAAGCGCGGCGATCAGACCGCCATCATCTTTGAAGGCGATGATCCGAGCGTTTCCGAACATATCACCTATCGCGACCTGCATGAGCGCACCTGCCGTTTCGCCAATGCGCTGAAATCGATGGGCGTTGGCAAGGGTGATCGCGTTGTCATTTATCTGCCGATGATCCCCGAAGCCGCTGTTGCCATGCTGGCCTGCGCACGTATCGGTGCGATCCATTCCATCGTGTTTGGCGGCTTCTCGCCCGAAGCCCTTGCAGGCCGTGTTGAAGATTGCGGCGCAAAAGTCGTCATCACCTCGGACGAAGGTCTGCGTGGTGGCCGTGCGGTTCCGCTGAAACGCAATGCGGACGAAGCCCTTTCCCATCCGGGTGTTAAATCGGTTGAAAAAATGGTTGTCGTCAAGCGCACCGGCAAGGATGTTGCCTGGAACGATACGCGCGACGTCTGGTACCACGAAGTGTGCGCAGCAGCTTCGAGCGACTGCCCGCCGACCGAAGTCAATGCCGAAGACCCGTTGTTCGTTCTGTATACCTCGGGCTCGACCGGCAAGCCGAAGGGCGTTCTGCATACGTCTGGCGGTTACCTCGTCTATGCATCCATGACCCATCAGTATGTCTTTGATTACCACGAAGGCGACATTTACTGGTGCACGGCCGATGTGGGCTGGGTCACCGGTCACAGCTACATTGTCTATGGTCCGCTGGCCAATGGAGCCACGACCCTGATGTTTGAAGGTGTGCCGAGCTATCCGGACGCGTCGCGTTTCTGGCAGGTCTGTGAGAAGCACAAGGTCAACATTTTCTACACCGCACCGACCGCGATCCGCGCGCTGATGCGCGAAGGCGAAGACTGGGTCAAAAAGGCTGATCTGTCCTCGTTGCGGATCCTTGGCTCTGTAGGTGAGCCGATCAACCCGGAAGCCTGGGAATGGTATCACGAGCATGTCGGCAACCGGACATGCCCGATTGTCGATACTTGGTGGCAGACCGAAACCGGCGGCATCCTGATCACGCCGCTTCCGGGTGCAACCGACCTGAAACCGGGTTCGGCAACGCTTCCGTTCTTTGGTGTTCAGCCGGCCCTGCTTGATAACGAAGGCAAGGAACTGACCGGCGCAACCGATGGCAACCTTGTGATCAAGGACAGCTGGCCGGGTCAGATGCGTACGGTCTATGGCGACCACGAACGCTTCATCCAGACTTATTTCAGCACCTTTGCCAATGTCTACACCACCGGTGACGGTGCCCGTCGTGATGACGATGGCTACTACTGGATCACGGGTCGTGTTGATGACGTGATCAACGTATCTGGCCACCGTATGGGTACGGCCGAAGTCGAAAGCGCGCTTGTCGCCCATCCGAAGGTTGCCGAAGCAGCCGTCGTTGGCGTTCCGCACGACATCAAGGGTCAGGGCATCTATGCCTATGTGACACTGAATGCCGGTGAAGAACCGACCGACGAGCTTCGCACCGAACTGGTCAAATGGGTCCGTAAGGAAATCGGCCCGATCGCAAGCCCGGACTTCATCCAGTGGTCACCGGGTCTGCCGAAAACCCGTTCTGGCAAAATCATGCGCCGTATCCTGCGCAAGATTGCCGCGAACGAATATGACCAGCTTGGCGATACCTCGACCCTTGCCGATCCGGGCGTGGTCGATGATCTGATCGATAACCGCCAGAACCGCTAAGTGGTGATGGCGATGGTGATAACATCATCGCGATAACGATATCCAGGAGAGGCCCCTGTATCACGCAGGGGCCTTTTTCTGTTCGGCAGGACATCTCACAAGTAGCACACCATTTAGTGAATTCGCCGGATCGGAAATATCGGGTACTCGGTTATGAAACACTCATTCCGAAATTCCGCCCGGAGGGTAGCCGTGTCGATCCTTGCTTCGATGTCATTGCGCCGTGTCATTCCGACCACGATTGCGATTCTGGCCATTTTGGCTGCGGCTACCACCGCGCTCTCAAGCTATCTGATTGCGCGCGATGCCCTTAATAGCAGTGCGACCGACAAGCTTTCCGCACTGGTCAGCGCCCGACAAAGCGAACTGGATGGCTATTTCAAATCCATTGCCCAGGATCTGGTGCTGCAATCTTCAAGCCCGGCCTTGCGCCAATCGATCACGATCTTTGATTTTGCTTGGTCGGACCTTGGCGGTGGTGCCATGGAAACCCTGCATAACCTTTATATTGCGCAGAACCCGAATGAACCGGCAGAGCACGATATGTTGGATCAGGCGCCCGATGGATCAACCTATTCCGATATCCACAAACAATATCACCCGTGGTTGCGCCAATTGCGCCGCGAGAGGTCCTATGGCGATATCTATCTGATCAATGCGCAAGGAAGCGTTCTTTATAGCGTTGCGAAAACCAACGACTTCTCAATCAACCTGACCAATGCAAGCTATGCCAGCTCCGGCCTTGGACAGGCGTTTGCGGCAGCCATCAAAACCAAACCGGGCGCAGTTTCCTTTATCGATTTCACATCCTATGCGCCTGCTAATGGCCAACCTTCGGCCTTCATGGCCGCCCCGGTTTATGACGACACCGGTTCTGGCTTGATCGGTGTGATGGCTGTGCGTATCCCGGTTGATCGCATCAACGCGGTCCTGCAAGGCAGTCAGGGGCTTGGTGAAACCGGTGATACGTTCCTTGTCGGTGCGGATGGTCTGATGCGCAATGACACGCGCCTGATGGATGATCCGACCACCCTTATTCGTGAAATCCGTGCCACCCCGGTTGACCGCGCGCTTGCGGGTGAAACCGGCACCATGACGGTTGATGATTTTGACGGCAAGATGGTGGTATCCGCCTTTGCCCCGCTTGATATCCTCAGCACCCGTTTGGCATTGCTGGCAACTGTTTCCGCCGACGAAGTGTTTGCCCCAACCCTTAATATCCGCAATGCATCACTTCTGATCCTGGTGATCGTCGCCATGATTGCCATCATCGTTGGCTGGTCATTGGGACGCGGCATCACTCGTCCGCTGACCGATG
This sequence comes from Thalassospira sp., assembly GCA_965228275.1. GTDB lineage: Bacteria > Pseudomonadota > Alphaproteobacteria > Rhodospirillales > Thalassospiraceae > Thalassospira. The sequence continues at coordinate 2,329,276 of OZ245802.1, read as the reverse complement.
CGGTGCGCATGATGGAACAACTTGCCGCAGGCAAACTTGACACCACCATCCCGGCGGTCCAAAGCCGGAATGCGATTGGTCGGATCATGCAGGCGCTGGGCAATTTCAAACAAAGCCTTCTGGAAAATGATCGCCTGACCCGCCAGCGCGAAGAAGAAAACCAGCAAAAGCTTGCCCGGGCGGCAGCAGTTGCCCGCGCGGTCGAAACATTCCGCAGCCGGGCAGACGAAGTTGTCCGATCCCTTGCCCATGCATCAGGCTCGATGGATAACACCGCAACCGTGATGTCAGGTGCTGTATCTGATACCACCCGCCTTGCCACGGGCGTTGTCAGCATCGTTGAACGTGCGGCTGACAACATCAATTCGGTTGCCAGTGCCGCAGCACAGCTATCCTCCTCAGTTGAGGAAATCGGGGATCATGTCCGCACGTCAAGCGAGATCGCCCAAGGTGCGGTGACCCGCACCGAACACAGCAACCGTCTGGTGCAAAGCCTGTCGGAAAGCACGCACAAGATCGGTGAAGTCATCACGCTTATCAGTGACATCGCATCCCAAACCAATCTTCTGGCGCTAAATGCCACGATTGAAGCCGCCCGTGCCGGCGAAGCAGGCAAAGGCTTTGCCGTGGTCGCCAATGAGGTCAAAAATCTTGCCTCGCAAACCAGCCGTGCGACCGGCGAAATCAGCGAACAGGTCCTCGCCATTCAGGAAGCCACCCAGGAATCGGTTGAAGCCATGCAAGCCATTTCCGAGGTGATCAATGAAATCAACGCGATTTCAAACACGGTTGCCAATGCCGTCACCCAACAGGGCGAAGCCACAAGCAACATTGCGCTTCGCGCGCAAGATACCGCACAAGGTACTGAGGAAGTCCTTGGCAGCATCAATGGTGTAAGTTCGGCAGCGGGTAAAAGTGAAACGGCAACCCGTGACGTCACCGATGCCGCGCGCGAGGTCTCCTTGCAGGCCGAAAACCTCCGGGTTGAGATCGACCAGTTCCTGCGTGCCATTCAACTTGAAGACGCAGCAGCCGCGTAACGACCTATACCAAGGGCGCGAATCCCCGCTCAGAGTTGATTGCAGAACAGTTTTACAACCGTTCCAGCCCGTCCCAAGGTGCTTTTGGCTGGTAAATCATTTGGAACGCACGGTTTTGAACGATTCCATAAACATCTGATTTTACGGAGAACTTGTACCTTCTCGACACCCGAAATGTAAATTACTACCCCTAAGGATAGTAAAAAGGGTTGAATAACCTATACCTAAATCAATATATACGATACTAAAGGGTAGGTTGCTGTCTCAGGAGATGGGTTATGTTCGGGTTCCTCGCAAAAATGTCGCTACGACGGGTCATTCCGGTTGTGATTGCCATTATCGCAATCTCGGCAACTGCGATCACGGCTTTATCAAGCTATCTTATTGCAAGTCGCGCGCTGGATGAAGAAGCATCCAACAAGTTGCATGCGCTTGCCGACGCCCGTGGCAGCGAGATGGCCGACTATCTTGAATTCATCCGCGAAGACATCGTCATTCAGTCAGACAATCCTGCCATTCGACAGGCCCTGACACTGTTTGGCTTTGCCTGGGAAGAGCTCGGTGCAAATCCGGAAGGCAAGCTGCAGGATCTTTATATCAACAACAACAGCTTCCCGACCGGCGAAAAAGACAAACTGATGGCCGCCAAGGATGGTTCGACCTATTCCGACATTCACGGGCAATATCACCCGTGGCTGCGGAAGCTTCTGATTGAGCGCGGCTATTACGACATCTTCCTGTTCGATACCAAGGGCAACCTTGTGTACACGGTGTTCAAAGAGCTCGATTACGCCACCAACCTTGTGAACGGAAAATATGCGGATTCAGGGCTGGGCAAAGTCTATCGCGCAGCACTTAAAAGCAAACATGACGAAATAACGTTTGAAGATTTCGAACCCTATGCGCCAAGCCATGGCGCACCGGCAAGCTTCATTGCCACCCCGATCTTTGACGAAGCCGGTCAATCGGTCTTGGGTGTGATTGCATTCCAGATGCCAATTGCCCGGATCAACACCGTCATGCAGCGTTCCGAGGGCATGGGCGAAACCGGTGAGACCTATATTGTTGGCACCGATCACTTGATGCGTAACGATTCCAAATTCAGTGATGACTCGACCATCCTGACCCAGGAAGTCCGCAGCGAAACTGTTGAAGCCGCTTTGAACAACCAGTCCCTGACCACCGAAGTCGATGGTTATCGTGGCATGGAAATGCTGTCTTCGTCCGTCCCCCTGACATTTGACACGACAACTTGGGCCATCATCGCCGAAGTTGCCGCAGACGAGATTTACGGTCCGGTTTACACCCTGCGCAATTGGGCGCTCACGATGCTGGCTATTGTCGGTGCTGTTGCGGTCTTTGTCGGTTTGTCGCTTGGCCGCGGCATCACGGCTCCTTTGACCCAAGCGGTTGGTTTGATGGAACAACTCGCCAAAGGCAAACTTGACGCACACATACCTGATACGGATTCCTCCAACGCGGTCGGTCGTATTATGAGTGCGCTTAAGGAGTTTCAGCAAGGTCTCCGCGAAAGCGCACGCTTGACCAAGGAACGTGAAGAGGAAAGTGCTCGTAAGCTGGCACGTGCTGAAGAAATCCGTCGCGCGGTGATAGCGTTCCGGCAAAAGTCTGATACTGCATTGGCTGCCGTACAGACAGCGTCTGAAAAAATGCATGGCGCGGCCAATATCATGTCCGAAGCCGTTGCTGAGACCAATGACCTGACCGGAAATGTTGTCGAAGCCGCCGAACAGGCATCTTCAAACGTCAATACGGTTGCCGGTGCGGCCGAGGAACTGTCATCTTCGATCCTTGAAATCAGCTCGCAGGTTCAACGGTCCAGTGAAATCGCCCGTGATGCGGTGCGCCAGACCGAGCTGAGTGACAAGCTGGTACAGGGTTTGGCTGAAAGTGCCGATCGCATTGGCGAGGTCGTTACCCTGATCAATGATATCGCGACCCAGACCAACCTTCTGGCGCTCAACGCTACGATTGAGGCCGCCCGTGCCGGTGATGCGGGCAAAGGTTTTGCCGTGGTGGCCAACGAGGTCAAAACACTTGCCAACCAGACCGGCAAGGCAACTGACGAAATCGGCGAACAGATCATCAGCATTCAGCGCGCAACCAAAGAAACCGTTGATGCGATGAAAAACATCACTAACGTGATTTCCGATATCAACAATATCACCACCACCATTGCCTCATCAGTTGAGGAACAAGGCGCCGCCACCCAGGAAATCGCACGCAACACGCAACAAACCGCCGATGGCACTGATCGGGTTACGCACAATATCGGTGGCGTCAGCAAGGCGGCCGGTCGCAGTGAAACTGCAACTGCCGATGTGATCAGTGCGGCGGACGCATTACGTGCCCAATCCGACAACCTCCGCCGCGAGATTGATGAATTCCTCGATACGATCCAGGACGACGAACAAAAGTCTGCATAAAAGCAAATTCGTCCGGGAGTGGGAGCGCAAAGGACTGTTCGAACAATCGAACGGTCCTTTGTCTTTTGTAAAATCCATCCTCCCCCATGCAAGATCGCAAGGTGACCATGCGCGGACCGGTGAAGCCGCGCGGTTGTGCCAATTCGCAAATTAGTATAGGTACAGCCTGCTGCGACGCAGCAACGATAAGGATGGTTTGGGGACCCCTGTCGCCAGCAGACTGGGCTGACGGGAAAATAGACCACCTGATGACATTTCCTGCACCGGGGACAGCCCCGAGATCAAAGCGGGCTTACGGATACGGAGACTTTCTGTGAACAGCGATTTTCTACCGCGCTTGCGGGCTGAGTGGCTTGGCAACATTCGCGGCGATGTGCTTTCGGGCCTTGTGGTGGCACTTGCCCTGATCCCGGAGGCCATTGCCTTTTCCATCATTGCCGGTGTTGATCCGAAGGTTGGTCTTTATGCCTCCTTCTCGATTGCCGTGATTACCGCAATCTTTGGCGGCCGCCCGGGCATGATTTCGGCGGCCACCGCCGCAACCGCGGTTTTGATGGGATCGCTTGTTCGCGAACATGGTCTTGATTACCTGCTGGCTGCGACCGTTCTGGCCGGTGTGATCCAGATGCTGGCAGGTGCACTTCGCCTTGGCAATCTGATGCGCTTTGTTTCCAAATCGGTCATGACCGGCTTTGTGAACGCGCTGGCCATTCTGATCTTTATGGCGCAGTTGCCGGAACTGATCGGTGTTTCGAACATGACTTATGTGATGGTCGCTGGCGGTCTTGGTATCATTTACCTGTTCCCGCGCATCACCAAGATCATCCCGTCGCCGCTGATTTGTATCGTCGTTCTGACCGTTATTTCGCTGTTCATTGATGCGGACCTTCGTACCGTTGGCGATATGGGCGCATTGCCTGATGCCTTCCCGGCGATCTATATGCCCGATGTGCCACTGAACCTTGATACCTTCCTGATCATCCTGCCGTATTCTGCGGCAGTCGCAGCGGTTGGTCTTCTCGAAAGCCTCATGACCGCGCAGATCGTTGATGATCTGACCGACACGACGTCGAACCGTACGCGCGAATGCTATGGTCAGGGCATTGCCAACTTCTTCACCGGTTTCATTGGTGGTATGGCCGGTTGTGCAATGATCGGTCAGTCCGTGATCAACGTGAAATCGGGTGGCCGTTGCCGTTTGTCGACCTTCTTGGCCGGTATCTTCCTTCTGATCCTGATCGTGGTTCTGGGTGATCTGGTTGCGATCATTCCGATGGCGGCCCTTGTTGCCATCATGATCATGGTTTCAGTAGGCACCTTTAGCTGGTCGTCGATCAAGAACCTTAAAGAACATCCGCGCAGCTCATCGATCGTGATGCTGGCAACTGTCATCACCGTGGTTGGTTCGCATAACCTTGCAATCGGTGTTCTGGTTGGCGTTTTGCTGTCTGGTATCTTTTTTGCCTGGAAGATCGCGCAGATTTTCCGCATCACCAGCACCCTTTCAGAAGATGGCACACACCGTACCTATGACGTGCGCGGTCAGATCTTCTTTGCTTCGGTCGAAGACTTCACCAAGGCATTCGATTTCCGCGAAGCCCTTGATAAAGTGACCATTGATGTCAGCCACGCGCATATTTGGGACATTTCAAGTGTTGCAGCGCTTGATATGGTCGTGCTCAAATTCCGTCGTGAAGGGGCAGAGGTCGAATTGATCGGTCTCAATGAAGCCAGCGAGACAATTGTCGATAAACTGGCCATCCACGATAAGCCGGGCGCACTTGAACGCCTGATGGGTCACTAAGACCCGGTCTAGGGAAAAGGGGAACGATCAATGACACATCTGATCGCACTGATTGACGGATCGGGCTATTCGCAAAGCGTTTGCGACCTGACCCGCTGGGTAGCGGAACGCACCGATGCATCGGTTGATCTGATGCATGTTCTGGGCCGCCGTGGTGTCGGCTCCGAACCAGCCGATCTTAGTGGCAGTCTCAAGCTTGGCGCACGCACAGCTCTTCTCAAGGAACTGGCTGATCTTGACGAGCAGAAAAACAAGCTCGAACTCAAACGCGGTCGCCTGCTGCTTGAAGAGGCCAAAACCGGTCTCGAAGAAGCGGGCCTTAAGTCTGTCGGCACCAAGCTTCGTCACGGCGATCTGGTCGAAGGCATTACCGAGTTTGAAAATGAGGCTGATCTGATCCTAGTTGGCAAACGCGGCGAAGCTGCCGATTTTGCCAAACTGCATCTGGGCTCAAACCTTGAACGCGTTGTGCGGGCTGCCACCAAACCGGTGATGGTTGCATCGCGCGCATTCAAGCCGATCAACAAATTCCTGATCGCATTTGATGGTGGCGAAAGTGCGATGAAGGCTGTGCGTCATATCGCATCGGGCAAGCTTTTCACCGGCATGCCCTGCACGCTTCTGACTGTTGGCAAAGCAACCGACAGCCTTCAGGAAAAGCTCGATGAAGCCGCCGCCATCCTGCGTAAAGCCGGATACGACGTTGATGCAGGCTTTGCCTCGGGCGAGCCAGAAGACGTGATCAAGGACCGGATTGAAGCGGACAATATCGACCTTCTGGTCATGGGGGCCTATGGCCATTCGCGCATCCGCAACCTGATCATTGGCAGCACCACGACCGAAATGGTTCGTTCCTGCCACGTGCCGGTAATGATGTTCCGCTAAGGTACGCTTGATCACATCGCAAAATGTCTTAAGGCCCTGCCTGATCCCATTGGTAGGGCCTTTTTCCTGCGTAATTGGTCCTAAATCGTGATCAAGGACGCCAATTGCCCGACATTTCGTCATGAAGATGGCCTTCGTCCCCATTTGAAAGGCCACATGATGAAGAAGCTTCTATTTTCCATCTTCACACTCCTGACCATTCTGACCCAGACGTCATTTGCATCCGCCCAAGATGTCGGATTTCAGCGTATTGCCATACCGGCCGTTAATCCCGACCAGCGCGATCTGAGTGGTGCAATCTGGTATCCGGCAACGTCAAATACCCCACCTGAGATGGTCGGTGACAATCCGGTATTTTACGGTGAGCAGCTTAGCATCAACGCCGAGGTGCAATCCGGCCAGTTTCCCTTGGTTGTACTGTCGCATGGCTTTGGCGGGAACTGGCGCAACCAAGGATGGCTTGCCAAACCACTTGCCGCCAATGGCTATATCGTTGTTGCGATCAACCATCCCGGCACGACCAGCAGAAACCTTGAAGCGGCCTTGGGTCGCAAGCTGTGGAAACGTGTTGGCGATATTCATCATACAATTGATTTCATGACCCGGGACGCAGTTTGGTCTCCTCATACAAATGATCAAAACATCACGGTTATCGGTCATTCATTGGGGGGATGGACAGCAATGGAAGTTGCAGGTGCACGCATGGATCCGGACCGGATGCTGGGCGATTGCAAAGACCATCCAATATTGGCCGCCTGCGATGTGGTACGCGATTTTGGCATCGCGCAAAGCCCGCCCGATCAAGATGCCCTTGCGCAAATATATCGCGATCAACGGGTCTCGCAGGTGGTTTCGATTGATCTTGGTCTGGCCCGTGGTTTTGATCCCAAAAGCCTCGCAGACATAAACATCCCGGTTCTTCTGATCGCCGCAAAAAGCGACAATCCGAAAATCCCGCACGATATGGAAACGGGTTATCTGACCGCCCACCTGCCAACCCAAAACACTTCAATGCATCTGATTGAACAGGCGGGACATTTCAGCTTTCTGCCCCGTTGCAAACCAGATGCGATCCCCCTCCTCGAAGACGAAGTTCCCGGTGACGGGATCATTTGTCGTGACGGATCGGAGAATGCGGATCGCGATAAAATCCATCAAACGACCACTGATCTGATTCTGGATTTTCTCGGCACTCCCAAAAGGGCGGCATCGTCAGGATTATGATGTTGGCTGGTCGGTGATTTCCGAACCATCAGAGCCCGCGTTACGAAAGTCGCGCGGGCTCATCCCAGTGACCCGCTTAAATTCACGGTTAAAGTTGGATTTGGTCTGAAACCCGCACTCAAACATGATTTCGGTGACAGGCGCATTCGCCTCCCGCAGCGATTTCATCGCGTCCCGAACACGGTATTCATTAACGATCTGCGACACATTCCGCCCAAAGCGCCGGTTGATCGCAGCCGAGATCTGGCGCATCGGGATCACCGCCCGTCGGGCAAGACGATCCAGCGTCAGATCCGGATCACGATACAGGCGGTCCGTGATCATGAGCTGATCAATTACGCGCAAGATGTCTTCATCACCCGGATCATGCGCCTTAACCTTCGTGTCAGCATCAACCGCGCTTCTCGGTGTATCGGTTGGTTGATCTGCAGGTACGACATCACCAATACGCCCCACAAGCCACACCAGAATGCCGATCAGAACCAGATTTGCGTAGCTTACGATGGACGGTGCATGTACGCCTTCCTGCAAGAGGAAATCAAGCGTGATCAGACCATCAACCACGCCTGACATCACCAGTAACCCGCCGACCGCAGCGACAAGCTGACGCGCCAGCCGCATATTGCCGATATTTGCCTGCGACAGCCTTGTTTCATCACCGTAGGCACGCGCCAAAAGGAATGCGCCATAGGCGATAAACTGGACAGCAAGCAGCGCATCGACCGGCGGCTGCCATAGTTGCCATGTCGCGACACAAAACCAAATGATCACAAGAAATGCCAAGTGCCCGGCAAGCGGTAAAGTGGATGACTTTTGCTTGCCCAATGCACTGAAACAAAGCCATGCCATCGGCGGCAGGATCGATGCTGTTATCGGTTGCAACACCCGAAAGATCAAAAGATCAAATTGCCAGCGCAAACCGACAATCACCGCCAAAACACCACATGCGATCCCAAACCACAGGACCCGCGCACGCAATCCGTCAGCAAGGCCTTTGCGCATGACCTTCGTCAGCAAGACGCCTATGAGCAGGGCAAATATGAACGGGACCGGAACTTCAATCATCTGCCGACAAGTAAACGCTTTTCATCGATTGTCCAGACCCGACACCCAAATGAAAACACCCCGGCCGCACAGACCGAGGTGTTATAACTTTCAGGTATCCCGAAAAATCAACGCACCAGGAAGCGCCCAAGGTTGGCGTTGACTTGACGTTCCAACTCGCGGTCCAGATCCATCAGGACTGCTGCGGTTTCGTCATAGATCGCTTTTTCACGTTCAGACACTGACATCGATTCTGAAAGGGTGCGCGACCGCGATGCCATTGCCTGTACTTCGCCTTTCTGAACGCCATTGGCATCCATCAGCTCAAGCTTGGCGGCAACCACCAGATCGATCTTGTCGGACTGATCATCGGTAAAGACGCCCTTGATGCCCTTGGTGGTTTTAAGCGCGTTTGACGTGATCGATGCTTCGGTCACGGAATAGCGCAGCATGTCGCTGGTCCCCGCCGTCTGAAGACGATCATCAGGCCAGTTCATCGCCATCTGCCCCATGCTAAATGGTAAATCAGATGCAATCGAACCATCGGGTGCATTGTTCCAGGCGGCGACCTTGTCAATCGGGCCGGCAGCAAAAACAATCGACGGCAGATGACGCCATGTCACATCGGGATAGGTCGCTACAGGTGCGCTTGTGCAGGCCGCCATAAGGGCCAATGCAGCACCCGCAACCAAAGTGCGCAAACCGTTGATGGACAATAGCTTCATGACGTCAAACTCCCCTGCCTTGCAGAACTTCAAAACATCAACAAAAGTGACAAACAAAAAACGCCACCACGGCGTTTATAACCATGGTGACGTTGCAAGATGATTAAGGCAAGCCTATGACGATGCAGGCCACTGCAATAGTGAATTGCCCCGATCAGATTTTCGGAGCACCCTCTTCCGGTGCATCCGCCTTGAGCGTCCGCAGATCAGCTTCGTTAAAGCCATATCGCGTGTTGCAGAACTGACAGGAAACGCCAACTTCGCCGGTATCGGCTTCACGCATCGACAGAAGCTCATCAAGCGGATAGGTCACAAGCGCGCCTTCGATCTTCTCGCGCGAGCAACGGCATTTGAACTGAAGGTTCGCCTGTTCGTACACGCGCGGTTCTTCGTCATGGAACAGACGCCAGATCAGATCATTCGCCGGAAGCGAAATATCAACCAACTCGTTCTCGGTCGCACTGGCCATCAGAATGGTCGAACGGTTCCAGTCCTCGGAAACCTTTTCGGCTTCTTCCGGGGTTGCCGCATCACCAGATGCACTGACCGGCATTTTCTGCAGGAACAGACCTCCAACCCACCAGTCGGCATCACTTTCACCACGATGGACTTCAAGCTTGAACGAGGTCTCAAGCTGTTCGGACTGACGGAAATAGGATTCCGCACACTCTGCCAAGGTCTCGCCTTCAAGCGAAACAATGCCCTGATAGCGCTCATGCTCGTCACCCTGATCGACGGTGAAGGCAATATGCCCATGACCCATCAGTTTAAGAACCTGACCACGAAGCGCTTCTTCGCCGCCTTCTTCAGCTGCGATCAATGCGCTTAAGCGTTCTTCATCAACGCGCAGGCATGCGCGGATATTGCCATCACTGTCGACATCAACGACCAGCATGCTGATTGGACCGTCAGAAGAGGTCTGAAGCGTGAAAAGCCCTTCATATTTCAGGGCAGAAGACAGCAGAACGGCAAGGCCGATCATCTCGCCCAACAGATGGTTGGCAAGCGGCGGATACTTGTGCTGACCAATGATGGTCTGCACCGTCGGGCCAAGGCGCGTGAAGCGGCCACGGATATTGGAATGATCCAGCGTGAAGGGCTGGCAAAAATCGACAGCAATCTGCATGTTCGTATTCCGGTGTTTTGCGTTTGGGGCCGTATAACAATACCAACCCCGTGTGTCGAGGTGCTTCAATAGCCACCTCATGCATAGCAAAGGGCGGCAAACGCCGCCCTTCTCATTCGATATGGCTTATTTAATGCAAAGTATCAGGATGGCAAGCCGTTAAAGCAGTATAGCAGAACCCCTTTCTGCGCATGCAGACGGTTTTCGGCCTCGTCAAACACCACGGACTGCGGACCATCAATCACGTCATCGGTGACTTCTTCGTTCCGGTGGGCCGGCAGGCAATGCATGAAGATCGCATCGCTTTTGGCCTGTCCCATGGTTTTGGCATTGATCTGATAGGGGGCCAGTGCCTCCATGCGGGCGTCATAATCCTTGTCACCCATGGAAACCCAGCAATCGGTCACAACCACATCTGCATCGGCAAGGGCGCTGTCCATATCGGTCATACGAACGTTGCCGCCTTCGGCATTGGCGGTTTCGATCAGACCCTGATTGGGGCGGTAACCGGCCGGGCATGCCATATCAAGCGAGAAGCCGAATTTCGGCGATGCATGGATAAACGATGCGGAAACGTTATTGCCATCGCCGATCCACGCGAATTTAAGGCCTTCAAGCTTGCCCTTATGTTCCTTGATCGTCATCAGATCGGCCATGATCTGGCACGGGTGGCTCTGATCGGTCAGGCCATTGATGACGGGAACGGTGGCATATTGTGCCAGTTCAAGCAGCTTGGACTCATCGGTCGTACGGATCATGATCGCATCAACAAAACGCGACAGAACGCGTGCGGTATCGGCAATGGTTTCACCACGGCCAAGCTGGCTGCTGTCCGAATCAAGGATCACAACATCACCGCCCAACTGGCGCATGCCGACTTCAAACGAAACGCGCGTACGGGTCGATGGTTTTTCAAAGATCAGTGCAAGGGTCTTGCCAGCAAGCGGCTTGTTCCCGAACGGGGCATTGCCCGCCTTTTCGGAGTCGCCAAGGGCAAGAATATCTTTGAGTGTTCCCGACGGCAGTTTGTCGAGATCAAGAAAATGGCGAATATCAGTCATTGGTTAGTCTTCCTTCCTCGCCCTTATTTGGTCAGGGCTACGGCGGCCGCTTCAATGGCAGCAAGCGCCTCGTCGACATGGGATTTTGTGATGTTGAGCGGCGGCAACAGGCGCACCACATTATCGCCAGCGGGAACCGTCAAAAGGTTCAGCTCACGCAGCTTGGCGACGACATCACCATTGGTCGGCACAGTCTTCATGCCCAACAACAGGCCCATGCCACGAACTTCTTCAATAAAGCCCGGATGCTTGCGTGCAATCACCTCAAGGCCATTAACAATCAGGCGGCTCATTTCCAAAACGTGATCCATGAAACCGGGTTTCAGAACCTCGTCCAGCACTGCATTGGCCGCAGCAGTCGCAAGCTGGTTCCCGCCAAAGGTCGTGCCATGCATGCCCGGTGAAAACGCCGATGCCGCCTTTTCATTGGCAAGCAGGGCACCAATCGGGAAGCCACCGCCAAGCCCCTTGGCCGAGGAAATAATATCCGGCACCATGTCCGACCACTGATAGGCAAACAGTTTGCCCGTCCGGCCGATACCGGTCTGAACTTCGTCAAACATGACCAGCATGCCGAACTCGTCGGCCGCCTTGCGCACACCTTCAAGATAACCCTCCGGTGCACGGCAAATGCCGCCTTCACCCTGGATCGGTTCAAGGATAATCCCGCCGGTATTGGGCGTGATAGCATTACGCAATTCATTAAGGTTGCCAAACGCCACCCGGTCAAAGCCATCAGGCATCGGGCCAAAACCTTCGCGGTATTTTTCGCTATACCCTGCGGTCAGGGTTCCAAGGGTACGGCCATGGAACGCATTGGTCGCAACCAGAATACGGTTCTTTTCCGGATTACCCGACACATGCTGGTAACGACGCAGCATCTTGATGCCGGCCTCGTTGGCCTCGGCACCCGAGTTACAGAAAAACACCGTATCGGCAAAGGTATTGGCAACAAGCCGCTCGGCCAGTTTTACCTGACCAGGCATCTGATAAAGGTTCGAGGTATGCCAAAGCTTACCAACCTGCTCAGAAAGTTTTGCCACCAGATGCGGGTGCGAATGACCCAGCGTGTTAACAGCAATACCCGACCCGAAATCAAGGAATCGTCGGCCGTCCTGCGCATAGAGATAAGGTCCTTCACCTTTCTCAAAGGCCAAATCGGCCCGCGCATAGGTCGGCATGACGGGAGTAATCACTTCTTTATTCCTTATTTCGGGTAAAATTCACAATCTTGACCGTTTGGTCAGCACCGGCAGAATACCGGGAAGCCGGGGAGTATCAAGAGATTCCTTACCCCTGTCAACGTCCCAAAAACCCCTTAGACCGGTGATAACCAAATGATAACGGAAATAAAAAAGGACAGCATCCGCTTTTGAATGCCGTCCTTTTGATATCTTTTTGCGCAAACGCGCCGATTTTGGCCCGTTTAAGCCCCAGTTTCCTAAGCTTTAAGCTTATAGCCGCTTTTGATCATGCGATAGCAAAGCACCCAAAGCACCGCATTGACCACCGCCAGGACAATCACACCGGTCATGATCGTGCCGTCCGAAATCCCGGTAAAGCCATAACGGAACCCGTCAATCATGTAGAAGAACGGGTTGAAATGCACCAGAATCTGCCCTGCTTCGGGCAGGCTGTCGGCACTGTAAAAGGTACCTGACAGGAACGACAAAGGGGTGACGATGAAGTTGGTGACAACCGCGATATGGTCAAACTTCTCAGCCCAGACACCGCCAGCAATCCCCAAAAGCGCCAGCATCAAAGATGCCGAAATGCCGAAATACAGGATCGCCCAGATGTTATGGATGCTGATATCAACGAAAAACGCCATGGCGACGGCGGTCGCAACACCAACAAAAATGCCACGCGTCACCGCACCCATGGCAAAACCGGCCACCATTTCACCCGGTGACAGCGGCGGCATCAGGACATCAACAATATTGCCCTGAACCTTGGCAATCATGATCGAGCTTGAAGTATTGGCAAATGCGTTCTGCACCATGGTCATCATCACAAGACCCGGCGCAAGGAAGGTGGCAAACGCAATACCATTAACCGTTTCAACCGCACGGCCAAGGGCCAGCAGGAAAACAGCCAGGAACAAAAGACTGGTAACAACAGGTGCACCCACGGTTTGCAGATGCACATTCAAAAACCGACGGACTTCTTTGGCATAAAGCGTCCAAAGACCGAGCCAGTTCACCGCCCCCATCGGACGTGGGGCAAGAACGGGCCGCTCTGACTCATTCATGGAATTTCCTTCGGAAAAATGCAGACAATTGCGCGTAAAATAGGGAGAGTGGGGGCATCCTTGCAAGGGTGCGTATTCATTCATCACGGCTGATATGATCGATAAACAGCGTCAAAGCCCGGAAACAGTAGCGTCTGGCGCGCAAAAAAAGCCCGCCGGAAACGCCAGCTTTGCCAGCAACAAGGCCAAAAACGCCAAGGATCAAAAGCGCGAACCCAAACGCCCGCGCAAAGTCACCCGTGACTATTTGATGAATTATGCCACTTGGTATCTCGAACGATTTGCCGCATCGCGCGCCCGGCTGCAAAAGCTGATGCGCGGCAAAATCAGGCTTTCCGTTGCGGAATATGGCACCGATCCGGAAGAAGCCGTTGCCTGGATGAATTCGGTCTTATCCGCCTGTGAAAAGGCCGGTTTCATCAATGATGACGCCTATGCCAAGGGTCGCGCACGGTCGCTTCTGCGCAAGGGCAAGGCCATGCGTGTAATCGCGGCTGATCTGTCTGCACGCGGCATTGCATCAGATCAAATCGATCAGGCGATCGCCCACCTCAAGGCCGAAGCCCAAGAAGCCGCCTATGAAGAAGTGCGCGGAACCGATCCCAATATTGCCGCTGCCGCCGCCTATGCCAGACGTCGCCGTCTTGGCCCATGGCGCAGACCCGACATCCGCGATGAAAAGCGCGACAAGGATATGGCCGCCCTTGCCCGTCAGGGATTTGGCTATGACACCGCAACGCGGATCATCAATAGCGACATCGAAGAACTTGAAGACCTGCTATCGATGATTGACGGGATTTGATCGCGTCCGCAAAGACCGTTATCAAGAACCAAACCCATTCTGATCCGGAGACCCAACCATGATGGTCCGCATCTATCACAATCCGCGCTGTTCGAAATCACGCCAGACCCTGGCCCTGATCGAGGAAAAAGGCATCACGCCAGACGTGATCTCCTATCTCGGCACCCCGCCAACGCCGCAGGAACTTGCGGGCATTCTTGAGATGCTTGGCATGCAGCCCGAAGGCATCCTGCGCAAAAAAGAAGCCAAGGAAGAAGGCATTGATGGTCTGCGTGGCAATGATCTGATCGAAGCGCTGTGTGCCCATCCGCGCGCTATTGAACGCCCGATTGTGGTTAATGGCGACAAGGCCGTTCTCGGTCGCCCGCCGGAGAAAGTTCTGGAAATTCTGTAACACCGCCATCAACAGGTTCCCGCCTTCGCGGGAACGACAAATGCAAACAAAATGAGTCATGCCCGCAAAGGCGGGCATCCATGTTGCTTCAACACTGCCAATCTTAATCGCATGAGCCAAATCGACGCTGGAGTTTTTGTTGATTGAATGAAGTCGATTTCACAGTAGAGACTATGCTTTCCAAGCTTCGAACAAGGAATTATGCCTATCTCTCCAGACCTTCTTTATGGCTGTAGCACTCACCAACATGGTGTCAGACGCACTTCCCAACAACTCTATAATTTCCCCACCTTTATCGGCAAGATGCCACAAGTCGGCATAGAAAACACCCTCAGGCACAGAATCCAACAGATGTGCTTGTCGTGCGTTTCTGTAATCGCGGAACGCCTTGAGCACCATTGTTTGACTATTTTCTTGGATCGACCTACGTGAGGCCGTTTCTTGAAGACATTTCCAAACAGCTCTGGCATCAGCCAAGTAGTATTGCCCGTTCTCTGCACGACAAAACGCATCGGCAACGCCTTGATCATCAAGGCATCGCATCAAGCGAGGTATGCAGATTCGGTTGTTTCCAGCATCGTTGTCAAAAAGTCTTGCAACTCCGGAGGCGGCATTACTACCCACTACCGACTTGATAATCAATTTAAGGGACATTCTGGTTTGCGTTGATTGCCCCTCGAACCAAGATTGAAACTCCTCGCTGTCCCACAGGAGCGCAAATTCACTACAGCCAGCGACCCACTCCCATTGGACCCTCAGTTTTCCAAGCCAATCATCTAGAGTTTTGATGTCCACCATCTATCTTTCCAGTTACCCGACACAAGCTTGAATACTGCGCTTTTTCAAGCGCCTGTGCCACATCGGCATGGGCGTTTTTCGTTATTAATAAAAGTCGAACACCCCAACAGGCATTATGACAGCTGGATATAAATCCAAAATCAAAACACCTGTGGGGGGTTGTTCATGATTGCTGCTTTTGCCCTGATCCTTGTTTGCCAGCTATTTGGCGAAGTCGTATCCGAGCTGTTTGATCTGCCGGTACCTGGCCCGGTGATCGGGCTGGTATTGTTGTTCTTTGGTCTTCTGATCAAACGCAAACCGCCCAAGATTCTGACAGATGCGGCAGACAACCTTTTGCTGCATTTTTCGTTGCTGTTTGTGCCTGCTGGCGTGGGGGTTGTTACCCAGATAGATCGTCTAAAAGGTGACTGGTTGCCGATTGCAGCGGCCCTTGTCGTTTCCACCCTTCTGACCATGGTGTTGACCGCCGTCCTGATGTCCAAACTGCTGCCAAAAGCCAAATCCGATCAGACGGTGGAGGACGCGCAATGAACGAGACCGATATCACCCAGCTTTGGGTTTACCTGTCGGCCAAACCGCTTACGGGCCTCACCATTACCCTTGTTGCTTATGCCATCGGCTTTTGGCTCTATCAAAAAAGCGACCGCAATCCGCTTTGCAATCCGGTCGTGATCGCCATTGCGTTGATTGCCATGTTGCTCAAGCTGACCGGTACCCCCTATGCGACCTATTTCGAAGGGGCGCAGTTCGTGCACTTCTTGTTGGGCCCGGCCACTGTCGCACTTGCGGTGCCACTGTTTCGCCAGACCGAAACGCTCAAACGTGCGCTTCCGGTAATAGTGTTGGGGCTTCTGTTCGGATCGCTCGTCGCATCTGCCAGCACGGTTGTTCTGGCCTGGGTCCTTGGCGCAAGTCCGGAAACACTGGCGTCACTGGCGCCAAAATCGGTTACCACCCCGGTCGCCATGGGCATTGCTGAAAATATCGGTGGCGTCCCTGCCCTAACAGCGGTTTGCGTGATTGCCACCGGTATTGTCGGAGCGACTTTGGGAACGGCTGTGATGAATTTGGCCCGCGTCCGCGATTGGCGTGCACGTGGTTTTGCCATGGGCGTTGCCGCCCACGGGATCGGCACCGCGCGTGCCTTTCAGGTCAATGACACGGCTGGCGCATTCTCAGGCCTTGCCATGGGGCTCAACACCATGGCGACCGCTGTCACCATCCCGTTTTTGTGGCACTGGATATTTGGCTAGGCAAAGGTCGGGCGCTTAATAGTCGACCTTAACGAAATAAAGCCCGTCTGCAGGTGCGGTTGGGCCGCCTGCGCGGCGGTCTGCGGCCTCGAGGGCGGTTTTGACGTCAATCGGTTTCCAGTTGCCCTTGCCGACCAGAACCAGTGTTCCGACCATGTTGCGGACCTGATGATGCAGGAAGGATCGGCTTTCGGTATAGACCCGGATTTCAAGCGGGTTGTCCTGACTGCGGACGACTTCAAGCTTTTCGAGCGTCTTGATCGGACTTTTGGCCTGACATTCGGTCGCGCGGAAGGTCGTGAAATCAAAGGTGCCGATCAGATGCTGTGCGGCTTCGTTCATCGCATCAACATCGAGTGGCTTATAGATGCCCCAGGCCAATCCGGCCTCGATCGTCAGCGGCGCACGACGATTGATGATGCGATAC
Organism: Thalassospira sp.; assembly: GCA_965228275.1. Taxonomy (GTDB): domain Bacteria; phylum Pseudomonadota; class Alphaproteobacteria; order Rhodospirillales; family Thalassospiraceae; genus Thalassospira. Next base: position 2,311,992 of record OZ245802.1, on the reverse strand, counting down.
ATGTAGTAGCGTTTCTTTGACGAGAAGCGCGCATGGAAGTCTTCGGTGACTTCCTCGCAATGCGTGATCGCCACCGGATCAGGTTTGAGGTGATGGTTGATCGCATTCATTACCGCGTCGGCCGGATAGTATTTCGGCAGGTCGAAATGCACCACCTGACCCAGCGCATGAACGCCCGCATCGGTCCGGCCCGAAACATAGACGCGCACAAATTCACCGACGAATTTTTCGATCGCGATCTCAAAGACCTTCTGAACCGAAATGACTTCGTCCTGATACTGCCAACCATGATAGGGGCGGCCGTCATATTCGACGGTGCATTTATAGCGCTGCATACGGGGTCTTAACTCGTTCAGATAATTGTACCGGTCATTTAGAATTGGGCGGATGCTAGGAGCGAAATCGCAGGAAGATTAGCATCTTGCAAGATTTCGCAACACAGCAGCCCGTGCAATTCTGCATGATCCAAAGGACAGCTTTTATGTCAGCGTACTACATCGTCAAACCTCTCGACCGGGGCACCATCCCGCTCTTCGAGCTTTTCCTCGTATTCCGCTGACATAAAAGTTGCCGGTGCAACTATCTGAACGAGTTAAGACCCCGGCTTTATATCGTCTGATCCAAAAGAAAACGAGGGGCAAAAATGCCCCTCGCTTGCTTGTCCACAATTGCTTGCGGAAACTTACTTTAGACCGTCGCGGTCAAAACCAAGACGCAGACGAAGGGCGTTCAATTTGATGAAGCCTTCTGCATCGCGCTGGTTATAGACGGTGTCGGCTTCGAACGTGACATGCTCTTCGGAGTAGATCGAGTTCGGCGACTTACGGCCGGTGACTGTGACGTTGCCTTTGTAAAGGTCAAGACGTACTACACCGTTCACGGTACGCTGGGTTTCGTCGATCAGGCGCTGCAGGGCCTGACGTTCCGGCGACCACCAGTAACCGTTGTAGATCATCTCGGCATAACGCGGCATCAGCTCGTCCTTGAGGTGACCTGCGTTACGATCAAGGGTAATGCTTTCCATCGCGCGATGTGCAACCGACAGAACGGTACCGCCCGGGGTTTCGTAAACGCCGCGCGACTTCATGCCGACATAACGGTTTTCGACCAGATCAAGACGACCGATGCCGTTCTTGCCGGCAACTTCGTTGAGCTTGGTCAGCAAAGTGGCCGGGCTCATACGTTCGCCGTTGATCGCAACCGGGTTGCCCTGTTCGAACTCAACCTCGATCGTGGTGATCGCATCCGGTGCGTTCTGCGGGGAAACGGTGCGCTCGAACATGCCTTCGTTCGGCTTGACCCACGGATCTTCCAGCGCCTTGCCTTCGTAGGAAATGTGCAGAAGGTTCGCATCGGTCGAATAGGGCGGCTCGTCGCCACCAAGCTTGTCTGCCGAAATCGGAATCTGATGTTCGCGTGCAAAGTTCAAAAGAGCGGTACGCGAGTTCAGGTTCCATTCACGCCACGGCGCGATCACCTTTACATTCGGCTTAAGGGCATAATAGCCAAGTTCGAAGCGAACCTGGTCGTTGCCTTTGCCGGTTGCGCCGTGCGAAACGGCATCTGCGCCGACTTCTTCAGCGATTTCGATCTGACGCTTGGCGATCAGCGGACGGGCGATCGAGGTGCCGAGCAGGTAAACGCCTTCATAAAGGGCGTTGGCACGGAACATCGGGAAAACGTAATCGCGAACGAACTCTTCGCGCAGGTCTTCGATGAAGATCTGTTTTACGCCGAACATTTCCGCCTTTTTACGGGCCGGCTCAAGCTCTTCACCCTGGCCGAGGTCGGCGGTGAAGGTCACGACTTCGCAGTTATACTGTTCGCGAAGCCATTTCAGGATGATGGAGGTATCCAGACCGCCTGAATAGGCAAGGACGACCTTTTTGACCTGATCGCTCATTGGAGTGACGCCTTTCTTCTTCCGATGTAATGCAGGGTGCGGCTTGATCGGCCCGTCCATCCCTGTTGTCTATGCGACATTGTCGCTATGTTCAGTCCCGAACGGCCCACAGAACCATTCGACGGCTCTTTGCGCAAATTGCTGGCAGCTTGCGCAAAGAGCCCTAGACCTTGAGCGCGGAGTATAGGAAAACACTACTGAGGGGCAAGACCCAAGATGGGCTTGGCTCCAAAAAGGCACAAAAAGACACCACTTTTTGCCAAGCTTTTGGAAAAATCCGCGCCGAATGCTCAAGAATACCGAAGAAACCGAGATCGATCTGCCCAAAATCGGCCCGCTGCCTGTCCGGTTGCGGCCCAGTGCGCGCGCGTCGCGACTCAAATTGCGGATCGATCCGGCCTTTGATGGTGTGGAAATTGTCGTGCCCAACGGGGTATCGCGCAAAACCGCAATCTCGATGCTGCATCAGCATGGCGACTGGGTAACCGCCCATATCCAACGCCTGCCAGACCGGGTGCAATTCGCACCGGGCGCGTGGATTCCGTTCATGGGCCATGACCATGCCATTCGTGCCGTACCCGATGCCAAACGCGGGGTTTGGGCCGAGGCCGGCGTGATCTGGGTGTCGGGTTTGCCGGAATATACCAACCGGCGCGTGACGGATTTTCTGAAAAAGCAGGCCAAGCTTGAAATCGCCCCACGGGCGCACGCCTATGCCGAACAAATCGGCAAGAAAGTCAATCGCATATCGCTGAAAGATACCCGTACGCGCTGGGGAAGCTGTTCATCGAATGGCAATCTGTCCTTTAGCTGGCGACTCGTTCTTGCCCCTGAGGATGTGCTGGATTACGTGGTCGCCCACGAAGTCGCCCACCTTCAGGAACTGAACCACTCAGCCCGGTTCTGGGCCGTGGTCGAGGAACTCTATGGCCCGTCAAAAAAGCAGCAACATTGGCTGAAAAAGAACGGGTCCGGCCTGCATCGTTATGGTGCGGGGACCTAATCACATCAAAGATCACCCTGTCATGGAGCCCCACCCGTGCTGATCCCGATTGAAACACTGGCGATTTTCATTCCCACCGCCCTGGCGCTGAATATGACGCCGGGCAATGACATGCTGTTTTGTCTGGGACAGGGCATTAAATCCGGCGCACGCGCAGGCAATGCTGCAAGCCTTGGCATCGCCACGGGTGCGATGATCCATACCCTGTTGGCGGGGCTTGGACTGGCGGCCCTTGTTGCCGCCCATCCGCTTGCTCTTGAAGTTCTGCGTTGGGCCGGGATTGCCTATCTGGTGTGGTTGGCAATCGCGGCCTTTCGGTCAAAGGATCAGAATTTAAGCCCGGCCAAAACCAAACGGTCGACTGCGATCAAGGCATGGCGCGACGGGATTGTGGTTAATTTGCTGAACCCCAAGATCATTGTCTTTGTGTTGGCCTTCATTCCGCAGTTTGTCGATGCGTCGCGTGGATCGGTTTTGGTGCAGTTTTTGATTTTCGGGCTGATCCTGAATGTCGGCGGGACGATCATTAACTGCCTTGTTGGCAGTTTCGCCGGAAAGCTTGGACAGTTCCTGTCACGTTCCGCCCGGATTGCACGCGCGTTTCAGATTTTCACGGGCTGTGTGTTTCTGGGACTCGCCGCCAAGCTGGCCTTTGATCGCCGGGCGTAATCCAGCCTAGATTACACACCCGCTTTTGCGCAGGTTGGGCAATTCAGCGCGCAGGAAGGCAAGGAAGCTTTTTTCCACTGCACTCAGATCACGGGTCGCCGTAAACAGGGCCACGTCCCATTCAATGGTGGGGGTGAGCGTGCGGGCAACCACCTTTTTGCCATCGACCAAAAGGGCAGCGAACGGGTCGGTCACTGCAATGCCGACATTGCGTTCGACCAGGCGCGAAACGGTTCGCACCGTTCGGCCCTCCACCGCGATTTTGCGCGGCCAACCGGCAATCTGAAAGATGTAGTCGATCTTGGTGCGCAAGGGCGAGCCGATGGAAAGTTCGACAAAGTCCTCGCCCCGCAGAAGGTCAATATCAATCGTTTCAAACGCCGCCAGTCGATGCCCCTTTGGCATCAGGCAGACGGCACGCGACTGTGCCAGCGGTGTGACCAAAACATTGGGGTCCTGCAGATCAAGGGTGATGCCGATCCCCAGATCACATTCCCGGGTCGAGATCATATCAAGCATCCCTTCCAGCCCGGTATCGGTGATGCTGACAGATACCTTGGGATGGGCGCGTTTGAATTTGGCGATGACGTCAAGAAGATAGGTATCAACATAGATCGGCTGTGCAGCGATGCGGATTGATCCCAGCTGATCATTGGCGATGGCACGGGCCTGCGTTTCGACCTCGCGGAAGGCATTAAGCGATCGCAAGACGGTGGCATGAAACTGCTGTGCCTCGCTCGTTGCGGTCAGCTGATTGCGTTTGCGGTTAAACAGCTCAAACCCGACGGATTTTTCGAAATTATTGAGCAACCGGCTGACCATCGGCTGGCTGATATTCATCGCCTGTGCGGCCTTGGTAACAGACCCATAGGTCATAAAGGCGTTGAAGCTTTCAAGCTCGCGCAGGTTCATATCGGGGCTCCGGGGTCATTTGGTGATGGCTGCGTGGTGAATGCGGCTCAGTATGTAAATTAGTTATACTGAAATTAATTTTTTGCGTCACCAGTTATAGTTTGTCTATGCATGAAGCCAGAAAAACAAAAGACAGAGCGAAATACGTCATAGCTCAGGGCAATCCTGCCACCACCACCCAGGGAGACATGAAAATGTTTCGTCAGCTTAAAAAAGCAGCCGGCCTAGCTGCTGCCATCCTCGCGACATCCACCATGATTTCGACTGCACAGGCTGATGCCTATCCTGAAAAAGCGATCACCCTTGTTGTGCCTTATGGCGCAGGTGGCGCATCGGATCTGGCAGGCCGCGCGCTTGCTGAAACCGCACGCAGCTACACCGACGGCCAGCCGGTTGTTGTTGTTAACAAGACCGGCAATGGCGGCATGAATGGTGCACGCTTTGTCACCGAACAGAAGCCAGATGGTTACACCCTGCTTCTGTCGCGCGTTGGTATGGCGCTTTATCCGGCGGTTTATGCTGACAGCCCGGTTGGCTGGGACGACTACACCTTCCTTGGCATTCTGGAATCAACCCCGATGATTCTGGCGGTTAATGCCAATTCCGACATCCAGACCATTGACGATCTGATTGCAAAAATCAAAGACAGCGACGGTGCAACCACCTACGCCGCATCCGGCCCCACCGCGATTGACGGCTTTACGGTTCAGGCGCTGCTGTCTGACATTGGTCTTGATCCGCTGACCGCTTCCACCCTCGTGCCATACAAAGGCGGCTCTGCTTTGGCCGCAGCCCTTCTTGGCGGTCACGTTGACTTCCTGGCGATTGCCGCTGGCTCCCTGATGCCCCACATCGAAGCCGGTAAAATGCGTCCGCTGATGGTCTATTCGCCAAAACGTATGGCGACCCTGCCTGACGTCCCGACCGCAAAAGAACTTGGCTATGCCCAGGCTGGTCAGGTTGGCGGCTGGAGCGGTCTTTACGCGCCAAAAGGTCTTCCGGACGATGTTGTTGCCAAATGGACCGACGTTCTGGGCAATGTCGCCAAAGACGCAACCTGGCTTGACCTTGCAGCCAAGCGTGGTTCGACCTCCATCATTGGTGATGAAGACCCGTCTGCTTACGTCAAAAGCCAGTTCGAACTATACAACGGCATGGCCAAGAAGTTCGGCTACATCGAATAAGAAACGCCCGCGCGTTTTCTAATCCAAGACATCTTATGCGAGACGGAACCATGAACCAAAATCGCGATTTTTACGCCGGACTGGTCGCAACGGCATTCTTTGCCCTCGTCCTGTTCGTTCTGATCCCGATCTATGTGAAGGTTCCGTCTTTCATACCGGGCTTTGCCCCGCCGCCTGATATGTGGCCGCGCGTGGTGGCCATTATCGGCCTTGTCATGGGTATTCTGGCCGTTGTTCTGGCATTCCCGAAAATGCGGGAAGCCAGCCGTAATCAGGTCACAGGGCTTGGTGCCTATATCACTCAAAACAAGGTTCTGATTGGCCGATTTGTTGGCCTGATGGTTCTGTTTGTTGGTTTTGTCTATGGCATGCCGGTGATCGGCTTTGTCCCGGCTACTGTCCTGTTGCTTGCCATTCTGTTTGTCATGACCGGCAATTTTGAACGCAAGTTCTGGATGATCGCCCTTTCGATCATTTTCCCGGTTCTGCTCTACATCCTGTTTACCGAAGTCACCCACACGCCGTTTCCCGAAGGCCTGCTGCTTTCCCAAAGCGCTATCGGCACTTCTGACCTCGTAACCCTGATCTGATCGAAAGCCCCATCGTTATGTGGAATGAATTGCTTTATGCCTTTCAGGCAGTCGCGACGTTACCGAACTTTCTGGCCATGTTTGCCGGAATTTGGGGCGGTGTGATTATTGGTGCCATCCCCGGCATGACCGGGACAATGGCCGTGACCCTGGCACTGCCCTTTACGTTTTATCTGCCGCCGGTCACCAGCATCCTTCTTCTGGTTGCGCTCTATAAGGGCTCGACCTATGGCGGATCAATTTCGGCCATTCTGATCAAGACGCCGGGGACCGCATCGGCTGCCTGCACTGTCCTTGATGGTTATCCGCTTGCCCGTGCTGGCAAGGGTGGCAAGGCGCTTAACATGGCGCTGGTTTCAAGCTGCATTGGTGATTTTATCTCCAACATTTCGTTGTTCTTCCTGGCCATTCCGCTAGCGACTTTTGCGCTGCGTATCGGGCCGCCGGAATTTTTCATGCTGATGGCCTTTTCGCTGACGATTGTCGCGAGCATTTCCGGCCGATCACTGGTTCTTGGGATTATTTCCGCCTGCCTTGGCCTTCTTCTGGCGACTGTTGGCGAAGATATTTACGGCTCGTACCGCTTTGCATTGTCCGAAGATATGAAATCGGGTCTTGGCATGGTACCGGTTCTAATCGGTCTGTTTGCCTTGCCTGAGCTGATCAAATTGATCGTCTTCCGCCCCGAAGATAACAATGTCGCGCTGAAACTTGGTGATAACCGCCTGACACTTTTGGAGTTTCGCGGGACGATCAAATCGATCTTCCGTGGATCAATCATTGGTGTGATCCTTGGCGCCATTCCGGGCATTGGTCCTTCAACAGCCGCCTTCTTTTCCTATAGCGAAGCCCGCCGCACGTCGAAAAATGGCGACCGGTTTGGCGAAGGCGAGATTGAAGGTGTGGCTGCGTCCGAGTCTGCGAATAATGGTGCCTGCGGTGCAACCATGATCCCGCTTCTGGCCCTTGGCGTGCCGGGCGATGTGATCACGGGCGTGATGTTGGGTGCGTTCATGATCCACGGCCTGACACCGGGACCACTTCTGTTCCAGAACAATCTGGGCGAGGTTTATTCCCTGTTTATCGGCATTCTGTTTAGCTCCGTCTTCCTGTTTATCGCAGGCAAGGTGACGGCAGGTGCCTTTACCAAAATCTCGCGCATTCCCCAGACGCTGCTTTTGCCCTGCATTTTGATCCTGTGCGTCTATGGCATTTATTCCATCGGGGCGAGCCCGTTTGATGTCACGGTTCTTCTGGTGATGGGTGTGGTTGGCTTTGCCATGATGTTGCTGAACATCCCGGCCGCGCCCTTCCTGATCGCCTTTATCCTTGGCCCGATGTTTGAAGACAATATGCGTCGCTCGCTTGCGATTTCGCGCGGTGATCTTGGCGTCTTCTTCCAGTCATGGATTTCATGGGGCTTCTTTGCCTTGACCATTCTGTTCGTCACTCTGACCATTCGCCGCGAATGGAAGAAATGGCGCGATAAGCGCGATGCCAACGCATCAAGCGCTTCCTGATCCGAGAAACGAGAAGTTAAAGCATGCTCCACTTAATTCACATCATTTTGCCGGAGGCAGTCTTCTGTCCGGCAAGGAAAAGACCCGCCGAGCGTAGCGGGGCTACGGTCAAGGGTTTTGACGCTGCGGGGCAGAAGACTGTCCCGGCCCGAAGGGTTTGATTTTGGCGGCGTTTCGCGGCGTTACACCGTTTGAACGATGCGCCGCATCGCCCTGCACGCTGTGCCTTGCCAAACCACACGCCAAAAACAAACAAAATGCGGTAAATTAAATGGAACATGCTTTTAAAATGTCCAAACCAAACATGTCACGTCTCCATAATGCCATTGATTTGCTTGGCAAACTGGTCGCGTTTGACACCACGAGCAAAAACTCGAATCTCGGTCTGATCCATTTTGTCCGCGACTATCTGGCGCAATATGGCATTGAAAGCACCCTGTTCCATGATGAAACGGGTGAAAAAGCCAACCTTCTGGCGACCATTGGCCCCAAAGGGGTGCCGGGCATTGCGCTTTCCGGCCATACCGACGTTGTTCCGGCCCTTGAAACCACCTGGATTAGCCCGGCGTTTGAATTGACCGAGCGTGATGGCAAGCTGTTTGGTCGTGGATCGGCCGACATGAAGGGCTTTTCGGCCTGTGCCCTTGCCATGATCCCGGATCTGGTCAAACGCGATCTTGCTATCCCGTTCCATCTTTGCCTGTCCTATGACGAAGAAGTTGGCTGCATCGGTGTCGGATCGATGGTCGATCATTTGGCGGCAATGGATACCCCGCCGCGCTTGGCCGTCATTGGCGAGCCGACCGACATGAAGGTGATCAATGGCCAGAAGGGCAAATATTCCATGCGGGTTGGCGTGACGGGCACAGCAGGTCACAGCTCATTCGCGCCCAATCACGTCAACGCCATCGAATATGCGACGCGCGCAATCAACCTGATTGCTGAAAAAGCCCGCGAATTTGAAGAAAACGGCCCGTTTGATCCGGATTTCACTGTTCCGCACAGCACGATGCTGACCACGACAATTGGCGGCGGTACTGCGACCAACGTCACCCCGGATTATTGTGAGTTCACCTTTGAAATCCGCCATCTGCCCGATCATGACGCCGAAGCCGTGATTGAGGAAATCCGCACCACCGTGATGGCAACCCTTGATGCGGAAATGAAAGCCAAGGCCGAGGAAACCGGATTTAGCTGGGAGAAGATCTTTTCCTATCCCGGCATGGGCGATTGCACCGATGCGCCTGCATTTGAATTGGTTCGCAATATCATCCCGGAAATTTCGGGCAAGGTGTCGTACGGATCAGAAGGCGGCGTGTTTGAAAAGCAGGGCAATATCCCGTCGATCATTTGCGGACCGGGCAGCATCAAACAGGCCCATAAGCCCAACGAATTTATCGAGATTTCGCAACTTGAGGAATGTTTGGAATTCCTTGAGGCGCTCACAGATCAGGCAGTTGCTGCCTGATACTCTCACCGAGACGCTGCGTCACCCACAGCATCAATCGGTTTGCCTCAACGCAGATTGTCTCCCCCACTCTGGCTCTGTGCAGCCGGCATTCCGATAGGTGAGAAACTCCCTGGCCACATTTCCCCCAAGTAATGTGGCTATGCAAACCAACTTGAAGACCGGTTCGTTCCATCGATACCGGTCTTTTTTTATCCACACGCAAAAACGAAAACAGCAGGCAACCAATGGCTGCCTGCTGCAAATTCTAAGCGCTGGGAAGCTTACTATTGCTTCTTGTTGCCAGAACTATACCCCGCGGTAAAGTCGCGCCAGCTATCATCCTCGCCGATCTTTTTCGATCGAGCCAAGGCTGCCTTGCCAAGCGATCGCACCGGGATGTTTTGATGGGCGTGCAACATGAAGTCATGCCACAGATTGGCCGGAAGGCCACCACCGGTGACTTCATCCATTGGGCTGCCATCATCATTGCCCATCCAGACACCTGCGACCAGATCAGCTGTATAGCCAATGAACCAGGCATCACGATATTCCGACGTGGTGCCGGTCTTGCCCGCCGATGGGCGGTCAATAATGGCGTCACGCCCGGTGCCCTTGGCAACAACAGCAGCCAGCATGTTGTTCATTTCACCGGCATGAAGCGGGTTCATCAAACGGGTCGGGAATTCATCGGTTCGCTCATAAAGCACTTCGCCTCCGCGCCCGACGATCTTGCTGACCGCATGCGGGAACACGGCAAAGCCACCATTGGCGACAATCGCATAAGCGCCGGTAAGCTCAAGCATCGAGACTTCGCTGGTGCCAAGCGCCAAGCTTGGCTCCGCTTTGAGTTCAGACGAAACACCCATTGTGCGTGCCTTCTGGATCACGGCATCAAGGCCGACTTCCATCGCCATTTGAACTGCGATCGAGTTGTTTGACGTTGCCACGGCATCGCGGATCGACATGGTGCCGTGATGTTGGCGGTCAAAGTTGCGCGGCTCCCACCCATCAACGGAAATCGCGACATCACGCATCCAGTCGTTTGAGCCAAGGCTTTTATCAAGCCCCGCCAGATAGACGAACAACTTGAATACCGAACCCGGCTGACGGCGGGCCTGGGTCACACGGTTATACTGGCTTTCGAAATAATCACGCCCGCCGACCATCGCACGTACGGCCCCATCGGGCGTCATCGCCAAAAGTGCGGCTTGTGTGACGTGTTTTGCCTTGGCCCCGTTGCTTTCAAGCGCGCGTTCAAGATTGAACTCGGCCACTTCCTGAAGACGGGAATCAAGGGTGGTATAAACCAGAAGGTCTTCATCGACATAGCCGACATAGTCACGCACCCGATCCAACACCCAGTCAGAGAAATAACGCACACCCGGTCCGGTCTGTGCCGCACGAGCGGTGCGAACACGATACTGTTTGGCCCGGTCGGCACGCGCCGTTGTCAGTGCTCCGGTGGATGCCATGGAATCAAGAACGATATTGGCGCGTTCGGCTGATTTGACCGGATCGACCATCGGGTTATAGCGGCTTGGTGCCTTTGGCAGTCCTGCCAGAACCGCTGCTTCATACAGGCGCAGGCGACGGGGATCGGTACCGAAGTAATGTTGGGACGCGGCATCAATGCCATACAGGCCCGATCCGAAATAGATGCGGTTCAAATACAGCGACAGGATTTGTTGCTTGTCGAATTTGAATTCCAGCCAGATCGCCAGAAGAACTTCTTCGATCTTTCGGCCAAAGCTGCGTTCCGGTGACAGGAACAGGTTTTTGGCAAGCTGCTGGGTAATCGTACTGCCACCCTCGGCAATGCGGCCAGCCGTCAGGTTGGCCCATGCCGCACGCATGATACCGACGACATCAATCCCGAAATGATCATAGAAACGACGGTCTTCGATGGAGACAAACGCCTGTGCGACATGTTCAGGCAAGTCACGCACTTCGACCGGATTGCCATAACGGTTGCCATAAGACGCAAGCGTCATGCCGTCGATACTGATCACGCGGATCGATGGCTTTCGTTCGCTGGCAACGTCGAAATTGACCTTTTCCGGCAGGCCATAGCCGTAATAGGCCACCACGCCACCGCCAAGAACGGCGACCCAAATACTGCCCAGTACGATGAATTTGGCAATTGCCTCTGGCCCCGGGATCATGTCGCCAAGGCGCGAGAACAAACTGCCTTTGCGTTTGCCCGCACTGCTGATGCGTTTTTTCTTGGGTTTGGGTCCGGTTGACCCTTTGCGCACACTTTTGCGCCGTTTGAATTCTCTTTGCGCCACCAAAGCACCTATCGGTCTGGACCGGGCACACGTCACACATGCCCAGCCACCTTGAAACGAGCTACCCCTAACCCGTTTCAGACAGATGAGCGCGCCGCATGATCCGGCGATTAAATATCGTTATGTCCCAACCGAGGAGGGAGTCCCCCGTCTCCCCGCTTTGCGACGATTTTATCAGTTGTTATCGCTGAGACCCATTTTCCACAGGTCTGTTACACCATCGCTGTCACGCCGTCGTTGCGAAGATGCGCGCACCATCGAACGGATGGGCAAGCCATCGTGTGCATCAAGCATAAATAACCGCCACAAAGACGCAAGTTCTACCTCGCCCCGCACGTCCATTCTACGCCGTTCGTCATTCCCTGCCCAGACAGCTGTGATCAGATCGGACGTGAACCCGACATACCACGCATCGGTGCCACCACCGGCATCCGTACCATAGCCCGCAAATGGCCGGTCCAGGCGTACTTCCGGGTCTGTAACACTGGAAAACAGGACATATGATGCCTGAATGGCTTCATCGGTCAGGCGCTTTTCCTGAATAGGATCAACACGTTGATAGATCGGCTGGGCATTGGGTGCGTCTGTATAACGCACCGAATTGATCAAAGTGATCTTGGGCGGTTTGCCAGAATTTTGCGGCAGGGCATGAATGGCGGCAATGTCGCTAATTGTTACCGGATCAAGCCCGACAACAGTCCGGATATCGGTCGAAAGCGGGCTTGAGATACCGATATTGCGTGCATATTCACGCACATTCAAAAGTCCGTAATGATCGGCCAAATTGGTCGGAACGGTGTTTACGTCCCGCACAAAGGCCTCACGCAACGAGGTTTGGCCCATATATTCACGATCCGGGTTGATCGGTCGCCAGCCCCCAACTGCCATGCGGTTATCACGCACCCATTGCGCCGGGTCGCTATTTTCATTGAGCGCATAGTAATAGGTGGCGATCTTAAGCATCCGGCCCGCCGGATGACGTGCTTCGGTCACGCGGTTGCGCTGGAACGGGGTATAATCCGATCCGCCAATCAGCGCACGAATGCGCCCTTCGGGGCTGATCGAAATCATGGCGACTTCGTCCGCACCGCGCGGTGTTATGCGATGTGCAGCGACTTCGGGCACGATTTCCTGGGCAAGGTTTTGCACCTTCCAGTCGATGCTGGTGACGACATCGATGTCCAGACTGCTATAGCCGACAATATCGGCGACTTCTTCAAGCACCATATCGACGACATAGCCCGACAGGACGTTTTCGTCATATTGCACATCAAGCTTCGGCTCGATCAGGGTCAGGGCCGAAACGCGGTCTGGCTCGATGAATTTGTATTGGCCGAGCTTACCCAGAATACGGTTGGCTTCCTCGGCCGTTTCGCGCGGATAGAACAGTGGATTGAACTTTTCCGGGTCGCTGATGGCCGCGGCAAGAACGGCTGCCTGATGCAGGCTCATGCGTTCGGACGGGCTGCCATACCAGATGCGGGCGGCTGCCGTGATGCCAAAAATGCCGCGCCCGACATAGCTTCGTTCAAGATAGCTTCTGAGAATGGTTTTCTTGTTGAAACTCCATTCCAGCCAAAGCGCTACCAGGAATTCCTGAAAATGGCGCCCGGCACTGTTGCTTTTATCCTTAAAGAAACTACGTGCGACCTTCATCGTGATCGTCGAACCTGATCCTTCGCGACCGGTAAAAATCCGGGCAAAATCCTCGCCCGAAACACCATTATGGTCATAGAAAGTCGGATCGGTTGCCGCGACGAAAACGTTCTGAACACGTTCGGGCAAAGTGGTAAGCGAGACGTCCTGACTATAGTGGCCCTTGATCGTTTCAAGCAGCGCACCGTCATAACCAAGAATACGGATTTCCGGGCTTCGGATCATGTTGCGGCTCAGATCAAGGTTCGACTTGATCGAGAAGCTGATGCCAAACACAGCCAATGCCGTAATCGATGCGAAAAAGCCAATAATCAGCATGCGCCGACGCCGAATGCGACGGCGGATCGTGCGAAGCTCTTTCTCGGCAATGCGTTTCATCGCCGACTGGGCGGCGGATTGTCCACCGCTTTGCTTTTCGTCGTCTTCTTCTGCCACGCCCAAAGTTCCGTTTATTGCTGGTTTTTATATTGTCCCCCAACAGTAAAACGCCAAGCTGTTAAGAAAATGCTTTAACGACGCGGATTATTCATACGAACGTATGGGAACCGTCGGGTTGCCGGAAGGCTACCCTAACCTGCTTGGAGATTGTGCTTGCCAAGCACGCGGATCGTCGATGATATTGGCAACAGGGCAGGCGATGGCGTCGCCAGCGAAAATTCGCGCCCGACCCATCACCACACATATCCTGAACGCCGGGATCTTGCTTTGTCGTTGCCATGACAGGGGGAGGTTCCTATCCCCTTTCGCGGCAATCGCGTTAAAGAGGGAACTCGCTCAATGGATCGCCCAGATTTCTACCGTTTCCATCAAGGTGACCGCGTTCTGCCGTTTGCGGCCACGGAATATGATGCCCGCCTGACCAAGCTGCGTGCCAGCATGACGCAAAGCGGGGTTGAGGCCTGCATTTTCACATCGATGCATAATATCGCCTATTATTCAGGCTTTCTGTATTGCGCCTTTGGAAGGCCTTATGCGCTTGTTGTCACGCCATCGGAAAGTGTCACGATCAGTGCCGGTATTGATGCCGCCCAACCCTGGCGGCGCAGCCATGGTGACAACATCACCTATACCGACTGGCAGAGAAACAATTACTGGCGCGCCATTCGCTCCGTCACCGGAACCGGCAAGGTGATCGGTTTTGAAGGTGATCACATCAATCTTGTGCAAAAGGCGCTGCTCGATGAATTCCTGTCCCCGAAAAGTAGCCTTGATGTTGCGCCTGCAACCATGCGCCAACGCATGCATAAATCCGATGCCGAGATCGAACTGATCCGTGCCGGGGCCGCCGTGGCCGATATTGGCGGCTATGCCATCCGCGATGCAATCAAAGAAGGTGTGCGCGAGATTGATGTCGCCATGGCAGGGCGCGATGCGATGGAACTTGAAATCGCCAAACGGTTCCCCGATGCCGAGTATCGCGATACCTGGGTCTGGTTCCAGTCGGGCATCAATACTGATGGCGCGCATAATCCGGTCACCGCGCGCAAACTTCGTCGCGGCGATATCTTGTCACTCAATACCTTCCCGATGATTTCGGGCTATTACACTGCCCTTGAACGCACGCTTTTTGTCGGCGAAGTCGATGATGCCAGCCGCAAGATTTGGGATGCCAATGTCGGCGCGCATGAATATGGCATGTCGCTTCTGAAACCCGGTGTGTCCTGTGCCGAGGTCACGCATAAGATCAATGACTTCTTTGCCGAACGGGATTTGCTGCAATATCGCACATTCGGCTATGGCCACAGCTTTGGCGTTCTGTCGCATTACTACGGTCGCGAAGCAGGGCTTGAGCTTCGCGAAGACATCGACACCGTCCTTGAACCGGGCATGGTGATCAGCATGGAACCGATGTTGACCATCCCGGAAAACCAACCTGGTGCAGGCGGCTACCGCGAACACGACATTCTCGTCATCACCGAAACCGGCCATGAGAACATCACAGGCTATCCGTATGGGCCTGAGTTTAATGTGATTGGCTAGTGCCCAAACAGTCTGTTGCAAATGGGTCCGCCACGGCGGGCCCATATTGCATCGAGTTAATGCGATGGCATCACAAAGATGCCGGGCTTCATCCGGTTTGCATGGGCAAGATCAGGATGTGGTGGCATTCCGCCAAGTGTTAATCGGTCCAGATCAACCAAACGCGGTTGGGTGCGGTCCTTGTCTGAAACCACTGCCTGCTGGCCATAAAGTTGCCAGTCGATGCCAAGTTCGGGATCGTCCCAGGCGATACCGTGGTCATGTTCGGGACTGTAATAGTTCGATGCCTTGTACATTACATGGGTGTCCGGGCGCAGTGTTTTAAAACCGTGCGCGAAGCCTTCGGGGATCCAAAGCTGGTACCAGTTATCTGCACTAAGCTCGATCTTGATATGTTGGCCAAAGGTGGCCGATCGCGGGCGGATATCGACCGCAACGTCAAGGATCGCGCCCTGTGTGACGCGGATCAACTTGCCTTGGGCATAGGGGCTTCGTTGGAAATGAAGGCCGCGGATGGTGTTGATCGGGGCGCTGATTGACTGGTTTTCCTGCACCAGATCGACATCGCCAACCACTTCACGGAAATCGTCATAGCGGAATGTTTCGGCAAAGACGCCGCGCTTGTCACGGTGCCGGTTGGGCACAAACAAAACCGGACCTTCGATATCAAATTCGTCAAATTCCACAGGCATGTGCGTTACTCCTTGATCGAAATCGGAACGCGGATCAATTGGCGCGGTACACGCCATTTATCCTTGTAGGGTTTGGGCACAAGTCGCACGAAAATCAGGCTGGCATTGTCATCAACTGTGCCAAACAAACGATCTGTGCTGTCTTCATCGATGATGGATGGATAGGCCGAGAAGCTTTCGCCTTCCTGCGCATCCGGCTGAAGCGGCTGTTGATACAAAAGCTTCGGCTCCGACCAGTTCGTCAGATTCTTGGAGGTCGAATAGAAGAACCCGGCAATATCCGGTTCACCCTTTTTGCGGATGCGGTGCAGATAGACCGTGATGAAACTGTTCGTTGCTTCGTCACGCACAAGCCCACGGATGGATGAAACACCAAACGGGCTCACGCGTGCGCATTCGGTTTCACGTACCGACCAGCCTTGATCGGTCAGGGTGGCGGCCTGTTCAAAAGTGGTCCCGTTCCAGACATCCCAGCGTTTCGGATCATCCATTGGTGCGCGCACCAGACAATTGCGCGAATTTTCCCAGTTATCCGCCCGTCGCCAGACGATGGCGTAATAGTGGTTCTGCCAGGAAATGATGTTGGTGACCGTCACATAGCTTGGTGCGCGTTTGCGATCATCGCGATAGGGTTGGGGCGGCGGGAACGGCGCGTGATGCGGCGGATCGCCCAGATATTCAAAGCTTTTACCCCCATCACTTGATTTCAGGGTCACAAGCCCGTTGATCCAGCAATCGGTACGCTTGGTCCGGCCTTCGCACGGCATATCGTGACGATAAGGCATAAAACTGGCACTGCCCAGCGCATAAACATCGCGTCCATCGCGCGTATAGATCGCCTGAAGCCAGGTGCGGTCATCAAGCAATTCGGGGACGGATTTGCCAGCGGCCTTGAACCGGCTGTTGCAGTCGGGTTTCAGGCTGTTAAAGCCATAACCGACAAAGGCGCGGTTCTGGAAATTGGGTGCAAACAGAACCATCTGGCCGCGATCATTGCGAAAGGCGCGCGCAGGTGAATCTGGCAGATGATGGTTATCACAACCCGAAACGTCACTGTCAAACAGGACGGTTTCCGGGCCGGAAACCGTGACCTCGGTCGCGTTTGCATCGGGTTTCCAGCCAAGCACAGTCCCAATCGACAATCCGATAACGAATGCCGAAAGGCCAATGACACGCTTTGATAAGGGCAGCTTTTGCAAAACTTCCATCCGCCAAAATTGGAAAATATCGAATGAAAAAGTTTGGTGCGTGGCGTCACTGGGGAATTCGCCACGCACCAACCAGCAGTGTCACGCCGCCTCTGCGACATAAGGGGCCGGGGTAGTGCCCAGACGGTGCGCCATGCTGTTTTCTTCAAGGAACTTTTTCAGATCGCCGAAACGCCGCTGATAGGTCTGTTCAAACAGGTCAAAATCGGCATTATCCCAAGCTTCTTCGAACGAGAACTTGTCCATATAGCGACCATCGACATACGGAATACCCAGCGTTTTGACGAATTCGCGGGTCCGCGTGTCATAGGTGACATAAAGGGCCGGGACTTCATTGGCCAAGGCCAGCAAGTTGCCATGCAAACGATATCCCGTGACTGCATCAAGGCACTGCTCAGCACGTTCAAAATCCGCAACACTTTCAAATACGGAAAGCGAGGATTTATAAAGCGAAAGCAACGGGTCCATGGGACCATAGATCCATTTTTCTGCGGTCAGTTTTTCGATCGCCGCATCCATGATCTGATCGTCATGTTCGACCTGTTTGGAGCGGGCGTAATAGATCTGCTTTTCTTCAAGTTCCCCGGCACAGAGGATTTCCGTGTCATAACGTTCGGCCAATGTGCGCAACATGAAGCGTTGCTGGGTTTGGAAACCATGCGTCTTGCGGCGCAGGGTAAAGCCAAGCTTCTTGATCGAAGCGGCATCCACCCGGCGCAGTTTCAATTCCGGCTTGCAATGGCGAAACGCGGTCGGGCAGCCAAAAATGCGGACATTCTTGATGCCGATCGAATTAAGCGCCTTTTTCGACAGGTTGCCGCGTACACCAATCGATGCGGAACGATCTGCAACCAGTTGCAGGAACCGCTTGGTCGATGCATTGACATATTCGTCGGAATTGTCGGGTACCTGCACGCCAATGCCAAAGGCAATCACCGGCACATTGGTCTTTTCAAGAACCGCAGTAATCGGATCCCACTGGCCATTGGTGTTGATATAGTTCGATCCGCGCAAAAAGATGTAATCGAGCTGATTGATCTTTTCGATCTGCGCTTCCGAAATTTTTCCGCCCGCTGGGACATAAATCGGAAATAATTCGGAATAATCGAGAGTTCTCAGTGAAGAATCATAGACAAAGCAGTCACCGATATTGGTGAACAAGGTCTTTGCCTTTTCCGGGTCATTATAGGTGTGCGTGACAACACCCAGATCGCCCTCGATACGGCCGGCGGGCATCAGCACACCAATACGGGGCTTGCGTCCCCCGGTAGGGAGTTCCTGTTTCATAAGTTATCTCCTGCTTATGCGGTTCAGGTCATTTGCTGACTTTTTGCGAACCGTTGCTCGTCTCGAAATTTGCAGGTCAGAGGCCAGGTTAAAGCCAGATCAGGCTGCGCTGACTTCGCGTGATTTCAGGCTTTCTTCCCAATCAAGGGCGTGTCGCACGATGGCTTCAAGATCATCATGAACCGGGACCCAGCCCAATTTTTCACGAATGCGGTCTGCACCAGCGACAAGGGCCGCAGGATCACCCGGGCGGCGTTCGGCCAGGTCGACCTCGAAATCAACGCCCGACACCTTTTTGACCGCACCGATCACTTCACGGACCGAGAAACCACGGCCATAACCGCAATTCATCACGTCGCTTTCACCGCCGCGCTCAAGATATTCAAGGGCAAGCACATGGGCATTGGCGAGGTCGGAGACATGGATGTAATCGCGGATGCAGGTGCCATCGGGTGTTTCGTAATCTTCGCCGTAAATTGCCATTTGCGGACGGGCACCGGTTGCGGTTTGGCTGGCAATTTTGATCAGATGGGTTGCCTTGCGTGATGTCTGTCCTGATCGGCCTTTGGGGTCCGCACCAGCCACATTGAAGTACCGAAGGGCGACATAGCGCAGATCATGGACCACAGCCGCATCCGCCAGCATCTTTTCGGTCATCATTTTTGATGTGCCATAGGGCGAGATCGGCTTAAGCGCGAAATCCTCGTCAATCGGGGTCGATATCGGTTCGCCATACACACCCGCGGTCGAGGAGAAGATGAAATGCTTGATCCCGCTATCCACAGCCGCCTGCGCCAATGCGCGCGACTTGACCGTGTTGTTATAGTAATATTCAAGCGGGTAGATGACCGAGTCCGGAACAATGATCGATCCGGCGAAATGCATGATCGCCGTCACGTCATGTTCAGCGATCACGCGGCGCACCAGATCATAGTCGCCACAATCACCCTCAACGAAGGCCGCACCGGTTGGCACTGCCCAACGGTGACCTTGGCTCAGGTTATCAAGCACGACGACATTGCGTCCGCCATCAAGAAGGGCCAGTGCCGCGTGACTACCGATATATCCTGCACCACCAGTTACAAGTACAGTCATTGCCGTGTCTCCTTGTTGATATTGCCTGTTGCTCTTCAGGCTGATCTTCGGAGGCACCGCCGCCCGACCATTCCATCCGGAACAGCCAGACGGCAGCACCGGATGTGATCACGCGACCTTGCGTTGGGGTTGCGCGTCGGCTTTCATGACATCGACCATTTTGTGGTCGATATTGTTTTCACTCAGGAACTGTTCCATCTCGCGATAGGTCTGGAACCAGGCGCGGTTGAACTTGTCGAACAGATCCTGATTCCAGTAATCCTCAAGCACGAATTCCTTGGACGAGAACACGTCATAGGACGGGATCTGATAGGTTTCGGCAAATTCCACCGTGCGGCTGTCATAGGTGAAATAGATCGACGGAACACCGTTTGACAGCGCCATCAGATTGCCGTGCAGGCGATAGCCCAAAACGCAATCCTTGGTGCGAACAAGGTCCTCGTAATCGGAAACAACATCGGAATAGAACAGCTTCTCGCGATAGAGACGCTCCATCGTGTCATCGAGATACCAGTTCTTGACCCAATCGTTGTTTTTCAGGGCCTGCATGGCTTCTTCGCGCTGGACGTTGCTACCGAAAACGAGCTTTTTCTCTTCGGGCTCGCCCTGCGCCATCAGGGTCATGTCATCGAACCGACCGGCCAGATGTTTGACCAGATCACGATGGAAGGTGAGGTATCGTTTGATGTCCTGGGCATAAGCTGGTGAGACTTCACGACGCAGCGTAATGCCAACATTTTTCACGCTTTCAAGGGATGGCAATTTGATGCGCATGTCGGGATTGTTCTGACGGAACGCCGTCGGGCAACCGACAATGCGAACATTGGTGATGCCAAGATCCCAAAGAACCTGTGCGGTATAGGCCCCACGCACACCGATGGATGTGGTGGAATCTGCCATCATACGCAGAACCGTTTTGGTCTGCTCGGACAGTTCGATCTTGCCTTTGACCGGGGCCTGCGCACCGATCCCAAAGCCCAACACGGGTAGCTTCAGACGTTTGAGAACATCAATGGTATTGCGCCAATCCATATCTGAATGGATGTAGTTCGAGCCGCGCAGGAAGACATAGTCATATTCCTCGCGAAGGCGGTCGATATCTTCCATCTTGGGATCGGCAATCGGCAGAACGCCAAGTTTGTCGTAATTCATCAGTTTCAGGGATGAATCAAAGACAAAGGCATCACCGATATTGTGATAGTGATTGATACTCTTTTGAACATCCTGATAGTTGTACCACCGGACGCAGTCGTGGTCGTAGACTTCGCCCGACGGGATCATTACGAGAACGCGCGCCATTTTGTGTCTCCTTGGTTGATCACGTTTTTGTTCCGAATTCAGGCCGTGCTTGCCACGCTGTGTTGCGTGGCAGCCTTTGCAGACAGCAGGCGCGTTTTCAGAACCTCCCGGTACTGCGCAAGATGTTGCTCTGCGCATTCTTCATAGGTCGTCACGCGCGGGATTCCCTCACGCATCCGATCCCAGATCTTGTTGTCGCTAAGAACGTCAATCAGCCGATCTGCCAGATCCTCGGCACTGCCAACGCGGAAGTGCAGGCCATTGACATTGTTGGTAATTTTTTCAGCCATGCCGCCGATGTTTGAACAAATCATCGGACGCCCATGGAAGAAGGCTTCCTGAATGACGACCGGCGAGTTTTCCCACCAGATCGATGGAATGATCGTCCAGTCGGCAAGCTCCATCAGCTTGGGCATTTCGGTGTTTTGATAAGCGCCATAGAAGCGCACCCGCTCACCGGCCTTTTCAATCAGGTCGTGGACCTTGTCCTGATATTCCTGGGGTTGGCGATCCAGATTGCCGCCAAAAATCATAAGCCGCGCATCATCGCCCCAGATTTCATCGGGTACACGCCCAACTGCATCCAAAAGGATGTCGGCCCCCTTAAACATCGTGAGCTGCCCGAAGAAGGCAAAGCGCGAACGACGCGGCTGGGTTTTCGAAATCGGTCGATCCTTGGCGCGCTCATTGATGTCGAGACCGTTTTCAATCACCGACATCTTTTCCGCCTTCATGCCCCAATCAATAAAGCGTTGGGCAAGGAATTCACTGGGCGAGACATAATGATCAGCCAGTTCCAGCATGGATTTGATGAAGCGTTCCCGCCGCAGGAATGACGCTGGCGAGATATTCGGGAAACAGCCATTGCATTCAATCGGACTGGACCGATTACACAGTTTTGTCCCACCGCTTTTGAGCATCTGGCCATGGTTGTGGCAGATGGTCAGAAATTCGTGGAAGGTAAAGAAGATCGCCGTTTCCGGAAGGGCTTCGCGGATCGCATAGATCGTCTCAAGCCCCAGACCAAGATAGTGATGGAAATGAACCACATCGGGTTCGTAATCCTTCACAAAGCGCAAGAAATCCCGATCAATTTCATCGGTACTGCCGTTTGAGAGCAGGAAGTGATCATAGTTTTCCGCGTGATAGAGGATCTCGTTATCTTTTTGCCGCAGGCTCATCAAGGCCGACGCACCATGGCGCGGCACCGGATTGCCAACGCGGGCCAGATAAAAGCTCTCGACACCATCAAGGGCATTAAGCCCCTTATGCAAGTTGTATGAGGCGACCTCTGCCCCGCCCAGCGACATGCTAGGATGGCCATGCGAAATAACGAGAACGCGCAAATCAGTCGACGGCATTGGTGTTGCTCCGCAAGTTTGAGACGACAAGCGACCAGCGGCGATCAAACGCCCAACGGTCAAGACGATGGGACAATTCCGCCCAAGCAGGTGCTGTGCTGATGGATTGTTCGCTGCCCAGAACTTCGACTTCCGGGATCCAGTAGGACGGGGTACCGGCCATGCGCAGCTTCAGCGCAAGGTCGAGGCTTTTTTCAGCCGGGCCGATATAGCCGCGCGTAAAGCCGCCGATATCATCGAACGCCTTGCGCGGCAGAATGGCGCATTCGATTGTACCTGCCGTAACTTCGCTGGGTTCGGCCCCATCAAGAACCGCACAGGGATAACCGACATAACGATCTGATAAATACTGACCTGACTTGGCATCGCCATCGATCCAGGTCCCGGCCCAACGCACAGAATCGTCTTCAAACAGGATGGTTGGGGATACCAATGCCTTGCCACCGCGTTTGCGATACGCTGCATAAAGCTGATCAAACCAGCCATCACCGCGCGGCAGGATATGGGCCGACACCAGCCCGACGGTTTCGGAATTGGTTGCCGCCACCCCGACTTCCAGCGCGTCACAGAAATCCTCAACACCCTCGGCAAAGACGATGCGGGTATTAAGCTTGTAAAAGGCTGCAAGTCGCAGAATATCGCTTCCGACCTGATCGAAACTTTCGACCGGACCGGCAATGATAATCGGCAGATGCCGGGTCGCCGGATCAAGCCCCAGAAGCGCAATCGTCACCCCGATATCATTGATCGTGTCATCGACACCGACCACCAGCGCAACCGGTGCGTCTTCATCAAATGCACCGACATCATGGACATCGACGGCATAGGGGCTTTGGGCACTCATGCCCTGCAACATCGGGCCGAACTGCTTTTCAATGCTGTTTGATGCGGTGACCGAGCGCGGATCAAGCGATGGCAAAACGCGCGACAATGCCTGGCGGGCAGAAGATCGGGTTGGATTAAGCGGGCAGTAGGCCGGAAACGCATCACGAATGCCCAGTTCCAGATACATCACTTGATCCGAAGATGGCGTGTCATCAAGCGGACAAAATACAAGGAAACCGTGATTGTTGCGTGCCGGATTAAGGCCGGAAAACATCGGGTCTCGTGCAAAGGCCGCGGTGACATCGGCACGCGATTGACGCGTCCAGCGATCATCAATGCGGACAACCTCACCCCCAACCCGAAGCGAGACATCCTCAACCCCGCGATCCGGATCAAGCATCCAGCCTGAAACCAGCACCCCGCTTCCTTCGATCTGAAGTGCGAAATCAATACCGATCCGAATAGGACGATCGAGCTCGGATACCGTGTCACGCCCATCAAAACGATGTGCGGCCATTTGCAGTTGGCTCAGGATATTTTCCGGCGCCCGGACGCGATCCAATACCGATCGGATATGGGCCGGCACATCGGGCGGTGCGACAAGAACACGCTGTTGATAGACCTCGATCGAGTACCAAGCTTCGCGACCGCGGAAATAAACGCGTTTGAGCTTTTCCGGATTGATCGGCTTGTCACCCATCATAAGGCCAGTGACACCCGATGCTTCGTCACCCAGATCGTCGCGTTTGAAATCGGCCGACGTCAGTTCGACCAAGGCCGGGTTTTCGCCCATCGCGATCACGCGGGTACGCCCGACCGGGAAGTCGCTGGACCAGCCCTGAATATAGACATCGCCTTCTTCAAGCCCGCCCAGCACTTCGATGAAGCCATTGCTGCGCGCGGCACTTTGGACAAGGGCAGTGACCTTGCGCAGGCGCTTTTTATCCGGATCCCCGGCAAGAAGGGCTTCGATCACGCCATCAATGACGGTGGCAAAGGCGGGACCGGATTGATCAGCAACAGCGGACAAGATGGATTCAATACGCTGCTGACGGTTTTCAATCCGGTATTCGCGCGGCTTTCCTGCACCATGGAACAGGGCCGTTTTCAAACGCCGTTGCGAGACATCCTTCATCGGCAACAACGCAACAAAACCATATGCATTATCGACATCTGCATCGTGTCGACGCCAACCAATCACAGATGCCTGAACCTTGGCATCAGGCTGGTTATTCAAATAGATATCCATGGTGGCCGGAAATGCGTTCCCGACCCCTACCATCAGTGCCAGACTGTCATCGACCAGTGCGGCAACGACGGTTCTGCCATCAAGGGGCATTCCATGATGTTGATCGTTCACGTGCGTGCCTCCTTGGGTTTTTTGGGGTTGATCAAATGTGCGACGTTGTTTTTCATCAAGGGACTGCTCACCAAACCATCGCGCCAATCGCCAACCCGACGGTTACACCGACCAGACCGGACAGGAATAAAAGCGGGGCTTTCAGATCGTTCTTGTGACGTGCGGTCAGGACAGACAGGCGTTCGTCAAACCCGCCCAGAGACTTGTCGAACCGTACAAGAAACACTTCGAGTTCATCGACACGACTGGACAGTTCTTCTTGTCCGGTACGCACCAGCTTCACGCCGGCTTCGATGCCGTCATCGGCGGACGCCAGTTCGTCCATGCGTTTGGAGGCGCTGACCAATCGTTTGGCGGCTTCGCGCTGACCATTTTGCAAGATGTGCTGGGCGGCCAGAAGTCGGTCCAAACGATCAAGGATCTTGCCCAGCGGTGCGTTCATCGCAGTTTGGGCTTCCTGTTCGCTTTGCGATGGAATGCGAAGATCGGTCTCTTCTTTCGAGCCGGGCATGACTGCGCATACCGTGACATCGGCAACGCTTGCCAATGCGGCATCGGGTAACTCCACCTCAAACGCGTGTTTGCCATCGCCAATGCCGTTACGGCGCAGATCAACGCGTTCGCTTTCGGCCTTGGTGCGCAGCAAAGCGTGACCGTTCAGGCGTACGATGACCTCGATCCGGGCATCGGGCTGTTGTGGCGACCAGACCCAGCCAAACAGGCGGTTCTGGTCAATCGCATCGACCCGGCCTTCAAGGGTTGGCGCAACGGTTTCTGCATCCTTGGCAAGAACGCTGCTGTCCTTTGCGGACGGGGTCTGATCGTCAAGCGTCTGTTTTTCAGCAAGTGCCATAATGGCCTCCTGGTTTGGTATCAGGCCGCAACGAAATCGGGGCGAACCATCCGGCGGAACATCGTCAGATGTTCGTTGGCGACATCGTCAATCACCGCAGGGGCGCGGACATGCCCGGATAGTTTTTTCCAAAGTTTGGGATTGGACGCGCAGTCCTTCATGACGCGCGCAAGGTCGGCCGGATCATCGGCCCGAACATGAATGCCGTCATGGCCATCGCGCACCATTTCCGCCATGCCACCAATGCCACTGGTGATGACCGGGCGGCCGTGCTGGAAGGCTTCCTGAATGACAAGCGGAGCGTTTTCCCACCAGATGGACGGCACCACCACCCAATCAACACGTGCCATCAGATCGCTGATATCATCACGCTGATAGGCACCCATGCGATGTACTTGTGGTCCGCTGCTTTCAAACAGTTCGGCCATCTGGCTTGTGAAATGTTCGGTCTGATACAGAACCTCGCCATGAATGCGCAGATCGAAATCGACATTGTCGTCGCTTAGCATCCGGGCGGCTTTCAGCAGAACATCAGCCCCCTTCCACGGATTGAGATTGCCGAAATAGCCAAACACATTTGGCATCCCCGCCCCCATATCCCGACGCGGGGCGGCGGCAACATGCGGGCGACCATTGTTGATCACCGTAATTTTTTCGGCATCGACGCCCCAATCGACGTATCGATCCTTAAGAAATGCACTTGGTGAGATAAATTGATCGACCACACGCAGATGGTTCCGCAAATTCACCGAACGCATGGAATGCTGATCCGGGGTAAATCCATCAACACCACAAAGACGCCCGATCGCATCGGGTTTGGTGTAGCGCGTGCGCGTATCACGATGGATCATCAACCCGTCATTGGGGCAAATTTGATAATAGTCATGCAGCGTCATGACGATCTTGCAATGGGGCAAGACACGCCGGATCAGCATCGGTAATTCAATGCCCCACAGCACCAGATGATGGATATGCACCACATCCGGGTCCCAGCTTTTGAGCAAGCGGGCAAAGTCCGGGGCGACCGCATAAAGATCGGTCTGCGACATGTTGAAGCGATCAAAATGCCCGGCCCAGAACAGCATTTCATCACCAGCTTCATTGATGGCCTGAAAACTGGTGCCCGGACGCCGTTCGCGATGCACGTCATTGGTTGCCGCGACAAACAGGGCATCACATTCCGCACGCTTATAGGCGTGGAACAGATCATGGGCGAAAATCTCGGTCCCGCCGGGATGCAGATCGGGGTGATTGTGCGCAAGCACCATTATCCGGGGATTCATACGCCCCTCCGCGGTTTCTCTGCGATTAGGAAATCCTGGTAATGCGGGCGATCTCCGCCGCGCCAATTGCCAAAGCTTCTGGTCTGGATTTCAAAACCGGCTGATGTCAGAGCACTTTCGATAAAGGCGTCATCGAAGCCAACGGCTGCCATCGGGTTTTCACCCTGCAGATGCCAGCACGGTTTGCCTTCGGCCTTCTCGAACCCGGTCAGGCGCGCATCGCGATCCGGTTTGGAGGCCTGGTCTTCTTCGCGAATGACGAAGGCCGTCATGAACAACCGGCCGCCGGGGCGCAGCACACGGAACACCTCGGAACAATAGGTTTTGATTTCATCAGGTGGCAGGTGGGTTGCCACAGAGATCATTGCGGTGAAATCAAATGTTCCGTCCTGGAAAGGCAGCCGCATGCTGCGCCCGTTAATCGCGCCCTCAGGATTGTAAAGTTCATTCCTGACGTCGCGACTTTCGAAACGGAAATTGGGATAGACCGGGGTGATGGCGCGCTTGCACCAATCAATACCGCTGGCAACCGGATCAAGACCACAATATTTGGCCATGTCGGTATCGAGATACTGGGTCAAAGGCATGGCAATCCGGCCAATCCCGCAACCGATATCAAGAACGTCTTCGGTCGGGAGCAGTCCACCCATGCGGACAAAATGACCAAGGAATTCAGCGCCAATCGCGCGGTAATCACCATCCCCGACAAAAACGTCTTCTTGTGGCGGGACTGGCAGGAACCGGTTGGAAATGATGCTGTCACACAACCAATTGAGCTGTTTGTCATCCATCGCCTGTTTGGCTGGATGCTGATGTTCAGACAGGGCAAGAACCTGGCTCATGCTGCTGCTCCGGATTTGGAATTTTTTGCACTGCCTTTGGTCGGCAAGCCGTTTTCATGAAGATCTTCAAGCGCATCCCGCCACCGCGACGCATGCAGCCAGGCGTTATATTCCGCCGCCACACCGCGCATGTAATCGACATGGGTCGAGATTGATTTGCGCTCAAAATGATAGAGGCTGACATCAGGCACATATTTGATGTCAAAGTCGGCCTGACGGAATTTCAGGCACAGATCACTGTCTTCGTAATCGCCAATGACATAATCCTCGCTAAAGCCATCAACCTCGTTGAAGGCATCGCGATGGATCATCATGCAGGCACCTGTAATACCCGGAACTGATCGTTCAACGTTCGCTGCGCGGAACTGATCGGGCATGCCTTTGTGGTAATGGTAATTCAGCCATTTGCCGGTTTCGTTCTTGGCAAAATACATGCCCGCATGCTGGATAGAGCCATCTTCAAACAGAAGTTTTGGCCCGACAGCGGCCACTTCATCCTGACCACCGATTTTCTTCGCCAGACCAAGCGCCCAGCCCGGTGTATGGGGGATCACATCGGAATTCAGCATCGCCAAAAGATGACCACGCGCATTTTCCGCACCGGCATTACAGGCACGTGCATAGCCGCCATTGCGCGTCATCACAACCAAACGCATCGGCATGCCATAAAGGATGTGCAAACCACGTAAAAGATGCTCGCATTCTTCGGCCTGTTCGGGGGAATCCAGCACAAAGATTACTTCGCAGTTCTTTGCGACCCACGGATCACAGGCAAAGGCACCGACCTGCGCACGCAGGAAACCAAGCACGCGATAAAGCGGAACAATGATCGAAACATCGGGGTCATCATGCTGCGTTCCCAGTTCGATCACCCGATCGACCGTGGCCGATGCAATCAGCTTTTGCTGTAGATCGCCAATCACCGGTGCCAGGCAGTTTTCAATGATATCGGCCGTCAAATGTTGTGGTGGGACGGCGCGCAAGATGCGTGCACGGGCCTCGGCCGGATCAATCGGTTGGGCGGGCGGCACCATCAAATGACGGTTACCCGATTTAAGCCGCATCACACTGCGCGGCTGAAGGATCGGGACCGGGCTTTGGATATCCTGATAGAACCCGACAAAACCCGTGGCCGGAACCGTGCGACCATCATCCTGAACATTGCCCTGGTAGCGATAGAAACCATCGCCAAACGGATGAGCAATGCCATTGCTATCAAGAAGATCAATCCCGGCAATCATATCGACCGGATCGCGATACCACCCGCCAATCAGGGTGCCGCGCGCGGTCGTAACGGCAAGATCAACCTCGCCACTTGGAAGCGATCCGCCGCCCGAAACCCGCTGACTGGATAGCGGACAGCGAAGCTGGAATTCAATTGCGGCCTTGCTGGCTTTCATGTCGGATCGGGCCAGTGCACCAATGATATATTCGCGCAAATCCGCATCCGATTTGCCCTGCGTCTGCCACCAACGGGCAAGCGACGGCAAGGCCGAAACATCGGGAAGATGGCGAACCGCAAGGGTGCGCACACCGGTCACCACCAGATAGGCACCCGATGGGGTGCTCGGGCGATCGGCAATCATGTAGGCCAGATTTTGGCTGCGCGCGCCGGTTTGGCTGATATGGGGAAGTTGCATCAGGCGCTTGAAACCCGATGGGGCAACGATAAACACCGCCTCGATATCGTGAATGGCATCAGGCAGGGCCGCCGCCAGCAGCATCTTGTCATCTGAAAGCTTTGCCACCGCCTTTGCACGTTTCGGGCGCTCGACAATTTCAGCAACCAGCTGAAGGAGGAAACTGTTGTAGCTTTTGGAAAGACGCAGGCGGAACATGCTGGCCCACACCCCCAAAAGGGTTGATACCAGTGACAAGCGACCAGCCGGCGTAACACCGTTTAGAAGTGTCGCGGCACTGGCGAATTCAAAATCGCCATCCGGGTCAATTGTGATCTCGTCCTTGCGCCCCATCGTTCCGGCCTCGGCCAGAATAGTGATCGGTTCATCCTTGGGACGGCGGATGACGCGCAGCAACCGGGTCCCTCCCCCGTCAAGGGGCAGACGCAATGTGGCCTGCGGCGAAATCGCAGCACCATCAATCGTTTCAAGCCTTGGAACTTCCCACAGACGGGTGGGCATATCCCAGCTTAACAACAATGTATCAGGGTTGAGCAGGCAAACACCGGGCGCTTCGCCGGTCGTCCGCACTGCATCGGACGAGGCAAATTCAAGCATGACAATCTTTCGCTAACTTGAAGATCAGGACGGGTCGCCCGCAGCAAAAGCTGCGGACGCCGCCATTGGATTACTGGACGCTAAAGAAGCTATCCGGATCGTCCTGTACGTCATCGGCATTGATGTTGTTGAGGGTAATGCTATCCCCGTTGCCAAGATCGATGACGGTATTGGCACCGACTTGCGTTGCACGGGCAGCCACGTCATCGGCACTTTCGATGCCGGTGTCATTGATGTTGCTGCTAATGGAAAGCATGTCGTCACCAGCCTGGAAATCCAGAACGACGTCGTTGCCGCCGCCACCAGAGAACACGAACGTGTCCCCACCAGAACCACCAGACATGATGTCATCGCCAGCGCCACCTTGAAGGACATCGTCCCCGGAACCGCCAAGCATAAGGTCATTGCCCTCGCCACCCTGGAGAACGTCGTTTCCAGGACCACCAAGCATGACATCGTCTCCGCCACCGCCGAGAACAATATCGTCGCCTGCACCACCGATCAGAACATCGCTGCCTGATCCGCCGTCGAGAACGTCGTTGCCCGAACCGCCCAGAAGGATGTCGGAATCCGCACCCCCGGACAGAACGTCTTCACCGGAGCCACCCATCATCAGGTCGCTGCCGTCGCCCCCGATCAATGCATCGTTACCCGATCCACCGAACAGGACATCATCACCTTCACCACCAAGCGCAACATCGTCGCCTGATCCGCCGAACAAGACATCATCGCCTTCTTCGCCAAACAGCACGTCGTCATTACCTTGTCCGAAGATTGTATCGTCGCCGCCACGTCCAAAAATGACGTCGCTGAAACGAGATCCGAGAAGCGCATCATCAAAGGCGCCGCCTTCGAGAGTTGCCATGTAATCCTCCTTCGTGTCCCAACATTAATGACATCGCGGGGATGTTTCCCTCGCGAGAGGATGGCCGTTCCCTCAGGGCGGTCTGAGCCCCGCGGATAACGGCCACTCAGAAAACCCTACATTTTTTTACTTATCCACTGGAGGGTATTGTTGTGATTTTATTTTGTCAACATTATGACTTACTTTGATATTCATAATATATATTCGACAAATACTGTTTTTATTTTGATTATTATTTAATTCAAAATTTGATCTATACTTGAAAAGAAAAGGGCCGATCCGGCAGAAAGCCGGGTTCGGCCCCCAGGGTCCAAACTCATTCACATGATCGTCCCGGTCGCCCGGATTTGTGCGGATATGCGGAGTGAAATCGCAGGAAGATCTATATCTTTCAAGATTTTGCGACAAAATAGCCCGTGCAAATCCGGGTGATCCGAAGGACAACCGATATGAGAGAAAGCCTCTTCGTCAAATCCCTTGACCGGGGATCACCCCGCTCTGCGGGTTTTTCCTAGATTTTTCTCTCATATCGGTTGCCGGGGCGGTCATGTGAATGAGTTTGGACCCTGGTTCCGCGTCACGCGGGGGAGGAATCACTCTTCGCGGAAGGCCTTGTCCATGCTCTGAACGATCGGATCGACCAGATAATCGATGGCCTTGCGCGGTGTTTTCAAAACAAGAATGTTGGCGGGCATGCCGGGCCGCAGATGAATATCGTCATATTTTGCCAGCTCGGCCGGATCGATGGCAGCACGCACGATATAATAGGATGCATCGCGCTGTTCATCTACGGTTTGGTCGGCTGCGACATAGCGTACTTCGCCATTTAGGGGGGCTAGTCGGCGCTGACTATAGGCAGTCAATCGAATTTGCGCTTTTGATCCGACATGGACCAAGTCGATATCCTGACGATTGATCCGGGCTTCGATCACCAATGGTTCATCCTCGGGGATGATATCCATGATTGGTTCGGCCGGACTGATCACACCGCCCGGTGTTCTGATCTGTATATTGGCGACCGTTCCTGCCTGTGGTGCTTTTACCTCAAGCCTGTTCAGGACGTCCGTGCTGGCCCTGATGCGTTGGGTGACGTCATTCAGCGCAAGCTGCGCTTCCTGAATCTCGGTGGCAATATCGCTTTGCCATTCCATCTCGATTGAGGCCAGATTGATTTCGGCTTCAGCTTTTTGCTGCTGGGCGGCTGCTTTTTGGGCTTTGAACTCGCCCATATCGCCAACCAGATCCGACCAGTTGTTTTCAATTTCGACCAGTTGGGTACGGGTGGCAAAGCCCTTGTCAGCCAGCTCGCGAATGCCCTGAAGCTGCTCGGCGACCAACTTTTCCTGACGGGTACGGGCAGTGATTTGCGAGTCGAGCGCCTGTGCTTCGGCTTCAAACTGTTCAATCTGTTTGGCCTGTGCATCGCGTTTGGCGGCATAGACCTCGTTCCGCTTGGCAAACAGGCGTTCTTCGTCGCTCAGGATATCGCTGACATAACCATCCTCACTGGCGGATAGTTCCTGCGGGAAGGCGATATTTTTCTGGCCGCGTTGTTCGGCGCGCAAACGCGCAAGCTTTGCCATCAGGCCATAGCGTTCACCACGCAACTGACCCAATTCCGATTCACTGCGCGTGCCATCCAAAAGGGCCAACACCTGACCAGCCGTGACTTTCTCGCCCTCTTCGACCAGAAGCTTTTTTAAGATCCCGCCTTCATAGTGATTAACGACCTTTTTCTTGGAGTCGACAATCACCGATCCGGTCGCGACCGCCGCACTATCAAGTTCTGCGGTAAAGCCCCAGGTCAGAAAGCCACCAAACCCCAGAATGATCACGGCAAGACCAGCCATGATCGGCTTGCGCAGGCTTTGGCGTGATGCTTCGCGTTCTTCGGACAGAATTTGGTGCCATGCGACTTGCGGCTCCTCGGTCGGGATCGCAGCCCCGCCCTCATCAAGGTTAATGATACGGGTCATGCCGCACCTCCGTTTTCCTGCTTCCGTTTGACCGAGGGCAGACTTTTGATGTCGTCATTTTCATTGGATAGATTGCGGATCACATCGGTGCGTTCCCCGAACTGCTTAACCCGCCCTTCCTGCATCACCAGAAGCTTGGTCGCGTATTGCATGATGCTTTGACGGTGCGCGATCAGAACCACCATGGCACCGGAATCAGCTGCCTGCCTGACAGCCCGGATCAGGGATGCCTCACCCTCCGCATCCAGATTGGCATTGGGTTCATCAAGTACCAGAAGTCGTGGCCAGCCATAAAGCGCACGCGCAAGCGCTATACGCTGTTGCTGACCACCGGAAAGTGTATGGCGACCGGCACCAATCGGCGTGTCATAGCCAAGCGGCAACCGCCCGATCATTTCATGAACGCCCGCCGCACGGGCAGCTTCGATCACCTTGCGGGGATTTGCGTCGCGCATGCGGCTGATATTGTCACGAATGGTGCCATTCAAAAGCGATACCGATTGCGGCAAATAGCCAACCATGTCGCCAAATGATCCGCGTTCCCACAGATAGGTACTATGCCCATCAAGATAGACACCACCATTGGCAGGCTTTGACGCCCCCACCAGCAACCGTGACAGGGTCGATTTGCCCGCAGCCGACGGCCCGACAACACCAAGGATGTCGCCCGGTGCCAGCTCGAAACTAATACCGCGTAGAACCGGCACATTTGATCCCGGTGCGGCATAAACCAGATTATCAACAATCAGTGGTCCTTCGGAGCGCGGGGTGGGTTTGATTTCACGTTCCGACTGGCTTTCTTCAAGCATCAGGCGGATGCGTTTCCAGGACGAAAACGCCCCGACCCATGCCCGCCAATCGCGGGTAACATTATCGAACGGCAGCAACAACCGACCCATAATCACGGTACCGCCGATCATCGCACCCGGTGTGGTTTCACCCAGAATGACAAGATACGCCCCCATGGCCAGCACGATGATTTGCATGCCAAAACGGGCCGATCGCGTGACGGAATACATACCCTTGCTGCGCATATTGCCGACATCAAGCAACTCGCTGGCATGAATTTGCGCCTGCCGCCAGCGAAGGGCCAAAGCCGGCATCATGCCCATCGCCTCGATCACCTCGGCATTTGACACCGTTGATCCGATATCACCGATATTGCGCAGATTGGCATCTGTTCCTTCTTTGGTGACCTGACGGACCATCAAATCGCCAAGCAGGCTGAGCCCGATCAGGGTCAAGACAGCGACCAGACCGGCAATCCCGTAATAGGGATGCAGCGCAAACATCACGAACAGGAAAATCGGCGACCAGATCGCCTCAAGCGGGGCGGCAATCGTGGTCCCGGTGATGAAATTGCGCAGATCAGACAGATCACGCAAAACCTGCGTTCCGTGCAGTGATCCTTTTTCAAGCGCAACCCGCATGGCCGCCGAGATCGCTGGCAAATTCAGGCGCCGCAAAAGCGACTTTGCCATTTCCTGAAACACAAGCGCGCGCAAGAAATCAAGAATGCCATAAAGGATGATGGCCCCGATCGCGATCACAAAGAGCAGCATCAGCGTATCGGTACTTTGGCTGTTGATCACGCGATCATGCACCTGAAGCATGAAAAGCGGCACGGTCAGTTGAAGAATGTTGATGAAGCCGCTCATCACGCCGGCCCACCCCAATCCGCGCACAAAGGTGAATCGGGCTTCGCGAATGACGGACCTTGTATCAAGTTCCGGTCGTGCATCCTTGGAAGCGGCAGGTTTTGCCAGCTTTTTACGGCCAAATTGCATCGAAAATCATCCAATTAAGCAAAAGTCATAGTTTTTCCGCAATCTAATCACATAGTTGCGATGACATGATGCTCTACAATAAAATCAAATATGTCGATCTCATGTTGACGATTGGACAATGTAAAAACATTAACAATGGAAGTAATTCAAAAATAAAAATACTTTGGAATTACTTCCGAACAACGAGCAAAACTGCGGGAAGTAAAAGGCGTTCGGAAAAATCGTTCAAGAACAACGTCTTGTTATCTTCCCCAACACGAAAATTGTGTCTAGGCAAACCCACCTTGGCATCAACTCTCGCTTGGGACCAGATAACGGATCGAAACTTATGACCGTCACTCATCTTGAACTGGCAAATACCGTCGAACGGATATATCGGCGGTTTGCGGATTTGTTACGGGTAGATCTTATCCGACTCGGAAAGGATGACATTAGCCCGGCGCAAGTGGCACTGCTTTTTACCATCGGCGAAGATGAACTCTCGGTACGTGACCTTTTGGATCGCGGCCATTACATGGGCTCAAACGCGTCTTACAATCTTAAACAGCTTGCTGAATCTGGCTATGTCGAACGACAGGTCATGGCACGCGACAGGCGATCTGCACGCCTGAAACTAACAGCAAAGGGCCATGAACTTTGTCAGGCATTACATGAATTCCACGAGGAATATCACGAAGCCCTGACCAGCAATCTTGAAGACCAGCAGGAAATGGAAACAGCTTTGCGTACCTTGCGCAGGCTCGAAGAATTCTGGACACAAACCCTGCGTTACGGTGGCATTCCGATCAACGGCGCCATCGCCGTTCAGGAGGCACGAAACCGCCGATGAAGATTGTCCTTGTTCATCGTCATGGACCTGGACAGTTTGTACATCTTGCCTGTCATCTGGCGAATGCCGGATGGCAGGTATCGTTTCTGTGCGAAGCCATGAATGTGCGACTGCCCGGCATCCGGACATTACGCCAAGCTGTCACCCCACCGCCACCGGCCATGTCCTTTGCCCAATATCATCAGGATGTGGGACTTAAGGCTGCCAAAACCCTTGATAGTCTTGTGCGTGAAGAAGGCCCACCTGACATCGTTTATGGTCATATTGGCTGGGGCAGTATGATGTTTGCCCGCGATGTTTTGCCCAACACTCCCTTGATCGGATATTGTGAACATTACTATCACGCGACCGGCCGTGACGTCGGCTTTGCGCCCGATGATGACGTCACACTCGCCAAGCGCACCCAGCTTCGTTTGCGAAATGCGGCACAGCTGGCCACCCTTGATCAGCTTGATGCGGCGATCAGCCCGACCCGATGGCAGAAATCCGCCTTCCCGGCGGCCTATCAAGCGAAGATCGGCGTTTGCCATGACGGGATCGATACCCATCGATGCCAACCCAACTCACAAGCCATCCTGACCTTGTCCGATGGCAGGGTGCTAAGTGCCAATGATCAAGTGATTACCTATGTCGCGCGCGATCTGGAACCCTATCGCGGGTTTCCGACCTTCATGCGGGCGGCTGCAAAGCTTTGCCAACAGCATCCCAATGCCCAAATCGTCATTGCAGGCGGTGATGGCGTCAGTTACGGCCAACCGCGCGCGGATGGCCAAACCTGGCGCGACATTATGATGGCCGAAACGCAAATCGATCCATCACGGATCCATTTTCTGGGACAAATCCCGCATGATAAGTTGATCCGGCTATATCAGATCAGCTCTGCGCATATTTATCTGACATATCCGTTTGTGCTGTCATGGTCGGTGCTTGAAGCCATGGCATGTGGCGCACCGGTGATCGCATCTGACACCGGGCCTTGCCACGACATCATCCACGATCGGCATAACGGGCTTCTCACCGATTTCTGGGATGCGGATGCACTCGCCGACAAGGTGGCTTTTTGCCTTGAGAACCGTGCCCAACTGATGCCGCTACGCGAACAGGCACGCAAAACCATCCTTGGTCATTTTGATCTTCGGTTGTGCCTTGATCGACAAACCAGCTTGCTTGAGCGTATGGCACGCGGAAAGGGTCGCGCCGCCTGATTGGCTAGAAGGGCAGGTCATTGCGTGTTATCGTTTTATATCAACAGATTTACATACTTGATGACCTTCGATCCCGGATACTGAACGACAAGCAACACCGTAAGGCCGTCGTGATTTTGCCATCGATTGCCCCGATAAAAGGAAAAACGGATGAGCTGGAACCCTTCGATCGACCCCGGATGCCCCGATGACGTTGGAATAGATGCAATCGAGACCCTGATTGTGCCGCGTGCGCGCGATCTTGGCGGGTTTGAGGTGCGGCGTGCATTGCCTGCGCCCAAACGCCAAATGGTCGGACCATTTATCTTCTTTGATCAGGCGGGCCCGGCGGAGCTTTTGACGGGAAAAGGCGTTGATGTCCGCCCGCATCCGCATATCGGCCTTGGCACGGTCACCTATCTGTATCAGGGCGATTTTCATCACAAGGACAGCACCGGTGCCGATCAAGTCATTCGCCCGGGAGAGTTGAACTGGATGGTGGCCGGGCGCGGTGTCACCCATTCCGAGCGGACCTCTGCCGCCGCACGCCAAGGCCCCAGCAGCCTGTTTGGCATTCAAACCTGGATCGCCCTTCCCGAAGAATTCGAAGATGTCGCACCGACCTTTGAGCATCACGGCAAGGAAACCCTGCCGGTCCTCGAAGATAACGGCGTTTCGGTCCGGCTTATTCTTGGCAATGCCTATGGCAAGGTCGCCCCGGCAAAGATGATGTCAGAAACGTTTTATGCCGATGTGATGCTTGAGGCTGGCAAACGCTTGCCACTGCCAGATGATCATGAAGATCGCGGGATTTACATTGTTGAAGGATCAATCTCGGTCGCCGGTCAGGAATATGGCCCGGCACAAATGATGGTCTTTCGCCCCGGTGACAAGATCACGATTGCAGCGGGTGAAACCGGTGCACGTTTAATGATCCTGGGCGGAGCAACGTTTAACGGCCCGCGCTATACCTGGTGGAACTTTGTTGCCTCATCGCAAGAAAGGATTGAAGCCGCCAAAGAAGAATGGCGCGCGGGCAACTGGGGTAAGGGCCAGTTTGATCTGCCACCCGATGACCGGGACGAGTTTATCCCGTTGCCGGATTGA
Organism: Thalassospira sp.; assembly: GCA_965228275.1. Taxonomy (GTDB): domain Bacteria; phylum Pseudomonadota; class Alphaproteobacteria; order Rhodospirillales; family Thalassospiraceae; genus Thalassospira. Next base: position 2,274,747 of record OZ245802.1, on the reverse strand, counting down.
TTGGCCCAAAGACAAAATTCTTACTTGCCGTCACTGACAACCAGTTTGCGATTTTTTGCCACCTTGCGATCAGAGTGCCAGCTGACGCGAAGGGTCAGGCTGCTTCGATCTTCATCCTGGGATGCAGATACCTTCAGATTCAAAAGACCTTGCGGCTCAAGGATGATTTCGTCGCTATCGTCACTGAGCACGACCTTACCTTTGCCCAATCCACTCGTAATCGCTTTGAGGATTGCCTTGATCGAGTCTGCATCTTGCAGGGAATCGTGACTGAACTGCTTTTTGATCTGTTTCATCGGTCCGTCTTTCCGCCTTTTTCTTCGAGTTTGAGCGCATCAACGAGGGCATTTAATGTACGCTTTGGCTCAAACGCCTTGGCATAGGGAAAGTCTGTACTGATCCCCAGAATATACCCCTCCGGATGCACCACCGTGACGGCAGCACCGGAACCGGCAAGTCCCTCTTTTTGTCGAGAATGTTGGTCGACAGTGGAATCACATTCAAAATTGATCAGCCCGCGCCGAAGCATGATGCGTTGACCATCGAGCAAATTACGATGGCCATGAATGACCGCGTGAATGCCCCCGTCATGCAGCTTTTCCACACCTTCCCGCCCTAGCCGAAGGTCAATCGAGCGGTATTTGGTCCGGATCGTATTGGCGATTGGACCGTAATAGAGATCAAACGGTTCGCCAAACAGCGCATCACGAAATTTCCGGTTCAGGGCTTTCACCCCGTCCGCGTGCAAAAGTGCCGCCATCTCGTCATCAAAACCGGCATGTACAAACATGAAGGAGCCGACGTGATAGCCAAGTCGCATGCGCTTGAAGAACCAGTTGAACTCTCCATCCGGCGAAAGAAACAATTCACGCCACTTCATCACGGCCGCATAGACATGACGCATGGTAAGCCCCGCATCACGGCAGGCGGGTTCAAAGCTTGTCAGCTTTTTGCTGATGCGTTTGACCTCAAGCTCAATCTGCTCTTTGGGAAGGTGGCCGGAAGCAACTTTCGGAAAAGCATCAAACCAGCCGTCATCAGGCAGCAAACGGCGCCGACATTCATCCTCGTCCGGGATATTGGCAAGTGCGTCACGACCGGTCAGGTAGCTTTCGCAAATCTCGACCAGTAACGGCACCACCTTGGGGCCTAACCGCGAAAAGAAGTGATCATTACGATGATCGACATCCGCGCTGACGGCCCGCATGCCAAGCAGGTTTCGAACATCATGATTTCCGGCCAGAATACACACCCGCGCATCAAGCTCGATCAACCGCCTGACCGCACGTAAAAGTTTCAGGTTATGTGGCCCCTTGTCGAAACAGTCGCCGCCAATGATGAAGGTTGCCTGTCGGCCAAGCTTGGTCAGCCGAAAGTTCATCACACGCGGGCCAGTACGGCGTACGCCACCCGATGCGACCAGTGATGCAACAAACGCCTTTCGATCCGCATGCAAGTCCGAAAAGAACAGAACCGGTCGCTTTGGCCATTTCCACAATTGACGCTTTGTCAGCCGGTCAAGTTCGCCCAGCAGCAATTTGCGATCGCCATTTTCCTCGCCAAACGATTTGTCACCGCCAAAGCTCCAATCACGTGCTTCGCGGGGAAGCTCGGGATAGAGCCATGATGGCCAAGGCCCCTTATATTTCGGAAGCGGGACGTCAATTTGCGCATCCTGCGGCATGTCTGTTTCTGTCATCGGGTCAATCCAATACCGGTTCCGCAGCACCACGGACCTTCCAGTCGCCAGCGACATGGCGCCATGTGCCATCCGCCAACCATTCAAGCACTACAGGACGGGCGTGATACATGCTGAGCGCCGCGATATCGTCAAAATCCAAAACACCCAAATGGTGTGCGGCATGGCGGAACGATGCACCGTGGCCGACAAATACTTTGATGCTGTCATGTGCTGGCAATGTGCCCATACGATCGATCAGATGCGATGCCACCCGCTTGCCCGATTGCATCAGCGATTCCGCCCCCTGAAACGGCAGGCAAAAATGACTGTCGGATTTCCAATTTTTCGGCAACGGATCAAACCGTGGATCGGCAGCGACAATCTGGTTGATTTCATCAACACGCAAATTTGCCAGCGCACCAACGCTGCGTTCCGCCAAGGCATCATGGCAGCTGACAAAGAAGTCACCATTCAGGGCTCCGCGCATGATATCCGCGGTCGACCAAGCCCTTAGCATCCGGGAGCTGTCGATTTCCGAGCAAATATCAGCACCCATGGAAGCCGCCATCTCAATCAGGTTTTGTGCAGCATCACGGGCTTGCTCTTCGCCCTTTGCAGTCAGGGCAAAGGGCTGATGGGCACTCGGTGCACCACGACGTTGATGGTAGTCACCATGACGAACAAGTGCGGCAAAACGTCGGGCCATGATTACGGGTTCTCCTTGGCCTGAGTTGCGGCAAATTCAAGAACGATTGCCTTTAACGCATCTTCCTTGATGTGCGCCGCTGCCATGGCAGGTGCAACCCACAAGCGCTGCCGATGACTTTCTTCCCAAATATCAGGTGCCAATTCGTCCGTTACTTCCATCGGATAAACCTCGACGTTGCAGGTCGCCCCCCATTTTTCATACATATAGCGACCTGCGGCCGAATCATGCACCCGACCCCTTACACCCGCCTCTTCTTCGGCTTCGCGGGCGGCTGATTCTTGCGCACTCAGCCCCGGTTCATGGATGCCTTTTGGTACGACCCAGTGATTTTTCTTGCTCGACGTGATCACAAGGATTTCGATCTTTGAACCCGCTCTGCGATACGGGATAACAGCAGATTGCGTGTAGTAATAAGCAGGACGATCGCGCCATTCACGACCAGCTTCGGTATCGAACGGAAAACCAGGGGGCAATGTGTCCGGTCGGATGTAATGAACCAGCTGTGCACAGTTTTGGTTCAGTTCCCGCCAGTTATCGGGCATCGACAGGTGAACGAGCGTACCGGTTTTCAGCAGTCTTCCATCATCTGTTTGTGGCAAGGACGCAACGGCAAGATGCGCAACAAGGCCCTCAAGCCCCGGATTATGCCCGACAATCATCACCCGGTCAGGTGTGTTCGAAAAGCTGCCTAACACATCAAGCAGTGCAGCCACAGAGGCATTGTAGATCCTGTCATCTTGCACGATACCATGCGCGTGCGTGCCACCGGCCTTCAAGAGTTTTTGCGCGCTTACATATGCGCGCTCTGCCCCGGAAGAAACCGCGACATCGGGAAGCAATCCGTTTTCTTGCAACCAGACTCCCACGCGCTGTGCCTGCCGCTTCCCTTTGTCCTTAAGCGGGCGATCACGATCGGGGAACCCCAACAGATCTTTTGCCTTACCATGACGCAAAAGCAGCAATTCACGGGTCATGTTTGAAGAGCTCCGCGCAATGGCCCATCCAGACATTGGCGCGCGATCTGATCAAAATCAACGCGACCGGTGACTTCATAAACCGGCACACCGCTTAATGCTGACAAATAAGCTTCTTCATCGATTGCCGAACTGTTGTCATACATCGAACCATCGGCACGTTGATAAAACGGTCCGGGCGACTTCATGATTGCAACCAAAAGATCGCGACGTTCGCGCAGAATGACCTGTTCTATCTGCGCGGGCGCAGTCGCGCTGTGTGACCAGTTCAGAACCACAAAACCACATAGCGGCGCACGCGCAGCTATTCGGTCCGGGCCATAGATCTGTTGAATGTCGACATCATATTTTTCTTCGATATCCCAAAGCTCGCCAATCGGGAGCGATACCAGTTCCTTGCGTCTTTCCTCCGATACAATCCCGTCAAGGCGCGGGTTGTTCAGCGCGGTGCCGGGATTGATGCGTGGCAGTTTGGGGATGCCTGTTGCAAGCACAGCTTCGTCCGTTTGCCGCACGAACAAACGATCATTGGATAGAAAGGCCGTGCCACTTTCGCTGAGCATATGAAGCATCAATGTGGACTTCCCGCCGCCGGAAAACCCCGCCAGCCCAAGCGCCTTTCCGTCACGCACCAAACCAGCTGCATGACAAATCGACCAACCATTTTGCTGCAGCATGTTCATGTATTGCGCGTTGATGAAATTGATCACCTGATTGTCGTTTTCCAGACAGGGTCCTTCAGCAATCCTGAAATCACGGCTTTGCAAGAAGACCATGCCAGTTCGGACCTTTTTGACCACGCGGCCATCAGCCAGATCAAAAAAGGCGTCCTTGCGTCCAGCTTTTCCCGGCTCACGCGGCCAATCGGTCACCGCAAGTGGAAGCGTTGGTGAAGCCCCGTCAAACGCATGAATTTCAATACGCGCATCGCCATCCGGAACCACGATATGTTTGAAATAAGAAGCCAGCTTCTCAAGCAACGCAGCAGAGTTCGAGCGCAGCCGGATCGTCATGTCCGGCAGTGCGAGCATCAAACCATCTGGTAGAAGCGTGTGGCCTTCTGCCAAATGTGCGGCGATGTCTTTGGACATCATTTGCGTGTCAGAATTGCTCATGACAATGCATCCAGAATGTAGTCAGCATAAAGTGCGGCTGCATCAATACCGATGCCTTCCTTTGCACCGCGGAAGCCGCCGAATGCAGATACTTCGAAAATGACCGGACCTTGATCGGTCATCGCCACATCAACCGTTGTAAAATCCATGTCAAACAATGCCTGCGCACGCTGCGCTATTTCGATCACATCCTTGTCGCACTCAAATGGCGCGTATTTTCCGCCACTATTGATTGTCGTGTTCCAAGCGTCGTTTTTGGCAACCCGCGCATAAGCGCCTTTATATTCGCCCCCCAGAAACACCAGACCAAGGTCCTGACCGGGCAGATCCATTTTCCGCTGAATATACATCATTGGATTTTCAGACTTGAACGTGGTGATGGCATCGACAATTTCCTGATCCGACTGATTGGCATCGATAATGGTCATGCCCCGCGCCTTGGTCGAATAAAGTGGCTTGAACACCGCTGCACCAAACGTTTTGACCGCCGCCACCGCATCATCAATGTTTTCGGTTACCCGGGTTTCGGGCATTGGAATGCCGCCATTGCGCAAAGTGACCGTGCATGACAACCGATCAATCAAACGCAGGATATTGACCGCCGGACTGAAGACACGCACACCTGCGGCTTCGGCAACGCGCAGTAATTCAAGACGGTCCAGCGAATTCGGGCTGTAGACTTCGGTGATTTTCTTTACGGCGATACCGTCAAGTTTGCAAAGATCACTACCCTTTGCCATCACAGTACCCGTTGCCAGATCGGCAGTGACATCGGCCATATCAACGACCAGTCGGAAACCTGTTTTTGCTTCCAAAGCGTCGGCAAGTGCTTCGGTCGACCATTTTCCGGGAATGCCGACAACGGCGATTTTCTTATCAGTCAATGAACAGGTCCTCGATCGGGGCAGTGAAGTCTTCGGGTTTGTCGGAATCCGATGCGGCCACGCGTTCAAGCAAGAACCGGGCACGTGCCATCATGCTGCGCGTCTGTGACGGATCGAGAATGAACCGTGTCGATGTGGCAAAAGAGCGCGCCAAACCAAGTGCAAGACGCAGTTGAAATGTATCATCCCCCGCCTTTTGTGCGAAACGGCAGGCAAAGCCGTAAAAGTCCGATGTAATGCAATGAACTCTTCTGCGACGTTCTGTATCAAGCGCCTGAAGTCGATAACCGGACACCATGAAAACCGATACATCCTGCAGGAAATCCATGTCGGTCGAACGATGTAGATCGATAAACCGGATGGAACGGGTTTGCGCATCATAAATGATGTTATCGAAGTTGAAGTCGCCGTGAATATGAACCGTGTAAGGGTTTTTGAGGTTTGCTTCACGCGCCGCACAGGTCTTGATCAGCGCGTCAAATGGTAAGACAGAATGTCCGGCAATCGCACAGCCGTCGTTTTTGAATTCACGATGGATGTCATAAACAGCATCCATGCGCTTTGCCAGCTGCGTCATATATTGTGCGGGCACCGGTTTTTTGGCATGCGTCCTGCGCCAGACGGCCCGGAGCGTCTTTTTCAATGCCTTGAAAGCCTCGTCGAGCAAAGCCGGGTCTTCCTGCAACAGGATTTGCTCGAATGTCAGTCCCGGCAAATGTTCGATCAGAAGGGCTGCTTGATCCTGTTTTTTATAGAAGGACAAGATCTTTGGCGCGAGACCGGGATAAATTTCATTCCAACGGTCGACCTTCTGGCGCTCTTCCTTGAGCTTGCGGCGTTTGCCGTCCTTGAACACCGCGATATAGCTGTCATCGTCCGCACCAAGATCGGCGACCCCGGAAATCGCGCTGCCAGAGCGCGTTTGCGCAAGCGGCTCGATGGTCAGGTCTTCGGGTTTGCGATTGCCGCGCAGGCGTTTGACTGTCGCAGATAGCGACCGATACCGGTCCGCCCTTAATTGCTGTCCCATATTGGCCGAGATGATCGCATCACCCATGTCCTGAACGATGGTGCCCATCTCTTCGATGCGCTGGGCCATGAAGATTGATGCAATCACAACGGCCGGGTCCTTGCGCTTGGTCAGGTCCGCGTTACAGGCGCGAATGAGCTGTTTGTAACCTTCATCAATCTTGCTTTTGACCTTGATGGCCTTGACCGCTGTTGCTGTATCATTGTCGTCAATCGATTGCTCGATCAGTTGCAATCCCTGTTCGACCTGGGCCAACAGTGCAGCATGACGGCGTTTTTTCCGGCGTTGGGCAGGCTCGAGCGTTTCATATTGCGCGACGCAATCGCGGCAAAGCCGGGTAAGACGTTCCAAATCAATTGCAATAGATTCCACTGCGCGCAACAAAAGCGCATCCGGGCTTGATTTTGGTGTCTGCATGATTGCCGAAATACAGCCATCACGTACCCGCATCTTCAAATTGTCTGCATAACCACTACGGTCGACAACCTTACGCGCCAGCTCTATCGACCCTTGCTCCAACGCATCACGAAGTTCGGCGATTTGTGCGCTTGCTTCAATCCATAGAAAGCGGAAGTTATCGCGAAGTGGTGCTGTCAGGGCTGACGTCATGCGATAAGTCCAAGATAAGACGGCTGCGGTTCTGCCGATGCCCCCAGCACCGCGCAAAGATCCAAGGGATAAAGAGGTGCCGTCTCCAACGCATTTAGCGGAAGCCAAAAGACATCTTTTTGGTTCTTGTCGGGTGCGGGCCCGTTGGCCGCAACGTAATCATCTGGCACCGAACACACGAAAAGGAAATCAACTGTATGCGTTGTTAATTCTGGATTGGATATTTTCGGTTTGAAAAATTCCGCCACATGCAAAAGATGCCCGACCGTAACGGCAACACCGATCTCTTCGGCGCATTCGCGCAATAGTGCCGCGCGCAAAGTCTCGCCTTCATCCTGCGCGCCACCGGGCAACGCGTATCGCGTGCCGTATACCGGGCTTTGTTTGCAAAGCAGCAGAATGGCACCACCGCGAATGATCACCGCGCGTGCGCAGTTGCGGATCATCGGCGCCTGGTTTTCCTTCATTGCCGCATTTCTCCAGTCTATGGGGCAGCAACGACAAATATCACCCCCATGCCGTGCACGAAAGAGGTGAACCCATTGTAACATAAATATAATGGGTTGGCGCGGACCAGCCACCTGCGCCACGCGACGTCAACCAGACAGCGGTTTAAGGCCCCAGCACCTGTTCTGAAATCAAAGCAAGCAGAGGCCGACTTTGACGGGACAACAAACCGTCATGCCTACCCCATGTTGCTATCAAGACAGCTAACTTTGGTCTGGCACTGACGCCTGATGCTTGTCGAACTGCTTGATCAGGCTGGCGACCTTGCCAGACGCAATCAGTTTTCGCACATGTGCGTCAATGAATTGCAGGGCATTTGGTCTGTTTGCAGGGACTGCCATGGCCTGTTCGATCACCATGAAACGGCCGGGCAGAACGCGCACATCATCACGGTTTGCGGCAAACTCATTTAACGGCTGGCGCACACCTGCTGCGACCTCAAGGTCCTTTTCAAAAAACAGATCAACTGCTGTCGGAGTTGTTGGTGCACGTTCGATGCTTGCATGCTGGAGCGTCCGAGATAGATAAAGATCGTACGCTGCCCCCTTGCCAACGGCAATCCGGACGCCCGGTTTATCGACGTCTTCGTTGCTCTGGAAATTTGAGGCTTCACGAACGAGGTAGCTGCCTTCGATCAGGATATAGGGGTGGCTAAACCCGATGATTTCTCCGCGTTTTGGATCGCGCGCCAGAAAGGCGACATCCCATTCGCCGCGCGTGACCGCATCAACAACATTGCCAGCCGACTTGTATATTTTAAGCTCGATCGGAAGGCTCAGTTCGGCCGCAAGGGCGTTGGCAATGTCAACCGTGATACCACCAGCCACATTTGTCTGCTCATCATAGCTCGTCAGTACGCCGTTCCCGACATTGATTGCGACCCGCAACGTGCCACTGGGCGCGATTTCATTGAGGATATCCATGCCAATTTACCTTCATGTTGAAAAGACTGCCTGTCCGCAGGGCTGCATGGGAAATTGGGCGGAACCTGCTGCATCCCCGAGACAGGCAGTCAGCCGATGAAGTGTGGGAGTTTTCATCGGGTTTAGAAATCAATGAGATTGGGTTTTCTGAATGGTTTGCTGCAAGATCTTTGGCAACACACCACCTGCCTTGAGCGTCGCGACTTCCTGCCATGTTTCAATGGCTGCGCGACACGAAACAGGGATAACTGTGTCATCCGCCCGGTGCCAGATAACAGAAGGTGCAAAGCCCGGCGCAAGATCGCCTTCGGGCAAAGAAATTTCAAACCGGTCATCAACTGAAATGCCACTTTGGGCCGGAACAAAATCATCCTCAATCGTGATCGGGATAACCCCCATGCCGATCAGATTGGTGCGATGGATGCGCTCGAAGCTCCTTGCGATGACAGCCCGCACATTCAGCAACGCAGCCCCCTTCGCTGCCCAATCGCGGCTTGATCCCATGCCATAGCGTTCACCGGCAAGAATGATGGTCGACTGCCCGATCTCGTCAAGCTCGCGGGCAGCTTCAAATAGCGGCAGAATACGACCATCGCGCATAGGCGTGGTTGCGATTGGAAGATCATCTGCCAAAAGGTTTTTGGCGGATTTGTTCGTAAAGAGCCCGCGATACATGACCTCCCAATTGCCGCGATAACTGGCATAGACGTTAAGGTCCTTGGGGGCGCCTCCACGCTCGACAAGCCACTGACCCGCCGCACTTTGCTCATCGATCCAGCCTGCTGGCGAGATATGATCGGTCGTGATGTCGTCACCCAAAACCATCAGGGCCCGTGCGCTGAAATCACCAAGCTGGGATCCGCGCATGTCCGTGACAAATTTGGGTGGCCGCAGGCTTCTTGAATTTGGATCCCACGGGAAACGCGCGCTATCTGGAACATCAAGCTTCGCCCAAGTGGGATTGTTCGCAGCCTTTTTGAAATCATCGGCAATATCAGATGCCCGGCAGGATCGGGCAAAGGCGGCCTCAACCTCAATGTCACTGGGCCAAATATCGCGCAGATAAACAGCCCGGCCCGTTTGATCATGACCAAGCGGGTCATTGAGAATGTCGGCACATATGTGACCCAGCAATGCAAAGGCGATCACCATCGGTGGGGATGCCAAATAACCCAGATCAAGTTTCGGGTGAACACGGCCCGGGAAGTTTCGGTTGCCCGAAAGCACTGCCGTAACTGCCTTACCGTCGTTGAGCGCATCTTCAACAGCTGCTGGCAGGGCGCCGGAGTTCCCAATGCAGGTTGTGCAGCCAAAACCGACGATGTTAAATCCGACCGCTTCAAGATCGCGCATCAGACCTGCCCGTTCCAGATATGACGCAGCAGACGGTGATCCGGGCGCCAACGACGTTTTGACCCAAGCAGGTGGTGCTAATCCAAGCACATTTGCATTTTGCGCCAACAAACCGGCTGCGATCAACAATCGCGGATCGCTTGTGTTGGTGCAACTCGTGATCGCGGCAATCCCGATTGCGCCATCTGGAATATCGACAGGTGTCTTCTCGATATTGGCTAGTTTGCGGTCAATTGCAGTTTCGACCGCTTGTTTTGCAAATGATGCCGAAATGCTGTCCTGCGGGCGTCTTGGCCCCGCAATCGTTGGCGTCAAGGAACTAAGGTCAAGGGTAATGGAACGGTTGAAATGCGGGTTGGCATTCGGATCAAACCACAATCCCATCGCCTCAAACACGGGTTGGATTTTATCAGTCAGGTCTTTGGCCCTGCCTGTCCGCTCAAGATATTTGACCGCCTCTGCGTCAGCGGCAAAGAACCCGGTTGATGCACCGTATTCAGGTGCCATATTGGCAATAACGGCTCTGGCATCCGCGCTAAGTGTTGCAACACCCGGGCCATAAAACTCGACATAGCTTCCCGCGACACCAAGCTTGCGAAGCTGATGGGTGATTTCCAATGCCAAATCGGTTGCAAGAACGCCGGCGGGAAGCTGATTTTCAAGTTTGACGCCGACAATATCAGGCAAGGCAATTGAAACCGTCTCACCAAACATGATGCTTTCAGCTTCAAGGCCGCCAATACCCCAACCAAGAACACCAATTCCGTTGATCATTGGCGTGTGACTATCGGTGCCAAGCATCATGTCCGGGTGGGCTGTGCCATCCTGATGGATGACCAGAAGGGTTGCCAATTGTTCCAGATTAATGGTGTGCATAATGCCGGTGCCCGGGGCATTCACGTGCACGGTATCCATGTTTTCCGACGCCCACTTCATAAAGCGGTAGCGTTCAGCATTCCGGCCAATTTCGTTTTCGAGGTTCGTCCCCAATGCGTCCTTGATGCCATAAGCGTCAACCGCAACCGAGTGATCGATTGAAACCTGCACCGGCAGGGATGGCGATAGTTCTTCGGGATCAAGCCCGTGATCTGCAATCACATCGCGCAGGGCGGCAATATCAACCAGTGCCGGTGTACAGGTCGTGTCATGCATCAGCAACCGGTTGGGACGAAAAGCCAGTTCAAAGTCGGTTTCTGTACCCTCAAGCCAAGCAGTCAGTGCTGTGACAAGCTCAGCCGGATCTGCACCGGTGCGAAGATGGTTTTCGGCCAACAGCCGTAAGACATGAGGCAGTTTGTCAAGAAGCCCGCCCAGTACAGATCGCAGGTCTGAAACCTGCAACGCGCCTGAATGAAGTTTGACAGATACCGGCGTGATCATGGTGCGGCCTTTAATCAAATTCTGGATGTTAAGCGTGGTCAAACTCGTGATCACCTGCAATCAGGGAACACGAAGCCCGGCTGACGCAACGCTGATGTTGCGTCAGGTGGGGGCGTTTGTATTTTACTCTGTAAAAAAGCAATCTTTGCGAAACTGGCGAGCACCGGAAATCTGCCGGGTGCCCGCCAGATCATCAATCGATTGGTTCGTGTTCTGCTTCCTGGCGGCTTTTTTCCAACTTGCGACGCATGCGTGCGCCAAAGATCATTGGTGCAACAAACCCGACAACGGCAATGACCCAAAGCGAGATGGCAAGCGGGCTTGCAAACAGCACGCTCCAGTCACCATCCGAAAGCGTCATTGCACGGCGCAGGTTAACCTCCATCTCGTTGCCCAAAAGAATACCAAGAATGATCGGCACCAACGGAACATCAAGCTTACGCAGGATCCAGCCCAGAACGCCAAACATAACCATAAGGATCAGATCAAAGCTTGAACCCGAAATGCCATAAACACCGACAAATGAAACCATCGCCACCAATGGCATCAGGATATGTGTCGGGATCAGCAATACGCGTGAGAACAAACCAACCAACGGAATGTTGAGGATCAGCAACATCACGTTCGCAATCAGCATTGCCGCAATCAGGCCCCAGACGATGTCAGGGCTTTTGGTAAACAGAAGCGGACCCGGCGTAATGTTCAGCGACAGCAAAACAGCCAGCAAAACAGCCGTAGTCCCAGACCCCGGAACACCAAGTGAAAGCATCGGCACAAGTGCACCGCCAGCAGCCGCGTTATTGCCTGCTTCGGGGGCTGCAACACCGCGCGGGTCACCTTTGCCGAATGTTTCGCCTTTGTGATCGACAACCTGCTTTTCCACAGAATAGGCAAGGAATGACCCAAGTGATGCCCCTGCGCCTGGCAGGATGCCTGCGATAAAGCCAATGATTGTTCCACGGCCCATCGTAGGTATGCAGGACCGTATCGTTGCTAAAGGCGCAATCAACCGTCCAAGTGGTCGCATCTTGTCTGCGTCGGCTTTTTGATCATCGCGATGTTCAAGGAAAACGAAGACCTCGGACAGTGCGAAAAGACCAACAATTGCGACAAGGAAATCAATCCCGTCAAACAAATGTACTTCGCCAAAGGTAAAGCGTTGAACACCGGTTTGCGTATCAACACCGATCATCGCAATGCCCAATCCAAGCATTGCGGCAAAAGCAGACTTTGCCTGGTTGGTTGATGAAATTCCGCCAAGCGTCGCGAAAGCGATGGTGAACAGGACGAAATATTCAGCAGGTCCGAACAGAAGGGCAATCTTGACCAGCTGTGGCGCCAGAATGGCAAGCCCAAAGGTCGCGATGATGGAGCCGACAAAAGAAGCAATGCCAGACAGCGACAATGCTTCGCCTGCTTTACCCTTTTGCGCCATGGGATACCCGTCAAGGCAGGTCATCATGGCCGGTTCGTCACCGGGAATATTGAGCAGAATGGATGAGATGCGCCCGCCATACATAGCGCCGTAATAAACCGCGGTAAGCAGAATCAGCGAAGGTAGCGGACCAAGTCCGAGCGAAAATGCAATCGGGATCAGAATAGCAACGCCATTGGCCGGACCAAGGCCGGGAAGAGCGCCCATCAAGGTTCCGAGAAAGGCACCGACCAGCGCAAGACCGAGATTGTCAATTGTCAGGGCAACGGCAAAGCCGTCTCCTAGCGCAGAAAAAATTTCCATTTGAATACCTCAGAAGCCGAGCACGCCAGAGGCCAGTGACAGGCCCAGTACAAGCTTGAAGCAGACATAAATGCCGAGCGAGATGCTCAGGCCGATAATGACTGCTGCAAGCGGCTTTCCACCCAAGCGCCAGCACATATATGAGGCGGCGAATGCCGTAGAGATCAGGAAGCCAAGATGCGGCAGCAAAATCGCATAAAGCAGGCAAACAACGACGGTGAAGCCAATCTCTGCCAAGCGATTGAGCGTTGGCCAGCGTGGTTCGGGATCGGGACGGGCGATAAAGTAGATCGAGCAAATGCCAAAGATAATGGCGATAATGTTCGGGAAGATTGATGGACCAATCGCGTCCATCATGAAGCTTTCAGGGATAATGGACGCAGCCCACAGATAAAATCCGGACAAGGCCAGACCAATCATCCCCATAATGCGATCGCTCATTGCGCACTCCGGGAAATGGGGCGGTCACCATGTGCGATGACCGCCCGAAAGGTTACTCAATCAGGCCGATTTCTTTGGAAAGGGCACGAATTTCGCCAACATTTCCTTCGACAAAGGCAGCAACGTCTTCACCGAAGTAATCAAGTGGCTCGATGCCTGCGTCATCACGGATCTTCTGCCATTCCGGAGATGCCACCATTTTCTGCACGGCGTCGCTCCAGTAAGCATATGCTTTGTCAGACATGCCTTTTGGAACATAAAGACCGCGCCAGTTCGGGCCAGTCACAGCAAAGCCTTGCTCAACAGCAGTCGGGAATTCGTTGAAGTTCGCCAAGCGTTTCGGGGACAGAACCGCAACGATGCGGATGTCACCGGACTCGACAAAGCCTCGGACTTCAGAAAAGTCACCGGTGAAGGCCTGAATGGAACCACCTAGGACCTGTGCCATCGCTTCGCCGCCACCGGAAAATGCGACATACTTGATCTGGCGTACATCGTCCATGCCAGCAGCTTTTGCAAGTTTAAGGACTTTGAGGTGGTCGTAGCCGCCAACCGCAGAACCGCCAGCAAAGGCGACAGAACGCGGAGATTCTTTCACCATTTCAACCAGCTCTTTGAGGTCGTCGATCTCTGAGTCTGCAGCAACTGCAATCACGCCATATTCAGCACCAAATGATGCCAGCCAGCGTACGTCACTTTCGGTATTGCCCGGGTATGCATTCTGGGCAAGACGGGTGGTCGTTCCGTTCGATGCGGCAACGATCAGGTTGTCATCTTCGTTTCGCTTGGAAACGACATGGGCATAGGCAACGCCGCCACCACCACCGGTCATATTCGTGACCTGAATGGAGCTGTCGGCAAGATCAAGGTCATTGAACAGCTTGGAGACGGTACGGCAGATGAAGTCCCAGCCACCGCCCGGGGAAGCCGGTGCGATGCATTCTGCGTTGGATGGCTTGAAGTCCTGAGCCAGTGCAGGTGTGCTGACGGCGGCGGCAATCGCAAGAGCGCCAATAAATCGTTTCATGAGTTTCCTCCCTTATTTTGATTGGAAGGCAAGATTGGTCTTTTAGATTTAAAAATGCAATAATAAAATTCAAAGCCATCAAATATGGAAACCGCAATTATCCTTTTCATCGCCTATTTTATGGCGATTCCTGGTCGTTAAATGCTTGCGCCGCGGCGTAAAAACGTGTCTTTTCGTAGCCAAACATCCAATGTGGAGTTGCCAGAAAAATGAGATCGAATGATCTGTCCCGGAAGATTGCACTGCGGATAATTCAGGACGTTTCGGCGGGCAGCTTTGCGTCTGGCGATCATATCGGTGCTCAATTGGTCGCGGATCGCTACGGAGTCTCGCGAACACCGGTGCGCAATGCGCTTGATCTGCTAACGGAGCGCGGCGTGCTCACGCGCGAACCGAACCGTGGGTATTTTGTCGCCTCAGACATCCCGCAAGAGGCCCTTGCCCAGGCAAAATCAGAAAAGGACGATCTGTCGCGCGATTACCATCAGCTTGCTGATGACTGGCTGGCCGATCGCATCCCTGATGAGATGACAGAACAGGCTTTGCGCGAACGCTATGACCTGACAAAGGCGCGGCTTGCCGAAATCCTTGCACGCGCCATGCGCGAAGGTTGGGCCGAGCGTAAAGAAGGCCATGGATGGCGTTTTCTGCCTGTTGCCAAAACGCCAGCAGCTTTTGATCAGATTTATCGTTTTCGTATTGCGATTGAACCCATTGCGATGCTCGAACCCAGCTTCAAGCCGGATCGCGATATGTTGTCCGATCTTCGCCGAACGCAAGAATGGCTCTATGGGCTTGATCCCGCCGCGACATCGAATGAAACGGTTCTTGGGCATGGCACCCAGTTTCACGAAGCACTGGTGCGCATGTCTGGCAATCCGTTCTTTGTCATGTCGCTTGAACGGGTGAACCGCATGCGCCGTTTGATGGAATATCGTGCGCAGGTCGATAAATCACGCCTGATCAATGAGTCTGGCGAGCATCTGGAAATTCTTGATCTTCTCGAGTCCGGTCAGGTGGTCGACGCGTCTTATCGCCTAAGACAGCACCTTATGGACGCCCAGTGCCGCAAGTCACCGAAGGCGTGGAACTGGTCGAACGTTAAGAACCAATCGGGGCGAGAGCGTTCCTAGCAGCGGGTCGCGCGACCTCAGCTTTCAAGCTCTTTGGAACACAAATGAAAAGGCCCGGTTGGCGTATCTACCAACCGGGCCTTCTTTCTTATTACCTTGAGCGCTTCTTCACTCAGACAGTATTTTAAACGTCGAGGTTTGCAACCTTCAGCGCGTTGGACTGAATGAAGTCGCGGCGTGGTTCGACCACGTCACCCATCAGGGTCGAGAAGACTTCTTCGGCCTCGTCCGCATGGTTGACTTTAACCTGCAGGAGCGAGCGGACATTCGGGTCCAGTGTGGTTTCCCAAAGCTGATCCGGGTTCATTTCGCCCAGACCTTTGTAGCGCTGGACAGAAATGCCACGACGGCCGAATTCCATGACCGCATTGACCAGATCGACCGGACCATTGATCTTCCAGGTCTTGTCCTTGGCAGAAAACTCTGCACCCTTTTCAAACAGCTCACGCAGCTCACCAAGGATACCGGCAATTGCGCGGGCCTCAGCCGAACGAAGGATATTGCCATCGATCACGTGACGCTGCTCAACACCGCGCAGCATGCGCCAAAGGACGATCTCATCAAGCGTTGCTTCACCATGCCAGCCACGATCGAAATCTTCTTCGAGGCTATCAAGATGCCGGGCAAGCGTCTGGGCTGCTTCAAGACGTTTTGCATCGTCGTCAAGCAATGCCGGGTTCAGAGCACCAGCAAGGGTTGCCTGTTCAAGAACCGAGATCGGCAGTTTGATGGAAAGCGGTGCCAGAAGGCTTTTGGCCTTACGCGACAGCTCAACCACACGCACCAGATCGGGGCCGGCAAGCTGCTGACCACCGGCAAGGGTGAGAACAGCTTCTTCGGTGCCCTGCGCGGTCAGGTATTGTTCCATCTCGCGGTCGTCTTTGAGGTACTGGACAGAGTTACCGCGCTTTGCACGATAGAGCGGCGGCTGCGCGATATAGAGATAGCCACGTTCGACCAATTCGGGCATCTGACGATAGAAGAAGGTCAAAAGCAGGGTTCGGATATGCGCACCATCGACGTCGGCGTCAGTCATGATGATGATTTTGTGGTAGCGGGCCTTTTCGATGTTGAAGTCATCGCGGCCAATACCGGTGCCCATCGCCGTGATCAGAGTGCCGATTTCCTGGCTTGAGAGCATCTTATCGAACCGTGCGCGTTCGACGTTCAGGATCTTACCGCGCAGCGGCAGGATCGCCTGGAAACCACGTTCGCGGCCCTGTTTTGCCGAACCACCTGCGGAATCACCCTCCACGATGAACAGTTCGGCTTTGGACGCATCGCGTTCCTGACAATCAGCAAGCTTGCCCGGAAGGGACGAAATATCAAGCGCACCTTTGCGACGGGTCAGTTCGCGCGCCTTGCGGGCTGCTTCACGCGCAGATGCGGCTTCGACCACCTTGGTGACGATCTTGCGCGCATCTTGGGGATGTTCTTCAAGCCACTGTGCAAGCTTGTCATTTACGATGTTTTCAACAACCGGGCGGACTTCGGACGAAACCAGTTTGTCCTTGGTCTGGGATGAGAATTTCGGATCGGGAACCTTGACCGAAATCACGCATGACAGGCCTTCACGGGCGTCATCACCGGAAAGGGCAACCTTTTCCTTTTTGGCGATGCCGCTTTCCTGCGCGTAGTTGTTGATCTGACGCGTCAGGGCGGCGCGGAAGCCAGCCATATGCGTCCCACCATCACGCTGCGGGATGTTGTTGGTAAAGCAAAGTGTCTGTTCGTGGTAGCTGTCGTTCCACTGAAGGGCAACTTCAACAGTAATGCCGTCTCTTTCGCCTTCGATGCTGATCGCTTCTTCGATCTGGCGTGCCTTGTTACGGTCGAGATATTCGACAAAGGCGCGAATACCACCTTCGTAATGAAGCTTGGTCTCGACCGGTTCGCCATGACGTTCGTCGCGCAGCGTCAGGATCACGCCGGAGTTCAGGAAGGCCAGTTCACGCAGACGGTGCTCAAGCGTTGCAAG
This sequence comes from Thalassospira sp., assembly GCA_965228275.1. GTDB lineage: Bacteria > Pseudomonadota > Alphaproteobacteria > Rhodospirillales > Thalassospiraceae > Thalassospira. The sequence goes on along the minus strand of OZ245802.1, from coordinate 2,257,265 downwards.
GTCAAATTCGAGCTGGGTAAAGATCTCACCATCCGGATAGAAGGTGACTTCGGTACCCGAAAGTGGCGTACCATCGGCGGTAAGCGGCGCATCGCCGGTGACTTCAAGCGGCTTGATCGCATCACCACCGGAGAACTCCATGTAATGTTCTTTGCCGTTACGCCAGATCCGCAGTTTCAGCAGGGTCGAAAGCGCGTTCACCACTGAAACACCCACGCCGTGCAGACCACCGGAAACCTTATAGGAGTTCTGGTCAAACTTACCGCCAGCATGCAGCTGGGTCATGATGACCTCGGCGGCAGAAACGCCTTCTTCCTTGTGCATGTCGGTCGGAATGCCACGGCCGTTATCGCGGATCGTTGCCGAACCGTCGCCGTTAAGCTGCACCCAAACCGTGTCGCAGTGGCCTGCCAGCGCTTCGTCGATCGCGTTATCGACGACTTCGTAGATCATGTGGTGCAAACCGGTTCCGTCATCGGTGTCACCGATATACATGCCCGGACGTTTGCGGACCGCTTCAAGGCCTTTGAGAACCTTGATCGATTCTGCACCGTACTCCTGCGCCGGTTCGGCGGTGTTCGGAGTTTCTGTTTCGTTGGTCATAGCGTCACAACCTCGGCATTCACGGAGTGGTTTCCAGGGACAATGTGGCATCCTCCACGCGGAAGAATTGCGCACGACCGTCCAAACCTTCAAACAGCGCCCGGTCCGTACCTGTCATCCAGGCCTGAACGCCAAGCGCCACGATTTCATCAAACAGGTGTTTGCGACGTTCTGCATCCAGATGCGCAACCACCTCATCAAGCAACAGCAGCGGGCCAGCCCCGCGTGCCTTTGTCTGCAGGCGGGTATTGGCCATGATGATCGACAGCAACAACGCCTTCTGTTCCCCGGTGGAACATTGATCTGCCGACTGGCCCTTTGCATCGTGCCAAACCAGCAAATCACTGCGTTGCGGACCAACCACTGCCCCGCCATAGGTCGCATCACGTTTTCGTCCGTCACGTAATGCAGCCCGCATTTTGTCTTCGACCTCGACCGCCGGATACGTTTCCAGCCATTCTTCAAGGTCACCGGCCAGCGCAAGACGTGCTGCCGGAAACGGCCCGATGGCCATGGTTCCGGCACGGCTTAATCTTGCCAGCAATTCCGCGCGTGCAACCGCAACCGCAATGCCATGGCGCACCATCGAATCTTCGATTGAGGCCAGCCATTTATCATCGCCCTTGCCTTCCTTGAGCAGCTTGGCGCGCGAACGCAAGGAATGCTCGTAGGCAGCAACGCGGCTGCTGTGATCCGGATCAAGGCCGTAAACCAGCCGATCCAGAAAGCGCCTGCGTGCCGATGGACCATCCAAAAACAGTCGATCCATTTGCGGCGTCAGCCAAACGGCCGCACATACCCGGCCCAATGCCGCCTGACCGCGTTGTGCCTGCCCGTCAATTCGGACCGCGCGGCGTTCGCGTCCCTGTTCAAGGGCTGCGGGATCAAGGCCACTTCCAACCTGAAACGCGCCATCAGGTGTTTCAAGTTCAGCCGATACCGCCCAGGCACGTGGTGTGCCGTTCGGCGTTGCTGGCGTATTACGCGCAATTTCACCAAGCTTTGCCCGGCGCAACCCGCCCCCTGGTGCCAGAAGCGAAACCGCCTCAAGCAGGTTGGTTTTCCCCGCACCATTTGGCCCGGTAAGAACCACAGGAGCGCTGCTTAACGACAGCCGCAAGCTTTCGTAACAGCGAAATTCACTGAGCTGGATACGGGAAACTGCAAGACGGTTTGTCATCGACGCCCCGTCTTTTGGCATGAGGTTATTGGCAAGAGCAGCCACAGCGTATCGTGCTTACCGTCAAACACGCATCGGCATCAGAACGTACAATGCCGAAAGGTCATCGGTATCGCGCAGGATCGTCGGGCTTGATCCGTCCGACATCAGAAGGTTCAGGGTATCGCCCTTTACCTGCTTGGCAATGTCGAGCAGATAGCGCGAGTTAAAGCCAATTTCGATATCTTCGGCATCGTAATTGATTTCAAGCTCCTCGGACGCGGTACCGTGTTCCGGGCTCGATGCCGAAAGCGTCAGTGTCGTGCCCGACAGGACCACTTTGACCGCACGGGATTTTTCAATCGAAATCGCCGAGACACGGTCAACCGCATCGGCAAAGCCCTTACATTCGATATCAAGGGTCTTGTCATTGCCCGACGGAATAACGCGTTCGTAATCCGGGAAGGTGCCATCGATCAGTTTCGAGGTCAGAACCGCATTACCAAAGCCAAAGCGAATCTTGGTGTCCGACAGGGTGATATCGACCGCTTCGCCGGTTTCATCAATCAACTTGCGCAACTCGCCGATGGTTTTGCGCGGAACGATCACGCCCGGCATGTTTTCCGCACCATCGGGAAGCGGGGCTTCGACGCGGGCAAGACGGTGGCCGTCGGTCGCAACAGCGCGAAGGATTTTCGTCCCTTCGGCGTCGGTCGCATGGAAGTAGATACCGTTGAGGTAATAACGGGTTTCTTCGGTCGAGATCGCGAATTCAGCGCGATCAATCAGGCCGCGCAGTTCTGCAGCAGCAAGACCGAAGCTCACCGGAAGATCACCACCGGACATGACCGGGAAATCATCAACCGGCAGAACAGCCAGATTAAACTTCGAACGACCCGCAGAAAGCGTCAGACGCCCCGCACCCGGTTCCAGTGCGATCTGCACCTGGGAACCATCGGGAAGCTTACGGACGATCTCATAAAGGGTATGGGCTGGCGTGGTGGTTGCACCTGCCTCGGAGACTTCGGCCGTGGTGGTCTCGATGACTTCAAGATCCATGTCCGTTGCCGTCAGCGAAAGGCGGTCATTCTCTGCCCGGAGCAAAATATTGGACAGAATCGGAATAGTGTTGCGTCGTTCAACGACACTTTGAACATGGGTCAGCGATTTCAACAGCGCCGCGCGTTCGATGGTCAGCTTCATGCCCGTCCTATCCGTCTGTCAGTATTCGTTTAACAAATTGTTTTTTTAATCAGTTTTCTCACCTGACCCCCACCCTTCCGGGTGAGGAACGCGCATTATAACATGCATGCCACGAAACCGAAGGATTTTTACGGCTTAAACCCAAGCAAATAAAAGGAGTCGCCACACCAATTCACGCCAAAAACGCGCAAAGCCGCGCAGCCTGCGCGACTCGCGGTTTTGTTGATGTATTTCAGGGGAAAATTTGCGCCAAAACCATCCTGGAATCCGCCTAATGAACAAGCGGATTCCCGATAAGATTTACCCGACTTTCAGATCGATCAGATCAGCCTTCAAGCATCCGGCGCAGAAGATCGATGTCTTCGGAAAGCGACGGATCGGAGCTGTGCAGCTCTTCGATTTTGCGCACCGCATGCATGACCGTGGTGTGGTCACGCCCACCAAACTTCCGACCAATTTCCGGCAGCGAATGGGTCGTCAGCTGTTTGGACAGATACATCGCCACCTGACGCGGACGGGCAACTGCACGCGCACGGCGGGCAGAATGCATGTCCGAGACCTTGATGTTGAAATGCTCGGCCACGCGCTTCTGAATTTCTTCGATCGACACGCGGCGCTCGGATGCGCGCAAAACGTCATGGAGAACATCCTGAACCATCTCAAGGCTGATCTCGCGACCGACCAGCTGCGAATGTGCAATCACGCGGTTAAGCGCACCTTCAAGCTCACGAACATTGGCCGTGATCTTGTGGGCCAGGAATTCCATCACACGCTGCGGAAGCTCAACACCCTGACGCTCTGCCTTGGATTCGAGAATGCCAAGACGCAACTCATAGGTGGTTGCGTGGATATCAGCCACCAGCCCCGAACCCAGACGCGAACGCAGGCGTTCTTCGATGTCTTCAAGATCGGATGGCGACTTATCGGCCGAGACAATGATCTGACGACCCTGATCAACCAACGCATTGAAGGTGTGGAAGAACTCTTCCTGTGTCGAATCCTTGCCCGAGATGAACTGAACATCATCAACCATCAGAACATCGACCGAACGGAACTGATCCTTGAAATCGACCGTGTTCTTGTCGCGCAGTGCGCGAATGAAGCGATACATGAATTTCTCGGCCGACAGATAAATCACCGTTCGGTGCGGCTGGGTCCGGCGGATATGCCAGGCAATCGCATGCATCAGGTGGGTTTTACCAAGACCAACACCGCCATACAGGAACAGCGGGTTGAACGGCACCGATTCGGCCTCTGCCAAACGGCGTGCCGCGGCATAGGCAAACTCGTTCGGCTTGCCGATGACAAAGTTATCAAAGGTGTAGCGCGGATCAAGGGCAGCAGAAATGCCATCATCAGACATGCTGGCAATGGCAGTACGGCCCGATACCTGCGGCTGGCACGGTGCTTCAGCAACAGCGATATCATCGGTTGGCGCAGCTTTGGGTGCCGGTTTTGACTGGGACGGAGAAGCCGTGTGGGTCGTCGAATTTGCCGCCGGAGCAGAAGATGCGGTTTGCGATGCAGCCGGGCCAGCGTTCGAAACGGAGATGATGTTGATCTCTACGAAATGAACATTGGCGTCTTCGGCATGCCAGAAGGCCTGGATACGGTCAAGATAGTGCTGGGTGACCCAATCACGCATGGCACGGGTCGGCGCGCCCAGACGGGCAACACCGGCTTCAACACCGATCAGGGCGACTGGCTCAAGCCAATAGCGATACGCGGTTGCGCCGAACTCGGCGCGAAGCTTTTCGCGAACGACTTGCCAGGTTGCTACCGCATGATCATCAAGTGCTGCCTGCTGCTCACTCGGCATCCCCTGACCGAGTGCTGATTGCATTCCCCTTACGGCGTGCTGCACTGTAAGAACCTTTCCCCGCTATCCCAAACTCAACACCAACAAGACTGCAAAAGACAAAATAGTACTTTATCGCGTTCATCACCTTGGTGATCAACACGCCGGTCTTCCGCAAAATCTTGGAAGCGTACTCGCGCCTTTTGTTTTTTGGTTCTTCGTCACTGACCGCTTTGCGCGGTCTGCGAAGTCCAAACACTGTACTGATGCGACCCACATCAGGCAAGGCGATCTTTAACAGAACGTTAAAAGGATTTCGGCACCAAAACGGTCCTTATTTTCTGCGGTTTCTTGCACCCGCGGAATCAAGGAACAAAAGGTGATTCTCCAAAATCCGGGCAGCGAAAAGGCCGCACCAAAGGTGCGGCCTTCGACTCGCCATCCCATAAGGGATAAATTAGATCGCTTTGATACGAGCGGTCAGACGCGAAACCTTGCGAGCTACGGTGTTCTTGTGCAGAACGCCAAGCTGTGCGCCGCGCGCCATTTCCGGCTCGGCGATTTTCATCGCAGCCAGAGCAGCATCTTTGTCGCCAACGTTCAGCGCAGCCTCGACCTTCTTAACGAAGGTACGAATGCGACCGATACGTGCACCGTTGACTTCTGCACGGGCGGCGTTGCGGCGAATGCGCTTCTTGGCCGATTTATGGTGAGCCATTGCGAACCTGTCTCTTAAAACAAATGTTACGTAATTCGGAGCGCGGCTTATAGCTCCGTCCGATACCCCCGTCAACCCCCGATGCGGCCCGAATGCCTCATTTTCTGCGGGTCAGGACTCAATTGAGCTGCAACGCAGATATGCATCAGTGGAATCAGGGGTCAACTAAACCCGATCAGCACACAATCAGCGGTGCTTGAAATCAGCTTTTCTCTTTTCTGCGAAGGCTTTCATGCCTTCTGCCCGATCTTCGAGCGCAAAGGTCGAATGGAACTCGCGACGTTCGAACATCAGGCCTTCGGTCAGGGTCATTTCATAGGCCTTGTTGACCGATTCTTTCACCTTCATCGATACCGGGCCTGAGAAGGAGGCGATCTTTTCCGCCAATTTCATGGCTTCATCCATAAGCGAGTCGGCCGGGACGATTCGCGCCACCAGTCCGGAACGCTCGGCCTCTTCGGCATCCATCATCCGACCGGTCAGGCACATTTCCATTGCCTTGGCCTTACCGACCGCGCGCGTCAGGCGCTGGGTACCGCCTGCACCCGGGATCGTACCGATGGTGATTTCCGGCTGACCGAACTTTGCGGTGTCTGCGGCAATCATGATGTCGCACATCATCGCCATTTCACAGCCCCCCCCCAATGCGAATCCGGCGACCGCGGCAATGGTCGGCTTGCGGCAGCTTGCCACACGGGTCCAGCCTTTGGTGATGAAGTCGTTCTTATAGACATCCATATAATCGTAGTCGGCCATTTCCTTGATGTCGGCCCCGGCCGCAAAGGCCCGTTCCGATCCGGTAATGACAATTGCACGGATGTTTTCATCAGTTTCGAAATCATCAAGTGCCGCGCCGATATCATTGATCAGTGCTTCGCACAGCGCATTGAGCGCCTGGGGACGATTGAGCGTAATAAGCCCGACATTGCCTTTCTTCTCGGCGATGATGTTTTCGTATGACATGCGTGTGATCCTTTTTTCGCATCAAACCCGACTTAAACCGGGCAGATTCGCGTGAAACCATATTTTGATACTGTTTTACCGATTTTAACCACGGCCCGCAACCAACCGTGTAAAAGCCAAGGCAATCCGCCTCAAACTTGACGGCGCACAGCCTATTTCTGGCAGGTCGGGCAGAAGAAGGTCGAACGTCCGCCCTGAACGATGCGTTCAATGGTGGTCTCGCAGCTTTCCGCCACACAGGTCTCGCCCTCGCGGCCATAGACGCGGAAATTGTGCTGGAAATAGCCAAGCTCGCCATTGCTTTGGCGATAGTCCTTCAAGCTTGATCCGCCCGCTGCAATCGCATCCTCCAGAACCAGACGGATTTCGCGATACAGTCGATCAATCTCGCCCACCTTGAGATCCTTGGCCAGACGATCGGGTGCAATGCCGGATCGGAACAAAGCTTCGCAGACATATATATTGCCAAGTCCGGCGACCAGCTTCTGATCCAACAAAACAGTTTTGATCGGGCTTGCACGGCGCGCGATTCCCTCGGCCAATACCGCAGCATTAAAAGCATTACCAAGCGGTTCCGGACCAATGCCCGCCAGCATCTTGTGGCTGCCAACTTCGCCTGCCTCGATTAAGGTAATCACGCCAAAGCGTCTTGGATCATTGAACCGCACAACAGCCCCGCCCTGCATGACGAAATCGACGTGGTCATGTTTTTCAGGTGCTGGAACCGGAACGGCCGGGTCGTTATGGATGGTCATGCGCCCGGACATGCCCAGATGGATCAGCAAAACCTGCCCATCATCAAGATGACCCAGAATGTATTTTGCCCGACGCGTCAGCTGATTGATCCGGCGTCCAGCCATACGGCCGACAAACCCGTCTGGAAACGGGAACCGCAAATTCGGGCGGCGCTGCACCACATGATCGACAATATGACCTTCCATCACGGGGGTCAGACCACGGGTAACTGTTTCGACCTCAGGCAATTCAGGCATATCTGGAACTCATCTAAAGGAATGCGTTCCACTTTCTAGACCAGATTGACCGGCAAAATAAGGATCAATTTCAATTGCGCGGCGGCGGACCGTTCGGGTTTGAGGGCGGACCATTGCCCGGACCGCCATTTCCCCCGCCACCCGGTCCTCCCTTGCCGGTTCCTGCTGGCCCTTTGCGGGTTTGTGCGGGACCTTCGTATGGCGCAAAGGTTGAAATCGATGCTGCATTGAACCCGGTCGGGCAGCCATTGGTGATGTAGTCGTAATAGATCGCCCGACCACGAATGTTGGACTTTCGATCCGCTTCAAAAAACAGGCCATAGCAAGCCTGATTGCAATAAAACAGCGCCCCGTCCTCGGCATTAACCCGCTTGGTCGTGCCATTGGTTTGCAAAAGCTGCTCGCCGCGTAACGTTCCGGTCATGATGTGGCAAATGTCATTGCCCTGCTGAATGGTTTGGGTTGCCCGGATTTCAAAGGGAATCGGTAAACCAACAATCTCGGCCCCGGTGCGATCCCTGCGCGGGGTCCAGCGATCCTTGGCAAAACCACGCGGCGTACCCGAAAGGCAATTCAACACATCCCAGCTTGGTTTGGTTTCGACATTGTAGAAATACGATCCTTTATCGTCTTTCATACCCCGGCAGGCATCAAGCAGGGCCTCGACCGAATTGGCAGGATCAAACCAGCCCAGCGCCAAAATCGGAAATCCGTCCATGGCATAGCCAACCGGCTTCTTGTCGATATCGACCCACTGATTGCCAAGGTCATCAATCAGGCATTTCGGCGCGATGTGGTAATGGTAATCATCGCCACGCCCGGCATGACCACCACATTCATCAAGCTCGCCTGCCTCAAACGCGCTGGGCCGTTTGCCGGTATTGCGATCCGCCGGGCCCTGGGTCGAAGGATCAAAGATCGGCACCCCGTTAACTGCGACGCCAATCGGACCAGCTTCGGTCGGTGTGGGTGTCGCGGCAAGCTTCGGGTTGAGGATGATTTCAAATTCAAAATCGTGGGCGGCGGGGAATTGCTGATTGCTTGCCGTAATGCCGGTCATCACCGGATGGGATGGATCAGGCAGCCCGTTTGCTGAGAACCGTGCCTTGTCGCGATTACAAACCAGATGATTTATCTCGTCTGTGTAGCAACCTTCATCGCATTTACAGACCTTGATATCGTGCGCCTTGGCATCGGGCATTGCCCATATAACCAATGCCAGCGCAACCAACAGCATGCGCATTCGTCTTCCCCCGAATATGTCCCTCAATCAACAACATAGCATGCATGCGCGTCGCTGCACATCTTCGACTGGACGCCGGATGCCAAAGCCATATGATGGCGACATTCTTTTGTTCTGGTAGGCCGTCCCATCCGATCTGTCTGCCGACATAAACTGAAACCGCGTTGCCCCACCTATGCGGTTTCCAAAACCCATGAAAGCCACCCCATGGAATTTGGAATTGATCTGTTACTGATCCTGTTTGCCGTTGCCGCCGTTGCGGCCTGTGTTGATGCCATTGCCGGCGGGGGTGGATTGATCACCATTCCGGCCCTGCTTTGGGCGGGCGTTACCCCGGCACAGGCCCTTGCCACCAACAAACTTCAAGGAAGCTTTGGCAGCTTTACAGCGTCGCTGAACTTTATCCGCAAGGGCCACGTCAATCCACGCGACATGGTCTTGGCGATTATTCTGACATTTGCCGGATCAGCAGTTGGTACCGTTTTGGTGCAGATGCTAGATCCAAGCATCCTGATGACGATCCTGCCGGGTCTTTTGATCCTGATTGCGCTTTATTTCCTGTTTTCACCGCGCGTTGGTGATCTGGATGCGCATCAGTTGATCAGCAAGGGCACCTTTGCCTTTACCGCCGGATTTGGCATCGGTTTTTATGACGGCTTCTTTGGTCCGGGTACTGGATCGTTCTTTTCGATCGCCTTTGTCGCCCTGCTTGGTTTCAACATGACCAAGGCAACAGCCCACACCAAGGTTTTGAACTTCACATCAAACTTCGCATCGCTTGTGATGTTTATTGCCGGCGGCGAAGTCGTTTGGGTGATTGGTGGGGTTATGGCCCTTGGTGCACTGGTTGGTGCGCAGATCGGATCGCATCTGGTGATGAAGGTGGGTGCACGCCTTGTCCGGCCGCTTCTTGTGGTGACGTCAATTGCCATCTCGATCAAGCTGATCATTGATCAATATGGATCAACCATCAGCCAGACCTTCGATCAGGTCCGCCACTGGATCGGCTAAAGACACGCTGTCCTCACGACAAATGAAAACCCGTCAACCGAATGGCTGACGGGTTTTGTAATTTGGACCAGGTTCCAAGCCCAATCAGGCGCTGACACCATTTTCGACAAAGACTTCCTCACCACGATCAAGCAGATGGCTCCAAACCGTGAATAACAGGGCCAGAACCGCAATCCCGGCACCCAGCCACGGGATATGCTGATAGGAAATGCCGTGCGTGATTGCCAGACCGCCAAACCATGCCCCCCCGGCATTGCCAAGGTTAAACGCACCCTGGTTCAGGGTTGAAGCAAGATTGGGGGCCTCGGACGCCTCGTTGACCACACGCATCTGAAGCGGGGAAACAAGGGCAAAGGCGACAACACCCCAAAGCATCACCGTGATAACAGCCGGGATCAGCGAGGTCAGGGTTTCGGTAAACAAGGCCAGAATCACGATCAGCATGACAAAGGCAACGATGATCGCAGGCATCAAACGCCAATCGCCCAGACGACCGCCGATATAGTTACCCACCGTCAAACCAACCCCGAACAGAAGCAGGACATAGGTCACCTGACGCGGGGAAATGCCGGTGATTTCCTGAAGCATCGGGGTGATATAGGTAAAGACACTAAACATGCTGGCCGATGCCAGAACGGAAATCAGCATCGCAAACAGGACCTGTACCTTGCCAAGTGATTTGGCCTCGGCAAGCAGGCTTCCGGTCGATGCGGCAATCTTGCGCGGCAGGGCGACATAAAGCGCAATCGCGGCAAAAACACCAATCGCAACAACCGCCCAGAAGGTCGACCGCCATCCCAGTTCCTGACCAAGGGCCGTGCCAAACGGCACACCCAATACATTGGCAAGGGTCAGGCCCGAAAACATCAGGGCAATTGCCTGCACCCGCTTATGGGCCGGGACAAGGTTCGCCGCAACAACCGCCCCAAGACCAAAGAACGCACCATGGCAAAACGCGGTCACGACACGCGCCGCCATCAAAAGCCAATAATCAGGCGCAATCGCGCACAGGAAGTTGCCGAGAATAAAGATCGAGATCAGCAGCAAAAGCGCGCGTCTGCGATCCATCCGTGCAGTTGCAATCGCCAGGAACGGTGCCCCAAAGGTCACGCCAAGCGCATAGCCCGTCACCAGCAAACCGGCATCAGGAATGGACACACCAAGATCAAGCGCCACATCAGGCAAAAGACCCATGATGACGAATTCGGTGGTGCCGATGCCAAAGGATGCCAGCGCAAGTGCCAGAATCGGGAAATTACCGAGGAAACCCCGGCTGGTGGCGGTATCTGTCATGTCAGAAATGTCCTGAACAACAAGGAGCGGTTCAAACGATCCCTGTTTTGTGCATGTGCGAGATAGCGATCATGCACCAATTTTTGAAACGATTCAATTCTCAGGTAATCAGGATCATAAAACCATCGCGAAATCTGCATGGCTGTATGCATACGCGTCAAAGCTTGCACCCGGCCAGAAACGAAAAACCCGACCGTGTCGGGACGGTCGGGTTGGAAAACTTTGGCGCAAGGATTGGTGCGCTGCGTCGTCTGTTCAGGAAAGCTCGGACACGATCCGTTTTGCTGCTTCGACCGGATCATCGGCCTTGGTGATCGGACGGCCAATGACCAGAACGTCACTGCCCATGGCAACCGCATCAGCCGGAGTGACAATACGTTTCTGATCATCACTTGCCGCCCATGCCGGACGGATACCCGGTGTGATCAGTTTGAAATCAGCACCAAGCGCGTTACGGACCGGGGTGATTTCCTTGGCCGAGCAAACAACGCCATCAAGACCGGCTTTTTTGGTAAGCTCAGCCAGCTTCACCACACGGTCTTCAATCGGGCCTTTCAGGCCAACATCATCAAGATCACCCTGATCCATGCTGGTCAGGATGGTCACCGCAATCACCCATGGCACTTCAACGCCTGCCTTGTCGGCGGCTTCGCGTGCGGCATCACCGGCGCGCTTCATCATCTCGATCCCGCCAGCTGCATGGACATTGACGATTTTAAGACCCATCGGGGTAACCGCGCGAATGGCACCGGCAACCGTATTGGGGATATCGTGATATTTGACGTCCAGGAAGATCGGCATGCCAGCCTTGGCAACTGCCTTGACCCCTTGTGGACCGTGAGCAGCAAAGAACTCCTTGCCAAGCTTTGCCCCGCCGATAACGCCAGACAGGCTTGATGCCAGCTTGATCGCGTGATCAAGGTCAGTGGTATCAATTGCGCAAAAGATGCGGTCTTTCGGGGAAAGGGTCTGGGTCATGATATCCTCCGGCGGGCTGGCATTGGGTCATGGCCCAGCTTCGTCACATCCAGTGTGACTGCGGACCGGACATGGCTTAGCCGATTTATCCACAAAGGCCAACGCCAAATCACCTCGGCACCCTGCATGAGCCTATGCGCAAACCGATCAAAGCCATCATCTGCGAAAAATAAAAAGGGCCCCTGGATCAGGAGCCCTTAAAATCAATCCGCGTGTTTCAGCCGCTATGGCCAAGTGCCTTTTGATCAGCTTTGGGTGTGGTGTCGTCGGTTTTGATGCGTTTAAGTTCGCTATCCATACGGCGTGCTGCGCGACGATGTTTGCCCTGAAGCATCCATTCAAAGGCAAAACCGATCCCAAGACCAAGAAGCAATGCCACCATGATTGGCAAAAACAGCGGCAGATCGACTTCATAAGGGAGCGGCCACAAGGAAAGGGTCACCGCAGTACGGTTGGAAACGGCAAATACCGCGATCAGAATAGCCAGCGGTATGGAGATAATCCAGTAAAGGAAGCGCATTCTTAGCTCCTTGTGCCAGATCCGGCATCACAAGCGAATTGCTCGATACCGTGATCAGACAACAGGTCACGTTTGATAATCAGACCGTTAGTATGGGGCAAGAAGCAGGCAAAAGCCAAGACGCCCGTGACACTGGTTCGGGGATAAACCCGGTGGCGTCATCGTAGAACCAATGTCTTGGGCTGGCGAAAGCCTGCTTGTCGGTCAGAAATCCATCACGCGGAGGAAATCAGTTCAAACGCTCGCGGAGCTGTTTGCCGGTTTTGAAGTAGGGAACTTTTTTCTCGCCAACGGGGACAGCGTCACCCGTACGCGGGTTGCGACCAACACGCGCATCGCGCTGTTTGACGGAGAAAGCACCAAATCCGCGAAGCTCGACCCGATCTCCACGGGCAAGCGCGTCGGTGATTTCGTCAAAGATCGTTGCAACAATCCGTTCGACGTCTCGCTGATAGAGATGCGGATTCATTTCAGCAAGCCGGGCAATCAATTCTGATTTCGTCATTTCCAGGCCCCATCCTGTTCGTGCTGATAGTCTCACTCAACCGCGAATTAGATTATATGTTTGGGTAACTCTTACTCAGGTTGCCAGACAGCCAGCAAACCGTCAAGTTTAAGCCCCTCAGATGACAGCACTTTTCCAAGGTTCCCCTCAAGAAGTGCACTCATCAAATCGTCCTCCGGGTACTCGATTTCAAGCGGCACGACGTCCGCTTCCGGCGTGACACCAGCTTTATCTTCAAGCCAGCGTAAGGCTTCACGACGGCCTCCAATTTCATCAATCAATCCATTTGCAAGCGCCTGCTGTCCGGTAAAGACACGGCCATCTGCCAAGGTGCGCACGGCATCCACCGGCATATCGCGGCGTTCCGCAACCATGCCAACAAACACGTCAAACATGTCGGAAATCAGGCCCTGCATGGCCGTTTTTGCAGCATCATCAATGGGTTCGAACGGATTGGGTGCCGCTTTAAGCGGACCGCTTTTCACTGTCAGCGGTTCAACGCCAAGCTTTTCCAATGTGCCGTTAAAATTCATCGACTGGAAGATCACCCCGATGGATCCGGTGATCGTGCCACGGCGCGCAATGATGTGATCGGCGGCAATTGCCGTCATATACCCACCAGATGCCGCCACAGTACCCATTTCAGCAACGATCGGGCGGGTTTCACCAATCCGGCGCAGCGCTTCAAACAGCGTCTCGCCGCCGACCATCGTGCCGCCCGGGCTGTTGATATGGACAATCACGCCCACGACGTCACTGTCATCTTCGATCGCCTCTAACGCCTCAAGCAGATAGGGATCCTCGGCGATCACGCCTTCAATATTGATCTCGACAACTTTCGGGCCAAGACCGCCCATAACACCATCCTTGATCCCCGTACCTGCCAGACCAATAACGATCACGGCCAGTACAGCAATCACTGCGATCACACGCCAGCGAAAGACGGATTTCTTCAATCGGCGTCGATCAAGCAGGATATCGGCATCAAGCGCCATCAAGGTGTCCCGGTTATAATTGTTCAATCAAATACTTAGGTGGGGCTATGCCCTTAAACCTGCCTTTTCAAATGGTTTTTCTCGGACCAGAAGGCAAGAACAAAAAGCGTTTAAAATCAAAATTTTCGCGAAAATGGGCGATAATTTTCGGGATCGCAGAGAAATCAGGGCGAAAAGGCAGATGATATACAATATTGCCCTGCAATATCCGCGACATAGCTCGGTCAGAAAGCACTAAAGAGTGGCATCGCCCGCAACGACACACAATCGTCAAATGGCGGGCATCAGGGGCGGCGAAATGGGCAGTCACACCCCGCCAGCGCGTTTGATCCGCGCAAAAGAAAACGGGCCGCGCAATGCGCGACCCGTCTTTTCAATCTGCAAGCTTGCAGATCGTGTTTCTTCGGAGGGTGGCTTATTCGCCGCCTTCCTGCTTTTTGCGCAGAGCTTCGCCGAGGATATCGCCGAGCGATGCGCCGCTGTCAGCAGAGCCGTAATCCGCCATTGCCTTCTTCTCGTCAGCAACTTCAAGAGCTTTGACCGAGAGGGAAACTTTACGGGTTTTGGCGTCGATTGCGGTAACGCGTGCGTCGACTTTCTCACCAACTGCGAAGCGCTCTGGACGCTGCTCAGAACGCTCACGCGCCAGCTCAGCTTTACGGATGAAGCCTTTCAGTTCGGTGTCGCCAACAGCAACTTCGATGCCGCCATCGTTAACTTCGGTGATCTCGCAGGTGACGGTCTCGCCACGCTTGATACCGGTAACTGCTTCTTTGAACGGATCGCCAGCAAGCTGTTTGATGCCGAGCGAGATGCGTTCTTTTTCAACGTCAACGTCAAGAACCTTGGCTTTGACGATGTCGCCTTTTTTGTATTCTTTGATGACTTCTTCACCAGCGCGGTCCCATGACAGGTCCGAGAGGTGAGCCATACCGTCGATACCGCCCAGAAGGCCAATGAACAGACCGAATTCGGTGATGTTCTTGACTTCGCCTTCGATCTCGGACTCGACCGGGTGAGCTGCAAGGAAGGCATCCCACGGGTTCGAGGTGCACTGCTTGAGACCAAGCGAGATACGACGCTTCTGTGCATCGACGTCGAGCACCATGACTTCGACTTCCTGCGAGGTCGAAACGATTTTGCCCGGGTGGATGTTTTTCTTGGTCCAGGACATTTCGGAAACGTGGACCAAGCCTTCGACACCAGCTTCGAGTTCGACGAATGCGCCGTAATCGGTGATGTTGGTGACACGACCTTCGAACTTCGAACCGACCGGGTATTTGGCTTCAACACCTTCCCACGGATCAGCTTCAAGCTGCTTCATGCCAAGCGAGATACGCTGGGTTTCGCTGTTGAAACGGATAACCTGGACTTTAACGGTCTGGCCGATCTGAAGTGCTTCAGACGGATGGTTGATGCGTTTCCAAGCGATGTCGGTAACGTGCAGCAGGCCATCAACGCCGCCGAGATCGACGAACGCGCCGTAATCGGTGATGTTTTTGACAACGCCGTCAAGAACCTGACCTTCCTGGAGGTTCTGGATCAGCTCAGCACGCTGTTCTGCACGGGTCTCTTCGAGAACTGCACGACGCGAAACCACGATGTTACCGCGCGAACGATCCATTTTCAGGATCTGGAACGGCTGCGGGTTGTTCATCAGCGGGGTTACGTCACGAACCGGACGGATATCAACCTGGGAACCCGGAAGGAACGCAACAGCGCCCGACAGGTCAACAGTGAAGCCGCCTTTAACGCGACCAAAGATGGTGCCGTCAACGCGTTTGCCATCGGAGAACTGTTTTTCCAGCTCAACCCATGCTTCTTCGCGGCGCGCTTTTTCGCGCGACAGAACGATCAGGCCATCTTTGTTTTCATAGCGGTCGACATAAACATCAACGGTGTCGCCAATGTTTACTTCGCCTGCGCCAAATTCTTTAAGCGGAACGCGGCCTTCGGATTTCAGGCCGACATCGACGATTGCGTCGTCGTCAGTTTTCTTAACGACCGTACCGGTCATTACGCGGCCAACGAAACCTTCGTCTTCAGAACCGAGGGTTTCAGCAAGCAGAGCGGCAAAATCTTCGCCGGTCGAGAATAGTGCTTCATCAGCGATGGTCATAAACCAGACTTCCTTTCGAGTATCGTCATTATATTCTGGCCAACCGGTTGTGTCCGGTGGTCTTAAAACCGCAAAATCGCGGCAATTTGTCAGTCGCAATCCAATTCCGGACGCTTTTGGAAGACGTATCTTCCATAGACGAAAAGGTGAACGCACAAGTCGTTCACCTTAGGGACTGACCGTTTGGCCGGCACCTCGGAATCGTTCTTCGCCTGACGGTTAAAACGCCTTTTGATCAGTCATTCTCACCCATGTGGGTGCGAATATGTGCCATGACTGCGTCGAACACTGCATTGGCATTCAGACGATCCGTATCGATATGGATTGCGTCTTTTGCCATGGTGAGCGGTGCAACATCGCGGGCACTGTCTCGGGCATCCCGTTCTTCAAGCTCTTTGAGAACGCGCTCGTATATAGCAGCGGGATTTTTTTCCTGCAACTGTTTGAACCGACGGTTTGCACGTTCTTCAACACTTGCCGTCAGATAAAACTTGATCGGGGCCTGCGGACAAACGACCGTTCCAATATCGCGACCATCCAGAACAGCGCCGCGACGACCATCCGGCGGGGTGGCTGCAAGGCTGCGCTGGAAATCAAGCAACACCTCGCGAACCTTTGGAATCGCTGCAACTTTTGAGGCAGCAGTCCCAACTTCTTCGCTGCGAAGTTCTTCGCCGCCAAGATCATTGGCACTGAGATTTTCTGCCGCATGTACGGCAACTGCTTCATCAGAAGGATCGGCATTTTCGGCCAAAACTTTCGCACCGGTGGCACGGTACAGAAGACCGGTATCAAGGTAGGCATAGTTCATTGCGTCTGCGACTCGACGCGCCAAAGTCCCCTTGCCGGACGCAGCCGGCCCATCAATGGCGATGATCATATGCTTCGCTCCCTGTTGATATTGAGACCATGTCTTGGTGGCATGGCCTTCATTAATATTATGGGATCAGTTGATCAGTAATACAGCGCAAAATTTGCGCCCATATCGCCCATCAACTGCTCGAAGTTCGGGAAGCTTGTCGCAATCGGATGCGCATCATCAACCGCAACCGGCTTTTCTGCGCCAAGACCCAGAATCAGGAACGACATTGCAATACGGTGATCAAGGTGGGTTTCAACAATCCCGCCACCCGGAACAACACCACCGGTCACGATCAGATCATCACCTTCGATGCGGTGAATAACGCCATTGGCTTCAAGACCGGCAGCAACGGCAGCCAGACGATCAGATTCCTTCACGCGCAGTTCTTCCAGATCGCACATACGGGTTTCGCCTTCGGCATAGGCCGCTGCAACGGCCAGAACCGGATATTCATCAATCATCGACGGCGCACGTTCGGCCGGAACAACAATTCCCTTCAGGCGGTTCTTACCCGTGACAATCAGATCACCAATGGTTTCGCCAGCTTCTTCGCGCTCATTGGTGATCGTGATATCGCCGCCCATTTCAATTAGGGTGGTTATCAGGCCGGTGCGCAGCGGGTTCAGGCATACGTCACGGATGGTCACCTCGGAATCCGGATTGATCAGGGCAGCAACCATCGGGAATGCGGCCGAGCTCGGATCGGTCGGAACAACAATGTCGGCAGCCTTCATTTCGGCAGGACCGGTCAGGCTGACGGTGCGACCACCATCGTCATTGACCTTCACATCGACCTCAACACCGAAGTGACGCAGCATGCGTTCGGTATGATCTCGCGACGGTTTTGGTTCGATCACGGTGGTGGTACCGGTCGTATTCAGACCCGCCAGCATCACAGCAGACTTCACCTGTGCCGATGCCATTGGAAGGGTATAGGTGATCGGCTTTGCTTCATCGGTTCCGATCACGGCCATCGGCGGACGGCCACGATCACGGGTGATGAATTGTGCGCCGAACTCTGACAGCGGATCGGCAACGCGGCCCATCGGGCGCTTGCACAACGACGCATCACCGGTAAAGAAAGTCGTGATCGGATGAGTTGCAACAATACCCGCCATCAGACGGATGCCGGTTCCGGCATTGCCCATGTCAATCACGCTATCAGGTTCACGCAGCGCCCCAACGCCAACGCCAGTAACATGCCATGTACCATCATCATCGCGGGTCACGGTCGCGCCAAGTTTGCGCATGGCGTCTGCGGTTGCCAGAACGTCTTCGCCTTCAAGCAGGCCGGTGACCTTGGTCGTGCCGATTGCCAGACCGCCAAACATCAGGGAGCGATGGGAAATTGATTTGTCACCCGGAACCCGGATATCGCCCGTAAGCGGCCCTGATTTGGCCGAAGCAAGCGGGCGTTTGGTCTGCGAAGCACTCATGGAGCCATACCTGTCAGTAACTGTTTTTCATCACATTCGGATCGATTGACAAAGCCGCAACGCGGGTGCGCAAGGGGCAGCCGTGGTTTCAGGCGCTCAGGAGCCTTTCAATCGCCGCATCCTGCTCTAGCACAAGCGGTTGTCATGCACCAGTATCGAACCCAAATTTTGACACGGGTTTTCGCTACGGAAATCTGCAGGGACATGATCAGGGATTTCACCGTCAAAATTGCGTAAATGTGACCAAGATTTCCCTCTATTGTCCCTTCACGGAAAAAACGATCAATTTCCTTTTGACAAGGCGACAACAAGATGG
This sequence comes from Thalassospira sp., assembly GCA_965228275.1. Lineage (GTDB taxonomy): Bacteria > Pseudomonadota > Alphaproteobacteria > Rhodospirillales > Thalassospiraceae > Thalassospira. The sequence goes on along the minus strand of OZ245802.1, from coordinate 2,238,551 downwards.
CAATTGGGCCTTTCAGACATCACGTCATGCGCTGCATTGCAGCACCTTGCGACGAACAGTCTTTACTTCTCGATGATAACGGTAATTAAGAGGATTTGCCGTAATGTCAGCACGCGGTAAGAAACGTCACTGCCTCGCCTGTGGTACCAAGTATTACGATCTGAACCGTACCCCGGTTGTTTGCCCGAAATGCGCTACACCTGATGGTGTGACAAAGGTCAAGAAAGCCGCGGTTGCCAAACCGGCACCGGAAGAAGACGAAGACATCGATGACGTCAACGATCTTGATGATGATGTCGATAACGATCTGGACGATGATATTCTCGAAGATGCTTCTGATCTCGGCGAAGACGACGATGATCTTGGCGAAGTCTACGAGCATGTCGAATCAGACGACGATGATCGCTAAGAAATTTTGAAAATAGGTCTTGCCAACATTTGGTGAACCTTCTAAATATGCGCCGCGCCGCAGAGCTTTCCTTGGAAACCTGCGACGCGGACAAAGTGGGGCTGTAGCTCAGTTGGGAGAGCGCTACAATGGCATTGTAGAGGTCGTCAGTTCGATCCTGATCAGCTCCACCATTCAAAACCCGTTGCCTTTGGCGACGGGTTTTGTCGTTTAAGCCCCCCCCCTTCTGCACCAAACCAAAATCCCTTCAATTGATCAAAAATCACCTCAGCCGGTAGAGGCACGGTCAATGTTGCACTAACATGCAAAATCAAACCGTCACGATGGGCAATGAACCCCATCAATATGATCAAACAGGGAAAGAAACATGACCAAGGTCTGGACCGTCTATCTGTCAGGTGAAATTCACAGCGATTGGCGCGAACGTATCGCCGCCGGGGTGAAAGAAGCTGGCCTACCGGTCGAACTGGTGGCACCGATCACCATGCATGAAGATTCCGATGATTGCGGTGTTGCCGTGTTCGGGGCTGAGGAAAACAAGTTCTGGCATGACCGCAAAGGTGCACAGCTAAACGCCATGCGCACCAAAACCCTGCTGTCAGGCTCAGATCTTGCTGTCATTCGATTTGGCGAAAAGTACAAACAGTGGAATGCGGCCTTTGACGCGGGTTATGCCGCAGCACTTGGCATCCCCTATATCACCCTGCACCCGACCGAACACGACCACGCACTTAAGGAAGTCGATGGTGCAGCCAATGGTGTCGCGCGCGAGCCAGAACAAGTCGTGCAGGCACTGGCCTATATCATTCGCGGTGACATGCCAAAGGCTTGATATCTGTGAAAACGGGGTCTGAATTTATCGGATTTGGACCCCGACTTTTCTAAGACGCCGACTGGATCAACCGCCGAACCGGGCCAACACGCATCACCAAAAGGGCGATTAGCGCCCCCAATGTGTTTGCCACTGCGTCGCCAATGCTTGGAAAACGCCCGGGCACCAATCCTTGGGCAAACTCAATGCCGATCCCATAAGCAATGGTAAAACCAATCACCTGCCAATGACGGTTAGGGTAGGCAACAAACCCGCACCCTGCCAAGGCCCCATAGGCCACAAGATGCTGGATCTTATCCCAGATTTGAACATCGGGCAGATTTTCAATTGGCTGGAGCGACAAAAACCCGATCACAAGAATCAGGCTCCAAAATCCGATGGCTGCGGCGCGTTTAAACCAGATCATTTCGGCCAAGCGAACATCTAATGCGTCTCTCCGCGAAACCCCGGGCACGTCAAGCACCCGGCAAAAAGACAGCAAACCCGATTTCACCTGAACAATCAATTCGCACTGTCACTGTGCTGTTCGGCAAAAGAGCGTTTTGGGTCAAATAACCTTAATGCAGGGTCTGACCAGATGCCTGATCCGGATCGCTTTGCGAGATCAGTTTGCCCGCAAGCTGAGATAGACCATCGGTTGCACGGGCAACCATGATGCGCCCCTCAACCGGGTTGCCTTTTTCCTGACGCAGCACGCCAAGCTCGTCTGAGATCAGCTCAAACCCGCATTCAACAAGCCATTCAAAAATGGCGCGCTGGTGATGACGGAACCGTTGGCCGGGGCCAAGATCAAACGGGAAGGCATCACCGTGCTCCAGGCTAAAGACCATTAAGCCACCCGGTTTCATGCAGGCATGTGCGGCGCGAAGGGCCGGGGCAAGATCACCCAGATAGTTCAAAACATCGGCGGCAACGACAAGGCTGTAATCCGAGCCGATTTCAGCTGGCATATCCGTAATGTCACCGGCAACCAAAGTCCGGTACATCCCCTTGGCGCGTGCACGGTTGATCATGCGCGGTGACAGATCAATACCGTCAATTGCGTCAAAACAACCGGCAAAGACTTCGCCGACCAAACCGGTACCACAGCCAAGATCAAGCACCTCAACCGGGCCGGTCGCAGAAGAAAGATGGGCGCGCACAGCCTCAAGCAGCAATTCCGGCCCGCGATAGGCCAGACGATCGCGCAGGCTGATTTCAAAGCGCGGTGCATAATCGTCAAACAGGGCTTTGACATAGTCCGGCGGCAAGCGATCACGCATCGCTGCTGCGCCTAGCAAGGTCAGGCGGACTTCTGCCCCCATGCGGTCAACCGGATCAAGGATCAGATATTGCCGGAAAGCTTCGACGGCGTTTTCGGTTTCACCGGCGCGTTCAAAAATGTCGCCCAACGTGAAATGGGCTTCATCCCATTCTCCGTCCGCAGCAATTGCTGCGCGCGCGACATCAATCGCAGCAACATAATCACCCTGCACCACCAACGCCAATGCGACGTCAAGACGCCGACTGGCCGAAAGCCGATCTTTGCTCATCTATGTATAGAAATCCGAAAAAGGGGGTTTGGCAAGGATGCCGAAACCACAACCAAAGATAATGCTATATCCTCTGAAATTCGGACTTTGGCAAGATAGATAAAATCGAGCTATTTCAGTGTACTGCAAGCAGTGAAGCATTTTGTCTCATGACAAAGTGGCTTTGGCGTCGAGCGTTCGGCGAATCCATGGGATGAAGCCGTATAAAAACCGGGTCGTCGCAGGCATGAAATAGGCCCCGTGATGATACATCGGATCAAGCGATGTCACGATCAGGTGCCCGGCATAATTTTTCGTATCTTCATAAAGAACCGACCGCCCGTCTCGGTAATCCACCAGCGACTTTGCACCTTCGGGCACATCAAAAAGCCCATGCAGGTGCCAGCTGACATCTGATTTGCCCATTTCGGCAAACATGTCATGGCTTTGATCTGTGATCTCGAGGCCAAGATCCGATCCCGGTTCCAGCCACCACCAGAAATTGGTTTCAACCGGTGTCAATGAAACATCCGGAAGCCACTGGTTTTGCCCGGTATCACCCATGGCAATCACCATGCCACCGCGTTTGAGGAATCCCAGAATGCGTTCCGTGTGCGGGACAACAACTTCGGGCGGGGTGCGGCACGGAATGATAAGACCCGCCGCATCAACAAGGTCATCGTCGCAGAAGTCGCGAATATAGATCACCTTATCAAGATGCCGGGCAATCGTCGGATCATCAAATGTTGCCTTGTGATAGCCCGTCCCGCCATCAAGGGCGATCAGCTTGGGGCGCGTCACATTCGCAGATTGGACGTTCAAACCCGCTCCTCCTGCTTTGCACGCACATGGCTAATCAGCCATTTGGCAAAGTTCGGGGCCAGATGATCGGCTGTGGTGCCACTCCCGGCTTGGGCAAATGTCAGGAAATCATTGCCTGCATGACTGATGACGGTTCCCCCTTCTGGTCGGTCCCAAATCCAGTCGACCGGGGCGGATGATGGATCACGATCAAGGCCGTTCAGCAAAATCGCACCATCCGGTGCCGGGTTATGGCCCCTACCCCAAAAACCGGCAACACCACGGCGGAAAGTCAAATCTTTGCCGGTCACACCTTTAAACAATGGGTGGTCAACCAGTCTTGTCACGGCCAAACCGGTAAGGTTTCGGGTCGGGCGCGGTTCAAATGCCCCAACGCCATCAATCACCGGATAGGCCATCGGGCCGCTCCAAAGCACCACACCGCCGAGGCTGAGGTAAGTAGCTATCTGTTCCTTCTGCGACAGCAGAAAGCGTTGATCGGCATGAATTGAGATCGACAGGGCAGCAAAGCGCGACAAGTCACAATCAGGCAGCTCGTATTGATCAACCCGTTCAAAGATGACCGGTGCGAACTTTGCGCGATCTGCAAGTGACGGCGCCATCTTGTCCGGGCCGATACAGGCAACGAGGATGTCTTTTTCTGCGCACACGTTCATATTCCCATCTGAGGATCGTCTGGTTAGACGAATACCGGAACAACCGCCTGCTGATTGCGGCCCTGATGATCAAAATCGATGGAACGGATATCGATGCCATAAAGCGTAGAGAGGTTTTTTTCGCTCAGCACCGTTTCGACAGGGCCGAAGTCATAGCGATCAACATCACGCATCAACAAAACCTGATCGGCAATGACCTGGGCATGTTGCGGCATATGCGTGGTGAACAGGACCGTCATCCCGTCCTCACGGGCCAGATCACGCAACACTGTCAGGATTGTCTGCTGGTTCCTGAAATCAAGCGCCGATGCCGGTTCATCCAGCACCATGATCTGACAATCAGACACAAGAGCACGGGCAATCAGAACCAATTGCCGCTCGCCACCGGAAAGCTCGGTCACCGGGCGGCTGGCAAACCGATCGACCCCAAGCCGTTCCAACGCGGCATCTGCCTTTTGATAGTCATCACGACCGGGCGATCCGAACGTTTTGACGTGGCGTGCACGGCCCATCACCACCATGTCGCGCACGGAATAGGGAAAGGAAGCCTCGGTATTTTGCGGGACATAGCCAACCGTACCGTCAAAGCGCACCGACCCTTCGACCGGTTTATGCAAACCAAGGATCGTCTTGATCAGGGTGGTTTTGCCCCGGCCGTTAGGTCCGATGACGGCGACGACTTCGCCCCGATCCACCGTCAGGCTGTGATCGCGGAAAATCCAGTTGGGACGCAGACGGTGTTTGAAACCAAGCTTTTCAACACGGATCATGGCTTACCACCCCCGCGCACGGGTTCGGCGCAGCAACCAGCCAAAGACCGGCGCGCCAACAATCGCGGTTAAAACACCCAACGGAATTTCCGATGCCGTCAGGGTGCGGGCAATATTGTCGATAAACAACATGTAAGCCGCCCCCATGATCATGGATGCCGGCAGCACAAGCCGATGATCCGGGCCAAACAGCATGCGGGCAAAATGCGGCACCACCAGCCCGACCCATCCAACAATGCCACTGACCGAAACAGATGCGGCAACAAGGCCTGCAATCGCCAGCAAAGCAATCCAGCGCGTGCGTTCCACCTTGATGCCAAGGGCTTCGGCCTCTTCATCACCAAGCGACAGGACATTAATGCGAAACCGCAACGCCAAAAGCGGCACACCGGCCAGCAAAAGTGCGATGCAAAGGATCCCGACCTTGTCATAGCTTGCGGTCGCAAAGCTTCCCATCAGCCAATAGACAATCGCCGGAAGGCTGTCTTCAGGGTTTGCGAAAAAGGTCACAAGGGACGTCATGGATGTGCAAAACGCACTGACGATCACCCCTGAAAGCACAAGCATCAATATCGGCGCCCGACCTTCGGTCCGGGCAATCAGATAGACAATCACCATGGCAAGAACGCCAACGACAAAGGCGCTGCCAACCACGGCGAAAGTCCCGAGTGATAAGAAAATCGCGGTCGCCCCGCCAAGGGCCGCACCCGATGACACGCCGACAATTTGCGGCCCGACCAGCGGGTTGCGGAACGCACCCTGAAGGGCGGCACCGCTTAAGGCCAAGGCAGCACCGACCAGCACAGCCTGCAACATGCGTGGAATCCGGATCAGTTCAACCACGCGCTGTTCGACATTTTTCCATTCGGCGTCAATCGGTAAGGCATGATGCGCCAGAATGCCGATCACGTTTTCAATCGGCACGTCATAACGACCGATTGCCAGTGATCCCAATGCCAGAATAAGCGTCCCCGCCACCAAGGCCCCCCAAAGGACGGGTTGGTTGTTAAACCGGTTATCTGTTGCTGTTGCGACTGTGCTGGTCATCTGCACGTCCCCTTAATTCACAAAGGGCGTGTAGTTGGCGGCACTACCATTTTGCGATACGCGCAAAATGCCATCGATCTGTTCATCGCTCGGCACCTGACCATAGATCCATTCATAGGCGGATTTGATCTCGGCGCGCAGATCCCAATCAAACAGGTCCGGATGCAGAACCTGTGAAAGCCACATCCACATCAACGGGCTTTCCTGGTTGGGTGGATCCCAACGGTAACCGCCAAGCGGCACGCGATAGACGCGCTTGTTCTTCACCGCAGCAACATCAACCAGAAGCGGGTTGTCATAGACATCCTGCGGGCTGAGATCACTTTCAAAGCCGTTCAACAGAATGACTTCCGGATTCCATTCAAGGATCTGCTCCGGACCAACGACCTGCCAGGTCGGACCATTAAGGGCAGGGTTCTGACCACCGGCAAGATCGATATAGAAGCTGTTATAAGCACCTTCGCCAGCAACCTTGAGCTCGGAGTTAAAGCGCAGGAAGTAAAGCGTACGCGGTTTGTCTGCGTCGGCAATCCCATCCGTTTTGGCCTTGATCTTGGCCATCACCTCATCGCGCCATGCAATCAGGCGCTCTGCCTTTTCCGGGTTACCGATAACCGCACCCATGGTCGTGATCCAGCCACGTGCGAGTTCCTCAGTCCCATAACGGAAGGTCGCGACTTTAAGACCCGCATTGGTGATTGGGGCAATGATGTCATCGCCACGATGGGCCCACTGGAACACCAGATCCGGGTTAACCGAAAGCAGGCTTTCGATGTTTGGCATAAAGCCTTCGCCGACGATGTCACTTGGAACATCTTTGGACTGCGGGAAGAAATCCCCCAGAACACCTTCAAGCAAAGCAGACTTGGACAGCTTGTGCATCGCGGCCAGTCGATCGGTTCCACCATCAAGGGAAACAAACATCGAAGCCGCCGGGATCGGGATGGTTGCAACGCGTTCTGCCGGTTTGTCGAGCGTCACTTCGCGATCAGACTGATCAACAAAGCTGACAGCACCGTCTGCTGCCAGCGCCTGAGACCCGATGGCGGTGAGACCACACGCCATGAGCATCGGCAGGCTGCGCCGGGCAATTTCTTGCCAGATAATCTTCATGGTTCAAATTCCCCCTAAACCACACTTTTGAGTAGTCCGAACTGGGGTAACACCGACATCACGCATATGCAAATTATTTTGATAATTATTCGCATTAGTGCGAACAGTATCGCAACACGCATTATGGCAGTATATTAATACATAGATTTTATGTTAAACTTGCCCTTGGCATTAGACCCGCAACCCCATTGATACCAACGCTTGCGGGTTTTGATTGTCGTAAAGATCGCCAGACTGGGGGAGTTCCGCATCGGCACCGATTTACAAAAAAGATACCCACCAAGTTACGATTTTCATTGATATCTTTAGTTTATTCGCATAAATTAATATAAATCATTTCACTACGGATTTTATGATGGAAAACTTCACGCCCGTTTCCGCCCTGATTGGCGGCGGACTTATTGGTTTGGCCTCCGGCCTTTACCTGCTACTCAATGGCCGCATCGCCGGTATCAGCGGTATCGTCGGTGGTCTTTTGTCACCATCCAAAGACGGATCGGCAATGATCGAGCGTCTCGCATTCGTTCTTGGCCTGATCATTGGCCCGCTTCTTTTGATGTCGGGCACGTCGATTGAAGCCCAAAGTGTCGTATCCAGTCCGCTTCCGGTCATTATTGCGGCAGGCTTACTTGTCGGCATTGGCACAACGATCGGCAGCGGCTGCACCAGCGGCCATGGCATTTGCGGTCTGTCACGTTTCTCATTGCGTTCGCTAGTTGCGACTCTCTCCTTCATGGCTGCAGGATTCATCACCGTTCTGATTACCCGCCATCTGTTGGGAGTTGCATGATGCGTATTTTGGTATCCCTGATTTGCGGCACCCTGTTTGGCGCAGGTCTTTATATCTCAAGCATGATTGATCCGCAGAAGGTCCTTGGCTTCCTTGATATCTGGGCAATTGCCGATGGCGGTTGGGACCCGAGCCTTGCCTTTGTCATGGGCGGTGGTCTTGCGGTGGCCATGCCGATCTTTCAATTCGCAAAGAAACGTAGTCAGGCCGTTTGCGGCGGCGACATGAGCCTTCCAACCAATAAGGCAATCAACCGTCGCCTGATCCTTGGTGGTGTCTTGTTTGGCACCGGATGGGGTCTGGTCGGGTATTGCCCGGGCCCGGCATTAAGTGCCCTTGCGTTCGGGCAAACCGATACGGTTCTTTTTGTTGTCGCGATGCTGGCCGGAATGGCCGGTGCGCGCACATTACACTGGAATAGCTGACGCCACCCGTCAGTGGCCTGCGATCTTGTAGTCCCACACCCCAAGGATCGCAGACCGTGCAACCGCCCGTGCATTCCGCCGGGCGGTTTCGCATTTCCGGTCAAAAATCGCGCGAATTCTCGCAGCACCGGGCTTGTTTTTGGCGTTAAAATCCCATAACTGAGCTACAGCGCCACATTGAAGTCTATAAAGGTCTCTGCATGAAGATCGGCATTCTTGAACCGGGACTCGCACCGGAAGAACTTCGCGAAGAGTTTAAAAGCTATCCAAAGATGTTGGAAAAACTCCTTGGCGATGTCGACCCAAGTCTTGAGTTTGAAAGCTGGACCGTTTTGCAAGACGAGTTTCCTGCATCGATCAATGATGCAGATGGCTGGGTAATCATGGGCTCCAAACATGGCGTTTATGAAAATGCGCCCTGGATGATCCGCCTTCAGGAATTCCTGCGCGAAGCCGTCAGTGCCGGTCAACCGGTATTTGGCATCTGCTTTGGCCATCAGATCCTTGCCACCGCACTTGGCGGCAAAGTGGTCAAGTCCGACAAGGGCTGGGGCGTTGGCGTTCATGAATATGCTGTCTCGGCCGGCAACAGTGACTGGCTTGCGGGAACCCCGTCCACCATCCGCATCAATGCCCTGCATCAGGATCAGGTTGTTGAATTGCCCGAAGGTGCGACCGTCTGGGCGAGCTCGGATTTCTGTCCCTATGCCGGTCTGCAATATGGTGACAATGCCGCATCGATCCAGCCGCACCCGGAATTCATGCGTCCTTACGAGGAAGCATTGCTGGAACTCCGTCACGATCTGTTCCCCGATGACGTCTATGCAACGGCGGTCGAATCGCTTGAAACCCCGATTTCGAGCAATGATTTCGCAACGTCGCTTGTAAAGTTCCTGACCAAAAAGCGCGTCAAAAACGCGGCCTGACCCAAAGGTCAGGCGCGTGCAATCCGGTCGATCACATCAATCGACAAAGCGGCCCGCCGTTTGACGACGGCGGTCGACTTCAAGTTTCAGGACATCCGGGCGGGAATAATGCCCGACCGGATCGAAGTTCTGGCGTTCCCGGCGCACAACGCCATGATCAATGGTCGCGGTTTTAACCGCTTCAATCCCGACAATCGGTTCGATCACGTAACTGCCATCCGGTGCGACCAAACAGGATCCGCCATTGGCCAAAAATTCAGCATCCCCGTTCCCGGCAAGGATGCGATCAAGATGCGGGGTTGATTGTGGGAAATCTGCCACCCGCATCATACCTGATACCGACATCACATAGGATCGACCTTCTTGGGCCAGAAACGGCGTGATCTGCGTGTTGCGCTCGCCACCCGGCCAGCAGGCGAAGTGGAAATCCTCGCCGTCGGCATAAAGTGCTGTGCGCGCAAGCGGCATCCAGTTTTCCCAGCAATTCAGCCCACCAACCCGAAAAGCACCAAGCGCATGGGTTCGCAAACCATTGCCATCACCGGGCGACCATGTCAGGCGTTCTTCATAAGTCGGCATCAATTTGCGATGCACCGAACCGATCACGCCGGTTGGATCGATATAAACCAGTGAACAGAACCCGCTGTGACCGCCGCGATCCATTGGCCGTTCATAAATGCCCAGATAAACCGCAATCGAATGATCACGTGCTAGGGCGCAAACTTCATCAAGATCACCGCGTTCGATAACAATCGCCTGATCAAGATAAGCCGCATGGAGTTCCTTCTGGGTCGGATCATTAAACCGCGCACCATCGGTGCGTTCGATCCAGAACGGATATCCCGGCAAGATCGTTTCGCCAAAGCCGACCAATTGCGCGCCTTGGCCCGCTGCATCGGAAATCGCATCCTTGATTTTCGATATGGTTGCCTTCTGATCAAGCCAGACCGGGGCGATTTGCGCGATTGCGACGTTAAGTTGATCTTTAGAGGGGCTGGGATTTACTGCGTGTGACATTTGGGGCGCTCTTCCTGACATAACTTGTTTATGATTGGACATCATAATGGGGCGGTTGTTAGGTGAAGTCGCGCTCACTTAAACACGCAACCAATTCGCAGCAAACAGATTTTCAGCAACGTGGCGGAACACAATGATTCAGAGCTTGCGACTGTATTCAGGATTGATCCTGTTCGCCTATGTGCTGCTTCATTTGCTGAACCATTCGGCCGGGATCGTGTCACCCGAACTGATGAGTGATTTCAGCGAATTCACGACCGAGATCTGGCAATTCCCGCCACTTGAAATCCTGCTTCTGGTATCACTGATTGTCCATTTCCTGCTGGCCACTGCACGACTGACCAGTCGCCGTACCTTGCGCCTGCGCACCTCGGAATGGGCGCAGATGATTCTGGGCCTGTGTATTCCGTTTCTGCTGTTTCGCCATATCATTGCAACGCGCGTGATCGAACTTGGCTTTGATGTATCATCGGAATATGAGCGCGTCCTGCTTGATCTAGCGGTATTTATCCCGTTTCAGGGATTCTTGCAGGCCGTCTCGGTCATTGTTGTCTGGGCGCATGGCTGTATCGGCATTCATTTCTGGCTGCGCGTTAAGCCGTTCTATCCGAAATGGCGCAATGCGCTGGGCACCTTTGCCATCCTGATCCCGACATTGGCCTTGGCGGGTTACGCTGCAGCCGCAGCCGAAATCATTCGCCGTACCGAAGAAGGCGGACGCAAATATGTGTTTGGTGTGCTTGAGGCAGCCGACGTTAATCAGGCAGCGATCAGCTTCTATGAAAATGCCCTGACGCCACTGACCATCATGACGATTGCACTGGCCCTTGCGCCATTTGGTGTACGCCAGATCCGCCAGACGATTGACCGGGTTAAACGTGGCCCGATGCTAAGTCTGCCCAATGGTCGATCGGTGCGTGTGCCGCCCGGTGCCACCGCCCTTGAAGCCTTGCGCGATGCCGGCATTCCGATGGCATCGGTGTGTGGTGGTCATGGACGTTGCACCACATGCCGTATGCATTGCGGGTCCGGTCTGGATCAACTTGCCCCACCCGGCCAGATTGAGGCCGCCGCACTTAAAAGCATTCAGGCCCCGCGCGGCATGCGCCTTGCCTGTCAAATCCGGCCACAAAATGATCTTGCGGTCGCACCGCTAATGCCGCCGAACGCCACTGCGCGTGATGGGCGGCGACCGGGCGGCTTGTCGGGCAGTGAAAGACAGGTTGTCTGCGTCTTTATTGATTTGCGCGATTCGACCAAGCTTGGCGAACGCAAGATGCCCTATGACGTGCTGTTTATCTTAAACCAGTTCTTTGCCGAAATGACCGAGGCCCTTCGCAGCACCGGGGGCTATTACGCCCAGTTCACCGGCGATGGCCTGATGGCGCTTTATGGTCATGAGACCGAGGATACCGACCGAACCATCCTTGAGGCGTTTGAGGGTGCGGCAGAAATGCTACGCCGGATCGAAGGCCTGAATGAACATCTGAAATCAGAACTGCCCCATCAGCTGCGCATCGGTATTGGCATGCATATGGGCAAGGCAATTGTTGGTGAAATGGGCCCACCGGGCCGCGAAAATATCAGCGCGATTGGTGATACGATCAACACCACCGCACGACTGGAAGCACAAACGAAGGGGCATGGCGTTCCATTGGTGATTTCCAAGGGGCTGTTTGATCTTGGCCCGATTCCCTTGCCGGAAAACGCGGTTCTTCATGAAGTGGCGCTGCGCGGCAAGGATCAGACGGTTGCCTATTACGCGCTTGATAAAATGCCCGATCTTACACAGCGCAAGCGGTGACTCGTTCCAATCCGGTCAAAGGGACCTGTGGGCTTCCTGTGCATAAGTTTTGCAAAGCAACATGATAGCGTCATCTCGGGGTCAGAGGCGCAGGCAACTCTTGACTATCGCGCGGAAAACCACATTTATTTGAATAGATGAAACGTTCGGTGCCGGATATGTCGGGTCGAACAAACGGATGCCCAAAACGCATGATGCGTGGGGTCTGAATATCAATCACACTCGCTCTGACGGAGGAGGTGCTGCAAATGTCACGGATTTCCATGTTTAACAGCCCACTGCTTTTAGGTTTTGATCAGATCGAACGCGTTCTGGATCAGGTTTCGAAAACCAAGGCCGAAGGCTATCCGCCCTATAACATCGAGCAGATCGGTGAAAACAAGCTGCGCATCACCGTTGCAGTCGCCGGATTTGCCGAAGAAGATTTGTCGGTAACCACAGAAGACAATCAGCTGATCATTCGCGGTAAACATTCCGAGGACGATAGCGAACGTGTTTATATCCACCGCGGTATCGCGTCACGCCAGTTCCAGCGTTCCTTTGTCCTTGCCGAGGGCATCGAAGTCGTTGGGGCCCATCTGGATAACGGTCTGCTTCATGTCGATTTGAACAGACCTCTGCCAGAACCGGTCGTACGCGAAATTGCGATTGGCTCGAACAAGAAAAAAGCTGTTCCGTCACGTACCATCGATATGAAGGTCGAAGACGAAGACGGCACTGCCTAACCAAGGAGTGGTTAAAATGACAGACCGCACAGCGAACCACGACGCCAAAGTCACCCAGCGTGACCCAAAGGACACCGGCCTGTTGTCGAATGTTGATTTCGCCATGCTGGGCATTCATGACTTTGCCTATATCCGGCAAGTCCCCAACAGCGAAGAAGACAGCGACGAGATGGTCTATGGCGTGTTTACCGCCGATGGCACCCATATCGCGTCTTTTGAAAGCCAGGCCGTTGCAGACGCAGCGATCCGTCAGCACGACATGGAAACGCGCGCAGTTCACTAAGAACTGATTTCGCGCCCGTGAAAAAATTGTGCCCGGCCTTAAGACTTCAGGCCGGGCACCGATCACCTTCTCACATCTGCTTTGGCAAGCCTGCTTCGTTTTCAGCGAATTTCAATCACTTCGCCGGGCACCGCCATTCGGACCTGATCATTTCCCTGAATGATATTTGACATTTCTGCCCTGGCATCGCGTTTGACGTGATAGAGCCAGAAGCGCGCACCCGGCATGTCTGATGCCAGCTTTAGCACCGTTTCCAGATCGCAATGTGCGGCATGCTGCGGATCATGACGGGTCAGATAGGTTTCCTGAAACACAAGATCCGCACCGGTAAACAGTGCCGCAGTATCAGCCGTGACATTGCCATCACCTGAATAGGCAAAGCCCTTATCGGCGTAGCGCAGCAGGATCGCGTGGTTCTGCACACTATGATCGGATCGGGCAAATTTGCATTCAAACGGGCCGATCTGATCGGTATCGGCAATCGAATGCCAGATGATGGTAAATGGCCATGCCGACCCGAGCCCGGTAAAACCAAGCTCCATCAATTTTTCAAGATGGGTGCGCAGCTGCGGACTACACAGGATATGAAGCGGCTTGGAGCGCCCATCATCACGCCAGTTAAGCATCACCGGTACCAATCCGAAAACATGATCAGGATGCATATGGGTGAAATAGATCGCGTCAATCGCATCGGGATCGGGGAACTTACCCATCAAGACACCGGCAACCGTCGCACCGCAATCAATCAGCAGATGATAACCATCTGCCGTCACCACAACTGACGAATTTTCAAAGTTCGGGTCGAACGCCTCGCCCACCCCCAGAACATCAATGCGCAAATGATCGTTTGTCATTGCCCCACTGCCCCGCTTGTCACTTTTGTCGTCATACCCTGCTGTATCAAGGGCGCTATTCTTGCGATTTCAGCGCGTGCAAAGCAAGTGGTTCTGAAATGGGTCTGCTCAACATCTTCAAAATGTCACATAGCAAAAACGGGACGAAACCAACTGTTTTCGCCCCGTTCAAGGTAATCTGATTTTTGTGACTTCACCGCGTTTAACGGGCCAGGACTTCTGCTGCCTGGCGGGTTTTGACCACGGATGATGCCACGGTATCGGTTGTTGAACGAATTGCTTCAAGGTTTCTGGTCAACTCTTCGACCGAGTAAGCCATATCGCGCACACTCATTGAAACATTGTCCGTTACTGCGGTTTGCTCGGTAACCGCTGCTGATATGCTGGTGGCATCATCACGAACCGTTTCAACAGAGCGACGGATCACCTCAAGCGCGCTGGCAACTTCAGTAGAAATTGACTGAATGCCGGAAATTTCGGTTGAGATTTGCTCGGTCGCCCGTGCTGCTTGGTTCGCAAGGTTTTTGACCTCGTTTGCGACCACGGCAAAGCCTTTGCCTGCTTCACCGGCGCGTGCACTTTCAATCGTCGCGTTCAGAGCCAACAAGTTGATTTGTCCGGCGATGTCGCGAATGACTTCGACAATGCTGCCCATCTCATCAACAACACTGGTCATGCGCTGGGTCATTTCATTGGCAGAGCTGGTTTGTTCAAAGGCGCGTTCGGTTTCAGTCTGCGACTTTGCCATGCTTTGCGAGATTTCAGAAATTGCTGCAGCCATCTGCTCAGCACTGGCTGCTACATTGCGTGTCAGGTCCATCGTGTTTTCCGATGCACCGACACTGCTGTTGGTACGATCGTTCAGGGCACCGATATTGCCTTCGATCTCGGCGAAATTGCCATCGATCATCTGTTTGAGATCAAGCAAAAGCTTGGTTTGCTCGGTAATATCCGTCGCAAACTTGATGATTTTGATCGGGTTTCCAACTGCGTCAAGAACCGGGTTATAAGTCGCCTCAATCCAGACTTCCTTACCGCCCTTACCGACACGGGCGAACTGGCCAGCCTGGAAACGTCCCTGATTAAGGTTCTGCCAAAATGTCTTGTATTCAGACGATTTGCGGTGCCCTTCAGAGACAAAGATACTGTGATGTTTACCCTTGATTTCATCGAGGGTGTAATTCATCACCGACAGGAAATTTTGGTTGGCATTGAGGATCTTGCCATCAAGATCAAACTCGATCACTGCCTGAGACGCACTGATGGCATCAAACACGCTTTGTAGCAATGCGCGCTCATTACGACGTGTGGTGATGTCGCTGGCGAACTTGACGATTTTGGTGACGTTA
The DNA here is from genome assembly GCA_965228275.1 of Thalassospira sp. Lineage (GTDB taxonomy): Bacteria > Pseudomonadota > Alphaproteobacteria > Rhodospirillales > Thalassospiraceae > Thalassospira. The sequence goes on along the minus strand of OZ245802.1, from coordinate 2,223,218 downwards.
CCGCTTGAATCCACCACCGGATTATAGGTGGCTTCCAGCCAAAGCATGCTGCCATCACGCGTTTTGCGCGGAAACGCACCGCTCAGAAATTCGCCCTTGGCAAGCTTCTTCCAGAAGCCACGATACTCGTCAGAATTGACGATTTCTTGGGGGACAAACATCGAATGATGTTTGCCGATGATGTCTGCGACCTTGTAGCCCATCACTTTTTCAAAGTTCTCGTTGGCACGCAGAATGTTGCCATCTGTGTCAAACTCAATGCGTGCCATCGAACGACCGAGTGCAGCTGTCACCTGTTGTTCGCTGCGAGCTTCTGCGTCGCCTTTAAAAAACTTGATACCCACGTTGATACCTTTCCGCTCTTAACAAGATGCGCATCGTTGCGCCCGTTACATCGGTAAAGTGAATTCCGGCATATTGCTTCTGTCAGCAACAAAAAGGCTCCATCGTCGCATATGATCATATGCAACAACCGTCCGTCCCCTCGTCGAACAATGGTTGGAAACCTTGATCCGGCGCACATGCACAAGGACAACCTAGTCCTACATGTTTTTCCGCCATGTTGACTGACCCGAAGGGCCCGCTTTCCACTCCACACCATGACAGGCCTGCAACATCACAGACCTTCCTGAACCATTACCCATCCCCTGAGTAACCGATCAGAAGTAAGAACATATACTTTGGATTAGTTCAATAGAAATGAATTTGAGTCATCAGAAAAGAAACCGCAGATAATCAGAAGAAATGTCGTCCTCAACACAGCTTCTCATAATTCCCGCATTACCTTCAGTGAGTTAAGAAATCATATGTACCGCAACCCTGAATGTTATCTTTTTTGGAAAAAAAACTCCGATGCGCAGTCTGAACACCAAATATGTGCAGCGCACTAAGACCTATCACCACTTTAGAATAGTCTCATCTTGCCAGAACGGCTGTAGCCTCACGGGTCTTTTTGACCGAGTTGGCAACCTTTCCGGTTGAGATACGGATATCCTCAAGATTGTGCGTCAAGCCTTCTACAGACGCAGCCATGGTCCGCATGTGATTGGTCACATCACCGGTAACAGCACTTTGCTCCTCAATCGCCGAGGATATGGTGGTGACACCATCACGAACCGTTTCGACAGCACCTTGAATCATTTCCAGCGCACTGACGACTTCCGTTGAAATAGCCTGAATACCGGAAATCTCTTCAGAGATATCCTCAGTTGCCTTGGCCGCCTGGTTGGCAAGGTTCTTGACCTCATTGGCAACCACGGCAAACCCTTTGCCTGCTTCGCCTGCCCGCGCACTTTCGATCGTGGCATTAAGGGCCAGCAAGTTGATTTGACCCGCAATATTGCGGATCACTTCAACGATATTGCCCATTGCATCGACAACTTGTGCCATGCGTTGGGTCGACTCGTTGGCATTCACTGTTTCCTGGAATGCCCTTTCGGTTTCCGAACGCGACTGTCCCATACTTTGGGAAATTTCTGCAATGGATGCTGCCATCTGCTCTGCACTGCTGGCGACCGTTTGCACAGTATTTGATGTTTCTTCTGAGACCGACACGCTTTGATCCGTCGAACTGCCAAGTTCGTGCAGATTGCCTTCAATCTCGCCGAAATTGGTGTCGATGATACTCTTGAGGTCAATCAAAAGGCGTGTTTGCGCCGTAATGTCAGTTGCAAATTTCACAACTTTGAAAGGCTTGCCAACCGGATCAAGAACCGGGTTGTAGGATGCCGAAATCCAGACTTCCTTGCCACCTTTACCCAGTCGCTTGTACTCGCCCGAGTTAAATTCCCCGGCATTAAGCTTCTGCCAGAATTCCTTGTACTCGTTCGAATTGCGATATGAAGGTTCAACAAAAATGCTGTGATGCTTGCCCTTAATTTCCTCAAGCCGGTACCCCATCGCATCAAGAAACATCTGGTTGGCGCGAATAATCGTGCCATCAAGGTTGAACTCGATCGTCGCCTGAGACTTCTCAATTGCTTCGAAGACACTTTGCCAAACCGCACGCTCTACACGTCGCTCGGTAATGTCCGTGGCAAATTTGACGATCTTCTTTGGCTTGCCATTCCGATCCAGGATCGGGTTATAGCTGGCTTCTAGCCAGATCATCTCGCCATTCTTTTTCCGGCGCGCCATGGCACCTGACAAAAATTTTCCTGACCTTAGATCTGACCAGAATTTTTTGTAGTCCGCTTCGACAAGAAGTTCCGGTGGCATAAATATCCGGTGATGCTGACCCAAAACGTCAGAAAGCTTATACCCCATGGTATTTAGGAAATTATCATTGGCCCGGATAATTGTCCCATCAAGCTCAAACTCGATAACCGCCATCGACCGGTTCAGCGCGTCAAAAATCTGCTCAGCATCGTGATTTCCGGTATTTCTGCCAAACATCATGCTCACCTGTTGCTGTCTGCGTCGGGCTTGAACAAGCCCGTACCAACCGTAGAAACAGGTGGTTAAGGTCGACGACTATTGCAAGCTAGGGACGTAGCGACCTGAAGATGTCGCACAGCGTCAGGCAGGCCATTTCACAATGTAGCGGGTCAGGTCAGGATGTGCTTCTTCTTCGGGGATTGCCATGCCACGGACTGACATTCCGGCCATGAAAGTAGACTCACGATTGCCGGTCAAAAGCGGGTGCCAAGTCGGCAGTTCCTTGCCTTCGGCCAACAACCGATAAGCGCAAGTCGACGGCATCCATCCCAGAGTTTCGACATTGTCTTTTGAAAGCTGGACGCAATCGGGGACATGCTGGGTCCGGTTCGGATAGTCCTTGCACCGGCATGTGTGACAATCAAGCATCCGACAAGCTACCGAGGTGTAATAGACAAATCCGTCATCCTCGTCCTGAAGCTTGTGCAAGCAGCATTTGCCACAGCCATCACACAGGGCTTCCCATTCTTCCTGCGTCATTTCCGCAAGCTTCTTGGTTTCCCAATAACGATCTACTGGCATGCTGACGGTTTCTTTCTTTGTCATGGTCTCTCTCATTCGGGCCGTCTCACACAATGATACAGCTTAATGACAGTCCATGCACCCGGCGAAGTCACGACTGATCGCGCAAATTCAACTCTGCGCGATCATATGGAAGAAGGACCCAAACACACTGCCCTCGACCAGACCTGCTGGTCCCAAATCCGCACCGGTCGCGGTTGTCATGCGACAGAACGGCATACCGTCCTCAGACAATGTCGTCGCGTAATGGAACTCATGCCCGCGCATTTTCATGCCTGCCGGTCCGAATGCCGTTGGCATGCCAAATTTCGCTTCACGATATCCCAAATGCAGCCTGCGGGTGGCAAAGCTTGTGACCAAGGGCAGGAGCCCCAGCATTTCATGGGTTTTGCCCGCCCCATCGGTCAGCTCACGCCCAAGGGTCATATAGCCACCGCATTCGCCGTAAATCACGACATCACGTGCAGCTGCATCGCGCATCGCGGCCTTGAATGTCTGTGCATTTTCCAGTGTTTCGGCATGAAGTTCCGGATAGCCACCGGGCAAATAGATCGCATCACACGCTGAGTCTGGGGCTTCGTCCGCCAGCGGAGAAAAGAACGAAATTGTCGCCCCGGCACGTCGCCAGCCATCCAGAACATGTGGATAGGCAAAGGCAAAGGCCGCATCACGGGCAACGGCAATATGCTGCCCCAATGGTTTGATCGCGGAGATATCCACATCTGCACCCGACTTCTTGTCGGATTGCGCGTCAATGCCATCAGCAAGCGCTATCAATGCCTCAAGATCAACATCCTCAGCCACGATGTCAGCCGCACGATCAAGGAAGGCATCTAGCTCAGGATGTTCCCCTGCCTGCACCAGACCAAGATGGCGTTCGGGCAAGATCAGATCTTCACTACGGCGAACCGCCCCCAGGATTGGCAAATCCGGTAGATGTTTTTTACACGCATCAATGATCATTTGGCTATGGCGTGTGCTGCCAACCTTATTAAGGATCACGCCCGCAACATTGATGTCATCGCGGAAATTGGCAAAGCCCGAAATCAGCGCTGCGGCCGATGCCGACTGCCCCTTTACATCAACAACCAGCACCACCGGCCATCCGGTCTGTGCTGCAAGATCGGCTGTCGATCCGCTGCCATTGGCAGCCCCGTCAAACAGGCCCATCACGCCTTCGCACATCAGGAATTCTTTGCCATCGGCATGTGCGGCTGCGAGTGCGGTGATCTGATCAGAACGCATTGCCCATGGATCAAGATTGATGCAACTTGCCCGGCATGCCGCAGCCTGGAATGCCGGATCGATGTAGTCCGGGCCGGTTTTGGCCGCAGCAATCGCATGCCCTTTACGCGTCAGTGCGCGCAGCAGCGCCAAAGTTACAACCGTTTTGCCGCTGTTTGATGATGGGGCGGCAATGATGATGCCCGGTAAGCTAGCTGTCATGTGACAGGGTCTCCAATGCGAAATGGCCCGCAAACATGTCTTTGCGGGCCAAGCATATCATTTTGGGGTTATATGAGGTCAGCCGTTCTTTTTGATCGCTTCGACCACGCCCTTGGCCATGTCTTCGGGGCTGGTGCCATAGTTGAAATGACGCACAAACTTGCCGTCACGATCCATCAGATACACAAATGACGAATGATCCATCAGGTAAGAGTCCGTATTGTCCGGCTCACCATCGGGGATGGATTTCGCGTAATAGACACGAAACGCTTTTGCCGCAGCTGATGTCTGCGCAACCGTGCCGGTCAGACCGACCATGCGGTCATGGAAATAGGGTACATATTCAGCAATGGCATCAACCGTGTCGCGTTCCGGATCCACGGTGAAGAAGACCGGTGTGATTTCGTTCGCGACATCTTCTGGCATGATATCAAGGGCATTGCCCATCACCTGAAGTTCGGTCGGGCAGACGTCCGGGCAGAAGGTATAGCCGAAATAGGTCAGCATATATTTTCCGGCGAAGTCCTTTTCAGTGACGGTTTTGCCATCCTGATTGACCAACTCAAACGGGCCGCCAATGGCAGCCGATCCCGAAGACTGGGTTTCTGTACCCATCATCATCAGGCGATAGGTCAAACCGATGCCCAGAACCAAAGCAATTGCCAGAATTGCCAGAAGCGTCTTTTTGCTCACGCGTCCTACCTCGTTTTATCGCCGGTCTGATCGAACCGGTTTTTAAGTTCTCTAAACTTCACGGGCACTATAAATGCCCATGGCGATCATGCAAGACCACTGGCTGTGGGAAAGCTCACACCTGTTCATAATTCGATGAATTCATGGTGATTTCCCGATCCCGACCAACCCATCATCACATCAATGCCTGACCTGCCAGCGCAAACAGGATCAGGCCATTAATGATCATAAGCCCCCGACCAACCGGCACCATCAGGCTGCGAAACCGTTGTGCGGCATATTGCCCCAGGAAACCGGTGACAAACAGCATCGGAACCGTACCCAATCCAAACACGGCCATCACCACCCCGCCGTTCAAGGCAACCCCGGTAGCCGCAGCCATGACCAGCGCGCCATAAACCAGCCCGCAGGGAATGAAGCCCAGCATCACGCCAAGGCCAAAGCCGCGCAAACCAAACGGGGCCGCAAATAGCGGGCGCAAATGATTGCCAAACACCCGGTTCCACCAGCGGGACTCGCCCGTAGTTGGCAACAATCCCCCCAGATGTGGCATCAAACCCATCACCCCGAAAATCAGAAAAAACAATCCCGCCAGAACCAGCAAAACCGGCCCGATCCAGAAGGTCTGCGCCAAGACACTGATGCTGTCGGCAAAATAGCCCGCCATCACCCCAAGTAGGCAATAGGTCGTCAGACGGCCAAACTGATAGGGCAACAAGGCCGCACCGGTCAGGCGGCGAAACTCGCTCATTTTCTCAAGCGGGAGCTTTTCCATTTGGCTGGTGACTTGCGAGATCACAAACGGCCCACACATGCCCACACAATGGGTGACGCTACCCACCAATCCCGCGATCAGCGCAGTCAAAAGCACCCCGCCATCGTCTTGCAGGATTTCAGCGCATTGCGCCCAGCCGCTTTCAAGGATGCGGATCAATATCTGTTGTTCGTCCATGACCCAACTAGCGCCAAACTCGATATGCACGATTGTGACAAGCACGCATCAGACGGACAACGATATAAATCAATCCGTTGGGGGGATTTTACGAATTACGTGAAATCAACGGGTGATCAGTCTTTAAGCGGATCAGACGGGGTCGAAATCAGATCAAGAACCTGTTCGAACGGCACATTGCGGACCGACTTGACGTCATCTTGTGGTGACAGCCAGTTCAACCGGTCGCGCAAGCCAACCACTTTGCCAAGGATACAGATCGCAGGCGGTTCAACACCGGCCCGTTCAACATCATCGGCCGCCTTTTCAAGGGTCGTAATCAGAATACCCTGATCTGGCGTGGTTGCCTGATTGATCACGGCAAGCGGCTCATCGCCTGCGCGGCCATTGGCCATCAGCTCAGCCGAAATCCGGCGCAGATGCTTCATCGCCATATACATGACCAGCACCGGCGCCCCCTTGGCCAGTGCCACCCAATTGATGTTATCGGGCACTTCGCCACTGGATCCGTGACCCGTGACAAAGGTCACCGATGAATTGCAATCACGATGCGTGGTTGGAATACCGGCATAGGCCGCACCAGCGATCCCCGCCGTGATACCGGGCACAACACGGAACGGAACGTTATGTTCAACCAGTGTCATGCCTTCTTCGCCACCCCGGCCAAACACGAACGGATCACCGCCCTTAAGGCGTAAAACACGAAGACCCTTTTGCGCCAGTTCAACTAGCTGAAGGGAAATATCGGTCTGTTTGGAAGACGGGCGACCACCGCGCTTACCGGCATAAACACGTTCGGCATCAGGACGCAGCAGGTTCAGGATCCTTTCATCGACCAGCGCATCATAGACAACAACATCGGCCTGTTGCATGGCGTTGACGGCATGAAGTGTCAGCAAACCGGGATCACCCGGCCCCGCACCCACAAGCCACACCCAGCCCGGCTCAAATACCGGGAAATCAACACCAAGCTTCGTCATCTTACGCTACTTCTATTCCATGAATTTCGGTCCATCTGTGCAGGACCGCATCAAGAGGATATGTTAAACAGCAATCAAACGATACGTCCAACATATTTCCGAGATAAATTCGTATTAATTTATAAACAACATTTAAAATGATGTTTAATCTCAATTCCGGCACTGATCACTGCACTGCATGTCCAATGCCGGGACTATAGGTAGGGTCTAGGGTCTGACCCCAAGGATTGACAGGAAAAAATCAACTGATGGCAAGAAAACCGGACGGACCACTGCGCAAGGGATGGACAACGGGGGCCTGCGCCACCGCTGCAACCCGTGCTGCGTGGCAGGCGTTGCTGTCTGGTGATTTTCCCGATCCGGTTACCATTACCCTGCCACGCGGGGAAACCCCGTCATTTAAGCTGATCAAAGCCGAACTGGGCGATGGCTGGGCACGGGCCAGCGTGATCAAGGATGCGGGCGATGACCCCGATGTCACCCATGGTGCTGAAATCATATCGACCGTGCGCCCTGGCAAAGCAGGATCGGGCATCACATTTCATGCCGGTGACGGGGTTGGAACCATCACCAAACCGGGTCTGCCCTTGCCACCGGGTGAAGCAGCGATTAATCCCAAACCCCGCGAAATGATGGTCGGCCAAATCGCCGAGCTTTGCGATCAGTTTGGTGCCACCCCTGATGTCGAGATCGAAATCTCCATCCCCGGCGGACAGGAAATTGCTGCCAAAACCTGGAACGGTCGATTGGGGATTGTTGGCGGATTGTCGGTTCTGGGCACCACGGGGATTGTCATTCCGTTTAGCTGTTCGGCGTGGATCCATTCCATTCATCGTGGGGTCGATGTTGCGCGCGCCACCGGACGCCGCCACGTCGCCGGTGCCACAGGCAAAACATCCGAAGCCGCCATCCGTGGTTTTTATGGCCTGCCCGAAGAAGCCGTTATGGACATGGGCGACTTTGTTGGTGGCATGTTGAAATATCTGCGTAAGAACCCTGTCGAATTCGTCAGTGTCGCTGGTGGTTTTGCCAAACTTGTAAAACTTGCCCAAGGCCATCTGGACTTGCATAGCAGTCGATCACAGGTCGATTTCGACAAACTGGCGGAAACCGTCGGTCAAAGTAGCGGTGATACATCCCTGTGCGATCAGACCCGCACGGCCAATACCGCCAAACAGGTTCTGGAACTTTGTCAGGCGGCAAACGTTGATATAGCAGACACCATTGCCCGTCAGGCCTGTGAAGCCGCCCGTGCGACCCTTGACGGGGCCTGCGCGATTGAAGTCGTGATCACGGATCGCAACGGCATTATTGTGGCGCGCCATGGCCATGGTGATTTCGACCAGTTCAAACCGGTCAACCCGACCTAAACCAGAACTTCCGAACTGGAAGCGGACCAATCGATCCAAATGGATCCACAAAGAAACAACAAGGTACTCTGCCCATGTCGCTTTCCCGGCCTGCCAAACGTCCGAAACATATTCTTATTTTCGGTGGTACCGGGGATGCAAATCGGATCGCAGAAGACCTGATGCATGAATTTGGCCGCGATATTCGCCTGCAATTGTCACTCGCCGGTCGTACCAGCGCACCAAGCCTTCCCGATGGTGTGCCTGTACGCATCGGTGGATTTGGCGGACCAGAAGGCATCATTTCCCATTTCAATTCCGAGCAGATTGATCTGGTAATTGACGCGACCCACCCCTATGCGACGCAGATTTCTGGCAATATTGCGCAGGCCTGTCATGCAGTTGCCATGCCCTGCATTCAATATCATCGCCCGGCCTGGGAACAGGTCGAAGGCGATAACTGGATCATCGTGCATTCCATCGAAGAAGCGGCGTCCATCCTGCCAAACCATGGCACACGTGCACTGATCGCAAGCGGGGCAAAGAACCTGCATGCCTTTGAAGGGCTTGAAAAGACCTGGCTTCTGGTGCGCACTGTCGATGCACCGCGCGACCCGTTTGATCTGGCCTATGGTGAATGGCTGTTTGCGCGCGGCCCGTTTAGCGTCGAAAGCGAGACGGAGCTTTTGGAACGTCACGAGATCGATGTGATTGTGTGTAAAAACAGTGGCGGGGATGCAACATTTCCCAAGATCGAAGCCGCCCGTAACCTTGGAATCCCGGTGATCATGATCGAACGCCCGGGCGGAGAACCTGTGGTTCAGGCATCATCGCGCGATATTATACTTAAAAGCGTTCAAAAGTTTCTCGATCAAAACTAACTTCGCAATTTTGCAATGCAGACATGACTCGACCAATTCACGGTTTGGGACAATAATGCGCGCCAATACGGCACAAAGCCGTAGGGGAAGGCGCCAGCCTTGATCGGCGCCCGATCCGCAAATCCAAAAAACATTTCGTGAGTGGGAATATCATGACCGGCAACATTGGTTTGCGCGGTAGGCTGATGGCGGCGATTGTCCCCATCGCTTTACTTGCTGTTTGTGCCGCCGCATTGGCGGTGTTTTCTTTTCGACTAACTGAATCTCAGCAACAGGTTGTTACTGCAGAAGCTATCCCGGCCCTTATCACGGGTCAGGAACTTTATACCAGCAGTGATGCCGTCATCCGGATTGCGCGCGCGGTAGCCAACGCGACCAACCACGACGAAGTGGTGGCTGCCACCGCATCGCTGGAATCGGTTGAAAATCAGATGAACGATCATATCGCCCGTCTGGCCTCACTTGATGTTGATGGTGCGATCCTTAATCAGTTTTCGGCACAGACCGGCAACATGGTCGTCAATATCCGTCGTCTTGAAGACACCATGCGTGCCCTTTTCACCACGCGTGGCGAACTTGATACCCTTTTGGAAGATGTCATCAAGGCAACCAACGCGATCGAAATCAGCGCGCGCGAGCTTTCGACCAATGCGAATATGGAACTCACCAACAATGCCGGTGAGCTGTACAGCCTGGTTGGCAAGGACGACAGAAGCGGCGAGATGTTTGATCTTCTCGACAAGCTTCTCGACGAAGATGCCCTGACCGCGCAAAGTATGTCTGAACTGCGCGCGCTTGCGCTTAAGATCCCGGATCTTGCACGTCTTTCAACCTCTGCTGCCGATGTCGATGCGCTTGATCGCATCAAATTCTGGACCGGTCCGGTGGTTACCCAGATGCAGGGCAGCATCGCCGAAATCCCGGTCGATGATCTTAAGGCCCGCTCCGAGGAAAACTTTAAAATCCTGCAGGCCGGTCTTGATCCGCAAGGGGCAAAAAACCTGTTCTCGTTGCGTCAGCACGAACTTGAACAGCAAGCCGTTCTGGCCGACCTTCTGGCACAGACCACAACCATTGCCCAAGGCATCGGTGAAACCGCAGATCAGCTTCTTGCCGAAATGCGCGTCAAAATCGATCACGCCAGTGACGGTGTGAGCCAGACCATCGCCTTTGCCGAAACCGTGATGCTTGCCGTGGCCGCCGCTGCCATCATCATTTCGATCCTGATCATCTGGCTTTATGTACAGCGTAACCTGCTGGCACGCCTGATCGGGTTGAATGGTGCGATGGGTCGTCTGACCAATGGTGATCTGCATACCCCGGTTTCCGACAACGGAACCGACGAGATCGCCGCCATGGCGCGCGCTGTTGAAACCTTCCGCGAAAACGCACTTGAGGCAGAAGAACTGCGTGCCCAGAACAAGGCCAACGAAGAACGCGCCGAACAAAATCGCCGTGCCGCCCTTCTTGAAATGGCCGATGGTTTTGAAAGCTCGGTCAATGGACTGGTCACCGATCTTCTGACCCAGATCACCGAAATGCGCGATGCTGTCGACACAATGGCATCCAATGCCGGTGAAAACATGAACCGCGCAACCGATGTGAGTAACGCATCGCATAACGCATCAGAAAATGTAAGTTCGGTCTCGTCTGCGACCGAAGAATTGTCTGCCTCGATCGCTGAAATCGAACGTCAGATTTCCAAAGCTGAGGAAGTCTCACGTTCTGCTGTGGACGAAGCACGTCGTTCCGATGAAACCGTGCGTCAGCTGTCTGATACTGCGGTCAAGATTGGCGAAGTGATCGAACTGATTAACTCGATTGCCGATCAGACCAACCTGCTTGCGCTGAACGCAACCATCGAGGCCGCACGCGCCGGAGATGCGGGCAAAGGCTTTGCCGTTGTCGCCAACGAGGTCAAAAACCTTGCAACCCAGACCCAGCGCGCGACCGAAGACATCAGCCAGCAGATTGATGAAATGCGCACTGTCAGTGCCGCAGCCGTTGAAATGATTTCTGCCATCGCCAACACGATTGGTGAAGTTGATACCATTTCAAGTTCAATTGCCGCTGCCATGCGTCAGCAAGGTTCGGCCACGGCTGAAATCGCCAGTGGTTCGGAAGAAGCGGCACGCGGTGTACGTGATGTGTCAGACAACATGACCGAAGTATCGCGTTCTGCCGAAGCTGTTCAGCATCTTTCGGGCAATGCCCGCGCGACGGCTGAAGAACTTCTGACCAAGGCGCACCGTCTTCAGGACGAAGCCAATGGCTTTGTCTCACGCGTGCGCGCTGGCTAATCCGATATCGATATTCCCGACTTCAAAGCCCCGCCGGTTCCTTGGCGGGGCTTTTTTTGTGCCAAGTAGCATTTTTGCACACGGGATAATGCTTTCATTTGAAAAGCATAATTGAACGCAAAGGGGTATTTCGCGGGGCGAAATTGAACATTTGCGAGAAAGAAGCCGGAATTCTCAAACATTTAACGAAACTGCTTCACCCAACCTGTTTAGCCTTGCAAGCCATTCGGACGTTCTGAATAGTTTCAGTGTGAGGCGGTTGAAAACATACATGGCAAACTTCAATTGTCAGACCAACCGTCAAACAGCGGGGGTTACGTCACACTGTCCGAAGCAAAGGCAAAAGCCGCCGGGCATTGGTCACGTCGTTGGGGAGTAGGTATGACTGGCAAATTGGGTTTGCGGGGACGTTTGATGATGGCAATTGTGCCCATCGCGTTGCTCGCCGTAATCGCGGCCGCCTTGGCCGTCTTTGCATTCCGTATCACACAATCGCAGCAAACGATTGTTTCAGAAGAAGCCATTCCCGCCCTTGTGAGCGGTCAGGCGCTTTATGCACGCAGCAACACGGTCAGCAACATCGCCCGCAACGTCGCCGTTGCCCAAAATGCTGCCGAAATTGAAACTGTGATTTCCGATCTTGATGCGATTGAAACCGCGCTGAATAAAGATATCGCAACCCTTGGCGGGCTTGGCGTTGACGCCGGAATCTTAGCTGAGTTTTCCAGCCAGACCGAAACACTTGTGAACAATATCCGCGCCCTTAAAGATACGCAGACCACCTTGTTTTCCAATGCCGTTGCGACCAGCACATTGCTTGAGGAAATCGTGACCGGTGCCAACAGCATCGAGGCATCTGCACGTGCGCAGAACACCGATGCAAACATGGCGCTAACCAATAGCGCATCCGCCCTTTATTCATTGGTCGGCCGCGAAGATCAGACACCGGCAGCCTTTGATACGCTTGATAAGCTTCTCGATGTCGATGCGCTTGATGCCCAGAATATGAGCGACCTTCGCGCCATCGCTTTTCAGATTCCGGGTCTTGCTGAACAGGCGGTTGCCGCACGCAACAGCGACGCGCTAGATAAGGTCAAATTCGCCATCAACCCGATCCTGACCCAGTTGCAAAAGGGCATCGATCTGATGCCCGATGCCGAGGCCAAGGAAAAGGCACTGGCAACATTGGGCGAACTTCAAACCGCCCTTGATCCGTCAAAGCCAGACAATCTGTTTGCGCTACGCCTTGCGGAGTTTTCAACCGACGCACAGCTTGAAACCATTCTTGATGGCAATGCCGCCATCACCGCCCAGATCGCCCAAACGGCGGAGCGGCTTTTAAGCGACATGCGTGGCAAGATTGATGTTGCCAATGCCGGGGTTGAGAAAACAATCGCCAATGCAGAAATAGTGATGATTGTCGTGGCAATTGCCGCGATCGTCATCCCGGCCCTGATCCTGTGGCTTTATGTCAGCCGAAATCTGCTGCGTCGTTTGATCGGCCTGAACGGTGCGATGACGCGCCTTAGTAACGGTGATCTGGATACCGAAATTGACGATACCGGGTCCGATGAGATCGCCACCATGGCAAAATCGGTCGAGACATTCCGCGAAAATGCCCGTGAAGCCGAACGCCTGCGCGCGCAAAACAAGGAAGCCGAAGAACGCGCGGAAGAACAACGCCGTGCGGCCCTGCATGACATGGCCGACGGTTTTGAAAGTTCGGTCAATACGTTGGTCACCGAGCTTCTGGCTGCCGTAAACGAAATGCGTGACACGGCCGATAATATGGAACGCAATGCCGGTGAAAACGTCACCCGTGCCGCCGAGGTTAATGAAGCATCCCAGAATGCCTCACATAATGTCAGCTCCGTCTCGTCCGCGACCGAGGAATTGTCAGCCTCAATCCGCGAAATTGAACGTCAGGTGGCCAAAGCTGAGGAAGTCTCACAAACGGCTGTGGCCGAGGCGCGCAAGTCCGATGAAACGGTCCGACAAATGTCAGAATCGGCTGATCGCATTGGCGAAGTGATCGAACTGATCACGTCCATTGCCGATCAGACCAACCTTTTGGCGCTGAATGCGACGATTGAAAGCGCGCGTGCCGGTGATGCCGGCAAGGGTTTTGCCGTTGTCGCCAACGAGGTCAAAAATCTGGCCTCCCAAACCCAGCGTGCGACCGAGGATATCAGCAAACAGATCGATGAAATGCGCGCTGTCAGCAATCAGGCGGTCGAGATGATCTCAACCATCGCCCGCACCATTGCCGAAATCGATAGCATTTCAAGCTCGATTGCTGCGGCCATGAGCCAACAAGGTGCCGCAACCGGCGAGATCGCCAATGGGTCAGAAGAAGCCGCCAACGGCGTGCGTCATGTGTCGGACAACATGGCCGATGTATCCCGTTCGGCCGAAGCCGTGCGTGAAATGTCGGGATCGGCGCGAACGGTCGCCGAAGATCTTTTGACCAAGGCACGCAGCCTTCAGACCGAAGCCAACAATTTTGTCTCGCGCGTGCGGGCCGAATAGGGTTTCGAAAACCTGGCCAAACAAAAACCCCGCCATTCACTGACGGGGTTTTTTCATTTCTGGTCCTGTAATCGTCTTAGACGAAACGACGGAACTCACCGGATTTGCGCGGCGGGCAGAACCGTTTGAGGTAGGACGGCGCAATGGCTTCCAGGCTGTTGGGCGTAATGCCAAGTTCGGCAAAGCCTTCTGCGCCTTCGGAAACCACGTTATCGGATTTCAGCAAACGCACCTGATCAGGGGTCAGCGGCGGAACCGGCAGGAACTGCAGGAAGAACGCCTTGATCGAGGCCAGCCAGAACGGAACCGGCATCAGGATGGCGCGTTGACGGGTAATGCGCAGCATGTCCTGCAAAAGCGCCATGAAGGAATAGGTTTCCGGCCCGCCCAGCTCATAGGTCTTGCCTGCGGATTTACCCTCAACAAGGGCGGTGACAAACGCATCCGCGACATCGCCAACATAGACCGGCTGGAATTTCGGGCCACCTTCGCCATGCAGATCAATCTTGCCTTCACCAAGGTCGACTTTCGGAAGACCCGGCGCACCAACCACCGGCAATACTGGCGAGAAACGCGCCATGGTGGCGAATTTGTTCAGGAAGTTGTCATTCGGGCCAAAGATCACCGACGGACGGAAGATCACAGCATTCGGGAAGGCTTCGCGAACAGCCTTTTCACCTGCCAGTTTGGAGGTTGCATAATTGGCCGAAGCGTTCTTATCCACACCAAGAGCCGACATCTGCAGGAAGGTCTTCACACCGCATGCCTTGGCTTCTTCGGCGATGCGCTTGGCGGCCTTAACATGGATGTTCAGGAAGTTGCTGCTGCCGCGCTCATAAAGAATGCCAAGCAGGTTAATCACAGCTTCGGAACCGTCAATCACGCCCTTGATGCTGTCTTCATTGCGAACATCGCAGTGAACCGGAACGACCTGTCCAAGATTGCCCATCGGCTTGAGCTTCTTGACGCGTTCAAAACTGCGGGTCGGGACGCGAACGATAAAGTCACGCTCAAGCAGACGCTTGACGATGTGACGTCCGACAAATCCGGTGCCGCCAAAGACGGTTACGATACGACGATCCATGCTTGCTCTCTCCTTGCCGGTCAGAAATCTGCGGGACTGTACCGCGTGACCATTTGGCATCTGGTGCGATTTGGGCCGATGCATACACAAAGTAAAACCGACCCGATCGGAATGTTATCCTGTGGACAATCATATGGTGCCCAAACAGAAGACGATATGATTGTCCGCAGGCACTTGGGTTATATACGACGCGTGTTTGCCGTCAACAATGCGGTTTTGTTAAACAATATCGTCCCTGGCTTCCAGTTTGGCCAATATTTCATCATAAAGCGCCATCAAACCGGCGCGATAATCCGGATAGCGCAGTTTGACACCCAGTTCTTCTTTAATCCGGGTATTTAAGACGCGTTTATTGTCCTCATAGAAGCTGGCCGCCATCGGACTTAGCGTTGCGCTGTCAAAATCCTGTTCGGGCGGCGGATCAATGCCAAGCAACCCGCAAGCATGGGCAATCACATCCTGCGGCGGGGCGGCATCATCATCACAGACATTGTAGGCAGCTCCGCAATTGGGCTGCTTGATCGATGCCAGCACGGTCTGAGCAATGTCTTCGACATGAATGCGCGAAAAGACCTGACCGGGTTTGACGATGCGGCGTGCGCGGCCTGATCGCACGGTTTCAAGCGCATTGCGCCCCGGACCATAAATACCCGCCAGTCGGAAACTTTGCACACAAAGCCCGTGACGACGGCCCAGATCAAACCATGCCTTTTCCGCAGCAACCCGACGACGGCCACGCTTGCCACTTGGCACTAATTCATCGTCTTCGGTGACATCCGCACCCTGTCGGTCGCCATAGACCCCCGTGGTCGACAAATAGCCAATCCAGGTGCCCTCAGGCAGGATCGCAAGATCACCGCCATGGTGATGGATCACCGGATCACCCTGCCCACCGGGTGGGGCGGAAATCAAAACATGGGTGACACCGTCAAGGGCGGCTTTGATGTCAGAAATTGGCTGATCATCGGAAAAGATAAAGGGTTCGATCCCCTCGGCAGCAAGCTGTTTGGCCTTTTCAGCAGCTCGGGTGGTACCGGCAATTTTCCAGCCTTCTTCGCGAAGCTGGTCGGCAACCAGACGTGCAGAAAACCCCAATCCGAAACAAAACAGCTTATTGGTCATCAAGGCACCTTTAATCGCAAAACCGATGGTCGTTTTGCGCACAGTAGCGGGCGCGCTCCGCCCAGACAAAGCCTTTTGGGTTAGAACCAAGCCAAAAAGACGGGAACAACTATCATTATCTTGCCGTTTTCATCATGTTTGTTGCCTGATATGCGCAATCTTGCATGGTGGTTTTGATCCAAACAGCCCTATGCTTGCGCCATTGAATTTGCCCAAAACGGAGCTTTATGCACCATGTCACCACTTCGCGGTCTTTCGCAGCTCAAGCGTGTTTCATCATCGCTGTTTATCGCAGGCTTCGTCAGCATCTGGGCCGCACCGCATGTTTATGCCCAAACTGAGAGCAACGGCGGCATGACAGCAGAAGAAAGCCAGCAATATCGTGACTGCATCAAGCTCGCGCAGCTTAAACCCGAAGACGGATTTGAAAGTGCGATTGCCTGGCGCGATATGGGGGGTGGGGAACCGGCACGTCATTGTGTCGCGGTCGCCCTGATTTCACTTGGTAAATATGAAGAGGCCGCGACACGCCTTGATGCATTGGCCAAGGACAGTAAAGCTGATCCGGGTGTGGTTGCCGGGATGCTGGCGCAGGCAGGCCAAGCCTGGATGATGGCCAATAATCTTGAATTTGCCTGGCGCGATCAAAGCCGGGCGTTGGAATTGGTGCCCAATAACCCGCAGCTTTGGGTCGACCGCGCGATGGCGCTGGGACTGGCCGGGGAATATTGGGAAGCGATTGATGATCTTAACAAGGCGCTTGATCTGGTCCCCAATCAGCCAGATGTCCTGATTTACCGGGCATCGGCCTGGCGGATGCTCGAAAGCTATGATCTGGCCATGAGTGACATTGAAAACGCGCTTACGCAGGAACCGCAAAACCCGCAAGCCCTGTTTGAACGTGGAAAGCTTCACCAGATTGCCGGGAATAAGGACCTTGCGCGCCAGGACTGGTTAAATGTCATAGAACTTTCAAACGGAACCCCTGTCGCTGATGCGGCAAAAGCGAATATAGAAAAGATGGATGTTCGCACGGGTCCGAATAAGAACCAAAACTAGGGTCATGACCCTAAATTTTTGGGTTGGCTGTGACGAGTTTCCTTGTATATGAGCGGTAGAATTTTTAACCGGATCATGACCGGATACCTTTTGGGGGACAAAATGCGTCGCACGCTTGCCTTGACAGCCATTGCCGCGTCCATCGCGTTTGCAGCCACGACTGCTGCACAGGCACGCGATCAGATCAGGATTGTCGGTTCATCGACCATCTTCCCGCTGACCACCAAGGTCGCGGAACATTACGCCAAGACAACAGGCGAAGCGGCCCCGGTTGTTGAAAGCACCGGTTCTGGCGGCGGCTTTAAGCTGTTCTGTGGCGGTGTTGGCGAACAGTACCCGGATATCGTTGATGCTTCGCGTCCGATTACCGGTTCGGAAACCGCGATCTGTGCGGCCAACTCGGTCCGTAATATCAGCGAAATCAAAATCGGCTATGACGGCATCGTTCTTTTGGGATCGCGTCAGGCACCATCGATGGAAATTACCGCGCGTCAGCTTTATCTGGCATTGGCGCGTACCATTCCGATCAATGGCGCAAGTGTGCCAAACCCGAACGAAAAATGGTCTGATATTGATCCTTCCCTGCCGGATCTGAAAATCCGCGTTTACGGCCCGCCGCCGACCTCTGGCACACGCGATTTGATGGGCCAGCTTTTGATGGATCAAGGGTGTTCGACCTTTTCCGATATCGCAAGCCTTGAGGCATCCGATCCGGACAGCTTCCGTCTTCTATGCCGCACCATTCGAGAAGATGGCGCCTATATCGAAGCAGGCGAAAATGACCGTCTGGTCATCAGCAAGCTTGAAAAAGACCCGACGTCTTACGGCGTGATGGGCTTTAACAACCTTGAGCGGAACCGTGAAAAGCTTCAGGGCATACCGGTCAATGGCGTTGCCCCGGATTACGAAACCATCCTTGATGGCAGCTATCCGGCGTCACGTGCGCTTTATCTTTATGTCAAAGATGATCATCAGCAGCTGGTCAAATCACTCGGCGATTTTGTTTCGACCTATGTATCTGAAGCCGTGATTGGCGATGATGGGTTGCTTGCCGATAACGGCCTTGTTCCGCTGACCGAGGATGAGCGCGGCGAAACCATGTCTCAGGCGGCAAAGTTTGCTGGCAACTGATCCATCGGACTAGAGCATATCGAATTAAGAACGGCCGGGCATCAGTCCGGCCGTTTTGCCATCCAGACCTGATTGCTGGCATATTTCGGCGGGTTTCCCTGAAAATCGGAAAATTCCGATATCGAAACAAACCCGCAGACCTCCAGCATCAGGCGCATTTCACTGCGATGGATCCAGCGCAGGTGATGCCAGGAATCCTCGCGTCTGATGACCGCGCCATCCGCGTCGATTTCCTCGAACCGCCAATGTTCACTGAACCGCTGGGTCAGGGGATCGTTGGTGCGTTCCATCGCAGTAATTCGCAAGCGACTACGCGGTTTTCCCACACCTTCAGGCATTGGAAAGATTGGCAATTCAACCGATTCAGGATCGCCTTCTGGCAGGCAATAGCGCAAATCGGGATCCATCAGATCAAATGCAATTGCGCCACCCGGTTTCAGATGGGCAAAAGCCCGTTCAAGCGCGCGGCGTTGATCTGCTGCATCGGTGACTTCCTGAAGCCCGCGAAACGGGATGATCACAAGGTCAAACTGCCGCCCCAGATCGAAGTCACACATATTGCCCGAATGCCAGGTGATGTCGGGATGGTTGGCGCGCGCCTGATCCAGCATTGCTGGCGATAAATCAAGCCCTTCGACAGCAATGCCCAATTTGGCAATCGCTGCACTGATGCGCCCGGTGCCACAGCCAAGCTCAAGCACGCCCAACTCTGATGCCAAGCTTTTGGCAATCCGGCTATAGAACGGAATGGGGTCGTCAAAGAGTTTGCGGTCTAGTTCGGCGCGGAGGTCGTAACTTGCGGCATTCAAACCGCCTTCCGGATAGAATTCATCTGAGATGGATGAATTCGTCATTCAAAATCCAGCTCGGCATAATGGCTTGAAGGCGGGAAGCTTGCCTGACGGTCGGCCAGAATATCGCGCATCGACGGACGGCTTTTGACCCGCATGTACCAATCCTTGGCGCGCGGATGCTTTGACCAGTTGATATCGCCCATATAGTCGATCACCGACACCTGCGCGGCAGCAGCCAGATCAGCCATGGTCAAATGATCGCCTGCCAACCAGTTCCGGCGTTCAAACAGCCAGCCGATATAATCAAGATGATAGGCCGCATTGGTGCGCCCGGCGCGCAGCACCTTGGTATCTGGCGTTCCGGTCGAGAAGAAGCGTTTCAGAAGCTTCTCCCCCAACAAATGATCGGTCACTTCGCGGTTAAATTTGCCATCAAACCACGCGACAAGGCGGCGGATTTCGGCACGTTCCTTGGCATCAGCACCAAACAGTTTCGGCTCATCAGGATAGATTTCGTCGAGATACTCGCAAATGACCACAGAATCACACAGGATCGAGCCATCTTCTTCTTCAAGAACAGGAACTTCGCCCGCCGGATTAAGCAGCAGGAAATCGTCGCGGCGCTCCCAAACGGGTTCGGCTTTGAGTTCGAAATCTAGTTTTTTCTCGGCAAGAACCAGGCGCACTTTGCGCGAAAATGGTGAAAGCCAAAAATGATGTAACTGACGCATAAACGTGAGGATACCCGACCAAGGATGAACGTTTTGCAAAGACGATCTGCATCGCTGCAAACAATCGCAAAACAGCAATTCACGCGGTTCGTTTCAGGACCGGAATTGCAAAATCTGTCAAACCACGCAACCGGCCCCAAGTAAAGGGTTTCTGCGTGTTTGCGACCCAATTTTCATGATTTTGACCAGCGACGCTGTCAGAAACCTTAAGGGTGGCCTATTTTCCCCGGCTTTTTGCCAGTTCCAGCATGCCATCAAGATCAAGGCAGGCTTCCAGATGATCGGCCAATTCATCAAGGGCTGCGTCGACTCCGGCTTCGAACCGGGTGTTCGCTGTTCGATCCATCGAGGTGATCGTCGCCAAAAACGCATGACGAAACGCATCACTGCCAAACAGCCCGTGCAAATAGCACCCCATCACAAGACCATCCGAACTGATCGCCCCATCAGGCGCGCCCCCCAGATCAAGCCAGCTTCGCGCCCGATCCGGCCCATCGGTCCGGCCCATATGAATCTCATAGCCGGTTACCGAAATATCCGCGGCAAGGTCTGCCGAACCTTCTCTCACTGGATTGATCGTCATCCCGTCAATCTTGGACAGATGCTTGTCCCCGGCCATGACGGTTTCAACATCCAAAATGCCAAGACCAGTCTCGGAACCCGGTTCGCCCTCAACCCCGTCCGGGTCATGCACCATACGGCCCAACATTTGATAACCACCGCAAATGCCCATCACGCGCCCACCACGCCGATGATGGGCAAGGATATCGATGTCCCAACCCTGTTCCTTCAAGAACCGAAGATCGGCCATGGTCGATTTTGATCCGGGCAGCAGCACCAGATCGCAATCAGCCGGGATCACCTGACCCGGCTTGATCACCAGAAGTTCGACATCCTCCTCGGCTGCAAGCGGGTCCAGATCATCAAAATTGGCAATGCGCGGCAGATGGGGCACGGCAATACGAATAACTGCCCCCACACCGTCCAGATCAGCGCATTGATATTTAACGGCTTTTTCGAGTGCAACACCATCTTCAGCCGGAAGTCTATGCGCGCCCGGCCAATATGTTGCAATACCGAAACTTTTAAGGGAGCAGGTCTTCTCAATGATGTCCGTTGCCGTTTCAAATAGCGACACATCACCGCGAAACTTGTTGATCACATAGCCCTTAAGCCAGATGCGGTCACCATCCGATAAAAGCGCATGCGTACCAACAATCGATGCGATCACCCCGCCACGATCAATATCGCCGACCAGAATGACGGGGACCTTGGCGGCCTCGGCAAAGCCCATATTGGCAATATCGGATGCGCGCAGGTTCACTTCGGCGGGCGATCCGGCCCCTTCGACCAGAACAAGATCAGCATCTGCTGCCATCACCTCAAAACTTTCGATCACCTTGGGCAGAAGATCGCGTTTCAGGCGGTAATAATCACGCGCCTTGGCACTGGTCAGGACCTTGCCCTGTACCACCACCTGCGCGCCGATGTCGCTTTGGGGTTTGAGCAAAACCGGGTTCATATGCACTGAGGCCGGAACACCGGCTGCGCGCGCCTGAAGCGCCTGGGCACGGCCGATTTCCCCGCCATCATCGGTGACGGCGGCGTTGTTGGACATGTTTTGCGGTTTGAACGGACGCACACGCAAGCCACGCCGGGAAAAGGCCCGGCAAAGCCCCGCCACCAGCAAGGATTTACCGACATCCGATCCGGTACCTTGCAACATCAGGGCGGGGACGGCTTGCGTCTTCATTTCTTTATCGAAACTTTCATGTCATCCGCGAAAATGCACAGAAAATTCAGCAGCTTGGCTGATCAGAATTCAACGCCAATCTGCGCCTTGATGCCCTGTTCACGGAACGGGTGCTTGATCATGGTCATCTCTGTTACCAGATCGGCAGCCTCAATCAGGGTGTCGGGCGCATTCCGACCTGTCAGAACCACATGCTGATCGGGAAGCTTGTTGGCAAGCGCGTCCAAAACGTCATCAAGTGGCAGGAATTCATAACGCAGGACGATGTTGATCTCATCCAGGATCACCATCGAATAGCTTGGATCACGCAGCATTTCCAATGCCTTGTTCCAGGCTTCGCGCGCCAGTGCAACATCCTGTGCACGGTTCTGGGTTTCCCAGGTAAAGCCTGCACCCATTGCGTGGAATTCACACAGATCGGGGAACTTTTTCAAAAGCTTCGCCTCGCCCGTTTCCCAGCCGCCCTTGATGAACTGAACGACACCAACCTTCATATCGTGGCCAACACAGCGCATCGCCATGCCAAAGGCAGAGGAAGACTTGCCCTTGCCCTTGCCGGTATGGACAATGATCAGGCCCTTTTTATCGATCTTCTGGGCCATCATCTTGTCGCGCGCGGCCTTGATTTTCTTCATTTTTTCATCGTGGCGCGCGTTGATATCGACGTCTGGCTGGCTTTTATCGGTCATTGTTTCTTCCCTTTGAAGTGCGCGCTTACAATGCGGCGAAATCAGTGCCCGGATCAAGGGCAGTTTTGCGGAGTTTTATCGAGTTCAATCTGCGCAATTACACCCTGAAAGCCATGATTTTTCGCATTCGGGCAGAAGCTTTGGCGATTTGCACCCTCTTCAACATACTCAACCGCAAAAACGGGCTTTCCCAACGCGACGTATGGATCGAAATCATCCATGAAACCCAAACGATGTGCTGATTCAAGCAAGGCAAAGTCCATCCGCCCAACCAGGTCAGGAACAAGGTCCGCCACGTTCTTTTGACCGATGGCAAGACCCCGGTCATGCGCCAGATCAATCAGCCAATCCAGATAGGCCAATTGATCGTCCCTTTTTATATCAAACCCGGTGGTCTTGTTGCTTTGATCGGCTTCAAAGGCATCGATGTTATCGGGCTCAATACCCAAAAACCCCTTTTCGCGGCAAAGATCAAAACGGGCCACCATCAGATCGGCAAACTGGTCAAAGTGACGGATATCAATCCAATATTCGCCGTCCCAGCCCCAATAGGCATTGCCAATCACGGATTTCGGAAAGCGATCAAAGTCATCGCGCCATTCTTCCACCGCGCCAACATTGATATAGCAAACCGGATAGATACCCTTTGCACGCCAAGCAGCCACCTGATCAGCCGATGCTTCATATAAATCCGCACCCACCACACGGATCTCAGGGTCCAAAGTGATTTCGCCCTGCAGCTGCCAGTGAAACGGGCCGCTCGGCACGGGTATCGGGCTTGATGATTGAGCGGCCGCAGGGCCACCAATCGCAAAAAGACCCGCCGTTAAAGCAACGATAAAAGACAAATAGGTGGTGCGGGGCATCGTAGCATTCCGGATTTCTAAGGGCGATGGCCCAGAGTGCCCGGCGGATGGAAGCAACACAACCAGCTAAACGCACAAAAGAAAAGTGCGGCCCAATGACCGCACTTTCCACCGCCAAACGGCGGTAGCCCCGCCCACTAACTCAAATCTAAAGCGTCGCACTTTCACGCGATGACAGACCAAGATCACCGGTGACAAGATCGGCCCATTTATCGGGTTCGCGCATATCGATATTGCGCAGTTCCGGGCGACGCATGCGGGCCTTGTTAAACAGTTGCAGCCGATCACCGGGTGACATCCGGCGCAATCGCATCAGCGCTGTGCGTACGGCGTCATTGCGTGCATTGATCGGGTTTTGGAAGCTTTGCTCGACGACTTCAAGACGGCGTTCAAGCCAGTCGCGGCTTATCACGACCTGTTCGATCAGGGCCTTGAATTCGCGAACCACCGGAAAGTGATCAAGGGCAAGATGGGCAACCGAAACGGCCGTCCGCCAGACCTGACGTTCGACCCCTTGCAGATAGCGCCAGTAAATCCGCACCTTGGCATCAATTTCAAACTTGGTTTGATCCGGACCCGGTAGATGATGGGCCAGTTCGGTCATGCCATCATGAAACTCTTCGAATGTGACCGGGCGATGCACGCCATTAAAGCGTTCTCGCACGACAAGGACGGCGCGAATGGCACCGCGCGCGGGACGATAGCGGCCTTCGCCGTGCAAATCGGTACGGAGCCAGTCTGGCGTATCGCAATCAGAAAGCAGGAAGTCGATTATCTCTGCGTGCCCTTTGTGGGCAGGCAAGGGAGTTTGCAAATAGTCAGGCAAACGAACGTTGGTCTTCTCCATCGCGGCCTCCTATCTTCTTGATCACCCTGCTTCCCGGCAGGTGATCTGAAAGGTGTGCCCCGTCCCTCACAACTTCTTAACAGTTGGTTAACTGAGATATGGTGCGAAAACGTAACGTTTCAACTCCCCCGTTTGTTCCCACGGTAAAATAGTTGTGAATCAAGTGCCTGATAACGGTTCTATAGTTTATCGATCAGATCATTGGCGACACTGTTACGCCGTGGCTGCCACAGGCCGCGCTCAATCGCCTCACGCAGGCGATCGCGAATATCGCGCAGCGCATCGGGATTGTGATTTTCGATAAAGTCGCGCACCTCGGCATCATCAAGATACGCGTCATACACCAGATCAAAATGATGATCCGCAACACAGCGCGCCGTCGCGGCAAAGGCAAACAGATAATCAACCGTTGCAGCGATTTCAAACGCGCCCTTATAGCGGTGGCGCATCACCCCCTTGATCCATTTGGGGTTCACCACGCGGGCACGCACGACACGGGCGATTTCTTCTTCAAGGGTTCTGATTTTCGGGCTTTCCGGGCGGGAATGATCGCTGTGATAAACCGTCGGCTGCTTGCCCGATAGACTGCGTACAGCAGATGTCATTCCGCCTTCGAATTGATAGTAATCATCGGAATCCAGAAGGTCATGTTCGCGGTTATCCTGGTTATGGACAATCGCATCGACCTTCGACAGGCGGGTTTCAAACAAATCACGGGCTGCTGTGCCCTCTGCCCCATTGCCATAGGCGTAACTGCCCCAGGCAAGATAAGCATCGGCAAGATCATCTTCATCTTCCCAAAGCTTTTCATCAATCATCGCCTGCAAACCTGCGCCATAAGCACCGGGTTTGGAGCCAAACACACGAAAACCGGCCTGACGGGTCGCCTGATCGGCATCCAATCCGCTTTCGCGAAGCTTTTGCGCCTCTGCCGCCACACGGGTTGCGATCGGGTTGATGTCAGCGGGCTCGTCTTCTTGCTCGGACACAGCGCGAACCGCACTATCAAACAGGTCAATCAAGCCGGGAAACGCATCACGGAAGAAACCCGATATGCGAAGGGTGACATCAACGCGCGGTCGCCCCAGAACCGATGCCGGCATGATTTCAAACCCGGTCACACGGCGCGATGCGCTATCCCAGGTCGGGCGCACCCCCATCAAGGCAAGGGCCTGGGCAATATCATCCCCGCCCGTTCGCATATTACTGGTGCCCCATACCGACAGGCCAAGTGCACTGGGCCATTCGCCGTGATCCTGAACGTGCCGCTCCAACAGCAATTCGGCCGATTTCCAACCCAACTGCCAGGCAGCCGGGGTCGGCACCGTACGGGTATCCACCGAATAGAAATTGCGCCCGGTCGGCAAGACATCGGGCCGTCCACGGGTAGGTGCACCAGACGGGCCGGGTTCGACAAACTTGCCCGCGAGGCCGCGCAGAATGCCGGAAATCTCGGCCGGGCCGCAGCCGGTTACAGCCGGTCGAATATTTGTTTCGATATCGGAAATAACTTCGCAAACCGCTTCCCATGACGGGTCCAGCTGAACAGTACCGTTGACCATATCACGCGCCAGAAGCTCGATCCGCTCGACCGTGTCGCCTGTGGTGCGCCAAGGCCCGGTATCCCCGCCGTCATAATGCGCCAGTATTTCGGGCTTGGTACCCGGCCAGAATTCGGCAAAGGCGCAATCAAGCGGATCGAACGCTGGATCGCCCAGAATGTCCTTGGCAATCGCGCGATGCAGTGATGCTTTTGGTCCGGTGTCTGATCCGCGCGGCAAACGTGCCAGTGCGACCAAAAGATCGGTCAAAAGATCACCTTCCGGTGCCTTGCCAAAAATGTGTAGGCCATCACGGATCTGAAGTTCTTTTAGCTCGCACAGATAGTTATCAAGTTTGGCAAGCGCGCTTTCTTCGTCTTCACCCGCTTCAATGCCGCAATCACGATCAAGGCCAATGCGAATGGCAAGCTCAAGGATATCGCGTTTCAGGATCACCAGACGCCGAGGATCAACCGCAGCCGCGTCGTAATATTCATCCACCAGCGCTTCGAGGTCTTTGAGCGGGCCATAGCTTTCAGCGCGCGTTAAAGGCGGGGTCAGATGGTCAAGGATCACGGCCTGCGCACGGCGCTTGGCCTGGGTTCCTTCACCCGGATCATTGACGATAAAGGGATAGAAATGCGGGGTGGGGCCAAAGACGGCCTCTGGGAAGCAATCAGCAGACAATGCCAATGACTTGCCCGGCAGCCATTCCATATTGCCGTGCTTGCCAAAATGAATGATCGCATCGACGCCAAACACATGGCGCAGCCAGAAATAGAAGGCGAAATAGTTGTGCGGCGGCACCAGATCGGGCGAGTGATAGCTTTCAAGCGGATCAATGTTATAGCCACGCGCGGGCTGCAACCCGACCACCACATTGCCCATCGGCAGGATCGCGAGTGCGATGGCATCCTGATCAGGTAAATAAAACGGATCGGATTTGGGATCACCCCAGGCATCCATCACCTGATTGCGGATCGATTTTGGCAGGGCATCGAAGGCAGCTTTATATTCCGCCAATGGCAAACTTACCCGGATTTCACGTCCGGCAAGCGATTTGAAATCATTGGTTGGGCCGGCCTTGACCGCAGCAATCAACGCATCGCCATCGTCCGGCAGGTTTTCAATCTGATATCCCTCAGCCTGCATGGCACGCAGGGTTTCGATCATCCCTGCTGGCGTATCAAGCCCGACACCATTGCCAAGGCGTGCATCCTTGTTGGGATAGTTCGCCATGACCATCGCAACCTTGCGCGCATCCGCTTTCCCGGTACGCAGCTTGACCCAATTGGCGGCGAGCTTTGCGGTAAAGGCAACGCGATCACGTACGGGGATGTATTTCACCAGATCAATCTGGGTCAGGTCATCCTTGCCCGCCGATCCCTTGAACGACACAGCACGTGACAGAATGCGTCCATCGACCTCGGGAAGTGCCACATTCATCGCGATATCACGCGCAGCCAGGCCGTTCACACCATCGCGCCAGGCTTCTTCACTGCCGCCAGATAGAACCACCTGAAAAACCGGCGCATCGACAACGTCAAACGGCCCGTCAAATCGTTCCGAACCCGGAACAGAAAGCGCAAATCCAGTGGTATTGAGGATCAAGTCAGCCTTGGTTTCCGCCAACCAGTCGCTGACCAGCGCACTTGCGACCGGGTCTTTGAGACTTGCGACAAAAATTGGCAGTGGATTCAGTTTATTAGAAACAAGTTCTTCAACCAGTGCGTCAATCACATCAAGATTGGCCGCCTGCACAAGCGATCGGTAGAAAAGAATAGGTATAACCGGTTGATTTTCCACCCAATTGGCACGGATTTCATCAAGCCCGGCCTGTGATTTTCCCGGCCAATAGCCCCCGGCTTTCACCAAAGGTGCGGCTGGTGACCAGTTCCAGTTAACTTGTTCATTTAACTTTTCGTATATAAGGCGAAGTAAATTCTCGGAGTTTTTCGGACCACCTTCGATCAGATAGCGCCAGATTTTCTGATATTCCGCCCCTTTAAGCGTTGAGAGCGACAAAAGCTCCGCATCGGGTTGATCATCGCCTGGCAACAAGACCAATGGGATGTCCCTGGATCGCGCAAGGCTGACCAATTGTTCGATGCCATAATCCCAATATCCGCGTCCGCCAAGGATACGAACAATAATGAATTTGGCATCACACAGCACATCATCGACATACAGATCGACCGACATATTGTGACCAAGCTGAAGCAGGCTTGCCAAACGAAGGGACGGAACATCATCGCCAAATGCTTCGACAAGGCGCACCTGCGCCCCGGCCAAACACGCAAGCTCGGACTCCGCAGCAGACAGAATGACCACATCGCCTGGCTGTTGGCCAAGGTCGACGGCCTCACTGCCATCTGTCACCATACCGGGCTGGGCTGCGAGTAAATGCATCGGGTGTTCCGTATTTTAAGTGCGTTCAAAGTCAAAGATACCGGATGACCCACGCCACCCGGTATCTTGGTATTTCCAGATCAGATATCGCGCAGGCGATCAGGCAGCCTTGATGGCCGCTTCGATTGCGTCGCGATCAATGCCATGCAGACCAATGACGACCAGTTCTGAACGGCGGCTTTCGCCATCGGACCACGGGCGGTCAAAGTAACGCTGGAAACGTTCACCAACGCCTTGCACCACATGACGCATCGGTTTGCCCGGCACGTCCAAGAAACCCTTGATGCGCAGAACGTCAAATTTACGCACAACATTGACCAGACGCTTTTCCAGTGCTTCGGGGTCATTGATCGCCTCAAGCGATACGACAAAGCTGTCGAAATCGTCGTGATCATGCTCGTGACCATCGTCGTGATGGCTTGGGCGGCTATCAAGATCATCCTCGGCTGCGGCACCAAGACCCAGCAGAATGACGTTTTCAACACGGGAGTGCTCGGTTGCGATGATCTTGACCGACGGCTTTTTCAACTCGGCACGGACGTCCGCCTCGACCTTGATGCGTTCTTCTTCGCTCAGAAGGTCGGTTTTGTTCAAAACGACCATATCCGCGCACAGAAGCTGTTCTTCGAACAGTTCTTCAAGCGGGCTTTCGTGATCAAGGTTCTCATCAGCTTCGCGCTGGGCCTGAACCGCATGATGATCATGGGCAAACAGACCATCACGCAGGGCCGCACCATCCAGAACAGCGACAACACCGTCCACCGTCACGCGCGAGCGGACTTCAGGCCAGTTAAACGCCTTCACCAGCGGCTTTGGCAGCGCCAATCCGGATGTTTCGATAACGATATGGTCAGGCGGTGTTTCGCGGTCAATCAGGCCCTGAATGGTTGGCAGGAAGTCATCCGCAACCGTGCAGCAGATGCAACCATTTGCCAGTTCAACCACATCATCCTCGGCACAGCCTTCGATGCCGCAGCCATTGATGATGCCGCGATCGACACCCAGATCACCAAATTCGTTGATGATCAGCGCGATACGTTTGCCATTGGCGTTTTCCAGCATGTTGCGGATCATGGTCGTCTTGCCAGCGCCGAGAAAACCGGTAATGACGGTTGCCGGGATTTTACCCAATTGTGCCATCTCTAAATTCCTTAAAATTCAATTCTTTATGTTGCTATTTGACCTGCATCGGAATACCCGCGACGACCAAGGTCACCCGGTCGGCCAATGCGGCAATACGTTGATGCAGACGTCCGGCGTGATCGCGAAAGGCACGCGCCATTGCGTTTTCCGGCACAATTCCAAAACCGACCTCGTTTGACACCAGAAGGATGGGAATGTCCAGTGTTGGCACAAGCTCGCACAGGGCTGTGAATTCGGCGTCGATGTCGCGGTCTTCAAGCATCAAGTTGGTCAGCCACAAGGTCAGGCAATCGACCAGAACGGGTTTGCCACCAGATGTGTTGCAGGTTTGAAGTGCCGCGCAAAGCTCAAGCGGTTCTTCAATCGTCTGCCAATGTTCGCCGCGCGATTGTTTGTGAAGGTCAATCCGGTTGGCCATTTCATCGTCCCAGGCGCGCCCGGTCGCGATATAGAAGCCACCGCCGGCCTGATTGATGATGTCTTCGGCAAATCTGCTTTTACCGGATCTGGCACCGCCCAGGATCAAATGCGTCCCGGCAGGCCGTATCGTTTGGGTCATCCCATACATTCCTCGCCATGACCTCCCACCGAGGCCCGATTGCGTCGCCACCACGCTGTCGCAGTGACACCTTCGGCTGGTTTCCTGGCTGCGGGCATGAAAGCAATCTGCCTTCCCGGTTTCCCGGTGGCTGGTTCTGCAAGATCGCAAAAACCCAGATCACCCAACCCGATACAGTTGCGGGGGCAGCATCGGCATCGCACCGATTTCCCATCACCGAACGGTCCGGCGAACCTATCAGGTTTGTTTGCCAAGCCAAAGGCCATTCTCCATGCGGCCAACGCACCCTAACCGGAAGGTCAGTATTTGTAAGAATTGCCTGCTTGAGAGGGTGGGTCATTTAAGAGAACATCATATTATCACGCTGGAATTCGTGCAGGACGCTCTGCCTTTGGTGTGATCGCCGGGAACATAAAAATCATAACCCGGTCGGCCACAGAAATCTGTGGCGCTAAACTCTTGGGGTAAATTGGAATTTTGCAAGATCAGATGGCAATTAGTGCTCAACTACCAAAAATCCGAAAGCTGAATGTTCCGACCTGGATCACATCTTCGCGCAAGGACATGTGGCTCGGTCTGCTGGATCGCCTGACGACATCCGACCGGTCTTTTCAAAACTTTCTGGAAGAATACGCAACCGAGGACGACATTACGCTCGCCCGTCGGGACGTTCGCAATATCTTCGCGCTTGATCCGTCCAAGGGCGTGATCGCGACAATTATCTGGTCCCATTCACGTGGCATCAGGGTGAATGCCCTGTCGCTTCTGGTGCGTGACCTGCCGACATTGATTACCTTGATGACGATCAGTGATTTTGGCGAAGAAGAACTGAACGAGCTTTTGGCACAACCGGGGATATCTGTGCCGACAGCCAGCAAGATGCTTTCAGCTTGTGGCAAGACCTATCGCGGCATGGCGGCAGCCATCATCGATGACAATGTCATTCAGGTGATTGAAAACACGTCCTTTGCAGCAGATTTCCCGAATGTCGCAAAATTGCGCAACAAATCGCGCAGCCGACCGGTGCCATATTACGAAGCCTATCTGCAGGACATCGCCGCAATTTGCGAAAAACATGATGTCACAGCCGACATGATTGACCGCTATCTTGCGGAACATGCGCAGGAAGATGTCAGCGCCAATGCTGAACTGAAGTCTGCCTGACGCTTAAGTGCTTTTGAGTGCTTTGGCCGCCAACATCTAACAGCATCAAGCCAACCCGGTTTGATGCTGTTTTCGCTTGTGCGGATCCGCAATCAGAAACGCTGATTTACTGCTGTCACGCGCCAGCCCGGTTCTTCCACGCCATCAATATATTCAAGCTTGGTCAGGCCAAGGGTATCGACATGAAACGAAAGTGCGGTTTCAAGCGACAACCCAAGCGCATTTGCCATGATCGCGCGCACGGTTCCGCCGTGGATCACGGCGACAATATCCCGACCCGCCCAATATCGGTTCAGGCGGCTAAACAACGGTCCGACCCGCTCGACCACGTCAGAGAAACTCTCACCATTGGGTGGATGTTGGCGGGCAAAATCGGTCCAGAATTGCGTGGTTTCACCTTTGGGAAGATCGTCCCAGTGTTGAAGCTCCCACGCGCCGAAATGCTGTTCGGCAAATCCGGTTTCACGTTGCGGTGTGACATCTTCGTCAAAAAGTTCCTGAAGCCTTAGCGCAGTATCAAGGGTTCGCGAAAGATGACTTGTCACCCAAACCGCATCGCGCGGCAGATGCCGGGCAAGCGCACGCAGGGCTTTTTCATCAGACAGGTCCGCTGGCATGTCGCTTCGGCCATAGACCAGCTTTTCAGGATTGATCACAGGGGCATGACGGACCAGCCACCAGCGGGTTGTTTCAACTTTTTTCATGGCATCCTCGAAACGGCCCAACCCATGACGCGAAAACACAAATACATGCGACGTCAGGCAATCATCATAGCATCACAGCGCATTCATCACGGCGATAAATGCAATGCCGATGAAAAGCTCTGCACTTAGTTGGGTCGCCCCCAACACATCACCTGTCTGCCCACCGATCTGCCACCTTGCCACCAGTGACACCAAGGCAATAGCAATGGCCGCCCCAAGCAGCACGGCGAGCGTCACAAAAACACCACCCAGAACGACACAAAGCCCCGTGGCAATCGCGACCCCGGCAAGGATCGGGACCCATCCCGGTCGCCCCGCCCCTTTGCCAAGCCCATTATCGCGCGCTGGCGGCAAGATGCGCATGACAACCGGCATCGCCGCGCGCGACGTAATAGCCATGATCAACAATGCAATCGCCGCCTGACCGACACTGGCTGCACCATTCAAAACAATCAAACGCAGACCAACACACAAGATCAGGGCAACGACGCCATAGGTACCGATATGGCTATCGCGCATGATTTCAAGTTTGCGGGCACGTCCGACACCACCGCCAAACCCGTCAGCACAGTCTGCCATGCCGTCTTCATGCATCGATCCGGTCAAAAGCACCATTCCGGCGACCGCAAAAATCGCGAAGATCAAGGCATTGTCGGTCAGATAATGCACCAGCATGGCAGGCAATAGCGCAAGCCCCGCCAACAAAAGCCCGACAAGCGGCCAGGTCCAGACAGAACGCGCAATCATCACCGGCCTGAAATCATCGATATCAACAACCGGCACCCGGCTCAGCAACACCATCGCCCGCCAAAAGTCAGATATCAGCGATGCATCCGCATAGGTATAGCGCCCGCCTTCCTCCGAATTCGCCGACGCATTTTTACTATGCTCATCTGAGCTTTGCATGTTTGTTTCGTTTTGGTTATGATCTTCGGACACCATCAAATTCCGATTTTCGAACTGGCAATCTGTTGCGCATACGCCTAGTTTGAGGCCGATTTTCTGCTACGCGTCACCGGATTTGCGCCCACCCTTGATTGACCAAAGGCGGTGTTTGTTGGTGAAACGTCCCATAAAACTGGTTTTTGAAACTAATCCCAACATCCTCAGAAGCCAAGCGGAAGACGCCTTACACAAATTGCCGCCAGCCGGAGACCACGATGTTCAATCCCAAGCACCCGCCGCAAAATCTTGATGAGATCCGGGCACTTCTTGCCGAACTTCCGGCTGCTGATGCGCAGGCCCAGGCCGCTGTCATCGAACGCGAGCCGACCTTAACGAAGCCCGCCGGATCTTTGGGACGGCTTGAAGACTTCAGTCTTTGGCTGGCAGGTTGGCAGGGCACATCACGCCCACGCATGTCGCGCCCACGCGTAACTGTTTTTGCCGGAAGCCACGGTGTTGTCGCGCAAGGTGTTTCCGCCTTTCCGGCCAGCGTGAACCAGCAGATGGTGGAAAACTTCATCAATGGCGGGGCAGCGATCAATCAAATTTGCAAATCGGTTGATGCCGAATTGCGTGTGATGGAAGTCGCCCTTGAAATCCCGACTAACGATTTCACCCAGGAACCGGCGATGGATGACGAAGGCTGCGCGGAAGCCATGGCCTTTGGCATGAGCGCGATTGAAAAGGGCATTGATCTTTTCGTACCCGGTGAGATGGGGATTGGCAACACCACCTCGGCCGCGGCGATTTCCCATGCCCTTTATGGTGGGGATGCTGCAGACTGGACCGGGCGCGGTACGGGAATTGATGACGACACCCTGTCACGCAAAACCCGGGTGGTTGGCGATGCGATCATCTTGCACAAAAACCAGATGCATGACGGGCTTGATGTTTTGCGCTGTGTTGGCGGGCGTGAACTTGCCGCGATGGCCGGTGCGATCCTTGCCGCACGCTTTTCAAACGTTCCGGTCCTTTTGGATGGGTATGTTTCCTGTGCAGCAGCAGCAGTTCTTGCAGCCATTCGGCCGGACGCGCTTGATCATTGCCTTGTCGGACATGTTTCGGCCGAACCCGGCCATAGCCGCCTGATTGAAAAGCTCGGTAAGCAGGCACTGATCAATTTTGGCATGCGCCTTGGCGAAGGATCGGGTGCAGCCCTTGCCATCCCGCTTTTGCGTGCGGCGGCTGAATGCCACAACGGCATGGCAACCTTTGAGAAAGCCGGGATTGACGGCAAGGAATAAGTGCGAAGAGTTTTGATAAAGAAGGAATAGCGCTGAGACCCAGCGCTATTTTTTTGTCCGCTCACTCATCAGCTGTTCGACATGGCGGCCCTGGAACATGGTGATATTGATCGAATGGCCGAACTTGATCGCCCGTTCATCATCACAACGGCACAGGATCACACGGGTATCGCCGGATTCTGCGACAGCGGCACGCATGGCGTCGCGATGTTCGTCGCCCATATTTTCCATTTCCGGATCCCAGATCATCTTGATCATATCAACGCCAAGCTTATTGCGGTTGATATAGGGAAGCGACAGGTGGCTGATGCCATCAATACAGATGCGATAACCGCGATCACGGCAGAAATCACGGGCAAAGAAGAACGCACCCAAATCGGCAAAGATGTCGATCTTTTGCAGTTCCAGAACAATCGTCCCGCGCTGACCGGCTTTAACGTTGCTATCAAATGTCAGGAAGTCGGGCGACAGAAGTGTTGAAACATTGAGGTTAATACTAACCGACCCCGTCACCGATGCATCATTGCTGCGCGTCAAAAGCGACAACATGCGACGATCAAGAATTTCTGTCAGATGTTGGAAAAGCCAGCGGTTTGACAGAACATTTACATCCGGCAGAAGCGTTTCCTGCAAATCCTTGATCGAGATGAAAAGCTCGTGAAACACCGGTGTCGGGTTCGCATCACCAACCACTGCACAAATCGCCTGACGACGCATCAGGTTGGACAGGTCTGCACGACGCAAAGATTCATCAATGCGACCCAGAATTTTCGGTGTCAGAGGTGCCCGATCATCGCCAAATTCCGGATGGTCATTGTGGCGTTCGGCAGCCTTGCTCACCACACGTGGCCGATTGGCGTTTGAGCGCACCAGCATCTGAGTCAGGTGCAGGAACTCTTTATATTGCTGACCAACATCGAAATAATCAGTGAAGGTCGCCGGAGCACCGCTTTCATCCTTGTTATCACTGATCAACGGATCATCGTTAAACAGGAACTTCAGACGGAAGATGACGGCATTGACCTCGTCCATCTCGGCTGCATCAAAGATGAAAATCAGGTCCTGGTTGGACAGGGTAAAGATACGCCCGGTAACTTCGGGGACGATTTCCTCAAAGGCTGCAATCGCCGTGCGAATGTGATGATCACGGCGGTTAAAGGCCATCAGCTTTGAAAAATGCACATGGATCGCACCAACGCCTTCCTTGCGCCGCTCAAGGCGTCGCACATAGTCGACCAGGAAGGCTTCGGGCGATGGAAGTGTGCTATCAGACATAAATGCAATGACCAGATTATTGTTTTATCGGAATCAGACTGAAACCCTGTCCGCCCGATCTTAGCGACTGTCAATTAACAGGTTATGTATCTAGGGTCAGGACCTATTAATTTGATTTGAATGGCAGAGCTTGTATCTGTGAAATCCAAGGAAAATCCCGTTGGACAGGTCGGCATCCCGTGCGAGGGATTTGACGCGGGAGTTCGCAGATACAAGCTCTGTCCTTCGGATCGCTCAGATTTTCACGGGCTACTTTGTCGCAAAACCTTGAAAGATACGCGTCTTCCGGCGGCTTTGCTTCGCCTATCCGTGCAAATCTGAGCGACCATTCGAACCAAATTAACAGGTTCTGACCCTAACATTCATGCATATTGAAACCAAACGCGAAAATGTCTGATTCTGCCCATTATGCGAAAAAGATAAGTCGTAGCTTTCCGCCAACCAAACTGCTAGTTTCAGCCCGATTTCATATCTGAGTGAAAGGGTAATAAACGACATGTGGCGACGTAAACGCGTTTTGGTAACCAATGGCATTAACTTTACCTTCTCACCCAACCAATTAAAAGCGCACCGCAAACACGACTTACTGCAGGATTTGGACGCGTAATGGATATCAAAGCCTTTTTCGATGCCGAGTTTGACGAGCATCTTGATCTGGTGAACAAAACCCGCGAAGCGACCCGTGACGCGTTTATTGAACTGGTCGAGATTTGTACAGACGCGCTCAATGACGGCAACAAGTTGCTGTTTTTCGGCAATGGCGGATCAGCAGCCGATGCCCAGCATATCGCGACCGAGTTCACGGTACGCTATATCCATGATCGCCGCGCACTGCCGGCAATTGCATTGACCACGGATAGTTCTGCGCTGACCGCGATCGGCAATGATTTTGGGTTTGATCATTTGTTCTCGCGCCAGATCGAAGCACTTGGTAACCCAGATGACGTTGCGATTGGCATCTCAACATCTGGTAACAGCAAGAACGTCAATCTTGGTTTGGCCAAAGCCAAGGAAATGGGGCTGATTGCAACCGGTTGGACCGGGAAAACCGGTGGCGACATGGTCGATCTGTGTGATCCGCTGATGATTGTTCCAAGCAACACCACCGCGCGCATTCAGGAAATGCATATCCAGATTGGTCAGATGCTGGTGGGTGCGCTGGAACATACCCTTGGTCTGACCAAGAAGTAACCGCACTTAAGCTACCCAAACACTGCAGAACCAAACGACAGAACGAAGACAAGATACCATGACAGACCTCAGCCATCTGGCCCGACAGGTAGAACAGCTTACCAACGCCAAAGTGCTGTGCATTGGCGATGTCATGCTCGATCGGTTTGTCTATGGTTCGGTCAATCGCATCTCACCCGAAGCACCGATCCCGGTCATTCGGATCGAACGTGAAAGCGCGATGTTGGGCGGGGCGGGTAACGTCACGCGCAACGCCACAGCACTTGGTGCTTCTGTTCAGTTCCTGTCGCTGGTGGGTGATGACCTTCCAGGTCGCGAAGTCATGGAATATGTCGCTAATGACAAGGGTGTTGAGCCCTATATCCAGACCGAACGCAACCGCCCGACCACGATTAAAACCCGCTATATCGCAAGCGGCCAGCAATTGTTGCGATCTGACAACGAAACCACCACGGACATCGCAACTGCGACCATCAGCAACCTGTCAGCCCTTGCGGGCCAGCTGGCCCCCGATGTCGAAGCGATCATCCTGTCGGATTACGGCAAGGGCGTCTTGCATGCCGATGTTGTTGCTGCGGCCATCACAGCGGCACGCAAAGCCGGCAAGCCTGTGATCGTCGACCCAAAAGGAAGCGATTACAGCATCTATCGCGGTGCCACGGTGGTTACACCCAACCGTGCCGAAGCCCAAGCCGCAACCGGGATTGCAGTCAATAGCGACGAAGATGCAATTGCGGCTGCGACAAAGATCATTTCCGAATGCGGGATCGAGAATGTGCTGCTTACGCGCAGCCAGGACGGCATGACACTTGTTACCAAGGATGGTGACGCAATCCATCTGCCGACCGAAGCCCGCGAAGTATTTGATGTTTCCGGTGCCGGTGACACGGTTGTTGCATGCTTGGCATCCGCGGTTGCTGCGGGCTCAAGCCTTGCCGATGCCGCGCGCATTGCCAATGTTGCGGCGGGTATTGTGGTTGGAAAAATCGGCACGGCGATTGTCTATCCGGACGAGCTGGTTTCGGCCCTGCATCACCATGATCTGATGATTGGTGAAGCCAAATTGATGCCGCTTGATCGCATGGTCGATCGCGCAGAACGCTGGCGCCGCAAGGGGTATAAGGTCGGCTTTACCAATGGATGCTTTGATCTTTTGCATCCTGGGCATTTGAGCCTTCTGAAACAAGCGCGCGGCAATTGTGATCGACTGATTGTCGGGCTTAATTCCGACGCATCGGTCAAACGCCTGAAGGGTGAAAGCCGCCCGGTTCAGTCTGAGGCTGCCCGTGCGGCTGTTTTGGGATCACTTGAAACCGTCAGCGGTGTCGTCATTTTCGGTGAAGACACCCCGATCAACCTGATTGAAGCAATCAAGCCTGACATTCTGGTCAAGGGTGCCGATTACACCATTGATAAGGTTGTCGGCGCCGATATCGTCCATGGTTATGGTGGAAAGGTCGTGCTGGCCAATCTTGAAGATGGCTTTTCAACCACCTCCACCATTGCCCGGATGAACAAAGACAAGGACTAGGTCCTTATTTCGCCCCAGCGTCCTGACTATCATCTGGCCAAGGCAATACGTCCAGTTCCGGCCAAATCTCCAGCCAGCGAGCGACCTTTTCCTCATAGACCCTGCGAATGGGTAGACGTGTATTTGGCACAATGCGTTGATTGATCAATGCGTCCAAGCCGAACGGCGCATAGATGCGGTAGGCATCAATTGAGCTGACAGCATTCGACTTCCGTACCCCAACTGCCGTTGTTTGATAGGCAAAGCGGTCAATACCCTCACTGGCCGTCACCACAACACCATACTTGATCCCGAATTTTTCCGGATACCAGATCGGCACACGGGCCTGATTACGTATTTCGACCGTGATAGGCAAATCGGCAAATAATTCAGAACCTTGTGAAATGACCTGATCTTCCGCTTCCCATGACGTATCGAGATCGAAATAAAATAGGTCATAGTCAAGAATGCCAAGTTCCGGCGCGCGGCCAGACTGGATATTCCATACCGTCTGGGCAAGACACCCGGCCGTTAGCCACCAGTCCGAAAAGCCAAGATTTGCTGCCCGATCCAGGATTTCGCGGTTAAAGACATTCTTTAGGACGTGATCGAGAAAAAGCGCGCCATGGGCAATTTCACGTGGCTTTTGCCCGATACTCATGCCCCAACCCAAAGAAGCTTGAGGATAATCGGCCAGGCAGCATTGATCAGGCATGCCGCGCCAAAAAGCCGAAGTGCGCGATCAATATCGGTGGCATCAAGGTCCCGCCGACCCGTTCCGATATAGGGATCATCAACGATCTCATCCCCGTATTGGCGCGGCCCTGCCAGCGAGAAATCAAGTGCGCCCGCGAAGGCTGCTTCTTGCCAACCGGCATTGGGAGATTTGTGTTTCTTGGCGTCCGCAAGCATCGTCTGCCATGCGGCCTTGCCATTTGTTTTCGCGCCAAGAAACGCGGCAAGGCAGATAACCCCGCCCGCAATCCGTGCGGGGATGAAGTTCACGACATCATCCAGCCGCGCGGCAAAGCGCCCGAAATACAAATAGCGATCACTTCGATGGCCGATCATGGAATCAAGTGTGTTGATCGCCTTATAGGCGCAAATGCCAATCGGCCCGGCCACCACATACCAAAATAGCGGGGCAACCACCCCGTCCGAGAAGTTCTCGGCACAGCTTTCAATGGCAGCACGGCTTACACCGGCTTCATCAAGTTTGTCCGGATCGCGTCCGACAATCATGGAAACGGCATACCGCCCGCCAGCAAGACCGTCCTTTTTCAGCGCGACAGAAACGGCTTTGACATGCTGATAAAGCCCCTTCTGCGCGATGAGAACCGCGACGACCAATATCTCAAAGAAAAGGAAGATTTCGCCAAAACTGGAAATGAACCGGACGAATGCGCCGAACAGACCGGCGGTGATGATGACAGCTAAACTGGTCACAGCACCGCGGAGGATCAGAGCTTTTGGACTGCGATCCGGGCGGTTCAAGCGTTTGTCAAACCAGCTGATCAGATTACCAACCCAGACCACCGGGTGGCCAATGCGCGAAAACAGCCACGGGAAATCGCCAAACACCCAATCGGACACCAGTGCAAGCACAAGTATCGTAAATAACGGTCCGGAAAAACCCGATACCGGGATCAGAAATTCAGCAAATGAAAGGTCCATTGGCGCAATGTGCGCGGCAAAACCAGGCGCGTCAATCACTATGACCGGGCTTTGGATAAGTCATTAATCGCACATGACGATTTGCCATCGCGGGATTGCTTTGCTAGAAAATTTCATACGATTTTTATTTTTATCATACCCTGGCGATACCCGGCTCACGTTTGCCCACTTATGACGGCAATTTGCGTCAAAACCCACGTCAAAGGATACTTCACCTGCCACTACATCTTCGATATCGGGCGGCATCACGCCCACAATAAGTAGTATTTTCGCCCCCCACGCCACCTGCGATACATCTTCTGTTACCTGCCGCTTGCATTCCGCAGGCCAATCGGTGAAAACGGGGGTGGCATCGGGTACCGCAATCGCGCAGATCGCGTATTGCGAAGAACACCATCAGAGAGAGACAAAGGAGCAGCCTTTTATGTCCCCCAAAGGCGCAGTAATGATTTGCGGTCACGGTTCGCGCGATGAACGCGCGGTTTCACAGTTCAACGCCATGGTTGAAACGATGAAACAGACCCACCTGGCCGACTATGATGTCGAAAGCGGCTTTCTCGAATTTGCTCACCCGATCCTGCGTGATGGCTTTGAAAAACTCAAAGCGCTTGGCCACAAGAAGATCTATGCCCTTCCCGGTATGTTGTTCGCCGCTGGCCACGTCAAAAATGACCTGCCGAGCGAAGTGAACAACTTCGCGCATGAAAACCCGGATATCGAAGTTCTGTTCGGTCGCGATCTGGCGATTGATCCGAAGCTTCTGATGGCAGCAAAAGACCGCATCGAAGAAGCCCTTGCCGATATCGATGACAGCATCGATCGTAAGGACACGCTTCTGATGGTTGTCGGGCGTGGTACGAACGATCCGGACGCCAATTCGAACGTCTATAAAGTCGCACGCATGCTGCAAGAAGGCATGGGCTTTGGCCGTACCGAAATCAGCTATTCCGGCGTTGCCCATCCGCGCGTCAATGCCGGTCTGCGCGAAGCGATGAAGCTTGGATACAAGCGCGTTGTCGTCTTCCCGTATTTCCTGTTTGCCGGCATTCTGATCGACCGCATCTATAGCCATACCGACGAAGTTGCCGCTGAATTTGGCGATGTCGAGTTCATCAAGGCGGGCTATCTAAAGGATCATCCGATGGTTCTTGAAAGCTTTGCCGAACGTCTGGCCGAGATCGATACCGGCGACAACAACATGAACTGCCAGCTGTGCAAATATCGCGAGCAGATCATTGGTTATGAAGGCGATGTTGGCACCCCGCAGGTCGGCCACCACCATCATGTGATGGGCATCGGCACCGATGGTCACAGCCATGGGCATAGCCACGGCCACCATCACCATGGTCATGGTCATCATCATCACGGTCACAGCCACGATCACGGTCATAGTCACGACCACAGCCATGACCATGGGCACAGCCATTCCCACGATCATGGCGATGCGAACAAAACGACCGGTTCCTGACCGGTCGACCCCGACCCTCTGAAAGGCGCGGCAATGTTTGACTATCTGCGTGACCCGCAGGAAATCTACGCCAAAAGCTTTGCCACGATCGAGGCTGAGGCAAACCTTGCGCGCTTTTCAGATGACGAACGCCCGGTTGCCGTGCGTATCATTCACGCATGTGGCATGGTCGAAATGGCCGATCAGATCGCCTTTGGCGGTGATGTTGTCGTAGCAGCGACCAACGCCCTTCGCGCCGGAAAGCCGATCCTGTGTGATGCAGAGATGGTGCGTCATGGCATCATCAGCCGCCTGCTGCCCAATAAAAACGCGGTTCTTTGCACCTTAAATGACGGCAACACCCACGATCTCGCCGCCAATATGCAGACCACCCGCTCTGCCGCGGCGGTCGAGGCATGGGCCGATCATATCGAAGGTGCAATAATTGCCATTGGCAATGCGCCAACGGCCCTGTTCCATTTGCTTGAAGCCATTCATGATGGGCGCTTGGCGAAGCCTGCCCTCATTATCGGCATGCCGGTTGGCTTTGTCGGGGCCGCTGAAAGCAAGGATGCCCTGATCGAACATGCCAACGGCATTCCGTTCGTCACCCTGCGCGGTCGATTTGGCGGCAGTGCGGTTACGGCTGCCACAGTCAACGCATTGGCACGTCTTGCGCGCGATGACGAAACCACCCCCGATGGCACGCGTGATCGCAAATCCGGGGGTGCATCATGAACGAACAGGCCCCGATCAAGGGACGCATCACGGTGATTGGCATTGGCGAAGACGGCTATGATGGCCTGTCGCCAATGGCACAAAAGATCCTTGAAAATGCCAGCATCATCTTTGGCGGTACGCGCCATATCGCCATGCTGCCCGGATCCAACACCGCCACCCAAAACAAATGGATTACCCCGTTTGAAGCCAATCTGCCGTTGATCGAAGATTGCCTTGATAAGAACCCGGTGGTTCTTGCCAGTGGCGATCCGATGTATTTCGGCGTGGGAAATACGCTGATAAAATATTTCGGAACCGATCCGATATATGCAATCCCGGCGCCATCAAGCATTTCATTGGCCGCATCACGGCTTGGCTGGCCCTTGGCAGAATGCGATGTCATCACGCTTCATGGCCGTGATCCGGAAACGCTGCGAGCCCATCTGCGCCCACATGGCAAACTGATCGCGCTCAGTGCCGATGGCTCAACCCCTGCCCTGGTCGCAGTGATGCTGTGTGAAGCCGGATTTGATCAAAGCCGCATGTCGGTGTGCGAACGTCTTGGCGGGCCCGAAGAACGCATTACGACGCAAACCGCACGCACCTGGCAGTCCACGGCAACTTCCATGCCCGATGTCAAATCGGTCGATCCATTGAACCTGATCATGATTGATCTGGAAGCCGGGCCGAATGCCAAGCTTCTGCCAAAGGGGCCGGGCCTTCCCGATGATGCCTTCATCCATGATGGCATGATCACGAAATCGGAAATCCGCGC
The DNA here is from genome assembly GCA_965228275.1 of Thalassospira sp. Taxonomy (GTDB): domain Bacteria; phylum Pseudomonadota; class Alphaproteobacteria; order Rhodospirillales; family Thalassospiraceae; genus Thalassospira. The sequence continues at coordinate 2,180,753 of OZ245802.1, read as the reverse complement.
ACAGACTTTGGCATCACTTGCCCCGTTTGATGGCGGTGTGCTTTGGGATCTGGGTGCGGGTTGCGGATCGATTTCGATTGAATGGAAACGCATGGGCGGCCGTGCTGTTGCGATTGAACGCGACGCCGAACGCTGCGTGATGATCAAAAAGAACGCCATTCGTCTTGGCGTCCCGACCCTTGCCATCGAACAGAAATCCATCGAAGAGGCGCTTTGCTTTGCGGATCGGCTGCCAAAGCCTGATGCGATTTTCATCGGCGGGGGCATCACCAATGAAGGCCTGCTCGAAGCTTGCTGGGACTTGCTACCGATCCATGGTCGGCTGGTGGCCAATACGGTGACGCTGGAAGGCGAAGAAAAATTGTTACGTTTCTATAATAAAATGGGTGGCACCCTGTCGCGCCTGTCGGTTTCCCGACTGGTCCCGCGCGGCAATTTCAAGGGCTGGAGCAACCTGGCCCCGGTGACCCATTACCTCGGAGTTAAAGCATGAGCAGTGCGGAATTGACCGCAGAGCGCCTTCCGGTTCCCGGAACGGCCTATGGTCTTGGTATTGGGCCGGGTGAACCCGATCTGATCACGCTAAAGGCCTATAACATCCTGCAGAAGGCTGATGTAATTGCCTATCCGGCGCTTGAAGATGGCGTAAGCCTTGCCCGCCAAATCGTTGATCCGCACATCCCCGAAGGCCGGATCGAAATTGCCATTCGCATCGAAATGGGCAAACCGGCTGATCCGATCTATGACGCGGCCGCCATCGAAATTGGCAAGCATCTGGCCGATGGTAAAACCGTTGCCGTGCTGTGCGAAGGCGATCCGTTCTTCTATGGCAGCTTCATGTATCTGTTTGGCCGTCTGGCCGAGGCCGGATATCCGGTCAAAACCGTTCCTGGTGTCAGCTCCATGATGGCATGTGCTGCACAGCTTGGCGCGCCATTGGCTGCCAAGAACGATGTTTTGCAAGTCATCCCGGGTCCGCTTGATGCTGATCGTCTGCGTGAGCAGCTGGCCAAGACCGATGCCGCAGCCATCATCAAACTCGGTCGTCATTTCGCCAAGGTGCGCGGCGTGATCAATGAGCTCGGCCTGACAGACCGGGCGCGCTATATCGAACGCGCGACGCTTGAAACCCAAAAGATGGTGCCGCTCGGTGAATTGCCAGAAGATGCCAAGGCCCCGTATTTTTCCATGATCCTGATCCACCGTCGCGGAGACGCATGGCGATGACCGCCCAGAACACCCAAGATAGCCCGGCCTTGCCGACCAATCCGATTGCCCCGATTGCGGTCATCTGCCTGACGCAACGCGCCCTTCCGACCGCGCGCAAGATCGCATCGAGCCTTCAGGGCGCATCTGTGCATGGCCTGCGCACGCGCGTTTCGATCAAAGATGTCGATGTGGCATTCGATGATACCATTGCGCATCTGCAACAAACTTTCTCATCAGACCATGTCATCATTGGTGTCTGTGCTGCTGGCATCCTGATTCGCGCACTTGCGCCGCTTTTGGCTGGCAAATGGCAGGATGCAGCCGTGATCGCCGTGGACGAAGCCGGCGATAACTTCATCCCGCTTTTGGGTGGGCATCATGGTGGCAACCGGTTGGCACGTGATCTGGCGGAACGTCTTGGGGGCAATGCCGCCATCACCACACCGGGTGATGCGATGCTGGGCCTTGCCCTTGATGAGCCGCCAGCAGGCTGGAAACTGGGCACACCTGATACCGTCAAACCGGCAACTGCCGCCCTGTTGGCTGGCGCAACGGCCCGGATTGAGATCGAAGCAGGGTCCGCTGCCTGGCTAACCAACAGTGCCATTGCGCAATCTGAAGACGGCACCATTCTGATCACAGCGACCGCGCGCGAAGGTGCAAATGACGACGCCATCAGTGACGCAGCCGAAACAGCGATCACCTATCACCCGCCGGTTCTGGCACTGGGTGTTGGCTGCGAGCGCGGCTGCCCGGTTGATGATCTTTATGATCTGGTGATGGAAACACTGGCCGGTCAGTGTCTGAGCCCGAAGGCAATTGCCTGTGTGAGCTCGATCGATCTTAAGGCCGACGAAGCAGCCGTTCATGAGCTTGCCCGTCGTTTGGGCGTTCCGGCCCGCTTCTTTGATGCATCAACCCTTGAGGCCGAGGCAGATCGCCTTGTCACGCCATCAGACGTCGTCTTTGCCGAAACCGGCTGCCATGGGGTGGCCGAGGGTGCGGCATTGGCAACGGTTGGTCCAAATGGCAAGCTGATCGTGCCCAAGCACAAGACCAAGAAATCGACCTGTGCAATTGCCCTGTCCCAGGATGACATCACGCCAGAAACCATTGGCAAGGCGCAAGGCAGATTGTCGATTGTTGGCATCGGTCCGGGTCAGATTGGCTGGCGCAGCCCAGAAGCCACTGCCCTGATTGGCCGCGCATCCGATATCGTTGGCTATCAGATGTATCTTGATCTTCTCGGCCCACTGATCAACGGCAAGGATTGCCATCATTCCGATCTTGGTGCTGAAGAAGCCCGCGCGCGCCATGCTTTGGAACTTGCAGCAACCGGCAAGGACGTTGCCCTGATCGGATCGGGTGATGCGGGCATCTACGCACTGGCAACCCTTGTATTCGAATTGCTTGATCGCGAAGATCGCGCTGACTGGAACCGGGTTGCCGTTCAGGTTTCACCGGGCATTTCCGCCCTTCAGGCCGCTGCATCGCGCATTGGCGCCCCGCTGGGTCATGATTTCTGTGCGATTTCGCTGTCTGATCTTTTGACCCCGCGCGAAGACATCCTGCGCCGTTTGAAATCAGCCGCCGAAGGCGACTTTGTGATCGCGTTCTATAACCCGGTCTCCAAGCGTCGCCGTGATTTGCTGGCCAAGGCGCGTGACATCCTGCTGGAACATCGCAACGAAGACACCCCGGTGGTCCTTGGCCGTCAGCTTGGTCGCCCAGACGAGGAAATCACAGTCGTTCCGCTTTCGAAACTAGAAGTCGATATGGTCGATATGCTGACCACGGTTCTGGTCGGTTCAAGCAACAGCCGCCACATCACGCGCGGCGAGAACGAGTGGGTCTACACCCCGCGCGGCTACGCCAAAAAGGGCCCGGATGCGGCGAAAGCCCCGGTTCACAGCAGCACCGACACCACCAAAAACGACACCTCCAAAAAAGACGGGGCAGAATAATGACCGTTCATTTCATTGGCGCCGGTCCCGGCGCACCGGACCTGATCACTGTGCGCGGCCTGCGCCTGATCGAAAAATGCCCGGTCTGCCTTTATGCCGGATCATTGGTGCCCGAAGAAATCGTCACAAGCGCCCCCGATGGCGCGCGCGTAATTGATACGGCCCCGATGAACCTTGATGAAATCATCGCCGAGATCGAAACCGCCCACGCAAAAGGCCAGGATGTTGCCCGCGTACATTCGGGTGATCCGTCGATCTATGGCGCAATTGCCGAACAGATCCGCCGTCTTGATGATCTGGGTATTCCCTATGACATCACGCCGGGCGTTTCCGCCTATGCGGCGACTGCGGCTGAAATCGGGGCGGAGCTGACCCTGCCTGATATTTCACAAACCGTGATCCTGACCCGTACTGCTATGCGGTCTTCAAGCATGCCAGAGGGCGAAAGCCTTGCCGAACTTGGCAAATCGCGTGCGACGCTGGCAGTGCATCTGTCGATCAACAATCTGGTAAATGTGGTGCGTGATCTGACCCCGCATTACGGCGAAGACTGCCCGGTTGTGATTGCCTATCGCGCGACCTGGCCTGACCAGCAATATATCTTTGGCACGCTTGGCGATATCCGCGCCAAGGTCAAAGGAAGTGGCATCACGCGCACAGCCCTTATCATGGTCGGCGAAGTGTTCGGACGGAAGGATTTCACCGACTCTAGGCTTTATGCCGCCGATCACACCCACGTGCTGCGACCGGCCAAGGCGTAATTCAAAACGGGCGGAGATCAAACTCCGCCCGTTTTTTGTACAAACCACCTGATCGCCAAGTTTATTTTTTCAGCAGAACAGCAATTTGCTGAAAAATCTGCCAATTCAACCGTGAACATCCTTGACCATCCCCTATACGGACGCCTTTAATCAAAGGGTAATAAAGGGGAGTATGCATGTTCAACGAGATGAGAATGGACGACCAGGTACGCGAACCTTATCGCGCACTGGTTGACTGGATGGAAGCAAGCGGCCCCGAGGTCCTCGAACAAAAGCGCCTTGAAGCCGAAACACTGTTCCGCAAAATCGGGATTACATTTGCCGTCTACGGTGAAGGCGGAGACCCTGAACGACTTATTCCTTTCGATCTGATTCCCCGAATTTTCACCGCAGCCGAATGGCGCAAACTTGATCGCGGTGTCAAACAGCGCGCCCGCGCACTCAATACCTTCCTTTACGACGTCTATCACAATGCCGAAATCATCAAGGCGGGCATCATCCCGGCCGATCTGGTGTTCAAGAACGATGCATTCGAACCAGCCGTGATTGGCATTGATCCACCGCGCAAGGTCTATAGCCACATTGTCGGTGTTGATATCGTCCGTACAGGCCCCGAAGATTTCTATGTTCTTGAAGATAACTGCAGAACGCCGTCTGGTGTTTCCTACATGCTTGAGAACCGCGAAATCATGATGCGTATGTTCCCCGAATTGTTCAGAAGCCTGCGGATCGAGCCGGTCGAAAGCTATCCGGATATGCTGCTCAAGACGCTTAAAAGCATCGCACCACCCAAATGCGACCGCGAACCCAATATTGTGGTTCTCACACCCGGTGCGATGAACAGCGCCTATTACGAACATTCCTTCCTGGCTGATCAGATGGGGGTTGAGCTTGTCGAAGGTCAGGACCTGTTTGTCGATAATGACCGGGTCTACATGCGCACCACGCGCGGTCCGGCACGGGTGGATGTGATTTATCGTCGCATCGATGATGCCTATATCGATCCGCTGTGTTTCAGACCTGACTCGGTTCTGGGTGTTCCGGGTCTTATGAATGTGTATCGCTCAGGCGGTGTTGCCATCTGCTCGGCCCCGGGTGCCGGGGTGGCAGATGACAAGGCGGTTTATACCTATGTACCCGACATGATCCGGTTCTATCTGGGTCAGGAACCGATACTTAATAACGTTCCGACCTGGAAATGCGGCAAGCCCGATGATCTGAAATATGTTCTCGAACATCTGGGCGAGCTGGTGGTCAAGGAAGTCCACGGTTCTGGCGGTTACGGCATGCTGGTTGGACCGGCATCGACCAAGGCCGAACAGGTTGCCTATGCCCAGCGCATCAAGGCCGATCCGGGTGATTTCATCGCCCAGCCGACATTGGCCCTTTCGGCCTGCCCGACCTTCGTTGAAAGCGGCATCGCGCCACGCCACGTTGATTTCAGGCCGTTTTGTCTTGTTGGCGATGACATTCGCCTGACACCGGGCGGGCTTACGCGTGTTGCCATGCGTGAAGGATCGCTTGTCGTGAACTCGTCGCAGGGCGGCGGGGTCAAGGACACCTGGATCATGAGTGATTAATAAGGAAAGGGTTGAAAGATGCTTAGTCGTACTGCAGACAACCTTTTCTGGCTGTCGAGATATGTTGAACGGGCCGAAAATATGGCCCGCCTGATGGAGATGGGCTATCGCATGGCCCTGATGCCTGCTGTGGGTGATGGCAACCGATCGGAATGGGAATCGGTTCTGTCCGCATCTGGCTGTCAGGGTGGATATGATCCCAATGCGCCACTGCGTCAGGAGGAAGTCGCAAACTTCCTGATTTTCAATCGGGACAACCCGTCATCGATCATCAATTGTTTTGAATATGCGCGCGCCAATGCACGTGCCATGCGTACTGCCATCACCGCAGAAATGTGGGAAGCATTGAACAATGCCCTGATGGAGCTTCGCCGACCGTCGATGCACAATCTGGCAAAGAACGAACTGCCGGAATTCATCGACTGGGTGAAAAAGCAAGGATCCCTGTTCCGCGGCGCAACGGATTCCACCATCCTGCGTAACGATGGTTATGATTTCATCCGTCTGGGCACCTTTATCGAACGTGCTGATAACACCGCGCGCCTTCTGGACGTGAAGTATTACGTGCTTCTGCCGGAAACCAGCATGGTCGGCGATGGTGTTGATAACTATCAATGGACCACGGTTTTGCGTGCGGCATCGTCGCTGCGTGCTTTCCACTGGGTCTATCGCGATGATTATTCACCGCACCGGATCGCGCATTTCCTGATCCTTAACCCGTTCAGTCCGCGATCACTGGCACATTGTTCCGAACAGATCACCCAGCATCTGGAACGATTGGCGCGCCATTACGGTCAACGTCATCCGGTTCATGGACAGGCGGTCGAGATGTATTCGCTTCTGACCCAGAGCGAGATGGATGACATCTTCTCGAACGGTCTGCACGAGTTCCTCAATGACTTCCAGGGACGGAACCGCGAATTGTCCAACGCGATTGCCGACGCCTATTATTTCGGGGGGCAGTAAGATGCGCTTAACCGTCGAACACAGAACCCATTATCGCTATGAGGCCGCGGCCCGTCATGCTGTGCAAAGCTTGAAGCTGACACCGGCACAATTCGAAGGGCAAAAAATCCTGCATTGGTCGATCACGGCTGAAGGCTGCACCATTGGATCGGAATTCACCGACGGCAATGGCGATGTCATCAGCACATTGACCGCCAATGGCCCGGTCGATGCGATTGAAATCGTTGTCACCGGCGAGGTCGAAACAACCGACACCGCCGGTGTCCTGCGCGGACATAAGGAACGTGCCTTTCCGGCTGTTTTCCTGCGCACGACCCCCATGACCAAATCAAGTGCCGCAATCCGAAAGCTTGCCGACAAGGTCGCAAAAAAGACCAAGGACGCCCCGCTTTTGGATCGCGCCCATGCCTTGGCCGGCGCGGTTGCCGATGCAATTGAATATGCCCCGGGCACGACGCATGTTCATACCACGGCTGCCGATGCCCTTGCCGATGGCAAGGGTGTTTGCCAGGACCATGCGCATGTTCTGATTTCTGCTGCCCGTCATCTGGGTATTCCGGCACGTTATGTGTCGGGCTATCTGTTTGCTGATCAGGATGGCAAACCGCATGAGGCATCCCATGCCTGGGCTGAGCTGCATCTGCCAGAGTTCGGCTGGGTTGGTTTTGACCCGGCCAACAAATGCTGTCCGACCGATTATTATATTCGGCTGGGGGCTGGACTTGATGGGCAGGTGGCAACACCTATACGGGGAGTACATACAGGTGGCGCAAACGAAAATTTGGATGTAACAGTCGTCATTGCGCAATCACAACAATAACCGGACTTCGAGAAGATGACCTATTGTGTCGGTTTGATGCTGAATGACGGACTGGTTTTCCTGTCCGACACACGGACCAATGCGGGCCTGGATAACATTTCGCGCTATCGCAAGATGTTTACCTGGGAAGTACCGGGTGAGCGCGCAATTGTTGCCCTGTCGGCTGGCAACCTTGCCATCACCCAGGCCGTGATGAGCACCCTTTTTGAGGCCATCGACGATCCGGAAACAGAACCGGGCAACTGCATCCTGAGCGCGCCCAGCATGTTCCGTGTTGCCGAACTGTTTGGCGAAGCCATGCAAAAGGTTCAGCACAAATATCATGACACGCTTGAACAGCATCATGAAAGCAGTGCGGCCTCGATCATGGTGGGTGGTCAGCGCAAAGGCGGGGAGCAGCGCCTGTTTCTGGTTTATGCCGCCGGTAACTTCATCGAAGCCACCACGGATACGCCCTACCTTCAGATTGGCGAGCATAAATACGGCAAACCGATCCTTGATCGGGTGATTACGCCAAAAACCTCGATCCAGGACGGGGTCAAAGCCGTTCTGCTGTCGATGGATTCAACCTTGCGCTCCAACCTGTCGGTTGGCATGCCACTTGATCTGGCGGTTTTGCCGGATGATGCCTGCAAGTTCTCCGAACTGCGCCGGATTGAAGCCGCAGACAAGGGCTTCCGCGCTCTTTCTGATGCCTGGTCAAATGCGCTCCGCGATGCATTTGCTGATATGCCAGATGAACATTGCGATGTGGCTGCTGCGGAATAACCGCCAGCCCGCACATACAGATTACACGAAACAAAGCCGATCCTTTTGGGTCGGCTTTTTCATGGGCTATTGAGGCGACCTAGATCACTCAAATATCTAACTTTCCAGTGACAAACGGCTTGCTTCAAATTATCTATAAAATCATGACAAAGCAGACCGACACCACCATCACGGGCCGCATCACGCGTGCCTTGGCTGACCGCATCATTGCTGGCGATATCGCGCCGGGCACCAAACTGCGTCAGGATCATTTCGCCGAAGAATTTGGCGCAAGCCACGTCCCTGTACGCGAAGCATTCCGCCGTCTTGAGGCACAAGGCTTGGTAATCAGTGAACCGCGTCGTGGCGTGCGTGTTGCAAGCTTTGACATCGAAGAAGTCCGCGAAGTTGCCGAAATGCGCGCATCCCTTGAGGTCCTGGCCCTTCGCCATGCTGCCCCGCATCTGACCAGTGCGATCCTTGATGACGCCGAAGACATCAACAAAGCGGGTGAAAACGCCCGCGATGTCCGCGAATGGGAAGATGCCAACAAGGCATTTCATCGCATCATTCTTGAGCCGTGCAATATGCCGCGCTTGATGACGACCATTGATGATCTTCATGCCGCCAGTGCCCGGTTCCTGTTTTCGGGTTTCCGCATGGAATGGGAAGCCCCGACCGATCAGGACCACCGCGCGATCCTGCGGGCCCTGCGTGAACATCAATTTGATGTCGCGGCCGCAACCCTTGCCCGTCACGTAAAATGGATCGGCACCAAGCCGGGTAAAAACGGTCGCCCGCGCGGTTGATTTCGACGCCAAATATCCCGATTTCTGGTCTGATGATTACGCGGGCATGCCTTGGTAGCTCCGTCCCAGCATCATCGCGTGCAAAATTTCCATTTTTATAGATAATTTTTATCTATTTATTTCAAATGTTTACTGAGTCTCATCGCGCTATTTTCGCCAAACGCCACCCATCAGTGATTTTTGGGATTGATTTCAGCCACGGATGGCGGCGTAATTAATAGATCAGATTCATTTTTATAGATAATTTTGAATTCCGGTCACAAGGAGCCCGTCACCATGGCCAATCTCGCCAGCAACGAAACCACCGCACAAATAGAAAACCCGATCCTCACAGGTGCCAAATATTGCCTGATGGTTCTGGCCGGTGTCGCCCTGATTACGGCAAGTGCAAAAATCACCGTTCCGTTCTGGCCTGTGCCGATGACGCTTCAGACCATGTCGATCATGGCGATTGCGATTGCCACCGGACCACGCATGGCCCTTGCGACGATGCTGGCCTATCTGGCGGCGGGCGCTGTTGGCCTTCCGGTATTTGCTGGCACGCCGGAACGCGGCATTGGCATTTCTTACATGATGGGCCCGACCGGTGGATATCTGGCGGGCTATCTTGTCGCTGCCGGATTAGTCGGCGCACTGGCGCGCGGTCGCGGGGCGTTTGGCCGCTTTGTGGTCATGATGGGCGGGATGGTGCCGGTTTATCTTCTGGGTCTGGCTGGTCTTTCGGCTTTTGTGCCGTCTGAAAAGGTCCTTGCCCTTGGTTTCACCCCCTTCATTCTGGGCGACACCATCAAGATTGCCTTGGTTGCCCTCGGGCTTGCGGCCTTTGATCGCTTCAAATCGCGCAAATCATCTGATCTGAACGATGCAGGTTGATCTGATGAGCCAGCATCATATCCAGACCGATCCGATCAACGCACAGGATGGCGATATCCGCCATGACTGGAGCATTGATGAGATCGAAGCGATTTATCGAAGCCCGCTCTTGGACCTTCTGGGGCGGGCCAGTGCGGTGCATCGTACCCACCACGATCCCGCACGCATTCAAAAAGCCAGCCTGCTGTCGATCAAGACCGGCGGCTGCCCGGAAGATTGCGCTTATTGCCCGCAATCGGCTCATCACCGCGAGGTGAAGCTTGGCAAGGAACAGCTTCTTGATCCGGCCTCCGTCATTGAAATGGCCGGACGCGCCAAGGATGCTGGCGCGGACCGGTTTTGCATGGGCGCTGCCTGGCGCCGTGTGCGCGACGGGGCCGCTTTTGACGCAGTTCTGGAAATGGTGCGCGGGGTCAATGATCTTGGCATGGAGGCCTGCGTGACCCTTGGCATGCTCGAACCCCATCATGCGGAGCAGCTTAAAGAAGCCGGGCTGACGGCCTATAACCACAATCTCGATACCAGTCCGGAATTCTATAGCCAGATCATCACCACCCGGACCTATCAGGATCGGCTTGATACGCTGGCATCCGTTCGCTCACAGGGCATTGATCTGTGCTGTGGCGGGATTATCGGCATGGGCGAAACCATCCGCGATCGCGCATCAATGCTACAAGTCCTGGCTGGCTTTGACCCGCATCCCGAAAGTGTGCCGATCAATGCACTGGTCCCGGTCGAAGGCACCCCGCTTGCCAATCAAACACCGGTCGATCCGCTGGAACTGGTGCGCATGGTGGCAACCGCGCGCATCACCATGCCGAAATCGATGGTTCGTCTGTCAGCCGGTCGCACCGACCTTAACCGCGAAGCACAGATCATGTGCCTGATGGCAGGTGCCAATTCGGTGTTTTACGGCGAAAAGCTTCTAACCACGCCCAATCCGCTTGAAGACAGTGACAGCGCCCTGTTCGCAGCCCTTGGGCCCATTGCCGCCTGAATATCCGGCAAACAAAGTTCAACCCCGAACCCGTGCCGCCCGCACGGGTTTAATTGGCGAAGCTCTCTATCCGTTGGGGGCTTCGCCACTTTTCTTTTCAGGGATGTCGATTGATTTTGGTGATCCGTGCGCTGATCAGTAGATCAATTGGCTTCAGCCGTCTCTTGCGGCTGATAGATGAAGCCATGGGCCGGATATACGCTGCCAAAGGTGCCCTGGGTGTTCATCATGCGGACTTCGGACCAATCGTTTTTGGCCGATACGTCAACCACCGGCTGGCGGTAATGGACCTTGCCGCGCGTACGCGAATCGCTGCCCCAATTGGCGTGGTTCACAAGGATCTTGCGGCTATCGAGAATCGCTGAAACCACTGCAACGTGACCAAGCTTCAAGCGCGATGTCTTGCGAAGGGCCAGAACCGAGCCGACCTGGGGCTGATTACCGCGTTTGAAATGCTTTTTGCCAGCCTGTCCCCACCATGTCCAGGCATCGCCATAAATCTCGATGCCCGAAACTTCACGGGCATAGGGCACGCATTGCAGGAACTTGTTGGTCGGGGCAAAGGAATTAAGCGGCGAAACCGGTACGCTGACGCTGAGCGTCTGAACCGTATCACTTGGCATCGGGCCACCAGGGCGGGTTGCAGTATTGCCTGTGCTAAAGCACGCCGAAAGCAACAAACACAGTCCGACAATACCAACCAAACGCATCTGGAGTTCCCCAATAAGCTCACGATGGGCCACCTTATCGGGGCAGGCCTTAATAATCCTTTACTGCACTGCAATTGAAAGGCTGGCAATCGCTTTTCATAAGGCCTTGATTTGCCGAAGGCGAAGGAGTGCAACCGCCGCAGCACACAGGATCAGAATCGCCGAACCGCGCGCAGTAAACTGAATGTTCCCGGCTTCTGATATCGCTCCCAACAGCGTCCCGCCAAGGGCAATACCGCCAAAGGTAGTCGCACTCCAGAAACTCATCACGCGTCCCCGGAGCTTGTTATCCACAGCCAATTGAAGGGCGGTTTGCGAGCCAACACCAACAAGGGTCAAACCACCACCGGTTAAAGCAACAAGAACCACCGCCATTTCATACCATGGCGCGAATCCAAGCCCCATCATCCCGCTTGCCGCCATGAAGGCACCAATGATCGCAACGCGCTGATAAGCACCCGCATCGGACTTGATGCGCGACAGAATAAAGCTTGAGGTCACCGCACCAATCCCGGCCGCCGATGACAGCATGCCAAGCCCCGTAACTCCGCGATCATAAACCGCCTCGGCAAAGACCGGCATCAGCTCAACCATGCCGGTTCCAACCAGCGAAACAAAGCAGGACAGTGCCAAAACGGACCGGATCATGTGATGGTTCAGCGCATAGCGCGCACCGTCCACAAGGGACGCCCAGATGCGTCTGCTTTTGGCATCCGGTGCGCGTTCCATATGAATGGTGACGATGGATATCACGACGACCATCGGAAGGTAGCTGAGCGCATTGATCATGAAGGCCACACCCGTGCCCCACGTAGCAATCACCACCCCACCCACGGCCGGACCGACAAGGCGCGAGATATTGAAATTCATCGCCGCATAGGCCACCGCGCGGCTCATGAATTCGCGCTTTACGATGACGGGCACAAGCGACAATCGAATGGGGGTAAAGGCACTGCCCAAAAGCCCGATGGCCCCTGCAAGGACCAACATCCAGGGCAGGGTCAGCATATCGGCATAGGAAAGCCCCATCAGGACAAAGGACACGCTTGCCTGCGCAAGGTTAAGCAACATCGCCGTGCGCCTGAGATCCACCCGATCGGCCATCACACCAAAAATGGGCCCCAGGAAAAAGGCCGGCGCGAAATTAAGCGCTGCGATGACCCCGGTCCAGAATGCCGACCCGGTCAGTGACCAAGCCAGCCAGGACATGGCGATTTTTTGAATCCACAAGCCCTGCGTCGTGATGCATTGCCCGACCAGAAACAGCAGAAAATTACGATCCGAGAAGATCGATTTTGTGCGGTCGTTATCGCCATTTTCTGGCGATTGCGCCGAATTTTCCGGGGCGAGGTCAGGCACGCGGACTCCAATCACTAGATAGTAGATTGATCATTTAGGATTCCGGTTCAAAGGCGGGTGGCAGCAACACAAACCGGGAAAGGAAGGTGCACGAAAACACATCATGCTTGGGTGCCAGTATAGGAAACTGCGCACCTGTTTGCATTAAATCTTCGCCGATCAGGATGTTTGGGCCTTCTCAAATCACTGCAAACAACACATATAGAAACGAAGCAAACAATCGGACCTTAACCGATAAAACGTCCCAGAAACCAGATACTTGGATCAGGCCGGGGTATCGCATCGCATGAATGAGACTTTCCGCGATATCGAACGTGATAAGTTCGCGATCAATCAGAAAACGTGCGAGTGGACCATTCGCGCGATGACTGCGTTGCGCGCCAATATCGACATCAATATCAAGATGCATGGACCGCGCGAGCATCTGGCAGATGGCGATATCTTCATGTTCAACCATTTCGCCCGGTTTGAAACATTCATCCCGCAATTCCTGATCGCGCTTGAAACCGGGGTCTTTTGCCGATCCATCGCATCGGGCGAGTTCTTTGCCCAGGACAACACATTTTCGCGTTATCTGCGCGCCTTGGGAGGTGTGCCCAATGATTATGAACGCCTGCTGCCCTTTCTGGCCGAAGAAATCCTGCGCGGCGGCAAGGTCGTTGTCTTTCCCGAAGGCGGGATGGTCAAAGACCGGCGCGTAATGAATGACGACCGCCCACATCCCAAACGCCCGGACTATAGCGTTTATTCCCGAACCGCTGACACCAGACGCGCCCATCACACCGGATCGGCATTGCTGGCGCTTTGCATTGACGGGTTCAAAATTGGCCTATCCACCCTGATTGAAAAGGGCCATCGCGATCAGCTGACCCGGTGGGCCACCATTCTTGAGCGCGAAGAAGTTGATCTGCGCGCGACCCTTGCCAAGCCGACGCTAATGTTTCCGGCCAATATCACATTTCATCCGCTTCGCGTTGATCAGAACATTCTGGCACGCGCGGCCGATATGTTTACTGGCGGTCTAAGCCCCAAGATGGCCGAAGAAATGATCATCGAAGGCAATCTGATGTTCAAAAAGACCGATATGGACATCCGCCTTGGCGATCCGGTCGATCCGCGCCTGCAATTCAACTGGCTTGACCGACGGTTACTGGCCAAACGTGTCGAACAGGCCGAAAGCATCGATGATCTGTTCCGTCCGGCCCGCACACTGGAAAAAATCACCGAACGAGCCACGCAATATGCCATCACCCGGCATATCAGCCCGCTTCGCGATCATTGCATGTCGGTGATGTATTCGAACCTGACGATTAATGTCAGCCATCTGGCATCGCGGTTGATCATGATGTGGCTGGAAGACGGCGTGACCGAGGTCGATATCAGCCATTTCGACCGCACCCTTTATCTGGCGATCAAAAACATCCAGCAGGCGGAAAACGTTCATCTGCATCGCGGCATGCGCAATCCGGCCGACTATATCGGTATCTTTGAACTCAACTGTCCGCAAATCCGCTTCTTTATCGATAGCGCGGTTCAACTTGGCCTGATCGAACGTAAGGATCGCAAATATTGCTTCCTTGCCAAACTTCAGGACGCGGCAAGCTTTGATCAGATCCGCATGGATAACCCGATCATGGTCTATGCCAATGAAATGGCGCCGATCCATGCTGCCTGGCAGGCCCTTGAACGCGCCCGGATCGAGGTCGATCATCTAAGCCCGATTGATATCGCCCATCGCCGGTTTGATGATGAAATCCGTGCTTGGCAATGGAACAATACGAAATTCCAAAAACCCAAATACGACGCGATCAACAGCCAGGAAACCGCCACCGCCGACAGCCGCCCCTACTTACTGCTGCCCAACGGGCAAACCCGGTTCGCCTGTGGCGTTTTGTTGGTGCACGGCTTCCTCGCATCCCCAGCGGAGCTTCGTGAATTGGGTGAAAAGTTTGCGGCCCTTGGCTATGCGGTGATGGGGGTTCGCCTTGCCGGGCATGGCACATCCCCCCATGAGCTGCAAAAACGCAAATGGACCGATTGGCTGGCATCGGTCCGCCGCGGATACGAAATTCTGGCACCGTTTTGCGAGCAGATCATAACAGTCGGCTTTTCAACTGGCGGCGCCCTTTCGGCCATCCATGCAGCCGATCAACCCGAAAAGCTGCGCGGGCTCGTTTTGGCCGGAACGCCGCTTAAATTCCGCAACCGCAATTTGATGTTTGTCCCGCTGCTTTATGGGGCCAACAAACTGATGGGCTGGATGCCATCTGCCAAGGAAATGTTAAGCTTCCGCTTAAACGAATCCGAACATCCCGACATCAATTATCGCAACATCCCGATTGGCGGACTGCATCAGCTTCGCCAAGCCGTGGCGGAAATGCAGAAGCGCTTGCCCGATCTTACATGCCCGACCCTGATCTTGCAGGGCGATGGTGATCAGGTTGTGGACCCGGCCAGTGCAAACATGATCCGGCGCATCGCGACCAATGTCAGCGAGATGGATGTCCAGATGCTCGAATCCACCCGACATGGCATTGTGAATGAAGATATCGATGGTGCCCATGACCGCATCATTGAGTTCGTCAAAAGCCACTGCGCCAACCCGATGGAGCTGGCCGACGCCATCCCCGCCGAATAGAAAATCTGAACAATTCCTCGCAACGCCATCCCGAAACCACGCATATGCCTGCGTAACTGGCATTCAAAATCAAGCTCACCAACACACCATCCGCTTGACGTTATTCAACCCACGCAATAGTTTGGATCCATGGATACAAACTTGATCACACAAACCCTGCGCGATGAAATCGAAGCCGGTAGCTTGCTGCCTGGCACGGTTTTAAAGCAGGAAGAACTCGCCGAACGGTTTGGCGTCAGCCGCCAGCCGGTCCGCCATGCGCTGGAGCGCCTTCGCGAATCGGGTCTTTTGGAAAAGCGCCCGGACAGAAGCCTTGCGGTAACAGGCCTTCGCGCGAATGACGTACGCGAGCTTTGCCAGATTCGCATCTCGCTCGAAGTAACAGCCCTTCAGCTTTCGGCACCAAATTTGACTGCCAGTGCCCTACGCAAGGCCCGCCGGATCAATGAAGACCTCTATGAAGAAGATGATCCGGAAATACTGGCGGAACTGGATCGTGACTTTCACGCCGTGCTGTATGGCGCATCAGGCAATGCGCGACTGCTAACCATAATTGAAAACCTGCGCGGTGAAGCCAAACGCGCCTATGCCCTGCAGCCCAAGGGATCGCGCCCGCGCACCGCATTTTATGACGAACACAGCCAGATTTTGGATGCGCTCGCCGCCCAAGACATCAAAACCGCCTGCGACATCCTTGCCACCCATATCGGTGTCACGGCGGGAACCCTGATCCCGATTGATCAGCCCGATAAACCCTGAAACTCACGGAGCCCCACATGAGCAGCTTTGGCGCGGAAGTCGTCTGGAACCGACAAGAAACCGAAAAATTCACCGACCGGCGCTATTCGCGGGGTCATACATGGCGGTTCGACGGTGGGGCCGAAGTCCCGGCTTCTTCATCCCCGCATGTGGTGCCGCTGCCCTATTCGGTCGAAGAAAATGTCGACCCGGAAGAAGCCTTTGTCGCAACACTTTCAAGCTGCCACATGCTGTTCTTCCTGCATTTCGCATCCGACGAGGGGCTTGTGATTGACCAGTATTTTGATGCGGCCACCGGTGTCATGGAAACCATCGATGGTAAAACCATGATCACCAAGGTGACCTTGAAACCCAAGGTCATCTATGGCGGCACTGCACCGGATTTGGCACTTGAGGATGACTTGCATCACCGTGCCCATGAAGCCTGCTTTTTGGCCAACTCGGTTAAGACCGAAGTCGTGACCGAGCCAGTGCGCTAACCCGCAAAAACCTTATGCCACAAACGGCTTTTGCGCACAGATGGCGTAGCGATGCTGCGCCCCGCGCTCCAACCCCTTGGCGAAACTGATGTGTTTCTTTTGTGCTGCGTGGATTTGTTTCAGATCGAAATCAACCTTGATCGGATCAAACCCCGCAGTCGCAAGCATGCTTGAAACTTCGTCGGACCGCGCACCGCCCGAGAAATGTACACGTGCCAGAATATCACGATGGGTCTGAAGCTGCGGGATCGTTTCGACCGGCTTGCGCAGCCCCAGCGTTTCAAGGAAACCCGCCATCGCCTTATTGAGCTTCGTCGCCCAGGTCGGGGAAACAAAATCACCATCCACCACCAGAAGCTTGCCACCCGGTTTCAGTACCCGGAACCATTCGGCAAAGGCCGCCGCCGGATCCACCAGCGTCCAGACCAGATGACGGGTGACGATCACGTCATAGCTGTTATCGTCTTCCAAGGTACGTTCCGCATCACCCAGCAAGAAGGTGATGTTCGAACCACGCAGTTTTGACTTCGCGCGCGCCTTTTCCAGCATCGACTCGGACCAGTCCAGGCCCGTCACATCAAAACCAAGATCATGCATCAGATGGCTGATCACGCCAGTACCACTTGCCAAATCAAGTGCCTTGCGACCTTCGCCCTTGCCAAAATGACGCTCAATAAGTGCATGCCAGGCAGAACGTTCGGTTTCCGAGAAAATCTCGTGACCGGGCTGCTCGTCAAAGGTTGCAGCGCGCATTGACCAATATTCCTTGATCTCGTCACGCAGGTTGTAGTTGCTGGCCTGATTCATGGTCTCGATGCTCTCTTGGCGTAAAGCGCAGATTTCTGCGGTTTGTTATAGCTCACAATGATCAGATGCCGCCATTTAAGACAAATGATTTGCATTTTCATTGCGAAACATATTGATTTGCATTCTCAATAGCTGATATTCCCCTCTTCGGGCAATCCTAATTTTGAGGGAATGGGAATGAAACTCTTAGGTGCATTTGCTGCGCTGACCATGCTGGTTGCAGGATCCGCACAGGCAGCAGAGTCCGTCACGGTAACCGACGTTGCCGGACGTGAAGTCACGGTCGAACTTCCGGTCGAGCGCGTTATTCTGGGTGAAGGCCGTCTGATTTACGGTTTGGCGACCCTGGATAGCGAAGATCCGTTCCAGCGCGTTGTTGGCTGGAAAGACGATCTGAAAAAAGCCGATCCGCAGACCTATGATATCTATGCAGCGAAATATCCGCGCATTGACGATATCCCGACCTTTGGCGGCATGAAGGATGGCACCTTTGACGTCGAACAAGCGATCTCTCTGAACCCGAACGTTGTCATCATGAACCTTGAAGCCAAGGGTGCCACCGAAGACGGCGGCTATGATGAGAAACTGGCAGCTGTTGGCATTCCGCTGGTCTATATCGACTTCCGCGAAGCACCGATGAAGAACACCGACACCAGCATGAAAATCCTGGGTCAGCTGACCGGCAAGTCTGATCGCGCCGAAGAGTTCATCAAATTCCGTACCGACAGCATCAAGGCGGTCACCGACCGTATTGCCAAGGCAAACCCGGAAAAGCCGCAAGTCTTTATTGAACGTGCTGCCGGTTATTCCGACGAATGCTGCATGTCCTTTGGTAACGAGAATTTCGGCACCATGGTTGAAATGGCCGGTGGCGTGAATATCGCAGCGGAAATCATTCCGGGCACCTTTGGCACCATCAACCCGGAACAGGTTGTGGCATCCAATCCTGACCAGTTCGTTGGCACCGGTGCAAGCTGGGAAGCTTATTCGCCGGGTGGCGCATGGGTTGGTCTGGGTCCGGATGCGGATATGGTTGAAGCCCGTCGCAAGCTGGTTGGCCTGATGGAACGTCCGGCATTCACCGGCGTGAAAGCGGTCGAGAACGGTCAGGTCCATGCGGTTTGGCACCAGTTTTATAACAGCCCGTACCAGTTTGTTGTCATCGAACAGATGGCCAAATGGTTCCACCCGGATCTGTTTGCCGACATCGATGCCGAAGCAACCTTCAAGGAACTGCATGAACGGTTCCTGCCGCTGGACTACCAGCCGGGTTACTTCATTTCGATCAGCGACAGCGTCACAAACTAATGTCGACCAAATCGATATCAGTCGAAGCGGGGAGCGTGCACTACAAGGCACGCTCCTTGCGTCGTTTTCTGGTCCTGCTTGCGATGAGCGGGGCCTTGTTCTTGTCGTTTGCTGTCGATCTGGCGACCGGCCCTGCGAACTATCCCCTGTCTGACGTGATTGCCACCTTGATCGATCCATGGTCGGCCAGCGACCAGCTGCGCGTGGTGATCTGGGAAATCCGCATGCCGATTGCACTGATGGCACTGACCGTTGGTGCGGCCCTTTCGACCGCTGGCGCACAAATGCAGACCATCTTGGCCAACCCGCTTGCAAGTCCCTTTACGCTGGGCATTTCGGCCGCAGCGGGCTTTGGCGCGGCCTTGGCGCTGGTTCTGGGTGTGGCATTGCTGCCGGCCTTTGTTGATTTCATCATTCCGATCAACGCCTTTCTCATGGCGATGGGCACTGCCCTTATCATTCATTTCTTTAGCCGTCTGCGCGGGGTTACGGTGGAAACCATCGTTCTGCTGGGGATCGCGCTGGTCTTTACCTTCAACGCACTTTTGGCACTGCTGCAATATCTTGCCAGCGAACAGGCCTTGGCTGCCGTTGTGTTCTGGACCATGGGAAGCCTTGTTAAGGCGACCTGGACCAAGGTCGCGGTGACCGCTCTTGCGGTTGTCATCGCCATTCCGCTGTTTGTCCGTCAGGCTTGGGCGCTGACCGCCCTTCGTCTGGGTGATGCCAAGGCCGAAAGCTTTGGGGTTAATGTGCAGGGGCTTCGTCTGCGCACCATGCTGATTGTCAGTCTTTTGGCAGCGATTCCGGTTTCATTTGTTGGCACCATCGGCTTTATCGGTCTGGTCGGGCCGCATATCGCCCGCATGCTGGTCGGTGAAGATCAACGCTTCTTCCTGCCGGCATCAATCCTGTGTGGTGCGCTGATCCTGTCGGCGACCTCGGTTCTGTCCAAGCTGCTGATCCCGGGTGCGATCCTGCCAATCGGGGTGATCACCGCCCTTGTTGGCGTACCCTTCTTCTTCTCGCTGATTTTCGCAAGTCGGAGGAAATCATGGTAACGCTGCGTCTTGAAGATATCGGCACCCGCTATGGCAAGGTGCAGGTGGTTTCAGGTGTCACCACCCCGGTCATTCAGCCGGGCACTGTGACCGCCGTGATCGGCCCGAATGCAGCGGGTAAATCAAGCCTGTTCAAACGCATTGCCGGTCTGGCAAAGGGCGATGGCAAGGTTGACCTTGGTTCAGCGACCAAACATCGCAACACCATCTGCTATATGCCTCAGGATACCGGATCAACTGCGGTTCTGACGGTGTATGAATCCGTCATTCTGGCTGCCAAGCAGGGATCAAGCCTGCGCGTGCGGGCTGATGAATTGACCCGCATTGACGAGATTTTGGGTGCCTTGCGCATTTCCGATCTGGCTGATCGTAATCTGGGCGAGCTTAGTGGCGGTCAGCGTCAGCTTGTCGCCATTGCCCAGACGCTGGTGCGGGACCCGGAAATCCTTTTGATGGATGAACCGACATCCGCCCTTGATCTACATCGCCAGATGGAAGTTCTGTCCTTCATGCGTGATGTCGCCAAGGGTCAGAACATCATCGTTCTGATTGCGATCCACGATCTGAACCATGCCCTGCAATATTGCGATCAGGCCATGGCGATCCGTGATGGCCGCATGGTCGCCTTTGGCCCCTGTGCAGACGTGATCGACAGCGACCTTCTGCGCGATGTCTATCAGGTCGAAGGTCATGTCGAGCGCAACTCGCTCGGTCATCCGCATATTGTCCTGCGCGGCCCAAGCGATGAAACCGACAGCCGCCACAAGACAGCGATCCTGCGCAGACCCAAAGCTCAGTCGCAACTTGCTGCACAATAGGTGTTGGCAAACGCCACAAACAGAAAAAGGGGGCCATTGGCCCCCTTTAATCGTTTCGCACGGAACGATCAGTCCTGCAGCGCTTCAAGCCCGTCTGCAACCATGACCGGGACAAACTCGGTGATGGTGTAATCAGCCAGATCATGTTGCTTGAACGGATCGCGGGTCAGCTCGTCTTCAAGTGCTGCGCGGTCACCCTTGGCAAGGATCACACCCCCATCGCGCGGAACCTTGCGCCCGGATGCCAGGTACATCCCCTTGGCATAGGCGCCCTTCAGCCATTCGATATGGCCGTCAATATGGGCATCAACTTGCTCAAGCGGAACTTTATAGGTCAGCGAGACAACATACATTCGGGGCTTCCTGCTATCTGGTAAGTATCTGGTGCGGCGTCAAAATCTGGCATCGTGATCGCAATCGCAAATCACATTTCAGCGATCATTTGTTCCACTGACCCGGCTCAGCAACCGTTCGATCCGGTCCGCATGGGCGGCTTCGACGCGGGCAAGGCTTTCAAACCATGCCGCAACGTCATCAAGCCCTTCTTCGCGCGCGATCCGGGCCATTTCCGGATAGCTTGCCTCGGCCTCATCCTTTTCCTGAGCAAGCGCTGCTTCAAGGTTAAGGCGCGTGGTGCCCAATGGTTTTCCGGTCGTCTCATCACCCGATGCTTCAAGAAACTCCAGATGGCCAAAGGCGTGACCGGTTTCTGCTTCGGCTGCGGCGCGAAACAGTTCGGCGGCTTCAACCTGGCCTTCGATGTCGGCCTGCTGAGCGAAATAAAGATAGCGTCGATTGGTTTGGGCTTCGGCCGCAAATGCCGCACGAAGGTTTGCCTCGGTACGTGTTCCCTTAAGCGCCATGTGCGCTGTCCTTTATTATTGTTCGCCGCACGGAGTTTCGCTGCGTGCGGCAAAAGACGTCAAAAAATCAGGCGGCAGAACCATCCGGTCCTGCCGCCTTCTTATTTGTCGTGAAATCCGTCACCGTCAAGCGAAGCAGGGGCATTTGCCGGGCTCCGATAGCAGATTTCATTTCTCTGTTACCCGTAATCAACTTGCGTAAGCGCGGTCAAATGGGGTGCTTAGGCCGCATCCTGTTTGGCGCTGTTGCGGCGCAGACGAAATACCAGATCAACCGATTCAAGTTCGGTCCCGCTTGGCATGTTCGGGATATTGGTGATCTTGACGTCTTCTGCCGGAATGTCAGACAGCATGCCGTCTTCTTCGCAATAGAAATGGTAATGCGGTGCTGTGTTGGTGTCGAAATAGGACCGACCGGAATCAATCACGATCTCATTGAGAAGCCGCGCATCAGTAAATTGATGCAGCGTGTTGTAAACGGTCGCCAACGACACTTTGATATTGTTGCCCATGGCTTCGGAGTGAAGCTGTTCGGCGGTCACATGACGATGACCATCATCAAACAGCAAACGCGCCAGTGCCATACGCTGCCGTGTTGGGCGCAGATTGGCATCCTTCAAACGATTAAGCGCGTTGGTATATGGACGGGATGTGTTTCCCATGGCTATGCCCCTTCAAACTTGATGAGGCCAAAATCCCGATGGCCCCGATGTACCCAAGGCTTAGATTAGTAAACACACGCGCAAGGTTCTTTGATTTTGATCAACTCAAATCAGAAGATGAAATCAAAGTGAAACCAAACAAAAAGGGCCGGTCAAACCGGCCCTTTTGCAGATCATAAGATCGTATCTGATCGTCGGATCAGTCGCCCGTCATGATGCGGTCGACAAGTTCCTTGACGGTCGGGATATTGCCATTGGCATAGAACGGGTCTTCGCCAAACTTGTAGGCATTATGACCGGCAAACATCAGTTCGTTTTCGACTTTCGCGCCATGGGCAATGTTCTGAAGCGTCTTCTGAATGCAGAAGGAACGCGGATCAGCACGCTTGCCTGTGGTGCCTTCATGCTGTTCCCAGTTGGAGAACTGGCACTGCGACAGGCACCCCATGCAGTCGATCTGGTCTTTTTTGATCGTCAATGCGCTGTCCGGGGTGACAAACACCATGGTGTCATCCGGGGTCGGCATGCCTTCGGTATAGCCAGCTTCAAGCCATGCTTTAACCTTATCGGCATCGTCTTCACGCACATAAATCGGACGGCCACGACGGCCCAGCGGAATACCGACATGCAGGTCTGCTTCCGCGGTACGCGAATAACGGACCTGACGGTCAGAACGCTGATGCAGATCTTCAAGGAACGCATTGCGCACAGCCGAGCTATAAAAGCCGGTCGGGCTGAATTTATGCAGCGATACATCACCGTTCTGAAGATTGGTCAGACGCGATTTCCATTCATCGGAAATCTCGCTTTCCTTGGTCAGAAGCGGACGGGTACCGAACTGGAAGGCCACCGGGGCCACTTCCGGATTGTCGATCCAGTCTTCGAAATCGCGCAGGAACCAGACACCACCGGCCATAATGATCGGTACATGGTTCAGACCAACAGAATTCATGAATTCACGCAGGGCCGCAACACGCGGGAACGGATCTTCAGGCACCAGCGGATCTTCGGAATTCGACAGGCCATTATGGCCACCTGCGCGCCACGGATCTTCATAGACCACGCCGCCCAGCCATTCCGGGGTCTTCTTGTAAGAACGCAGCCACAATGCGCGGAAAGCACGGGCCGAAGACACGATCGGATAATAGTGAACGCCATATTGCGCGGAAATCTGGGCAATTTTATAGGGCATACCGGCACCACAGGTCACCCCGTGGATCAGGCCCTTGGCGCCTTCAAGAACACCATGGAGGATCGGCTCGGCACCGCCCATTTCCCACAGAACGTTCATGTGCAGGCGGCCTTCGCCGTTGCGCATTTCATGCGCAATCTGTGCCTGTGCAATACCCCCACGGATACCGTACGCAATCAGTTCCTGATGGCGGTCACCGCGGGTTTTTCCTTCATATTCGATCGGAATCAGGTTGCCGTTCTCGTCATACGAGTCAGCATTAACTGCGGAAAAAGTCCCGATACCGCCGGCAGCAGCCCATGCGCCGGAACTTTTGCCCGTCGATACAGCGACGCCTTTGCCACCTTCGATAACTGGCAAGACTTCTTTTCCCGACATGACGAGCGGATTAAGGGCTTTCAAGTTCGTCTCTCCCATTCGGCAATTGCCAGCGACACCCCTGCATCGCTGAGATTGCCGGGCGACGTCTTGTTTTTATCGTCGCCCGGCATCCCGTTTTGCTTATTCGGCGTCGCCTGCTTCGAGGTCGGCACCGGTTTCTTGATCGACACGCTTCATCGACAGTTTGATTTTGCCGCGATCATCAAAACCGATGACTTTGACTTTAACCTGGTCGCCTTCTTTCACGATGTCCGAAACCTGTTTGACACGCTCAGGTGCCAGCTCGGAGATGTGAACAAGACCGTCACGTGCGCCGAAGAAGTTAACGAACGCACCGAAATCAACAGCCTTAACAACCTTACCATCATAGATATGGTTCAATTCAGGTTCCGCAACGATGGATTTGATCCAATCCACAGCCTGCTTGCCTTTTGCACCATCGGTATGTGCGACAGTGATCGAACCATCGTCTTCGATGTCGACTTTTGCGCCGGTTTCTTCGCAGATTTCGCGAATGACCTTACCGCCCGAACCGATGACGTCACGAATTTTGTCTTTCGGGATCGAGAACTGGGTGATGGTCGGAGCATTGCCCGATACTTCACCGCGTGCTTCCGGAAGAGCTTTCGCCATTTCGCCCAGAATGTGCAGACGGCCATCACGTGCCTGTTTCAGCGCGATCTGCATGATGTCTGCGGTCACCGAGGTGATCTTGATGTCCATCTGAAGCGAGGTGATGCCGTTCTCGGTACCAGCAACCTTGAAGTCCATGTCGCCAAGGTGATCTTCGTCACCCATGATGTCGGACAGAACTGCAAAATCGTCGGCTTCCTTGATCAGGCCCATTGCGATACCTGCGACCGGACGTGCCAGCGGAACACCGGCATCCATCATTGCAAGCGAGCTTGCGCAAACGGTTGCCATCGAAGAAGAACCGTTTGATTCGGTCACTTCAGAAACGATACGGGTGGTGTACGGGAAGGCGTCTTTGCCCGGCATCAGCGGGTGCAGAGCGCGCCATGCCAGTTTACCGTGACCGATTTCACGACGGCCCGGCGACCCCATGCGGCCAGCTTCACCAACCGAGTACGGCGGGAAGTTGTAATGCAGCATGAAGCTTTCACGGTATTCACCGTCAAGCGCGTCAACAATCTGCTCGTCCTGACCGGTACCAAGGGTAACAACTGCCAGTGCCTGGGTTTCACCACGGGTGAAGATCGAGGAACCGTGCGAACGCGGCAGAACCGAAACTTCGCCAAGGATCGGGCGAACGTCTGCGCCGGTACGGCCGTCGATACGCTTGCCGGTTTTCAGGATCGCACCGCGAACGATGTCTTTTTCCAGATCCTTGATGATCGAGGAAACTTTGCCTTTAAGCGTATCAGCAACTTCATCACCGAGTTTCTCGACGATGTCAGCCTTTGCAGCCGAAACAGCAGCCGAACGCTCCTGCTTAACAACGTTTGCATATGCCGCGGTCAGGCCTTCGGTGCCAAGGGCGCCGATTTTTTCGACCAGCGCGTCATAACCTTCCGGAAGTTCTGCAACTTCGCGCGGCTCTTTGGCAGCTTCTTCAGCCAGATCAATGATCAGGTCGAGAACGCCCTGGAACTGGTCGTGACCGAATTTAACAGCGCCAAGCATGATGTCTTCAGACAGCTCGGATGCTTCGGATTCAACCATCATCACGCCATCGCGGGTACCGGCAACAACAAGATCAAGGTCGCTTTCTTTAACCGCTTCGGTCGACGGGTTGAGGATATACTCACCGTCTTTGTAACCAACGCGCGCAGCACCGATCGGGCCGAGGAACGGCAGACCGGAAATGGTCAGCGCCGCCGAGGTACCGATCATCGCAACCACGTCCGGATCGTTTTCCATGTCGTGCGACAGAACAGTACAAACGATCTGGGTGTCATTGCGGTATTGCGGGTGGAACAGCGGGCGGATCGGACGGTCGATCAGACGCGAAACAAGGGTTTCTTTTTCCGACGGACGACCTTCACGTTTGAAGAAACCACCCGGGATTTTGCCAGCGGCAAATGCTTTTTCCTGGTAGTTAACGGTCAGCGGGAAAAAGTCGACATCCGGGCGCGGCTGTTTGGCGCCAACTGCAGTACACAGAACAACGGTTTCACCGTAGGTTACCTTGACGGCACCGTCGGCCTGACGAGCAATTTTACCGGTTTCAAGAACCAGTTTGGCATTGCCCCACTGCATTTCCTTACGGACGACATTAAACATTATTTTCTCTTCCTCTTACAAACCTCTGGCGGACCCGAAACTGTACACGAGTTCCGAACACATTAATCATGAGGCTTTCATAAAAGCCGCATGATTAATGGGTCCGGCGTAAGCATCGGGTCGGCCCATCCGACCCTGCTTCTCGTGCTCCGATCCACCGGAACAATAAAAAAAACGACGGCGGAGGTCACCCTCCGCCGCAGTTTGATATCAGCGGCGAATACCGAGGCGTTCAATAACACCTTCGTAACGCGACTGGTCTTTGCGCTGCAGATACTTCAGCAGGCGGCGACGCTGACCAACCATCATGAGAAGACCACGACGGCTGTGGAAGTCGTGGTTATGTTCTTTCATGTGCTCGGTGAGGTTCTTGATCCGTTCAGTCAGGATTGCAACCTGGACTTCGGGGGAACCGGTGTCACCGTCTTTCTGACCGTATTCTTTGATCAGCTCAGCTTTGCGTTCAGCAGTAATCGACATCAGGCATCCTTTCGCCTTTAGAGATTAAAAACACGCACAGGCCGAATTTCGCCACCATTAATCTCCGCCAACGCAACTGCGCGGTCATGGAGCATGGCACAGACGATTTCGTCCTGCACGACGGGGTTTTCGAGCGCATTGCGCTTTGCCACTGGCAACAACCCAACGGGCTGGCCAGAGGAAAGGCGTTGCGCTTCGACTTCGGTCAGGGCCAGCGCCGGGATGTCGTCCAGCGCGGTCTCAACCGGAAGCATTTTCTTCATCACCTCTTCCGGGTCCATCTCCAGCAATTCCTGCAACGGGATGGAAGTCCCTTCCGAAAACGGCCCCGCCGAAGTCCGGCGCAGCGCGGCGATATAGCCGACAGTACCAAGGCGCAGCGCAATATCGCGCGCCAGAGATCGCATATAAGCACCTTTGCCCGACACAACATCGAACACGGCGTGATCGCGATCTGGCATGTCAACCAGTCGAAGATCCTTGATCAGAATCGGACGTGGTTTAAGCACCACATCTTCATCGCGACGCGCAAGATCATAGGCACGCTTGCCATTGACCTTGATCGCCGAAAACTTTGGCGGCACTTGCTGGATTTCACCGATGAATTCACCCAGCACGGCCTTGATTTCGTCTTCAGACGGACGATGGTCGGAGGTTTCAATCACCTCGCCTTCCGCATCATCCGTGCTGCGCGCTTCACCGAATTTCAGCGTCACACGATAACTTTTGCTGCCATCCATGACATATGCAACCGTTTTGGTTGCTTCGCCAAAGGCAATTGGCAGAACACCGGATGCCAGCGGGTCCAAAGTCCCGCCATGTCCGGCCTTGTTGGCATCAAGAAGACGGCGCACCTGATTGACCACGGTTGATGACGTGATCTCCAGGGGCTTGTCGACCGCCAGCCAGCCATTAATGCTTTTACCGCGACGGCGACGCGCCATCAGTCGTCCTCATCTTCCTGGTCGCCGGACCGATCGGCCACAAGATCCTGTGCAACATGCGGGTCACGCAGAAGGGCACTCAGATGGTCAGCGACATCAAAACTTTTGTCTTCGACAAAACGCAATGCAGGCACATATTTCATGTGAACCGTATGGGCCACATGATTGCGCAGATGACCTTTCTGACGGGTCAACGCCTTAAGCGATGTTTCCGCTTCACCGCCGCCAAGCGGTGTGAAAGATACCATAGCATTGCGCATATCCGGCGAAAGATTGACGCCCGTAATCGTTACCGGGCGACGTGTCAGGTCCGGATCGTAAATATCTCCGCGTTCCAACGCCTGCGACAGCGCCTGGCGGATTTCTTCCGCCACTCGGAGCTGTCGCTGACTTGGTGCTTTGGCTGGTTGCTTCGCCATTTCAGTTCCTCACCGCCTTACAGTTCGACGGCGATTTCCTCGTTTTCGAAGCACTCGATCATATCGCCAACCTGGAGATCGTTATATTTGGCAAACGACATGCCACATTCATAGCCCTCACGGACTTCTTTAACTTCGTCCTTGAAGCGACGGAGCGTGGACAGTTCGCCAGAATGGATAACGACATCGTCGCGCAGCAGGCGGACACCCGCGCCGCGTTTGACGATACCCTCGGTGACCATACAACCGGCGATCTTGTTGCCAGAGATGGTGAAGATGTCGCGGATTTCTGCGTAACCCAGGAACTTCTCGCGAACTTCCGGAGACAGCATGCCCGACAGCATCTTTTTGATGTCGTCAGCAACATCGTAAATGATCGAGTAGTAACGAATATCAACGTTATCGCGGCGGGCCTGTTCACGGGCCTGCTGGTTTGCACGAACGTTAAAGCCAATGATCAGGGCATTGGATGCACGTGCAAGCGTAACGTCGGATTCGTTGATACCACCCACACCGCTGTGCAGGACGCGTACCGAGACTTCCTCGTTGCCAAGCTTCTGAAGCGTCCCGATAAGAGCTTCGACAGAACCCTGCACGTCACCCTTGATGACGATCGGGAGTTCTTTGACGTCACCGCTCTGCGAGAACATGTTCTCAAGTGCGGATTTCTTCATCGCGGCAGCCTGGGTTTCACGGATGCGGCGCTGACGGAAGTCAGCCACTTCACGTGCCTTGGCTTCGTTTTCAACAACCACGAAGTCATCACCAGCAGACGGAACACCGTTCAGACCGGTAACTTCGACCGGCATACCCGGAATGGCTTCGTTAACGCGCGTACCATGGTCATCGACCAGCGCACGAACACGACCCCACTCAGGACCCGTGACGAAGATGTCACCGGTACGCAGGGTACCGCGCTGAACCAGTACGGTTGCGACCGAACCACGGCCTTTTTCCATACGGGCTTCAACAACAACACCGTCCGCAACGCGTTCCGGGTTGGCTTTAAGGTCAAGAACCTCTGCCTGAAGCAGGATGGCTTCTTCAAGTTCGGTCAGGCCGGTACGCTGTTTGGCCGAAACCTCAACAGCCTGGACGTCACCGCCCATTTCCTCGACCACGACTTCGTGCTGAAGCAGCTCGGTCTTGACTTTGGTCGGGTTGGCACCCGGCTTGTCGACCTTGTTGATCGCAACGATCATCGGAACGCCAGCCGCTTTCGCGTGGCTGATTGCCTCGATCGTCTGCGGCATGACCGAGTCATCAGCAGCAACAACCAGAACAACGATATCGGTTACCTTGGCACCGCGCGAACGCATTTCGGTAAATGCGGCGTGGCCCGGGGTATCGATGAAGGTGATCTTCGAACCGGTTGCCATGGTGACCTGATAGGCACCGATATGCTGGGTAATGCCACCGGCTTCGCCACCGGCAACATCGGTTGCACGCAGGGCATCAAGCAGGGAGGTTTTACCGTGGTCAACGTGGCCCATGACGGTCACGACCGGCGGACGACCAACCAGCTGCTCTTCGCTGTCATCTGCGGAAACCAGTGCTTCCTCAACGTCTGCATCCGATACGCGGCGCATGTTGTGGCCGAATTCTTCGACCACGAGCTGTGCGGTATCTGGATCAAGGCTCTGGTTGATGGTCGCCATAACGCCCATGCTCATCAGGGTCTTGATCACGTCTGCTGCACGCTCAGCCATACGGTTGGCGAGTTCCTGGACCGTGATAACGTCCGGAATGATCACATCACGTACGATTTTCTCTTTCGGCTTCTGCGGGCCCTGTGCACGGGCTTTGGCTTTGGCCTGCTGGCGCTTGATCGATGCCATGGAACGACGGCGACCGCCTTCGTCACCACTCATTGCATTGTTGATCGAAAGCTTGCCACGACGTCGGCCATCGTCACCCTTGCCACGTGCTGCGCGGCCCTGAGCTTCCTCTTCGGCGCGCTTGCGTGCTGCCTTGCGCGCATCTTCCTCGTCCTGCTCTTTACGGCTTTTCGGTTTAACCGTAGACGGAGCAGCGCGGCGGCGCTCTTCTGGGACCAGCGGCTCGGCCGGTTCACCCATGATGACTTCCTCTTCCTTGGCTTTCGGCGTAGCAGCTGGCTTCGGCTTGGAAGTTTTGCCCTTTGCTGTTGAAGCAGCGATCGATTTCTCGACGTCTTCTACAGAAATGCTGTCTTCCTTGGCCGGAGCTTCTTCCGGAGCCTGTTCGGCCGCTGCAGCAGCTTCCTTGGCTTTGGCTTCTTCTTCTGCACGCTTGGCTTCTTCAGCCTTTTTACGTTCGGCTTCAAGGCGTGCACGATCAGCAGCTTCTGCCTCGTCCTGCTTGCGGCGCTCTTCAGCAGCCTTCAAAGCAGCCATACGGGCAGCGCGCTCGCTATCGGTCAGGTTGCCGTGATCTTCGACAACCGGGCGCGATTTCGGCTCTTCAACCGGTTCTTTCTTGGCTTCTGGTGCCGGGGTTTCCGCCGGTGCCTGTTCCGCCACGATATCCTTCTTCACTTCACGGAAGCGGCCGGATTCGTTCTTTTCGAATGTACGCTTCTTACGCACTTCGACGGTCACTGATTTTGACCGTCCATGCGAGAAGTTTTGACGCACCTGACCAGCCTCGACCGTCTTGCTCAATTCAAGCTTCGATCTGTTGAGGCTCAGCGGTTTCTTCTCCTGATCGCGATCACTCATAATCCGTCCAACTTCCTCATTTCCTGCGGGATCGGTCACATATACCGATCCTGTCCTGTCCGTCCGGCGCATGCCTGATCTCAGACTGCGCGAAATCCTTCAAGCCGTTTCAGGGAACGACCCAGCCGTTTGGCAAGGCCTCCTGGCGCAACGGCCACATGCACTGCTTTTTCGCGACCAAAAGCCGCGCCGATTTCAGCAGCATCCAGAACGGAATAAATCGGCAGATCCCGGGCCTTGGCCTCGATCTTGGATTTTCCGTCTGCAGCACCATCGCGTGCTGCCAATATCAAAGCCGCACCCTCAGCAATCTGGGCACGGGCTTTTTCGAACCCGGCAACGGCCTGACCGGCACGTCGCGCCAGCGACAGCAGATCGAGACATTTCTGCGTCAGCAGCTGTTCAATCCGGTCAGCAAGCGCTGGGTCGATCACGACTTTCTGCCGTGCCGCCTTGGCAAAAGCGTTTTTTGCACAGGCGGTATTTATCACATCCCGCGACGGGCACAACCATAATCCCCGTCCCGGTAGCCGTTCCTCAAGATCGGGAACGACCGAGCCGTCCGGCCCGATCACAACCCTGAGAAGATCTTCCTTGTTCCGGACTTCGCCGGTGACAATGCACCGGCGTTCCGGAACCTCGGCTACCTTGCCGCCTTTACGATGCGACATGGCATCCTCCGATTGGCCTTAAGCCTCTTCGCCTTCGGCGGTTTCTTCGGTCTCTTCTTCAAGACCTTCGAACCAGCCGAGCTGACGACGTGCTTCCATGATCAGGTCATTTGCCTGGTCCATGGTCATGCTGTCGGCATCGCCGACATACTCGATCAGCTCGTCACTTGCCAGATCAGCGAAGTCTTCAAGATTTTTGACTTCGTTTTCGCCAAGGCGAACAACAACTGCCAGCGACAGGCCATTGAATTCGACCAGATCGTCAGCAACCTTCAGCTCTTCACGACGCTTCTGAAGACGTTCGGCTTCTTCGGACAGGAAGCTGCGTGCGCGGTTGCGCAGTTCTTCTGCAATTTCCTCTTCAAAGCCTTCGATCTCAGCCAGTTCTGCCAGCGGCACGTAACCGACTTCCTCGATCGAGGTAAAGCCTTCGGCGACCAGGAGATGGGCGATAACTTCATCAACATCAAGTGCCTTGATGAACATATCTGCACGCTTGCGTGCTTCTTCCTGACGACGTTCGCTTTCGTCTTCTTCGGTCAGAATGTCGATATCCCAACCGGTCAGCTGCGATGCAAGGCGAACGTTCTGACCACGACGGCCAATCGCCAGGCTCAGCTGATCGTCCGGAACGACAACTTCGATACGGTTGGTTTCTTCATCCAGAACAACCTTGGTCACTTCGGCCGGAGCCAAAGCGTTAACCACGAAGGTTGCCGGGTCTTCCGACCACTGAATGATGTCGATTTTTTCGCCCTGCAGTTCGGCAACAACAGCCTGAACACGCGAGCCACGCATACCGACGCAAGCACCGACCGGATCGATCGAGCTATCCGATGACAGAACCGAGATTTTCGCGCGCGAACCCGGATCACGGGCAACCGATTTGATCTCGATAATGCCGTCATAAATTTCCGGAACTTCCTGGGCAAAGAGTTTTGCCATGAAGGTCGGGTGGGTACGCGACAAGAATATCTGTGGGCCACGCTGTTCACGACGAACATCAAGGATCAACGCACGAACGCGGTCGCCCTGACGGACGGTTTCACGCGGGATCAGTTCTTCGCGACGCAAGATGGCTTCTGCACGGCCGATATCGACCAGAACGTTGCCGAACTCGACACGTTTGACGACACCGTTGATAACTTCGTCAGAGCGGTCTTTATATTCTTCGAACTGACGTTCACGCTCTGCGTCGCGAACCTTCTGAACGATGACCTGCTTTGCGGTCTGGGCGGCGATACGACCAAAATCAATCGGCGGCAGCGGATCAATCAGGAATTCACCAAGATTGATGTTTTCGTTACGAATACGCGCCTGCTCGAGCGACATCTGGGTGAAATCGTTCTCGATATCATCGGTTACTTCGATGAAACGAGCCAGTTTGATTTCGCCGGTTTTACGGTCGATATGGGCACGAATGTCATGCTCATGGCCATATCTGGAACGACCAGCCTTCTGGATGGCCTGTTCCATTGCGCCAAGAACCTCGTCACGATCAATGCCCTTTTCACGGGCAACGGCATCAGCGACCTGCAAAAGTTCCGGCCGCGGCATTCCCGAAGTTGCTTCCATATCCAACCTCTATTCTGCGTTGTTGTCGGACCGGCCTTTGCCGGTGACATGCGCGATCAATTCATCCGTCAGCACCAATTTCGACTTGGCGATATCGGCCAACGGCAACAAGACACGTTCGCCATCGACAATCAGGGCGACCGCATTATCTTCAATCCCATCCAGCAAACCGCTGAAACGGCGACGACCATTAATAGCCATCACCAGTTCGACCTTTGCCTCAAACCCTTTCCACACTTCGAAATGCGGAGCACGGGTCAGTGGGCGGTCGATACCCGGGGAGCTGACTTCAAGGTGATAGGCACCTGAAATCGGATCCTCGACATCCATAAGGGCAGAAACCGTACGGCTGATCTGGGCGCAATCTTCTACATTGATGCTGCCTGTCGCATCCGGGCGATCTGCCATGATCTGCAGGATATTATGGTCCTGTCCCGTCATGGAAACACGGACCAGTTCAAATCCAAGCGCGTTGATCGACGGCTCGATAATCGCCGTGATTTTCGCCATCAACGGATCTTTTAACTGTTGTCCAATCAGCTCAGCCATAAAGCGATGCCATACCCCAAAAAGCACAAAAGAGCGGGCGCGAGGCCCACTCTTTGTCAGAATTTACAAAAAGCTTGGCGGCTTTATACAGCCGGTTTGCGCAGAAATCAAGTCAGGATACAGGCCCCCAAAGCCATTCAACCCAAGGATTTCGCAAGGGTTGAAACGGCCGGTTCTTTCGCGACCAAACCACGGAAGAATGCAAAGGCTTTCACAGCACCGTCACGAACCGCTTGCTCGTCGTCGCCATTAAGCGCCAAGCCATTGACTTGTTCGACAAATTCACGCCAATGCTTGCCGCGCCCTTGCGTATGCCCGGCAAGATGACGCGCACCGAATTCTTCGTTCAAGCCGATCTTGTCAGCAGCCTTCAGCAGGAAGGCCGCACCAAGTGACGACCCTTCGCACACATAAAGCCAACCAATTCGCGCAGCTCCAATTACTTCAACCGGCTCACGACTCCGGTCTTGATCGCCATCACATTCAAGATCGGCCAAATCCGCACAAACCGCCTCGTATCGACTGCGACTTGCCAGCCCCGGAATAATCCGGTTGAGGTCTTCAGCCTCATAAAACGGTTTCATTTCGCCATGAAATATATGTTGCAGACGCAAAAAGCGGACATAGTTGGGTCGACTTTCAAACGGCGCCATAGCCATCACCATGTCGTCAACCGACTGATGCGCACTGCGCGTTGACTGCTTGAGTTCTTCCAAACGGGTCATACCACCCATTGGCTGCCCTGATACAGCATTCATCCTTGCACCCTTTCTTGAAACAGCCGTTTGGTCTTTCGACACACAGCCCATATGTCCAAGACGGGTAAGACAACGCGATATCCGAAGCGCGTAATCGAAAATCGCAATCAATCCTCGCGGAAGGCGCGCGCAAACTGGTCCGACAGGGGTTTGAGAAGATAACTCAATGCGGAACGCTCGCCAGTCGCCAGAAACGTTTCGACCGGCATCCCGGGCATCAGTTCGCGCCCGTCAAGCTTGGCAACTTCGCCTGCTTCGATGCGTACTCTGACATTATAATAAGTCTCGCCGGTCAATTCGTCGCGATCGAGATCCGCCGAGACGAATGATACCTGTCCCGTAAGCTCGGGTGTTGTTCGCTGGTTGAATGCGGTGAAACGCAGCAAGGCATTCTGGCCGACATTGACCTGTTCAATGTCGCGCGGGTTTACTTTTGCCTCAATTACAAGCTCATCCTGATCAGGAACAATCCCCATGATCCTGTCGCCCGGACCAATCACACCCCCAACTGTGTGAACCGCAAGCTGATAGACCGTTCCATCATAGGGGGCGCGAATGTCGATCCGGCGCAACTGATCACGCAAAGCAATTTCCTGCTGCATCAATTGTGCAATCTGCTGGTCGATATCGGTCAACTCGCCCAGAACTTCTGTTTGCCGATCACGATCAAGCTGCAGGATTTGCATCTCTGTCTCCGAGAATTGCATCCGTGTTGACGCGATTTGCGCCGTCAACTCACCATGTGTGCCGTCAAGGCTTGCGCGTTCGCGTCTCAATGCCGCGACACGGGTAATCGGTACAAGCTGTTTGGCAAACAGACTTTCAAGCCCGCTCAATTCATCAACAATGTGACGACGTTCTTCTTCATTGGCATTTTTCTGCGCGGTAAGGCCGACAACCGTTTCGGAAAGCTGCGACAATTTTTGACGCAACTGCTCCTTTTCACCCTCAAGACTGCTCTTGCGCGCGGTAAACAAGCTGACTTCTGCTGCAATCAGTTCAGAGATCTTTGGCTCCGAAACACGGTCTGCGAAGGGCTTGGGAACTTTAAGTGCATTAAGACCGTCACGCTCACCAGTCAACCGCATACGCCGCGCGATCATCGCCGACAGCTGGGTTTCGACAATACCAAGGCTTGCCCGCGCCATCGTATCATCAAGCCGGATCAAAAGGTCCCCGGCCGCAACCCGATCACCATTACGCACATGGATTTGACCGACAATCCCGCCCTCGGAATGCTGGACATCCTTGACATTGCTTTCCACGACCAGCTTGCCTGTCGCAACCACGGCACCGGAAAGCTGGGCCAAAACAAGCCACAACACAACACCGGCAAACAAAAGCACAACAATGCCACCACCCCAATAAATGTGTCGGCGCAGGGTTGAGGTGGCTGGCGAGAATTCTTGTGCCTTTGGCGCCACTCCCGAAGAAACGGCAAGCTGTAATCTGGTCATGCGGTTTCTCCCACCTGGCGTACGGTTTTGCGCATGATGTCATCGCGCTTGCCAAAAGCGACCTGTCGGCCGTCCTGAATAACGGTTGCCAGATTAACGGTTGCTAACGCACTTGGGCGGTGCGCGATCAACACAACAATGGCCCCGCGTGAACGCACGTTCCGAACCGCTTGTAACAAGGCTTGCTCGCCTATGCTGTCGAGGCTTGCATTGGGTTCATCAAGAACAATCAGGAACGGATCACCAAACAATGCACGGGCAAGACCAATACGTTGGCGTTGCCCGCCCGACAGAACAACGCCACCCGCACCAATCCGGGTGTCATAACCATTGGGCAGGGACAGGATCATGTCATGCGCACCTGCTGCCTTGGCTGCGGCGACAATGGCCTCATCAGACACATCGGCCTGCAAACGGGCGATATTGCGCGCAATAGTGTCATCAAAAAGCGCGACATCCTGGGGCAGATAACCGATATGCTGCCCCAGATCATCGGGGTTCCAATGTGTCAGCTCCGCCCCGTCAAGGCGAATGCTCCCACCGCGAAAAGCACCCATCCCAACCAAGGCACGGCCAAGTGTAGATTTTCCAGAACCGCTCGGTCCGATAACACCAAGCCCGTCTCCTGCGTGCAGGGTCAGGTCCCCCACCCGTAAAAGAACTTTATCCTTGCCGTTTTTCTGGCTGCCTGGCGTTCCAATGACCAAACCAGAAACCGACAGGCTTTCACGTGGCTTCGGAAGACTGGTGCGATCAGCTTTGTCCTTCTGGTCGACCAAAAGCGCATCAAGGCGTGAGCGCGACTGACGTGCCGAGACAAATCCGCGCCAATTGGCAATCGCTTGCTCAACCGGGGACAATGCGCGCGCTGTCAAAATAGACGCTGCAATCATTGCACCTGGTGTGACTTCCTGCTCGATCGCCAGATAGGCACCAAGTGCCAGCACACCGGACTGAAGTGCCAGTCGGATCACCTTGATATAGGCTGAGAAGGTCGAATTGACGTCGCCAACTGCGGTATTATCACACAAATATTGATTGTTCTGCTTTGCCCATTCACGACCAAACGCACTTTCCATCCCCATGGCGCGGATCGCTTCTGCATTCTGACGGCCAGCTTCAACCAACGCGTTGCGTCTCACAGTTTGGCTGTTCATGCGCGCGACTTTTTTACGGGTGGTAAATTCACTGATCAATGTCAGGACGATCAGCATCAGACCACCAACAAGTGCAAGCACCCCAAGCCACGGGTGAAAAACAAAGACTATCCCCAAAAACAATGGCATCCATGGCAGATCACAAATTGCAACCGGTCCCGCGCCACCCAGAAATTGCCTGATCTGATCAAGGTCACCCAATGGCTGGGTATGATCGCGACCATTTCGCAGACGGGTATCAAGCGTACTTGCAAGCGCCATTGGGCCAATTTGCTCGTCAACACGCCAGCCGATCCGGACAAGCATGCGTGCACGCAGTGCATCAACTGATCCAAGAAACAGGTACAGCCCGATCACCAGCCCGATCAATGCCACCAGGGTTGGAATACTTTGGCTTGCCAGGACGCGATCATAGACCTGAAGCATGAAAAGCGGGCCCGTCAGCATCAGAAGGTTCGAAACCCCGCTCATCGCACCGACCGCCAGAAAGGCGCCGCGCAACGTCGCAATTGCAGCGGTCAACGGGCCAGGCTGATGCGAATGCGAGCCGGTCATATGGGATGCTTTTACAAACACGCTTTTGATACACCAGTGAAGTCGTTTAAGGTGGGGTGGGTGCCGCTTTTGCGCGGCACCCTGCAATCAAGACCTTGTGCCCATTCCGCTTCTTGCGGGATGGGCCGTCTTCGTTAAACGAAGTCGGTTGCGTCAAGATCGTTGTAATCAACACCGGTCAGCGTAACCGTACCATTGGCATGGGCGATCAGGGCGTTGCCCGCACCATCATCACCAATGGTGACCGATGCATAGTCAATGTCGAGAAGATCGGTGCCGTCGGTGAAGTCGGTGACGGTGTCATTGCCGAAGCTTGCCGAGGTGTCGAATTCAAAGGTATCTGCACCGCCGTTACCGGTCAGAACATCATCACCAGCCCAACCGCCAATGACGTCATCACCGTTGCTGCCGTTGATTTCGACACCGGAATCAAGGACAGATTCCAGCGTGTTGGTGCTGCCCGAATAGATGTCAACAAGGACGCCATTGGTGTCACTGTTCGACAGGTTCAGTCCCGAGATATCAACAGGCGAGTCGGTGAAGTCAAATTCGGTTCCGTTGTCCGCGACACCAAGGGTCGTACCAAAGGACAGCTTGTCGAGATTGCCCGTGATCGTGTGCGTGTTGATGTCGTAGGCAAAGTCAGAGCTTCCCGCAGTCGCAAGCACAGAACCGGTGTAGCTGCTGCTGCTATCCTGGTCGGTCGCCAGGAACTGCGAACCACCGTAATAGCTCGACGGTGCAAAGCCATCATAGAAAGTACCGTGGTTGCCCGAACCAAGTGAGAAGTTGTTGTTGAAGTCTTCAATAACACCATGCAGGTCCACACCAGCACCCGAAGATGCTGCGTTCAGATCAATCGTAATAGTCATGTCAGTTTCTCCTGTCATTAAGCTACCCATTTAGCGAGCAGCATCATGAGAATGACTCTTATTATCTTTGAGAGTCAATGGAAAAATTGTTTATTATCAATGAGTTAAATTGAACAACGCGAAAGCCCAACCAGGCATATGCCTGGTTGGTTTCAACATCGAGCCGATGCGGCGTTACGTTAGAAATTGCCGCTGAAAGTCAGTATGGCGGTTCGACCTGGTGCCGGGGCGAATGTTCCGCCCGTCCCCTGCACATAGGCTTCATCAAGCATGTTGTTCACCGCAAATCTCAGTGTGAGGTTCTCGTTGATTTCATAAGAACTGTAGAAATCAAACACCCGGTACTTGAAATACTCAGAGACGATTGAGGACGAATTGCTGCTGCCGAAGTTATCCTGCGGATAGACAAATGACGCCCGCATTCCAAGAACAAGGTCCTGATCAAACAGTCGGAACCCGCCATCCACCGTGTATTTTCGCTTCGGAATTGCATAAATCCCGAAAAGCCGATCAGCGGTCCCGTAGTTGACTTCGTTGTAGGCAAGATAGGTTCCACCCAATTGGGTATAGTTTACCGCAGCAAAGGGATCATATGCCGTGTCGAGAACATATGGATTGTGGTTGCCTGACAGATCGGTGTCGGAAATCGAAATCGTACCACCGAGATAGAACTCGCCAGCATCGTAAGACAGCTCGGCTTCGGTGCCATTGATGTATACCGGGTCAGTCAAGTTGACGATGGCTTCTGCTTCTTTTGACTGGTTCGTAATCACACCAACACCACTTCGGCTCGGCGTCGGTTGGGGCACATTCGCTAATGTGATGTAGTTATCAATTGCGGTCCGATAGTAAGCAAGTTTTGCCCTGAACCCGTCGCCTTGGCGAAGCACATTGTCAAAGCTGAAGTTGACACCAACTTCTTTTGTCTCGCTTTCTTCCGGCTTCAGGTTCGCGTTGGAGTAAAACGGCAACCCGGCATTATCGCCAATATGATCGCCCTTGATCATTGATTCCATGATGGTCGGGGCACGCATGTTCCGGCGATAATTTGCAAATAGCTGAATTCCCGAAGTCACATTGACACTGGCGCCAACTGATGGCGAAAACGCATCTTCGCTGAGATCAATGTTCAGTGGTGTGCCACCATCCTCACAGAGGTTGGCGGAGTTCTCTTCCTCACACCAATAGGAATCACCGTTCAGTGAGTACCGGTCATAGCGAAGGCCGCCCCGGAGCTCGAACATGTTGTTAAGGTCATAAGTGGCGGCGACAAAACCCCCGGAAACGTCCCTTTCGCCAGCTGGCGTGCCACCTTCAATTTCATATGCAGCACCCGCACCGCCAAGGCCGCCAAGCTCGGCACTTGTTTTGGCCGTGTCCTGAAAATATTCGACACCGTAATCCAGGCCGAGATGACTGGCGACATCGCTGCTCAGGTCAAAATCAAAGCTGCTGCTGTTTGACACCTCACCACCCAACGTATCGAGTGTATAGTGGTTATCAAAGGAGTCTGTCGTGACGGCACCGCTGGAATTATATCGCGCCGGTCGGAACTGGTGGTTCTGTGTCCTTGTCCAGTAAACGCCGCTATTCATGGCAATCAGGTCTGATTCCGGGTTCCAGACATGTTTGGCGGTTACGGTATGAACGTCAGTTTTATTGTGGTCCTGGTAGTTGTTCGTCGAATCACTCGACTTTGTGTATGAAGTGTGGCTTCCGACGTAACCAAGATTTATCTCCTGATCTTCCGTCAGAAAAAGGTTCGCCTTCACCAGACCCGAGGTTTGCCGGACATAACTGTATTCCGGGCGCGAACTGTAAACATCGACATACTTTGGTGAGCTATCGATTTCCTGATAAAGGCCGGGGTTATGCGTCCCGGGGCGATAGTCTCCGACGACTTTTCGGCTAACTGCGGCAGATAGATCAAACTTTGGCGAAACACGCGCACCAACGGCAACGTCACCCGCAAAGTCATACTGGTTTGTACCGCGGCTAAGATTGACTTTGCCGCCCCATTCCTCGTCTGGATCGACAATATCCTGCGTATTAAGCGTTCGCATGGTAACGATACCGGCTGATGTACCCGCACCACCATTCTTGGCCAAATCAGACTTCTCGACCTCAACTTGGGCCAAAAGGGCCGGATCGACATAAACACGCGATGCCGTGCCATGGGTCAGCTGATTGTAGTTCTGACGCGCACCATCAATATTGACGTTTACCCGGCCCATTTCCTGCTGACCACGCACATTGACCGTCAGACCAGGATCTTGCGCATCGTTTGCAATATCCACACCGGCAACATTGTTGAAAATCTCGCGTGCTTCACGTACCGGGGCTTTGCGCATACTTTCCTGCGTGATGACCGATACCGAACCCGGGGTGGAGTACACTTCATCGGGAACACCGTTTGGCCCCAATGCACGATTGGTCGCGGTCACGGTGACAGGCGCTGTTAAAATGGCGTTGTTGGTTGCTCCGCTCCGTACCGGATCAATAACCGAGATCGTGGTTGCATTTAATACGCTCCAGACAAGACCACTTTGCGACAGCATCCTGTCCAAAGCTTCGATCGCTGTCATATCGCCTTCAACAGCAATACTTTGCAGCCCTTCTGGCAACGCACCATCAATCGCGACATCAATACCCGAAATACGCGAAAACGAAACCAGCGCCATTGCGATGGGTTGCGCATTCACGTCAAACGAAAGAACCCTTTGCAACAATGCCGCTTGCCCGGAAGACTGTTGCGCAACTTCTTGAACACGCTGCTGCGCTTTTGCATCCATCTTCGCAACTTCAGCCATGGCAAGGCTTGGCGCAATTGCAATCATGCTGCCGCCAAATACAGCAAGCGCACCAATTGCCAGTGTTTTGCCACCCCCCACAGATGTGCCGGATTTAAGTGCTTTTTTCCTTGTGTCGCCAAAGCGACCCACCCCGTCTGAAGGCATTTTTATATAGACTCCTGATTTCACGAATGCGAATGCGACGCATTGCTATTCCGTTACTTTCTCAGACGAGGCGGGTTTGCAGTTATCTGAACCAAAATGTTATTTTCTGAAAATAATTGTTATTCGCATAAATTTTCGACCACGCATGCGCCATCGCACCATGCGCTAAATCGCTTAAACCTCGCGAATAACAGTCAGATAGTCGGTGAAACGTGCAACATCGACATGAAGCACGCGGGCAAGAACCGGCACAACATCACGTGACCGGTCAAGATCAACAACCAGCGTAACCGGCCGTTTCTTGAGCGCTTCACCAATGACCATGATTTTGCCTGGCTGCCACCGTTCCAGAACGGTCGCGACATATTCCAGGGGTTCAGCCATAAAAATCAGCTGCCCCTGGCGCCAGGCCAAGGCGGACTGGACATCAACAGGATGCGCTGGGGATGCAATACCACCAGCATGATATGTCAGGGCATTGCCTTCTTCTAAGGTCTGGCGTTGCCCGGCAACATCGATCAAAAGCCCGTTATTTTCCGCAATGGTCGTCACCTTCCCGTCATAGGCCGCAACATCAAACGTTCCGCCAGATGAAATCGTCTTTCCTGTATTGGCATGCACAAAGAAAGCTCCATCACCCGCTTCATGCTCGAACCAGGCTTCGCCACGATGCAATTCCACCCCAGTCATGCCACCTTCCGACACAAAGGATAGAATACTGTTGCTTGCAACAATGCTGCGACCGCGCTGACCGGGAATACTTATCTCGCGACGTTGACCGATTCCCGTCCGGATATCTGCCAGCGGATGATATCGCACAGCGCCCCAACCAGCCGCGAGCAGAACGGCCGCGGCCGATCCGCCCAACAGTGCGCGGCGACTGATCTGCGTGCTCGCCGAAAAATCCAGACTTGAACTCCCGCTCCACAGATGCTCAATCTCGGCAAAAGCCTTGGGATTCTCCGGGCCTTGCGCAATCCATTCAGCAAATCTGCGGCGGTCTTCATCACTTTCGCTGCCATCAAGCAACAAGGCAAACCAATAGGCTGCCTGTTCTGAAACCGGATCTCGCAAAGAGTTCATTTTAGCTGCTCGTGCCATGGCGTAGTGATTCTGTGTCCGTTGGCGTGATCTGCTTGCACTTTGCCTGCAGATATCTTTCGCCTCTTTAACCCAAGACGATCCGGCTTATGAAATATCTGAAACCAGGATCACTTTTTTTCGCTTTGATCCATTGCCTCTTTGACCAGACTGAGTGCCCGCACCATCCTGCTAAACGCGGTCTGGCTGGGAATCCCCAATTTTTCACCGATTTGCACATAGGTCAGTCCGTCAATGCGCGCGAGAATAAAAACCTCTCGCTGATGTTTGGGCAGTTTACGCAGGATCTTTTGAAGACGTTTCAGTTCCTGTCGCGACCACGCCACTTGTTCTGGTGACGGTGTGTCATCGGCAAGCATCTCAAAGGCTTTGTCCGGGTCCGGCACAAAGCTCAGGATCCGTTCGCGGCGGAAGTGATCAATCACCAGATTGTTGGCCGTACGATACAGATATGATTTGGCAACGTCCTGCTCGGGCAGAGAAGGCGTGGCCATGATCCGCAGGAATGTATCCTGAACAATGTCATCAGCCATATGCCATGACAGCTTACGTCGCCGCACAAATTGCAACAATCGCGTGTGATAGGTACGAAAAAGCTTATTTACATCCCAGTGTGGCACGGGTCGAACCTTTGAACCGTTCTGCAAATCAGCACAAAGGTGGGGCCAAAAAGGGCTGATTTGTCGGAGATATCAAACAGGTGAGGGGCGGATACTATCGCACATGAAAATCATTCTCAACAACAACCTGAACATGCATCCGTATAGGGTGCAGTGATGCGCGCGCATACGCCCAAACAGAACCTCACCCCAAAATGGAATGGGTTCACGGCGATCCCAATAAAATCTGAGACGAAATACCCTGAGAAGTCCGGCCTTAAGACCCGCGCGCCTTGCGACGGAAACGCAGATAGTTGCATTTCTTGCCCTGGCGAAGGGCTTTTTGCTCGTAACGGGTTTTAACCCAATCTGCCGGCGGCGTACGCCAGTCATCC
This sequence comes from Thalassospira sp., assembly GCA_965228275.1. Taxonomy (GTDB): domain Bacteria; phylum Pseudomonadota; class Alphaproteobacteria; order Rhodospirillales; family Thalassospiraceae; genus Thalassospira. Next base: position 2,137,558 of record OZ245802.1, on the reverse strand, counting down.
GGGCCTTCTGCCAACCATTCGAAATCTGGATGGTTGTGCATATGCTGCAAGGTCCAGGAGATATATTGCATATCGTCGCTGGCCACCCGGAACTCGGCACCGTCTTTTAGAAGACGCGCCAGAAGGGCAAGGTTCTTGGGGCCAATAAAGCGGCGCTCGGCATGGCGTTTCTTTGGCCACGGATCAGGGAACAGCAAGAACGCGCGATCAAAGCAGGCATCGATCAGCTTATACAGAAGCGGGCGCGAATCATCGGCAACCACACGAACGTTGCCGAGGTTGCGTTCATCGAGATGGCGCAAAAGGCTGCCAACCCCATCCATGAACGGTTCTGCGCCAATGATGCCGATATTCGGATTTGCCTCGGCCTGACCTGCCAGATGCTCCCCACCGCCAAAGCCGATCTCAAGCCAAAGCTGATCCGGGTTACCGTCGAAATAGCTGTTGGGATCAACGCCTTCGGCTTCGGGATAACTGATACCGATCTTGGGCAGCATGGTATCGACCAGCGCCTTGCGGGAATCTTTCAATGGGCGGCTTCCACGGCGGCCATAGAAATTCGGGCGATCGGGGGTCGGTATCGGGCGTTCTTTGTTGCGCATGGTCGTATCAGTCGATCAGGGTCAGGACAAAGTCGTTCAAACTGCTTCGCCGAAATAACATCGACAAAGCCAAAATCAAAGCGGGCGGCCCGTTATTTCCGGGCCGCCCGCCTCATATCACGTCGTGCGAATTTGGCAAATCGCACTTTTGCAATGCTGGTGCCTTATGATCAGGCGCCGAATGCCGATTTCAGTTCACCCACCAGATCGGTGCGCTCCCAGGAGAAGCCACCATCTTCGGTCGGCTGACGGCCAAAGTGACCATAAGCAGAAGACGGGGTGTAGATCGGACGGCAAAGCGACAGATGCTCACGGATACCACGCGGGCTGAGATCCATCAGCTGACGCAGGGTCGCGCCAAGCTTCAGCTCATCAACGTTACCGGTGCCGTGATTGTTGACATAGAGTGCCAGCGGCTTGGAAACACCAATCGCGTAAGCCAACTGAATGGTGCAACGTTCTGCAAGGCCAGCAGCAACCACGTTTTTCGCAAGGTAACGCGCAGCATAAGCAGCCGAACGGTCGACCTTGGTCGGATCTTTACCGGAGAATGCGCCACCACCATGCGGTGCAGCACCGCCATAGGTATCAACAATGATCTTACGACCGGTCAGGCCGGCATCACCATCCGGACCACCAATGACGAAACGGCCGGTCGGGTTGATGTAAATCTCGTCGTCAGACGGCAACCAGCCAGACGGCAGAGCGGCTTCGATATAGGGCAGAACCAGTGCGCGGACGTCTGCCTGCGACAGGCCTTCGGCATGCTGGGTCGAAACAACGACCGAGGTCGCACCAACCGGCTTGCCGTCAACGTAACGAAGCGTTACCTGGCTTTTTGCGTCCGGACCGAACTGTGCAGCTTTGCCCGAATGACGATCTTCGGCCATCGCACGCAGAATACGGTGCGAGAACTGGATCGGAGCTGGCATCAGCTCGTCGGTTTCGTTGCAAGCATAACCGAACATAATACCCTGGTCGCCTGCGCCGAGGTCTTTTTCACCAGCGGAGTCAACGCCCTGCGCAATGTCGGCAGACTGCTCATGCACGTGGCATTCGATTTCAGCGGTCTCCCAGTGGAAGCCGTCCTGCTCGTAGCCAATTGCGCGAATGGCTTCACGCGCCTTTTCGATCATGACCTCTTTGGTCACGCTTTCAGGGCCGCGAACCTCACCTGCAAGAACCACACGGTTGGTGGTTGCAAGGGTTTCAACAGCAACGCGCGAATCTTCGTCAGCCGCAAGGAATGCATCAACGATGGAATCGGAAATGCGGTCACAGACTTTGTCCGGATGACCTTCCGAGACGGATTCACTGGTAAAAAGATATTCGGAAAGAGACATTAAGACCTTCTCCGGTAATGGGTTTCCAAAACTGGACCGGAGGGCTCACGACACATTGATTTTGTATCGTTAGCGCCCACTTAGCCTTTTTTTGTGTGGTGGCAAGCGGTCCAAATCCGTCCACATGTCGCGCGTTCATTTCTGAACTGCATGACGCTTTTGCCTGATCACCTTTGGCAGGTCAAGCATCATTGACGCAAAAGCGTAACCGTCAAATTGCATAGCTGACGGCACATTCTACGCAAAGGAAAAGGCGCATGCTGCAATCATCGCAGATGCGCCTTCCTAATTGTAAAAGCCCTGTCGAGCTTTACTGGTCTTAATCGGCGCTTTGAAGCGCACCCATTGACTTGACCAGTTCAAAGATTTTCTTGCGCTGATTTGGATCGGTGATGCGGTAATAGGCGCGGACCAGCTCAAGCGTTTCGCGACGGTTCATCGGATCATTGTCAAACGGATCCGGGCTTTCCGACATTTCGCGACGTTCATGCACCGATTTCGACGAGATTTCGTCGGGCATATCATCAAAGAAGAATGATACCGGCACTTCCAGAACACGCGACAGGTCATAAAGCCGCGACGCACCAACACGGTTCGCACCGCGTTCATATTTTTGAACCTGCTGGAATGTCAGTCCGATCGCCTCACCCAATTTTTCCTGGCTCATGCCAAGCAGGGTCCTGCGCAGACGAACACGCGCGCCAACATGAATATCTACCGGATTTGGTTTACCACTGGCAGTCCGGCCACGACCCCGACCACGTGTGTTTTTCACCATCGTGCTTTCATCCTTAGGCGACATAAGGTTGTTCCTTCTCTCACTCCGACCTACCCGTCCTTATTTTGAAAAGACTACTTCTGGACGGTTCGGTGCGTTTTACAGCCGCCTAAAGGGATTTTGAAAACCGGTTATATCCCATAACGAGAACGGCGAAGAAGGTTACAATACCGTAAAATAGAATATTACGCCACAAATAATATACAGTAGTATGGTTTTTATCACTCGAAAGGGGGTGAACCAAGATATTACTTGCACTTAAGGGCAGGGATTTGATTTTACGGCCATATGCGTCAAAGAAAACCGATACGCCGGTATAGGCCGCCCGGATCAGTGGTAAACCCTCCTCAACACTCCGGAATCGTGCGGCTGCCATATGCTGATATGGGCCCGCACTGTGCCCAAACCAACCATCATTGGTGACATTTAAAAGCCAGTCCGGCCGATTGTCCGGATCTGTCACCGCGCCGGGGAAGATCACCTCATAGCAAATCAGCGGTGAAAAGCTTGGCATCCCCCCAACGGTTAGGGTCTGCGGACCCGGCCCGGCGGAAAAATCCGTCCGGCCTGCTGTCAGTTTCGGGAAAGGTAGGATCGAGCGGAAAGGCACGTACTCACCAAACGGCACCAGATGAAATTTGTCGAACGTGCCAATGATATCGCCAGTGGCATCAATGACCTGAATAGAATTCCAGACCTTGTATTCATCAGTATCGCGCGGATAGGTGCGAGGTGCTCCTGTGATCAGAATGTCATCTTGCCCCAGCATCTCGGCCATCTGCATTCTTGCGGTCGTCTGGGTTTCGACAAAGAAGGTCGCCGCTGTTTCCGGCCAGATTACGATGCGCTTTTGCGCCGGGTTCATGTCCGCTGGCCTGCGCGACATCTCCACCAGTTTGGTGAAATGCTGACGCTGAAGTTCCGGTCGCCATTTATCACGCTGGGGAATATTGGGCTGAACGATCTGCACGACGGGCGTGTCAGGTGAAATATCCGAAAGGGCGATATCGGAGCTATCCGGACCGACAAGGGCCAAACGAATGGCACCACCGCCCCACAAAAGCCCGGCAATCATAACCCCGCCAAGGGCTACCAGCCGACCGCGCTTACCGCCAACCACCGCTGCGGGCAGGGTCGCAAAAAGGGCTGTTACGAAGGATAACCCATATACGCCAACAACCGAGGCAAACTGCATCGGCGCAGCATCAATCGCCCAGATATGCCCCAACAGGTTCCAGGGAAAGCCGGTCAGGATATGTCCGCGCAGGAATTCGGCCACCGACCAGAACACTGCCAAAAGAACCGCACGCCGGATCAGACCATCGGTCAAACGCCAACTGGCCCAAACTGCCAGCATCGGGAAAATCGCAAGACCGCCGCCAAGACCGAGCAAGGCAAACGGGATCATCCAGCCATAGATTTCCGGCTGAACAAGGAAGGCGTGGCTGACCCAATAAAACCCTGCGGCAAAATGACCGGTGCCAAACCACCAACCGGCTGAAAGCGCACCCTTGTTGCAACGAACGCCTTCAAGGCTCCAAAGCAGGATGGCAAAGCAGATCGGCAAAACCGGGATGAAAAAGAAAGGCGGCAGCGCCAAAACCGCAACCGCCCCCGATAGCAACCAGACAAAACGCCTGCGCCAGCCCGAAAGGCTGGCAAGGCGTGTCGCCACAGCATCAATCATCTACTTTTTCCTGATTTTTGGCGTCTTCCAGTGCGGCCTGATCTTCACGACGCACCATATGAATGCGCAACCGGCGAATACGCCGTGGATCGGCATCAAGCACTTCGAACTGAATACCGCTTGGATGCTCGATCAGTTCGCCACGTGCCGGAACACGGCCAGCGAGCGAGAAGACAAGACCGCCAAGCGTATCGATGTCTTCGTCCTCATCTTCATCAAGCAAACCAAAGGACAGCTTTTCTTCAAGGTCTTCGACCTCAAATCGCGCATCGGCGATATAGCAGCCATCAGAAAGACGGATCAGCTTTGGCGTCTGATCAATGTCATGTTCATCATCAATCTCGCCAACGATTTCTTCGACCAAATCCTCGATAGTGATCAGACCATCAATGCCGCCAAACTCATCGACAACAAGTGCCATATGCGTGCGCGACAAACGCATCTCGGAAAGAAGATCAAGAACACGGATCGCGGGCGAGACAAACAATACCCGGCGTAACAGCGACTGCAGGCTAAATTCACGCCCGGCCGCGACACAACCCAACACATCCTTGATGTGAACCATCCCGGCAATGTCATCAAGCGTATCGCCATAAACCGGCAAACGTGAATGGGCCTTTTTGACCATCACTTCGACCAGCGCTTCAAGCTCGATGGTTTTGGGAACCGCGACAATGTCCGCACGCGGGATCATGACGTCTTCAGCCGTCATGTCGCGAAGGGCAATGATGTTTTCAAACAGGGAACGTTCATGCAGCGAGACCGGCTCGTCATCTTCTTCGGTCCGCTCGGCCAGCTCTTCGAGTGTGTCACTCAGTGAAGCTTCGCCATTGCGCGATTTTCCGCGCCTAAGCCCCAGGGCTGAGGCCACATTATCCCATAAGGAGCCACCTTCGGCATCCTGATTTGCTTCCTCGCCGGTGCGAGGGCGCATACTGTCGTGGTCGTCGTCGCGTTGACTAGTGTCGTTCATGGGTCGGTTTCGACATCCTTTAATTCAAACAAACCGTTTGCTAGTTCGGCTCATCTTCAATCGGCTCATAGGGATCATCAATCCCAAGACCGGCAAGAATTTGACGTTCAAGTTCTTCCATCTCTTCGGCTTCATCATCAACCATATGATCGTAACCGACAAGATGCAGCGTGCCATGAACAGCAAGATGAACAAGATGATTTTTCAGGGACTTGTTTTGCTCAACCGCTTCACGCGCACATGTTTCGCGCGCAATCACGATATCCCCCAACATCAATGGCATATCGGGCGCCATCATGAAGGCATCCGCATCATCCGCACTTTCAAGGGCGGCAAAGGACAAAACATTGGTTGGTTTATCCTTGTCGCGATAATCGCGATTAAGGATCTGAACCGATGCATCATCAGACAGGCGCACGCCAATCTCGATCACCGGTGCGATGGATAGAAGTGACGCACCATCGCCTTCATCGGGCGTGCCATCGGTTGGAACACCTTCATCCTCCCAAAGCGCACCATCATCAAGCGCAGCATCAAGGGCTGCGATCACGGCTGCTTCAATCGCCTCGATTTCGGCCTTTTGCCAATCGCCTGCTTCGACCTCAAGATCCAGATCAAGCGGTGCCGTCATGGTCCGCATCCTTGGCTACGACGTCTTTTTCGCCGCGATACCCCTTTTTCAGACGATCACGCAGCGCATCTGCCGCGTCATAGGCCTGAACGATCTTGGTCACAAGATGGTGGCGGACAACGTCGCGCTGATCAAACTTGATCGTTGCAACGCCTTTGACATCACCAATGGTTTCAAGCGCATCACGCAGACCCGATTTGGTGCCATCTGGCAAATCGATCTGGGTCAAATCACCTGTCACAACCATGCGCGATCCTTCACCCAGACGGGTCAGGAACATCTTCATCTGCATGGGCGTGGTGTTTTGCGCCTCGTCGAGAATGACAAAGGCATGCGAAAGCGTACGACCGCGCATGAAGGCAAGCGGAGCAACTTCGATCTCGCCACTTTCCATGCGCTTGATCACGACATCACCCGGAAGCGTGTCATGCAACGCGTCATAAAGCGGACGCAGGTAAGGATCGACCTTGTCCTTAAGGTCGCCCGGCAAGAAGCCAAGACGTTCGCCAGCTTCAACGGCCGGACGCGACAGGATGATGCGATCCACCTGTCCAAGGATAAAAGCCTGAACCGCCATCGCCACCGCCAAATAGGTCTTACCCGTACCCGCCGGGCCAATGCCAAAGATCAGCTCGTTATCAAGGATCGCCTCGACATAGTCTTTCTGGCGCTTGGAACGCGGCGAAATACGGCGCTTCTTGGTCTGGATGGTCAGGCGCGATCCACCAAACATATCCTTGGTCTGACCGTTCCATGGATCGGCGTCATCTGGTTCGGACAGGCGAATGGCACCATCAACCGTTTCGACATCGATATGGTCGATTTCCTTGTCACGCAAACGCGCATAAAGCTGCGAGAGAACCTTTTTGGCCTGGGCAACCTTGGCCGGTTCACCATTAAGCATCACAACAAGGCCGCGGCTTGAAACCTGAACGCCTGTGCGTTCAGAAAGCCGGGTCAGGTTTTCCGCCTGCGGTCCATATAAAAGCTGGGCGAGCGCATTATCCTGAAATTCGATCTGATCGGAATCCTTGGGGGCGTGTTTTACTTTTGGTGCTGTCTTGTTTTTTGTCGGGGTGCCGCTCACGCAACGTTCCTTTCCGATTTCTGGCCGTTATTGGTGGCATCGACCAGTTCGCCGCCAAGGGAATTAGGCAGCGCTTCCGTAATTTTCAACCGCACGATCGACCCCAGCGCCGATTCGGGCAGGCGGCTGACATGAACCGGCTGCATATAGGGGCTCTTGCCAACAAGCTGTCCTTCATATTTCCCGCGACGTTCAAGCAAGACATCCATTTCCTTGCCCACAGAGTTGCGGTTGAATTCAAGCTGCTGTTCCGCCAAAAGCGCCTGCAGGCGCATGATCCGTTCGGTTTTGACTTTTTCCGGCACCTGAAGCTCCATCGCCGATGCCGGGGTTCCCGGACGCGGGCTGTATTTAAAGCTAAAGGCCTGAATGAAGGTGATATCGCGCACGATTTCCATCGTGTCTTCGAAATCCTTATCCGATTCACCGGGGAAGCCGACGATAAAGTCCGAAGACAGCGCCAGATCAGGGCAGGCGTCCTTCAGACGTTTGGCAATCTCGCGATAATCTGCATTGGTGTGCTTGCGGTTCATCGCCTGCAAAACACGGTCGCCGCCGGCCTGAACCGGCAGATGCAGGAACGGCATCAGCTTTTTGATATCGCGGTGCGCGGAAATCAGATCATCATCCACATCGCGCGGATGCGACGTGGTGTAGCGAATACGATCCAGACCATCAATCTCAGCCAGTTCACGCAACAACCGCCCCAGCGTCCATTCCCCGCCATTGGGGGCCTCACCGTGATAGGCATTGACGTTCTGACCAAGCAGGGTCAGCTCCCGCGTGCCATGGGCAACAAGCTGTTTGGCTTCGCGGATAACATCGGCACCCGGACGGGAATATTCCGCACCACGGGTATAAGGCACCACACAAAAAGTGCAGAACTTGTCACACCCTTCCTGAATGGCAAGAAACGCCGAATAGCCCTGGCTTGAGACTTGCTCAGGCAGGTGATCAAATTTCTCTTCGGCCGGGAAGTCGGTGTCGATGATGCGGTTACGGCCAATCGTGCGGTTGGCGCGCGCAACCATTTCCGGCAAGCGGTGATAGGTCTGCGGGCCAAACACCATATCGACCATCGGTTCGCGCTTCATAAGCTCGGCACCTTCGGCCTGGGCAACACAGCCTGCGACCGCGACAATCATCTTGTCGCCGCCGTTTGCTTCCTTGGCTTCCTTGTGCTTGCGCACACGACCCAGATCGGAAAACACCTTTTCGGCGGCCTTTTCACGGATGTGACAGGTATTGAGGATCACCATATCTGCGCCATCGGCACTGTCGACCGACTGGTAACCCAGTGGCGCCAAGACATCCTGCATGCGCTGGCTGTCATAGACATTCATCTGACAGCCATAGGTTTTTACAAAAAGTTTCTTCGGTTCAGTCACGTAAGATCCGTTTCGCTCTCTCTCAAAACGCCGAAAAGCGGTGTGATTCCTCACACCGCACTAACCGGACATCTCGTTATCTGAATTTCCGGTCAGGTGAAACCAAATTTCACTTCAACCGGTGCATTATACGGCAAAACGATCAGGAGCCGAACTGTCGATCAGGACCAAACAGTCGAAAATCTTCTGAAATGATTGCCAGCGGCGAACAACCGACCAGTTCACCTGACAGGTCACTATCAATCAACTGGACAGGCACACCACGGTGCAAGCCACGCAATGCTGCCTGATGTCCTTCGGCAACCCGGGCTTCGCACATTCTGGCAAGTTCCTTGCGCGAGCCAGCAGCATCCGCCAGCGTCACAGCCGGGTGAACAACAATTTCAACCGTCACCTTGCCGAGCGCGAGAAACTGCCACAAATGCGGGGCCAAGTCCATATCCCCGTACCAGGAATAAAACGCCCGCAAATCACGGCCAATCGGCGCTCCGTCAAGACGGGTGGCGGCAATCGATACCGGCTGGAATTTCACCGGCGATCCGTCTGGCATTGCCCGCTCAGCGGAGGCAAACAACGTTGATTTGAACGGAAGTACACGGTTGCCATCATTGCTGGTCCCTTCCGGGAACAGGATCAGCTTGTCACCATTTTGCAAACGCTGGCTAAGCTGATCATTTTGTTCACGCGAACGAACTGCACGACGTTCAACAAAGGTGGTGCGCGAAAGTTTGGCAAGAAAGCCAAATACCGGCCAACCTGCGACTTCGGTTTTGGCAATGAAACTGCCGCGCGTCAGCGCACCCAGAACCGGGATATCAAGATATGACGCATGATTGGCAACAATCACGCCCGGCCCATCAAGCAAATCAACGCCTGAAACCCGGACTTCGATATGCAGGATGCGCAGGCAAAGCGCGTGATAGAAGCGCGGCAATTCATCGGCCAACTTCAAACGAAAGGCGATGGCCACCAGCTGCACTGGCAACAAAACCAGTGTCAAAAGCACATAAGCCGTCAGCCGGATAGCGGCACACACATAGCAGTTCACGATACCCTCGCGGTCCGTTCGTAATGCTTGTAATAGCGATCAGTTACCTTTTCAGTCGGTAACACGATGCAGATGTCAGTGGTATTGAACTGATGATCAACAACAGCCCCGTCACCAACAAAACCACCCAGTCGCAGATACCCCTTGATCAGCGGCGGCAGATCACGAAGCGCCTGACGCTGATCGATGCCATCAATTTCAGCACGCAGCATCGTCTCATAGCGTTCTTCAATCGCGCGCGGACGCATGTCTTCAGGGGCCAAATGGTTGTGATGCAGATAGGTCAGCACATCCTTGAAGGCATCCGGGTCAGTACCGTGGAATGATGCGCAGCCAAACATCAATTTGATGTCGTATTTGAACACATATGCCGCAATCCCCTGCCACAGAAGCTGCAAGGTCGGCATGGTGCGGTAATCGGCTTCAACGCAGGAACGGCCAAGTTCCATGATCTCGCCGGTTTCCTTGACCGCGTTCAGCATGCTTTCGATGTGATATTCATCAGCGCTGTAAAAACCGCCATGCTCGTTGGCAACGGACTGGCGCAGCAGGCGATAGGTTCCCACAACCGCATCAGCACCGGCGCCACGGCCGTGATCAAGAACCAGAAGATGATCGCAGAGCGGATCGTAATGATCGAAGTCGCGCTTTTCAGCCGCCATTTCTGCCGTCGGCTTTGCGCCGCGCTCTTCGTAAAATACTTTGTAACGGAGCTTCTGGCTGGCGAGAATTTCGTCCTGATTCTCGGCGAGGCGAACCTCAAGCCGCTGAACCGATCTTTCGTCACGCATGACAACACCCTTTCGTTCAACTGCCCGGATTTTGCGCGTGAATTGCGTGAAGGGCGAGTGAAGGGTTTGTGAAGAACGCGTAACAAAAATATGAAGGCCACTTGCCCAAATGAGCAAGTGGCCTTGGAACTCGTAAGTAGAAGGCTCGTTTGAGCTTCGGTTTTACTTCTTGTCTTTCAAAGGAACACCGTAAAGTTCAAGACGATGCCCGACCAGGCGATAGCCCAGCTCATTGGCGATCTCTTCCTGAAGCTTCTCGATTTTATCGTTCGAGAACTCGATCACGTCGCCTGTACGCATGTTGATCAGGTGATCATGATGCTCTTCAGTAAGTTCTTCGTAGCGCGCGCGACCATCGCCGAAATCATGTTTCTCGAGAATATCCGCCTCTTCAAAGAGACGCACGGTACGATAAACCGTCGCAATCGAGATTTTCGGGTCGATGTCGGTCGCCCGACGATAGACCAGCTCAACATCGGGGTGGTCTTCGGACTCTGACAGTACGCGGGCGATGACCCGGCGTTGGCCTGTCATTTTAAGGCCCGCGTCGATGCATTTCTGCTCGATAGTTGATTCTGCAAGCATTGTCTTGTTTCTCGTTTCCGGTTCCGCCTGTCCCCAAGCCAGGACTCAACCCTAGGCTTTGCTCTCTTGTGGCTAAATATTGAAAAATCCGCCACATATCGCAAGGTTCAATTCGCGATTAATTCTATATCTTGCGAACATCCCAACAAAACTGCTGGTCATCGCTTACATCAGCAGTTCGATCTGCCCACTTGCCACCTGCCATGAAGGGCGCTACTTCACAAAGGCGCTACCCTTCAGGAGACCGACATGGACGTCAAAACCCCCGACCAGAAAATCGACATCACCAATGATGTCTGCCCAATGACGTTTGTCCGTACCCGTCTGAAACTCGAAACCATGACACAAGGTCAGGTTCTGGAAGTCACCTTGGGCGCAGGTGAACCGTTGAAAAACGTCCCGCGCTCGGTGACCGAGATGGGCGACGAAGTCATCGACCTGGTCGAAATCGCCGATACACCGGGAACCTTCAGGCTTACTATCCGCAAGGGTTAGTTACACCACCAGTTTCCGATGCAGGCTTACACTACAACAGCTTGCCCCGCAAAACCACACTATTTATGTGGATATACAATATTAAAATGCGTCCAACTTGCGTAAGTCGATGTGGGTAAAACAATCTTTTCCCAATTACTGATCGCACAGCAGATTGCAGCACGCATAACGCCACTCAAAGAAGGCGTTCAAGCACCAACGCATCCACCGGCGCACTGTTGCGCCTTGCATAATATCCCTTACGCCGCCCCACTTCGCTAAACCCGTTCTGGGTATAAAGTGCGATCGCCGGATCATTATCCACAGCGACCTCAAGCAACATGCGGGTGACATCGCTTGCCCGAAGGCGTTCTTCAACAGCCCCAAGAAGCTTCTTGCCAACGCCCATACGGCGCGCAGCGGGTGCAACGGTAATGGTATTGATTTCCGCCTCATCAAGGACGGTCTGCATCAGAACAAAGCCAAGCGGCAGATCTTCGCTGTTTTTCGCCGGGTCACCGGGCTGATAGGCCAGAATGCCAAAGGCGCCGGGCACATCAAGCAATCGAATGATCGCATCCACATTCCATGGGTCATCAAACCCCTGCGCATGAAGGGCACTTGCCACCGGGGCAAAGGCCGCGGTCAACGGCACAAGTTCGATCTTTGGGGTTTGATCCGTTGCCGGATCACTGGCACCAGTTTGGGTCATTTGTCTTTCTTGGGCCCCTGATCCTCGATGCGTTTAGCATCGGGCGCACGCAAATACATCGGTACCGGGGCCAGGTTTTCACCACTGTCCCAACGTGATGCTGCGATACGTGCAACATTGCCTGCACGTGGCAAGCCGGGCGCTGTCGTATCGTAAAAGGCATCTGGCGCATGGGCGGCTGCGGTCAAAAGACGCGGGGTTGCGTCGCCTGCCAAAAGCGTATCACCGGGTGGTGCAATCATAAGCGCCTGACGCGGGGCAACACATTCCGGCGCGCTGAGCGGACGTTTGCGGCCATCAAAGGCCTGGGCGAAAATCTCGTTTCGTTTGCTATCAAGGGCGACAAGGATATTGCGACCCTGCTGATCGCGTTCGGACACACCATAGGCCACCGCTTCAAGCGAACTGACACCAACCACCGGGATCTTGCGCGCAAGACCAAGTGCGCGCGCGGTCGAAAGACCAATTCGCATCCCGGTAAAGGCACCCGGCCCGACCGTAACCGCAATACCATCAACCTCGTCAAATTCGATACCTGCTGCCTCAAGGCTTTGGGAAATGAAGCTCATCAGATGTTCGGCCTGACCGCGTTCCATGTCTTCATAAAGCTCACCTTTGACCTCACCATTGATCAGAACGGCCGTCGACAGCGACGTTGAGGCGGTATCAATCGCCAAAATCGTCGGTCCGGATTTTTCCGTCTTTGATGATGTGGTTTGCGATGCGCTAAGCTCTGCGCTATCTGATGATCGCGACTGTCCAGTCAGCATCTTCTTTATGTAATCGGTGAACGACAAGAACAGGGAGCCTCCGGCGATGGCGCTGGTCGAAATTACGCCTCAAGAATATGATGTCGAAATTGATATCGTCTATGCCACGGATCGGAATTTCACCGGGGCACCGATTTATACACGACCTGCCTGCTATCTTCACGCGGATGCGGCTGCCTGCCTTAAAAAGGCAGTTGCCATGGCAAAGCGTCAGGGGGTGAAGTTGCGCATTCTTGATGCGTTTCGTCCCCAAGAAGCACAACGTGCGCTTTGGAACCATTCGCCCAACCCCGATTTCGTCGCCAATCCGGAATTCGGATCGCCACATGGCCGTGGTGTGGCCATTGATCTAACGCTGATTGATCAAAACGGCAAGGAACTGGATATGGGGGCAGGGTTTGATGAAATGCATATCAGGTCCTATCACGGATCTGATTTGATCTCCAAAGAAGCCGAAGCCAACCGATTCTTGCTGCTGGGCATTATGGTCAGTGCCGGGTTTGAACATTACGACCATGAATGGTGGCATTATCAACTGCCCAATGCCCGGGCCAAATACGCGCTTTATTCCGACAGCTCCCTTGCGCAATCCATGATGCGCTGACCGCACCAGAACTTAATTCTTTTCACATTGGGCAGCGTTTTCGTCGCTGCCCAGCAAGCGGACCAACATCAGCTCCACCGGCTTAAGCGCGATCAGAACGATGAAGGTCAGGACCGAGGCAATCACAACAATATGCCATGCGGCCAAGGCGCACGCGATGCCAAGGGCAGCGGTAATCCAGACGGTTGCCGCCGTTGTCAGGCCCGAAACCGAGTTGGATTTTGGCTGACGCATAATCACACCGGCCCCGATAAAACCAATCCCGGTCAAAACACCCTGCAAGATGCCCTGAACAACGCGCGACAGCGCATCGGGATGATCAATCAAATCCTGAAAATGCACAGCAACCACAGACACAACAGCCGCACCCAGTGCGACAAGTGCCAAGGTCCGCATCCCGGTTGGCTTGCCATTCACATCACGGTTAAGCCCGATCATCATGCCGATGATGGTCGCGGCACATAGGCGCAAAACCATATCAATTATTCCGATATCGAAATATTTTTCCGCCGTCGCGAAATAGGGAAGGTCGGTCAGCATGTGTCAAACCCCTGCCGTGCAAAGAGTCTTAAAACGCATGATGTTCGATCAATGTTCCGACCCCGGGAAATTGGCACCCGTGAAGCCAGTATGAAATCACTCTGACTTCATCGCCAATTCCATGTCGCCGGCTTTGGTCATCAACCAGTCAAAGAACCGGGCAATGCGCGGGTCACGTTTGGGCGGATCAAGGGTGATCAGTACATAATCATACCCGGTCGGTGCCATGCCATGCGGCGCAATCAAGCGACCGGCCGCCAAATCATCGGCCACAAGCGGCAAGGGACCGATGGCCGTTCCCAAACGGTTTGCGGCTGCCTGCAGGGCAAAGAAGAAATGATCAAAATACTGCTCGCTCGCTGGACTTGCTTCAATCCCGCTTGCGCGTTTCCAGTCATCCCAGGCATCCGGGCGGGTTCGGGTGTGCAGCCACCGGGCGTTGGACAAATCCTGAACAAGGATGGTGTTCCAACATTCCGGATCACAGACCGGCCCGGCATATTCGGCCCAAAGATGGGTGGTGATATAATGTTCGGAAATGCCGTAATCTGCGCGCCGAATGGCAACATCACAGCCATCTGCAAGCAAATCGACCGGCCCGCCCGCAAGCCTGAGATCAATATTCAAATCCGGGTTTTCCGCGCGAAAATCACCTAGACGCGGCATCAACCAGCGCATGGCAAGGCTGGGCTCACACGATACGGTCAGAATTGGCGAGGTGCCATCATGACGATGAATATCCTCAACCGCCTGATCCAGACCATCAAGTGCCCCGGATGTCGCCTTTAGCAATCTTTCGCCCGCTGCCGTTAACCAAACCCGCCGATTGCGCCGGACAAACAGCTTAGCGCCCAATCTCTCCTCAATCTGGGCCACCGCGCGGCTGATCGCCCCGTGGGTCAGATGCAATTCATCTGCAGCGCGTGAAAAGCTTTGATGGCGTGCGGCTGCCTCAAAGGCGGGCAGGGCGGCCAAGGGCGGCAGGCTGCGTTTTCTGTGAATATTACTCACAATATATCCCGAGATTTTTCGATTTTCTGGCGATCCATCCAGTTTGATACTCAATCAACTCACAGATCAACCCGTTTCTATATCCACAAGGATCACACCATGCCGGAATTCACAGGCGGCCTCTTATCGATGGAAATCATTGCTGTTGGCATCATCACCGTTCTGGCCGTGATCAGCCCCGGCCCGGACTTTGCCATGGTGACCCGAATTGCTCTCGCACGCGGGCGGCGGGCAGGCGTGTTTTGTGCCATCGGGATCGGGTCGGGCGTATCGGTGCATCTGGCCTATACTCTGATCGGGCTTGGGGTGGTATTTGCCAGCAATGTCTGGGTTTTGACCGCCTTGCGCTATCTTGGCGCGGCCTACTTGATCTGGCTTGGTTTATCGGCCCTTTGGCCTGATATCCGCACCCTGTTTGGCAAGAAAACAAGCGATATTGCGACCAACTTGGTCACCGATGCGCCGGGGCCGGATCAAAACCGGAACGGCGAAACTCACAGCAGCGGCTCGGCCTTCTGGATCGGGTTTGCCTGCAATGCGCTGAACCCGAAAACCATGCTGTTTATCGTATCGCTGTTCAGTCAGGTGATTTCACCGCAAACCGCCGTGTTGCAGGAAATTGGCTACGGGATTTATATCGCTGCCTGCCACATGATTTGGTTTGCGCTGGTCGCGCTTGCCCTGACCTTGCCATCCGTGCAGGCCCGTATTGCCGCGATCAAATCATGGATCGAACGCGCCGTCGGGCTCTGCCTTGCCGGATTGGGGATCAAGCTTTTGGCAAGTTAACTAGGTCCTGATCCTAGATAAACAGCATCTCGCCATTTTGCTTTGCATCGTTCAGGAAGGTCACGACGCCACCCGTTTCAATCGAAAGCTCGTCACGGGTGGTTTCATTTTCCAGACCAAGCGCGCGCAGGCCCATCTCGCAGACCATGAATTTCGCCCCAAGCGACGCACAGGCCGACAGAAGCTCTTCAAAGCTGCCAATCCCGCGTGTGGAGTAGCTAAGATCAATTGACGTCGCAGTAGCACCATCCACCTCGGTGCGCAAATGACGCCATCCTGACGGTGCAAACAATGCACGCGACGCATCCATGGTGAAAAACAGGGTCACTTCGCGCCCGGATGCCAAGGCTGCCGATGCCATTACGAGTGCGTAATGAACTTTCTCAAAGCTTCCGGAAAACACCACCAGCGAGAGTTTCTTGGGACTTTGGTTCTCAGTGCTCATGGATGGAAAGGTCCTTGATTGTGGCGTTTTCTGAACAGGTCGGGCAGCCCGGATCACGTGGCACCTTGATCTTGCGGAAAGATGCCGACAGGGCATCAATGATCAACAATTGCCCCGAAAGACCATCACCAATGCCCATCAGCTCTTTCAGCACCTCGGTCGCCTGAATGCCACCGATCATGCCAACGACCGAACCCAAAACGCCACCCTGCGCACAAGACGGAATGGCATCTTCGGGCGGTGGCGCGTGATAAATGCAACGATAGCACGGGTTTGGTGCGCCCAGATGGGCCTTGAAGGTCGAAACCTGCCCGTCAAATCGAAGGGCCGCACCCGATACCAGCGTCTTACCAGCCAGATAACAGGCGTCATTCAGCAAAAACCGCGTATCAAAATTATCCGATCCATCGGCAATCACATCATAATCCGCGATCAGATCCATGACATTGGATGCATCAAGGCGGGTATTATGCGCATGAACCGTCACTTCGGGGTTCATGTCGGTCATGGTTGCCTTGGCACTGTCGACCTTGGGTGTTCCGATATCCTTCATGCCATGGGCAATCTGGCGCTGCAGATTGGAAAGCTCGACCGTGTCGGCATCAACAATGCCAATGGTGCCAACACCGGCCGCCGCCAGATACATCGCAAGCGGCGATCCAAGCCCACCCGCCCCGACAATCAGCACCCGACCACGTTTAAGTTTCATCTGGCCAGTGCCACCCACATCCTTAAGGACGATATGGCGGGCATAGCGTTGCACTTCATTTTCGCTGAAATCGAAATCGGTCACGGGATCGGGATATCCTGCTCAGGGCGCATTAAAAATCGGACGTAAATATGCTGGGCTCTTGCTACCCAACTTCTGGATATAGCCTGCCGAGCGCATCCCTCAAGGAAAAGATTTGATTTTCCTGCCTTGGCTTTGGTTTTGGCGGCCGGACTTTGCCCGATTGCCCCAGCGTCTCCTTGCCAATCAAAGTCCAGGTGCGCACAGCGGGGTGGAAGAAACCGGACTCCCGATAGGCCTGCTCAATCCGGCCAATCGCACTCAGCTCGGCAATCCCCTGATTGACCGCCACGATCAAATCACTGCTGAAATCACTGGCTTTGTTCACGGCAAAATGGCGGCTGCCATCAAGGGCAATCTTGAAATCAGGGATGGGCAACATGCGCACGTCATTGACCACAAGTTCCATATCCGCGCCTGGCTGAAACGGCGCCAAAAGGAAATCAGCCCGCCCTTCCGCAATGAACTGCACCATAAGCTCCCACGCCGGAACATGGATAAGATCGGCCAACCCAAGTTTCCCCAACGCCAACCAGTCAGGTGTCCAATTACGGTTCGATGCCCCACGCATCAATCGAATGCCGCGCAAATTATGGGTTTTCAGTCGATTGGGATTGTCTGCCAGCATGTAAAAACCGGCTTCGAACTTGCCATTCGGTATGACGGCCTCGGACGCCGCAATCCGCTGTCCATTACGGCTGATATCGCGAAACCAGGTCGAAGACCCGGTAATGTCGGCTTCGCCGTCGGCAATCATCTGCATCATGCGGGCATAATTGCCACCGGGCAGAAGGTTCACTTCCCCCAACCAGCCCCCGCGTTGCAGGGCCTGCTGAACCAGAACAACCTCGATCACGTCACGACGGCTGTGTTTCCCGCCAAATGCCGTGATGTCCAGTGGATCGCGACCATCCAGGAAAAGCACGTAGTCGCGTAAAACGTCATCAGCCACCACCACCCGTACGCTGTGTTCACCATGATCCGCATATGTTGTTTTGATATCAAAACAAAATCCGAAAACAACCATGATCCCTATCACGATCCAACGGAACAGGCGGTGATTTGCGGTTCGTACGTGCGATAGTGCCATTCAACAATCCCATGGTTTTGAAGTCTTTCAGATTGGGATGATTGAATGCCACATCCAGTGTTTGGCCCGGCCCGGACAGAAAAAAGGCCCGATGCGTAACACCGGGCCTTTGATCAAATAGCTTGTCGCAACCGGACTTACTGCAGACCTTCAAACAGGGCAGTCGACAGGTAACGTTCAGCAAAGCTCGGAATGATCACAACGATGCGTTTGCCGGCATTTTCCGGCTTCTGACCAAGCTCGATACCCGCTGCAACCGCAGCACCGGACGAAATACCGGTCGGAAGGCCTTCGATCGATGCCAGTTTACGCGCGGTGGCAAAGGCGGTTTCGTTACCAATGGTCATAACAGTGTCAATCACATCGGTATTGAGGTTGCCCGGAATGAAGCCGGCACCAATGCCCTGAATTTTATGCGGACCAGGTGCACCACCGGAAATGACCGGGCTGTCTTCCGGCTCGACCGCGACGATCTGAATGTTCGGGTTGTGCTTTTTCAGAACTTCACCAACACCGGTCAGGGTCCCGCCGGTACCAACACCAGCAACAAAGATATCCACTTTGCCTGCGGTATCCTTGATGATTTCCTCAGCCGTGGTGTGGCGGTGGATTTCCGGGTTTGCCGGGTTGTCAAACTGCTGAAGCATGACCGCGCCGTCAATCTCCGAAACCAGTTCTTCAGCGCGCGCAACAGCACCCTTCATGCCCTTGGCCGCCGGGGTCAGATCGATCTGCGCGCCCAGAAGCATCAGCATCTTGCGGCGTTCCAGCGACATGCTTTCCGGCATGGTCAGGATCAGCTTATAACCCTTGGCCGCAGCAACGAATGCCAGCGCAATACCGGTATTGCCGGAGGTCGGCTCAACAAGGGTCGCACCGGGTTTGAGCTTGCCCGATTTCTCGGCATTTTCGATCATCGCCAGACCGATACGGTCCTTGACCGATGCCAGCGGGTTGAAGAATTCAAGCTTGCCAACCAGATCGGCTTTTACACCTTCGGCTTCTGCCAAACGCGAAAGGCGCACCAGCGGCGTTGCGCCAATGGTGTCGATGATGCTGTCGTAAATCTTGCCGCGAAACTCAGTCATGTTTTCCTCGCACGTTTCTGTATTTTTGCCATCAAGCACATGATTATCTTGTATTTATCCTGCCATCCCGCCAAGTCAAACGGGTAGAAAGAATTTTTACATTTTCTGTGCCAGACGGCTTACCTGATGCCTGTAGTTTAAAGTGAACTGCAGCGGAATCCTGTTGTTTAACGATACAGCAATCCGCAACTGTTCCAGAAGATTAAATGATGAAATCCGGGGATTCTTCGATCCCGCTGCGCAAGCCCGCATCACGCGCGCGATTGCACAGGTCTTCGACCGTGATTTTCTCAAGCTGCTTCATCATTTCGTCCTGCAATTCGCGCCACAGCGGACGGACAACTTCCTTGCCAAGCGGCGATCCGGCCGGATCTTCGATCGGGTCATCGGACGTTTCCATTGCACGGATCACCGAAACAATATCGGCCAGCGTGATGCGACGACGTTCACGCGCCAGACGATACCCGCCACGCGGACCACGTACACCGACCAGAATGTCGGCCCGGACCAGCTGTTGCAATGTCTGTTCGAGATAGCGTTTCGGAATGCCCTGACGCGCGGTGATGTCGCGGCTTTGAACCGGCTCACCCGCAGCGTTATAGGCAATGTCGACGACCGCCTCGATCGCAAACAGCATCTTTTTCGATAGTTTTAACATCGTCTCACTTTACTCCCCTTGCGGTTCGGCCATCCCCCCAGATGGTGTTCGAACCTGATTTCGTCAGAGCAACCATTTGTCGTGCCACGCCCCGATCCAGAAGGCGGCACAACAGACCTATTTGACCGGGCTTGCCGTGCCGGTCGAACCAAATCCGCCCGCACCGCGCGCGGTTTCATCAAGATCGGCAACCGCATTCCAGGACACCTGGGTCACCGGCGCGACCACCAGTTGGGCAATGCGCATGCCGCGTTCAATTTCAAAGGCAACGTCGCCGTGATTGATCAGAATGACTTTGATCTCACCACGGTAATCGGCATCAATCGTGCCCGGACTATTAAGCACCGTGACACCATTCTTGGCCGCAAGGCCGGAGCGCGGACGCACCTGCGCTTCAAATCCGGCCGGAAGGGCGATGGCAATGCCGGTCTCGACCATGGCACGCTTGCCCGGTTCCAGAACCAGTTTCCCGTCAATGGCTGCCTGCAAATCAACCGCTGCGGATTGCGCGGTTGCATATTCGGGCAACGGCAAATCCGCACCATGGGGAAGCTGTTTCAAATCAACGCTCAAAGCCGACATCGTCACTTTTTATCCTTAAAACCTGTCCCGGTAACATCCGGGTCTGAAATCATTCCGTGCGCAATCGCATCAGGAAAAATGTTCGATGATCCGTGCGGCCAAGGCCCGGGCAACCCCGGTTTTGCTTTGGCGTTCCCAACGTTCATCCGTTTTCGCATCACTGCCCGAAATCAGGCAGATTTCATTTTGATCCCCGCCAAAGGTCCCCGTATCCGGGGCAACATCATTGGCAAGGATCCAGTCACATCCCTTGCGATCGCGTTTGGCACGCGCATGTTCGGTGACATTTTCCGTTTCCGCGGCAAAGCCAATCACCAAAGCCGGGCGCGATGGTCCTGCCTTGGAAATGGTTGCCAGAATATCGGGATTTTCCGAAAGCTTGAGATCCGGGATCACGCCCGATCCATCTTTCTTAAGCTTCTGACCGGCTTCATCGGCTGTCCGCCAATCGGCCACCGCCGCAGCGCAAATGGCAATATCAGCCGGAAGGGCGGCTTGAACCGCACCAAGCATCTCGCGCGCGGTTTCCACCCGCACCACAGTCACACCAGCCGGATCAGGCAAAGTTACCGGCCCAGATACCAGCGTCACATCCGCACCCGCATCCGCCAGCGCCTGCGCAATCGCATGGCCCTGCTTGCCCGATGACCGGTTGGCGATATAGCGCACCGGATCAATCGGCTCATGGGTCGGGCCACTGGTGACCACGGCCTTTTTACCCGCCAATGGTTTGGGTGCGTCCTGCGCATCAAGGAAATCGAGCACACTTGCAATGATCTCGGCCGGTTCGGCCAAACGGCCCGAGCCAACCTCGCCACAGGCCAGATCACCGGCCGACGGGCCAACCCGGATCACGCCACGGCTTTCAAGGGTTGCGATATTGGCCTGCGTTGCCGGGTGGTTCCACATCTCGACATTCATTGCAGGCGCGATCATCACCGGCTTGTCCGTCGCAAGAAGCGCTGTGGTCGCCAGATCACCAGCCTGTCCGGTGGCCATTTTCGCCAGAATATCGGCACTTGCCGGGGCGACCAGAACAAGGTCAGCCTCACGCGACAGGCGGATATGGCCCATTTCGGCTTCGTCGGTCAGGGAAAACAGATCCTGATAGACTTTATTCTCGGTAAGCGCTGCCACAGACAGCGGGGTGACAAACTCGGCACCGCCCTTGGTCAGGATCGCGCGGATATTGATATCACGATCTCTAAGCCTTCTGATCACCTCAAGAACCTTATAGGCAGCAATGCCACCCGAGATGATCAAAAGAAGATTTTTGCCTGCCGCCACTGTGATTACCAATTAATTACGGTTAATGAGTGTGGTTAACCTACATTGTCGCCAATCGCGGTGCAAGCACCCAAAGATGAATTGAAAAACGCCGCATCCTTGAACCGGGCGCGGCGTTTGATTTATTCAATATTTCAAAGGACTTGATTGGCGAATCAGCCCTTATTAATCATGGCACGGTGTACAACATACCAAACCACTGCCACCGGGAATTCGGGCCCATCGACGTGCAATTGATCCGCCAGCGGCCAGATGCCACCGGACCATCCAGACGGATTTCAACGCGCTCATCCCCCAAACGGGTCATGGTCGCTTTGCCGTCAGACGGATAGCAGGCAACATTTGGTGCGGCTTCTTTTAACGTAAAGCCAAAGGCCGGCGGATTGCGGGTCAGGGTATAGTTGGCTGGCGTAACGTCAGTGACCGCAAGCGGCAGGGAATTGGCCGCCAGGGTAAAGCGGTCCATCGCCCCGTAATGTTCATTCAGCGCAAAGCGCGGCAAATACATGAAGTCGGAATCAACACTCATCGCGCCACTTTGCTGGCCAAAGGCTGCCTTGTAACCGGCTTCCTTAACCGCTGCGATGACCGCGTCACTTGCTTCGCCATATGGATAGGCAAAGATATCAGGGACATAGCCCAATTCCTGCTTGAACCGATCGGCTGAATGGGAAAGCTCGGCCTTGACCGCCTCGATCTCAAGATCAGGCAAATGCGAATGATGTTGGCTATGGCCACCAATCGTCACCCCGGCCTTGGCCATTTCGCGCACCATGTCCCAGGTCATATAATTGGAAAAGCCGTCATCAAGCTGTTCGGTGGAAACAAACACCGTAAAGGGCATGTTGTTTTCACGGAAAATCGGCCAGGCAATTTCATAGACCGAACGATAAGCATCATCAATCGTGATGCCCACGGTCCGGTCCGGAAGGCCTTCGCCCTTTTCAAGGGCACTAACGATCTGCGGAACGCCAAGAACCGTGTAACTGCCATTGGTCAGCTCGGCGACATGGGCCTTGAACTGGTCAATCTTGATGTTGGTGGATGGATATTCATCCTCGCCAAAGCGGTGATACATGAAAACAACCGATGACGTCGCATCACCACTGACCACTACGCGCGCCGGTTCGCTGGCATCAGATGGTGCCATCTTTTCAGTCGTCGCAGCGTTATCATTCATACTCTCTTGCGCAGGTGCTTCCACCGCTGCACCAGCCCCGTCAGACTGGGCGATGCCCGGACTGGTGCTGAATGTCAAACCAATGGCAAATGCAGTGCCAAATACCATGCTGCGCAACATGGTGCCGGGTTCCACGAAATTGTCCGTCGCTGACGGTTTTTGACCTTTGGCCATAAATTTCATTTTGGATTCCAGTCCTCTACCAACCACTCCGTATGGGGCCAAGCCGGCTCAATGCCGGGTTATTGCCCCGGGTCCAAGGCGATGCATTTTTGTCATTCCCTTTGGACCGCGTCCCGTTTGCCGGGATCGTTTCGATTATGAAAATACCAGTGAAGCGTTTGTTTTTCCATATTTCATATGGATGGTTGCCAATTGTCGTGATGGGACTACTTTTGAAAGAGACCAATAATTGCAATCAGACGAGGCCCCATGCTTAATTCCAACGCACTCGACCTTCTCTTTCACAATGGACGCACCTTTTCCGCCTGGCAGGATCGCGATGTCGATGTTGATTTGCTCAAACAGGCCTGGGACCTGGCCGTTCTGGGACCGACCAGTGCGAATTGCGAACCAATGCGGGTGACGTTTGTCAAATCGGCCGAGGCAAAGGCACGGCTTAAACCCTATCTCGCCGAAGGCAATGTCGATAAAACCATGGCCGCCCCTGTGACCGCCATTGTCGCACAGGACATGGAATTTTACGAAAAACTGCCCGATCTTTACCCGCACACCGATGCGCGTTCATGGTTTGCTGGCAAGGAAGACGCGATCAAAACCACTGCGTTTCGCAACAGTTCGCTTCAGGCGGGCTATTTCATTCTGGCCTTGCGCGCGCAGGGACTTGATTGCGGGCCGATGTCGGGCTTTGACAATGCCAAGCTTGATGCAGATTTCTTTGCTGGCACCCCGGTCAAAAGCAACTTCCTGATCAATATTGGCTATGGCGACCGCGACAAGCTTCACGCCCGAAGCCCGCGTCTGGCATTTGATCAGGGTGCCGAAATCCTCTGACACCACGACTCCATCAGATGATGAGACAAAGGGCCTCCGACGTCGGGGGCCTTTTTTATATTCAATTCCCATGGTTTTCTGATAGAGCACAGCCATCACCCGAAACGACGGATTTTTTCAATCGTG
Source organism: Thalassospira sp. (assembly GCA_965228275.1). GTDB lineage: Bacteria > Pseudomonadota > Alphaproteobacteria > Rhodospirillales > Thalassospiraceae > Thalassospira. Next base: position 2,113,485 of record OZ245802.1, on the reverse strand, counting down.
TGAGCGGCTTGAAAACTGTCATCAAACTTTTATTTGATCTTTACTGGCCCATAACCATTTTAGGTCCACTTTTATATACGCGCGTATAAAGCCACCATCATCCCATAAACAGGAGCGTTAATTGGGTTTCAGCCAATTGATACTTACAGCTTTGGCCATTGCCTTTCCGGCAGGCATCGTCTTTGTCGTACTTGCTGCGACGGAGCTGCTTGGCTGGGGCACAGCGATCCTGTCTGCGACTTTGTCATGGCTTGGAACGGTGGCAATCCTGCGCGTCTATTTTGGCGATCTGCGCCGCGTGGCGCGCTATGCCACCGATCTGCGCGACCGTTTCAAGGGCACCCCGCCCCAACATATCAGTTTTGGTGCCGCGTCCGAGCTGTCATCACTTTATACCCAGATTGCCGCAGCCTTCCGTGACCGTATTGCCCTGCTCGAAGCACAAACCAGCACCGATGCAGAAATTCTCGACCATCTGCCAAATCCGGTTGTGATGGTAAACCGCCACCGTGTTGTGACCGGCTTTAACCAAGCGGCATTGGGACTGTTTCACAACCTTGAAACCGGCCGCGATCTGACACGCTTTATCCGTGACCCGATCCTTCTTGATGCATTTGATGATGTCGCCAATGCGCGCGAAACCATGAAACATGCCGAATTCGTTCTGGCCAGTGACGCGCACCGTCATTTTGACGTACTGACTGCGCGCCTGCCTGCAGCCACCGGCGACCGCAACTTCGTTCTGTCCTTCTCCGACCTGACCGAGCTTCGCAAGCTTGAACAGATGCGTGCCGACTTTGCCACCGATGCCGGTCATGAACTGCGCACGCCGCTATCGGTGCTTCTGGGCTTTATCGAAACCCTTGAAGGCCCGGCAAAGGATGATCCGGACGCACTCAACCAGTTCCTGCCGGTGATGCGTGATCAGGCGCAACGTATGCAGCATCTGATCGAAGATCTGCTGTCATTGGCCCGGATTGAGCTTAATGAACACACCCCGCCTTCCGAGGAATGCAATGTCGGCAAAATCATCGACAAGGTCGCCGAAAGCCTTGCGATGAAGGCCAAGACCAAGGATATGCATATCCGGGTCACCAGCCAGCTTGAAAATACCGACATGATTGGCGAGGAAAAGGAACTGACCCAGGTCTTCGTCAATCTGGTGGAAAATGCCATCAAATACGGTCATGCCAAAACCGATGTCGAAGTCACCATCAGCCTGGTTAAAAACCCGCCCGGCGCACTGGCCCGTTTCCGCCATGACCGCATCATGGCCGTTGCCATCCGCGATCATTCCGACGGGATTGCCCGTGAACATCTGCCGCGCCTGACCGAACGGTTCTATCGCGTTGATACCGCACGATCACGGGCGGTTGGCGGCACCGGCCTTGGCTTGGCCATCGTCAAACACCTTGTGCAACGCCACCGCGGCACCATGCAGATCGAAAGCGAACAGGGTGTTGGATCAGTGTTCACGGTCTACCTGCCGGCCAAAACCGGCGACAATGTCCGCAAGCTGCACTCGGCATGACTCGTGAGATTTAACGTAAGTCATTGATAAAGAGTCAAAAACAAAGCATTGATTCTTATCGAATTTTTTGATATCTTCTATGTAAGATCTGAATGCGGGCATACTCGTGTAGTAGGATCTTTCCGGCGGAGGGTAACACCTCCGCCCTTTATATTTCCACAATCCCCAAAACATGTTGATTACTCGCCTTGAGGTTCAGGACAGGCTTTAGGCGCTCGAAGTAATTGTGAGCCCGCTTTTTGCGCACATACCCGTTCGGCGAGTAGTATTGCTGCAAGAAGTAAGCGCATACATCGCACATCTGTATCGGAAGTGAATGCGCAGAGTCCTTTTCATGAGGGTCTTCAATAATTTTAGTCACCTTGAGGTTTCGGCTACCTTGTCCACTCCCAAATGGAACATGGTTATAAACTGCCATTTTCCGCATCAAGCTCGTCAGTTTCTCCCCGGACGTAGCATCCGTAAAAATTAGGCCATGGTCATTACGATGCTTTCCGGGAAAGTTGCCAAACTGCAAGGTGTTTTCAAACCTCTGAAAAAGAATTTTCCAAGCGCTTTCAAAGACATCATAGTTAGGAAGCTTATTAGTTTTATCGACTACAACATTTGTCACCGACAAATAATCTCGCTGGGCAACCTCATCTAAGACGTTACGCAAGATTGCCAAACGCTGGTGCTTTTGGATACCGACCAAAGGCTTCCGCAAATACTCAGAAGCGTGTATCTCATTGCGAACTGGCAAACCGTAAAAATCCCGAAGATTAGCCCTTAAAGATTTTAGGTGTCCGATCCATTCTCGCCAATGAGACTCGTGAACGACAATTCCTGACAAGATAAAGTGCGATGTTTGAGATGCACCTACTCCGGTATCACCACTTTCGTCCACGTACATAAGATACATATGGATTGCCACCTTTGGTTGATTTACATAACAGTATGATCTCTTTCCTACATTAGACAAACAAAAAGGCCAGCAACATCGTGCTGGCCTTTTGTGTATCTGGATCGATTAAACGTTTCGATTACAGAATAAACTTCGAAAGATCGGCATCCTTTGACAGGTCTTCGACCTGTTCGCGGACATAATTGGCATCGACCTTGAACGTCTCGCCGCCACGATCCGTTGCGGTAAAGCTGATATCATCAAGCAGCTTTTCCAGAACCGTATGCAAGCGACGCGCGCCGATATTTTCGACCGTTTCGTTCACATTGGCCGAGATGCGGGCGATTTCATCAATCGCATCATCGGTAAAGTCCAGCGTGACTTCTTCGGTTTTCAACAGTGCGACATACTGCTTGATCAGGGATGCTTCCGGCTCCATCAGGATGCGGCGGAAATCACCTTCGGTCAGTGCTTTCAACTCAACCCGGATCGGCAGACGCCCCTGAAGTTCCGGCAAAAGATCCGACGGCTTTGCCAGATGGAACGCGCCCGAACAGATGAACAGGATATGGTCGGTTTTAACCGTGCCATGCTTGGTCGAAACGTTCGTACCCTCGATCAGAGGCAGCAGGTCACGTTGCACACCTTCGCGCGATACATCACCACCGCGTTCGGACCGTGCGGTGATCTTGTCGATCTCATCAAGGAACACGATGCCGTTCTGTTCGACATTTTCAATCGCCTCGGCCGTGACCTTGTCATTATCAAGCAGCTTGTCGCCTTCTTCATCAATCAGGCGATCAAACGCTTCTTCGACGGTCATGCGTTTTGGCTTGGTGTTGCCGCCAAACGCCTTGCCGAACATATCGTTCAGGTTCAACATCCCCATCTGCGCACCGGGCATCCCCGGGATATCGATGGTCGGCATCGAGGCCGAACTGCTTTCCTGAACGTTGATCTCGATCTCTTTTTGCTGAAGTTCACCTTCGCGCAGCATCTTGCGGAATTTCTGACGGGTATCAGGTGATGCGGTTTCGCCCACCAGACCATCCAGAATGCGTTCCTCGGCCTGCATTTCGGCTTTGGCGCGGACCTTCTTGCGCATGCTTTCACGCGTCAGATCGATGGAGACTTCAAGCAGATCACGAACGATCTGTTCAACGTCACGCCCGACATAGCCGACTTCGGTAAATTTGGTGGCCTCAATCTTGATAAACGGCGCATCGGCAAGCTTTGCCAGACGACGCGCAATTTCGGTTTTACCAACACCGGTCGGGCCGATCATCAGGATGTTTTTTGGCAAGACTTCATTGCGCATATCGTCGTCAAGCTGCTGACGGCGCCAACGGTTGCGCAGCGCAATCGCGACCGCGCGCTTGGCATCCTTCTGACCGACAATGTGGCGATCCAGTTCGGAGACAATTTCACGCGGGCTGAAATGTTGGGTCATGATTTATTCCGTAAATTATTGCGACGGATACAGCGGCAAGGCCCTATTTGGCACCTTGCTTATTTCGCATCCTCGATTTCGATTTTCTCAAGCAAAACATTGCCGTTGGTATAGACGCAAATCTCGCCGGCAATCGCCATCGCCTTGCGGGCGATTTCCTCGGCCCTCAGGTCCATATCAATCAAGGCACGGGCCGCTGAAAGCGCATAATTGCCACCCGATCCAATGGCAATGATGCCATCTTCGGGTTCAAGCACATCGCCCTGACCGGTCAGAACCAGCGACACGTCCTTGTCTGCCACCGCCATCATCGCTTCAAGCTTGCGCAGATAACGATCAGTGCGCCAGTCCTTGGCAAGTTCAACACAGGCGCGCATGGTTTGGCCCGGATGGCGATCAAGCTTGGCTTCAAGCCGTTCAAGCAGGGTAAAGGCATCTGCCGTCGCCCCGGCGAAACCAACCATGATTTCACCCTTCTGGCCGATCCGGCGCACCTTGCGCGCATTGCCCTTGATCACGGTCGGGCCAAGCGATACCTGACCATCACCGGCCACGACGACTTCATTGCCCTTGCGCACAGACAGGATTGTCGTGCCATGCCAGCTTTGTTGTTCGCTCATAAACTATCCTTGAATCTTCTCGATTGCTTCGACCAAGAGTTAGCACGGCAGACGCCCCGGTCAAGGGCAGAAGCCACCCGGGCCAGCCAGCATGACCTTCATCACAGCCCAAACACAGTTTCAACGCAGAGATACTCAAAAAATTCAAGGCATCCACACCCGACATGCTTTACCCTTAAGCACGTAAAAGAATTTCAAGAATGACAGGACCAACACCATGAGCAGCAGCGATCTTACCCAAACCCATCTTGGCAAATGCATCCTTGCCGGACAGGGCAAAATCAAGGCTGATCTGGTCCTGCGCAATATCGGGCTGCTTGATGTCATCACCGGCAAAGTCACCCAAACCGATATCGCCATTGTTGGCGACCGGATTGTTGGCACCCATGACAGTTACGCTGGCGAGACCGAGATTGATTGCACCGGCAAGTTTGCCGTGCCGGGCTTTATCGATACCCATCTTCATATTGAAAGCTCGCTCGTCACCCCGCTTGAATTTGATCGCTGCGTTTTGCCGCATGGCGTGACCACGGTCCTGTGTGATCCGCATGAAATCGCCAATGTGCTGGGGGCCGAGGGCATCAAATACTTCCTTGATAGTGCCGAACAGACCGTCATGGATGTGCGGGTTAATCTGTCATCTTGCGTGCCCGCCACCGCGTTTGAAACTGCCGGTGCACGGCTTGAGATCGAAGACCTTCTGCCGTTCCGATCCCATGAAAAGGTCGTTGGTCTGGCGGAAATGATGAACTATCCCGGTGTTCTCAACCTTGATCCGGGCATCATGGCAAAGCTTGAAGCGTTTCAGGATGGCCATATTGATGGTCATGCGCCGCTTGTGCGCGGTATGGACCTGAACGGCTATATGGCCGCAGGCATTCGCACCGATCACGAAGCCACCTCGGCCGAAGAAGCGCGCGAAAAGCTTGCCAAGGGCATGGCGATCCTGATCCGCGAAGGGTCGGTTTCCAAGGATCTTGAGGCTCTGGCAGAGATTTTGGATGAAAACAGCTCAAGCTTCGTCGCCCTTTGCACCGATGATCGCAATCCGCTCGATATCGGCGAAGAAGGCCATCTTGATAGTCTGGTGCGCCGCCTGATCGGCCATCTGAAGGCGCGCAATTGCCCGATCCATCATGCCTATCGCGCCGCGTCGCATTCTGCCGCCCGTATCTTTGGCCTGCGTGATCGTGGCTTGATCGGGCCGGGTTGGCGCGCTGACATCGCTATTCTAAGCGATCTGGACACCTGCGATGTGGTTGATGTGATTGCCGGAGGGCGCTTGGTCACCGATGACCTGTTTGCCAAACGCAAAACCATCGCCCCGGTCGGCTTGAACTCGATGAAGGCAACGCCGGTAACCGCCGACGCCTTTGCCTGCGATCCCAAACCGGGTCAAAACCAGACCCCGGTGATCAAGGTCAAGCCCGGCTTGATCCTGACCTTCCGCGATGAAGCAACGCTTGAGATTGGCGATAATGGCCTTAAACCTGACCTCGCCAATGACGTGATCAAAGTCGCTGTCGTCGAACGCCATGGCATCAATGGCAATATTGGACGCAGCTTCGTGCGCGGTTTTGGCCTCAAACGCGGTGCCATTGCCTCATCGGTTGGCCACGACAGCCACAACATCACCGTGGTCGGTGCCAATGACGCCGATATGGCCGCCGCCGTGAACCGCCTGATCGAAATGGGCGGCGGCTTTGCAGTTGCCAATGACGGCAAGGTCACAGCAGAACTGCCGCTTCCGGTCGCAGGCCTCATGAGCACTGAGCCCTTTGAAGTGGTTGAAAAAGACCTGATCAAACTGCGCGCTGCGGCCAAGGATCTGGGATGCGTTTTGCCCGAACCGTTCCTTCAGGTTGCCTTCCTGGCATTGCCTGTGATCCCGCACCTGAAAATGACCGATCGCGGCCTGTTTGACGTCGATAAGTTCGACTTTGTCTAAAACATTGCGGTGAATACCTATATATTCACCGCATGTTTTGCGACGAATAAGTTTGCTATTCACCGCATATGCCCGGCATAATACCGCAAACGGAGCGGTGATTATGCCCTGGATTCATGAACACACAGATTGGCCGGATTTCTTCTGGGACGATAACGCCCTTATCGTCGCCTTGGCTGACTGTCGTTTTCGGCAAGGCAAGCTCATTGGTAAAATGACAGCTCTCGGCTTTGAATTACAACGCGAAGCAAGCCTGACCACCCTGACAAACGACATCATCAAATCATCTGCCATCGAAGGCGAACAGCTCAACAGGGATGAAGTTCGGTCTTCGGTTGCGCGACGTTTGGGGATGGATATGGCCGGAATGGTTCCAACCAACCGCCATGTCGACGGGTTGGTTGAAATGATGCTCGACGCCACTCAGAATTACCGCGAAACACTGACAAAAGATCGTCTTCTTGCCTGGCATGCTGCCCTGTTTCCCACCGGGCGCAGCGGCATGCATAAAATCAGAACCGGAATATGGCGGGATGATCAAGGTGGCCCTATGCAGGTCGTTTCAGGCCCGTTCGGTCGTGAAACTGTTCATTTCGAAGCGCCGGCTGCCACCCGGATTGACGACGAAATATCGGCTTTCATCGACTGGTTTGAACGCCCATCAACAATAGATCCGGTCATCCGCGCTGCCATTGCCCATTTCTGGTTTGTCACAATTCACCCTTTTGATGACGGAAATGGGCGCATCGCACGTGCGATTGCCGATCTGGCGCTGGCCCGTGCCGATAACAATTCTACCCGTTTTTACAGCATGTCGACCCGGATCGAAGCGGAACGGCGAGACTATTACGCCCAACTAGAACGCCAACAACGTGCCACGCCGGATATTACAGAATGGATCAGCTGGTTCGTCACATGCCTTGGCCGTGCGATTGAGGCCGCCGATGAAACACTTGAATCGGTCCTAAAAAAAGCACGCATCTGGGATATCGCCAACAAGGCCGGGCTGAATGCCCGACAGACCCTTGTGCTTAACCGCATGCTTGATGGGTTCAAAGGACACATGAACACGTCGAAATATGCAAAAATCGCGAAATGTTCAAATGACACCGCACTGCGTGATATCCAGTCATTGCTTGATGCAGGCATCCTGCAAAAAAACCCTTCTGGCGGCCGCAGCACCAGTTACCGCATCACGAACAGCCCCGTTTCGGACTAGGCACATATTTTGCGGCCATTACTTAGCCTGTAGAACTGGCTTTTGTCGGACTTTATTGCTACATACGGTCCATCATATGCATCAATATCTGCAGGAAAGGAGCTTTGCATGCGCAAGGCCCGCGTTGAGCGCAATACAACCGAAACCCAGATCATGGTCGAACTGAACCTTGACGGGACCGGCGTTTATGACGTCGAGACCGGGGTTGGGTTCCTTGATCACATGCTCGAACAGCTTTCGCGTCACAGCCTGATGGACCTTAAAGTCCGGGCCAAAGGCGACCTGCATATTGATTTCCACCACACGACAGAAGATAGCGGCATTGCCATCGGTCAGGCCTTTGCACAGGCACTGGGCGATAAAAAAGGCATCACGCGTTATGGCAGCTGCCTGCTTCCGATGGATGAAGCACTGACCCGTGTGGCGCTTGATATTTCAAGCCGCCCCTATCTGATCTGGAATGTCGAGTTCACCCGCGACAAAGTGGGCGACATGGATACCGAGCTGTTCCGTGAATGGTTCCAGGGCTTTGCCCAGGCGGCCGGCATCACGCTTCATGTCGAGAACCTGTATGGCGATAACAATCACCATATCATCGAAAGTGCCTATAAGGCGCTTGCACGGTCCTTGCGCGCAGCAATCGAAATCGATCCGCGTAAATCCGATGCCATTCCGTCGACCAAGGGTACCCTTGGCGGGTCGCTCTAAGCGGGTCAGCTTGATCTGATCGAAAATGCTACCCACGGTATTACAACGCCGCCGGGACCAGAAGATCGGTTTTCGATGAAGGTTTACACAGTCCATACCCATCCCGGCGATGCCGAACCGATGGAAAACGCCATCCTGATCCGCGAAGGGTTCAATTTCTGGGCCTTTCTGCTGTCGGGGCTTTGGGCGTTGTATCATCGACTATGGCTTGGCTTTTTCGGGATTTTGGCCGTGTCCTTCCTGTGCAGCTTTATTGTCATGGCCTTTGATGGCGGTCCGGAAATGGATTTTGCCCTGGCCCTTCTGACCGGGATCGGCTTTGGCCTGATTGCCAATGACCTGCGTCGGCGCAAGCTGGCAGCACAGGGTTGGAAGCTTGTCGATATTGTTGCCGGTCGCAATGAAATTGACGCCGAACACCGGTGTTTTGACCGCTTGAAGAAACAATCTTTGCGCGTCCCACACTCGATGCAGACCGCGCTATCCACCCCCTCAACCGGGAGCCCATCCTACCCATGAGTGTTGCGATTATTGATTACGGTTCAGGCAATCTGCGTTCGTGCGCCAAGGCGTTTGAGCGTGCCGCCCGCGAAACCGGCTTTTCTGACGAGATCATTGTCACCGATGACCCGGAAAAGGTCCGCAACGCCAGCCATATCGTCCTGCCAGGTGTTGGCGCCTATGCCGATTGCCGGGCCGGACTTGATGCCGTGACAGGCATGGTTGATGTTTTGACCGAACAGGTGATTGATGGCGGCAAGCCGTTCTTTGGCATTTGCGTTGGCATGCAACTGATGTCCTCTGTCGGGCGTGAATTTGCCGATACCGCTGGCCTTGACTGGATTTCGGGCGAAGTTGTTGCGATTGAACCAAGTGACCCGACCCTGAAAATCCCGCATATGGGCTGGAACGAGCTGGTCCTTGATCCGGCGGGCAAGTCCCACCCGGTGATGAACGGGATTGCGGACGGCGATCACGCCTATTTCGTGCACAGCTATCACATGCATGTCACCAACCCGGATCAGCGCCTGGCATCGGTTTCCTATGGCGGGGAGCTGACCGCGATGATTGGCCGTGACAACATGGTTGGCACGCAGTTCCACCCGGAAAAAAGCCAGAAAACCGGACTTACCATCATTGGTAACTTCCTGGGGTGGAAACCATGATCTCCCCAAGTGATACCATTCAGCCCGGTGTTGATGCCGAACGCGTGACCGAACTTTCGGCTGGCGAGCTGTCCGACATCGTTGATGCCTGCACCCAGGCCATCGTCGAAGGGGGCGGCTTTGGCTGGCTCACCCCGCCAGATCGTCCGGATATGGAAAAATACTGGCGCGGTGTGTTGCTGATGCCAGGACGTCATTTGTTTGTTTCACGCGTTGATGGCGTGATTTCCGGTGCGGCCCAGTTGATTGAAACGCCCGCCAACCTTGAAGCACAGCGTCATTCCGCTCAGATCACCGGCCATTTCGTTGCCCCCTGGGCGCGTGGGCGCGGGAACGGCAAGGCGATTGTCCGTTCGATTGAATATTTCGCCCGTGAAGCGGGCTATAGCGTCTTGAAACTCGACCTTCGCGAAACCCAGACGGCTGCCATCGCACTTTATAACGGGCTGGGATATGTCCGTTGGGGCATCAATCCCTATTACGCGATGATCGACGGCAAAATGGTCGAAGGTTATTACTACACCAAGAAATTACAGGATCCCGAACAGTGAACCTCTATCCGGCAATTGACCTCAAGGACGGTGCTTGCGTTCGCCTTTTGCGCGGCGACATGGACAAGGCCACCGTGTTTAACAACGATCCCGGCGCACAGGCCGGCGAGTTTGTCGACGCGGGCTGCCATTGGGTTCATATCGTTGATCTGAACGGTGCCTTTGCCGGCGAGCCGGTCAATGGTGCAGCAGTTGATTCGATCCTGGCCGCTGTTGATGGCAAAGCCCAGACCCAGCTTGGTGGCGGCATACGCACCATGGAAACGGTTGATTATTGGCTCAATAAAGGCATCACGCGTGTGATCCTTGGTACCGTGGCCCTCCGCAATCCGGAGTTCGTCAAGGAAGCCTGCGCGAAATGGCCGGGCCGCGTTGCGGTTGGCATTGATGCGCGCGATGGATATGTCGCGGTTGAAGGCTGGGCTGAAACATCCGAAGTCACCGCCCTTGAGCTTGCCAAAAAGTTTGAAGATTGCGGTGTTGCCGCGATCATCTTTACCGATATCGACCGTGATGGCGCGATGGGCGGCCCGAACATCGAGTCCACCGTCGCATTGGCATCCGAAATCTCCACCCCGGTCATCGTATCGGGCGGGGTTTCATCACTTGATGATCTGATTGCGGTCAAGAAACACACCGATGCCGGGATTGATGGCGCGATTTCAGGCCGTGCGCTGTATGACGGGCGCATTGATCTGGCCGAAGCCATCGCAGCCCTTTCGTAACCGGGACAAACAGGAAACCGACCATGTTAAAAACCCGTGTCATTCCCTGTCTTGATGTCAAAGACGGCCGCGTCGTCAAAGGGGTCAATTTCGTTGATCTGATTGATGCTGGCGATCCGGTTGAACAGGCGCGTATCTATGACGCCGAGGGCGCGGACGAGCTCTGCTTCCTTGATATCACCGCATCATCGGATAACCGCGATACCATCTTTGATGTGGTTGCCCGCACGGCCGAGGCCTGCTTTATGCCGGTTACGGTGGGTGGCGGCGTGCGATCACTTGATGATATCCGAAAGCTTCTGCTGGCTGGTGCGGACAAGGTTTCGATCAATACTGCGGCGGTCAAAAACCCCGATTTCGTGCGTGAAGCTGCGCGCAAGTTCGGATCGCAATGCATTGTCGTTTCCATCGACGCCAAATCGGTTGGCCCGGACAAGTTTGAAATCTTCACCCATGGTGGTCGTGAACCGACTGGCATTGATGCCGTTTCGTTTGCAAAACAAATGACCGAATATGGCGCGGGTGAGCTTCTGGTCACCTCGATGGATCGCGATGGCACCAAGTCGGGCTTTAACATCCCGCTGACACGCACGATTGCTGATTCCGTCCACGTTCCGGTCATTGCATCGGGCGGTGTCGGTACCCTTGATCATATGGTCGAAGGGGTGCGCGATGCCCATGCATCAGCCGTTCTGGCCGCATCGATCTTCCATTTTGGCACCTATCGCATCCGCGAGGTCAAAGACCGCATGAAGGCGGCTGGCATTCCAGTGCGTGAGGAGTAATCACATGGCTGATCAACACATCCTTGATGCGCTTTACGCCACTGTCGCCGCCCGCAAGGGTGCGGACCCGGACACCAGCTATACCGCAAAGCTGTTCTCCAAGGGCACGGCCAAAATCGCCCAGAAAGTCGGTGAAGAGGGTGTTGAAACCGTGATTGCCGCCCTTGCCGAAACGCCAGACAAGGTCGCATCGGAAAGTGCTGATCTGCTCTACCATCTGATGGTTCTGTGGGCCGATCAGGGTGTTAAGCCAGAAGACGTCTGGAACACCCTGGCCGAACGCCAAGGCATTTCAGGTATCACTGAGAAAGCATCGCGCAAAAGCGATTAAGACAGGCGACGACCAGCACGACCACGCGCTCGACATCCCTGTCATGGACCCCCGCCTGCGCGGGGGTGACGGTGTGTAGAGGCAACCCGCTTTATCCGTCATGCCCGCGCATAGCCTGTGCCCGCGAAAGCGGGGACGGGCATCCATATCGGCACAACCGCTACCATGGATTCCGGGCGTCCGCCTTGCTGCGCCCGGAATGACGAAATTGGAAAATGGTCGCACTTTCGCAAAATCGAAATTGCACCAGACGGCAAGCCTGTCCAATATGGCGATCAAACTTAAGAATTAGCGTTCAGGAGCATCACCATGGCCGTTCAGCCCTACGATCCGGAAAACATCTTTGCCAAAATCCTGCGCGGCGACATCCCGTGCACCAAGGTCTATGAAGATGACCATGTGCTGGCGTTTAACGATATCGCGCCACAGGCGCCGACCCATGTTCTGGTGATCCCAAAGGGTGCCTATACGTCTTATGACGACTTTGCTCTGAATGCATCGGACGCGGAAATCGTCGCCTATACCCGCGCGATTGGCAAAATCTCCAAGGAAGCGGGCGTTGTCGAAGACGGCTATCGCCTGATCGCCAATACCCGCGAACATGGCCGCCAGGACGTGCCGCATCTGCATGTACATATCCTGGGCGGGACCAAACTGCCGCTGATGCTGCCAAAAGACTAAGCATCTGAAACATATTGCAAAAGGCAGGGCACCGCATCGCGACCCTGCCTTTTTTATCCCTCACACCAAATACCAAATATCAAAGCATCCATGACATCAACCCAACCAACTGCCGCTGAAATCTTTGCCGCCCTTGCCGGGAACTGGTCGCTTGAACGCGATCTGGGTGAGGTTGGCCGTTTTGTCGGTGATGTCAGTTTCCATGTTGCCGAACCCGATAAGCCCAATATGCTGCGCTATCGCGAAGAAGGGTTTCTAACCCGTCGTGATGGGCAACGGTTTGACGGGTATCGGGAATATGACTTTGTCCTGCATGAAAACCCGGCCGCGATCGAGCTTCTGTTTCGCGATCCGCTCAGCTTTGGTAACCGCTATGTGATGCTGCAATTTGGCGAAGACGCCCATGAAGGGCTTTGTGCGCGCGACATTCATCCGTGCGGCGAGGATTTCTATCATCACTGCATGATCTGGCAGGATGAAGATCATTTCGAAACAAAAATAAAAATCACAGGCCCGAAAAAAGATCACCTACTGCACAGCATCTATCGCCGCAAGTAGGCTGTGTAGTCAGCGCATCTCCCGTTTATTTCTGCAAATATATCAATCTACTAAGTCACTGCGTTACATCGCGGGTCTGTGCTGCTTCTGTCAGCACCCAGTCGCGAAACGCCCTGACTTCAGGTACATCCATCCGGCTTTCCGGCGTAATCAGGTAATAGCCACCCGGGCTTTGAAGCTCTGCATCGCTGATGATTTCAAGACTGCCGTCTGCCAGAGGACCTTCGATCAAAACCCGTGGCAGAAGGGCGATGCCCATCCCGGCCTTGGCGGCCTCGATCAGCATGAAGAAATGCTCAAACCCCGGTCCGGATGCCCCGCCAACCGCAACACCATTGGCCTGCGCCCAGTCGTGCCATGCCTTGGGCCGGGTGGTGTGCACCAGTCGGGGATAGCGTGATAACAGACCACCAAGGTCGGCTGTATCGCCCTTCGACACATAGCCCGGCTTGGCGACAACCACTTGAATTTCATCAAAAAGCCTGTCCGCGCGCACGCCCTGCCAACTGCCATCACCAAAATAAAGCCCGACATCGACTAGCCGGCCCCCCATATCCGGGCTGCGTTCCGGGGTCGCGAAGTTCAGCGCCAGGGTTTCGATCACCGGACGGATATCCGGGTATTCGTTTTGAAATCGATTTAATCTGGGGATGAGCCAGCTGCTGGCCAGCGTATGAAGTGCGCCGATCACCAATTTGCGTTCGCCCGCCCCATGGGTCACCAGATCAAGGGTGGCGGCCTCGATCTCGTCCAAGGCACGGCGCAGGCTGGGTAAATAGGCGCGGCCTGCTTCGCGCAAGCTTAGTTTTGGTCCGTTGCGATCAAACAGAACCATGCCAAGGCTGGCTTCCAGATTGGCGACCTGTTGGCTAATCGCCCCTGATGTCACCGAAAGCTCGTCCGCGGCACGGGCAAAACTGCCCAAACGTGCGGCGGCCTCAAAGGCGCGCAGAGCATTGAGCGGCGGGGTGGTGGGACGCAGCGCCATAGCAATAGATTTCCTGATGATAAATGCAGAACTTCTGATTTTGTCGCTGGTATTATGCTGATTTAGACTGTCTCTAACAACAAAGCATTAGATTATCTAGGAAATTTATCATGTCTCTGCCCCCGTTCCATCTGGCCTTCCCGATCAAATCGATTGCAGATACGCGCGCGTTCTATATCGACATTCTTGGCTGTGACGAAGGCCGTTCAACCGACGCCTGGATTGATTTTGATTTCTTTGGTCATCAGCTGTCCGCCCATGTCCGTCCCGAAGCCGGACAGAACAAAGGGGCAGGTAATGTTGATGGTGACGCAGTTCCAATCCCGCATTTCGGCGCGGTTCTGGAATGGGAAAAATGGCATGATCTGGCCGATCGCCTGAAGAATGCCGGGGTTAAATTCCTGCTTGAACCAAAGATCCGCTTTCAGGGTGAACCGGGCGAGCAGGGCACGTTCTTTGTCGAAGATCCGGCCGGAAATGGCCTTGAATTCAAGACCTTCCGCGATCCGGCGATGATTTTCGCCCACTGATATCGCCCCATTGGCCTTGTCCATGAGACCGCGTCCATGACAAGATCAAATCCATCGCGCCGGAACGCTTTGCGCTCTGGCGCGTTTTGTTTCCAATGGCCAAGACCACCTTTGCGTCCGGAAACCAGCTACCGCATCACGTGATACTGCCCCACACACCAAGGAGAACCCGATGTCGACCGCAAACGCCCCGCTTAATATTCTGATTTCTGCCGCTGGCGATGATGAGAAATGGAAAAGCGTGATGGTCGACCGTCTGCCCGAGGCCAATATCGTCACGGGCGATGAAAATTACGATCCTGCAACGATTGACTATGCCCTGTTCTGGAAGCAGCCCCAGGGCCTGATCAAGACGCTGACAAACCTGAAAGCGATCTTTTCGCTCGGCGCCGGGGTTGATCATGTGGTGTCTTCGCCGACCCTTCCGGCCGATCTTCCGGTTATTCGTCTTGAAGATGCCGGGATGGCCGATCAGATGGTGCAATATCATCTTTATGCCGCTATTCATTTCATGCGTGATTTCGACATCTATAGCGCCCAGCAGGCCAAGGCCGACTGGACCCAGCATGATGTCGCGCGCATTTCGAAATGCCGGGTCGGTGTGATGGGGCTTGGCGCATTGGGTGCAGCCGTTGCCACATCGCTTGCCAATCTGGGCTTTGCCGTTTCGGGCTGGAGCCGCTCAATGAAGGCGATTGACGGCATCACGACCTATGCCGGTAAGGAAACACTGGCCGAATTCCTGGGTCAGTCCGATATCCTGATTTGCCTTCTGCCGCGCACACCAGAAACCGAAAATGTGCTTAATAGCTCAACGCTCTCCTTCCTGCCCAAGGGGGCGGCGATCATTAATGCCGCGCGCGGGGCCATGATCAACGAAGCCGATCTTCTGCGCGCGCTTGATACCGGACATCTGCGCGGTGCGTTTTTGGATGTCGCCGTGACCGAACCGCTGCCTGAAAGCCATCCGTTCTGGGATCATGCGAAAATCCGCATCACCCCGCATATCGCAGCCGCCACCCGGTTTGAAGAATCGGTTGATCAGATTGCCGAAAACCTTGATCGCCTGGCACGCGGTGAAACCCCGCGCGGTCTGGTCGATCGTCAAAACGGTTATTAAGCAAGCCATATCGGGTTTCGCTTGTCGGGCAGCGCGGTTTCTGAAAAGAACAAGCGTTGCCCGCATGAATGCGGCCACCCGATCACGCAGGATTTCAGATGACGGCCAAAACCTTTGTTGCCCTTCGCGTTGAATGCGATGCCCAGACCGCCTTTGATCTTTTCACCAAGGATATAGATCACTGGTGGAAGCAGGGCCCGCGCAACCGTTTGATCGGCAATCGCCCTGGCATCATGGAATTTGGCGAGAAGGATGGGGTTACTTACCTTCAGGAAGTCGATAAACGGCGCCCGGATTTCATCGTTAAGGCCGGGAAGGTTACAAAGTGGGAGCTGGGCAAACGGCTATCCTTTGAATGGCGCTGGCCGATGGCCGACCCAAAAGAGCCGGTTACCATCGTTGATATCCGCTTTGCGCCAGCAGGTAACTATACCCGCATCACGCTGGAACATCTGGGATTGGAAAAGCTGTCAAATGCTCATCCAGCGCGTAACGGGCTTAATGATAACCGGTTCAAGCCGATGATGACCCATTATTGGCAGGCGCATATGGTTTCATTACGAAACCGGATTAATATGCATTTAAACGCTAATCAAACTGACTGATCACTAAAACTCGATCCGCCCCAAAAGGGTACTGAGCCAATCGACAAATACCCGCACACGCGCGGAAAGCTGCCGATTTTGCGGATACAGGATCGAGACAGGCATGGGGTCTGGCGGACAATCCGACAGGATTTCAATCAGATTGCCCGATTTCAAATCATCCGCCACGCGGTAACGTGGAACTTGGATAATGCCAAGCCCGGCGGCCGCACAGGCGGCATAGGTATCAGCCCCGGTGACGGAAATGCTGCTGGGAAGCATCACTTCGCGTACTTTGCCATCCACCACGAAATCAAGCGCGATGGGTTTGTCATCCGCACCCGACAGGAAACTGACCATCTGATGGCCCTGGGCTTCCAGATCCTCAAGGCTTTTGGGCATGCCGATGCGTTCGATATAGGCCGGGCTTGCCACGGTTGCCTCATGCAAAAGGGCGATGCGCTTGCCAATCATGGATGAGCTTGCAAGCCCGCCACTGCGCAACACGCAATCAAAGCCTTCATGCACCAGATCGACATAGCGATCACCATCTGACAGCAAAAGCTCGATCCCCGGATAACGCTTGGTAAATTCGCCAAGGGCCGGGATGACAAAGGTCCGCGCCAGCGTGCCTTGCAAGTTCACCCGCAAAAGCCCCTTGGGATCAGGGTTGGTAAAGATGCTGTCGGCTTCTTCAAGCTCGGCCAATATCCGCACACAGCGCCGGTAATAGGCATCCCCGTCATGGGTCGGGTTGACGGTGCGCGTGGTGCGCTCCAGCAAGCGGGTGCCCAACCGGTCTTCAAGGCGCTGGATCGAATTGGTCATGGTTGCGCGCGGGATCAAAAGATCGGCAGCCGCCTTGGTAAAGCTTTTGCGCTCCACCACGCGGACAAAGTTGCGCATATCGTCAAACCGGTCCAAGCGCGCCTCTATTGTTTATGAATTTCGAACAGTCATTTCAAATATAGGCCAATTATCCGAAATGTCATCCGGGGCATAGTGGGTCCATCGCAATTCGTCGCGGTGCTCATACCGCACCCCATCAAAGGAGATATTTCATGTCCACCAATCAAAACAGAACCGCCATCATCACCGGTGCATCGCGCGGGATCGGCGTTGCCCTTGCCAAACGTTTGGCTGCAGATGGCTTTGCCGTCGTCATCAATTATGCCAATTCGGCCAGTGCGGCCGAGGAACTGGCGGGCGAGCTCACCGCACAAGGTCATAAGGCCATGGCGATCAAGGCCGATATCGCCCGCCCGGATGCAGTCACTGCCCTGTTTGACAAGACCATTACCGAGTTCGGTGGTGTGGATGTCATTGTGAATAATGCCGGCGTCATGACGACCCAGCCAATTGCCGAAATGGATGACGCCACCTATGACGCGATGATGGATATCAATGTGCGCGGCACGTTCAACATGCTGCGCGAAGGCGCCAAACATCTGCGCGATCATGGCCGGGTGATCAATTTTTCCACCACCGCCCTGCATCTGAAACTGCCGGGTTACGCGGTTTACAACGCAACCAAGGCCGCGGTTGAGGCCATGACCGCCGTCTATGCCAAGGAACTGCGCGGGCGTCAGATCACTGTCAATGCCGTTGCCCCAGGCCCCGTCGCAACCGAACTGTTCCTGAGCGGTAAAACCGACGAGCAGGTGGCGAACTTCGCCAAGATGCCGCCGCTTGAACGCCTTGGTCAGCCTGATGATATCGCCGGTGTTGTGTCCTTCCTGGCCGGTCCGGATTCGGGCTGGGTTGATGGCCAGACGCTCCGTGCCAATGGCGGGCTGGCTTAACTTTCCCATCCCCAACCCCAAGCTATCCGGCAGTTTCGGGATGCGATCAAACGGTCGCATCCCTTTTTCATGTCTATTTATTTGACTCAGTCCATTATTTATTGGACAACGTCATGTATTCACCGCCACCACCCAGAGAAGCCAGATGAACATCACCCAAATTGACGATATCCGGGCCTTCAACCGTTTCTATACCCGTCAGATCGGCCTTCTGAGCGAAAGCCTGCATAAAAGCGCCTTTTCCCTGACCGAGGCCCGCGTTCTGTTTGAACTTGATGCCAGTGGCGCGCAGGTGGTGGGCAAGCTTGCCGCAACACTTGATCTTGATCCGGCCTATCTCAGCCGCATTCTAACCCGCTTTAAGAAAGCCGGGCTGATCACGCTTGAAACCGACAGCAAGGATCGCAGGGTGCGCGTGGCAGAGCTTACTGATCTTGGTCGGGAAACCTATGGCGGGCTGCAATCGGCATCACGCAACGAGGTAACATCGCTGATCACCCCGCTTTCCGACGCGCAGCGCGATGAGCTGGCATCCGCGATGAAAACCATCCAGACCCTTCTGGGATCAGAGCCCACGCAGAGCAAGGAGTCCTCTCAAAAGCCGGTCCTGATCCGCGATCATCGTCCGGGTGATCTTGGATGGATCGTCCATCGTCATGGCGATCTTTATGCCCGCGAATATCAATGGGATGGCCGGTTTGAAGGATTGGTCGCCGAGATCGCGGCAAACTTCCTGGCCGAGCATGACCCAAAGCGCGAAGGCTGCTGGATTGCCGAACATGATGGCAAACCGGTCGGATCGATCATGCTGGTGCGTGAAAGCGATAGCGTTGCAAAGCTTCGCATTTTGTTTGTCGAACCCGATGCCCGTGGGCTTGGTATTGGCAAACATCTGGTTGATCATTGCATCGCCTTTGCCAGACGGGCCGGGTATGGCGAAATCACGCTTTGGACCAATGCCAACCTGCATGCGGCGCGCAAGATTTATCAAAAGGCTGGATTTGTCTTGGCACATGAAGAACCCCATCACAGCTTTGGCCATGATTTGATTGGACAAAACTGGACGCTGGCACTTTAACTGGCACCCCGCACCTGGTTTCGCCCCACCAAAAAGGATGCCCCATGCCAACGACCACCGAGATCACGTTTCGCTATGCCACCCGCGAAGATTTGCCTTCCATCGTTGCCCTTCTGGCCGATGACGAAAAGGGCAAAACACGTGAAGAGTTCACCGACCCCTTGCCAGATGCCTATTATCAGGCGTTTGACGCGATGCAATCCCAATCGACCGAAGCATTGCCGAACAAGTACCTTCTGGCCGTTCAGGGCCCTGATATTGTCGGCTGTTTGCAGCTGACCCTGATTGCCGGGCTATCAAGGCGCGGTCAGCTTCGCGCACAAATCGAAGGGGTTCGGGTATCAAGCAAGGTGCGCGGTCAGAAGATCGGTGAAAAGCTGATCATGCATTCCATTTCGATTTCGAAATCACTTGGCGCGGTGCTTGTGCAATTCACCACCGACAAGACCCGCAAGGATGCCCATCGCTTCTATGAACGGCTCGGTTTTGAGGCCAGCCATGAAGGCATGAAAATGCGCCTTGACTGATCTGCGGTCGATCTTCTGATCCAAAGCCAGGTCATCTTCTGGAACAAAGCCGTCCGGCAGACGTTTTATATCTGAGTACAATCACCTCGGAGATGGAACATGACCTTGGCTGATCTTCAGGCAAACGCAAAGCAACACGGCTTTAATCACCACTTCATGTGTGAACGAAACGGTGTGCGCAGTGACGGGACGGGTCATCTTTACACCCCCGATGAATTGCGTCTGGTCCATTCCAACAGCACCGATCACGGCACAGACCCCGGCGATGACGCCACCCTTTTCATGATCGAGGCCAATGACGGCACCAAGGGTGTGATGATCATTGCCGATGCCTTTCATGCTGACCCGCACAAGGCCCGCATCATTGACGAACTGCGCCGTAACCGTGCAGCATCCTAGAAAAACTAATATTTTCTCTGATGTGATACCGCCCACAGTCGCTCCGGCTGTGGGCTGGAAATTCGTAAAATGAACACAAACATGCACCTGTAGCGACATAAAAGGCAGGCACCTTGTGCCGATATCCTTCGCAACATGAGGCATCTCATTCATGTCGGATCTTTTGCCGTTTTTTCGCGCCTGGGTCACCGACCCCAAAAAGGTCTCTGCGATTTCGCCCTCAAGCCCGGCGCTCGCACGCCTGATCACTTCTGAAGTCATCGCCAACCAAACCCCGGTGCTTGAACTGGGGCCTGGAACCGGTGTGTTTACCCGTGCGCTTCTTGATCGTGGTATCAGGCCGGATGACCTGACCCTGATCGAGGCCGGATCGCAATTTTCCAAACTTCTGGCCGATCGTTATCCCGGCGTGCGAATCGTCGAAATGGACGCCAGCCGATTGGGAAACGCCCGGCTTTTCCAACCCGGATCCCTGTCAAATGCCATCAGCGGCCTGCCGCTTTTATCCATGAGCCCGCGTAAAATCATGGGCATTTTGCGTGGAACCTTTGGCTATTTGCGCGAAGACGGGGCGTTTTATCAGTTCACCTATGGCCCGCGCTGCCCGGTGCCATCGGCCATCCTGTCGCGTCTTGATCTGCGCGCCACCCGCATCGGAACCACGGTGCGCAACATGCCACCATCGTCGGTCTACAAGATCGAACGACAAAATCGCGCAACGGACCGAAAGTCTGCATAAACACTATATTTCAATATCTTAACCATCATTCCTGACACGTTCGTTACGCGTCGACATCCCGTCTTCGCGCATTTGGCGTTCATATGACGCTTGACATAGTTTCTTCTGATATAGATAGTTCGGTAACTGAACGAATTAAATAAACCGACAAAAATCAGATCATCAGGAGAGGCCGGTGAGCGAAACTTTGCGCATTTCCCGGAAGTTTTCCCAACGTGCAGTGATGGAGGCCATCGTCCAGAATGGCCCGATTTCGCGCGCATCGATTGCCAAGCAAACCGGACTGTCCAAACAAACGATTTCCGAAATCGTCCGCCAGCTTGAAGAAGCCGGATGGGTGCAGGAAACCGGCCGCACAGCAGGCCATATTGGCCGCACCGCTGTGACCTATGAGCTGATCCCCGATGCGGCCTATATCGCCGCTGTTGATCTGGGCGGGACCAAGGTCCGTGTGGCGATTGCCGATCTCGCCTGTCAGGTCTTTGCCGAAGAAGTCGCTGCCACCGACCCGCGTGGTGGGCAGCATCTAATTGATCAGATTGTCGAACTGTGCTGGCAGGCTGCCAAAAATCAGAAGATTGATCGCAACCGCATCCGCATTGCCGTGATTGGCGTCCCCGGCGCGCCCGATCCCAAAACCGGCAAGGTATTGCTTGCACCCAACATCGCCGGTTTTGCCGAGATGAATGTATTTGCCGCGTTCGAAAAGACATTTGGCTTTGATGTCATGCTTGAAAATGACGTCAATCTGGCGGTTCTCGGTGAAAACTGGCTTGGCGAAGGTCAGGGGATCGATAACCTTGCCTTCATCGCCCTTGGTACCGGGATCGGAAGCGGGTTGATGGTCAATGGCGAGCTGGTCCGTGGGGCCGGTAACGCCGCAGGCGAACTTGGCTTCTTGCCCTTTGGTGCTGATCCGTTTGATACGGAATCCATTCGCGCGGGTGCCTATGAACGCGTGGTGGCCTCGGTCGGCATGGCCCAGCGCTACAAGGCGCTCACCGGACGCGACGTCCAGGTACCTGCCATCTTTGACGCGGCAAATGGCGGTGAAGAAGCCGCAAGCCAGGTTTTGGATGAAACCGCGCGCTATCTGGCCTTTGGCGTTGGCGCCATTGCCGCGATCGCCAACCCAGAAAAGATCATTATTGGCGGATCGATTGGCGATCGCCCGGAAATGATCGAACGCACCAAACGTTTCCTGCCGCAGATCATGCCGCAATCGGTTGATATCGTCCCAAGCAGCCTGCATCAGCGTGCTGCCATCGTCGGGGCGGCTGCCATCGGCCTTGGCCATTTGCACAATACCTTCTTTGGCGCAGATGCACCCGATGGTCGTATTTCCCTGCCACCGGCCAGCAGTGTTTCGCTGCAAGGGGCTGGAAAATGACCAATTCCAACGATCTTCATGCCAAATTGGCCGCCCTTCTTGATCGCGAAGATGCGCTTGATCTGTTTCGTGGCGCGATTGGCGCAGACAGCATCACCGGCAATGAAGCCAATTTCGTCGCCTATCTCGCCAAACAGATGGAAAAGCGCGGCATTGAGGCGATCGAAACTGCCGAATTTGAGCCCGGCCGCCCCAACATCTGGGGCGAACGCAAAGGATCAGAGAACGCTAATAGTTCGAAATCGAAACGACTTCTTTTTATCGGCCATACCGACACGGTCCATATCGATGGCTGGGAAGATCATTGGAAGGGCACGGAACGTGAAAACCCGTTTGCAGCCCCGCTGATTGATGGCGAAATCTGGGGCCGCGGGTCAGGTGACCTTAAGGCCGGAATTTGCGCATCACTTGCCGCCCTCAGTCTTTTGGATGCAACGGGGATCAAGCTTAAGGGCGATCTTGGCTTTGCCTATGTCGGCGATGAAGAAAGCGGTCAGCCGGGCTCTGGCATTTCAGCCGGGATCAAGGATTACACCAAACGCATCCAGGCCGGCGACA
The DNA here is from genome assembly GCA_965228275.1 of Thalassospira sp. GTDB lineage: Bacteria > Pseudomonadota > Alphaproteobacteria > Rhodospirillales > Thalassospiraceae > Thalassospira. Next base: position 2,090,614 of record OZ245802.1, on the reverse strand, counting down.
TCGCCAAGCCCGACTTCACCGTTTATGTCGAACCGACCCGCTTGGCGGTCTATCCGGCCCAGATCGGCTTTTACATTGCCGATATCAAAATCACCGGAAAATCGGCCTATTTCGGCGTGCCGGAACTGGGCAAGGATGCGCTCAAAGCCGCACATGCCGTGATGTCCGCCCTTTGGACCCATTCCGATGATTTGAAATCACGCGGATCGCACGATTTGATCGGCGAGGGCTTCTTGCTGATCACCGGCCTGACCGGTGGCGGGTTCATTGCGGTACCGGAAGAATGTAATTTATCGCTGATCCGAAAGCTTCTGCCAGGCGAAAGCCTTGATGACGCCGCGCGCGAGATGGAAGAAGTCATTCGCGGCGCGATAGCCGATCCCGATATCAGCGTTTCCATCACCTATCCGGCCGGACGCGATCATGCGCTTGGCGGATCGGCAGCCGAAATTGACCCGGAATTGCCAGAAGTCCGCGCCCTTTCAGATGCCGTATCGGCTGCGATGGTCGGGCGCGGTGCGATTGAAGGTGCGCCTTTCTGGTCGGAAACCCCGTTCTTTGTAAACGAGCTTGGCACACCGGCGGTCTATTGCGCGCCCGGCGATATCCGCAACTGCCACACCTTCGAAGAACGCGTTGATATCGAAGAATATTTTGCAGGCATTGTCGCCTTTGCCTGCTTTATGGCCCGCTATTGCGGGATCGCAGACTAACGACATGGCGACAGCTTAAAACCACCCAAAACCAAGACCAAAACAACACAACAAAAACACATCATCTATCAGAGGAATGGCTCATGTTGATCAAGGGATTGCTTAAAACCGGCCTGATCGCCGGTATCATGATGAGTAGCGCACTCGCCCACGCCCAAACCGTTGGCCCGAACGGCGAAACCGCCACACCAAGTGCCGAAATCACCCTGTCTGATGCCCAGTTCGTCAGCTTAAAGGAAAAGGGCCTCAAGGCTGCACTTCTTTGGCATACCTCGTCTGACTTCATCAATGCGGTATCTGCCGGTGCGACCGATGAGTTCGCCAAGGCAGGCGTTTCGATCGCAGTCACCACCGATGCCGGATTTGATGCCGCGCGTCAGCGCAGTGACATTGAAACCGCCCTTACGGCCGAGCCTGACGTGATCCTGGCACTACCGCTTGATCCGGTAACCTCGGCTGCGGCCTTCCGCGAAGCGGTTGCCAACGACACCAAGCTTGTCTTCCTGTCAAACCTTCCGTCCGATTACAAACATGGCAGCGACTATGCCGCCATCGTCACCGACGATCTGTTTGAAATGGGCAAGCAGGCGGCTGACGCACTGGCTGCTGATATCGGTGGTAAGGGCAAGGTCGGCTGGATCTTCCATGACGCGACCTATTACGTCACCAATCAGCGCGACAATGCCTTTAAAACCACAATTGAAAACGACTATCCGGGCATTGAAATCGTTGCCGAACAAGGCATTACCGATCCGGCGCGCGCCGAAGAACTGGCATCGGCCATGCTGCTTCAGAACCCCGATCTTGATGGCATTTACGTTACCTGGGCCGAACCGGCCGATGGCGTTTTGGCCGCCCTTCGTGCGAGTGGCAACAAACACACCAAGATCGTAACCCTTGATCTGTCCGAGCCGGTCGCACTCGACATGGTGCGCGATGGCAATGTCACCGCCATCGTCGCCGATAAGGCTTATGAGCTCGGCCGTGCGATGGCAGCAACCGGTTTGAAGGCTCTTCTGGGTGAAGAAACCCCGGCATTCATCGTTGCCCCGGCGCTGACCGTCGAAAAGGCAAATGTTCTTGAAGGCTGGAAAGAGTCGCTTAACCGCGAAGCCCCGGCCTCTGTCATCAAGACGCTGAACTAACATCCATCATGCGGGGCGGTTTGATCGCCCCGCATCGATCCGCCTCGCACCACCGCGTTTCGAACTTTACTTTGCCGCTCCGCCCAAGGAAGTGACTGACATGTCCCAATCAAAAACCGGCACCGTGCCATCGGCCAAACCCGCCGCAGGCAACCCAATTGGCCAGATCATGGGCAAGATGAACCTGCAGCAATATGTCGTTTATTTCGGCTTTCTGGCGATCTTCCTGTTCTTTGCCATCACCCTTGGCGATAACGGGTTCCTGTCAGTCAGAAACCTGTCAAACATCGTGCTGCAAACCGCCCCGGCAACCATTCTTGCCATTGGTTTGGTGTTTGTTCTTTCTGCGGGCGAGATTGATCTTTCCTTTGGCTCCATCGTTGCCATTTCCGCGCTGTCAGCCGCAGTTGTCATGAATGAATACGGCATGACGGCCGGTATTCTCGCCGGCATGGGGGCTGGCATTTTGGCCGGTGCGCTTAATGGTGCGGTTGTGGCCTTCATCCGACTGCCATCCTTCCTTGTCACCCTTGCCACCATGGGGCTTTTTGCCGGTATTGCACGTTCCATGACCGATCTGCGATCGATCCCGGTGCTTGATCTGGAATTTGCCGGGTTCTTTGGATCGGGCAGTTTTCTGGGCATTCCGTCGCTGATCTGGTGGACGGTTCTGGCTGTGGCGGTTGGCCATTTCATTTACCGTGAAACACGCTTTGGCGCCCATGTGCTGGCCACGGGCGATAACCCGCGCGCGGCAAGTGTTTCCGGGATCAAGGTTGCCCGCATTCGCCTTTATGTCCTGACCCTTTCGGGTGCGTTGGCGGGCCTTGCCGGGCTTTTATATGCCGGGCGTTTGCAGGCCGCGAAATACACCCTTGGCGAGTCTGATCTGATGACCGTGATTGCCGCTGTCATTGTCGGTGGCACGCTGCTTCATGGTGGCAAGGGCACCATTATCGGGGCTTTGATCGGGTCGCTGATGATGGGGATGCTTAATAACGGACTGATCCTGATGGGGCTTTCGGTGTCCGATCAAATGATTGTCCGTGGCCTGATCATTCTTGCCGCTGTTGCTGTCTCATTGCGCGAAAAAGCCCGCTAAGAAGGAACCCGTCACATGTTTCTTGATGTCTTGCGCCGCCGTAATCCGAAATTCATCGAAGCCGCCATGGCGCTTCACCGCGAAGGCAAGGTGCCCGCCAATGCCTATATCCTTGATCTTGATGCGGTTGAGGCCAATGCACGCACGCTTAAGACCGAGGCCGACAAACATGGCCTTAAAATCTTTGCCATGACCAAGCAGGTCGGCCGGGCAAGCTCGTTCTCCAATGCTGTCATGCGCGGCGGGATTGATCGATCGGTCGCGGTCGACATGGCCTGTGCGCGCGCAACCCATAATGCCGGGCTTCGCGTGGGTCATCTGGGTCATTTGCAACAGGTCGCAAAGTTCGAGGCAGACGCCGCAGCGGCACGCTTCCAACCCGATTACTGGACCGTCTTTAACGACACCAAGGCCACCGAAGTCGCAAGTGCCGCCAAAAAAGCGGGCTATGTTCAAAACCTTCTGGCCCGCATCCATGCCGAAGGCGATACATTCTATCGCGGTCATGAAGGCGGCTTTGAGGCTGAAAACATCGCCGAAGTTGCTGATTTCCTTGATGGATTGGATGGCGGTCGCTTTGCCGGGATCACCACATTCCCGGCCCTTCTGTTTGATCATGACAGCCGCAAAGTCCTTCCGACCCAAAATCTCAGCACCCTTGCCAAGGCCGCCGAGATTTTGGCAAAGCATGGTCGTTCTGATATCGAAATTAATGCACCTGGCACCACATCATCGGTTCTTCTGGCCGGTCTTGCCGAAGCCGGGGCGACCCAATGCGAACCGGGCAATGGCATCCATGGCACCACCGCCCTTCATGTGGTGGAAGATTTGCCGGAACTTCCCGCAGTCTTGTACCTGACCGAGGTGTCCCACCTTTCGGGCGGGAAGGCGTATTGCTTTGGCGGCGGGTTCTATATTGATCCGATCTTCCCCGATTATGACGTGCAGGCACTTGTTGGCGATGAACCGACCACCGCAAGCAGCGCGCTGCGTTCGGTTGAAGTCCCGCCGCCCTCCATGATCGATTACTACGCGATGATTGATGCGACGGGCCCCAAGGCCCCCAAACCGGGCGACACGGCCGTGTTTGGTTTCCGTGGACAGGCCTTTGTCACGCGCGCCTATGTCGTTGGTGTTTCGGGCATTTCGACCGGGAACCCGGTTGTTGAAACCATCGAAAACAGCTTTGGCGAAACAGCCGCCTGGCCGGTATAGGAGATTGATGATGAACACAGCAAAACCGGTCCTGAGCCTCAAAGACATTCAAAAGCATTTCGGTGCCGTAACGGCAATCGAGAATTTCTCACTCGATATTCACCCTGGCGAGATCGTTGCCCTTGTCGGGGATAACGGTGCGGGCAAATCGACCCTGATCAAGATCATCTCGGGCGTATATGCGCCAAGTTCGGGCACCATCACCATCGAAGATGAAACCGTTTCCATGGCCAGTGCGGAAATCGCCCGTGCGCATGGGATTGAAGTTGTCTATCAGGATCTCGCCCTTGCCGATCAGCAAAGCGTTTATATGAACATGTTTTTGGGGCGCGAAATCACCAATCGTTTCGGGCTTCTCGATCGCAAGACCATGATTTCGGAAACCCAGAAACTGGTCGATGAGCTTGATGTGCGTATTCCAAGCCCGCACGCCACCATCCGCGATCTTTCCGGCGGTCAGCGCCAGGGTGTCGCCATTGCACGTGCAACACGCTGGGCCAAGAAGGTCATCCTGCTTGATGAACCGACCGCCGCCCTTGGTGTGGCCGAAACCGCCAAGGTCGAGGAAATCGTTGAAGCACTTAAAGCCCGTAATATCGGCGTTTTGATCATCAGCCACAGCCTTGATCAGGTCTTCCGCCTGGCAGATCGCATCTGCGTGCTCCGCCGTGGCCAGCAAATCGGCATCCGCGAAACTGCCAAGACCGACAAAAACGAAATCATCGGCATGATCACCGGCCTGCAGCAACAGGATGCGGCTTGATGCCTGTTACCGTTGATGAGGTACGCAGTATATATTGCGAACCCGGAACGTTATAAATAGCTTAGGCGGAGATTGCTTCGCCTGACGGCCAGTTTGACATCGCTTGCTTGGCAATGGCGCGTAGTTGTGCTCGGCTGAAACCTGCTTTTGCCTGCACAGCAAGCCCGTGGGTTACCGCAAGAAGATATTGGGTCAGAACAACCGTGTCACTATCTGCCGCAAGGTCGCCAGCTGCTTTGGCTTTGTCAAAGCGTTGGCGCAATTTCGCCTCGCCCTCGGCACGCGCCTCGATCAGGGCAAGGCGGATAGACTCCGCTTCCTTGGATACGGCAAGTGCACCGTTAATCCCCAAACATCCCAAATGTTCTTCGTAACGCGTGTTCAGATCAATTGCATTGTAGATCAGATGTTCTGCAACCTCTCGCGCAGTCGGCTTGCTTAAGGCAACCGGGATAAAATCCATGTAGTGCTCGTAGTAGCGTGCAAGGACCTTACGGAAAAGCGACTCCTTGTTGCCAAAGGCAGCATAAAGGGCCGGACGTTCCACACCGATCGCAGCTGTCAAATCGGCATAGGAAGTACCTTCGTAGCCCTTCTTCCAAAAGATGCACAACGCAGTATCAAGTGCTTTCTCAAGATCAAACTGCCGATGGCGCCCCATCCCGGCCCTCTCCTTTTTGTGTAACGATCATTACTAAACTTCTTGACAAGATTTGTCCATCTTCTGTATGCCCGTTTTATGTAATGACCATTACGGTATTTGAAAGCAAACACCAACTTGCCTCAAAACCGTATCTAGAAAGGATAGACAGAATGAAACCTCTTGCAGGTAAAGTTGCCCTCGTAACCGGCGGTTCTCGCGGTCTTGGCGCCGCAACAGCACAGGCACTTGCCCTTCAGGGCGCAGATGTTGCGATCAGCTATGTCTCATCGAAAGACAAGGCTCTGGCCGTGGTCGAGAAGATAAGGGCGCTCGGCGCGCGTGCAATTGCCATCAAAAGCGACCAAGCAGATTTGACGGCGGCCAAACCGCTGATCGACAAGGTCGTATCAGAGCTCGGAAAACTCGACATTCTCGTGAACAACGCTGCTATCGTTGTAAAAGGTCAGACCGTTGATGATCCCGCACTCGATACCGTGGCCCTGGATCGCCAATGGCAAACCAATGTCATGGGTGTTGTTGCGACCACACGTGCGGCTGCACCGGTCCTCCAAGAAGGCGGAAAGATTATTTTTATCGGATCGCTGAACGGATCAGTTTCACTCATACCCGGCGTTGCCGATTATTGCGGCACCAAGTCCGCACTGAATGGTTATGCGCGCGGCATTGCCCGCGACCTCGGGCCACGCAATATTAACGTTAATGTGGTCCAGCCCGGCGCAATGCCAACCGACATGATGATGGAAGCCTTGGGGACGACGACCGCCCCGGATGCGTTTCTTGATATGCACCCAATACGCCGAATTGCAACTGTCGAAGAAGTTGCTGAGCTTGTCTGCTTCCTGTCCGGACCGAACGCCAATTACATGACCGGCAGTGTGATCGATATCGCTGGTGGCCTTGGAATCTGAACGATTTCCAGACCAACCGAGTATGCCGTAGGCATTCTTTAGATGCGCGCGGGGGGAATCAAAGAAACATGAATTCCCTCCGTCTCACTTAGATCTTTTGACGCTGCTTAACAGGCGTTCTGAAGTTCTTTTAGACACGAGTTCAAGATCAGCATGAAAACGATTGGCATCATCGGTGCAGGAGAAGTCGGCAGCAATATCGCCAAGGCCGCGATACGAAGCGGACACTCCGTTATTATTGCAAACTCACGTGCACCTGAAACACTTGCAGACCTGGTTTCAAGTCTGGGGCCAACCGCACGGGCAGAAACGGCAGAAGGCGCGGCAAGAATGGGGGATTTTGTCGTTATCGCTGTCCCTCTGAAACTGGAAAACAACATGCCTGCCGAGGCATTGGCAGGCAAAGTTGTCATCGATACCAATAACTATATGGCCTGGCGCGATGGACACTTTCCCATCGTTGATTCCTATGAAAAGACTGAGCACGAACTACGTCAGGAACAGCTTCCTGCATCAAAGATCGTCAAGGCATTCACCCATATTCAGGCACCTCGCATTCTGACTTGGGGTAAGCCAACTGGTTCCTCTGGTAGACTAGCACTTGCCGCCTCAAGCAATTTCCCCGAGGCAATCGCAGTTGTTCGCGATCTATATGGTCAGTTCGGTTTTGATACGGTAGATATCAGTCCACTCTCTGAGTCCTGGCGGATTACACCCGGACAACCCGCATGGAAGCAGGAACGCCATACGGCTGAAGAACTAAAAGCCAATTTGGCAAAGGCTAAGCCAGTTGTAAGGCCATGAGGCATGACAAACGGCCCGTAAGTTACCGGCGGTAAACCGTCTGCCGGTAGTTCAATGCCTCGGCAATATGACTTCGTTTAACGCCGCCACTTCCGGCCAGATCGGCAATGGTGCGCGCAACGCGCAGGATCCGGTGATAGCCGCGCGCGGAAAGCTTCATCTGCCGGGCGGCATCCTGAAGCAAGCCACGCCCATCCGCATCAAGGGCAGCCGCATTCTGAAGAACTTCGCCATCGGCCAGGGCATTCGTTGAAATACGTTCGTTTTTATATCGCAACATTTGCAGTTCGCGAGCCAAAAAGACACGTTCGCGGATCACGCTGCTGGTTTCCCCATTGGCCGGAAGGTCCAGTTCTTCGGGTTTCACGGCCGGTACATCGATCTGAATGTCAAACCGATCCAGAAGCGGGCCCGATAACCTTGCCTGATAATCCTCGCCACAACGCGGGGCACGGGTGCAGGCAAGTTCGTTATCGCCCAGATACCCGCAACGACAGGGATTCATCGCCGCGACCAGTTGCACACGTGCGGGATACGTCACATGGGCATTGGCACGCGCAACCGATACCTGCCCGGTTTCAAGCGGTTGACGCAGGGCATCAAGGACATTGCGCTGAAATTCCGGCAATTCATCTAAAAACAGCACACCGTTATGGGCCAATGAAATCTCGCCCGGCTTGACCCGATGGCCACCGCCGACAAGGGCCGGCATGGAGGCCGAGTGATGAGGGGTTCTGTAGGGACGGGTTTTGATCAGCCCGCCTTCCGGCAACATTCCGGATACGGAATGGATAACCGTGGTTTCCAATGCCTGTCTGGCATCAAGGTCGGGCAAAATGCCGGGCAGGCGGGCCGCCAGCATCGATTTCCCCGATCCGGGTGGCCCCGACATCAAAAGGTTATGGCCGCCAGCTGCTGCGATCTCAAGCGCGCGTTTGGCACTTTCCTGTCCCTTGATATCACGTAAATCGCCATGGAAATCAGAAACTTCACCCTCATCGCGCGGGCGCGGACGCGACAGGATTTGCGTTCCTTTGAAATGATTGATCAGGCTGATCAGATTATTGGGTGCGAGAATTTCAAGATCACCAGCCCAAAGGGCTTCGGCCCCATTGAGGTGCGGGCAAATGATCCCGCATTCCTGCATCCCGGCCTCCATGGCGGCGGGCAAAACGCCGCCAACCTTGGAGATGCTGCCATCCAGACCCAATTCGCCCAGCACCAGAAAGCGTTCGATATCCTCATGCCCGATCACATCCATCTCGGCGAGAATGCCAAGCGCAATCGGCAAATCGAAATGCGATCCTTCTTTCAAAAGGTCTGCCGGGGCAAGGTTGATGGTGATCCGTTTGGGCGGCAGGGCCAACCCCATGGCCGATAGGGCGGATCTGACCCTTTCGCGGGCCTCGGACACGGCCTTGTCAGGCAGGCCGACCACAGTAAAGGACGGCAGGCCACTTGCCATTTGCACCTGAACATCGACAGGGATGGTTTCAATCCCGGCAAAGGCAACTGTGGTAACCCGCGCTGTCAATTCGCCTGACCCCCATAACCCCAAGTTGCACTACTTTGACGGGAAATGGGGATCAAGGCAACATATCGTTCAATGACAGCAACTTGGCTGGCAATCGGGCTTACGCCGGTTCCATATCGGTATTGATCATCCAGGGTGTGCCGAACTTGTCATTCACAAGACCAAAACCCTTTGACCAGAAGGTTTCTTCAAACGGCATGATCACCGTGCCACCGGCCGCAAGACCGTCGAAATATTCGCGCGCCTTCTCGGCAGTTGGCGCGTGGATGGAAATATTCATGCCCTTCATGGCCTCAAAGTTACCCGGCGGGCAGTCTGATGCCATGATGTTCCAACCATCCCCGACCAGGCAGGCATGCGCCATCTTGTCGGTCATATCGGGCATGTCGCCTGCCATCGGGGTATCGCCATAGGCCATGGTGATAAGTTCTCCACCCAAAACAGATTGATAAAACTCCATCGCCGGGCGGCAATTGCCATCAAAATTCAAATAGCTGATCACTTTCATCGGGGCTTCCTTTGTAAATTTGGTTTGGTGGGCACGACTTAAGGAAAAGGGCTTATGGCTCAAGCCCGAACTGGGCTTCGCCATTGTCGAAATCAAACGGCACGGAGAAATGTTCATGGGAGATGCGCCATTGGCCGTCGCGCTTTTCAAGGTGGTAGCTTGAGCGCATCCAGCTTGCCTGTTCGGTGCCATCATCTTTGCGGATGCCACAACGGATCAGGAAACGTGCAACGCCAAGATGACCAGAAACACGAATATCGGGTTTCTGCATTTCAACGATCATGTCCGCATCTTTGGGAAGGCATTTTTCCCAATGTGCGCGGTAATCGGTTGCGCCATTGAATTGCAGCGGTGCGACCGCGTCATAGGAACAGATATCAGGGTGATATAGGTCCATGATCGCATCGATATCCGTGTTGCGATTGGCGTTTGCCCATTGTTCGAACAATGCGGCGATTGCCTGCTTATCCTTGGACTGCGTTTCAGACATTCGACATATCCTTGCGTTGGTGGTGCGAGGGAGTTTGGGTTTGAAATCGTTGGTATTTCAGCCGGGCTGAACCGCGCGTTCAAGGGCTGCAATATCAATCTTTTGCATCGTCATCATCGCGGTTGCGGCACGTGCGGCAATGTTCGGGTCCGGATCGGTCATAAGGTCGATCAGACGGGTCGGGGTGATTTGCCAAAACACTCCAAATCGATCCTTTACCCAGCCGCAATCACGTGGCTCGCCGCCCTCGGACAGGCAATCCCAGTAATAATCGACTTCTGCCTGATCCTTGCAATCAACAACGAAAGAAACGGCTTCGGTAAATTTGAAATCGGACGGGAAGTTAAGGGCCGTAAAGTGTTGCCCAAACAGCTCAAACCCGATCGTCAAAACGCTTCCTTCCGGGCCGGGACCAGCGGCACTTGCGCGCATGATCTTGCCAATCCTGGCATCGGCGAAAACGGAACAATAGAAATTCACGGCTTCTTCTGCGGTTTGATTGAACCACAAAAAGGGGCTGATCTTCTGCATGGGGCATCCTCCTTGCCTGGCAGAATGGGTCGGTTGGGCGGCGGCGATCAAACGGCGCATTTATCAGTGTTTTATGATTTTCCCGTTTGACAAATACGTTGATATCAACATAATAATGTCATGTCAAAAGAAGATTTCAACCATAGCGATCAGAAGGTCCCGTTTGCCGATACCATAATGGTACGGGACTCGTGCCTTTGCCTGCATGTCAGGCGGGCCGCGCGCACCATCGCAAGACGCTTTGATGATGCCTTTCGCCCGCTTGATCTCACCAGCGGGCAATATTCGCTTTTGATGTCGCTAAACCGGCCCTATCCGCCGCATATGAAGGATGTCGCCGATCTTCTGGCGATGGATCGAACGACCCTGACCGCCAATCTCAAACCGCTTGAACGGCGCGGACTGGTTGAAATCACCCCTGATCCAAAGGATAAACGCGGGCGTCTTTTGACCCTGACCAAGGATGGCAGTGCGCTTTTGGCCCGTGCCTTTCCAATCTGGCAGAAAACCCAGCGCGATCTGGAAAGCCTGGTTTCAAGTTCCAACGCAGAACAGCTGCTTTCTGATCTGATCAGTCTGTCGCAAGAGCCTGAGAAATAGAAAACCCGCTAGGCGGTCTGAAGCCGGAACTTTTGAAACGTTTGATTTTCGAAACAAACGTCTTCTTCAAACACCGCACCGATCCGTTTTAACGCACCAAGCTTTGTGCGCGTGGGCGGCAAAAGGAAGGTGACCGAAGGAATGCGGGTATCTGCCTTGGCGATTTCAAGCGCCTTGCGGGTAATCGCCATACCAAGCCCGAAGCAATCAGGACGCAAAACAAGTCCGTAATCCCAGTCATCGCCTTCTTTCTGAAAACCACCCCAGCCGACATAGTCATCATTGAACAGGATGGCGAGATGCCCAAGTCGGTCACGCTGCCAATAGCTGTTCTTGATCGCGATAAACCGCTGATAATCTGCCATATCCCAAGGCCCATCCAGCAGCGGCATATGTTCTGCCATGCGCGGGTCTGACATATGTTCAATGACCGTTTCCGGTGCGATGTCTTCTAACCGGACAAAGCGGATCGACTGATCAAATGCGGGCGTTCTGAACTTCGATGGCATCTGGGCAAGACCGGACAAACAAAAGGCGCAAGGAGCAAGAAACTCCATTGCGCCGTTTGGCAGCCAGATTGTCAATCGACAAGCCCATCACAGGCCATCACATCTTGGCGGGGTTCAATCCTTGTTCGCGCCTTCAGCTTCGCGCGGGGGCAAGAATTCCTTGCGGCACGGAACGGCTTCTTCATCGACCACGGTCCAGCCGAAATTGCGAAACTTGCCAAAGCTTGCCTTTTTCATGGTGATGCCGCTGGCAGCATGTTTGCGCACTTCGCTGGCATCTTCGCCGTCAATCCGGGCAGCACGGGCCCAGGCACGTTCACGCATGGCTTTGGTGATTGTCGGTTCGGTCATGTCTGATTTCTTCGTTCGATGGCAAAAGATCTAAGGTCAGGGCGATATCACGCCCGCACAGCTTTGTCGTATTTAATTGGGGATGGTGCCCAATTTTTTCACCCGAAGCGAAGTCGTTGCAGATTAGCAACGATATCTTCACGCAGGTGATCGATGTCTTCTTCGGACAATCCACCCTCGATCATTCCGCGCGCACCTGTGATGCTGGCTTGCAGCTGCAGGGCGGCGCGATGCGGGTCAACCGTTTGGGAAATTTCACCTTTTTCCTGTGCCAACGCAAATGCTTGCGCAAACAAACTTGCCATCCCCGACAGCCGCGCATTTGCCAGTTGCTTAAGATCAGACTCTTCATCTGCCAGCTCAAGCGTGGTTTTGAATATCATGCAGGCATTTGATGGCACGCATTGATCGCGCGATGCGGTGATGTTGCGCACATAGCTGATCAAGGCGTCCAACGGTGATCCCGCCGCATCGACATAAGTTTGAAATTCCGCCTGCACACCCTGGGAATAATGTTCAAGCGCCTCGGCAAACAGGTCCTTCTTGCTGCCAAAGGCGGCATAGATGCTGCCGGGCTTAAGCGAAAGCGCTGCTTCGATATCCTTGAGCGAGGTCGCATGAAACCCCTTGCGCCAGAAAAGGTCCCGCGCACTTGAAAGGGCATCTTCGCGATTGAATGAACTGGGTCTGGCCACGCCATTTCCTTGTTATTGAGTGATTACTCAAAAATAGCTTGCAATCTGAAAACCGTCAAGTTAGCGTTCGCTCATAGTTATTGAGCAATCACTCAAAAATCCCGGAGATACAGACCATGTCTGACTTTACCCTCTACGATATCGAAACCGCCCCGGCGGACTCAAAGCCGCTTTTGCAAAAGTCCCTTGATGGCTTTGGGATGATCCCCGGTTTGCATGCTGTCATGGCCCAAGCCCCGGCACTTCTTGACGGTTATCAGAACCTGCACCGCCTGTTTCAAACCACAAGCTTTGACTCCGAAGAACTCACCGTCGTCTGGCAGTCCATCAATGTTGAACATGCCTGCCATTACTGCGTTCCGGCCCATACCGGCATCGCCCATTCGATGAAGGTTGATGGCGCAATCATAGATGCCCTGCGCAATGAAACCCCGCTTCCGAGCGCAAAGCTTGAAGCATTGCGCACCTTCACCCTTGCCGTTACCCGCGAACGCGGCAATGTCAGCGAAGAACAGCTCAATGCCTTTTATGCTGCGGGTTACGGCCAGCAGCAGGTGCTTGAGATCATTTTGGGTCTGGCACAGAAAGTGATGTCAAATTACGTCAATCACATCGCCAAAACCCCGGTTGATAAGCCGTTCCAGAAATTTGCCTGGGAAAAGGCGCAGTAATCACCGATCTGCCATCCCGGTTGGTGAACTGGACCCCGTTTCCCCCACCCCGATCCAGTCAGCAGCCCGAACGGTCCGGCCTTGTGCCGGGCCGTTTCTTTATCTTTTGGGGTCAGAAAAGCAGATAACAGCCTGTCTCAGGCAATCGATTTCTGATCGTCGTCATCAAAATGGGGCAGGTGGAAAATCGTCTCGGCCAATGATTCCCGTTCGGACATGATCGCCATCCAGTCGCGCACGCGCACCGGAATGTCAAAACGCCGGTCCGGCCAACGGAAATCAATGTAATAAAGCCCGATCAGAACCGACCATGTGCCGATATGCGGATCTTCGGTGCGCAGATGTGCCAACCCATCAAGGATCGCATCAATACCACTTTGAATGGCATAGGCCTGCCGTTCCATTACGGTTTCAGAACGATCTGTCTCTGCACGCTTTGAATCAGCAAACAACCGCCCGGTTGCGGCCATCATGCCATCAGCCAAGGCCTGCCATTTCAAGGCACTCAGCCGTTCCGCCCCGTCATTGGGAATGACCCCGCTTTTGGGGTTTGAAGAACGCGCAAGCTGATCCAGATAATCGCAAATCACGGCAGATTCAAAAACCGCCATACCATCTTCCAGGATCAGGGTCGGGACTTTTGACAGGGGATTTAGGGTTCTAAGCGCTGCATCGGTCCAGGGATCAATCAGGATTTCATTGATCTGCTTGTCCAAGCCCAACTCACGCGAAACAACGCGCACCTTGCGCGAAAAGGGTGAGGTCGGTGAATAGTAAAGCTGCATCATGGTCCAAAGCCCCTTGCCGTGACCGGACATGTATCTTGCTGCGACGATCCTAGATCGTCAAATCCGGTGTCCAGCCGATCCCTTCGAGATGCCAGTTCGCATCCCAGCGCGTATCTTTACGGGCCAGTGTAAGGTAATTTCGCGCCGCACAATAGGTCCCAATCCGCCCCGGCAACGGTTTTAATCTGGTTGGCCGATCCGGAAGCGGATGATCACCGATCCAGGCCAGAAGCCCCAAAACCCGGGCAAACATAGCCGGTGGTGCGGTATGCGAGATACCCGATGCCACCAATTGATGGATGGTTTTGCCCCGCGTTTCAAACGTGCCGCGCGTTGCCACATGGATTTCACCCGATAGCAGGGTGATCTCATGATCCTGTTCGTTGGCAACAGATTCCAGCAGCTCAAGAAACCGGCACCATTCGCGGCGATGCCAGCGACTTTGCCACTGATCGCGCAGGTCATCTTCATATTTCTGGGCCGATGGCAGCAGATGTAAAAACATCTCAACCAGTGACAGGCGCGGGCCAATCACCGGCACACTCGACATCAGCAACACCCGATTGCCATCGGGAATGCTTTCAAGGGCGGCCGGAAGGTCACGCCAGCCATGATCGCCCATAATGTCACTTGGCGTGCGCTCGGACCGAAGATCAGGCGCAATCAGGCTGACACCGGGATAATCCACCTTCCAGGCAAGGCTTTGCCCATCCCGGTCCAGCACCATATCAGGCAGGTTTTCCGGCGTGGTATCGGGTGCTGTGCAAAGCTGCATCAGGCAAAAGGCTTCGCGCGCGCAGGCGAACATGCCACGCGCCACCGCGGATCCCTGAAACCACTTTTTGTGACTGCCCCAGCCATCAAAAATATCATGGTCATCCCACATCATGAGCGACGGCACCCGTGCCAGCATGTGGCTGATCTGGGGTTGACCATAGATCGCCAGATAATGATCAAGATAGAATTTCAGAACCGCGTCACGCATCTCGTCTGAAAATGCGGTTGCAAGCCGTTGCCGACGCCGCGCCTTGTCCCAGGCAATGATATCAGGATGGCATTCCCAAACCCCGTCGGCATAAATCTGATCCCCGCCATGCAGCAAAAGCGAGAAGGGCTGCTTTTCATGCTGTTTGGCAAGGTCAATCCAAAGCGCATTGCGGTCTTCCAACGGGCGGTCCAGATCACCGTCTTCCTGCCCGTTGCAGGACACAAAACCAAACCGGACATCTTTGGTCAAATCCGCGCAAACAGAATAAGTTTCGTTATCGAAACTATATGACATATCGGATTTTGCCGGCAGCTCGAAATCAAACCGCCAGTAACTGCGCCCATAAAGGGTGGCCAGAAGGACCGGGGGGATATCGCCCTGATCCGAAACATGAAATTTCGGCAGATCCAAGCTTTCGGGAGCAATGACAAGGGCTGCGATCCGCGATGTTTTCTCATCACCTCCGCGCGCAAACAAAAACGGACCAAACAGCTGATCTTTGGCGATGGGTGTTTGGTTTTCGTCTGTCATGCGGGGCTGTTACCTTTGGCTTTGAACATCAAATATACGTCTGATCGAAAGGTTGGTTCCCAATGGTTAGGGTCAAAACCTGACCTTATGCTGAAAGATCAGCAAAGCAATTGGAACAAAAAAGGGCAAGCGACCCTGTTCACTTGTCCCTATCATCAAATTTTCACGCAAAGTCTGGAGAAAACCGTTGGCAATCCATCGCCCCAAGGCCATTCCGACCGTGCAAGTCGATGATGACACCTTCCGCGTGACCGAATGGCATTTCCCGCCCGGTGCGGAAACCGGCGATCATGTCCACGGGATGGATTATGTGGTTGTGCCCATGACAAGCGGCGATCTGACGATTGAGATGGATGATGGGACGGTCGTGACGTCATCGCTGATTGCCGGGAAATCCTATGCGCGGAAAACCGGAGTCGCGCATAACGTGGTAAATGACAACGACTTCGCCTTTACCTTTGTCGAGATCGAAGCAAAGCAACCCTGATCGCGGATCACGCCCGCCAATGAAAAAGGGCAGAAACCCCTATCGGATCTCTGCCCCTTGGCACTCGATTGTTCACGCAACCCCTGCTTAGGACAGGCGGGTTTCAATCGCATCCCAGATCAGGCTTTCAAGCTTGGCACCGTCAAAGCGGTTCACTTCCTGAAGGCCGGTCGGCGAGGTAACGTTAATCTCGGTCATATAATCGCCGATCACGTCAATGCCGACAAAGATCAGGTCACGTTTCTTAAGCTCCGGCCCGATGCGTTCGCAAATCTCGCGCTCGCGCGGGGTCAGCATCGATTTTTCCGCAACACCGCCAACATGCATGTTTGAACGTGCTTCGCCTTCGGCCGGAACGCGGTTGATCGCACCAACCGGCTCACCATCGACCAGAATGATGCGTTTGTCGCCCTTGCGCACATCAGGCAGATACGCCTGAACCATCAAGGGCTCGCGCGACTGGGCGGCAAAAAGTTCCAGAAGCGAGTTCAGGTTTTCATCCCCCGGCTTAAGGTGGAACACACCCGCCCCGCCATTGCCAAACAGCGGCTTGACGATGATGTCCTTGAACTCTTCACGGAAATCACGAATGCGCGCAGCCGATCGGGTGATCAGGGTCGGCGGCATCAGATCGGGAAATTCCGTGACAAAGATCTTTTCTGGCGCATTGCGCACATGACCCGGATGGTTGACCACGAAGGTCTCCGGATGGACCGCCTCAAGCAAATGGGTGGCGGTGATGTAATTCATGTCAAAGGGCGGGTCCTGACGCATCAAGATCACGTCGGTTTCCTTTGCCAGATCAATGATTTTTGGCGCACCCAGATCATAGTGATTGCCATGCTCGTAACGCAAAGCCATCGGGCGGACTTCCGCCTTGATGTGGCCCCGGTCATAGAACATGTCATCGGGATGATAATGCAGAAGTTCATATCCGCGCGCCTGGGCTTCTAGGCCCATGACAAAGGAGGAATCCCCCTTGATATCGATACTCTCGATCGGGTCCATCTGGATGGCGACGATACGGCTCATTAAACGCGTTCTCCTTCTCACCGCTAATCAAGGCTTTGCGCAAATATGGCTCAAACCGGCCAATTAAGGTCATTTGCGGGCAAGCGTTGACCCGGCTGGCCTTCACGGCCAAATGATGCGATATGTATTTCGCGTAATAGATGGCTCGATTTTTATCATCCGCCATTCCACTTTCGCAATCGTGATCACCTAATTGTTCCGAAGACCAGGCAAACCGATGACCCTTTTTTCGAAAAACCCGCAATCCCGTCTGAAAACGATCGGTAAAAAAGGCCGTTCCTTTATTGCGGCTGGCGTCATTGCAACTGCCATTGGGCTTGGTGCGGTTGGAAGTATCGCGATGCTGCCAAGCCCGGCCCATGCCCAGTCATCGGAAAAAATCTCGCCCGAGATGATCGCAAAGATTGAAAACTATCTGGCCAATATCACCACCCTTAAGGCGGAATTTGTTCAGATTTCATCAGATGGCGGTGCGGCCGAAGGCGATCTTTACATGGAACGTCCGGGCAAGATGCGCTTTGAATATAACCCGCCGGCCCAGATCCTTCTGGTCTCGACCGGGCATGATTTCATTTACTATGACAAGGAAATCAACGCCCCGACCTATTTTGATATCGACGAGACCCCGGCTGGCATCATCCTGGCTGAAAACATCTCGTTGACTGACAAGGTCAAAGTGGTCGATTTCCGCCAGACCGCCGAAACCATCCGGGTTGAGCTGGTACGCAAATCCGATCCGGGTGCAGGCAGTGTGACGCTGGTCTTCCAGGAAAAGCCGATGCAGCTTCGCCAATGGAACGTTACCGACCCGACCGGCATTGAAACCACCGTGACCCTTTTCAACACCGAAGAGGGCATGGCGCTTGATCCCGAACTGTTTAAATTTGAGCGCATCTGGCCCAAACGCGGCAGCTGATCACAAAATTTTTTCGTTCGTCCTACGAGAAGACCCGGTTTGAAAATCAGGCCGCGAGATCGCAATTGGTCCTTGATTCAAGCCCTTGGCGATATTGTGGTTTCGTAACGAAATCACCCATGCTTTTGAATCATTCTAACATTCGAAAATTCTCGGCTTTTCGGGGCTTCACCCTATGGCAGGAAACGCGTCTGGTTCCTATATGTGAGTCTGTCACAAGGTTCCCCTAAATGATGGGAACCCGGTGTGAGGAAAAGGTTTCCCCTACCTTTCCTCACGCTCCAGATCATCGGAGCGCTGGCGTCCGGTTCTCCCCCCTGGCCGGACGCCTTTTTTTTGCCTGAAGCCCCCGATAAAACAAAAACATTCCCTGCAGGAATTGCGAAAATTCACGCATCTGCCAGATGATTTCACAGGCTGTTAATTTTCATTGCCTAGGAATCCAAGGCATGATTCCCTTACAGGGAATTTGATGACACATGACAAAACAGGACTGACACCTTCGATGATCAATGACTTTCTGAAATCTGTTGCGCAGTTTTCCGACCCGCGCTTTCGCAAAGTCGTCCTGATTGGCGTTGCCGGTGCGCTTGCCACCATCGTTGGTCTTTGGGTTCTGATCTGGTTTGGCCTGAATTCCATCACCTTCTTTACCGATGGTGGCTGGCTTGAAAGTGCTGTTGACTGGATTTTGGGTATTGGCCTGACCCTTCTGGTGATCTTGCTGTTTCCTGCGGCCACGGTTCTGATTTCAAGCTTGCTGCTTGATCAGATTGCCGAAGCCGTCGAAGACAAACATTACCCGACCCTGCCCGATACCCGCCCGCAGCCAATCTTTGAGGCCCTGATCAGCGGCCTTAAATTTGCGCTGACCGCACTTGCACTTAACATTTTGATTTTGCCGCTTCTTCTGGCTGGTCCGCTCTATATCATCGCGTTCTACACCATGAACGGATATCTTCTGTCGCGCGAATATTTTGAACTGGTGGCCGCGCGCCGCTATGATGCGCGAACCGTCGAAACCATTCGCAAAAGCCGCCAGAAGAAGCTTTGGCTTGCCGGGATCGGCCTGACCTTCCTGATGACCATTCCGGTGGTCAACTTGGTCGCCCCGATTATCGCCACCGCCTTTATGGTCCATTATTCTGTTCGCCTTGGAACCTACGTGCCCAAAACTGCCTAAGGTCGCCCACGGCCCGCAACGAAACGGACCATTGAACCGAAACTGCAACACTCAAGGATTTGGTCAGCTAAATGTTTGGAAAGAAAAAAGCCAATAAAACAGTCGACAGCAGTGCGGCTTCGTCCGATACATCTTCCAAAGGTGGATCAGACACGCTTTCCGGGACCATGACCAAACCCGCAGAGACGGCGTCTGCACCGTCAACGGATTCCGGCACTGCCGAAAAAACAGAAAAACGTACTGAGCCGCAGCTCTTCACCAAGCCGCGCACAAAGGATGAACCGCAAATGTCCAGTAAACCGCATTCCACCAGCTTCCGCCCGGAAATCCCCAAGCGTCCGCTTGAAATTCCGACCCGTGGCAATTCCGGCCGCCCGGCAAGTGCAGGCAACAATGCAGATGGCAAAAAGCTGACGGTTGGTCGCGACATCACGCTCAAGGGCGAGATCGGTTCATGCGACGTTCTGGTCGTTGAAGGCGTTGTCGAAGCCCAGATTCAGGATTGCACCCGTCTGGAAGTTTCCGACGGTGGTTCCTTCATCGGTTCGGCCCAGGTTGAAGAAGCAGAAATCAGCGGCAAGTTCGACGGCGATCTGACCGCACGTCGCGTCACCGTGATCAACTCTGCGGAAATCAGCGGCAAAATCACCTATGGCTCGCTGCAGATCGAAAACGGCGCACGCATCAAGGGTGAGCTCGATTATGTCGAAGGCAGCGATGATGGCTTCTCACGCACCGGCAACACGCCGGCCATCACCATTCCGCGCAAAACGGAAGAATCCTGATCCCCGTGCGGACAGGTAATCCAGTCATAAACACACCCCGATGGGATCAATTCCGTTCTGTCGGGGTGTTCTTGCTTCTGGCAATCATTGCCATGGGCCTGAGCGCATGTGGCGGATCAAATGTGCCGCCAGGCACAACCAATACCGAATATGGCCAAACCAGCTATGGTCAGACCACAAGTCAGGGCAATATTCGCGCAACCCGCCCGGTTGTTCGCCGCAAACCGGAAATCTCGGCCGCAGGCCCGATGATCCCGTTCAAACCCATTCCAAGTGACACGCTCAAGGGCCTGTCAGAGGATGCGGTCGAAGCCAAAATTGGCGCCCCTGAAATGGTCCGCGGCGAGGGGGAAATTCGGGTTTGGCAATATCGCTCCGAGCAATGCTCGTTCGATGCGTTCTTTGTCCCCAAGACCGAAGGCGACCCGCGTGAACTGCGTCACATGCTTGCGCGCATGCGCCGTGGAAATCAGGAAATTTCCGTTCAGGACTGCCTTGATGAGGTGCTTAAACTGCATCTGGCCAGCAAATAGGGCGAAACTGGAAATTACCCTGTAATTACCGAAACTTGCCGTCAAAAACGTTCTAAATATGGACGTGATAACAAGCCAAATTCCATCTGCCTGCCTGATGCGATTTCCTGCATTTTAGAATTTTGCCAGATTGCGCCAGTTTCCTTGGTTTAATCTTTACCTTTTGTTGGCAGGCTCAGAAAACTAAGGTCAAAAATTTGCCATATCCTGTGGCTTTGATACGTCCGTCATGGTCCTTCTGGGCCGATCCCGAAACTTCAGACACGATACGCGACCTCATGAAAAAACACGCCCATCGTTTCGTCAGAAATTCGTTCGCCGCAACGCTCTGCGCATTTGCCGCTCTTTTGGCGGTGAGCCTGCCTGCCAATCAGGCCCTGGCACAAAACTCGCCCCAGTTGATTGATGTCTATGGCAAGTGGGAAGCCTATACCTACTCCGAAGACGGACAAAAGGTCTGCTATATGGGAAGCCAGCCGACATCGGCCAAAGGCGACTATACCCAGCGCGGCAAGATTTATGTGATGGTGACCCACCGTCCCGCCCTGAAATTGCTCAACGAAGTCAGCTTCATCACCGGTTACACCTATAAATCGGGCAGTGACGTTGATCTTCGAATCGATTCCAAGAAATTCAAGCTGTTCACCCATGACGATTCCGCCTGGGCTGTGAACAGCGAAGAAGACCGCAAGCTGGTATCGTCGATGAAATCGGGCTCGACCATGGTTGTTGTGGGTGAATCGTCGCGCGGGACCAAAACCACCGACACCTATTCGCTGTCGGGCTTCACCGCCGCCTATAACGCGATTTCAAAGGCTTGCAACACCAAGCCGGTCAGCTGACAACCGCATCGCAATCCGGTTGGTGATGGTTTGATACCATCCTTTGCAACCGCGATTGCATATGCGTGATGGCAGCAATGTGAAATTTATCGTTTCTAAATCGGCCCGGCCCCGCTATATGCGGGGCCAAGCATTTTTGCATCATTTCTGGTATAGTCCCGCTGACGCCAGAAAGAGACGGACACAAATCCGTCCGGCAAACCCACAATATACAAAAGAGAGAGCCCGGGATGACTGACGTCCTGACCGAAAACGCGACCCAGAACACCGCATCCATCTCGCAGGATGGACCGTCGCTTTCCGACTTTGTTACGCGCGCCGCCAATGGGCAGGCTGCCGACGGTCGCCGCGATCTGGTGGGGATCACCCGCGAAGAACTGACCGAACTCATGGCCGACATGGGCGAAAGCAAGTTCCGCGTCAAACAGCTTTGGAACTGGATCTATAACCGCGGTGTGACCAACATCGACGATATGACCAACATTTCCAAAAAGCTGCGTGATCGCATCTCTCAGGATTTCTATATCGGTCGCCCGGTTCTGACAGCCGATCAGAAAAGCTCTGATGATACCCATAAATGGCTGATGAAATTCCATGACGGGAACGAGGCCGAGACGGTCTATATCCCGGACCGCAACGAAGACCGTGGTGCTGTCTGCATTTCATCCCAGGTTGGCTGCACGCTGACCTGTAAGTTCTGCCATACCGGTACCCAGCTTCTGGTACGTAACCTGACGCCTGGCGAAATCGTCAGCCAGTTCATGGTGGCACGTGACAGCTACGGCGAATGGCCGACCCCGGCCAATGGTATCCGCCGCCTGTCAAACATCGTCATGATGGGCATGGGCGAGCCGCTGTTTAACTATGAAAACGTTCGCGATGCCCTGCGCATTGCCATGGACGGCGAAGGTATTTCGATCTCGCGCCGCCGTGTGACGCTCTCGACCTCGGGTGTTGTCCCGGAAATCGTGCGTTGTGGCGAAGAATTGGGTGTTGGTCTGGCGATTTCTCTGCATGCGCCGGATGATGATCTGCGTAACGAGATCATGCCGATCAACAAGAAATACCCGCTCAAAGAACTGATGGATGCCTGCCGGAACTACCCAGGCATGTCCAATTCACGTCCGATCACCATGGAATATGTGATGCTTAAGGGCGTGAACGACAAACCGGAACATGCCCGGGCCCTTGCCAAACTGGTCAAAGGCATTCACTGCAAGTTTAACCTGATCCCGTTCAACAAATGGCCGGGGTCGGATTACGAATGCACGCCGACCAACGATATCAAAAAGTTCGCCCAGATCCTGCTTGATAACGGCTATGAAGCACCGATCCGCTGGCCGCGCGGCCGCGACATTCTGGCTGCTTGTGGTCAGCTGAAATCCGAAAGCCAGCGCCAGCGCAAATCACGCGTTTCAGGCTGTGGCAAATCAGGTGCTGGCGACGAAGGCGTTGTTGCCGCCCAGTAATCGGGCCACGACATAAGAGAACATTGATCAACACCGGGTAGCCAGGCTGCCCGGTGTTTTTCGTTCTGCGGGCTTTTTCAAAACCTTGCGCAAAATTGTCGCCGTGACATTGTTTTGATTGTAGCACCCATGCGACCGGCATAGCGTGAAATCCCCCACGAAAATTTGTCAGGTTTCAGCCCATGTCAGTCGGACAATTCTTTGCAATCCTGTTGGTCGTTACCATCTGGGGCGCCAATTTCACCGTGATCAAGCTTGGTCTGGAGGAAATGCCGCCGATCCTTCTGTCGAGCTTGCGCTTTGCCTTTGCGGCTTTGCCGGCTGTCTTTTTCCTGCCGCGTCCCAAATGCCATTGGAAATACATCGTTGGCTTTGGCGTGGTTCTGGGCTGTATCAAATTTTCCCTGCTGTTTCTGGGCATGGATCTTGGCCTCTCGGCGGGGATTTCATCACTTGTTTTGCAGCTGCAGGCCTTCTTTACCCTGATCCTTGGCTTCTTCGTACTGGGTGAAAAGATCGGACCGCACCGCTATCTGGCGATGCTGGTGGCCTTCTGTGGCGTGGGTTTGCTGTTGTTTGTCTCTGATGGCTCGATCACGGCCATCGGCTTGGTTCTTGTGATTGCTGCCGCCGCGGCATGGGGTGTTGCCAATATCATCATGAAACAGGCCGGATCGGTTCAGATGCTGTCCTTTGTGGTGTGGGCAAGCCTTGTGCCGCCCATCCCGCTTGCCATCCTGTCCTTCCTAACCGAAGACCGCGCAAATCTTGGCATGCTAAGCGATCAGATCAGCTGGATCGGCATCGGCTCGATCCTGTATCTGGCCTATCCTGTGACCTTGCTTGGATTTGCGATCTGGGGCCGGTTGCTGGCGACCTTGCCCGTCGGGCTTGTCGCGCCCTTTACGCTTCTGGTGCCGATTGTCGGCATGGCAACATCCGCATTGGTTCTGGGCGAGGATTTCGGTCCGATCAAGATCATCTCGGCCATTCTGGTCATGACCGGACTTCTGATTAACGTTTTCGGTGGAAAACTGTTTGCACAATTTACACGTTCGAAACGCGCAATATAGATAAATAGATATTTTTATTTATATCTAATCGGATCAAACCCAACGAAGCTGCAACTTCTTGGATTTGGCGTCACTGGGCTTTCGGATATCGGCAATATTGATGTTCATCACAAGAATCCCGCCCAATCCGCCAACCGCAATATCGGACAATCGGCGGCCAATGCCATCGCGATCAAGTTCCGAAAGATAAAGGTCACGGGCCTCTTCATCGACAAAGTCGATCGTAAATCCGTGGGTGAAGCCCTGGCTCATGCCGCTTCCGGGTATTTTCGGGCCGCCGGCAAAGGATACAACGCCTGATGTGGCCAGGGCTGCGGCTTCGACACCGGCCAGCACATTGGTAATCGTTTCAGGTGTTTGATTGCCTGAAACCTGTATCAAGACGATATGACGGATCATTTCATATCCTTTTCCAATCGGACGTCATCGGCAAACCGGATATCGCGGATGTCGAGATTCATCGACAAGATACCGCCCAGACCGCCAACCATGATGTCAGAAAGTTTCCAGCAGGTCTCGTCCTGATCCAATCGGTCGAGATAAATATCGCGCGCGGTTTCATCGGCAAAATCGATCGTATAGCAATGGGTAAATCCTTGCCCCATCCAGCTATCGGTCAGCTTTTCACCACCAACAAAGGCAATGATCCCGGGCGTTGCCAAGGCATTGGCTTCCAGTCGCTCAAGCACCTCATCGACATGGGCGCGACTGATCGCATCAGATACCTGCAACAAAACCACGTGGCGGATCATTGGGTCGGCGTCTCCACCCAGTTTTTGGGATCAATCGTATTGGGCAGAAGAACATATTTCTGACCGGGCCGGTTCATGTGCCCTGCAAACAATGCGGCATCTTCGCCCGGGCCAAAGAAGATGTCACCGCGCACCGGCCCACGAATGGCGCCACCGGTATCCTGGGCAATCATCAAACGATGGAAATTCCGGTCCACATTCATCGGATCGCGGGTTTCAAGCCAGACCGGCACCCCCATGGCATGGAAACGACGATCCACGGCCAGGGAGCGACCGGGTTCCAACGGAACACCTTGTGATCCCAGCGGCCCGGCATCCGGATCATTCGGATCAGATTTAAGCGGCTGGAAGAAAACATAGGACGCATTGGTATTCATTACCGCATCGGCATCCGCCGGGTTTTCATGCAGCCATTTGCGAATGGTCTGAAGCGATACGGTTTCGCGCGTCAAAGCGCCGCGTTCAATCAGCTCGCGCCCGATTGCAAAATAGGGATGACCGTTGGTCGCGGCATAGCCGACACGCAAAACACTGCTATCGGGCAAAACCACCCGCCCAGACCCCTGAATTTGCAGGAAAAACGCATCAACCGCGTCATCGACCCAAACCATCTCAAGATCGCGGCCCGAAAGCGCACCTTCTTCGATCTCTTCACGGTCGTAATAGGGCTTCAAGCTGCTGCCGCTTAGCCGACCAACCAGCTTGGTGCCCTTAAGATCATCACGGAAATCCCCGAGATCGACCGAGACCATGTCATCAGGTTTAAGATAAAGCGGGGTTTTAAATGTCTCATCACGGGTCAGCTGACCCCGCAATTCCGGCTCGTAATAACCGGTGAACAGACCTTCGGCCTTGTCGTTATTGCCGCTCAGATAAGGTTTGAAATCGCTTTGGAAGAAGGCACGTGCGTCTTCCTTGCGAAGGGCGTCAACATCAATGGAAACAGCGATCTCGCAGACTTTGCGCCAATCGCCAATCGTCCCCATGCGCGGATCCGGCCCGACAGGCTTGGCATCATCACGACGCAGCATCGCCTTGCACGACCGTGCAAAGGCACGCACCGATCCGCGCATATCATCTGTTTGCCACCCATCCAGATCGGCAAAGCTGGCCGGGCGCAGCGACAGGTTATCTTCAACCGTGGCAGGCGGTTCTTCGATCTGTCCGGTGATTTGCGGCCAGAACATCCAGATCAGGGCCGCACCGGCACCAAACAGGACAGAAATAAGCGAAAGACTACGCGAAAGAACCAGACGTCGTTTCAAGATGGAACCCGTTCATTGGCAAGGCAGACAGTGCCGTTTGAGAAACGGCGAGATAGGCCCGATCATGCCCGAAACTTGCTTAACAAGCCGATAATCGAGTTCACAGCGTGGGCCTTGCCAAAGAAAAAGGCGACCCGAATTGATCGGATCGCCTTGAATTTTCTTGGATTTCGAAATCGCTTATTCTGCGGTTTCTTCTTCCGGGGTTTCGGTCGCAACCAGCTGCCAGTTCGGATCGCGGCTTTCGATATTGCGCGCGAAGGTCCAAAGGTCTTCGGCTTCGATCACTTTGTTCGGATCGCCCGAAACAACGTCACCATCTGCATTGCGAATGACCGAAACTTCCTCGGAAACGAATTTCACCGTGACATAGGCCGTGCGGCCCTCAAGGCTGGCATCATGGATCGTCGCACTTTTAATACCGACCAGGGTTGTTTCCTCATGCTCGCCCTTTTCAGCACGCGCATCGATGGCAGCGGCAAAGTTTTTGTAAACTTCGGCCGAAAGCAACGGGTTGAGGCCATCCTTGTCGCCCTTGGCAAAATATTCGACGATCATTTCGAACGCCATGCGCGCGCCATTCCGGAAGTCCTGCTGGGTAAAGTTCGGATCGTGTTTCTGGATCTGCTGCAGGGTCGCAAAGGTGCCCGAAGGAACATCTGATGCGTTCTGATCGTTTCCAGAATCAGGCAGGCGATAGACATTGTCTGTCTTCGGTGCTGCGTCATTCTGCGCATCACGTTCATGGGACTGACGGCCAAAAATGTCGGAAGGCCCCTGTTTTTCGTTGCCGGTGCGACGGCCAAGTACGCCGCGCAGACGCAGCACAAGAAAAACAGCAATCAGTGCGAATAAGAAGATATCGAAATACTGCAAGACCGATCTCTTGATCCTAGTGGTTTCAAACAGGTCGGATTTACATCACAACCGTGGTCGAGAGATGGTATGAACCCAACCAAATGCAAGGGCAACCAGTGATCACACTGTTTGATGTGATCGTCTTCACCCTCATATGGGGTTTTTACAGACGATATGCCGCATTTTTGTCGTGTTGGGTCACTAATTTCCCGACCAATACATACTGCAGATTAATGGGAAATCACTGAAATCCAAGTTGTTTTCTGCAATAGTTTCAGCATGTGTTCAGCTTTGCCGCTAGAATAGGGGCAAATCACTACGATCATCGCGGTCATCGTCGCCAAAAAACGGAGAAGAAATGGGTTTTTACTTTCTCGCGATATTCGTCGCCATGCCAATCATTGAAATCGCGGTCTTTATCCAAGCCGGCGAATTGATTGGGCTGTGGCCGACCATTGGCGTTGTCGTTCTTACCGCGATTATCGGAACTTCTCTGATGCGTGCCCAAGGGTTGCAGACGCTTGCCAAGGCGCAAAGCCAGATGGATCAGGGCGAAATGCCGATCGGCGCACTGTTTGATGGCATCTGCATTCTGGTCGCTGGCGTGCTGCTTCTGACACCGGGCTTTGTCACCGATACCTTTGGCTTCCTGCTTTTGGTGCCGCCACTGCGCCAGCTGATCGGGGCAAAGGTGATCATGAAGCTGGTTCAGTCGGGCAATATCCGCACCAGCTTTGGCGGCGGCGGATTTGGCGCTTCGCGTGGTCCGGGTGCCACCCCTGGTTCAAACGGGGCACGCGGAACATCTGGTGGGGCACGCCGTCCCGGTTCAGGTCCGATCATTGATGGCGATTTCGAAGATGTCAGCACCAATGACCAGGATCAGCCGGGATCTTCGGCAAATGATGCCTCTGATCCCAACAATCCGCGCAATTTGCCGCCGCAAGGCTAAGCTAACGGATTACACAGGAAAATCACAAAATCAGAAGGTTGGCCAATCCGTTGGCCAGCCTTTTTTCAGGGCATTTTGAAATCCATGATGCATTGCGCGGACTTGCCGTGGCCGACGCACGCGCTATATCACCCAAACCCGCAGAAATAAGCGATTTGCGTACAGTTTGATTGGCTTGCCCGCACGTGTCATCCGTGCTAGGCCAATTGACCTGCCGCGATCACGCGGCGTCAGAAACAAGCATTTCAGGCAGGGTTCATCCCCCATAGGCCCAGCGATCACGCACCAATCAGGGCAGCTTCGAAGGCTTTTTTCTGATCAAGACCGAATGACTTAAGGGAGCTAGACTTTAATGGCCGAGAATACCACCGGTGCAGAAGGCGGCGCACAGCAGCAGCAGCCGGCCGCAAATCCGATCACGATCCATACCCAGTACATCAAGGATCTTTCGTTTGAAAATCCGAATGCACCGGAAAGCGTTGCCCTGCAGCAGCAGCCGAAAATCAACATCGATGTCGATGTCGAGGCACGCACCACCCAGGACCAGAAACTTCACGAAGTAACCCTGAAAATCAACGTCAAAGCCGACGTTGCTGACAAGGTCGCTTTCATCGCTGAACTGCAATATGGCTCAGTTGTCACGCTCAACGTTGCTGACGAACACCGCCTGCCAGTTCTCATGATCGAAGTTCCGCGCCTGCTGTTCCCGTATGTGCGCAAGATCGTCGCAGACCTGACTGCTGATGGTGGCTTCCCGCCGCTGATGATGCAGCAGATTGATTTTGCTGATCTTTTCCGCAAGAAATTCGCCAAACAGATGGAAGGTCAGCCGGCTGGAAACGCCTGATTGACTTGAAATTCCATATTTGGTTCGATACCAAAACAAAGGCCGCCAATTTGGCGGCCTTTTTATTTTAAAATCGAAACGTTTTTGAATTTATGGCCAAAGAGCCCATCAATCAGAACGGGCGGGCGATCACCATAAAGACGACAATGATCATCAGGATCGTCGGTACTTCATTGAGAATACGGAAGAATTTCTGTGATTTCTCGTTGGCATCCGCTTCAAACGCGCGGCGATAACGGGCCATCATCATGTGTGATGCGGTCATCAGAACAACGCACAACAGTTTGACGTGGAACCAGCCATCCGACATCACACCGGCCGCATGCACCAGATAGCCACCAAACAGCCAGGTCGCGATCATTGCCGGGTTCATGATGGCGCGCAAAAGGCGGCGCTCCATAATCTTGAACTTCTCGCTGGCTTCCGAACCCGGCGCCACTTCACAGTGATAGACATAAAGCCGCGGCAAATAGAGAAGCCCGGCCATCCAGGCAATCACGCTGATGACATGCAGGGATTTGATAACGCTATAGGTATCCATCTCTCTCTTCTCTGATTTGCGGTGAATGTCGTGGCAAAATCCAAATGCGGGTTTGGATCAGGAATAATATCGCCCAACCATAACAGCAAACAGGCCAGCCCCTAAGCGGAACTGGCCTGAATTCATTGCGTTTTTTGATTATGCCCCGGCGGGCTTAAGTCCCGGCTGCTTGGCTGTCGCGCAGGAATGTTCATCCGGGCACCACCAGCCACGCGTCTCGACGGCGTAGTCATCCGAACCCTTTTCATCGAGTTCGACTTGCGTTTGTTTTACAACCGAAACAAGTCCATTGATGAATTTCGGGTGCGAGCACACCGTGCGAACACGCTCGTAAACCGGTACATTCTTTTCGTGGGCCAGTTCGCCATATTCGATATCAAGCTCGACCAGAGTTTCCGAATGCTCGGTCACAAAGGCAATCGGCACAACAACGATGGCCTTGTTTTCCTTGCCAGCTCGCGCGATCTCGTCCTCGGTCGACGGGCCAATCCATTCCATCGGACCAACACGGCTTTGATAGCAGACATTCCAGTCGAGCCCTTCAATCGCCATCTTCTCGACCACCGCGGCGGATGTTTTTTCGATCTGCGACTGATAGGGATCGCCACGTTTGGTGATCACGGCCTTGGGCACGCCATGGGCGGAAAACAGGATGCGCGGCTTTTCAATGCCAAGCTCGGTTGCTTTGGCCACCGCACGTTCATAGCCTTCCTTGATCATCTCGGCCGATGCATCGACAAAGCCCGGATTGGTCGGATAGCAGCACGCGGTTTTGATCGGTGCGCTCAGCCCAACCTTATGGCAGGCGCGTTTCCAATCCTTGACCGACGATCCGCTGGTTGTGGTGGAGAATTGCGGATAAAGCGGAAGCAGGATTTGTTCATCCGCCCCCCATGCCTTGACCTCGGCCGCGGTGACATCGGCAAACGGCTTCCAATAGCGCATGGCAATGAAGCAGCGGTTTTCATAACCGTCATCTTCAGCATTAAGCGCTGCTTGCAGGGCATCGGCCTGTTCCTGGGTCAGTTCCAGAAGCGGGGATTTGCCACCGATATGGTCATAAATCTCGCGCGCAATCGGCGCGCGGCGACGCGAAATCAGCTTTGCCAGCAAAAACCGGAAAGGGTTGGGCAGACTGATGATCGCCGGATCGTTAAACAGATTAAACAGGAATGGTTCGACGGCTTCCGGGCTGTCCGGGCCACCGAGATTGAAAAGAACAATGGCGCGTTTCTTGCGCGTAGTCTCGGACATTAGGATTATCCTTACATGGCATTGTGACCAGTTCCCGCTAACCGGAAATCTTGTCGATGGATAAACCCGTCCCGCTCCGAAGGCCTATATTGGTCAAACAGGTCCCGAGCGCAACGGATTTAACCCATCATACGCATTGAATTTTTCAATCGATTTGATTGATTTCAAAAATCACAAAATAAAATGCAGCAATTGCCGACATTTAACCTTTGTAATTTCGAATGAAGTCCACCAGCTGGCCAACATGTTCCGGCGGCGTTTCCGGCGTAATGCCATGACCAAGGTTAAAGATGAACGGCCCCTTGCCCAGCGTATCAAGAATGCGCTTGGTTTCATCAAACATCGCATCCCCGCCCGTAATCAAAAGCATCGGATCAAGATTGCCCTGCACCGGACCAAGTTTCTGAAGGTTTTCCGCAACCCAGTTCAGCGGAACGCCACTATCAAGGCCAACACCGGTCACACCGGTCTGATTTTTAAAATCAATCAGATGCAAACCAGCACCCCGCGGGAAGCCAATGATCGGCAAATCCGGGTGAACAGCGCGCAGATTGGCAACGATCTGTTTGGTCGGCTCGATCACCCAGCGTTTAAAGCCGGTTTCAGACAAAACACCGCCCCAGGTTTCAAACAGCTGAATGCATTCTGCACCCGCTTCAACCTGCTTGAGCAGATATTGGGTCGTGGCTTCGACCAAAATGTCGATCAGTTTTGCAAAGCCTTCTGGATCGCCATAGGCAAAGCGACGGATATTGGCAAAGTCCTTGGAGCCTTTACCCTCGACCATATAGGTCGCAACGGTCCATGGTGCGCCCGCAAAGCCGATCAGGGCCGTATGGGATGGGATGGCGCTTGATAGCTTTGAAACCGTCTCATAGACCGGTCCAAGCGTGTCATGAATGCCTTCAATGGAGAGCTTGCCAAGGCCTGAAGCATCGCGGATGGCCTCAAGCTGTGGGCCTTCACCCTGCTTGAATGCCAAATGCTGTCCAAGTGCCTGCGGTATAACGAGGATATCGGAGAACAAAATAGCCGCATCGAAATCATAGCGTCTGAGCGGCTGCAACGTGACTTCGCAGGCAAGATCGGGATTATAGCAAAGATCAAGAAACGATCCTGCTTCGCCACGTGTTGCACGGTATTCCGGAAGATACCGGCCTGCCTGGCGCATAAGCCAGATCGGCGGCACTGAGAGGGTTTCACCGTTCAGGGCACGCAAGAACGTCTTTTGAGTGTTGGGCATAGGCTTTCCTGTTCGTCTGTCCCGATCGCTTTTTTATCTGGTTCCAACCTTTGACCCAAAGGACGGACCCAGTTTCGTTATCCCGTGAATTTTGTCCTGAGACCTGTGCCAGGACGTTTTCCACGTTCTGCCTAACAAAACCTTATTTAATAAAAAAGGATGTTGTTTGTAGGTGGATACCTGTGGATAACAGGGATTAAATTTAGCGCACAGTTTATTCACATTCCGACTCGGGAAAAATGATTCATCTCAAGTCGATTTGGGGAAAACTGTGTACGACTCCGAACGACTCCCAGACTCTACCTTGGGAAAAGCCGATTTTGAATAATGGGGATAAGGTGAATAAGGCTGGTTTTTGCCGTCTTATCCCTGCTATTACGGGAAAAATTGATCACTTATCCCGGTCGGGACAGAGGGCTTGAGAAAGTTTGTATGAAGGGGAGGATAATTCCTGTGGAAAAAATCGGGCCGGAGTCGCTCCCGTTATCCACAATTATCCACAGGGCCGACTCCGGCCCCCTAACTTCGGGTTGGGCTAAAACGCCTTATCCGTCTGGTTAGTGATCGAAATTTTGAACACCTAAATTGGCGTTCGAAAAAAGTTTGAGAAAACGCTTGGTTCGCAAAAAGTGGATAAATGCGGACTTGCGTCGCGAAAAATGGACCAAAAATCGGTCATCGAATTGGACAGGCAATGGTCGAGGCAGAAAATATCTTTCATCTTCACCTGGTCTCGGACTCAACAGGCGAGACTGTTGATGGGGTGGCCCGTGCCTGTATTGCCCAATTTCCCGATGTGCGTGCCCATGAACATGTCTGGTCGCTGATCCGTACCGATGCGCAGTTGGCCCGTGTGTTGGCCGATATTGAACGCAATCCGGGCATCGTCCTTTACACCGTCTTTGACAGTGACATTCGCCGCAAACTCGAAGAAGGCTGCCGCAGGCTTCAGGTACCCCACAGCCACGTGCTTGATAATACCGTCACCATGATGGCCGGATATCTTGGTCAGCAATCGCGTGGCCGGACCGGCGCGCTTCATAAAATGGACGAGGAATATTTCCACCGGATCGAAGCGATTGATTACACGCTGTCGCATGATGACGGGCAATCGGGCTGGGATCTGGAAGAAGCCGATGTGGTGATTGTCGGGGTGTCGCGTACGTCAAAAACGCCGACCTCTGTTTATCTGGCCAATCGTGGCATCAAGACTGCCAATATTCCCTTTGTGCCGGGCTGTCCGTTACCAGCCGAACTTGATCAGCTTAAAAAGCCGTTGGTGGTGGGCCTGATCAAGGATGTCGATCAGCTTGTTTCGATCCGCAAAAACCGTCTGCGCCAGATTGAGCGCGGCGAGGGTGGTGATTACGTTGATCCGGTTGCCGTGCGTGATGAAGTGCATCAGGCCAGACGCTATTTTACCGATCGCGGGTGGAAGATCATTAATGTGACCCGCCGATCCATCGAAGAAACCGCCGCCATGATCATGGCCACCATGTATGACCGTCGCGGTCATTAAGGGATACGAACAGGATATCTTATCTATGAATCATCGTCTTATTCTGGCTTCAAGCAGCAAAGCCCGTCACACCATGCTGAAAAATGCCGGTGTCGAATGCGAAGCCATTGCCTCGATGATTGACGAAGAAGGCTACAAACAGGCGATGAAGGCCGAAGGTGCCAATGCAGCACAGGCCGCAGAAACCCTGGCCGAGATGAAGGCATTACGCATGTATCGTCAGCGCCCTGATGGCATCGTCATTGCGGCCGATCAGATGTTGGAATGCAACGGCATCTGGTTTGACAAGCCAAAGGACCGCGACAATGCCCGCGCCCAGCTTCTGGCTTTGCGCGGCAAAACCCATCAGTTGGTCTCTGCTGCTGTTATATATAAAGAAGGCTCGCGCATTTGGGGAACGATCGATACCGCCCATCTGACCATGCGCAACTTCACCGAAGAATGGCTTGATGACTATCTTGATGCTGCCGGTGAAGACATCTTCCAGTGTGTCGGTGGTTATCAGCTTGAAGGCATTGGCGCGCAGCTCTTTACCGAAGTGCGCGGCGATTATTTCACCGTTCTTGGCTTGCCGCTTTTGCCGCTGATCGGCTTCTTGCGTGATCATGGCGTTCTAAAAGCATAATTAAACCAGGATGATAAACCTTGAAGATGCCCGCCTGCGCGGGCATGACGAAACGGGCAACGAATTGTTCGAAACTGTCACCCCCGCGAAGGCGGGAGTCCCCAAGGCTTGGCACATCACTTAAAACAAAAACATCTTTCAGGCAGGAACCACCCCATCATGACAGCCCGCACAGCTTTTCGCACATTGTCAGGAACCTCGCGCCTTGCAGGTGTGATGGGCTGGCCGGTATCGCATTCCAAATCGCCGCGTTTGCATGGTTATTGGCTGGCGAAATACGGGATTGATGGCTGCTATATGCCGCTGCCCGTGGAGCCAAAGAACTTTCAGGCCGCATTGGCATCCCTGCGCAATCTTGGATTTTCCGGGGTAAATGTCACCATTCCGCAAAAGGAAATGGCGATGCCCGAATGTGATGAGCTTTCTGATCGCGCACGCCGTATTGGTGCGGTCAATACGGTGACCTTCGCAAAAGACGGTCGCATGTTGGGCGATAATACCGATGGTTTTGGCTTTATCGAAAACCTGCGCCAGGAAGCCCCGGATATCGCATTCGCATCCGGTCCGGCGGTGGTGCTGGGTGCGGGTGGGGCATCGCGGGCGGTTTTGGTCGCCATCCTTGATGAAGGATGCCCGGAAATCCGCATTGCCAACCGTACGCGCCAACGCGCCGAAGACCTCGCGGCCGAGATTAATGATCCGCGCATCAAGGTGGTTGATTGGCCGCTTGCCCCCGAAGCCCTTGCCGATGCGTCGCTTGTGGTTAATACCACAAGCCTTGGCATGGTGGGGCAGCCCAAGCTTGAGATTGATCTTGAAGGGCTTCCGCAATCTGCCTTGGTAACCGATATTGTCTATGCGCCGCTGATGACCGATCTTTTGCAGCAGGCCAAAAAACGCGGCAATCCGATTGTTGATGGTTTGGGCATGCTGCTTCATCAGGCAAGACCGGGTTTTCATCGCTGGTTCGGGATTGATCCGGAAGTAACCCAGGAACTGCGCGACTTTGTTCTTTCGCCAGATTAAGTATTCTCGCCTGATCCTAGATTAAATTTTCGGGCTGGTTTTGGGACATATTCATGCCTTCAGAACAATTCACCATCCGTCGCGCAAAACCCGATGATGCCGATGCATTGGCGCATTGCATTGATGCGGCCTATACCAGATATCAGGGACAGATCACTGATCTGCCACCGGTGTCAGAAGGCTGCGCCGAAGAAATCGCCACCCATCAGGTATGGGTCGTTGAGTGCGATGGTGCCATCATCGGTGGTCTGGTTCTGGCAAAACGTGGTGACGTACTAAAGCTGGCCAATCTGGCGGTGCATCCCGAACATGGTGGTCAGGGGATTGGCCGCAAGCTGATTGAACTTGGCGTATCAGAAGCCCGTGCCCAAGGGTATGACGAGATACATCTAAACACCCACGTAAAGATGACGGATAATATCGCGCTTTATCAAAAGCTTGGCTGGATTGAAACGGCACGTCAGGGCAATACGGTTTCGATGTGTAAGCGGATTTAGGTTGGACAGATAGAATGGTGATACTGGGCTTAACCGGCTCCATCGGGATGGGAAAATCGACCGCGGCCGAGATGTTTCGATATCTTGGCGTGCCGGTGCATGATGCCGATGCGACCAACCATCGTTTGATGGCGCCAGATGGTGTTGCCTTTGATCCGATTGCCGATGCCTTTCCCGACGTCATCCGTGATGGGCGCATTGATCGCCAGCTTCTGGGCAAGAAGGTCTTTGGCGACCCGGCACTCCTTAAACAGCTTGAAGGCATTTTGCACCCGCTGATTCGTGCCGCCGAAATCCGGTTTTTGCACAATCAGCAACGGCTTGGGCGCAAACTGGTCGTACTTGATATTCCGCTTCTCTATGAAACGGCGGGCGAGAAGCGCTGTGACATGGTTGCAGTTGTAACAGCACCGGGATTTGTTCAATGTCAGCGTGTTCTTGCGCGACAGGGGATGACGGATGATAAATTTTCCGCCATTCTAGGCAAACAGATGCCCGATATCGAAAAGAGAAAGCGCGCTGATTTCATCATCCCGACAGGGCTGGGGCGCGCGGTCACTTTTCAATATATTCAAGGCATTGTTGACCATTTAAGCTGATCATCGGACCCTGATATATGCGTGAGATTGTCCTCGATACCGAGACCACTGGCCTTGATCCCTATGCCGACCACAGGCTGGTTGAAATTGGCTGTATCGAACTGATCAATCACATGCCGACCGGTCGGCAATACCATCAATATATCAATCCCGAACGTCCGATGCCCAAAGAGGCATTTGACGTTCACGGTCTTGGTGATGACTTCCTTAAAGATCAGCCGGTCTTTGCCGAAGTTGCTGATGATTTCCTTGAATTCATTGGCGATGATTCGGTTCTGGTCATTCACAATGCCGCCTTTGATATGAAGTTTTTGAATGCGGAACTTGAATGGCTGAACAAGCCGCGCATCGCCATGGATCGCGCGCTTGATACCGTTCAGATGGCGCGCAAAAAATTCCCCGGCTCGCCCGTAAGCCTTGATGCGCTGTGCCGCCGGTTTAAGATCGATAACTCCAACCGTACTCTTCACGGCGCACTGCTTGACTCTGATTTGTTGGCGCTGGTCTATCTTGAGCTGCTTGGTGGACGTCAGCATGGTCTGTCGCTTGACCCCAATGACCAGAATGCCGATATCGATGGCGAAGGCGGTGGCGCAAAGAGCTTGGGACCGAAATCAAACCGGTTGGAACCAAGGCCCCATGTGATCAGCGACGAAGAACTTGCCGCCCATCAGGCCTATATCGAAAGCAAGGTCAAAGAGGCGGTCTGGTTAAAGAGCCAAGAGGCATAAGATGTTTGAACGGGATTGGCTCTCATTCCGTTTTTCCAAACAGCATTTGCTGAAATGCGCATTTCCGCTGATCTTTTTCACCGGTTTTATAATTGCTCTAAATTCAGGGCAGAAATCGGCGCATGCCCAAGATGGAAGCTATTCCAACAGCGCCCCGGCCGACCCCACGCCGTTTGAAGGCGAATACATCATTCATCTGTCTGAAAGTGATCGGCCCAGTGCTTCTGACCGGCCGGAACCGGGCTATTTTGACAGTCTGGCAATTGCGCTTTTTGATCAGGCCGGCCTGAAAAGCCGCATCGTTGATCAAATGCCCTGGAAACGGCAGATGGAATTGGCTGAACGTGGATCAGGCCATGTCATATATCCGACCACGCGCGTTGATTATCGTGAAAATGCCTTCAAATGGGTGGGCCCGGTCAGCCGAACGATCTGGAAACTTTATGGATTTGAAGAACGCGGCTGGCCCGAACTTGGTTTGGAAACCCTGTTACGCGATGCACGTATTGGCGTTTTGATGGGATCGGCACGCGAAGCCTATTTGCGTCAACTCGGGGCGGTAAATCTTGTTGTTGTGCCGCGTGAAGAGCTTCTTTTGCCGATGATGTTGGCCGAACGGGTCGATCTGATTGCCATTGGCGGTAATATTTTGCGTCATTATATCGACGAAGTCCGTGCTGATGATAACAGCAAGCCCGTGCCCGACATTGACGGCGCCTTGCCCTATCGCACCTGTTATCTTTACATCGCGATCAGCGGAGACGTTCCCGATGGCGATATTGACCGGCTCCAGACCACACTGGACGGGTTTAAAACCAACGGATTTTTCATCGAAAACCGCGAGGCGCATGGGCTTTCATCTGACACGGACAGCTCGTTTTTGCGCGCGATGCTTGATCTTGGCAATAACGGTGTGAGTTGCGTTGATCTGAACTAGGTCCTGACCCCAAGCTTCACAAAACCATGATTGATTTTCCCTACGGAACGTTTGTCTTGGCCAAAATGCGCGGGCGTGGTTGCGCGAACAGGAAGGAAACGGCAATATGCCGCGATTATTCCTTTGGGTGACCGGACCTTCGCGGACGGGCGATATCGAACAGACGATACAGCTTGGCGCATTTGGACCGCGCCGGCTGCATATCGTCTTGGTGGATGACACAAAAGAAAACAAATAAGCGACGCCGCACCGTCAGCGACGAGGAAAAGACCCTGTGGGAGGTCTTTACCCGCGACGTGAAACCTTTGCGCAAGAAAAAGCGCAAGGGCGATGACGTGCTGTTTTCCCCCGATGATGACATCCCGACCAGCGATACTGCCATTCCACTGCCCGATAATCTGGCCGATAACCTTGAAAAGTCGGAACAAAATCGTGCGGCGCGCAATCTGCCATCTGCGCGCAATGCCGATCGCGGGCCACAGGCAAAGGCAAAATCCCTGGCCGAACTGAAACCCGGCGTCACGGACGGGATTGACCGGTCAACCGCCAACAAGTTCCAAAAGGGCAAAATGCCGATCGATGGCCGGATTGATTTGCATGGCATGACCCAGGATGTGGCGCATAATGCGCTCAATGCCTTTATCGAGGAAAGCTGGCGGGCGGGAAAACGCTGCGTGCTGGTGATTACCGGCAAGGGATCGCGTGCTGATGAATATGGCCGCACCGGCCTCTTGCGCCAGCGAACTCCGCAATGGTTAAGTGCGCCGCGCTTGCGCAATCGCATTTTGGCGATCAATCAGGCCCAGATCCAGCATGGGGGTGCCGGGGCCTTTTATGTTTTGTTGAAACGGAGACGCCCGTGACACCTTTTGGCAATCGCATCAGGGAATTGCGGACGCGCAACAATGTCACGCTGACAGATATGGCAAGCGCGCTTCAGCTGTCACCTGCCTATCTTTCAGCCCTTGAACATGGTCATCGCGGGCGTCCAAGCCCGGGTCTGGTGCAGCAGATTTGCGGCTATTTCAATCTGGTCTGGGACGAGGTCGATGACGTCAAACGTCTGGCCCAGCTTTCGCATCCCAAAATCACCGTGGATACCGCCGGGCTTGAACCCGAGGCAACCGAACTTGCCAACCTTTTGTCGGAACGGATTGCGGGCTTAAGCGAAGATCAGTTGAACCGCATGCTCGACATCGTTCGGGAAGGTCGGGCGCAAAGTTGATCTGCCAGCCTGAAAACAGGTCTACCAAGTAATTGGGATTGCTTGTAGATCAGAAAAATAAAAAGTCTGATGATTCATTTTGCAGCCAGACTTGTAATTTTGCGGTGCACTACAATATCCATTGCGACAGTGACAGCGCCATCCACCAAAAACATTTGATCTGACAGCCGTTCCCGATCATGGGATCGGCAAGGTTGGTATTGTGCCCAGGAGTGGGCGATTTCTGGCGGCCGTCGAAACCAATGTGTTCGGGGGTCAGACATGTTTAATTCTATGCGTATTGGACCAAAGATCGTTCTTTCTTTGGTGCCACCTGTGGTTGGCCTGGTTGTTTTGGCCATTGTGCTTGTCAGTGGCCGCTATCAACAGATGGACGAGCTCGGCAAAATTCGTGGCCTGACCGAGGTTGCCGGGTATATCGGGGCAACTGTCCACGAATTGCAAAAGGAACGCGGCGCATCGGCGGGCTTTATTGGTTCTGGCGGGGCGCAATTCGGGCCGCAACTGGCCCAGCAGCGTGATCTTTCAGATGGGCGGATAACCGCCCTTCGCGGCGTCCTTTCCCAATTCGATCTGTCTCAATATGACGCATCTTTGGCGCGCGACATTTCCAAATTCACCGGTTTGCTTGATCAGGTCCCCAATACGCGGGGCAAGGTCGATGCCCAGCAACTCAAGCTTGGCGAGGTGGTTGGCTTTTATACCTCAATCATCTCAAGCATGCTCTCGACGGTGAATGTCATGGGATCGCTTAGCCAGGATCCCGAAGTGTTGCGTGTGATTGCCGCCTATAACAATTTCATGCAGGCCAAGGAACGCGCAGGTCTTGAACGCGCGACCGGGGCGGCGGGCTTTGGCATGGGCAAGTTTGAACCGGGGCTTTATCGCCGTTTTCTTGAGCTGATCACGCTGCAAAACGCCTATTTGTCGGTGTTTAAGGAATTTGCTCCGGCCGATATCGCGCAGTTCTATGATCAGACCATGGCCAATCCCGCCGTGGGCGAGGTCGAACAACTGCGCAATATCGCGCTTGATTATCCGACATCTGGCACAACCAATGACATTCGCGGCGATGACTGGTTTGCCAAGATCACGCTAAAGATCAATCTATATAAGGCGATCGAAGATCACATTGCCGAAGAGCTCAATATATTGGCCGAAAGCAAGCTGATCACGGCAGAAACCTATTTCTTTGCCACTTTGGCAGGGCTTGTCGTGGTGATTGTTCTGGCCTGTGCCCTTGTTCTTGCAGTTGGGCGCAGCATTACCGGTCCGATTGCACAAATGACAGCCAGCATGTCCGAACTTGCCGCTGGCAATATCAAAGACAGTATTTCGGGCAAAGACCGGGGTGACGAGGTTGGTGATATGGCCCGCGCGGTCGAGATTTTCCGCCAAAACCTTGAACAAAATCGGGAAATGAGCCGTCAGCGTGACATTGATCAAAGCCGTCGTGTTGCCCAGACCGAACAGATCGAAAGCCTGGCCCGCGCGTTTCAGGGCAATGTCGATGCCCTTCTGGGCGATATCGGTAAATCGACCGACGGGTTGCGATCCACATCATCTGGCATGACCAAGGCGATCAATAGCAGCCGGGAACGCACCGGGCTTGTAGCCTCCAGTGCGTTGGAGGCATCTGAAAACGTCTCGGCTGTGTCATCTGCGACCGAGCAGCTGGCAAATTCCATCCTTGAGATTTCCCGGCAGATTTCGGCAGCGGCCGATACCGCGGCCGAAGCCGCCGAAGAAGCCCGCAATTCAAATGTCATTGCCGAGGCCCTGCAAAACGGGGCGGCAAAGATTGGCGAAGTCATTGGTCTGATCCGCGATATTGCCGAACAGACAAACTTGCTTGCGCTTAATGCGACGATTGAGGCAGCCCGCGCGGGCGAAGCAGGCAAAGGGTTCGCCGTAGTTGCCAACGAGGTCAAAAACCTTGCGACCCAGACATCACGGGCAACCGATGAAATCACCGATCAAATGAGCAACCTTCAATCAGCAACACAACAGGCCGTTCTGGCCTTTGAACGGATTGGCGAGCGCATTGGTGTGATTGATACCACCTCGGCATCGCTTTCAGCCGCGGTTAATCAGCAACAGGCAGCAACATCGGAAATTGCCGGCAATATCGAGCGGGCCTCAAACGGGACCAGCGAAGTCTCTGGCAATATTGAAGAAATCCGGGTTTCCACCGATCAGGCCGGGCAGGCGGCAGGCGATGTTTTGACCGCATGCGAGAATGTAACAGCCGTTGCCCTTGATCTGCGCCGCGAAGTCGAAGGCTTCCTGAACTCGGTCCATGAAGCGCAAGCAGGTTAAGCGCCGTTTGGAAATGTAAAGCAATCAGGAAAGGCAGGGTTGAAACGTTTTTAGCTGGTCGATGCGTTTGGCAAACCTGTAAATCGCAGATTTTGTGCCCATATGGCTCTGCACTGGCGGAAGAATCGTGTTTTTTGTACAACGACCGCAGCAAAATAGCTGCATTGCATCAAACACGGTTTGACTATTGCGGAGTTCGAGGGTATCAATCGGTGGTGTTTCGATCCAGAAACATGAAATGCCCTGCCTTTCTTGCAACTACAAGGTTTCGAACCGTCCGCACGCCCCAGCTTATGCCTGAGTGCCTTGCCTGACGGTCAACCGCACCTTCTATCCTAATCCCATCAAAATATTCGCCCTTCCGGCAACCACAGATCATTAAACGCACATATGCATCTTCAGGAACTCAAAAAGAAATCTCCGACCGAGCTGCTTGCTCTGTCTGATGAACTCGAAATCGAAAATGCCAGCACGCTCCGCAAACAGGAGCTGATGTTTGCCATTCTCAAA
This sequence comes from Thalassospira sp., assembly GCA_965228275.1. Classification (GTDB taxonomy): domain Bacteria; phylum Pseudomonadota; class Alphaproteobacteria; order Rhodospirillales; family Thalassospiraceae; genus Thalassospira. The sequence goes on along the minus strand of OZ245802.1, from coordinate 2,049,084 downwards.
CAGTTGGCCGAGAACGATCACGCCATCTTTGGCGAAGGGGTTCTCGAAGTGCTGCCCGATGGTTTCGGCTTCTTGCGCAGCCCGGAGGCAAACTATCTTGCCGGGCCAGATGACATTTATGTCAGCCCGAGCCAGGTTCGGCGTTTTGGTCTGCGGACCGGTGATACCGTAGAAGGTCAGATCCGTTCGCCCAAAGAAGGCGAGCGTTACTTTGCGTTGCTGAAGGTCGACAAGGTCAACTTTGATGCGCCGGAAAAAGTCCGTCATCGCATCAACTTTGACAACCTGACCCCGCTTTATCCCGATCAGCCGCTGCGTATGGAGCGTGAATCCGATCAGGAAGGCAACAAGGACACCACCAACCGCGTGATTGAGCTGGTCTCGCCGCTTGGTAAAGGTCAGCGTGCCCTGATCGTCGCACCGCCGCGCACCGGTAAAACCGTGATGCTGCAAAACATTGCGCACGCGATCGAAGAAAACCACCCGGAAGCCTATCTGATCGTTCTTCTGATTGACGAACGCCCGGAAGAAGTGACCGACATGGACCGTTCGGTGAAGGGTGAGGTGATCTCATCTACCTTCGACGAACCGGCACAGCGCCACGTTCAGGTGACCGAAATGGTGCTGGAAAAGGCAAAACGCCTGGTCGAGCACAAGCATGACGTGGTCATCCTGCTCGATTCCATTACCCGTCTGGCACGTGCATATAACACCGTCGTTCCAAGCTCGGGCAAGGTCCTGACCGGTGGTGTTGATGCCAATGCGCTTCAGCGTCCGAAGCGCTTCTTTGGTGCGGCACGTAACATCGAAGAAGGCGGTTCGCTGACCATCATCGCAACCGCGCTCATCGATACCGGTTCGCGCATGGACGAGGTCATCTTTGAAGAATTCAAAGGTACCGGTAACTCCGAACTGGTCCTGGATCGCAAACTGTCTGACAAACGTATCTTCCCGGCGATTGATATCCTTAAATCGGGTACCCGTAAGGAAGAACTGCTTGTCGACAAGGGTGTACTGTCCAAGATGTGGGTGCTGCGCCGTATCCTCAACCCGATGGGTCCGCAGGACGCGATGGAGTTCCTTCTGGGCAAACTCAAATCGACCAAAAACAACGACGATTTCTTCGATTCCATGAACGGATAAGAAAAACCGCGCACTTTGCGCTGGTTTCAGATAATCGTCTGATGATTAAACGGGGTCCCATGGGCCCCGTTTTTTATTGTCTGATGATGGGACGGGACGCTTGCATGATCAAGGTCACAGTCCCGACTTGCAGCCCCACAAGACGCTGCCTAGATAGGGCGTCCATTCAATAAATCTCTGTTTTCCAATGAATTTATCCTTGCCGCCATTGCCGGTCAAAACCAGCCGGCTCACCCTGCGCCCATTTGCCTCTTCTGACTTTGACGGATACGCCGCCTATCACGCATTACCTTCGGTCTATCAGTATCTTTACTGCGATCCGCCGGCGGGCGCGGCATTGAAACAACAGTTTTCTGATCTGCTGAACGCGGATTTCAACAAGGATGGCGATGTCTTCACCCTTGCGGTGACCCGTGATGACGACGGCGCAGTGTTGGGCGAGGTTTTGATAAAGCTTTCCAGCATCAATGCCAGCCAGGGTGAGGTTGGCTATATCTTCAATCCGGCATTTGCCGGGCAGGGCTACGCCACCGAAGCCGTCCGGGCGATGGTTGATCTTGGCTTTGATCATTTCGGGTTTCACCGGATTTTTGCCCGGCTTGATGCAAAAAATGGCGGTTCGGTTGGTGTTGTCGAACGGTTGGGTTTTCGCCGCGAAGCGCATCTGATTGAAAATGACTGCTTTAACGGTCGGTGGGGTGATGAATTTATCTATGCCCGGCTGAAGTCGGAATGGCGTTCTGCCAAGGGTCAATAATCCCAGATCTGATGACTGGATCAGAAAACCCGGCACATTGCGCCGGGTTTTGATCTTTGTTTAATAGGCACCGGCTGAATAGGTCAGCTCGTAGCTGTGACTGTAAATCTCAAACACATTGCCAAACGGGTCCTCGACATAAACCATGCGATAGGGTTTCTCGCCCGGATAGTAATGGCGGATCGGCATGCGTTGTTTGCCGCCATGGGCGATGATTTTCTCGACCAAGCCTTCGACATCCGGGTCCTGAACGCAGAAATGAAACGTTCTGGTTTTCCAGTATTCCAGATTGTTTTCAGGGGCTTCATTGTTGGGGAATTCAAACAGCTCCACACCAACCCGGTCACCGGTCGATAGATGGGCAATCCGGAAGGACTTCCAGTTTGCGCCAAAAACGTCGGTGCACATTGCGCCAATGTCGCTGTCATCTTCTTCAATTTTGGTTGGTTCCATAATGACGTACCAACCCAGTACCTCGGAATAGAACTTTACTGCGGCATCCAGATCGGGAACCGAGATGCCGATATGGGAAAAAGTCCGCGGATAATTTGCCGTCATGGCCGTGCTCCTGCTGTGAATTAACTGCGCACAGCATCGACCGATGATGATATAAGTTAAATAATCATCAACTTATTAATTTGATAAATTATCGTTATGAATATTGCGCCAATCTGGTTGAAAACCTTCTGCACGGTGTGTGATACGGGGTCTTTCACCCGTGCAGCCGAACATCTTGGTCTGACCCAGGCCGCTGTTAGCCAGCATATCAAGCATGTCGAACATATTGTCGGGCCGGTTTTCCTGCGCCAAGGGCGCAAGATTGAACTGATGCCTGCAGGCCGCGCATTGTTGAATTATGCCGACGAGGTCAATGCCGCTGGCCATCGTCTTCTTCATCAGGTGTCACCAGATCGAAGCCATGCGGGAACCATCCGGGTGGCTACACCGGGAAGTTCGGGGCTTCGCATTTATGATGCGCTTCTTGATCTGCAGGTGCGCTATTCGGATATCGCGATCCATCACCGCTTTGCCCCGACCGATGATATCATCGCAGCCGTGCTTGATAACCGGGTGGAGCTTGGCATTGTCACGCATATGCCAGATGACCCGCGCCTGAATGTCGAAAAAATCGGGATTGAACCGCTTGAGCTGATCCTGCCTGCTGGGGCAAGGGTCAATGATTACACTTCACTGACCAAAATCGGCTTTATTGACCACCCAGACGGCGCATCAATGGCAACCCGACTATTGGGGCAGGTGTTCAAGGCCTTTTCCGGGGTGAAACAGATCCCGTGTCACGGATTTTCCAATCAGATTACCTTGATATTGGAACCCGTTGCGCGCGGACTTGGCTTTACGGTTCTGCCGCGTTTTGCGCGCCAGGCCTTTCGGGCACAGGATCAGATTGCGGTGTTTGATCATGAACCGCATGTGTTTGATACGCTTTATGTGATTTCGCGCGCCGAATGGCCAAAATCAGCACTGGCAAAAACGGTTCTGGATGAAATGCGTGCCGTGATCGTGGATTAGGGCAAAACCAGAGTCAGCTCGGCAACATGCCCATCAAGCTTTTGGCCTTCGACCTTGGCATCACCGGGCTCAAAGCTGAACGCGCCATTGCCCAGATGCAGCCCGATATGATGGGTGCCATAGCGCATGGTGATGGCAAGTTCGCTTGCGGTTTCGATCTCGCAGGTTGCCGCATCGCCGACCTCAAGATGATGGGGCGGATTGATCTTCCAGCCCGCGCGCGGGGCCAGTGTGCTCAGATGCAGGGGGCTTTGGCTGCTTTCATTGCGTAAGGTCAGTTTCAGTCGCATGTCCTGTGACACGTATCGAACCCTCCTGATTGAAAATCATCTCAGTTTTGTATGTGGGGACCCGATTTTCGAAGTCGATAGGTCATGAAGGCTTGAAACAACGCAAAAGCCATGTGAATCTGGGTGTCGTCGTTCACTACATAACTGCGCTTGATGCAACTTCTACTCAAATCCGTCGATTTCGCTGCGCGCGCCCATCGGGATCAGCGCCGCAAGGGCCCGGCCGAGGAACCCTATATCAATCACCCGATCGAGGTTTCCCGTCTGATTGTCGAATGTGAACCTGGCACGCATGAAGATATTCTGTGTGCCGCGATTTTGCATGACGTGATCGAGGATTGCGGTGCGACCCGCGATGAAATTGCCGCCTGCTTTAATGCCAGTGTGGCCGACATCGTCCTTGAAGTCAGCGATGACAAGGCCCTGCCACGTGACGAGCGCAAAGCCAAGCAAGTTGAAACCGCCCCGCACCTGACCGCCGGGGCCAAACTTGTCCGACTGGCTGACAAGGTCGCCAATGTCGGCGCGATGCTGACCGACACACCGATTGGCTGGGATGAAAAGCAGATACTCGCTTATGTCGATTGGGCCGAGGCCGTCGTTGCACCCTGTCGTGAGGTTAGTGACAGCCTGTCAGACCGCTTTGATGCGATTGCGCGTGATGTGCGCGCCTTTCACGAAGACCAAAAGGCAGAGGCAGGGAAATAACCCTGATGGCTCCCGGTAAATAGGGTGCCAATCTATGTCATTCCCGCGTCGGCGGGAATCCAGCATGGCGATGATAAAGGTACAAACACCAAAGGCAGGGACCAAGCCCTGCCTTTGACAATGTCATGATATCAAATGTTTAGACCGTAAAGATGATCGATCCGTTGGTTCTGCGGCCTTCAAGGTCTTCATGGGCCTTGGCGGCATCTGCCAGCGGGTAGGTCGCCGTGATATCGATTTTAACCGCGCCCGATTTCAGAACATCAAACAGGTCCTGTGCGCTTGCCAGAAGCTCTTCACGGGTGGCGTTATAGTTAAAGATGCTCGGCCGGGTCAGGAAGTAACCGCCCGGTGCCAGCTGAGCCAGCGTGATCGGCGGAACCGGACCCGATGACTGGCCAAAGCAGACCATCATGCCAAGGCGTTTCAGGCATTTAAGCGAATCTTCAAACGTGTCTTTACCGACTGAATCATAAACAACTTCAACGCCTTGGCCGCCGGTGATTTCCTTAACGCGCTCAGACACCACTTCTTCGCGATACAGGATCGGGAAATCACAGCCCTTGGCTTTGGCAATCTCGGCCTTTTCCTTCGAGCCCACCGTACCAATCACGGTCGCACCCAGATGTTTGGCCCACTGGCAAACGATCTGGCCAACGCCGCCTGCTGCGGCATGGATCAGGATGGTGTCACCCTTTTTAACCTCATAGGTCCGGCGCAAAAGGTATTGCGCGGTCATGCCCTGAAGCATGGCGGCGGCGGCCAGCTCGAAACTGACATCATCAGGGATCTTCACCAGTCCCTTGGCCGGCATCACACGCGCTTCGGCATAGGCGCCAAGCGGCTGTGCGGCATAGGCAACGCGATCCCCGACGGCAAGATCGGTGACACCCGGACCGACTTCCTCAATCACGCCCGCACCCTCAAGACCTACGCCAGACGGCATGGACGGGGCCGGATAGACGCCGGAACGGAAATAGATATCGATATAGTTCAGGCCAACGGCCTTTTGTGCCAGGCGGACTTCGCCTTCGCCCGGTGCGCCGACGTCAACATCTTCAAAGCGCAGCACGTCGCTGCCGCCCGTTTCATGGAATCGGAATGCCTTGGTCATTGGTGACCTCCCATCTGTGCGTTTTGGAACGCTTGTTTCATCAATGGGCCGAGTGTAGGTCAGATAAGTGATTTTTGCAGCAGCGGATTTGTGCCGAACAGTCGTGCAACTTTACAGATCAAAGCTGCCCTGATCGCTGCCAATCGGCAAATCAACGCCTTCGATTTTCAAAAGCGCCCGCTTGGTTTCAAGCCCGCCTTGGCCGGAATAGCCACCGGGCTTGTCACCCGATGCCAAAACGCGGTGGCAGGGGATAATGATCGGGATTGGGTTTAACCCACACGCGGTTCCAACCGATTGAAATGCCTTGGGCGATCCGGCAGCCGCCGCCAGTTCCTTATAGGTCGCGGTTTTACCGGCCGGGATCTTGCACATGGCGTCCCAGACGGCCTTTTGGAAATCGGTACCATCGGGTGCCAATGGCAGGTCAAAGTGGTCTAGTTGGCCTGAAAAATAGGCGTTAAGCTGCTTTTTCGCTTCTTCCAGAACCGGGCTTGGCTCCATCTCGTCGACAAAGCCCCAATCAAGGGCGACGATCTGGTCATCGAACTCGAAGACGGTCAGGGCACCAATCGGGCTGTTGATCGAGATTTGCGGCATTGGTGTGTTCTTTCCGGGCGGCGAGAAATGAATAGTGTTGCCTTATGCCGCCTTGGCAGGCAGATCGGCAAGCAATTTGGCAAGATCATCGGCACTGGTGACCGGGGCAGAACATACCGGCCCCTGACAGACATAGGCGGTTTCCTTGCCATCAATTGCGGTTTTGCCCTGTGCCGGGTGGCCATCGGGTAGGGGATCGCCATCGCCCAGAATGGTGATCGCCCGGTTGGGCAAATAGCTTGCAAAGATAGCGCGGCGCATTTCAAGGTAAGCTTGACTGCGATCCTTGGCGATTAGCACGATTTGCACCGGATTTTGCAGCATTTCTGCCGCCAAAAGAAGGCCCGGCATATTGGGGAATTGTTCGCCAATCCGTCCGCCAAAGGCCGAAAGGGTGATTTCCGCCCGATCGCGATATTTGGTGTCACCCGTCAATGCATAAAGCTTGGCCAGGTTCTGCGCCATGATCGCATTGCCCGACGGCACCGCATTATCCATGTAGGGTTTCTGGCGAATGATCAGATCGCTGGCATCAGATGCAGACTGGAAATAACCACCCTTGGCATCGGCAAACAGGGTTTCGACGGTTTCCGACCATGCCACGGCCTCACGCAAATAGGCATCCTCGCCAAAGCATTCAAACAGGCGCAGGGCAGCACGGATCATGTGTGCGTAGTCTTCAAGCATACCGGCATGCTGCGCCCTGCCTTCGCGGTAGCTGTGCAGGAAGCGACCATCCTTCATCAGCGTGCCGGTCACGAAATTATAGGCAAGCTTGGCGTAATCAAGCCATTCCGGGCGCTTGAAGGTCAGGGCGGCCTCGGCAAAGGCCGCAATCGTCATCGCGTTCCAGTCGGTCAGCGCCTTGTCATCCCAACCCGGACGGATGCGTTTGGCGCGTTCGCGCAGCAATTTGCTGCGAAGCTCCGCCAGTTTTTGTTCGGTCGCATCATCGCTCAGGCCAAGGCCCGAAGCGGTACGGTTCAGGATGGTGAGACCTTCCCAATTTCCGCCCGGTGCAACGTCATAAAACTTCTTGAACAGATCGGCATCCGCGCCCAGAAGATTATCAATCTCGGCTTCGGACCAGACATAGAACTTGCCTTCGACGCCTTCGCTGTCGGCATCGAGACTTGCGGTGAAGGCACCGCCGGTGATGCGCATTTCGGCCAGGATCCAGGTGATGGTTTCCTCAACCCGTTTGGCATGAAGCGGATTGGCATCCACCCGCCAGACATCGCACAGAAGATCAATCAGCTGGGCATTGTCATAAAGCATCTTTTCGAAATGCGGCACCAGCCACTGATCATCCACCGCATAGCGGGCAAAACCGCCGCCCAGATGGTCATAAATGCCGCCCTGGCACATGCGATCAAGGCTGTGTTTGACGATGCGCTTAAGTTCCTCATCATCGGTACGCACACCCGTGCGCCAGATCAGCGCCAGAAGGCTGGGTTGCGGGAATTTGGGCGCACCTGATGTACCGCCATTTTCCCCGTCCATGATCTGCAAGCAGCCATGGCCACAGCGATCAATCATCTCAAGTGTCGGGACGGAGCCGACCGCCGCACTGTTCATCTTAACCAGTGCGTTTGAAATCTGATCGACATTGTGGCGCACATCATCGGGCTTTTCGGCGTAAATCTTGGCGACCGTCTTCAGCACATCGTCAAAACCGGGACGGCCATAACGGGCTTCTTTGGGGAAATAAGTCCCGCCCCAGAACGGTTCACCATCGGGTGTCAGGAACATGGTCAGTGGCCAGCCGCCCTGCTGGCCAAGCAACGCCAGCGCATTCTGATAAAGCGCATCCAGATCAGGGCGTTCTTCGCGGTCGAGCTTGATATTGATGAACAGCTCGTTCATCAGCTCTGCCATGCCCTCATCTTCAAAGCTTTCATGGGCCATGACATGGCACCAGTGACACGCGGCATAGCCCACAGATAGCAAGATCGGCTTGTTGGCGGCTTTGGCGGCGGCAAGGATTTCTGCGCTCCAGGGCTGCCAATGCACCGGGTTATCGCGATGCTGCAATAGATAGGGGCTGGTTTCCGAACCAAGATTGTTGCGTGCGATTTCCATGTCATGTCCTGTGCCTGCCATGCGTGTGGAAGGCTATTTTGGGTGTTGGGGCGCCGGGCTTTTGGCCTGCACCCGTTTTAACGTTCCTTAGCTTGGATCTAAGGGTAACGGTGATGAGAAGAAACACAAGGGCTTGATGTATTTCAAGTTTGTCACGGTTTCGTGCGCAAAGACATAAAGAAATCTTTATATTTGTTGACATCAGCTTTGGGATGACGCAACTTTGACGTGTCGATGGTTCTTCTTGGCCCTTTTTTAGGATCAAGAAGCTAAGAGGGAATTCGGTGCGCCGGTTTTGATCCAATGGATTTCATCCAGGGATCGCCAGCAATGCCGAAGCTGCCCCCGCAACTGTAAGCGGCGAGCCTGTTTTTCAGCTATGACCACTGAAACCATGCGTTTCGGGAAGGTCGGAAAACCGGTGATGACCCGTAAGCCAGGAGACCTGCCAGCGTCACATATTACGTCCTCGGGCGGGGTGCCCCGGTGGAGTATTGCAGCTGCGCTGGCGCAATCTCTTGGCTGGTTCGGTGCGCGTACTTTTACCAGGCCTTTGCCCCCTAACATTGGGGTAAGCCTATGTCTAAAAACACTTCCATTCCTGTTTCCACATTGGGAACGCCACGGATCGGTCCGCGGCGCGAACTGAAATTCGCCCTTGAATCCTATTGGGCGGGAAAATCCGATCTTGCAAGCCTGCAGGAACAAACCGCGGCCTTGTGCTGTGCGAACTGGGCCCGACAACAGGGGCTTGGTGTTGATCACATTCCAAGCAATGATTTCTCCCTTTATGACCATGTGCTTGATACTGCCGTCATGGTCGGTGCTATTCCGTCGGTTTATGACTGGCAAGGCGGATTGATCCAGCATGATACCTATTTTGCGATGGCACGCGGCGATACGGTCGAGGAATCCTGCTGTGGCAAGACGACAAATCGCGGTGTTCCAGCCCTTGAGATGACCAAGTGGTTCGATACGAACTACCATTACATGGTCCCGGAACTCAGCGCCGATCAGCAATTCACCCTCGCGTCCACCAAAGCCGTTGATGAATTCCGCGAAGCCAAATCCCTTGGATATAAAACCCGCCCGGTTCTTGTGGGTCCTGTGACCTTCCTGAAGCTTTCCAAATCTGCGGGCGAAGATTTCGATACCGTGACGCTGCTTGATCGGTTGTTGCCGGTTTACGTCGAAGTCCTTGGTCAACTGCGTGATAGCGGTGCGACCTGGGTTCAGATTGATGAACCCTGTCTTGTACTGGATCTGAGCGATACGGATCGCGCAGCACTCAAAACCGCATATCAAACGCTATCTGATCAGGTGCCCGGACTGAAGCTGATGCTCACGACCTATTTCGGGGCGTTGGGGGATAATCTGCAGACCGCCTTGGCATTACCGGTAGCCGGTTTGCATGTTGATCTGGTGCGCGCACCCGAACAGCTTGAACCGGTCGTAGAAGGCGCCCGCGAAGGTCAGGTCATTTCGCTTGGCGTGATTGACGGGCGCAATATTTGGCGCGCTGACCTGCAGGCCATTCATGATCGCATTGCTCCTGTGGTCGCAAGACGCGGGGCGGCGTGGTTTGAACTCGCACCAAGCTGTTCGCTGTTGCATGTGCCGATCGATCTTGAGCACGAAAGCGACCTTGATCCGGACCTTAAAAGCTGGCTGGCCTTTTCTGTGCAAAAGATCGAAGAACTGAAACTTCTTGCGCGCGCACTGGGCGAGGGGATTGCATCGGTTGCACCGGAATTTCTTGCCGCGTCACAGGCACTGGCAAAGCGTCGGGCATCGGCCAAGGTCCACAACCCGGATGTCATTTCGCGTGCCGCGGGTTTGACCCGCGAAATGGCCCAGCGCAAGGCACCCTTTGCCACCCGTCGTGCCCAGCAGCAATCAAAGCTCAATCTGCCGCCTTTCCCGACAACGACCATCGGATCGTTCCCGCAGACCCAGGATGTGCGCAAGGCGCGCGCAAGCTTTGCCAAGGGAACCATGACGGCGGCCGACTATGACGCGTTCGTTGGCGCGCAAACCCGTGCTGCCATCCGCTGGCAGGAGGAAATCGGCATTGATGTGCTGGTGCATGGCGAGTTTGAACGCAATGACATGGTGCAGTATTTCGGCGAAAAGCTTGCCGGATATGCCTTCACCAAGCATGGATGGGTGCAAAGTTATGGCTCGCGCTATGTTCGCCCGCCGGTGATTTTTGGCGATGTATCCCGTCCCGAGCCGATGACAGTGAAATGGTCAAGCTATGCCCAGTCCTTAACCGATCGTCCGGTCAAGGGGATGCTGACCGGACCTGTGACCATGATGCAGTGGTCCTTTGTGCGCGATGACCTGCCCAGACGCGATGTCTGTGCCCAGATCGCACTCGCGCTGCGTGATGAGGTTTGCGATCTTGAGGCGGCTGGCATTGGCTTGATCCAGATTGACGAGCCAGCCATTCGCGAAGGCTTGCCGCTGCGTCGTTCAGACTGGAAAACCTATCTCGACTGGGCGGTGGAATGCTTCCGTCTTTCGGCATCGGGTGTGTCTGACGCAACCCAAATTCACACCCATATGTGCTATTCCGAATTCAACGACATCATCGAAGCCATCGGTGCGATGGATGCCGATGTGATTTCAATCGAAACGTCGCGTTCGAAGATGGAATTGCTCGATGCGTTTGTGAGCTATGCCTATCCCAATGATATCGGGCCAGGGGTCTATGACATCCATTCGCCCAGGGTGCCGACGATTGACGAGATGGTTGATCTTTTGGCGGCAGCAACGCGACAGCTTGCAAGCAGTCAGATCTGGGTCAATCCCGATTGCGGCCTTAAAACTCGCCAATGGGAAGAAGTCCGACCTGCGTTGGAGCGCATGGTCGAAGCCGCGCGTAAATTGCGCCAGTCTGTTGCACAGGCTGCGCAATGAGCCCGGATCATCCCGTATTTTCAGGGCCGACCCGATTGGCAGACATCGTCTTTCCCGGTGATGCCAATCATCACGGGACGCTGTTTGGCGGTGCGGGTCTTGCGCATATGGACAAGGTTGCGTTTATCGCGGCCTCCCGTCACGGGCGGGTCGATTTCGTCACCGCATCGTGCGAGCGGATCGACTTCGCTGCACCGGCAAAGATCGGCGATATTGTCGAACTGATCGGTGCTGTGGTCCGGGTCGGGCGCACATCCTTGTCGGTTGAGGTCGATATGATGGCCGAAAACCCGACAAGTGGTGCGCGTCACCGATGTTCGCGCGGGATCTTTAACATGGTCGCGATTGGTCAACATCTCGAACGACGGGGTGGCACATTGCCACCCCTGGGGGACCGGGCGCCGTTTGCGGGTGATGCGCATATTGCCCATCCCGCCATGGTCGAGATCGTTTTTCCCGAACAAACCAGCCATTACGGCAGTCTTTATGGCGGTAATGCGCTTGCGGCGATGGGCAAGGCGGCCTTTATCGCCGCCTCGCGCCATTGTCGTAAAACCGTGGTGATGGCCGGATCGGAACGGGTCGATTTCAACAGCCACATCGCAAATGGCGAGGTGGTGATTACCGTGCCGCATATCGTTTCAAGCGGGCGCAGTTCGATGAAGGTCCGGGTCGAGCTTTGGGCAGAAAACCTTCATGCCGATCAGCGTCGCAAATGCGGCGAGGGGACCTTTGCCATGGTTGCGATTGACCGCAATCACCGGCCGGTCGCGTTTGCCGCCACGTCCTGACAGGTAAATCTCTTTCCCTGGCGCCGCATCATACTGCGGTGTCACAACTTGGCGCAGCCTTCAATCACTCCCCCTTGCGCCACAGGCGACTGGCACGTGACCCTGTGCTGGTCGCCTCTTTTTTGTTTTGCTGGTTTGTTTCATTGGGAAAATTGATGGGGGCGAATTGATGGTTTCTCATTGTGATGCGGCGATTCCCGGTCATAATGAGGCAACATAACAAGCATAACGAGACAGGAGATCAGGGCGATGAAAGTAACGGTAAACATTGATTGCACACCCGAAGAGGCCCGTACCTTTTTTGGCTTGCCCGATGTCCAGCCGATGCAAAAGGCGATGATGCAGGAAATTGAAGACCGCATGAAATCCAATCTGGCGGCAATGGACCCGGAAACCATGCTCAATACCTGGCTGCCGCAGGGCATCCAGAACTGGGAACAGCTGCAAAAGGCCTTCTGGGGCCAGTTCAACAGCACGTCGGGCAGTGGCGATAAGGACTGATCAGCGTGAATGACCATTACTATCAGGCACATGTTTTTGTCTGTCAGAACGAACGACCCGCGGGCCATGAACGCGGCTGCTGCAATTCCAAAGGGGCGACCAAACTTCGCAATTACATGAAGGTCAGGGCCAAGGAACTTGGGCTCCCCCAGACCCGGATCAATACCGCAGGCTGCCTTGATCGCTGCGAATTGGGGCCGGTGATGGTCGTGTACCCCGAAGGCACCTGGTATCGCTACGAGACGATGGAAGACATCGATGCGATCCTCAATGACCACTTGGTGGGCGGGCAGGTTGTCGAACGATTGCGTCTTGCCGTCGATCAGTAGGTAATCCGAATTCTTCAAGCAATTCTCGCACCCCTGCGATACGCCCGCTGACCCCTCGCTGCTGCGACACCCACCCCAACCGTCACCCCCGCGCAGAGCCTGTGCCCGCGAAGGCGGGTACGGGGGCCCATCGTGCTGCAGGGATCGGGTGGCACCAGATGCTCTCCACGCCCGAATAGATAGATGCCCGCCTTCGCGGGCATGACGGTTCTTGTGGAGTTGCGCATGCTGGCAATTGTTCGTCGTTCGCGGCAGTGCATCCCCCAGGCAGCCCTCCCAGAGCCCGAATCCTTCACGGCCCAATCGACGCTGCTGCGGCACCCGCCTCATCTGTCGCCCCCGCGCAGGCGGGGGCCCATCGTGCCGCAGGGATCGGGCGGCATCAGATGCTCTCCTTGTCCCAACGACCTGCTGTGATGGATGCCCATACCCGCCTTCGCGGGCACAGGCTCTGCGCGGGCATGACGGCCTCCGAGGGGCACGGTATATGGTTGCAGAATACTCGTTACTTGCGCCGGTGCATCCTCAGGCAGCGCCGCCAGAGCCTGCAATCCCACACGGCCCAATCGACGCTGCGACGCCCACCCCATCTGTCGCCCCCGCGCAGGCGGGGGCCCATCGTGCCGCAGGGATCCGTCGAGATCAGATGCTTCCCCTTGCCCACGCAGTTGGATGCCCGTACCCGCCTTCGCGGGCACAGGCTCTTCACAGGCATGACGGGCTTGGTGGCAGCGCGGAATATGATTGCTGAACACTCGTTACTTGCCCCGGTGCATCCCCCGGGCAACCCTCCCAGAATCCGCAATCCCGCACGGCCCAATCGACGCTGCGGCACCCGCCCCAACCGTCACCCCGCGCAGAGCCTGTGCCCGCGAAGGCGGGTACGGGGGGCCATGACGGGGCGATGGCTGGGGCAAGCGGCGCGCCGAAAGAAGGCGCGGCCCATTAAACCCCTGTTGGTTATTTTCTGCGATATGTTGACCTTTCCAGCTGTCTGGACGATATCCTGCACAGCCAAGCAACCGCATTTTCAAACTGACGGACGAGCCATGATTGCCAGCCGAGAAACCATTTTTGCCCTGTCATCGGGGGCCGGGCGCGCAGGCGTCGCCGTGATCCGTTTGTCCGGGCCGTTTTCGGGGCCGGTCCTTTGTGCGCTTCTGGGCCGTGATCAGATGCCAACGGCACGTCACGCGATCTATGCGCCGATCCGCGATCCGCAATCGGGGGAACGGCTGGATGATGCGGTGGCGATCTATTTTGCCGGTCCGGCAAGCTTTACCGGTGAAGATGTGGTTGAGCTTCATGTGCATGGCGGGCGTGCGGTGATCGAAGGGGTGCTTGATTGCCTGTCGCGTCAGGATGGTTTGCGTATTGCCGAACCCGGTGAATATACCAGACGTGCCTTTGAAAACGGCAAGATGGACCTGACATCGGCCGAGGGTATCGCCGATCTGATTGATGCGGAAACCGCGGCCCAGCGCCGGCAGGCCGTGCGCCAGATGGCGGGTGAGTTGGGATCGCTTTATGAGGGCTGGCGCGCGCGCCTGATGAAGGCACTGGCGCATATCGAAGCCGATATTGATTTTCCTGATGAAGACCTTCCGGACGGGATTGTGCCGGTTGTGCGCGGCGATTTGATTGCGGTGAACAGTGATATCAAGAAACATCTGGCCGATAACCGCCGGGGCGAGCGCCTGCGCGAAGGGTTCCAGATCGTTATTCTCGGCGCGCCCAATGCCGGTAAATCAAGCCTGTTGAACCGTCTTGCCCAGCGTGATGCCGCAATCGTTTCCGAGATCGCCGGGACAACGCGCGACATGATTGAAGTGCATCTTGATCTTGGTGGGTTCCCGGTCACCATGGTCGATACGGCCGGCCTGCGCGAAAGTGGGGATGTGATTGAGTCCGAAGGTGTGCGTCGTGCCACCGAGCGGGCAGAGAATGCTGATCTGCGCCTTGTTGTCGTGGACCGTGGTGACTGGCCCAACATTGATCCCGAAGCCGCCCGATTGATTGATGGCAATACCATCATTCTGATCAACAAGGTTGATGGCGATGAGGGTGCATTAATCCCGAAAGTCTGGCAGGGAACATCGGTTGAAGGTCACGGGCTTGAGCTTCCCGTTTTGGCCATATCGGCCATGACCGGGCAGGGGATGGAAACCCTCTTGCAACTGCTGGAGACTCGCGTAAAAGAGGGTCTCGATTTTGCGGGGCCTGTACCGTTAACCAGGTTGCGGCACCGCCGCGCACTTGAAAGTGCCAGCGATCATCTGGATCGCGGAATGCAGACCGATATCGCCGAACTGGCTGCCGAGGATGTCCGGCTTGCAGTGCGCGAAATCGGCAAGATTACCGGACGCGTCGATGTGGAAGATTTGCTCGATATTATCTTCGGGGATTTCTGTATCGGCAAATAAGATCAGGAAACAGTCTTTAGGATTGTTTCACGTGAAACACTGGTTCAGCACATGAACCGGATAAGCCTATTTGAACCAGACAAGGTTCATGCTTGCGGCTGGATCGATCCATGATCCGCGCAGGGATTGAGTGAGGAATTTGATGTCACAGAATGTGTCGCAAAACCGTTTTGATGTGATTGTTGTTGGCGGTGGTCATGCCGGGTGCGAGGCCGCTGCGGCTGCCGCACGCATGGGTGCCAACACAGCACTGGTCACACATCGCGCCGATCGCATTGGTGAAATGTCCTGTAACCCGGCCATTGGTGGCCTGGGCAAGGGGCATATGGTTCGCGAGGTTGATGCACTTGATGGTGTCATGGGCCGTGCGATTGACCGCGCAGGCATTCAGTTCCGTATGCTTAACCGTTCCAAGGGTCCGGCCGTTCGTGGCCCGCGCGCGCAGGCAGATCGCAAGCTTTATCGCGAAGCAGTTCAGGACATCCTTGCCAATCAGGAAAACCTCACCATTCTTGAAGGTGGTGTTGAAGACCTGATCATTGATAAGAATAACCGCGTTGGAGGTGTAATCACCGGCGAGGGTATTGAGTACCGTGCTGGTGCGGTTGTCCTGACCACGGGGACCTTTTTACGCGGTCTTATTCATATCGGTGAGAAAACCACGCCGGCAGGCCGCATTGGTGATGCGCCGGCAATGGGTCTGTCTGATACGCTTGAGAAATACGAATTCCGTCTTGGTCGTCTGAAGACCGGCACCCCGGCACGTCTTGATGGTCGCACCATCGATTGGGCCAGCTTGCAGGAACAGCCGGGTGACAACCCGCCCGATCCGTTTTCCTTCCTGACCAAGGAAATTACGGTCCCGCAGATCCCGTGTCATATGACCTGGACCACCGAAGCGACCCACGAAATCATTCGTGCCAACCTGCATCGCGCACCGATGTATAGCGGCCAGATCACCAGCAGTGGTCCGCGCTATTGCCCGTCGATCGAAGACAAGGTCGTGCGCTTCGCGGAAAAGAACCAGCATCAGATCTTCCTCGAACCCGAAGGGCTCGACGACCCGACCGTCTATCCGAACGGTATTTCGACCTCGCTGCCTGAAGAAGTGCAGCTTGCCATGCTGGCCACCATTCCGGGGCTTGAGAAGGTCGAGATCTTCCGTCCGGGTTATGCCGTCGAATATGACTTCGTCGATCCGCGCGAACTGCGCCATACGCTGGAAACCAAAAAGATCGCAGCACTGTTCTTTGCCGGGCAGATCAATGGTACCACCGGCTATGAAGAAGCAGCCGGGCAGGGCCTGATCGCGGGTGTGAATGCGGCATTGATCGCCGCAGGCGGGGAACGTGAATTCGTCCTTGATCGTGCGGATGCCTATATCGGTGTGATGATCGATGATCTGGTGACGCTGGGTACGCGCGAACCGTATCGTATGTTCACCTCGCGCGCGGAATACCGTTTGATGCTGCGTGCCGATAACGCCGATCAGCGTCTGACCGATCGCGGTCTTGATATTGGCTGTATCGCATCAACCCGCGAGAAAGTCTGGGGCGATAAAAAAGCAGCCCTTGATGCCGCCAAGTCCGACGTATCGACCCTGACCGAAACCCCGAATGGTCTTGCCAAGTTTGGCATCAAGATCAATCAGGATGGTGTGCGTCGTACGGCCTATGACCTTCTGGCTTATCCGGATATCGATTTCGATACCCTGACCAAAGTTTGGCCGCAGCTGGGCGAGGTTGATCCGGCGATCAAGGAGCAGGTCTCAATCGATGCGCAGTATAAAGGTTATCTTGAACGCCAGTCGGCTGACGTCGCAGCCTTCCGCCGTGACGAAGAATTGCGTCTGCCGCGCGGTCTTGATTTCGATAAGGTCGGAAGCTTGTCGGCCGAGATCCGCCTTAAGCTGAAAGAAATCCAGCCGGAAACCATTGGTGCGGCATCGCGTATCCCTGGCGTGACACCGGCGGCGGTGACCGCCCTGCTTGGTCACATCAAAAGCCACAAACACAAGGCTGATGGCCAGACCGCCAAAAGCGCCTAATCTTATCGGCATGCAACGACAAACCAATCTGATTTCCAAGACCCGGTTGTGATGACAGCCGGGTCTTTTCTTTTGCCCTGTTGCGACCGAACGGGACGGGAAGAAGGAGGCATCAGTTGGGAAAGGGTATGAGCCCGATAACTCCCCATTGCCAAACGGCCTTAACCGAGAGTCGCATTTCGTGTGATAGCCAGGCTTATCGCTGTGTGGGGCAGTCATCCGAACGGCATGCCCAGGTCAAAGTGCAGGATGCATGGTTAGGTCGAGATCACCTAGCTTCAAGCGCAAACCGAAACTCAAGTCCACGCTGCAAACAGCAAGCGGGGTGAAACCCGAACCCCTGAACCTAAATGCGTCTGACACAGGTGAGGGTGGGTGATCCCGATGTTTCACGTGAAACATCGGCTGGGTCGGGTGTCCGTTGTTCTCGATATTGGGCGAGTGGGGAATTTGATTCGACGCGGTGACGATTCGTGGAAGTGACGCGCCGTTGCGGGAAAAGTGATGCAGAACTTGGAGTAGGGTGTTTTACGTGAAACATTTTCGACGTTTTTTATCGTTTTTATCGAATCTGTTAGCGCGAAAAATCACAAAACATAAAAATCTTGGCTGGTGTGTTTTTCAAACTGAACGTATAAATCATTTATGCAATCCATTTCCGCACCCGTAAAAACATGGTTTGAACGCGATTTGAGTGTTTCACGTGAAACATTGGACCGTTTAAGCCTATATGCAGACCTTGTCGTTAAGTGGCAGCCACGCATTAATATCGTTGGCGCCAGCACGGCAGAAGACGTTTGGGGACGTCATTTACAGGATTCTGCACAGCTTTGGCCCTATCTGCAGGATGTTGCAGCTGAGGGTAAGATTGTTGATTTTGGCTCTGGCGCAGGCTTCCCAGGCATCGTTTTGGCAATTCTTGGTGCCGGAAACGTAACCATGATGGAATCCAACACCAAAAAGACCGTGTTCCTGATGGAAGCAGCGCGTGTTTGTGGTGTGCTGGGTCAAACCGAAATCGCCCGCGAGCGAATCGAAGCGGCTGCACCGCGCGGTGCCGACGTGATCACTGCCCGGGCCTTTGCGCCATTGCCCAAATTGCTTGAGCTTGGGCAAAGACATCTTAAAGACGGTGGCCATTACGTGCTGCTGAAGGGACGTGCCTTTGAGGATGAGCTGGCGGACGCACGCGACGCTGGTTGGACATTTGATGTAACCACGCATGCCAGCCTGGTCGATCCGGACGGCGTCGTGATGATCTTAAAAGGAGTGAGCCAGTGACCGATGTAATTGACTTGCCGCTTTCTACCCAGTCTCAGGGTGCTGGACATCGTCCGCGTATCATCGCCGTTGCCAACCAGAAGGGCGGGGTTGGTAAAACCACCACCACCATCAATCTGGCAACCGCATTGGCGGCGGTAAATCAGCGGGTTCTGATCGTCGATCTTGATCCGCAGGGCAATGCCAGCACCGGTTTGGGTTTGCGCCCGTCGGACCGTCAAATCAGTTCCTATGATGTTTTGATCAATGGAAATTCGTTGGAAGAAGCGCGGCTTGATACCGCGATCCCGCGTTTGACCATTGTCCCGTCAGGCATGGATTTGTCGGGTGCCGAGATCGAGCTGGTCGATTTCGAGCGCCGCGAGACGCAGCTTAAAGAATCGCTTGGTAAGCTTCCGCATGACGTTGATTACGTCCTGATCGATTGCCCGCCGTCTTTGGGCCTGTTGACCCTGAACGCGTTGGTGGCGTCGGACGCGGTTCTGGTGCCGTTGCAATGTGAATTCTTTGCCCTTGAAGGTGTCAGCCATCTGGTGCGCACGATCAAGCGCGTGAAGAAGGCATTTAACCCGGATCTTGAGATTCAGGGCATTGTCCTGACCATGTATGACAAGCGTAATAACCTGTCGGCCCAGGTTGCCAATGACGTGCGCGACTACTTTGGTGACGTGGTGTATCGCACTGTTATTCCGCGCAACGTCCGTGTGTCAGAAGCACCCAGCCACGGCACGCCAGTGCTGGTGTATGATATGAAGTGCCCGGGTTCACGGGCCTATTTGAATCTTGCAAGCGAAGTCCTGAAACGCGAAGGGGTTAAAGCATGACCGATGCAAAAAAACGCGGCTTGGGGAGAGGACTGTCTGCACTTCTTGGGGAAGAAGACGAGGATGTCGGTGTTGCCGTTTCTGGCGGTGACAACGCGGGTGCCGCAGCGCATCCGGGGCCGGGCGGTACGACGCAGCTGATCGCGATTACCGATCTGAAGCCGTCGCCATTCCAGCCGCGCAGTAACTTTGATGATGAAGCGATTGATGATCTTGCGGCCTCGATCCGCGAGAAGGGCATCATTCAGCCGATTCTGGTGCGTGCATCATCAACCGGCGAAACCACCTATGAAATCATTGCCGGTGAACGTCGCTGGCGCGCGGCACAGCGTGCACAGCTTCATGAAGTACCGGTCTTGGTGCGTGATTTTGATGATCGCGAAACGGCCGAGATTGCCCTTATTGAAAACCTGCAGCGTCAGGATCTTTCGCCGCTTGAAGAGGCCGAAGGCTATAATCGCCTGATGAGCGAGTTTTCCCATACGCAGGAAGCGCTTGGTCAGGCCCTTGGTAAAAGCCGCAGTCATATTGCCAACAGCCTGCGTCTTTTAAGCCTTCCGGCACCGATCAAACAGATGCTGTCTGACAAGGTGCTGAGCTCCGGCCATGCGCGTGCGTTGCTGGGCGCTGATAACGCGGTCGAGCTGGCAGCACAGATCGTCAAGAAGGGCCTGAACGTTCGTCAGACCGAGAAGCTTGTTAAAACGGATGGTGGGAAAGCATCGCGCCCGAAAAGATCATCGGGCGGTTCGTCTGTTGAGAAAGACCCAGATACTGTGGCTTTGGAGCGCGACCTTAGCAACATGTTGGGGTTGGCGGTTAATATCGATTTTGATGGTGCGTCTGGCAAAATCTCGATTCGCTACGAAACGCTTGAACAGCTTGATGACATCCTGCAGCGCCTTACCCATGGCAAGGCCCATGAGCTGACGGAAGATGAAGACATCGACGACTCGGCAGATTCCGATGAGAACGAATTCGACTCGATGTTTATCGAGGACGAAGAGGGTGAAGATCAGGATGAGGTCGATGAAGACGATCTGACGGCCGAGCTTGAAAACATCGCCGAAGTTGCCTTGCCCGAGCCGGAAGGTGATGATGATGACTTCGTCATTGGGGGTCCTGAAGGCGATGACCCGATCGAACGCGAAGAAGTCAGCGAGGACGAGCTTGATGCGCTGATCCCTGAGACCGGGATTGCACGGAAAAGTCCAGCTGCCAGTCAGCTTGATCCAGAAAAGCGCAAGCAGCTTGAGAAGCTTAAGGCGGAAGAAACAGCCGCACGTCAGGCGGTAGCGCGTGAGGCAGAACAATCAGACAATTGATCTGAAAATTGTTCCACGTGAAACAAAGTAAAACGGGCCATCACTGCGATGGCCCGTTTTGCGTTTCAGATCTTTGGTGTTTTGATCAGTGCGGCTATTTCAATGGTGCCAGATCAAAATAGATATGGCTGAGTTCTTCATCCCCGAAACTTGCTGTTGGTGCAGGGGAGCCACCGGCATTGTGACACAGGAAGCAATTGCCCATCTGGGTGCCCTGGAAATAGGTTTCCATGGTGGTGTTGGCCAAACGCGATGATCCGACTTCGGGGGCCAGCAGGGCAACATCGCTGTTGGTTTGATCGGGAAGCGGGCTTTGCGGGATGATGCCGTTCTGGGTCCAGACTGCGCCGATCTGCACATAGTTTGCCCGGATGTCACCCGACACCAGATTGCCCAGTACGTTATTGTTCATCGAGATGATCTGCGCATTGACCGTGGCGCTGTTGGCATCTGACCCCGGTGTTCCCCATGGATTGGTGCGGACAACCGATGTCGGCACAATCCGGGTTGCCGGCGCAGTCAGAACGATATTGCCATTTTTGCCGACATGAGCCGTTTCAACATTCACACCATTATCCGGCGTGTTGGGTGCATAGAAGGTATAGCCGGATGCCGCAGGATCAAAGCTTGCCTCTGTCACGGCGTTCGCAGCGCTTTGATAATAGAAGGTGCCATTAGGCGTGTTGTTTTGGTGCTCAAACGTCGCCCAGATCATTTCCGGGTGGCCCAAAACCGAACCCACCACGTGCATGCCAGTCAGGGCGAGGGTTTTGGTTTCCGTCCCGGTAAGCTTCCATTCGGTCGCGACGCTTTGATCGTATTTCGGGACTTCTGCCTTTACCTGAACATAGCTTTCGGGGTTTGAAACCGTGCTGGCATCGACCCAGGATGTTTTAAGCTCGATCGCAAGCGCCATGGGGGCGGACGCATCAAGGCCATTGGCCTTGGCATAGGCAACGACTTCGTCCTTGTCGGCCTCGGTCGTTGGGAAGGTGCCCAGTCTGATCGTGCCGGCCTTTTGCCCGGTCAGGAACGCGCCATAGAAGGTATTGGTATGGATGCCGTAATAGACAATCGATCCGGCTTGGGAAATCAGGATCCCGCCGCCGCCGGCCTGACCCGTTTCACCGATGGTGGTTGGTACGGCTTCGTCCTGCTTATTGACCCGGACCAGGAAATTGTTGATCGGCGTGTCGTTCTTTAAGAACTTGCGAACACCTTTGTCGTTTTCTGGTGAGACATCATAGAAGCCGTCCGCATCGAAGATGTAGCTCATATCACCGGTGGCTTTGAGCTTTGTCGGCGATGTCAGCCAAAGAAACATCTGCGATGACCATTTGAAGAAATCGCAATTGGTGTTGTTTGTTGGAAACTTGGCGCTGTCGGCGGCCATGACGCTGCCATTCAGCGTGATTTGACCATCTTTGAACCATTTTGCCAGTTCCGTCTTATCAAGCGGGCAGGCGTCATAGGCATCGGATGGCAGGATGGATGTTTGTGCCATGGCCGGAATTGAAACCGCCAAGGCGGCGCCAGAAACGATCGCAGCGCCAAGCACGCGATGGAATGCAGTCTTCATTGTGATGTCCCTCTCTCATCAGATCTGAATATGCAGATATGTCCCCAAGTGTCCCCTGTGCCTGCGTTGCGGGGCGCAAGCATCGTTGTTTATCAAATACCTGTGGGATTGAGGTGGGGATGCCAGCGGTGTTTGAACAGGCGGGCTATACTGAATAGGGAGGGGTTACCGCCTTTGGGGTAAGGCGGGAAATTGATATCAGGGATATGACTGAAATGCTGCGTTGCAACATAAAAAGGAGCTTAAGTGACCGACTCGTCAGAAATCAGCGACGGCCTTGCTTCTGCCGGGCTACTGCGACCTTGATCATTGCGCGATGGGCAATGGTTTCGGGGATGGCGAGACCGCTTTTGCAATCGCGTTCGGCTTCGAGAAGGATTTGCAGAGCGCGTTGAAGGTTATTGACGGCCCAGTTGTTCAGATTGGCACGGAACTGGTCTGCTGCCTTGAAAAACAGGGGCGGGCGCAGTGATTTCATTGCCTGATCGGCATTGGTTCCTTGGGCGACCTGTCCTTTGACCAGATGAAGCTTCTGAAAATAGCTGATCATCATGCGAAGGGCGCCGACGGGATTGAGGCCCTCTTCGACGAGACGCGTCAGGGCGGCGTCAAGATTGACGACATTGCCCTGTGAAACGGCCTGAATGACATCGTCATAATGGCGTGCGGAACTATCCCCGACGCAGGCCATGGCATCGGCCAAGGTGACCTGACCTTCCTTAAGGGCGTAAAGGGCAAGTTTTTCAAGCTCACTTCGCGAAATCATGCGATCAGAGCCAAGATTGGCGACCAGATAACGTGTGGCATCACGATCAATGCGAAGCTTGTGCTCTTCCATGATCGAGGTGATCAGCCCTTCGATATCCCGGCCGCTATCAGCATAACAGGGCAGGGCCATGCCATTGGTGGATTTCTCAACGGCCTGACGGAGCTTGGATTTGGTGGCAAGGCTTCCGGCTTCAATCACGATCAAGGCATCGCCAGCAGGGTCACCTAGAAAGTCGGCGATGATCGGCGTCTGTGCCTCGCCAATATCGCGGATTCGGATCACACGGCGTCCACCGCCAAAGCTGATGGCTGCAGCCTCGTCACGCAGGCGTCCGCCATCTTCCTTGAGCTGCGGGATGCCAAGCTCAACGACTCGAAACGGATCCTTGAGGTCCTCAACCACGGTCTTGGCCAGTTTCATGGCGCGCTCCCGCACAAGGCCCTCATCCTCGCCATAGATCAGAACGAGCTGAACCTTGGCATCGGGAGCGCGGAGAAAGTTTTCGACCTGGGCCGCTTTGAGCTTCATGAAACTGTTGAACCGGAAATCTTATTGAGAGCGCAGGCCAATGGCGACCTGGTTTGCCAACTGGCGTGACAGGTTACGTGCTGCGTCATGTTGTGCAGCACTTTCAGCCTCGATACTTGCAAAGTCCGAGTCGACGATATTGTAACTGGTGCGCGCGCGTACACTGCCTTTGCGAAGGACCCGTGAATCAGAACGCCGTACAAGCTGATATTGAGCACTGAGCAGGTAATCGGAGATGGTTGCTTCGTTATCCTTGGTAAAGCCCTGACCGCTGGTGGATTCTGTGACGGTCACTTTCAGGTCATAGAGCGGGTTTGCGACTTTGCCACGCGGCGTCAATGTCTCTATCAAGGCATTGCGAGTGACCTGTCCGACCCGGTCATTGATCAGGGCCACATTCACCTGTGCCATATTGGCAGCGGTATCGTAATTGTCGCCACCGGTCGCATAAAGCGGTCGAAAGCCGCATGCACTCAGTAATGTGAGAGTTGCGATTGCAAGAACCGGAAAAACCGCGCGCAATTTCATTTAGCCGTGCCTTCTGCCTTGGGTACGTCAATCAATCCTTGGCGCCACAATAGTTCGGTTCCGATAAAAGGGCAAAACAGAGTTAGGCTACCGAGGAAAGAAAGGTAGCGTTCTTTGCTAAAAGTCTCTTGTTCGAGCTGTTTGAACTTTTCCCGAAGTGTAGCAACGGCAAGATTGTTCTTTCCCTCAACCAGAAGCGAGATCAGTGCGGGATCGGGCTGCGCATCTGATTGCATCATCGTAAAACTTGGAAGCTCTGACGAAAAACGCCAAACAGTGCGCAACCAACGCCAATGCCCGATCAGGCTGTTATGGGTCAAGTGAAGTGGTCGATGCGAGGGCACATCGGCAAGCAAGGCCAGTGACAACACATCCAATCCGACCTCGTCACAAAGTTGCTCCGCGCCTTCGGTTAGGGCATCCGTCGTAACTTTGGCTGTCGTTGGCGTACGTTGCGGTGTTGACGTCGTGTGGACGTTGCAAAGCGCAGCCCGCACATCAGCCAGTCCGGAAGTCAGACTCTTGAAAACGAGCTCGCGCTGCCCCCGCACGAAGAACCCCCAGTCGCGTTCCAGCGAGTGGGGGTTGTATTCCGGTGATATATATAAGGTGTCGTTTGCCAAAGGCCTATTCTGCGTTCGCACTATCAATGCGCAACTGACGGGCGCGGGTGAGGATCGAGTCCTCAAGGGCAGTTACTGTGCCTGCTTCAACAACGGCATCCTGCCACTGGTTCGGGCCGACATTGACCTGGCGGAAAACAGAGACCTTGACCGCATCGGAACGAAGCGCAGTTCCCAGAATATACGCGGTGAGTTTGAAACGCTCATTCGGAGTTTCTTCGGGCGTGTACCAGTCCGTGATAATAACGCCGCCAAACGGATCGGCCGAGTTCAGAGGCATGAAGGACAAGGTATCGAGCGTTGCGCGCCACAGGAAGCTGTTTACGCCGATGCCGGTACCACCGCCTTGTTGTTTTTCTTCGCCGCCGAAAATATTCAGGCCATCCGATCCAAAAATGCCGCCACGTTCCTTTTCCTGCGCACGGGTCATAGCGCGACCGTTTACGCGTTCGTCCGTGTTTGCTGATCCGGGGAATTGGTCATAATCGACCGAAGTGTAGCCGCAACCGGTCAAAACCAGTGCGAATCCTGCTCCCGCGACCAGTGATTTGAGCGAAGAAAAGGTCATCATTTCCGGCCTTTAGACAAATGTGCAAAGATTGAAACCAAGATTTTCAGCGAATATAGGCGGGAAATCCGCGATGAGCAAAGAAAACTGGTGTGTTTTTTTTGCAACAATCACTCTGGAATGTGGTTTTCGCGTCACAGCATTGGTTGACGTGGTGAAAAAATGATGGCTCCATGCTTCTCGAACCGGGCGGCACAAGCTGTCCAAAAATTTGTTATAGCGCCATAAGGCGCAAGCAAAGACGTTGAGGGAAAAGATGAAAAAGATTCTGGTTGCTTCCAGCGCACTCGTCGCTGTCGCATTCGCAGGCCAGGCACAGGCTTCTGAGAAAATCAGCCTGTCCGTTGGCGGTTACATGGAACAGTGGATCGGTGCTGCTGATCAGGATACTCCGAAAGCTGGTGGCGCTCCGACTGCTTTCCAGTCTGACACCGAAGTTCACTTCGCTGGTTCGACTACGCTCGATAACGGCATTGAAGTTGGTGCGAAAATCGAACTCGAAGGTGAAGGCGGCAACGACACCTCCATGGTTGACGAACAGTACCTGTACGTTAACGGTGGCTTCGGTCAGGTCAAGCTTGGTGCCGAAGACGGCGCAGCAGCTGACATGGGCATCACCGCACCGTCTGTTGGTCCGGTTGGCGTCAACGATGGCGACCTTGGCAACTGGGTTAACACCAACACCCTTCCGGATACTGTTATCCCGGCTGGTGGCGACGCGAAGCGTCTGACCTACTACACCCCGGTTCTCGGCGGTTTCCGCGCTGGTGTTTCCTACACCAACGACAGCGGCTCTGAAAACGATGACGCGGCTAACAGCGGTGACAACATCGTTTCGGGTGGTATTGAGTACAATGGTGACTTCGATGGCGTCTCTGTTGCTGTTTCCCTCGTTGGTGAGCACCAGGGCGAAGGCGAATGGTACGGCGTTGGCGCGAATGTTGGCTTCGGCGCATTCACCGTTGGCGGTTCTGTCCTGATGCAGGACGGTGAGTTCGGTCAGGGCGAAGCCACTGCTCACCCGGATGACACCACCGACTTTGACCTCGGTGTTTCCTACGCGATGGATGCAGCAACCGTATCCCTCGGTTATGGTTATGGTGAGGCAGATTCCACCTCTGCTAGTGACGGCGTTGACGAAATCAGCACCGTTGACCTCGGCCTTGCTTACACGCTCGGCGCTGGCGTAACCTGGAAATCGTCTGTCTTCTGGTTCGACGATCAGGGCAAAGACGCTGGTTCGGCTGACGACAATGAAGGTTTCGGTGCCGTTACCGGTCTCGTACTTTCCTTCTAATCCATTCTGGATTGGTTGAGAATTTGAAGGGGGTGGATTTTCCATCCCCTTCTTTTTTGTGACCAGGTTGCCACAAGGCAATTTTCTCTGTGGGCCACTTATCTTTTCTTTGCATGTCGGCAACGACTACACGCATTGTTATCTCCCCAGACAGTTCCGTGTTTCTCACTGTGCATGGCGCTTCTTGCTGAATGCAAAGCGGATCGACGCGCCCGATAATTCATTGTCCGGCAGTCGTATAGATATCGAAAACAAGCACACCCAATAAATGACCAATGTATATTTACTGGACATGCATCAGTCTAATGCACTTAACGTCTGGCAGTGTTCTCTTTCGAGGATGCCGTGAGACTGCTGGTAATGGCCGTATGGTGCAAGAAAGAGTGGTGTGATACTTATGCAACACCAAATGAACTAAATAACCAATGGTCATTTAACATAATTGACCATTGGTCATCTTGATGGCTTTATGACCCTCGACAGAACGAAGGGCCGTCCGGTTCAAATCCCTTCGTCCCTAAACGTCATTCTATTGAGGGTTAAGATGAAAAAGATTCTTTTTGCTTCCAGCGCACTCGTCGCTGTTGCTGCTGCAGGCACCGCACAGGCTTCCGAGCCGATCCAGCTTGAAGTTGGTGGTTACATGGAACAGTGGGCTGGTGTCGCTGATCAGGACGTTGGTGAGTCCAAAAACGCATTCCAGTCCGACGCGGAAGTTCACTTCTCCGGCAAAACCACGCTCGATAACGGCATCGAAGTTGGTGCGAAAATCGAACTCGAAGCTGAAACCTCTTCTGACCAGATCGATGAACAGTACCTGTTCGTCAATGGTGGCTTTGGTCAGGTTAAGCTTGGTAAAGACGATGGCGCTGCTGACTCGCTAGGGCTCACCGCACCGTCTGTTGGTCCGGTTGGCGTTAACGATGGCGACCTGACCAACTGGGTTGATGCGTATCTGATCGACACCGTTCCGTCGACCGGTGACCACAAGCGCGTAACCTACTTCACCCCGAACCTTGGTGGCTTCCAGGCTGGCGTTTCTTACGCAGATGATGACACCTCGAACAACAACGACACCGCAACTGGTGGCGACAACGTTATTTCCGCTGGTGTTAGCTACCAGGGTGAATTCGATGGCGTTTCCTTCGGTGTTTCTGCTGTTGGCGAAAACCAGGGTGAAGGCAACTGGTACGGCCTGGGTGCTACCGTTGGGTTTGGCAACTTCGTCGTTGGCACCTCTTGGGGTCACATCGAAGACGATTTTGCGCAGGGTGAAAACTCCACCACCGCTGACGATACCGATGCATTTGATGTTGGCGTTTCCTATGCTATGGATGCTGCTACCGTTTCCGTGTCGTACGCATATGCTGAGTACGGCAACGGCGGCGATAACAATAACATTGAAGGCGAAATCAGCACTGTTGACCTCGGCATGGCTTACACCTTGGGTGCAGGCGTGACCTGGAAGTCTTCTATCTTCTGGTTCGACGACGAAGTTGACACCGCTGGTCAGTCCGATAACGACGGCTACGGCGCTGTAACCGGTCTGGTCCTGAACTTCTAATTCTTCGGAATTTGAAGCGGATATGAAGGGGTGGCTTCGGCCACCCCTTTTTGTTTTCCGACAGGCAGAAGCACAGTTTAGTGAATATCTTCAGCCAATAAATTCAAGATCCCACTCAAGTCACTTGATAACTGCTGGACACATGGAACCGGTGACTTAAGTGTGAAATGCTCAGCTAGGCCCTTGTTTCTGATACTCGGAAACGCGGGAAGGGCTTCAATGGGCAACTCAAGGCTCCCCATACAACCAACTTTCCCTTCGTTCGTTGCGCGCAGTTTGGCTAAACCGCAAGGTGCACTACACCAATCGCCTGTGTAAGTGCTTTGCCATATCTTGAGGTTTTGGTGGCGACCTTGAAGGGTCTTACCCGAAGCCGAGGTGTAGATTGCCAAACCGGGTGTTTGAAAAAGCTTTGTAATATGTGCAGGGCCACTGTCCGCCAAGATCATGTAGTCTTGTTTTTTAACGTATTCTACCAGTTCGCCGACTGTTTGAAATCCATCCAGAAATACTGCATCTCCACACTCTGATGGATTGATTGCTGCTTTGTAGGGGGGCATGAGACCTTGATACGCATTCAGCAAGACGTTTACTCGGTAACCACTTTCTAATAGCTGACGAACGAGCTTGTTTACAGTTTCCGGGGGGAGCGTCCTAAGAGGGGCCGATGCCATCGGCACTATGCCAACTGTCGCACCACGGCCGATTCTTCTGGATCGATTTGGTATGGGAATGGGGGCGATATCGAATGCTTCGCACAGTGCTTCTTCGGTGTTTACTGGCATCTGCGCAACATTGTCCCAGCCTTCCATCTCGCTCAGGTCAATGATGTGAGAAAACTTCGCTAACTCTTTCGAAGATATGAATAATTGATATATTTTGACATCGGCGACCGTGGCAAAAACATCTGATGCGCTTGCGCTGTTCAGAATCGCAGGCTTACTGCTCGGATAACGTGATAAGAACGCGCGCAAAAAAAGAGCAATACCAACGCAATCGCCAAGTGCATCTGACGGTATCAGAAAAAGAACATGTTTCTGAGAGAAGTCGGTTTCGGACCAGGACTCTCTTTTTAGAACCCGAAAATGGAAATCATCAGATTTGATGGTGACAGCTGGTGCGTTCGAGAGCACTTGGCGTCGCAACAGTGATGTCGCACGTGTGAAATACAAGGGACTGTTATCTGAAGCCTGCTTTAGTGAAGAGCTCGCATTTGGCATCCCGAAATGGAAAGGTTGCTTGGAAGAGAACCGAGTGTATTTTTTTCGGCTCGGATGAAGGTCTTTCGACATAATCCAGCAAACTCCGTTACAGGCTAGGCTTCAATTTCAGATGCAGAAAACCCTATCCCCGCCAAAGAGGCAAGGGCGGATGTTCGCAGTTTAGCCGCTGTTTTTCCTGTGATCCCGCCAAGCCCGATTGCTTGCATGTTTGCTTCTTTGCAGAGCCTTGCCATTGCCAGCATATCGCTCTGTTTGAGTGCGTTGGCACCCGGATGGCTTTGTGTCGGGAAGATCGGGGAGATGAAAACACCGTCAGGGCGTGTGGCCTTTGGCAACTGGCGCAATGCACGGATCGTATTGATCTGATGACAAGCAGATGTTCGGATCAAGTCATGTGGGATCTGCGCATAAATCTGCGGTGTCTGGTGGATGCGGTATTCGGGTAGGTGAATGCCATCAGCATCAAGTTTAAGCGCCAGTGAGAGATCGTTTGCGACAAGAAAAAGAATGCCTTTGGCGCGGCAGATCTTGCGCAGTTTGGCCCCGAGTATTGCCCTTTCGGGATGATTGTAGTGGCGAAAAACAACCATGCTATCAGTCGGTAAAGCCTTCATTGCCGCTTCCGGATCGGGCAAACGCACATCATCGGTCATGAGCACAATTGGCGGGATGACGCAGTGTTTTCCACCATTGCGCAGATTGAGCTGTCTTGCCTGCTTTAACAGGGTGTCATCCATTGATACTATCCCGATTCTGCGCCGACATTCTCGACGCAACCATGCGTCAACCACCCATGCACCAATCACCAAGGGTCATCTTCCATGAGCATTCATGACACCGCGTCTGACAACAATGATGTCGCCAAGAATCTTGCTGAAATTCAAAGCAATATCAATGCTGCCTGTGCGGCTGTTGATCGGAACCCGGAAGATGTGACCCTTGTTTGTGTCTCGAAGAACCATGAAGCGGACCATGTGCGCAAGGCGCTGGTCGATGGACGTCGCGTATTTGGGGAAAACCGGGTTCAGGAAGCTGCAGGCAAATGGCCTGCCTTGCGGGGCGAATTTCCGGATCTGGAGCTTCATCTGATCGGGCCGCTTCAAACCAACAAGCTCAAGGATGCGGTTGAGCTATTTGATGTGATCGAGACGGTTGATCGCCCGAAACTGGCCAATGCGTTGGCAAAGCATCGTGATAAAACCGGCCAATGCCCCGATCTGTTTATTCAGATCAATACGGGTGAAGAAGATCAGAAGGCCGGTATCGCGCCCAAGGATGCCGATGATTTCATCAGGATGTGCCGCGATGAGCTTAACTTGCCGATCATAGGTCTTATGTGCATTCCCCCGGTTGATGAAGAACCGGCACCGCATTTCACCCTGCTTGGCAAGATCGCCGAACGCCATGGCATCAAAATCAAAAGCATGGGAATGAGCGGTGATTACGAGGCTGCAATCCGACTTGGGGCGACCCATGTGCGGGTTGGGACGGCAATTTTTGGGTCCCGAGGCTACTAATTGGCATTTCAGGGCTGTTCTGGAGTCCGAAAATCGATGTTTAGGCGATAAACTGTGTAAAAATCGTCTTTTTGTCGATCATATGCGGTGTGTTTAAGTGAAAACGTGAATTTTCGGGATTCTGTGGATAATTGGCACGAGTCCCAAGACGCAGAAGGCAGAGTTTTGTGACAAAAAAATCCCGATAAAACGGGATTTTTTTAGTTCAGCAATGAAACTGTCCGGAAATCACGGGATCAGTTTATATCCGCCAGGCTCTGTAATCAGGATCGCCGCATTCGATGGATCCTTTTCGATCTTTTGGCGCAAGCGATAGACGTGGGTTTCCAGCGTATGGGTGGTGACCCCGGCATTATAGCCCCATACCTCGTCGAGAAGGGTTTCGCGCGTGACCGGTTTGTCGCCAGCCCGGAACAGGAATTTAAGGATCGAGGTTTCCTTTTCCGTCAGGCGGACTTTCTTTTCGGTCGCGGTTTCGATCAGGATCTTGGCACTTGGCTGGAAGCTATACGGGCCGATGACAAAAACGGCATCCTCGCTTTGTTCATGCTGGCGAATATGGGCGCGAATGCGCGCCAACAGGACATTAAGGCGAAATGGCTTGGTGACATAGTCATTGGCGCCGGATTCAAGACCCAGAATGGTGTCAGAGTCGCTATTGGCCCCGGTCAGCATGATGATGGGGGATTTGACCCCGGCGCGGCGCATCAATTTGCAGACATCGCGGCCATCCATGTCGGGCAAACCGACATCAAGCAGGATCACATCAAAATAGGATTCCTTGGCGGCATCAAGCGCATCCTTGCCACTATGGGCGACAACGCATTCGAACTCTTCATGCAGGCGAAGCTGTTCAGTTAAAGACTGGCTGAGCGCTGCATCGTCCTCAACCACGAGAACCTGTTTACCTGTCGACATTCACCATCCCTTGCTGCTTGCCAAATCCGCTCTTACATCCCGGGCGCAAATTGGTGCTGTATCACACCCTTGTTTTTGTGGAACTTCAGCGTCGCGCCCGCCATATATGTAGTACCTATTCTAGGATCAGCGTCTTACTGTGCATTTTCAAGAACAAACTGTTTTCGTTTAAACCCATTGACCTCTGCGGGTCCCGGATTAATTAATACAGGCTGATTTGTCCGGATGGCTTTGTCGTAAAATCTTGAAAGATGTTCATCTTCCTGCGATTTTGCGCAGCACCGCCGACCAAATCCGCCTGACCAATGCGGTTATATGAATTAAAACGGGTCCTTATCCAGCCCCATACTCACCGGATCGCGATGTTGTGATCACAAAGACAAGATACCGATGACCCAAAGCTCTGCCGCGACGGCCCAAAATGACAGCAATCTGATCCCGGCCACCGATCTGGTGACAGTATCGCGCGCCGTGGCCGATTTGCGCCGTGGTGAAATCGTGCTGGTCCAGGGCCATCATAACGGCGAAGCCCATTCCGTCGCGGTGATTGCCGCCGAACCATTATCCCAACATGGTTTTGAGCGCCTGTGTGACATCACGGCCAATGGTGCGGCACCGGCAATCGTCATCCCGCGTGTGCGCGCCAAATCATTGGGCCGTGCGTGTAAGGACGATGCCTTCATCGCCTTTGTGAGCCAGAGCCAGTCCGACATCAATGCCGACCGCTTGGGCGAAATCGCCAATCCGTTGCTTGATCTTGATAAATTGCCGAATGGTGATTGGCGCCCGGTCAGCATGGCCGAAACTGCCGCTATTCGTTTGGCAAAGCTTGCCCGGTTGCTGCCTGCTGTGGTGACGGTGGCGGTTGGCGCGGATCAGCTGGAAAATCTTGCGCGCGGTCAGAACCTTTTGGTGCTGCAATCAGATAGTATTAATGGCTATGAAAATGCGTCGGCGGCATCCTTGCGTCAGGTCAGCGAGGCACGCGTGCCGCTGGAAGATGCAGAAAACGCCACCGTGATTGCGTTCCGTCCCGAAGATGGTGGGCAGGAACATCTTGCCATCGTCATTGATGAGCCGGCCAAGGACAAACCGGTTCTGATCCGTTTGCATTCCGAATGCTTTACCGGTGATTTGATCGGATCGCTT
Source organism: Thalassospira sp. (assembly GCA_965228275.1). Taxonomy (GTDB): domain Bacteria; phylum Pseudomonadota; class Alphaproteobacteria; order Rhodospirillales; family Thalassospiraceae; genus Thalassospira. The sequence goes on along the minus strand of OZ245802.1, from coordinate 2,016,154 downwards.
CGGTGCGATTGTGGTCCGCAGCTGCGTGGCGCGATTTCAGAAATTGCCAATAGCGGGCAGGGCGGCATCGTTCTTTATCTGCGTCAGGAAGGCCGTGGCATCGGGCTTGTAAACAAGCTGCGCGCCTATGCGCTTCAGGATCGCGGGTTTGATACCCTTGATGCGAACGAAGAGCTTGGCTTTGACGCCGATGAACGTGTCTATCGTCCGGCGGCCGAAATGCTCCGTCAACTCGGTTTTGAAAAAGTACGTTTGCTGACCAACAACCCGGAAAAGCTTGCAGGTTTGGAAAACTGGGGTGTTTCGGTGTCCGAGCGCGTGCCGCACAAATTCCCGTCCAATGGTCATAACGAATTTTATCTGCAGACCAAGAAGGACCGGGCAGGGCACCTGTTTTAAACTGCGTGGAATGGCCTGCAAATAACGGCTTCGTCTGCGCATGGTGCTCACCTACCCGAAGTACGCTGCGCGCCAGTGCTCGCCAACCAGTCACTTTCGCCACATTCCACACAGTTTAAATAAGCCAAACCTACCCGGCAGAAGATTCCGACGGGTACTATGTTCGCGATATACTTCAAATAAAACTCCATAAAATCCAACGATTTAGCCAAATCTAAAACTGGCACCCCTTTTGCAAATTAAACCGCAAGAGGAGGACGGACATGTCGATTGGTGCAAATTGGCGGCAAATTTCGCCCGGTAGCGTTCCGGGCACAGCAGGCGACGTAGCGGGCAACAAGTTTGCCCAGTCGAATGCGGCTGACCAGCTTTCTGAAAATGCAGAAGGACGGACCTTCTCCGAATATATGTTCGGCGAAGACGGATTTGAGTTCACCGATTTCCTCGATGTGATTAACCCCCTGCAGCATATTCCCGGCGTTGGCATGATTTACCGTTCGCTGACGGGTGATGAACTTGGCAATGGCGCACGCGTTGTTGGCGGCGGGCTGTTTGGTGGTGTTTTCGGTCTTGCGGGGGCCGCGATCGATGCTGTGGTGGATGCGGTAACCGGTGACGATACCGGTACCCACATCATGGCGTTTGTTGAAGATGGCTTTGGGGGCGGTACGCCTGATGACGGAACGGCGATTGCCGATGCATCAGGTAGCGCAGCTGGTGCTGCAACCGTTGCTGCCAATGATGGCAGCTATCAGGGTGAGCTGGTGTTGCCCTGGATGACGACAGATAGCGCGTCATCGGCGTTTGCAGCCAGCCAGGCGGAACAGGCAACGATTGTTCAGGCCGCACCAACCGCCCCGGTGGATCAGGCGATTCTGGCCAGTGCAGCAGCCCCCAACTCGAACGGATTTAGTGGCGTCAAGCCCTCTGATTTGAATGTGCCATGGGGGCAAGCGACCCAAGTTGCGGCATCAAATGTAAGCCCGCAGCTTCAAGCCCAGATGCAGGCCCAAGCCACTGCAACCGAAGTTGCAGAAGCAGCCCCTGAGACTGATCCGGCAGAACTAAGTGTTGCCATGGCCGCGGCCGGGACAGCAAACCCGGTAACTCCAGCCACCACGATGGCAAAAACAATTGCCTCGAACTCGGATGCCGCTTCCCCGATCAAACGTGCCTCCTTTAGCAGCGATGCCGGCAATACCGTCTGGGCCCGCGCGGCAAATAGCGGTCGGGTAAGCCGTCAGGAAAATACCTTTGCGATTTCGGCAGAGATGGCTGCGCATGAAACACGTTACGCAAAGCGTAATCTGGTCAAAGAAGAGCGGCAGTCAGCGATTGATGAGAATATCATGTCTGATAATGGTGGGCCGCTGTCGGCCGCCGAAATGGCCGCGCGCTTTAATGATGCATTGGGCCGTGAGAAGGCGCAGACCATGGCTGCTGATGCTGTTTCTGGCACCAATGCGGTTGCGGATCAGGGACGTTTGAGCGCGCGTGAAGCAAGCCAATCGAATGGCAATAGCTATAACGCATCGGCCGAGACTGCTGGCGCAGAAGAAGAAGCTGTTCATCCGCTGATGCAGCGCGCATCAAACCATATGGGTGGGGATGAGCCGGTTGGTGCCTGGTTCAGCCAGACCATGATGGACGGACTGAAGAAATATCAGGCGATGCAAAAGCAGTCACAGCCGTCTGGAAATTCAATCTAAGCCAGTTGAGTTGATCACGAGAATTTATGCATGAAAAAAGCCCGCCTGTCAGTGACAAGCGGGCCTTTCTTTATCTGATGTCTTAACCGATTAGCGGCCGAGGAAACCGACGATTTCCTTGACCTCTTTGAGGATCGGCTGGGCGATGGCATTGGCGCGATCCGCACCCTTTGCCAGAACGCTGTCGATATAGGCCGGATCGCCTTTCAGGCGTGCCATTTCCTCGGTGATCGGTGCCAGCTTGTCGACAACAACGTCGGTCAAAGCCTGTTTGAAGCCAGAGAACTGGGTACCACCATGCTCTGCCAGAACCGCATCGACGGTGCTGTCGGTAAGGGCCGCATAGATGGTGATCAGGTTTTTGGCTTCCGGGCGGCCTTCAAGACCGGCTGCTTCGGACGGCAGCGGCTCCGGATCGGTTTTTGCCTTGCGGATTTTCTTGGAAAGCGTATCGGCATCATCGGTCATGTTGATGCGTGCCATGTCCGAAGCATCGGACTTTGACATCTTTTTCGAACCATCACGCAGCGACATCACACGGGTTGCCGGACCAAGGATCAGCGGTTCGGGCTGTGGGAAGAAGTCTTCGACCTCGTAGTCATTATTGAACTTCATCGCGATATCGCGGGCCAGCTCAAGATGCTGTTTCTGATCTTCGCCAACCGGAACATGGGTTGCCTTATAGGTCAGAATGTCCGCAGCCATCAGCGACGGATAAGCATACAGACCAAGCGACGCGTTTTCGCGATGCTTGCCAGCCTTTTCCTTGAACTGGGTCATACGGTTGAGCCAACCGATACGCGCAACACAGTTAAAGATCCAGGCGAGTTCAGCATGTGCGGAAACCTGGCTCTGATTGAACAGGACCTGATTTTCCGGATCAATGCCGGCTGCAATCATGCTGGCAGCGAGTTCGCGAATGTTGGAACGCAGTTCTTTGGGATCTTGCCAGACCGTGATGGCATGCATGTCCACGACGCAGAAGATGCATTCATATTGCTTCTGCAGCGTTACCCAGTTGCGGATTGCGCCAAGATAGTTGCCAAGATGAAGGTTACCGGTGGGCTGAGCGCCCGAAAACACACGTTCCATAACGTCGTCGTCCATTTCAAATGTTGATCAATAAAGCCTGCATACTCCGCCAGGTTTTGGACACCCGCCGGCGGACGAGCATGCAAGCAAACAGCGCGGAGTTAAGCCGCCCCGCGCCATCAGGTCAAGAAGCATGTCGGGAAATGACCGGAAATATTGCGATCAGGCGGTTTTTCCGCGCTTTAAGGTCGCTTTGAGTTCGGAAAAGCTGGTGGCGCCAAGCAGTTGGGCACTGATCGCATAGACCGCCATGCCACCACATACACAGATCGCCATGGTCATGATCCGTGTGATCGAAAGCGCATCATTTTCCCAGAAATAATCAATGGCAAACCAAAGTGCTGCCCCCATCAAAGCCGATGCCAGCAAAATACGCGGCACCCGCCGGGCAAGGCGGGCATCAAAGGTCAGATCGCCGCGCCGATGCAAAATAATGCCAAGGGACATTGCATTGACCCAGACCGAAACAGACGTCGCCGCCGCAATGCCCAGATGTCCGAACCATGGCATCAGCACAACGATCAGAACGATGTTCAGCACCATGCAGGAAATACCGATGCGGATTGGTGTTTTGGTGTCTTCGCGGGCAAAGAAGCCCGGTGCCAACACCTTAACCAGTACCGATGCCGGCAGGCCAAAGGCAAATACGGTGAGCGCCATACCGGTCATAAGGGTTTCTTCCGCGCCAAACGCACCGCGTTCAAACAGAACGTTAATCACCGGCAAGCCCATGACACCAAGTGCAATCGCGGCCGGAAGGGTCAGCAGCAGGGCAATCTCGATCCCGCGGTTCTGGCTATACATTGCGGTTTTGGCATCATCGCCTTGCAGCTGGCGCGACAATGTCGGCAAAAGGGCGGTGCCAATCGCAATGCCGATCACGCCAAGCGGCAGTTGCTGCACGCGATCTGCGTAATAGAGCCAGGACACCGCGCCGTCCGATACAAGGGATGCCAGCATGGTGTCGATCAGAAGATTGATCTGATAAACCCCGGCGCCAATCATGCCCGGGATCATGCGCTTGCCCAGAAGCTTGATCCGGTCATCAACGCGGGGCAACTGCCATTTGATGGCAAACCCGGCGTGCTTGCATGCAATCACAAGGGCAATGAACTGTGCCACCCCGGCAAACGCGACCCCCCATGCTAGGGCATGGGCGGGGGTTTCCATGATGGGTGTCAGTCCAAGAAGGGCAGCGATCAGGCAGATGTTTAAAATGATCGGGGCTGCGGCCGCAGCAGCATAGCGATGCAGCGTATTAAGCACACCCGACATCAGGGCGACGGCCGAGATAAAGGCAAGATAGGGGAAGGTGATGCGCGAGAGTTCAACAGCAAGCGTGAACTTTTCCGGATCCTCGGCAAAGCCCGGCGCAAACACATACATCGCCCAAGGCATCAGAATTTCAATGATCGCGACCAAAAAGCCGGTGATGAGGATGAGCATCGACATGGCGCGCGCGGCAAATTCACGCGCCGCGTCCATGCCGCGTTTTTCGATGTCGCCCGCCAGAAGCGGGATGAAGGCCGCGGAAAACGCGCCTTCGCCAAACAGACGGCGAAACAGGTTTGGGAATTTGAACGCGACAAAGAACGCATCGGCCATGCCGCCCGCACCCAACATCCCGGCAATGAGGATATCACGGCAAAATCCCAACAACCGTGACAGCAGGGTAAAGCCACTTACCGTGGCGATCGAGCGAACAAGCGACATGCGTGTGCAATCCGTAAAATGGAGTCGGCAATTCTGGCTGTGATGATCGCCAATTGCGGTCTTTTCAAGCCTGAAGCAGTGAAATCTGACAGCCGAAAGTGAAAATAGTCGTAATGGTGATCACCAAAAGACGGCCTGTTATATCGCATTTTTGTGAAAGTCGTTGAATTCGACCATATTTTTCAGGTTCCTGTGACAACCGTCACAGAAATTCGCTGGTCGCAGGCATAAATTCGGGGTCGCTGAGGATTCGTTGGGACGCGAGCCTCTTATTGGACGGGCGGGGAAAAAAGGGAAAACACCTCAACCTGCTGCACTCCGAGGATTTCGACACCGTGGATAACAGGTCACGCTGTCGGGTTTGGTTTTACTCTTCCTCGTCCGTCACAATTTCCAAAATATACGAGCACGTTCCGGTCCAAAGGACTGGAACACCGAACTTGATCCATACCGTGGCGGTATTGTTGATGCCGCATGGGTATGGACCAAGTTTGGTTCGTATCAGGGGTTTGCTATTGCGCCCTAATTGTTCTGGATGGCCTGTGTCAGGGTTTCCTTGACCTGCACGAACTTGGTGCGGCTATCGATCTTCAGGCCAAACACATCCTTCACATAGAAAACGTCAACCGCGCGCTCGCCAAAGGTGGAAATCCGTGCGGATGCGATCTGAAGCGACAGGTCGCGCAAGGCACGCGTGATGTCATAGAGAAGCCCCTGCCGATCACGGGCGGTGATTTCAATCACGGTATGCGTACGGCTGGCCTTGTTATCGATGATAACGTTGGGCTCGACCTTGAACACGGCTGTGCGGTGCTTGTTATCCTTGGTCTGGCGACGCTGGATTTCATGGCTTGGGCGCAGCTGGCCGGAGATCACCTTTTCAAGCGTTTCGCGCAGCTTCTCAAGCTTGGCCGTGTCATTAAACGCTTCGCCATTGGTGTCCTGAACAAAGAAGGTATCAAGCGCCATACCATCGGCCAGCGTCAGGATCTTTGCATCGACAACGTTCGCTCCACAGAGCGCCATTGATCCGGCAATCTGGGAAAACAGGCCGGGATGGTCGGTACAGTGAACCGTGATTTCGGTGGCATCAATTTCGGTATCGATCCGGACATCGACCGTGATTTCCGCCCCGGATTTTTTGGCATCACGGGTCAGATGGGCGTGATGGACATGGATGTCGGTATCGAAACTGAGCCAATAAGACGGATAGCCACGATCAATGAAGTCTTCGATGTCATCAGTTGGCCAATCCACCAGGGCTTCGCGAAGTGCCATCTGTGCGCGGGCAACACGCGAATCGCGGCTGTCGGCGTTCAAACCACCCGATAGATGGTCATCGGTTGCATAATAAAGCTCACGCAGAAGGGTTGCCTTCCATCCGTTCCAGACATCGGGTCCAACCGCACGGATATCGGCCACGGTCAGGCACAGCAACAGGCGCAAGCGTTCCTGCGACTGCACCAGATCACCAAACGCCTTGATCGTGGTCGGGTCATTGAGGTCACGTTTAAACGCCGTCAGGCTCATCCAAAGATGGGCTTTGACCAGCCAGGCTACCGTTTCTGTATCGGCTGGCGACAGGCCCAGACGCGGGCAGAGTTTTTCGGCAACTTCGGCACCGAGCTCGGAATGATCGCCACCACGGCCCTTGGCAATGTCATGCAGCAAGACCGCGACATACAAAACGCGGCGCGAGATCACCTTGCCCATGATGCGGGTTGCGACCGGCGCGTCTTCGGCCAGTTCGCCATTTTCGATCTGATTAAGGATACCGATCGCGCGGATGGTGTGCTCGTCCACGGTGTAGGTATGGTACATGTCATACTGCATCTGGGCGACGACACGCCCGAAATCCGGGATGAAACGGCCAAGAACCCCGGCCTCGTTCATCTTGCGAAGGGCAATATCAGGGCTGTTGCGCAGGGTCAGGATTTCAAGGAAGACCTCATTGGCCGCCGGATCATTTTGCAGCTTGTGATCAACAAATTTCAGGCTTTGGGTCACCCAGCGCAATGTTTCGGGATGAATGCCAACCCCGTTTTGATGGGCAACCAGAAACAGGCTGAGGATTTTGATCGGGTCATTTTCAAACACGGCCAGATTTTCGACCGTCAGACGATCATTGCGCAGCTCAAACCCGTCAATCTCACGCGTGCCAAACAGCTTGCCTGGGAAGCGGATCAGCGGGCGGCGTTGATGACGTTCTTCAAGGGCAGCACAGAAGATGCGGGTCAGGTTGCCCACATGTTTGACCATCAGGTAATAGTGCTTCATGAAGCGCTCGACACCCGAGGCACCCGCATGGTCGGTATAGCCAAGCCGTTCGGCGATATCGCGCTGCATGTCAAAGGTCAGGCGGTCTTCTTCGCGATCAGACAGGTAATGCAGCCAGCAACGCACCGCCCACAGGAAGTTTTGCGCTTTTGAGAAGCCCTGTGCTTCCTTGCGGGTCAGGACCTTAAGGTCCACCAGCTCCATCGGGGAGTTGACGCGATACAGGTATTTGCCAATCCAGAACAGGGTATGCAGATCCCGAAGGCCGCCTTTGCCGTCCTTGACGTTGGGTTCGACCACATAGCGCGAATCGCCCATGCGGACATGGCGTTCGTCACGCTCGTTCAGTTTCTTTTCAATGAATTCAAGGCCGCTGCCCTTGACCAGCTCATCCATGAAGCGTGCGCGAAACAGGTTATAGGTTTCCTCATCACCCCAGACGAACCGGCTTTCAAGCAGGTTAGTGCGGATGGTGATGTCCTGTTTGCCCATGCGCAGGCAATCATCGACCGAACGCGTTGCGTGACCGACCTTAAGGCCCAAATCCCACAGCATATACAGGATGAATTCGACAACCTGTTCGCCGTGCGCGGTTTGCTTGTAGGGAAACAGAAACAGGATATCGACATCCGAATGCGGGGCCATGTCGCCACGGCCATAACCGCCAACAGCGACGACTGACATGCGCTGTTCATTGGTTGGATTATGCAGCGGATAAACAAAGCTGATCGCGAAATCATGGATCAGGCGGACCATCTGATCCATCAGGAAGCTGTTGGAAAAGACGGTTTCCTGACCGGAATTGCTGTCTTCAAAGCGCGCACGAATGACCTTGCGACCGGCTTCCATGACCGATTTCAGCTTCTTGAGCACTTCGGCGCGCTGCTTGAAACTTTTCAGGTCCGGGTTCTTTGCGATCTCTTCGAGTTCGGCAAAGATCTTTTTCCGATCAATGATTTCGCGCTGCTTCTTGATCTTGTAGGTCACGTTGGTCGGTTTCCTTGGCGCTGGTCTGCGGTCTGCTACCGTCTTTTGTACTGCCGAAATCTTACAATAACGACAATTGGTTGCGATCGCATCTAATGCATGTGCTGTGCCGAATTTTGAAACCGCGCATCTTGGCCCATTGCACGGATTATGGTCGCTAAATCAAAACAGGCACCTGCCTGATATAGGAGCAAGGTGCCTGTTTTTCATGCGTTTAAATCGCGAAATTGAACCAGCGTGCCAATCAACCTTTAAGTGACTGCAAACGATACAGCGCATCAAGCGCTTCGCGTGGTGTCATATTATCCGGATCAAGATCAGAAACCGCATCCAGAACAGCCTTCTGCCCATCAGAAAGGGCAGGTGCAGATGCGCGTTCCTCCTTGGCGGCCTGTTCGATGGCAACGGCAAACAGCGGCAAGTCATCGGCAAGCTTGGAAACAGCGCCCCCTTGTTCGCCTTTCTCAAGGGTCTTGAGAACCTGCTCGGCACGCTTGATCACCGGTTTTGGCAGACCGGCCAGCTGGGCGACATGAATGCCATAGGATCGATCGGCACTGCCTGCACCGACTTCATGGAGGAAAACAACCTCGCCCTGCCATTCCTTGATCAGCATGGTGTGGCAGGATAGGTGTTTGAGCTTCGCAGCCAGGGCCGTCAGTTCGTGATAGTGGGTAGCAAAAAGACCACGGCACTTGTTGATTTCATGAAGGTTTTCAACCACCGCCCAGGCAATCGATAGACCGTCAAAGGTTGCCGTACCGCGTCCGATTTCATCAAGGATGACCAAGGATCGGTCGGTCGCCTGATTAAGGATCGATGCGGTTTCGACCATTTCGACCATAAAGGTCGAACGCCCGCGCGCCAGATCATCGGCCGCACCCACGCGCGAAAACAGACGGTCAATCACGCCGATATGTGCTTTTGCTGCCGGAACGAAGGCACCGATCTGGGCCAGAACGGCAATCAGGGCGTTTTGACGCAGGAATGTCGATTTACCAGCCATGTTCGGACCGGTAATCAGCCACAGGCTTTGTTCATCCTCAAGACGGCAATCATTGGCAACAAAGGGCGCATCGCCATTTTCGCGAAGCGCGGCCTCAACCACCGGATGGCGACCAGCATGAATGTCAAAGGCAAGGCTGCTGTCGATCTGCGGGCGAATGCAGCCCTGATCGCGCGCCAGTTCCGACAGAGCAGCCGATACATCAAGTCCCGCAAGCGCCGTTGCGCATTTGGCAATTTCGTCAGCCTTGGCCAGAACGGCTGAAACCAGTTCTTCAAACAGCTCAAGTTCAAGTGCCAATGCCTGATCACCGGCCTTAGACACCTTGCTTTCAAGCTCAGACAGTTCAACCGTCGTAAAGCGCACGGCATTGGCCATGGTCTGACGGTGAATAAATTCGTCTTCTTCCATCATTTTATCGGCGGTTTTGGCCGATACTTCGATGAAATAGCCAAGCACGTTGTTGTGTTTGACCTTAAGGTTGGTAATGCCGGTTTGCTCGGTATAGCGGGCCTGAAGATTGGCGATCAGCTTTTTGCTTTCGCTTGAAAGCATGCGGAGCTCATCAAGCGGTGGGTGATATCCACCAGCAATAAAGCCACCATCACGGGCCAGAAGCGGCAGGTTTTCTGAAATCGCCCGCCGCAAAAGATCAATCAGATCACCGTGGTGACCCATCATGGTCAAATGATCAGAAAGGGCTTCCGGCTGTGCCGTCAGGCCATCATTGCCGCCATCGGGTTTGTTCAGAAGATTGCCAATCGCAAAGGCGCATGACAGACCATCGCGCATGGCCGCCAAATCACGCGGACCGCCACGACCAACCGACAGACGCGATAGTGCTCGTTCAATATCGGGGCATTCGCCAAGGGCGGAGCGCAGATCAGATCGCAAGCCATCGCGATCATGGAAATATTCAACCAGATCAAGGCGCTTATTGACCTCGTCCGCATTGGTCAGCGGCGCCGAAAGGCGGGCTGCCAGCAAACGCGCACCGGCACCGGTCCGGGTGCGGTCAATGACCGACAGCAACGATCCCTTGCGTTCGCCCGATTGGGTCTGGATCAGTTCAAGTGATCGTCTGGTTGCCGCATCGATCTCCATCGCCGCACCTTCGGCAACGCGGGTCGGGGGCGAGAGGCGCGGCATCTGACCTTTTTGGGTCAGTTCGACATAGTCAATCAGCGCACCTGCAGCCGAAAGCTCGGCCACTTCAAATCCGCCAAAGGCGTCCAATGCCTCAACCTGATAAAGCTTTTTCAGGCGAAGTTGGGCATTTTCGGCATCAAAGCGCGCGGTTGGCTGCGGGGTGATGATGTTTTTATATTCGGCATAGATGTCGAAAACCTCGGATCGGTTCAGCATCTTTTCCGAAAACAGGATCTCACCCGGATCAAGGCGTGCCAGAGCAGCCCCAAGGCCCGCCATCTCGGTCGGCTGGACGTAAAAATCACCGGTCGACATATCAAGCCAGGCTAGACCCACCTTGCCACGCACTTCTGATACGGCTGCCAGATAGTTATGGCGCCGTGCATCAAGAAGGCTGTCTTCGGTGAGCGTACCCGGTGTGATCAGGCGGACAACACCGCGTTTGACCACGGATTTTGCGCCGCGTTTCTTGGCTTCTGCCGGGTCTTCCATCTGTTCGCAGACGGCAACCCGGAAACCCTTGCGGATCAGACGCTGAAGATATGTTTCGTGACTATGGACCGGAACACCGGCCATGGGAATTTCGTTACCCTGATGCTTGCCGCGTTTTGTCAGGGCGATATCAAGGGCTTCGGCGGCTTTGACCGCATCGTCAAAGAACAGCTCGTAAAAATCGCCCATCCGATAAAATAGCAGGCAGTCCTGATACTGTTCCTTGATCTCAAGGAACTGGATCATCATCGGTGTCGCACCCTCTTTGGAGAAGGATGGTGCGCTCGGTGTGGTGTCGGATGTATCGGCGATGTTGTTCATGTCGACTTTGATAGCAAACCCGGAAGGCATTGACGAGAGGCGGCAAGGGGCGAAGTCATAGTTTTTGATCTATGCCATTGCAACGCCTGAATTTCCGCAAAATATATAAAGATACGAGGGTCAGGACCTATTAATTTGATTGGAATGGCAGAGTTTATATTTGTGAAATCCAAGGAAAAACCCGCCGAGCGGGGCGGCATCCCGTGCAAGGGGTTTGACGCCGGAGTTTGCAAATATAAATTCTGTCCTTTGGATCGGACAGATTTGTACGGGCTACTTTGTCGCAAAACCTTGAAAGATGTATATCTTCCGGCGGTCTTGCTTCGCGTATCCGTACAAATCTGACCGACCATTCGAACCAAATTAATAGGTCCTGACCCTAGCGAATTGAATTGGCGCAGAAACCCGCCAGTTTTTCTAGCGAAAAACAGTCACCAAGGAGAGCGTAAAATGGCAGCAGAGCAGACCACCTCCCAAGCCCCCGAACTGGTCGGACTGTTTGATACCAAGGACAAGTTCGATGCCGCAGTCACAAGCCTTCGCGACAACGGATTTTCTCGCACCGATCTTTCGGTTCTGAGTTCCCATGAATCCATTGATGTCGCCGGAACTGATGGCCGGTCATGGTCAGATGTGCTGACCGCCCTGGTTGGTGAAGTGAAATACGAAGTCCCCTTGGTGGCATCGGGTGCCATTGCACTGTTTGGCGGTGCTGCGACCGCGCCTGCGGCAATTGCAGTCGGGGCAGGGGTTGGCGCGGTTGCCCTTCGTGAGTTCATTGATGAAGTCACATCCACCCCGCATACCGAAGATTTCGCCCGCGCGGTGGATGCCGGGTCGGTGATCCTGTGGGTGAGGATTGACCCGAAACATGCCGGTGCAGAAGCCCAAGCCACCGAAATTCTTCAAAAGAACGGTGCGACCAACATCCACATGCATGTGCCCAAATGACGGCGTTTCAGGGTTCTAGTCCTGCAAGGTGAAAGTCATCTGCGTGATTTGTTTTTGTCCGGCGGCGATAAAGGTCTGGGTGTGGTCAACCCGCAACGGCCAGCCGCCGGTGCGCGGCAGGTTGGCGGTGATGTCAGTCTGGATATCGTAATCTTCCCAGGCGCGGATTTGCTTGGTGGCGCGTTCCATTGATGCCTTATCCATCCCGGCTGTTTGCGCCATCAAAAAGGCGATCCCGTTGCGGACACTTTCGCGGGTGTAGTTCTGATGAAGCTCGATCGTGGCCTGATCATCGGTGCTGTTGGTCAGCTTGATCTCGCCAACCGCCTTCAGGTTCGATCCGGTCAGCTCCCACGGCACATCATTGTTGATTTCAATTACGCCGTTTTCAGGCATTTCCAACCCGGTCAGGGCAAAGATTGGCTGAATATCGCGAAGCGTCATTTGTGCGCCTGCCTGCGGGGTCATATTGGCAAAGGCTTGGCGAATTGGCGTCAGACTTGCCGCAATTTGCGGGTCGCTGCTGTATTGGGCGATGATGCCATCAAGGCGTTCAAACACGGCGGGCAAAAGATCGGCTTGCACAGCATCCATGTTGGTGAGCGTGATCGGAACACCGGTTGGGGATGCGCGATAGTGAAAAACAAACCCCTCGGTCAGTTTGGCAAGACCCGCTGCAAGGGCAGTGTTTTTATCACCCGCCTCTGCGCCAACGACATCAATGTCGTTATAGGTGACTTCCATCTCCAATCCATCCTGATCCGTTGCGCGCACCGTGATGGGCACTGACATGGTCAGGGTGCTTTTCGTGACCGTCCCGTTGCGGTGGGTCTCGCGGGTTTTTTCGACCTGATAGGTCCGTGTTTCACCGATTATTGGGTCGAACGGGAAATCGATCGCATCACTTGCCTGTGCGTTGGGCAGGGAAAGGAGTCCAGTGCCAAGGCCCAGTCCAACAAGGGCCAAAGTCCGGTTAAGTGACTGCGATTTCATGTTTCCCCCGGGTTTTTGAAAGTTTTTCAGATTGTGGAAAGACGAAATATGGCTTGAAATTCGTCAATTCTTTGCGCGGCGCAACGTGAATTTTGCTTTGATGGCAGGGATTTGCACGTTCAATTACGTCACTGAAAAGTCACGTCTATTTGCCAACAGATTTGTCATGATCGCGCAACGGGTCAACCCGTAAGCAGAATTGGGGGATAAAAATGATGCCAGACAGCATTGCGATGTTGCGTCGCAACATACGGAAAACGCTACGTAATTTTGCGGTTGCCGTTAACGTCCCCTTTGACCCGCAGCCAGAAGCCTGATTTATTGGGCGGTCCGACATGACGGTCCCACACCGGAAATTTGTCGATCAGGATAATCTACACCAAGACCATACACGTTGCTTTCCAACCCACCACGCAAGCGTCAGTGAAAACATAATGTCAGATAAAGAAATCAAGGTTCGTGACCGCGAAGCGCTGCTGTTCCATTCCAGCGGCCGCCCGGGCAAAATCGAAATCACCGCATCCAAGCCGCTGACCACACAGCGCGATCTGTCCCTGGCCTATTCGCCAGGTGTTGCGGTGCCTTGTCTTGAAATCGCCAAGAACCCGGCGACCGCCTATGACTACACGTCAAAGGGCAATATCGTTGCGGTCATTTCCAACGGTACCGCCGTTCTGGGGCTTGGCAATCTTGGTGCGCTGGCATCCAAGCCGGTCATGGAAGGCAAGGCTGTTCTGTTCAAACGCTTTGCCGATGTTGATGGCTTTGATCTTGAAGTCTCGACCGAGGATGTTGACGAGTTTGTTAATTGCGTGCGCTTCCTTGGCGCATCGTTTGGCGGCATCAACCTTGAAGACATCAAGGCACCTGAATGCTTCATCATTGAACAGCGCCTGCGCGAAGTTATGGACATTCCGGTGTTCCATGATGATCAGCATGGCACCGCAATCATTGCCGCATCGGGCCTGATCAATGCATGTGATTTGACCGGCCGTAAGCTTGAAGACATCAAGCTTGTCATCAATGGTGCCGGTGCAGCGGCGATTGCTTGCTGCGAGCTGGTGAAAAGCATGGGTGTTTCCCATGACAATGTCATCATGTGTGACTCGCGCGGTGTGATCTATAAGGGTCGCGAAGATGGCATGAACCAGTGGAAATCAGCCCATGCGGCCGAGACCGATGCCAGAACCCTTGAAGAAGCCATGGATGGTGCCGATGCGTTCTTTGGCCTGTCGGTCAAGGGTGCGGTGACCTCTGCCATGGTCAAAAGCATGGCCAAAAAGCCGATCATCTTTGCGATGGCCAACCCGGATCCGGAAATTTCGCCAGAAGAAGTTGCGGCCATCCGCAGTGATGCGATCTGCGCCACCGGCCGGTCGGACTATCCGAACCAGATCAACAACGTTCTGGGCTTCCCTTATATCTTCCGCGGCGCGCTTGATGTTCAGGCATCAACGATTAACGAGGAAATGAAGATCGCCGCTGCCCATGCTGTGGCATCGCTTGCGCGTGAAGACGTTCCGGACGAAGTGGCAGCTGCCTATTCCGGTCGTCGCCTGCAATATGGCCCGGAATACATCATCCCAGCGCCGTTTGATCCGCGTCTGATCATGGCCGTGCCAAAGGCCGTTGCGCAGGCGGCAATGGATAGCGGTGTTGCGCGTCGTCCGATCATTGATATGGCGGAATATGAAAATCAGCTGCGTGGTCGCCTTGACCCGACCGCAGCCCATCTGCAGCTGATTTCTGATTATGTCCGTGCGCATCCGAAACGCATCGCCTTTGCCGAGGGCGAAGAAGAAACCGTCATTCGTGCGGCGGTTGCCTATCGCAACTCGGGCTATGGCACGCCGATCCTGATCGGTCGCGAAGACCGCATCCATGAAAGTGCCAAGAACCTTGGCATTGAAAGCCTGGATGGTGTTGAAATCAGCAACGCGGCATTGTCCAAGCATAATGCCGAATATGCAGAATTCCTTTATCAGCGCCTGCAGCGTAAAGGCTTCCTGTGGCGTGATTGCCAGCGCATGGTCAACCAGAAGCGTAACGTCTTTGCCTCTGTCATGGTGGCAAAGGGGCATGCGGATGGCCTGATCACGGGTCTGACCCGTAACTTCAACCGCAGCTTCAGCGACGTTGCCGGTGTGATTGATGCCAAGCCGGGTGAAATCCCGATGGGTCTTTCGATTGCGATTGCCAAGGGCCGTACGGTGTTCATCGCCGATACCCGCGTGCATAACCTGCCAAATGCCGAGGAACTGGCCGAGATCGCCATTCAGGCGGCCGAGAAGGCCCGTCAGCTGGGTCATGAGCCGCGTGTGGCGATGGTTTCGCACTCGACCTTTGGCAACCCTTACAGTGCTGATACCGATCGTATCCGTGAAGCGGTGGGCATCCTTGAGCGCAGCAATGTCGATTTCGAGTTTGATGGTGATATCGCCGTTGATGTCGCGCTTGATACCGAACTGCTCAAGCTTTATCCGTTCTGCCGCCTGTCCGGCCCGGCCAACGTTTTGGTGATGCCGGCCCTTCATGCGGCGACCACGGCGTCCAAGCTTCTGGATAAGCTTGGCGGTGGCACGGTGGTTGGTCCGGTCATGATCGGTCTGGAAAAGCCAGCCCAGATCGCGCAGATGGGGGCGACCGTGAACGATCTTGTGAACTTGGCAGCCCTTGCCGCGCACGAGGCAGAGCACGGCTAAGCCGCGTTTACAAAGATGATTGGAAATGGCGGGGTTGGCTTTGGCTGCACCGCCATTTTTATATCCGTAAAACCGTGACCTGACCTCGGCTAAAGCGTCTTGCATTTAGTCTGATCCATTATGTTTGTTTTTGGCGGCGTTTGGCAAGGCACAGCGTGCAGAGCGATGCGGCGCATCGGTCAAACGGTGTAACGTTGCGAAACGCCGCCAAAATCAAACCCTTCGGGCCGGGATAACCTTCCGCCCTGCAGCGTCAAGATCCTTGAACGTAGCCCCAGCTACGCCCTGTGGCCCTTTCCTCGCCGGACAAAAGGTTATCTCCGGCAGAATGGGGCAGATTAAATGCAAGACGCTTTAAAATCTGGAATAATGGGGTTGGTCATAGCGACCCGATTTTTGCCACATGCGTTGGGCAGATAGGCGTATCAGTGATTGTGCAAGTAAATAGGAAACAGCTTATGGGCCAATTGACCCGCTTTCTCGCCGTTTTCATGTTCTTCCCGCTTCTGGCTGCCTGCGAAGATGAACAGGCCAGCGGCCCAAGTGCGGATGAAATCACCACGGCTGTGATCGAACGGTTCCGTGACGATCCCTATGCCAAGGTCGGCCATGTTGAAAACGTCACCAAGACCAACAGCATTGCCGAAGGCGATGACGAAGTGATCGTGATGGTGCGCTATGAGCTGGTGTTTGACCGCACGGTTGCCGAATTTGCCGATGACGTGTCCGAAAAGGGCAAGGCCGCCGGGTCGATGGATGATGTTGGCAATACGGTCAAGGATGCGATTGATTTGGTAAAGACCAAGATGCTGACCTTCAAGGAAGGCGAGTATAAAGTTGGTGATCGTCGCGTGGTCGAAAATGAAATCCGGTTGCTGAAATCGGAAAACGGCTGGATCTATCGGACCGGCTCCTGAGCACATCAGCTTTTTGCAGTAAAAAAGGGATCCGTCTGGATCCCTTTTTCTTTGCGGTAATGCGCTAAGCTTAATCTTCCAGTGCTGCAAACAGCTGTGGCGGTGGGGGAACGTCGCCCACGGCGAATTCCAGACCGTCCAACTCATTCAGGCCATTGGCACGCATGATGGCATGCAGGCTTTCGACATATTCTTCGCCGCGCTCGGAATATTTCGTAAGCGTTTCTGCCAGTTCCCAGCCACTGATCTGCTGACCTTCGGCGCGCAGGGTTGCACGGCGCTCGCGCAGGCCCTGATAGGCCGGGTGCGAGTTGATGTTACGTGCATAGGCGCGCACACTGTCCATCAGGCTGCCAAACGATTTGATGACGTGGGTTTTGCCATCTTCGCGGTCTTTGGGAACGATGCCTTCATCATCCCCCCAGGCCCACTGACCAAACAGGGCATTGCCGGTGCGCACAAAGCGCGACGTGCCCCAACCGCTTTCTTCCGCCGACTGGGCAAGAATGAGCGAGGTCGGGATCAAATCAATACGTTCAAGCAGGGCGGCAATGCCCCCGTCGGTCACGCGATAGCGCTTCATCAGCTGCTCGACCCATTGCTGGTCATGTTCGCTAACCGGGGTGCCAGAAATACCCTTGGCCTGAATCGCCATCAGGCGTTCACGGCGTGCGCCGATTTCCTCGTTCACCCGCATGGCCAGTGGCAGCATGATGCGCAGGAAAATACGTTTGCGTTCATCGACCGATGCCAGTTCGCCAAGGCCCTTTGGCACGCGTTTGATGTAAACGCGCGGGACTTCGGTCACGTCATTGAGGCTATAGCCGATGCTTTTGAAATACTGGTTCAACGCGACCACTTCCGGGCCACGGCGGTAAACCGGCTTTTTCTTTTTCACAGGGGCGTCGGTGACGACCTCTGCGGTGTCTTCGGCATCAATCCCTTGTGGGACCGGCGATATATCAATTCCGGCGAAAAAGCCGATATACAGCAAGCAGACTGCCCCGATGATCGAAGCAAGCGCAACTTTCCGGTAGTTTCCTGCTTTTGCGCTACTCATTCATAAATCTCCAGGATCAGTAAACCTGTCCGCCCCAAGTGGACGTTATCTATGCCTGCCGCAGTCCAAGACCGCAACGGACAAAATCTCTACAAGTTGAAAACGTCGCGTAAACCTTCTCGTTCCACGCATAATAATAATGCCCGGCGCAGGATGATTCTTGCGCCGGGCTCAAGATTTTTTTAACGACTCGAAGCAAAGGGTCTGTACTCGGTCAGTGACTGAACTGTGTGCAGTCCCTTAGTCAGCCATGACCGGTTCTACGGCCTGAACTTCAGGCACGTAGTAACGCAGCATGTTTTCGATGCCCATTTTCAGGGTCGCAGTGCTGCTTGGGCAGCCCGAACATGCGCCATGCATCTCAAGATATACAACGCCGTCTTCGAATTTGTGGAACACGATATCACCACCGTCCTGGGCAACAGCCGGACGTACGCGGGTATCAAGCAGTTCCTTGATCTGGCTGACCAGCTCGTTATCGCCCTCAGCCGCGGTGCTGGCACCGGTTGCTGCGTTGGAGTTCTGATCAAGTACTGGCTGGCCAGAGGTGTAATGTTCCATGATACCGCCAAGGATTTGCGGTTTCAGGGTCTGCCAATCCTTGGAGTCATCCTTGGTGATGGTGATGAAATCACCGCCCAGGAAAACACCTGCGATGCCATCAACTTCGAACAGCTTGCGTGCAAGCGGGGATTTGACGGCTTCGTCACCCTTCACAAAGTTGGCGGTGCCGAGACGGCCCATGACTTCCTCGCCCGGCAGGAACTTGAGTGTGGCCGGGTTCGGGGTCGGTTCGGTCTGAATGAACATGGTCGGCTTGTCCTCTCACTCTGATTGCCGGGGCTGTTTACCGCCCGCTCAACAATCTGCATTTCATTTGGTTAGGCCCTAAATGGGGCAAAATTCCGAAAAGATCAAGTCGCAGCGCGCAAGTCAGGTATTCGCACCATGACAATCAGTGATCGAAAAGGCTTCTAGCGTTGCAGGATATTGCTGATCTCGCGCATTTGGGTGCGGGCGCGCAGCAGATAGAAACCAAGACCCGCCAGATGGTTAGGGAACACAATGCCATCAGCCGACCCGTTAACCACCACCAGCGGATCAAGGGCAGCAGCAGATTGCAGGGATGCAATCATTTCGGCCCAAGCTGGTGCAATCTGGCGTTCATTGATGATTTGCTCAAAGTCGGTACCAAGATCGCGCAGAATCAGGCTATAGGCATAAAGACGGCCCTTGGTGGCATAAAACACATCATCGGCCGTGCGATCAAAGATCGACGGGGCGTCTACCTTGTCATCAATCAGGGCAGAGGCTGAACCAAGGTCGTTGGCAAAGCGGTTGAGCGTTTCCTGCAGGTTATCTGCGCGGCGCTCAAAAACGGCTTCACCGGTCGTCAGGCGCTTGTTGTAATTCTCAAGCGCACGGATGGCCTGACGGTATTGCTGTTCGGAGGTGACACCGGGCAATAGCGATACAGACGGATCAAACACCCATTTATCACCGCGGAACTTCAAAAGACCGGCGGCATCGTCAAGATCGGGGTCGACCTGGCTTGAGCCACGGGTACGGCCGATCTGATCTGAAAGCTCGATGGCGAAACGAGACAGGGCATAGACAATGCCGGTCTGGAAGTTCGGCATATTGTCGAGTGCCGCACTTGGCAGGAAGAACGGATCATTCGCCGTCCAGCGGTTCTGATTGACCTCACGATCAATCAGGCTGGCAGCCGTGTTGACCGCGTGGCTGCCGCCCTGATAATTGCCGACGAAATCGGGGTTATCATCAATGCGATGCACCAACGCCATACCGGCCGGGTAATAGATCACAGCAACCAGAACGATTACGCCAAGGGTCCGGACCCAGAATTTGCCCGATCCGAAAATAGCTTTCAGACGCGCGCCAAAGCCCGCAATACCACCCTTTTTATAGAGATAATCGTCTTCAATCATGACTTGTCCTGTGAATTGATCCGGCCATTGAACCTAGGCGCTGTGCGCCAAAACGGCAAGTCCATGATTTCATTTGGTGATGGTGATAAAGGTTTCGTAGCGCACCAGGCCCAAAAGGGTCTCAAGATCCTTTTCCGACAGCGCAATGCAACCCTCTGTCCCGCTATAATCGGGTTTGGCGATATGCATGAAAATCGCCGACCCTTTGCCCGGAACCGGCGGGGCATCGTTATGACCCAGAACCACGACGATATTATAGAGGCCATCTTCATGCCAAAGCCGCTCGTGGCTTGCCTTGAAGGGCAGGCGCACCGGGCAGTTATAGTCGGGATGGGTCGGGTCATCACACCAGCCATCCGAAAATGAAATGGTGGTGACGGGCAGTTTGGTGCGAGGGCAGGGTCTGCGATCGGCGCGATACATCACATAGCGCAATTGCCAGCGACCCGCGGGTGTTTTGCCATCGCCTTCGGTTTTGCTGTCGGCATCAATGATGCCATTAGACCCGAACGCACAGCGAAATTCGTGATCCCCCACGCGCAGAATGCCATCCGACGAGGCTTCGATCTCGAACGGCTGGGAGGGTGAATGTGCAAGAGCTTCGCTTTGCATTCAATCAGTTCCCTTCTGGCAGTGGTGATAGGCGTTTTGCATAATTTCGTGCGACAAGGATGTGAAACAACAAAGGTAAATTTGTGGCATTGCGGTATATGCGCAAGTCAGCTCACAAAGGGTTGATACGGCAATTTTTGCGGCCTGGTCTTCGGGATAGCCAAAAATACCTGTCGAAATCGCCGGGAAGGCAATGGACTGCAGGTGATGCTTTGCAGCCAACAGCACCGCGTTGCGATAACAGGCGGCGAGCAATTCTGCCTCACCCTGATTACCACCATGCCAAACGGGACCGACCGTATGGATCACGTGGCGTGCGCGCAGGCCAAATCCCGGCGTGATGCGTGCTTCGCCGGTTGGGCAAGGCGCAAGCGGTTTGCAAGCCGCGGCCAGTTCCGGCCCAGCGGCAGCATGTATTGCACCACAAACACCGCCGCCCGGCATAAGAGCCTGATTGGCAGCGTTGACAATGGCATCAGTATCCAGCGTCGTGATGTCACCCTGTATGATTTTTATGTGGGTGATGTCAGACTTGCCAGATGAATTGCAGTCTTCCTTGAAGGGCACAGATCCACTCCCAATTCGTGTGTCGAGCCCCCGACAGCACCCATTGTCGCGTATTCTGTGATGAAGTCAAAAAAAACAACGCCCTGTGAGACACAGAGCGTTGTTTGGAAGCATTTTATCTGGCGTTGGCCGATTATTTGCCGAGGCGGGCAACACCTTCTTCGACCAGGCTTGCGGCTTTCTCAGCGCCTTCCCAACCGGTAACTTTTACCCATTTGCCTTTTTCGAGGTCTTTGTAACGCTCAAAGAAGTGCTGGATCTGATCGCGCAGGATCTGCGGCAGATCTTCGTGAGATTTGATGTCGGTGTAGTACGGATCGATCTTGTCATGCGGGACGCAGATCAATTTTTCGTCCTGACCAGCTTCGTCTTCCATCATCAGAACGCCAATCGGACGTGCACGGATGACTGAACCGGCAACGACCGGCTCGCGGAACATGACCATGGCATCAACCGGGTCGCCATCTTCGCCAAGCGTGTTCGGGATGAAGCCGTAATTGACCGGATAATACATCGAGGTGTGCAGGAAACGGTCAACGAAGACAGCACCGGAGTCTTTGTCTACTTCGTACTTAACCGGTCCGCCCTGCGGAATTTCGATGACGACATTTACGTCCCACGGAACATCTTTGCCAACGGCAATCTTGCTGAGATCCATCTGGGAAAATCCCTTTCGCTTTTATAAAGGCATGCCCCGAAAAACGGAGCGGCTGTTTTGAACTTCAAGGCGTGCAAACACACCCGAAGGAGAATGATGCCGCCCTTTTATCGCGAAACGTCGCAGCTTCCAAGGGGGTCCACATCCATCCTTGGTCGAAAGTCAGGCTATCTGTTTTTCCAGTGCCGGTGCGCCAGCAGATTCACGTGCTTTGCGCTGGTGCGCTGCATCCGATGGTAGGAAACGGCCTGCATCATCCAGAAGCTGCTCATTGAAGAGCTGCCAGTTGCAGCCTGAACCTTCGTGGCGTGCGGCGATTTTGCGATCATGGAACAGGTGCAAAACCGGCGAGCAATATTCGACATTCTTGCGTTTCAGGCCGGATCGCAGCAAACGCAGGACAAAATCGGAATCTTCCCACCCATGTCCCTGATAGGCTTCATCAAACCCTTTGATCTTGTCGATATCGGCCTTGAAGACAGCAAGGTTGCAGGTTTGTGCCTTACGCCAGCAATTCTCATGTTCCCAAAGCCAGGGGCCTTTATGCGGTAGTCGGATGAACTGAAACGGGCGATTGGCAAAACCCGACAATGCCGTCAAAAACAGCAGTGGACGTGGCAACTTGTGAAACGCCCACTTGCGTTTGAGCAAAGTTTTGGTCAGGCGTTCTTTCAGGAAAACGCGTTTGCCCGATACCAAGCATCCCTGTTCAGCGGCCTTGCGGTGACGGGTGATGAAATCGGGCATCACGCAACAATCACCATCGATGAATATAACCAGCTCACCGGCGGCCATGGCAATCGCGCCATTGCGTGCTTTGGCAACGCGGAAACCGCTATCTTCATGCCAGTAATGTTTGACGGGGATTTCGCAATTGGCGGCAAAATTTTCGATCACGCGGGTGGTTTCCCCGCCCGATCCATCATCGGCAATAACAATCTCGAAATTGCGATCTTGTTGATCTGCAAGAGAATTCAGCACCAAGGACAGCGCTTCGGGCCAATTATACGTCGTGACCACGACCGAGACCAAGGATGTCATCGTCCCCAAATACCCCATTCAAGTTGGCAGTTTTGCCCGCTTTTTTGTGCCCGAACCCTATACTTTCGAGGCGATCAGAGCAACGAACAAAACCATTACATTACTTTTTTACGCGCCAGCGATGCGGTGCGTGGATTGATCAGTTCGCGGATCCAGTTGGCGGCTTCGATCACAACCGGGTCTTTTTGTCGGGCCGGGCGGATCAGTAGGCGATACCACCAGTGTGAAATGAAATCCGGGAAATTAAGTGCGACCAGTTCGCCGCGTTCGACATAGTTGCGTGCGACCACATCGGTACTGGCAACAATGCCCTGACCGGCACGTGCGGCTTCAAGTGCCCAGATATGGTGGCTGAAGGTCCAGCAATCGGAAAGCTCGAAGCTGGCATCCTTGAACCATTGCTCAATCTGGGAAAACTGTTCGCTGTCGCTATCGATCAGCAAAATGTCGCGCGGGCCAAGCGCGGCGACATCGATACTACCTGCATCATACCCCCTTTTTGCCAGCCATTCCGGGGCGGCAAAGGCGGTATAAACCTCGGGTGTCAGCAATTCGGTCACCCAGTCTTCCGGTCCCGGAAGGTCCTTTGGCGCGATCTGAAGGGCGAGGTCGATCTCAAGCGGATCGAGCCCGTCATCAAATTCTATCTTGCGGAACTGGACCGGGATATCGGCAGGCAACCGGTCACGCAGGTTATCAAGCTCATATAGCAACACCGTCAGCGCCGGTGTTGCCAGCGCACCAATGCGGATCGCCTTGCCCTTATCGGGGCCAACTTCACCCGTGATATCGGCAATGCCATCAAGGGCCTCGGTCAGGCGTGGCAATAGGAGCTCTGCCGACTTGGTCGGGCTGAGACCCCGGCCTTTGCGGGTAAACAGCACCACACCAAGATTTTCTTCAAGCTGGCGCAGCTGATGGCTGATCGCGCTTTGGGTGACATGCAGTTCTTCGGCGGCACCCTTCACGCTCTGGTGACGGGCGGTGGCTTCAAAGGCGACAAGCGCGCGCAAGGGGGGCAATTTTCTGCGCATCGTGCGGTTCCATCAGAACAGGATTGCAAGGTTTTACCTGTCTATCAGGACGGGCGTTAAAATGGGGCAAAAAAATCTCAACAATGGCTGAAAACTCCTCATTCGTATTTTTCCAAACAAGCGGGCAATATCATCGCCATACAGGGTTTCCGGCCGTAAGCTCAAAATGTCTCCTTGCGCCACCACGTAAGCCAGTCACTCCCGACTGTCGGAAACCCTCAAAAACCTCAAAGAATTGGAAACGATCATGACCGGGACGCTGATGCGCCTGAGCGGCAATGTCCGTGGCGTTTTATGGATGACGGCTGCTATGGCATCGGGCGTGTTTGTCGATGTCTGTGCCAAGCTTGTGTCGCTTGATGTCCCGACATCGCAAATCCTTGCGATGCGTGCGCTGACCACGGTTCCGGTTTTCCTGATTATTGTGATGTTTATCGGTACGCGTACGATCAGAACACGGCGTCCGATGGCACATATTGCACGTGGCGTGCTTTGGTATGGATCGCTATTTTTCGTTTTCTTTGCGCTTCGGCAAATGAGCATCGCCGAGGTCAACGCCTATCTGTTTATCGAGGCCCTTCTGACCGTCTTGATGGCGGTGGTGATTTTGGGTGAGAAGCTGACATCACGCAAACTGATCGCGACTGTGCTGGGCCTTGTTGGTGTCTGGGTGATGTGCGCGCCGCGTATGGATGGTTTTGGTGTGCCGCTTGGTGTGGCTGCGGCCCTGATCGGGGCGTTTTGCTTTTCGGCGCAAACGTTACTGGCCAAAATTCTGACCCGGACGGAAACCAACTTTTCCATGCTGTTCTGGCCGCAGATCATTGCACTTTTGATTTGGGTACCGATTGCCATGATCACCTGGCAACCAGCAGGCATTGCCGATTGGCTTTATTCGGCGGGCGCTGGGTTCTTTGCCATGTGCACCAATTACATGGTTTTGCGCGCTGTTCGCGTTGCTGATGCCAGTGTTGTGTCGCCTGCGGCCTATACGGCTTTGCCGTTCTCGGTGGCGATGGATTTGATCTTCTTTGATATGCTGCCGGTTCCGGTGATCTTTATCGGGGCGGGGATTGTCGTGCTGGCCGTCATGCTACTCGATTACAAAGGCGGGGCAAAGCAGGTCGAAGAAGAGGCACTTGAGGTAATCGGGGATGATGAAGCATCCCCGAAACCGGCCAAGGCGTAAGCCATCACTCAAACCAAATTTCGATCAATGATCGTGTCGCGCCCGCGAATCCGTTGGGGCTTGATCACGATCATGCATGCCATAATCGCGAATGACCCCGGCGACACGTAGCCGATAATCTTCAAAGACACTTTTGCGGCCTTTGGCCTGCGCCCCGCGATGCGCGCCGACATTACGCCATGCCTTGACTGCGTCCTCATCACGCCAGAATGACAGCGATAAAACCTTTCCCGGTGTGGTCAGGCTTTGAAATCGCTCGACCGAGATAAAGCCATCCATGGTTTCAAGCACCGGTTTGAGGTCTGCGGCAATCGCAAGATAGTCGTCATAATGGCCTTCGCGTGGTGTGACCTCAAAAATTACGGCAATCATGGTTTGATCAGCTCCGTATGTGGTGTCGATGCGATTTTCAGAAACTGGCGTTCCTCGCGCAGGATGAACTTTTCGCGCTGAGAAAATTCGTAGTTTTCCCGACCCAGTGGATCATCCTTTAACCGTGCGCGATAGGCTTCATATGATGCCAGATCGGGCAAATGATAGATGCCATAGGCGGTCGAGACCGATCCTTCATGTGGCGCGAAATAACCAACAAGGTCTGCGCCGCAGCGTGGAATGGCCTGACCCCAGTTCCGCGCATATTCAACAAAAGCATCTTTTTTATAGGGATCGATTTCATAGCGAATGAAGCAGGTGATCATGGCGTTTTCCTTGATTGAACGGGGGTGACCCGACAGGTGCGGGGCATTTCAGGGAGATAGCGCAATCACACGGCCTGATGTTTCGATGCGGATCGAACTGTTGGTGAAAAATCGTCATGATCTCGCGGGCATATGGACAGCGGTCAAAAAGCCGGATATGAAGTGTTACGTTATAACATAACATTTCATAGGAGATTTTCGTGTTCAGGCATTTGCTACAGGCCGCCATGGTCAGCGGGGCGGTTTTGCTGCCGGTTCTTGGTGGATCAGTTGCGCAGGCTGCTGATGAAACCAGGCAGGTATGGCGTCTTTTCGTCACCGACCAGAATGACGGCGGTGTGACCGTTCTTGATCTTGAAAAGAAAGCTATCATCGATCGTTTTGCCACAACCGGTTACGTCACACATCTGGTGCCAAGTGAAAGTGGCAAGTCGCTTGCGGCTGTTCAGATGGACCATGATGCTGTGCACGTGATTGATAGCGGCATTCAGATTTCCTCCCACGGTGATCATAGCGATATTGAAATCAAGGATGCTGCCCTGTTGCCTGTGACCATCACCGGCAAAAGACCGGTTCACGCGGTGCCAGATCATGGCGCGTTTTACGTTTTCTTTGATGGCGAGGGTGAAGCCCGGATCTTTAACGAAGATCGTCTGATTGGCGGCAATGGCGACTTCAAACCGGTCAAGGCAGCAGCCCCTCATCACGGGGTTGTCGTGCCGATGGGAAACTATCACCTGATTTCAGAACCAAATCTTGAGGTGGAAACAAAGCCCGATAGCCTGCCGCCGCGGCTTGGCCTTAAGGTTCTTGATCAGGATGATCAGCAAGTCGGACCGGTTCACACCTGCACGGGCCTGCATGGGGAAGCTTCATCGGCCGGTGTCACCGCATTTGGCTGTGAGGAGGGGGTGATCATCGCCCTTCCCAACGGCGATGACGCACCGACCATCAAAATGCTGGCCTATGGTGCAGATATGCCATCCGGGCGTGTTGGAACACTGGCCGGCGGCAAGGCCATGCAGTTCTTCCTTGGCAATTATGGCGGGGATAAACTGGTATTTATCGACTGGTCGGACGAAAATCCGTTCCAGCTGATCAATTTACCGGTGCGTTATGTGCACTTCATTCTCGACCCGGTTCGGGTCACGACAGCTTATGTCTTTACCGAAGATGGTTATCTGCATGCGGTCGATCTTCTGAGTGGCAAAATCACCCGTTCTGAACAGATCACCGACCCCTATAGCAAGGATGGCCATTGGCGCGATCCGCGTCCGCGCCTTGCGATTGCCGGGGACACCATCACGATAACCGATCCACGTGAACAGCTTGTGCGTCTTGTTGATGCCAAAACCTTTGCGGACAAAGGCGGTATTGAGGTTGACGGGCTTCCGTTCAACATTGTGGCCGTCGGTGGTTCGGGGCTTTCGCACTGATACCTGACACAATATTGAGCGAACGGGCGGGATCAAACCCGCCCGTTTGTGTGTGGTGGTGGTTGTTTGCAGAGCATATTTCGACTAATGTCGAAATATGAAAGAAGGACCTGATATTGCCCGCGTGGCTGCATTGCTTGGCGATCCGGCGCGCGCAAATATGCTGACCGCGTTGATGTCCGGCCGTGCCTTGACGGCGGCTGAACTGGCGCAAGAGGCAGGTGTGACACCACAAACCGCAAGCTCCCACCTTGCAAAACTTGAAGCGGGCCAGATCGTTTTGCCGCGCAAGCAGGGGCGGCATCGCTATTTCACGCTATCTGGTCCTGATATTGTCGAAGCACTTGAAGTCCTGATGGGGATTGCCAACCGGGTCGGCCATAACCGGGTGCGCACGGGGCCAAAGGACCCGGAACTGCGCAAGGCGCGCGTTTGTTATGATCATCTGGCAGGTGACATGGGCGTTGCGCTGTTTAACGGGTTAAGCGACCGCAAGCTGATCGAAGCCGATTTGAATGGTGTCGCCTTGACGCCAGCCGGAATCGCCTTTGCCGAAGAATTTGGCATTGATCTGGATACCTTGCGGGCCAAACGCCGGCCGCTTTGCCGCGAATGCCTTGATTGGAGTGCCCGGCAATCACATCTGGCCGGATCGTTTGGGGCTGCCTTGCTGGATCGGTTTTATGATCTTGGCTGGGCCAAGCGCGTCGCGGATTCGCGCATTGTGCGGTTTAGTGCTGCGGGCGAGAAATCGTTTCGGGCCTTGGTGAATCCCTAAGGCTTGTTACGCGCCCAAAAGGGCTTTGACGAATGCCGGGACCAGCCCTGTGGCCGGGCCATATTGGCTATATTCAAACAGGGTCGCGCCTGAACTTGGTTCAAGGTTGAGCTCGACAGTTTCCGCTTCGCCCTCTTCTTGCGCGATCTGCACAAACCCGGCCGCCGGATAGACATTGCCAGATGTCCCGATGGATATGAAAAGCCCGCATTTTCCAAGCGCCTTATAGATGCGTTCCATCTCAAGGGGCATTTCCCCGAACCAGACGACATGCGGGCGCAATCCCCCGGCCTTGCCGCAAGACGGGCAGGGTGTTTCCTTCGCAAGGTCATCTGCCCAGTGCGTCAGAAAATCACAGTGATTGCAGCGGATTTTTAAAAGCTCGCCATGCATATGGATCAGGTTCTGTGATCCCGCGCGATCATGCAGATCATCGATATTCTGCGTGACGAGCAACACCTCGCCCGGCCAGTTTGCCTCAAGCTTTGCCAGCGCATGATGTGCCGCATTGGGTTGAACAGCTGGATCAACAAGCCCCGCACGGCGGTCATTATAGAAATGATGCACAAGGTCCGGATTGGCCGCAAACGCATCGGGTGTCGCAACTTCGGAAATATCGTATTTCGCCCAAATGCCATCGGGATCGCGAAAGGTATGAAGCCCACTTTCCTTGGAAATGCCAGCCCCGGTCAGGATAACGATCGGGGCTGCTTCTTCGCGCAGGATGTCGATCAGATCGGTTCGGAGCGGCATGGGGTGGTCCTTTGCTGCCTATGGATGCCCGTCCGCGCGGGCATGACGGTTTTTGGGGTGGATGGGCCAATAGACTACGTCATTCCCGCGCAGGCGGGAATCTGTTGTGGCATGTATAAACAAAACACCCCCGCCAAGTATGTCTGGCAGGGGTGATTGCTAAACCCGATCCGCTAAAACCGGTTTATGAATTCTTTTGGCCTTAGGCCGAGGTATCGACATTGCTGCCGGGGCCATCTTCCTTGGCCGGTGCTTCGCCAGCCGGGTTTTTGGTAACCCCAACCATTGCCGGGCGCAGGAGGCGACCCTTAAGGACGTAACCGGCCTGCATGACCTGTGCGACATGGCCATCCGGGTAAGCCGGATTTGGCATTTCAAACACGGCCTGATGTTTGTTCGGGTCAAGCTTCTCGCCAAGCGGTTCGAGCTTTTCGATGCCGTTCTTTTCAAGCGCCTTGAGAAGCGCCTGTTCGGTCATTTCAACACCTTCAAACAGCGTCTTCATGGCCGGGTCCGCAGCAGACGTGTCGCCAGCAGCATCAAGGGCGCGGCGCAGGTTGTCGCTGACATCCAAAAGGTCACGGGCAAATTTGGTGATCGCATAGTTGCCAGCATCTTCGACGTCTTTTTTCGCGCGGCGGCGGGTGTTTTCCACCTCGGCAGCCTGACGCAGCAGACGGTCTTTCAGTTCGGCAACTTCGGCTTCGAGTGCCGCGACCGGATCTTCAATGACAACTTCTTCGACTTCTTCGGTCGCCTCTGCTGCGACGTCTTCAGAAGCGGTTTCCTCTGCGGCATTTACATCCTGCAGATCTTCCGGAGTGTTCTTTGCGGTTTCCGACATGGCTAACCTTGCTACTTTCACGTTATGCGGCCTGACACGCAGCGCCGCGATTTATCCA
This sequence comes from Thalassospira sp., assembly GCA_965228275.1. Taxonomy (GTDB): domain Bacteria; phylum Pseudomonadota; class Alphaproteobacteria; order Rhodospirillales; family Thalassospiraceae; genus Thalassospira. The sequence continues at coordinate 1,986,769 of OZ245802.1, read as the reverse complement.
ATCAGTCGACCGACCAGTTTGGCGGTGTAATCGACCAGCGGAATGATCCGGGCATAATTGATCCGGGTCGGTCCGACAACCCCGATTGCACCCACAATGCTGCCTTCAGCATTTTGATAGGGCGAAATCACCATCGAAAGACCCGATCCGCCGAACAGTTTATTCTCTGACCCGATGAAGATCTGAACGCCCTGGGCGTCCGTCGTCACATCGAGCAATTCAATCATCTGATCGCGGGCTTCAAGGATGTTAAACAGGCGGCGAACGGTCTCAAGCTGTTCTATCGTATCGATATTTTCCAGCAGCTGGGATTGGCCCTTTACAATCAGGGACGATCCCTTGACCCCGCCAGCCCATGTTGCCAGGCCCGCATCAATCAGATTGGCCGAAAGATCATCAAGCTCCTGCTTGAGCAAATCACGCTCCTGCGTGATCAGCAATCTTGCATCATCAAGTGTCTTTCCAGCCAACCGGGTATTTAGATAATTCGCCGCTTCTGTCAATGCCGAGGCGGGCAAATCTGCCGGAACGTCGAGGATTCGGTTCTCGACACTGCCGTTTTGCGACACCAGAACCGCAAGCACCTTACCCGGCGAAAGTGCGACGAATTCAATTTGTTTAAGACGAATACCATCGGTCTTTGGCGCCACCACCAATCCGGCACAGCGCGACAGGCCCGATAACATCGTGGTGGCTTCGCCCAGCATCTGATCAAGCGAATAACCCGCCTGTTCGCAATTTTTAGTCAGCTGATCGCGTTCGGCATTGGGAAGGTCGCCGACCTCCATCAGTGCATTCACAAACAGGCGCAATCCTTTTTCACTGGGCAATCGGCCAGCTGAAATATGCGGGGCCACCAAAAGACCCATTTCTTCGAGATCGGACATCACATTGCGGATCGTCGCAGCAGACAGGTTTTCTGACATGCGCCGCGCAATGGAACGCGATCCGATCGGCTCGCCGGTTTCGACATAGGCATCGACGATCTGACGGAACACTTCGCGTGACCGTGCATTCATATCGCCCAGCAATGTATCGTCAAAATGCGCCATGGTTACCTGTGCCAGCCGGAATGTTTCGGCCTCAAGACGTTTCAGACTCAAGGTTGTTGAGAATTTAGTCAGGCAATTGCATTGCGTCAATTGCAGGGCCAATCGGTTCAAGTGGTTGGTTTACCTGCATTGCACCAAAGCGTGCAAAAACATCCGGGGAAACTGCTGGACGTTTGGTGGGTCACATCTTACTTTGGGCCAAATTTTATAGGACAACTTTGCATCGTTCCAATGTGCGAACGTCGCCAAGACAACCAAGAGGTTTCCACCCATGCGCCCATCCGGCCGTACCCCTGATCAGCTTCGTGACGTAACGATTGAAACCGGCATTTCGAAATATGCCGAAGGGTCCTGTCTGATTAAATTTGGTGATACCCATGTCATCTGTACCGCTACGGTCGAAGACAAGGTTCCTGGTTGGATGCGCAATTCCGGCAAGGGCTGGATCACTGCTGAATACGGCATGCTGCCGCGTGCGACCGACAGCCGCATGAACCGCGAAGCTGCCCGTGGTGGTCAGTCTGGCCGTACCCAGGAAATTCAACGCCTGATCGGCCGTTCGATCCGTGCGGTTGCCGATATGAAGGCAATGGGCGAAATGCAGATGCGCCTTGATTGTGACGTCATCCAGGCTGATGGCGGTACGCGTACCGCATCGATCACGGGTGCCTATGTTGCGGCACATCTGGCGTTTCAGGGCGTGCGTCGCCTTGGCCTGATCAAGGAAATCCCGCTGACCCAGCCGGTCGCGGCCATTTCGTGCGGTATTTATAACGGCGAAGCGGTTCTGGATCTTGATTACGCCGAAGACAGCAATGCCGGTGCAGATGCCAACTTCGTTTTGGCAGGCAATGGCGGCATTGTCGAAGTTCAGGCCACTGCCGAAGATGTACCGTTTGATCGCGCAGCGTATGATCAGATGTTCGCGCTGGCGGAAAAAGGCTGCAAAGAGCTGTTTGCCAAACAGCGTGAAGCTCTCGGCCTTTAAGACACAGCATTTCCAGCGGCAGGCATCCCACCTGCCGCTTTTCACATCTGATTGATACCGCATTTTCAGGCAGCACAATGGCCCGTCGTTTTACGGAAAAAAAACTCGTCATCGCCAGCCATAACAAAGGCAAGATCAAAGAGATCGGCGAACTTCTGGCACCTTTCGGGATCGAGGTTTTCTCAGCCGGTGATCTTGATCTGCCAGAGCCCGAAGAAACCGAAAAAACCTTCATCGGCAACGCGCAGCTGAAATCAACCGCAGCCGCCAATGGCGCGAACCTTCCTGCCCTTGCCGATGATAGCGGCCTTGCGGTTTCTGCCCTTGATGGCGCACCGGGAATTTATTCCGCGCGCTGGGCCGGGCCGGACAAGGATTTCGATATGGCAATGGAAAAGGTCCAGAACGGTATTGGCAATCATCCCGACCGTCGTGCATCCTTTATCTGCGCGCTGTCGCTTGCTTGGCCCGATGGCCATGTTGAGAACTTCGAAGGCCGTGTGGAAGGCGAAATCGTCTGGCCGAAACGCGGCCGCCATGGTTTTGGCTATGACCCGATTTTTCAACCCAAAGGTTATGAAGAAACCTTTGGCGAGATGGAGCCAGCAAAGAAGCATGAAATGAGCCACCGTGCCGATGCCTTTGCCCAGTTGGTCAAGGCTTGCTTCGAATAAGCAGCTCGCAGGCTCAACACCTGCATTGAACATATGCACGCATCGCTGATGTCATGATCGGCGGTGCGTGTTAGTTTATCAGCCACCATTCCCGATTTTGAAAAGAGTCCCGCGTGTCCGCACCGATTGCCGAAACAGCGCCGTTTGGCATCTATATTCACTGGCCGTTCTGCCTGTCGAAATGCCCTTATTGCGATTTCAACAGCCATGTGGCGAACAGTGTGGATCATGCCCGCTGGCGCAAGGCGCTGCGTGCGGAGCTTGCTGCGGGGGCTGCGCGCAATCCGGGCCGTGTGGTGGGTTCTGTCTTCTTTGGCGGTGGGACGCCGTCGCTGATGGACCCGGAAACTGCCGGTGCACTGATTGCCGATATCAAAACGTTTTGGCAGGTCACCGATGATCTTGAAATCACGTTGGAGGCCAATCCGGGCACGGTCGAGATTGACCGTTTCTCGGCCTTTGCCGCAAATGGCATCAACCGTGTTTCGATTGGTATTCAGGCGCTCAATGACCGCGATCTGAAATTCCTCGGTCGTGTGCATTCCGCCAAGGAAGCACTGCGCGCATTGGACGTTGCGACCACGGTGTTTGACCGATTCTCGTTTGATCTGATCTATGCCCGCCCGGAACATGATCCAAAAGCCTGGCGCAAGGAGCTCCGCGAAGGGCTTGATATCGCCAATGGGCATATCTCGCTTTATCAACTGACGATCGAGCCGGGCACACAGTTCTATACCCTTCATCAAAGGGGCGAGCTGGTCGTACCCGACGAGGACCTTGCGACCGAGCTTTATGAAATCACCCAGGAAGAAACCGAAGCGGCCGGCTATCGTTGCTACGAGGTTTCCAACCACGCACGACCGGGTCAGGAAAGCCGCCACAACCTCGTTTACTGGCGCTATGGCGATTATCTGGGAATTGGTCCGGGTGCGCATGGGCGTGAAGCAGTTATCCAAGCTGATGGCAGCACGGTGCCAATGGCCGTTCGCCGCCACCGTGCGCCCGATATCTGGCTCGATCGTGTCGAAAAGCACGGTCATGGCACGCAGGAAGAAACCGTTCTTGAGAGTGACGAGCGCCTTCTTGAGATGGTGATGATGGGTTTGCGGTTGAATGAAACCATTCCCAATGCCCGGTTTGACCGGATTATTGGCAAGGCACCACGCGACGTTCTGGATTCGGAGCGGCTCGAAACCCTGATCGCTTCGGGCGATCTTGTTTGTGATTCTTCAGGTCTTCGGGCGACCCAACAGGGCAGGAACCGGTTGAACGGTGTATTGGCCTATTTATTCGACCATTCGGTGTGATAGCAAAAACGCCAGAAACCCAACAAAAACCTTATGTTTTCGGGTAAATGCGCATTGGCGTGATTTAGTTTCACCAAACCATCAAAAAGTTGGTTGACACTTTAAGCTGACCGCGTATATTCCGCCCCGTTCCGGCGGACACCGCCTGAACAATACCTAAAGCCCCTATGCCCAGGTGGCGGAATTGGTAGACGCGCTGGCTTCAGGTGCCAGTGGCCATTAGGTCGTGGAAGTTCGAGTCTTCTCCTGGGCACCATACCCCAGCACATTTCTGATGTGCTGGGGTATTGTCGTTTTGGGCTGTTTTTCACTCAATTGCCTTTCGAACCTGACCAAACGGCCGAAAACCGCACAAATTGTACGACTTTTGCGGTGCGATGGGCGGTTTGCTGTGTTAAGAACAGGCAAATTTTGACATTTGGAGAACCGCGATGACCAATTTCCTCCATCTCGGAGATCTGCCTGATGACCTTGACCTTGGTAAGGTCGTGGCAATCGACAGCGAGACCATGGGCCTGAACCCGCACCGCGACCGTTTGTGTGTCGTGCAGCTTTCAAGCGGGGATGGCAACGCTCATCTGGTCAAGTTTGATGGGGAAGATTACAGCGCGCCGAACCTCAAGAAGCTTCTGGCTGATCCGTCGGTACTTAAGCTGTTCCATTTCGGGCGTTTTGACATTGCGGTGATGGACAAATATCTCGGTGTGCGTTGCGCACCGGTCTATTGCACCAAAATCGCCTCCAAGCTGATCCGCACCTATACCGACCGCCATGGTCTGAAAGACCTTCTGCGTGAATTGGTCGGGGTCGAGATTTCCAAGCAGCAGCAGAGCTCTGATTGGGGTGCAGCGGAGCTTACCAAAGAACAGATTGATTATGCGGCATCAGATGTTCTTTACCTGCATAAGGCCAAAGAAGAGCTCGATCGTCGTCTGGCCCGTGAAGGCAGGACCGAGCTTGCCCAGGCCTGTTTTGACTTCCTGCCGACGCGCGCGACGCTTGATCTGTCGGGCTGGGAAGAAACCGACATCTTTGCCCATTAAGTTTGACGATCAAGATGGGCGGTTAACCGCCTGTGAAGATTGAACCTGTATCGGGTGTGCTTGGGAATTGACCCCCACACCCGGCAGGTTCATAGTTTCGGCCCAATGATCTTGCATCCTCCTATTGCACATTGGGCAAAACGCCTTATCTCCGGGCGGGAAACGCAACCAAGAAACAGATGACAGTGACCCCAGACGTCCCAAAAGATTCCAAAAACGTTCCGGCCCCGGCAAATGACGCCGATCTTGCGATTGCGCGCCGGGTTCTTGATATCGAAGCAAATGCGCTGCGCGAACTGGCAGACTCGCTTAATGGCGAGTTCTGTGACGCGATTAACCTGATAGAGGGCCTCAAAGGTCGCCTTGTCGTCACCGGCATGGGCAAAAGCGGTCATATCGCCAAGAAAATCGCTGCAACCTTTGCCTCCACCGGTACACCATCCTTCTTTGTCCATCCGGCCGAAGCCAGCCACGGCGATCTTGGCATGATTGGCAAGGATGATGCGGTTCTGGCCCTGTCCAATTCCGGTGAAACCCCGGAACTGTCTGACATTATTGCCTTTACCCGTCGTTTTAACGTCCCGCTGATCGGCATGACCCGCAAACCGGAAAGCTCGCTTGCCAAGCAGTCCGATTGCCCGTTGGTCCTGCCGGCAAGCCCGGAAGCCTGCCCGAACAAACAGGCCCCGACGACCTCGACAACCGCTATGCTGGCTTTTGCCGATGCGCTGGCGGTGACATTGATGGAGCGTCGTGGCTTTTCATCAGAAGATTTCCGGACCTTCCACCCCGGTGGCAAGCTTGGTCAGCGACTGCTTCATGTGCGTGATGTCATGCATGGGGCGGATGACCTGCCACTTATCGGGCGCGATGCGCTGATGTCCGAAGCCTTGGTCACCATGACCAGCCGTTCATTTGGTTGCGTTGGTGTGCTGGGCGATGCGGGTGAGCTGGTTGGTATCGTGACCGATGGTGATTTGCGCCGTCACATGGCTGATAACCTTGTCGCGATGAAGGTTGGCGATGTCATGACCGCCGGGCCGAAAGTTACTCATGAAGGTGCGCTTGCGGTTGAAGCGCTTGCAATCATGAATGACCGTTCGATCACCGCATTGTTTGTTCTCGATGAGGCCGGTATTCCAGTTGGTCTGGTGCATATCCACGATCTTTTGCGGTCGGGGGTCGCCTGATCCATGAGCAGTGAGGGCAATTCAAAGGTTGTATCGCAAAGGGCTGAAGGCCTTTCGCGCGACCGGTTGCCTTCAGGCCGGCGGGATGTCCGCATCAATCCGCTGCGCCGGATGATTGTGAACATCCTGAAATTCGTCCTGCCGATGATCGCCATGACGCTCATGGCGCTGGTGGTGTTGTGGCCGCAGATCGAACAGGTTCAGGATAGCGGCTTTCGACTTGGTTTCTCGACGTCACCTGAAGATCTGATGGAAAATGTTGCCATGAGCAATCCGCGTTTCTTTGGCGTGGATGGCAAGAAGCAGCCCTTTACCGTCACCGCACGTGAAGCGGTGGAGGCGAAGGAAACGGCCGAGCGCAGTGATCATGTTTATCTTGATGAACCGCAGGCCGATATCACGCTTGAAGACGGGTCCTGGATTGCGCTGACAGCGAATGAAGGTTTCTATACCGAAACTGACGGGATGCTCGATCTGGTCGGGATGGTGAATATGTATCACGATAACGGCTTTGAAATTCATACCGAAGAAGCTGAAATCGCAATGAATTCCGGCAGTGCCAGCGGTGATGTCCCGGTGGATGGGCAAGGTCCGTTTGGCACGATCAAATCGGACTCGGGGTTCGAATTGGAAGACAAAGGGGCGGTGATCCGCTTTTTGGGGAAATCACGTTTGGTGATTTTTGATAGCGCTATGAAAGGGAAGTCATGATGGCAACGCCGCATTTTGGGGGCAAAACGGCAAAGCTTCTGGCTGCCCTGTTGCTGGGATCCGCTGTTATCGGGATGTCTTTCATGCCGGGTGCCGCACAGGCAAACCCGCTGGGACTCGCCCAGAACGGCAGCGGCGGGCTTGAGGTCGAGTCTGATAACGGCATTGAATGGCGCCGCAATGAGCAGATCCTGATCGCGCGCGGTAATGCGGTGGCAAAACGTGGTACATCGCGCGTGGATGCCGACGAGCTTCAGGCGCTGTATCGTGATCGTGACGGCAATAGCGAGATTTACCGCATCATTGCGATTGGCAATGTGAAACTGTCCTCTGACACCGATGTCGCAACCGGTGACAAGGCGGTCTATGACATTGACGAAGCGGTTGTCGTTTTGACCGGTGAAAACCTGCAATACAAGACGCCCAAGGAAACCCTGACGGCGCGTGACAGCCTTGAATATTGGGAAACCGAACGGGTTGCCGTGGCGCGCGGTGACGCGGTTGCCATGTCCGAGGATCGCACCCTTCGCGGTGATATCCTGACCGCGCGGTTTGAACCGACCAAGGCAGGTGGCAATGAATTGAGCCGCATCGACGGGCAGGGCAATGTGAATATTCGCACATCGACCGACTTTGTCGTTGGCGATCAGGGCGTTTATGATGCGAAAACAGGTATCGCGACCTTGATCGGATCGGTTAAGATCACGCGCGAAGGGAATCAGTTGAACGGGGATCGCGCTGTTGTTGATCTCAATACCGGTATCAGTCGCCTGACTGCCAATGGCAGTGGCGATGGCAAATCCCGCGTTCGTGGCCTTCTGGTTCCAGAAAAAGATGACGATAAAAGCCCGGCCGATGCCGGGACCGGTAACTGAGAAAGGTCGGTAATTTGTTCTGGTCGCGCAAAAGCGTAAATCCCGCTACCGCAAAGGCGCATGACGCAACAGACGGGGCTGCTTCGTCCTCGGGCTCGGCTTCTGGTCCGCGTTTGATCAGTGCCAATAAGGGTCTGGTTGCGCATAACCTTGGCAAAAGCTTCAAGAAGCGCCCGGTGCTTAAAGATGTATCCGTGTCGGTCCAGCGTGGCGAGGCGGTTGGTCTTTTGGGGCCGAACGGTGCGGGCAAGACCACCAGTTTTTATATCATTACCGGCCTGATTGCCTCTGACCGGGGGACGATTTCCCTTGATGGGCGCGATATTACCGCGATGCCGATGTATCAGCGCGCGCGCCTTGGAATCGGCTATTTGCCGCAGGAAGCATCGATTTTCCGTGGCATGACGGTCGAACAAAACATCATGTCGGTCCTTGAGGTGGTCGAAGACGATCGCATCAAGCGCGAACAAAATCTTGAAGACCTTCTGGCGGAATTTGCCATCGAGCATCTGCGCCGCACGCCGGCCCTGGCCCTTTCGGGCGGGGAACGCCGCCGTTGCGAGATTGCGCGCGCGCTTGCCGCCCATCCGAACTTCGTTTTGCTGGACGAACCACTGGCCGGGATTGACCCGATTGCAGTGGGTGATATCCGTGATCTTGTACGTCATCTGAAAGATCGTGGCATTGGGGTCTTGATTACTGACCACAATGTGCGCGAGACTCTCGACATTATCGACCGGGCATATATCTTGCATGACGGTCGTGTTTTGATGGAAGGTGGTCCTGACGAGATTGTCAGAAATGACGATGTCAGAAGGGTTTATCTGGGCGATCGCTTCAGCCTTTGATATAGACACCCGACAGATATTCAGTCTTGGGGGGAGTTCGGATTGACACGGGGTAGTGCATAAATGGCCCTGAAGGCGCGGCTAGATCTTCGTCAGTCCCAGTCACTTGTCATGACGCCCCAGCTGCAGCAGGCGATCAAGCTGCTGCAGTTCAATAATATTGAGCTTTCCAATTTCATCGATAGCGAGCTTCTGGAAAACCCGCTGCTTGAACGCGCGGATCCAGGCCAAACCTATGCCGAGACCGGTGACGGTGCGGTTGGCAATGGCGATGACGGGATTGATAGTCGATCTTCTGACAATTTCACCGACCGCGATGATCGCTTTGGCACCGATCGCCTGACATCAAGCGAAACCATGGGCAGCGATGATGGTCCGCTCGATGTTGCCAGTGACGCGCTTTATGGCGGCGAGGGTGAGATCACCCGTAATGGCGAGCCGGTATCAGGCAGTCACGATTATTCCGCCCCCTATAGCGGGGGAACAGGCGCTGGCGGCGGGTCGGGCAGCAGTGATGATCTGCCAGGTCTTGAACAGACCCTTGCTGATGAAGCCACCCTGCGCCAATCCCTTGATGATCAGCTTAACATCGCGTTTCGTGATGCCACCTCGCGCATGATCGGCAGCTACCTGATCGATATGCTCGATGAGAACGGCTATATCAGCGGCGAGCTTGAGGAAGTTTCAAACTCGCTTGAATGTCCAATGGCTGATGTTGAGCGTGTTCTGGCCGTGATGCAGGGCTTTGATCCGGTTGGGATATTTGCGCGCAATCTGGCCGAATGTCTTGAGCTGCAATTGCGCGAAATGAACCGGTTTGATCCGGCGATGGCCGCATTGCTGGCCAATCTTGATCTGTTGGCGAAACGTGAATTTGATCGTCTTCGTCGGGTGTGCGGCGTGGATTCGGATGATCTTCACGACATGATCGCCGAAATCAAGACGCTTGATCCGCGCCCAGGCCGGACCGCGGATGGCGAAATCGCAACGCCGGTGATCCCCGATGTTTTGATGCGCGCTGCCGGCAATGGCAATTGGCATCTTGAGCTTAATTCCGAGGCGCTGCCGCGTGTTCTGGTCAACGAAGATTACGTGGCCCAGATCGGATCGGGACTGCGTGACCGTGAAGAACGCAGCTTCATGAGCGAGAAGCTCCAGACCGCGAACTGGCTGGTCAAGGCGCTGCATCAGCGCGCGACCACCATCATGAAAGTCGCAAGCGAGATCGTCCGTCAGCAGGATGGATTCTTTACCTATGGTGTGTCGCATCTAAGGCCGTTGATTCTGCGCGACATTGCCGAGGCGATTGGCATGCATGAAAGTACGGTTTCGCGCGTCACAAACGGCAAATATATGGCGACACCGCGCGGTGTTTTTGAGCTGAAATACTTCTTTACCACGGCAATTTCGTCTTCTGACGGCGGTGATGCCTATTCTTCTGAAGCCGTGCGTCATCGTATCAAGTCATTGATCGATAACGAAGAACCCAAAAAGATTTTGTCAGATGACAAACTCGTGGAGCTTCTGGGTAAGGAAGGGATCGACATTGCCCGTCGAACAGTGGCAAAATACCGTGAGGCGATGCGCATTCCTTCGTCGGTCCAACGTCGGCGCGAAAAAAAATCACGTGCTTCCTAGCATGCATTTTTCGAAAAATCGTACCTTAAGGTACTGTAATCTAAGGAAACATACCCATATCTTGACTTGGCAATGACGAGGGAATATGGTGCGGCCTCCTGATTGAGGGGCACCAAACATCCATATGTACTGGGAAGTCACTCAACTGGGGATAGGCGATCCATGCAAATTACGGTTATCGGTAAGCAACTTGACGTTGGCGATGCTCTTCGGCAGCACGTCGTCGAGACCTTGGACCCTGCAGTAGAGAAATATTTCGATCATGCGATCGAAGCCACGGTGACCATCACCAAACAGGCACATCTCTATAACGCACAGATTTCGGTCCATGTTGGCAAGGGCATGATGGTACAGGCCAAAGCATCGGCGGATGAAGTATATCCCGCCTTTGATTCGGCCTGCGACAGAGTGGCCAAACAGTTGCGGCGCTATAAACGGCGCCTGCGTGATCATCACGCAAGCCGGGACCATCATGAACAGGCCCGCCTTGAAGCGATTCACTATGTGATCGCACAAGAAGATGACGATCAAACGGATGACAATCACGTAAATGGCTATGAACCATTGATTGTTGCCGAGACACCGGATCGTATTGATACGCTTTCCGTTGGGGAAGCTGTCATGCGGCTCGACTTGGGGGACATTCCGGCACTGATGTTCCGGAATGGCAAACATGGCGGATTGAATGTCGTGTATCGCCGCTCAGACGGAAATATCGGTTGGCTAGATCCAAACGATAAGGAAGCTGGTGGCGCGTGACAAACACGGATTCCGAGCCAAACAACGCAACGCGAAAAATGGACATATCATCTATACTTACCCCGTCCGGGGTCATTCCGGCACTGCGGTCCGGTGCGAAAAAGGCTGTGCTTGAGGAACTTGCCGAAAAAGCAGCCGAAGTTACCGGACGCGATGCAAGCGAGATTTTCTCTGTCCTGCTTGATCGTGAGAAACTGGGCAGCACTGGCGTAGGCGGTGGTGTCGCGATTCCGCATGGCAAGCTGAATGATCTTGATCGCCTGTACATGGTCTTTGCCCGTGCAGGTAACCCGATCGAGTTCGATGCAGTTGATGAACACCCGGTCGACCTGTTCTGCATGCTGATTGCGCCCGAAGAAGCCGGCGCAGATCACCTGAAGGCACTGGCGCGGATTTCCCGCCTGCTGCGTAATCAGGGCATGTGTGACAAACTCCGCGGGGCTGGCTCAGCCGACGCGATCTATGCACTCCTGACCCAGGACGAAGCCGAACAGGCTGCGTGAAACGGTCAGTGAGAGGCGGGTAACCCCCGTAATCGCATAGACAAGACGACAGAATAAAAAACCGGACGCCCGTTAAAGGCGTCCGGTTTTGTTTTGGGTGTCTTCCCGCCGATCAGCTTTGGGCTGTGGCTTCTTCCGCATCCGTTGGCTTCACATCGGTCAAACGACCGGCCAGCAGCACCAACCAAAGGACCGGGATGCCGATCACAGCCGTGCCGATAAAGAACCAGCTATACCCAACCGCATCAACCACGCTGCCCGAGAACCCGGCAAGGATTTTCGGGAACAGCGTCATGATCGAGCTAAAGATCGCGTATTGCATGGCGGTAAAGGAAATGTTGGTCAGGCCTGAGAGATAGGCAATGAAGGCCGCGGTCGCCAAGCCACCTGACAGGTTATCGGCCATGATCACAACGACAAACATGGTCGTGTCCGGCCCGACCTGCGCCATGAAGGCAAACAGGATGTTGGTGATGGCCGATAGAAGGGCACCCAGGAACAGGATCTTCACCACGCCATAGCGCACCGACAAAACCCCGCCCAGGAAACTGCCACCAATGGTCATGAACAGACCAAAGGTTTTCGAAACCGCGGCGATCTCTTCCTTGGAAAAGCCGATATCGGTGTAAAACACATTGGCCATGACGCCCATGACGATGTCGGCAATGCGATACACCCCGATCAGGGCCAAGATAACGATGGCGGCCTTGCCATAGCGATCAACGAAGTCTTTGACTGGCGAGATATAGGTTTCCTGCACCATCCCGGTTGGTGTCAGGCCAACACGGGTCGTCAGCCAAGCCACAAGGATCGCAACCCCGACCGAAATACCAAGCTTGAGCGTGCCTGCAATGAAGCCTGACAGCTCCTTGATCATGCCGCCATCGGTCAGGGCCGCTTTCAGCGGGTTGGTGATGTCACCGGCATAGAGATTGGCAATGATGAAGGCGACCACGGTGATGGCAAACATGGCCAGAAAGCGGACATAGTCGGACGTTTCGTGGAAATACTTGCTGTCGGTCTTTGGCGCATCGGGTTCGCGTACCAAAAGGGTGGTGATCACGCCAACACACATGGCAAGCGCCATGCAGCCATAAGCCACAGTCCAGGCAAAGTGTTGATAGGTACCTTCGGCTTCAAACAGGCCGGCAATGGTCAGCGCACCGGCACCGGCAACAATCATGCCGATGCGATAGCCGCCAATATAGGCAGAGCTCATCATCGCCTGAAGGTCGGCATTGGCGGCCTCGATGCGATAGGCATCAATCACGATATCCTGTGTGGCGGATGCAAAACCAAGCGCAACAGCGGCAAAGGCCATCATGGTCAGGTTTTCAGCCGGATCGGTCAGGCCCATCCACAGGATGGCGGCAATAATGCAGATCTGGGCAATGATCAGCCAGCTGCGTCTGCGGCCCAGAATGCCGTGCAGGATCGGGAAGGGAAGCCTGTCAATCAGCGGCGCCCAGACGAATTTGAAGGAATATCCAAGGGCGGCCCAGCTGAAATAGGTCACGGTGGAGCGATCGACGCCTGCTTCGCGCAGCCAGATCGACAGTGTCGAGAAAATCAGCAAGATGGGAATGCCAGCTGACAATCCCAAAAACAGCATCGTGATCACCCTTGGATGAATAAAAGCGCCAAAGGCCTCGCCCCAGCTTCGCTTTTCTGCGCTGTGCATCGATTTTCCCCCGTTTACAACACTTCGAAGAAACTAGGGCAAACAGGTTAATGAATAGCCAAAACAACAAGGGCCGATCCAGTGGACCGGCCCTTTTTAAATTCGTTCCGAAGAGAAAGGCCTAGCCTTCTTTCTTGCGGCTTTCACGCTTACGAACGTTCGGATCAAGGTGCAGCTTACGGATACGTACGCTCTGCGGGGTAACCTCAACCAGTTCGTCGTCCTGAATGTAGGACAGCGCTTCTTCAAGCGTCATGCGGCGCGGCGGGGTAAGGGTAACTGCTTCGTCCTTGCCCGATGCACGAACGTTGGTCAGCTTCTTGCCCTTCAGCACGTTTACTTCAAGGTCGTTATCACGGTTATGTTCACCGATGATCATGCCCTGATAAACGCGTTCGCCATGTTCGATGAACATGATGCCACGATCTTCAAGGTTAAACAGTGCGTATGCAACCGCATCGCCCTGATCGTTAGAGATCAGCGCACCGTTACGACGGCCGGCAATCGCACCCTTGACCGGGCCATAGGAGTGGAACACACGGTTCATAACGCCGGTACCGCGGGTATCGGTCAGGAATTCACCGTGGTAACCGATCAGGCCACGCGAAGGTGCCAGGAACATGATACGGGTCTTGCCACCACCAGAAGAACGCATGTCGGTCATTTCAGCCTTACGCAGGCTCATTTTCTCGACCACGACGCCAGAATATTCTTCGTCAACGTCAACCTGAACTTCTTCGTACGGCTCGGACATGACGCCGTCGACTTCCTGGAACAGAACGCGCGGACGCGAGATCGACAGCTCGAAACCTTCACGACGCATGGTTTCAACCAGAACGCCCAGCTGAAGTTCGCCACGACCAGCAACTTCGAACGCGTCTTTGTCGGCGGTTTCACCGATCTTGATCGCGATGTTGCCTTCTGCTTCGCGCTCAAGGCGGGCACGGATCATACGCGAGGTAACCTTGTCGCCTTCCTGACCAGCCAGCGGCGAGTTGTTGACCGAGAAGGTCATCGCCAGGGTCGGCGGATCGATCGGCTGGCTTTCAATCGCGGTGGTGTTGTCGGTCGCGCAGATGGTGTCAGCAACGGTTGCTTCGGTCAGACCGGCAATCGCGATGATATCACCAGCAACAGCTTCGTCCTGCGGGACACGTTCCAGACCGCGGAAGCCCATCAGTTTGGACAGACGGCCGGTTTCAACGGTGCCATCACCACGAAGAACCTTAACCGGCATGTTGAGTTTCGCGCGGCCCTGATAAACACGACCGGTCAGAATACGACCGAGGAAGTTGTCAGCGTGCAGCATGGTCGCCAGCATCGCGAACGGTGCGTTTTCATCAACGTCCGGTGCCGGAACGTGGTTCAGAACCAGTTCCATCAGCGGGGTCAGGTTTTCTTTCGGACCTTCCGGGCTTTCAGCTGCCCAGCCATCACGACCAGATGCGTAGAGAACCGGGAAGTCGAGCTGTTCTTCAGATGCTTCAAGCGATACGAACAGGTCGAAAATCTCGTCGAGAACTTCTTCTGCGCGCTGGTCCGGACGGTCGATCTTGTTGATGACAACAATCGGCTTCAGACCAAGCTTAAGAGCCTTACCCAGAACGAATTTGGTCTGCGGCATCGGGCCTTCGGCCGAGTCAACCAGCAGGACAACGCCTTCGACCATGGACAGGATACGCTCAACCTCACCGCCGAAATCGGCGTGGCCCGGGGTATCCACGATGTTCACGCGGGTGTCGCCCCACTGAACTGCGGTCGGTTTTGCAACGATGGTAATGCCGCGTTCACGTTCCAGATCGTTGCTGTCCATTGCGCGCTCATCGACGCGCTGGTTGTCACGATAGACACCGGACTGACGGAACATGGAATCGACCAGCGTGGTTTTGCCGTGGTCAACGTGGGCGATGATGGCGATATTGCGCAAGCTCATTGGCGCGGACTCCAGAAATAAAAATGCCGCGCGCCGGGGGCTGCCCTCGCGCATCGGTCAGTACAACGTTTCAAGGCCAGTAGATATTCAGCAATAAACGGGACGGTTTCCTCGCGCCGCTTGCGACGGCGGGAACCCTACATCAACCCATGTGCTGAATGTTTACTGGTCCGGTTTCGGGCCTTGGCCCAATCTCATTTACCCGAAGGCCGCCCTGTCATAGCCAATGTGGAGGCGAATGACCAGCTTTGTGCGCGCCATGCGGGGTTGATTTTTCTGCAATGCGGGCTGTTTGCGCCAAACTCTGGACAAAGTCAATGATTGTGTTGCGCCGCAGTGCCCGGCAATCCGCGACTTTCGCCAGCAAAAACGGGACGGCAACCAATTGTTGCCGTCCCGTGAAATCTTTGTTCGTGACCGAGTTATCCGGTCAAAAGGCGATCAGATCGCCTTTGCGGTCAGTTCCTTAAGGTCCGCATCCGGGCGTGCACCCATGTGCGAAATCACCTCGGATGCGCAGATCGCACCAAGCTGACCACAAACCGGAAGTTCGTGACCCTGGGTGTAACCATAAAGGAAGCCCGATGCGAACAGATCGCCTGCACCGGTGGTATCGACCACTTTGGCAACCGGCTCGGCACTGATTTCATAAAGTTCGTTGTCAGCAACGATCACCGCACCTTTTTCCCCACGGGTCAGGGCAGCGACCTTGCAATGCTTGCGCACTTCGGCAAGTGCTTCTTCAAAGGTCTCGACCTCGTACAGCGACTTGATCTCGTCTTCGTTGGCAAACAGGACGTCGATATGGTTGTGGACCAGATCGCGGAACGAATCACGATGACGGTCGACACAGAATGAATCAGACAGGCTGATGGAAACCTGGCGACCAGCTTCGTGTGCGATCTTGGCAGCCTTTACAAAGGCTTCCTTGGCTTCCGGGCGATCCCACAGATAGCCTTCCATATAGGTGACCTTGGCGGATTTGATCAGATCTTCGTCGATATCTTCCGGGCCAAGCTCGGTGCAGGCACCAAGGAAGGTGTTCATCGTGCGATCACCGTCCGGCGTGACAAAGATCAGGCAACGTGCGGTCGGAGAACCTGCCGTCGCCGGGGCGGAGTTGAACTCAACGCCAATCGCGCGGATGTCGTGGCGGAAAACCTGACCGAGCTGATCATCACGCACCTTACCGATATAGGCACCCTTGCCACCAAGGGCAGCGATACCCGCCATGGTGTTGCCCGCAGAACCGCCCGACATTTCCATGCCTGGGCCCATCTGGTCATACAGACTGTCTGCCGTTTCGGCATCAATCAGGGTCATGGCGTTCTTAACGAGGTTAAGACGGGTAAGGTCTTCTTCCTTGCAATGGGCAAGGACATCAACAATTGCGTTGCCGATACCAACGACGTCGACTGTGGTGTCGTTCATGTAGTTCATTCCTGCGGTTTATTCGGGTTGAACGGCACCGTCTAAAGGTCGGTAAGCCGCACAGGCAGGCCGATCCGGAATTATCCGTAATCGGGCGCCTAAAAACTGACTGGCGCGGAGTATATGCATTGCGGATCGCGGTGCAAGTCTCGCGACCGTTTCGTGCCCGGTTGTTTAACCTGCTGTTAATACCTCAAAAAACTACAAAAGATGTTTTTTCGAAAGTCATTGGGTCAAATTCGATCTGAGTCCGGTTTGATTTCGGATCCTTGGGTTGAATTTCTGGTGCTATCCGTCAATCGCTTCCGCGCGGAGCGGCGGAAAGGCCCGTGGATCAAGGGATTGGCAGTGATTCAGTCAAATCTGATGTTTGGTCGGTCATCTGGCTCAAAAATTGGCCAAAAAACCTAAAACAAGATGTTTTAGCTGAGTTTGAGGCGGGAAATAGTGCCAGTTCGATGAGGGCCGAAAACCGGACAAACCAGTTTGTCTTTAAATAAGATGATCAAATTGCCACTATAGTGATTAATTTAGCGTCATTTAATAGGTCTTATTGATCAATATACGCCATTCCGAGGTATTTGGATACGCCATTCCGAGGTATTTGGCATCATGTTGCCATCTGTTAGCGCATGAAGGGCAACTAGGGTGGGCAGATCGACTATCGGGAAGTTTTTCAGCCTGAAATCAGCTGCTGCGATCCGGGAAAAGGACGATTGTGCCATCGGATTTGATCGGATTTTCATCCGCACTGATGGGGGTGCTGACCGGTTGGTCCGAAAGATCGCCAAGATTGTCTTCGTTGGTCGGTGCCGAGCTTAGCCGTTCGCGTAATTCTTCGATCACGGCTTCAATTCGGGTGCGATGAAGGGGGTCTTCACAGCGTTTGACGAACTGTTCAAACGCACCAAGGGCCTTATGGTCCTGATCAAGGCGGGCATAAAGCGCGCCAAGCTGATGCCAGAGGCCTTCATGCTCTGGCGCGATCAGCAAACTATGTTCGATCACACGGGTGGCAAGGGCCAGTTCACCGGCGCGAAGCGCCCGTACCTTTATGTTGTTTTGAAGTCGTAACAAAATCGCGATGTCTGAAGACGGGCGATAGTGACGGGGCTCCAATTCGGCATCCAGGCCACTAAATGACTTCAAAAGTTCCCGGAGTTCGGCTGGGCCAAGGCTGATGCCGCCGTGGAACGGGTCGATCATCTTGCGTTTGCCATTGGCCTGTACGCGCAACAGAAAATGACCGGGAAAATCAATTCCGGTGATTTCGATGCCACATCTTTGCGCTGCATGGATGTAAAGCATGCCAAGCGCGACCGGCAAACCGCGTTTGCGTTCGATCACCTGGATCAGATCGGCATTGGCCATGTCGTCATAGTTTTCTGCATCGCCCTGAAAACCGTTTCGTTCGGCAATGATGTTCTGAAGGGCGCGCACAACTTGTTCGATCGTCGGTTCGGCTTCCTTGTCATCGACAGGAAGGTCGCGATCACTTGATCCAGCATTCAGATCAGGCTGCAAGGTCACGCGGGCAATTTCATTGCGAAGCTGGCTTGCCAGATCGTCAAGATGGGCAAGATAGGGCGCGATATCGCGTTTGAAATCGCCACTTGATTGGTTCAGGCGCGCAAAATGCAGCGCTGCCTCGGCGACGCTGGCCTCGGGCTTTTGGCCCTTGCCGTAATCGACAAGCCATTGGCGGTCCGGATCTGTTGGTGCGGTTATGTGGCTAACAGTACTAATGGATCAGGTTCCTTGCCGGTTTGCGTCGTCTTTCAGTCGGATATGACTGACCACCCGTTTGACGTAACTGGTTTCGCGTGCATGCGAAATCACGCGACTGCGTTCAAGATCATTTTGGGCGATGCCCATCAGATATACGGTGCCATTGACGGTTTCGATGCTGTAATTGATCGCAAAAACATCGCCATCAAACATCAGTGCGGCTTTGATTTTGGTCGTGATCAACAGATCACCCGCAGAATCAACAAAGGAAAACCCCTCTGAGCCGACCTCAATCTCATTGATCACGCTGCGTACACCACCAACCTGCCAGCTCAGCCTTACGGCTTCAAGTTGATTGGCGACATCGGGCACATGCCCCGCGAGCAGAACTTCGCCTTCGACGACTTCAATTTCGATATCGAGAAACAGTTTCTCATCTTTTGCCAAAAATTTCTGCCAGATTTCCGCAGTAATTGCCGTGTCGCTTACCGCGCCATCCAGCCCGCGTTCCTGAAAGGCCGCCACGCCCGCCGTCGCACCGGCACCGATGACAAAGGATGCACATCCGCTAAGGGGCAATAAACAAACGCCTGTTAGCAACAGTGTCCGTAAGCCGCGAAAAGGCAGTTGTTTGTGCTCCAGCCCCTTCGCGTGCGGCTGTCGCTTGATCTTATACTCTGACGACATCTAAGAATGTCTCGCCCCTAATCCCCCGATCTCAAGCGTCAATCATCGCCGGTTGGGGTTAAAGAGTTTTAAAATCCCGGCCGGTTTATCAGCAAAAATGCATTTTTCTGCAAATTCATGATCTGATTGGGGATTGTTGGGCTGATCTTAGTGGGTTATGCCGCCGAAAAGCTCCGCCCAGCGGCCCGGTGATACGCCATAAGTCTGGCGGAAATGGCGGTTGAAATGGCTTTGATCGGCAAAACCGGTTTCAGCGGCAATCCCGGCCAGTGGTTGGCCAAGCGTCATCAGTGCGCGAGCCTTTTGCAGGCGGCGCATCATTAGATATCGATAGGGCGTCGTCCCAAACCGGGCACGAAAATGCCGGATCAGGCGAAAACGATCCATATCCGCCACCCGTTCCAGCTCATCAGACTGAACAGACCGATCATAGTTATCTTCAAGATATGCCCGGACCTGATCCATGCTTTGGCTGGCGGTAAAGCGTGGGCGTTTTAGGGGTGCCTTGGCATGTAATGAAAGCCTGCTTGCGATATCGCTGACAAACTGATCGCGCAAAAGCGGATCCATATCACGTTCAAGCTCGCCCAGGGCCGAGGCCATAATCAACCAAAGGACGGGGTCCTGAATAACCGGCTCTCCGACAAAGGGCAGAGGATCGGTGTCGTGATCAAGGCCCGATCGCAATAATGCCGGTTCAAGATACAGCATCCGATATTGCAACCCGTCATCGGTTCCGGCCCCGCCGTCATGAAGCTCGTCAGGATGGAGGATGATGATATTGCCCGGATTGCTTGCGCGAAATTCCCCGCGATAATTAAAGGTCTGAACACCCTGCATGGTGATGCCAAGCGCATAGGTATCGTGGCGATGCGGGGTGAACATATTGCCATAGAACAGGGCTTCGATCCGCTCGATCCCCGGTGCGGTCGGTGCCGCGATGAAGCGTTCGCGCTTTTTGCACAAACGTTCAATACCGTGATCCTCTGCCTGTTCTATTGCTTCTTTCATTACCGGATCATCCGACCGATTGGAGGAAGTTTATGTTTGATACCAAAGTTGCCCTGATTTTGCGCAATGACCTTGAAGCTTGGCAATCCCTGAATGTCACAGCGTTCCTGATGAGCGGTATTGTCGCGCAAAACCCCGAT
This sequence comes from Thalassospira sp., assembly GCA_965228275.1. GTDB lineage: Bacteria > Pseudomonadota > Alphaproteobacteria > Rhodospirillales > Thalassospiraceae > Thalassospira. The sequence goes on along the minus strand of OZ245802.1, from coordinate 1,966,570 downwards.
ATTATCGGCGAACCCTATATCGATGCGCGGCAAAATATTTATAACCCGCTGTCGCGCCAGCCTGCGATTGTATTGGCCGCAGATGGCGACACAATCGCTAAAATCCATCAGCGCGCACTTAACCGTGGTGTTCGAGCATCCGCCTATATCGAGGAAATGTTTGCCACCGGCCATGACGCCGCCAATCGCGATGTCTTTGCCAAGGCAGACCCGCAAACCGCCAAGTTCGTTGGTATCGGCATTCATGCCGACAAACGCATTGTCGATAAAATCACCAAGGGCGCAAAGATGCATCCGTGAAGTGTTGGCAGGTTTCAGGGGTTAGTGCGCCTGCCAGGCATTTGTCATATGCCCGATCCGGCCCCAATTGCCGACGATCATCAGATCAAGCCGCAAATCACCCGAATGACCGATGATGCCCGCGTAGGATTCAAGTGCGCGGGCAATGCGGCGTTGTTGGTCCGAACTTACGGCATAAAGGGCGTCTGTACGATTGCTGCGCGCTTTGACCTCGGCCGCGATCAGCATATTACCCCGCATGGCGATGATATCGATCTCGCCCGCCGGGCTTTTGTAACGAGTTGCCAGGATGCGATATCCCTTAAGCCGCAGCCAAAACTGACAAAGCATTTCTGCCTGGCGACCGGCCCGTTCCGCCCGCTTGCGGTTTGATGTGTCATCGTGCAAGCGGCGGGATCGGGACATGGCTAGTCGTTTTCTGATTTGGCGAGTTCAAGCGCGCGGTTATAAAGATCGCGCTTCTTAAGGCCGGTTTCCTTGGCAAGGATGTCGGCAGCCTCTTTGGTGCGGTGCGTCTGGATCAACTCGCGCAGCCTTGCATCGATATCCTCGGCATCCGGTTCATTTTCTGATGCGTCTGCCGGACCGACAATGACAACAATCTCGCCCTTGGGCGCGCCGGCCTCGGCATAGTGTGCGGCCAATTCATCAAGGGTGCCGTTGCGGACCTCCTCAAACATCTTGGTCAATTCGCGGGTGACCGCGGCCTCGCGCGTGCCGCCCAGCATTTCAGCCATATCGGCCAGACTGCTGGCAAGGCGTTTGGGGCTTTCAAGAAAGATCAGGCTGCCCGGGATCGGGGCAAAGCGCGTCAGTTCCTTTTTGCGCGCCATGGATTTTGGCGGCAGGAAGCCCGCATAAAAGAAATGATCGCTGGGAAGACCCGACAGGATCAGGGCAGTAATTGGCGATGCAGCACCCGGTGCCGCAGTGACCATGAAACCTTCTGCCTTGCAATCACGTACCAGTTTATAACCCGGATCATTGATCAGCGGTGTTCCGGCATCGGAAATAAGCGCAAGTCCCTGTCCCTTACCAAGGCGATCCATGATTTCCGGGCGCATCTTGGCGGCGTTGTGTTCGTGATAGGCGATTCGCTTGGTCTTGACCCCATAGCGCGACAGCAATTTCCCCGATGTTCTTGTGTCTTCGCACAGGATCACATCGGCTCTTTTGAGGATATCGAGCGCTCTGAACGTAATATCGCCCAAATTTCCGATTGGAGTAGCAACCAGATAAAGACCAGATGATAACGGCAAATGGCTTTGATCATGTTTACTTGCATCTTCGCCCGCATTACCCTGCGTGCTAAATGACTTATCGGGAGGTGAGATTGCGTTGTCCGAAACGTCATCCGATGCCAAATCGGATGCAGAAAGAGGCGCTGCCGCGTCAGGCGTTGCTAAATCAGGATCGGTTGTCGGCTTGGAGCCGGATTGCACGCCGGACGGCATCAGTTGTTGTCCTCTCTGTCGGGCTTGCCGCATGTAATGCGACCACGAGTATCACGGACCTGTTTGGTACGCAACGTGGGGCCCCGGTCGAAACCGCCAATCAGCCCGGTGTTGATCCAACAGGCGCACCCGATCAGGGTTTGATACCCGATGCCAACCCGTGGCCAAGCGAAGCAGCCCTTCCCGAGGGTGAAGGTGCGCAGCTCCCGACACTTTATAATGACGATGCTGCCCTGTTTGAAAAACGCGTGGCATTGTTGCTGCCGCTCTCAGGCCAGCATGCCGATCTGGGTCGCGCCATGCGTCACGCTGCCGAACTTGCCATGTTTGATATCGCAGGCGACGATTTCGTCCTGATGCCAATCGATACGGCAGGCACGTATCAGGGCGGGCAGAAGGCCGCACGCGAAGCGGTTGATGCCGGTGCGAAAATGATCTTGGGTCCGCTATTTGCCGAATCGGTCAGTGGTGCCAGCGAAGTCGCCAAATCGGCCAATGTTCCGGTCATTGCCTTTTCCAACAACCGTCGCGTGGCGGAAAATGGTGTTTGGGTCAGTGGCCTGATCCCGGAAGATCAGATTGCGCGTGCTGCGGGCTATGCAACGACGCAGGGCCGCTATCGGTTCGCGGCCCTTTTGCCGCAAAACGATTATGGCCGTCAGATTGCCAGTGGGCTTAATTCGGTTGTCTCGCGTGTCGGCGGATCGCTGGGGCGCGTGGCGTTCTATCAGCCCGGTTCGGAAAGCCTCCAGCAAACCATTCGTGATTTTGCCAATTATGATGCACGGCGCGCAAACCTGCGCGCGCACAAGGCCCAGCTTGAAGCAGATGGCAGTGCAGGCGCACGGCGTGCTTTGAACCGGCTTGAAGGTATCGATACCTATGGCGAGCTTGATTTTGATGCCCTGATCCTGCCGGCCACCGGTGGTGATCTGCGTCAAGTCTCAGCATTGCTGGCCTATTTCGATATTGATCCGTCCGTGGTGCAGTTCATTGGCACCTTTGGCTGGAACGATCCGGGCCTGTTTGCCGAACCAGCGCTTAAGGGTGGCATTTTTGCTGCCCCCAATCCGGAAAACTGGGAACTGTTTGCCAGCCGCTTTGCCCGGACCTTTGGCACACAGCCACCCCGTATCTCAAGCCTTGCCTATGACAGCACGGCGTTGGCGGCTTTGATGGCGCGTGAAGAAAATGGCATGGCGCAATCGGCCCTTACCAATCCAAGCGGCTTTGTCGGTGTGGATGGTATTTTCCGTCTGACCGCAGATGGCCAGTCCGAACGCGGTTACGCCATTATGCAAATCCAGCCAGATGGTGCCAAGGTGGTTGCACCGGCACCAGCAGCCTTTGATCAGGTATTTTGATCTGCCGAGAACTTTGCGATCAATCTGACTTTTAAACGCCTGCCGACTTAAGCCTCGGCAGGCGTTTTGTCTTTGAAATTGCACAGATCATTGACGATGCAGTCGCCACAGCGCGGCTTGCGCGCCTTGCAGATATAACGCCCGTGCAATATCAGCCAGTGATGGGCATGGGTCATAAACCGCGACGGCACCTTTTTCAGAAGTGCCTTTTCCACAGCCAGAACCGTCTTGCCATTGGCCATGCCAGTACGATTGCCCAGACGGAAAATATGGGTATCGACCGCCATGGTATGTTCGCCCCAGGCGATGTTGCGCACGACATTGGCGGTCTTGCGGCCGACACCCGGTAATTCTTCAAGCGCTTCCTGATCGTTGGGTACGATCCCGCCATGCTTTTCGACAAGGATTTTGGCTGCGGCCATCACATTCTTGGCCTTGCCGCGATAAAGCCCGATGGTCTTGATGTGATCAATCAGCGCTTCTTCACCCAGATCAAGCATGTCTTGCGGGGTTTCAACGATCTGAAACAGCTTCTTGGTTGCCTTGTTCACTCCGACATCGGTTGCCTGCGCGGACAGGGCAACAGCGATCAGAAGCGTATAGGGATTGGTGTAATCAAGTTCGCCTTTCGGTTCCGGGTCGGCATCAGACAGGCGCTGGAAAAATTCTTCGATGGCGGCTTTGTTCATCGGGCGGGCCATGGACAGCAATCTCTTTTATTTATGGGCTGCTTTGGCAGCCGATTTGGGGACAGACGTTCGCTAAAAAGCGTGCTGCCCCTGATCCGATCTCCTGAAGTTCCAATATATAAACGTGACATATCGAAAAATCGAATTTTGATTGCAGTCGCGCCAAACACGGGCGCAAAATTGCCGATCACAGCAACAGGTGACAGCCATGTCCGCCGTGCCACGCAGTGCAAAGCCGATCTTTCGGGTGGATTTGTTTCCGCCCCGGTCGCTAACGCGCCGGGCGGCCCGTAACATCCTTTTCATGCTGGCAGCACTCACCACGACGATTGGCTTTATCTTCTGGTCGGTTGGGGCTTGGCCGGTGATCGGGTTTTTGGGTGTTGATGTGATTTTGCTCGCCCTGGCATTTCATTTCAGTTTCCGGTCTGCACGCGCCGAAGAACGGATTGAGCTTCGGCCAGACACCCTGCGCGTGACGCAAATCTCGGCACGCGGCGAACGTGAAGAGTTTGATTTTCAGCCCTATTGGCTGCGCGTCGTTCTGGAACGCGGCGAGGATGATCAATGTGCGCTGTTTTTACGAACACATGGCAAAAGTCTCGAAATAGCGCGTTTTTTAGGGGCCGATGACAAGGCCGATCTGGCTGCGCGGCTTGAGGCCGTTTTGCGTCAGACCCGTTGTTATCCGGCGCCTATGCCGATGTGAGCGGGCTGATCTGAGGCTTTTGCAACCCGGTTATGAGCGATTTGAAAAGCAGTGATTTCGCGGCCTAAAACCGGCCTGATACGCCATATCTGCGTGATAGCGCCGATCAAATTGCCCGTCATTGGATAAAAATTGCACTTTGATCGCCAAAATCACCCAAGATTCCCCACTTTGACCGCTTGCGACTTTGTGGGGACTTTCATATATAGGTGCGCGGGGTCATGAAGAGACCCCAGAAAATTTGCGTGTATTATAACCATTGGTCCCAGGAGGTCCTGCGCGGCGCTTCAGTTTGGAGGCTGCGGGACGGACCGGCCGCTAAAAGAGGAACTTACTATGGGTAAGATTATTGGTATCGACCTTGGCACTACCAACTCCTGCGTTGCAGTCATGGATGGCAAAGAAGGCCGTGTGATTGAAAACAGTGAAGGTGCCCGTACCACCCCGTCCATGGTTGCTTTCACCGATGATGGTGAGCGCCTTGTTGGTCAGCCGGCGAAACGCCAGGCAGTGACCAACCCGGAAAACACCCTGTTTGCCATTAAACGTCTGATCGGCCGTCGCTATGGCGACCCGGAAGTCGAAAAAGACAAAGACCTCGTACCGTACAAAATCGTATCGGGCGAAAACGGCGATGCATGGGTTGAAGTCAATGGCGAGAAAATGGCGCCGAGCCAGATCGCAGCCATGGTTCTTCAGAAAATGAAGGAAACCGCAGAAGCCCATCTGGGTGAGCCGGTAACCGAAGCCGTGATTACCGTTCCGGCATATTTCAACGACTCCCAGCGCCAGGCGACCAAAGACGCCGGCAAGATTGCGGGTCTTGAAGTCAAACGTATCATCAACGAACCGACCGCAGCAGCACTTGCATACGGTCTGGACAAGAAAGACGGTGGCACCGTGGTCGTTTATGACCTTGGCGGTGGTACGTTTGACGTGTCCGTTCTTGAAATTGGTGATGGCGTTTTCGAAGTTAAGTCGACCAATGGCGACACCTTCCTTGGTGGTGAAGACTTCGACAAACAGATCATTGATTACCTTGCTGACGAGTTCAAAAAAGAACAGCAGATCGACCTGCGTAAAGACCGTCTGGCTCTGCAGCGCCTGAAAGAAGCCGCTGAGAAAGCCAAGATCGAGCTTTCCTCGTCGATGCAGACCGATGTCAACCTGCCGTTCATCACCGCAGACGCATCTGGTCCGAAACACCTCAACATCAAGCTGTCGCGTGCGAAGCTTGAAGGTCTGGTTGGTGATCTGATCGAACGCACCATGACCCCGTGCAAAGCCGCCCTTAAGGATGCCGGCATCACCGCGGGTGAAATTGACGACGTTATTCTGGTCGGCGGCATGACCCGTATGCCGAAGGTTCAGGAACGCGTTAAAGAGTTCTTTGGTCGTGAGCCGCACAAAGGCGTTAACCCGGACGAAGTTGTTGCCCTTGGTGCAGCAATTCAGGGCGGCGTTCTGCAGGGCGACGTTAAAGACGTTCTTCTGCTCGATGTGACCCCGCTGTCGCTCGGTATTGAAACGCTTGGTGGCGTCTTCACCCGCCTGATCGACCGTAACACCACGATCCCGACCCGTAAGTCGCAGACATTCTCGACCGCTGAAGACAATCAGACGGCCGTGACCATCCGCGTCTTCCAGGGCGAACGTGAAATGGCTGCTGATAACAAGATGCTTGGCCAGTTCGATCTGGTTGGTATCCCGCCGGCACCGCGCGGTGTTCCGCAGATTGAAGTGACCTTTGACATCGATGCCAACGGCATCGTCAACGTGTCTGCCAAAGACAAGGCGACCAACAAGGAACAGCAGATCCGTATTCAGGCATCTGGTGGTCTTTCGGACGACGAAATCGAAAACATGGTCAAGGACGCGGAAAGCAACGCCGAAGCTGATAAAAAGCGTAAGGCACTTGTTGAAGCCCGTAACCAGGCAGAAGCCATCGTGCATTCGACCGAAAAGAACCTTTCGGAGCATGGTGACAAGGTTGATGACGCAACCAAATCGGAAATCGAAAGCGCTTTGGCAGCATTGAAAGAAGCCAAGGACGGTGACGATGCCGAAGCCATCACCACCAAGCTGAACGAACTGCAGCAGGCAGCCATGAAACTTGGCGAAGCCATGTATCAGGCGCAGCAGGAAGAAGCTGGCGACGGCGAAGCCGCGGACGCGGGTGCGTCGGCACAGGCCGATGACGGTGTTGTTGATGCCGACTTCGAAGAAGTCGATGACAACAAAAAAGACAAGTAAGACGACCGCAGAGGTCGTCTTGAACGACGCCCTGTAAACAAAAATCGGGCCGTTCCGGACGCAGATAATTGCGGGGACGGCCCGACCGTATTTCGGAGTTACAGATGGCGAAAGAAGATTTTTACGAGCTGTTAGGTGTCAGTAAAGACGCCAGTGCGGCTGAGTTAAAAAGCGCTTATCGCAAACAGGCGATGAAATATCACCCGGACAAGAACCCGGGCGATACCGAAGCCGAAGTAAAATTCAAGCAAGTCAATGAAGCCTACGAAGTCCTGAAAGATCAGGAAAAACGTGCGGCCTATGACCGTTTTGGTCATGCAGCCTTTGAACAGGGCGGCCCCGGTGGCGGAGGCGGCTTTGGCGGCGGCGGTTTCGGTGGCGGCGGCTTTGCCGATGTCTTTGACGAGATTTTTGGTGCCATGGGCGGTGGACGTCGCGGCGGCGGTGGATCATCGCGCGGTGCGGACCTTCGCTACAATATGGCGATCACGCTTGAAGAAGCGTTCGAAGGCAAAAAGGCCGAGATCACCATTCCAGGTTCTGTTTCGTGTGAAAGCTGTGATGGGACCGGTGCCGAAGCTGGATCGCAGCCGGTCAATTGCCCGACCTGTAATGGTCACGGCAAAGTCCGTGCCCAGCAGGGTTTCTTTACCATTGAACGCACCTGCCCAAGCTGTCATGGCAAAGGCAAGATCATCAAAAATCCGTGCAAATCCTGTCACGGTGTTGGTCGCGTCGAAAAGGAAAAGACCCTTCAGGTTACCATCCCGGCCGGTGTCGAAGATGGGACGCGCATTCGCCTTGCGGGCGAGGGCGAGGCAGGCACGAACGGTGCGCCTCCCGGTGATCTCTATATCTTCCTTGATATCGGGCATCATCGCTTCTTCCAGCGCGAAAGTGCCAACCTCTATTGCCGGATTCCGATCCCGATGAGCAAGGCTGCCCTTGGCGGCACCATCGAGGTCCCGACGATCGAGGGCACCCGCACCCGGATCAACATCCCTGCCGGGACCCAGTCGGGTCAGCAGCTGCGTCTGCGCGGCAAGGGCATGACGATCCTGCGCAGTCAGGCACGCGGCGACATGTTTGTCGAAATCAGCGTCGAAACCCCGGTCAATCTGACCGAACGCCAGAAAGAGCTTCTGGAAGAGTTCGACGAGATCTCCCGCGAAGAAGGCTCAAGCCCGGAAAGCGAAGGGTTCTTTTCCAAGATGAAAGAAATCTGGAAAGACCTGACGGATTAATGTCAGGTCCGGCTTTCAAAGCGAAAATCATCACCCCCGGCAGTTCTGTCGGGGGTTTTGTTTTGCCTGCGCTGGGCCTTGTGTTAAAGCAAATGCACGTTTGAAATGCTTGCCCGGAGGAGACCGGAAATGAAGATCGGGATTGTTGGATGTGCTGGCCGTATGGGACGGATGTTGGTCAATGAAACGGCCAAGACCAAGGGCTGTGAAGTTGGTGGTGGCACCGACCTTCCCGGTAGCCCGTTCATCGGCAAGGACGTCACCCTGATTGCCGGTCTGGAAGAAAGCGGCGTTCTCGTTGGCGATGATGCGCGCACGCTGTTTGAAACCGTGGATGCGGTCATTGATTTCACCGCACCGGCCGCAACCATGAAACATGCAAGCCTGGCGGCTGAAACCGGCACCATCCTTGTGATCGGTACCACCGGTCTTTCAAACGATCAGAAGGATGAGCTTAAGGTCGCAGCCAAAAAAGCACCGATCATTTTCGCCCCGAACATGAGTGTCGGCGTGAACCTGGCCTTTGCACTGGTCGAGAAGGTCGCAAGCATCCTGGACAAGGATGTGGCTGACATCGAAATCGTTGAAATGCATCACAAACACAAGGTCGATGCACCGTCTGGCACCGCTCTTGGTCTGGGCGAAGCAGCGGCCAAGGGTCGTGGCGTGAACCTTGATGATGTGTCGGTGCGTTCGCGCGATGGCCATACTGGCGCGCGTGAAGATGGCACCATTGGTTTTGCAACGCTTCGTGGCGGTGACGTGGTCGGTGATCATACGGTTGTCTTTGCCTGCGAGGGCGAACGCATTGAAATCACTCATAAGGCATCGTCACGCGAAGTCTTTGCCAAGGGGGCCGTTCGTGCGGCGAAATGGGCCGAAGGCAAGGCACCGGGACTTTATTCCATGCGCGAAGTTTTGGGTCTTTAAGCCCTCAGACCTGTCACGGGTTATGATTGCAAAGCACCGGTTTGAAACAAAACCGGTGCTTTGTTGTTTCTGGCGGGTGGTTCTAAGAGCTGATCATTGGCTGTTCACAGCATTGGGCAGTGCGACTTGCGGTAACAGGGTGTCAGACGGGGTTGGAAACCTGCAATCCCCTTCAAAACAAGAAGCTTGGCGCAGTCCCTCGTTAAAGGCGTGCCGCAATGCATGCCCCTGGGCAGAGGGCGGGAAGCCGACATGCAGGGTATGTTCCGCAATCAGGTGCGGGTTATAGCTGATCAGGTCTGCGGCGACGCTGAGTTCATCAATCGTCGTTAGAATGTGATGGGCAACATTATGATCCATGACAGCGACTTCGATGTGCCCGGCAATCAGCTGTCGGATCAGGGTTTCATCATCCGGTGCCCCGACCGAATCCAGTCTTTTGCTTTCCAGAAGGCTGCGCAGTTGCGGTTCATAGGCATAGCCGATGACATAGCCAACCGTGTATGCGGAAAGATCGCTGTAGCTCCGCCAATCCATTTGCAGCGACCGCAAATGGATGAAGCCAAGGGGGCTGATGCCGACGGGTTCAGAAAGCAGGAACTGCTGTTCGCGTTCTTCGGTGTGATAAACCGGGTAAATACCGTCAAATTCATGATCGCGAAGCGTACTTAGCAAAGCCCGCCGCCATGGATAAAACTCAACTGAGTGATCCAGACTGACCTTATCAAAGGCAATGCCGACAATGTGCGATGTTGTGCCGTAATCGGGCAGGTTTCCGCCGGTATAGGGCGGCCAATTAAGGGTCACCAGTTTGACTTCATGGGGCAGGGTGGCCGGTTCGTTGGCGCGTGAAATCCCGGATGCCATGCCAAAAGCAGCGCAGATCAACATCACCAGCAAACTGGTCTGAAGCGCTATCATAAGCTTGCTTCGGCCCGAAGCCGTGGCTGGCATTGCATCCTCCCACCATTTTTTTGTACCTATCCTTAAGTGGGGATTTTTCAGGGTGGTTGGAAGGGTTGAGTTCAGGTTTCCGTAAGGGAAATGTCTATTCAGTCGATCACTGACCGACATTAAACCGCTTAAGGCCGCTGTTAAGCCGTTGGACGGCAAGCGCGCCTTGTTCTGTGCGCGGGAACACGACATGCAAGGACTTGTTATCAAGGTGCTTGGGGTGGAACAGCAACTGTCCGGCATGTTGCGCAAGATCTTTATCGGTACCGACCAGATAGTGCATGACCTGCTGATCAATCACGGCCGCATCAATCCGCCCGGCGATTAACAAGCGCAACAAGGTCAGGTCATCATTGGCCTGGATGACTGAAAGTTCTTCACGCCGAACCATGGCATCAAATTGCGGTTCGTTAACATATCCGGCAACCACGCCAATTTCGAACCGGCTTAGATCTGCCAAATCTTCCCAGTCAAACGTGTTTCCCAGAACATATGCAAAGCCAAGCGGGCTGTTGCCGATCGGGTCGGAGAACAGGTAGCGACTTTCAAGCTCCGGTGCCCGATATTCCGGGTAATAGCCGATGATGCTCGGGTCTTTGTTAAAGCTGCTCGTCACCCTGCGCCAGGGATAGAAAATCGGCAGGAACGCAACACCTTCGGCCTGCAGCGCATTGCGGACAATCATGCTGCTCAGCCCCCGACCGGGCAGTTCCTGGCCGGTATAGGGCGGCCAATACAGGGTGGCCAGCTGGAAGGTGTCGGGAAGTATGGCGGGCTTGGTGTTTGGCGATGCGGGTTGGTTTGCGGCCCCCGACTGTTGGGCAAATGCCGAACCGGTGTGGATAAAGAGGCCCAAAACCAAGACGCAGGCCGCAAACAAGGAGGCCTGCCATCGACGAAAGCGTCGATCAAGGTATCTGCCATCAGTGCCAATGTAGGGTAACTGGCCTGCCAATCTGCACTCGCTTGGTTGTGGGACCGCTAATATACGGGTCTTCTTTATGTTGTGAGGCAGGTGGCGGGAATTCAAGTTACAGAAAAAGCAAACCCGGCAAGACGTTGCCTTGCCGGGTTCTGGAAGCATGATTTAGGCCGTGGCTTAGTGTGCATCCGCCCAGCTATCGCCAATGCCGGCATCGGCAATCAGCGGTACGGACAGATGGGCGGCATTTTCCATGACATCACGGATGACCTTGATCGCCTTTTCCGCCTCGTCTTCCGGGGCTTCAAAGATCAATTCATCGTGGACTTGCAGTAGCATGCGGGTTTTAAGCCCGGCATCGAGCAAGGCACCCGGTACCGCAATCATCGCGCGTTTGATGATGTCGGCCGCACCGCCCTGAATGGGCGCGTTAATCGCCGCACGCTCGCCAAAGCTTCGGCGCATGCCGTTTTTGTCATTGATGCCGCTGATATGGATGTTGCGGCCAAACAGGGTGCGGACATGGCCATGTTTTTTGGCAAATTCCTTGGCCTCGTCCATATATTTGCGAATGCCTGGATAAATCTCGAAATAGGCTTCGATAAACGCCTTGGCTTCTTTTTGCGGAATGCCTAGCTGGTTGGCGAGGCCGAAGGCAGAAATGCCGTAAATGATGCCAAAGTTAATCGCCTTGGCCTTACGGCGGACCATCGGGTCCATGCCTTCGATCGGAACGCCAAAGACCTTGGACGCGGTCGCAGCGTGAATGTCTTCGCCGTTCTTGAACGCTTCGCGCAGTGCTTCGATCTCGGCAACATGGGCCAGAAGACGCAATTCAATTTGCGAATAGTCGGCAGAAATCAGCTTGTGACCCGGTTCGGCGACAAAGGCAGTACGGATTTTCCTGCCGTCTTCGCTACGGATCGGGATGTTTTGCAAGTTAGGATCGTTTGACGACAGACGCCCGGTATTCACATGCGTCTGACCGTAACTGGTATGCACACGTCCGGTCTGCGGATTAATGTGGTGCGCCAGCGCGTCAGTATAGGTGCTTTTAAGCTTGGAAAGCTGACGCCATTCCAAAAGCTTGGCCGGAAGATCATGCCCCTGGGCCGCAAGTCCTTCAAGCACGTCTGCACCGGTCTGCCATGCGCCGGTTTTGGTCTTTTTACCGCCCGGCAGGCTCATCTTGTCAAACAGGATTTCGCCAAGCTGCTTGGGACTGCCAAGATTGAACGGCTCGCCAGCCAGTTCATGAATGGTGACCTCAAGACTTGCCATGCGTTTGGCAAAGTCCTCAGACAGACCCTTGAGGATTTCGGCATCAACCTTCACGCCAAGGCGTTCCATCTGGGCCAATACCGGCACCAGCGGACGATCCAGCGTTTCATAGACGCTGGCCATATGTTCCTGGGCAATGCGCGGCTTTAACAGGCGATGCAGGCGCAGCGTGATGTCGGCATCTTCGGCTGCGTAATCCAGCGCCTTATCAAGCGGGACCTGATCAAAGGTGATCTGGGTCTTGCCGCTGCCACAAACGTCCTTGAACGGGATCGGCTTGTAATCAAGATGCAGTTCAGCCAGCTCATCCATGCCATGCCCGTGGCTGGTGCCATCAAGGACATAGGACAGAACCATCGTGTCATCCATCGGCGCGACATTGATGCCGTGGCGCGACAGAACGATCATATCGTATTTCAGGTTCTGCCCGACCTTGAGAACACCCGGATCTTCGAGAAGCGGCTTAAGCAGCTCAATCGCGCGTTCAAGCTTGATTTGCTTGGGGGCGTCGCTGCTTTCTGCGGGATTGTCACCGAAATCAAAGCCGCCCTGTGCTTCGCCACTCACATGGCCAAGCGGGATATAGCAACCATTGCCCGGCTCGGTCGAAAGTGAAATGCCAACAAGCTTCGCCTGATGGGCATCAAGCGACGTGGTTTCGGTATCAACCGCAACAGTGCCAAGATACTCAGCCGAAGAAATCCAGTGCTTTAGACGCTCTTCATCTTGCACCAGTTCATATTCGGCCTTTTCGACCTTGATATCATTAACGCCAACACCGGCGGCCGTCGGGCTTTCAAATTCAACGTCACCGCCAAATTTGGCTTTTACTTTAGAAAGCAGTGATTTAAAGCCGTGACTTGCCACGAAGCTTAAAAGAACTTCCGGGTCCGGTTCCTTAAGCTCGAAGCCATCCAGTGCCTCTACCACCGGAACATCGGTCTTGAGCGTCACCAGATCGCGCGAAATGCGGGCCAGTTCGGCATTCTCGATCAGTTTCTCGCGGCGCTTGGGCTGTTTGATCTCGCCTGCGCGCTCCAGTAGAGAATCAAGGTCGCCATATTCATCAATAAGTTGGGCTGCGGTTTTAATGCCGATACCCGGAACACCAGGCACGTTGTCGACGGAATCACCCGCAAGTGCCTGAATATCAATGACCTTGTCCGGATTAACCCCGAATTTCTCCATGACTTCGGCAGCACCGATGGTGCGATTCTTCATCGCATCAAACATTTGCACCCGATCGGTGACAAGCTGCATGAGGTCTTTATCCGAAGACACGATAATCACGTCAGAACCTTCGGCCTCGGCCTGGCGGGCATAGGTCGCGATCAGATCGTCGGCCTCGTATCCTTCAAGCTCGATCGAGGGCAGGTTAAAGGCCCGCGTCGCATCGCGGATCAGGCCGAACTGCGGTACCAGTTCTTCGGGGGCTGGCGGGCGGTGTGCCTTGTAATCCGGATAGAAATCGTTGCGGAAAGATTTGCCCTTGGTGTCGAAAATCACCGCCATATGGTCGGGTTTGGTATCTTCGCGCAGCTTCATCAGCATGGTGCAGAAGCCATAAACCGCATTGACCGGGGTGCCATCGGGGCTGGTCATTGGCGGCAGGGCGTGGAAAGCGCGGAAAATAAAGCCGGAACCGTCAACCAGTACGACACGGCGCGGCGCAGAGCCAGTGGACGTATTGGCGGTGGACGGGGCGGAATCTGTCATGCGTCTCGTGCTCTTTTGATCGTGAAATGATTTGGCCCGAAGAATGCCCGATCCGGGCGCGCAAGTCGAGTACAGCCTGCGCGATTTGGGCAAAAACAGCCCGGTTCCTGACAGGAAATGTCAGGATATTTGTCTGATGATTAAATGGGAAATTTCGTAATATTACGGTTCCGAAACAGGCGAGCTAAGCTGGGGGTTTCCGAAGATTTATTCAGACCTGGTTCTTTGTGCTTATCAGTCTGACTTCGGATTGCTATGGTGGTGAATAAATTCATCCCAAGGGACATGGGAGATCGGGTTCGTGGCCCGGAAATCAGAAAAACCAGTATTCAGCCTAAAGGGCATCGGCGTGGAAACCGCCGGTCCGGTGCGCGAGATTTCAGACGATATGAAACTCGAGACCCGGAAGCGCAAAGGCAAGAAAGATAACCGTCGCACTGCAACGGCGAACGGAACCGGATGGCGCCGATTTTTCAGCGTCACCGCATGGCTGCGCTTTGTCCTGACCTTTGGCAGCTTCGGACTTGTCGTCCATGGCCTGTTTCTGTTTTTCGGCATTTATGAACGCAATCAACGCCTTGCCAATTTTGATCACTTCATTCTGTTGATCAAACTCGTGGTGTTTGTCGCGCTGATGTATCTGTTCTATGCGATGCTGATGCATTACGGACCGATCCGGCACAAGGTGCGCGGCATCTTCTTCCTGGCCCTGGCCCCGGTTGCCGCCCTTTGCATCTTTATGATCTATGGTGGCGGGCAGATTTTTGGCAGTTTCATCCCGGTCTTGCAGTTCCTGACCCTGACCATCGGGGTTGGCGGGTTCCTGCTGTATGTCCTTGGATATACTTGGGTAACCGGCCAGAAAGTCCGCCGCGATACCGCCAAGAACAGCGATTTCGAACGGGTCTATGGTGGGGCAGGCAAAGACGGCCCAGCCAACCTCGCACCGGGTGTGCGCCGGGATCGTCGCAAGGTCCATAAAGCCGGAAGCCTGCGTTTGCGCAATTCGGACGGTGATGACGGACCGGCTGCGGGCGGTGGTGGCAATGGATCAAAGGTCCGCTTGCCAGAAATCTGATGGCTGATCGCTGACCGCCGGGATGCCGACAAACAGAAGACGGAGGCAACATGACACTGCGCCGCGATCTGGTATTTATCCACAGTGCTGGCCCCCAAGACGGGCAAAAGGGCAGTAGTGGATTGATTTCCCGCCTGAATGAGGCGCTTGGCGGAGCGTATCACATCATCGCACCGGCCATGCCAGACCCTGAACGTCCCGATATTGATGCGTGGCTATCTGGCATTGATCAAGCGGTGTCACAGGCCAAATCCGGTGCTGTTTTGGTCGGTCATTCGCTGGGCGGGTCGTCGATCTTGCAATATCTGGCGCGAAATCCGGAAATCTGGCGTGAGAACAACCGTTTTGCCGCGGTTTTTAGCATCGCTGCACCGTTTTGGGGCCTAGAAGACTGGGAAGTAACAGATTTTGCTTTAAGCAAGGATGAGCTTGGCGTTCTAGCGGATTGTAACCCAATGCATTTTTGTCACAGCAAAGATGACAAGATTGTCGGGTTTTCCCATTGCCAGACCTATCTGGACCGGCTTCCCAACGCCAATCAGATTACGTTAAACACCGCCGGACATATGATGTTGGACGGTGATATTGAATTATTGATTGAGAAAATTCTTATATACGCCTGATCAGGCGTGGTTTTCCAGAACAAGACCAGCCAAATAGAGCGATCCCAGGATCAAAACCCGTTTGGGATTGGGATGTGCCTTCAAAAGCGTTTCAAGGCCGTTTTGGAACCCGTCACAGGCAAATGCCGGGGAAATGCCACATGCCGTTGCCGCATCGCGCAGGGTTTCAGGGAAATGGGCCTGATGTTCGCCAGGGATCGGAACACCGGCAAAGGCGCTGATTTGCGATGCGACGGGCTTTAAGAACGCTCTAGCGTCACGGTTATCAAGCATGCCCATGATCACCAGCGTATCGCCCTTTGGTTGGCGTGACAGCCAGTCCGAAATGACCTCGGCCGCGGCGATATTATGCCCGCCATCCAAAATCAGCTCACAGCCGTCGGGCAGGGCATCGCATAGCGGCCCTTTGGTCAACTTTTGCAGCCGTGCAGGCCAGCTGGCGTTTTGCAGGCCACGGGCGAGAATACCGACATCCATGCCGTCACAGCCGGTAATTCCGGCCTTGCGTACCGTCGCAATCGCGGTCGCGGCATTGGTATATTGATGACGCCCCGGAAGTGCCGGCTGCGGCAGTGAAATCACATCCTTGCCAATGCGCAGATCAAAACCGTCTTCGCGTTCTTCGATGACGTCGAAATCATTGAAAATGCGGGCATTGATGTCATTGGCGTGGGTCACCAGCGTGTTAAACGCATCCAGGGTCTGGGGGGCGAGAACGCTAATGACGCCGGGCTTCATGATCCCGGCCTTTTCAAAGGCGATTTTGGCAATCGTGTCGCCAAGGAACCCCTGATGATCAAGCGAGATCGGCGTGATTACGGTTGCGGCGGGCTTATCAATGACGTTTGACGCATCAACACGTCCGCCAAGCCCGGTTTCAAGAACCAGCACATCGGCCGGGACGCGCGCAAACGCCAGAAATGCTGCTGCCTGCGTGATTTCAAAGAATGTAATGGATTCACCGCCATTAACGGTTTCGACTTCTTCCAAAAGATCGCACAGCGCGTCTTCGGAAATCATTTCACCGGCAAGCGTGATGCGTTCATGGAAACGCACAAGATGGGGTGATGTCGAACAATGAACCCGTAATCCGGCGGCCTCATAGATGGCGCGCAGATAGGCCTGGGTGGAGCCTTTGCCGTTGGTCCCGGCCAGATGAATGACGGGCGGCAGCGCAAGGTGCGGATTGCCCAGCTTTTCAAGAAGCCGGGTAATCCGCCCTAACGAAAGGTCGATGACTTTTGGGTGCAGCTTGCCAAGACGAGCAAGAATTGCGTCGCTGCGCGCCAAGTTACTTATCCGCACTCAGGTCTTTGGATTTGGAAGCCTTGGCTTTGGCGTCCTTGATCGGAACCACGCTGGCACCCGGTTTGGTGCGGCGGATCATGTCGATCAGGCGGCCAAAGGTCGCGTTCAGTTCGGAACGCGCAACAACCATATCAACCATGCCATGTTCCAGAAGGTATTCGGCCGTCTGGAAGTCATCAGGCAGTTTTTCGCGAATGGTGCTTTCGATCACGCGGCGACCGGCAAAGCCGATCTGTGCGCCCGGCTCGGCCACCTGGATATCGCCCAGCATGGCAAAGGAAGCGGAAACGCCACCGGTGGTCGGATCGGTCAGGAGCACGAAATAGGGCAGGCCCTTTTCCTTGACCTTTTCGATCGCAGCCGTGGTACGCGCCATCTGCATCAGGCTGAGGATGCCTTCCTGCATGCGTGCGCCACCCGAAGCCGGGACGATGATCAGTGCAGCATCCTGAACGGTTGCCAGTTCAGCGGCAGCAACGATGCCTTCGCCAACGGCAATGCCCATCGACCCACCCATGAAGGAGAAGTCAAATACGGCAACAACGGTCGGATGACCACCAACCTCACCATGGGCCACAGCCAGCGCGTCCTTGTAGGTCGCCTTGGACTGGGCCGCTTTGAGGCGGTCGGTGTATTTTTTCTGATCACGGAATTTCAGCGGATCGACCGGAACATTCGGCAGTTCGATGGTCTGGTACTTGCCACCATCGAACAGGATCTCAAGACGGTCTTTGGCGGAAATCCGCATGTGATGGCCGCAATGCTGGCAAACATGATTGTTCTTAGCCAGATCACGGTGAAAGATCATCTGTTCGCACGATTTGCATTTGTGCCAAAGGTTTTCTGGCACATCTGTACGGCGAACGAGTTTCTGAATCTTTGGACGGACGAATTCAGTCAGCCACGACATATCGGATACTGATCCTTGGTTCTGTCTATATCGGTTCTATGAAACGCAGCGCCCTTACTTGCGTGCGTTTCGGACCCCATCAGCAAGTTCGCGAACAAGGCCGGTAACCATAGAGGCGGTCTTATCGGTGGCCTTGCCGTTTTCGTCAAGACTTTCGGCAATTTTTGATACGATTGCCGAACCAACAACGGCCGCATCTGCCTGTTTTGCAACATCGGCTGCCTGCTCGGCGGTCTTGATGCCAAAACCAACCGCAATCGGAAGGTCGGTATGGCGACGCAGGCGGCCCATGGCTTCGACAATCTGATCGTTGCTGGCCGAACCGGCACCGGTCACGCCTGCAACCGAGACATAGTAAACAAAGCCCGATGTATTCTGAACAAGTTTCGGAAGACGGTTGTCATCCGAGGTCGGCGTGGTCAAACGAATGAAGGACAAGCCTTTTTCCACGGTCGGAACGCAAAGCTCCGCGTCTTCTTCAGGCGGCAGATCAACAACGATCAGTCCATCAACGCCGGCATTACGCGCATCTTCAAGGAACTCGGCAACGCCATAGATATAGATCGGGTTGTAATAGCCCATCAAAATGATCGGCGTTTCATGATCCTGATCGCGGAAGCCACGGACAAGCGACAGCGTCTTGCGCATATGCATGCCAGCAGCCAGCGCACGGTTCGATGCTTCCTGAATGGCGGGGCCATCGGCCATCGGATCGGTGAACGGCATGCCGAGCTCGATGATGTCCGCACCGGCTTCTGGCAGCTGTTTGAGGATTTCAAACGAGGATTCCGGGTCCGGATCACCTGCGGTGATAAAGGTTACAAGACCGGCACGGCCTTCTTCCTTGAGCTTGGCAAAACGTTTGGCGATGCGGTCCTGGCCGCCGATGATAGCGTCGCTCACAGTTTAACTCCCAGTGCTTCGGCCACGGTAAAGATGTCTTTGTCACCCCGGCCACTCAGACACATGAGGATGATCTTGTCCTTGCCCATTTTGGGCGCTTCCTTGACGATCTGCGCAATCGCGTGGCTGCATTCCAGGGCCGGAATGATGCCTTCGAGTTCCGAGCACAGCTTGAACGCATCAAGGGCCTCGGTATCGGTGATCGGCTCGTAACGCGCGCGACCGATATCTTTAAGCCAGCTGTGTTCCGGACCAATGCCCGGATAATCAAGACCGGCTGAAATCGAGTCGGCTTCTTTGATCTGGCCGTCATCATCCATCAGAAGATAGGTACGGTTGCCATGCAAAACGCCCGGTTTGCCGGCCGAAAGGCTTGCGGCATGTTTGCCGGTATGAATGCCGTGACCGGCTGCTTCAACACCAACAACCTCGACATCCTTGTCATCCAGGAACGGGTGGAACAGACCAATTGCGTTTGAACCGCCACCAACAGCTGCCAGAATCTGATCCGGCAGGCGGCCTTCGGCTTCAAGGATCTGTGCGCGGGCTTCATTGCCGATCACGGACTGGAAATCACGAACCAGTTCCGGATACGGGTGCGGACCAGCAGCGGTACCAATGATATAGAAGGTATCTTCAACGTTGGTGACCCAGTCACGCAGCGCTTCGTTCATCGCATCCTTGAGCGAGCAGGAACCCGAAACAACCGGTTTGACCTCGGCACCGAGCAACTTCATGCGGAAGACGTTTGGCGACTGACGCTCGATATCCTTGGCACCCATATAGACCGTGCAAGGCAGGCCAAAGCGCGCGCACACAGTCGCGGTCGCAACGCCATGCTGACCGGCGCCGGTTTCGGCGATGATACGGGTCTTGCCCATACGCTTGGCCAACAGGATCTGGCCGATGCAGTTATTGATCTTGTGCGCGCCGGTATGGTTGAGATCCTCGCGCTTGAAATAGATCTTTGCACCGCCAAGGTGATCAGACAGGCGTTCAGCGAAATACAGCGGGTTTTCACGGCCAACATAGTGACGGAGATAGTAATCCATCTCTTTTTTGAACGCGGGGTCGTTCTTGGCATCCTTATAGGCCTGCTCCAGCTCAAGGATCAGCGGCATCAGCGTTTCGGCGACAAAGCGTCCACCAAAATTACCAAAATGCCCGTCCGGATCCGGCAGAGCGCGATAGCTGTTAAGCGAGGGCGTAGAAGACGTCATGGAAGTTCCCCGTGGATTGGCCGTGATGGCGTTCACGACAGCATAGGCAGGTGACAGTTACATGTTCTGCCAGAAAGCAGGTGGCGAGTTGCCACGCGAATTCCGGCACGACACTGTACCCAAAAACGTAGCGCTTGGATTAGTGGGCTGCGTGATCGGCCTGGGATTTGTCGAAGATATATTTTTTCGAGCAATACGGGCAGACCACCTCGCCCTTGTCCTCAAGATTGAGGTAAACCGTCGGGTGGCCAAGGTGACCTTTACCGCCGTCACAGGCAACATTTAACGTGCCGACTTTGATTTCTTCGGTGATCTTCATATATCCAGTTCCAAGTTTGCCAATTTCAGGCTTGAGTGACCATCGGGATTGGCCACGCGATGTGGTCAGCATTGACCCCGGTTTCCCGGGAATGATACCGATTGGGCATATTCAATCAATACTTCCGCATGCTCATGGCGCTCCATGGTCTTAGCGCAAACAAGCGACGCGGAAAAGAGTGGAGATCACTGACATATGAACGCAATGCCCGACTATGCCATCGAAGTCGAAGGGCTGACAAAGATCTATAAGGGGTCGAACGGCGAAAAACTCGCCCTTGATAACGTTTCGCTGAAGATCCCGCGTGGCTCGTTCTTTGCTCTGCTTGGGCCGAACGGGGCTGGAAAGTCTACTTTTATCAACATCCTGGCGGGTCTGGTGACCAAGACCGACGGGACGGCGAAAATCTGGGGCTACGATATCGAAGCGCAAATGCGTGCTGCACGCTGCTCGATCGGGATCGTGCCACAGGAACTGAACCTTGATGCATTTTTCACCCCGCGTCAGGTGATGGAATTGCAGGCGGGCCTCTATGGCGTGCCCAAACCGGAACGCCGCACGGACGAGATTCTCGCAGCCCTTGGTCTTGCTGATAAGGCAGATTCTTATGCGCGTTCGCTTTCGGGTGGCATGCGTCGTCGTCTTCTGGTTGGCAAGGCCATGGTCCATACCCCGCCGGTACTGGTGCTTGATGAACCGACCGCAGGTGTGGATATCGAACTGCGTCAGCAGCTTTGGGCCTATGTAAAGGAACTGAATGCGGCAGGTGTGACCATCGTTCTGACCACCCATTACCTTGAAGAAGCCGAGGAACTTTGTGATCAGATCGCGATCATCAACAAGGGCAAGGTCATTGCCCATGAAGATAAACGCAGCCTTCTGCGCCGCATTGATCACAAGACGCTGGTTCTGACCGTAAACAATGTTCTGAACGCAGTTCCTGATGCACTCGCCCCCTGGGGGGCGGAGCTTAAATCTGAAAACCAGATTGCGCTTCACTATCGTCCAAGCAACACCCAGATGGCGGAAATCCTTGAAGCCATTCATGGCTGTGGCCTTGCGATCAAGGATCTGTCGACCGAGGAAGGCGATCTTGAAGACATCTTCCTGATGCTGACGCGTGACAATAACGCGCAGCGCGCCGGCGAAGCTGCCTGATCTTAGAGCACGGATTTCTGATTTTATCAAAACCCCGCAAAGACTTGCGGGGTTTTGTTTTATGGCTTTAACTTTGAATTCCTGCCGCTGATATGGGTTCACATGCGCGCCAAATTCATCAAACTTGCATCCGGTTTTCTGTCCCGCGCGGCCCGCGTTTTGGTCCCGTGCCTGATGCTGAGCGCACTTTGGGCCTGCGCACCAACCATTCATCCGGCAGGCCCGCCAATTGCGCAAACCGCACTGACCGCGACCAGCTATCGCGCCAGCGACGGGACCGAGCTTGCCCTGCAAACTTGGGGCAACCTTGATGATCCGGATGCGGTGATCCTCGCCCTGCACGGGATGGGCGATTACGCCAATGCCTTCATGGAGTTGGGCGAGCAGATCGGGTCAGAGACCCTAGCGATCTATGCCTTTGACCAACGTGGATTTGGCCGAAGCCCGTCACGTCCGTTCTGGGCCGGGGCATCCAGCATGGTGAATGATGCCAGTGATGTGTTGGCGATCCTCAAGGCCCGTTATAAAACGCGACCGGTTTACTTGATGGGCAATTCCATGGGGGGTGCGGTGGCAATCATCACGGCGGCCACCCGCCCGCACTTGATGGATGGGGTAATACTGGTGGCCCCGGCGGTGTGGAACCGCGACATGATGCCTTGGTATCAGACGGCACCGCTTTCGATCATATCGCACAGTCTTCCGTGGTTGCCGCTGACGGGTCAGGGGCTTGATATCTGGCCTTCAGATAATATCGAGATGCTCCGGCGTCTGTCGCGTGATCCCCATATGATGTCGGCCGTTCGGGTGGATCTGGTCGCCGGGGTGGCGGATTTGATGGATTTGGCGCGCATCCGGGCATCTGACATTCGTGTGCCGACATTATTGCTTTCGGGCGTTCAGGATCAGGTCATTCCTCCTGATGCGGTGGCGGCCCTTGATCGCGATCTTTCGGCACTCAACCTGCCATTTTATCGGCATTGCCTTTATGAGGCGGGTTATCACATGCTTCTGCGTGATTTGAATGGGCCAACCGTGATCGAAGATATCCGTCGGTGGGTTGCGGGCGGGGCAACAGCAGAAAATTATTCCTGCGCAGGATCATGATTGCTTTTTGACCATGGATCGGTGATCAGGTAGCCTTTTTTAAAGAGTTGCAATGCACTATGCGGGTTGTCGAACCGCTGCTTCGTCCCGATATGCCAAGCAGCGACCATGGTGCATCGTCACATAATCGGAGGAGCAGGACCGGCATGCTAAGGACCATTCGGGCAAAGTTCCTGGGTGTCGCGGCCTTTTTCGTCGTGTGGCTTGTGGTGGCCACCGGGTTCTCCGTGATCCAGTCCCTTGGCATTAATGGTGATCTTGAAGCGGTGTCGCGCTATGTGACGCCGGTGAAGGATGCGCTGTCAGACGTACGTGCGCGTCAGCTTGAACAAATCTCGTTGATTGATCGCTATATGCGGGTTGTCGAAAACGATGGCTCAAGCGCGCCGTTGCTCAATGGCATTGAAATCGAAATTGATGCCAAGCAGACCCAGATCGAACAGGCCTTCCGCAAATCATTCACCTTTGCCGCCCTTGGCCGCGCGCAGGCAGCCGGACATTTTGAAGAAGGTGTCCTGCTTGATCTTGATGTGCGGATGCGTGAATTTGCCGATGTTTCTGCGCAATTCTCACTCGGTGTTGAACGGTTGCTTAGCCGTGTTGGCGATGGTGACATCCTTGATGCCCAGCGTCAGGAAAACATTGTCCGCACCCTTCATCGCAATATCGTGCTGGATCTGCGTAACGAGATTTTACTTTTGGAAAAATACTCGGCCGATACGGTCGAAAGTGTTTCCAAGCGCGAAGATTTCCTGATCCAGGCCGAATTCATCATGATGCTGGCCGCCGTCATTATTGGCGTGTCGCTGGCCTATTACCTTGCCCATGCGGTGGTGGTGGCGGTGCGTCAGACGACCAATGCGCTTAATTCCATTCAGTCGGGCAAGCTTGATACCAAGCTTGAATTCAGCTCCAAAGGCGATTTCGCCCGGCTTGCCGATGCGTTTAACCGCATGTCGCGCGAGCTTCGCGTGCGTTTCCGGATGCGCGAGCGGTTTGGCAAATATGTCGATCCAAAGGTTGTAAATAACCTTATTTCGCAGGAAACCGCGCTTGAAAGCTCGGAAAAGCGTGTGATGACGGTCAGTGTCGTGAACCTGACCGGGTTTGACTGGCTGGCCGAACATACCCCGCCTGAAAAGCTTGTCGATTTCCTCAATGACTATCTGACCGCCATGACCGAGCCGATCGCAAGTCAAAGCGGCATCATTGATAATTTCGTTGGTGACCGTGTGATTGGTTTCTGGGGCCCGCCGTTCTGCGGGGAAAACGCCCATGCCCGTCATGCCTGTCAGGCGGCACTTGAACAGGTCGCGCGCTTTAACGCGCTTAAGACCAAATATGCCGATCTGATCGGTGATCACGGGCTTGATATCCGTGTTGGTATCGCGACCGGCGAGGTGGTTGTGGGCTCGATTGGCACCGATAAATCGCGCGCCTATACGGTGGTTGGCGATTGCGTGAACTATGCCAACCGTCTGGAAAAGGCCAACCGGGTTTATGGCACGCGCATTCTGGCCTCGCACGAAACTGCCAATATGGCGGCCGGCGAGGTTGAAATGCGCGATCTTGATCATGTGGTGCTTCTGGGTACGGAAAAGGTCGTGTTCCTGTACGAGGTTCTGGCAAGCGGTGGGCAGCTTTCTGATGACCGCCGCGATTGGCGGACCAAATATGAAACCGCGATGGCGCATTACCGTCAGGGCGAGTTTGACAAGGCCCGACCACTTTATGAAAAAGTGCTCGAATTTGATGACAGCGACTTTGCCGCCCAGCTGATGATGAACCGCATGGAACGCCTTGAACGTCGCGAACAGGACCGCGAATGGAACGGCACCTGGGTTGTGCGTGATCCCTATGATCGCCGCGATGTTGAAAGCTGATTGCCGCGATCCGGACGCAAGGTTACGTTAACCAGATCAGGTGATACTTGGACGCGCGGGACGGGTTCGAAAACCCTTGCCCGCAAGAGCCAAACCCTGTATCACCCATCGCATTCGGGCCACTTGATCCAGTTGTGGTCCTTTATATTGCGCACCCGTAGCTCAGCTGGATAGAGCGTTGCCCTCCGAAGGCAAAGGCCACAGGTTCGAATCCTGTCGGGTGCGCCATTTCTCCAAAAAGTGATACATGATTGGCTTCCCCAGATAGGGCGCGTAAGGGCCGTTTCGCCTTACCGGGCCCGGCTGGACTGATTTGTCGTATTCTTTTGGGGCTTATCAATGAAGAAACTCTTCTTCCTGTTCACCATTCATCCGGTTTCGCTTGCCGTCTGAACCCTTGTCGTCATGGCAATGGTCGTCACGACCGGCTGGGCACATTTCGCGACCCTGTCACTGGCGTTTGAGACGGGCATTTTTGATGCCGATGTCACACTCGAAGAAGATGTTGCCGTTATCCTCGTCGCATTCGGCGTGTTTCTTGAAATGCGTGAAATGCTGGCAAAACGCGCTTACGGCGCCGAAATTGCCGAAAAGCAGCATGACCTGAACGAGCTTTCCGAGCGATACGGCGCCTATCTGCTCATCATCGGCCTGATCATGGAAATCAACGATCAGTGCTTTGAGCCGTTGCTGGAAGACACGTTCGTGGCAGGGTTTGGCGTTGCATTGATGGTCTTCT
Source organism: Thalassospira sp. (assembly GCA_965228275.1). GTDB lineage: Bacteria > Pseudomonadota > Alphaproteobacteria > Rhodospirillales > Thalassospiraceae > Thalassospira. Next base: position 1,941,506 of record OZ245802.1, on the reverse strand, counting down.
TTGATGCGCTTGTACTTGTTATAGGTAATGGACTTTTAGCTAAATTGTTTAGGCATCGCCGCTTCGCAAAATACTGACTCCACTATCGCGGCGCGATCGCATTTAATCGCTCCAGTGGCAATAATGAGATTGTTTTCTTTGTTTATGGTCAAGTGGTGCGAGCAAGTGCATTTAGTGTTTTAATTCATTGGTATCTGCATTGCGGGCTTTCGGAAGCTGGATGTTTCAGGTAGGCGGTCAAGGCAAGATTCAAGGGATAGAGCATACTTCGAAAATGTTATCTGCCTCATGTCAAAGCGTCGAAACAATTCCATTACGAGTCGTGGAATAGAATCGGTGAACTTCAGTTCTACCAATACCTCGCTCGGCGAAGTGATGTGATCCATTCGCTGTCCGACACGTTGAAGGTTAAAATCAAGGTTAGCGGAAATCCGATGGTCAAATGTTATTCTTACATTTGGAAAGATGTGACTATTGAGGGGTTCCCGAAAATACAAAACTGTAACCGCGGGCCTGAGCGCAAGACGTAACCACATAAACTCGAAATCACGCATTGTCTCCAGGTTTCCATCTGCGATAAAATTTTCTCCGTTGATGAGCCCCTGTGCACTTTCAAACGCAATTGCCGCCCTTCGCTTTTGTACGGTTTGGCCATGACGCCCTTTTAGTTCAATAAACCATTGATCGGTGTTTGCATCTGGACTTGGAAGGTGCGCTCGTAAACGTGGCTTAACTCGTTCAAGTTGTCCTTCAAGCTTTTGGCGGTAGAAGTAGTATCTTGGGGAGTCAAAGTAGATTGAGTAATTGAAATACCCATTGTTGCCGTGTGTGTTCTCGTCTGTAACAAACAAATCACCCAAAGCACTTTTTAATGCTAGTGCTTTCTGTTGTGATACGAGATATTTAACTTCGAACCGGTTGGTAAATGTACGATGAAGCATTTAGGAGCCAATGTTAACGTCAATTGTGCCTTGGTCTTCTAGCAAGATCTCTGCACCAATGGCGCCGACTGCTTTGACGTAACCTCCATCAAGAGCGCGGATGTCGACAGTGTTGTGTTTCCACTTGCTGTTTGATACCTCAACAGATCCAGCTTTGTCGTAACGCCAGTTCTTGTGAAAAACGTCAATAGCTACTTCATTGTTCAAGAACAAAATGTCTTGCAATTTGATTTTGCTGTCGTCTTTGGCAGCGACACCGGTGATTGCATTTTCGATTTGTACAGAAGTTATATCAATGTTTGATGCCTCGCCGCCGGAAATCCCTTTATCGCCAATTCTGTCAAGGTGGCTGTCCGTGATTGAGGCAACTGACGTCATGAAATCCAAGGCATCATTGCCAGCGTTTTTTACATATATCTTGCTCAAACTCGCGTTGGAATAATCGAGATCCACGCAATCTCCAAAACAGTTACTTAGCTCTAGATTAGAGAGTGTGGCGGTGCTGTGTACCAAATGAAGTGTATCATCACCGACGATGTTGTTGCGAATTGAACTGTTCTCGATAGAAACATTCTTGCTCCAGCGAAAGGTGACCATTCCTGAGTGCCTAACGTTCAGTAAGGTGGCGTGACTTCCTCCCGAGATATCGGCATACTTAATGTAGCTACCGGAAGTCGACAGACCGTGAGCTGCGATGACTCCCCAAGCCTCACTTGGGTTTAGGCGTAAGACCTTGACGGGAGATCCACGGTTTCCCTCGATTCTTATTGGTCCCTGCGAAACAATTGATACGCCGGGAGCCATTTCAAGGGTGGTACCCGAAAGAATACGTATTACTTGGCCTGAGTTGGAAATCAAATCCTCGTTAAGTTTAACCGTACCTGGCCCTAAAACGATGTCGTCTGTACTTGGTACGGAAAATGTCCAAATATGTTGCGATACCGAATTGTAATTTATTTCGTCAAATTCTATTCGATCTTTTACCTCATGTTCGGGGACAATCACTTGTCCGGTAACCCCGTTTGACCAAATTGACGAGATCTTTTGGTGCAGATCTGTGGTCGACGTTTGGTTGAAGTGTAGCAGATAGTGTTGATTGTCTGGAAAGAGGTAATGCTCGGGTGAACGCCTGTCGTCTGTAAGGTCGTAAAAATATTCGTTATCTTCTTTCAGGCCAGGATAGAGAGTTATCTTCGAATTTGAGAAAGTTAGCATCTTTTCGGAAAAAGGGGATTTTCCGGACACTGAGCCAACAGGGAAGTTTGATAAGTTTAAATCAACTGAGGAGTTCCCATTTACCGATACGAGAAGCCAACTTCCCCCCACGCCATCTGGAGCCGAAGTTGTTTTCAGTTTAGTATTTAAAAGTTTATCGCGAAGCCAAGAGTCCCTCAATTCAATCCATTTAAAGATGTCCTCACGTGCTTTGTCGAACTGACCATTGGAATATGGTATGCGGAACCAGCCGGCAAAAGTCGACATTACAAATGCCTTGCGACGGTCAGCTTTGACGTCCGGCTCAATTTTTCCGTAAAGTTCACTTAGCTCTTTATGCTGGTTTTCAATTGAACCAAAGCTCTCCATCGCCCGATAAAGTTTCTTATTTCGAAGGTCGTAGAATCTTGGATCTTTTAGTGCGGCGTCTAACAGCGGGTGTGTTTGTTCATTTAGAGGTAAGGTGTAGTCTGGAAAGTGATCTTTGGTAAGCCTATCTCGCGGCCCAGGATACAGCAATGTACCCAGCGCAAGGATATCTGAAGTCAGAGGTTCAAGTTTGCCGATTGATGGATCAAAGTAATAGGCATGATTGTGGTGAAAGTCAGTGTGCTTTCCCCCGGTCAGGTTGAGCATGGCGATCCAGGATGCCGTTTTCTCCATATCTAGGATCGACCAGAGTGCATCATATTTCTCAGCACTGGCTGGCATATAGATGCTGGATACAAGTTGCTCCATAGGGGAAGCTTGTTCCAAGGCATCCAAATCTCCGGAGCGCTCAAACTGCTTTGCTTCCCAATGTTTTCCCAATTTATCTCCGATGAATATCGGGCCTGGAATTCGTTTGTTCATTCGAAGCATGTTTTCATCTTCGCGTGTCGTCATCTGATAGACGCCGTAGTATGCGTCATTAACAAATAGACGCACCATTTCGGTATTATGACTTAGCACACCAAACTTTCTGGCCAATGCTTCCCCGTAAAAGTTGGCTACCATTGTTAGGTCTTCGGGGTTTACCAAGTTGATATGACGCTGCAGATCAATCGGATTGTCTTTGTTGAGCTTGATACGCAAAGAAGGTTTTTCTGGTGACCAATGCCAGATGTTTCGACCGCGGAACCTGAACTTCATTTTCCGCCACTCCCCATCGGGATAAAGAATTTCCCCCCTAAAATATTGGGCTTTAGCGCTATTGGGCAGACCTGAAGCCATTTGCTTGAAGGCGTTTGGTGGAACGGAAAGTCGGAGATCACGAAGCTGAGACTTAGGTTGCAACTTCTCATCATCAAATGATGCGGCAATGCTGTTAAGCACCGTAAGTGTCGCGTCATAACTCAGTGCGGCGGCTACGATGGCCTTGTGAGAGAGTGGTTCGTTTGCCTGAAGGATAACGAATCGATACTTCGCAATGTTTGAGTAAGCACCGACGAAAAGTACACCAAACAAGGCAGTGATAATTCCGACTGCAATCAGTGCCGTTCTGAGTTTTGTCATCATCTGTTGCGAACTGTCATATTCAGTCTATGCAGGCGTTGAGGTTACGCATTTACATTTCCTTCCCCCACAAGAATACTCACGGAATCGGGCTTTACGCGCTCCTCAATGGTGTTAAGTAGGTCGTTATGAAGGACCTTGCGTTTAAGCTCCAACTCAACAATCACGCTTTCCATTCCTTCGCTGCGTTGCATCTTTTCGACGGCAATAATGTTGTATTGGCTTGTAAACTCATTGAGTGTTTCGTTCAGTATAGCCCGATTTTCGGTCTTCATGTGTAGTTTGATGACATAACCCATGTGTGCGAGGTCACCAAATCGAAAGAACTTGAAGCCCAAAAGTAAAAGGCAAAAGCCAAAAACAAAAATAGCTGAGAATTGATAAAACTGCGTGCCACATGCCATTCCGACAGCTATCGCTGCAAAAATAAAAACAAGATCCCTTGAGTCTTTTACAGGGTTCCGAAATCGGACGATCGACATAGCTCCAACAAGTGCAAACGCACGGGCTATGTTTGAACCAATAATAATCATGATTAGTGAAATGGTTACGCCAACTAGAACTATAGAATGTACGAATGAACGAGAATAAGAGTATCCACCATGAGTTATAATGTAAAATTTTGCGAGAATAATATTCAAAAAGCTTGCGGTAGTTATCGAAAATATAACGTCAATTGCGGCGATGGTAGTAATAATGTTAAAATCTCCGAGAGATTCTCTTATTAATTCATCCATTCATCATGTTCTTTCAATAATGCTCATTTCAAAAAATGAGTCGGTAATTTTTCGATATATTCATCACAAGTATTTGTTTAAGGTTTAGTATAATTTTGTATCTAAGAACAAGGCCAAAAATGATAAAATGTAACGCTTTCTGTTGCATCCGTAACCAATTTTTGAACTAAGTTGTTCAGTGAAATTTTGTCCGATGCCAGACGCGTTAGCTCGGAGGCAAAAAGAGTTTCCATCTCCGCAAATTTTCGATTTCCCTTGGTCGATAAATCATTATTGAAAGTACAATTTCCACAAATGAAGATTAATGAGATAGAGGAACCTGAATGGGTCGCTACCTTCACAACTTTTCGGGCCATAACGTATTGTTCGCAATGGCGGCACCGGCGGAATACGGCGAATACCTCAAGGCGCGGTTTACGCCGCTGATGATCGGGGTTGGCCCGGTGGAGGCGGCGATTAATCTAACCGAAGCTTTGACCGAGCTGAAGCTTGCGGGTGATTTGCCTGATCTTGTTGTGACTTTGGGGTCAGCCGGATCGCGGACTTTGGAACAGGCCGAGGTTTATCAGGCCGTTTCGGTATCGTATCGGGATATGGATGCATCCGTTCTGGGCTTTGAGAAGGGCTGCACGCCGTTTGTGGATTTGCCAGCCGAGATCGAGATGGCGTTGCGCATTCCGGGCATTCCTGAAGCGCGCTTGTCGACCGGGGCCAATGTGGTGTCGGGCGCGGCCTATGACGTGATTGATGCTGATATGGTCGATATGGAAAGCTTCGCCATCTTGCGCGCGTGCCATAAATTTGATGTGCCGCTGATCGGTCTTCGTGGCATTTCCGATGGCAAGGAAGAGCTCAAGAAGCTTTCGGACTGGACGGCTTATCTGCATGTGATTGATGAAAAGCTGGCCGTGGCGGTTGATGCGCTTAAAGCCGGGCTTGAAAGTGGCGAGATCAGCATTTCCAAACGCTGATCCCGCCAACATCCCAATTTAATCAGCTGCCTGCCCGGATCTGATCAAGGGTTTTGATCGGGGTCAGGGCCTGTGGGTCGACCCGAACTTCGATGATTGCGGGCTTGCCGCTTGCCATCGCGCGGTCCAGTGCCGGGCCGAAGTCAGCCGTTTTGGTGACAGTCTCGCCATATCCGCCAAAGGCAACCGCATAGGCGGCGAAATCGGGGTTATGGAGCTCTGTCCCTGAAACGCGGCCGGGATAATTGCGTTCCTGATGCATGCGGATGGTGCCAAACATGCCGTTATTGACCACGATGGTGATGATATTCGCACCATATTGAACGGCGGTCGCGAATTCCTGCCCATGCATCAAGAAACATCCGTCACCGGCAAGGCAAATTACCGGGCGGTCCGGATGAGCAAGCTTGGCCGAAACCGATGCCGGCAATCCATAGCCCATTGAACCTGACGTCGGAGCCAGTTCGGTGCGATATTCCCGATAGCGGAAGAAGCGATGCAGGAAGGCGGCGTAATTGCCCGCGCCATTGGTGACAATCGCATTATCAGGCAGTTTGTCGCGCAATTCAGCCACTACATGGGCCATTTTTACATCGCCCGGCGTATCAAGCGGGGTGGAAAAGGCGATGTAATTGGCATGTGCCGTTTCAATCATCTCATCACGGGCTGATCCATCCACCGGTTCCATCATGGCGATGGCACGCAGGAAGGATCGTTGTGACGCGTTGATCGCAATATCGGGACGGTAGACCCGGCCGAGTTCATCCGGCCCGGCATAAACATGGATCAGCTTTTGTTTCGGGCAGGGGATATCAAGCAGGCTATAGCCGCTGCTTGTCATTTCGCCCATGCGCGACCCAACCAAAATCACCAAATCGCTGTCACGGATGAACTCGGCTAGCTTCGGGTTAATGCCAATGCCAACATCACCAACAAAGTGGCTGTGCGTGTTCGGGATATAATCCTGACAGCGGAAAGACGTGGCAATCGCGACATTGTTTCGAAGTGAAAACGATTTAAGGTTTTCAGTTGCTTCACGGGTCCAGCCACCCCCGCCAACAATCATGATCGGTTGTTTGGCCTTGGACAGGGCATCGCGGAAACGTGCGACATCATCGGGCGCGGTTTTGGCTTCAATCGGGACATAGGGCTTGGCATCGGCAACCTCGGCCTCGGACGACAGCATGTCTTCGGGTAGGGCCAGAACAACCGGGCCCGGTCGGCCTGACGTCGCGATGTGATAGGCGTGGCTGATATATTCCGGGATGCGGTTGATGTCATCAATCTGCCCGACCCATTTGGCAAGCGGCTCGAACATCTTGCGATAATCGACTTCCTGAAACGCTTCGCGATCGACCATGTCACGTCCGATTTGCCCGACCAGCAGGATCATCGGTGTGCTGTCCTGATGCGCAACATGAACGCCAGCCGATGCATTGGTCGCACCGGGACCACGGGTGACCATGCAAATTCCGGGCTTATTGGTCAGCTTGCCATAGGCCTCGGCCATGATCGCAGCCCCGCCTTCCTGACGGCAAATGATCGGATCAATGTCGGGATGATCCACAAGGCCATCAAGAACGGCAAGATAGCTTTCACCTGGCACTAAAAAGACGCGCTCCGCGCCGTGCAGGGCCAATTGATCAACCAGAATACGACCGCCGTGGCGCATTTGCGTTTTCCCGGACATGAATGAAGAACTCCGTGTGGTGGGGCAATTTGGATTGCTTTGTTGTCATTGTTCTTGGCGCTGTGGATGCGCAATCTTCTCCGCGATTTCATCACGAATGCGGGGCAAAGGTAAAGGTGCCAAGGCGATAAACATCACCAAAATTCAACGCAGTGTTTAGCTGTTCTAATTCAGCGGGGATTGAGGCGGGACAGCGCAGCATGTTCTGCTGTGAAATTCAAATATTGCAGTGATTTCAAAAATACCGCTCGGTTACCCGAACGATGTCACCGGGCATGATAATTGTGTTGAGTTTGGCCTCAAGTGCGACGCGGTTGGAGTCATTCCCGCGTAGAATTTCGATGTCATCCTCATCCCCGCGATAAGTCATGCCACCACTAATCGCGATGGCATTTAAAACATTCATGCCCGGCACAAAGGCATAGGTACCTGGTTGATTAACTTCACCCAAGATGAAGAACGGCCGAAATGCAATGACTTCGACGGCAATATCGGGGTGACGAAGATAACCATCAAGATAAGCGTCGTGAATAACGGTGCGTGCCTGATCTGCGGTCAGGTTCCGCACAGCGATCGGTCCGATAAGGGCAAGGTTAAGCCTGCCTTGTGCATCAACGACAAACTCGCCAGATAGCTCGCGCTCACCAAAGACGGTGACCTTGACGGTATCGCCACTATCAATCGGATAGATGGTTTGCGCGCGGCAGGGTGTTACGGCAATCAGGATAACAAAGAGCGCCGTGACGACAGTCATAAAGCCGGATTTTGGAAGCATTGATTGAGAGCGGTTCATCTACATCTCCAGCTTGAGGCTGATCTGCGTTTGAAAACGTCGATAATCGTGTCCGGCGCTGTTTGATGAACGACGATCATGATTTACTGCCGCGTCAATGCGGGCAAAACGGTTCAATTCATAAGACAGGCTTGCACCCAACCGGCTGATTTCATCGCTGCGGGTGATTTGTTTGAACTGTTCGCGGATATGTCCGGCAGAAACGCCGATGTCTAATCCCCGGCGGAGCTCATGGGTTACACCGAGCCCGGTTTCAAATGCCAGAACGCCGCTTGCGCCGGTAACAGTGGTTTCGCGAATTGTACGTGCGACATCCAATTTAATGGAAGTTAGGCGTGTTATTGCCCAATCCGTGGTTGCCCGGAGGGTATAATCGTCAATATCGCCAAAGCTTTGATCCGAATAAGTTTGGCTCATCCAACCCGCGGCCAAATCGGCCGAAATCAGGTTGGTTAGGTCAACACGCAACCCGCCAAAGAACTGATACCCCGAAGAATCGCGGACAAGCCCAGTATCATCAGGCACGCGATCATATTGGCGTTGATTGAGGGTTACTTCGCCATAAGCTTCACGTACGGGATCTATCGGTACCAACAGGCGCAGCGTTTCGCGCATTTCGAGCCGGTCACGATCATCATTTCGGATCAGGGTGCCAGACGTCGTTTTGCTGTCGTCAAATTCGAGGCGGCGGAAAGAGACTTCAGTTTCATATCGCAAAAGCGTCGCGACATAGCGTGCACCTGCACGCGTTGTCATATCGTGATAAGTGACCGGCCCATCTGCGCCTGTCGGGACATCATTGCCACCACGCGGATCATGTGCATGTTTCCAGTCAGCACTGCCATTGAGTGTGGTGTCACCGATTGTCAGGTCACCCGCAGCCGTTATCTCCACATCCTGATAGTCATCCGCACTGGACTTTTCAAAGAAACCAAGCTCCGCACCCGCAGCGAGACGCAGATTGATGGCCTGCCAGTCACTTTCGATCCCGATCCGGGGTGAGATTGTCGTGATGAGATCAGACTGTGGGGAAGATTCAGCCAGATAGATGTTGTCGTTAAGCTGCGTGCTGGTGGTGAGTTTTGGTGTGACGAAAGTGCGGCCAAAGCGAATGCCTGATCGGTCCTGCCCGTTATCTTCAGATGTCTGGGCAAAAGCGCTTGTTTGGGTAGTAAGCAGGCAAAGCAAAATGGCAATCAGATATGCCCTACCTTGCTTTGCTGATGAGCTTGACCCGTATCGTCCCATCAAGCCCGCCGTTCATCAAGTTTTTTGGCTACCGAAGAGCAGGTTTTTTTGCCAAATCTGGCGTGTTTGGCCCGGTCGATTGCGGCCCGAAAAGGCAAGGCAACTGTCAAAAGCAGGATAAACAAGTCAAAGAACACCCCGCAGCTTTCGACATAGGCACGATCATAATGAATACGGGATTGGAGGTGGTTTTTGGTTCGAACCGTTCCGCGCCAACCATGAACTTGCGCCCAGCCGGTTATGCCGGGTTTCGCGATAAGCCTGATTTCATAGCCCGGGCAACACGCAGCAAACAGAGTGTGATCGGCCAAGTTGTGCGGGCGCGGCCCCACCATTGACATGTCGCCGCGCAAAACGTTGAACAACTGAGGCAGTTCATCAAGACCACTGATCCGGAGAAATTGTGTGAATGTGTTCTGAAATCGTTGGACCTGCTTTGATACCACACGACATGATTCGTCCTGCATGGTGCGAAATTTGTAGATTGGAAAAAGCCGTCCGTCTTTGCCGACCCGTTGTTGTACGAAGATCGGTCGCATATGGCCAAGACCGAGCAAAACCAAAGCCACGGCAGCCATGACAGGTGCAAGCAGGAGAAGGCCAAAGATGGCACAAAGTAGGTCGAGCAGCCGTTGGGCAAACAGATTTCGCCGGTGATTGGCCCGCCGCAGTCCTGCGCCACAGTTGTTCCCAGTCAATCTTGATGCCCCCAAATCATCATGATCACCCATTGGAATGTAGCTCAGGGTAGATGTGTTTTGGGTTATTTCAAGTGATTATATTGGGCGGTTTGGATATGTGCAGCTGCCGACCGTGATGCGCGGCGTATGACTATCGCAGCGACGGAATGCTCGATAGCACGGTTTTCATCAATTGTGGCTGACGGTTTACGCCGGTTTTTGAGAAGATGGTTTTAAGATAGGTGCGCGCGGAGCTGTGCGAGATGCCGACCAGTTCGGCGGCTTGATCAAGAGCCAGGCCCTCGGCCAGTTTTTGGGTCAGTTTGGCCTCGGACCGGGTCAGGCCAAACAGATCCATCAGATCATCGATTTCTGGCGGCTTTTGTTGGTTCGGGTCGACAAGTACGACCATGAAAGTTGGTGTGCTGTCTGGTTTCTGCGGCACACGCCGGATCAGGAGCGAAAGCTTTTCACCATCGCGTTCAAGCGAGAAACTTTGATGGCTGCGCGGGACCTGTTTGGGTGGAGGGGTCAGGAAACCTGCCAAGCCATCCGGGGCAGGATCAATGACAAGTCGTCCATGTGCTCCTGATCGGATCAGTGTCGAGCTCCTAAGGACTTCTGCTGCCTGCGCATTCATATGCAAGATCTCAAGCGTGTCATCGACGGCAATCACACCAAGCTCAAACAGGTCGAGAAAGGCGGTTGGCAAAGTCTCTTCGCCTTCGCCGGTACGTGACTGTATCTCGGTCTCGATGTCATCAAGGATGGTCTGGATGATCGTTGGTTTGGGATAAAAGCGAAACACACCCAATTCATTGACCGCGAGCAACGCCGATTGCAAATCAGCGTATCCCGTGAGCATCACGATGATCAGATCAGAGCGCGCTGTACGTAACTCCGCAGCGAGTTCAAGCCCGGTCATGCCTGGCATATGGATGTCGAGCACCACGGCATGAATATTTCGGTCGGTGCTGATGGTGTCTCGGGCGACAAACGGGTCGTCAAGGAACAGGGCATCCCAGTCAGGGCGCAAGCGCGCAACGTTGCGCCGATGCGATGACAAAAGATTAACATCGTCATCAACAAAGGCTATTCGGATCGCTTTTGTTGCCGCCATCAAATATGCCCTCCGCAAATGGGGATATTGGAGATGGGTAGTCTGACATTATTCTCCGATCCTTCAAAGCCCCGCCATATGTCACGCGCGTTATTTGCGCGCTTGTCGCGCCTGTTAGGTCAATTGAGTTCGAGTTCCGGAGTTGTCCATTTATGGATCTGGTCAGTAACAAACGCCCCGTCATTTTGATGGTTGATGATGATGAAAAGTTGCTTGCTGCGGTTCGCCGCACGCTTGCCAACAACTTTGACTTCGTCACTTTCACCGACGGGAAAATGGCCCTGGACTGGTTGAGCCAAAACCAAAGCAGCGTGAACCTGATCATTGCAGATCTGATTATGCCAGGCCTGGATGGCATTTCATTTCTGAGGCAGGCAGCTTATATGGCACCGACCATAAGTCGCATGCTGTTGTCGGGGAATGTTTCAAGCATCTCTCTGCGCGAAGCAATCAGTCAGGCAATGGTGACGCGGGTTCTGGCAAAGCCGGTATCGTCTGCCGTTCTGAAAGAAGCGATTGATCGTGTCATTGCCGCCGATTCCCCAACAACAAAATCAGCTTCTGTTTTGTCCCCTGCCATGGTCGGCATGGCAATTGATCGTGGTGATTTTCATACGGTGTTCCAGCCGCGTTTCCGCGCAAGTGACTTGGGCTTATGCGGCGCAGAAGTTCTGTGCCGGATGCCGATGCTTACCAAGCAATATGGTATCGACGAGATATTCGATGCCTGTCACGATCATCCGGTAATCAATCGCCTCAGCAGCCATTTGATGTCGATTTTGATCGCGCAAGCGCATCGTTACCGCGCTTTGATGGGCGAAGATGCAACGCTTGCTGTAAATTTGTCGGCCTATTCGCTTAAGACGCCAGAGTTTTTGGAACTTGCAATCCGCTTCTATGAAAAAATGCGGATGCGTGGAGTTCGCGTAAGCTATGAAATTCCGGAACGGCAGATTTCGACAGAGGATCATGACTTGTTGGCAAGCGCCAGTCGCCTGCGCGAACGCGGTATCGGCCTTTTGATTGATGATTTCGGTTCGGGGAATAATTCGCTTGAACTGCTGAGGCATGAGGTTTTCGCCGGGATCAAACTTGATCGGGATCTGGTGCGCGGCATGATGACTGATTTTCTTGATGATGCCTTTGTTGAATGGATTGCGCAGGTTTGTTCGAAAATGGGGTTGTCGATATCGGCCAAGGGAATTGAAAACCATAAGGTTGCCGAAAAATTGCAAATCTATGGGATTACCGAGCTGCAAGGGTTCCATTTGGGGCGCCCGATGCTGCTTGAACAATGGGAAGCCGCAGCTGCGGAGCCGCTAAGTGCTTCTGGATGATAAAAAAATCCGCTAAATTGTTCGGATGGGCATTGAGAAAGACCGTGTCCATGACCACTCTTTAAACATGTGATGGAGCATGGATATGAAGATAAAAAGCTGTCTGAAACTGCTTGCGATTGTGGTCGGTCTGATCGGGGTTTGTGTAAGCCCGGCGCTTGCCGGTGGTACGTTGACCATCACCAAGTCGGATGGTGAGTCGGTGAAGGTTTCCATGGAGCAGCTCATGGAAATGCCGGCAACGGAGTTTTACACCTCCACGCCATGGACCAACGGTGTTCAGAAGTTTCGCGGCGTATCTTTCGATTTGCTGTTTGAGACCTATGGCATGGATGCCGATACGGTGCGGGTCTCTGCGCTGAATGACTATAATGTAATGGTGCCCAGCAGCGTCTTGCGCCGGGATGGTGCAATTCTGGCTTATCAGCTAAATGATGCGGAAATGTCGGTTCGGGAGAAGGGACCATTTTGGGTGATTTTCCCGTATGACACCGACGTTCGTTTCCAGACTGATACCTATTGGGCTTATTCCGTCTGGCAGGTAAAGTCTGTTGATGCAGCGAATTAAGGCCTTCTTTCTCAACACTTCGGGCAGGGCCATGTTTGTTGCATTGGTCCTGTTTGTTGCGATTTATGCCGTATTCTCCACTGCAATTGTCCGTCAGCTTGAAGATGAGCGGTTTAACTACCGCGAGAACTTTGTCTGGGCTGTATTTCAAATTCAGCGCCAATATTTCATCATTCAGCGAGATATCGAAGCTGCATTCGGCCGATCCGGATTCAGTGATGAAGTGGTCGAAGAGATCCTTCTGGAATATGAAATCCTCGTCAGCCGCGTTTTTTTGCTTCGCGATGGTGAAGGGTTCAAAGTTCTGTTCTCGGTGCCCGAGGTATCTTCATCTGTCGACATCCTGATCGACCAGATTGCCAAGATTGATGAAGCTCTTGCCAACGCCCCGGACAATGCGACCAAGCTTGATCAACTTAATCAACTTCTTGATCCATTGGGTGAACCACTGCAGCAGGCAGTGGTGCGAACAACAAACTTTGTTTCGGTTTACAACGCCAATAACATTACCAGCGTAAAGAACGATATTCAGGTGCTGTCCTATCTGTTCTTCATTGGTGTGGTTGTGATGGCGTCGCTGGGCGGCTTTATGGTTCGCCAGCGCCAGAAGATTTTTGCTGCTGATATCGCCGCACAGAAGGCGCGCCAGGAACAGGCATTGATCGAAGAAGCGGCCGATTATGCAAAGATGCATGCATTGGGAACGCTGGCCGGTGGGGTCGCGCATGAGATCAATACACCAGCGCAATATATTCAAAACAATCTTGAATTCCTGGCCGACAGTTTCAACGATCTTGTAGGTGCCATTGAGCGAAAAGACCCCGACCAATCTGCGAAACTTAATCTGGATAAGAACAAGGTCGATTTCCTGTCAGAAGAAGTGCCAATGGCGATCGATGAAAGTATCCAGGGCTTGAACCGGATCGCAGAGATTGTGCGCGGTATTCGTAAATTTGCCCATCCAACGGCAGATGCGGTGGAAATGATTTCCATTACCGAAGAAATCGATACTGCCGTGACCCTGACGCGCAACCAGGTCAAGCATATCGCAGATCTCGAAGTTGGCATGAAAACCGATGTCACCGAGGTCAATGGACGCAGAAACCATCTGTCACAGGCTTTGATCAATCTGATCGTCAATGCATCCCAGGCAATTATGGAAAGTGGTCAACGGCGAGGGCGTATTGATCTTGATGTCAGTTCGGATGACGAGAATGTTTATATTCGCCTGCGTGACAATGGGGCAGGTGTGCCCGAAGATATTCGCGAACGCATCTTTGACTATTTCTTTACGACAAAAGAACGCGGTGTTGGTACCGGGCAGGGGCTGCCAATTTGTCGCAAACTTATTCAGGATGACTTCAATGGTGATCTGACACTAACCGCGTCCTACACCGATGGTGCGGAATTCGTCATTCGCCTGCCAAAACCACCAAAAAGCGATGAAAACCCCGGCGAGGCACAGCTGTTTGAAGGGCCAAGTGACCTGAGTGCGTTGCTTAAGGGCAGTGGTTGATTTGTTAGTTCTTTAAGCCACAGGCCGTTTTCTTTGGTTTGGTCAGGCAATGGCTGCAGTCAGGTTTGCTGCATCACAGGGTTTGCTTAGAACAAGGCTAGCCCCAACCGATTTTGCTTCTTCAGTGACCTTGGGGTCATAGAAACCGGTCAGCATGATTTTTCTGGTGCCTGCTGCATTTTTGATCTCGCGCCGGGTGATTTCATAAAGCATCTCGATGCCAGACATACCGGGCATCATGTAATCAAGAATGACAACGTCATAAGCAGATTGCTTACGTGCGATTTGCGCCATCATCTGCAAGGCCGTTTCGCCATTTTCTGCAACATCGACATGAACAGCCCCGGCGCTGCGCAATGTGCGGCGTACTGAAAAGCGAACTTCGATACTGTCATCAACGATAAGAAACCGTTTCATCGCATTGGATTTGCCATCGGCATTGTCACCCTTGCAACGGGGCAACCCTTGGGCAATCTCGGTCTCGTTCTGGTTGTTGCTTGGTCCCGCGATATTCATGAATCCGTACCGAAACACTCAAAGTTGATAACGCAAAGCCGATCTGATCTATTTTTGTCGTTTTTGCGATCATTGCAATATCCCCATTTGAGGAGTCGGCATAAAAACGGGCTGCGTTATCGGCAGCCCGTTTGAAAATCTCTGATAAGCGGTCGTTTGATCAGAACTCGTATCCGATCTTGCGATCGATCGAGAACTTGCCACCACCCTGGATCAGGACAGACAGGGCAAGAAGACCCCACATCAGCGGCATTTCAAAGCCACCTTCGTTCCAGAAATAGCCAGCCGGCAAGTGGGTTGAAACGGCAATGGCCATGAAGGCCAAAACAGCTGCAGCAACCGGACGGGTCAGAAGACCCACTGTCAGCATCAGACCGCCAACAAATTCCAGAAGACCGATGGCAAGGGCAAACAGGAAGCCCGGAACAAAGCCGATGCTTTCAAGCCAGCCAGCAGTCCCTTCAAGGCCATAGCCGCCAAAGGCACCAAACAGTTTCTGTGCACCGTGCGGGACCAGCAGAAGGCCGGTGGTGACACGGATGATGACAGGCGAAAGCGGTTGCAGGGTCGACCAGATGTTGCCAAAGGCCGGGACAATCGAACGGGTTTCGGTATTGGACGTAAACGTCGTCATGATAGTTCTCCTATCGATGGTGCGCGCAGATCTTGCTGCTTAGGCGACCATGTCAAAAACAAGGGCTTCGGCGTCATTGGCGTTGGAGAAAACCAGTTCGTCTTCTTCCTTGATTGCTGCGCCATCGCCAGCCTTAAGGGTTTCACCATTCACAGTCAGACTGCCACGTGCGACCTGGACCCAGGCGATGCGGCCTTTTTCTATCTTGTGATTGGCACTTTCGCCGTCGCTCAGATGGGCGACATAAAGATCGATATTCTGATGAATGGTGACGGAATTCTCGCGGCCATCGCGGCTGCCAATCAGGGTCAGACCCGAACCGGCATCAGAACGCGCGATGTCTTTTTCTTCGTAGCCCGGTTCCAGACCGGCAGCTTCGGGGATCACCCAGATCTGCAGGAAGTGGACCGGATCGGATTTGGAATGGTTATATTCCGAATGACGGATGCCGGTGCCAGCCGTCATGCGCTGCAGGCGGCCCGGACGGATAACCGATCCATTTCCGATGCTGTCTTTGTGTTCGAGTGCGCCATCAAGAACATAGGAAATGATTTCCATATCCTTGTGACCGTGGGTGTCAAAACCGGCACCCGGAATGACGCGGTCTTCGTTGATCACCCGAAGCGGGCCCCAACCCATGCGGTTGGGATCATAGTAGTGACCAAACGAGAAAGTGTGGTTGGAATCGAGCCAGCCATACTGTGCGCGGCCACGGGTGTCTGCATCTACCTTGATAATCATTTTAACCCTCCATGAGGTGTCTTGCTGTTGGAGGTAGAATACGCTTTTCAAAAAATGTGACAATTAACGTAATAATGCCCATAGTGTTGCATATGACGCGACAATGATGCGATTACGATCAACAGGGATCCGGAAAATGGACAAGCTCGCCAGCCTGCAAAGTTTCATCCGTGTGGTCGAAGATGGAAGCTTTGCCGCAGCTGCCCGATCGGTCGGGCAATCAAGATCGCAGGTGAACCGTGCTGTGGTCGCCCTTGAAGATGATCTGGGTGTTCAGCTGCTTAACCGGACCACGCGCCAGGTATCGGTCACACCAAGCGGCAAGGCGTTTTATCAGCGAGCCAAGGGTATCCTTGCTGATCTGGGGGAGGCCGAAGATTCCATTCGTGAAAGTCGCGATCGGCCCGCGGGCGATATTCGCATCAATGCGCCGATGTCCTTTGGCACATTGCATCTGGGACCGGCCCTTGTCGATTTTGCCAAACGCTATCCCGATATCCGGGTGGATCTGAAGCTTGATGATCATTTCATTGATCCGGTCGCCGATGGATTTGACATGACGGTTCGCATCAGCCGCCCGGCCGAAACATTGGCGCTGATTGATCATGAAATCATTCCGATCCGCCGGGTAATGTGCGCATCGCCGGAATTCATCAAAACACATGGTGAGCCGACCGATATCCGTGATCTCGCCCGGTTGCCGTGCCTGCATTATGGCAATCTTTTATCGGGGTCGAGCTGGAAATTGACTGGGCCTGATGGGCCGGTTGCGGTGCAGGTGAACGGGGTGTTTTGTTGTAACAACGCAGAAGTCCTGCGCGATGCGGCAATTGCCGGGCTTGGCATTGCTGAAATGCCGACCTTTATCGCCGGGCCGGAGCTTCAGACCGGGCGGTTGGTGACGGTTCTGTGTGATTATGTCCCGGCCGAGATATTTCTTTATCTGCTCTATCCGCCCAGCCGTCAGCTGGCATCGCGGATCAGGTTGTTGGTCGAATTTATTCATGAACGGTTTGGGGATCAGCCGCGCTGGGACTTGGTGCAATAGTTATCGCTTTTCATATGCGGTTTTTGCGATCCAAACACTTGCGCTGTGCGTAAGACAAACTACGATTTTAATAATCCCAATTCTGATCCCAATTTCGACGAGGCGGGCATGACACAGTTTGAAATGCCAACATTGATGATGGTGTCGCACGGCAATAGTGGCGATGGCGGTGATCCGGCCGGTGATCTGGCGCGCTCAATCGCACCGCATTGGGATGGCCCGATGGCGCATGGCTATATGCGCAGCCAGCCTGCTTTGCCCGATCAATTGACGGCGTTGAAACAGGATGGGAATGCGGAACGCATGATCATTTTCCCGCTGTTTTTCAGCGAAGGCTATCTGGTGTTTGAAGAATTGCCGCGCGATCTGCATCGTGCCGGGCTTAATGACACCGTGATCTTGCCGCCTGCGATCAATCTTCCGGGCTTTACCGATATGGTTGCGCGCCAAGTGAAGCGCGCGGTGTCAAAACGCGGTTGGGTTATGGAAGAAACATCGGTGTTTCTTGTGCCGCATGGATTGAAAACATTGAGCGAAGCCTTGCCCGAAACCGTGCGTCTTGCCGATCAGTTGGGACGTATTTGTGTCGGTGCTGAAGTTTGCATTGGCAATATCGAAGGCAATCCGTCGCTTTCTGATTGGCGCGAAATCGGATCACGCAAAAAGGCACTGGTTGTGCCGATGCTGGCCGGTGGTGGCATGCATGCCCGCGAAGATTTGCCCGAAATGATTGATCTGCGCGTTGGTGAGGCAGTTGAAATTCTGGCGCCGATCGGCCAATGGGCGGATTTGCCGGAACTTGTTCTGGCCGAAGCCGAACGTCACGTCGCGCGCTTTGGCGGGCAGGCCGTGCCGCTTGGTCCGACGGGTGATGACATCTGGGCTGACCGGATGGCGCGTTCGGCCTGATTAGCCCAGAACCGGCTTGAAACTGGTTTCCGAAGATTTCTTGAGAAGATAATCACGGAACAATCTGGCAGCACTGGTCAGATTGGCATCCCCTTCATGGGCGATCAGCAATTGGCGCTTGGCCCATTCATCCGAAATCGGGGCAGCGGCAATTTCCATATGGCCAAGATACCCCGCGACCGAGCTTTTGCGCAGGAAACCGATACCAAGACCCGCAGCAATCATCTGACGCAGCGATCCGAAACGCACCACCTTGATATGTGGATGCATGTCGAGTTTGATCTTTGATGCGGCTTCGGAAATCAGATCATCGATCACCCCGCCTTCATGCAGCGAAATGATGTCGTATTTGGCGGCTTCGGTGAATTTGACCGGTTTGGGATTATCTGCATTGGGGATCAATGGATGCCCCTTGGGCGTTACCACCCAGATCGGGTCATCGCAAAACACGTCATGGGATAAACCGGCAAGCGGACTGTTATCGGCCAGAATCGCCAGATCAGCACGGCCTTCGCGCACCGCATCGGCGCTTTCGCGCGATGTCAGTTCGCGGACATCGACCGTGATATGGGGAAAGTCGCGCTCGAAATCGGCCAGGAACGATGGCAGGCCGGTCAGGATCGCCGAGGTGACAGCAGCAAGATAGATTTTGCCTTTTTCACCGGCGTTGTAATCGCGCAATTCATTGGAAAGATGGTTCAGATCGCCCAGAAGCTTTTCGCCATATCGGGCAAAGATCGCACCTTCTTCGGTCGGTTCGACCCCGCGGGGCAGGCGGCGCAAAAGTGTGACACCCAGCATGGCTTCAAGCTCACCAATGCGGCGTGAAACAGCCGATGTCGCGATATGTTCGCGCCGTGCGGCTTCATTGATGCTTCCGGCGCGCACGATGGCGACAAAAAGCCGGATGGTCACAATATCAAACTTTTGCATGGAACCGTTGTCGGTGGTTCAACCCGAAGCGTCAAGAAGTTTGAGGGTGCGGCAGATGTGCAGATCGTCGCACCATCCTCAAACGAAGGAGGCAGATGCCTTAACCTTCAACCTGACGCCATGCCTTGTTCCAATCCGCAGTCAGTTCTGCGTGGTTTTTGGCCTGGGATGCTTTCATGATCACGGCAACCTGAAGGGCACGGACAAAGCTGGTGAACCAGCCGGTACGGACTTCACGTTCAATGCTGGTTACGTCTTTGTAAGCAATCGTCGTCATGGCTCTAATCCTTTGCGACATCGTCTGTGTCTGGGGTGATTTCAGAGATACCAAACGACCGGTGATGCGACTATTCTCGTTTCACCCCTATCCCGTTCTTGATTGGAGAACGGTACTGTTATTATATTGATAATAAATACGAAATCGATGTTGCGCTGCGCAACAAGAAGCATGTGATGAGCTGTTTGATCCTGTTTTGAGTTCTTCCAGACAATGAATTTGGGGCGACTCACAGGGGTATTTTCGAAGGCGGGCTTCTATCTTCAATGCGTGCAAATCTGCTATAGGTTTGGAAACATTCATAATCAGGGTCGCGACATGACCAAAATTGACGAAAATCTCGCTTATGAGCAGGCAAATGGCAGCGGCCTGCAAAGCCATCTGGGCTATCGCCTTGTTGAATGGGCGGAAAACCATGCGGTGGTCGAACTTGAACTTAAAGACCATCATCGCAACCGCGCGGGCATCCTGCATGGCGGGGTCTTGGCGACCCTTATTGATACGGCATCTGGCTATTCGGTCTGCTACTGCCCGGTACCGGGAAATGTGCGCAAGACACTGACGCTTTCGCTGACGACCAATTTCCTTGGCATGGCAAAGGACGGTGTCGTTCGCGTAGTCGGACGCAAGCAGGGCGGTGGCCGCAAGATCGTCTTTACCGAGGCAACCGCCTATAACGCCAATGGCGATGTGATCGGTACTGCAACCGGCACCTTCAAGTATCATCGCGGCAGCGAAGACCTAGAAGGTGTGCCGCGCGAAGGGTAGTGCGGCGGCATATTGGGATCATGCGCCCAAACTGCTTTGATCTTGACTAAACCACCGCGTTGGCGTTTCCTTAATGGCATGGGGAAACGCGAACTCCCCACGAGGCGCCAGCTGAAGATCGCGTTCCAATGAACCCTGCAAAGGAGGAACGCACATGCCTGCGCCCAATGCAATTTCCTGTGACAAACTTTCCAAACTGATTGGCACTGCACGTGTCCCGCTTCTTCTCGACGTTCGGTCCGAGGAGGATTTTAATGCGGATCCGCGCCTGATCCCCGGTTCCATCCGCATGGATGATGCCGATTTGGCGGATTTGGCATCACGCCTGAATGGTGCGCCCTCAATCGTGATTTGTCAGGCCGGGCATAAACGAAGTCAGGGCACGGCTGCTTGGCTGCGTGCCGAAGGCTGCCCGTCCGAATATCTTGAAGGTGGCTTTGAGACCTGGATTTCATCGGGCCTTCCGGTTTTCAATCCCGGCAAACTGCCCCCGCGTGACAAGCAGGGGCGATCAGTTTGGGTGACGCGATCCCGGCCAAAGATAGATCGGATTGCCTGCCCTTGGCTGATCAGACGGTTCATTGATCCTCGTGCTGTGATTTTATATGTCGCACCGGCTGAGGTTCTTGGTGTCGCCGAACGCTATCAGGCCGCACCTTTTGACATCGAAGACGTGTTCTGGAGCCATCGGGGCGATCTTTGCACCTTTGATGTGATGATTGCCGAATTTGGCTTGTCTATCCCGGCCCTTGATCAGCTTGCCCTGCTTGTGCGTGGTGCTGATACCGCCAGACTTGATCTTGCGCCCGAGGCCGCCGGGCTATTGGCCGCATCACTTGGTCTGTCACGGATCTATTCCGATGATCTTGAGCAGCTTGATGCCGGCATGCTGCTATATGACGCGTTCTATCGCTGGGCACGTGATGCCAGCAATGAGCTGCATAACTGGCCGACCAACAAGCCGCAGGTGTGACATGGCAGCATCAAAATACCCGACCCTGACAGAGGCGATCAGGGTATGGGCGCGGATCGGGTTGCTCAGTTTTGGTGGCCCGGCCGGACAGATTGCCTTGATGCATCAGATTCTGGTCGAAGAACGCAAATGGCTTGGCGAGAAGCGATTTTTGCATGCGCTGAATTATTGCATGTTGCTTCCGGGGCCGGAGGCGCAGCAGCTTGCGGTTTATATTGGCTGGTTGATGCACAGGACAGCAGGCGGGGTAATTGCCGGTGTCTTGTTTGTTCTGCCCGGGATGATTGCCATCATGGTGCTGAGCTGGATCTATGCGATCTGGGGCAATACCGGCATTGTCGAATCCCTGTTTTTCGGATTAAAGGCAGCGGTTCTGGCGATCGTCGCGCAGGCGGTTTATCGCATTGGCAAACGTGCACTTAAAAACAATGTGATGATCGGGATTTCGGTTCTGGCCTTCATTGCGATCTTTGTCTTTGGTGTGCCGTTTCCCCTGATTGTTCTGATCGCGGGGCTAACCGGATATCTGGCCTCAAAGCTTGATCTTCCGGCCTTCCGCGATGGGGATGGGCATGGAAAGATCGGTAAAGTCCAGGTTGCTGATGCCGACACCCTTCTGGGTGAAGAAACCCCGCAACATGCGATGATCAATCGGCGTTGGGCCTATCAAATGTCGGCGATATTGCTCGGTCTTTGGTTGGTGCCGGTTGGTGTGTTATTTGCCGTGCTCGGCCCAGACAATGTGTTTAGCCAGATTGCCGGGTTCTTTAGCATGATGGCGGTCGTGACCTTTGGCGGGGCATATGCCGTGCTTGCCTATGTCGCACAGGAAGCTGTGCAGAACTTTGGCTGGCTAGCACCCGGCGAAATGCTTGATGGGCTTGGTATGGCGGAAACCACGCCGGGTCCGTTGATCATGGTGACCCAGTTTGTCGGCTTCATGGGCGCGTTTCGCGATGCGGGGACACTGCCGCCATTGCTTGCCGGGACGCTTGGGGCGGTGCTGACAACCTGGGTGACCTTTGCGCCATGCTTCTTGTGGATATTTCTCGGCGCGCCGTTCATTGAACGGCTGCGGGACAACCATCAGCTTGGTGCCGCACTTGGCGCGATCACGGCCGCAGTGGTTGGCGTGATCCTGAACCTTGCAGTCTGGTTTGGTTTACATGTGCTGTTCGCAGAAGTTGGCACGCTTGAGACCTATGGACTCAACCTGATCGTTCCGGTTTTGACATCTCTGGACTTTGCTGCGGCGGGTTTGACACTGCTGGCTGTTTTGGCCGTGCTCTGGATGAAGATCAGCACCATCCGGGTTTTGGGTCTGTGCGCTGGGGTCGGTATTGTGCTGGGGTTGCTTGGGGCGTTCTAGGCAACGCGATACCAGAACAACAAAGGGCGCGACCAGATGGCCGCGCCCTTTGTGTTTGCGTAGTGCGTGTTGATTAGCCCGGCATCTGCCACTTGCCATTGACCAGACGCGGGATGTTCAGCGGGTTGGCATCCTTGATCGCGGCCGGAAGCAGCGCATCCGGGAAGGCCTGATAGGAGACCGGACGGATGAAACGCTTGATCGCCAGTGAGCCGACCGAGGTCGAGCGCGAATCCGTGCTTGCCGGGTATGGGCCGCCATGAACCATGGAATGGCATACCTCAACACCGGTCGGCCAGCCATTGATCAGGATACGACCCGCACATTTTTCCAATGCCGGACGCAGGGCAGCGGCCGTATCGGCATCGCCATCAACCATGTGGATGGTAGCAGTCAGCTGACCGATCAGGGTTGCGGACAGGGCGACCATTTCGTCAACCGAGTCACATTCAACAATGATGCCCGCCGGGCCAAACATTTCCTCGGCCAGTTCCGGGTTGGCTTTCCAGTCAGAAGCCGTGGTGCGGAAGATCGCCGGGCTTCCTTCAAACTTGCCATCAGAGTCGCGACGTTTAAGCGCACAGGTAACCTTGCCGTGTTTGGACATGGCATCGGTGACGTCCTGATAGGCGCTTGAAACGCGATCGGTCAGCATGGCAGCACCGCCAACCTGACCAAGTTCTGCTGCGGCTGTTTCAACAAAGGTGTCGAGGTCCGCACCCTTAAGCGCGATCAGAAGACCCGGATTGGTGCAGAACTGACCAACACCCATGGTCAGCGAGCCAACCCAACCCTTGGCAATGTCGGCGGCCTTTTCACCCATAGCCTTGGGGAGAAGGAAGACCGGGTTGTTTGAGCCAAGCTCGCCATAGAACGGAATGGGTTCGGGGCGCGATACGGCAATATCAAACAGCGCACGGCCGCCACCGGTCGAACCGGTAAAGCCGACAGCCTTGATCAGCGGATGGGCAACCAGTGCCTGACCAACCTTGCGCGTGCCGCCATGGATCAGGCTAAAGACGCCTTTGGGCATGCCGGTTTTGGCAACGGCTGCTTCAATCGCCTTGGCAACGACTTCAGATGTTCCCGGATGGGCAGCATGGCCCTTGAACACGACCGGGCAACCGGCAGCAAGTGCCGATGCGGTATCACCGCCAGCAGTCGAAAAGGCCAGCGGGAAGTTGGATGCACCAAACACACCCACCGGACCCAATGCCTTGTTCATCACACGGATGTCAGGTTTTGGCAGCGGCTGACGATCGGGCTGTGCGGTTTCAATGCGGGCTTCAAGCCAGGAACCTTCTTCGATCCAGTCGGCAAAGAAACGCAGCTGACCCACGGTACGACCGCGCTCGCCGGTCAGGCGTGCGGCAGGAAGGGCTGATTCAAGATTGCCGATCTCGGTGATTTCATCACCACGTGCGTCGATCTCATCAGCAATGGCGCGCAGGAATTCTGCACGCTTGGCCTGTAGCATGGATGCGAATTCTTCGGCACAGGCCTGGGCTGCCTGAACGGCCTGATCAACGATTTCCTCGGTGCCGTGCTGGAACTGGGTCGGGAGCTTCTCACCGGTTGACGGATTGTCAGCCTGAAACACATCCGGGCCATCAAGCCATTCGCCTGCGATGTAGTGCTTTCCACTCAGCATGTGGATCTCCTGTGGGGTTATGTCCTGTACCTGATCGATCTGCGCAAGTTCTGTCGCACCTGTCCGTAACACCGAAATGTCACCTTGTCGGACCGATGCGATGGCGCAGATTTGATAATCTGAGCGCAGCTTAGGTTTTCGGACCGCAGATGTAAACATCATACAATATGATAATACCGCAACGATGCCCCAAAGCCGCATGCCCGGACCATAGCAGAGCAGTTCTTTAACGTCGAATATTTTATACAATTCATGTCAAGTGGCTGAATAAGCACTAAGTATCAGAAGGTTAATGCGTAAACGAAAAAAGGCGAGGATTACTCCCCGCCCTTCTTATTTAGTCTGATGATTTAGATCAGAACTTTCCGGTGACACTCAAGAAGAAGTTCCTTGGGGCACCATAGAAGTTGAACGTGGCGGTCCCGCCAGCGCGTGTGTAGTACTTCTCGTTCAACAGGTTGTTGGCGTTCAGTGCCACTTCCAGGCTCTCGTTGATCTCATATCCGATGCGACCATCGACAACATAGTAACTCGGCGTTTCAACAGGATCGTTGATCCGTGTGGAATCAGACCAGGTAACGCCACCGCCGACGCTAAGTCCGTCGACTGCTCCCTGATCAAATGAATAATCAAGCCAAGAGGTTACATAATGACGTGGTGAATAGGACGTCGAAACCTCGTCGCTATCGTCTGTCGATTGGTCGGTCGTGTATAGATAGGTGTAACCTGCAAAGGCCTGAAGGTTATCGATTACCTCGCCGCTGATCTCTGCTTCAATACCGCGTGTACGCTGCTTGCCTGCTGCAATTTTTGCAGTGCTGTCGTCCGGGTCGGTTGCTACGCGATTTTCGTCATCTATCTGGAATGCAGCCAGGTGTGTGTTCAGCAAGCCGCCGAAATGCTCGCCTTTGAGCCCGATTTCAAATTGCTCGCCAGTGCGTGGGTCAATCTGGGAACCGGAAGAGTCAACGTCGCTCTGAGGTTCGAAAATTGAGGTGTAACTGAAGTAGGTGGACAAATCGTCTGTTACATCGACAACGACACCTGCGAATGGGGTGAAGACGGCGTCTTCTGTCATATTGTTTACGGTGTTCGCCGTCCGTGTAACTGTTCCCTTCTGAACAGAATTATACCAGCTGGTGCGGCCACCGACTGAGAACGTAACGTTGTCGAAGGTTTGAAGTTTCAGTTTGCTGTAGGCACCGAACTGAGAAGTGTCATGCTCGTAATCGTGCAATAGGTCGGTGTAAGACGTTACGTAACCAATGCTCGGGCTTGAAATACTGAAGGTCCCTATATTGTTGTTCCGTTTCTGGAAAACATACTGGTCCGTGTAAAGTGCGTCTGCGCCGATCGTTAATTCTTGCTCATAACCAAGCAGGTCGAAGCGGTGATTCACATATGTGTCTGCTGCAAAGGCTTCTTCGTCAACGTTACGAACCAATGCCCCATAGCGCGCAGATCCGCCGCTTGCCGCCTGGTTAGTGTAGGCATAGTTCATGTTGATATTACGCAATGAGTATCGCAGGGAGACGTTTGCATCGGTCTGATTGCTGAAGCTGTGCTTGAGATCGAAGTACAAATCATCTGAAGTATTCTCAAACGTGTTCCAGTCTGCGCCTGTAAAGGTCGAGACCGAGACGTCCAGCAGATTGCCATCGCTGTCAGTTGGCAGGCCATTGAACGGCACCATGTCTTTGTGTTCATGGGAGACCCCGAACGAAACAAAGGTGTCGTCAGAGATATCTGCATCCAGTGTGGCGTAGCCGAGTTCGTTGTTGTTTTCTACGGTTTTAACGAAGCTGTCACGATAGTCGGTTGAAACGACAGCACGCGCTCTAACGCTGCCATCTTCGACCAGTGGCACAGAGATATCGCCTTGGCCGCTATAGTGATTCCAAGAGCCGTATCCGAGGCTGGCTGATCCCGTGAGATGATCTGCTGCTTGTTTGCGGACGAGGTTAATGGTTGATGTCGGTTCGCCTGACCCACCGTACAAGCCAGCCGGGCCACGCAAAACTTCGATGCGGTCATACATCGCAAGGTTCGGTGACGTTCCGTCGAGGCTTGAATAAGGAACCGAAACACCATTGGTCAGGGCATCTGTTACCTCATACCCGCGTGAGAACAGGGAAGAACGGCCAGCGTTGTTCTGTAGGACCTGTACGCCAGTGGTGTAGCGCATCGCGTCATCAAGATACTGGAAGTTCTGCTGTTCAATCCGCTCGGCCGTCACAACGCTTACGGATTGCGGCAATTCCCGGATGGTTTCGTTACCCTTTGACCCAACACCTGCAACTGTTGTGGTGAAGCTTCCGGTACCTTCGGTGGCGGCTGGATCGCCGGGATTGGACGCACCTTGTGCCTCGACAACGACCGGGTCCATCAGGGTTCCATCACCGCCAGCCACAAGGGTGACCGATGCATCATCGGTAAAGCTGAACTTAACGTCGCTGCCTTCAAGCAGCTTTGCCAATGCTTCGGCTGCGGTCATCGTGCCGGTAACGGCTTGGCTGGTCAGGTTTTCGACCTGGGCGGTGTCATAGAAAATCTGAATGCCGGTTTGCTGGGCAAAGGCCAGAAGCGCGTTATTGAGGTTCTGGGCGGCAATATCAAAATCAAAGCTGGTATTGGCTTGGGCGATTTCGGTCTTTGCTGTGCCGGTGTTGGCCTGTGCGGTGATTGGTGCAAACAGCATCAGCGCGCCAAGTGACATGGCGGTTCCGGCCAGAAGCTGTTTAGCGATGCGACGATGTTTGGTGTGCTGGTTGTTCTGAGTGTGCTGGGCGGTCGTGTTTGCGACCTGCGTTCCCCATTTGGAGGCCATCTAGCCATCTCCCCTTGGTCTTCAAGCAATTAATAATGCAATTAGGTCGCATTATCGTTTTCCTACAGGAGAAGACGCCCGGCTTTTCCGATCCGGTAAAAATAGTTGAAAGTTTTTTTGAAATTCTGCGATTGAGCAGAAAGTCAGGAAAACCAAAGCTGTATCAGTAGCTTTGACGCAGCCTAATCCACAAGGACGGTTGCCAGATGCGGGATGCTGTAACTCGATGCACCAATCCCCGACACAATCACATCAACCGCCTGATCAATGCGATCAATGCGGACCATGCCGCTGACTTCGCGTTCGGCAAGCGCGTTGTTGGCAATCAGGATTGGGCCCTTGGCATAGCGATTAAGTGTTCTGGTCACATCCGACAGTTTGGCGTGATCAAAGATCAGATAACCCTGCTGCCAGCTTATGCTGGTCGCGAGATTGACATGCTGAATGGCGATATCCGCCATCGGTCCACCAAAGGAGACCTGTTCGCCGGGCGATAGAATGAAGCTGGTTTTTGCATCATCCAGATCCGGGGTCAGTTTGATCTGATGTTCGATGGAGGTCACGGTTACTGATTGGGCGCCGTCATCCTCATGGATCGCGATATCAAACTTCGTACCAAGTGCCCGGGTGGTGCTGTTGCCAACGCGGACAACAAAGGGTGGAACGCCGTCACCTGCGGGTGCGACATCAAAGCTTGCCCGACCAGATAAAAGGGTTACTTCGCGGGCCGTGTCGGTGAAATCGACATCAATGGCAGAGGCGGAATCAAGCATCACCGTGCTGCCATCGGCAAGCATCAGGCTATTAAGCTCCCCGCGTGCTGTGCTGTGATCCGAAAGAATGCGCATCAGCAAATCAGGACCCTTCAGGCCGCCAATCACGGCGATCAGAAGGACGGCGGCAACCGCAAGGAAACGTCGTGTCCAGTTCGGTTGCGGTTTGTTTTGTACCCTTGCGTCATTGGCGGCATGGATCGGTGCGATCAAGGCATCGCGATCAAGGAAGGCGAGTTCATCCCAAACCTGCTGTGCGGTGTCATAGGCTTCGGCATGTGCGGCGTCTGCGTCAATCCAGTCAGCACTGGTTTGCGCATCCTCGCGATTGGCTTTGGCCGATTTGGTTGGGCGATCACGGGTCGCAAGATCATGGTCATGGATCACCCACGCCGCAGCGGCGCGATCCATGTCTTTGATTTTGCGAATGTTGTTGCCCTGAGCCAAATGCTTCTTCCTGATCTCGTTCTATTTCTTATGACGTTCGGCGTACGAAAAACCGTACCGTTTTTTCATTCTGTCTGATGTTTTTTAAGTTTGGCCACAGCATGGGCCAATGCGGTGGCAAGGTGCTTTTGCACGGTGCTTTCCGAAACCGACAGTCTTTGGGCAATGTCGGAATAGCTCAGCCCGTCAATCCGGCCCAAAACGAAAATCTCGCGCGTGCGGGGTGGTAGTTCCGATATGGCCTGTTGGAGCAAGGCAAGACGCCTGCGATCACCGGTCTGGGTTTCGGCATTGGGGCGATCATCGGCGATCATGGCCATGGTGTCATGATCGGTTGGGTCGGTCCGTCTGCGCCGTTGGGACCGGATATGGTCAATCGCCAGATTGGTGGCGGTTTTGTAGATAAAGGCGCGGCCATCTTCGATCACGGCATCGCTGTCGATGCGCAAAAGCCGTGCAAAAGTTTCCTGCGTCAGGTCCTCGGCCGTATCCGCGCACGACAATTTGCGGGCCAGGAAGCGTCGGACTTCCTCCCCGTAAAGGCGAAATAAATGCTGGGTGTCGGCTTTGGTCGCCATGAGATCGTATTCTGTTTCGGATGGCGCATGTTATTCATTGTGATAATCAATCGCAACAAACTTTCCTTCCGGTGAGTAAAACTTATCCACCGGTATAAAGATCCTGGTTGGGAATGTGTTGTGGCTGTGGGGCTTGTTTTGCGGTCTGCTCAATCGAGGCTACCGCTGATCAGCATGCAATGCACAAAGCGGATGGCGGAACCGTTCTGTCAGCTTGCTTCCGAGGTTGGCCTGCGGCCAAAGATACTGGCGAAATCGGTTTTGCCGGGTTTCGGGCGTTGCAATTGCAGACGATCGCGGATGGCATCCAGGTGCCGTGACATTTCAGCAGCGGCAATATCCGGATCGCCACTTGTGAGTGCCTTCAGCAATTCGTCATGTTCGGTGTGGGAGCAATCCACCGGCTGCGGGCTTTCATACATGGCGATGATCAGCGACGTACGCAAAATCAGGCGTTCAAGGAATTCCTCGATCACGAGATTGCCGGTCAGGCGTGCCAGCAACAGGTGAAATTCACCCGACAGAATGATGGCCGCGCGGTGATCGCCCCGATGATGAGCGTCATGTTCGCGTTCGAGATGGTCACGAATTTGGGCGGCGCGCGCATCGGTCATGGTGGTCGCGACCTTGCGCGCAACGCCGTCTTCGATCATACGGCGCGCGGAAAAGACTTCGATGGCTTCATCAATGGTTGGTTCGGAGACAAAGGCGCCGCGATTGGGAACAAGATTGATCAGCTTGTCATGGGCCAACTGAAGGAAAGTGGCGCGAATGCGTGCGCGGCTCACCCCAAAGGTTTTGGCGAGATCTTCTTCAACCAGTTTCATGCCCGGTTCGAGACGGCGATCAAGGATCGCGTCGAGCATTTCCTGATAGATCATTTCCTCCGGGCGCAGCTTGCCGCTGCCCTTGTAGGTGCCGGTTTCTTCGGCCTTGGCCATCGTGACGTTACTTTCCGTCGTTTGGTTTTTTGAGCTGTTCCCATATTTCTACAAAATTGTTGACGATCTATACAATAAAAAATCGCGCGCGCCTGTTTCCCCTGTTTCTTGATAATTGCATTTAAAACGTACAATGAAACCGTGATGCGTAAAAAATGCGCATTATGTGGGCAGAAAA
Organism: Thalassospira sp.; assembly: GCA_965228275.1. Lineage (GTDB taxonomy): Bacteria > Pseudomonadota > Alphaproteobacteria > Rhodospirillales > Thalassospiraceae > Thalassospira. Next base: position 1,911,633 of record OZ245802.1, on the reverse strand, counting down.
CAAGCAGGGGATCCCTTGATCTTCTGATGATTTTCGCGCCGCAACAACGGACTCCCGCACAAAACCGCCGATAAAACAAAATGGCACGCATTTTGCCTGCAATCGCAAACAGGATTGTTAACAATTTTGCATGCAGCGACGGGTGAGCGGATGAAGGGCAACGGAGCCATTGAGTTAATTGCTGTCAGTAAGTTCTATGGCAGCACACAGGCGGTCAAGTCGATTGACCTGCAAATTCCGGCAGGTGCCTATTGCTGTCTGATTGGTCCGTCGGGCTGTGGCAAGTCGACCACGCTGCGCATGATTGCCGGTCATGAAGTCATCAGCGAAGGCGATCTTCTGATCGGGGATCGCAATGTCACCGAACTTCCGCCGGTCAAGCGTGGCACGGCGATGATGTTCCAGAATTACGCACTTTTCCCGCATATGACCTGTGCGGAGAACGTTGCCTTTGGCCTCAAGATGCAAGGTGTCTCCCCATCGGATCGTCAAGATCGGGCCAAAGAGATGCTGAGCCGGGTCCAGATGGAGCAATTTGCAGGTCGCAAGCCCGACCAGCTCTCTGGTGGTCAGCAGCAGCGTATTGCGCTCGCACGCTCGCTGATTACCGAACCTTCTGTTTTGCTGCTTGATGAGCCGCTTTCAGCCCTTGATCCGTTCTTGCGTGCACGCATGCGTGATGAATTGCGCCGCCTACAGCAGGAACTTGGCATTACCTTTGTCCATGTCACCCACGCCCAGGACGAAGCATTGGCGCTTTCGGACATGGTGGTTGTGATGGAAGACGGGATCATTCGCCAGAAAGGCACCCCGCAGGAAATCTTCAATCAACCGAAATCCCGTTTCATCGCCAACTTCATGGGCGGTCAGAACATTTTCAAGGGAACTGTCGCGGAATCCGGTCCGGCGGGCACATTGCTTGCGCGCGGACCAGACAGCTTTTTCCTGCCGGGCTTTGGCGAGGGGAAAGCCGGTGAGGAGCTTGAATTTACCATTCGTACCGACCTGATCGGTCTGGACGAAACGCCACCCGAAGAGACCAAAAACGGGCAGATCCCCGTTGAGATTACCACGGTCGAGTATCTCGGCCTTTGGGTACGAATCGTCGCGACCACAAGCGACGGCAAGGAAATAACCCTGATGAAGACCGAAAGCGAATTTCGGCAGGCGCCGGTAAGGCGACAGGACAAGTTCATCGCCTATTGGAAGCCCGAACATGCCCATGTTCTGGCGTGACTAAACAACCAAACCAAAAATCTATCAGGAGTGCTTCACATGACGATCGAAAACAAAACTTCGAAGAAAAACCTTCTGACGGAAACCGGCATTTCACGCCGTGGTTTCGTTAAGGGTGCTGCGGCTGTAACCGGTGCTGCCATCGGTTCGGGTGCGATTACCGGCTTCCCGACCATCTGGGCACAGAACATCAAAAACGTGACGCTGCGCCAGTTCGGTACGGGCGTTTCCAACATCAACGCCGTTGCCGACAAGGTCAAAGAAGACCTTGGCTTTGCCCTTCAGATGACCGCGCTTGATTCCGATGCGGTTGCCCAGCGTGCCGTGACCCAGCCGAACTCGTTTGATATTGCTGATATCGAATACTGGATCTGTAAGAAGGTCTTCCCGGCCGGCACCATGCAGCCGATGGATACCGCCAAGCTTAAGAACTATGACGCGATTTCCAAGCTGTTCATCACCGGAAAACTGACCCCGGATTCCGAAATCGCACAGGGCACCGCACCGCATACCGTTGGCTTCGTTGAAGGTGCTGACAGCGTCGAGTTCGCATCTGCACCGACCCAGTGGATGACCCTGATCCCGACCATTTACAATGCCGATACCCTTGGTATTCGTCCGGACCTGATCGAACGTCCGATCGAAAGCTGGGCCGATCTTCTTGATCCGGCATTTAAAGGCAAAGCATCGATCCTGAACATTCCGTCGATCGGCATCATGGATGCGGCGATGGTGTGCGAAGCCATGGGCGAGGTTACCTATGGCGACAAGGGCAACATGACCCAGGAGGAAATCGACAAAACCATCGCGGTCATGATCGATGCCAAGAAAGCCGGTCAGTTCCGCGCCTTCTGGAAAAGCTTCGATGAGTCGGTCAACCTGATGGCATCGGGCGAAGTTGTTATTCAGTCCATGTGGTCGCCTGCCGTTGCTGCGGTCCGTTCCAAGGGTATCGCGTGTAAGTACCAGCCGCTCAAAGAAGGCTACCGCGCATGGGGCGGTGGCATTGGTTTGGCCAAGCATCTTTCGGGTCTCGAGCTTGAAGCGGCTTACGAATATATCGACTGGTACCTGTCTGGCTGGGTTGGTGCGTATCTTAACCGTCAGGGTTACTACAGTGCCGCACCGGCAACCGCGAAGAAGTTCATGTCTGAAGACGAATGGGGCTTCTGGATGGAAGGCAAAGCCGCACAGGGCGACATCCTTAGCCCGGAAGGCAAGGTCATGGAGAAAGCTGGTGCCGTTCGTGACGGTGGTTCTTATGAAGAGCGTATGGGCTCGGTCGCGTGCTGGAACTCTGTCATGGACGAGAACAAGCACATGGTCCGCAAGTGGAACGAATTCATCGCTGCTTAAGTTGGCGAAAGACATTGTTCGGGCGCGGGTTTGGCCGCGCCCGGCATTCCCAAAAATTGAATTGTTGCCAGACTTTATTTGTTTATTCGGCAGGCCTTACGGACAGAGCTTTTAGGAACACATAATGGCTTTTGATACGTCCAAACGATCGTCCTATTTTCTGATCACGCCCATGGCGGCGATCTTTGCGATCTTTCTTGTCATTCCGCTTCTGACCATCGTTGTTGTCAGTTTCTGGGATTATGACGAATACCGGATCCTGCCAGATTTCATTTTAGAGAATTACAGCTACCTTCTTGGGTCTTCGGTGACCTGGAAGATTTATCTCAATACGTTGAAATATGCCGCGCTGACCTGGACCTTTACGCTTTTGATCGGGTTTACGGTGGCCTATTTCCTGGCGTTCCATGTGCGCAGCCTGACATGGCAGATCGTGCTTTTCATGCTGTGCACGATCCCGTTCTGGACGTCAAATATCATCCGGATGATTTCGTGGATTCCGTTCCTTGGCCGCAACGGGCTTTTGAATTCGGCACTGATCAATCTGGGAATCGTCGATCAACCGCTGGAGTTCCTTCTGTTTTCCGATTTCGCAGTCGTGCTGGCAGATGTGCATCTCTATACGCTTTTCATGGTGGTGCCGATTTTCAATTCCATGATGCGTATTGATCGATCCCTGATTGAGGCCGCCCGTGATGCCGGGGCAAGCGGGTTTGAAACGCTTAAATCCGTCATCGTTCCGCTGTCCAAACCAGGCATCGCCATCGGTTCGATCTTTGTCATCACGGTTGTGATGGGTGATTTCATCACGGTTCGTTTGATGAGTGGTGGGCAAAGCGCATCTGTCGGTTTGCAGATTTCCAACGAGATCGGGCTTTTGCAATATCCGGCGGCTGCGGCCAGTGCGGTGGTTCTTTTGATCACGGTGCTTTTGATCGTGACCGGGCTCTTGCGCCTTGTTGATATCCGAAAGGAGCTCTGATCATGACCGCGATGACCCGTAAAACCCGCGAACGTCGCCCGACGAGCTTCTATTTTCTGGCTGCCTTTTTTGCCTTGTTTGTCTTGTTCCTCTATGGGCCGATGCTGACGATTTTCATCCTGTCATTTCAGGGGGAGAATGGTGGTCTGACCTTCCCGATGAACGGATTTTCCTTCCACTGGTTTGGCAATCTGTTTGAGCAACAGGCGGTGGGCGATTTTGGTGGATCGTTTATGCGATCACTTAAGCTTGGCCTGATTGTCATGGTGGTGACGGTGGTGGTGTCATTCATGGCGGGTCTTGCCTTCCGCCGCCGGTTCCGCGGTGACAGCGTGATTTTCTATTTGGCGATTGCCAGCCTGATCGTGCCATCGATCCTGATTTCGCTTGGGATTGGGTTGCTGTTCAACATCGTCGAGTGGCAGCCGCAATGGTTCACATCCGCTCTTGGTGCGCATCTGACATGGACCTTCCCGTTCGGGCTTTTGATCATGTTTGCCGTGTTTAACCGGTTTGATCCGTCTTACGAGGAGGCCGCGCGCGATCTTGGTGCAAGCAACTGGCAGACCATTCAATATGTTGTGCTGCCGATGGTCGGGCCGAGCCTGATCGGGGTTGCGATGTTCTCGTTCACGCTGTCTTACGATGAATTTGCCCGAACCCTGATGACGGCGGGTGCGCTAAATACTCTGCCGCTTGAGATTTATGGCATGACGACCAATGTCACGACGCCGGTCCTTTATGCATTGGGCACGGTGACCACCGGATTCTCATTCGTTGTGATTGCCATCGCCCTTGGATCGGTTGCGATCATGCGTCGCCGCAAGGGGCAAAAAGCATGAGCCGGATTGCCGTTATCAACCCGAACATGTCGTCGGGATTTACCAAAAAGGTCGGTGATCAGGCGCAAAAGATCGTCGCACAAAGCACACAGGTTCTGGCCCTTAACCCGGCATTTGGCCCAGGCAGCATCGAAGGTTATTACGACGAAGCTTTTGCCAGTGTCGGGTTGCTGTCCGTCATCCGCGAACTTGAAGCCGAACCCGTTCAGCAAACCGATCCGGTCGGTGGGTATGTGGTCGCCTGTTTTGATGATACCGGGGTCGATGCCGCGCGTTGTTTGACGCAAGCACCGGTTTTGGGCTTGTGTGAGGCGGCCTTGCGTATGGCGGCTGCGGTGGCGTCGCGCTTTGCGATTGTGACCCCCATGGCGGTTTCGGTCCGTCCGCTTGAACATCTGGTGTCAAAATACGGCGCATCTTCGCAATGCGTGGTGCGCGCCGCGGGTGTGCGGACCCTTGATTTCGAAGGTGCGAATGCGGCGATGGCCTATGACGCGCTTAAAAAGCAGGCCGAGATTTGCCTGCGCGATGATTGTGCCGAGGCCATCGTTCTGGGCTGTGCCGGCATGACCGACATTGCCGAGCGCTTGCATGCAGAGCTTGGTGTGCCGGTGATTGACGGGGTCAGTGCGGCGGTCAAGCTGATCGAGGCCATGGCGATGCTTGGACTTCGCACCAGCAAGGTTGGGGCTTATGCCAAACCACCGATGAAAACCTATCACGGGATGTTTGATGCCTTTGCACCATCAGGTTGATGTGCAAGGCTGCCGCTACTGATCCAATCAGCTTTGTTTAAGTGCCTGTTCGACCTGTGCCAGATGGCGGCGCATGGCATCTTCGGCGCGTTTGGGATCGCGTTGTTCGATGGCATTGACAATATCACGATGTTGCGCGCTGAGATCATTGATCAGGCTGTCCGAATGGCTGCTTTCGCGCATGCGGGCCCAGGCGGCGTCACGCCGCACTGCGTTAACAGCCTCAAACACCGCCAGAAACAGGGTGTTTTTAACTGATTCCGCCAGTTTCTGATGGAAAGCTGCATCCCATTTCTCATATTCGCCCTGTGTGGAAGCAAGGGCTGCGTTTTCGACCATGGTGCGCATGGCATCGATGTCACTTTGCGATGCGCGAAGGGCAGCAAAGCGGGCCATTGATGGTTCGATTTCCTGACGCACTTCCATGATTTCAAACGGGCTTGTCTTGGTGGCGATGCCTTCGAGCTTGCGCATGCGCGGGGTTGGCGGGGTGCCAACAAAAGTACCCTGACCCTGACGGCGCCAGATCAGCCCGTCTGTTTCAAGAAGATCAAGTGCCTTGCGCAGTGCGCGGCGGCCAACGTCAAGCTGTTCGGCGAGGGTGCGTTCGGCAATCACCCGCCCGTCTTTGACAAATTCACCCCGGGCAAAGCCGGCTTTCAGTTTTTCAGCCAGTCCTTGGGTTGCAGGATCATGCATGGTCATTGTTCTTTTTTATGGCGTTCCCTGTGGCCGAACCAATCCGCACCTTGTTTTGTGGTGCTTTCTCCCGGTGGAATGGTTCGGGTCGAAGATCAAATGGGTCAAACCCAATCTCTGATATCAGTTAATCAGATCATAGAACATCCGCAAAGATGTCACGGCCAGAAACAGGCCAAAACACATGCGAAGCGCACGACGTGGGATCGTATGGGCAATCCGAGCGCCAATTGGTGCGCACAGAACCGTCATCGGGATCAGAAGGGCGGCTGCCAGAACATTCACATAACCAATTGAAAATGGCGGACGTCCATCCGCACCAATGCCCGACATGGCATAGCCGATTGTGCCGGGCAGCGCGATGATCAAACCAATTGCCGCAGCGGTTCCGACCGCACGGCGGATGTCGTAGCCCAGGAAATTCAGGACCGGGACGCAAATGGTTCCGCCGCCAATGCCCATCATGGCCGACAGGCTTCCGGCCAGAACGCCCAGTATCGCCCAGACAGATTTCGGAGGGTTTTTCGCCTCGTCCGTTTCGCGGTCCTTGACCAAAATCATATTCGCGGCAACCAGAATGGCAACCACGGCAAAGACGATGGTCAGAACGCGACCATCGGCCAAACCGCCAATCGCGGTACCAATGATAACGCCAACGACAATCGCCGGACCCCAGTGTTTAAGAAGGGCGATATCGACCGAGCCCTTTTTGTAATGGCTGCGCGTTGATGAGATCGCGGTGGCAATGATTGTGGTCAGCGAAGTGGCAACAGCAACCTGCATGCGCAAGCTTTCATCGACCCCCATGGTCGTCAGAAAGTGATAAAGCACCGGGACAATCACGATCCCGCCGCCCACACCAAGCAGGCCGGCCATAATGCCGCCAACGACGCCGGCAAACAGCATCGCAGCGCCCCACACCAGATAGAGGCTCATGGTGCCTTCGATTTCAATCATTGCAAACCAATCCAAACCAATTTTTACGGTTATATCTGACTACTGGTAACGCCAGCGCTATACATTTGGCAATGGTTTTGCGCATGAAATCGCAAAATTTAGCGAAAATTACGTAGAAATGCGTTTTTGGGGTTGCGGATACAATATTCGGATGACAACAATGTGTCGACAAAATGAGTGTACCAAAATTAAATTGGTTTCCATTGATCCAGTAAATTTATCAGGAGGCACTGACATGTTCCGCAAGATTGCCGTTGCCGCCGGTTTGATGGCCGCAGCGATTGCCGGCCCCGCCCAGGCGCAGGACTATCCGGAAAAACCGATCGAATTCATCGTCCCGTGGGGACCGGGTGGCGGCAGTGATACGCTGATGCGTCTTGTTGCTCAGGGTCTGGCAGAAGAAACCGGCAAGGCTGTTCCGGTCATCAACATGCCTGGCGTTGGTGGCAATGTTGGTCTGGCTGAATTCGCAAAGCGCCCGGCAGACGGCTATACCATTTCGCAGATCCATGAAGGTCTTCTGATTTCCAACGGGACGGGCATTACCGAACTGAACTGGGACAGCTTCATGCCGATCGCGCTGGTGACCTCGTCGCCGCAATATCTGACGTTTTCAAAGAACGACAATTTCTCGACCTTTGAAGAAATGGTTGCCTATGCCAAGGACCATCCGGGTGCGGTCCGCGCCGGTGTGACCCTTGCAGGTGTTCCGCACCTTCACATGGCGATGATCGAAGACGCGTTCGACATTCAGTTCTCTTATGTCGGCTATGAAGGTACCGGTCAGCGTATCCGCGCGCTGGTGGGTGGCAACATCGACGTTGCCATCGGTGACGTATCCTCGGCTGGTCAGTTTGTTGAAAATGGCGATCTGATCTTTGCCGCTGTTGGCATGCCGGAACGTACTGCTGATGAGCCAGATGTTCGTACCTTTGGCGAACTTGGCCATGATCTTGATCTGGCTGTGACCCGTGGTGTTGTTCTGCCAAAAGACACCCCGCAGGAAATTGCCGATGCGCTTGAAGCACATCTGGAAAAGGTCATGCAGAACGAAGACGTTCGCACCAAGATCAAGAATGTTGGTTCAGAAGCAATGTTCCTGGGCCAGGAAGAATACAAAGCCTATCTCGGCAAACTGTCTGACACTGTTAACCGTCTGGTTGGCAAGCTCGCAGGATGACGAACGGGTCGGCGAAATCAGCAGCAGCGGGTGCATCAGCATCCGCTGCTTCGCGTGCAAGAACCGAATTCGCACGGCTGATTTCATACATCGTTTTTGGGCTGGGATCGGCTTATCTGTCGCTGCGCGCAGGTGAATTGCCAACATCACGTTGGGAGCCGCTTGGTGCAGGGTCCTTCCCGCAACTGGTCTTTGCCGTTTTGGCGGGGCTTTGCCTGATTTCCGCAATCCGTGCCGTGATTGATATCCGCAAGGCTGGTCAGCTTGATGGTTTGATGAGCGCGCTTTGCGGCTGGATCAAGGTGCGCCGGATTTCCTTTGCCCTGTTTGGCTTGCTGGTTGTTTATCTTGGCGTTTTGCCGATTGCAGGTTTTTCGCTGGCGACCTTTATCTTTCTGCTGATCACCCAGCTGATGATCGCAGGCCTTTCGAAAAAGACCCTCATTCAGTCCGTGATCGCCGCCCTGATTTTCTCGGTTGGCTTGAATCTGCTGTTTGCCGAAGTCTTTAACGTGTTTCTCCCGCGCGGCGTTCTGTTCGCGGGCTAACAGAAGTTTACGATCATGTTGGACGCATTTCTTGCCGGTGCCCATCAGGTTTTCGCATTCGATACCCTGATATACATGCTCATCGGTTCCATCGCCGGGATCGTCGCAGCCGCCATTCCCGGCTTTACCGTGACCATGGCGATCATCCTGACATTGCCACTGACCTTTACCATGGACCCGCTTCAGGGGGTTTCGGTGATGCTGTCGGTTTATGTTGGCGGTTATACCGGTGGTTTGATCAGTGCGGCACTTCTGGGGATTCCCGGAACGCCGAGTTCAGTTGCCACTACCTTTGATGCCTTTCCGATGGCGCGTGGCGGGGAGCCCGGACGTGCGCTTTCACTTGGTGTCTGGTCATCATTTTTTGGCACGGTCATTTCCACCATCATTCTGATTGTTGCGGCGCCGCCGCTGGCACTGATCGCGGTGAAGCTTGGTCCGTGGGAATATTTCTCGTTGATCGTGTTTGCCCTGACGATTGTCGCAAGCCTTGTGGGCAATTCATTGATGCGTGGTCTGATCGCCGGTGTGATTGGCTTGGGTCTTGCGACGATTGGGCCCGACCCGATGATGGGCCGCCCGCGTTTGACCTTTGAGTCCGATATCCTGATGCCGGGTCTGCCGTTCCTGATTGTTCTGATTGGTATTTTTGCCATCAGCCAGTTAATGGGAGAGGTGGAAGACCATGGCAAAAAGGACAGCAAGGGCGCGCTGATCCCCGATGTGATCGAATTCAAGACCTGGGCTGTGATGCGCGAAGTTCTGATGCATCCGGTCAATCTGGTGCGCTCATCATTGATTGGCGTCTTCATCGGCGCATTGCCCGGTGCTGGTGGATCGATTGCCAACCTTCTGGCCTATGATCAGGCCAAGCGCAGCTCCAAAATCCCGGAGGAATTTGGCAAGGGTAATCCGGATGGCGTGATTGCATCCGAAGCCGGAAACTCTGCCACGGCCGGTGGTGGTTTGATCCCGATGATTGCGCTTGGCATTCCGGGGTCGGCCGTTGATGCGATCCTGATGGCGGCCCTTATGGTGCATGGTATTTCGGTTGGTCCGCGTTTGATCATGGATAATGCCGATCTGGCCTATGGCATGTTTGTCGCCATGATCGTCGCGTCGCTGATGATGCTGGTGGTGTGTGTTCTATCGATGCGCCTTTTCTTGCGCGTGACCGACATTCCCAAGCAGTTCATCGTTCCGACTGTGATGATTTGCTGCGTGATCGGGGCCTTTGCACTCAACAACCGGGTAACTGATCTTTACCTGCTCGGTGCGATTGGCTTGGTGGGGTATGGCCTGAAATCGCTTGATTATCCGCTGGCACCACTGGTGCTGGGCGTGATCCTTGGGCCGATTGCCGAAACCAACCTGCGCCGTGCGCTGATGAGTGATGGCGACTGGACGGTGTTCTTTACCCGCCCGATTTCTGCTGTGTTGCTCGCAGCTGCTGTTCTGTCTGTTATCTTCAGTGTCCGATCGGTTCTGAAGATGCGCAAAAAAGACCGCCCTGCCACCGATGAACAAGACGGCGATTAAGCCGTCGTCCGAGGAGACTTCTATGAAACTTCGTCATGACGCGCTTTATGCCTCACGCCGGTCCCCGGTGCTGGCGCGCAATATGGTTTCCACATCCCAGCCATTGGCGGCCCAGGCGGGTCTGCGCATGCTGCTGGCGGGTGGCAATGCGGCTGATGCGGCATTGGCATCGGCGATTGCGCTGACCGTTGTGGAGCCGACCGGTAACGGTCTTGGTTCAGACGCCTATGCCATCATCTGGGATGGCAAGGAATTGCATGGTCTGAATGCATCGGGCCGTGGGCCTGCGGCCTGGAACCCGGAACGCTTTGCCGGATCGGACAAAATGCCCCAGCGCGGTTGGGAATCGGTAACCACACCGGGTGCGGTTTCTGCCTGGCAGGAAATCTCGACCAAGTTTGGCAAACTGCCGTTTGAAAAGCTGTTTGAACCGGCGATTGAGTATGCATCGCGTGGTTTTGCGGTTTCCCCGATCATCGCGACCCTTTGGGAAAAGGGTGGTGATCTTCTGGGCAAGCAGCCGGGCTTTGCCGAGGCGTTCCTGCCTGGTGGTAAGGCCCCCAAAGCTGGCGAGTTGTTTATCAACAAGGCAGCTGCCGACAGTCTGATCGAGATCGCCGAAACCAAGGGTGAAAGCTTCTACCGCGGGAAATTGGCGGAAAAGATCGCAGCCTTTGCCAAGGAACATGGCGCCGCCCTTTCCGAAGAAGATCTGGCAAATCACAAGGCCGATTGGGTCGGCACCATTTCGCAAAGCTTTGGCAAAGTGAAGCTGCATGAAATCCCACCAAACGGGCAGGGCATCTCGGCCCTGATTGCGCTTGGTATCCTGCGCCATACCAACATCACCGATTATGAACCCGACTCGGTCGAAGCGCTTCATCTTGAAATCGAAGCAATGAAACTGGCCTTTGCCGACATGCGGGCCTATGTCGCCGATCTTGATTACATGACCGATGTCACGGTCGAGCATTTGCTGTCTGATGATTATCTGAAATCCCGTGCGGCATTGATTGATGCCAACAAGGCACAGGATTTGAACGCCGGTGCGCCAAAACATGGTGGCACGGTTTATGTCACGGCGGCCGATGAAAACGGCATGATGGTGTCGTTCATTCAGTCGAACTATATGGGCTTTGGATCAGGCGTGGTGGTTCCGGGCACGTCGATCAGCCTGCAAAACCGTGGTCACGGCTTTAGCCTGAAAGACGGTCATCCGAACTTGGTCAAGGGTGGCAAGCGCCCGTTCCAGACCATCATTCCGGCCTTCTTGATGTCTGATACCGGCAACCCGATCATGAGCTTTGGCGTCATGGGTGGTCCGATGCAGGCACAGGGTCATCTGCAAATGACGTTGCGCACCCAGCTTTGGGGGCAGGACCCGCAAACGGCTGTTGATGCACCGCGTTGGCAGGCTTTGGCGGGGCTTGAGGTTGCGGTTGAGGCATCCTTGGGCGTGGATGTAATTGATGCGCTGAAGGCCAAGGGTCATGCGATCAAGGTTCAAACACCCGATAGCACCAATTTTGGTTTCGGTGGCGCGCAGCTGATTGCCAAGACCGATGCCGGATATGTTGCCGGATCGGACCCGCGCAAGGATGGTTGTGCGGTTGGCTATTAGCCCCGCCTGATAATTTCAGATCGGCATCGCAGTCATCTGAAACGAAATGGCCGGTCCAGCAGATGGACCGGCCATTTTTTATCCGGGCAACAGGGAGGCGACAGGACAAACCCGGAAACGTCACACGGGATAGCCGTGCGAGAAGATTACTGTGCGCCGATGGTCAGGCCTTTGGGCGCCATGGTCTCATCGGCCAGTTTGGCGTCTTCGATCGTCTCGATGATATCCCAGTTATGATCGGCACCCCGGATGAAGCCCGGAATATTCTGTACCCAGCGTTCCTGAATTTCCTTGTTCAGGTTGAGATACAGCTTGTCATCAACGATGCGCCATGCGAGCGGATCGGCACCGAATTTACGGCCCATCGCCGCACCAAAGGCACAAAAACCACCATATTGCGGGGCGTATTTATCCGGGTTCTGATTAAACAGATCGCGGCTTTCGGCATTGGCGAAGCGGTATTTTGCGCCGTCATGTTCAGCAACATATTGCGAGCTGCCCGGCGTTGGCGCACCAAGGGTGAAATAGGCAACCGGGTCATACCCATTTAGCGCAAAGCCATCGACGATATTGATTTCCTGGGCGGCCTGGGCCTGGGTTGAAAGGGCGATGGTCCCGCCAATGGCGACAACACCAAGGGCGGCAGCAAGGCCAAGAACGCGCAAGGATTTTGACGAAACGGACATTTGGAAACCTCCTTTATGGGGCTGATCACCAGCTTGTTACTGGCAGATGATCGTTAAACTGGGTCATCTAGAAACTGTCTTGATTGCTGAGTTCACCCTATCGACGGGAAGTTGACTTGTTGTCCAAAGAAGCACGCAATTCGTCTGAAAGAGATGTCCTGTCCGATATCTTTGGCGCACATCACCCCCGCGGGGATGTGTTCTTTTCCGGCGTGCTGTGCGGCAATAGCGACCATGCCGGGCGTGGCGACGTTGCCGCCGATCAGCAAGGTATGCTGCATGTCCTGCAAAGCGGATCGGTCCGGGTTTTGATGAATGGCAAACCCCATGTGGTGCTTGATCGGCCCGGGGTGGTTTTACTGGGTAAACCAACACCCCATGAGCTGGAGACACCCGAAACCGGATCGAGCCTTGTTTGTGCGCATCTGGAATTTCCCAATCCCGGACCAAGTCCGGCGAAACTTGGTGTGCCTGATTGTCTGGCACTGGCCTTTGATGACATTCCGGGGCTTGAGGCAATTACATCGCAGCTGTTCCTTGAAGCGGGGGAAACCCAACCCGGTGGGAAGACCGCGGTAAATCTTTTGATGGATTTGCTGTTGCTGATGGTGCTGCGCCATTGTCAGGCAGAGGGCTTGGCCACGCCGGGTATTCTCGCGGCCTTGCGCGATCCAAGAATTGCCCGGGTTGTGGGGGAACTTCATCGTGATCCGGGGCGCAATTGGTCGGTCGAAAGCCAGGCCGAGATTGCCGGGATGTCGCGCGCAAGCTTTGCGGCATTGTTTCGCGATTTGATGGGATCATCGCCCGGCGAATATGTGCAATCGATCCGCCTTGATCAGGCGTTTGAGATGTTACGAGCCGGCCAGAACCTTCAATCGGTAGCCGGATCAGTGGGATATCGCAGCACAACGGCCCTAGCGCGCGCCATTCAGCTTAAACACAACGTCACACCGCGCCAGTTACAAGGCGATTCCAGCGCAGATTTCGACGCATTCAATATCTGAAAATCGCCGCGACATTTTGGCGTTCGTCAAGACGGGAATGTCTGCATTTCAGTGCGATAGCCCATGCAAAAATGCCGCTTCGTCAATTGCATATCCCGGTATAGAGCATTCATTCTTGGCAGATGTCCCGATCAGGTTTTGCGGATTCTTTCCCTGATGGCGACACATTCCTGCCCTGTTCTTTGTGCACAAGCACATTGAAGAACTGAGGTTAAGCCTCTGAAAAATCCAATGGTTGGTAGCGTACACAGGCATGACGCAAAAATTTCAACAGCGCCCGTCGCTGACCCTTATGCATGGTGTTCTGGTTGCTTTGGTGACCGGGACCATTTTGCTTGGAACTCCGCAGACTTTGCGTGCGCAGGAAGCCGCACCTGCAAATGTCCCTGTTGATGGACAACGCGTTGAGGACAGCATTTCTTCCAATGAAACTGATGATACGACCACAGTTGAAACTGCCGACGAGAAGGTTGTTGAGACAGATGGTGGTGTGAGCGCGGTTGAAAACGATGCTGCTGCGCCGGCAAATCCGACGCCTGATCAGGATGGTGCGGACGCAGCAAAGCCGGTTGTTTCCGTGCCGGTCGCATTTGATCCGGAGATGGTGACGGAGCGCGCGCGCAAGCTTGCCAAAAGCCCGTTTGAAAATCCCCACCGCGAACTGCCCGATGCCTTGGCCAATTTGACGTCGGATCAGTATGACCAGATCCGCTTCAAGTCGCAGCGCGCGTTCTTTAATCCGGAAAATACCGGCTTCTCGCTGGATCTGTTCCATCCGGGCAGCATGTATGACGTGCCGGTCGCGATCAATCTGGTGCGCGACGGTGAAATTCAGGTCATCCCGTTTTCGGCCGGTCTGTTTGACTTCGGCAAGACCGGGCTTTCAGCCAATGATTTCTCGACCCAGGGCTATGCCGGGTTCCGCCTGCGCTATCCGCTGAGCGATGTGCAAAGCAATGATGAGCTGACCCGTTTTCTGGGCGCGTCCTATTTCCGTTTGCAGGGGCAGGGCCAATCCATCGGTCAGATGGCGCGTGGTCTTGCGGTTGACCTTGCCGGCCCGACCGGCGAAGAAATCCCGGTATTCAAGGAATTCTGGATTGTTGAGCCGAAAAAGGGTGATCAGACGATCCAGATTTATGCGCTGCTTGATAGCGCGCGCCTAACCGGTGCCTATCGTTTTGACATTACGCCGGGTCAGCGTAGCCGTGCCGATATCAGTGCGAAATTGTTCTTCCGCGATGGTGTGGAAAAGATCGGTCTGGCACCACTGAATGGCATGTTCCTGTTTGGTGAACAGCGCCGCCGGACATTTAACGATTATCGCGGCGAAGTACATTCGACCGATGGCCTTTTGATCAATAATGGCCGTGGTGAATGGCTGTGGCGTCCGCTCGATAACCCGACCCATCTGCAGATGAGCTCGTTTTTGGATGAAAACCCGCGTGGTTTTGGTCTTTTGCAGCGTGACCGCGACTTTGATCACTATCAGGATCTGGATCGCCGGTTTGATCAGCAGCCGGGCTATTGGGTGAAGCCGAAAGGCGACTGGGGCAAAGGCCATGTCGAACTGGTCGAAATTCCAAGCCCTAATGAATCAAACGACAATATCGTTGCCTATTGGGTGCCAGAGTCCAAACCAACGGCGGGTAGCGAGCTTCAGGTCGATTACAGCGTGACGGCGACCCGTGATGGCACCGGTCTGCATCCGATGGCGCAGGCAACTGATACGCGGATCATGAAAATGGCGGCCCAAGGTGATGAAGATCAGGCAACCACGCGCTTTGTTCTGAATTTTGCCGGTGGGGAGCTTGATTACTTCAAGCGCAACATCGCCAAGATGCGCGCTGAAACCAGTGCATCGGAAGGTGAGGTCAAGAATATCCGCATCATGAATGACCCGGAAAATGGCGGCGTTCGTGTGATGTTTGATTTGCTTGATACCACTGATGAAGCCGCAAGCAATCTTCGTGTGTTTCTGCTTTATGGCGATCAGGTCTTAAGCGAGACCTGGACAATGCCGTGGGTCTTCTAAGCCCAACTTCCTAGCCGTTTACTTCGCCTTCTCTGCCAATTTCAGGTAATGCCAGATGAGTCAGATGACTGACGCCAACACCGATAAACTGCCATCATCCGCACCCGATCATGCGATGGATGATATTGGCTGTGATCCGACCGTGAAATTACGCGGGCCCGGTGTTGGCAAGCGGCGCATTTTCCTGTTTGGCGCATCGATTGCGGCAACGGCTTATGCGGCCTGGCTGATGGCCGATGTTTTGGGTGCGGACCAGCTGACCATTATGGAAATGGTGGTGGTTGCGTTCTTTACCATCAACTTTGCCTGGATTTCGTTGTCCTTCTTTACCGGGATTGTGGGCTTGGTTCTGCGTGGGCTTAAGCTTGATGCGATTACGCTTAAGCGGCTTAAACCCATTGTGCGTAAAGGATCGTTACGATCCAAAAACGTTGTCGTGATCCCGGTTTATAACGAAGATCCCAACCGCGTTTTTGCAGGCCTTCGGGCCAGTTACGAAAGCCTTGAGAAAACTGGCGAGATTGATGCGTTCAGCTTCTTTGTTCTGTCAGACACCCGCGATCCCGATATCTGGATTGCCGAGGAAATGGCATGGGCCAAGGCATGCGCGGATTTGAATGCACGCGGCAAGATTTTCTTCCGCCGCCGCGCGGAAAATACCGAGCGCAAATCCGGCAACCTTAAGGAATTCTGCGAGACCTATGCAGCGAATTACGATCACATGATCGTCTTTGATGCCGATAGTGTTATGTCGGGCGAAGCCATGGTCAATATGGCCTATCTGATGGAAAACAACCCGGATGCCGGGATTATCCAAAGCCCGCCGCAGCCGACCGGTCGTCAGACCCTGTTTGCCCGTATCTTGCAGTTCATTTCACGCGTGCATGGCCCGACCATGTCGGCTGGTTTGTCATTCTGGTGCATGGGCAGTTCGAACTATTGGGGCCACAACGCGATCATTCGCACCAAGGCGTTCATTGAATGCTGTGGTCTGCCGGTTTTGTCGGGCAAGCCGCCGATGGGTGGTCATATCCTGAGCCACGATTTTGTCGAGGCAGCCTTTATGCGCAAGGCCGGTTGGCGGTGCTGGTTGATCCCGCAGCTTGAAGGCAGCTGGGAAGAACTTCCGCCGAACCTGATTGATTTTGCCATCCGGGATCGTCGCTGGTGTCAGGGCAATATGCAGCACGCGCGTTTGATGGTTGCACATGGTTTCAAACCACTTAGTCGCCTGCATTTCTTTATGGGCGTGATGAGCTTTGTGTCATCGCCGCTGTGGCTTTTGCTGTTGCTGAGCTCGACCATTGCAACACTTCAGAACACGCAGCTGACCTATAGCTTCTTCCCGGGCCATTTCACCATGTTCCCGCAATGGCCGGTCGACCGGTCGTTTGAGATGCTGGTGTTGCTGGTCTTTACCATCGGCATGCTGGTTCTGCCCAAGATCATCTCGATCCTGATGGTCTGTCTGGGGCGGGATCGAAAAAAGTATGGTGGCGTCATGGTGTTGGCGAGTGGCGTTTTGGAAACGCTTTATTCCGCCCTTCAAGCACCGATCATGATGATGCTGCATTCCCAATTCGTGTTTTCGGTTCTGACCGGTAACCAGGTTGGCTGGGATGCGCAGGAACGTGATGATGCCGGGGTACCGTTTAGAGCAGCGCTTAAAACCCATCGGACGATCATTATCATTGGTCTGATCTGGGGCGCGATTGCGATCTTTGTTGATCAGGCCTTCTTCTGGTGGCTGTCACCGATTTTGGCGGGTCTGGTTCTGTCGCCCTGGCTGACCCATTATTCGAGCAGCCTTGCCATCGGTCAGGCCGCGCGCAGATTGAAGCTGTTTGTGACACCCGAAGAATATGACAGCCCTGATGAGCTTCGTTCCTTGGCGCGGATCAATGCCGAAAGTGGCGATGCAGATGTCAAAGACGGCCTGATGCGCCTGATCGAAGATCCATATGCCAATGCGCTGCATTCGGCCTTGTTGCCGGTGCGCAAGCCTGATGCCCGTACGACGATCGAGATCGGCATCATTTATGAAAAGCTCGCCCGGCTGGGGATTGAAAGCCTGACGCGCGATGAAAAGCTTCTGATCTTGTCATGGCCGGTCAAGCCGCTTGATCAGATCATGGCGGGTCGTGATGTCAATGCGCCTGAAAACCCGACGGCGTCGCCGTAAGATATTGTTTTAAATAGATCTTCGGCGCCACAAAAACGCCCAGATTCGAGCAAATTATCCCGCGTTTTTTCGGTGATCTTGTTTCTTAACGACAAGTTAATCACCGCTGATTGTTACCGCCCCGGAGGGCCAAACACATGACTGATATGACCGTCGCAACACAGGGTTTTTCCTACGCCGCATTTGAGTCGGCCGCGATGACGCGCCTGATCGAAGATACGGCGCGCGCCTGGCTTCGGTCGTTTGGTGTAAAGAACCCGCATAGTACGCAACGCATGATCAATGCCCTGCGCGATGCCTTGGCACAGGACAGCATTGCGGCCAATGATCGCGCCAATATGCAAGACATCCTTGATCAGGCCGCCCATGATGCGATTGCAAATTGGCTGGCATCGGTCAGTGGTCAGCATGATGCCAACGGATCACCATCGTTTTCGATGCTGCGCTGTGCGTTTCTGTCGGCCAACCGCGATGGTATCTGGTCGGAACATTTCCTTGATGCGGATCGTGACAATCGCGATCTGGCCATGGCGCTTTCGGTACAGATGATGTTGCCAACGCCAAGCCTTGTGGCCTGCGAAATGCCGCGTCAGTCACTGGAACGCCGGGCTTCCTGATCCCGGTTTAAAACCTTCGCTTCACGCTTTTTCATCTCAGGGTCAGGCCCTGACCCTGCCCTCAACGTAAATGCGCTTTGCGAAGGTGGGCACCGCCAAAGAACCGGTTGGCGGTGCCTTTATGTGCGGATGCCATAGTTGCCATTCAGCCAAAAAAGAACCCGCCACAAAGGGCGGGTTTAGTTCAGCGGGCGAGAGAGCCCAATTTCCCTAGTAGATCATTCCACGTCAGGTCATCAGGCCCCTACGAGACGCCGAAGCACACACTTCTCCGGCGCCATGACGGTCAGGCTGCTTTGTGAAAGCTGCCCAGTTTTTCCAAAAGTTTGGCAACCTGGGGATCGTTCTTGCCGTTGCGGTCAAGCTCCAGGAAGAAGTCCGGATAGGGCGTTTTGCCCGGGGTCAGGTTGTATTGTTCGAAATCGGTGATGCCGATGGCTTCAAGCACGCTTTCATCGGTAAAGAAGCCACCCGTCACATCACGTGACGGTGCAGTCAGGATCGCATGGGCGGCATCTGCCAGAATTTGCGGGGTGCGCGCACGGCCCTGTTCCAGACCGGGGATCATGTTAAGGGCTGCGGTTTCAATCACCGTGACCGGCCAAAGCGAGTTCACAGCAACACCTTCATCGGCGAATTCAGCCGCCAAACCAAGGGTCACAAGGCTCATGCCGTATTTCGAAATGGTATAGGCCGTGTGATTGGCAAACCATTGCGCCGACAGGTTCGGCGGTGGCGACATGGTCAGGATATGCGGATTGTCCGACTTCATCAGATGCGGCAGGCAGGCCTGCGCACAGGCAAAGCTTGCGCGTGTATTGACCTGATGCATCAGATCAAACCGCTTCATAGGGGTTTGCAGGGTCGGGGTCAGATTGATCGCGCTGGCATTGTTGATCAGGATATCGATACCGCCAAAGGTCTCGACCGTTTTGGCAACGGCCTCGGCAATCTGGTCTTCTTCGCGGATGTCGGTCTTAAGCGCCAATGCCTTGCCACCGACTTCCTCGATCTCGGCAGCCGCGCTGTGGATCGTGCCCGGAAGCTTGGGATGGGGTTCATCTGTTTTGGCGATGATAGCAACATTGGCGCCATCACGTGCGGCACGCAGGGCAATTTCCTTGCCGATGCCGCGCGATGCGCCGGTGATGAACAGTGTTTTGCCTATAAGACTTTTCATCGTTTCGTTCCCTGTATTCTTCTTATGATTTGCCATAGCGGGGGGTACGTTTTTCAACAAAGGCGGTTACACCTTCGCGGAAATCGTCACTGACCGAACATTCGGCGAATGATTTGGCCTCGGCCGCAAGCTGGGCATGAAGGTCTGCTTCGGGTGCGCCGTTTAGCAATGCCTTGGTTCGGGCAATCGCCCCGCGCGGTCCGGCCGAAAGGCGTGCGGCATATTTTGCGGCTTCCGATGCCAGCAAGCTTGCCGGGACGACCTTATTGATCAGGCCACAATCATGGGCCTCATCCGCGCCAAAGCGATCCCCCAGAAGGGCAATTTCCTTGGCCTTTTTCATGCCCACCAGACGGGTCAGCGAATGGGTCGAACCACCATCAGGCGAGGCGCCGATATGGATATAGGCCAGGGTGAAAACGGTTTCTTCGGCGGCAACCGCCAAATCACACGCATTCATCAGGCTGATGCCAAATCCGGCAACCGCCCCTTCAAGCTTGGCAATGACCGGGCAGGGAAGGGCGGTCAGGCGAATGATGATGTCATGGACGCGATTGATCATGGTTTCGATCAACGGTTTGGCTTCATCCGCCGGGGTTTGCGACATCTGATAAAAGAATTTCACATCGCCGCCGGCCATAAAGGTACCGCCTGATCCTTCGATGATGACTGCACCGATATGGTCGATGTCTGCCTCGATCTGATCAAGGGCATCTGACAGCCCGGCAATCATGGATTTATCAAGCGCGTTCATCCGGTCCGGACGGTTCAGCGTGATTGTTGCGATCTCGTCTGTGGCCGACAGCAAAACAGCGTCATTTGATGCCATGTGAATTCCTCCCGCGGGTCGTTGCCCGGTTGATTGATCCCGATTTTCGGGACATTGCCTATTCGTTGTTCTAGATCGCCAATCTGGCTTCGATGGCACTTTCCATATCCGGCCAGCCAGACAGCCAATCGGGCATGGTGGGCGATGTTTGATCAGCGCCCACCAGACGACAGACTTCTTCTGGCGGGATGATGCCTTCGGGTCCGACAAAGACGGCCTTTACCACGCCAAGTGCCAAGGTTTTACCTTTGGAAACAAAGCGCTGTTCGAGATAGAAGCCCTTTTCGTCCCAATAAAGCGCCTGGGTTTCGAGTGCGAACTTCTGGAATGGTTTGATCGCGCGTTTGAACCGCATGGTCGATCCCGACACGACCGGCTGCCATTTGCGTTTAAGCATCTGTTTGGCGATGCCGTTGCGCACGATCAGCTCGGTCCGGCCCAGATCCATCAATGCGAAATACCGCGAATTGGTCATATGCACATTGATGTCCAGATCAAGCGGCCATGCCCGGAAATGCAGGGACGATGGATCAAGCGGATGCAAACCGGGCCGCAACAACGACAGGATCACGACACGGATCAGTCGGAAAATAAGGTTCACGACAGAACTCCGTTTCCTGATGCCAAAGCGTTGTTATTGCGGCCCGAATTCATGATCAGAACAGCTCCTCGTCAAGTGCCATCATGGTCGAGGAACCAGACATGATCTGGCTGAACATGGCACCGGACTGCGGAAGGACCCGTTCCATATAGAACTTCGCTGTGATCAGCTTGGCCTTATAGAACCCGTCGGCATCATCATCCTGTTTGGCCAGGGCGATTTCAGCCATGCGGGCCCACATAAAGCCAACAGCAACCAGACCGAAAAGACGCAGGAATTCGGTCGCGGCGGCACCGGCTTCGTCCGGGTTTTTCATCCCGCGCTGGGCCAGTTCACCGGTTGCCTGCTGCAAACGCATGAAGGCCTTTGCCAGCGGCTGAACATATTCGCCAAGTTCGCCGTTCGAGACGTTTGCTTCGATATATTCCTGAACCGGGTGGAAGAAACGACGTAGGAAACGACCAGCCTTGGTCGGCATCTTACGACCTACAAGGTCAAGCGCCTGAATGCCGTTCGTGCCTTCATAAATCTGGGCAATACGGGCATCGCGGACATATTGTTCCATGCCCCATTCGCGGATATAGCCGTGGCCACCAAAGACCTGAACACCAAGGTTGGTGTTATCAAAGCCCCAGTCGGTGAACAGTGCCTTGACGATCGGGGTCATCAGCTGAACGAATTCGTCGGCTTCTTCACGTTTGACCGGATCAGCATGGTGCTTGGCGGTATCAAGGGCACGGGCAACCCACATGCCCATCGCGCGGCAACCTTCGTTGGTGGCCTTGGCGGTCAGAAGCATACGACGGACATCAGGATGAACGATGATGGAATCGGCTGCCTTATCCGGGGATTTAGTCCCCGTAAGGGCACGGCCCTGCAGGCGGTCCTTGGCATAGGCGCGCGCACCCTGATAGGCCGCCTCGCCAAGACCAAGACCCTGAATGCCAACCGACAGACGTTCCTGGTTCATCATGGTGAACATGGCGGGCATGCCCTGATGGGGTTCACCCACCAGATAACCAACCGCGCCATCAAAGTTCATGACACAGGTGGCCGATGCCTTGATGCCCATCTTGTGTTCGATGGAACCGCATTTGACCGCATTGCGATCACCAAGTGATCCGTCATCACCAACCATGAATTTCGGAACCAGGAACAGCGAAATACCCTTGGTGCCCTTAGGCGCGTCTGGCAACTTTGCCAGAACCAGATGGATGATGTTTTCGGTCAAGTCATGTTCACCGGCCGAGATAAAGATCTTGGTGCCGGAAATTGAATAGGACCCGTCGCCCAACGGTTCTGCCTTGGTCTTGATGATCCCAAGATCGGTACCGCAATGCGGTTCGGTCAGGCACATGGTCCCAGACCAGGTGCCTTCGACCATTTTGGGCAGGTATTTGTCTTTAAGTTCGTCGGATGCATGGGCATGCATGGCGGCATAGGCGCCAAAGGACAGACCCGGATACATCCCGAATGACAGGTTGGTCGAACAAATCATTTCCTCGACCAGGGCATTCAGTGATTTCGGCGCGCCCTGACCACCATAATTGGGATCACACGCAATGCCGGTCCAACCGCCTTCGGCGAAGGTCTGGTAAGCTTCCTTGAAACCTTTCGGTGTCGTAACGACCCCGTCATCCCAAGTGCAGCCTTCTTCGTCGCCCGAACGGTTGATCGGGAACAGGACTTCTTCGCAGACCTTGGCGGCTTCTTCGAGAACTGCGTCGACCACGTCAGGGGTGAAATCCTCGCAACCGGGCATCTGATTGATATCGTTGTAATCAAACAGCTCGGTCAGGACGAAGCGCATGTCGCGCAGGGGTGCTTTATATTCAGCCATTTTACTTTTCCTCCTGGACCGGTTAGTTGCGCAACGGCTTGCCGGTGAACAGCATATGTTCAACACGGGCCATGGTGCCTTCGTTGCGGACCAGACGCATAAAGCCTTCGCGTTCCAGTTCGAGAATGTCGTCTTCGGAAAGTTCCTCGGTCACGTCGGTGTCACCACCGGCCAGAACCGTGGCCAATTCACCGGCAACAACGCGGTCATAATCGGTTGCCTTGCCAAGACGATGGAAACCATCAACCGCCATTTCAAAAGCAACGCGGGCCGCTTCGCCCGGCAGGCGGAAGGTGAATTCTTCGGGTGCTTCGTAACCATCCACCATCGAAAGCGCCCGTTCTTTGGCATCAGCCAGCAAACGGTTGCGGTTCATGGTGATGCCGTCGGTTTCACGGAAGAACAGATTTTCCTTCGCTTCCATCGCTGATTTGGCAACGGTCGCGACCGAAATGATCTCAAACGCCTTAGCACTTGGGGCCATCGGGCCTTTGACGAATTTCGGATTTTCCGCCCAGCGACGGATCATTTCCTTACATCCGCCCCAGGCCGGGATCAGACCAACACCGGGTTCAACAAGCCCGATATAGGTTTCCCCATGCGCCTGAACCGCATCGCAATGAAGCAGAACTTCACAGCCACCACCAAGGGCAAGGCCGCTTGGCGCGCCAACGACCGGGAACGGCGAATATTTCAGCGCCTTGTAGGTTTCCTGACCGGTTTCAACGAGGTTTTCAATTTCCGGCCATGCGGCGATATTGGCGGCAAACAATGCCAGACCAAGGTTCGCACCAGCCGAGAAGTTGCTGGCTTCGTTATAGATCACCATCGCCTTGAACTGCTTTTTGACAGTCCGGATCGATGTTTTGATCGCACCAAGAACCTCTGCATCAAGCGCATTCATCTTGGTATGGAATTCAAGGCAGGCAACACCGTCGCCGATATCCCAAAGCGATGCGGCGCGGTTACCGGCAACGCGTTCGGATTTGCGTTTGATGTCCTCAAGCAGGATCACGCCATCCGGGCGGGTGACCTTGGTGTAGTTGCCATCAAAGCCAAGGAAGTAAAGATCGCCGTCTTCGACTTTGTAGAACGACTTGCCCGCCGCCTTTTTAAGCAATGCCGGAACTTCAACGCCGTCTTCTTCAAGCATCGAAATCAGGGCATCAACGCCAATGGCGTCGATCAGCTCAAACGGGCCGGTTTTCCAGGCATAGCCAAGCTTCATCGCATCATCGACATCGACGATGGAGTTGGCCGCGGCCTCGGCAATGAAGGCAGCATAGGCAAGGGTCTTGGCCATGACAGCGCGACCATATTGGCCACCCTTGTCAGATGCTTCCATCATTTTGCGCGGGTCTTTGCCAGCGGCCCGGACACTGCCCAGACGGGCCTTTTCCGATTTGGAAAACTCGCCAGTCTGCAGATCAACCGATTCCTTGACCTTCTGACCACCTTCGCGGTTCAGACGGTAAAAACCACCTTTGCCTTTACGGCCGGTATAGCCATTAGAAATCAGTTTGGAGACCAGCTCGCTTTCGCGATAAATCGCGTGGAACGGATCGGATTTTTCCAGAAGCCCTGCCATGCTGGATTGCACATGCGGCATCAGATCAAGACCAACCAGATCCATCAGGCCAAACACACCGGTTTTGGGAATACCAAACGGGCGGCCAATGACGCTGTCGGCTTCTTCAACGGTCAGGTTGCGGTCCATGGCCTCGACCATGGCAGCCTGAATCCAGTAGACACCCAGACGGTTGGCAATAAAGCCCGGTTCGTCATGGCAGGTGACGCAGGTTTTGCCCAATTTACGATCGGCAAAATCGGCAACTGCATCAATCACACCATCACGGGTGACACCCGATCCAACCAGCTCCAGCAGACGCATATAGCGCGGCGGGTTGAAGAAGTGGGTAATGATGAAGTCTTTGGCAAAGCTTTCATCCATGCCGCCAATCAGGGTGGCGAGCGGAATGGTTGAAGTGTTTGACGACACCACCGAGCCCTTGGCGCGAACCGCATCAATCTTGCGATAGAGATCCTGCTTGATATCCAGGCGTTCGATGACAGCCTCGATGATCCAGTCACATTTGGCGATTTTATCAAGGTCATCCTCGATATTGCCGCATGTGATCAGCTTGGCGACGCGCTTGGACATAAACGGTGCCGGATCGGTTTTCAGCATTTTGGCAACCGCACCCTCGGCAACCGCATTGCGGTTTTTCGCACCTTCGGGAACGATATCAAGCAACAGGACGGGTGTCCCGGAGTTGGCGATATGGGCAGCGATCCCCGCGCCCATAACACCGGCGCCAATAACGGCGACCTGTTTGATGTCGGTCATTACATCGCCTCCAGAATGGTCGCGATCCCCTGACCCCCGCCGATGCATTGCGATGCCAACGCGTATTTTCCGCCATCACGTTTAAGGATGCTTGCTGCCTTACCGACAATACGTGCACCGGTCGCACCCAGCGGGTGACCGATTGCCAGTGCACCGCCATCGATATTGACCTTGGCAACGTCGAGACCAAGATCTGCAATGCTTGCCAGTGCCTGGGACGAGAACGCTTCATTAAGTTCGGTCACATCGATATCAGCCGATGTCAGGCCAGCGCGTGCCAGTGCCTTTTTCGATGCACCGACCGGGCCAATGCCCATGATTTCCGGAAGGCAACCATCAACTGCAACCGACTTGATGCGCGCAAGCGGGATCAGGCCGTTTTTCGCGGCAAATTCTTCGGAGCACACCAGAACAGCAGATGCGCCATCGGTCAGCGGCGAAGACGTACCGGCGGTAACAACGCCATCGGCCTTGAATGCCGGTTTCAGATCAGCCAGACCTTCGACGGTGGTTTCGCCACGGATGCAGCCATCTTCGGAAACAACGCCGTCTTTGGTCTGGATCGGGATGATTTCATCGATAAACTTGCCGGCCGCTTGTGCGCTTGCCGCACGCTTGTGGCTTTCAACCGCAAAAGCTTCTTGGTCCGAACGGGTCAGGCTGTATTTCGCCGCAACGTTTTCGGCCGTGTCGCCCATGCCCATATAGGCTTCTGGCATCGCCTTGTAGAGTTCCGGGTTCGGCAGCGGGTTAAAGCCCATCATCGGAACGCGGGTCATGCTTTCAACACCGGCACAAATGAATGCGTCACCCGCACCGATGGCAATCGCGCCAGCTGCCTGATGGATCGACTGCATGGAAGAACCACAGAAACGGTTGACCGTCACACCGCCAACAGAACGCGGCAGATCAGCCAGGAACGTGATCAGGCGGGCAACGTTAAAGCCCTGTTCGCCTTCGGGGAAGGCACAGCCAAGGATCAGATCTTCGATGGCTTTGGGATCAACGCCGGTCTTTTCGACCAGACCTTTAACGACCTGTGCCGCAAGGTCATCAGGACGTACCTTGGCAAGGGCCCCTTTGCGGGCCGGGGTAAATGGCGACCGGACATATCCGGCAATAACGGCGTTGGTCATGGCTATGTCTTCCTTCCTGAGCTGTCCTCTGATCCGAGAAGCTTGTTACGCAACCGGATCGATTCCTTTTTCTTCAAGCGCATCAACCGATTGTTGTTCGATTTCGCGCAATTCATCCAACGTGACGTCCAGTGCCTGACGCTGTTCTTCCAGGTCAGAAATACGTTCCCGAACGCGTCCCAGCAGCATTTTGATCTGCTCTGCCTGGGTTGGGTCTGCGCCATAGAGATCAAGATAATCTGCGATCTCTTTCAGGCTGAACCCAAGTCGCTTGCCCCGCAAAATGAGGAGCAGTTTGGCGCGATCTTGCCGGGTATAGACCCGGGTGGTGCCGGCACGTTGCGGGTTCAAAAGCCCTTTTTGCTCATAGAACCGAATGGTGCGTGGCGTGATGCCAAGATCGTCGGCCAGTTCGGGAACGGTAAAAAACCGTTCGTCAAGTTTCGTCATTGTTCGCCCCTAATGGTATATATTTTTCTCTTAACGTCAATTAGTTTACGTTAACGTCACATTGATTTTTTTCAGTGTGTGTGATGTGACGTTAACGCATTGTAACTAAGCGTTTTTCCCCTCACGCTTCAGGCGTTCTTCCTCGACCAATTCTTTCTTCGACAATTTGCCGACCATGGTTTTGGGAAGCTCTTCACGGATTTCGATCTCGCGCGGCATCTCGATTCTGGAGATCTTGTCATCAAGGAATGCACGCAGGTCTTCGGACGTCACATTGGTGACGCCGTCTTTAAGGCGGACAAAGGCTTTAGGTGCTTGCCCGCGATATTGGTCAGGCACGCCGATACAGGTCACCTCGGCAATCTGGTCATGCAGATAAAGTGCTTCTTCGATTGCGCGGGGATACACGTTGTAACCGCTGCACAGGATGACATCTTTGAGACGATCAACAAGGAATGTGTATCCCTGATCATCCTGATAGCCGACGTCCCCGGTACGCAGCCAGCCGTCGATAAAGGTTTCAGCGGTGGCGGCCTCGTTCTGCCAGTACCCCGGCATGACCTGCGGGCCTTTAACGCAAACCTCACCCTTTTCACCAAGTGCGACGGATTGTTCCGGGCGTTCAAGGGATCGGATTTCAATCTGGGCACCTGGCATCGGAATACCGATGGAGCCTTCTTTGTTTTCGCCCTTTACCGGGTTGCAGGTGCAGACCGGACTGGCTTCGGTAAGACCGTATCCTTCTACCACCTTGGAGCCGGTGATTTCCTCAAACCGGTGTTTGACTTCAACTGGCAGTGGGGCACCGCCCGAAATGCAGCATTTGATATGCGACAGATCGTGCTTGGGCGTTTCGGGCGAATTGTTGATTGCCGTGTAGATGGTGGGCACACCGGGGAAGATGGTGGCCTTTTTCTTATCAAGCGATTTCAGAAGTGCGTTTAGCTCAAACCGCGGATGCAGAACCAGTTCGGCCCCCAAATTGATGGAGGTGTTGAGTGCCACTGTCATCGCAAAGACATGGAAGAACGGCAAAACGCACAGCGTTACTTCATGCCCCGGATTGGCATCGGGCATCCAGCGTGTCAGCTGATCGACGTTTGCACTCAGATTGGCGTGCGTCAGCATGGCTCCCTTGGGACGGCCGGTGGTGCCGCCGGTATATTGTAGGACTGCCAGATCTTCGACATCGACATCAACGACCGTATCAATCGGTTTGCAGCCAATGACGCGGTCATAGGGGATGTGACGAAGATCGGTCGGGACGTCTGCCAGTTCACTGCGTTTAAACAGCGAAAACAGAACGCTTTTGACCGGCGGCAGGATGCTGCTCATCTCGCAGACGACGATCCGCTTCAGGCAGGTTTCATCCAGGCAGGCGGCGACCTTTGGATAGATCTGTTTAAGGTTCAGGGTCACCATCAGGCGACAGCCGGAATCCTCGATCTGATAGGCTATCTCGCGCTTGGCATAGAGCGGGTTGAAGTTCACAACCACGCCGCCGCATTTCAGGATCGCATAATAACAGACCACGTAATAGGGCGTGTTGGGCAGGCACAAGCCAACCTTATCGCCCTTGCGCACGCCAAGCTGTTTGAAGCCTTCAGCAGCGCGGTCAATCTGCTCGGCGATGGTTTTGTAATCATAAATGCGACCAAGGAAATCCAGGCATGGGCGCAGTGGGAAACGTGCCGCGGCACTATCGAAAATCTCATGCACCGGACGTGTATGGACGGGCGAACTGATATCAACGCCGTTCAACAGGATCGGTGCTTCTTGAACGTTTACTTTGTTCACTTGCGTTAACTCCATTACGTTAACGTCACTTTGCGGGCAAAAAAAAGCAGCCCGGCCGGGATGGTTCACACCATCCCGCACCGAACATTATAACAGATCAGAACTTGAAGTTCGCCTGCAGAGCGATGATGTCGACATGTGCCTCATAATCGGCTCGGAACGTACCGAGCGTTGAGGTCGTGTGATCAACACGGGCTTCATCTGCAAAGATATGCGTGTAGCCCAGGCTGACCATAGCCCAGTCGGAAACCTGATATGAGGCGCCCAAAGATGTCCAATAACGGTTGGAGTCAGGAAGGCGCACGTTGCGATATTGGGTTTTGATGGGGGTTTCATCAAATGCGATACCGCCGGTAAATGCCCAATTCTCATCATGCTGGTAGCGAGCACCAAGCGATCCGAACCAAGCACTTCCCCATTTGTACTCGTCAGAACTGGAGCCGGAAGTCGCAGCGGCAGCGTTTGTCAAACCATCAAAATTGAAGGTCAATGTGTCAATCGTGTTCCAATTGGTCCACTGGGCATCTGCCATGACAGTCCATTGATCGTCTAACTTTTGAGCAATACCAAACGTAATTGACTCGGGGGTTGCGACATCTGCTGTTGCATTTCGATCTACGTAAGGCGCTGCAAAGCCCTCCGCGGCACTATCGAAATCAATCTTGCCTTTTAGTTTGTGTTCAACTTCGGAAACATATGACAGACCCAGTGTCGTAGATGGGCTCATTTCCCAGTTGACGCCGGCAGTCCAGCCATAGTCAAGAGCGTCCCCGCTTACTTTGCTGCTGCCTTCGCC
This sequence comes from Thalassospira sp., assembly GCA_965228275.1. Taxonomy (GTDB): domain Bacteria; phylum Pseudomonadota; class Alphaproteobacteria; order Rhodospirillales; family Thalassospiraceae; genus Thalassospira. Next base: position 1,882,415 of record OZ245802.1, on the reverse strand, counting down.
TGCTCCAGCAAGGTTATCCACAGCTTTTGAAAGCGCAGCATCAATGTACTGGATTTGTGGTCCTGCACCGATCGACAAACCATTATCAAAACGATATGCCAGAACAGGCTTTACGTTGATGGTTTTGATCGACGAAGTCGTTCCGTAAAATCGACCTGCGAAGTCCCCCTCGTAATCTGTTACCAGACCCCAAGGCGATGTAATGGAGATTCCCAAGTTCAGTTGATCATTGAGCTTCCAGACAGCATGTGCGTTTGGGACAATAGCGTCATTCGCCATATCTTCGTCGCTTGGGCTGCTAAAGCTTTGCGTGTTGTTTAGCGTGCCGCCAGATGCCGATACATTTTTTGCCTTAGCAACCGGCCGAATAACGGTGAGGCCAGTGCTATAGGTGGTTTCGTCATATTGACCAACAGTGCCCGGGTTATAGGACATGGTTGACGCGTCCGTTGACAGCGTGGACATCCCCGCAAAGCTCGACCCTTGCAAGGTTCCGCTGGTTTCGCGGACCTGGAAGCCGGATGCGTGGGCGGTGCCGATGGTGGTCAGTGCGCATAGAAGTGTGGTAGCCGAAGCTGCCCCCCACAGGCAGCTCTTCTTGAACTTTGACATCAGTTTCTCCCTTAATCTTAAAACGCTTCAAATCTATGATTCAAAACGCCCGCTTTTATTTTTGAAGGGTCATCGCATCAACTCGGATAAAGTCGATGTCGTAACCCTTTCTTTTGAAACTCGTTTTGAGCAATTTTCCGTCGGTACCATACCAAAGGTCACGTTCGACATCGCCGGACATGACGTAATGTGTCGCCGGTGTTTCCCGGTTTTCGACCATTACGGTTTCCTTGCCGACCATCTCGGTTTTGACCGCATAAGGTTCGGCATTGATGACGCTAAAGAGAGCGGTTTTGTCCGTCACATCCTCGTGCCACAAGGTCAGTGGCCAAGCGCTGTCACAGGCTTCACGTTTCCCGACACCCTTGCCGGCAAGCGCGTAGCAATCCTGCTCGAAACTTGCCTGATAGGTGTAGTGTGTGCCGTCATCATTGGTGGTGGTATCAACAGAGACCAGTTTGTCACCGACCCATTGTTCGGTGCGCTGATGGTCGTAATGGAATTTCAGAAACAGCACGCGCACATCGGTCACGGTTTCGACCGAGACGGTTTTGCCATTTGCTGTTGGTGTGATTTCGACTTTTTCATAACCGATCGGTTCCCCGTCCTTGAGAACGCGGAAATTCAGGATTTCAGAGCCAAATGCCGTCGAAAAGACGGCAGTTGAGCCGATAAAACCTGCAATCAAGGCCGATGCGGTGCGCTTTGCGACGCTGTTACGCATGTTTCCCCCGTCGAACGGATCATCTGACGAAATCAGTCGAGCATTGACGACAATTTTGCCGCAACACCCATGGAGCCCTTGATCTTGAGCTTGCCCAAGGTAAAGGCGAGCATTGGATCAAGCTTTCCGGCGATCAGTTTTTCGAGGTTGGCTTTTTTGATCTTGAGGATGCAGTCGGCATCCGAAAGATCGTCATCGCTGATTTCCGGTTCATCACCGGTCGCATCAATCACGATGTGGCCGTCATCGCCGCAATCAAAGGCAACAACAGCATTCAAACCGCGCAGTTGCGGCAGCTTTTCTTTTACGGTTTCGAGGATGTCATCCACGAACGCCTCCCTCAGATAGGTGGTATTCTTGTTATGATTGTGACCCAACTGTAATACAAAGTGACGTTAACGTAAAACAAATTACGAAAAGGAAAAATTGGGAACCAATAAGGCATTGAATTGAAATATTTAAATGGTTCTACTCATGGTGGAAAAAGGCACAAAAAAGCCCGGCATTGCCGGGCTTAAATAATACAATGTGCCCAAACCTGAGCTTGGTATTGTGCAACGTCTTTTCAAGACACAATCTGCCAGGATCCATCTGGTTGACGACATGCTGTGCCAAAGGTTTTCTGCAGTTTCCCGCCAATATCGGCGGTTGCACTATATTCGCGGCAATAGCGACCTTGGGCATTTTGCCAGCTGTTGGTCGGTACAATGTCATAGCTGCGCCCCGAATCGGGGTTTTGCCAGCGAACTGACTGCCCATCAGGCACACGTTGCAAGGCATATCCGGTACAAGCCAAATCACCCTGATCAAGGTTCTGGCCGATCGAATAGCCGCTCAGCATACCAAGAATGGCACCACCGATCATGGCTGCATCACGGCCGCTGCCTTTGCCGATCGTCGAGCCAAGAACCGCCCCGGTACCACCACCAATGATTGCACCCACCACATCGCGGTTACAGCGCAAGAAGCTGCCGTCTGAGACAAACAGTTCATTGCCATAGCGGTTCCGGCTGTAATCGCGTTTATGGCCTTTATGCTGTTTGGCGCGATAGCCATGCGCCGGGGCCCATGATGGCGGGTCGGCCTTGGCAGGTGCTGGCGCTGCGACGGGCAGCGCCAGACCAAGGGCCGCGGCCATCAGAATGATACGCTTCATCATTTCCGGGCCTTCTCATTCTCGTGCATGATGTAACCTGCACCGGTACCGACGGCACCACCAATCACAGCACCGCATGTGACGCAGCCGCCCGTGATCACTGTACCAACAGCACCCACACCGGCACCGATGGCGCCGCCGCTGAGCATTTTCTGGTCTCGGTCATTCAATCCGCTACAAGCCGAAAGTCCCAATGCGCTTGCAACGGCCAAAATCATGGCTGTCTGTCGCATCTCTCGTGTCCTTTCCATTGTTTTTGGGCACAGACCATTCGTGGATCTGTGTCTGGATAAGGAGCCTGCATGTGAAATAGGAGAAGGGTTTGACTTTATTGGGGGCAATTTGGGGCAGATAGGGCAATAAAAAGGCACCAAATCCGAAAATCACTGGGTTCTGATGCCTTTCTGGGTGCTGAAACGCTATTATAAGGGCCGATTAGTCTTCGAAAGTCCCGCGAAGAAGGCGTTCCTTGCCGATCATGGCCGGTTTTCCACGTGCAATGACGCTTTCTGGCGCCATAGCGTCATCCAGAACCAGGATATCGGCATCAAAACCGGGTTTAAGTTGCCCTTTGGTTGTGGCAAGGCCCAACATCCTGGCCGGATTGATGGTGATTGGTGCGAGTGCAGCTTCGATGCCAAGCTTTTCGGTTTCAACCAGATCAGCAAATTCGCGCGGTACCGATTCAAACCCGGCAACGGAAATGCCGGTCATGTTGCCGTTGGCATCAAAATCGGGAAGCGATCCGTTACCATCTGACGTCATGGAAATCCGATCAAGGGCAACACCATCGCCCAAACATTCGGCAATGCTGGTGGATGTTTTGGTCGAACCTGCCGGATTTTCTTCGGCATCAATCCCGGTGGTGAAATCAATATTGCCGCCGCGCTTTGCCCAAAGCTTTGCCGCGTCAAGCAAGGCACGCTTGCGGTTCACATGGGTCGGGATGAATTGACCAATCGGGATTTCGGTTTGCTCAATCACGGCAATCAGCGGGTCAAAATGCCCGTCGCCATCGCCAAGATGAACCACGACCGATCCGGCCTTGCCCGCGGTCATGCCACCAATACGTGATTGCGACGCGATACGGGCAAGCTCATCAACAGTACTTTGGCTGCTGCGGTGATCTGATATCGCGGTCTTAAGACCAATACAGGCATCAAGAAAGGTGACGTCATCACCGATATTGCCGGTCAGGGTTGGGGACGGTATGCGATACCCGCCGGTGAAGAACCAAGCCGATATGCCTTCAGTCCGAAGCGCCTTGGCTTTGGCATAAAGCGATGCGATGTGGCGGGTTGCGGCGTCAGTACCGAGCAATCCACACACGGATGTAATGCCAGCTTCGATCAACTTGCCGACCGTGACTTCCGGGGTGCGAGTGGCAAATCCGCCTTCGCCGCCACCACCAATCAGATGCACATGCCCGTCAATGAAGCCCGGTACGGTGACTTTGCCGCCAAGATCAATTGTCCTGAGTTCAGCCGGAACCGAGACAACGAGATCAGGGGCGATGGCGACGATCTTTTCATCGCAGATCAGGATGTCGTTAATGCCCATCGGCTTCGGGGCGAAAACATTGGCGTTCTTGAGCAGCAGAAACATTATGTAAAACCGTATCTTGCGGGAATTTTATATGCGTATGCGGGGTGGCGCAGATCGCTATCATAGCGACAGTTCAATTCGGTTGAAACGGTTCAGGCAAGCAGATAGCTTGAACCCAGCCAAAGCAGGCTTGAACCTGCGCCACCAAGAGGAAACGTCATGAGCTTTGCCGCCTGGTTGTCTGTTGCAACCATTTGCGTTCTTGGCGCAATGACGCCGGGTCCCAGCCTGGCAGTTGTGCTGCGTTATTCCGTCGGACAATCGCGCCAGGCCGGTTTTGCCTGTGCACTGGCCCATGGATTGGGAATCGGTTTTTATGCCGTGATCACCATGACGGGCCTTGGCATCCTGTTTCAGACCGTGCCGGTATTTCATAATGCGGTCAGCATTTTGGGCGCGCTCTATCTGATCTGGTTGGCAATCAAGGCATGGCGTGCCGCCGGTTCAGGATCGAAGTTCAATGTTGAAGGTGGCGGGGCACTATCAGGCTCGGTCGTGCAGGCTGCACGCGATGGCTTTATGATTGCGTTCTTAAACCCCAAGATCGCGCTTTTCTTCCTTGCCCTGTTTAGCCAGTTTGTGTCGCCCGAATTTGAATGGAGCGGCAAGTTCCTTCTGGCCTTTACCGCTGCTGCGATTGATGCGGCTTGGTACTGCCTTGTGGCGATTGGATTGTCGCATGGGGCCGTTTTGCCATGGCTGCGCGATCACGCCGGATGGATCGAGCGCATTATTGCGGTCCTTTTTGTGCTGATTGCCATGCGGGTTCTTTGGGGGCTGACCGCGATATAGCGGCCCCAATTTCCGTGCCTGTTTCGACCTGATATTTTTCGTGCCACCACCGCGAACCAACCCGGATCATCATGATCCAGAGGGAAACCCCGATGAGTAATCATGACGCCCCCACCAATACCCCGATAAACGCCGCGAACGACAAGGGTTCCGGGCGCGGCTTTAACCGCCTTGGTGCCCATATCGGCTTTTTGCTGGCGATCTTGCTTCTGGCCGCAAATATGCGTGGCAGCATCGTTGGCCTTGGACCGCTTGCGGAAATCATTGGAACCGATCTTGCGCTTTCGGGCACACAGCTTGGTCTTCTGACCACCTTGCCGGTGCTAAGCTTTGGGGTGTTGTCGATGTTTGCCCCGCGTTTGGGGCAGAAGTTCGGGCTTGAGGCAACGCTTCTGACCATGTTGCTGTTTATTGCCATCGGGCAGGGACTTCGGGCGAGTGGTGCCTATGACATTATGGTGATCGGGACTATCATTCTAGGGGCTGCGATTGCGGTTTTGAATGTTCTGACCCCGTCGCTGGTGCGGCGCAGTTTCCCGACCAAGGTTGCCTTTGTCACCGCCCTTTACACCTTTACCATGTCAACCGGTGCAACGGTCGCAGCATTCGTTGCGATTCCGATACGAACTGCGGCAGATGGTGATTGGCGTTGGTCGCTTGGGGTTTGGGCGGTGTTTGCGGCAATTGCCTTTGTCTGTTGGCTGCCGATGCTGCGTTACCGTCATACCAATGCGGCACCGGCACCAAGTGCGGCAATCTCGCTTTGGAAAAATACCGAAGCTTGGTGGTTGGCCCTGTTCTTTGGCTGTCAGTCGCTGATGTTTTATACAGGCGTTGCCTGGCTTGCGAAGGTCTTCATCGATCACGGAATTGCCGAGGCGGAGGCGGCAACTCTTCTGTCGATCTTTAACGTATTTGGCATCCCGGCCGCCTTTGCCGCACCGCTGATCTATTCCAAGATTACTAATAAGAAACTCGCCATGCTGGTTCTCCATGTACCGCTGATCATTGGTATTCCGGGCCTTGTCTTTGCCACGACCGAGCTTCCCTATCTTTGGGCGGTATGTCTTGGTCTGGGGCAGGGTAGCATGATCAGTATTGCCCTGACATTGGTGGGGATGCGCGGTGCTGATCCGCAAACATCGGCACGCCTTTCGGGCATGGCGCAATCAGTTGGGTATTTGCTTGCCGCGATTGGGCCAGTGCTGTTTGGCGCGCTCCACGACCTTCTGGGTGACTGGCAGATCGCGCTTTATTTCCTGTTCGTCGTGGTTTCCGTTCAGCTGATCGCAGCCATGCGCGCAGGATCATCCAAGAAGATCGGCAACGGATAGCCGGATATATACGCAGATATAGATGATCATAGCTGTAAGGCTGCATTCCACGTGATGGAATGTGGCCTTTTTCACATGGTGAAACGGCAAAATAGCTGATGTGAGTTTACCAGCTTGACTTGTTTACAATGCGTCAATATAGGAATGAAAATCATTATTAATTGCGAAAATTGGATAAGGAGCTTGCGATGCCTGACATCGCAACAACAAAAGCAAAAGAATGCCCATCTGATCTGATTGCCAAGATGCAACTGGCAGATCTTATGGGGGGCAGTCGCGAGGTCATTATCGTTCATCAGGGCGATGAGTATCACCTGCGTCTGACCTCGAATAACAAGCTTATCCTGACAAAATAACGCGCCAATCGGCGCCCGATCTATAAATGGAAGATTTGCCAGCCAGCGCGCCAGTGCCCCGCACAAGCCAGCCAGCCAGCCGAAATCGGTCAATAGCTGCCTTACAGGGGAACCACAATGGTCCGAACCATTTCAGCGCGCTTGCTCATGGCGACTGTATCTACATTTGCGCTTTGTGTTGCCGCGCAAGCACAGGAATCCGCAACAACCACTCAGAATAGCGCGACCAGTGTCGAGGGAGCAGAAGAGCAGTCTCCTGCTGCTCATATCGTTGCACTTGATGCGGTAACAATTACGGCAAACAAACTTGAGACATCAGTCATTGATTCACCGGCCTCAATCTCTGTGGTTGATGAAGAAGAACTGGATCGCCGCCAGCCGTCAGACCTGAGCGATATTCTGCGCGGGATGCCAGGTGTTGAAATTTACGGCGGACCCCGTAGCACGGTGCAGGAGCCGATTATTCGCGGACTGACTGGCGACCGGGTTGTCGTGCGTGTTGATGGCGCGCGCGCAAACATGAGTGTTGGTCACAAAGGCCGATTCTTCTTCGATCCGGAGGTGATGAAATCCGTCGAAGTTTATCGTGGCGCTGCATCAACCATTCAGGGAACTGGCGCCCTTGGCGGTGTGATTGCCCTGACCACCAAAGACGCGCATGACTTGCTTGATCCTGGCCAAACTATCGGTGCTCGGGTCAAGGTTGGTTACGCATCAGTGGATCACGGGTTGACGACGAATGGCATGGCGTATGGTCGCCCCACAGACAACAGCGACGTTCTTGTCAGTGTCACGCGCGAAGGTACGGGCAATTTTGAATCCGGAGACGGTGAAAAGCAGCCATATACGGATGATGATTATATCAACGGCCTGGTGAAGGGCGGCATTGATATCAACGACGCAAGTCGTATCACCCTGACTGTCCAGCGTTACAGTGATGAGCACAAATTGCCTTCTGCGCCTGACAGTGGCGCCGCTCTGAGTACAAGCAACTATCTTGTGAACCGCGAGAGCGAAGAATCTTCGGTCGTGCTTGGCTATCGCTATCAAGATAGCGGCAATGACTGGATTGATGCTGATGTTAATGCCTATGGCATGCGCACCGATCTTGACGAAAAACGTGTAAGTGATGGCCGCCATGATGAGCGCACGCTTGATACGATTGGGCTTGATGCCAACAACACGTCACGATTTGATGTTTCCGGGCGCGAACTGGCGGTAACGGTTGGCGGCGAAATCTATCAGGACTCGCAGGAAGGCCGCAGGAACGGGGTCGCTGTATCCAACCTGTTTCCTGATGCAGACATGATTATTTATGGCGTCTATGTCGATAACGCATTGGCAGTTACAGATGCGTTCGATGTGACCGCAGGTGTCCGGTTTGATTCCTATGATTTGTCAGCAGACGGGCAGCGATCTCGCGAAGACAGCGCAATATCGCCGCGTTTCTCGGCAAGCTATCGGGTGAATTCCTGGTTCCAGCCCTATGTTAGTTACGCTGAAGCATTCCGTGCTCCGGCCATGACTGAGATGTATGCAAGTGGTTACCACTTCCCGGGGAACAACTTTGTCGCAAACCCTGATCTTGAAGCAGAAAAAGGTCAGACTTGGGAATTCGGCTCAAACTTCAAATCCGATAGCCTTCTGACGACCGGCGATACATTCCGCGCAAAAGTCGCCTATTTCCAGAATGAGATCAAAGACTACATCGAACAGCAAGGTGCCACTGTTGGTAGCTCTGAAACCAAGAGCGTGAATGTGCCAGAAGCCGAAATCAAAGGCTTCGAAGCCGAGCTCAGCTATGACACCGGTGTTGTCTTTGGTGGTCTGGCGGCTTCACGCATTCGTGGCGAGAATACCCAGACTGGCGAAAATCTGTCGGATATTCCTGCCGATAAGGTTGCGATTTCAGGGGGCTATCGCTTTGTCGATTACGGTGTCGAACTTGGTGGTCGTGCAAATATTGTTGATCGATTGACCCGTATCTCCGAAGGCGATGAAGTTCCGGGATACGCGACTTTTGACCTGTTTGTTCGCTGGGATGCAAGCGACACCATTCCGGGGCTGATGGTTAATGCGGGTGTCGATAACCTTCTGGATCGCAATTATCAGACGGCAGACAACGCGCTTTATGAGCCAGGCCGTAACGTAAAAATTTCCGCAAGCATGAAATTCTAACGTCGAAGTTCAGACGATGCACAGGTTGCATCGTCTGAACTTACAGGAGGTATAAACGCCATGAGTGAGAATAACTTTAAAACACCGCTTGAAGCATGGTCGGCATTCTCTGCAGGTGAGGCCAAAGGCTATGCGGTGGATATCGCAGCCGAGCTCGGTCTGAGCGAGGGCGAACTGGTTGCTGCGGGAGTTGGAACCAATGTTGTTCGGCTTGATGCAGATTGGGGCGATTTGATTACGCGTCTTGAAGAGCTTGGCGAAGTCAAGATTCTGACGCGCAACCCAAGCGTCGTTCATGAAAAGATTGGCACATTCGGTAAAGTCAACATCAATGGTGAGATGGGACTGGTGCTGAATGGTGATGTTGACCTGCGCCTGTTTTTGGGGCGTTGGGGGCACGGATTTGCGGTCGAAACCCATAATCCGCGTGCTGGTCGCCGCCGCAGTATTCAGTTCTTCGATCATGATGGTACGGCGATTCACAAGATTTTCCTGACCGAACAATCCAACGAAGCCGGTTATGACGCCCTGATTGACGAGATCAAGGCAGAGCATCAGTCAGCCGGGATAGAGACCCTGCCGCCGTTGCCCAAAGCAATCACGCGACGCGATGACGAGGTGGACGTCGAGAACCTGCGCGCGCATTGGCGCCGCATGACCGATGTGCACCAATATCACGGACTTCTGAAAGACTTTAACGTTGGCCGCCAGCAGGGCATGCGCCTGGCTGGGCCTGAATTTGCCGAACAGCTTGGTAAAGACTCAATTCGGACCCTTCTTGAAACGGCATCACAAAGCGGCGTTTCGATCATGGTGTTTGTCGGGAATGGTGGTGCCATTCAGATCCATACCGGACCGGTAAACAACATTCGCGAGATGGGCGCGTGGATCAATGTCATGGATCCGCGTTTTACCCTGCATCTTCGGATGGACATGATTGCTGAAGCCTGGATCGTTCGTAAGCCGATCCGTGAAGGGGTTATCACCACGGTCGAGCTTTACGATGCCGAGCTTAACAATTTCGCGATTTTCTGTGGTGAGCGTGCGCCGAAGCATCCAGAGAACCCGGATTGGCAAAAATTGGCGGAAAGCCTTCCTCGTATCGATACTGAAATAAAGTCAGTTGCGGAGTAATTAATGCGTAATCCAATTGCATTCATCTTGGCACTTATTGGTTTGATCGGTTTGTGCCTGCCGGTGTTTGCTGCTGATCGCCCTGCCCGTGTGATCACGGTCGGGGCACCGGCAACCGAGATCGTCTTTGCCCTCGGTGCTGGCGACAGTGTGGTTGCAACCGATACCACAAGCACACGTCCAGACCCTGTGCCGTCCTTGCCAAAGGTCGGTTACATGCGTCAGTTGGCATCTGAAGGCATTATCAGTCTGAAACCTGACCTGATCGTTGCTGTTGAAAAATCCGGTCCTGACAATGTTCTTCAAGAACTGAGCGATCTGGGCATTCCGGTTGTTAAATTGCCATCGCTTGATGAAATGAAAAATCTGCCAGAAGCAATTTTGGTTGCCGGTGAAGCTTTGGGGCGTCCAGACGCAGCCGACAAGCTTTCCGGGAAAGTGCGCGATGATATCGTCAGTTTAGGTTCACTTGCCGGGGATATCCGACCTAGCATCGTATTTTTGATGGCCGTGGGGCATGCCAAGCCGCTTTCGGCAGGTCGTCATACAACCGCTGCTGAGATCATTGATCTGATTGGTGGCAGCAACACGATGGCGGACTTTGACGGGTTTAAGCCTGTCTCGCCCGAAGTGATTGCCTCGGATGCGTCGGACTACGTTTTGGTTGCCCAATCGACAATTGATCAGTTGGGCGGGATTGATGGTGTGAAAAATCACCCGATCCTTGGTCTGAACAAGGCGATAGCCAACGGTCAGATACTGTCGGTCTCTTCATCGACCATTCTTGGTTTTGGTCCGGAATCCGCATCGGAAATTCGTGATCTTGCGGCGGTTCTGCATGAAAAAGAACAGCGGCAGTGAAAGACACCAGGCGATTGATGACAATGCGTTGGCGCCAGCTTCCTGTTGGTCAACCGGTGTTTGTCCTGACGGTTCTTTTGGTGGCATTGGGTGTTGCTACGATCATTTCCCTTGCGGTTGGTGGAGCGCAAATCACATTAGGTGATGTGATTTCGCACATTGCGTATCGTTTGGGGGTAAATCACACCGGGATCGATGCGTTTGATGCCCGCGTTCTCGATAGTTTGCGATTTCCACGCATTTTGCGCGCAATTGTGATCGGCGCCGGGTTGGGACTGGCCGGGGCGGTGATGCAAAGCCTGTTTCGCAACCCGATTGCTGATCCCGGGATCATTGGCGTTTCGGCAAGTGCGGCATTTGGTGCCGTCGCCATGATTGTGACCGGACATATTATACTGGGTGAATTTTATCCGGTATTTGGTCCTTATGGTGTGCCGGTTGCTGCCTTTGGGGGGGCTGTTATTGCAACAGCAATCATCAGGGTTTTGTCACGTCAGGACGGTCAAACCGATGCAGCGATCATGCTGCTGATCGGGGTTGCGATCAATGCCATCGCCTTTGCTGGCGTGGGTGTATTTACCTATATGGCAGATGATGCGCAGTTACGCAGCCTGACCTTCTGGCAGATGGGGGCACTGGCCGGGAATGGCCCGGCGGACGCACCTGCACTGATTGTGATGGTGTTGGGGGTGCTTTATCTCCTGAGCCTTGGTACGCCGCTTAATCTGTTTTTGCTTGGTGAGGCCGAGGCACGCCATCTTGGTGTCGAGGTCGAGCATCTTAAACGTCGGGCGACCGTCGTGACCGCCCTTGTTGTCGGTGCGGCGGTGGCAGTGTCTGGCATTATCGGCTTTGTTGGTTTGGTGGCACCTCATCTGGTTCGCATTGTAACCGGGCCGGATAATCGCTTTGTGCTTCCGGCGTCGGCAATCTGTGGCGCAATGATCCTGACGGCTGCTGATGCAATCGCGCGTGTCATTGTTTTGCCGGCCGAGCTACCTATTGGGCTGGTAACAGGGATTGTTGGTGGGCCATTTTTCCTTGGACTTCTGATGCGTGAAAAGAAAAGGCGGCGTCTATGAGCTTGATCGCGCATGAAGTAAGCTTTGTTGCCCGTGGACGTTATTTGCTGCGAGATGTTTCAGTTGTCGTGCAACCAGGTGAAGTCCTTGCGATTCTGGGGCCAAACGGTGCAGGAAAATCAACGCTGCTAAAAGTGTTGGCCGGTGAGCTGGACGTATCGTCTGGCAAAGTGACCCAGAATGGTCTGGCGATATCGGACATTGCGGCACTTGATCTGGCGCGGGAACGTGCAGTGATGCCTCAGGCGGCTTCGATGACTTTTCCCTTTACGGTGCGTGACGTTGTTGCGCTTGGCCGTGCGCCTTTTCGCAAGGTTTCAACCCGCAAGCATGATCAGGAGTTGGTCAAGCACGCGATCGCAAGTGCGGATATTGAACATCTTGCGGATCGTGTTTATCCCGCTCTTTCTGGCGGGGAAAAACAACGCGTCCAACTTGCGCGTGCGCTGGTTCAGGTTTGGGGAATGGAAAACTGTTTAGGGCGCACGGATCTCAAAAACGAAGCTGCAAGAACTGCAAATGCGCGGTTCCTGTTACTTGATGAGCCGACATCAGGGCTTGATGTGTCCCATCAGCATGCACTTTTGGCTGTTGCCAGACGTGAAGCCCGTAACAACGGTGTTGGTGTCCTTGTGATCTTGCATGATTTCAACCAGGTCACAGCCTATGCCGATCGTGTCGCGATCCTGCAGGCGGGGCAACTTGTTGCACAAGGAGCTGTTGCTGAGATCATGCAACCGGAATTGCTTTCAACGGTCTTTAACAGCCCCATTCGCGCCATTGACGATCCAAATGGTGGCGTCGTTCTGGTCAGTCAGGCAAAGGCCGTTGTTTGATCAAAGCGATCAGGCGGCTGTAATGTCGCGTGCCTGTTCGGCCAGTTTTTTAAGGGCAGCCAGAACATCAATGGTGGCGCGTTCCATATCGGCAAAGGCGGCTTCTGCCGCGGCAAGGTCGCCTTTGCGATAGGCCGTCAGGGCTGCATGGCCCGCTTTGTGCTGGCTGTCATGCGGGGCGCGAACGGCGTTAAAGCCTGAAAGCTTGCGGAACGGATCGGCGGCATTGCTGTCATACCATTTGCCAAACCGGCAGCTATTGGCAGCACCCATATCGACCTTGGACGGGTCGGTCAGTCCTGCCAATACCTCGGCAACTGCTTTGAAATAGACAGCATGTTCTGCACGGGCGCTTCGGATGGTGCGGTTGGGGATTTCATAGCGGACCAGCTCGGATACTTGCTGATCAATCAGGCCTTCGACCTCGGACACGGTTTCGATCGCGGATCTGATCGCGCTGACCTGTCCGCCGGTTTGATTTGCAATGCCGGTGATGCCAGTACGCACCGCATCAGTTGCACGGTTTTGTTCATCAAGAATGTTGGAAATATCGGCGATACGTTGGGTGGTGTCTTCCATTTTGCTGCCGATTTCACCGATTTCGCGGGCGACTTCGCCCATGACATCTTGGCCACGCGTTACCGCCTCGGTGCCAAGGTTCATGGCATCGACGATGCCCTTGGTTTCATCCTGAAGATTGGTGATACGTGTGCGGATTTCGTCTGTTGCGCGCGCGGTCTGCTGGCTCAGCGCCTTGACCTCGTTGGCGACAACGGCAAAGCCTTTGCCCGCTTCGCCCGCACGGGCGGCCTCAATCGTTGCGTTAAGCGCCAAAAGGTTGGTTTCCGCGGCAATCGCTTCGATGGACTCGACAATTTCACCGATTTTGGATGATGCTTCGGCCAGAATATCGACCCGGCGCGATGCATCGCGCACGGCTTCGGCAATTTCATCCATGCTGTTAACCGCACCGCTAACGGTTTCCTGACCGGTGCGGGTGACATTGATGGCTTCTTGTGCATTATCAGCAGCAACCCGGCCGTTTTCGGCAATGTGGCTGATGCCCGATACCATTTGATCAACCGCGGCCGAGATTGATTGCGCCTGACGGTCCACATCCTCGATCACGTTCATCATGCGGGCATTTGAAATCGCACTTTCATTGATCGCGACGGACAGATCCATCGTGCGATCAAGTTGCTGATCCGCAAAGGCGTTTTCAGATGCGGTATGGCGACGGGTCGCACTGGCATCGCAAAACGATGTCAGGGTGAGTTCGATATCAAGCAGCATCACCGAGGTTAGCGAGGTAACGATTTTTGCGGCTTCACCTGCGCGCCAGCGGAACTTGACGATGATGGTTTCAATCAGCGCATCGGTGACCGCATTATAGGCGGCGATATAAAGCTTTGGCGTGATGCCAAATTCTTCATGGCGCTGGCCAAGGGCGATGGATTGGCGGACGAATTCTTCGTCGATCTTGCCGTCAAATAGGCTTTGCCAATGTGCTTCAAGCGACTTGGTCAGCGACGAAATGGTGTTTTCAGATAATCGGGGCTGATCAGGGTCTGGCTTTTTGGCAATGATTTCATAGAACTTCTTGGCGCGCGCGGGGGCACCACCTTTGATGTCCTTTGATGCTTTGGCCAGAATGCCAAATGTCGTTGGCAGGATGTCATAGCGTTCAAGTCGGTCTTCAAGTAGCGACACAGCCTATCCCCTTTTGGCCCATTCAACATTCTGGTTAAATTGTTCTGACCGGTTGAATGGCGAGCCCTATACTTAAGTGTGCCAACTCTATGGTTGAACTTGACCATCGGCAACCAAATTAACTGCGCGCAGCGGATGATACGCAGAATTTCAGCCGAGTTTATTGACTGTTTGGCTCGATGAAGCAGGTTTCTGACCCGCGTTCGATGTGCGCGCACCGGTCTCTGCCAGCTTCTTTGGCAGCATAAAGCGCACCATCAGCGCGTTTGTATGCTTCCATGGCGGTATCTTCTGTGCTCATTTCAGTAACGCCGAAGCTTGCGGTAATTTTGATTGTCTCGCCGTTATAATCAACGGCAGTGCTGCGAATTTGCTGATTGAGCCTTTGGCACGCGCGAAAGGCGGCCTCAAGCCCCGTGTCAGGCATGATCAGTGCGAATTCTTCCCCGCCAATTCGCGCGACCCGATCGAGCGAGCGACAGGCCTTTAGCAACAATTGGCCCATGCATGTCAGGACTTCATCACCGCATGGATGGCCAAAATGATCATTGATGCCTTTGAAGTCATCCAGATCAATGATGGCAAATGAACAAGGCTTGTTGTGCTTGGCGATCAGATCAATGTAGCCCGGCAATTCTTCAAACAGCGTGGAGCGTTGCCACAATCCGGTATGGGCATCCTTTCTCGACAGCTCGCGTTGACGCAGCAGCTGCTTGTTCTTCTTTTGCAATGCGGCGTTAAGTTCCTGGAAACGGCGCTTGGAGACGGAATTGGCCGGAAGGAGCCGGATAAGGATGTGCGTTGGTCTGTTACCAATCAAGCGAACCATCGCACCTTGAAACAGCTGGTGTGTAGGCTCCGCGCTCGTTGATGTGTCACGACCTACCAGAAGCTTTCCCGGAAAAATGCCGGTTTGACTGCGGCACAGCTTAAGGGTTTTGGTCAGGTTTTCATCATTGTTGGGGAAAAGGTGATAGACGGTCGATCCGACAATCTCCGGACTGTGCGGGCAGTCTGTCTTTGCGAAATAGGTTGTTGCAGCCCGGTTGATTGCCACAACCTTTCCGTCCGTATCACAGAGCAATACGGGGTCGCTGATGGCGCTGATAAGGGATGCTGCGGCCTGAGAAACGATCTCTGGAAGATTGTTAGTCATCTTCCCTAAAATACTCTCGTCCATCGATCTCATCTATGGTTTCTGCAGGATTCAATCGAATAACAACACGGCACCCGTCATTGCCCTGGGCAATGGTTTCTTCCAGTTCAACACGCGCATAGCCAAGATTCTCGGCTGTGATCTTGCCAAAAACATTTGACGTCATCATGCACATGGATTTTCGACCAATGACAGCATCTCCAAACGGACATGCAGAATTCACCAGAACGATCTTGTCGTTGGTGACTTCCTGAACTTTAAAGCCGCCGTCAATGCGCCGCTTGAGATCGACCAGGGAATGACAAACCTGTTCTTTCGTCATCTTCTTGGTTTCAAAGGCGTGTTTGTATTTCTCATTCAGGTCATTGCCGATGGCAGCACCAACAACGCTGATCATACCGGATGCTTCTTCAATCCCGATCAAGTCTTGTAGGGTGCCGCTAAGTCCCCTGATCAGATCGATCAGAAACTTCTCTTTGGTCAGATCGATGCTTTGCGAAGGTGCGTCGCCAAGTTGCATGATGGTCTCGATCTCTGCTGTGCGTCAGACAGTCTGCGGGCCGTGTCCAACACGATTAGAATGTAGAAATTCCTTAGTTGTTAGTTTGGGTGGGCATTGCCACGGTTCAAGCGCTGCGGCTGGTGTCTTTCATGCTTTCACGCAGATATTCGGGTTATGGTTACCGGTTTTCGCGTGAAGAACTGAGAAGCCAGTCACGAAACGCGCGAACGGCGAAATTGTTTTCTTTTTCCTGCGGATAGACGACGTAATAGGCGTGGTGATTGGGGATCGAAACATCAAACGGTGCGACCAAGCGCCCACTTTCAAGTTCTTCACGCACCAGAAATTCCGGAAGCAATGCAAGACCAAGTCCGGCAACAGCGGCCTGAATGACCATGTGGAAATGCTCAAAGCGCGGACCGGCAAGCTCGTCAACGACCGCGACCCCGGCGGCCGCCAACCAATCCTGCCAAGCCCGCGGGCGGGTGGAATGCTGCAAAAGGGTGCAACGCTGCACACGTTCACGCGCAATCGGCAGGTCGTCATTTTCTTGCAGAAGCTTGGGCGCACATACTGCAATCAGGGTCTCGCCCATCAACCGATGTGTCACGCATCCCGGCAGATTGTCATCGCCAAAATGAATGGCGATATCGATGCCTTCGCGGTCGAAATTGAACTCCCGCGTTTGGGTAATCAGGTTCAACTGAATGTCAGGCCATGTCGCCTTGAAATCGCCAAGGCGCGGTACAAGCCAGCGCGCGCCAAAGGTCGGTAATGTCCCTACATTCAGCATCCCGCCCGCATCGGAATAAGCCATGACCTGAAGCGTTGCCGCCTCTGCCCGATCCAGAAGATCGCGCACCTGTGCGGCATATGCTTCGCCCGCAGCGGTCAGTTTCAGGCGCTTTTTGACGCGGCGAAACAAATCGCGCCCCAGATATTCTTCAAGCGTGCGGATCTGCCGGCTGATGGCACTCTGCGTGACATTGAGTTCTTCGGCAGCGCGCGTGAAGGATAAATGCCGGGCCGAGCTTTCAAAAAATTGCAGGGCAGTCAGGGATGGCAGAAAGCGACGCATGGCAAATCCAGTTCATAACCAAATGGAATGATGTGGTGCGAATATATCGTTTGTTTGCTGTTCGTCCAAGGCGTAACGTTTTAAACGGTTCCAAGCCCCCTCGCGCCACCATATGAAGCGTTCGGGCCAAAAGCCATTGGGCTGGAGAGCGGTCACTTTGTAATGTTTCGGAAGGATGTTGCATCTGGCTGAAACAGGGATTAGCACCAGTTCATAACAATAAAATGTCCGGGAAGATGACGGCCAGAAGGCTTCAACAATATATCGGGTAGAAGGCAAGAATGGGTTCTGTTGACGAAAATTATGATGTGATCATTGTCGGTGGTGCGGTTATCGGCAGTTCGATCGCATGGCATCTGACCGGTCGTGATGATTTCAAGGGCCGGGTATTGGTGATCGAAAAAGATCCCAATTATGAATTCTGCTCAACGGCCCTTTCGGCGGCATCGATCCGTCAGCAATTCTCCACCCCGGTGAATATCGAGATGTCGGCATATGGCATCGATTTCCTGCGCAATCTTAAGCGCGATCTGGACCCGGAAGTCGACATTGCCCTGCATGAGAAAGGTTATCTGATCCTCGCCACCGATCAGGGGCGCGATATCCTGAAGCAGAACCACGCGACCCAGACCGAATTTGGCGCCGATATCGTCTGGATGGAGCCAGACGAACTGGCGGCCAAATATCCGTGGATGAACACATCGGATCTGTCGGCGGGTTGCTGGGGCCGCACGGGTGAAGGCTGGTTTGATGCCTATTGCCTGATGCAGTCCTTCCGTAAACAGGCGCGCCGTCGTGGTGCGGAATACATTGATGGCGAAGTTGTCGATGTGGTCCGCGAAGGTGATCAGATTACCGGTGTTATCCTTAAAGACGGTCGTCGATTTGGCTGTGGCACGCTGATCAATGCCGCGGGTACAGGTTGTTCGAAAGTTGCTGCGATGGCCGGGCTCGAAATCCCGGTAGAGCCGCGCAAGCGTTGCATCTTTGTGTTTGATTGCCGGGATGCCGCAGACATTTCCGCAAGCTGCCCGATGCTGATTGATCCAAGCGGGCTTTATGTCCGCCCGGAAGGTGAATTCTTTATCACCGGGATTGCCCCGCCCAAGGATCGTGATCCGGCATGCTGGGATTTCGAGGTCGATCACAGCCTGTTTGACGACATCATTTGGCCGGGACTTTATGAACGTTCCGAACGGTTTGAGGCGATCAAGGTCGTCAATGCCTGGGCCGGTCATTACTCCTATAACCTGCTCGATCAGAACGCGATCCTTGGCCGCCACACGGATGTTAAGAACTTCGTCTTTGCCAATGGCTTCTCCGGCCATGGCTTGCAGCAAAGCCCGGCCGTTGGCCGCGGTATTGCCGAGCTGGTCGCGACAGGTGGCTATCAGACCCTTGATCTTTCGGTGTTTGGCTATGAACGCATTCGGGACAATGCCCCGGTGCTTGAGCTGAATGTAATTTAATTCGACTTCGTAACGATAATGCGAAATCAAATGCTTAACCCAATGTCGGAGCAGGCCCCAATGCCCCGTGATGATGCCAACAAAGAAGCCAAAGCAAGCACGATCCGCGACCGTCAAACGCAATCCGTTTCGGCCGGTGTACGCAACGTGCACCCGGTTTATCTTGATCGCGCCCTAAATGCCGAAGCATGGGATAGCGATGGCACGCGCTATATCGATTTCGTCGGCGGGATTGGTGTTTTGAATGTCGGACATCGCAATCCAAAGGTGATGGATCGCGTGATTGCCCAGTGCGAACGCTTTACCCATAGCTGCTTTAACGCGCTGCCTCATGAACCCTATGTCGCGGTAACCGACTGGCTGGCGCAAAACTGCCCGATTGAAGGTCCGGCAAAGTCGATGCTGACCAATTCCGGGGCGGAAGCGATGGAAAATGCGTTGAAGCTTGCCCGTGCCTTTACGGGCCGTACTGGCGTGATTGCCTTTGACGGCGCGTTTCATGGCAGAACCCTTGCAACACTGGCGCTGACGGGTAAGACCAAGCCTTATAAAACCGGTCTTGGACCGCTTCCGGGGCCGGTTTGGCATTTGCCATATCCATGCCCTGAAACCGGTGTATCGGTGAGTGATGCGATGGCAGCGATTGATAAGTTGTTTTCCGTTTCAGCCGATCCGAAATCGGTTGGCGCAATTGTGATTGAGCCGGTTCAGGGCGAAGGCGGCTTCCGTGCCTGTGATGCCGAGTTTCTGGTCGCCTTGCGCAGGCTGTGTGATGAAAACGGCATGGTTTTGATTGCCGATGAAATCCAGTCGGGCTTTGGCCGGACGGGCAAGATGTTTGCCATCGAGCATGCCGGTGTTGCGCCCGATATCCTTGTCATGGGCAAGGGGATTGGCGGTGGCTTCCCGCTAGCCGCGATCACCGGGGCCGAAGATGTTATGAACGCACTTGCACCCGGTGGTCTTGGTGGGACCTATTCCGGCAATCCGGTCGCCTGTGCGGCCGCGACCGGTGTGTTTGAGGTTCTTGAAGCCGACAATATTCTGGGTCGTGCCAAGCAACTTGGCGAAAAATATGCGACCCATATCGCATGGTTGCGCGATCTGCCCGGCGGGCATGTGATTGGCAATATGCGCGGGATTGGCGCGATGCGCGCCTTTGAATTGATTGCAGATGACGGCAAACCGTCGGCCAAACGTCTGCAAAGCTTATTGCAACTGGCCCGTGCCAACGGGCTATTGTTAATGCCAAGTGGTGAACACGCCAATGTGGTGCGCCTGCTGGCACCTTTGACCATTCCGTTTGATCAGGTTGATGAGGCCTTTGCCATCATCGCCAAGCTTCTGCCCCAAGTGGCGCAGGTAACGGAATAGGCATCAACGGAATGGCCGGTGGTGATCACCGGAAAGTTTAAAAAGAAGGGAGTTTTACTGTGAGTTTCAAATCCATCCTGACCGAGCTTGGTCTGTCCGAAGCCGAGATCGCCAATGGCACGCTTAAAGTCCAGACCCCGGTAGACGGTTCGGAAATCGCAACTGTTGCTGAAACCGATCCGGCAGAAATGACCGACATCATCGGCAATGCCAAAAAGGCATTCAACGAATGGCGTCAGGTTCCGGGACCGCGCCGTGGTGAACTGGCCCGTCTTCTGGGCGAAGAACTGCGTGCTGCCAAAGAACCGCTTGGCCGTCTGGTATCGCTTGAATGCGGCAAAATCTATCAGGAAGGCCTTGGCGAAGTTCAGGAAATGATCGATATCTGCGATTTCGCAGTCGGTCTGTCGCGTCAGCTTTATGGTCTGACCATCGCATCGGAACGTCCGGGTCACAAAATGATGGAAACCTGGCATCCGCTGGGTGTTGTTGGCGTGATTTCCGCGTTCAACTTCCCGGTTGCTGTCTGGTCCTGGAACACCGCCCTGGCACTGGTTTGCGGTAACTCTGTCATCTGGAAGCCGTCAGAAAAGACTCCGGTCGTCGCACTGGCGTGTCAGAAGATCCTTGAAAAGGCATTGGCTAAATTCGGCGATGCCCCGGCCAACCTGCATCAGGTCGTGATTGGTGATCGTCAGATCGGCGAAGCACTTACTGACAGCCACGATGTTGCGCTTGTTTCGGCAACCGGTTCGACCCGTATGGGCCGTGAAGTTGCCCCGCGCGTTGCAGAACGTTTTGGCCGCACCATCCTTGAGCTTGGTGGCAACAACGCCATGATCGTTACTCCGTCGGCCGATATCGACATGACCGTGCGTGCGGTTGTGTTCTCCGCCGTTGGGACCTGTGGTCAGCGTTGCACCAGCCTTCGTCGCCTGATCGTTCATAAGGACGTCAAGGATCAGCTGGTTCCGAAAATTGTCGCTGCTTACAAATCGGTCAAAATCGGTGATCCGCTTGCCGATGGTACCCTTGTTGGTCCGCTGATCGATGAAGACAGCTTCAACAACATGCAGGCAGCCCTTGCCAGTGCCAAAAAGGACGGTGGCACGGTGCATGGTGGTGAACGCGCACTGGAATCGGAATATCCGAATGCGTTCTATGTCACCCCGTCTGTGGTTGAAATGCCAGGCCAGACCGAGACCGTGCGCAACGAAACCTTCGCGCCGATCCTCTATGTCATGACCTATGAAACCCTTGAAGAAGCCATCGCACTTCAGAATGGCGTTCCGCAGGGTCTTTCATCTTGCATCTTCTCGACCGACCTGCGTGAGACCGAGCTGTTCCTGTCAGCTGTTGGCTCTGATTGCGGTATCGCCAACGTCAATATCGGTCCGTCCGGTGCGGAAATCGGTGGTGCGTTCGGTGGTGAAAAAGAAACCGGTGGCGGTCGTGAATCCGGTTCGGACGCATGGAAAGGTTACATGCGCCGTGCGACCAACACGATCAACTATTCCCGCGAGCTGCCACTGGCTCAGGGCATCAAGTTTGATATCTGATCGTCTCGCTAAGTAGCGAAATGTGACAAAGGCACCGCAGGGAAACCGGCGGTGCCTTTCTTTATGATACGGCCGATTGTGCCTGCGGCGTTTTGGGGCTGATACATGCAAGCCCGATTGCAGCAAGTACCAAAGCAATTGCCGAGAATGCGGTGCGGATTTGGTTCCAGAATTGCCATTCACCAGAATATTCGGCCCATATCTGGCTGGCGGCGCTGGTGGAGAGCGGCAATTGGATTGCTGCCAAATTCTCGTTCATTGGCACATTGACCAACATGGTCAAGATCAGTCCACCCAGCAGATAGGTTACCGCGGCAAGGGCAAAATAAAGTGCGGCCCGTTTGCTTGCGGTGCCAAGGCATAAGCCAGCAGTCAAAAGCGACACCAGCGGTGTTGCGAAAAATGCCGGTGCAAAGACACCATTTCGAACGGAACCGTTCATGGCTTGCATCGCGGCAATTGCCGTTTCCGGTGCGGCGGTATCCAATCCCCACATTGTCGAACACACCCACGCGTAAAAGAAACCGAATATCGCACCGTGGAACAGAATAGCGGTAATTGCAGCTGGTCGAATGACGGCATGCATGGCTTTTCACTTTCATTGGGCCGTGGAAAAGAATAAAACCGTATCAATGTGTACGGATAATAATCGTACATATATGTACGGTTCGTCAAGGAGCGTGAAAGAGACGCCATGCGCAGTGAAAATCGCAAGGAGCGTAAAGCAGAGATCGAGGCATGCGCATATGAAGTACTGGCAGAGCAGGGATATGCCGGTGCATCGATGCTTGCGATCGCCAAGCGGGCAAAGGCGTCGAACGAGACGATGTATCGGTGGTATGGCGACAAGCGCGGCCTGTTTGCCGCCCTCGTGCGTGAAAACGCATCAGACGTCGCAACGGCACTGATCGATCAGGATCGGGTAGGGGAACCTGTCGGTCATGTTCTCAAAGATGTCGGGACACGGCTTCTGACACTTTTGGTCAGTGAAAAGGCCATATTGCTCAACAGGGCTGCCGCCGCAGATGTAACCGGCGAGCTTGGCGCTGTGATTGGTCAATGTGGCCGTGAAACAGTGATGCCGTTGATCCTGACACTTATGAAACGCGCGATAGTCGAAGGTTGGCTCAAAGCCACCGACGCCAGCGAAGTGACCGAGACGTTTCTGTCACTTCTTGTGGGTGATTGGCAGATTCGCAGGGTGATTGGCACGCTTCCCGAAATCACGCCTAAAGATATCGAAAAGCGTGCAAACCAGGCCTACGATCAGTTTTGTCAGCTATATGGCGCGCAGGTTTAAAACCTCATCCACCGTCACGCTCGTTTACGCAACATCACCCCGATAAACGATATGCAGCTTGTTGCCATCGGGATCGCGCAAATATGCACCGTAATAGCCGTCGCCGTAATGCGGGCGTTCACCGGGTTCCCCTTCGTCGCGACCTCCATTTTCCATTCCGGCCTGATAGGCTGCATCGACCGCATCCGTGGACGGGGCAAGGAAAGCAACCATGTTGCCGTTGCCTGCGGATGCTGCCTGCTTGTTGAAGGGCTCATAGACGTAAAAACGCGGCAATTGCTGATTGGGGATAATCCAGCAAAGGGCTTTCGGACCGCCATCGGGGGTGACGGGGCGCTCGACCAGACCAATCGGGATCAGGACGGCGTTATAGAATTTCCGGGCACGGGCAATGTCGGATGTGCCGAGGGTAACGTGACTGAACATCTGTGGGGCTCCGGGCATTGGTGGTGGTGGCGAACAAAAAAAGCGGCCCTGTTGGACCGCTTTTCTTTAATTTGACTTCCAAGCAGGGCTGATTAGCCAGCTTTGGAGAAGCGCTCTGCGACATATTCCCAGTTAACCAGGCTGTCGAGGAAGGCTTTGACATAGTCCGGGCGCGCGTTGCGGTAATCGATGTAGTAGGAGTGTTCCCAAACATCACAACCGAGCAGCGGGGTCTGACCGTGAACAAGCGGGTTTTCCGCGTTCGGGGTCTTGGTGACAACCAGTTTGCCGGACTTGTCCATCGCAAGCCAGCACCAGCCGGAACCGAACTGGGTTACGCCAGCCTGAATGAAGGCTTCTTTGAAGGCATCGACAGAGCCGAAATCTTCAACGATTTTCTTTTCGAGTTCACCCGGGATGGCGCCGCCGCCATTGCCCTTCATCATTTGCCAGAACTCAATGTGGTTCCAGTGCTGAGCAGCGTTGTTGAACAGGCCTGCTTTGGAAGCGTCGCCGTAAGATGCAACAACAACTTCTTCAAGTGACTTGCCTTCAAGGCCGGAACCTTCGAGCAGCTTGTTGCCGTTCACAACATAGGCGTTGTGATGTTTGTCATGGTGAAACTCAAGGGTTTCAGCGGACATGACCGGCGCAAGCGCGTCATATGCATACGGAAGTGCTGGGAGTTCAAATGCCATGATACAGTTCCTCGACTTTCATTATTGGTCTGTGCGGTAACGCAACATATCCCTTTTTGGCGTCGTGTTGAAAGTGAAAATCCCGTGCAACCTGTTGGAAACCTTTGTTGCAGGGCGAACACGACAGCATCCGGAAGATGCCCTTGCGCCTTTATCTAGCGCGCCTTGCGATTTACGCAATGCGTTTTGGGGCATCACCCCGCTTTAATCGGGCAACGCTTTGTTGGCGATACCTGTTTAATCAACATTTGCGGTCGAAAAACGTTCCCGACCGGATAGGGAAATTTTGTGCGAAACCCGAGTCCCATGGGGATCGGTTTGGCAAACAGGTTTTATTCCTTATAGAGCCCGACCATATGGACGATGTCGGTTCCGTTACGGATCATCACGTCATATTCGCCGCGACTGAGCGCGGATATGTCGATCTTGCACGGGAACTGCGCGCATGTGCGCGACAGGGCAATCGTGCCATCCTGATTGCTCAGGATGACGTCGCCTTTGGGTTTTTCGGAATAGACCGTGACACTGTCTGTCGTGGGTTTGGGTGCTACCTTGATTGCAGCCAGTGCGGCTGTCGTGACCGTCATAAGACCGATGAGGGCGATGGCAACCGGCTTGCTGCGCAGAGATTTAAGCATGGGCTTCCTCGCGCGGTTTATTCTGTTCGATAATCTGAAATATGACCGACGAAGCGGAAGAATTAGCGGCGCAATTGAGGCATTTCCGTGCCGGTCGCTGCGTTCTGATCTGGCCTGCCATGCATGTGATGGTCTTGAAAACGCGACCCGACCCAAAACACAAACCCCCGCAAGGGGTTAGCTTGCAGGGATAGGGGTGTCTTTATCTGGTCGGGCGTGAGGTATCAGGCCGTTTGCGCCCGAAACGCCTTTATGGCATCGGCGATTTTGGCGGTAGCAGCTTCGGGATCGGGCTGGCCACAAATGGCTGATACGACAGCCAATCCATCCGCCCCGCTTTGAAGCACCGCATTAACGTGATCGACCTTAAGCCCACCAATGGCAACCGATGGCAGGCCCGCGATTTTGACCAGTTCTGCCAACCCATCAAAGCCAATGGCAGGTTTATGATCTGGTTTGGTTGGCGTAGCAAAGACCGGGCCGATGCCAACATAATCGACAACGGTCCGGTCGACCTTGCGTGCGACATCTTCGTCTTCGATCGAAAGGCCAATGATCTTGTCACGCCCCAGCCGGTCGCGTGCAGCAGAAGACGGCATATCATCCTGACCGACATGAAGCCCATCAGCCCCGATTGCGATGGCGGCATCGATGTCGTCATTGACAATCAACGGGACGCCGGTACCAGACATGACGTCCATCAGTTCACGGCCAACGCGAATGAGCCCCTCGGTCCCGGCCTTTTTGTCGCGCAGCTGCACCATGGTTGCACCACCGGCAATCGCGGCCATGGTGGTTTCAACCATCGAATGCGTCAGGCAGAGCGAATGTTCAAGAACCAGATAAAGCGATAGATCAAAAGTCTTCATAGGGCCTCAATGCGTGCAGTCTTGGCATAGGTCTGGGCATCAAGATTATGCAGGCCATCGACAAAAGCTGTCATGAAGGATGCCGGACCATTGGCGGTTTTCGCAGCAAGCGTACCGGCAACGGCAAAGTTTGTCAGGGCTGCGACGGTTGCCGCAAACGCCTGATCCTTGGCAATCGCGACATAGGCGCCAACAAGTGCGGTTAGCGAACAACCCATGGCGGTGATTTTTGGCATCAAGGGCGATCCACCGGCAATGCGCACCGATCGCGTACCATCGGTGACGAAATCAACCTCGCCCGTAACGGCGACAACGGCATTCTGGGCCGTGGCAAGCGCACGTGCTGCCCCTTCGGCCTGTTCGACCGGATCGCCACTATCAACGCCCTGACCGGCACTTTGACCACCGGCAAGGGCGATGATTTCCGATGCATTGCCACGAATAACGGTGGGGTTCAGCGCCAGAAGCTCGGCAACGCTATCGCGGCGATATTGGGTGGCAAAATGTGCCACCGGATCAAGTATCCAGGGCTTGCCCGTTTCATTGGCGGATTTGGCGGCTGCCATCATGCCCTCAACCCAATGGGGCGACAGGGTGCCGATATTGACCGTCAGCGCACTGGCGATGGCGGCAAATTCGCCGGATTCTTCGGGCGTGTGGACCATGGCAGGCGATGCACCTGCTGCCAGCAAAACATTGGCGGCGTAATTCATCGCGACATAATTGGTGATGCAATGAACCAGCGGGTTGGTTGCCCGCATGCGTTCAAACAGCTCGGTCGAGGTTTTTGTAAGGTCGGTCGTCATTTCGAGGCTCCAATGCAGCAAATAAGGTGCGTTTGGAGACCCAGTTCGAAGTCGGAAAGATGGAGAACGTTTTATCAGCGTTCGCACCGTCCCTACGCCAGTATGAACTGGATCAGGTTCAAAGGGTCACTGCGCGGCAGTTTCTCAGCCCCCTTGCCGGGGCTCCCCTTGGTGAGTGCACAAGATGGGTTTTAATGTGCCTGGTGTCAATTCACCCTGTTGGCAGCGATGTGCAAACAGGGAAATGGCGGAACCACATTTGTGACCCCGCCATTTCCGATATCTGTTTTCTGTGATGCAGCCTTACTTGCGGCGTTCCATCGCGGCCTTAAGGGCTGCTGCCATGGCACCACCATCACCGCCGGAATTGCCCCCGGCATTGCCACCACCTGATGAATGGTTCGGACGACCGCCCTGACCACCACGGCCTCCATGCGGGGCGCTGCCACGGTTATCCGAACGTTTTTCACGCACAGCTTCGTAATCCGGGGCTGATTTCATCGACAGACCGATGCGTTTGCGCGGTGCGTCTACTTCCATGACGGTGACAGAAACGATCTGACCGGCCTTGACCACCTGACGCGGGTCTTCAACGAATTTGTCGGCCAGCTGCGAGATATGCACAAGGCCATCCTGATGCACGCCGATATCCACAAATGCGCCAAAGTTGGTGACGTTGGTGACCGTGCCTTCAAGCTTCATGCCGGTGCGCAGATCCTTGATTTCATTGACACCTTCGGTGAATTTCGCGGTCTTGAATTCCGGACGCGGGTCACGACCGGGCTTATCAAGTTCGGCAATGATGTCGCGGATGGTGGGCACACCGAATGTCTCATCAGCGAAATCTTCAGCACGCAGGGTTTTGATAAAGGCGGAATCGCCAATCAGGCTTGCCAATGGCTTGGAGGCTTTCGTGCTGATCTTTTCGACCAACGGATAGGCTTCCGGGTGTACGGCAGACGCATCAAGCGGGTTGGTCGCGCCACGAATGCGCAAGAAGCCAGCGCACTGCTCAAACGCCTTTGGCCCCAGACGTTCAACCTTTTTAAGGTCGGCACGGGACTGGAAGGCACCGTTGGAGTCGCGATAGCCAACAATATTGCGTGCCAGCGTTTCGGTCAGGCCCGCAACACGGGTCAGAAGCGGGATGGAGGCGGTATTAAGGTCAACACCAACGCCGTTCACGCAATCCTCAACCACGGCATCAAGCGATCTGGCCAGTTTGGTTTCCGATACGTCATGCTGATACTGACCAACACCGATCGATTTTGGTTCGATCTTTACCAGTTCTGCCAGTGGGTCCTGCAGACGACGTGCAATGGAGGCCGCCCCGCGCAGCGACACATCAAGATCAGGGAATTCTTCGGCTGCGAATTGTGATGCGGAATAAACCGATGCACCGGCCTCATTGACAATAACCTTGGTGGCCTTAAGCGCCGGGAAGCGTTTCAGCAATTGACCCGCAAGATCGTCGGTTTCACGTGAAAACGTGCCATTGCCAATCGCGATCAGTTCGATCTTGTGGCGTGCGGCCAATGCCGCAAGGGTATTGAGCGCACCTTCGACGTCATTGCGCGGCTGGAAAGGATAAACCGTTGCGGTATCGACCAGCTTGCCGGTGGCATCAACCACCGCGACCTTAACGCCGGTCCGAACGCCGGGATCAAGGCCCATGGTGGCCTTTTGCCCGGCAGGTGCGGCCAAAAGAAGGTCTTTGAGGTTATCGGCAAAGACCTTGATCGCGCCTTCTTCGGCGCTATCGCGAAGCGTGCCAAACAGATCAAGTTCGATCGACAGGGACAGTTTGACGCGCCAGGTCCAGCGCACGGTATCGACCAGCCATTTATCGGCTGCGCGGCCTTTATCAACGATGCCAACATGGGCGGCGATCATGATCTCGGCCCGGCCCGGCTGGCTGCGCGGACGGTCTTCGTCTTCCTTGCCAAGGGTGAGTTTCAGCTGAAGGATATCTTCGTTACGGCCCCGGAATAGTGCAAGGGCACGGTGCGATGGGCAGGTTTTGATCTTTTCGGAATGCTCGAAATAATCCGAGAATTTCGCACCCTCGGCCTGCTTGCCTTCGACCACGGATGCGGTGATTTCGCCTTCATTCCACAGATGGGCACGCAGCTTGGCAACAAGGTCTGCATCCTCGGCAAACCGTTCCATCAGGATCTGACGCGCGCCATCAAGGGCGGCTTTGGTGTCTTCGACGCCTTTTTCGGCATCGACGAATTTGGCGGCCTCAGTTTCCGGATCAAGGGTCGGATCGTTAAACAGGCTATCTGCCAGTGGCTCCAGCCCGGCTTCACGCGCGATCTGTGCTTTGGTGCGGCGCTTTTTCTTATAGGGCAGATAAAGGTCTTCCAGACGGGTCTTGGTATCGGCCTCGTTGATCTGGGCTTCAAGTTCTGGTGTCAGCTTTTCCTGTTCGCGGATGCTTTCAAGCACAGAGGAGCGGCGTTCTTCAAGCTCGGTCAGATAGCGCAGGCGTTCTTCCAGCGTACGGAGTTGGGTGTCATCAAGCCCGCCGGTCTTTTCCTTACGGTAACGGGCGATAAACGGAACGGTGGAGCCTTCATTGAGCATCTCGATGGTGGCAATGACCTGTTCCGGACGAACCGAAAGTTCTTCGGCGATACGCTGGGGAATTGGACGCATGGTTTCTCCTTGTTTTGCTCGTATGCCTGAAATAGCGGCTTTGGGCGTGATGGAAAAGGGCCTGTTTTTCCAAATTTTCGCGTGCGGTCATATCAGGATTCCGTGTTTGATTCCAAAGGACTGAAATCCCATGCGTTTTGCGCACTTCAGGCTGGCAGGCCCAAGGCTTGCGAGGGATGGCGATAGACGTTATTTCTTTGGCAAATGTGATTTTGCGGGGATTGAGCCCGCCAGCAGGAGAAATCGGATGGCCGGAAAGTTCCGCGAGACCGTCATTCACGAAGTCCCCAAGGAAAAGGCAGAGCCGCAGGCGGATGCCAATCCGGTATCTGACGAAATTGCCGGGGCAGAAGAAGCACCCAAGCTTTCGCAAGACGCGATCAACGCGCTGGCTGAAGCCAAGGCATTTAAGAAAGCGGCCGCCAAGGCGCGCGAAATTGGCGGACCCAAAGGCCCGGAGCCGACCCGCTTTGGTGATTGGGAAAACAAGGGCCGCTGCATCGATTTTTGACTAGAGTATATTTGTTTTGATGCATTTATAGTTTTCCTCTACCATAAGCTGAATATTTCCTGAAATATGCTCCGATTTAGACTTTTAGATAGGTTGAATTTGGGGCAGAAAAGGGCTAAGTAAAGGCCGAGTCATCCCGACAGCTCATACTTGACTGTCGCCAGCCGCGGGCCTTTTGGGGCTCGCGGCATTTATTTTGGGTGGCTAATGGCAAAAAGGCGAGTGGCTGCGTTTATAGACGGCTTCAACTTATATCATGCAATCGACGATCTAGGTGTTAACCATTTGAAATGGTTAGACTTGAGGGCCTTAATGGCCTGTTTTACTGATCCGAATGTACATGAGATAGTAAGTGTCTACTATTTTTCCGCATATGCCACTTGGCTACCAGGGCCATACCAGAGGCATCAAGCGTACGTCAAAGCGTTGAGTTTAGTCTCGGTTGAAGCCATTCTCGGGAATTTCAAAGAAAAACAAAGATCCTGTCGTTCATGCCATGCAAGGTGGATGGCCCACGAGGAGAAGGAATCCGATGTCAACCTTGCTGTGAAGCTGATCGAAGAAGCTGAAGAGAATAACTTCGATGACGCTTTTTTGGTGACGGGCGATTCTGATTTAGCTCCACCCATGAGGTACGTGAAGCGCCGATTCCCAGAAAAGAAGATAAAGGTGATTGCTCCACCAAAGCGTAGGCACAGTAAAGAATTAGGTAGTCTGGCGCACAAACGAGCGGCTATAAAAATAGAGCATCTTGAAGCTTGTCAGTTACCTGAGGCGTTTTACAGAGATGATGGTACGGTTCTTTTAGAGAGGCCGCTTGATTATGCTCCGTAGGTATAAGACCCTCACAAGTTGAGCTTGTGAGGGTTTTGTTTTTTATCCGCGTATTGCCTTGATATTGTTGGCATATTCAGACGGCCCGCCTTTGAAGGTGGCTGAACCGGCAACCAGAACATTGGCGCCAGCTTCAATCACTTTGGGTGCGATCTCCGGGTTTACGCCACCATCGACTTCAAGGTCGATGTCACGGCCGGTCGCATCGATCATCTTGCGGATGCGTTTGATCTTCTCAAGCTGGCTTGGAATGAATTTCTGACCGCCAAAGCCCGGGTTCACGGTCATGACCAGAACCAGGTCAACCATGTCCATGACATATTCAATCACACTTTCCGGTGTCGACGGGTTCAGCGATACGCCGGCCTTTTTGCCAAGCGACTTGATCAGCTGCAGCGAACGGTGCAGGTGCGGGCCAGCTTCGGCGTGAATGGTGATGATATCAGAACCGGCATTGGCGAATGCCTCGATATAGGGATCGACCGGCGCAATCATCAGATGCACGTCAAACACCTTGTCGCTGTGCGGTCGCAATGCCTTTACCACATCCGGGCCAATGGTGATGTTCGGTACATAGTGACCGTCCATCACATCAATGTGGATATAGTCGGCGCCAGCTGCGTCAACAGCGCGGACGTCTACGCCAAGCTGGGCGAAATCGGCCGAAAGGATCGAAGGTGCGATTTTAATGTTCGACGTGGTCATGCGTCACGGGTCCTGAAGCGATACGGGAATGGGAAATTCGGGCTTCTCATAACCCAAATTGCCCCCCATGTCACCCGAATGGGACTCATGGCTGCCTTGTGTGCAGTTTGGCGTGTCTTTTCGACCTGAAATCAGGACTTTTTGACAAGACGGGCGCAGAAAAAGCCGTCCATACCGCCGAAATCGGCCATATGGGTCGGAAGAACACGCAATTCACCGGTGTCGTTGATGGCCTCATCCCAGCCGCCAAGCTCATCAGCGGTGATGGCTTTGCGCTCATAGTTCGGATGATCGGCCAGGAACGATTTGATCTGATGTTCGCCTTCTTCAGGCTGCAGCGAACAGGTGCAATAGATCAGCTCGCCACCGACATTCAAAAGCTTGTCCGCTTGATTGAGAAGCTTGGTCTGGATCGGCAGCAAGGATTTCATCAGCTTGTCATTCTGACGCAGCAGAATGTCGGGATGACGGCGAATGGTGCCAGTCGCAGAACACGGCGCGTCGAGAAGAACCGCATCGGCACGCGGGGTATCGGGTGCCAGATCAGTGGCATCGCCGGTGACGACGGCTGCACCCAGTGATACGCGCTCTAGATTTTCAAATACGCGTTTCAGGCGCCCTTCGGACTTGTCTACCGCGATGGCACTTGCACCACGTGCGGCCAGCTGCAGGGTTTTACCACCGGGGGCTGCGCACAGGTCATAGATCGTTTTGCCCTGATAGGCGGTGAATAGGGTGGCCGGAATGGCAGCAGCCGCATCCTGCACCCACCATTCACCATCCTTGTATCCCGGCAGATCGCGAATACGACGACCACTTTCAAGGCGGACCGATCCGGTCGGCAGGACAAGACCGTCCATCTGTTCTGCCCAGCTTTCAGACTGGCTTTTATCCTTGATCGAAAGGTCCAGCATGGCGTGGCCAAGGCTTGCTTCGGCAATTGCTTGGCCGGTTTCCGCACCATAGGCCTTTTTCCAGGACCCGCGCAGCCATGCCGGGATGTTGAGCTGCCAGTCTTCAACGCCTTCTGGCCATTCAAAGCCATCACGCTGCAAACCGCGCAGAACGGCATTGATCAACTTGGTGTATTTATGCAGACCCGCATCACGGGCCAAATTGACCGTACTATCGACAGCGCCATAGTCGGAGGTATCCATAAAGAACAACTGTGCCACGCCAAGGCGCAAGATATTGGTCAGACGTGCGGCAACGCGATCTTGTGGCGGCTGATAGCGCGGCGCCAAGACAGCGTCAATCTCGCCCAGATGGCGAAGCGTGGTGCCCAGAAGCTGCCGCAGGAAATTGCGATCAAGCGACGGCAAGCCATAGCCGTGTTTTGACAGAAGTTCGTCCAGTGTCACCTCGCCGCCGCGCAGTTCCTGCAGGGTTTTAAGCGCAAGCATGCGCGGATCGGGTGTCTCGACCGCCTGTTTGCGGGGAGCATTGCGATGCGCGGGACGGGAACGGCGTTCTGTCAAAGGGATATCTCCGGTTTCGTGTTATGTGGTGTAGTTAAGGCCGCGATAGCCAAGTGTAAAGCACCAAGCGTCCATCCGCGCAGCATGGCAGCCCTGTGTGATCTGCCACAGCGAGGATGAAGGTGGGCTGGTGATGACCTGAAAAACCTTGCGATGGGGGCAGGGTCCGGCTAATCCAGACGGATCAATTTATGGGACAGCGACAGGGACGCCCAAACGATGACTTTCGCCGGACTTGCGACCTTTTCAAGCATCTTTCTGGTTGCATCGATGTTGCTGACCTGGGTGGTTTTGAACTACCTGCGCAGCAAGGCGATCTTTGATATGCCCAATCACCGCTCAAGCCATGCGGTGCCAACACCGCGTGGCGGCGGGCTTGCGGTGACCCCGCTTTTGATCATCCTTGTGGCGGTGGTGTTTGCTTTTACCGGAGTAACCGCGATCAGTCATTGGTTGATGTTGGCAGCCGCCGCTGGGCTTGGCTTGCTTAGCTGGTTTGATGACAAGCATGATCTGTCTGCTGCTGTGCGTTTTGCCCTTCAATTCGTTGCCGTGATCATTGGGGTGTTTGCTCTTGATCAGCCGGTTCTGGGTGGTTTGGTTCCGGTCTGGCTTGATCATGTCTTGGTGGTGTTTGCCTGGGTCTGGTTCATCAATCTGTTTAATTTCATGGACGGTATTGACGGTATTTCCGGGGTGGAAGCCGGTTCGATCGGGCTTGGCGTTTTCGTCTTGGCGCTTTTGGTGCCGTTGCCGCAATTCATTGCCCTTGGCTATATCGGGCTTGGTATTTTGGCGATCATGATCGGGTTCCTGATCTGGAACTGGCATCCGGCCAAGTTGTTCCTGGGGGATGTCGGATCAGTTCCGCTTGGCTTTATTCTCGGCTGGGTGTTGCTTGATGTCGCATCAAACGGTGCGTGGGTCGTGGCTTTGATCCTGCCATCCTATTATTTGTTTGATGCGACCTTTACGCTGATCAAGCGTGCCTTGCGCCGCGAGAAAATCTGGCAGGCGCACCGCGAACATTTCTATCAGCTCGCAACCCAGCGCGGTTTTTCCCATGCCCGCGTCTCATCCATGATCCTGATCAGCAACCTGATCCTGATTGGGGTTTGTTTTGCGCAAAATGATACGCCGGACTGGATGCGCGTGATTGCCGCCCTCTTTGTTGTGCTTGGGCTGATTGGCATGATGGTTCGCATGCCTGTCAAAGGCGGTTCGAACGCATAAGGTTATGGCGATATTCGCCTGCGCTTGACTTGTTCGGGGGCGGGCGCGAAAAGAAACCCTTATCCGTCTTCTTGTAAGCGGGTATATCCTTATAAAAACAGAAAACTGCTGCTAAGGGACCGCATGCCGCGCTTATTTACGCGAAGCCAGATCGCATCCATCCATGACATCATCATGGCGGCATTGTCTTTTCCGCTAGCACTTTACTTGCGCGTTGGTGACGGCGTTCAGTTTTATGCGATTGAAAATATTCTGTTCTCTGCCGGTGTATTCACGGTAGTTGCAGCCGTTTCCTTCTGGTATTTCGGGCTTTATCGCGGCATCTGGCGGTATGCGTCGCTCAATGATCTGATGCGCATTGCCAAGGCCGTTTCGGTTGCTGTTGCAGTTCTTTTCCTTGTTCTATTCCTTACCACCCGTCTTGACTGGATGCCGCGTTCAGCACCGATCATTCAGTGGTTCTTGTTGATGGCATTACTGGGTGGGTCGCGACTGGCCTATCGAATTGCCAAAGATAAATCGACTGCCCGCGCATTCGCCCGGCAGGGTACGACGCGCCTGAATGTTCTTGTGATTGGCGCGGGTGACGAAGCAGAGGCTTTCATCCGCGAAACCGGACGTTCGGCAAATACACCTTTCAAGGTGATCGGCATCGTGTCGCTGACATCTGGTCGTGTTGGTCGAAACATGCATGGTGTGGATGTTCTGGCGACAGTCGATAAGCTTGAAGATGTCATTCAGAAGCTCGAAAAAGGCAAGCATGGCTTGCCGCGGCGTTTGGTGCTTTCCGGTGATGCACTGCGTCACGAAGACAATGTCAAATGGGTCGAGATTGCTGATCGGTATGGCATGACGCTGGCGCGGTTGCCGAAGCTTGGTGATTTGCGCGAAGGACTTGCTGATCCGCTGCAAATTCGTCCGGTGGCGATTGAGGATTTGTTGGGGCGCCCGCAAGCGCGTCTGGACCGTGACAAAGTTCGTGAAATGATTGGTGGCAAGCGTGTGCTGGTGACTGGTGCTGGTGGCTCAATCGGCTCCGAGCTTGTCCGTCAGATTGCATCGTACGGTCCTTCCAGCCTGACGCTGGTCGATGCCGGGGAATATAACCTTTATGCCATCGATATGGAGATGGCGGAAAAGTTCCCGGATTTGCCGCGTGAAAGTGTGTTGGGCGATGTTCGTGACCGGACCCGGATCGGACAGGTGTTTGATCGGTTCGAGCCGGAAATTGTTTTCCATGCAGCTGCCTACAAACATGTGCCCTTGGTCGAACACAACCCCAATGAAGGAATCCTGACCAACACACTTGGAACGCGCAATGTTGCCGAAGCCTGCCGCGCGTCGGGAGTTGGGACCATGGTTCTGATTTCGACGGATAAGGCGGTTAACCCGGCTAATGTCATGGGGGCTTCCAAGCGATTGGCGGAATGTTACTGCCAGGCCCTTGAAACCTTGCCCGCCGATTTGCGTGGTCCGACCCGTTTTGTGACTGTGCGCTTTGGCAATGTCCTGGGATCTACCGGATCGGTGGTGCCATTGTTCAAGCGTCAGCTTGAAGCGGGCGGACCGTTGACCGTGACCCATGAAGGCATCACGCGATACTTCATGACAATTGCCGAGGCGGTAGAGCTTGTCTTGCAGTCGGCCGAACTTGGGCGTCACGGGGTGACTGATGGTGGCAAGATCTTTGTTCTTGATATGGGGCGACCGGTCAAAATCGTTGATTTGGCGCGCCAGATGATCCTGCTTTCGGGGCTTCAGCCGGGCAAGGATGTCGAGATCAAGGTGACCGGTCTTCGCCCCGGTGAGAAGCTGTATGAAGAACTGTTTCATGATAGCGAGCCGCCGGTGCCAACCGACACCGATGGTGTAATGCTGGCAAGCCCGCGCGTGGTGGATTACGACCTGATCAAGCAGGTGTTTGATGCATTGGAAGAAAGCGCAACCAGCCGCAATACCCACAAAACTCTGGAATTGATTGGCCAGTTGGTTCCGGAATTCCAGCCGCCTGAAATCGGGGTGAAGTCGATCTTTGCCGTCGAAAATGATGCGGCACTTGATAAGGCAGCGGGTGGATCGGCTTAAGCGCCATCCTGCCCCCTGACAGTCCCATCCTCTATGCAGTTCTATGTGGCCTGTTCATTCATTCATGGAATGAACTCGTGCGGATTTGTCGTTTGTCATTACCAAAACCCTACAATATCTTGCGATCAGAATGACAAATTGGAATGACCCAAGTATCGGGTTGTTCGACTGACCATCACGATCCGTCTTTTGGAGGCCGCATGTCGACAGACGCTTTTGTTCCGGCGGATGAAATCCGTTCGATGTTTTCCACTGCGATGTCAGACATGTATCGCGCCGAGGTCCCGCAATACGGCACCCTGATGGAACTGGTTGCCGAGATCAATCAGGGCAAGTTTGATACTGACGCCAAGCTGCGAAATCGCCTTGAACATAACGATGAGCTTGATCGCATTGATCTTGAACGTCATGGCGCGATCCGTCTGGGCAAACCCGAAGAGCTTTACAACATGCGTCGCCTGTTTGCTGTCATGGGCATGCATCCGGTTGGCTATTACGATCTGTCGGTTGCCGGCGTGCCGGTCCATTCCACGGCCTTTCGCCCGATTGATGACGAAGCCCTTAAACGCAATCCGTTTCGTGTTTTTACCTCGCTTCTGCGACTTGAGCTGATCGAAGACGAAGCACTTCGTACCGAAGCCGAACAGATTTTGGCGGAGCGTGAGATCTTTACGCCGGACGCGCTAAAGCTGATTTATCTGGCAGAAAAGAACGGTGGCCTGGATCGTGTACAAGCTGAACAATTTGTTGCCGAGGCACTGGAAACCTTCCGCTGGCACAGTGACGCGACGGTAAGTCTTGAGACTTACCAGAAACTGAATGATGCTCATCGCTTGATTGCTGATGTGGTGTGCTTCAAAGGACCGCATATCAATCATCTGACACCGCGTACATTGGATATCGATGCGGTTCAACGCGACATGCCCAAGCGCGGCATTTCGCCCAAGGCCATCGTCGAAGGCCCGCCTGCGCGAAACTGTCCGATCCTTTTGCGCCAGACCAGTTTCAAGGCGCTTGAAGAACAGGTCTATTTCGTTGGCGGCAGCCCGAAGGGAACGGTAGGTACGCATACCGCACGCTTTGGCGAGATCGAGCAGCGCGGCATTGCCCTGACGGCCGAGGGGCGGAAACTTTACGACACGCTTTTGGCGGCAACCCGTCATGCGGTGCAGATCAATGCAGGCGGCTCGAACGCACGCGATTATGAAACCGAACTTGCCGATCGCTTTGCGGCGTTCCCTGATGATTATGAAACCCTTCGTGTCGAGAAACTGGCTTTCTTCCGCTATAGCGTGACCGAAGCGGGCCAAAACGCCATGAACAAGGAAAACATCGCAAACTCTGTCAATGAGCTGGTTGATCGCGGTTTCCTGCGTGCTGATCCGATTATCTACGAAGACTTCTTGCCGGTCAGCGCTGCCGGGATTTTCCAGTCGAATCTTGGCAGTGACGAGCAGAAAAATTACGCTGAGCAGTCCAATCAGGACGTGTTTGAAGAATGCCTTGGTGCGAAGGTTTCAGATGAACTCACCCTTTATGCAGAGCTTGAGCAAAGCTCGCTTGCAGACGCATTGACGCAGCTTGGTATCAAGAAAAACGTCGCCTGATCCTAGACTTATAAAATTGTGCGCGGGGTGGTCACTGGGCCACCCCGTTTTCGTTACGGCAGATTGGATAAGGTGGCGCGATTGCAAAAGGCCGCCATGCAAGAATTCGGGGTCCACTTTTTGCGTCGCACATGGTAAAGCTCCGCGCGAAACATGGTTCGGACTCATTGATCATGTGTCGGCCCGGGGTGAAATGATTGTACTTTGACCCCGTTAAAAGGCCGGTCTTGCCCGCAACATTGTCGCTTTCGCATGCACGAGCAGCCATGCGCATTTCTGATTTTGTGGGCCGATATATCATCAATGGGTCCGGTACCTTCATCACATTGATGCATGAAAGCGAACCCAATGACTGCTCGTATTGCGCGCGCGCTTATTTCCGTTTCCGACAAGACCGGTCTGGTCGAATTTGCCAAATCCCTCCACGCCCAAGGTGTCGAAATTCTGTCGACTGGCGGCTCCGCCAAGGCGATCGAAGCTGCTGGCGTGCCAGTTAAGGAAGTTGCCGATCATACCGGTTTTCCTGAAATCATGGACGGTCGTGTCAAGACTCTTCATCCGAAGATTCACGGCGGCCTTCTGGGCCGCCGTTCTCTTTCCAGCCATATGCAGGCGATGGAAGATAACGACATTTCCCCGATCGATCTGGTTTGTGTGAACCTTTATCCGTTCGAAGAAACCGTTGCCAAGGGTGCCGATTTCGACACCTGCATCGAAAACATTGATATCGGTGGTCCGAGCATGATCCGCTCCGCAGCCAAAAACCATGAATCAGTCACGGTTGTTGTTGACCCGTCTGACTACGACCGTGTCGTCGCCGAGATGAATGACAATGGTGGCGCAACCACTGCTGAAACCCGCCGTGTTCTGGCTGCCAAGGCATTTGCCCGTACTGGTGCTTATGACTCGGCCATTTCTAGATGGTTTGCCGGTGAGCTTGGTGAAACCTTCCCGCAGCGTCTGAATGTTTCGGCCGAACTGAAACAGACCCTTCGTTATGGTGAAAACCCGCATCAGCAGGCAGCATTCTATACCAACGGTAAAAACCGTCCGGGTGTGGCAACCGCGACCCAGCTTCAGGGCAAGGAACTGTCGTTCAATAACCTGAATGACACCGATGCCGCGTTTGAACTGGTGTCCGAGTTCGATGAGAAGCCGGCTGTTGCGATCATCAAGCACGCCAACCCGTGCGGCGTTGCCGAAGGTGCAACCCTGATTGAAGCCTATAACAAGGCGCTGTCGTGTGATCCGGTTTCGGCATTTGGTGGCATCATTGCGGTTAACCGTACCCTTGATAAGCAAACCGCCGAAGAAATCGCCAAGCTGTTTGCCGAAGTCGTGATTTGCCCGGATGCAGATGATGCGGCCAAGGAAGTTCTGGCTGCGAAGAAAAACCTGCGTCTTCTGGTCACTGGCGGCATGGCCGATCCGGAAGGCGAAGACATGACCCTTCGTTCGCTGGCAGGTGGTTACCTGCTGCAGAACCGC
Source organism: Thalassospira sp. (assembly GCA_965228275.1). GTDB lineage: Bacteria > Pseudomonadota > Alphaproteobacteria > Rhodospirillales > Thalassospiraceae > Thalassospira. The sequence goes on along the minus strand of OZ245802.1, from coordinate 1,843,558 downwards.
GATGCAGGCCGTGTGAAGCGCGAAGAACTTAAAGTCGTCACCAAGCGCAAGCCGTCTGATGCCGAACTTGATGATCTTCTGTTTGCTTTCCGCGTTGGCAAGCACGTCAAATCAAACGCCATTGTCTATGTCAAAGACGGCAAGACCGTTGGCGTTGGTGCAGGCCAAATGAGCCGTGTTGACAGCTCGCGCATTGCGGCCTGGAAAGCAGAAGAAGCTGGCAAAAACGCTGGCGAAGACGAATTGCGCACCAAGGGTTCAGTCGTATCGTCTGATGCGTTCTTCCCGTTTGCGGATGGTCTTCTGGCGGCGGTTAAGGCCGGTGCCACTGCGGTTATCCAGCCGGGTGGTTCGATGCGTGACGAAGAAGTTATCGCTGCTGCTGACGAGCACGACATTGCGATGGTCTTTACTGGTATGCGTCACTTCCGCCACTAAGACCTGCTGATATTCAAAACAAAAACCCCGGGGAAATTCCCCGGGGTTTTTTGCATTCTTAATGCCACAAGAAATCACACAGCCGGTTGGCTTCCCTTGGTGGTGTTGTCCTTGGTCGACGGGCTGTCATCGTCATCATTGCTGTGTTCGATAACCGTGCCGTCCTGTTCGATTGCAGCTGGTGCATCGGTATTCGGTTTGGCTTTGGCTGCCTGATCCTGATGGACGCGCAGCGGTGCACGCCATTCGACACTGCCAAAGGAATGACAGGACGGGCAGGAAACCACCCAACGATCGGTTTCTGCACCACATCCACCGCAACGCCAATCCGGATCAGGGTTGGCGTGGCTTGCCTTGATCAAAAGATCACGTGCCTTTGCACCATCCTGATTTTCACGCAGTTCAAGATCGGCGAGAAGCCGGTAATGACGGGCTTGCGCCTTGGTTGCCATTGCCTTTTCAAGGTTGCTGCGTGCAATACCCCAAAGATCTGCTTCAAGGGCGGCTTCGGCCAGAATGATCTGGCTTTCAACGTGATCCGGGTTGGTGGCAACCAGTTTCTCGACCGCTTTGACCTTGGCCAGTGGATCACCGGTCAGGGTTTCGCGGAAAATGGCTGCAAGGGCAGCAGACGGGGCGACCCGCCAGCTTTGTGTGACAACTTCGCGTGCCTTGTTTTCCTGTTTGATATCGCGATAAAGGCCCGCAAGGAGCACGGCTGCACCGGTAAAGTCGGCGGCGCCATTCAGCGCTTTACGCAGAAGTTTGATGGCTTCAGCATTTTCGCCAGCGGCAATCGCATCTTCGGCCTTTGCCGTAATCAGAAGGGCACGGCGATGCGTCAGTTCCTGCTCGCCAAAGACAGACGCCTTTTGTGCATCGACCAGAAGGCTGAGCGCACGGTCCCAACGTTTGGATGTCAGAAGCAAATCAAACAGCGTTACGATGACAGCCGGATTACGCGGGCGCAGACGATGGGCGCGTTCAGCATAATCAAGGGCCGCTTCACGTTCATCGGCCTTCAGCGATAGCTGCAACAAACCACGCAGACCGAAAAAGGCCGAGTCGGGTTTTTCCAGCATCGCTTCGAACTGGCGTTTGGCGGCATCATTGTTGCCGTCAAGCTCGGCCGCCTGTGCGGTCAGAAGTCGTGTAAGCGTGTCGTCTTCAAGATAACGATCAACCGCACGGGTGTGTCTCAGGGCCTGACGCACATCACCAGATGCCAGTTCCAGCAAACCCATGGTCAGAGCTTGTTGGCCTTTTTTGCGGCGACGGCTGCCCAGAAGACGGCCAAGCCAACCCGGTGAATTGGCAATGACGGTCCAGCCACGCCATGCCAAAACCAGAATGGTGGTCAAAGCAAGCAGGCCAAGGGTCACCATCCCGATCGAGCCATCAAAACGATAGCCCAGCCAGACAATGGTCATGCTGCCTGGATTATCTGCAAACCAGACGGTGCAGAAAACCAGAACGGCAGTAATCAGGATAAAGGTCAGAAGGCGGATCATTGGCTACCCTCCGCCCCGGTCAGAAGTCCGATGGCGTGTGCGCTAAGTGTCGCGATGGAACTGTTTAGAACCTGACGATGTTCTGCGGCAGTAAGCCAGTCGCTTACCGCGGCTGCGGCGTGGTCGCCTTCAACACCCTTAAGCGCTGCGATTGCAGCATCAAGATCATCTTGTGCCAGTGCGTTTTCTGCCAGAACCAGACGGCCTTCAAGTGACTCCTCACCCGCGGCATCAACGCGGCGGATTGGAACCAGCTTTTTGATATTGGCCCAGGTCGCATCCAGAACACTGCCCGAATGGTCATCGGTTGCGGCAGCAACTGCTTCCTGTGCCATGACCGGGAAGGACTGACGCAGTTTTTCAAGTGTCGGTGCGCCTTCATCCGCAAGCGGTTTCAGAGTCTCGATCTGCTGTGCAATCAGCGGATCTTCGCCAGCACTGCGTTCAAGCTGGTTAAGGGCAATGATGAACGGCCCGCCGCGCTGCAGGGCATCGCGCAGGATCGTGACGCCCATGGCAATTGCCTGACCACGGCTTTCGACAAGAAGGCCGCTGGTGGCGCGGACTTCTTCTTCCATGGTCGAGAGGCGTGCGGAAAGCTCGCGCATTTCATTGGCGACACCGGCAAGTTCGCTTTCGACCCGTGCCAGTTCTTCAATTGGTGCGGTGCGGGTTTCAATCTCGGCCATGCGGCGTGCGACGGTATTATTAAGCGTATCGCCACGTTCGTTGTTAAGGCGTTCGCGAAGGGCATCGATGGTGCCTTCAAGACGCGACAGACGCTCGGTCAAATCCGGGTCAATGACAACGGAACCATCCGGGATTGGTGCGGCTTCGGCCATGTCCGTTGATGGTGCTGATGATGCGGCGCTGTCAGTCGCGACTTCTGCATCATCCTTTTCCGCCATGGCAGCATCTTCGCTTGGTGCTGGCATGCTGTTGCTTTGTGCGCCCTGATCATTCGCGGTTGGGCTGTTGGTTGCCGTGATCGGGGTTTCGGATGCGTCATCGGCATCAAAACCGTCCGGTGCAATTTCAGCCAGAATGTCATTCGGGACATATTGGCTCAGAACCGGTTCGGCATCACGCCACCACATCGCACGTGTCAGCCAGCCTGCGGCCAAGGCACCAACGATGATAATTACAAACAGGAACAGTGCCTTACCACCTGATCCCTTGCTTTTCGCCTGAGCTGCTGGTTTTGCCGCACCCGGTTTCGCAGAGCTTGTCCCAGGCGTGATCTTTTCGGGACTGTCGCCATTGGGTTTTGTGGATGAGCTGTCGTTTGGTTTGCTGCTGCCTGCGTTTGGAACGCTGGATTTCGCCGTGGTGCGGGTATCAGCCTTTTTGGCGTCCGGACTTGCATTTCCCTTGCTATCAACGGAAATGGTTTCGGTCGATTTCTTGGTATCGGCCGATTTGTCGGAAGCATTGGTTTTTGGCGTTTCTGGTGTTTTCACGATCGGACCATTGCAGTTTGCGGTTATTCCCAAAACGGCGTCAGGCGCTGAAAGCCATCACGACAGGGACTGATCAAGTACATAAAGAAGGTATTCTTGTGTCGGTTGTGATGCAACGTGCGTTCTATGCCATGTAAGGTCGGCCAAGCGCGATTGCACTGCCGGACTAAGGCAAATCGCACTTACTCCGACCAAATCCCTCTCCAGCTTGTGACTGTGAACCAGCTTAGCAAAGGTTTCCGCAGTGCGGGGAGAGAAAAATAAAACTGTATCAACATGATGCCCTGTTAGCGCATCAAGAACATCCTTGGGGAACGCAGTGCTGGAGAGTGCTTCATAGACTGTCTGGCGATCAACCTGATAGCCGTGATCGTGCAGCATCTGTCCAAGATCACCGGCCGTTTTCCGCGCTGCGGGGTGAAACAGCGGGCCTTGGGCCGGATCAATCTTTTCGCGTATCAATTCCGCCAGATCATGGATGTCGCCATTGGCCGAATGGATCGTGCCAAAGCCCATATCAGTACATATGCGTGCGGTGGCATCACCCACACAAAGGGCGGGAAGTTTTCGATCATCCGACAGGCGGGCAAAGGCCCGCACGCCATTGGCGGATGTAAATATCAGCGCCTGATAGGGGGCGATATCAAACGGTTCTTCCGGATCAGGGAAGGTAATGGTGAGCATTGGCGCGGACAGGTGGCGATATCCGCGCTGCTCCAGCGCGTTCAAAAGGTCGGCAGAATCGGTATCGGGCCGGGTATTTAAAACCAGTGGTCCCATCTGCGTTCCCGTCAGTTGAATGGATCAGGCGGAAATGAAGTCCGGTCCGCCACGCTTTTTGAGTTCCTCACCCGCATCGCTGCCTGCCGCAATCGCCGAGGCAAGATCAGGATTTGCAATCATGCGTTCGGTATCAAGGCGTTCGCTGCCATCCGGGCGCACGATTGTGACGCGCAAACGAAGGCTGCCATCTTCCTGGAACTCTGCAAGGGCTGCGATCGGTGTACGGCATGATCCATCAAGTGCCTTAAGTGCTGCCCGTTCGGCGGCAACGCGGATAGCGGATGTTTCACAATGCAACGCTTCAAGCCATTTGTTGGTCTGGCTATCATCTTCGCGACTGGTGATGCCAATCGCACCCTGGGCGACTGCGGGAAGCATATCGTCTTCGGAAATCGGCGCGGTGGCGATTTCAGGCTGACCCAAGCGGTTCAGTCCGGCCATGGCCAAAAGCGTTGCGTCAACCTGTTCTTCTGACAGTTTGCGCAGGCGGGTCTGAACATTGCCACGGAATGTGATGACCTTGAGATCAGGGTATTTGTTCAGGATCATTGCTTGACGCCGCAGGCTTGCCGATCCAATCACCGAACCAGCCGGCATTTCAGCAAAGCTTTTATATTTCAGCGAAATAAACGCATCGCGAACATCTTCGCGCGGCAGGATGGTCGGCAGGATCATGCCGTCTGGCAGGACTGTCGGCACATCTTTCATGCTGTGAACCGCGATATCGATCTCGCCACCCATCAGGGCGTCATCGATTTCCTTGGTAAACAGGCCCTTGCCACCGATCTCAGACAAGGCGCGATCAAGGATCTTGTCGCCCGTTGTTGTGATCACGGTAATCGCAATCGCGCCCTCTTCGGAAAGTTCCGGATGGGCGTTTGCCAGTTTGTCACGAACCTCGTGGGCCTGAGCCAATGCCAATGGTGAACCACGGGTGCCAATGCGAAGTTTTGCTGTATCTGTCATGGGTGAAGTCTTAGTCTTAAAACCGTTTGAAAACAAGGTCTGCCAGTGGTGGATCGGGTCAAAATTCACGCGTTTTATGACCTCTAAATTAGGCGATATGGCGTCTAATGCATTGACCTATGTCTGGCCAAGCGCATGATCATGTTGACCGAAGATCGCGCATGAAAGGCGTGAAGCGCGATAACTGCATATGGCAAATGCGCCCGCTGGGGGTGGAAAGCGGACCAAGTTTCCGCTACATCATCGCCAAGCCATATTGCATTCCGATTGCCGCGCGTATCGGCAGACCCTGACCGGATCAAAACCATGATCGTACTTGGTATCGAAACAAGCTGTGATGAAACGGCCGCTGCTGTTGTTAATGACAAGCGCGAAATTCTGGCAAACCGCGTTTTGTCCCAGCTTGATGATCATCGGCCCTATGGCGGGGTTGTGCCGGAAATTGCAGCGCGCGCACATCTTGAACATCTTGATCGTCTGGTGGCCGAGGCCATGGATGATGCCGGTGTTGATTTCAACGATCTTGATGCGGTGGCCTGTACTGGTGGGCCGGGCCTGATTGGCGGGGTGATGGTGGGCACCATGACGGCCAAGGCGATTGCCTTTGCTGCGCAAAAGCCGTTTTTGGCAGTTAACCACCTTGAAGGTCACGCATTGACCGTGCGTTTAACCGATGATGTTGCCTTTCCCTATTTGCTGTTGCTGGTATCGGGTGGGCATTGTCAGGTCCTGATTGTCGAAGGTGTGGGGCAATATAAACGTATCGGCACGACCATTGATGATGCGGTCGGCGAGGCGTTTGATAAAACCGCCAAGATGATGGGGCTTGGATATCCCGGTGGCCCGGCATTGGAAAAGATCGCTGCCAAAGGTGATCCGAACCGGTTTGGTTTGCCGCGCCCGCTTCGCGGTCGTCCAGGCTGTGATTTCTCGTTCTCGGGATTGAAGACAGCCGTTCGGACCTATTTGGACGGGTTTCCGGTCGAACAGCAGACCGAAGAAGTCAAAGCCGATCTTGCCGCATCGTTCCAGCGCGCAGTTGGTGACACCCTGATTGATCGTGCGCGCAATGCCGTTTTTGAATTCATGCGCGACTATCCGACCGGCAAGACACTGGTTCTGGCCGGTGGGGTTGCCGCAAACAAATATCTGCGCGGCCGTTTGACGGAATTGACGGATCAGGCGGGCATGCAGCTTGTTGCGCCGCCGCTTGATCTTTGCACGGATAATGCCGCGATGATTGCCTGGGCCGGGTTGGAGCGTTTCCGTTTGGGCGAACGCGATGATCTTGATTTCAAGCCTCGTCCGCGCTGGCCGCTTGATCCCGAAGCACCCAAACGTCCGGGTGCCGGGGTAAAGGCTTAAACTTCGTCTGCTGACTGCTCATCGACTTCACCTTTTGCCGGAACAAAGATCATGAAAAAGCGCATTACAGTTGTTGGTGGCGGTGCCTGGGGAACGGCCCTTGCGATGCAGGCGGTGCGTGCGGGCGAAGATGTTGAGCTGATTTTGCGCAATGGCGATCTGGCAGACCGGATCAACAAGACTGGTGAGAATGATCTTTATCTTCCCGGTGTTGCTTTGCCCGGCGCGCTCCGCGCGACGACAAACTATGATGGCCTGCGCGACTCTGATGCGGTTTTGCTGGTAACGCCGGCACAGCATTTGCGCGAAACTCTGACCAAACTGGCTGCCCATTGGACAGATGGTCTTCCAGCCGTGATTTGCTGCAAGGGTATTGAAAAGCAAACCGGTGCCCTGATGGCGCAGGTGGTAACGGAAACCCTTGGTGATGTGCCGGTCGCGGTTCTTTCAGGTCCAACCTTTGCGCAGGAAGTTGCCGCTGGTTTGCCTGCCGCCATTACGCTTGCGTGCGAGGATCGCTTTGTTGGAAAACGGCTGGTCGATCTGATCGGAACTCCGGAATTCCGCCCGTATTTCAGTACCGATGTCGCGGGTGTTGAGGTTGCCGGTGCGATCAAAAACGTGCTGGCGATTGCAAGTGGCGTCGTTGCAGGATTGAAGCTGGGCGATAACGCACGGGCGGCCCTGATAACCCGTGGGATTGCTGAAATGTCGCGTCTGGCCGTTGCCATGGGCGGGCGGGTTGAAACCATGTTGGGCTTGGCCGGGCTTGGTGATTTGACCCTGACCTGCACGGGGACATTGTCACGTAACTACACATTTGGTGTGGCCCTTGGCGAAGGACGTAAAGCGCAGGATATCCTTGCAGAACGGCGTTCTGTTACCGAAGGCGTTCACACTGCAGCGTCAATCACGGCGGTGGCTGCGAAATATGGGGTTGAGATGCCGATTTGTGCTGCTGTTGATCAGGTTGCCAATCACGGCGCAGACCTTCGCAGCACAATCAGTGCGCTTTTGCAGCGCCCGTTCCGCGATGAGCTTGAAAACGCCGACTGATTTTCCGCATCGCGGATTAATCCGGCGTCGGTTCGGCTTGAGAATGGCTTTGCCATCTGTCACTTTATGGCCATTGATCCCATAAAGAAGCAGGAAGCGTTCCATGCATTTCTATATCCGTTGTGTTGATAAACCGGGCCATCTTGATGTCCGCAAAGCCAACCGTGATGACCATCTTGCCTATATCAAAGGCGGTTTTGCCGATCGTATTGTGGCGGCGGGTCCGACCCTTGATCCCGATATGGAAGGCATGAACGGTTCTGTCTTCATTATCGAGTTTGATAAGATCGAGGATGCGCGCGAGTTTGCCGCCAATGACCCCTACGCCAAGGCAGGTCTTTTTGAATCTGTCGTGATCCGCCCGTTCAAGAAGGTCTTCTGATCCATGGCATATTGGCTGGTCAAAACCGAACCGGGAAGCTGGTCGTGGGACGACCAGGTCAAGAAAGATGTCGAAGGCTGGGATGGTGTTCGTAACCATCAGGCCGCCAAGAACTTGCGCACGATGAAGATCGGTGACAAGGCGTTCTTTTATCACTCGGTAAACGAAAAACGCATTGTCGGGATAGTTGAAGTGGTGCGCGAATTCTATCCCGATCCGAGCGATGCGACCGGCAAGTTCGTGCAGGTTGATTTCAAGACGGTCAAACCGTTGAAATCACCCGTGACCCTTGCCGATATCAAGGCAGACCCGCGCTTTGCCGAACTTTCTTTGCTGAAGCAATCGCGACTGTCTGTGATGCCAATCGATGATGCATCCTGGTCGGCAATCTGCGAGATGGGCGGTGTTAGTCCATGAGTGAGCTGCCAGAAGCAGGAACAGTTCTGTGTGCCCTGTCTGATCTTGATGCGACCGGGGCCAAGGGCTTGAACCTTGGCGGGACGGGCATCTTTGTCGTGCGAAACGGCGATGATGTTTTTGGCTATGTGAATAGCTGCCCGCATATCGGGGTGCCACTTGATATGGAGCCAGATGAATTCATCAGCGACTTTGGCCATGAAATCATCTGCTCCACGCATGGCGCACGGTTTCGCATTGAAGACGGGGAATGTGTTTTCGGTCCGTGCACGGGGCAGGCGCTTGAACCCGTTGCGGTGAAGGTTCAGGACCAGAATGTTGTTCTGGCCTGAAACTGTTGCAAACTGATCGGGCGGTAACTCTCAAAATGACGGCGGCTCAGGCCGCTGTTTTTGCCAGTATCTCGTCGATATGTTTGGTGATGACATCAAGCTGATCAGGTTCAGACAGGCGATGATCGCCATCTTTAATCAGATCAACCCGGACATCGTCGCTCACCAATGCCTCGGTCAGACGGATGGCGGTTTGCCAAGGGACATCGGGGTCCTGCATGCCTTGGACCAAGCGCACCGGGCAGGAAAGCTCAAGCGGTTTGCGCAGAAGCAACTGATTGCGGCCATCTTCGATCAGGGCACGGGTGATGGTATAGGGATCATCGCCATATTCGGTTGGTTCGATCAAGGCCCCTTCATCTATGATGGTTTTTTTCTGATCTTCGCTAAATTGCGCCCACATCAGGTCTTCGGTGAAATCCGGTGCGGCGGCAATGCCGACCAGTCCTTTGATGCGTTCTTTGCGGGCAAGGGCGGTCAAAAGCATGATCCAGCCACCCATGGATGAGCCAACCAAAATCTGTGGTCCGGTCGTGATTTCATCAAGAACTGCAATGGCATCAGCAGCCCATTGACCGATCGTGCCATCGGCAAATTTACCCGACGATTGTCCGTGACCCGAATAATCAAAGCGGGTATAAGCCACCCCCTGCCGAATGCAGTGCGCTTCAAGATGGGTTGCCTTGGTTCCAGTCATGTCAGACATGAACCCGCCAAGGAAAATAACGCCCGGTCGATTGGGTGCCTGTACGTCAGATGACTTGCCCGGCGTGTGATGGTATGCGATTTTTAAACCGTCAGGCCGGTTGAGATATTCGGGCTTTTCAAGCTGTGGCGTCGGCATGTCATGTGTCATCCGGGGTGCTTGTCCTAGGGTGTTGATGGTTGGAGTTGCATGAGCGCGTCAGAAGTTATGACAGAAACAGTCTATCGATCAGAGCCCCAAGCGCAAGGCGGGGACTATCGACCTGCCGTAATTTTGCAGGTTCTGCCCGAACTTGATGCCGGCGGTGTCGAACGTGGCACTGTCGATATTGCGCGCGCGATTGTCGATGGCGGTGGCAAGGCGCTTGTCGCATCCCAGGGCGGAAGGCTTGAGCGTGAGCTCGCGCGCTTTGGCGCCAAACACATCAATCTGCCGCTTAAATCCAAGAATATCTTTGTCATGCGCCGTAATGTCGATGCGCTGGTCAAGCTGATCAAGGAAGAAGGCGTGGATATCATTCACGCCCGGTCGCGCGCCCCGGCCTGGAGTGCGTATTTCGCTGCGCGCAAGGCTGGGATTCCGTTTGTGACGACCTTCCACGGCACCTATTCGGGTTACACCAACCCGTTCAAGCGTCGCTACAACGCGATCATGACCATGGGTGATCAGGTGATTGCGATTTCCAAGCATATCGCCAATCACATCAACAAATATTACAAGGTTGAACCCGATCGCCTGAACATCGTGCCGCGCGGCACCAATGTTGATCTGTTCAACCCGGAAAATGTCAGTCAGGAACGCCTGATTGCGCTTTCCAACCTGTGGCGTCTCAATGGTGAAGAATATGTCATCATGCTGCCCGGCCGTGTTACGCGTTGGAAAGGTCATAGCTTCTTGATCAAGGCGCTTCCGGCTGTGCTGGAGGAGCTTGGTCATCGAAAGGTGCGTTGCCTGATTGTTGGTTCGGACCAAGGGCGATCCGGCTATCGCGAAGAGATACTGCAAATGACCCGAAAGTTTGGGTTGGAGGATGTGGTCCACATCGTAGATCACTGCAACGATATGCCGGCAGCTTATATGTTAGCCGATGTTGTGGCTTGTCCGTCAATCGAGCCCGAAGCCTTCGGTCGTATTCCCTCTGAAGCGCAAGCGATGGGACGTCCAGTGGTATCTACCGCGCACGGTGGGGCGATGGAAACAGTTTTACCTGGTGAAACCGGCTGGCTTGTCAGTCCGGATGAGGTTGAACAGCTTTCGCGTGCCCTTATTCAGGTATTGTGCCTGACACCGGAGAAACGTGCGAGACTGGCCGAAAAAGGCCGCCAACATGTTATTGATGAATTCTCGCTTGAGCAGATGGCTGAGCGGACTTTGAATGTTTACGCGAAAGCCCTAAAGCGCGTCATCAGGAACGCAGCATGAGCAATCAGGATATGGAAAAACAGGATGCCGCGGTGATCATCACGGCAGAAGACGATGCTGCGCAACCGGCTGTGGGTGCGCGTGAGCGTATTCTCGTCATTAAGCTTTCTGCCTTGGGTGACGTGATCCTCGCCATGGGGCCGTTTGCGGCCATTCGTGCGGCCCATCCCGATGCGCATATCACAGTTTTGACCACGCGGCCTTATGTCGATTTGATCAAAGCGAGCGGATATTTTGACTCGATTGCGATTGACCGTCGTCCGAAGCTGACCCAGCCGCGTGAAGTGTTGGCCTTGCGTCGTTTCTTGCGAAATGGTGGGTTTGATCGGGTTTATGATCTGCAAACGTCGGATCGCAGCGGCTTTTATTACAAGCTGTTTTGGCCGGGGCCGAAGCCTGAATGGTCTGGCATTGCGCGTGGTTGTTCGCACCCGCATGCCAATCCGCAGCGTGACTCGATGCATTCGATTGACCGCACAGCTGAGCAGCTTATGGATGCAGGGATCAACGATGTTCCGCTGCCCCATATTGCGGGGCCTGATATCGATCTTGAGCGCTTTGGCATTCGAAGCCCGTTTGTCCTGATTTGTCCTGGCGGCGCACCACATCGTCCTGCCAAGCGTTGGCCTGCGGAGCGGTTTGGGCTTTTGGCCAAGAAGCTTGCAGATTATCGCCTGACACCGGTTCTGATTGGAACCGACAAGGAAGGGGATGTTTTGGGCAAGATCGATCAGATGTGCCCAAAGGCGCGCAATTTGATGGGGCGGACCGGTTTTCTCGATATCGCATCGCTTGCGGCACGGTCGGTTTTGGCGATCGGTAATGATACCGGACCGATGCATATTGCGGCAGCGGCGGGGGCACCATCCATCGTGCTGTTTTCGCGGGAATCAGATCCGAAGCTCAGCGCGCCGCGCGGGCTGAGTAAAAATGCGGTTAGCATTGTACGCGAGAACGATTTGCGCCAATTGACCGTGAATCGCGTGATGGATGAAGTGCACGTACGCCTTAATCTGACCGATTAAAATGCGGACATGTGGCCTTTGTGTCGCAGGCGGGATCAGAAGCGCTGAAACTGGCGCTTTTTGCCCGTCGTAATTGCCTAAAAACATTGCTTTCTGAACGCATGCGGATATGCTAGGTGAGGTCCGAAGGAAAACACTGCGTTATGGAGCGGTGTAGTTCTTCGTTTCTGTTTCTTACCGATTTGTTTGATGACCATAGGAGATTATCCATAGCACGACCACGCAAACCGATGCAGCCGACCAAGGAAGGTCCGCGCGTCAATGAGGATATCAAAGCCCGTTCCATCTGTGTTGTCGACGCCGAAGGCAATATGTCCGACCCGATAACGGTGCGTGAAGGCATTGAAATGGCAGCGGAAGCTGGCCTCGACCTTGTCGAAGTCGCTCCAAATGCCGAGCCGCCCGTGTGTAAGCTGATCGACTACGGCAAGTTCAAATACGAACAAAGCAAGAAGCAGAACGAAGCCAAAAAGAAACAGAAGGTTATCGAGGTCAAGGAGATCAAACTCCGTCCGAACATCGATACACATGACTACAATGTCAAACTGCGTGCCGCGCAGAAGTTTCTTGGCGGCGGTGACAAGGTGAAAGTCACGTTGCGCTTCCGCGGACGTGAGATGGCTCACCAGGACCTTGGTCTTGGCATGCTCCAGCGCTTCTCGGGGGATCTTGAAGATCTCGCAAAGCCGGAAATGATGCCAAAGATGGAAGGCCGTGTTATGATTATGGTGCTGGCGCCGCGTTAAGACGCGGCGTTTTGCCGTTTTACCCCAAGGTCCAAGCCAAAGAGGGAATGCCATGCCAGCAGGAAATGATCTTCTGATCGTTGGTGTCGATGACGATCCCAAAAGTCTGGTTTTGCTGAAACGAATCGTCGAAAGCGGCGGGTTCACATTTCAGGGTGTTTCCTCTGGCAAGGATCTTCTCAAGCTTCTTAAGTCCAAACGTCCGCGCATCATCCTGATGGATATCATGATGCCTGACATGAACGGGTTCGAAACCGCGATCAATGTCCGGACTCAATTCCCCGATCTGGCCTGCGCGATCATTTATGTGACAGCGCGTCAAGGCGAAGAAGATCTGCGCGGCGGTGTTGCTGCTGGTGGCAATGATTTCGTGCTTAAGCCAATCAATCGCGAAAAGCTGATGAGCCGAATCGAAAAGTGGGTCGGCCGGGCACATACCATCAAAACCGCGATTTAGTCGGTTTTCCCACCAGCTCTGCTGTTTCAAGCCCTCTTTAAACAGTGCTTGCTTGATCCTCGCTTCTTGCGGGGTTCAGCCGAGCCATCCGCTGATTGTATCAATATAGACCGAAAATGCTGAGAAACTGATCACGCCAAGTGCGGTGGTCACCAGCACGATTGATGAGCTTCGCACGATATAACGGTCATAGGTCGTTGCGACGACAAACACATTCCCCGCAGTCGGGAGTGCGGCGAGCAACAATACGGCTTTTGCCTCAAGCCCGCTAACCGTGCCGACAATCCAGAAACCGATAAATACCGCAATGGGGTGGGCAATCAGTTTGGCAATCGACATGGTTGCAAGCTCGGCCCGTTTTTCGGCAATTGGTCGCCCAACAAGCGCAACGCCAATGGCAAAAAGGGCCGCCGGGCCGGCACTTTGGCCCAGAAGATCAAGCAGATAGTCAACGCCTTCCGGCCAATCAAGATCAAGAAGGCTTGCCAAGACTCCGGCGATGATGGCCAGGACCACCGGGTTGGTGACCGTGCCACGTACAATTTTGCCGATCGGGTTGCTGCCCTGAGCGTGCTTTGCACCTTCAAGCAGCAATAGCGAGAGCGGCAACATCACGATCAGATCAACTGCCAAGGCAACAATCAGCGGCACAGTGGCCGCAGGGCCAAGCAGCCCGATGATAAGAGGAAGTCCCATGAAGCCGACATTGCCCATGGTTCCGGCAAAGGAAAACAAAGTTTGGCTGGCAGGGTCCAGATCGAAGGCCTTTGCTGCAATCAGGCGTGTTACCCCGTAAACCAGAAGGGTCGCCGCGCCATAGGCCAGCATGATGTCAGGTTGCCAGATTTCCGAAGGGCTTCGGGTGGCCAGCGCCTTGAACAGCAGGGCAGGTAAGGCAAAATAGAACACGAAACCGTTGATCCCGCGCATACCATCGGCGGACACAATCTTGAATTTGCCACCAATCCAGCCCAAAGCGATCAGGGCAAAGAATGGCAGGATGATCGATGTGATTTGCGACATTTGTTTAGTCAGATAGCTGAAATCAGGATGCGGGGCCAAGCAGGGTTGCGCCAGGCAAAGGCACAATGGCGGGTCAGAGCCGCAAAAAGCAAGGGGAAAGGCCCGAATTCGCCCTTGAAAAAGGCAATCTCGGAGTCTATAACCACCCGTCCCCAAAACAGGTGGTGAGGCTGGAAGGTTCTTCATGATCCTTCAGGGCATGCCCAGCCGCCGAAGGGGATTTCGTTTTCATTGCTTATGCAAGGATAGAAAAATGCCCAAGATGAAGACTAAATCGAGTGCGAAAAAACGCTTTCGCCTGACTGCAAGCGGGAAGGTCCGTCACAACGTGGCAAACAAGCGCCACCTTCTGACTGCGAAACCGACCAAGATGAAGCGCCAGGCTCGTGGCACGGAGATCCTCTGTGACGCAGATGCCCGCATCGTCAAAAAATTCCTGCCGTACGGTTAAGGTTGAAGGAGAGTTAAATGGCTCGTGTAAAAGGGGGCGTGTCTTCACACGCTCGTCACCGCAAGGTTATTAAGGCTGCCAAGGGTTACCGCGGTCGCCGCAACAATACTTTCCGCACCGCCGTTCAGGCTGTGGAAAAAGGTCTGCAGTATGCATACCGCGATCGTCGCGTTAAGAAACGCCAGTTCCGCTCGCTCTGGATCCAGCGTATCAACGCTGGCGCACGTGAGAACGGTCTGAGCTACTCCCAGTTCATGAACGGCCTCAAAAAGGCTGGTGTTGAGCTGGACCGTAAAGTTCTTGCCGACATCGCAGTGCGTGAGCCGGAAGCTTTCAAAGCTCTGGTCACCCAGGCGCAGGCTGCACTCGGCTAATAAACCTTTGTTAAAAGGTTTAATCGGCACTTGCCTGATTTGATCGGGGGCGGCCATATTGGCCGTCCCCTTTCTTTTTGTAATTTTTTAAACCCAAGCCAAAGCGTCGGAAGTTATGGAAAACATCGAAGCATTGCGCGAAGAGGTTCTGGCGGAAGTCGAAAAGGCAGTTGATCTTGCTGCTCTTGAAGATGTCCGCATCAGCGCCCTTGGCAAGAAAGGCCGCATTACCGGTCTTATGAAAAACCTTGGCAAGATGGACCCGGATCAGCGTCGTGAATTTGGTCAGACACTGAACGCGGTCAAAGACCAGGTCGCAGGCGCAATCGACACCCGTAAAACGGCCCTTGAAGATGCGGCTCTTGAAGCACGCCTTTCGGGCGAACGGATCGACGTCACCCTGTCGTCACGCCCGGATGAAACTGCAGGTCGTATTCACCCGATCAGTCAGACGATTGACGAAATCGTCTCGATCTTTGGCGAGATGGGCTTTGCCCTGGCCGAAGGCCCGGACGTCGAAGACGACTTCCATAACTTTACTGCGCTTAACATTCCGCCGGAACATCCCGCGCGTGAAATGCAGGACACCTTCTATCTGCCCGAACAGGAAGATGGTTCGCGCCTTGTGCTGCGTACCCATACGTCGCCTGTGCAGATCAGAACGATGCAGAGCAAAACCCCGCCGATCCGCATCATTGCACCGGGTCGCACCTATCGTTCCGATAGCGATATGACCCATACGCCGATGTTCCATCAGGTCGAAGGTCTGGTGATCGACAAGAAAACCCATATGGGTCATCTGAAGGGTTGCCTGCTTGAGTTCGTGAAAACCTATTTCGAACTTGATGATGTGCCTGTGCGCTATCGTCCAAGCTTCTTCCCGTTCACCGAACCGAGTGCCGAAATGGATATCGGATGTTCGCGCAAAGGCGGTGAGCTGAAAATTGGCGAAGGCGACGACTGGCTTGAAATTCTTGGCTGCGGTATGGTTCATCCGCGTGTTCTGGCCGCCTGCGGCCTTGACCCGGAAGAATATCAGGGCTTTGCCTTTGGCATGGGGATTGAGCGTATCGCCATGTTGAAATACGGCATTCCTGATCTTCGCACCTTCTTCGATACCGATCTGCGCTGGCTGAAGCATTATGGCTTCGTGCCGCTGGATGTACCGAACATGGTAAGGGGCTGAGATCATGAAATTCACACTGAATTGGCTAAAACAGCACCTTGATACCGATGCATCAATCGAGGTGGTTGCCGAAAAACTGACCGATATCGGTCTTGAAATCGAAGACGTCACTGATCGTGCGGCAGTCCTTGCCGATATCCGTGTCGCCCACATTGAAGAAGCCGGTCAGCATCCTGATGCCGACCGCCTGAAGCTGTGCCGTGTTAATACCGGTGATAAGATCATTCAGGTCGTTTGTGGCGCGCCGAATGCTCGTACAGGTCTTAAGGTCGCACTCGCTCAGCCAGGTGCGATTATTCCGATCGATGGTTCGAAGCTGAAGCCGGGCAAAATCCGTGGCATCGAAAGCCAGGGCATGATGTGCTCCACCCGTGAGCTGTGCCTGGGCGAAGATCATGACGGCATCATCGAACTGCCAGAAGATGCAGAAATCGGTGTGCCGGTTGCATCCGTGCTTGGTGCCGATGATCCAATCATTGAAATCGGTCTGACCCCGAACCGTCCGGATTGCACCGGTGTGCGTGGTATTGCACGCGATCTTGCAGCGGCCGGTATCGGTACGCTTAAGGCTGACCCGCGTCAGGAAGCGGTTTCTGGTTCGTTTGACAGCCCGATTGGTGTTGGCATCAGCTCTGATATCGCATCTAACAATGCGGTTCCGGCGTTCTATGGTCGTTATATCCGTGGCGTTAAGAATGGCGAAAGTCCGGATTGGCTGAAAGCCCGTCTGGAAGCAATTGGCCTGCGCCCGATTTCGGCACTGGTGGATATCACCAACCTTGTGACCCACGATCTTGGTCGTCCGCTGCATGTGTTTGACGCTGACAAGCTGTCTGGCGACATCAATGTGCGCTATGCGACCAATGGCGAGAAGCTCGCAGCCCTTGATAACAAGGAATATGAGCTGTCTGACACCATGGTTGTGATTGCCGATCAGGCAAAAGCACTTGGCATTGGCGGCATCATCGGTGGTGATGAAACCGGCTGCCTTGAAGAAACGACCAATGTATTTGTTGAGTGCGCGCTGTTCGATCCGATCAGTGTTGCCAAGACTGGCCGTAAACTTCAGATCAATTCCGATGCGCGTTACCGTTTCGAACGCGGCGTTGATCCGCAGTCTGTTGCCTGGGGCATCGAAGTTGCCACCCACTTGATCACCGAGATCTGTGGTGGCGAAGTTTCCAATGTCGTTAAGGCGGGCGAAGTTCCGAACCCGCGCAATGCCTTTGATCTGCGCATTGACCGTATTCTGGAACTGGGTGGCGTTGCTGTTAATGCCGACCGTGCAATTGAAATTCTGAAATCGCTTGGTTTCGAAGTCAGTGGTTCCGCACCGGTTATCACTGCTGTCGCACCGACCTGGCGTCCGGACATCATTGGCGAAGCCGATCTTGTCGAGGAAGTCCTGCGTATCGTTGGTTACGACAAAATCCCGACGGTTCCGTTGGAACGTGAAACCAACCTGCCGGTCCCGGCCCTGTCACCGATGCAAAAACGCGTTGGTCTGACCCGCCGTGTTCTGGCGTCGCGCGGTCTCTATGAAACCGTGACCTGGTCATTTACCGATTCTCGTTGGGCGAAACTGTTCGGCGAGCTCAAAGACGGCCTGTTCCTGGCAAACCCGATCAGCTCTGATCTTGATATCATGCGCCCGAACGCGCTGATCAACATGATCGCGGCCGCCGGTCGTAATCAGGCACGCGGTTTTTCTGATCTGGCGCTGTTTGAAGTCGGACCGGAATTCTTTGGTGATCAGCCGGGCGATCAGCGTTTGGTCGCAGCTGGCCTGCGTGCTGGTTCAACGACCGAGCGCAGCTGGACCGGTTCGCGCCGTGATGTTGATGTGTTTGACGTCAAAGCCGATGCCGAAGCCCTTTTTGATGCTCTTGGCACAAATGCGGCAAACCTTCAGATCAACACCGAAGGTGCGCCAAGCTGGTATCACCCGGGGCGTTCGGCTGCTGTTCAGCTCGGTCCGAAAAACGTTCTTGGCTATTTCGGTGAATTGCACCCCAAAGTGCTCAAGGCGCTTGGTGTGAAAGGCCGTGTTGTTGCCTTTGAACTGTTTGTCGAAAACGTCCCGATGCCGAAGAAAAAGGGTACCGGTCGTCCGGCCCTGAACGCTTCAAGCTTCCAGTCTGTTGAACGTGACTTTGCCTTCCTCCTTGATGCGGATGTCAAAGCCGAAGCAATCATCAAGGCTGCACGCACAGCGGATCGCAACCTGATCAGTGACGTCACGATCTTCGATCTTTATGCCGGTAAAGGCATTGAAGACGGCAAGAAGTCTTTGGCATTCTCGATCACGTTGCAGCCGACCAAGGCAACCCTGACCGAAGAAGAAATTGACACGGTCTGCAAAAAGGTTGTCGCTGCTGTCGAAAAGGCAACAGGTGGTACCCAGCGCGCGTAATCGCGACGGGTTATAACCATCAACGAAAACGGGCCGCACATCATTTGTGTGGCCCGTTTTTCTTTTTAAGACGGATCAGGAACTGGTGTGGTTAACGGCAATGCCGGGACAAAATTACCGACCCGGGCGTTTGCGCATAATGGCATATTCATCTTCGTCCAGATCAAGTGCGACCAAATCCGGACCGTTGGAAAAGATATGCCATTCCATATCGGTGTCATCGCATTCAATGGTCAGCTGATCGGCCATGCTGTTCCAGACACAGCGTTCGCGATCGTCATCCGCTTCAAGGCGGCCTTCGCCATTGTCGTAAAGACGCATGACCAGAAGCTGCTCATCCTCATCAATTGAGTAGACGGCATAAGTTTCGTTAACGAAACGGTAGTTGATTTCTGCGCCATCAAGCTTGCGCCAGCCACGTGGCAGGGGCTCGCCCGGTTCATGTTCAGCAAAGAAGAAGGCAAGCTTTTGCATATGGCTGTCATTCATGGTCCGCATGTCCGAACCACAGGCCGCAAGGCCCGTCAGGCCCAGCATCGGCAGAAAATTCCTGATCAAACGCAGTGACAGGCTAGGTTTATTGAACATGCAGTGCTCCATCGACGCGACGAGGCAGCTTTTTCCCCGCTGCCAGTTCCTGTCGATATCAGAAGCAATATGCTTGCCACATCGCCGATGGCTTTCGGACCTTAATCCGGGCGATGGACGCGCAGGGTAAAGATAATGGTGGTTCCCGGATCGCTGATGGGGCGGCTGGTATCGAGCCAGATGCGACCGCCATGTTGCTCGACGATTTTACGACATAACGACAGGCCAAGGCCGGTACCGGAAAACTCGTCCTTATGCAGGCGCTGGAACAGGCGGAAAATGCGCTGTGCATGTTCGGGATGGATGCCGATCCCGTTATCGCGAATGGCAAAGCGCCAATAATCACTCATCACCGGATCGGGTTCGACAGTGATTTCGATATGCGGTGGGACACCTTGGCGGCGGTATTTGATCGCGTTCGACAGTAGGTTCTGGAACAAGCGCGAAAGCGCGATGCGATCGCCCATCACGGTCGGCAGGTCATCGTGGGTGATGGTCGCCTGTTCCTGACTAATCACAGCCTTAAGGTCTGCCTGGGCCTCATTGAGGACCTGATTGCAGTCAATCTCGCTGAAATCTTCGTTGGTGCCGGTTTTGGCATATTCCAAAAGATGGCTGATCAGCTTGTGCATGCGTTTGGCGCCATCAACCGCATAATCGATATATTCGTCGGCTTCCTGATCAAGGGTGCCGCCATAGCGCCGCTTTAGAAGCTGGGTATAGCTTGCCACCATGCGCAGCGGTTGTTGCAAATCGTGGGATGCCACATAGGCAAATTGTTCAAGGTCTTCGTTGCTGCGTTTGAGTTGATCGAGGGTATCGCGCAGTTTGTTGGCGTTTTCGACGAACTCGCTGACATCGCGTGCGCTGCCAAAGATCATGCCGTCAAATGGGCCGATCCCGTGCCATGCCAGCCAATGGACATTGTCCTTGCGGTCGCGGACACGCAGGATTGATTTCCCGTCCGCGATTGTTTGCGAACCGCTTTTGGGGCGAAACGCCGTCATGGCCGTTTGCTGATCTTCGGGTTCAAATAGCTTGAAGAACGGTTTGTCGATCAGATCATGCAAATGAAGGCCAACCAATTCCTCAAGCGCTGGGCTGAAACCACGCAAAATACCGTCTTCATCAACGGCAATGGCCGGTTCGGGTGTATGGCGCAAATAGGTTTCAAACGGATGGCAAAGTTCCTGCTGGGCTGCGGTTTCCAGCAAAAGGACCGAAATGAAATCCTGCTCATCCTCGTGGTACCGATGCGCCATTAAATAGAAACGCTGCATCTGATTGGCGTTGGTTTTGATATCGACCATCGCCCCGACACGGGCATCAGACCAGACATTATCAATCAGCGGCCCCTGAAGCTTCTTGCGTGATGCCGGTGACAGGCGATCAAACAGGGCAGAAACATTGGCACTGACTTTTTCATCAAGCGGGCCAAGGATTTCAGGCCAGTTAAGCTGGGTGCTGAGTTGACCATCCCTGGTATCAACCGGCCAGCTTAGAACCGCGCATCCGCATTCTGATAGGGTGTTTTCCGTGTCACTGAAATGTTCGGCCAAATGGGCTGCGCGCATATGCTGGCGTTTGAGGCGCTGCCAAAGCCAGATGGCCAAGCCACACAGAATGACCATCGCCATGACAAACATCAGAGCATGAAGAATGAACGCCTCACGCCAGTTTTCCATCAAGGTGCTGCGCGGGGTAAAGGCGACGACGATCCGGTCGATTTGCGGAAGCTTGCTATAGGCGAGGATCATCGCTTGACTGCCATGGACGCATAAAAGCGCATCATGATTTGTCTGTTTGGTGCTGATGTATTCGCCAAGATCACCAATCAGATGTGGCGGGATAAAGCCCCGAACCTGTTCAAGCTGACCATCAAGCAGTCCAACCGTAATGCCGGAATCGGCTTCGACAATTTGTTGAAGGTCGACATCTTCGTGCAGCAGCAACATCGACCCCAGCCGATAAGCGGTTGCTTCAAGCTGCGCACTGGCATGTTCGACCGCGCTGTCATAAAGCGTCTTCTGAATGAAGAAGAAGGAAAACAGCAACACAAACACACCGGTAAGGGTCAAGGCCGCAAGCCTTTTGCGTAATTTTACAAGGCTGCGCCGTGACAGGGATGGCTCGATGGATGTCATGAACATGCGTGTGACGGTCCCTGTCAGGGTTGTTTGGGTTTTGCTGATCTAAAACCTATGTTCTTTTCGCCAAGTTGAAAAGGAGTCAAACCGATGAATTCACGGGTGGATATGTCCAAAAAGTCTTTATCGACATTGATTTGACGGCACGGTCGGGTGCTGAATGCCCCATTGCTTGCCAGCCATGTGAATTCGTCGCGGGCCAAACACAACACAAAGCTTCTAATTCCGGACAAAAACCCCTATAAACCGGCTGGTGATTGATCCGGAAAATCCGTTATCGGCTTTCCGAGTGATGCGATAATCACACAAGGCGGGTTTTCCTGTTTATGCCAGTCCGTTCGACGGATGTGATCTGACCCAGAGTCGCTGCCATAACATGGTGTGCTGACCGGGATGGACCGCAACAGGGAAGTTTTGCAGTTTGTGGGAAATTATCGGCCGGTAATCGGCGATCACGGACTTAGAGACACATGTGCCACGCGGCGAAATGCCAGCCAATTGTAGTGCCAGAAGCAGCCAAAAATGACTGACCTTAAGAACATTCGTAACTTTTCGATCATTGCGCATATCGACCACGGTAAATCCACCCTGGCCGATCGTCTGATCCAGTTGACCGGCGGTCTGACCGAACGTGAAATGGCCGATCAGGTTCTCGATTCGATGGATATCGAACGTGAACGCGGCATCACGATCAAATCACAGGCCGTGCGTTTGAAATATGTCGCCAAGGATGGGCAGGAATATACGCTCAACCTGATGGATACGCCGGGTCACGTTGACTTTGCCTATGAAGTGTCGCGCTCGCTTGCTGCGTGCGAAGGATCGCTTCTGGTGGTTGATGCCGCACAGGGCGTTGAAGCACAGACGCTTGCCAACGTTTATCAGGCAATTGATAACAACCACGAAATCGTTCCGGTCCTGAATAAGGTCGACCTTCCGGCAGCTGAGCCCGATCAGGTCAAGGAACAGATCGAAGAGGTGATTGGCATCGATGCGTCAGATGCCGTGATGATTTCAGCCAAAACCGGTCTGGGTGTGCCTGATGTACTTGAAGCATTGGTGCACCGTCTTCCGGCACCGACCGGGGATGCCACTGCACCGCTTGAAGTTCTTCTGGTCGATAGCTGGTATGACACCTATCTCGGCGTGATGATTCTTGTACGCGTGAAGGAAGGTACCCTTAAAAAGGGTCAGAAAGTTCGCTTCATGAACGCCAAGGTCACCCATCAGATTGAACGTGTTGGCGTCTTTACGCCAAAACCGCTTGCGCTTGATGAACTTGGTCCGGGTGAAGTCGGCTTTATCAACTGCGGTATGAAAACCGTTGCCGAATGTGAAGTCGGTGACACGATTACCGAAGAAAAACGCCCATGCGCCAAACCACTGGCTGGCTTTAAGCCGTCCATTCCGGTTGTGTTCTGTGGCATTTTTCCCGTTGATACCAGCGACTATGAAGTGCTGCGTGATGCGCTTGAAAAGCTGCATCTCAATGACGCATCGTTCCAGTTTGAACCGGAAAACTCGACTGCACTTGGTCTTGGTTTCCGTTGCGGTTTCCTTGGTCTTCTGCATCTTGAGATCATTCAGGAACGTCTTGAACGTGAGTTCGAACTTGATCTGATCACGACTGCACCGTCGGTGTCTTACAAGATCACCATGAGCAAGGGCGAAGAAATCCTGCTGCATAACCCGGCAGATTTCCCTGACGTCACCAAGATCAAGGCGATTGAAGAGCCGTGGATCAAGGCATCCATCATGGTGCCGGACGAATATCTTGGCGGTATTTTGACCCTTTGCACCGAACGTCGTGGTGTTCAGCTTGATCTGACCTATGTCGGTAACCGTGCGATGGCGGTTTACAAGTTACCGCTTAACGAAGTCGTCTTTGACTTCTATGACCGTCTGAAATCCATTTCGCGCGGCTATGCGAGCTTCGATTACGAGATCGCCGGCTATGACGAAAGTGATCTGGTGAAGGTCTCCATCCTTGTGAACGAAGAACCGGTCGATGCGCTGGCACTGATGGTTCACCGTTCGGCGGCCGAATATCGTGGTCGTGAGATCTGTAAGCGTCTGAAAGACCTGATCCCGCGCCAGATGTTCCGCATTGCCATTCAGGCCGCCATTGGTGGCAAGGTGATTGCCCGTGAAACCGTATCCGCCCTTCGTAAGGACGTGACGGCAAAATGTTACGGCGGTGACGTTTCGCGTAAACGTAAGCTTCTTGAAAAACAGAAGGCCGGTAAGAAAAAGATGCGTCAATTCGGCAAGGTCGAAATTCCGCAGTCGGCCTTTATCAACGCGCTCAAGATGGGTGACGAGAAGTAAGCCGAAATTACGATTTCGAAACAAAGGCTGTATCACATTGGTGATGCAGCCTTTTTTCTTTGCTGCTTTAAGTCGATCCCATGCTGGGGTATGGATGGGAAAAGCCCAACCCGTATCACAGGAGCCAGATGATGGATCTCGACCAGCTTGCCAGACAGGAAGATATTTTGGTGTTTGATCGCTTTGACGAAGACACCGCCTGGGCAATCGGCTCCAAACTGGTTGGTGTGGCGCAGGCGCAAGGCGCACCTGTGGCAATCAATATCCGCACGTCGGATCGGACATTGTTCCACGCATCCCTTCCCGGTGCCAAACCGGCCAATGATTCCTGGGCGCGGCGCAAAAGCAATCTGGTGCTGCGCGAGCATGAAAGCTCAATGCGTTTCGGATTGGCCTTGAAATCCAAGGGCAAGACCCTTGCCGATCACGGAATTGATTTCGCCGACTTTGCCGATCATGGCGGTAGCTTCCCGATCCGGGTTGCCGGTGTTGGTGTGATTGGTGCGATTACCGTATCAGGTCTGGCGTCCCACGAAGATCACGGCATGATCGTTGGCGTTCTGGCCGAACATCTTGGTGTTTCGGTCTAAGATAACTTAGTCGAAATGCTCGATATCCGGGTCAATCCCGGCGAAGCTTTCAAGGGCGGTGCTCATCCAAAGATGCTTGCGGGCCTTGAACGGGCTTGGGTCATCAAAGCTTCCCAGGCGGAAATCGATCTCGCTGTCTTTTGCGCCATTGCGCCAGGTCAGGCTTGATCCGCATTTTGGGCAGAAGCCGCGAAACTTGCCCGGCGAGCTTTCATAATCGGTCGGTTTGCCATCCCAGGTCACTGCACTGGTTGGAAAGCAAACAAAGCTTGATACGCCCGAACCACTATCCTTGCGGCACATGCCACAATGGCAGTGATTGCCGCCAATCGGATCACCAGAAGCAACAAAGCGCACCGCGCCACAAAGACATCCACCGGAATGGATTGGGGAATTCGTGGTCATGGTGCGCTTTCCTGAAATGGTGGCTGAAACTGACTTCGATTATTCGTTCGGAACGCCCGTGGTGGTCGAATATTCGAAGTGGAATTCCTTGTCCGGGAACAGATAGGAACGTGCCGCATGGATCGCGCTGGCACCTTCGGCAAAGCCCGACAGGATCAGTTTCAGTTTGTGTTCGTAGGTCGCGATATCGCCAATGGCGAAGATGCCCGGGACCGAGGTCTGCATTGTCGCCTGGGTTACACCGATATGGTTCTTCTCAAGGTTAAGGCCCCAATCGGCAATCGGGCCAAGTTCCATGGCAAGGCCAAAGAACGGCAGGAGATGATCGGCTTCAAGTTCAAGCTCTTCGCCCTTAAGCGTTGCGACAACCACGTGTGACAGCTGACCGTTTTCACCCTTAAGGCCTTTAAGCTGATAGGGGATGACCATTTCGATCTTGCCGGCTTCTGCCAATGCCTGAAGCTTTGCGCTGCTATCGGGGGCTGCGCGGAATTTCGGGCGACGGTGCACGACCATCACTTTTTCGGCGACATCATGCAGTGACAGCGCCCAGTCGACAGCAGAATCACCGCCACCGGCAATCACGACTTTCTTGCCGGCAAAATCTGCACGGCGTTTGACGTAATACTGAACGCCACCCGAACCTTCGTAATCTTCAAGGCCATCCATCGGCGGCTTGTTCGGGCCAAAGGCACCGCAACCAGCAGCAATGACAACTGCACCGGCATCGATCACGGTGCCCGTGGTGGTTTCAAGCGTGAAGCGTCCATCATCGCGCTTTTCAAGCTTGGTGACCTGCTGACCCAGGTGATAGGTCGGCTCAAACGGTTCGGCCTGTTTTGCCAGCTGATCAATCAGGTCCTGACCAGCGATCTGCGGGTGGGCAGGAATATCAAAGATCGGCTTTTCCGGATAAAGCGCACTGCACTGGCCGCCAACCATATCAAGCGCATCGATCACGTGTGATTTAAGCCCCAGCATACCGGCTTCGAAAACCGCAAAAAGCCCGACAGGGCCAGCGCCAATAATGGCAATATCTGTGCTGTGTGATGCGTCTGACATACTCAATCCATCCAAATAGTATCAAATTTGGGTAGGGTCCGTACCCTAGGCCCGGCGATGTGCGGGAAATCTGTTATTCGCGAAATAGCATCTGGGGGCGGTAATCGCAATGTAAACCGGGCAAAATTGCCGTGTTTGGTTTGTTTGGATGTGTGCCTACATGTGATTTCGTAAAATCATTGCGAAGCGCCATGTTGTGCCCCTACAACAGAACAAACAGATACCACTCTTTCGACGGACATTATGAGCAAGACAGTCACTGTCAGTGATCAAACCGGGACCGAGGCCCTTGCGGCCAAACTTGCCGCTGTTGCCAAGGCGGGCGACGTTATTTTGATGCATGGAACACTCGGCATGGGCAAAAGCGCATTTTGCCGTGCCTTCATTCGCGCCATTGCCAATAACCCGCATGAAGAAGTCCCAAGTCCGACCTTCACGCTCGTACAGGTTTATGAGCTTGATCCGCTGCCTGTCTGGCATTTTGACTTGTACCGTTTGTCTGATCCCGAAGAAGTCCATGAGCTTGATATCGAAGACGCCTTTGCCGATGCCGTCAGTTTGATTGAATGGCCGGATCGGTTGGAGTATCTGACACCCGATAACCGTTTGGATATTCATATCGAACCCGGATCAAATGCGGATGCACGTGTGTTTCTGCTGGAGCCACAAGGCGATGACTGGACCGCGCGCATTAATGGGCTTGATGTAATGCCCTTGGCAGGGGATGGCGAATGAGCCGCGCAAACCCTGATCAGGAACGCCGGAATTTTGAACGTCAGGATTTTCTGGTGGCGTGCGGCTGGCAAAATGCGCAGGTATCGCCACTGGTTGATGACGCGTCAGCCCGCAAATATTTCCGTCTTGAACGTCGCCATGATACAGCCCTTTTGATGGATTTTCCGCCAAGTGCGATCCATGTCGATCCGCATGGCATTTATGACGATCCCGAACGCCCGGCATCGGTCGCGCCAGTTTTGCACACAACAGAACTGTTTGAGCGTGCAGGATGGCGGGTACCGGAAATTCAGGCGTCTGATGAAAAGCGCGGCTTGGTCCTGATTGAAGATTTTGGCGATATAACCTTTACCCAAGCACTTCAGGCCGGTGCCATGTTGGATGGTGCGGGACAGGATGGGCTTTATTTGCGCGCGGTCGAACAACTGATCACCTTGCATCGCTTCTGTGATGGCGGCGGCATGGAGGATGCGGGTCTTGTGCAGTATGAACCTGATAATTTCCGCCGCATGCTGGCCAGCTTTAAAAATGATTATCTGCCGCTGATCATTGCCGATGATGCCAAGCGCATGGCGGCAATTACGGCTTTTGATCAATTACTTGATGATGTCTTGCCGCTGTGTTGGCAGGCAGGTGAGGTGATCATTCACCGGGATTATCATGTCGATAACCTGATGCTGGTCGAAAATGGCGATGGCGGCGATGATTGCGGTATCATTGATTTTCAGGACGCGGCTATTGCCACGCGCCCCTATGATTTGGCGTCGCTGTTGCGTGATGTGCGTCATGATATCGGCACTGATCTGGAAACCCGGATGAAGCAGTTTTATCTGGCAGCCTTTCCGGAAGTTGATCGTTATGATTTCGAAACGGCCTATATCGCGACCTCGATGGTGCGCAATTTCCGTATTCTGGGTCGGTTTGGATGGCTTGCGATCAAGGCGGGCAAAACGCGGTATTTTGATTTTATTCCAAGATGTTGGGAGCTGATCCTGCGCGGTGCGGCCACTGATTTGCCAGCCCTTCAGGATTGGGTTGATACCCATATCCCGCTTTCGGCCCGTGTCGCCCCAAGTCTTAACAACCCCGCATCGCATGAGGCAGAGCAATGACCGGAAAAACCGCCAATACGCAAAAGGCGCAGGCGATGGTTCTGGCAGCTGGGCTTGGCAAGCGGATGCGTCCGATCACCGATACCATGCCAAAGCCATTGGTGTCGGTTGCGGGTAAGCCGATGCTTGATCATGTGCTTGATAAACTGGCATCGGCCGGATTTGATCAGGCGGTGGTCAATAGCCACTATCTGGGTCAGCAGATCATTGATCATGTTGCCCAACGCGCGGCACCCAAAGTCCTGACCTCGCCCGAAGTGGACCTTCTTGAAACCGGCGGCGGGGTGAAAAACGCGCTATCACTTTTGGATCAGGACGCCATTCTGATTGCTAATGCGGATGTGTTTTGGACCGAGGGCCGAGATGCGCTGTTTTATCGTCTGACCAGTGCCTTTGATCCGGAACATATGGATGCGCTTTTGGCGATCTATCCGGTCGCGGATGGTTATGGGTATGACGGGGAGGGTGATTTCTTCTGGCAGGTGGATGGCAGGCTGAAACGCCGGGGGAATGCGCCAGGCGCGCCCTATTTCTTTACCGGTGTTCAGGTGCTTTCGCCGCGTTTGTTTGAAGGAACGCCAGACGGGGCCTTTTCGCTCAATGTTGTTTATGACAAGGCGCTGGCAGCAGGGCGCTGTTATGGTCTGGTGCATGATGGCGGGCATTTCCATATCGGTACGCCCGATGCCCTTTTGGCGTCAGAGCCGGTGATTGCCAGGGCGCTTGAGATTGAACGCGCCAAACAAGCCACGTCACAATCCGGGGGCAATTAATGGCGGACCTGTTTGATTACATGGACGCACCCGAATATGACGACGACCCGTTCGCCTATTACGGCGCGCTGCCTGAAAACCTATATTTTATTCCGCCGGGCGAGGCCTTTGCCGATCTGATCGCCAAGCAGCTGATGGCCGAAACCGCCGATCAGCCCGATCAATTGCCCGATTACGTTTTGATGGTGCCCAACCGTCGATCCGCCAAAGTGATGCGCGATGCGTTTTTACGTCAGTCAAATGGCGCGGTAACACTTCTTCCGACCATTCGACCGCTGGGTGAGGCGGATGAAGATGAATTGGCGATCTATGGCGCAGGTGGGGAACAGGCCGCTCTTGATCTTCCGCCATCCATTCCGGACTTGCAACGAAAGCTGCTTCTGACCCGGTTGATCATGAATAGGCCAGATCACCGCGGGGAAAAGCCAACCGCTGATCAGGCCGCGCGTCTTGCCGGTGAACTGGCACGCTTCCTTGATCAGGTACAAACGGAAAACTGCGCCTTTGATGACCTCGAAGGTTTGGTACCCGAAGAGTTCGCTGAACATTGGCAGCTGACACTCGAATTCCTGCAAATCCTGACCCTGCACTGGCCGGGTATTCTGGCCTCCCAAGATGTCAGTGACCGGGCGATGCGGCGTAATGCCCTGATCAAGGCACAGATCGAGTTGTGGCAAGATAACCCGCCGCAAACACCGGTTCTGATTGTTGGGTCCACCGGGCCGTTTCCGGCATTGCGTGATTTGATGAAGGCGGTTCTTGCCATGCCGCAAGGGCGTGTGGTTCTGCCCGGCCTGATGAAGGGGCTTAATAACGAAGATTGGGCTGCGATTGCTGATGATGCGGCCCATCCGCAACATTTACTTGGCAAGACGCTTAATCACATTGGCCGCCATGCCGACAGTGTCCTGCCATGGCCAGCCATTGGCATCGATGATGACGCCACCATTGAACGCCGTCGTCTGGCCCGCGAAGCCCTGCGCCCGGCCAAAACCACCCATCATTGGCGTCATATCACCGGATTTGCACCATCGGTGATGGATGGCGTGTTGCGCATTGATTGTTCTGGCGCACGTGAAGAAGCAACCACGATTGCGCTGTTGATGCGCGAGGCCCTTGAGCATCCCGGAAAAACCTGTGCGCTGGTGACCCCGGATCGCGGTCTTGCGCGCCGTGTCGCGACCGAGCTTCGCCGTTGGGAAGTCGAAATTGACGATTCAGCGGGTATTCCGCTGCATGATACGGCACCGGCGATTTATCTGCGCCTTGTTGTGCGTGCTGTTCAGGAGCAGTTTGCCCCGGTTCCGTTATTGGAATTGCTCAAACATCCACTGTCGGCCGCGGGCCTGCCGCCGGAAACCTTCCGCGTTTTGACCCGACTTCTGGAACAAAACGTTTTGCGGGGGGCGCGTCCCGGACCGGGACTGGATGGTTTGCAAACCGCCCTTGATGGCTGGCGCGACGAGGTTATTGATCGCCTAACAGCAAGCGGATCAGGCAATGCGACGGCCCGGATCGAGCGCACCCGTGATGATCATGCGCGTCTGACCGATCTGATCGAACGGTTTGCCGCCTGTCTGGATGCGCTATCGGATCTGAATGCGGATACGACACTTGCGCCGGTTCATGCACTGCGCTGTCACATCACCGCGGCCGAGGCTTTGGCAGCAAGTGATACCCAATCGGGTGCGGATCGCCTGTGGCGTGGTGAGGCGGGCGAAGCATTGGCTGATTTCGTCCATGAATTGCTGAATGCCTTGGGTGAGTTCACGCCGATGCCGGGCAATCGGTATGGTGCGTTTTTGGATGCACTGATGGCCGACCGGGCTGTGCGCCCGCGCTATGGCAAACATCCGCGCTTGTTTATCTGGGGTACTGTCGAAGCACAGATGCAGCAAGCCGATCTGACCATCTTGGGTGGTTTGAACGAAGGTGTCTGGCCGCCCGAAGCCGGTGCCGATCCGTGGATGAGCCGCCCGATGCGGCGCAATTTTGGCCTGCCTGCGCCCGAACATCGGGTCGGTCAATCGGCCCATGATTTCCAGCAGCTGTTTTGTTCACCCGATGTGGTGATGACGCGCGCATTGCGTATCGAGGGTACGCCGACCGTGCCGTCGCGCTGGTTGTTACGGATTGAAAACATTCTGCGGAGATCGGGCGTTCCCATGGAAAAGCCCGAGGCAACCGAATGGCGGTCACTGGCCGAAACACTTGATGAGCCGTCTGAGAATATGCGCATCAAAATTGGCCGCCCGGCACCAAAGCCGCCGGTATCGGCCCGGCCAGATCGCCTGTCGGTCACCCAGATCGAAACATGGATGCGCGACCCCTATGCGATTTATGCGCGCCATATCCTGGGCCTGCGTAAGCTTGATGGGGTGGACGAAGACCCGGGTGCTGCGGACTATGGCAACCTGATCCATGATGCGCTTGATCAGTTCATCGCCCGTCACCCTGATCATTTACCACCTGATGGTGAGCATGAATTGCTGATCATTGGGCGCGAAGTGTTCAAACCGCTGGCTGCACGTCCCGGCCTTTGGGCATTTTGGTGGCCGCGGTTCGAACGGATTGCCAAATGGTTCATCCAGACCGAAGCCGCACGGCGCGACGCAGTTCGCAAATCCTATACCGAGCAGTCCGGAACCCTTGATACCAGTAGTGGTTTTCAGGTCTATGCCCGCGCTGACCGTATTGATCAGCTGCGCGATGGCGGGATCGCCATTATTGACTATAAAACCGGCGCCCCCCCCAGTCAGGGTGATGTTGCTCATGGCTTCGCCCCGCAATTACCGCTTGAAGCCGCCATTGCCGAAAAGGGCGGATTTGGCGATGTGCCAGCGGGGCCGCCTGCCAGCATGGCGTTTTGGAAACTCTCGGGTGGTGATCCGGCCGGTGAGATTGTTGAAATCAATACAGGCCGGATGAAAACCACCCCGGCGGAACTCGCCCATGCCGCAATTGACGGGGTCAATGGATTGGCCGCCGCCTTTGCTGATCCGGCAACACCGTATCTGAGTGTTCCGCATCCTGATCATGCGCCGAAATATTCCGACTATGTTCATCTGGCGCGCCTCCGCGAATGGATGGGCAGCGAGGATGTTGATGAAGGCAGCGATAGTGGGGAAGGGGATGCGTCATGAGTGAAATGCGCGGCACTGATCCCAATATCCTGCAACGCAATGCGTCTGATCCCAATGCATCGGTTTGGGTGTCTGCATCGGCCGGAGCAGGCAAGACCAAGGTCCTGTCAGATCGGGTGTTGCGCCTGATGCTTTCGGGCACCGAACCCCATCGCATTCTGTGTCTGACCTTTACCAAGGCCGCCGCGGCCGAAATGGCCAACCGTGTCAATGAACGGCTTGGTCGTTGGGCGACCATGGAAGATCGCGAATTGCATGATGATCTGGTCAATCTGGCCGGGGCATCGCCCAGTTCTGATGAAACCATGCGCGCACGCCAATTGTTTGCGCGTGTTTTGGATGCGCCGGGCGGGATGAAAATTCAAACGATCCACGCATTTTGTCAGTCGCTTTTACGCCGTTTCCCGCTTGAAGCCGGTCTTGCCCCGCATTTCGAGATCATGGATGACCGCACGGCGGCCGAAACCATGGCCGATGTGCAAGAAGAGGTCCTGGCCTTTGCCCGCACCGGCCGGGACGAAGATCTGGCCAAGGCCCTTTCGGTTGTCACCGGTCAGGTCCGCGAAGGTGCCTTTGGCGAGGTCATGAGCGAGCTTGCCCGTGAACGCGGACGCCTGAAACGTATGCTGGCGAACCTTGGCGGTGCGCATCGCATGCGTGATGCGGTTTATAGCGCGCTTGGTGTGCCGGTTGGTTTGGATGAAGAAACCATTCTGACCAAGGCGCTTTCTGATGCTGCCTTTGATCGCGATGGTCTTTTGCGTGGTCTTGCCGCGCTTGAAGCTGGGACCAAAACCGATATTGCCCGAGTTTCGGCATTGGCCCAATTCCTTGAAAAGACCACGGTCGAAGACCGTTTGGCGGTGTTTAACGATTATCGCAGCGTGTTCTTTACGACCGCAGGTGAACCGCGCGCCAAGCTGATCACCAAGGGGGCGGCGGAAAACCACCCGATGGGGGCAGATGCGCTTGAACAGGAATGCGCGCGTCTGGTTGAAGTGGATCGACAGCGCAAGGCCGCTGCCATGGCCGGTGCGACATCGGCCTTGATCACCATCGGCAATGCGATGCTGGACCGTTATGCGACCAAAAAGGCCCTGCATGCCCGACTTGATTACGATGACCTGATCCTGACCAGTTTACAGCTTTTGCAACGCCAGGCCGGGATTGCCGGTTGGGTTCTGTTCAAGCTTGACGAGGGGCTTGATCACGTCCTGATTGACGAGGCGCAGGATACCAACCCCGAACAGTGGGAAGTGGTTCGAATTCTGGCTGAGGAATTTTTTATCGATGCCGGTCGACATGCCGACAAGCCACGTACCATCTTTGCCGTTGGGGATGCGAAACAATCGATCTATAGCTTCCAGCGTGCCGATCCGGAAAAGTTCGCTGAAATGCGAAGCTACTTCCGTGAACGGGCAAAGGAAATCGCGGCTGACTGGCGCGAAGTGCCGATGAACATATCGTTCCGCTCGACCGATGCGGTGCTTGGAACGGTGGATCGCGTCTTTGCCGGACCGGTTGCCAAGCAAGGTGTGGGCGATGATGGCGCAGATGTTCTTCATAGCCCGTTTCGCGTTGGCCAGGCCGGGCGGATCGAACTTTGGCCGGCGGTGGAGCCGCAGGAACGTGCACCCGAAGATCCCTGGACGCCGCCAACCCGAATTGTCCGACTGGAAGATCCGGAAATCAGGTTGGCCCGCGTTATCGCCGGGCGCATCCGCCATGCGATTGATGAAAAGGAAACCCTGACATCGCGCGGCCGTCCGGTCCGTGCGGGGGATTTCATGATCCTTGTGCGCCGTCGTACCGCCTTTGTTGATGAAGTCGTTAAGGCATTAAAAGAACGCAATGTTCCGGTTGCCGGTGTTGACCGCATGCAGATTACTGATCAGCTGGCCGTGATGGATCTGGTCGCGTTTGGTCGTTTCTTGCTGATGCCCGAAGATGACCTGACACTGGCCGAGGTGCTGAAAAGTCCGCTGATCGGGCTTGATGACGATCAGCTGTTTGACATTGCCCATAATAGGCCCAGAACCCTTTGGCATGCGTTGCGTGAAAAGGCAGCAACGGTCGAGGATGGTTCGATCTTTGCGCGCGCCTATGCGTTTCTGTTCAAATGGCTGGGTCGGGTTGATTACGAACGCCCGTTTGAGCTGTATGCCGAACTTTTGGGTGGCCGGGGTGAGGATGCGCGCGGCGTTCGGGCACGTTTGGTTGGGCGTTTGGGGATCGAAGCCAATGACCCAATTGATGAATTCCTGAACCTTGCCATGGGCTATGAGGCCGATCACGCCCCAACGCTTCAGGGCTTCTTGCACTGGTTGATGGCGGGTGACGCCGAGATCAAGCGTGACCTTGAACAAAGCGGACGCGATGAAGTCCGCATCATGACCGTGCATGGGGCAAAGGGCTTGCAGGCACCGATCGTGTTCTTGCCCGATACCATGCAGGTCCCGACACAGGCGCCGAACCTGTTTTGGCAGGAAGACCGCAATTTGATGTTCTGGTTGCCGCGTGTGGCACTGGAAACAGATGTTGTGTCGCGCCTGCGTGATGCGAATGCCGTTAAGCGCGATCAGGAATATAACCGTCTTCTTTATGTCGCACTCACCCGCGCGGAAGACCGTCTTTATATTTGTGGCTGGCAGGGCAGGCGCAAAGCGCCGGAGCATTGCTGGTATAATCTGTGCCAACAGGCGATGGAAGGCTATGCCAAACCCGCCCAGATTGATCTTGGGGCCTATTCCGGCTCGGGTTGGGACGGCGAGGGCTGGATTTGGGAAACTGATCAGTCAGAAGCGCCAAAACCAGACAGGATTGATTCCGTTTTAGATTCGAAACAATCATCAAAACGCAGCCTGATCCGCGCCATTGCGCCCGAAGAAGCCTTTCCGCCCAAGCCATTGGCGCCAAGCCGTCCGCTTGAAGAAGAACCGGCTGTCCAGTCACCATTGGGTGGGGATCAGGGGCAAAGCTTTAAACGCGGTATTTTGATCCATAAGCTTTTGGAATTGCTTCCTGATTTACCAGATCACGCACGCCGTGCGGCGGCCGAACGGTTCCTGGCGCAACCTGTTCATGCGCTTGAGCCCGATATTCAGGCCGAGATCGCTGATGAAACGCTTGGCATCTTTGATCATCCCGATTTTGCCCCGGTCTTTGCCCCGGGATCACGTGCCGAGGTACCGTTGGTTGGTATTGTTGGCGGGGATGTGGTGTCCGCCCAGATTGACCGGCTTGTGGTGCGCGATGAGGAGGTGATGATTGTTGATTACAAAACCAATCGTCCGCCGCCGCGCGATGTAGAAGGCACGCCAAAGGCTTATCGTCGGCAGATGTCTATTTATCGGGCCGCACTGGCGCAGATGTATCCGGGCAAAAAGGTCAGATGTTTCATCCTCTGGACCAACGGGCCATGGATGGTGGAGCTTCCCGATCATATTTTGACGTTTGGCTAATGTAACCGACTCTGCAGAAGACATGGCTTGGCGCGGGGGACATGGCCGCTGATCCTCCAATGCGCTTGACGTTTGCGTCAGTGCTGCCTACCTTGGCCTCATACAGCGGATCGAGGTTTGCGGGTTATCCCCCTTGCCTCGTAACAACTAGGATCTGAAAGTATGACCACGATTAAAGTTTCCGACGGTTCGTTCGATACCGACGTTCTGGGTTCCAACGACCCGGTTCTGGTCGATTTCTGGGCTGAATGGTGCGGTCCGTGTAAGCAGATTGCGCCTTATCTCGATGAGATCGCTGGTGAACTGGGCGGCAAGCTCAAGATCGCCAAGGTAAATATCGACGAAAACCCGAACACCCCGGCGAAATACGGTGTTCGTGGTATCCCGACCCTGATGATCTTCAAGGGCGGCGAAGTCGCTGCGATGAAAGTCGGCGCACTTCCGAAAAGCGCACTTGTTGACTGGATCAACCAGTCGATCTGATCATTAGATCAGTGAATTTAAAAAGGCGGGCTGTTTTCAGTCCGCCTTTTTCTTTGTGCCGTTTGATGTGAAATCAGGCGGCGCGAATGTCTTCAAGGAAGCGCTTGATTTGCGTCAGAAGCGCCTGCGATTTGTCGCTCAGGCTGTTGGACGCGGTCAGCACTTCGCCCGATGCACGGCGTTCTTCTTCGGCCGATTCACGTAAACCAACCACGTTGTGGGCGACGTCCTTGGTACCGGATGCCGCTTCGGCGACGTTGCGCGCGATTTCACCGGTTGCAGCGTCCTGTTCGCTAACGGCAGCCGCAATACCACCGGCAACTTCATTCAGCTCCTTCATACGCGCTGAAAGATGCTCAATCGCGCCAAGGGCACCCTGGGTGCTGTCCTGAATGCCATTGATGTGGCCTGCGATGTCTTCGGTCGCGCGTGTGGTCTGGTTGGCAAGGTTTTTGACCTCGGCTGCGACCACGGCGAAACCTTTGCCGGCTTCGCCAGCACGCGCTGCTTCGATCGTTGCGTTCAGGGCCAGAAGGTTGGTTTGTTCGGCAATCGACTGAATAAGTTCGACCACTTCACCGATTTTGTCCGAGGCACTGGCAAGTTCAGCAAAGATTGCGCTGGCATCATCGGCTTCACCGGCACCGGCCTGTGCGATGTCAGAACTGCGCGCGACCTGGGCAGTGATTTCATCGATTGCCGATGCCAGCTGTTCAGCCGCAGACGCCACCGTATCAACATTGGTTGCCGCCTGTTCGGTCGCAGCGGCCACATTGGCGGCCTGGCTGGTTGTCTGATCGGACTGGGCTGCCATGCCGGTTGCGGTGCTGCGCAGCTGATCAAGGGCAGCATTCACAACGGTCAGGTTGCTTTCGACTTCCTGTTCGAACACAGCAATGCGGGCATCAATGCTTTTCGCACGTTTGAGCTGCGCTGCGTTGGCGGCTTCCTGTTCCTTGGCAAGGCGGTCGGCCTCTTTGCGGTTGGTGCGGAAGACCTCAAGCGCACGGGCCAGATCACCGATCTCGTCTTTGCGATCATCGGCGTCCGTTTTGACCGATGTATCGCCCTCTGCCAGACGTGACAGGGCATCGGTGATGTCGCGCATCGGGTGGGTGGTGCTGCGTTCAACCGCAAGGCCAAGGCCGCCAATGACAATCATGATACCGATCAGGGTGATGATGTCGGTCGTGGCACTTTTCCAGAAGGCGTCTTCAACATCGTCGGTATAGATGCCGGTCGCAACGATCAGGTTCCAGCCATCAACCAGGCGGCCATATGCCAGTTTCGGTGCGTTTTCTTTGGTGTTGGGATGCGGCCAGACATAGGTTACGTATCCGCTGCCGGACTGGGCGACGACTTTGGTCAGGTCAGCGATTGGCGTGTTGCCATTCGGATCTTTGACAGATGCGGCACTTTTGCCTTCAAGCTGTGGTGCCAGCGGATGCATCACAAGCGTGCCATTGCGTTCGGTAACAAACACATAGTTGTTGCCGTCATAACGTTGCGCTGAAACGGCCTTAAGGGCGCGTTCCTTTGCTTCTGCGTCCGAGAATTCGCCTGCTTTGGCGCGCTCTGCGAAATCTTCAATGATGCTGGCCGATTGGTCGACGACGTAGCGCAGGGTGACCTTGCGGTCATTGAGCATCGTGTTGTGAAGCGAAAAGAGATTGATGACAGCCGACGCACCCAACGCGATCGCCACCAATATCATCACACCGCGCAACTTCCACGCGAAGGAATAGTCTGAAAGCCTCATCTGGCACCCACTTTATGATTGGTTGTTATAACGCGCCGTTTCGGACGCGTTATTTAGAACTAGTCAGTTATTGGCAATAATGCGCGATAGCGCGACGGATGCCCTGATCTATGCCAAAAGTATGCGCCGAAATATAATTAAGTATATGAGAAATCTTCGGTTTTACTTATGTTCAGCGTGAAATTGAACGCACAGGTTTAATTGTAGATATTAAAAAACCTCCGCAGATATTGCGGAGGTTTTTTTGTTGCGATTCGTTCGCGACTAGAAGGTTCGGACGGTGTTCTTAATACTCGTATGGCGTGCCGTCCATGTTCTCCATCAGCACTTCGCGCTTCCCGACATGGTTGGCAGCGGAAACGACTCCGTTTTCTTCCATTTGTTCGATGATGCGTGCCGCGCGGTTATATCCGATGGACAGTTTGCGCTGGATGAAGCTGGTTGATGCCTTCTTCTCACGCAGGACAATGCCGACGGCCTGATTGTAAAGATCATCATCCGATCCGCCACCACCCGCAGCCCCGGCATTGCCACCAGCCATATAGGCTGCAACCGGATCTTCTTCGGGTTCTTCGGTAACGGTTTCAAGATATGCCGGATCGCCCTGATCGCGCAGATGCTTGACGATGCTTTCGACTTCTTCGTCTGAAACGAACGGGCCATGGACACGCTGCAACCGGCCGCCCTGACCCATATAAAGCATGTCACCCTGACCAAGCAGCTGTTCTGCGCCCATCTCGCCCAAAATGGTACGAGAGTCGATTTTCGAGGTCACGGAATAGGAAATACGCGTTGGGAAGTTCGCCTTGATCGTACCGGTGATGACGTCGACCGACGGACGCTGTGTCGCCATGATCAGGTGCAGACCGGCCGCACGGGCCATCTGTGCCAGACGCTGGATCGAAGCTTCCACATCCTTGCCTGCAACCAGCATAAGGTCGGCCATCTCGTCGACGATGACGACGATAAATGGCAGCGGCTCCATCGGCAGTTCCTGATCTTCAAAGATCGGTTTGCCGGTTTCCGGATCAAAGCCGGTTTGAACACGACGGGTAAGCTGTTCGCCCTTGGCAGCGGCTTCCTTGATGCGCTTGTTATAGCCTGCAATGTTACGCACGCCGACCTGGCTCATGGCACGATAACGGTCTTCCATCTCGCGCACCGCCCATTTCAGGGCGACAACTGCCTTGTGCGGGTCGGTCACGACTGGGGTCAGAAGATGCGGGATACCGTCATAGATTGACAGTTCAAGCATCTTCGGATCGATCATGATGAAGCGGCATTCTTCAGGCTTCAGACGATATAGAAGCGACAAGATCATCGCGTTCACACCAACCGATTTACCCGAACCGGTGGTCCCCGCAATCAGCAAGTGCGGCATCTTTGCCAGATCGGCAATAACCGGCGTTCCACCGATATCCTTGCCAAGGCTCATATTGAGTTTACCGCTGTTCTTTTCGAAATCGCTGGAGGCCAGGATTTCATGCAGATGAACTGTTTCACGGCGCGCATTGGGAAGCTCGATCCCGATGACGTTACGGCCCGGAACAACGGCAACACGCGCGGCAATCGCACTCATGGAACGGGCAATATCATCGGCAAGACCAATGACGCGCGATGATTTCACGCCTGCTGCGGGTTCAAGCTCATAAAGGGTAACAACCGGGCCCGGACGAACCTGAACGATTTCCCCCTTAACGCCGAAGTCCTGCAGAACTGTTTCAAGCAGGCGCGCATTTTGCGCCAGGGCTTCCTGATCGATCTGGGTGGCATCGGCAGGATCTGGCTCATGCAGCAGATCAAGCGGCGGGAAGCGATATTCATCCGATCCCAGATCAAACGATGCTTGGCGTTGTGCGGCAGCCTTCTGGCTTGGTTGCAGCTTGGCGGCAGGGGCTGCAACGATGTGGACCGGCGGTTCATTGTCATGATGATGGTCTTCGACATCATCATAATCATCGCCGTCATCATCGGGATCCATCTGCGGTTCCGAACGACGGGTGGAAATGGCCGTACCAAGCTTGGCCTTGCCTTTATCAAGGGATGGTTCCTGACGCGAACCCGGTGCGCGCTTGGCGACCGGCTCATCATTGCTGCCGGTCGGGATGATCGCACGGATCCCAGCAATGATCTTGCCACCCGCGAAGGACAGCACATTACCAAGACGTTCCCAGTCGGAAAGCGAATAGGCCATGCAGAAGATTGTCAGAACCAGACCAAGGATCATGGCAGCAAGCGCGATCAGCGCACGTGCGCCGGGAACACCGATCATGGCAAAGCCTGCCTGAAGCTTACCCAGCAACAAATCACCGGCAAAACCACCCAGACCAACCGTCAGCGGCCAATGCATGCCCGGCTGAACCGCGGCGGCAGAGGTCGCAACCAGCAAAAGGGCAAGCGGCAGGACAAGGAAACGCGCCCACATCCAGCTAAACGGTTTGACCGCAATCAGGCGCAAACCCCAGCCAACCAAAAGAACCGTGATCAGGGCCGATGCCAGACCAAGGGTGCGCAACATCAAATCCGCGCCATAGGCGCCGACAACGCCAAGCGGGTTAAAGATCACGCCACGATCAGTTGCATGGTTAAAGGACGGATCGCCGGGATGAAAACCGATCAGCATGATGAACAGGGTAATGGCCAGACATACAAGGCCAAGCCCGCAAATCCGTAAACCGCTCCGCTTAAGCAGTGTCACAAGACTGCCGGGCATGAAGGCGGTTCCAAGAGTGTTTGACTGACTGCTCATCTGGGTATCCGTTCTGTTTAAGTCCTGCTGGGTGATGTTGCCGCGTTCCTGAAAGCTTAGCTTTCAAGTGCGGCGGCAATGCGGGTCAACCCGTCCCGTGTGGTTTCAAGATCGTGTACCAGGGCAATCCGGATAAACTGTTTGCCCGGATTGTTGCCATTGGCATCAGTAATCGAAAGATAACTACCCGGAATGACCTTTACCCCGGCTTCCTTCCAGATCTTTTTGGTCGCAGCTTCATCATCGCCAACATCAAGCCACAGGAAGAACCCGCCCGGCGGACGATAGAAGCCAAACCGGTTACCAAAGACATCTTCGGCGATGTCGATTTTGGCGCGATAAAGATCGCGGTTTTCTTCGGCGTGGGCATCATCGTTCCAAAGGGCGGTTGATGCGACCATGACCGGCATGGGAATGGTCGCCGAGCAGTAGCTTCGCAAGGCCGTGAAGCGTTTCACGATTTTGGCATCGCCCGCGACGAAACCTGAGCGCAGACCCGGTGCGCTGGAGCGTTTTGAAAGACTGTGGAAGACAAGGACATTGTCCATGTTGCCCCCCTGTGCGGCGCAAATCTCAAGCGCGCCAACAGGGGCCTTTTTGTCATAGATGTCGGCATAGCATTCATCCATGGCGAGCACGAAGTCATGCTTGCGCGCCAGACCAATGATGCGTTCCAGATAATCGCGCGATGCAATGGCACCTTGCGGATTTGCTGGCGAACACAGGAAAAGCAACCGGCAAGCATCTAATGTTTCGGTATCGATTTGATCAAGGTCGGGCAGGAAATTGGTCTCGGGACCGGCTGCCAGCGGCACCATTTCTGCGTCATTCAGAACAGCTGCACCGCAATAGACCTGATAAAACGGGTTTGGCAAAAGGACCTTGGGTTTCGGGCCCTTTTGATCCTGCGGGATGACGGTGGTTGCGATCAGATAAAGTGCTTCGCGCGTGCCAGCGACCGGAAGAACATGATCATCACGGTCGATCATGTCGGTCGGCAGGTTATAGCGACGATCAAGCCAGTTTTTAATCGCGTCGCGGAGTTCCGGTGTGCCCGATCCCGGCGGGTATTTGTGCCAAAGACTTGCATGTTTAACCATCGCCTCGGTGATCATCGCAGGCGGTTCGTGCTGCGGTTCACCGATCGACATAACCAGCGGCGATTGACCGGGTTCAATACCGTCAAGCAAGGCTGCCAGTCGCGGGAACGGATAGGCAGGCAATTGATCAAGGCGTTCGTTAAACATGGTCGTCGTCATTCCAGCTTGGTCTGTGCGCCGCAAGCAAACGGCGCCGTTATGCAGAATATGGGTAAATTCCCCTGACTTTACCCCTATGCCAAAAGTGCAAAGAAAGATTTAAGAGGGTAGGCGAATTGACGCAAAAAGCCCGGAAAGACGCGCTTTCCGGGCTTTAGGACTTCTGGTGGCAGCTATTGGGTGCAGAGCTTAGCTGGCGCGAAGGTCATCCTCTGGATAGGCGCCGATCTTGTGAATCGACACATCCGCACCATCAAACTCGTCTTCTTCTGACAGACGAATGCCGATGGTTTTCTTTAATGCGCCATAGACAACAAAGCCAACAACGGTGGCAAAGACGACACCGATCAGCGATCCGGCCAGCTGTGCAGTGAAGGAAACACCGCCCATGCCGCCAAGGGCCTCAAGACCAAAGATACCACAGGCAATGCCACCCAAAAGACCGCACATACCGTGCAGCGGCCAGACGCCAAGAACGTCATCGATCTTCCATTTCGCCTGGCACTGGTTAAAGCCCCAGACAAACAGCGCACCGGCAAGACCACCGGTCACAAGCGCACCCAGCGGATGCATGACATCAGACCCGGCACAGACCGCAACCAGACCGGCAAGCGCGCCGTTATGCACAAATCCCGGATCGTTTCGACCTGTTAACAAGGCAGTCAAGATGCCGCCAACCATCGCCATCAGCGAGTTGACAGCAACAAGACCGGTGATGCCGCTTACCGATTGGGCCGACATCACGTTAAAGCCAAACCAGCCAACACACAGCACCCAGGACCCAAGGGCCAGGAACGGAATGTTTGACGGCGGAATACCGATCAGGCCACCGGTTTTGGTGTAACGGCCACGACGCACACCCAGGCTGACAACAGCCCCAAGAGCGATCCAGCCACCAACGGCGTGAACAACGATGGAGCCGGCAAAGTCATGGAAAGGCGCGCCAAAATTGGCTTCGATCATGTCCTGGAAACCGAAATTATTGTTCCAGACCATGCCTTCAAACAGCGGATAGAAAATACCGACCAGAATGGCAGTGGCAAACAGCTGCGGATAGAAGCGCGCGCGTTCGGCAATGCCGCCGGAAATGATGGCCGGGATGGCTGCTGCAAAGGTCAGAAGGAAGAAGAATTTGACCAGATCATAGCCGCTTGCGGCAAAGCTTGGGCCGTTTTCCGGCGTGATCTGACCGCTGAGAACGCCAGCATTGGCAAAGAAATCAACGCCATACGCAACACTGTAGCCGACGAAGAAATAGGCAATCGTCGAAACAGCGAAATCAACAATGATCTTAACAAGCGCGTTGACCTGGTTCTTTTTGCGAACCGTGCCGACTTCAAGAAAGGCAAAACCGGCATGCATTGCGAGCACCATAATAGCGCCCATCAGGACGAAAAATACGTCCGAGGCAGTCTGGAAAGCCTCCATAAGGCGTCCCCCTGTTCAAATAGCGTTTCCTCTCGGTCCGGTCTTGTCGGGGCAGCCGGACTCTGGTTCGGGGCAGCCAAGATCAATTTTCGTGCCAATGCTGAAAATTTGCACAGCAAGGGCCATCAGACCAAGGCGGTTGCTCGATATTTGGGGTGTCGGGGATAGAGGGTGGATTTTGGATGCAAAAGGCGCTTTGCCTTCCAAGTGACCAAAATGCTGCCCAAAAAGGCAGCATAGAGACAAAAAGCCCGCCAAGGATAAATCCGAGGCGGGCCAGTTGGTCTGACAGGCTGGGTATCGGGCGAACCCGATACCCGTCAGGAAATCAAATCGCTTAGAAGCGCTGGGAACCCTTACCGAATTCCGGATAAGCCTCCAGGCCAAGTTCGGTTGCATCTGCACCGTTGGCTTCGTCTTCTTCCGAGAGACGGATGCCGATGGTGAACTTCAGAACCAACCAGACGATAGCCGAGGTAACAATGGTGAATGCACCCATTGCAACGATACCGGTCAGCTGTACGCCAAACGATGCACCGTCATTGGTGAGCGGAACCGCAAGGGTGCCCCAGATACCAGCAACAAGGTGAACAGAAACCGCGCCAACGACGTCGTCGATTTTCAGTTTGTCGAGCAGCGGAACTGCAACAACAACCAGGATACCGCCGATTGCGCCGATGATGATGGCAGAACCGATGGTCGGGGTGTCCGGACCAGCAGTGATCGAGACCAGACCAGCCAGCGCACCGTTAAGTGCCATGGTGAGGTCGACCTTTTTGTAAAGGATCTGGGTCAGGATTGCGGCGGCAACAACACCACCAGCAGCAGCCATCGAAGTGTTGCCATAGATGTTGGCAATCGCGATAACGTCAGCGCCCGAGCCCATAGCAAGCTGCGAACCGCCGTTGAAGCCAAACCAGCCGAGCCACAGAACGAAGGTACCAAGCGTTGCGAGCGGCAGGTTCGAACCCGGCATCGGATGAACCGAACCGTCTTCGCCATACTTGCCTTTACGTGCGCCAAGGATGATCGCGCCGGTCAGAGCAGCCCAGCCGCCGACCGAGTGAACGATGGTCGAACCAGCGAAGTCAGCGAAGCCCATTTCAGAGAGCCAGCCGCCACCCCAGGTCCAGGAACCGGTGATCGGATATAGAACGCCGGTAAGAACCACGACGAAGATCATGAACGGCCACAGTTTGACGCGCTCGGCAACGGTACCCGATACGATCGAAGCTGCGGTTGCAACGAACACCATCTGGAAGAACCAGTCAGAGGTTGCGGAATAGCCGCCCGAGAAGTCACCAGCAAGTGCTGCGGAGTCATCTGCGCTCCAGATGGAGAGCGAGCCGATCCAACCCGATACATCCATGTACATCAGGTTATAACCGATGAGGTAGTACATGATGCCTGCTACAGAGAAGAGCGAGATGTTCTTGAGCAGGATGGTCGATACGTTCTTGGTGCGAACCAGGCCAGATTCCAGCATGGCAAAGCCAGCTGCCATCCACATGACCAGTGCGCCGCTGAACAGGAAGCTAAAGCTGTTCAGGATGTATTGAGTCTCGGCCGAGACGCCTGCGTCCTGAGCAAAGGCCGGAGAAGCGATTGCAAGAAGGGCGGTAGCTGCAACAGCAGCAAGGCCGGTTTTCTTCATAGGAATGTTCATAATGTCTCCCCTTGTCTCTGGACTTACAGGGCGTCGTCGCCGGTTTCACCAGTGCGGATACGGACCGCCTGGCTCACATCAAGAACGAAAATCTTACCGTCCCCGATTTTCCCGGTTTGAGCAGTTTTGGTGATGGCTTCGACAACCTGATCAACCAGATTATCCGTGATGGCGACTTCCAGCTTCACCTTCGGCAGGAAGCTGACCATGTATTCAGCACCACGATAGATTTCGGTCTGACCTTTCTGACGGCCAAAACCTTTAACTTCAGTGACCGTCAGACCCTGAACGCCCAGTGCGCTAAGCGCCTCGCGGACTTCGTCCAGTTTGAACGGTTTAATGACAGCAGTAACAAGTTTCATAATATTGCGACCTCCCGGCATATCCGTTGAGTACCAACGTGGTAATCACGATTTCGCAGTCGCTCTCTCCAAACCAAGAATCGTGCCAGACTCAAAATAAATCTGTTAAATATATGAAATATAACAAAAAAATAATTGTGCGCGCAGGT
Organism: Thalassospira sp.; assembly: GCA_965228275.1. GTDB lineage: Bacteria > Pseudomonadota > Alphaproteobacteria > Rhodospirillales > Thalassospiraceae > Thalassospira. Next base: position 1,798,846 of record OZ245802.1, on the reverse strand, counting down.
TGAGCAGAAAAACTGCTGTAGAATGTCGGGATTAAAATATGCACAAAATCTGATGCTGTTTAAAAAATGTGCATATTTTTTAATCAAAGAAATACAACAACAAAAACCTGTTGTAGCTCAAGGCGATGCACCCGGTTCATATCAAGGTATAGTGCGGGGTATGGGGCTGTAGCAGCCGAACTCACCCGCAGAATTGCGCGGTCAAATGACAGTTTTGTGCGCGCTTTGACCATGTGGTGCCAAATGCATCACATCGGATCTTTCAAATTGCATTGATCAATGATCGGTGCGGGTTGTGGCAGCGTAACTGGCAGGGTAAACATGGCGATACCTGATTGCGCATGACCATATGTATTGCGTCAGGTCAACGCGGTGATCGGCCAATCGGACTAAACGGTTGGCATCGGCCAAGGCTTTTGAGACAGGAATTCGCGACATGCAGGATCAGCAGGCACTTCATACCGATGTCATCATTTTGGGCGGTGGTTTGAACGGGGCCGCCATGGCGCTGGCACTCGCCCATGGGGGCGTGAAATCCGTCGTGATTGACTATGCAGATCCAAAAACCATCCTGAGCGCCAATTATGATGGCCGCACCTGTGCGATTGCCGCGGCCTCCAAATCGGTGCTTGAGGTGATTGGTGCCTGGAAAAACATGGCTGACGAGGCTGAGCCCATCCTTGATATCCGCATTGCCGACGGTCAAAGCCCGCTTTTCCTGCATTATGATCATCATGATGTCGGGGATGAGCCGCTTGGCTATATCGTCGAAAACCTTGTGACCCGTGGCGCGCTATATCGTGCGATTGCCAAAAAGGATCTGATTGAAATGATTGCCCCGGCCCGGGTTGATGAAATCGCCCGCGATCAGGGTGGCATGACCATCACCCTAGCCGACGGTCGTCATGTACGTGCGCCGCTTGCCATCGGGGCAGAGGGCCGCAATTCAATGCTGCGCAAATGGGCAGGTATCAAGACCTATGAGTGGAGCTATAATCAAAGTGCCGTTGTCTGCACGGTAAAGCACAAGCAACCTCATAATGGTCTGGCGGTTGAGCATTTCCTGCCAGCTGGCCCGTTTGCCATTCTGCCAATGACCGATGATCGTTGCTCGATCGTCTGGACTGAAAGCACGGAGCTCGGCAATTATCTGGTCAATCTGGATGAAGAAACCTTTGTTGATGAGCTTCACCGTCGCTTTGATGGTTATCTGGGTGATCTTGAGGTTGTCGGTCCGCGTTTCTGCTATCCGTTGGGGCTGCAGCACGCCTACCACTACACCCAGGATCGCATCGCGCTGATTGGTGATGCGGCGCATGGCATGCACCCGATTGCCGGTCAGGGTCTTAATATGGGGATCCGCGATGTTGCGGTTTTGGCAGAAATTATTGTGAATGCCCGCCGCCTTGGTCGTGATATCGGCAGTGTCGATGTTTTGGGTGAATATGAACAATGGCGTCGTTTCGACAACACGGTGATGTTGGCGGTAACAGACGTGACCAACCGTTTATTCTCCAATGATATCGCGCCGATCCGCTGGGCGCGTGACATTGGTTTGGCGGTCGTGCAGAAAATCCCGCCTCTGAAGAAAACCTTTATGTCGCACGCGATGGGCTATGCGGGAACGCTTCCCAAACTGATGCAGGGCAAGCCGCTTTGATTGGGGTTGGTATCAATTGATCTGTTTCGTTCCACGACAGCATTAATAAACATCAGTCATTTAAAACCGTTAAAAATCATGTCGTTTTTAGTGATGACCTGTTGATTTGTGTCAACAAGTCAGCAAAGCCAAAGGCGCAAAGTCCCCTCCGATCTGATGAATTAAAGGGGATAGACCATGTCTTTCAAATCCAGACTTCTTGGCGCGGCCGTGCTTGGCACCGTGATGGCGACTGCCTTTGTGGCAGCCACGCGTGCATCTGCGCAGACCGCAGAATTTAAAACCAAACAGGCCGGTGATTTCGTTATCCGTGCACGTGGCATTGCGATGGTGCCGCAGGAAGATACCTATGACGATACGCTTGGTACCGGCGAGGGCCAGTTGACCAATGATGTCGTGCCGGAAGTGGATTTCTCCTACTTCGTGACGGATAACGTCGCGCTTGAGCTGATCGCTGCGACCACCCAGCATGACCTGACCTGGAGCAATCCGAGCCTTGATGCGGGTTCTGTGCGTTTGCTGCCGCCAACCTTGACCCTGCAATATCACTTCATGCCCGAAAGCCGCTGGAGCCCATATGTTGGTGCGGGTATCAACTACACGTTCTTCTATGATTCCAAACCGGGTCAGTTCAGCTCCGTCAAATATGACGATGGCTTTGGCTATGCTTTCCAGGCCGGCTTTGATTACGCGATTTCCGGTCCGTGGTCGGTTAACCTTGATGTGAAGAAGATCTTCCTCGACACCGATGTTAGCATCAATAACGGTGCAAACACCACCAAAGCCCATCTTGATCCGTGGGTCTTCGGTGTGGGTATTGGTTACCGCTTCTAAGGCGACCTGGCCATTTGCCTTTAATGCGATGGCGCAAATGTCAAAAGCCGCTCTGTCAATTACAGGGCGGCTTTGTCGTGTTTGGGATGTGGAAAATCAGCTTAGCGTGAAGGCTCGCGCGACAGCCCGCGTGCCTCAAGTGCGCTGAGATAATCGCGCCACAGCTTGTCCTGATTGTCATGAAGTTCACGCAGGTAGTGCCAGCTATATAGTCCGCTGTCATGCAGGTCATCAAAGGTGATGCGCACCGCATAATTGCCAACCGGAACAATATCGATAATGCCGACATGGCGGCGACCGGCGATGATCTTTTTCTCGGACGGATGGTGGCCCTGAACTTCGGCAGACGGGCTTTCAACGCGTAGCAGTTCCGCACTCAGTCGTGTTGACACATCATCATCCCAGACGATCTCAAGGATACGATCGTCGCGGAGATAATTGATCTCGACAGGGGTGAATTCCGGCGTGAAACCGTCATGGGACATCGGACGGCGCCTTAATCTTCGATCGGGCGTGCTTCGTCTGGCAGCATGATCGGAATGCCATCGCGGATCGGATAGGCAAGACCGGCCTTCGGGCTGATCAGTTCGTTGTTTTCACGATCATATTCAAGCGCCTGCTTGGTCACCGGACAGACAAGGATCTCAAGAAGTTTCGGGTCTACCGGGCTGTGGGTCGCGGTCATGAATTCGGCTTTCGGGTTTGCTATGCCGCACGCTGCGGCAAATCACGTCAATTGGTATGAATCTGCTTGGGATCGGTGTGAACCGCCATTTCAAGCAAGGTTGTCAGCATGTCGCCGCGATCATACAGGGTTGTGCATTCGAGCAAAGCCTGTTTTTCAAGCGGACTTAACCGGCAACCCATGGAAATGGTGGTGATCAGCATTTCATCGTCGCTATCGGCCAGCGTGTCCCAGCACGATCGAAGTGAATGTTGTGCGAAATAGGCTTCAAGCGCCATGCGCAGGCGATCACGATTGATCGGCATATCACCGGCCGGGATCGAAAGATCATCTTCCCAAGGCCCGAAATCGCCCCGCACAGTACGATATCCACCATCATTATCGGGAAGTTCTTCGAGCACGTTAAAACGGCAAACACCGGTCAGCGTGATCAGAAAGCGACCATCATCGGTTTCGCTAAAGGCAGTAATGCGGCCCGCACATCCGGTTGAGAAAATTGGCGGGTGATCCGGGTCCATGAAATAGCTGTTATGCTGATCAGGACGCGGCTGGATCATGCCAATAATGCGATCTTGGCCCAGGGCATCGGTCACCATGTTCATATAACGTGGTTCAAAGATGTTCAGTGGCAGATGCCCGCGCGGCAGCAAAAGCGCACCGCTTAACGGGAATACCGGCATGATTTCTGGGAGATCCGAAAAAGCAGGATCGAATGGGCCGCATATGCTCATGAAAATAGCACCGTTGATAATGCACGGCGTCCTGCGACGCTGGCGGGGTCCATTGGCCCCCATGCTTCAAAAAACTTCAGGAGCTGAGTGCGTCCTGCATCTTCATTCCATTCGCGATTGGTGCGAATGATCGTAATCATGGCATTGACGGCGTCCTCGCGTTTGTTGGTGGCAAAGCACGCCATGCCAAGATCAAATTGGGCCTGCATGTCTGTTGGATCTGCTGCGACTTTGGCACGCGCATCGTCCAGATCGTCACTGCTATATCCGGTTTCGGCCAGTTCAAGCGCACTGATGGCTGCTGCAATCGGTGCCTTCATGCGGTCGATATCAGACATGTTGTCAACGAAGTGGCGGGTTTCTTCAACTTCACCCATTCCAACCATGCAACGGATCATGCCGCCAATGGCAGTTTCATTTTCCTGCTCGCGTTCAAGCACGCCAACATAGAGACCATGGGCGGTTTCAAAGTCATCCTCGGCCAATGCTGCGTTAGCCTGTTCAAGCAAAGCTTCAATCGGGCTTTCAATCGGGCCGCCAGCAAGCTTTTCATAGAATGCGCGCACTTCGCTTTCGGGTTGACCGCCCTGGAAACCATCAACCGGGCGGCCGCCCTTGAATGCATAAACCGTCGGAACTGACTGAATGCGCAGCTGCATTGCCAGTTCCTGGTTTTCATCAATGTTGATTTTAACAAGTTTGACGCGGCCGCCTGCTTCGCGGGTGACCTTTTCGATCACCGGCGTCAGGTTTTTACACGGACCACACCACGGTGCCCAGAAGTCGACGACAACAGGAACTTCCATCGACGGTTCGATAACGTCTTGAACAAACGTTTCGACGCTGCTGTCTTTAATCAGGTCGGCGTCCTGATTCTGGCTGGTGGCGGTCTCAGGCGCATTCGCATCAAGAATGATAGACATTATTGGTCACTCGCTAATTCTAAATTCTAAATGATATCGCAGTGTCTGAACGACAAGAGGCAGGGCTGCGATATTCCATATTGCTTATAGGTTAATATGAGGCGTTATAAGGCTTTGCACGGTATTGGTCGTGCGCATTACGCATCGGTTGTTTCCGGTTCTGCGGCAAAATCAATGATGATTGGCTCATAGCCGAGGGAGGCAAAGAATTTCAACAGGTCCGAAGACGAAATTGTCGTGGTTCGATCATTTCGCAAGGGGTGGAAGTTCAAAACATCCCCTGCGGCCAGTTTCGCATCAAGTGCCAGCTTCACTTTGCGCTCCTGATCATTGATCAGTGCGAATGGCGTGACCGATCCCGGTTTGACGCCCAATGTTTCGATCAAAAGTTCCGGTTTGCCAAAGGACAGGCGCGCACAGCCAAGGCGCTTATGCAGGTGATTCATGCGAATCTCTGCGTCCTCTTCGGTCACCACCAGCCAGATTTCACCCTTTTTGTCTTTCACAAACAGGTTCTTGGAATGAAGGCCCGGCAAATCACCACGCAGCTTTTGCGAATCCTCGACCGTAAAAAGCGGTTCATGCTCGTGAGTCGTCGTTTCGATTCCCAATTTTGCCAGATGATCGAAAAGTACGGTTGATGGATCGCTCATGCTCTTTCCCTTGTGGCTGTGCTGCGCGAAGATAGCCAAGTTCAAAACCAGACGCAAATTTGCGTAAACAGGGTCGGATTTCGTCAATTGAGGCCGCCAAAGTCAAGGAAAACCGCCAAAATTTGTGATGTTACGATTTCGTGGAAAAAAGGGTTGCAATCGCTCTTTGTTGGGCTATTATCCGCGCCGCTCCACAGGGGCAAGAAACAAACTGATGAATGCGGGCGTAGCTCAGGGGTAGAGCATAACCTTGCCAAGGTTAGGGTCGAGAGTTCGAATCTCTTCGCCCGCTCCATCAGCCGGTTTCTTAAATGCATCGCTTTCATGATGATGCGGGCGTAGCTCAGGGGTAGAGCATAACCTTGCCAAGGTTAGGGTCGAGAGTTCGAATCTCTTCGCCCGCTCCATGATGAAAGTTTCAAAGGCCGTCCTTCGGGGCGGCCTTTTGCTTTTTGCCCGTTAAGCAATGGCATTGGTTTTTGAGACTTGCAAGGCATCAGGAATTATCGTGTCTTTGCGTTATGGAAGCTCAGACGAACATTAGCGACTCCGAACTGACAAAGATCATCTACACGGTCGGCTATGCGGGGCATGACCGTGACAGCCTGCTTGCGCTGTTTCGGGGGCATGGCATTTCTGCGGTGGCTGATATACGAACTTTCAAGCGATCAAGCTACTGGACCGCATTTGATTCCGACAGTTTCGGGCCGTTCCTGCGCGAAAACGGTATTGCCTATGTTTTCTTGGGTGATGTGATGGGCGGAAAGCCGCAAATCCCGGATTTGTATCCCGACGGGCAACTTGATTATGAACTGATGGCGCAAATGCCGGAATTCAAATCCGGGATTGGGCGGTTGGTGTCAGGTGCCGAGAAATATCGCATCTGCCTGATGTGTGCGGAAAAGGACCCGCTTGATTGTCACCGCACACTCCTGATCGCGCCAGCACTCAAAGATGCCGGTTTTGATCTGCGCCATCTGGTCGAAGGACGGGTTGAAAATCAGTCGGAAACAGATGCCCGCATGGTTAAAATCAATGGTGGCGATGTGCCCGATTTGTTTGCGGCCGCTGCCCCTGATCCCGATGCGGATGTCAAGCTGGCGCTGGCAAAGCAGATCAAGCGCGTCGCGCCCAAGGCAGATGACGCTATAAAGAGGCGTTAAACGCTGTCTGAGCGCGTTTGGGCATGCTTAGCCCATGATGTTGTAACCGCCATCAATATGCACCACGTCGCCCGTCAGCGACTTCGCTCGGTCACTGACCAGAAAGGCTGCCAGCTCGCCAATTTCGTCAATCGTCACCAGGCGTTTGGATGGGGCACGTTGGGCGGTTTCATCCATCAGGTGCTGGAATTCGGCAATGCCCGATGCAGCCCGGGTCAAAAGCGGTCCCGGTGAAATTGCATGGCACCGAATATTCTTTGGCCCCAGTTCGGCGGCCATATAGCGAGTCGTGCTTTCAAGGGCGGCCTTGACCGGGCCCATCACCCCGTAATGATCCACCACGCGTTCGGATCCCATATAGGTCACGGTTAGCATCGCGCCGCCATCGTGCATCAGGGGCTCGGCGCGTTTGGCAAGCCGGGCAAAGGAATGGCACGAGATATCCATCGCCGCCAGAAAGCCCTCGCGCGAACAGTCAATCACGCGCCCATGCAGGTCTTCTGCCGGTGCAAACGCGATGGAATGCAATAGAAAATCAAGCTTTCCCCATTGTTTTTCGATCTGGGAAAACAACATGTCTGACTGTTCTTTGTTCCGTACATCAAGCGGCGCGATGATTGCGGCATCGATTGCATCGGCCAGGGGACGTACATGCGGCTCGGCCTTTGGGTTCAGGTAAGTCACTGCCAAATCAGCGCCTTCGCGTTTGAAAATACGCGCGCAGCCCCATGCAATGGACAGATCATTGGCAATTCCTACGATCAGTCCCTTTTTGCCTTCTAGCATGGCGTGTCTCCGATTTTCTGATGTGCGATTGCGAAGGTGATGGTTGTGTTTGGCAGTATTCATAACTCTAAGTCATTTCGCATTGCGAAAAAGCACAAAGTTCTGTGACAGAACTGCCTAACAGTTAATCACATGGAGTCATGCTAGCTTGTTGGTTGGATGAATTTTTTTTGTGCAGAAGCATAGTTTTTAGGCACTTGATCCGCTATGTGTAGCCTTGGAGAGAGTCGTCGGAATTCCTGTGTTCCAATAACGGAAAACCCCCGGTTTTCTCTGTAAATAAAAGCTAAACATCCGTGGTGTGTGATGCCGGCCGCAAAGGTCGGTGTTTCGGTTCTGGCAAACAGGACCGGGAAAAAGGGAAATTGGACATGAAAGCCCGAAAGGACGACCCGAAACGGGAAGTCATCGACAAGGTTGTCGAACAAATCCAGCAACGCATAAAAGGCAAGACGGCGAAGGATGCAGAAGCATTCGTTCGCCTTTTTTACAAGGATGTTCCGCCCGACGACATGGCAGGTCGCTCCGTCGACTCGCTTTATGGCGCGGCGTTAACTTTATACAAATTCGCGCAGAAGCGCCCGTCAGCAGATGCTGCCAAGATCCGCGTTTATAACCCTGATCTTGAAGAGCATGGCTGGAAATCCGATCACACCGTGATCGAGATCAACAACACCGATATGCCGTTCCTGGTCGATTCCGTGACCTCGGCACTTCATGAGATGGATCTGACGGTTCATCTTGTGATCCACCCGATCATGCGCATCAAGCGTGATGCCAAAGGCGAACTTCAGGCCGTTGCAAGCGTTGAGGATTCCGAAGATCCGCGTGAATCGGTCATGCATGTCGAAATTGACGAGCAAACCGATCAGGACGTCCTGGCAAAAATCCATGATCGTCTTGAAAACGCGCTGACCGATGTCGGCCTTGCTGTCCGTGATTGGCAGCCGATGCTTAAAAAGGTCACGGAAGTTCTCGAAGAAATCGGTGAAACCACCGGTGGTGCGGCCGATGAAGACCGTCAGGAAGTCAAAGACTTCCTCGGTTGGCTTCACAATGATCACTTCACCTTCCTGGGTTATCGCGAATACAAATTCAAAGCGTCGGGCAAAAAGACTCCGGTCGATGTCGAAGTGAAAAATCAGCTTGGCATTCTGTCGCGCGAAGGCACGCACATCTTCGATGAGCTGCGCCAGATCGGCAATCTGTCGGCTGAGGTGCGCGATTTCGTCACCAACCCGAACCTTTTGATGGTGACCAAGGCGAACAAGCAATCAACGGTGCATCGCCCGGTTCATCTTGATACGATTGTCGTCAAACAGTTCGACGATAAGGGCAAGGTGATTGGCCAGCATCTGTTTGTCGGTCTGTTTACCTCGGTTGCCTATAACCTCAGCCCGCGTTTGATCCCGCTTCTGCGCATGAAGCTTGCAGAAACCGTCAAGCGTGCTGGCTTCCCGCCGGCCAGCCATGATGGCAAGGCGCTGGTCAATATCCTTGAAACCTTCCCGCGGGACGAGCTGTTCCAGGTCGAACTTGATGACCTGTATCATACCTGCATGGGCATCCTGCACCTGCAGGAACGTCAGCGCATTGCCTTGTTCGTGCGCCGTGATGCGTTTGAGCGGTTTGTATCCTGCCAGCTGTTCTGCCCGCGTGACCGGTTCTCGACCAAGCTGCGTCTGAAATTCCAGACCGTGATCGAAAACGCGTTCGAAGGCAAAGTTTCAGCCCACTACACCCTGATTGGTGACAGCCCGCTTGCGCGTTTGCATTTGCTGGTCAAAACCAATCCGGGCGACCTTCCGGAATATGACGTTGTCGATATCGAACGTCAGTTGGTCGAAGTGGCCCGTGACTGGTCCGATACGCTGCGTCAGGTTCTTGTCCGTGAAATGGGCGAAGAACGCGGTCTTGCGCTGTATCGTCGCTATGGCGAGAGCTTCTCAAGCGACTATCGCGAGCGTTTTTCGGTCGAAAGTGCAGCGCTTGATATCGAACGTATCGAAGACGTGATCAAGGCAAGCGACCTTCGGGTGAACCTCTATCGCCCGATCGAAGCAGCCGAGAACGAACTGCGCTTCAAGATCTATAACCCGGGCATGCCGGTTCCGCTGTCTGATGTTTTGCCGATGTTGGAAAACATGGGGCTTAAGGTCATTACCGAGAACCCGTTCACGGTAAAACCGCGCGAGATCGAAACCAACGTTCGCATCCACGATTTCGGCGTGGTGGTTGATGGCGAGTTCAACCTGCATGACGTGCGAGACAAGTTCCAGGAACTGTTTGTCCGCATGTGGCATGGCGAAGTTGAAAACGATGCCTTTAACCGCCTGGTTCTTTTGGGCGGTTTGCATTGGCGCGAAGTCGTTATTCTGCGGGCCTATGCGCGTTACACCCGTCAGATGGGCTCGGCGTTTTCGCAGAACTACATGGCCAAGACCCTTGCCAACAATCCGGGTCTGGCATCGGCAATCGTCGCCATGTTTGTCGCGCGCTTTGACCCGGATCGCGATCCGGCCAAGGCAGGCGATGTTGAGGCAATCGAAGCTGATATCATTTCGCGCCTTGAAGATGTGATGAACCCGGATGAAGACCGCATTCTGCGTGCCTTCCTTAATCTGGTTCAGTCGACCCTTCGCACCAACTTCTTCCAGCATGATGCGAACGGCAATCCGAAGGCCTATCTGTCGGTCAAATTCAATTCCGGCATGATCGAAGACTTGCCGCTGCCCCGTCCGTGGCGTGAAATCTTTGTCTATTCCCCGCGGGTCGAAGCGGTTCACCTGCGCGGAGGTCCGGTTGCCCGTGGTGGTATCCGCTGGTCTGATCGTCAGGAAGATTTCCGTACCGAAATCCTTGGTCTGGTCAAAGCCCAGATGGTCAAGAACGCGGTCATCGTTCCGGTTGGCTCCAAAGGCGGCTTTGTCGTCAAGCGCCCGCCGGCAGACGGATCGCGCGAAGCATTCCTTGAAGAAGGTATTGCCTGCTACAAAACGCTGATGAGCGGGATGCTTGATATCACGGACAACATCGTTGCCGGTGAAATCGTTCCGCCAAAGCGCGTTGTGCGTCTTGATGATGATGATCCGTATCTGGTTGTTGCGGCCGATAAGGGCACTGCGACCTTCTCGGACATCGCCAATGGCGTTGCCCGTGACTATGGATTCTGGCTTGACGATGCCTTCGCATCGGGCGGCTCGCAGGGCTATGACCACAAGAAAATGGGCATCACCGCACGTGGTGCGTGGGAATCGGTCAAACGTCACTTCCGCGAAATGGGCAAAGACATCCAGACCACGCCATTTACTGTGGCAGGTGTTGGTGACATGTCAGGTGACGTGTTTGGCAATGGCATGCTTTTGTCTGAACAGATCAAGCTGGTTGCCGCATTCAACCACATGCACATCTTTGTCGACCCGGATCCGGACCCGGCGAAAAGTTTTGCTGAACGCAAACGTCTGTTTGACATGCCGCGTTCCAGCTGGACCGATTACGACAAGAAAACCATGTCCAAGGGCGGCGATATCTATGATCGCAAGGCCAAGACGCTTGATCCGTCACCAGAGGTTCGCAAACTTCTGGGACTTGATAGCGGCAAGGTGACGCCGGCCGAGATGATGAAGGCGATCCTGAAATCCGATGTCGAGCTTCTGTGGTTCGGCGGGATCGGGACCTACATAAAATCAAGCAACGAAACCAACGCCGATGCTGGCGACCGCGCCAATGATGCCATCCGCATCAATGGTCGCGAAATCCACGCCAAAGTTGTTGGTGAGGGTGCCAACCTTGGCGCAACACAGCGCGGCCGTATCGAGTATGCCCATGCAGGCGGTCGTTTGAATACGGACGCCATCGATAATGCTGCGGGCGTGAACTGCTCGGATCATGAGGTCAATATCAAGATCCTTGTCGGCGAAGTCGTTGCTGCCGGTGACATGACCGAGAAACAGCGCAACAAACTTCTGGTCGAAATGACCGACGAAGTTGGTGATCTGGTTCTGCGCGATAACTATCTGCAAAGTCAGGCGATTTCCAATGCCCATGCGGCAAATTCGGAACTGCTTGATGCGCAGGTGCGCCTGATCCGGATGCTGGAACGCGAAGGTCGTCTGAACCGCGAGATCGAATATCTTCCAGATGACGAGGAACTCACCCGTCGTGCCAATGCGCATGATGGCCTGACCCGTCCGGAAGTCTCGGTGCTGATGCCATATGCCAAACTTTGGCTCTATGACGAGGTGCTGGAATCCGATCTTCCGGATGATCCGATTTTGGTGGAAGAACTGGTACGTTACTTCCCCACACCGCTTCGCAAGAAATATGCGGATGCGATTTCGGGGCATCGTCTGAAACGCGAAATCATCGCGACCGTTGCCACCAACAGCCTGGTCAATCGTGTCGGCGGCACCTTCGTCCATGACATGATGGAAGCAACCGGATTGTCAGCAGTTGATGTATCGCGCGGTTATCTGATTACCCGTGCGGTGTTTGGTTTGCGTGATCTTTGGGCTGGGATTGAGGCCCTTGATAACGTGGTTCTGGCCAAACTTCAGACCAGCATGTTCCGTGACATCAACCGTATGGTCAATGACGTCACCCAATGGTTCCTGCGCAATTGCGAGGAACTCAATGTTGGTGCCAAGATCGAGCTGTTCCGTCCGGCTGTGTCAAAGGTCATCGCGGCCTTTGATGAAATCGTGCCCGAAGATGCCGGTTTCCGCACTGCGTTGGAGCAAAAGGCGCAATCGCTGATCGCACAGGGTGTTCCCGAAGAACTCGCACGTCGGGTGGCCTCGGTCGCACAGATGGTTGCGATCTGTGATGTGGTCCGCATTGCCGAGGCAACCGGTCGTGACGTTCTGGAAGTTGGTGCGACCTACTTTGCGGTCGGTGCACGCTTCCAGCTTGGTCTGATGCGGGCTGCCGCCGAGTCGATCGAAGCCGAAACCCACTGGCAGAAACTGGCCCGTGCAGCCGTGATTGATGATCTGTTTGGTCATCAGCGCGAACTGACCCGTGCGGTTCTGTCATCGGGCAAGAAGGGCAAGTCCGGCTCTGATCTGGTGGATGCATGGGTTGATGCCCATCAGCGCGGATGTGCCCGCTGTGATGAGCTGATCAATGAGCTGCGTGCCGCAGGTCAGATTGATCTGTCGATGATCACGGTGGCCAACCGTCAGATCCGCGCCTTGACCGGTGCGTGATCTGCGATACTGATCGCAGGATGATTTTATGAAAGAGGGCGCCTTTGGTGCCCTCTTTTTTGTTTGGGCAGGGTTTATCGGGCGGCAGTGCGCAGTTTGGCAAAGATACCCAAAGGGCGGGCTACAAAAGCGTTACATCAAATGTTCGTTAAATCTTTGAGTTTGCGCACATTCCTGTCATGCTACTGCCATTAATACATGATGATCTGTCGATGTATTCCGGTGGATGCCTTGCAAAATACCAACCGGTACGTATATCTGTCATATACAAATAAAACAGGTTATGCCGATGAGGAACGCTTCAGAAACCCGGATCAAGCTGCTTGAAACAGCCATCGAGCTGTTGGCAACGCGTAGTTATCACGATGTTGGTGTCAGTGATGTGTGCAAACATGCTGGTGTCACCAAGGGCGCGTTCTATCATCACTTTGACAGCAAGGCTGAACTGTTTGCCGCTTCTGCCCGCCATCATTGGGAAAAGGGCAAGGACGAACTTCGCGCCATCTTTTCCCCTGATGTGCCGCCAATTGAGCAGCTAAATGGCTATATCGAGCTGATTTGTAACAAACAGGAACGCTATGCCGTCCCGGGTGAAAGCGAAGTCTGTGTCTGCCCGATCTTTACCGCTGGTGGCCAGGTGGGGCCGGAAGACGAAGCCATTCAAACCTGTTCGCGCGAGTTGGCCGAGGAGCAGATCAAATATCTTGCATCCATGGTGCGCGGCCTGAAGGGCGAGGGCATGTTGGATCAGGATGGGGACGTCACAACCTTGGCGCGACTGATTTTCCAGTATGTGCACGGACTGCTGACCTATGGGCAAGTTTTCAACGATCTTGATACCGTTCGGTCTGATATTCGCGAAGGCATCTGCAGAATCCTTAATTTGCAATGTAAATTCAGAATGTTAGAGGCTGTTTAGAGCTTCTGATTTGGCGATGGAAACAAAATAATTTTAAAAAATCGCCAATTTTTTGCCTTCTTGGACTTGCGATCAAACCGATCGGTATGCATCTAACCATCAAACGGGCCGCGTGTGCGCGGCGTAACGCATTTGGAAGATGGTAAGATGCAGTCTCGATCAAAACGCAAAATTCTGCTGCCAGTTGCTGCCTTAGCGCTGGTTGCTGCCGCCGGTGGATATGGTCTGCATATCACCGGATCCGCTGCTGATGAGGTCGCGGTTCAATCCGCTCAGTCAGCTCCCCCCGCAACCCCGGTCACCGTATCGGGTGTCAAAAGTCAGTCTGTCCGCCTTTGGAGCAACTTCTCCGGCCGCCTGAGTGCGGTGGAAGAAGTGCAACTGCGCCCGCAGGTCAGTGGTGCGATTGTTGAAATCCGCTTTGAAGACGGGCAGTTGGTCAATCAGGGCGATATCCTTGCCGTGATTGATCCGCGCAGCTATCAGGCTGCGGTCAACGAAGCACGCGCCGAACTTGCCGCCGCACAGCAAAACCTGTCGCTGGCGAAAAAGGAAAAGGAACGCGCCGAAAAGCTCGTTTCCAACGGTACGGTTTCCAAGCGCGTCTATGACGAACGCCTAAGCACCCATCAGGTCGCGCAAAGTGACGTCAGCCGGGCAAAGGCAAAACTTGAACTAGCTGAAATCGAACTTGATCACGCCTATGTCAAAGCACCGATCAATGGCCGTGTCAGCCGGGTTGAACTGACTGTCGGTAACCAGGTCAACTCGGGTGCCAATGCCCCGGTTCTGACCACGATTGTCTCGACCGGGAAAATCTATGCTGATTTCGACCTTGATGAGCAGACCTTCTTTGCAAGTCTGGGAGATAGCGGCAAGATTGATGGTGCGGCACAGACCATTCCGGTCAATATGACGCTGTCGAACGGTCGCCATATTTCCGGTCACGTTCACAGTTTCGATAACCGCATTGATGCACGTACCGGCACCATCCGCACTCGTGCGCTGTTTGACAATCTTGACGGCAGCCTTCTGCCGGGCACCTTTGCCAGCCTTCAGGTTGGCACGCTTGCCAAAAGCGACGTCATCATGGTTTCGCCAGAAGCCGTCAGCACCGATCAGGATCGCAAATTCGTTTATGTCGTCGAACCGGATAACACGGTCGCCTATCGTCAGGTGACCTTGGGGTCGGAAATCAATGGCATGCGCATTGTGACATCGGGTCTGAACGAAGGTGATCTGGTGATCGTCAATGGCATCATGAAGGTTCGGCCAGGCATGCCTGTCGCACCGGAAATTCTGCAGGCCTCCGCATCGTAATCGATGTGTGACTGCGCTTTAAAGCAAGGCTGAAAATCATGCAGAACCTGTCCCGATTTTTCGTGGATCGCCCGATCTTTGCTGGCGTCCTGTCCGTCCTGATGTTGTTGGCGGGCCTGATTGCCATGATGCGTTTGCCGATTTCCGAATATCCGGAAGTCGTGCCGCCATCGATCGTGGTCGAAGCCAAATTCCCCGGCGCCAATCCCGCCGAGATTTCCGAAACAGTTGCATCCCCGCTTGAAGAGCAAATCAACGGGGTTGAGGGGATGCTCTATATCAACTCGCTGGCCACCACCGATGGCAATCTGTCGCTGACCGTGACATTTGAAATCGGAACCGACCCTGACCTGGCCCAGCAAAAAGTCCAGAACCGTGTGTCGCAGGCCGAACCGCGTCTGCCTGATATCGTGCGTCAACTTGGCGTTACGGTTTCGAAACGGTCGCCTGATCTGACCATGGTTGTGCATTTGCGTTCGCCTAATGAACGCTATGACATGCTTTACTTGCGTAACTATGCGACGCTCAATGTCCGCGACAGACTGGCCCGTATCAATGGTGTTGGTCAGGTCGGCCTGTTCGGGTCGGGTGACTATGCGATGCGCGTCTGGCTTAATCCGGACAAGGTTGCCGAACGCAACCTGACTGCGGGCGAGGTGGTCTCGGCCATCCAAAGCCAGAACGTTCAGGTTGCCGCCGGTATCATTGGCGGTGCGCCCTATGACAGTGGTGTGCAGTTCCAACTGCCGATCAATATCAGCGGCCGTCTGCAAAGCCCGGAAGAATTCGAAGACATCATCATCAAACGTGAAGCCGATGGCACAATCACGCGTTTGGGCGATGTGGCCCGTGTCGAAATGGAAGCACAGCAATATGCGCTGCGTTCCCTGCTTGATAACAAGCCAGCGGTTGCTATTCCGATCTTTGCATCGCCGGGCTCGAACGCGCTTGATATCTCAAGCAACGTCCGCGCAACCATGGAAGAGCTCAAGCAGAACTTCCCGGACGATCTGGATTACTCGATTGTCTATGACCCGACCGTGTTTGTCCGTGGTTCGATCAAGTCGGTGATCATGACCCTGCTTGAGGCGGTCGCACTTGTCGTGGTCGTGGTGACGATCTTCCTTCAGACATGGCGTGCATCGATCATTCCGTTGTTGGCCGTGCCGGTATCGATCATTGGTACCTTTGCGCTGATGCTGCTGATGGGCTTTTCGATTAACGTTCTGTCGTTGTTTGGATTGATTCTGGCCATCGGGATCGTGGTCGATGACGCGATTGTTGTTGTCGAAAACGTTGAACGTAACATTGAACGCGGCCTGTCGCCGCGTGATGCCACCGTCGCCGCCATGCGCGAAGTGACCGGACCGATCATTGCGACCTCGCTTGTGATCACGGGTGTGTTTGTGCCGATTGCCTTTATTTCTGGCCTGACCGGTCAGTTCTATCAGCAATTTGCTCTGACCATTGCCATTGCGACGATCATTTCGACCATCAACTCGCTCACCCTTAGCCCGGCCTTGTCCGCAGTTCTTCTGCGCAGTCACGACGCGCCAAAAGATTGGCTGACGCGCGGAATGGACTTTGTCTTTGGCTGGTTCTTCCGCGGCTTCAACCGCTTCTTTAACCGCAGCACCGATCTTTATGCCGGTGGTGTGAAGCGTTTGCTTGGCGTAAAGGCCATCATGATGGCGCTTTATGTCGGTCTTCTGGCGCTGACCTATCAGGGCTTCCAGATCCTGCCGACAGGCTTCGTTCCGCTTCAGGACAAGCAATATCTTGTCAGTTTTGCTCAGCTCCCGCAGGGCGCGACACTGGATCGTACCGAAGACGTCATTCGTGAAATGTCTGACATTGCGCTCAAGGAACCCGGTGTTGAAAGTGCTGTTGCCTTCCCGGGTCTTTCGATCAACGGTTTCGTTAACAGCTCAAGTGCCGGCATCGTGTTCGTTACGCTAAAGGACTTTGACGAACGTAAAAGCGATGATCTGTCGGGGCTGGCGATTGCTGGCAAGCTTCAACAGAAATTTGCCGGCATTGAAGAAGCCTTTGTTGCCATTTTCCCGGCGCCGCCGGTGCAGGGTCTTGGGACCGTTGGTGGGTTCAAGTTGCAGGTGCAAGATCGCTCCGATCAGGGCTACGGCGCGCTTGATGATGCGATGAAACAGGTCCTTGCCAAGGCATGGGCAGCACCGGAACTGACCGGTGTGTTCTCAAGCTATAACATCAACGTCCCGCAACTTCAGGCAACCCTGGATCGGACCAAGGTCCAGCAGCTGGGCATCCCGGTTGATGAAATCTTCCGGACCATGCAGGTCTATCTTGGCTCCATGTATGTCAATGACTTCAACGCCTTTGGCCGCACCTATCAGGTGATCGCACAGGCAGACAAGCCATACCGTTCAAGCCCGGAAGACATCCTGCGTTTGCAAACCCGTAACGCAGATGGGGATATGGTGCCGCTTGGTTCTGTTATTTCCGTAACCGAAACGTTCGGTCCGGATACGGCGATGCGCTACAACGCGTTCCGTTCGGCTGATCTGAATGGCAACGCTGCACCGGGTTATTCCAGTGGCGAAGCACAGGCTGCGATTACCAAGATCCTTGAAGAAACATTGCCGCCGGGCATGTCCTATGAATGGACGGAGCTGACCTATCAGCAGATCCTTGCGGGCAATACGGCGATCTTTGTGTTCCCGATCTGTATCCTGCTCGTGTTCCTGGTATTGGCGGCCCAATATGAAAGCCTGACAATGCCATTGGCGGTGATCCTGATCGTCCCGATGAGCATCCTGTCAGCTGTCTTTGGTGTCTATCTGTTCGGGGGTGACAATAACATCTTCACCCAGATCAGCTTGTTCGTATTGGCCGGACTGGCATCAAAGAACGCCATCCTGATTGTCGAGTTCGCCCGCGAACTTGAACATCAGGGCCGCACCACACTTCAAGCCGCGATCGAGGCCAGTCGCCTGCGTCTGCGTCCGATCCTGATGACTTCTTTGGCCTTCATCATGGGTGTCGTCCCGCTGGTTCTGTCCAGCGGTGCCGGTGCCGAGATGCGCCACGCGATTGGTATTGCCGTCTTCTCGGGCATGCTGGGTGTGACGATATTTGGCCTGATCCTGACCCCGGTCTTTTATGTTCTTGTACGCATGATTGGCCGGCGCAACGAAGTTCGCTCACTTGATGAGGTTGATGCACACCAACCTGCGGAGTGATCGATATCGTTGCACAAACAGCCGGACCGTTCTTATCCCCCCGACCCCGCCGGTCCGGCTGTTTTACTTTTCTACTGATCTACTGATTTTCCAAGGCAAGCTTGCGAATACCCAGAAAAGCCTGGGTATCAATCGGAGCCAGCGGCCCCTGCCAGGTTCCTGCTTGGGCTGGTGACGGCGCATCCCAATCAATCGCAGGCTGCTTTGGCGAATTTTCGGCCGATGGCCAGCGATCCCCACCAAACAGCTCATCGCGATAATCGCCAAGGGTGCCAAGCGTTCCGGCTGGGCCTTCCTTGACGGTCAGGCGGTCACCATATTTGTGTTTAAGTTCTGTCTCGACCCGGTTTTCAACGAATTCGGTCAACTTGTCGCCGGTTAAGCCTTGTTGTTCGCCTGCATTCTTGGCAACGCGATATTCAAATCCGTAATCCATGCCGTTTGATATGTTGGCATTATTGCTGCCAAACACTGCGGTCAGCTGCCCATCAAGGTAATAGGCGCGCGTCACATCCGCATCGGCATTGTCATCAAGCCAGTCGGACAAATTGTTCCGGGCATTTTGTTGGGTATTGGCAAACTCGGCTTGGCGTTCCTGCCAAAGCGCTTTCCACTCATCAACGGAGTAGTCGGTGGCATATTCGCCGGTTTGACTGTCAATCGGGCGGGGCGGCGTCAAAAGCTGTGCGCCAACTAATGAAAATTGTCCCTGAATGGTGACCATGGTGAACCTCAATGCGGTGTCTTGGGGCGAAAAGACAAGCAATCCAAGGGCCAAATATGCATAAAAGCCGGGTTGTGGCGGTGTTGCGCCGGTTGTGCGATGTGATGTTGGTCACCTACGGTATCTGTGTCTGAAATATCAATTGATCTCAGTGGTTTAGCGGGAATAATTTTCCCACACCAACGAATAAATTCCTTATACGATTGCGATCAATCAGAACAAGTTTGCCGGGTGCTTGCCATTGGCAAACTTCGCCTTATCTTTCGTTCGGAATGTTTGTCGATAAGGGTTTTCGACCATGAACTATGTGCGCACAGGTTTGTTGCTGGCCGGGCTGACGGCACTGTTTGGTGCGGTTGGCATGATGATCGGTGGCCAGCAGGGCATGATCATCGCGCTGATCTTTGCCGCGGCGATGAATGTGTTCGCCTATTGGAACTCGGATGCGATGCTGCTTCGAATGCGAAGCGCACGCCAGGTCGATGATACGACCGCACCCGAACTGGTGGCAATGGTGCGCGATCTGGCGCGCAATGCCGATCTGCCAATGCCCAAGGTCTATATCATCGAAAACCCGCAGCCCAACGCCTTTGCCACCGGCCGAAACCCGGAAAATGCGGCTGTGGCGGCAACGACCGGGTTGCTCAAGCTGCTTGATCGCAACGAGATCGCCGGTGTCATGGCCCATGAATTGGCGCATGTGAAAAACCGCGATACCTTGACCATGACGATCACTGCAACCATCGCCGGTGCGATTTCTGCCCTCGCCAACTTTGCGATGTTTGCCGGCATGTTTGGCGGGAACCGGGAAAACAACAATCCGCTTGGCGGTATTGGCATGATCCTGATTGCCATTCTGGCTCCGATGGGAGCGATGATTGTGCAAATGGCGATCTCGCGTACCCGCGAATATGAGGCTGACAAAATCGGGGCCGAGATTTGCGGTCATCCGATGTGGCTGGCCAGTGCGCTGAACAAACTTGATAAAGGCGTTCACGCCATCCCGAACATGGAAGCCGAACGCAACCCGGCAATGGCGCATATGTACATTGCCAATCCTTTGTCGGGCAAAGGTGTCGATAACCTGTTTTCGACCCATCCCAACATGGCCAACCGCATTGCCAAGCTTCAGGAAATGGCGATGGGGCCGGTAAGTCGTCCGCAGGCAGCGACATCGACCCCGGCATCGTCTGGTCGATCAGCATCCAGCCCATGGGGTAAAAGCCCGTCAAAGCCAGCGGCTTCGCGCAGTCGCAAGCGTCCTTGGAATTAATCTAGGCTGCTGATCCACCGCAATGTACCCGGTCGTTTTGACCAGTACGTTATGGTTGATCCCTATTTGAGGATTGTCGCGCTTATTCTTCGGTATTACCTGAAACCGGGTCTGTCGGCATTGACCATCTGCCTCTGTCAGTTGACAATAAACCGATAAATATCAGGGTACTCACAGACCGGGTGGCCACGCCGTCCGGTACCGATAAGGGAAAGAATGGCTGGGTTCTGGTCCATGGTTGGCCTCGTGATCAAGTCTTTGATCACGGGCAGCGACGCAGTCAATGATACAGCGGACGTGGCTGAGCTTGAGGCAGCCGGTGATGATCCGGTATGTCTTTACGCCATTGCCCGTTTTATGCCCCCGATGGACAGTGATGTCGCCGATGGATTTGCCGATTTGCTGAACCGCGTCCTGTCCGAGGTTCCCGAAAGCCAGGCTATCCGTCTGGATCAGTTTTTTGCCCCCAATCCCGAAGCAACCGATCCATTTCAGGCGATGCGTGAAGCGCAGCTTAGTGCTTTGAATATGGGGCACCGGTTTGATGCCGATGCGATCTTTTGGGGGCAGCAGGATCCAAATACCGGCCTGTTTGATGTGCATTTGGTCAGCGATGCGCTGACCTCATCACTATATGATCTGATGTTGCCGCTGACATATCGCTTCAAACAGCCAGATCATCATGACGCGGTCGAAGCTTACAAGATTTTGCTGTTTTCCCAGCTTGTCCTGAAATCGCGCGGTGGCGATCAGCGACTGCTTCAAATTGCGCGTCTTTCTTCGATGCTCGAAGATTTTCAGGAACGCATTAATCAGGGCGAGTATTTCACCGCTGCTGGCCCCGGGGTCGTCTATGCCTACGCATTCGGGGCCTTCATTCTGTGTGAAACAGGTGACCGATCATATTGTGCCTCTGCACTTCGCGTCCTTGAACCGCATATCCTGCAGATTCTGGGTGATGCGGCTGACAAGCCAAAGGATGCTGCACCAAAACCCAAGACGCCTTCAGGCTTGCTAGGCGAAGCGTTGCCGCAAAAAGAAGCCGCTGCCAAACAATTGCGTGCAGAAGATCTGGTGACGCTGATAACCGATCATTCAAAACTGAGCTCGCAATCAACTGCGGTTCTTGCGTTGTATGGCGGGCTGGTAAACTGGTCACTGATTGCCAATCTGAAAGCGCGGTCCGGTGCTTTGGCGACGGGCCTTTGGAAGTTGCTGGAACATCGTGTCGAATTGTCGGTTGGCACCACTGTTGATCGGGCACTGACTGTTTGCAAATTGGGCGAGGCTCTGGTTGCAACCGGCAAGGATGCCGAGGATGCCAAAATCATTGATATGGGGGCATCGCAATATCGCCGGGCAATCACGATGGTCAATACACGCGCCCATGCCCCGCTTTACGCCATCATTGCTTATGGCTTGGCCGAGGCGATTGTTGCATCAGCCAATACCAATGACGTCAATATCCCCGATGCCCAGGTCGTTCCGGTATTTCAGGCGGGTTTGAAAGTCTGTGCCAGACGTGATCATCCCTATATCTGGGGCCGGATCATGTTTGCCCTGGCCACAGTCTATCTGACCAATGGCAATATTCATCAGGATTCAGAGATGCTGGCAAAGGCCCGCATGGGTTTCTCGCAAGCTTACGAAGCCTTCATGGATGCCGGGGCGAAGGGGGCTGCGCGTGCAGCTTCGGGTGGTTATACCAGAACAGAAAATACCCTGTCCCAGCTTGGTCATCGCAAGGCCGTGATGGATGCCACTGGCGGCGACGGTTCGGGCAAGGAAGCTGCGTCGTAACGTACCGCTCTGTTGAAGCGTGTCTCAAACACATCATGGATAAAAAGAAACCCCCGCAGCAGGTGCTGCGGGGGTTTTGACTGCGACTGCCAGGTCACTTCTATTCGCGGTTACCGAAGAAGTGCAGCAGCATGATGAACAGGTTCACGAAGTCGAGATACAGACGCAGCGCGCCGAACAGGGCTTTTTTGCCTGCGGTGGTTGCGTCGTCATGCTCGTGATACTCTTCTTTGATGCGCTGGGTGTCGTATGCGGTCAGGCCGGTGAAGATCAGAACACCAGCAGCCGAGATAACGAACTGCAGCATGCCGCTACCCAGGAAGATGTTGACCACGCTGGCAATGATGATGCCGATCAGGCCCATGAACAGGAAGCTGCCCCAACCCGACAGGTCCTTCTTGGTGGTGTAGCCATAAAGGCTCATCGCACCAAAGGTACCAGCGGTGATGAAGAAGGTACGTGCAATCGACTCACCGGTGTAAACCAGGAAGATCGAAGCAAGGGACAGACCCATCAAGCCAGCATAGATCCAGAATGTCGCCTGTGCTGCGCCGAAGCTCATTTTATGAATTCGTGCGCTCAGGAAGAAGACAAGCCCGATCGGGGCCAGCATGACAATCCAGTGCAGACCGGTGCCGAAGATAGCCTGCATCAGGGTCGGGCTGGTCGACACAGCCATTGCCACGATACCGGTCAAGGCAAGTGCGGATGCCATGTAGTTATAGACACGCAGCATATAGGCGCGGAGACCTTCATCGATCTCGGCCGCCGACCGGCCAACCGAGACGTCATAGCCGCGTTGACGCGTTTCAAAAGCCATTGAAATCCCTCTTTGATCCAATTGTGAGCAGAACATAGTTATACAATTCTGCGATGATCAAAATATGGCAGGATTTCCGCGAAAAGCAACGCTTTGACGGAAACGGCAAGGATGAGGGACGGACATCTGTGATCTTGTTCACGTTGCAAGTTACGCGATTGTGAATTTGCCATGACGCGACAGAACCGTGAAACCGGTCTATCATGGCGGTTACAAGGAATTCGTGATTGTGTGCCAACAGGTTACCAGTTCCCGGAGCCATATACCAAAGATCGCCATGCCATATATCGCCTCACATTCAGATAAGCGTAAATTCGCCTCAAAATCGGGGCCGGGGATTCGCGCGCTTGTTCTGGCAAGTGTATTGGCTGGAATGCTTGGTTTTGCCCCGCTTGGCACGGCTTTGGCCCAAAACGCGAATCTAAGCGTGAAGCCTGATAGCGGCGATATCCCGGTCTTTACCGAAAAATATGCCGATGCAGAGTTTTGCGCCGATGGCACCGGTAATGGTCCCTGCGCGGTCGCCCCGGTCGATGTGCCGGAATTTGACGCAAGCTTTGTCTATCGTTTCCTTGCCTATCATGCGCAGCGCCCGTTTGACCGTTTTTCTTGGCAGGCCTTCACATCGCTGATGGCCCCGATTGATGATCCATCCCAACCCGCCATCTGGGAAAGCTTCCCGACCAGACGCACATTGTTTTCCGAGGTCGGCTATCCCAACACCGCCTGTGCCAAGGATCTGCCCAGCGGGCATCTGTTGCTGGCAAGTTATGTGCAATCAAGTGGCGATATCCTGATCGATCAGGCCGGGAATTTTGTTCTGTATGAAACCCGGATCAATCCGATCGCAGTAACCTATATCCGCGAAAACGACCTGCAAAGCCCGGCCGGGCGCAAAGCGTTTGCAGTTTCTGGTCAGGACATCTCCTTTCCCACCGGGCATGTGTTCGAAGAAATCGCCGGAAAAGTCCCGTCCAGCGAAGCGGATACAGGCATCCCGCCCTCTGCGCCAGGCGTGATGGGCGCGCAGTTGTTGAAATTCGCGTGGCGCATCCTGCCGTCCGATGACGTGCCGGTAAGCACGACATCGGGCGCGTATTACACCCGCCCGGCCCGGATCGCGGTTGCCGGAACAGACAGCCTTGATGGCGAACCGGCCTGTCTTGATGTGACGGTGGGATTGGTCGGGCTGCATCTGGTGCAACGTGTGGCCAGTGGCAATGGCGATCGCTGGATCTGGGCAAGCTTTGAGCATGTCGGTAATGTGCCGCTTGCCAAAAATGCGCGGCGCCCCAACAGCATCATTACAGACAATCTGTTCCCCGATGGTTGTCTGGCACCTGATGATGCTGGTGATCAATTTGCCTTCTATGGCGGCAATGTCGAGGCGGGGCAGGAGACCAACCAGTCGATGTCAGGGCCTTTGAAATGGGCGCGCGAAGCACCTTATGCCCGATTGGCATCGGGGGAGGTTGCACCGAGCCCGGACATTGTCCGGTGCTGGCGGCTGTTTTCCGGAACAGCCGAAAGCAATTTCATCTGGCAGCGGAAGCTCGGGAGCTCCGTCTGGGCGAATTACATGCTGCTCGGCACGCAATGGATCGGCAATCCCGGCAATGCGCCGTTCGGGGTTGGGGAAGTGCCGCGCTATCTGACCAACAGCGCACTTGAAAGCTTTATGCAGCATCAAACAGATGCCAGCTGCCTAAGCTGTCATGATCGGGCAACAACCGATACCGGGCAGCGATCAAACTTTACCTTCCTGCTCGACCCGTTGCCGTGACCGTTGGTCAGGCATTTTCCTGCTTGCGTGGATACCCCGCACACAGACCTTCCAATTTTGCGCGTTTGGCACTAGCATGCCCCGCAACATTTGCCGCAGCCAAAAACAAAGAACAGCGGCGAATTCAGGGAGGAAACATGCTGGCCAGTCGTGATGATTATGCGACGGTATGCTCGGATTTTGTCTGGGATGTACCAACCTATTTCAATATCGGTGTTGATGTTTGCGATAAATGGGCGGATGACCCTGATCGTCTTGCGCTGATGCATCGCCGCCGCGACGGATCGCGTCGCGATTACACATTCTCACAGATCAAACGTCTGTCGAACCGCTTTGCCAATGTCATGCGCCGCCATGGCATTCGTCGTGGTGATCGTGTGGGCATCTTGCTGCCGCAAAGCCCGGAAACAGCCATTGCCCATGTTGCGACCTATAAGATGGGCGGGATTGCCGTGCCGCTCTTTACCCTGTTTGGGGTGGACGCGCTGGAATACCGTTTGGGCAACTGTGCAGCCAAGGCGCTGGTGACTGACAAAGAAGGTGCGGCCAAAATCGCCGAAATTCGCGACCTGCTGCCGGCTCTTGAATATGTCTATGTCATTGATGGTGCGCCAGAAGGATGCTTTGACTTCAAGGCACTCTCGACCGAGGCCAGCGATCAGTTCGAACCGGTCAAGACGCGTGCCGATGAACCGGCCCTGATCATTTACACATCCGGCACCACCGGCCAGCCCAAAGGTGCCCTTCATGCGCACCGGGTGCTGCTTGGCCACTTGCCGGGTGTTGAAATGTCCCATGACTTCTTCCCCAAGGATGGGGATGTGATGTGGACCCCGGCCGATTGGGCCTGGATCGGCGGGCTTTTGGATGTTTTGCTGCCTGCTTGGCATCATGGCGTTCCGGTCGTCGCCCACCGGTTTGAGAAATTCACACCCGAAGAAGCGTTCAAGCTGATTGCCGAATATGGCGTGCGCAATACTTTCTTGCCGCCAACTGCATTAAAGATGATGCGCGCCGCCGGTGACGAATTGGCGCAAAAATTCAATTGTAATTTGCGCTCTATTGCAAGTGGTGGTGAGACGCTTGGCGCGGAACTTCTTGATTGGGGACGTCGGGTGTTTGACGTCACGATCAACGAGTTTTATGGCCAGACCGAATGCAACATGGTGGTCAGTTCCTGCCAGTCGATCATGAAATCAAAGCCCGGCGTGATGGGGCGGCCAGCGCCGGGTCATGACGTTGCGGTGATTGATCTGGGGGGCAATGTGCTTGAACCCGGTGAAATGGGCCGGATTGCGGTGCGTGCACCCGATCCTGTGATGTTCCTGGAATATTGGCGCAATCCCGAAGCCACCCGCGACAAGTTTGTTGGTGAATGGCTTTTGACCGGCGATATGGGCTGTGTCGATGCCGAAGGCTATATCCGCTTTGTCGGGCGCGATGATGACGTGATCAGCTCGGCAGGCTATCGCATCGGCCCGGGCGAGATTGAAGATTGCCTGATTGCCCATCCGGCTGTGCGCATGGCAGGTGTTATTGGCAAACCCGATGAACAGCGTGGTCAGATCGTGAAGGCATTTGTCGTTCTGGCCGATGGCTTTGCACAAAGTGCGGAACTTGAAAGCGAAATCAAGGACTTCGTTAAAACCCGCTTGGCCGCGCATGAATATCCGCGCGAGATCGCGTTTCTTGAGCAACTGCCAATGACAACGACCGGCAAGGTCGTCCGTCGGGCTTTGCGTGATATTGCCTGATGAACATCATCTGATATCAAATCGATATCGAAACAACTTAAATGCAAAACAGGGCCGGTCATGTGAACCTGCCCTGTTTTGGTTTTGGGGATGCGATGGCATTTACTCGTTGCGCAACATCGGGGCTGCCGGACTGCGCAGTGCCTGCCAGGTACCGACAAAACCGGCCGCTAGCGTTGCAAACAGGCCAATGGCAATCGGACCCAGAATGGTCATAGGCAGAAGCACCCAGTTGGCTTCCATCACCAGTACCAGCACAGACCAAGCAGCGATCGAACCAACAATGGCGGCAATCACACCGGTGGCAAGGCCAAGGATCCCGTATTCCAGCGCATAGGCATAAAGGATGTTGGCCCGTGTTGCGCCCAATGTCTTAAGCACAACGGCATCATAGATGCGCTTGCGACGGCCTGCCGCCACAGCGCCCCCCAGAACCAGCACACCGGCAACAATCGCGATCATGCTGGTTGCATTCAGGGCCGTGCCGATGCCTGCCAGAATGGCGTTGGCGGCTTCAAGTGCTTCTCGTACCCGGATAGCCGACACATTCGGGAAATCAAGCCCGATCATGCGATCAACCGGTTCTTCCATCTCACGCGGCATGTGCGCGGTGGCGATCAGGCTATAGGGCGCTTTGTCGATCAGGCCCGGAGAAAACACCATGGCGAAATTCATGCGCAGGCTCTGCCATTCAATTTCGCGCCAGTTGGCGATTTCAGCGGTGATGTCACGACCCAACACATTGACAGTTAATGTGTCACCCGGTTCCAGGCTAAAGGCATTGCCGATATCCGCACTGATCGATACCAGCGGTTTGGAAGCGTCATTATAGTCCGAAGGCCACCATTCACCACGCACAAGCTTGGTTTCTGGCGGTGGGCTGGCAGCAAAAGTCAGTCCACGGTCACCCCGTAGGAACCAGCGATCTTCACCCGGACCGACATCTTCGGATTTAACGCCGTCAACGGCGGTCACGCGCCCACGCAGCATCGGAGTTTGTTCGATATCCGAAACATTATCTTTCGATAGAAGCTGACCTTTGAACTGGTCCATCTGATCGGGGCGAATATCAAGGAAGAAGAAAGCCGGGGCAGAATCCGGCAGGTTTTCATTGATCTCGTTATCAAGGTTGCCCTCAATCCCGGAAATGGTGACCAGAAGGGTCAGACCCAAACCAAGCGACAGCGCGACCGGAACCGTGCTTGCGCCCGGACGATGCAGGTTGGCCAGCGCAAGTCTTGAAAACGCGCTACGTCCGGTGATGAACCGTTTCGAAAGGGATACGATACTTTGTCCGGCATAGGTGAAAATCACCACTGCCAGTGCAGATCCAACAATAAAGCCAAGCGCAATTTCGCGATCAGTTGCCGTCAGCACGGTCAGGATCAGCAGAAGTGCAAGCGGAACACCGATATAGGGCAGGTCACGCTTGCGCACCGGGCTTCCGTTAAACAAACCGGCACTGGCCCGGAACAATCGGGCTGCCGGGATTTCGCGTGCACGCAACAAGGATGGCAGGGCAAAGACCAAGGTGGTCAAAACGCCAAAGCTGGTTGCAATGATCAGCGACGGCAAAGCTGGACCCAAGGTGACATCAATTGGCAAACGACCCGCCAGAAGCGGGGCAATGATCGCAGGTGTCACCGCACCGATCAAAAGACCAATCCCAATCCCGATCAATGCCAGCACAAGGATCTGCAGGAAGTAAATCCGAAGTACCAACCCATGCGATGCCCCGATCGATTTCAGGGTCGCGATGACAGATGTTTTGCTTTCGATATGGCTGCGCACCGCATTGGCAACCCCGATGCCACCAACAAGAAGGGCCGACAGCCCGACAAGGGTCAGGAACAGGGTAAGGCGTTCGATAAAGCGACGCAGGCCTGGATTGGCATTGGCGGTATCACGAATACGCCAACCGGCATCGGCAAACTCGTTTTCAATGCGTTCGCGGAACTCGATCGGGCTTTCATTATCGTTCAAATCCAATGCGTAATAATAGCGGATCAGGCTTCCGGGCTGCACCAGACCGGTCTCCATCAATCCTGCCTTGGAAACCATCAAGCGCGGGCCGAAATTGAAAAAGCCAACCGCCTTATCAGGTTCCTTGGCGATCACGCCGCGAATTTGAACGTCAATGTCGCCAAGCTTGACCGTATCACCAACAGCGATGTTAAGGCGCTCCAAAAGGCCCGCCTCGGTCACAGCACCCCAGACGCCATCCTTTTGATCAAGAACACCGGCGAATGGAATGCCGTCTTCAAGCTCCATCTCGCCAAACAGGGGATAGGCATCATCAACGGCCTTAAGCTCCACCAGACGGCGCTGCTCCGGGCCATAGGCGGTGCTGCGCATGGTGGCCAGTTCGCCAACCCGTTCGGTATTTTCCTTAAGCCATTCAATCTGTTGCGGGGTGGCTTCCTGATGCGTCAGGCGAAGCTCTACGTCACCGCCCAAAAGTTTACGCCCATCACGCTCCAGGGCCGATAGAACGGATTCCGAAACGTTTCCGACAGCGGCAATCGACCCCACGCCCAACGCAAGGCAGGCCAGAAAGATGCGGAAGCCCGAAAGCCCGCCACGCAGCTCGCGACGACAAACTTGCCAGGCGATCGACCACAAACGATCCGCGCCTGATGATTTCAGATCGGTGGTGCTCATGATTGCGGTTCCAGATGCGAAACGATTTCGCCGTCGCGCAACATCACCGTGCGGTCACAGCGCTCTGCAAGCCCCGGATCATGGGTGATCAGAAGCAAAGTCGACCCGCGCCGCTTGGTCAGATCAAACAGCAATTCAATAATCGTTTCACCGGTTGCCCCATCAAGGTTACCGGTCGGTTCATCAGCCAGAAGAAGCTCCGGATCGGTTGCCAAAGCACGGGCAAGGGCCACGCGTTGTTGCTCACCCCCCGAAAGCTGGCCGGGATAGTGGCCAATGCGATGACCAAGCCCGACAAGTTCAAGCTCCTCGCGGGCTTTTTCGAACGCATCCTTGCGCCCGGCAAACTCCATCGGAAGCGCAACGTTTTCCAATGCGCTCATGGTCGGGATCAGATGGAAGTCCTGAAACACGATGCCAACATGGTGACGGCGATACAATGCAAGCCCGTCTTCATCAAGCGCGCGCAAATCATTTTCGCAAACCTTGACCACGCCTTCCTGGGCTTGTTCCAGTCCGGCAATAACCATCAAAAGCGATGTTTTGCCCGAACCTGACGGACCGACAAGGCTTACGCGTTCACCCGCATGGATCGACAGATCAACCCCTTTTAAAATCTCGACAATTCCAGCTGGGCCCTGCAGGCGCAGCTTCAGACCTTGCACATCAATTGTCTGTTTGGGTTTCTCGACCGCCGATACGCCAGCTTGGTCCGGGATCGCGGTGGTTTCGGTCACAGTCATGTCGGTTCCTATCGGGGTTGTCCGTTGCAAGATCAACAAAGCAGGTTACATAAGCTTACGGATCTGGACGTTTCTGGTTCAAACTTCTTTGGTTCGAACGCGCTTCTATTGTTTTGAATGCGCTGTCCAAGGGTAAACGGAAGGTAACCGACCCCGCAAGTTGGCAGCATATAAGGTGAGATTTGTTATGAATTTGGCTTTCGGGCAAGGTCGTACTGTTATCAAGTTCACTCGTCATATGGTGTCTGGAATGAACAAATTCGCCAAGACCACGCTTGCAGGCCTTGGTTTTGCTGCGGTTATGGCAACTTCATCAATGGCTTACGCTAGTGACGATGCGCCGCAAACCCTTGTTTTATTTGGTGATAGCCTGATGGCGGGCTACGGGCTTGATCAGGATGCCGGCTTTGCGCCGCAACTTGAAGCAGCCCTTAAAGATGCCGGTCATGACATCCGCGTGGTGAATAGTTCCGTTTCCGGTGACACCACGGCGGCGGGCTTGGCCCGTCTTGATTGGGCGTTGGTGGATAAGCCTGATGCGGTGTTGCTTGAACTTGGCGCCAATGATGCGCTGCGCGGGGTTGAGCCATCCCAAACGCGCGATAATCTGGCGCAGATCATCGAGAAGCTGCGTGCGATGGATGTGGATGTTTTACTGGCCGGGATGATGGCGCCACCCAATATGGGCACGGCCTATGGTGATGAGTTCAACAGCATCTATCCCGATCTCGCCGGGCGCTATCAAATTGAATTATATCCGTTTTTCCTTGATGGTGTCGCAGCGGAACCAAGCCTTAATCTTGATGACGGCATGCATCCAAACGCCGACGGCGTCAAAGTGATCGTTGAGCGCATCCTCCCTGAGGTCATTGATCTTCTGGGTAACGCATCCTGATAAAACGACCGATTTCTCAATCTATCATAGAACCCCGCCGCACTACCTGTGGCGGGGTTTTGTCTGACCTATGGGCGGTTTGGTCGACGCAATGCTGCTGATTGGGCTGGGGTGTTTGTGACAAGTTGGTCTTTGACTCCCGGTTGAGGTCAGTTTGGCTTTGCGTTGCGATAGGCCGCAGCATAATTCAGGGGTGTGACGAAAATCACTGACAAGCCAAGTGTTTGTGCGGGTTTGCGACGGTCATGAAATTTCGCCTATAGGTGTTTTAAGGCATTTCAGCCCCCTTAACGGGCAGAAAAAACTGCATATGTAGATAGAAAACATCAACAACCCGAAACGATTGGGTGAGGGATCCTGTTGGCTCCGAATATTCGCGAGTTGTGAAATAAAAAAGCGTTTATTATCAAGAAGATGATTATTGTTTAAGGTGGGTCTTAAAGCTGCGGAAGGCGTCCTGAAACGGGTAAAAACACCCCAAAACACCCTGTTTGCTGTGAAATTAACACCTCATTTACTTTCGGTTATGTTTCGAACGACTCTTCGCCTAACTGCATATGCAGTTTTGTCGTTCGCAATTGCGTTGTTTTTTCCGGCTTGCTCGCCGATTTGATCGATTTCGGAGAAAATCCACAATCGATTGAAACCATTGAGCCATAGTAATTCCCGTTATGATTCAATGATTTAACAAATATTGTTTCCCACGATCTTGTGTTGGCCTGTGGATAAGTTTGTTGAATAACTTTTTGCCGAGTCGCTCCGCAGAATCCCTGATGATTCTGGTAAAATGTTGCAATTTCAGGGATTTGACGGGAAAAGTCGGACTCCGTTGCGTTCTCTGGAGTCGCTGTTTGACCTGTGGATGAATCGGAAGCGATTCAATTTTGACTGCAAATGCAGTTGCAGGGGGCGAAATCCGCAGATACACTTTTTGAAATCGGGTCATTTGCGCTCGATTTCGCGGTGTTTGCTGCGTGATGCAGTGCCCGAATGTTAAATTAATTCAATAATTTATCAGGTTACCCAACGTGTCCGCATCTTCAAACGTCAAGCAATCCTATACCATCCCCTGTTCATCGATTTTCCGTGACGCTGTTTTAAAACTGGCCGAGCAGCGCGGCGTGAATGCGGCCGATCTGGCGCGTTCGGTGATGTTGATCGTCCCGGAAAAAGTCATCGAAGACTATCAGGATCCTGGCGATCCGCCCAAAGGTGATCGCGAAACCATTGTTTTGAAATCCGGCCCGGCAGAAGGCCGCCCGTGGCGCCGCAAACCTCGCCTGCAATTGCGTTTGCCGCCCGGGTTCTCCGTGATCACGGTGCGTAAGGCCTTGAAAATGGCCATCGATTTTGATGCCGGTGATGTCAATATGCGCGTTGAGAAATCCGATGTTCTGGCCGCAGAGCGCGCGGCGCTTGAAGAAGCCCGTGCTCTTAAAAAACGTCAGGCCGAACCGCCGGTCGAACTTTTGCAGTCGCGTGAAGAGCTCGAACGACTGCGCCAGATCGTTGATAACCTTGCCTTTGATCCGCTTGATCGCGGGGTGACCACCTATAACGAGGCCTTGCATGTGATGGGCTTTGCACCCAATGTCAGGCCCGATATGCGCGCGGTTCGGGCGAAATACCGTGTCCTTGCAGCCATTCATCATCCCGACAGCAATTATGGATCACATCAACGCATGACCCAGCTGAATGCGGCGATGGATATTCTGCGCAAACACGTCTTGTGATTACGCGCCTGCAATCATCGTGACTTGGTTTGTATCCTTCGCCCTTGTCGAAGTGCAAACGCGATGCTTAGATATAGTCCTTGGAGAACTTGGAAACGCATCGGGCGCAAGACCCGGATCACGTGACCAGACAGGACGGGAGAATGCATGACAGCAGAATTTCGGGCTGCCCATGCCAGCGGGGAAAACTGGGCTGCAGTTGCCTCTGAGCTGGCGGATCTCTTGGAAAAGGAGACATTGCCAAAGCAGGCCTTGGCTTTTTTGTATGTCTCCGAAGCACTTTCAGAAGACATTGGCAGTATCCTGACATTCCTGCGATCGCGTCTTTCCATTGAACATTGGACCGGTACATCCGGTGTCGGCGTATGTGGATCGGGTCGGGCCTATTTCGGGGTGCCTGCCGCATCCGTGATGGTCGCACCCTTTCCCCGCGACGAGTTTCATATTTTCGAGCCGCTTAAAACCGATACCGATCTGGATGCGCCGGAACTGCAACAGGCGATTGACCGTCTGCAGCCGATCTTTGGTCTGGTGCATGGGGATCCCGGTGCACCCGAAAGTCTTGGCACATTGACTGAACTGGCGCGCTTGGGATCAACCTATTTGGTGGGCGGGATTGCATCGGGTGAACGAAGCGCACCGCAAATTGCCGACAAGGTTGTCGATGGTGGACTTTCCGGTGTTTTGTTTGATGGCAAAACCAGTGTGCAGGTTGGCATAAGTCAGGCCTGTACCCCCATCGGTCCGGTCCATCGCGTGACCGAGGGCCGCGAAGGCATCATCTCCACCCTTGATGATCGCGCGGCTTTGGATGTGCTCAAAGAAGAACTCGAAGCCGATGGCAGCGAACATTCCATGGCATCGGGGCGTTATCACGCGGCCCTGATGGTGCCGGGTTCTGACACCGGTGATTTCGTGGTTCGCAACCTGATGGGCGTTGATCCGCACAATAATATGATTGCGGTCAGCGGCGATGTGCAGGCAGGTGACGCCATCCGCTTTGTCCGCCGTGACGGAGCCGCCGCCGAGCAGGATTTACGCCGCATGCTGGCGGATCTGCAAAAGCGTCTTCCGGGCAAGCCGCGCGGTGCGATTTATTGCAGCTGTGTCGCCCGTGGCCCGCATCTGTTTGGCACCGAAAGCCGGGAAATGATGATCATCCGTGATGAGCTGGGTGATCTGCCACTGACCGGCTTTTACGGCAATGGCGAAATATGTAACGATCGTTTCTATGGCTATACCGGGGTTCTGACCCTGTTTATCTAAGCTTTTTCAATCGTTTGCGGCAAAGTCCGAAATTTTGCGAATTCGTGATTTCGCAAGATTTTTTGCCATGGGCGGTTTCATCCCGTGGCACACAGGATATATTCATACCATTGCAAAAAATGAAGCATGCGGCGGGGCATATGCCCGTTTGCGTGTCACAGGGGATTGATACATGGAATATCGTCGTTTGGGACGTACTGACATTGATGTCAGTGTAATTTGCCTCGGCACCATGACCTGGGGCCAACAGAATACGCAGGACGAAGCGTTCGAGCAGCTCGATTACGCAACATCCAACGAAGTCAATTTCATCGATACCGCCGAAATGTACCCGGTTCCGGCGATGCAGGAAACCTTCACCAAAACCGAAACCATCATTGGCAACTGGCTGGAAAAGCGCGGTCGTCGTGATGATCTGGTGATCGCGACCAAGATCGTTGGTCCGGCTGATCGGTTCGATTATGTCCGTAATGGCCCGCGTTTGACCCGTGGCCAGATCTTTGAGGCGATTGATGGATCGCTCAAGCGCCTGAAGACCGACTATGTCGATCTTTATCAGCTTCATTGGCCGGATCGGAATTCCAACTTCTTTGGCAAGCTTGGCTATGTCCATGACGAGAACGAGGAAATGACCCCGATCGAGGAAAGCCTTGAGGCCCTTGATGAATTGGTCAAGGCGGGCAAGGTTCGCCATATCGGGCTTTCGAACGAAAACCCGTGGGGACTGATGAAGTT
Organism: Thalassospira sp.; assembly: GCA_965228275.1. GTDB lineage: Bacteria > Pseudomonadota > Alphaproteobacteria > Rhodospirillales > Thalassospiraceae > Thalassospira. The sequence continues at coordinate 1,764,560 of OZ245802.1, read as the reverse complement.
CCTTGAGCTGGCGGAAAAGAACGGCTGGCCGCGCGTGGTTTCGGTGCAAAACCCCTATAGCCTTCTGACCCGTCAATATGAAGTCGGCATGGCCGAATGCTCCATCCGCGAAGATGCTGGTCTTCTGGCTTATTCGCCGCTGGGTGGCGGGGCGCTGTCAGGTAAATATCTGGGCGGTGCGCGTCCGGAGGGCACCCGCGTTGCCAAATGGCCGCAATATTTTGGCCGTTACCTGACGGAAAATGGCATCAAGTCGACCGAGGCCTATGTGAAAATCGCCAAGGATAATGGTCTTGATCCGTCGCAGATGGCACTCGCCTATGTCAATTCGCGCCCGTTCCTGACGTCGAACATCATTGGTGCGACCAGCATGGAACAGCTCAAGCTCAATATCGGATCAGCAAACATTACGCTGTCTGATGACGTGTTGAGTGCGATTGAAAGCGTGCATCAGACCTGGCCATATCCTTGCCCTTAATCGGGTTTAGGCTATCTCACCTATAAGGTAAGGCAGTCGCTTTTGGCTGCCTTACCCCATTCCAGAATTTCAGGAGGTGGCGTATGGTCAAACTCATCTCAGGCAAAGAGGCCGATCTTGGCGCCTTTTCCGTGCGCCGCGTTCTTCCCCATCGAGATGTGCGTTCGGTTGGACCGTTCGTGTTTTTCGATCATATGGGACCAGCCGCTTTCAAACCCGGCGAAGGCATTGATGTGCCGCCCCATCCTCATGTCTGCCTTGCGACGGTGACCTATTTGTTTAAGGGCGCTGTTCTGCATCGCGACAGCCTTGGCAGCAATCTTGAAATCACGCCGGGTGATCTTAATTGGATGAGTGCCGGAAGCGGCATCACCCATTCCGAACGCGAAACACCCGAAGTCCGTAATTCTCATCACGAACTTGATGGGCTGCAGCTTTGGGTCGCCCTTCCCGAATATGAAGAAGAATCCGAGCCCGCCTTCTATCACGTGGCCAAAAATGATCTTCCGGTCATTGAAGATGCCGGACTTCATATGCGTTTGATCGCCGGTGAAGCCTTTGGCAAGACCGCGCCCGTTCCGGTGAAGTCCAAGCTTTATTATCTGGATGTGCATATGGATGACGGTGCGCAGCTTTTGCTTCCCGGTGAAAATCAGGAAGGGGCGGTTTATGTCGTCTCGGGTCAAATCGCCATTGATGGTGAAGATTACGGCCCGGAAAGCTTTGTTTATATCGCGCCTGAAGAAATCCCCGATATCGTCGCACGATCAGATGCCCGCGTGATGCTTCTGGGCGGCTTGCCGCTGGGTCATCGCTTCATGTGGTGGAATTTCGTTGCCAGTTCCAAGGAACGGATCGAAAAAGCCAAGTCCGACTGGGCATCGGGTAATTTCCCGCAAATCGACGGCGAAGATGACATATTGCCTTTGCCGGGCAGTGCAACGGGCTAGGGCCAAACCACCTTCGCCCGGATTGCCACCAGAATTGAATTGGATGCCTATCATGCGTTTGTTTGTCGGCGTGGAAATCCCGGGTGATATCGCAGCAGAGCTTTATCCGCTTGCGCGCGGGATCAAGGGGCTGGATGCCCAGACCCCGGAAAACATGCACATCACCCTTAAATTCATCGGTAATGTCGATCCGGGCTTGGCCGCCGAAATTGATCAGGTCCTGTCGGATGTGCGGTTTGAACCCTTTGATCTTCAGGTGCAGGGGCTGAACGTTTTTGCCTCAAGCCGCAAAATCCGCATCTTTTGGGCCGGGGTCAAAGACCAACCCATTATGCGCAAGCTTGCCGCGCGGGTTGAAAGCGCGCTTCTGACACTCGAAGAATGCCCGGATATGGATATGCGCAAATTCACCCCGCACATCACGCTCGGCCGTAACCGTGATGCGGCCCGCGCAACGATCGAACAGACGGTTGCCGATCATGTCGATCTCAGCTCGCGGGTTTTCACCATTGACCGGTTCTGCTTGTATGAAAGCCATTCAACACAGGATGGTCCGGAATTCCGGGTCATTGCCGCTTATGACGGGTCTGATGATCCGGCGCAAAAGCTGGCACCGATGGATGATTTCGCGATGGAGGGGATGGAATGAAACTTGGATTTATCGGAACGGGCGCGATCAGTGATGCGGTGATCCGTGGGTTGCTGACATCGGATTATCCGGTAACGGAGGTCATCGTTTCACGCCGAAGCGCGCATACCTCTGAAAAGCTCGCTGCTGATTTTGATCGTGTCCGGGTCGAGGATGACAATCAGGCGATCATTGATCAGGTCGATATGATCTTTCTGGCGGTCCTGCCGCAGCTTTCCGAAGAAATCCTCTCGAAACTTCAGGTGCCTGATGACAAGAAGCTCGTCAGCCTGATCGCGACGATCCCGATTATTGAGCTCAAAACCTGGCTTAAAACCAATGCCCAGATTGATCGCGCCATTCCATTACCGCCGGTCGAACATCATCGCTGTGTCACGGCGGTTTATCCCGGATCATCTGATGTGATGGCATTGTTTGAAAAGCTGGGGGGCGCGGTTGCGGCCGAAACCATCGATGCCTTTGATGGTTATGCGACGGGAAGTGCGCTGATGGCGACCTATTTCACGGTGCTGGATCAATCGGCCAAATGGATGGTCGCGCATGGCACTGATGAAGGGGATGCCCGACGTTATCTGGCAGCACTTTTCAGCGGTCTTGCCGAAAACACCGACAAATCCCCCGATCAAAGCTTTGCTGACCTTTATGAAGGTCACATCACGGCAGGCGGTTTGAACGAGCAGGTCGCGCAAACTTTCCTGCGTGAAAAGGGCGGGACTGCGATCCACACGGCTTTGGACGAAGTCTTTGCGCGGATCAAGGCAGCATCAAAAGACAGCTGAGCGCAGACTTAACCGGCAATGAAAACGGGCGGCACTGGGCCACCCGTTTTGCATTGGTGTTGTGGTCGTGGGGTCAGGCAGCTTTGGCTTTATTCTGATAGCCAACCGTCAGGCGGCGCTGACCACCATTGCCGCCTTCAAGAAGATCAACCATCGCAAAGCCGAAATCGGCATAGGAAATCCGTGCGACACCGTCGTGATCTGTCACCAGCGTGTCGGTTCCGCGCACATAATTGCGGGTCTTTTCGCCGGGCATCAGCATTGCTGGCGGGCGCAGGCAGGTCCATTGCGCGTCATCATATTGATCAAACAGGGCATCAAGCTGCTCACAGGCCTCAGCAATCGGACGCACGGAATCTGGCAGGAAGTCCGGCGCGGTCAGCACCGTATAGCCACTGTCATCGTCCAGTTTCAGGGTGGCCGCACCGCCGGTCAGATAAATCGGTTTCGCGGTTTTTTGTGCCGCATCAAGAAGCACTTTGCTCATTGCAACCAGAAGCTCTTCATGGCCAGCCGCCGGGCGGAGCGAGCTTACAGCAACATCATGTTCGGCCAGGATATCCGCAACCAGTTCCGGGTTATCAAGGATATCAACGCTTTGACGTTTGACCGATGCGGGCAGGGCCGAAAGCTTTGCCGTATCGCGGGCAACGGCAGTTACCTGATGGCCGCGTGCCAAAGCTTCGGCAACGACTTCGTTGCCGACATCGCCGGTGGCGCCAAAGACAACGATGTTAAGGGGCTGTTTGGGGGCGTTTTGAGTGGTCATGGTGACGTTCCTTCTATTTCGATTTGATATCGTTATGAATTTAGGGGGCATTTAATAGGGCGTTCAAAGGGGCAGTGTTGAGCTGGTGGCGTGAGGGGTTACGTGGTTTGTGGGGCAGGATTTGGTTGCGGTGCGGGGCGTGCTGCGCGTTGTCCAAGCCAGATGCTGATCAAGACAACGGCAACACCGACGATTTGCAGGGCGGATAAAGCCTGTCCCAGTACGATCCAGCCCAAAAGCACCGCACTGGTCGGGCTTAAGAAGCCAAAGCTTGTCACCGTGGTCGGACCTAACCGTGCAATGCCGCGGAACCACAGGAAGTAGGTGAGCGCGGCACCAATCAAACCAAGCCAGACAAGACCGGCAATATTGGTGGCTGTTGGCATCGGGAAACCGGGTTCGACAATCAGCGCGACCGGGATCAGAAGCAGACCACCGGCGGTTAATTGCCATGCGGTAAAGGTCAGCGGCGATACGGGCGGTTGCCATTTGCGGGTCAAAACCGTCCCGGCCGCCATTGAAAGGGCACCAACAAGGGCCGCAGCAATGCCGATCGGGTCAAGAACGGCACCCGGATCAAGCACCAGCATCCCAACCCCGATCACGCCGGAAACTGCGGCAAAAATGCCAAGGATGGTGATGGTGTTGCCTAAGGCAAACCGGGCCAGAAATAGCACAAATAGCGGCTGAACTGCACCAAGTGTCGCGGCAACCCCTCCCGGCAGGCGGTAGGCGGCCAGAAACAGCATCGACCAGAAGATCGCAAAATTCAGCGCACCCAGAATGAATACGCGACCACGCCAGCCAGCTTGGGGCAACTGGCGCACGATCAGCAAAAGGATCAGGCCAGCAGGCAAGGCACGCAAAAGCGATACGGTTAAGGGATAACCATGTGGCAGCATTTCAGTCGCAACGATATAGCTGCTGCCCCAGATGACCGGGGCGATGGCGGTCAGGAATAAATCAGTTGTTCGGTTCATGGTGGCATCTCCATTTATCTTGACGTCAAGATATAATCAGAAATCTTGACGTCAAGATAAATTTTCGCCATATGATCGATCCATGGAAAACACGACCGACAAAATCGACCGCATTCTGGCGCAATGGCGCCGTGAACGCCCCGACCTTGATGTGACCCCGATGGGCACGTTTGGCCGGATTGGACGCCTGCGAAACAAGCTGATTGCCGAGCTTGATCTTGTTTTCAAGAAGCATGGATTAAATGGTGCCAGCTTTGATGTGCTCGCCACATTGCTGCGCTCGGGCTCGCCCTATGCGCTCAGCCCATCCAAACTGATTGAATGGACGATGGTGACATCGGGTACCATGACCAACCGCCTTGATAAACTTGAAGAAGCAGGCCTGATCAGCCGGGAACGCAACCCTGAAGATGGACGCGGCTTTGTCGTTGCCCTGACCGAACAGGGCTTCTCATTGGTCAATGCCACCGTCACTGATCACGTTGCCAACCAGCATCGTCTGGTCGAAGGGCTTACCAAGGATGAGCTTGCCCAGCTTGATGGTCTGTTGCGCAAATGGATGAAGGCTGTCGGTGCCGAGGGCGCGGACGGAGAATAGGAAAAACGCAAATCTCCGCACGACACGATAGGTGCTGTGTGGTGGTTTGGTATCTGAATTTTCGGGAATTTGGTCAGTGGCAGAGAGGAGGGGATTCGAACCCCTGAGGGGCTTACACCCCAACACGCTTTCCAGGCGTGCGCCTTAAACCACTCGGCCACCTCTCCACATGCGATCTTGTATATATCGCGAAAGCGGGCGGACATTAGCCGACCCGACCTTGCTTGACAAGGCCCAATAAGCCTCTTTTTTCACTTTCGTGTAATCATCGGAAAATCATGTGGAAAACCGGGCGTCCAAGACGGGTGTCGCCGTCTGTAACCCGCACAATTCCGGGCTTTGGCGTGATCTTTACTTCTTGTTGATGTCTCGCCCGTAAGGTTTCACGTTAGGGTTATGGCATAATTGACATATACCTATGCGGTTTTGCGACACTTTACGCCGGTGGGGCGGAGCCGATAGGGTGCCTTACTTTATTTCGCTGAAGTCGCGTTCCGTGCGGGACGTGTGGAGAGGATGATGTGGGTTTTCCGGGCGTTGGGATGGATTTTGTTGTTTGCCAGCATTGCCGTGCTGGTCGACGATTCCATTACCGCGCTTCAAACAGGTACATTCCGGCTGGTTGCTGCCGGTGAGCTCTGGTATCGCCTTGATGCCGGAAGCCTGAACCTGTTGCAGTCGCTCATCCAGCGCTATGTCTCGTCCTGGGCCTGGGACAATATCTTTGTCCCGGTCTTGCTGGCCCCGGCACTTGTTGTGCTGCTTGTCCCGTCCGTTGTCCTGCTGCTTTTGACCCGCAAGCGTAAGCGTCAGCGCATTTTCTGAGCAACACCTGCTCGCAAAAACTTCCAGACTGAGTTTCACCTGCGCTTTTGGCTGCTTTAGCCCAATGTCGGCTTGTTTGTGCACTGCGCAAACGGCACACTGACCCGATAAAAATGATCAGGGACGGAAAGACGGCATGAAAGCGTGGATTTGCGAAGCATTCGGGGAAGAGCCAAAACTGATTGATTGGGCGGATCCAACGCCCGGTCCCGGCCAGGTGGTGATTGATGTGACCGCCTGTGGTGTTAATTTCGCCGATACCCTGATCTTGCAAGGCAAATATCAAAAACGTCCCGACGGCCCGTTTTCCCCGGGGTTTGAGGTCAGCGGGACAATCCGTGCAGTTGGCGAGGGTGTCGATCAATTTTCTATTGGTGATCCGGTGATGGCATTGCCCGACTGGGGTGGGTTTGCCGGCTGTGTGATTGCCGATGCGTCGCTTGTGATCCCCTTGCCAGATGATGTTGATTTTTTCGATGCGGCAGCGTTTCAGATCGCATATGGAACAAGCTGGTTTGGGTTGAAGTATCGCGCCAATGTGCAATCGGGCGATCTGGTGTTGGTGCATGGGGCCGCTGGTGGTGTTGGCCTGACGGCTGTTGAATGTGCCAAGCTTTTGGGGGCCACCGTGATTGCAACCGCGGGCGGTGCGGACAAATGTCAGATCGCCAAGGATCACGGTGCGGATCACGTGATTGACTATAAGGTCGAAAATATCCGGGATCGGGTGCGCGAAATCGCGGCAAGCCTTGGACGTCCCAAAGGTGTTGATGTGGTTTATGACCCGGTTGGCGGGGATGTTTTTGATCAAAGCCTGCGCTGTGTTGCACCCGGTGCGCGGATGCTTCTGATCGGCTTTGCCAGCGGGGCGGTGCCACAAATCCCGGCCAACATCCTTCTGGTCAAGAATGTCACGGCGATCGGCTTTTATTTCGGCGCCTATCTGGAACAGAACCCCGACATTGCCCAGCAAGGCATGGCGGAGCTTTTGGCACTTTTGCGCGAAGGTAAAATCAAGCCGCTGATATCGAAGACTTATGCCTTGTCCAAGGCGATGACAGCCCTTGATGCCATTCGCGATCGCAGTGCGACGGGGAAACTTGTTATTGATTGTCGCAATGAATAGGCGAACTCGCGGATTTTCTTAATTAATTCGTTGGTATAGGATGTTGGTGCCCCAAGGTCGTGCCTCAAAATCCTGACAATTATAAGTCACTAATAACTCTCTGGCGGAATCCGCGGTAATGCCCGACGACAAAAATAGGTCCGATGCTGTTCAATCGTCCGAAAAGACGCGTGATCAGTACGAAACATACCCATATCCGGCGCGAAACCCGGAAGACGAAGATAAACGGCTGGTCACCGGATCGCCGGGCAATTGGGATGAGGTTGTCCATTTCGTGTTTGGTGGGCGGGACCCATCAGCTAAGGGCAAGGTCAAGATCCTTGTCGCGGGGGGCGGTACCGGCGATGCCCTTGTCATGTTGGCCCAGCAGGCGCGTGATCGCAAAGCCAAGGCAGAGATCGTCTATATCGACTTATCAGAAAGTTCGCGTGCCATTGCCGAAGCACGCATTAAGCGCCGCAATCTTGAAAAGAACGTCACCTTCATCACCGGGTCCTTTGTTGATCTGGCAAAGGAATACGGCCCGTTTGACTACATTGATTGCTGCGGGGTTCTGCATCATTTGCCTGATCCGGATGCCGGACTGCGCGCATTGGCGGAGTCGCTTAAACCCAATGGCGGCATGGGGCTGATGGTCTATGGCGAGCTTGGCCGTCAGGGCGTTTACCACATGCAGGAAATGATGGAGCGCCTGAGTGCCGAAGCCGGCGGCGCTAGACGGCTTCATTTTGGCAAGGCGCTGTTTAATTCCCTGCCCGGTACGAACTGGCTGAAACGGAACCCGTTTGTCGGCGATCACATCCATGGTGGCGATGCCGGGTTTTATGACCTGTTGCTGCATCAGCAGGATCGCGCCTATCGCGTCGATGAAGTGTTTGATTTTGTTGAACAGGCCGGTCTTCGCCTGCAGAACTTCATCGAACCGATGCGCTATGACCCGACGACCTATTGTTCGCGCCATGACGTTCTGGAAAAGGCAGTTCATGTGCCATTTCGTGAACGTGCCGCCATTGCCGAACTGATGGCGGGCAATATCACCAAGCACACCTTTTATGTGGTCAAGGCCAAGAACAAGATCAAAGCACCGGTCCCGACCGAGGACGCAATTCCATTCTTTACCCGTGTTGATGGTGCGGCATTGGCGCGATCGGTTGCCAAGACTGGCAACATCAAAATCACCTTTACCGGTCTCGCGGTGACCCGCACCATGCCGGGTGCTTCACCAGCGATCCTGTCGCGGATTGATGGCAAGCGCACCATTCGCGAAATTTATGACCTTTTTGATCCAAAGCCGGAAAAATATGAGTTCAATGCACAATTTGCCGTGATGTATTCGGTGTTGAATGCGGCCAACCTGATGTATCTGCGCTATCGCGACAAGAAATAGTCGATCTTTTATCGCGCAGAATTCCGGGCAAAAGAAAAGCCGGTCACCAGGGGAGTGACCGGCATTTTCATAAGCAATTGCCAACGGGGGGATGTTGGGATTGCCTTCAGGGAGAGAAGAATTCCAAGCCTTATTTAAGGCTCTGGACCTTCCAAATGCTCAGAAGAGCATCAAGCACCTGCAGGGGGAATGAAAGGGACCCCTGCAAGCGAAAGATCGGGGCAGACATGATAACTACTCAGTTGTGCGCCTAAGCGCGGTTTACGCTTTCCAGAACGGCTTGGCAGCTTCGCGACGGGCGTCATAAACGTTCCAGCCGATATCGCGCAGCATACGTGCATCCATCAGGCCCAGTTTCTGACGCAGGTTATAACGTTTGAACCAAGCGCGCGGCAGATCCATCAGGTTGACAGTGTTCTGGTGACGGCGGGTGGTGACAAAAGCACCGGCTTCTTTGGTGATCGCGACCATGATCTCGTTCCTTCTCAATCTAGGCCTGCTCTCAAGCAATCAGCGGCCCGGCATCTCTAATGCGTGTGTTTCGTTTCGATAAACCCAGAGTTACGCCTAAAAACACTTGCGCTCAAACCATCTTTTGTCATCATTACATGAGTTTTAGTCATGCAAAACGATCTCCATGAAACGCCGTCCATTGCCATTAAATGCGCTGCGGGCCTTCGAAGTGGCCGGAAGACTTGAAAGTTTCACCAAAGCGTCACATGAGCTTAATGTGACCCAAGGGGCTGTCAGTCGACAGGTGCAACATCTCGAAGAGGTGCTGGGGCGTAAATTGTTTGAACGCCACCATCGCAGCCTGCGTCTGACGCGCGCGGGTCGTAACCTTCTGGTTTCGCTGACCCCGGCCTTTGATGCGATTGAAAATGCTGTGGCCAAGGTCGAGGACCGTGCCGATGACACGCAGCTTTCGGTTCTGGCCCCGCTGACATTTTCCATGCGCTGGATCGTGCCGCGTCTTGGCCGCTTTCAGATGGAATATCCCGATCTTCAGGTGCAGCTTGGCACCTATAATGATGACAAGGCCCCGGTGGATTTCAACGAAGTCGACATTGCCGTGCGGTTTGCCGATGCCCAGGATGATGAACTGGTACATGAATTCCTGACCGGCGAGCGCTTATTGCCAGTGTGCCACCCTGATCTCGCCAAACAGCTCAAGACTCCGCAGGATTTATCAGGCGTGACGCTTCTGCACTGTTCCGCCCAGCGCGAAGATTGGCGCATCTGGCTGAACGGGACCGGGATCAAGGGGGTGAATGCCCAACGTGGTCCGGTTTTTGCCACCCTTGATATGGCGATGGAGGCTGCGGCCAGTGGCTTTGGCGTGGTGATTTCCGACCCGGCGATGATTGGCGAATATGTTGTCACCAATCGTTTGACCGTGCCGTTCGATTTGCCGGTCGATAGTCCCTACGCCTATTCGCTGTGTTATCCGCAAGGGCGGCTTGAGCGGCGTAAGGTACGTGCATTTCGCAATTGGTTGATGGGCGAGATCAAGCTTGAAACCGAACGGCGAAAATTGTCGCAAAAAGATCAAAACACGTGATGATGCCTTGAAATTGAACCATTTAGTAGAGACTATCTAATACAGAAAAGACACTGACAGAGACATTGCGCCACCACCATGTCTGGAACTGCCAGTGCGATACGTCCCACATGATAAGATCGTGACAACAGGCAACCAGCTTGCATCAGGGGAAAGACGATTAGTCACATGATTGCGTATGCAAACAGCATGAAACTGCCGGGCCATGGGCGGCTGGGCAGGGTGGTCTCATCAACCCTATTTGCGTTTGGATTGGCGATGTTTGCCGTGGGCATGCCATCGCCCGGTTTTGCCCAGGATGGCGATAAGCCCGTGATCAATCCGGCACCGACGGTCCCCGTCGAAGAAGCCGAACTTGATCCGGTCACCACCATCTCACACGGGATCTCGCTTTATGGCGATCTGAAATATGGTCCTGATTTCAAGCATTTTGACTATGTGAACCCCGATGCGCCGAAGGGCGGTACATTGGTGCAATCAACCATTGTTGCCTTTGATACGCTTAACCCCTTTACGCTTAAAGGCACACCGGCAGCAGGGCTTGCCCTGATCTATGACAGCCTGATGGTTGCAAGTGCCGATGAGCCCAACGCGATGTATGGGCTTATTGCGCGCAGCATCGAAGTTCCCAATGACCGATCCTTTGCCATATTCCACATTGATCCGCGCGCGCGTTTTCAGGATGGCAGCGAAATCACCGCCGAAGATGTGGTGTTTTCCTATGAAATCCTGGTTGAAAAGGGCAGCCCGGTTTACCGGCAGTATTTTTCCCAGATCGAAGGGGCCGAAGTTCTTGATGAACTGACCGTCAAATTCACTTTCAAGCCGGGTAATAACCGCGAAACACCAATGACGGTGGCGGGTATTTCAATCATGCCCAAGAAGTTCTGGGACGGTAAGGATTTCTCCAAGACCACGTTTGAAATTCCCGTCGGCAGCGGTGCCTACCGCGTTGACAGCATCGAGGCGGGGCGTCGTATCACCTATAAGCGCGATGAAAATTACTGGGCGGCGGATTTCCCGGTCAATCGCGGGCAAAACAACTTCAACACTATCCGGTATGACACCTATCTGGATCCTGAAGTTCAGCGACAGGCATTTCTGGCCGGCGAATATATGATCCGGTCCGAACATTCATCGCGCGACTGGAACACAGCCTATAATACGCCGGCGGTCGAACGCGGCGATATTCAAAAGGAATTCATGCCGGATCATTTGCCGACTGGCATGCAGGCCTATGTCATGAATATCCGCAATCCGCTGTTTGCCGATCGTCGGGTACGACGCGCGCTGCAATATGGTCTGGATTTCCAATGGCTGAACCGGGCGATGTTCTATGGCGCCTATAGCCGCACGGACAGCTACTTCGCGAACTCCGAACTGGCGGCAAAAGGTGTTCCGACGGGCGATGAACTGGCAATGCTGGAACCCTACCGCGATCAGTTGCCAGCAAAATTATTCACCGAACCCTATCATCAGCCAGACTTTGATGCGCCAAATGGGCGTCGTGAAGCCCTTCGCGAAGCCATGACGATGCTCAATGAAGCCGGGTGGGAAGTGCGTGACAAGGTGCTGGTGAACAAGGAAACCGGCCAACCGTTCCGGTTTGAACTGATCATTCGTCAGCCTGGTCTGGAAAAGATTGCCTTGGTGGTGAAGTCCCGCCTCAAACAGCTTGGCGTGCAGATGGATATCCGCCTGATTGATACCGGCCAATGGGTTAACCGTATTCAGGCATTTGACTTCGAAGTCACCACCTTCTGGTGGCAGCAATCACTGACGCCGGGCAATGAGCAACGCGTATTCTGGAGCTCGGAGGCCGCTGACCAGCAAGGGTCACGCAACTTTGCGGGAATCAAGGATCCGGTGGTTGATGCGATGATCGAAAATGTCGCATCGGCCAACAGTTGGGATGAACTGGTTGCCGCCACCCGCGCGCTTGATCGTGTGTTGCTGTGGGGGGATTACGTGATCCCGCAATGGTATCTTGGCGGTGATCGCATGGTCTGGTGGAACATCTTTGGCAGGCCTGATGAAGTGCCGCTCAAGGGGATGTCGATCATGCGGTGGTGGATTGACAAGGATAAGTCGGCTGCGCTCAAGATGGGGGGATTTTAAGCCATGCTGAATTACATTCTTCGGCGTTTGCTTCTGATCCCGGTCACGCTGTTTGGCATCATGCTGCTGAATTTCGTGATCATTCAATTCGCGCCGGGCGGCCCGGTTGAGCAGGTCATTGCCCAGCTTCAGGGAACCGATGTTTCATCAACCGCACGCATCACAAATCAGGGTGCTGAAAGTGGAGGCAGTGGCGGTGGGGCAGCTTCTTCATCCGCAGCAGGCAACAATTTCTCATCGACATCGACCTATCGCGGGGCACAGGGACTTGATCCTGAAATCATCAAGCAGCTTGAAGTGCAGTTTGGCTTTGACAAGCCAGCGCATGAGCGGTTCTGGATGATGATGAAGAACTATCTGACCTTTGATTTCGGCCAAAGCTATTTCCAGGACCGGGACGTTGTTGATCTGGTGTTGGACAAGATGCCGGTCTCGATATCGCTGGGCATTTGGTCGACCCTGATCATTTACATTATCTCGATCCCGCTCGGGATTACCAAGGCGGTGCGTGATGGATCGAATTTCGATATCTGGTCATCAGCGGCCATCATTATCGGCTTTGCCATTCCGGGCTTCCTGTTTGCCGTCATGTTAATCGTGATATTTGCCGGTGGGACGTATCTCGATTGGTTCCCGTTGCGCGGGCTGACATCGTCCAACTGGGATCAGATGTCGCTGTTTGAAAAGACCGTTGATTATTTCTGGCATCTGACATTGCCGATTATTGCTTTGACAATTTCCGGCTTCGCGACCCTGACGATGCTGACCAAGAATTCGTTCTTGGACGAAATTAACAAGCAATATGTCGTCACCGCCAAGGCCAAGGGTTTGAGCCAGAAGCGTGTGCTCTATGGTCATGTGTTCCGCAATGCCATGCTTCTGATCATTGCCGGATTCCCAAGTGCGCTGGTCGGGATGCTGTTTACCGGATCGGTCCTTATTGAGGTGATCTTCTCGCTCGACGGGTTGGGGCTTCTTGGGTTTAACGCGGTGATGACGCGTGATTATCCTGTGATGTTCGCAACGCTTTACTTCTTCACGCTGTTTGGTCTGATCATGAACCTGATCAGTGACCTCAGTTACCACTTCGTTGATCCCAGGATCGACTTCGAAGCGCGGGAGAATTGATCATGATCAGAACAGTTCTTCTCTCCCCGCTTAACCGTCGCCGGATGTCGAATTTCAAGGCCAACCGGCGTGGCTATTGGTCGCTTGTGATCTTTAGCATCCTGTTTGTCATCGCCCTGTTTGCCGAACTGGTCGCCAATGATAAGCCGATCTTCGTTAAATATGATGATAACTGGTATATGCCGGTCTTTTCCGATCATCCGGAAACGGCCTATGGTGGGGACTTTGACGTCGAGACCGACTTCTATGATCCCTATATCCGCGCCAGGATCGACGAACATGGCTTTGCCATCTGGCCGCTGATCCCGTTTTCCTATGACACCATCGATTTCGAAATGCGTGAACCGCAGCCATCCCCACCATCCTTGCGCCATTTGCTGGGCACGGATGAGCTTGGCCGTGATGTGCTCGCACGCCTGATTTATGGTTTCAGGATTTCCATGCTGTTTGGCTTGGCGCTGACCGCTGTCAGTTCCGTGATTGGTATCGCGGCGGGTGCGGTGCAGGGCTATTTCGGGGGCTGGGTTGATCTTGGTTTCCAGCGTGTGATCGAAATCTGGGGTGGTTTGCCACAGCTTTTCATCCTGATCATTCTCGCCAGCCTGTTTGCGCCGGGCTTCTGGACATTGTTGTTCATCCTTGTGCTGTTTAGCTGGATGAGTTTGACCGGACTTGTCCGTGCCGAATTCCTGCGCGCACGTAATTTTGAATATGTCCGTGCCGCCAAGGCACTCGGCATGACCGATTACCGGATCATGTATCGCCATGTTTTGCCCAACGCGATGGTGGCGACCATTACCTTCCTGCCATTTGTGTTGAATGGGTCCATCGTGGCCCTGACATCACTTGATTTCTTGTCACTTGGCATGCCGCCGGGATCGCCGTCGCTTGGCGAGCTTCTGTCGCAAGGCAAAAACAACCTTCAGGCCCCCTGGCTTGGTCTGACGGCGTTCTTTGCCATCGCCACCATGTTGAGCCTGCTGATCTTTATCGGCGAAGCCGTGCGTGACGCCTTTGACCCGCGCAAGACGTTTTAGGAGACGGTTATGAGTAGTGAAAACAACGCAAAACCGCTTCTTGAGGTCAAAGACCTGTCGGTGTCCTTTGCCGGTGTGCCTGCGGTTAAAAATGTATCTTTCACCATGGGACGTGGTGAAACCATGGCGCTTGTCGGGGAAAGTGGATCGGGCAAATCGGTCACGGCCCTTTCCATCCTGCAATTGCTGCCTTATCCGCGCGCAACTCACCCGACCGGGTCGATCACCTTTGATGGGGAATCACTGGTTGGTGCGGATGAGCGCATGTTGCGTAAAATTCGCGGCAACCGGATTTCGATGATCTTTCAGGAGCCGATGACATCCCTTAACCCACTGCACAATATCGAAAAGCAGATCGGCGAGGTGTTGTTGCTCCATAAGGGCTTGCGGGGCGCAAAGGCGCGCGAACGCATTGTCGAGCTTTTGGAGCTTGTCGGTATTCCCGATCCGAAATCGCGCCTGCGCGCCCTCCCGCATGAGCTTTCCGGCGGGCAGCGACAGCGTGTGATGATCGCCATGGCGCTTGCCAATGAGCCGGAATTACTGATTGCGGATGAACCGACAACGGCCTTGGACGTGACCATTCAGGCCCAGATTCTCGAGCTGCTGCAAGATTTGCAGAACAAGCTTGGCATGGCGCTTCTTCTGATCACCCATGATCTTCAGATCGTGCGCAAAATGGCCAAAAGCGTTTGCGTCATGAAGGATGGCGAGATTGTCGAAAAGGGCGTTGGTCATAGCCTGTTTGATCATCCGCAGCATGCCTATACCAAAAAGCTTCTGTCTGCGGTGCCAAGTGGCTTTGCCCCGGACCTTCCGGAAAATGCGGCTGAACTGCTTGAAACGAGCAATATCCATGTGCGCTTCCCGATCGGGCGTAAGGGGATTTTAGGTCGACCGGAACGGTATCTTGATGCGGTTGATCAAATCTCGCTGACCCTGAAACAGGGCGAAACCCTTGGCATTGTTGGGGAAAGTGGATCGGGTAAAACCACCTTGGCGATGGCGATCCTGCGTCTGTTACGGTCCGAGGGAGAACTGCGCTTTGCCGGGCAGGATATCCGCAAATATGCCGGTGCTGATTTGCGCAAGTTGCGCCGGGACATGCAGGTGGTGTTTCAGGACCCGTTCGGATCGCTTAGCCCGCGTATGTCGATCGCCCAGATCGTTGGCGAGGGATTGGAAATTCATGAACCCGGTCTGAGCATTGAGGAACGCGAAGCCCGCATTGCCGAGGCTTTGCACGAAGTCGATCTGCCACAAAATGCGATGGACCGTTATCCGCATGAGTTTTCCGGCGGGCAGCGTCAGCGCATTTCAATCGCCCGTGCCTTGGTCTTAAAGCCGCGTTTCATCGTATTGGATGAACCGACATCAGCGCTTGATATGTCGGTACAGGCGCAGATCGTTGAATTGCTGAGGGATTTGCAGGCGCGCCATAAAATGGCATACTTGTTTATCAGCCACGATTTGCGCGTTGTGCGTGCATTGTCCCACCGGGTGATGGTGATGCAGGGCGGCAAGCTGGTCGAAAGCGGTGCGGCAGGGGATGTTTTTGACAACCCGCAACAGCCATATACCAAGGCACTTCTGGCTGCGGCCCTTGACCTTAAGGCCGCCGGGACAGATTTTGTCAGTAACTGATGACAGAAATTTAACATCAGAACTGATAAAACAGCTTCAGAAAGGCAATGATAACAGGGAAGTAAGTGTGAATATGTTGTCGCGTGCGACCAAGGGACTGCGCAATATCCGTCCATGGGCCAGTGTAATGGTACCTGCCATGATGGTGGCAGGGCTTTTGATCGCGACAGTTCATAATCCGGCTTACGCCAATACGGACGCGGCGCCTGAACCGGCCGCAGAAGAACCTGATTTGATGGCAAAACCTGTCATTCCTGACACGGTCGTTGTGCCCGATCCGATTTCATTATCTGTGGTGCTGCCCAAGACCGGCACCATCCGCCAGATCGTGTTTAACATCTGGCTGGAAGGAACCAGCAAGCAGGCTGTTCCGGTGATCGAACGCGCACTTCCCAAAGTGATCAACGCCTTTCTCGTTGATCTTCAGCGTTTGATGTATAGCGACACCCTGCAGCGCTTTGAAACCCGTGAAGCGGGCAAGCGCGGCTTTAAATATTCCGGCCCGGAACTGATCGCGCCGCCGCCGCCCAAGACCGAAGAAGAACTTGAAGCAGAGGCAGAGGCGGCGAAGGAAGCCGAAGAAAAAGGCGAGGTGATTGTCAAGGAACCGCCCTTCACGCCGTTCGCGCCTGTCACCAACCGCTATTTCGCAGCCCTGCAGAACAAGCTTCAACGCACTGGCGAGGCACTTTTGCCGCCCGATACCTTGCGCTCGGTTCAGGTGCGCCTGTTCTATGATTTCTGGCCGGGCGACGTCAAAAAGAAGAAATAGGCCAATCCCGCCTCTGCCTTCTCACACGTCATGATCTGCAAGACGCATAATGCGGATGCATAAGCTGCACTTGTGCGTGCGTTTGGCTGTGATATGCCGGTCTGGTCTCGTCACCGGAGTTGCACCATGTCTTTTGAAATCTGGCTCAGTTTCACCCTGCTTGTCTTTCTGATGGTTTTGACACCGGGGCCAAGTATCCTGATTGGCATGTCCCATGCTCTGCGCTATGGCGCGCGTCCGACCCTGATGACGGCATTGGGTGATGTCACCGCCAATATGATCCAGATGCTGATCGCAGCTCTTGGTCTTGGGGCCATTTTGGCAACCTCGGCAACCGCCTTTGCCATTGTGAAATGGTGCGGCGTGGTATTCCTTTTGGGGATCGGATTGATGTCTTTCTTCCGTAAATCCAAAGGGATAATGAATAATACCGGTATCGAAATGAATGGCCGGGTCGGGTATGAACCGGTTAAAAAGCGCAAGCTTTTCCGCGAAGGTTTCCTGGTCGCTGCGGGTAACCCGAAGGCTATCGCATTTTTCGGTGCATTGTTCCCGCAGTTCGTTGATCCAGCTGCACCGCTGGCAGCGCAGCTTTTGATCCTTGGCGTAACCTTTGTCGTGCTTGATTACACATTCGTAATGATTTACGCGATGGGGGCTGCACGCGTTATGCCCTGGCTGGTGCGCCGTGGTGGCAATAACGCCATTGGGCGGGTGTCTGGCGGCGTTTTAATCGTCGCTGCATGCCTTTTGGCGCTGATTGAGATGCCTGAAAGCACCGCAGGTACCCGTCACTAGGATTTTGTGCGTATTGGGGCCGCGTGGCCAATTTGGAGCGTTTCCAAGAATGCTCTGCGGCATTAATCTGATCTAAATATCAGATTTAAAAGGCAAAACCGGCAATCTGTGGGGCAAGTGGTAAAGGTCGACTACAAACCGACTGGTCTGTATATAGCGATTTTTCGCCACATCAGATTTTCTAAATCTACGATGGGGAAGGTTTGCTGCCCTAACAGGTCTATAATTCAGAAAAAATTGATATAGACGTTTGTTCTTGGGGCATTTTGATCAGAAATCATCAGAGAGAATTGGCGATTTCGGGTCGTGTTATTCCGTTTCCAGACCGGCAGAAACGATGATATCGCCAAACTCACGCAGGAAAACAGATCCCTTGACGGTACGCTGAATCAGAACCGAACGACGGTCTTCTTCATCGACCTTGCGTTTGACCATGCCAAGCGAGCTCAGACGATCAAGTGCACGGGTGATTGCCGGTTTGGAGATATTAAGTGCTTCTGACAGACCGCGCACTGTATGCGGGGCCGGGGTCAGGTAAACGTTTAGCAACAAAGCCATTTGGCGGGCTGACAAATCGGGAGAATCCCGACGCACACTTTCAACAATCGCGATACGCCAAAGGTCGAGCGCCTGAGACGGTTTGATCTCGATCGACATACTTGTGCCCAACAATTTATTTGTTACGAATACGTAATCTCTACCTGACCCCGGGAATGATGTCAAAGGTGTAATTGGGAAATTTGTAATTTCCGCTTTGGTTTACTTCCCGAAACGATCCTCGATCAGCTTGAAGGCTGCCCGAATTCCCTGTGCTTCACCGCCTGTCGGGCGACCCGGACGGTCTGACGGGTTCCATGCCATCAGATCGATATGCGCCCAGCTTTTTGCACCTTCGGCAAAGCGATCCAGGAACAGGGCCGCAATAATTGCTCCGCCATACGGATTTCCAGAAATGTTGTTCATATCCGCCGCCTTGCTATCAAGCTGGCTACGATATTCATCCCAAAGCGGCAAACGCCACAGCGGATCATGAAGGGCCAGACCATTTTCCATCAACCCGTTTGCCAGATCATCATCATTGGAAAACAGCGCCGGAAGGCCAAGGCCAAGGGCAACGCGTGCTGCCCCGGTCAGGGTCGCGAAATCAAGCAGCATTTCCGGATCTTCACCAGCTGCCAGTGTCAGGGCATCAGACAGAACCAAACGGCCTTCGGCATCGGTATTGCCAACCTCAACCGTGATGCCCTTGCGGGTCTGAAGAATGTCGCTTGGGCGATAGGCGCGACCAGAAACCATGTTTTCCACAGCCGGGATCAGAACGCGCAGGCGCACCGGAAGTTTGGCTGCCATGATCATGCGCGCAAGCCCCAGAACCTGTGCCGAGCCACCCATGTCCTTTTTCATCAAAAGCATGTTGCTTGATGGTTTCAGGTCATAGCCACCAGTGTCAAAGCAAACACCCTTACCGACCAGTGTGATCTTCGGCGCGCTTTCATCGCCCCATACCAGATCAATCAGGCGCGGTTCACGATCACTGCCGTGACCAACCGTGTGAATGGCCGGGAAGTTCTGCTTTAAAAGGTCTTCACCAATGATGGCACTGACTTTCGCACCAAATTCTTCACCCAGCGTGCGTGCCGCAGCTTCAAGTTCGGCCGGGCCCATGTCATTTGCCGGGATATTGATCAGATCGCGCGCAAGGCCGATGCCGCGCGCGGTGTTTTCGGCGCGTTTGGCCGCCTCGATATCATGCAGTGCGATCTTCGCACGCTTGGCTTTCTTGCCATCGTCCTTGCGATAACGATCAAAGCGATAACCACCAAGATAAAGACCAAGGGCCGCTTTTTCATAAAGGTCGGCATTATCTGCAAGCTTATCAGCAAGCGCATAGGTGCCTTCTGGCAGGGTGGTCGGAAGGCCTGCGAAATCCCAGATCGCCTTTGCATCATCGACATAGCCGATCAAAACCGTGCCAAGTGCACCGTCGCTGCCCGGCAGGGAAAGCTGCGTGCCACGTTTGGCTTCAAAGCCATTGGCCGAAACCCATGCCTTGGTGCTATCGGACTGATCAGAAAGCCAGTTTGTAAAGGCATCCTCGGCAATCGGGGTGATGGTGATCGGATTTGCAGAATTATCGCGTGCGATGATGTGGTCGTACAATTTCGAATTTCCCTGCTGGTGACGTGGGGATTTGAACGCAGTGGCTGGGCCATCAACCTTGGTCTTTGCCAGATATGTGCTGCCGCGCGTTCAAACAAGGTGTGATAGCTGATCTTACGGTGCGGGTGGGCCAAGAGCAATTGCCGAAACGAAAACCCCGCCAACCAGAGGGAAGGCGGGGTTTGAAGAATTCAGCCGGGTTTGGATCAGCGCGGCGTCATCGCCATTTCAATCGCGCGGCTCATGGTGATCGGCTTGGCCGTATGATGGTTTTCCCGATCCAGAACGGCGAAATCGAGATCGATTTTGCCTTTTCCTTGCTCCATAATCAGGGCTGCCATTTTCTCGGTATTTTCGACCATCGCATTCATCTTCTTCCAGATCAGGCGTTGTTCGAGGTCCTCTTCCGAAAGGCGGCTGTCCCAGTTGCTAAGCCCTGATTCCTTCGATCCCACCGTCATGATCAGGGGAACGGGGGCTTTGGGCGCAAAATCGGGGTTTGAAAGCAAAGCGGTCATTTCATCAAAACGCTGCGGGCTATTAAACCAAAGCGACGGGCTCACCGCGACATAAGCATCAAACGCATCTGGTCGCGTTGCCAACGCATGAAGCGTCATCATCCCGGCAAGGCTGTGGCCAAACAGTGTCTCGCGCGTCTGATCGACATCATATTGCGCATTGATAAGCGGCTTGAACTCACTCATCACCGCATCAAGGTATGTATCTCCGCCGCCCAGTTCCGGCCATTCAAAGCCGTTGGGGCGTTCATTCAGCTCGTAATGATCGGCATAGGGCGTATAATCACGCGTTCGGCGTTCCATGGTGTAACCGCCTGGTATTTCGGCAAAGCCGACAATCATCGGCGGCACCAGACCATAACGTTTGCCCAGCATCGCGGCCTGTCCGGCAAATTCGGCAAAGACCGTGATCGATGTTTCCCCGTCAAAGCTGTAAATCACCGGATAGCCACCCGCGGGCGCATCCTGCTTGGGTTTCCAAACCAAAAGCCTGACGTCACGGCCCAAAATCTTTGAATAAACAATATGTTCAAGGATGGTTTGGGTTGGCTGCATCTCGGTTGCTGTTGTGGATGCGGGCTGTGTTTCGGCTTGGGCTGTCGGGGCAAGCGTGCTTGCGAGGATGGCGGTGGTGATGACAAATATCCTTAGGCAAAAGTACGGCATGAAAACCCCGTAATGACTGATTTTTCCGGGGCTGCGCCTGCGAGAGCGATCCCCTGCCAAATACGACGTTTGAGGCGGCAAAAACAATAACGCAAATTTGCCAGACCACGCTTGAATGCGATGCTTAAACTGCTGATAGTGATCATTGAATGCCGTCGCCACCATCTCAAGGAACCCAAAATGGAAACGCGCCCCGTTCTCTATATCGGCAATAAAAACTATTCATCCTGGTCGCTTCGCGCCTGGCTTGGCCTCAAAGTTGCGGGCATTGATTTTGAGGAACGGCTTGTTCCGCTGATGACCGAAGAATGGGATGCCAAAGCTCCGGTTTTCTCGCCAAGTGCCAAGGTGCCGGCTTATTTCGATGGCCAGAAAACCATCTGGGAAGCTTTGGGTATCCTTGAATATATCGCTGATAGCCGCCCAGATACGATGCTGTGGCCGCTTGATATGGATGTGCGCGCGATTGCCCGTTCGGTTGCGCTTGAAATGCATGGCGGGTTTGGTCCGCTGCGCACCCATATGCCGATGAATTGCCGCAAAAGCCTTCCGGGGCTTGGCCGTAAGGACGGCGTTGAAAAGGACATTGGGCGCATTGGTGACATTTTCAAAATGTGCCGTACCCAGTTCGGACAGGGTGGTGATTTCCTGTTTGGTCATTTCTCCATCGCTGATGCCATGTATGCCCCGGTTGTGACGCGCTTTAAAACCTATGGGGTTGAGCTTGATCCGATTGGCAATGCCTATATGCAGGCAGTTCTGGACCTGCCGGCGATGAAGGATTGGTATGCCGATGCCCGGGATGAAGAATGGGTGATCGACGTATCCGAGGTCGGCTAATCCATGCCGGGTCTAAGCGGAAAACTTCCGGAAATAGACCCGCTTGGCGGGGATGCGGCATTTGATGCGCTTCTGGGTGAAGTGCGGGCGTGCCGTATCTGTGCCGACCTTCCGCTTGGTCCGCGCCCGGTCGTGCGCATGGCAAAGGGTGCGCGCATCCTGATCATCGGTCAGGCACCGGGAACAAAGGTCCATGAAACGGGGCTTCCGTGGAATGATGCATCGGGTGATCGGCTGCGGGATTGGCTCGATCTGCCGGTTGATGATTTCTATGACCCGGCCAAGCTTGCCATAATGCCGATGGGCTTTTGCTATCCTGGGCGGTTTGACCGCGGGGGCGATTTGCCACCGCGTCCGGAATGTGCGCCTGCCTGGCACGATGCGTTACTTCAGCATCTGCCTGATATCGGGCTAACACTTTTGATCGGGCAATATGCGCAGGAACGCTATCTTGGTGCTAGGCGTGCCAAAACAATGACCGAGACAGTTCATCGCTTTGATGATTTCTTGCCGGAAAATATCCTGCCGATGCCCCATCCCAGCTGGCGAAATACCGCCTGGATGAAAAAGAACCCGTGGTTTGAAGCAGATCTTCTGCCTGTGCTGCGCGATCGGGTGCATCGCCTGTTGGGCTAGATGCCGATTTATGGTCCAATGACCTGTCGTTCCAATGATAAAAATACGGAGGCAAACACATGAGCAAACTTGAAAAACCTGCCATCGAAGCGGCCCTTAAAGGGCTTCCGAATTGGGAGCTTGCCGAAGACGGCCTGTCGATTGGCCGGGTCTATATGTTTGGTGATTTCAATTCCGCATTCGGGTTTATGACCCGCATCGCCATGATGGCGGAAAAGATGGATCACCATCCGGAATGGTTCAATGTTTACAACAAGGTCGGCGTGACGTTGACCACTCATGATGCCGGTGGTGTGACGCAAAAGGACATTGACCTCGCAACCTTCTGCGAGACTGTGGTCGATAAGTAACCGCCCAAAAAATACGCCCTGCCGGTAGGGACGGCAGGGCGCGGTTGGCGCAGGCTGGTTGGCCGGAATGTGGGACTATTTCGGCTCCAGGCGAACCGCGCCATCGATGCGGATGATCTCGCCATTGATCATTTCGTTTTCACAGATATGCGCCGCCAGACGGCCATATTCATACGGATCGCCCAGGCGTTTCGGGAATGGCGTATTGGCAGCAAGGCTTTCCTGAACCTCATCGGGAAGACCCATCAACATAGGCGTTCCAAACAGGCCCGGTGCGATGGAAACAACACGCACGCCATGGCGCGCCAATTCACGCGCAGCCGGAAGTGTTAGGGACGCAACCCCGCCCTTGGACGCGGCATAAGCCGCCTGACCAATTTGCCCCTCAAAAGCAGCGATAGATGCCGTGTTGATGATCACGCCGCGTTCACCCGTGGTGGATGGTTCATTGCGGCTCATAGCGGTTGCCGTGACGCGCATCATGTTAAATGTGCCAATCAGGTTCACATTGATCACGCGCGCAAAGGCATCCAGATCCGCCGGACCTTCGCGCCCGACAATGCGTTCACCATGCACGATCCCGGCGCAATTGACCAATATTGACGGAATGCCGACCGTTTTGACGGCTTCGGAAACCGCATGTTCAACGCTATCGCCATTGGAAACATCAACGGCAAAGCCAACCCCGCCCAGCTTTTCAGCGGTGGCCTTTGCGCCATCTTCATTCAGATCAAAGGCAACGATCCGTGCACCGGCCTTTGCGAGCGTCTCTGCCGTTGCGGCGCCAAGACCGGAAGCAGCCCCGGTAACGATGGCGATGGAACCCTTGATCTGCATGGCGTGACGTCTCCTAACTCAGCGATAAAGCAATTAATTGGTATTTATATACCAAATTATATCTTTAACGGGCAAGGGGCATTCTGCCATCGGGTTGGGTGGTTTGGGTGCAAGCGGACCGGAAGTGTTCAGCGTTTGGCACTGTCCCGGTCGATCAAGGTGTTCTGTGGGTCTTGCGCCGTGATGTTGGCGGGCGGCGTTGACTTGGCAAGCTTGCGCTCCCGCATGGCGACATAGATCGCAGCGCCAATGATCAAGGCCCCACCGGGCACAATCCAGATATCGGGCACTTCGCCAAACAGGATCAGGGCGAGGATGGCGATGATCGGCAAGCGCAAATAGGAAAATCCGACAAAGAAGCTGTAATCGGCCAGTTGCAGGGCTTTGACGTTACAAATCTGCATGACATTCATCATCAATGCCGCAACTGCCATCAGGCCAAGTGCGGTCCAGCTGGGCGTTTCCCAAACTGTCAGTGCGGGGATCAGAGACACGGGCGTTGAGATGATCATCAGATAAAAAAGAAGCGACGTGGTGCTTTCGGTTGCAACCAGCTGCTTTGTGATCATTCCGGCACAGGCCATGCAGATGGCAGCGGCAATCGGAAGCAGGCTTGCGGGCTGCATCGCATCTGATCCGGGTTGAATGATCAATCCAACGCCAATGAACCCGACCACAACCGCCAACCAGCGATGAATGCGCACGGTTTCGCGCAAGACCAGTGCAGCCAGAATGGTGCCAAACAGCGGGACGGTGAAGTTAAGCGTCGTGGCCTCTGCAAGTGGCAGATAAAGGACTGCCATAAACCAAAGGCACATCTCGGCTGCGGAAAGAACCCCGCGCAACCCAAACAATGGCAGGCGGCTGGTCTTAAGGCTGCCAAGCCCGGCCTTCATCACCATGGGCGCGATCAGGATGACGCCAAAGGCAAAGCGCAAGAATACAGCCTGATAGGGATGAATTTCCGCCGTTGCATAGCGGATGGTCAGGGTAAAGCAGGCGGCAAGAATGGCGGCGGCCAGCGCAAAGAAGCTGGCCCTGATCGCGGCTGGTTGTTTTTCAAACCAGTCCTTCATCTATTCCGCCCGATCCCGTGTTGGCGGGGGATCAAGGTCACTTGCTGTTGCCGACGGGCCACGCTTGATGCGATTGGCCTCGCGGTTAAGCTTTGCTTCGCGCCGGGCAATGAATAGGGCCGATCCGATAATCAAGCCCGCACCGGGCAAAAGCCAGATTTCAGGCACTTCGCCAAACATCACAAGCGCGATGATCGACACAAAGGGCAGGCGCAGATAATTGAACCCGATAACAAAGCCATAATCGTAAACCCGAAACGCATTGGTGTTACAGATCTGGGTGATGTTGGCCATAAACGCCCCGGCCAGCATCAGGCCAAGTGCTTCAAGGCTGGGTGTTTGCCAAACAAACAATGCCGGGATCAGCGTCATCGGTGTGGTCAGCGCCATCATGTAAAGAATGATGGTGGTCGGGTTTTCGGTTTTCGACAGCGACTTGATGGTAAGACCGGCGCTCGCCATGCAAATGGCGGCGGCAATTGGAAGAAGGCTTGCCAATTGCACGGTTTCACTGCCCGGCCGGATAATGATCAAGACACCACAGAACCCGACAAACAATGCCGCAACCCGGTATCTGCGGACCGTTTCGCCCAAAAAGATCGCGGCCAGAATGGTGCCAAATAGCGGGACGGTGAAGTTAAGTGCAGTGGCCTCGGCAAGCGGCATATAGGCGATGGCGGAAAACCAGAAGCTCATCGCACCCATCGATAAAACCGCGCGCAGAACAAACATCGGCAAACGTTTGGTTTTAAGCGGGGCGATGCCGGCACGAAATGCCAAGGGTGCGATCAGCAACAATCCAAAGAAATTGCGGAAAAACACCGCCTGTAATGGATCGATATGCTCGGTCGCCAAGCGGACGAAAACCGAAAAGATCGCCGCACTGACCGATGCCATCAGGCCAAAAACCGTCGCCTGCAAGTAAGGCGGAAGGGCATTGAACCGATCACGCATCGGGTTTCTTGTCCGCTGGCTGTGGCGTGGCATCGTCGGTGTCAAAACTGTTGGCCCGATCGATCTTGGTTGCCGGGATGGATTGCGGATCGGCCGGGGCCGTGGTTGGCAGGCGCTGTGCGGTTTTATTGCGTTTGGCCAGAACCGCTTCACGCCGCGCGATATACAGGGCTGATCCAATGATCAAGGCCGCCCCGGCCCATGTCCAAAGATCAACCACCTCGCCAAACATGATAAAGGCCAGTGCCGCGACAAAGGGCAGGCGCAGGAAGTCAAAGATCATCACATAGGACTGATCGGCCGTGCGATAAGCGCGCACCAAAAGTTGCTGGCCGCCCGTGCCCGTTACAGCAATCAAAAGCAATACAAACAACTGCCAAACTGAGGGTGTCTGCCAATAGATCAAGGCCGGGATCAGGGATAGTGGCGTCATGGTCAGCCCCATCCAGGTGACAATCGCATTGGCACTTTCAGTTCGCGACAGCATCTTTACCGTGGTCATGGCACACGCCATGAACAGGGTCGCGACCAGTGCTAAAATCGCCCCGGTTTCAAATTCCTGCCCGAACGGGCGAATGATGACCATCGCGCCGACAAAACCAATGGCAACTGCACTCCAGCGGCGTGCGCGCACCGTTTCGCGCACAATGATGGCTGCCAGAACTGTGGTAAGGATCGGCAGGGTAAAGTTGATCGCAATGACCTGGGCTGCGGGTGACAGGGCAAGGGCGGTAAACAGGCACGACATCGCGCCAAAACCAAGTACGCCGCGCAGGAAATGCAGCTTGAACCGTTCGGTCTTAAGCCCGCCAAGCCCGTTGGCAAAAAGCCAGGGCAGCATCGGCAGCAATCCGAAAAGATTTCGGAAAAAGGACGCCTCGAACGGATGAACGTCACGGGTGACATAGCGGATAAGCACCGCCATCGCCGCAAAACACATTGCAGCGCCGATCATTAACAGGGCGCCGGTTAGGGCTGCATTGTCAGAGGAGGCGCGAGAAAATATCATTGTCTTCAAGCAATAAGCGCGAAACTGGAAAAAATCCAGTCTCGGCGCCGGGATTTGTCATACTAATTGTGCATGGCAGACCCGGACAAAATGGCGAACAGTTCGCCAATGGCAGTTTTTCGTGTAGGATCAAGGCTGTCGATAAGAATCCATCAGGGGGAAGATAAATGGATGCTATTGATCGCAAGCTGATCGACATCCTGCAGGAAGACGCATCACTGTCCTATTCGGTTTTGGGCACCAAGGTGGGATTGTCGGTTTCTGCGGTAAATGATCGTGTGCGCAAGCTCCGCGAACAGGGGATCATTCAGGCCTATCGCATTTCGGTTGATCCGCAGGCCATTGGTCGTGCGCTGACCGCGATGGTCTGGCTGCGTACCGACCCGGCCAAGGGCAACAAGAAATTGGTCAAATCGCTGATCAAGGCGGATGAAGTTCTTGAATGCCATCATATGACAGGCCGGTTTGATTTTCTGATCAAGCTGCGTTTGCGTGATACGGCCCATCTTGAAACTTTCGTGTCAGACACGATCAAGGAAATGCCCGGCGTGGTCGAAGTCCTGCCGGAAATTGCCCTGTCGACGGCCAAGGAAACCCTGTTTGTTCCGGCGCAGTCCGAAACTGACGCATGAAGTTGTACTAATTTCGCCAAATTCTTTGGGTAATGGCTTGAGCGGTCACCATTTCCTAAGCATCTCATGACATGATCGCGATGGTGACAAACCCGCCGTAACTATTTGATATCCATAAATCAGGAGCCCCAACATGATTGAATCGATGAATCTGGTTATCCTGATTGCATCGATTCTGGTTGTGGTCGCTGTTTTCACAAGCCTGGTCAGCTTCCGGGTTGGTGCACCATTGCTGTTGGTGTTCCTGTTTGTCGGCTTGGCTGCAGGTGAGGACGGCATTGGCGGGATCATGTTTGATAACGCCCCGCTGGCCTATTTTATTGGCTCCATCGCACTTGCCCTGATCCTGTTTGACAGCGGCTTTGAAACCCAATTCCGAACATTAAAAATTGCTGCCGGGCCGTCGCTTGTTCTGGCGACCTTTGGGGTCATGATCACCACCGGGGTGATTGGCGGTGTGACCTGGCTGGTGCTTGATGTGCCGTGGCTGGTTGCGCTTTTGTTTGGGGCGATTGTCAGTTCGACCGATGCGGCGGCGGTGTTTTTCCTGTTGCGCGTGGGCGGCATTAATCTGCGTGATCGTACGCGCAGCACGCTGGAGGTTGAGTCAGGCTCGAACGATCCGATGGCGGTGTTTCTCACCATTTCACTGGTCGAGCTGATCATTCTGGGCGGTGGCGATAATATCGCGGTGGAGCTTCTCCAACGCTTCATCCTGCAAATTGGTCTGGGCGGTATCTTTGGTCTGGCCGGGGGCTATGCGCTGGTCTGGATGATCAACCGGGTCAAGCTTGAACCAGGTCTTGTGCCGATCATTACCATGGCTCTTGCACTTAGCTTGTTTGGCGCGACAAGTATTCTAGGCGGTAGTGGCTTCCTGGCGGTTTACGTTGCCGGTCTTTATGCTGGCAACAGCAAGATGAATATGAGTGTCGGCGTTCGCCGCTTTCAGCATGTCACCACTTGGCTTGCCCAGATCGCGATGTTTGTCACCTTGGGCCTTTTGGCGACCCCGTCCGAATTTGGCGCGGTGGTCATTCCGGGTGTGGTTCTGGCACTTGTTCTGGTCTTTATCGCCCGTCCGGTCGCAGTGTGGCTGTGCCTGATGTTCTTTAACTTCTCGCGCAATGATACGGCCTTTATCTCGTGGGTCGGTTTGCGCGGGGCTGTATCGATCCTGCTTGCCATCGTGCCGATGGTCGAAGGCGTGCCCGAAGGGCAATTACTGTTTAACACGGCCTTTATTGTCGTGATCACGTCCCTTTTGTTGCAGGGCTGGACGATCCGCAAGGTCGCCAATTGGTTGGGCATTATCATTCCGGCCAAGCACGGCCCGGTCGATCGTATCGATCTTGAACTGCCCGGCAATGCCAATCAGGAAATCGTTGTCTATCGCGTGCACGAAGAAAGTGCGGTTGCGACCGGTCATCGCATTCCGCGCTGGGCGCGTCCCAGCCTGATTTTGCGTGATGGTGTGTCGCTGCGCCCGCATAGTGCGGGCCATGTTCAGGGCGGTGATCAGGTCTATATCATCACCCCGCCCAAACATGTCGAACTGCTTGATCAGCTGTTTGCCGGTCCGGCCGAAGGTGCCAATGACGTCGAACTGTTTGGTGATTTCAGCTTCCCGCCAGACACGCATATCGCCGATATCGGTCGTCTTTATGGTTTCGCCGTTGATGACGATGATCATGAGCTGACCGTGGCCGATATCCTGAAACGTGATCTTTCGGGTGACGTAGAACTTGGTGATCGTGTGGCCTATGGCACGGTGGAACTGATCGTGCGCCGGACGGATGACGAACATGGCGTGATCGAAGTCGGCCTGTCGGTCGAACAGACCCAGACCAAGAAGCCAAAACGCCGCATTCCGATCTTCCAGTCGCGCAGCGAGTTGCTTGAAATCTGGAAAGACTGGCAGAAACGCAAACGCGCTGAAAAGAACGTAGCGTTGCGCGATGGCACCGCACCAAACGACAAGCAGATTGCCGCCGACTCTGATGCATCCGCCAAGGCATCGGATGATGCAGGTGGTGATGTTGCGGATGAGGATACCAAGCCCGAAGACGGGGCACCTGATCCGACGCCAGCTGAGCCGGATAAAAAAACCTGATCCCAATGCATTAGATTACAGCGATTGGCATTAGTTTGGCTAATGGCAGGATCAAAAATGCTGGTTTGGTGCAATTTCTAATCTGACCTAAATTGCGACTTCAAATGTTTTGGAGTCCTTTGGCCATGTTCGGTCTTTATGCAGCAGTTGTTTTGATCTGGGGTTCGACCTGGATCGCCATTCAGTATCAGCTTTCGGTCGCCCCGGAAGTCGCTGTTGCATATCGTTTTGCGCTTGCGACGGTGATGTTGATGGCTTGGTGTTTGCTCCGCCGTCTGCCGATGCGCTTTGCCCTTCGCGATCATGTTTTCATGGCGGTTCTGGGCGTATGCCTGTTCTCGCTGAACTATGTTCTGATTTATGTCGCCAGCGTGCATTTGACATCAGGTCTGCTGGCCGTGGTGTTTTCGACCATTGTTATCATGAACATGATTAATGGCGTGATCTTTTTCCGCCGCCGTCCGGAAACCCGTACTCTGATCGGGGCGGCCATCGGTCTGGCCGGGATCGCCATGGTCTTTGCCAATGATCTGGCAAGCTTTGATCTGGCCGCAGGTGGCAGCATCGGCCTTTTGGTGTCGCTTGCCGGGTCCTATATCGCGTCACTTGGCAATATGGCATCGGCGCGCAACCATGCGCACGGCGTTCCGGTCATGCAGGCTAATGCCTATGGCATGCTCTATGGCACCATCATGCTGTTTGCCTATATCGCGATTGCCGGTATTCCCCTGTCATTTGATGCCAGCATCAGCTTCATTGCCGCATGGGTCTATCTTGCGCTGTTTGGATCGGTACTTGGATTTGGCTTCTATCTGACCCTTCTGGGCAAGATCGGGCCGGATCGTGCGGCTTATAGTTCGGTGATGTTCCCGATTGTTGCCTTGTTGCTGTCGACCGTGTTTGAGGATTTCCATTGGACCAGCAACATCATCTGGGGCGTGGGCCTGACATTGGTGGGGAACGTGGTTATCCTGACCAAACGTGTCCCCAAACCGGCAGCCGAGGTTCTCAAACAGGTTGCCCAAGCCCCGCCCGCACCCGGTGTGAAGTCCTGATTTAGGACCAAGCCGACGCGATTTCCCGGTGATGGAGAAAGTCATGAGCAGCGCTGCCTATTTCGAACGGATGGCCAACTATAACAGCTGGGCGAACACGCATCTTTATGATGCCTGTGCAGCACTTCCGGTGGCAGAGCTTTCCGCACCACGCCGCGCTTTCTTTCCGTCGCTTATGGCAACGCTTAACCATCTTCTGGTCGCGGATCGTCTGTGGATGTCACGTCTGACCGCTGCGCCGGTCACGATGGCACTTGATACGGTCCTGCATGATGATTTTGATGCCTTGCGTGCTGCACGCGAAGCGCAGGATCAGGCGATCATTGATTTCGCAGCAACTCTGACGGACGAAATCATTACAACTGATCTGTCCTATCAATCGGTGACAGCAGGGGCCTATACCATGCCGCGCGACTTGATTTTGGGACATATGTTTAACCATCAGGCCCATCACCGTGGACAGCTTTCCAACATGGTGCTGGAGGCAGGTGGCAAGGTGCTTGAAATCGATCTGATCTATTACGCGCGGGACATGCTGTGATGATTGATCTTCTGGTGCAATACACGCCGTTTCTGATTGCGGCCTTCTTGCTCAATATCTCGCCGGGGCCCGATATGGCCTATATCGTTGGGCAAACGGCAGTGCATGGGCGCAAGATCGGCCTGTTTTCGACCTTTGGCGTGGTATCGGGGGCGTTTGTGCATGTTATTGCCGCGGCCCTTGGTTTGTCAGCCATCCTTGCGACATCGGCACTGGCCTTTGCCATCGTGAAATGGGTCGGCGTTGCCTATCTGGTTTGGCTGGGCATCGGTGCGTTGCACAGCAGTTTTGGACGTCGTTCAAGTGATGCTGCCGATGACAGCGCATCAGAAATCAAAATCTCGAAATTCCCGATCACAGCCCTTCAGGCTTGGCGACAGGGCGTAATGATTGATGTCCTGAACCCGAAGGTCGCGATCTTCTTCATGGCGTTTCTGCCGCAATTTGTTGATCCCGCACAGGGCCATGGCGCGGTTCAGTTTTTGGTGCTGGGCAGCTTGGTCAATCTGATCGGGCTGATTGTTGAAAGCACGATTGTCCTGATGGTTGCTGCCGCTGCAGTTCGGATCAAAGGCCACCATGCGGTCGGGGCGATTGGCACATGGCTTCAACGTGCCTTGGGCGCAATGTTCATCGCACTTGGCGCACGGCTTGCGCTTAGCCAGCAGTAAGAGCTGATTAGTCTGCTTTGGATTTGTGCCGTGCCAGATACCGCACCAGTGCTTGCGATGCGGGTGCGGCGCTGATGCCATGTGCGACGATGCTCATGCAGACAATCATGGTTCCGGCGGCAAAGATCGGCTTGAAGTCGCCCGGATCAATCATGGTCGCCATGATCAGCATGTAAATCACCGAGGCAATCCCGCGCGGTCCAAACCAGCCGATATAAAGCTTCTCACCCAGGCTATAGGGGCTGCCGATCATGCAGATCCAAACGCAAAGCGGACGCAGAATGATCAGGCTTGCTAGGCAAAAGATCGCCATGCTCCAGGTCCAGCTGTCATAAACGGCTGGAACGACGATCAGGCCAAAGACAAAGAATGTCAGCATGGTCAGAAGTTCTGACTCGGCCTCGCCAAAGCTTTCGATGGTGTCGCGCACCCGGTCACTTGAGATATTAAGTGCAAGCCCACCGGCAAAGGCCGCGACAAATCCATTGCCGCCAAGTTCTTCGGCCAGAAGGAATATGAAAAGCGCCGCCAAAACACCCAGAAGCCTCTCAAACCGGTCAACAATCGTATCATTGGAAACGGCGTGATTAACGATCTGACCAATGACAAACCCACCGACAACACCGATGCCGGCCCCAATCGAGATTCCCAAAAGCGCTTCGGCGATCCATGCGTTCTGTCCGTGATCCTGGATGTTGGCTTCCAGCAAGACAGCGGAGGTAAAGATCGGCAAGACAAGCCCGTCATTCAGCCCGCTTTCGATATTGATGCCTTGCCGGACGGGATCAGGCACGCCCTTGTTTTCCAGAACCGGGCGGCCAAGGGCCGCATCGGTCGGGCTGACAATCAATGCCAAAATAAGGGCCGGGACTACGCCGATGGTTGGATCAAGGCCAACGATAAAGGCCCATGTCACCCCGATGGTCAGCGGCAAGCCGATCAGAAGCAATCGGGTCGCAACATTGCGTGCGGCCTTTTCCTTGCGGTAATTCAGAACCGCGGCATCAAGGAATAGAATGATCGCCAGCGTCATTTCGGCAAAGCCGGTGGCGAAATGAATGCTGCCCTCAACCGCATTCATCGGTTCGGCATGCCAAATGCCAAGCGGCAAGGCAATCAGAAGGCCGGTCAGGACCATCATCATTGGTGATGAGATATTGCGACGTTGCAGGCGCCGTGACTGCAACCCATAAAGCAGCCCAGATCCCAGAAACAGGATGATCACCCATTCGAACATCGCGCTGTCCCACTCGTTGCCCGGTTTTAACTCAGGCTATCTTGCCCGAAAAACCGTGCGAGACCAAATGGTTCAGTCCTGCAGTCGCAAAGCGCTTGCAGGGCGCGTCAGGCGATCGCGCGTTTTAGAACGTCAATTCCTTCGGCGTGGCATCGGGCATCGCCACTGGCAATGACCAGATCACCACTGTTGATGGTCAGCTGATCACCATTCCAGTCCGTGATGACACCACCCGCACCTTCAATCACCGGAACCGCAGCGCAAAAATCATAAGGCTGCAGATTTGATTCAACCAGAACGTCACCAAACCCCATGGCAATCAGGCCATAGCCATATGAATCGATGCCGTAAATCGGCTGCCGTGCTGCTCTAAATGCCGCTTTGTATCCGGCGATGGCTTTCTCTTCGATGAAAAGATCCGGTCCAGTTGTGAATATGGTGGCATCTTTCAGGTGTTCACATGCTCGGGCACGGACGACTTCACCGTTTAAGGTGGTCGACTGCCCCGAAACACCAATCCAGCGTTCATCAAGGATGGCCTGATCAATCACGCCAAGGATCGGTTTGCCGTTCTGACAGAGCGCAATCAGAGTGTTGAAGCTTGGCTTGCCGGTGATGAATGATTTGGTGCCGTCAATCGGATCAAGGATCCAGACATATTCGGCATCAAGGTTTTCTGGCCCATATTCTTCGCCAAGAATCCCGTGATCAGGAAGTTCCGCATTGATCAGATCGCGCATGGTGCGCTCAATCGCGCGGTCCGCATCCGTGACCAGGCTGGCATCACCCTTTTCATCGATCTCCAATGGCCGGCGATAATAGCTTTGCAAAACCGGACGTGCGGCATCGGCAAGCTTGTGGGCCATGGCAAGGAACGGGTGGCTGTTGGTCATCGAATGGCTCCTGTGTCGGGCAGGTGGCAGATCGCAGATTTTGGATGGATCAGATAGGTAGGATCAATCAGGCCGATGCGGCCTTGATCGTTGCCAGAACATCCTGATGGCAGCGCGCGTCGCCACTGGCAACAACATCACCGGCACTATCAATATGAAGCGGCTTGCCCGACCAGTCGGTCATGACGCCGCCTGCACCTTCAACCACCGGAACCAGTGCGCAGAAATCATACGCCTGAAGTCCGATCTCAACCACGGTATCAGCAAGGCCAAGAGCGGTCAGGCCATAGGCATAGGCATCAACGCCATACATCGGAACGCGGCATTTCTGTGAAACCGCGTCATAGGCCTTCGCCGACTCACCCCGGAACAATTCCGGTGCGGTGGTAAAGAAGGTCGCACTGGCAAGGTCTTCGCATTCGCGTGCGCTGATTTCCTTGCCATTCATGGTGCTGGCCTGACCGATCACACCAATCCAGCGTTCATCGGTAATCGCCTGATCAATGATGCCCATGACGGGTGTGCCTTTGTGGCAAAGGGCGATTAGGGTCGCAAAGCTTGGCTTGCCGGAAATAAAGGATTTGGTGCCATCAATCGGATCAAGCACCCAGACATAATCTGCATCGATGTTTTCGCGACCATGTTCCTCGCCAAGGATCCCGTGATCGGGCAATTCGGCATTCAGGATGTCGCGCATGGTGCGTTCGGCTTCACGATCGGCAATCGTGACGGGGCTGTCATCTGCCTTGACGTCAACCGCAACCGGGGTGCGGTAATATTTGCGCACCACAGGGCGGGCGGCATCGGCCAGTTTGTGGGCAATTTCCAAAAAGTGGTCGAGATTTTCCATCAAAGCGCATCCCTGCAGGCAAGTGGTCAATGGCATTTGCGGCACCTGCCGCGAAGTTAGGTTGCGTTGGCGAAAAGGGCCATGAAACGCAAACAGGGGACAGTTACCTGTCCCCTGTGAAAAATCAATATTTGATCAGAAAATCTGATCAGTTTTGTCAGCACTTACTGAGCCGTTGCTTCGCCTTCGGTCGGTGCCGCGGCTTCACCTTCGACCGGTGCAGCAGCTTCTTCAGCAGCGGCTGCTGCTTCTGCCGGGTCCGGGAATGCCATCGGGTTGTCTGATTTGGTGTTCAACCAGGCAATAACCGCTGCACGGTCTTCAGCCTTTTTCAGGCCACCGAAGCTCATCTTGGTGCCGT
The DNA here is from genome assembly GCA_965228275.1 of Thalassospira sp. Classification (GTDB taxonomy): domain Bacteria; phylum Pseudomonadota; class Alphaproteobacteria; order Rhodospirillales; family Thalassospiraceae; genus Thalassospira. The sequence continues at coordinate 1,729,562 of OZ245802.1, read as the reverse complement.
CGATGTAAACGCGCGGCTTGTAAAGGAACTCGTTCAACTCATCAAAGCCCCACGAACCGCCATGGTTCGCGATACCATCGGAATAGGAGAAGTCGCCCACATGGCCGAAGGCCGCGCCGACAACACCATAAAGGTTCGGGCCGGTTTTGTTCGGACCACCTTTTTCGACGTCATGGCAGGACGCACATTTCTTGAATACTTTTTCGCCTTCAGCAAGATCCGCCGTTGCCAACATGGCAAGAATTGGTTCCGGACCAGCCGGTGCTGCAGGTGCAGCAACATCAGCATTCGCCCCCGCCATCAGATCTTCGGAGAAGGGATAAACCGGTGCTTCCAGTTCATCGGGATGAACCAAAGCGCTGCCGATTTTTCCGACAACTACTACCAGAAGCACGGCGCAGATGACTCCGGCGACGATCTTGTTGATTTCCATCGTGTTCATGACGGGACCCCGTTACAGCCTAATCACTCTCAGGTTTCTCTTTATAGTCAGTTTACCCATGCGCCCCCCTGGCAATCCTCATGGTTGAGAACACACTTGTAACCGCAGGCAAAACTGTTCGGTGGGAAACTATACGTTTCAGCGATTTGCATCAACCTTTCTTAAACACCAAGGCGAAAACGGATGCTGTAAAACTTTCGTCTAGCATCCGATGCAAAACGATTCCGTCTTTCACCGTTCCCCAAAAACCGGCTAATGTCGCGCCGATTCATCGATGTGTTTTGCCATTCCCGGCCAGAGGGCTGCTTTGCGGAAGATCAAAACACAGGCAATTTGAGCCTGACCGGAGTTAGAAAATGTCGACGCCGCGCAATCCTGTTGTTGTTATTCCCGCCCGTATGGCCTCCACGCGCTTGCCCAACAAGCCATTGGCCGACATCTGTGGGGAGCCAATGATCGTTCAGGTTTGGCGTCGCGCGACCGAGGCGGGAATCGGCCCGGTGCTTGTGGCCTGCGCGGAACAGGAAATTGCTGATGCGGTTACTGCCGCTGGCGGTATTGCCGTTCTGACCGACCCGGACCTGCCCAGCGGGTCAGATCGCGTGCATCAGGCACTTCAAACGTTTGACCCCGAAGGCAAATACGATGCGGTGGTGAACGTGCAGGGTGATTTGCCAACCATTGATGCCGCTGACATTCGCGCTGTGTTTGAACCGCTAGACGACCCGGCCGTCGATATCGCAACGCTGGCCGCCGAGATTAAACGCGATGAAGAACGCGCCAACCCCAATGTGGTGAAGGCGGTTGCGGCATTTGGATCGGGCCGTGTTGCCCGCGCACTTTATTTCACGCGTGCGACTGCACCGCATGGGGACGGGCCGCTTTATCATCACATCGGTCTATATACTTATCGTCGCGAAGCCCTTGATCGTTTTGTCGCCCTGCCACCGGCAGAGCTTGAACAACGTGAAAAACTTGAACAGCTGCGCGCGCTTGAAAACGGCATGGTGATTGCGGTTGCTCTTGTCGATGGTGTGCCGCTTGGTGTCGACACGCCCGAAGACCTTGAACGCGCGCGACTTGTCTTGGGCGCGTAATTGGGGTTTTCTATCCGGCCGCGCTCGAAATAGGGCGGCGAAAACAAGTCTTTAATATTACTTCAGGAAACAGCCAGATGACTGCGCAACAAAGGATCGCTTTTCAGGGAATGCACGGTGCCTATTCAGATCAGGCAGCCCGTCGCGCCTTTCCGGGTGCAACGACAGTACCGTACAGGACCTTTGAAGGCGCCTTTAGTGCATTGGAAGAAGGCGATGTCGAACTGGCCGTGATCCCGATTGATAACACGCTGGCCGGTCGTGTCGCCGACGTGCACCATATCCTGCCGGAATCGGGCGTACATATTATTGGTGAGACTTTCTTGCGCATTAACCATGCGCTGGTGGCCGTTCCGGGCACCAAGATCGAAGAGATCAAGGAAATCCACAGCCACGTTCACGCTCTTGGCCAATGTCGCAAGCTTCGCAAGGAACTTGGTGTCAATGCGGTGGTCGGGCCGGATACGGCGGGGTGTGCCAAGGAAGTTGCCGATCGCGGTGACAAATCGATTGCGGCGATCGCACCTGTACTGGCGGCCGAAATTTATGGTCTTGATGTTTTGCGCACCGAGGTTGAGGACGCAGCACATAACACCACGCGCTTTATCATTCTGGCGCGCGATCCGCTTAATATCCCCAATGACGGCACCCCGGTCGTGACAAGCTTCGTCTTCCGCGTGCGCAACGTTGCAGCTGCTCTTTACAAGGCGCTGGGCGGTTTTGCCACCAACGGCATCAACATGACCAAGCTTGAAAGCTACATGGTCGAAGGCCACTTCACCGCGACCCAGTTCTTCGCTGAAGTTGAAGCCCATCCCGAACAGCTTGGCCTGCGTCACGCGCTTGAAGAATTGCAATTCTTCTCGCACGAGGTCCGCATTCTCGGTGTTTACCCGGCCCATCCGTTCCGTCGGGAAAATGATCTTCCGGCTGAGTGATCGGCCGCGAGTGCAGATATAAGAAGGGCCGGACAATCATTGTCCGGCCCTTCTTCGTTAAGGCATCGTTTGGCGTGCGTGTTAGTCGCCTGCCTGCTTTAAAAGATCGCCCGAAAAACGCTGAATGATCTGGGTCAGCTCGGCAGAGCGGCTCGAAAGCTCGGCCGATGCGGATTTCAGTTCATCTGCATCATGGGTCGTACCTTGCGCATTCTTCATGGTTTCATCAACGCTATAGGAAATCTGCTTCACGCCATCGGCACTGCGATTGGCATTGCCCGAGATTTCCTGTGTTGCTGCACCCTGTTCTTCGATGGCGGCGGCAATCGCGGTTGAGGAGCTGCGAACCTGTTCAATGGTTTCTGAGACGCGCGAAATACCCGTTACCGCACGCTCGGTGCCATCAACAATGTCGTTGATCTGGGCTGCGATTTCATCCGTTGCCTTTGCGGTCTGGGTCGCAAGGTTTTTGACCTCGTTGGCAACCACGGCAAAGCCTTTGCCTGCTTCGCCGGCACGGGCGGCCTCGATCGTTGCGTTCAGTGCCAGAAGGTTGGTCTGACCGGCAATATCGTTAATCAGGCCAATGATTTCCTTGATCTTGTCGACCGTTGCGGACAGGCCGGCAACATCATTTGAAGCGCTCTGGCTTTCATCGGTTGCCCGTTCGACGGTGTTTGACATCTGGGAAATCTGAACATTGATTTCCGTGATCGAAGAAGAAAGTTCCTCGGTCGCGGCGGCAACCGCATCGACATTCTGGGATACTTCGCCTGCGGCCGATGCGACCTGCTGGCTTTGACCCAGAATTCCCTCGGCATTGTGCGCCATGCTGATGGCAAGATCACCACTGCGTTTAACAGAACGGTCAACCGCACCGGCAATACCACCAACTTCACTTTCAAGTTTTTTGGCAATTTCGCGGATATTGCTGCGGCGTTCCTGTTCGGCCTTTTGTTTTTGATGGGCGGCATCGGCTTCAAGTTCTTGAGCCTTGGCTGATTTATCGCGAAGCGCCAAAACACCTTCGCCCATATCGCCGATTTCGATAAAGCGGGACTCGGTTTCGACCGGTGCTTTGTAATTGCCATCGGCAATGGTGCGAATGGCCGTGCTGAGATCAAGAATACCGCGGGTAATGCGCGTGCCCACAATCCAGGACAGTATGCCGGCAATGACAATCGCAATGGCGGAGATGATGGCAATATTGACGATGACCGATGCAAATTCGGATTGGACATCATCCATATAGACTCCAGCGCCAAGTGCCCAGTTCCAATCCTTGATCGGGCGCACATAGGCTGCTTTTTCAATCAGCCTGTCACCTTCGCCGGGCTTTTTGGTTTCATAGGTGATGATCCCGCCGCCAGCCTTGGCAGCATTGACGATCATGTTGCGAACCTTGCTGTCCGGGTTGCATTTGCCGACATCTTCAGGGCTGAGCGGATCAAGCACCATGCAGTGATTGTAATCCGTCGCATAGATATAGTTCTGACCATCAAACCGATAGCTGTTGAGAAGCGAAAGTGCCGCAGCCTTTGCTTCGTCCTGGCTCATCTCACCACTTTTTGCCTTGGCGATATAGGTATTGACGATGGACACAGCCCCTTCGGTCAGATGCGAAATCTGTTCGAATTTTCCGTTTCTCAGACTGGTTTGATAATTCAACGCGACGGTGAAAATAATCGCGAGCAACGTTAAAAGGCAGATCGCCGGAATGGAGAAAATGCCTGTGACAACCCGAAACCGCATAGACGTACCCTCGTAAGTTATTGTCGTTGATGGATTATTATCACCGATCAAAGGTTAAAGAAGTTACGGAAGAAAGATATATTGGTGGTGCTGCGCGTTTTTGCATGGCTGATCGGCGCTTGCTTTGATTGACATATGCGATCGGCACATGTATCACCCCGCTCATTCCTTCGCTTGCAAAGACAGAATCAGCTGTCAGGAACTGTATGAAAAAGGCGAGGGCGGTTACGACGTGATGACGTCGTGGCCTCACATCATTTGCCTCTCATGCAGGGTCCGACGCAGTGGCTGTCATTTGCCGCGCACCGGTCTCGACTGCGTTTGAGCAGGCACCACTGGCGTTAACATGGCGCCGACCGGATAAACGAAGGGCTATCCTTTATGACGAATTTTGATGGGCTCAACCTGATCGAGCCCCTGCTGCGCAATGTTGAAGCTGCTGGTTTCTCCGCGCCGACCGAAATCCAGGCTGCGACGATCCCGGCACTTCTCGAAGGCAAGGACCTGATGGGTATTTCCCATACGGGTGGCGGCAAAACTGCTGCTTTCTGCCTGCCTTTGCTGCAGCGTCTTGCTGAAAATCCGCAGCGTCCGAAGCCGGGTCAGCCGCGCGCAGTTATTCTTGCGCCGACCCGCGAATTGGCAACCCAGATTGGCCAGTGCCTGCGTGACTTCAAAAAAGGCATCCGCCTGTTTTCTTCTGTTGTTTTCGGTGGTTCCCCGATGGGCCCGCAGATTCAGGAACTCCGCCGTGGCGTTGATATCCTGGTTGCGACCCCGGGTCGTCTGCTGGATCATATGTCGCGCAACACCGTTCGTTTCGACGATGTCGAAGTCTTCATCCTTGATGAAGCCGACCGTATGCTTGACATGGGCTTCTCTGAAGACGTTCTGACCGTTGCAGAACTTCTGCCGAACCAGCACCAGACTGTCATGTTCTCGGCAACCATGCCGGCCGAAGTCAAACACCTGACCGACCGTCTTCTCAAAGACCCGGTTAAGGTTGAAACCGCACCGCAGGCCAGCGTGACCGAGCGTGTAACCCAGCTTGGCATGTTCGTGAAACGTCACGACAAAACCAAACTGCTGGTTCAGCTGCTTAACCGTGCCGACGTCGAACGCGTTCTGGTCTTTACCAAGACCAAAGCCGACGCTGATGAACTCTCGTTCCAGCTGCGCGATGAAGAGATCGACAGCGATGCGATCCATGGCGACAAACAGCAGCGCATCCGTCAGAAAATCCTGCGCAACTTCCGCAATGGCCGTTTCCCGGTTCTGATTGCGACCGACGTTGCTGCACGTGGTATCGACGTTCCGGGCATCACGCACGTTATTAACTATGACCTGCCGCAGGACCCGGAAAGCTATGTCCACCGTATCGGTCGTACCGGTCGTGGCAGTGCCGAAGGTACCGCGATTTCGTTCTGTGAGCCGCGTGACATCCGTCTGCTGCGCAACATCGAACGCATCATCAAGCAGGATGTCGATATCGACGAAGATCACGAATTCCATGCTCCGCCCCCGCCGCGTTCGAACGCTGGTGGTGGCCGTGGCGGTCGCGACGGTGGTCGTGGCTTTGGCGGTCGTGGTCGTGGCGGCTTCGGCGGCGGTCGTGATGGCGCCCGTGACGGTGGTCGTGGTCGTGGTTTCGGCGGCGGTCGTGGTGACAGCCGTGACGGTGGTCGCGGTCGTGGTTTCGGCGGCGGTCGTGGTGACAGCCGTGATGGTGGCCGCGATGGCGGTTTCCAGGGCGAACGCGCAGCACGCGGCTTTGGTGGCCGTGATGGCGCACGCGACGGTGCCCGTGAAGGCGGTCGTCGTGATTTCGCAGATCGTCCGCGTCGTGATGATCGCGATTTCCGTCAGGATCGCAAACCGCGTTTCGACAATGATGATCGTGCACCACGCGCAGATCGTGAAGATCGTGGCGGCAGCCGCGGTGGCAACTTCCGCCCGCGTGGTGAAGGTCGTGGCGAAGGTGGTAACCGCGAAGGCGGCAACCGTGATGAGCGCCGTTTTGCTGACAAGCCGCGTGGCGAACGCAGCTTCCGTGGCCGTGATGGTGCCCGCGACGGTGGCCGTCGTGACTTCAATGATCGCCCGCGTCGCTCCGAAGGCCGTGGTGGCAATCAGGGCATGAAGCGTCGTTCTGCCTGACACGTACCATACGATCAGATGGGTTTTTGACGGCCCCTGATTGTTGATGGATTTCGCAAAAAGAGCCGGTTGTTTCGAACCGGCTCTTTCGCATTTCAGAACGGTTCAAAGCGCGAAGCTTTAAATTTTGCGTAAATTACCTATCCTTGTGGGTGAATTTTCCGTAGCGTCACACCACATTGAATAGGGCATGTATTCAAGATCGGGACTGAAAGGGAGTTTGTCTTCCATGAAGTGGAGTTTGGTGATCCTGGGTGCGGCAATGACTTTGGCGTTCGGTGCCACTGTCTCACACGCACAAGACATGGCCGGGCAATTCGAATTGAATGCTGACGGATCGCGCGACTGTACCCAGCTTCTGGCGTCGGGCAATCCGGACTATCCGCCCTATCTTTGGGTATCTGACGATGGGACGCGCCTTGAAGGTGCGGCGGCTGACTTCCTGACTCGTGTTGGTGAACTTGCCGGTGTTGAGATCAGCATCATCAATGCGGGCAATTGGGGGCGTGTGCAACAGAATATGCGTGAAGGTACGCTTGATCTGATTGCAGGTGCCTTCTTCACAGTGCCGCGCCTTGAATATATGGATTATTTCCACCCGCCGTTCCAAGGCACGCGGACGGTCATCTGGACGCGCGATAATCTTGATATCAAGTATCAGGATTGGGCGGATTTGCGCGGGCTTGAAGGTCTGACTGTGATCAATAACAGTTTTGGTCAGGCGTTTGACAGCTACGCCGCATCCAACCTGACAATCACCGAGGTCCCGAATTTGGCGCAGGGGCTTGGTATGTTGTCGCGTGATCGCGCGGAATATCTGATTTACGAAGAATTCCCCGGCAAGGCCTTTGCCTCGCGCGAGGGGATTACAAATATCCGCAGCTACGACAATCCGGTCAGCGAAGAAAACCTCTATCTGACCATGTCGCATAAATCGGCCTGTAATACCGGCGAGCTGCGCGGGCGCATCACCAAGGCTGTCTTCAAGCTGGTGATGGAAAAGGCGATGGAAGACATGCTCGAAGCCAGCATCCAGCGTTGGGGCAACAACACCAATTAAGTGTGGCGGCCCCGGTCACAGAGCATAGTAATTGCAGAAATACAAAGCGTCGGCAGAAATGCCGGCGCTTTCTTTTTGTCTGAAGGTCGCGGTTTTGGTCGGGTAACGGGCGCGCCTGCTCGGCTTGGTCTGATAAATTGGTATAGCAATGCGGATTTGATTTGACGTTAACGTTAACGTTAACTACAACAGAGTCGCGTCATATCCAGTCGTGCTCCAGCGGAGCGCGCACTATCACCATCAGGACCGCGACATGGCACAGTTTGAACCCCACAATCCCGATTTCGATGCCGAAGTGCGCAAGCGTTTCACGCAGCAGCCCTATAATCTTTCCATCGGGGCAAGCATCGCCGATGTGAAGCCGGGCCGGGTTGAAGTTGTGGTGCCATCGCGCGCCGACCTTATTCAGCATAATGGCTATTTCCATGGCGGGCTGATCGCGGGTCTTGCCGATATTGCGGGTGGTTTTGCCGGATGGAGCCTGGTCGAGGCCGATCAGGGGATGCTGACCATTGAATATAAACTCAACATCGTTGCACCGGGTTTGGGCGATGAATTGCGTGCCGTTGGCGAAGTTGTCTCGCGCGGGCGTTCCATCATCGTCACCCGGATCGACGTTTTTGGTTCCAAAGATGGCGAGCCGGTTCTGTGCGCAACGTCGCTTCAGACCCTAAAGGTCATGAAGCTTCCGGCCGATATGGTCGAAACCGCCGCTTGATCCCATCTAATCGACATAACAATCACCCCATATTCAGGGCAGGATAGTCACCATGGCATTTTTCGAATTTCCCGGATTGAAATTTGATCTTGGCGAGACCGCAGAAGCGATCCGCGAAACCGTTTCTTCATTTGCCGAGGCGGAAATCGCCCCGCGCGCAGCCGAGATCGACGAAACCAACCAGTTCCCCAACGAACTGTGGCGCAAATTCGGTGATCTGGGTCTTTTGGGCATGACCGTGCCCGAAGAAGATGGCGGTACAGGCCTTGGCTATCTTGAACATGTGATTGCCATGGAAGAACTCAGCCGTGCTTCGGCATCAGTTGCGCTTTCATACGGGGCGCATTCCAATCTGTGCGTAAACCAGATCCGCCGTAACGCCACGCCCGAGCAAAAGGCAAAATACCTGCCCAAGCTGATCAGTGGCGAGCATATCGGCGCCCTTGCCATGAGCGAGCCGGGTGCAGGGTCCGACGTTGTCTCGATGAAGCTGCGTGCTGAGAAAAAAGGCGATCGCTTTGTTCTTAATGGCAACAAAATGTGGATCACCAACGGCCCGGATGCCCACACGCTGGTGGTTTACGCCAAAACCGATCTTGAAGCCGGCCCGAAAGGCATCACAGCCTTCATCATTGAAAAGGGCTTCAAGGGTTTCTCGACCGCACAGAAGCTCGATAAGCTTGGCATGCGTGGTTCGAACACTTGCGAGCTGGTGTTTGAAGATTGCGAAGTGCCCGAAGAAAACATCCTCGGTCAGCTCAATGGCGGTGTGCGTGTTTTGATGAGCGGCCTTGATTACGAACGTGCCGTTCTGGCAGCAGGCCCGACCGGCATCATGCGTGCTTGCATGGATGTGGTTGTGCCTTACATCCATGAACGTAAACAGTTCGGCAAGGCGATTGGCGAGTTCCAGCTGATGCAGGGCAAAATCGCTGATATGTACACCACCATGAATGCGTGTCGTGCCTATGTGTATGAAGTCGCCAAGGCCTGTGATCGCGGGGAAACCTCGCGCAAGGATGCGGCTGGTGTGATCCTTTATGCCGCAGAAAAGGCAACCTGGATGGCGCTTGAGGCAATCCAGACCCTGGGTGGCAATGGCTATATCAATGAATATCCGACCGGCCGTTTGCTGCGTGATGCGAAGCTTTATGAAATCGGTGCCGGAACCAGTGAAATCCGCCGCATGCTGATTGGCCGTGAGCTGTTTGGCGAAACCGCCTAAGCCCCATAGCCCCACACATCTACAGGACAAATATCATGAGCAATTCTGATCCGATCGTCATCGTTTCCTGTGCCCGTACCGCGATGGGCGGCATGCAGGGTGATTTCGCCACTGTCACCGCAGCCGAACTTGGCGGTGTCGCCATCAAGGCAGCACTTGAGCGCGGTGGTGTTTCCGCTGATGACATCGACGAAGTCATTATGGGTAATGTGCTTCCGGCGGGACAGGGGCAGGCCCCTGCGCGTCAGGCCGCCTGGAATGCAGGCATTCCGCGTTCGGCCGGTGCAACCACGATCAACAAGATGTGTGGTTCGGGCATGAAGGCTGTCATGTTTGCCCATGACACGCTGGTTGCCGGTGGTGCGGATGTGATGGTTGTCGGTGGCATGGAAAGCATGACCAACGCGCCGTTCCTTCTGCCAAAAATGCGTTCGGGCCACAAATACGGTCATGAAATGGTCTATGACCATATGGCGCTGGATGGTCTGGAAGATGCCTATGAAAAAGGTCGCTCGATGGGCACCTTTGCCGAGGCAACCGCAGAAAAATACGGTTTTACCCGCGAAGCACAGGATGACTATGCCATCACCTCGCTGACCCGCGCGCAAGAAGCTGCCAAGGCTGGTCACTTTACTGACGAAATCACCCCGGTCACCTATGCGACCCGCAAGGGTGACGTCACGATCAATGCTGACGAGCAGCCGCCAAAAGCCAAGCCGGAAAAAATCCCGACCCTGCGTCCGGCCTTTGCCAAGGACGGCACGGTCACGGCTGCGCACTCTGCATCGATTTCCGATGGTGCAGCGGCCCTTGTGATGATGCGCGCGTCCGAAGCTGAAAAACGCGGGCTTAAGCCGCTTGCCAAAATCGTTGGTCAGTCAACCCATGCGCAGGAACCGTGCTGGTTCACGACGGCCCCGATTGACTCGATCAAGAAGGTTCTGGCCAAAGCCGGTTGGGCCAAGGACGATGTCGATCTTTGGGAAATCAACGAAGCATTTGCCGTCGTTGCAATGGCAGCAATCCGCGATCTTGAGCTTGATCACGGCAAGGTCAACGTGCATGGCGGTGCCTGCGCGCTGGGCCATCCGATTGGTGCGACCGGTGCACGTTTGTTGGTCACCCTGATCCATGCGCTTAAGACCCATGGCGGGAAAAAGGGCGTCGCATCGCTGTGCATCGGTGGCGGCGAAGCAACCGCTGTTGCCATTGAACTTGTCTAAGGTGATGTGAACCAGATCAAACCTTTGATCTGGTTGCATTGGCCTTTTGGGTGACTTGAAATCGCGATTCTGCTATCGGAATCGCGATTTTATCGCAGGATGACGGGTGCTTGCGATGCATCGGGTTTTCTTACGTAAGGGACAGCCATGCAAGACGTGCTCAGCTTGGCGGCGCAAAACCTTTTGTCGCCCATTGTGCTTTTCTTCGTTTTGGGGGTGTTTGCCGCCCTCGCACGATCTGATCTGACAATCCCCGAAGCCGTTGCCAAGGGGATCTCGCTTTATCTTCTGTTTGCCATCGGTTTCAAAGGCGGCGTCGCGGTGTCCAATAACGGCATCGATCTGACGCTGGGCATGACCCTGATGGCAGGTGTCATTCTTTCCTTCGTTCTGCCCTTCATTGCCTTTGCACTGTTGCGCGCGATATCGCAGCTCAGCCGTACAGATGCGGCCGCAGTTGCCGGGCATTATGGCTCCATCTCGATTGTGACCTTTGTTGCGGCGACCTCTGTGCTGCAAACATCGGGAATTGTTTCCGAGGGCTATATGGTTGCCGTTGCGGCCGCGATGGAAGCACCTGCGATTTTCTCGGCGCTTTGGCTTGTGTCATCGGGGGGTAAGGGGCGAATGGATGGCGCGCTTATCCGCGAAATCCTGCTGAATGGGTCGATCGTTCTTCTGGTCGGAAGCTTTGTGATCGGCTGGATCACAGGTGCTGAGGGCATGGCAAAGATCGAAGCGCTGATTGTATCGCCGTTCCAGGGTGTCTTGTGCCTCTTCCTGCTTGATATGGGCCTGGTTGCAGGGCGCGGTCTTAAACAGGGGCGTGCTGTGCTGCGCCCGGGCCCGTTGGCCTTTGGGGTGTTGATGCCCATCATCGGATCTTGCCTTGGTTTGGCCTTTGCACTCGTGATCGGACTGTCACTTGGTGGGGCGGTGCTGTTGATGGTGCTGGCCGCGTCCGCCAGTTACATCGCCGTTCCGGCCGCGATGCGTGTGGCCCTGCCCGAAGCAAATCCGTCGGTCTATCTTACGCTGTCACTTGGCGTGACTTTCCCCTTCAACTTGACGCTTGGCATTCCGCTTTATCTTGCGATGGCCAGTGCAATTCACGGAGGCTGAAAACATGGAAAAACATGATGCCAAACGCGTGGCCATCATCATCGAAGCCATCATGGAAAGCCGCCTGCGTCAGGCGCTCGAAGGGGCAGGTGTTACCGGTTATTCGGTTCTGCCGGTTCTGGGTGGATCGGGCCGATCAGGCAGCTGGCGCCGTGATGACACCGTAACGCGCGGTGGCGGTATGGTTCAGGTCGTCTGCATCATCCGGGCCGAGAAACTTGACGAGATGCTCGAAGCAGCCTTTGAGGTGGTCGACCGCCATATCGGTGTGGTTGCCATCAGTGACTGTCAGGTGCTGCGCGCGGATCGGTTCTAGATCAGCGCGGAATGGATTGGCCTGAAGCCTTTATAACAACGGAGAACTGTCATTTAGAACGACTCAAATTGGTTGGAATGAGGGCTACCAACTTCGTCGAATTCCTTCTATTTTGTCGCCAGAGATTGACGAGGATAAGGGAAATCGCGTGATGGCAAAGTCGACTGTCGACCGGATGATTGCCGGATTTAAAAGCTTCAAGGCAATGTATTATGAACAGCGCCCTGAACGCGTTGAAGATCTGGTGAATACGGGCCAGAAGCCCGAAGTGCTTCTGATTGCATGCTCGGACTCCCGTGTTGATCCGGCCATTCTGACCAATGCCGAACCGGGCGAAATGTTTGTCGTGCGTAACGTCGCAAACCTTGTCCCGCCTTATGAGCCAGATGAAAACTATCACGGCACGTCAGCAGCCATCGAGTTCGCGGTGCGTGACCTCAAGGTCAAAGACATCGTGATCCTTGGTCATTCGGGTTGTGGCGGCATGGCAGCACTGGTCGAACATGGCGACGCGGGCAAGGTTCCGGATCGCGACTTTATCGGTGAATGGGTCAATATCGCGCATTGCTGCGCCAAGCATGGCCCGGATGTGGACAAGGTATCGCGCCATTCGATCCGCAATTCGCTGGGTAACCTGATGTCGTTCCCGTTCATCAAGGAACGCGTCGATGCCGGTGACCTCAACCTGCATGGTTGGTGGTACGGCATGAAGGAAGGCATCCTGTGGCGCTTTGATGCCGAACAGGACAAATTTGTTCAGGGCGAAGAATAAGCCCGACCAGCCATTGGTTTCATGCTGATGGCTGTATGCTGATCATCTTCTGATCGCATGGTCGGTGCCGCGCCCGCAAAAACGAAGTGGGAGGAGCACCGCCATGCGGTTGGAAGAACATCAGATTATGGTGCGCGATACCGCGCGTGAGTTCGCCGAAAACGAACTCAAACCCAATGCCGCCAAATGGGATACCCACCACACCTTCCCGGCCGAGGCCATTGCCGGTCTGGGCGAACTTGGCTTTTTGGGCATGCTGGTTCCTGACGAATATGGCGGGGCGGGCATGGATCATGTGGCCTACGCACTGGCGCTTGAAGAAATCGCTGCGGGTGACGGGGCAACATCGACCATCATGTCGGTGCATAACTCGGTCGGTTGCATGCCGATCCTGAAATTTGGCACCGAAGAACAAAAGCAAAAATTCCTCGTTCCCATGGCGCAGGGCGAAAAGATCGGCGCGTTCTGCCTGACTGAACCGCAGGCCGGATCAGACGCCAGCGCGCTTAAAACCCGTGCGGTGCGCGATGGCGATGACTGGATTTTGAACGGGTCCAAACTATTCATCACATCGGGTTCCGAAGGCGACGTTGCCATCGTCTTTGCCGTGACCGACCCCGAAGCTGGCAAGCGCGGCATTTCCGCCTTCATCGTTCCGACCGATACGCCGGGCTATGTCGTGTCGCGCGTTGAGGAAAAGCTTGGTCAAAACGCGTCTGACACCTGCCAGATCACCTTTGTTGAATGCCGTGTGCCGGGCGAAAATATGCTGGGCGAAGAAGGGCAGGGCTATAAAATCGCGCTCGCCAACCTTGAAGGTGGCCGCATTGGCATTGCGGCCCAATCGGTCGGGATGGCGCGTGCAGCCTTCGAGGCAGCAAAGGATTACGCCAATGAACGCGAAACCTTTGGCAAAAAGATTATTGATCATCAGGCCGTGGCGTTCCGCTTGGCCGACATGGCAACCAAGATCGATGCTGCCCGGCTGTTGGTGCACCGCGCGGCTGAACTTCGCGATGATCACAAGCCGTGCCTGACCGAGGCCTGCATGGCCAAGATGTTTGCATCTGAAATCGCCGAAGAAGTCTGCTCGGCTGCGATCCAGATTCACGGTGGTTATGGCTACCTCAAGGACTTCCCGGTTGAGCGCATTTACCGGGATGTGAGGGTTTGTCAGATTTACGAAGGCACATCCGATATCCAGCGGATGGTGATTGCCCGTTCGCTGGCGGATTGATGGATTACGCGCCGCCGACAATTCGGTGGCGCGGCACCATCACCTCACCCTGCATCAGGCGGCGGGCGGATCGAAATACGGTTACCGAATAGACCGCAAAATCGCCTGCCGTCTGACCGGAAATATCGGCATCAAGCACAAGTATCCCCGATGGATGAGCAATGGTCAGCGGCTGAGTGGGTTCCCTATTGGCGCGCGCGACCTCATGGGCGATGGAACCTTCAAGTCGCATGGCGGCCGCAAGGCACATGCCGCCTGTAATCGGGCTTGATGCATGGGCTTGCCCGGTTGAGATCATCCGCAGAACAATGTTCGTGGTTTCTGCGTCCTTCGCAGTCGGGGGCGAGACAATCGCGATTTGCGGCAGGTTGCGGACCGTTGTTTTGGCTTCGTCCAGACTGCAAATACCCATCTTCACCGCAGCTGTGACGCGAAGCGTTTCGATCTTCTCCAGCAACCCCGGCATATCGGTAAGCTCGATCGGGCTTTCACGCCCGCTCAATCCCAAATCCGTTGCCCGCACACAGGCAATCGGGTTGCTGACATCGACCAGTGATATTTCGACCGCGCCAAAACCATCGGTCTCCAATAAATCACGCGCCTTGCCCGTCGGCAGCGTCTTGCCGGTACTCGAGCCTCCCGGTTCCAAAAAGGACAGCCGGATCGGTGCACCCGTGCCGCCGACGCCATCAAGGGCGAAGTCACCGGCAACCGCTGGCAGGCCATTTTCGAGGTCAAAGCGTGCGACGATGATCTTGCCGGTATTGGTATTATGGATGCGCACGATGGCCTCATCGCCAGTGACTGCAACCAAGCCTTCTTCAACCGCATAGGGGCCAACGGCGGATGAGATATTCCCGCAATTGCCCTTATAGCTGATGGTGGGGTGATCGACGCTGACCTGCCCGAATGTGTAATCGATATCGGCATCTTCGCGGGATGATCTGGCGATGATGGCGATCTTGGAGGTCGAAGATGTCCCGGCCCCCATGCCATCCAGCTGACGCTTGTTCGGATCGGGGCTTCCCATCGCCGCGAGGATCATGGAATCCCGTTCAGGTCCGGCTTCTGGCAAATCCGCCGCCCGGAAAAACAACGCCCGACTGGTGCCGCCACGCATGAATACGGCGCGGAGCGGGGTTTGGGGTGAGATGGTTGCGGTCATTATGGGGCTCCAATTGAGGCGCGCTATTTGCTTGGCAGCAGTCCGTGCTTTTCAAGAAGTCTTCGGAACTGATGATAATTCAGATCGAGGCTTTTGGCGGCTTCGGTCTGATTGTTGGCGTTCTGCCGCAATGCCTGTTCAAGCAGCTTGATTTCGAAAGTCGCGACCTGCGTTTTGAAATCAATGCTGCTGTCGGGTTCAGGAAGGTCGGATGTGGCTTTGTGGTCTGGTGCATCACGGTTGGTCTCGGACCAGATGCCGTCAAACGGATCAAGGGTGATCGTTGCAAGCGGGGCTTCTTCGTCTTCGGACAGGTAAATGCTGCGCTCAACTGCATTACGAAGTTCGCGGATATTGCCGGGCCAGGAATGACGCAAAAGCTGCTCGGCGGCGTGACGTGAAAAGCCGGCAAAAACCGATCTTCCCAGTCGCTTGGTCATGTCCAGGGCGAACTGTTCGGCAAGCAGAAGGATATCATCATACCTTTTGCGCAGCGGCGGTACGGCGATCACATCAAAGGCCAGACGATCAAGCAAATCGGCACGGAACTTCCCGGTTTTGGCCAGTTCGCGCAGGTTTTCATTTGTCACACCAATAACCCGCGTGTCGACTTCAATCACCTCGGAGCCGCCAACCCGTTCGATTTCACCATATTCAACAACGCGCAGAAGCTTTTCCTGAACCACCGGGCTGGCAGTCGCGATTTCGTCGAGAATGATCGTGCCGCCATGTGCGCGTTCAAACCGGCCTACATGGCGTTTGGTGGCGCCCGTGAACGCCCCTGCTTCATGGCCGAACAGTTCGGTATCAAGAAGTGTTTCGGACAGTGCGGCGCAATTGACCTTGACCAGCGGACCGCCCCAGCGGCGCGATAGATAATGCAGGCGAGCTGCAATCAGCTCCTTGCCCGAGCCGCGTTCGCCAATCACAAGGCACGGGCGTTCAATCGGCGCCAAACGTGAAACATGCTCGAGTGCGGCCAGAAAAACGGGGTCTTCGCCCAAAATTGGTTGCAAGCTGTCCATTTCGCGAAAAACGTTATCGAAAAACGACAATATTGTCGCGATAAAAGTGATTTGAAAATTACCGAAACATCTAAGTTATTGATTTTATGTAATTTCAAAACTGGCACGGCATTTGAAACAGAGAGATCAGAATTTGTAGCGTCCCCCGATTAATTAAGGAGATCAGACAATGGGCGTGTTTTCGCGTTTGTCCGATATCGTAAATGCCAACATCAACTCACTGCTGGATCGCGCAGAAGATCCGGAGAAAATGGTGCGTCTGATGGTTCAGGAAATGGAAGATACCCTGGTCGAAGTTCGTTCGGCTGCGGTCAAGGCCATTGCGGATAAGAAAGAAGTCGAGCGCAAGCTCAAGAAGCTCCATGACGGTCAGGTCGAATGGGACACCAAGGCAGAATTTGCTGTGTCCAAGGGCCGTGATGATCTTGCCAAGGGTGCGCTGATGGCGCGCCGTCGTCTGGCCGATCAGAGCCTTGTGCTTGAACGTGAACTTGAAGTGATCGAGGAAACCCTTGGCAAATATGACGAGGACCTCAACAAGCTTCAGAACAAGCTGAACGAAGCCAAGGCGAAACAGCGTACGGTGGAAATCCGCATGCAGACCGCTGAAAAGCGTGTAAAAATGAAAGAGAAGCTTCATTCCGGTCAAATCGACGATGCTCTTCTGCGCTATGAGCAGATGGAACGCCGGATTGATGAACTTGAAGCTGACGCGGATTCCTGGGAGCTTGGTCGCGGCCAGAGCCTTGAGGACCAGTTCGAAGACCTTGAGGCCGAGCTTGGGATCGAAGATGATCTTAAGGAACTCAAGGCACGCGTAAAGAAAGATAAGTAATCAACCGGTTTATGTGTTTCGACACGTGGGCCTGCACAGGGATTGAAATGTCGAATATGTGGGCGATTGCCGTACCCTTGATTGTGTTTTTTGCCGTTGTCGGCCCGGTATGGGTGGTGTTCCACTACATCACTGTCTGGAAACGAATGAAGGCAGAGCAACGTGCACAGACCCCTGAACAGTCCGCTCGTGAACAGGAAATGATGGCTGCATTGAAAAAACGGGCCGCACGACTGGAATCCCGTGTCGAGACACTTGAACGCCTGTTAGATGCCGAGGTTGCCGAATGGAGGAACAGGATATGACTGCTCAGCAAGCTACTGCCGGAGACGGTTTTGGGCGCAGTCACAAAAAACGCTCACGCTGTGGATGTGGTTCACGGCGCAACCCGGATGGCTCCAAGCGCCACGGCGTAATCGGCCGGACCACGCGGGGAATTTCAGAAGCCTTTGGCATTCCGCGCAAGGGTGTGCTGATTGCCTTCATTCTGATCCTGATCTTCAGCTTCCCGGTTGGTGTGATGCTGTTTGGTCTGGCCTGGGCCTTTGTCCATCATCCCGACTGGTTTGATGGCCTGCGGGGCAAGATGCGTGGCACGACAGCGCGCAGCTCGAGTAAGGCAAGCAGTGCCAAGGCAGATGCCAGCGAAGAACGCCCGACTGTCGGTGTGGATTACGAAGAAAGCTGGATGGAAGAACTGCGTGAACAGTTCGATGATCTGGAGCGCCGCACCGGCTCGATGGAAGGCTTCGTTGCCTCGGGCGATTACCGCCTGGCATCCGAGCTTGAGAAAATGAAAAAGGACGATGCATCCGAAGCGGCCCAAAAGGGCGAAGACGATGCCAAGAAATCAGACGAACCAAAGGCGTAACGCTTTGGGATAAACAGTCTTATCAGATTGACGGCGGTTTCAGCTTGCCCCAATCCCCCCTCGCGTTAGCAACGTGAGATCGTCGTCAAACAATCAAACCGGACCGCATTAGTGGTCCGGTTTTCTTTTTATTTGCAGTTCCTTGCAGCAAAATTCCCAAATAGCGTTTATCACTATACCTAATTTAAAGGTTTTCCCGGCACAGTCGGGAAAAGTGCCGGGAATTCGCGGCATATTGCGTGGGGAAGATTGCATATGGCGACCATGATCGAGCATCCCGGCGAACGGGACTTTCTGCATCGCTTGATGCTGGACAACCCATGGTGGGACGGGGTCACCGATGATGTGGTTCAGGGCCTTCCGCAACGCGCATTTTTCAAACGTTTCTGGGCTGCGGTTGAAAAGAATGACGGGCAAAAGGCAGTCGTTCTGACCGGCCCACGCGGGGTTGGCAAAACCGTGATGCTGCGCCAAGCGGTTGCAGAATTGCTCAATGCCGACACGCCGCGTCGTCATGTTTGCTATATCTCGCTTGAACATCCGCTGTTTCTTGAGGTGGATCTGCCGCGCCTGCCAAAGCTTCTGCGCTCCATGCGCGGCATTTCGGCCGACCATCCGCTGTGGCTGTTTGTTGACGAGGTTTCCTATCAGCGCGATTGGGAAGATCGTCTTGCGCGTTTGATCGTCTCAGACCCGATGTTGCGCGTGGTGGCCGTCAGTGCGCTGGCACCAAGTTCTGATAGCAGTGGTCATATCCAAAGCCTGTTTTTGCCACCCTTCAGCTTTGCCGAATATCTTGAGCAAAAGGGGATTGCTGCCAGCGACGTATTGCCCGAAACGCCAAATGTGGGGCGATACACCGCTGATGTGCCAGATGGGTTGGTCGAGCTGAACGATCTGTTTGAAGATTACATCAATGAAGGCGGCTTTCATGACGCCAATGGCGAAGCCGGGGCCATTCACCGATCCCTTCATTCTGATCTTCCGGGACTTCATGGCATTTCAAGCCCGTCGGACCTGCATCGCCTGTTTGCGCTTCTGGCCTATAACACCGGGTCGGAATTCTCGATCGAAACGCTGGCGCGCGAGCTTGATATCGCCAAGAACACGCTGCGTCGCTATCTGGAATATCTTGAAAGTGCCTGGCTGGTTCGCCGTCTAGAACGCGTTGATCAGGATGCCAAGCCGTTTCAGCGTGCGGTGGCCTTTAAGGTCCATCTGATCCATCCCGGTCTTCGCACCGGTTTGATTGGCGGACGTGCGTCCGATAGTGCCACCATCACACGTTTGGCGGAAACTGCGATCCAGACTCAGTTTTTGACCTCAAGCGTTGGGATGGAGAGCCTTTATTACGCGCGTTGGGGGCAATATGAAGTGCCGTTTGTGTTCCTTGATCGCCGCTCGGGAACGCCGCTTTTTGCCTATCACTGCCTGTGGCGTGATGAGGCGATCCGCAAGCCAAAAGAAATCCGTGCGCTGGTCAATTTCCGGGGCAGTCACGCCTTACCACTTGGGGCCTTTGTCCTGACCAAGGCACAATGGCATGGTGGAAAACTGGGCGGTGTACCAATGCGCTTTGAGCCCGCCAGTGTACTGGCCCTTCGAATTGGTATCGAGTTCTCACAGCTTTAATCTATCGGGTAGAATGCCGTCACATGCAGGATCAGGCAGCGTCTGATCACGGCAGTATGACCGTGCTATCCGGTGCGGTCAGGAACTGTATCGGATAAAGTAAAGGAGTTCGTTGATGACGAAACTTTCCAAGCTTTCCCAACTGCTTGCTGCACTGGCCTTGATGGTTGGCGCTGCCTTCATGCTTTCGGTCCACCCGGCATCGGCACAGGTTGCCTGCCCGGTTGGTGCCATCGTTAATGCAGGCATGCCCAACATCAATGGTGACCACATTTTTTGTGGCGAGATTGATGGCAACGTCAAAGGGTTCCATTCCCGCCCCGGCGGCAATAACCCGACCAATGCGGGTATCACTAATGTTGTGGTAACGGCTCTTCCGAACGCGATGGGGATTTACAACATTTCCTTTAATAAGAACGGTCAGCACAAGAATATCTCGACCATGTTCCCCGATAGCTGCACGCAGCAGGAAGTGGAAAATTCCATTCTGTATGCTGAAGCAAACCGGGTTGCCTGCCCGGCGGGTGCACAGCCTTGGGCGACCTGCGGGTACAACCGGCCAGATCCGGTTATGGCAACGCAGGGCCCATATTGCGAAGGCGATGATGATGCTAATCGTTTCTATGTGCAGTTCGGTCTTCTGAACAACGGAACGATCAACACGGCATTTCCGGTGCGTTAAAAATTTGAAATCACGACCTTAAGAAAGGCAGGCGGTGCTATGTTGAAACCCGATTGGCCGGGCAAGATTATCGGCAACGAAGGGCATGATCGTATTGCCGACTGTCTGGTTCTGGATATCCAGACTGTGCCCGAAGCAGCGCAAATGGTTTTGGGGCACCTTGATGATGTGACTGCCGGGCGGGTAGCACAGCAGAAACTGGTGATGAATGCCTATGTGTTAGAAATCGAGCAGAAACGCTGCGTGATCGCGCCGCTTTATCCGGAACACGGCGAAAAAACGGTGCAGGTACCAACAGAAGACTTCCGAACAGCGCTTATGGCTTGGATAAATCAGATTGCTTCCCACCTAGATTAAGTAGACGGCAACCAATATCGATGAAGGTGCAAAGGGTAAGACGATCAAAAGACGAGATGCGATGAGTAAGCGGATTGCAGGATGCCGTCACCTTTGGCCGGTGGCGATGATGGTGGCGGCGATCATGATCGTATCGCCTTTAACTTCTGTGATGGCGCAGCAGAATGGCGCGACAAAGAAAGAGCCATCTGATCCACTCGAAGTCTTTCTGCATCAATATATCGAGCATGCCGGTTTGCCCGGTGGCGTGGTCGCGATTGGCTATGGGACGGGTGAAGTGCGCTATGCCGCAAGCGGTTATGCCAGCGTAAAACCCGACACAGGCATGAGCGAGGATCGCCAGTTCTATATCGGCTCGCTCACCAAGATGATGACATCGGTCGTGACCCTGCAGCTGGCATCGGAAAAGCGCATTGATCTGGCTGATACCATTGGCAAGTACCTGCCCGAAGAATTTCAGGACCGTATCCCCAACGCAAACAAGGCCACCATTCGCGATTTGCTGCGCAACAGTTCTGGCATCCCGGATTATCTTGATGGGGAGTTCTTCTTTCAACTGGTCGGGCGTGATCCGCAACATGGATGGCGCAACAAGGAATTGCTGCCGCTGATTGCTGATCGCGAACCCTATTTCGCGCCCGGTACCAGCTATGCCAGCTCAAACAGCAATTTCATCTTGCTTGGCATCATGATCGAGGCTGTCGAAGGTGATCATATCGAGGCCGTGTTTAACCGTCGTGTCTTTGGGCCCGCCGAAATGATCAACACGTCCTTTGGGCGGTTCCCGCGCCCGGATCGATTGGCGCGCGGCTTTGATGATGCCAATGGGGATGGGCAGCTTGAAGATGTCACAGAGTTTGATGTTGGTGATCAGCTTGCCGATGGCGGGGTGATCTCAACCGCAGAAGACATGGTGAAATTCGCCCGGGCACTATTTGTGAATGGCGTGTTGCTTGGTCCCAATGCCCTGAAACGTGCGACGACCGATACGGCCTTTGCCGGTGAGGGGTCCTATGGCTATGGGCTTATGATTGGATCAAGCGATTGGGGGCCGGTCTGGGGGCATGACGGGATCTATTTTGGTTATTCCGCCGAATTTTCATGGTTCCCGAAACAGGACACGGTGGTTGTGTTTCTGTCAAACGGGCGTGCGTTAAACGAAGTACCATCGGTGACCAGCATGCTGATGACGGGCATTTTTGGTAAACCTGAATAATCCTCACATTCCGGTTTCATCAGGTTTGAGCTCGCTGCTGCGCCGGACTTGAAGCGGTGTTTCCTCGGCAATCACGACATTGCGCCCGATGGCGTAATTGCGCATCTGTTGATAGACCAACTCGCCCATCGCATAGAAATCAATCGCGACATATCCATCAATCACACCACGCAAAGTCATGTCGTCCTGTTCGGGCGATGGCGTGCCCGTTGCCATGATCAGCTTTGCCGGATGGGATGGCAGGGCATTGATGGTTCTCTCCAGCCGGATCGTATCGCCCAGAAGCCATGCGCCAACGGGGACGATTGCCTCGATCTCCTGAACCTGGATTGCCTGTGCGAATTGTGTTTGCGCAAGGTTTTCATCACCACGGTTGTAAAGCGGGCAGCGCGGGTGTTCTTTCCAGCCGTTTTCACCACCAAGCGGGATCAAGCTGCTGTTTGCCGGTTTTGCTGTTTCCTGATCCGGGGAGCTTCGGCGCAAGGCATGGCGAACGCCTTCGATACGGTCATTCAGGTTTGGGTCAAACCGCCCGCCGCTCATCAGGCACAGGGTCGCGCCGGATGGAAAGGCTTCCTTCAGCAGATTGCCAAGCTTAATGCCGATACCGAAATTGTCCGGTCCGATATAGGTGCGTCGGAAATGTTGTTGGGCGGGCTCAAGATCAGAATCATAGGTGATGATCGGGATGTTCTTGGCGTGTGCCGCAGGCAATCCATCTTCGCCGATGAAGGATGAATTGGTTACTGATATCGCCATGCCGTCAACTTCAAGCTCGATAGCCTTGTTGATCCCGGCGAGTTGCCCCCGGAAATAACCGACCTGAGTATCGCCGATTTGCCGGCATTCGTCACCATTGCGCCGCGCGGCATCTGAGCATCCGCGCCAGGCATTGATGAAATTGATGTCCTCGATATCCTTGGGGATCAGCGCAAAGGTCAAATCGCGACCCTGCGCCGGTGCGGTAACACACAGCATCAAGATCATCAGGATAACAATTGCGCAAAGACGACGCGCAAAATGCACTTGTCCAACCATTATTAGCTCCGGCGTAAAGCCAGGCACTTCTCCCACGCAGCTTTGATGCTGCTATTGATTCTTGTTACGCAAGAAAACGGGTTATGGATTTTATTACCCAGTAATGTGGTAATGATATGACCAATTATCCATCGTATATGTCAGGTGTTTTGTTCTGATTTCTCAAGGGACCGTTCACCAGCGTTGCGGCGCGATTTTGCTGAGTTCAAATGAACACGGGAATGCCGCAGCGCAAAAAGTGGCTTGCAGTGCAAAACAAGTTTGGGTAATTTTCGTAAAAATTAATCGTCAATATTGTACGAATATTATCAAACGGGAGATTCCTGATGGCAGCAGCCCCGCGTCCGCGCCGCTCTGTTTTGTATATGCCGGGTTCGAACGCCCGCGCGCTGGAAAAGGGCAGAAGCCTTCCGGCGGATGGTCTTATTCTTGATCTTGAAGATGCGGTCGCACCTGATACCAAAGATACCGCACGTGATCAGATTGTCGCAGCCCTTGCCGAAGGCGGATATGGTAAACGCGAAATTCAGATCAGAACGAACGGTCTGAACACCCCGTGGGGTTATGCCGATATCGTTGCGGCGTCAAAAACCAGTGCCGATGCCATTCTGCTGCCCAAGGTCGAAAGTGCGGACACCGTCCGTCAGGTCGCCAATATCATGGAGGCCGAGGGTGCACACGCCGGTATGACCATCTGGTGCATGATGGAAACCCCGCTTGCGATGCTAAATGCCAAGGAAATCGCATCTGCCCATCCGCGTCTGGGCGGGTTTGTCATGGGCACATCTGATCTGGCCAAGGATCTGAACTGTGCGCATACGCCAGATCGTCTGCCGATGGTGACAAGCCTTGGTCTTTGTTTGCTAGCAGCACGCGCCTATGGGCTTGCGATCCTTGATGGCGTGCATCTTGATCTGTCTGATGATGCCGGGTTCGAGGCGTCCTGCAAGCAGGGTCGCGAATTTGGCTTTGATGGCAAAACGCTGATCCATCCCAAAACCATCGGGGCCGCCAACACCGCCTTCGCCCCGGCCGAGGCCGAGATCGCGTGGGCGCGCAAAATCATTGCCGCCCACGAAGAAGCAGCCGCAGAGGGCAAGGGTGTTGTCGTGGTCGATGGCAAGCTGATCGAGAATCTGCATGTGGTTTCGGCCAAAAAGCTGGTCGCCATGGCCGATCTGATCACGGAAATGGACGCAGCTTAACACCCGTCATCAAGCCGAACGCGCCAAAGCCGAAGTTATAAACCCGCAAAGGGGCAGGGCGGCGTGCATCGGTCTTTTGGAAATATCGCCTTTCAGGGAGGCAATCGAACATGTCGAAAACCAATCCGGGCAATTTCTTTGAGGATTTCCAGATCGGACAGGAAATCCGTCATGCCACGCCGCGCACGATTACCAGTGGCGATGTTGCCCTTTATACCGGGCTTTATGGGCCGCGCTTTGCTGTGCAGTCCTCGGACGAGTTTGCCCAGTCACTTGGTTTTCGCTCTGCCCCGGTCGATGACCTTTTGGCGTTCCATATGGTGTTTGGCAAAACCGTGCCGGATGTATCGCTTAATGCGGTGGCCAATCTTGGCTATGCGGGCGGTGTGTTTGGGGTGCCGGTCTATCCCGGTGATACGGTCAGTTCGGTTTCGACCGTGACCGGGATCAAGGAAAACTCCAACGGCAAAACCGGTGTGGTCTATGTCAATTCCGTCGGGCGCAATCAGCGCGGCGAGATGGTTCTTGATTACAATCGTTGGGTTATGGTGCGCAAACGTGATGAAAGCGCCCCGACCCCGGAAACCGTTTTGCCTGAACTGCCCGGTGTGGTCCCGCCCGAAGCGTTCCAGATCCCGGTTGGACTCGACATGTCAGCCTATTCGACCGAGCTTTCCGGATCGCCGCATCGTTGGGATGATTATTATGTCGGCGAGAAAATCGATCATGTCGATGGCATGACGCTTGAAGAAGCCGAACATCAGATCGCCACGCGACTCTATCAAAACACGGCCAAGGTGCATTTCGATCAGGTGGCGGCCAATGGTGGACGGTTTGGCAAGCGCCTGATTTATGGTGGGCATATCATTTCACTGTGCCGGGCATTGTCGTTTAACGGTCTTGGCAACGCGTTCCGGATTGCCGCGATCAATGCCGGGGCGCATGCCAACCCGGCCTTCGCGGGCGATACGATCTTTGCCTGGTCAGAGGTTCTGGGCAAATTTGAAGTACCAGGTCGGCGCGATTTGGGCGCGCTTCGCCTGCGTCTTGTTGCAGTGCGTGATCGTCAGGGCCGTGACTTTCCGCTGCGTGACGAGGCGGGCAAATATCATTCTGATGTGTTGCTTGATTTCGATTACACGGTGCTTATCCCGCGCTAAGGCGTACTAAAGCGCGCTTTGCTTAACGTATCCTTCGTAAGCTTGGCGGTAATTTCGCCTGCGCATTTGGCGGTGATCTTGATCCGCCCGGTGCGCATTCATATGTGTTTGCAACAAAATAGACCCAATCCAACGGCCATTGCCTTGCGTAAGAAGGTCTAATTGTGCAATTGCTAAATCCACGTTACGCCGTATGCATATTCCAAGGAACGACACCGTCGCTTTGGAGTGACCCTTCCCGCAGGGTGTTTACGGTGTCTGAGAGGTCAACCTACGTAGTTAAACGGAGGCGTAAACGGCGTTTCGTCACTGAAATCTTTGGCTTTCAAAGGTGTTCAGATTGACTCAAACCCGCTGCATGGGTAAATAAACCCTGCTTTCCCGCCAGCTACTTTGAGAAGAGGCAATTCCGCTATGAGCAAAGCCAATCGGCCGCTGTCTCCGCACTTGCAGGTGTACCGGCTTCCGATGACGGCAAAGATGTCCATCACGTTCCGCGCGATGGGTGTCGGCCTTGCCATTGGTTTCGTATTTTTGGCGTCCTGGCTGATTGGTGCCGGCGCTGGTCGTGACGCCTTCAATGGCTATCACGCATTTTTCACCTCGTGGTTTGGTCTGCTGCTGCTGTTCGGATGGACGGCGGCGTTTTATTACCACGCTTGCAACGGTATCCGTCACCTTGTCTGGGATACTGGTCGCGGCCTGACGAATGAGGGTGCTGCCAAAGGCAACCCGATCGTCCTTGGCGCGGCAGTCGTGCTGACCATTCTCACCTGGATCATCGGTCTGGCCTAAGGCCGGGCAAGAGGGGACAACTCGTCATGAAGATGCAATCCGATCTAGGCCGTGTCCGCGGTCTCGGTTCTGCCAAAAGTGGTTCTGCGCACTGGTGGACCCAGCGCGTTACCGCTGCTGCAAACCTTCCGCTCGGCATCTGGTTCATTCTTTCGATTCTTGCTGGGCACACGGCTGATTATGATGCCGTTCACGCTTGGTTGAGCTCGTATTTCCATTCGACCATGATGATCCTGATGATCGTCAGCGTTGCTGTGCATTTCACGCACGGCCTGCAGGTCGTGATCGAAGATTATGTGCATAACCGTAAAGCAGAAGTGATCTCGTTGATGCTGATCAAGGCGGTCGCAGCATTCCTGTCTGTTGCTGCCATCGTGTCAGTCCTGCGTATCGTTTTTGCCGGAGCCTGAGCCAATGACTGAATCATATAAAATTATCGACCATAACTACGACGTCGTCGTTATGGGTGCGGGCGGCGCTGGTCTTCGCGCGACGCTGGGTACGGTTGAAGCCGGGCTCAAAACCGCATGTATCACCAAGGTCTTCCCGACCCGTTCGCACACCGTTGCTGCCCAGGGCGGTATCGGTGCATCGCTTGGCAACATGTCCGAGGATCACTGGCAGTGGCATATGTATGACACCGTCAAGGGTTCCGACTGGCTTGGTGACCAGGACGCGATCGAATATATGTGCCGTAACGCCGTTCCGGCGGTTCATGAACTTGAACATTACGGCATGCCGTTCTCGCGTACCGAAGATGGCAAAATCTATCAGCGTCCGTTCGGTGGTCACACCCGTGACCACGGCAAGGCGCCGGTTGAACGTGCTTGTGCTGCTGCTGACCGTACCGGTCACGCAATGCTTCACACGCTCTATCAACAGTGCCTGAAGCACAAAGCTGAATTCTTTGTCGAATATATCGCCCTTGATCTGATCATGGATGACGATGGTTCGTGCAAAGGTCTGGTTGCCTGGGATCTGGATACCGGTGAACTGCACCGCTTCAACGCCAAGATGGTCATTCTGGCATCTGGTGGTTATGGCCGTGCATTCTTCAGCTGTACCTCGGCACATACCTGTACCGGTGACGGTCATGGCATGGTGGCCCGTGCGGGTCTTGGTCTTCAGGACATGGAATTCGTTCAGTTCCACCCGACCGGCATTTACGGTTCGGGCTGCCTGATCACCGAAGGCGCACGTGGCGAAGGTGGTTATCTGACCAACTCCGAAGGCGAGCGTTTCATGGAACGTTATGCGCCGACCGTTAAGGACCTTGCATCGCGTGACGTCGTGTCGCGTGGTATGGCACAGGAAATCCGTGATGGTCGTGGTGTTGGCGAGCATGGCGAATACATCCACCTGCATCTCGAACATCTTGGTTCGGAAGTGTTGTGGGAACGCCTGCCGGGCATTACCGAAACCGCCAAGATCTTTGCCGGTGTGGATGCGACCAAGGAACCGATCCCGGTTCTTCCGACGGTCCATTACAACATGGGCGGTATTCCGACCAACTATAAGGGCGAAGTTCTGCGTCCGACCGCTGACAACCCGAACGCAATCGTTCCGGGCCTGATGGCGGCTGGTGAAGCAGCTTGCGTGTCGGTCCACGGTGCAAACCGTCTGGGTACCAACTCGTTGCTCGACCTTGTTGTCTTTGGCCGTGCATGTGGTCTTCATGCTGCCGAAGTGGTTGATACCAAATCAACCTTCAAGCCGATCAAGCCGACCGATGGCGACGAAGCGATTGCACGTTTCGACCGTCTGCGTTGGGCAAAAGGTTCGCGTCCGACTGCGGATATCCGTCTGGAAATGCAGCGCGTCATGCAGGGCAACTGCGGCGTGTTCCGTACCTCGGAAATCCTCAAAGAGGGCGTTGGCAAATTGGCCGAAACCGCCAAGACGCTTCCCGACGTCGGCGTTTCGGATCGCTCCCTCATCTGGAACTCGGATTTGGTCGAGACTCTCGAACTTGAGAACCTGATGACCTGTGCCGCAGCAACCATGAATTCGGCAGAAGCGCGTCATGAATCGCGTGGTGCACATGCCCACGAAGATTTCCCGAAACGTGATGACGAAGTCTGGATGAAGCACACGATCGCCAAGATCGACACCGATAAGGGCTATGGCGTTGATCTGACCTATCGTCCGGTCAACAACTTCACCCTGACCGATGAAGTGTCGTATATCGAGCCGAAAGAGCGCGTCTATTAAGGCGCGGCAAGAGAGGATTTGAGAGATGGTAGAATTCAATCTTCCCGCCAATTCGGTCGTTAAAGAGGGCAAATCGTTCTCTGCGCCGGCTGACGCGAAGAATGTCCGTTCGTTCAAGATTTACCGTTTTGATCCGGACAGCGGCGACAACCCGCGTACCGACACTTACGACATCGATCTCGACAAGTGCGGTCCGATGGTTCTCGATGCGCTGATCAAGATTAAAAACGAGATCGACGCGACCCTGACCTTCCGCCGTTCTTGCCGTGAAGGCATTTGCGGTTCGTGCGCGATGAACATCGATGGCCGTAACACGCTTGCGTGTCTGAAGCCGATCGAAGACATCAAGGGCGAAGTCAAAATCTATCCGCTGCCGCACATGCCGGTGGTCAAGGATCTGGTGCCGGACCTGTCCCAGCCTTATGCACAGCTCGCATCGATCGAGCCGTGGCTTAAAGCTGACAGCCCGACCCCGCCGGATGGTGAGCGTCTTCAGTCCCGTGAAGAGCGTGCCAAGCTTGATGGTCTGTGGGAATGCATCCTGTGCTTCTCCTGCTCGACCGCGTGCCCGTCTTACTGGTGGAACTCCGACCGTTACCTCGGCCCGGCTGTCCTGCTTCAGGCATACCGCTGGCTCGCTGACTCGCGTGACGAATATACCGGTGAACGTCTCGATGCGCTCGAAGATCCGTTCCGCCTGTATCGTTGCCACACGATCATGAACTGCACCAACACCTGCCCCAAAGGCCTGAACCCGGCCCTTGCGATCACCGAAATCAAAAAGATGATCGCAGAACGCCGCGCCTAAGCGTTTGGCCGTGTTGCCCTGAAATTGGCGTTTTACGCCAGCAAGTTAAAGCCGTCGGTGATCGGATGATCCCGGCGGCTTTTTCTTTGCGGGTCTGATCCCGCAGCGCTATTGAAGCAGCCTTGCCAGCATGTGACGGACGTGGTCCTGACCGCCAAAAAAGACGGCGAGGACGCGCAAAGTCTGTGCGTCTTCATCAATGTCAAACCAGATGATTGCCCTGCCAAGCGTGACGTGTCGCAATCCCGGCAGGATGTCATCATGCACGGTGCCGCAAAACGGGGCATTGGCAAGTTTTTCAATGTCGGCGTGAATGTCGATGAGGCTTTGCTGTGCGTGGGACGTAGCGCGATGGATGTCATCGCCAAAACCGACATAGCTTTCGACGAGAAAGTCAAAAATCAGTTCAAAGTCACGTTCCGCATCTGCAGCATAAATGACCTTAAAGGTCATTGTTTTGGCGCTTTTTTTGAGCGATAGCGGAGATCCGGTCTTTCATCGTTGTGTTCGAGACAAATTGACCTTCACGCCGTGCCGTAATGATTTGGCGCAGGGCTTCGGTTTCAAGAGCCTCGCTCTCGGATTTATGACGCAGAAGTTCAAGGCCCTGTTGCAGGACAGCGCTGACGCTGGGGTATTTGCCCTGCTCCACAAGGTCTCGGACAAAGGCGCTTTGACTGTCGGTCAAGGAGATGGATGACTTGACGGTCATGGGTGGTTCCTTTGCTTGCCATCTATAGCTAAGAATGGTGCTACTCAGTAGTATCTCTGTCAAGTCATGCCTTCCGCACTGGGCTGATTTTATCGTGTTGCCCTGAAATTGGCGTTTTACGCCAGCAAGTTAAAGCCGTCGGTGATCGGATGATCCCGGCGGCTTTTTCTGTTTAACTGGTTGGGATGATCGCGATCTGGTCACAACCGGAACCAAAAAGGATCGGGCATGGCACAGCGTCACTGGCTGTTTCCCGCAAGCGGGGCGGCATATGGATTGGCCTTCTGGTATCTAAGTGATTATGACCTTGGCTATGACTATGTCCTTGCTGCGGTGATGACCTTTGTCGCGGCACTGGCCTTTTGCAGCTGGTTTGCCATGGGGGTGCGAAACCTGCGCGATGACATCGCATTCTGCGCCGTCGTCCCGACTGTTGCAGCACTTCAGGTGTTTGGTTTCCAACAACTGGTCGGGTTTGAATATGTCGATGACACCGCGATCTTTGGTCTTTTGATCAGTCAGGCCCTTTGGGTGGGGATCGCTACATCCGCCTGGCGCATCTGGATGCCGGTGCAAACCACGGTCCTTCCCAATCACGCCGATCCATCTGCCCTTGTTTCCGATATCTGGTCGATCAAGCTTTCGCTAGCCTTTGGTCTTTTGGCGGTTGGCATCCTGTGGCCGGTTCTATGGGCGCTGATCACGTTGTTTGAGCTGGTCGGTCTGACCGGGATTGAGGATATCCTGACCGAAGGCTGGGTTGCAGCCCCGTTATCGGGGGCAGCCTGCGCGACCGGTATTTTGATTGCGCGCGAGAAATCCAACCTTCTGATCCCGATCCGCCAGGTGATTGGCGGCATGTTCCGGGTACTTTATCCCATTCAGGCACTTGGCCTGTTTGTCTTTCTGATCGCAGCCATCTTTGGCGGTTGGGAAACCCTGATTGCGCAGGAATTTGGGGTGTGGTGGACAGTGATGTCAGCGGCGGCCGGTTTAAGTTATCTGCTGTTTGGCACCGTGCAGGCCAATGACGGTACGACATTGTTTGGCCGTATCGGTGATCGTATCTTTCGGGTGACGCTTTGGATGGCGCCCCTGTTTGGCGTGCTTGCGATTTACACCATCTGGCTGCGCGTCAGCGACTATGGCCTGACGCCATCGCGGGTCTATGGCATCTGGGCGGCTCTGTTTGTTCTGTTTGCGACGATCTGGCTGGCGGTGGCGGCCTTTGGGCGGCGGCAATCAACACCGGTCATGTTGCGTAAAACCTTTGGCCATATCGCGATTTGTCTGGCGATGATGGCGTTCGTCATTCATCTGCCGCTGCTGGACCCGATCAGCATGTCCGCGCGAAGCCAATCTGAACGGGTATTGGCAAAGCTTGCGGATCAAAATGCCCAAACCGAAATCCCGGACGACCTTGAAGATGATCTGATCTATCTGGCCGGTGAGCTGGGCAAGCCCGGTGAAGGGGTAATTGCTGATGTGACCGAAAGCCATGCGGATTTGATCCCGACGCTAGTCGATTTGCGGGCCTATCGCGCCCCTGAAATGGCCGAACGGGTGGATGTGAAAGACATCCCGGTCTATCCGCCAGATCACGGCATGGATGATGATCGGCTGACGGTCTTGCTTGAAGATCAGCTGAAATATGATCGGGAATATTGCCGGGAACGCAGTGCGGGGGCGGAAAATGTCTGTGCGGTGCTTTTGGTCGATCTCGATCGGGATGGCGTGAAGGAGGCCGTGTTTTTCAATGCGCGAGATTTTGCCGGCGTGTATGCCTTTGATGGGGAAAATGACACTTGGCGTCTTCTGACCAGTCTTCAGGTAGAGGGGGATGGAAAGGATCGCAGAAAGCTGATTGATGGTTTGGCCAGCGGGGCGGTCGAACTGATTGCACCGCGCTTGTCCGACCTTCGCGTTGGCGGGATCGATTGGCGACAAAACCCTTAATTCTTTTACTGTTAACGCCTGAATTACCGAAATGGTGTATGATGCAAATGGCTCTCGTCACTGAAACAGGGAATGAATTCTT
Source organism: Thalassospira sp. (assembly GCA_965228275.1). Taxonomy (GTDB): domain Bacteria; phylum Pseudomonadota; class Alphaproteobacteria; order Rhodospirillales; family Thalassospiraceae; genus Thalassospira. The sequence goes on along the minus strand of OZ245802.1, from coordinate 1,697,753 downwards.
TGCCTGATCGCCACCCATCCAAATTCAAAATGCTGCGTTTTTCTGTCCTGTCACTGGGATTGCTGGGGCTTGCGGCCTGCGGTGATACCGGCCCGAAATGGGAAGCGCAGGACATGTTCGCCGCCCCAACCCAGCAGAAGCTTGATGATCGCTATCGGGCGATGATCGATTTCAAGGCCATGGCGCGTGATGATGCCGGCACGGAATATGCCGCCGGGCCGTCGGCCACGGTCATGGGTGCAGTTGAAGATGCGGTTGCCACTTGCCAGCAGGCCAATGCGATTGGCTGCAAGGCGGTGCGTGTCGGCCTGACATGGGTTGATGGGTTGGATCAGCAGGCGATTGAAAGTGTGATGGCATCTTATCGCGACACCATGACCGCAGAAGCCTATCAGGCAGCAATTCAGGGCAATATGGGGGCGGCCAACTGGCTTGCCTATCACTATGCCGTGCGCGGCGAGAATTTGGGTGAAGCAGAACGGCTTTCTAAACAGGCATTGCAGGTCGCCCCGGATGATCCCGGTGCACTTGATACCTATGGGCTGATCCTGTATCGGCAGGGACGCTATCAGGAGGCCGAAGAAGTCTTTATCCGCGTGAACAAGGCGATGCCAACGGCCGAGCATATCGCGCATTTCGCTGATAACGCCTTGGCGATGGGCAAGACGGAAATGGCGCGTGCGGCCTATCAACGTGCCCTTCAGGCCGGGGCAAGCCCGGTTTTGTCCCAGACCATCCAGAAACGTCTTCTTGCGCTTGATCTGGGTGGCAGTGGTGCCGCGACGGCGCAGCCGACACAATGATCAAACAGATCATCTTTGATTGCGACGGTGTCCTGATCGACAGCGAAATCCTGTCTTTTGCCGTCGATGAACGGATGCTGCCGGAATATGGCATCACACTTGATGTTTCTGAACTGGCGCGCAGTTTTGGCGGTGTCGCCTATCGCGAGATGGTCGCAGACCTCAATGCCCGGTTTGATGTCGATATCGATCCGGTTGCCTATCAGGAACGCTGCGAAGCCGAACTTGCCCGCACCTTTGAAACCGATCTGCGTGCCATCGCCGGAATGCGCGAACTGGTAGCAGATTTAAGTGCGCCCTTTGCCTTGGCATCGGGCAGTGATCTGGCGCGGTTGGATCAATGTCTTGGCCTGACCGATTTTGCTGATCTTTTTGGCGATCGCATTTTCTCGGCCGAGCAGGTCGCACGTGGCAAACCGGCGCCGGATGTTTTCCTGTTAGCGGCAAAGTCGTGTGGTTGGAGCCCGGAAAGCTGTCTTGTGATTGAAGATAGCCCATCTGGCGTGATCGCGGCTAGGGCAGCCGGTATGTGTTCGGTCGGTTTTCTGGGTGGGGCGCACCGGAGTTCAGCGGATGCGGATATTCTGCGCGATGCCGGGGCAGAATATGTCGCAGGCAACAGTGCGGATTTGCGCGGTTACCTGCGGGATCTTGGATTGGTTGGTCAAGCTTGATGCTTGGGCGGGTTACGCCCAATCAAGGGTGATGACTTCGCCATCGACCAGCGGCAGGTCAACTTCATTAAGGTTATTACCCGGCCCCGAACGATCAACGATCAGAAAATCGCTGTCTTCTTCCAGAACCAAAAGCGGGTGATGCCAGACGTTTTTGGCGTAAGTCACCCCTTGGGTACCGTCCGACAGGAATGCACGCAGGTCTTCGGGTTTGGGCGTGTCGGTGCCTGATGCCACAACGATCAGGAACTTTTGCGCCGATAGTGGCATGAAGGCCTGTGATCCCAGCGGATGGCGCTCCATCATCTTGATTTCAATCGGCTTTGGCCGGGGTGTGCCGCGAAAGATGCTGATGATCGGTGCACCACCTTCATCGCTCACATCGACACGGGAAATGTCGTGGAACCGGGTGGTGGTGCCCAGATTGATCGGATAGCTATCGCGCGCGGTATCAATCGAGATGACTTCGCCAAACGGGGCAAAGGCATCCTGGGTCAGATGTTCGACCTGAAGCTTCATGCCTGTGCCCGTTATTTGGTTTTCGGTTTGCCAAGGATGCGCAAACGGCTGATGCCGCCATCGGGGATCGAATTGACCCGAAGATGGGTCACCGGACCATTCACACTTAGCGCAGCGGCATCAAATTCGTGAATATGGTCTGCCTGCATCTTGCTTTCGGGCAGGATGGTTGACCAGAACATCGAACGTGCACGAAGGGACTTGTCCTTTTCACCGTCAACATAGGCACCCTGGATCGATACGCGGTCCGGATAGTTGCCCTTGAAGTGGCAGGTATCGACAATGATCTTTTCGATCTCGCCCGGATGACCCAGCTCGACGATCAGCCATTCATTGCCCGGTTCACGACGGCGACGGGTTTCCCAACCATCGCCCATATTCACCCCGCGACCCGGGGCCAGAATGGCATTTGGGTTGCCGTAATGGGCATCGGACCAGCCGACAACCACACCACCATTGATCATGGCTGCCAGATCGACCTGTTCGCCCTTGGCGGCCATGTCAGTCCAGTCGCGGTTCGGACGACCATAAACACGCAGACGCGCCACACCACCATCGGGATAGATATGCAGGCGCACATGGGTATAGATCGCGTCTGACGTCACATCGGCATAGTGATGTGCGCTGGCACCAAGGCCCAAGGGGGCAACGATTTCATCCCATTTGGCGTCATCGGCCGGATCACCATTCGGGCAGTAGCAGCCTTCAAGTGATGCTGCGGGCGGGAAGTTGCCGGTAAAGTGGCTGGTGTCGATATCAACGCCATAGATGCGACCAGACGTTGCCAGACGGACAACACAGTAATCATGGCCTTCAACGCGTTTACGACGGCTTTCCCAGCCATCCATCCACTTGCCATGGTCGTCATAGCGATCAGGATAGAAAATGGCCTCTGCGGTTTGCAGCATGCGCTGCTTGTCGGCAAAGAAGTCGTCGGTCGCAAAGATTGCTTCTGCGCCCAGACGTTCGTCGGCCAGATTGACAAAGCGCCGTGCAAATTCTGGCGCGTCGTGATTTTCCTGATGGCTCATGGTCGTGTAATCCTGAAATGGTCGTTTATTATTCGGTGATTAATCATTTTCGTCAGTGCTTTGGCGGTTAGACCTAAAGCGCCTCAAGCCGCAATTTGGCAATGCGGTGAACCTGATTGATCGCCTCGTTAAATTCGGCTTCGGTATCGTTTTTCACACGGCGCTCAAACGCCGCAAGAATATCGGTGCGGTGGAACCCCTTGACCGCAAAGATAAACGGGAACCCGAATTTCTGCTTATAGAGATCATTAAGCTCGGTAAAGCGGGCCAGTTCATCAGCTGTGCATTGATCAAGGCCAGCACCCATCTGTTCGTTCTGCGACGATGCTGTCAGTTCAGCCAGGGCCAGCTTGCCCGCCAGATCCGGGTGGGCACGCAAAAGGGACAGTTTATCGGCATCAACCGCGCCATTGACCACAGCGGCCAGCGCATCGGCAAGGGCAGTTGGCGTATCAAGCGCGTTGGTAATGCCGCGCTCATAAAGCTGTTCGGCAATCCAGGGCGAATGTTCGTAAACCCCGCCATAGAGTGACACAAACGCGCTTTTGGCAAGCGTGCTTGGCGGGCGGGTTTCAAACAGCGATTTGGTGGTTTCTGTCATGGTGACCTTGTTCTTATTTTTGGTTTTCAACCGCCAAAGGGATGATGTTCGCGCCAATGGCGGGCGATATCGATCCGGCGGGCAAACCAGACATTGTCATGGCTTTGTACATAATCGACAAAGCGTTTAAGGGCGGCGAAGCGGCCAGGACGGCCAACCAGTCGGCAATGAAGCCCAAGCGACAGCATGCGCGGGGTTTCAGCACCTTCTTCATACAAAGTGTCGAAGCTGTCCTTGAGATACTGGAAATATTGTTCGCCGGAATTGAAACCCTGCATGGCGGCAAAGCGCATGTCATTGGCATCAAGGGTATAAGGCACGATCAGGTGCGGCTTTTCGGTCTGGGTGCTCCAGAACGGAAGCTCGTCACTGTAATCATCGGCATCGTAAAGGAAGCCGCCTTCTTCACATACAAGGCGGCGGGTATTGGGGCTTGTGCGCCCTGTGTACCAGCCAAGCGGACGTTCGCCGGTCACATCCTTGATGATATCAATCGCCTTATGCAGATGTTCGCGTTCGATATCTTCGGGCACATATTGGTAATCGATCCAGCGATAGCCGTGCGAGCAAATCTCGTGACCATCCTTCATTGCGACTTCGCCAACTTTGGGATGGCGGGCAAGGGCCATGGCAACGGCAAAGATGGTGATCGGGATCTGACGTTCACGGAACAGGTTCAGGATGCGCCAGACACCAACGCGCGAGCCATATTCATAAATCGACTCCATGCTCATATGACGAACACCTTCGCGCATATCTGCACCGACGATTTCCGACAGGAAGGCTTCGGATGCCTTGTCGCCATGAAGGATGCAGTTTTCACCGCCTTCTTCATAGTTCAGGACAAACTGAACGGCCACACGCGCCCCGTTGGGCCAGTTGGCCTTGGGCGGATTTTCGCCATAGCCAATCAAGTCACGCGCATATGTCTGGTCGTTCATTCGAGCCTTCTCCTGAATTCTGTCACGCCCGGCTTTGTTGTGCGGAACGTTTGGTGTAGCATCTTGTTGGTTACAATTAACCATAGGTCACAGCGCAGCAAGGGATAAACCCAAGCCTGCCGGACCGGATAAGTGCCGCACTATCAAGACGGTTTTGATAATGTTCCTGGACCGAATTTGATTTGGGCCACGTTTTACGCGGTCTTTCAAGGCTTTTCGCCGCTGTTGATAACTATAGTGCCTGAAACTGCTGCATTCGTTTTTCAAAGAATTGTTGATATAGTTTCACTTTATCCCCTCTTTCCTGAGGGTGGGTCGTAATGCGACCCTTTTAAATCGCTCAAAATTGGTACGGCACAAAATTCATAAACAGAATGCCGACCAGAGGGAGAAGCGACCGACCACCGCATTTGACTTGAGAGAGGAGGCCCGGCATGGGACGACTGACTACCCATGTACTGGATACGGCAAAAGGCTGTCCGGCTGCTGGTATCCGCATCGAGCTGTACCGTTTTGGAAATGGTCGTGATGACCTTGTTGCTGAAGCCGTGACCAATGCTGATGGCCGAACGGACGCACCGATGCTTGATGGTGCCTCTTTCAAGACGGGTGAATATCAACTGGTTTTCCATGCGGGCGATTATTTCGACGCAAGCTGTGTTGATCTGCCTGACCCCAAATTCCTTGATCAGGTCGTGATCCGTTTCGGGATTTCCGATGGTCAGGCGCATTACCATGTGCCGCTTCTGCTGTCGCCGTTCGGCTATTCCACCTATCGCGGAAGCTGAGGTCAGTTATGGCGAACGCGACGAACACTTTCCGACCCGAAATCCGTTTCCTGTTTGGCGATGAGGAACGCACGCTGCGCGATATCGATCCGCAGATGACCGTGCTTGATTATATCCGCCTGACCGAACGCAAATCGGGCACCAAAGAAGGCTGTGCCGAAGGCGATTGTGGTGCTTGCACCGTGGTTCTGGGCGAGCCCGATGGCAATGGCGGCATGGCCTATCGCACGGTGAATGCCTGTATTCAGTTTGTGCCGACCCTTGATGGCAAACAGCTTCTGACGGTCGAGCACCTTAAGTCCAAAGACGGTTCCTTGCACCCGGTGCAGCAGGCTATGGTTGAGACGCATGGTTCCCAATGCGGGTTCTGCACACCGGGCTTTGTCATGAGCCTTTATCAGCTGTGGCTTGATGGTGGCGAAGATGACCGTGGCGCGATCAATGATGCGCTGGCCGGGAACCTGTGCCGTTGTACCGGCTATGGCCCGATCATCGATGCCGCACGCAAGGCAGGCGGGATTGCAGCGGGGGATGCAGTTGAACAAAAGCGCCGCGCGGATGTTGCAGCCCGACTGAGTGCTATGGTCAAGGACGCCGGAACGCTTGCGATTGAACATGCCGCAGGTCGCTATTATGCGCCGCGCAGCTCTGATGAATTGGCTGCACTGCTTGTAGCGCATCCTGATGCCACGGTTCTGGCCGGGGGTACGGATGTCGGGCTTTGGGTGACCAAGATGCTTAAGCGTCTGGACCCGATCATTTACATTGGCGATGTCGCGGATATGAAGTCGGTTTATGAAACCGATGATGACGTGATGATTGGGGCTGGCGTGACCTATAGCCGGGCGCATGATGCGCTGGGTCGGGTGGCGGCCGATATTGGTGAGCTGGTCCGTCGCATCGGATCACGCCAGATCCGTAATGCCGGAACTGTTGGTGGTAATATTGCCAATGGATCACCGATTGGCGATACACCGCCAGCCTTGATCGCGCTGGGCGCCAAGATTGTTCTGCGCATGGGGGATGTCCGGCGCGAAGTCGCACTCGAAGATTTCTTTATCACCTATGGCAAGCAGGACCGGGTTGCCGGCGAGTTTGTTGAAAGCGTGATTGTGCCCAAACCGAAGTCCGGTTTGGTGTTCAAGGCTTATAAAATCTCCAAACGGTTTGATCAGGATATTACGGCTGTTCTTGGTGCATTTGCTATCAAGGTTGTCGATGGCAAGGTCGCGGAATTCCGTGCTGCCTTTGGCGGGATGGCCGGAACGCCAATGCGGGCCAGGAAATGCGAAGCAGCCCTGATCGGGCAGTCTTGGGATGAAGCATCCTTGAATGCGGCCCAACTGGCACTTTCCAAGGACTTCGCGCCAATGACCGATATGCGGGCATCGAAGGAATACCGCATGCTGGTGGCCCAGAACCTTTTGACCAAGCTGTTCATCGAGACCAATGCGCCCGAAATCGCCACCCGCCTTGTTGGCAAGGAGGCCGCCCATGTCTGATCAGGTGGCAAAACCCGATATGGATGATCTTGTCGCACCGACCGCCGGGCTTTCGGGTGGTGTACGGTCATCATCCAAACATGATAGCGGGCCCAAGCATGTTGCGGGCGAAGCGGTTTATATCGATGACATTATCGAACCTTATGGCACGCTTCATCTCGCACCGGGTGCAGCAAACATCGCGCATGGCAAGATTACCAAAATGGATCTGTCGAAGGTCCGTTCGGCACCGGGTGTTGTTTGTGTTCTGACCGCAGATGATGTACCGGGCCTAAATGACGTGTCACCGGCTCATACCCATGATGATCCGGTTCTGCCGGATGGCATTGTGCAGTTCTATGGTCAGCCGGTTTTCTGTGTTGCTGCTGAAACGCGCGCGCAGGCCCGGGCCGCCGCCAAGCTTGCCGAAATCGAATATGAAGAACTGCCTGCGGTTCTTTCGGTCGAAGACGCCCTTTCCAAGCAGTCCTTTGTCGCACCCCCGCATGTGATGAAGCAGGGCGATGCCAAAGCAGCGCTTGCCAAGGCAAAGCATCGTCATTCCGGGAAAATGGATATTGGCGGGCAGGACCACTTTTATCTTGAAGGGCAGATCACCTTTGCCATTCCGGGCGAAGACGGTGATGTACTTTTGCATTGCTCGACCCAGCATCCATCGGAAGTTCAGCACAATATCGCCAATGTCCTTGGTCGTCCGGCCAATGCGGTCACGGTTGAAGTACGCCGCATGGGTGGCGGCTTTGGCGGTAAGGAAACACAGGCATCGCAATGGGCGGCACTTGCGGCCATTGTTGCAGTTAAAACCGGGCGTCCGGCGAAGTTCCGACTGGATCGTGATGACGACATGGTCATGACCGGCAAGCGCCATGACTTTGTTGTCGAATATGATGTCGGCTTTGATGATGACGGGCGCATTTGCGGCCTTGATATTCAATATGCTGCCAATTGCGGTTTCTCGGCCGATTTGTCAGCCGCGATTGCCGATCGCGCCATGTTCCATACCGACAATGCCTATTACCTTGGCGATGTCGAAATCAGATCCTATCGCTGTAAAACGAACCTTGTGTCGAACACCGCGTTTCGTGGATTTGGCGGGCCACAGGGGATGGTCGCGATTGAGCGCATCATTGATGAAATCGCCATGACGGTTGGCCGCGATCCGATGGATGTGCGCATTGCCAACTATTACGGCACCGATGATCGTAATACGACGCCATACCATATGGTGGTCGAAGATAACGTTCTGCCGGAATTGACCGACGATATTCTTGCTGCCAGCGATTATCGCAAGCGCCGCGAAGAGATCGATGCGTTTAACGAACAAAGCCCGGTTTTGAAAAAGGGCATCTCGCTGACGCCTGTCAAATTTGGTATTTCCTTTACCACCACGTTCCTGAACCAGGCCGGTGCGCTGATCCATATCTATCAGGATGGATCGGTGCATCTGAACCATGGCGGGACGGAAATGGGGCAGGGCCTTTTCATCAAGGTCGCCCAGGTCGTTGCCGAAGAATTCCAGATCGATCTTGATCAGATCAAAATCACCGCGACCAATACCGGCAAAGTGCCAAACACATCGGCAACCGCAGCTTCAAGCGGGGCGGATATGAACGGGATGGCAGCACGTGATGCGGCCATGACGATCAAGAACCGCCTGATCGAATTTGCGGCCGAGAAGTATGGCGTTGCCGAGGCACTTGTCCGCTTTGCGCCGGGCAAGATCATTGTTGGTGATAAGGCGGAACTGGCATTCGCTGATCTGATCAAGCAGGCCTATCTGGCACGTGTGTCGCTATCGGCAACGGGCTATTACGCGACGCCGAAAATCCATTACGACCGTGAAACCGCGTCGGGCCGGCCGTTCTATTACTTTGCCTATGGCATGGCCTGTTCGGAAGTTCTGATTGATACCCTGACCGGCGAAAACAAGGTTACGCGGGTTGATATCATCCATGATGTTGGCAGGTCGCTGAACCCGGCGATTGACCGTGGTCAGATTGAAGGCGGCTTTATTCAAGGCATGGGATGGCTGACATCCGAAGAACTTTGGTGGGATGATAAGGGCAACCTGCGCACCCACGCGCCGTCCACCTATAAAATCCCGGCATGTTCGGATCGACCGGATGATTTCCGTCTCGATCTTTGGTCTTCCGGACGAAATGTGGAAAAAACCATTCATCGCTCCAAGGCGGTGGGTGAGCCGCCCTTGATGCTGGCCATTTCCGTGCATCGTGCGATTGCCGATGCGGTGGCTGCGGTTGCGGATCATAAGGTCATCCCGGCGCTTAGCACCCCGGCAACACCCGAAGCGGTTCTGTATGCCGTGGCCGATGTCGCCAAGCGCATGATCGAACAATCGGGACAGGCTGTTCCGGCGGTTGGGGAATAATCCATGACCCTGTCGCTGCGTGATCATATCAACCTTCTGTCGGGAACCGATCCGGTGATGCTGGTATCCGTTGCCGCATTGCGCGGATCAACCCCGCGCGAGGTTGGTGCATTCATGCTGATCAGCGGTAACGCGACGGCGGGCACGATTGGCGGTGGCAATCTTGAACATCAGGTGACCTTGCGGGGGCAGGCGGCATTTGCCGATGCCGGTGAGCTGACCAGTGCAGAAATCGTCCGCTTCCCGCTTGGGCCGGGGCTCGGCCAATGTTGTGGTGGATCGGTCGAGGTTGGGTTCCATTTGCTCGATGCCGATAGCCAATCGGCGCTTCGCGATGTCTTGACCGACATTGCCGATGATCCGGTTTCGCAAAATGGCCGCTGGTTGATGCTACCGGTGGGGGATCACGGGAAAAGTGCCGTCGCTGACCAAGAAAGCCCGCAATCCGCAATGCTGGCCAATGGTTTTGGTACCGCGCGCGGCGGGATTGTTGCGATTAATGGCGCGGAAACGCTGTGTCTGCGCCTTGATGAAGCCCAGACACCGATCTGGATTTTCGGTGCGGGTCATGTCGGGCAGGCGATTGTAAATGCCCTGTCACCCTTGCCATTTGACATCCATCTTGTCGATTCGCGCGATGCCTATCTGGATGCGGTGAAGGGCAATAATATCCATATTTGTCAAAGTGATAGGCCGGAATTTGAGGTCGCTGACATCCCGTCCGGGGCGCATGTTTTGATCCTGACGCATAACCATGCGCTTGATTTTGACATCTGCCGGGCGGCTTTGATGCGCGCTGACCTTGGTTTTGTTGGCATGATTGGCAGTCAAACCAAACGTGCACGCTTTGTCCGAAGGCTTTCTGATCGGGGGTTGGGTGCGGTTGAAATCGGCCGTTTGACATGCCCGATTGGGATTCAAGGCATTACAGGAAAACAGCCGGTGGTAATTGCGGCTTCTGTCGCAGCACAGGTGCTATCGGTGCGTGAAGCACAGATGGCGCAAAATCAGACGACCAAATCCGCATCAGACGGGGTCGGCTGATTATAAAGCCTTCATTGAAGGTGTTTTTAATGCTAAAGGGCCGCGAAATGACGGCCCGATCAGGTGATCTGGTTACCAGATCAAGGGCTTCGTAAAGGAGATTGGCAGTGTGTGACGCCAAAGGCCATATGCGCCACGCCGTGGATTTGTCGCGGCAAAAAATGGATGAAGGATGCGGTGGACCGTTCGGTGCAATCATTGTTCGCAATGGCGAAGTGATTGCCGAAGGATGGAACAATGTCACATCCAATAACGATCCGACTGCCCATGCCGAGGTCAGCGCCATTCGTGCTGCCTGTGAAAAGCTGGGTACGTTCAACCTGTCGGGTTGTGAAATCTATACCAGTTGCGAACCCTGCCCGATGTGTCTTTCGGCAATCTATTGGGCCCGTCTCGACAAGATCTATTATGCCAATGGCCGCGACGATGCTGCTGCCATCGGTTTTGATGATCAGTTCCTGTATGATGAAGTGGCAAAGCCGATCAATGATCGTTCCTTGCCAATTGTTCATGTCGATTTGCCCGAAGCGCGCGAAGTCTTTGCCGCGTGGGATGCCAAAACCGACAAGATCGCATATTGAGACCGTTTGATTGCAATACTTTATGCGGTAAAACCGCACAGGGGTTGTAGATCATATCGCTAAATAGGGGTGGCAACAGTGACGTCAACGACCGGTGATGCCGGGGCAGAAGCGATGAAGGGGGCGGCACCTGCGCAGTTGGAAGTGCGCGGCGTGACCAAGGCCTTTCCGGGCTGTCTGGCCAATGACGATATCAGTTTCCGTATCGAGCCTGGTGAAATCCATGCGCTGCTCGGTGAAAACGGCGCAGGCAAAAGTACGCTTGTGAAAATCATTTATGGCGTGCTGCAGGCCGATCAGGGTGAATTGCTCTGGGATGGCAAGCCGGTCACGATCCAAAGCCCGCATGACGCACGCGAAATGGGCGTTGGTCTGGTGTTCCAGCATTTCTCGCTGTTTGAAACCATGACCGTGCTCGAAAACATCGCGCTGGCGATGAATGACGTGCGCGATATGGATGCGTTGCGCAAACAGGTGATCGAGGTTGAAAAGACCTATGGCCTGCCACTCGACCCGGATCGCCACGTTTACACGTTGTCGGTGGGTGAGCGTCAGCGCATCGAGATCGTCCGTTGCCTGCTGCAGAACCCGAAACTTCTGATCCTTGATGAGCCGACCTCGGTTCTGACCCCGCAAGAAGTTGAAAAGCTGTTTGAAACGCTGCGTCGTCTGGCCGATGAAGGCTGCGCGATCCTTTATATCAGCCACAAGCTGCACGAAGTAAAAGCCCTGTGTCAGAACGCAACCGTTCTGCGGGGTGGCAAGGTTGTTAGCAGCTGTGATCCGCGTGCGGAAACCGCCAAATCCATGGCCGAGATGATGATCGGTCAGAAACTGACTGCCCCTGATCGTGGTGTGCAGCGTCAGTTTGGCGATGTTCGTCTTGAAGTTTCCAACCTTTCACTGATCAGTGACGAGCAGTTTGGCACGCATCTGAAAAATATCGACCTTACCGTGCGCGGTGGCGAGATCATGGGCGTTGCCGGTGTTGCCGGGAACGGTCAGAACGAACTGTTCAGTGCGCTTGCCGGTGAAACCGAACATGAAGCAGCCCCGGATAGCATCAAGATCGAGGGCAAACCGGTGGCCCACTTTGGCCCGCGCCGACGCCGTCGTTTGGGGGCAGCCTTTGTGCCTGAAGAACGCAATGGTCATGGTGCTGTGCCAGACATGAGCCTGTCGGAGAACGGCTTTTTGACCGCGTTCCGCCGCATGGCGCTTTCTGCACGTGGTTTGATCCGCGAAGTCCAGACCAAGTCGTTTGCCGATAACATCATCAAGACTTTTGATGTGCGCACGACCGGATCGGGGGCAGAGGCCGGATCGCTTTCGGGCGGTAACCTTCAGAAGTTTATCGTTGGTCGTGAAATCATGCAGGACCCGGGTGTCCTTGTGATTTCCCAGCCGACCTGGGGTGTGGATGCCGGTGCAGCCAGTGCCATTCATCAGGCGCTTTTGAACCTGGCGGCCAAGGGCACAGCGGTTCTGGTGATTTCCCAGGATCTCGACGAGATTTTTGCCATTTGTGACTCCGTCGTTGTGATGGCAGAGGGCAAAATGTCCAAGCCGCGTCCGATGGCAGATGTCAGCATCGAAGAAATTGGTCTGTTGATGGGGGGCCTTCATGATCTTGAAGGCGACGCGACCCCGGCGAACGACACGCAAGACGTAGGAGGTCGCGTTGGTCAGGCTTGAACCCCGTCGCCAGCACTCCCAGGCGATGGTTTATCTGTCGCCGGTTCTGGCAATCCTTATGACGCTGGTGGTCGGCGGGATCATCTTTGCCTTTCTGGGCAAGAACCCGTTTGATGCGCTCTATACCTTCTTCATTCTGCCAATCAATAACAGCTATGGCATCTCCGAGCTGTTTGTGAAGGCAACCCCGCTTGTGATCATTGCGGTCGGTCTTGCGATGGGCTTCCGTGCCAATGTCTGGAACATCGGTGCCGAAGGTCAGCTGACCATGGGGGCGATCTTTGGCGGTGGCTTGGCGCTGTATTTCCATGACAGCGAAAGCATCCTTTTGATGCCAGCCATGTTCTTGCTGGGTGCATTGGGTGGCGCACTTTGGGGGGCGATCCCCGCCTTGCTGCGCACGCGCTTTAATGCCAATGAAATCCTGACCAGCCTGATGCTGACTTATGTCGCGACCCTGTTCTTAAGCTTCCTCGTGCATGGTCCGTGGCGTAACCCCGAAGGTTTCAACTTCCCGGAATCCCGTCCGTTCCCGGATGCTGGTTTGCTTCCGATCATTTATGACGGCACGCGCGTTCATCTGGGTACGGCAGTTGCGTTGTTTGTGGTGATTGCCGGTTGGTTGTTGCTGTCAAAATCCGTGATCGGTTTCCAGCTTCGCGTGGTGGGCAAGGCCCCGCAGGCCGCCCGTCACGTTGGTTTCCGTCAGAAACGCATGGTGTGGTTCACCCTTCTTCTGGGCGGAGCACTCGCCGGTCTTGCCGGTTTGTTTGAGGTTGCCGGTCCGATTGGCCAATTGCAGCCTTCCATCTCACCGGGTTATGGCTTTACCGCAATTATCGTGGCCTTCCTGGGCCGCCTTCATCCGGTAGGTATTCTGTTTGGTGGTCTGATCATGGCGTTGACCTATCTGGGTGGTGAACTGGCCCAGATTACGCTTGGTCTGCCAAATGCAGTGACCGGGCTTTTCCAGGGGATCTTGTTGTTCTTCCTGCTGGCCTGTGACGTTCTGACCAAATACCGCATTCGTTTCGGTTCAATCGCGGCCAAAGGGAGAACCGCATAATGGAATGGCTTGTTCCCTTTATTCTGACCGTCATCACCGCATCGACCCCGCTTTTGCTGGCGGCATCGGGCGAGCTGGTGACAGAGAAATCCGGTGTTTTGAACCTGGGCGTTGAAGGCATGATGCTGGTTGGTGCGATTGCCGGATTTGCCGTCACTGCTTCATCTGGTTCGGCGATCCTTGGCATTCTGGCCGCTGTTCTGGCCGGTGTTTTGATGTCGCTGATCTTTGCCTTTTTGACCCTGACGCTGATGGCCAATCAGGTGGCGACGGGCTTGGCGCTGACGATCTTTGGCGTTGGCTTTTCTGCCCTTGTCGGATCAGGCTTTGTTGGTTTTGCGATTGCACCGCTTCCGGCCCTTTCGATCCCGGGCATCAGCGCCATTCCGGTGATTGGCCCGATCCTGTTTGGGCAGGATTTCCTGGTGTATCTGTCGATTGCGGCGGTGGTTGCGATTGGCTGGTTCCTGGCGAAAACGCGTGCCGGTCTTGTGCTTAAGGCGGTTGGGGATTCCCATCATTCGGCCCATGCGATTGGCTATTCCGTGATCAAGATCCGCTACCTTGCCACCATGTTTGGCGGGGCGATGGCCGGACTTGGCGGGGCGTATCTTTCGCTGTCCTATACGCCGATGTGGGCGGAAAACATGACCGCCGGTCGTGGCTGGATTGCACTGGCATTGGTGGTGTTTGCAACATGGCGTCCGGGACGTCTGGTTGCGGGTGCCTATATGTTTGGTCTGATCTCGGTGATGCAGCTTCATGCGCAGGGGGCTGGCATTCATGTGCCGTCTCAGTTCATGTCGATGCTGCCATATCTGGCGACTGTGATTGTGCTGGTGATTATTTCCAGTGACCGTGCGAAAATCAGACTGAATGCGCCTGCCTGTATCGGCCAGGCGTTCAGGGCCGCCCAATAAGGGGCGGTTCTGCTTGTGGGATCGGGGCACGTCAAATGATGTTCCGACCCAACGGGAGGAAGGCTCACGTCGGGCCAAAACTCAATCAAGTCGACCGGTCGGTTTGGGCCGGTTTGACTGAGTCTTGGTTCGGGCGTGATCGCGTCATTGATTGGATAGTGGATTGCGTATAAATCCTAATCTGCTGATTAACAGGGAGACCTAACGAATGAATGCAACTTTCGTGAAGCGCACGATCGCTGCTGTAGCAGCCGTCGGTGCACTCGCAACCGGCATGGGCGCAGCCCAGGCCGAAGACGCTAAAGTCGGTTTTGTCTATGTTGGCCCGATTGGTGACCATGGCTGGTCCTATCGTCACGATATCGGCCGTCAGGCAATCGAAGCGGAGCTCGGCGAAAAAGCATCGACCAGCTATGTTGAAAGCGTGCCGGAAGGTGCCGACGCAGAGCGCGTGATCCGTCAGATGGCCCAGACTGGCCACAACCTGATCTTCACCACCTCGTTCGGTTACATGAACCCGACCGAAAAGGTTGCCAAGCAGTTCCCGAACGTGAAGTTCGAACATGCGACCGGCTACAAGCGTGCCGACAACCTGTCGACCTATGCTGCGCGTTTCTATGAAGGCCGTTATGTTGCTGGTGTGATCGCCGGTAAAATGACCAAGTCGAACATCGTTGGTTATGTCGGTTCCTTCCCGATCCCGGAAGTTGTCCGTGGCATCAACTCCTTCATGATGGGCGCATGGTCGGTCAACCCGGACGTTCAGGTCAAAATCGTTTGGGCCAACACCTGGTATGATCCGGGCAAAGAAGGCGATGCTGCCAAGGCGCTGATCGACCAGGGTGCTGACATCATGGTTCAGCACACCGACAGCCCGGCACCGCTTCAGGTTGCTGAAAACCGTGGCGTTCTTGGTTTCGGTCAGGCTTCTGACATGATCAAGTTCGCACCGAAAGCACAGCTGACCGCGATCGTTGATAACTGGGACAGCTACTATGTCGCGCGTGCCAAAGCTGTTGTCGACGGCACCTGGGAGTCCATCGACACCTGGGGTGGCATCAACACCGGCATGGTCGAGATGGCTCCCTACACCAACATGCCTGACGACGTAAAAGCGTTGGCAGAAGAAACCGCAGCTAAAATCTCTTCGGGTGAATTCCACCCGTTCACCGGCCCGATCTATGATCAGGCAGGCGAGCTGCGCATCAAAGAAGGCGAAGTTGCTGATGACGGCATGCTGCTTGGCATGGACTGGTACATCAAAGGCATCGACGCTGAACTGCCGAAATAAGTCAGCTTTCCAATCCATCCGGATTGGCTAAATGACGAAGCCCCGTGCATTGATTTGCGCGGGGCTTTTTTCATGATGGCTTCTTGGGGCGGATACGCGGTGGGGCTTCCGATTTCTCATAGGCGACCATTTCGGTCTTTGGATGCATCAGGGCATAAAGGGCCGCGCGCCAGCCATGCAGTTTGACCTTGTGCTCGCGTGCTTTGCCAGCCCACTTTTCGCGAAACAGGTCCATGTCATCACGGCGCGAAAAATAGATCACCATATCGACGACCGGTGCGGACTGGTCCGAACGCGGCAATTCAATATTGCGAATGCCCATGGTCCACATGTCACTGCGCACATTGATATCCAGCCAATCAAGAACCTGCTGGGCCGAATGCTTTTCGTGAATAACCACGCGATATGGAAAATTCCGCAGGTCTTTGCTCATATGCCATTCCCCTTCAAATGCCACCTGAAGCGGTATGATACACGAATTTCATATCAGGCTCGCAAAGTCTTGCCCAAGCGGTTGCAATCTTTGGGTTTTTCGCTATTTGGGCGCGGCCCTATTCACTTCTTCGACTGAAAAAGGCAACCGGGAGAATGCGAACTGGAAATTTATGGCTTGTTTCCCCATCTGCGCTTTAGGAAAATGAAGAAATAGTATTAGAATAATTCCGGAATTCGATGCTGTGGCGCAGACGCGAAGCGTATGTAAAATTTACATTTTTTCTTCGCGGAACTATTGTTACATGGTAATCGGATTGTCCAACTTACCTGCATCTTGGGATTGCAAGGTGGGATCAGAATAAACGGGGTATCAAGGTGAGTGATAAGCGTTCAGGCATCCAGCCATCTGGCAAGGAGCGCCATTTCAAGCCGGAAGAACTGATTGTCAGCAAGACCGACCTTAAGGGGCGCATTACCTATGCCAACGAAGTTTTCCTGCGCCTTTCCGATTATACGGAAAAGGAAGTGCTCGGACAGCCGCATTCGTTGATCCGCCATCCTGATATGCCGCGCTGCGTGTTCAAGTTGTTATGGGATCAGATCGAAGCCGGTAAAGAGATCTTCGCCTATGTGCTCAATATGGGCAAAAAGGGCGATCATTACTGGGTCTATGCTCATGTCACGCCGACCTTTGATGCCAATCACAAAGTCATTGGCTACCATTCCAATCGCCGCGTGGCCGATCCCAAGGTGCTGAGTGAAAAGATCATTCCTCTCTATGCGGAGCTTCGCAAGATCGAGGAAAGCACATCCAACCGCAAGGACGGCATGCATGCCGCATCCGAGTTCCTTGCCAAAAAGCTCGCTGATGCCGGTATGGCATACGACAAATTCATTCAAAGTCTCTAACGGCTTTGGTCCCAAATCGAAGGTTCGAGGTTCGCAATGGCGCTATTTGGTGGTTCCAAGTCCGGTATCAAAAAGGCACTCGATGTGGTTCTGGCCGCAGCCGAGGGTAATTACGAAGCCCGTATTACCAATGTCGACAGTCACCCCGATATGCGCGACCTGTTTGTCGCCATCAACCGTCTGATTGACCGCAATGATGCGTTCCTGCGCGAAAGTGCGGCATCGATGGGCGCTGTATCGGAAAACCGTTACTACCGCCGCATTGTTGAAACCGGACTGGTTGGCGAATATCTGTCGTCGGCCAAGCGCATCAATGCCGCAACCGCATCCATCGAACAGAAGCTTTCGGGTTTTGCCGATATCCTGAGCGAGTTCAAAAGCGGATCGTTCGAGGCCGTTGATGATATCGCTAATGCTGCATCGGCCCTGTCTGAAGCATCGGGTGAAGCCAACACCATTGCCCATGAAACCAGTTCGCGTTCGACCAACGTTGCGGCTGCTGCGCGCCAGACCGCAAGCAACGTCACCGAAGTTTCGGCCGCATCAGAAGAGCTGAACCAGTCGATCCGCGAAGTATCCGAGCAGGCCCGTGAGTCGGTTCAGATTGCCAATCGCGCAAACGGTCTGGCGCAAGAAACCGATGGCCGCATTGGCGAGCTTGAAGCTGCTGCTGGCGAGATTGTCGAAGTTGTCAGCTTCATCCGTGATATCGCTGCCCAGACCAACTTGCTCGCACTTAACGCGACGATCGAGGCTGCACGTGCTGGCGAAGCCGGTAAGGGCTTTGCGGTTGTTGCCAACGAGGTCAAAGGCCTTGCCAACCAGACCAGTAAGGCAACCGAAAGCATCGAAGAAAAAGTTCAGGATATCCAGAACGCGATTGAACAATCGGTCGGCGCGATCCGCGAGATTGCCGGTGTGATCGACGATCTGGCCGCACGGTCCGATACCATTTCGGGCAATGTGGAAACCCAGGCGCATCTGTCATCGAACATCACGCGCAATGTTGAACAGGCATCAAGTGGTGCACAGGAAGTAACCGATAACATCACCGTGGTATCCGATATGGCAGGCCGTACTGGTGAGGCCGCCGATACCACGCGTGAAATGGCCAGCCGACTGGCAGATCAATCGGAAAACTTGCGCAAACATCTGGCGGGCTTCCTCGATACCATCGAGAAGCTGCTTTATACCGCCAAGAAATAGCCGCTTTCAGCGGACTATGATCCTGCAGGGCATCATTGTGATGCCCTGCATATATTTTCAAAATAGGGGAATGGTGCGATGCGCGTGTTTTTCAATTCACGTCACGATGCCCATGACGGGGCTGGCGAAATGCACCACGGGCGGATGGTGCCCTGTTTTGAAAATGCCCGGCGTATTCCGATCATCCGTGATGCGGTGGCCCATGCGGTCAAGGCGCAACTGGTTGATCCGGCCGATCACGGCATGGACCCGATCCGTGCGATCCATGATCCGGACTATCTTGATTTCATCGAAAATGCCTGGGGTGAATGGACCAAAGCTGGCAAGACCGGCGATGCCTTCGCCTATGTCTGGCCGACAGCCGGTTTTTCCGGTGGTCAGCCCAAGCATATCAGTGCGCGTCTTGGCCAATATGCGATTTCAAGCGATACGCCTATTACCGAAGGCACCTGGAAGGCGGCCTATTGGGGCGCGCAAACCGTGACATCGGCGGCGGATGCAACATGGAATGATGGCGAAGCCTCCTTTGCCCTGACCCGCCCGCCGGGGCATCACGCCCATGCCAACCGCTATGGCGGATATTGCTTCCTCAATAACGCTGCGATTGCCGCCCAGCAGATGATCAGCAAGGGGGCGAAAAAGGTCGCGATCCTTGATGTCGATTACCATCATGGCAACGGCGCGCAGGATATCTTCTATGAACGGGACGATGTCCTGACCATCTCGATCCATGCTGATCCGACCCATCAATTCCCGTTCTTCATGGGCTATGCCAATGAAACCGGGCGTAATGACGGGCAGGGTGCGAACCTGAATATCCCGCTTGCGGCGGGAAGTGATTTCGGTGCCTGGGGGCAGGGTTTTGCCAAGGCAATGCAAAAGCTTGTCACCTGGCAGCCCGATGCGCTGGTGATTGCGCTTGGCGTTGATGCGCATGAAGCAGAACCGATTTGCGATTTCAAACTTCAGACGGATGATTTCAACCGGATTGGTCAAATGATCGGACGTTTGGGCCTTAAAACCGTGTTCACCATGGAAGGCGGCTATGCCCATGACGTGATCGGGCACAATGTTGCCGCAGTGCTGAGCGGGTATCTTGAGCTTGCAAAAATCTGAGATTAATCTTCTGCTAGCTATGTCAGCCGCTAGTTACATGCTCAATTACCCTCATTAAGCTTTTTGTATAGCTCTTGGTCTGCTTTGGTATTGAGGCGGTGCTCAGTTGTGGATCCATCTTTGTTTTTGAATTTATACATAAAATCTATGTGATAGTTCTGAGTGCTGCTTAGGAGTTGTATCCAGTCCGTCCATGAGACGTGGAATAAAACTCTTTTTGAGGTCTGATCGGAGTTGATGAAAAAGCCATCGATTTGATCGTCGACCACTTGTTTCTCGCTAGCTTCACTAAAGCAGAAAACAAATATCTTTGAATGAATTAGCTGATTGCAGAGAAATCCTACCTTTTTGGTCTCCACATATGACCTTTCTTCAGTTAGGTCATAATGCTGATCGACATCATGAGGACTTAATTCACCGCCTCTTTGAGTTGGGTGATGGCATCGTAGGCCAATTTCTTTGTCTGCAAAAGAATCAGCAATTTTCTTACTTTCTATGAGCTTTCTTAAAACGAACGCTGCATAGAACGTGTCTCGTTCCAAGTCACACAGGTACTCTTCTTCTTGAGCTTCAGTAAGAGAGGTAAGTACAGCGTGTTCATGTTTGCTCACGTAGCTCTCTATGCTCTCAAAGTACGGGTATGACTCGTAAATCATTAGTCATCTCTGTGCTGTCGGTGAACTAGCTTCAAAAATGTCTTTGGTTGTAGATGACGTTAATGCAACTCAGCGTTCCCATGGCGGGGTGCCACCAAATTCCGCGACCAGAAAGTCGACAAAGGCACGGACACGGGTCGGCAAGTAACGGTTTTCCGGATAGAGGGTATAGACCGCGTGCGAGGGTGGCTGATATTCGGGCAACACGATATTCAGACGCCCGTCGCGCAGATATTCATCGACTTCCCAATTGGATTTGAGCGCGATGCCATGCCCATCGAGGCACCAGCGGGTCAGGACTTCGCTGCTATCTGAATCCATCGATCCCGCGACGGCCAGTGTGACGGGCGGTTCATCGCCGGGCCCTTGTAGAGTCCACTGATATTGCCGGGAGCCCGGGAAACGCAGCAAAAGGCAATTGTGGTTTAATAGATCAGCCGGGACTTTGGGTGTGCCGTGCTTTGCCAGATAATCCGGGCTTGCGACCAGCATGCGCTTGTTTGATGCAAGCTTGCGCACGATCAGCGAGCTTTCCTTAAGCTCGGCAATGCGGATGGCCAGATCGACCTTGTCTTGCAGAAGGTCCAAAAGCCGGTCGGAGAGATGCAGTCTGATCTGCACATCCGGGTTCTTTTCCACGAATTTCGGAATGATCGGCGCGATATATTTATTGCCAAACGCGACCGGGCAGGTCAGCGTGACAGGACCGCGCGTGGTGTTTTTCTGATTGGCGATGGCGTTTTCCGCTTCCTGCATTTCTGAGAGAATACGCAGGCAATGGCGGTAATAAACATCGCCTTCGGTCGTCAGATTGACCCGGCGCGTTGTGCGGTTCAACAACCGGACGCCAAGGCGTTCTTCAAGGCGGGCAATCCGGTTGGAAACAACAGCAGCAGAATGGCGCAGCTCGCGGCCAGCGGCAGAAAGGTTGCCCAATTCGGCAACACGGACAAAAATCTGGATGTCCTCAAAGTCGGACATGGCGCGGGAAGCTCCTGAACTGACGTGATCAACTAACGTGATTTTTGGCGTTTATGATTGTTCTATATTCAATTTAATGGCGCACACTGTGCCATTTTAAAGAATAATTTGAAAGTCATTTCGATTATGTCCGGCCCCTTAATAATAGAGGCGGCGGGGCGCCTATGTTAGGACAAGATAAGAGATTGATTTGAATGGTTCCGGATTATGGCGGGGACAAGCCAGCCGGATCTGACCATCAGAGGGGCAGCCAACGTGCGCCGGACTGCGATTGGCAGTCGGTGATCCGCACCGCGGCGAGACGGAGGTTTCAAGCACCGTGGATATTCTGTTTCAGGACTGGATCAACCTGATCCTGCGCTGGGCGCACTTGATTACGGGCATCGCCTGGATCGGGTCTTCGTTCTATTTCGTCTGGCTTGATCTGTCCTTGCGCAAGCGTCCGGGCATGGATGAGGGCGTCTATGGCGAAGCCTGGATGGTTCATGGTGGCGGGTTCTATCACGTCAATAAATGGATGGTCGCGCCAAGCTCCATGCCGCCAGATCTTCACTGGTTCAAATACGAAGCCTATTTCACCTGGATTACCGGCTTCGCGCTTCTCGTCACGATGTATTACTGGAGTGCGGAAAGCTATCTGATCGATCCAAGCGTTCTGGCGCTGACCAAGATGGACGCGATCCTGATTGGTCTTGGCAGCCTGTTCGCCGGGTGGGTGATTTATGACATCATCTGCAAAAGTTCGATTGGTCGAAATACCGGCACGCTTGCCGTCGCGCTTTTCATCCTGATCATGGTGGCAAGTTACCTGTTCACCAATGTGTTCAGTGGCCGTGGTGCGTTCATTCATGTTGGTGCGATGATCGGCACAATCATGGCCGCCAACGTGTTTCGCATCATTATTCCGAACCAGAAAAAGGTCGTTGCCAGCCTGATGGCCGGTGAAAAACCCGACCCGAAACTGGGCCTTCAGGCGAAACAGCGTTCAACGCACAACAATTACCTGACCCTTCCGGTGTTGCTGATGATGATCAGCAATCACTATTCGATGCTGTTCTCCCACGATCAGTCTTGGCTGATTGTCGGTCTGATCCTGATCATCGGTGGTCTGGTGCGTCATTTCTTCAATACGCGCAATGCCGGTGGTACCGGCAAGGCGATCGCCTGGCAGCTTCCCTCGGCTGCGGTGGGGATGGCGATCCTTGCGATGTTTGCATCCTATGATCCAAACGCGGTCGAGCTTGCCGACGAAGACATGATTACCGCAAACCACGCGATGGCGATTGTTCAGACCCGCTGTTCGACCTGCCATTCGGCAAACCCGACCGATGAGGGTTTTGACGAAGCCCCGGCAGGCGTGATGTTTGATGATCTGGCCCAGATCGAAGCCAATGCGCAACGTGTCCTTGCGCAGTCCGTGATCGGTCGCGCCATGCCGCTTGGCAATATCACAGAGATGACCGACGAGGAACGAGCCCAGCTTGGGCAGTGGATCCGCGCGGGCATGCCGGAATAGGATTTTTCCTTCCCGGTTAATCAGCAGAAAGGGCGGTCGCGTGATGCGGCCGCCCTTTTGCGTTGCTAATGTTTCAAGACCGGCGGGGTTGGGGGATCAAATGCCGGTCTTGATCAGGTCTCAGACGTCTGCGCGATAATTCATCGGCACCCAGTCATACATGGTTGCGTCTTCACGCACATGGCCAAAGCCCGGGAAGGGAACGTGGCAACCTGCCACCAGATACTTTTCCTTTACCGCTTCGGCAAAGGCGGCTTCGCGCGATTTGATCGCCATGTCGGTATCGCCATCAAAGGCAATTGCGACATTCGGGTCATCAAACTGCACGACATCGCCATGGGTGATGTCACCCCAATAGACAAACTTCTCGCCCTTGCTTTCGATCCAAAGCGCGCTGTGACCCGGCGTATGGCCGGGGCGGAAGGTGGTGTTGACCTTGCCCGGAATGGCTGCGGCATCAGGTGCAAACTTCTCAAGCTTGCCGCTATCGATATAGGGTGTCAGAGCTGCAACCGCCTGATCAAAGAATGCCTTGGCATCATCAGGGGCTGCGGCCTTGTTTTCCGCACTCAGCCAGAACGCGGCATCGGCTTCGGGCACATGGACCGTGGCATTGGCAAAGACCTTCTTGCCGCCCAGCGTCAGGCCACCGGTATGGTCAGGATGAACGTGGGTGATCACGACATCATCGACCTGATCGGGATGATAGCCAGATGCGATCATATTGGCCGGAAGTTTGCCAAGGGACGGGCCCATCAGATCACTGGTACCAGCATCAAGCAGAACCAGACGATCGCCAAAGTTCAGCAAATAGGCATTGACCGAAAGATAGGTCGGGGTTCCCTGAAACGCATTGGCAAGTGCCAAGCGGGCCTGTTCCGGCGTGGTATTGACGTAAAGATCGGCAATCGGAAACAGGCCGGTGCCGTCTGATAGGGCGGTGACTTCAACATCGCCTACCATGATCCGGTAATAACCCGGTGCCTGGGTGCCGACCAAGGGGGCCTTTGCCTTGGCGGCCAGCGGAACAAAGACCGTGCTGCCAATGGCGCCGACGGCACCAGCGGCAAGCGTGCTTTTAAGCAAATCGCGACGTGATAACATTTTCTTTTCCCTCAAATATCGCCGGTGGGGAACCAGCGGGTTGTAACCTGATGGGGAAAAGCTATAGTGCCTTTAGTCAGTAATCAAATCGATGCCAATCATGGATAATATTGATCATTTCAATTTACGGTCCTTCGATCTCAACCTCATGATTGCGTTTGACGCAATGATGCAAGAGATGAGCGTCACCAAAGCTGCTGAAAAACTGCGCATTGGTCAGTCCGCCATGAGCCACAATCTCAACACGCTTCGAATGCTGTTGGGGGATGATCTGTTTGTCCGTGTCGGTCAGAAAATGCAGCCCACAGCCAAGGCGCGTGCGCTGGCCGGGCCGGTGCGCACGGCACTGTCACAGGCGCAAAATGCGCTTCAGGCAACCGATTGCTTTGATCCAACCACGGCAGAGCGTGTCTTTCGTCTTGGTGTGACCGGCGAAATGGAAATGATCCTGCTTCCGGCCCTGTTGCATCATCTGCAGCAACAGGCACCGGGCATCAAGTTGCTCAGCCGTCCGATCACGGCCGAAAGCGTTGATATGATGGTCAATACCGGCGAGATCGAAATGGCGATTGGCTGCAAGAGTCAGCTGCAAACCGGTCATTTCGGCGAAGTTCTGTTTAATTCCGAGGTTGCCTGCTGCTTTAATGCTGATCTGGTGGGGTTAAAAGCGCCGATTTCGCGCGACCAGTATCTGGCGTCCCGTCATGCGGTTCTGTCGCAGACCGAAAATGTCGCTGGATGCGTTGGTGCTGCACTTCAGGGATTGGGCATTGAATTGAATGTCGTGCTGGCAGCCCCAGATTTCATGCCGCTTCTGGCGGCAGCCCGCAATACGCCGGTGATCGCAACCGTGCCGTGCCGGATTGCCACCCAATATGCGCCGCTATTTGGTTTGTCCTATTGCCCGATGCCGATTGATGTGGCCTTCCCGCCTGTAACCATGAACTGGGCGCTTTGGACGGATAAGGATGTCGGGCTTGTCTGGTTGCGTGAGCAAATCCGCACGGTGATCGCATCCATCGCCCCTGATCACGCCGTGCTGGCAGCAGAATGATCAGGCACTCGGGCCAGAAGTATTAGCCCAAAATGATGACGCCCCGCCGGCAAGCCGACGGGACGGGAAGCCGCCATCCATCAGGCGGATTGTGGTGCAATAACCGCAATGGGCGCGAAACTTCCGCCTTTCAAATAGGGCGCGCAAACTGCACAGTCAATGTGATTAAAAAATAATCAAATCTTAATCTATGATTGAAAAATGATCACACCAAAAGCGGTCTGCGCAAATATTCTCCCCAAACGGGCTGTGAAATAGTCGCATATTGCGTGGGAATCCCTCGATTCTTGATTTTATTCTGTTGGCTTTGGAATCTGGCATGGTTTTAGCAAGGTCTACTGCGGTGCAATAAACTCGCAGTGGAGGCTATAAATGAATAAGAAGCTTCAGGCGCTGATCAGCGCTGGGGCCATGGCAGTGTCCGCAATGGCAATGTCAGCCGCACAAGCAGCAGATACCATCAAAGTTGGTGTGCTGCACTCTCTCTCCGGGACGATGGCTATTTCCGAAACCACGCTGAAGGATACCGTCCTGATGCTGGTCGACGATCTGAACAAGAATGGTGGTCTGCTAGGCAAGCAGGTCGAGGCTGTGGTCGTTGACCCGGCATCTGACTGGCCGCTTTTCGCCGAGAAAGCACGCGAACTGATCGAAAAAGATCAGGTTTCCGTTGTTTTCGGTTGCTGGACCTCTGTGTCGCGTAAATCGGTCCTGCCGGTTTTCGAAGAACTTAACAGCATGCTGTTCTATCCGGTTCAGTACGAAGGTGAGGAAAGCTCACGTAACGTATTTTACACCGGTGCTGCTCCGAACCAGCAGGCCATTCCGGCTGTTGATTACCTGATGAGCGAAGATGGCGGCTCGGCTGAGCGCATCGTGCTTCTGGGTACGGACTATGTTTATCCGCGTACCACCAACAAGATCCTGCGTTCTTACCTGAACGGCAAGGGTATCTCCGATGAAGACATCATGGAGAATTACACCCCGTTCGGTCATTCTGACTGGCAGTCGATCGTTGCTGACGTAAAAGCATTTGCTTCCGCTGGCAAGAAAACCGCAGTGGTTTCGACCATTAACGGTGACGCGAACGTTCCGTTCTACAAAGAACTCGCCAACCAGGGCATCAAAGCTGAAGACATCCCGGTTGTTGCATTCTCTGTTGGTGAAGAAGAGCTTGCCGGTATCGATACCGCACCGCTCGTTGGTCACCTTGCTGCCTGGAACTACTTCCAGTCGGTTGAAGCAGATGCGAACTCTGCCTTCATCGAAAAATGGCATGCCTTTATCGGTGACGAAGGTCGTGTAACCAACGACCCGATGGAAGCAACCTATATCGGCTTTAACATGTGGAAACAGGCTGTTGAGCAGGCTGGCACCACCGATGTTGATGCCGTTCGTCAGGCAATGTACGGCCAGGAAGTTGCGAACCTGACCGGCGGTACCGCTGTCATGAACACCAACCACCACCTGTCCAAGCCGGTTCTGATCGGCGAAGTTCAGGATGATGGCCAGTTCGACATCGTTTGGGAAACCGAAGGCACCGTCGTTGGCGATGCTTGGTCTGACTTCCTTCCGGAAAGCGCAAAGCTGACCGCCGACTGGACCTATCCGTGGGTCTGCGGCAACTGTGAAAAACCGATGTACTAATTGGTTTCGGATGGGCCGGTCGTGGCAACGCGACCGGCCTGTTCATTTTACGCGCACTGGCTGGGCTCACGGGGCCTTTACCCGAAATCCGCGCTTTCTTTATCCAATTTTCCATATTGAATTCAAAGGTTTGGTGATCATGCGCAATGACGTGTTTTCAGTGCTGCGCCGTTCTCCGTTCTCAATGACCAAAACGCGTAATGTTCTGTGCCGGTTGGGCGCGGTTCTCGCGTGTCTGGCGCTGCTTGTGATTGCAATACCGCACAGCGCGCAGGCCTTTAGCGACGAAGAACTGCGAAACATCGCCGAACAGCTTAACGATAAAAGTGCGACCAAAAAGGTTGCGGTGATCGAAGAAATGGCGGCCGATGGCGACCCGCGCGTGGCGCCGATCCTGAAAGCCATGCTTGATGGTGACCTTTATGTCCGTGACAGCGACGAACATGTCGTGATCGCGACGAAAAAGGGCAAGGTCTATACCCATATCGATATCGTCAGCGGTGAAGAAGCTGGCGAAAGCAGCTCCAAGGAGCTGTCGAAAATCAAGATCAACAACCGTCTTCGTGGAGCGCTGCGCGATGCGCTGGCGACGTTGAACCTGTTTAGCCCCGATCTGAATGTGCGTTCGGCTGCGGTTGAGCAGATCATGGATGCCCGCGATCCGGCCATGTTGCCGCTGCTTCTGCGCGCGATTGATCGCGAGGAAGACGAAACCCTTCTGGCCCGCATGCAGCTGGCCGAGGCCACCATGGCATTGGCTGCGGGTCAAACCACGGATGAGCGCCTAAGCGCAATCATGGTTCTGGCCAGTGAAACCACCCCGCAAATTCGCGCGGTCCTGTCGCAATTTGTCGCCAGTGCCGAGGCCGAAGGGTACGAGCCCGAAGTCGTGGAAGCCGCAAAGGACGCCCTAGCATCGGTTGAAGGACGTCTGTCAACCTGGCAGACGGTTGGCGATGTTTATCGCGGCATCAGCCTGGGGTCGGTTCTGTTGCTGGCCGCTGTCGGCCTTGCCATTACCTTTGGCGTGATGGGCGTGATCAATATGGCGCACGGCGAAATGATCATGATCGGCGCTTACACCACCTTTGTGGTGCAGCAGGCCTTGGCACCGTTCCTGCCATCAGGCTCAGCCTGGTCATTGGCAATTTCGGTTCCGGCGGCCTTTCTTGTTGCCGGTGCGGTTGGGGTTGTGATCGAGCGTTGCGTTATTCGCTTCCTTTATGGTCGCCCACTTGAAACGCTTCTGGCGACCTGGGGTGTCAGCCTTGTCTTGCAGCAGGCCATTCGTTCGATCTTTGGCGCAACCAACCAGCAGGTCACAGCACCTGATTTCATGAGTGGTGCGATCGAATTTTCGACCGGTCTGGTTCTGACCTACAACCGCCTTTGGATCATCCTGTTTAGTGTGATTGTCGTGGCCGGTATTGCTGCTGTTCTGCGTTACACGGCCTTTGGTCTTCAGATGCGCGCGGTGACGCAAAACCGCCGCATGGCCGGATCGGTTGGTATCCGTACCGGGTATGTGGATGCGCTGACCTTTGGATTGGGGTCGGGGATTGCCGGTATTGCCGGTGTGGCGCTCAGCCAGATTTCCAACGTTAGTCCAAACCTTGGTCAGACCTACATCATTGATAGCTTCATGGTGGTTGTGTTCGGCGGGGTCGGGAACCTGTGGGGTACGGTGCTTGGCGCGTTCAGCCTTGGTATCGTCAACAAGTTCCTTGAGCCGGTGGCAGGAGCTGTTTTGGCCAAGATCTTTGTCCTGATCGCCCTGATCCTGTTTATCCAGAAACGACCCAAGGGGCTGTTTGCCCTTAAGGGCCGCGCGGTGGAGGCCTGATCCATGACCGATTACGCCCGAAAATATCAAATGACGCCGGTTGTTGGTTGGCTTCTGAATGACCGTGGCGGGATGATCCTGCTTACGATCCTGATTGCTGCAGCTATCCTCGTGCCTGCCGGAAACCTTCTGGTGCCGGAAAGCTCGGCCTTCCATGTGCCGACCTGGATGTTGAGCTTGCTGGGCAAGTATCTGTGCTATGCGCTACTTGCACTTAGCGTCGATCTGATCTGGGGTTTCTGCGGCATTCTGTCGCTTGGTCACGGTGCGTTCTTTGCGCTTGGTGGCTATTCGATGGGCATGTATCTGATGCGCCAGATCGGCGATCGCGGCGTCTATGGTGATCCGATCCTGCCGGACTTCATGGTCTTCCTGAACTGGAAGGAATTGCCATGGTACTGGTACGGCTTTGACATGTTCTGGTTCGCCATTGTCATGGCGATGTTTGTGCCGGGGCTTCTGGCCTTTGTGTTCGGCTTCCTTGCCTTCCGCTCGCGTGTGACGGGTGTGTATCTTTCGATCATCACCCAGGCGATGACCTATGCGTTGTTGCTCGCCTTCTTCCGCAACGATATGGGCTTTGGCGGCAATAATGGCCTGACGGACTTCAAGGATCTGCTTGGCTTCTCGTTGCAGTCCGACGGGACGCGTGCCGGATTGTTTGTCGCATCCTGCGTGTTTCTTGGCATCTGTTACATCGTGGCACGCGGGATTACCCAATCACGTCTGGGCAAGGTTCTGATCGCCATTCGTGATGCGGAAAGCCGTGTACGTTTCACCGGCTACCGCGTTGAATATTACAAGCTGTTTGTCTTTACCGTTTCCGCCGTGATGGCCGGGATTGCCGGGGCACTTTATGTGCCGCAGGTCGGCATCATCAATCCGGGCGAATTTGCCCCGGCGCTTTCGATTGAAATCGTTATCTGGGTTGCGGTTGGCGGGCGTGGCACGCTTTATGGTGCGGTGCTTGGCGCATTTATCGTCAACTATGCCAAGACCTTCTTCACCGGCGTTATGCCGGACTTCTGGCTGTTCTTCCTGGGTGGTCTGTTCATTGCCGTCACCCTGTTCCTGCCAAAAGGTGTGATTGGTGCGGTTCCGGCATTCGGGGCAGCCGATCGCCAATCGCTGTTTACGACATGGCGCAAACGCATTGCTGATCGCCGCGCAAATGAAGGAGGCAAAGCATGAACGACGCAGCTGTCATGGAAAAGAATGCCTCAGACGAACCGCAGATCAAATCAGCGCGTTCGGAAACCATTCTTTATGTCGACGGAGTGTCGGTAACCTTTGACGGGTTCCGGGCGCTTAATAACCTGTCGTTTTATGTCGAGCCGGGCGAACTTCGCGCCATCATCGGTCCAAACGGTGCGGGTAAAACGACGATGATGGATATCATCACCGGTAAAACCCGCCCGGATACGGGTGATGTGCTGTTTAAAAGCGAGATCGACCTGACCAAGATGGACGAGGCCGAAATTGCCAATCTGGGCATCGGTCGCAAATTCCAGAAACCGACCGTTTTTGAAAGCCATACGGTGTTTGATAACCTGCTTCTGGCCTGTTCCGGCGGGCGCGGGGTGTTCAAAGCACTTTTCCATAAGCTTTCCGCGGCCGAGAAAACCCGGATCGAAAAGACGCTGGTCACCATCATGCTCGAAGACAAGCGTGACGAGATGGCAGCCAACCTGTCGCACGGGCAAAAACAGTGGCTGGAAATCGGCATGCTTTTGATGCAGGAGCCCGAACTTCTTCTGGTCGATGAGCCGGTTGCCGGGATGACAGATTCCGAAACCGAAGAAACGGCGAAACTTTTACGATCCATTGCCAAGGAATATTCCGTCGTGGTCGTTGAGCATGACATGGAATTTGTCCGCGACCTTGATTGCAAGGTGACCGTTCTGCACGAAGGATCGGTTCTGGCCGAAGGCCGCCTTGATCATGTGCAAAAAGACCCGCGGGTCATCGAAGTTTATCTGGGCCGCTAGGGAGATTTAGGCATGCTTGATGTCAGCAAAATTGATCTGTTCTACGGCGCGTCCCATGCGCTTCGCAAAGTGTCGCTGAACGCGGAAACTGGCAAGGTTACCGCAGTTCTGGGGCGCAACGGCGTTGGCAAAACATCATTGATGCGTGCCGTTGTCGGGCAACATCCGATTGCGGACGGCAACATCAAATGGGAAGGCAAGGATATCTCGCGCGATCCATCCTGGCGTCGTTCGGCCAATGGCATCGCGATTGTCCCGCAAGGGCGCGAGATTTTCCCGCTTCTGACCGTGAAGGAAAACCTTGAAACCGGCTTTGCCGCACTTCCACGTGCCATGCGTCATATCCCCGATGAGATTTTCGAACTGTTCCCGGTTCTGCGTGACATGCTGGGCCGTCGCGGTGGGGACCTTTCCGGTGGTCAGCAGCAGCAATTGGCAATTGGCCGCGCACTTGTCACCCGCCCGCGCTTGTTGGTGCTTGATGAACCGACCGAAGGTATTCAACCATCGATCATCAAGGACATCCAGCGCGTCATCAAACAGCTGGCAGATCGTGGTGACATGGCGATTCTTTTGGTCGAACAATATTTCGAATTTGCCCATGAACTGGCCGATGAAATCGTTGTGCTGGAGCGTGGCGAGGTCGTGCTTTCGGGCGCGAAGGATACGTTGGATCGGGAAAAAGTGCGGGCCTATCTGACTGTTTGATCAGCATTTGCCAAAATTTTGCGCAAAATTCACGTGATTGATCAGACCAATAAAGATCAAAATCCGTGGATCGGCATGGATTTGGTTTTTGGCCCGCATCTTGCTGATTAGCCCCTTGGAATTGCCAATGAACGGCATCAGGTTCAACAACTGGATCTGAAACTTAAGGTGGCTTAGTGCAACTTCGCAAACTCGAAACCCCGGTATCTGCGGATCAAAGCGCGGATACAGAAATGACCCAAACCGCCCAGCGCATCATCACCGATGGCCGGGCCGAAGTCACTTTCCGTCAGGGAACCGGTCCTGCCTATCAGGGCGGGCATGCGGCACTTGATCATCTCTATTACCGTGATCCGATGAAAATCCTGTTCCCGCGCCCGGTCACGGGGGACCTGACAACGGCTGTTTTGGTGACCACATCGGGCGGCATGGTGGGCGGGGACAAGCTGGCCTTCGCCGGTAAGGTCGAGGCGGGCACATCCGCGCTCTTTACCGCGCAGGCAGCCGAGAAAATTTACCGCTCGGTCGGACCGGATTGTGAAATGTCGGTTGATCTTTCGGTGGCTGATGGTGGTTGGCTTGAATGGTTGCCCCATGAAAGCATCCTGTTTGATCAGGCCCGCCTGAGACGAAAGACAACGGTTTCGGTTGCCGGTTCTGGCATGGTTATGGCCGGTGAAATGATGGTGTTTGGCCGTCTGGCCCGCGGTGAAGTTTTCACCACGGGTCTTGCGCGTGACGCCTGGGATGTTTCGATTGATGGTCGGCCGATCTGGCGCGATGCGCTGCATCTTGAAGGCGATGTGTTGCGCATGCTCGATCATGAAGCGGCCTTTGACTGTGCGCGGGCCAATGCGACCGCCATTTTGGTCGGGCACGGGGCGGAAGATCATCTTGAGGATGCGCGCGAATGTCTGGAACAGGCGTCTGCGGGCATGGCGGGCGGTGATGTTTTATGTGCCGCGACCGCGATGAAGGGGATTGTGATTGCACGCTTTATGGCGCGCGATCCGTTGAATTTGCGTCGGGTTTACGGCGCATGGTGGAAGCAATTCCGCCATAAAACACGGGGGCTTCCCGAACGCTTGCCGCGTTTGTGGGAGATTTGAAATGGTGGATCCAAGGAGTAGGCAGGCATGAATCTGACGCCACGCGAAAAGGACAAGTTGCTGGTTTCGGTTGCCGCCATGGTGGCGCGCAATCGCCTTGCACGGGGGGTGAAGCTTAACCATCCCGAAGCCATCGCAATCATTACCGATTACGTCGTTGAAGGCGCACGTGATGGACGATCTGTTGCCGAACTGATGCGCGACGGGGCGACCGTGATCACGCGCGCGCAGGTGATGGATGGCATTGCCGAAATGATCCACGAAATTCAGGTCGAAGCGACCTTCCCGGACGGGACGAAGCTTGTGACCGTTCACGAACCGATCCGTTAAGGAAGGAGGAGCAAGTCATGATTCCAGGTGAAATCATTACCAAGGAAGGCAGCCTCATCCTGAACGAGGGGCGTGAAACCAAAACCATCAAGGTTGCCAATACCGGTGACCGTCCGGTGCAGGTTGGTTCGCACTATCATTTCTATGAAACCAATCCGGGCCTTGATTTTGACCGCGAAGCCGCGCGTGGCTTCCGTCTTGATATCCCGGCGGGAACGGCTGTTCGCTTTGAGCCGGGCCAATCGCGCGAGGTCAATCTGGTCAAATATGCCGGTACCGGCACGGTCTATGGCTTTAACGCCAAAGTAAACGGCAAGCTCTAAGCGGGGGATGGGATAAATGGCATATGAAATTGATCGTCCGTCCTACGCTGCCATGTTTGGCCCGACTGTGGGCGACAAGGTGCGATTGGCCGATACCGACCTGATCATCGAGGTCGAAAAGGACTTCACCACCCTTGGCGAAGAAGTCAAATTTGGTGGCGGCAAGGTAATTCGTGACGGCATGGGCCAGTCACAGGCAACGCGCGCCGAAGGTGCGGTTGATACCGTGATCACCAATGCGCTGATCCTTGATTATACCGGCATCGTCAAAGCCGATATCGGCATCCGTGATGGCCGTATTGCAGGTGTGGGTAAGGCCGGGAACCCGGATGTTCAGCCCGGTGTTGATATCATCATTGGTCCGGGGACCGAGGTGATTGCCGGTGAAGGCAACATCATCACCGCAGGCGGCATTGACGCCCATATTCACTGGATTTGCCCACAGCAAGTTGAAGACGCGCTTTATTCCGGCGTAACCAGCATGCTGGGCGGCGGTACTGGCCCGGCGGCCGGTACGAACGCGACCACCTGTACGCCCGGCCCGTGGCATATTGCCCGGATGCTTCAGGCAGCAGACGGTATTCCGATGAATATCGGCTTCTTTGGCAAGGGCAACGCGACCCTGCCCGGATCGCTGATCGAACAGATCAAGGCGGGTGCCTGTGGCCTGAAACTTCATGAAGATTGGGGCACAACACCCGCTTCGATTGATACCTGTCTTTCGGTGGCCGATGATCTTGATGTTCAGGTCATGATCCATACCGATACATTGAATGAAAGCGGCTTTGTCGAGCATACTCGCGCATCGTTCAAGGGCCGCACCATTCACACCTTCCACACCGAAGGTGCCGGTGGTGGCCACGCGCCAGACATCATCAAGCTGTGTGGCGAAGCCAACGTTCTGCCAAGCTCGACCAACCCGACCCGTCCGTTCACGGTCAATACGATTGACGAGCATCTGGACATGCTGATGGTCTGCCATCACCTTGATCCGAAAATCCCCGAAGACGTCGCCTTTGCCGAAAGCCGTATCCGCCGCGAAACCATTGCGGCCGAAGATATCCTGCATGATCTTGGCGCGTTTTCGATCATCTCGTCTGACAGTCAGGCGATGGGCCGCGTTGGTGAGGTCATCACGCGTACCTGGCAGACTGCCGACAAGATGAAAAAGCAGCGCGGCGCTTTGCCCGAGGATGCAGGCAAGGGCAATGATAACTTCCGCGCCAAACGTTATGTCGCGAAATACACGATCAACCCGGCGATTGCGCAGGGTATTGGCGCGCATGTTGGCTCCATCGAAGTCGGCAAGATCGCCGACCTTGTGGTTTGGAAACCGATGTTCTTTGGCACCAAGCCCGACATGGTGGTGAAGGCCGGCATGATTGTCGCGGCCGCCATGGGCGATCCGAACGCATCGATCCCGACCCCGCAGCCGGTTCATTATCGTCCGATGTTTGGCGCCTATGGCAATGCGATTGCGAAATCGAGCTTCTCGTTCGTGTCGCAAGCGGGCATTGATGCCGGGATTGCCAACGAATTTGGCCTGTCAAAAGAACTTCTGGCGGTGTCGAACACGCGTAACATCGGCAAGAAGGACATGAAGCTGAATGATGCGTTGCCCGCGATGGAAGTCGACCCGGAAACCTATCAGGTGACGGCAGATGGTGAGCTTCTGACCTGTCAGCCGGTCGATGTCGTGCCGATGGCACAGCGTTACTTCCTGTTCTGAGCATTATCATCATGCGTCACGCCATTGAACATATCCCGGTCGACCGTTCAGATAGCGCATCCCACCTTGTTGAGGTGCGCGGTACGGTGACCCTGGCCTTTGCCGATCGTCATCGCCGCCGCATTCGTCTGATTGATGATGCGGGGGAGGCGTTCCTGCTTGATCTGCCCCATGCCGTGCGTCTGGCCGATGGGGATCGGTTGCGCCTTGTTGATGGTGGCGTGATCGTCGTGCGCGCAGCGGACGAGCCGGTTCTGACCATCACGGCAGCCGGTCCGATCGCAACTGCCAAACTGGCCTGGCATATCGGCAACCGCCACACTCCGGTCGAGGTTCTTAATGACGGGCGTTTGCGCATCATTGATGATCATGTCATGCGCGACATGATTATCGGTCTGGGTGGTGTGGTTGATGCCGAAATCGCGCCATTCAATCCGCTGAACGGGGCCTATCACGGTCTTGGCGGCGCGCATGGTCACAGCCATGGTAATGATCATTTCGATCATGATGATCACAGTCACGACCGTGATGATGACCACGGTCACAAGCACGAACATTCCCACGATCACGGTCCTTCCCATCATCATGGACATTCGCATGACCACGGATGATCTGACCCTTAACCCCGCTGGCCTGATGCGTTTGATGACGTGGCTGAGCCCGTCATTTCCGGTTGGTGCCTATACCTATTCCCATGGCGTGGAATATGCGGTGGAAGATGGTCGGGTGACCTCGGCGGATAGCCTGATCCGATGGGTTGAAGGCGTTCTGGAATTTGGTGCGGGGCGGATTGATGCGGTGCTGTTTTGTGCGGCATGGCGGGCAGGCCTTGCGGGTGATGAAGACGCGCTGTTTGAGATCGGTATTGAGGCCGATTGCTGGCGCGGGACATCTGAAATGGCGTTGGAGGCAACCGCACAGGGACGTGCCTTTGTCTCGACCGTCGAAAAAGTCTGGGGTGATGGCATCATTACCCGCTGGGCTGCGCGCATGCGTGCTGATGATCGTTTGCCATCCTATCCGGTCGCTGTTGGCATTGCTGCGGCCGAGGCAAGAGTCCCCTTGCGCGATGCGCTGACCGCTTATTTGCATGCCATGGCGGCAAACCTTGTTTCCAGTGCGGTGCGTTTGGTGCCGCTTGGTCAAACCGATGGTGTCAGGTCGCTTTCATCCCTTGATCAGGCGGTGTCGATTGCCGTTGATCACGCGATGAAGGCCGAACTTTGCGATCTTGGTGCGGCTGCGCCGATGGTCGATTGGACATCCATGAAACACGAAACCCAATATACGAGGCTATTTAGATCATGAGCTCTCCTCTTCGTATCGGAATTGGTGGCCCGGTTGGTTCGGGCAAAACCGCACTTCTGGAACGCCTGTGCAAGGCGATGCGCGATGAGTTCAATATCGCGGCCATCACAAACGACATCTATACCCGCGAAGATGCCGAATTCATGACCCGTTCTGGCGCATTGGCGGCGGACCGCATTGCCGGTGTTGAAACCGGTGGCTGTCCGCATACCGCCATTCGTGAAGACGCATCGATCAATCTGGCAGCGGTCGAAGACATGGCTGCCAAGCATGCGGGGCTTGAGGCGATCTTTATCGAGTCTGGTGGTGATAATCTTTCTGCCACCTTCTCGCCGGAGCTTGCCGACATCACCATTTACGTCATCGACGTTTCTGCCGGGGACAAAATCCCGCGCAAGGGCGGACCGGGCATTACCCGATCAGACCTGCTTGTGATCAACAAAACCGATCTGGCGCCACTCGTTGGCGCGGATCTGGGCGTGATGGATCGCGATGCGAAGAAAATGCGCGGTGATCGTCCGTTCCTGTTTACCAATCTCAAGGCGATGGACGGCCTTGAAGACGTGAAAAACTTCATCATCGAGACAGGGGGGCTCCGCCAATCCGCAGCATCCTGATATGGGGATATAAGGAAAGCTGCCGGGCAAAGCCAAGTGCTTTGACCCAAGGATGACGGGAGCACGCATCGCCCGGCTGGCAACAGCCGGGCGTTTGTGCATCCGGGCCAAATTGCCGCTAAAAATTAAACGAGCAACTTTTTAGTTGCATAATGGAAAATCTTCTGGCAGGTTAAATGCAACCAGGAGGTTGCGTTATGTCAAATACCATTGAGAAGTCGATTGAAATCAAAGCGTCCCGTTCCCGTGTCTGGAAGGCACTTACCGATTCCCAGGAATTCGGGACATGGTTCGGGATCAATATCGAAGGCCCCTTTGTTGTTGGTGAAATGTCCAAGGGCATGATCACCATTGATGGATTCACCCATGTGCCGTGGAACTCCACGATCAAGGCGATGGAGGAACCGGCATACTTCGCCTATACATGGCACCCATATGCCGTGGACCCCGAAATTGATTACAGTGGGGAACCCGAAACCCTTGTCGAGTTCTGGCTTGAAGAAGGCGATGGCGAAACATCGGTTCGGGTGCGTGAAACCGGATTTGATAACCTACCACCCCATCGCATTGCTGATGCGTTGCGGGCCAATACAAATGGCTGGGGTTTCCAGCTTGAAAACATCAAGAAACATGCAGAAAGCTGAAAATAATTCGGACATTGGCAAACATGACAAGGATTTCTCCGTCATGTTTGCCGCTTTGGGCGATCCTACACGGTTGGCGATCTTTGATCGTCTGGCCGATGGCAAACCGCGCTCGATCTCGGTTCTTTCCGATGATGCCGATATGACCCGTCAGGCCGTGACCAAGCATCTTCGCGTGCTTGAGGCGGCGGGCCTTGTGCAAAATCACCGGGTCGGGCGTGAAAGCAAATATGCGTTTTGTCCTGAACAATTGGCACAAGCACGTGCCTATCTTGATCAGGTCGCGGGACGTTGGGAATCTGCCCTGATGCGGCTTAAATCCTTTGTCGAAGACGATCAGGCCTAAGTTTCTGAAATTCATCGGATATTGCGTTTGGCCTTGAGCGCCTACGCAATATCCGGTGTCATTTTGCTTGGCGTTGCCGATATTTGCGGTTATCCCATATCGCGTTGAGCCGGTCGGGCGGACCGGTTAACGAAAGGCATCCTTGCGCAAGGGGTTGATGTAAGGATGGCTTAGGGCCAGGACCCACTAGTCTGATTGGAATGGCAGATGTTCTATTTGTAAAGTCCTAGGAAAAGTCCGCTGGGCGGGTTGGTATCCCGGCCAAGGGCTTTGACGACGGAGTTTGCAAATAGAGCACCTGTCCTTCGGATCGTTCAGATTTGCACGGGCTACTTTGTCGTGAAACCTTGAAAGATGTATATCTTCCTGCAGTTTCACACCGTGTATCCGCACAAATCTGAGCGACCATTGCAACCAGACTTGTGGGCCCTGACCCGTTACGGGAATGGGAACCGTTACATGAATACCAAAGATATCGTCTATATTGCCTTGTTTGCGGCACTGACCGCTGTTCTTGGCCTGTTTCCGCCAATCACGCTTCCGGTTACCGGTGTTCCGGTAACAGCCCAGTCATTGGGCCCGATGTTGGCCGGTGCCATTTTGGGTGCACGTCGCGGTGGTTTGTCCATCGTGCTGTTCCTGGTGCTGGTGGCTGTTGGTCTGCCGCTGCTTTCGGGCGGTCGTGGTGGCTTTGGCGTGATGATTGGTGTGACCGGCGGCTTCATCTTTGGCTGGGCCATTTCGGCCTTTGTCATTGGTTTGCTGATCGAGAAATTCTGGAATAATCTGAACGTTATCAATGCAGCCCTGTCGATTGCCTTTGGCGGCATTGTTCTGCTCTATGCCATTGGCAATGCCTGGGTCGCGGTTGCCGCTGACATCAGCTATTGGCAGGCAACTGTCGGGGCAGCGCCGTTCCTGATCGGGGATGCGATCAAGGTTGCGATTGCAACGGCCGCATGCCTTGCCGTGCGCAAGTCCTATCCCTTGATTTCCAAAACGGCCTAACGTTTTATGGGCGCAAGCAGCAATTGCTTGCGCCCCTTTTTATTGATGCCGGATCCCCGGCCTTTCCTGCCATAAACCACGGACAGACAACCCCATGATCCGGTTTGAAAATGTCTCTGTACAATTTGATCAGCGACGTGCGCTTGATGGTATTGATCTGACGCTTGGCGAAAAGCGGATCGGGATTGTCGGTGCCAACGGATCAGGCAAAAGCACGTTTGTTCGTTTGTTAAACGGGCTTCAAACCGCAACGTCGGGCCGGGTTCTGGTTGATGATTTTGATGCCGCCAAGGATGGCCGTAAGCTCAGGCGTCATGTCGGCTTTGTTTTTCAAAACCCTGATAATCAGATCGTCTATCCGGTGGTCGAAGAAGACCTGGCCTTTGGCCTGAAGGCATTGAAGCTTCCCAAGGACGA
Source organism: Thalassospira sp. (assembly GCA_965228275.1). Classification (GTDB taxonomy): domain Bacteria; phylum Pseudomonadota; class Alphaproteobacteria; order Rhodospirillales; family Thalassospiraceae; genus Thalassospira. Next base: position 1,658,914 of record OZ245802.1, on the reverse strand, counting down.
GATCAATCGCCGTATTGATGAAATTCTCGCGCGCTATGACCTGACCGAATTTAAAACCCATCCCAGTCATCTGCTGAGTGGTGGTCAGAAGCAGCTTCTGGCGATCTCGGGCGTGCTGGTGATGGAACCGCGCTATATCATCTTTGATGAGCCGACCACGCTTTTGGATCTGCGCAATCGCAACCGGGTCGCACGCGCCATAGCCGAACTGGACCAGACGGTGATCACGGTATCGCACGATCTTGATCTGATTGCGGGCTATGACCGGGTTCTGGCGTTTGAAGATGGCAAAATAGTTCTCGATGGTAAGCCGGGCGACGTTATTCCCAAATATCGGGAGATGATGGCGTGATCGCAGGGCTTTACATCGAAGGCCGTTCTGCCCTGCACCGTGCATCGGCCGGGGTAAAGATCCTTGCGATGATCGCCCTTGGCACGGGGGTGTTTTTGATCGCCGACTGGCCGGTGGTGGGCTTTGTCATGGCCACGGTTTTCCTGCTGTATCCGGCATCGGAGTTTGGCCCGCGCATCATCTGGGCGCAGATCAAACCGATCCTGTGGCTGCTTGCGATCTTCTTTGCGGTTCAGTTGTGGCTGAATGACTGGCAGGCGGGGTTGCTGGTGGTGACCCGGATCGCAGCGATTGTGATGTTCGCATCGCTTGTGACGCTCACCACCAAAACATCCGATATGCTAAGCGCGCTTGAACGTGCAATGCAGCCCTTGCGTCCAATTGGCGTAAACCCGGAAAAGGTCAGTCTTGCCATCTCAATGGTGCTGCGTTTTATCCCGGTAATCGCCACGGTGGCATCGGAAATCCGTGATGCGCAACGCGCGCGCGGGCTTGATCGATCCATCCTTGCGATGATCGTACCGCTGATTATCAGAACGCTTAAAATGGCCGATGATGTGGCCGATGCGATTGAAGCGCGCAGCTTTGATTAAAGATCGCTCAAGTCCCATCCATATAGCGATTGCGCCTCATTCATCAGGCGTCGTTTCAGATGGTACAACTGGTGGTTCTTATCAAGTTTATCTTTCCAGTAGTCACCCGAAATCAATAAGTCAATGGAATATAGAATTCCCAATAACTGTTCTTTCTCTAGTGCGAGATCATGTAGACTTTTATCCCTGAAGTCACTGAAATGTAAATAATGGGAAATTTCAGATTTTAATTTCTGGCCTATTTCTACGTGAGGGAGCTGATTAGTGGCCTTAAGAATTTGTATTGCTGAAGTTTGAGGATTTCGCGAAAAACTTTCAATTATGGCGCATCCAAAATGATCTAGAAGTAAGTCGGTTATATTGAATATATCTTTAGGTTTTTTTTGAGGGAATAGACAATGTGATCCGTGTATTTTAATTAGTTCAGAAATGTTTTCTCCATAAATGGTGATGTAAGTATGTGAAAACTCTTTGGATGTCTTTGAGTATTGGTATAATGTTTCTTTGCAGGAAGATAGTATATTTGTTCCTAGTTCTGGATCTAAACTATGCAAGGATTTTTTTGCAATGTAAGCATTGATATTTGGTATGTGGCTCCAATGTCTGTAGACTGTAGAAAGGGCCGATGTGCTTCGCACTGGATCATCGCTTAGGATATTTTCCACAAGAAAGTTACGCAGTTCGTCACGCAAAATATCTTTCCGTTCATGGCATCTTACAAAGGCAACGGCGATTTCTAAGAAGCTGTTCTCTGCTTGGTACTCCGGGTGGTTGAGGTCCAAGTATGCTGCGGTAGGTTGGTCTTGTTTTGTGTGTATTATAGTAACTAAAGACTCCTCAAGAGCAAGTCGATACAGCTTTCTTGTTTGCGCTTCGGACCCCGGTAGGTAGGTGAGTGCATCCGAGACAAATAGAACTTCGGAGTGCTTTTTTCTGCTTGAAATTCGAAGCTCCGAGCCCAGCATCTTGATGCATTCTTCTAGAGCCTCATCTATCTTCCGGTGATTTCGAAAAGACTTCAGTTGTAATGCTAAAGGTGCGACTACCTCCCATTTCCTTTGGCGGATTTTGGGTTTTATTTTTTTGAAGAGCTCTTTAATTGTATCGTATTGGTTGTCTAGATGTTTGGCAAAAAAATACTCAAGAAAGGTTTGATGAGTAAAGCGGTAGGAGTTTTCTCCAAAGTCTGCCATTACCCAAGCTCGTCCAGTCACAAAACTCACCAACTGCTTGGATGCCCTCGTGGCTTTTGAGCGAGATTCGTAAAGCTTGTTGAAATAACTGAAGATTTCGGCCTGAAGCCAATCTTTACTGACTTCAAATTCTCCCAATTTTGTTTTGCTGTCGAAAAGTTTTGCAGCAATTGAGCTGAATAAGTCCAGTAAGTCGAAATCATTTGGAATTTCAGCGCGGATATCTCTATTATTATCCCATCTTTCGAACATTAAAATAGCACATTCTTGGTAAATCTCAGGTCTGTTGCTTGGAACGCTTCCTCTTATGTTAAATATTGATGACATCAATCCCAGCATTAATGGATTCGTTCTTATATCTTTTGCGTGATTATTGGTTTCTTTTAGAAAAAGCAAAGCGCGCTCTTTCGCCTCATCTAAGGTATAATTAGAAATTACACGCATAAATTTTGTGACGTAGTCCTTTATATTCTCTTCTGTGAACCGATTTAACTTAAAAACGGAGAACTCATCAGGCAGGCTTGCGTCGTCATAACCAATCACTCGAGATGTGACTAGTACCTGACATGTGGGATACTGATGCGTGAAAGACGAAACGATGTTCACAAATTGCCGTCTCTTCTCGATAGATAGAACCTCATCGAGACCGTCAAATATAACTATAGATCGTCCAAAATGTAGTGAGTATTTCACTGCCTTTTTTATTGTTTCCGTATCTATATTTAGACATTAATTTTTTATCTCGCTGGAAATATATGATATTATATCAATGTTTTGATTTTGAATTAGATACTGTTCATATCGTCGTATTGTTATTATTATAGGGAGCCGTAAATTTCCGTAATATTTATTATTTTTAAGGACTCTTTTGTTTTCAAAATTATTTATTTGATCTTTAGCTATTGAGTAGCATATTTGTTGGCATGTCGTGGATTTACCGCCTCCGGGATCGCCCAGAATTACAGATTTATTGAAGTTATCTTTAAGATCTGTGAAGCTGTATTCTGTCTCATGTTGAAAGTACTGTGATGGAGGAGATGTTTGTGTTGTTTGGTTGTGTGGTGGGAAGTTGGCTCTTTGTTGATAGAATCCGCCTTGTGCTACTGAGGAGATACTCACCATTTTATCTTCTCGCCAATGGGATATGCTCGATGGGGTGAAAATCTTCGATATCTCGATGTTTTTGCTTCCTCTGTTTGTTTCTATGTTTATATATTTATTTTTTTGCATTGTGCTTTTGCAGATTTCGTAAATAATTTCTTCTGCATTTGCGCCATCAATATCTATTGTTGATGACTTAATGTTTATGTTCTTTTGTACTTTTTCAAATTTTGTTGACAGGTATTTTAGAAGTGCTTTGTTGGGAATGAGAGATGAAAATGATATAAATAACGATTTTGTTATTGATATGTATAGTTGATGCGCCGAGGTGGCGTCATGTCCAATATGAATATTATATAGTTCTGTGAATAGATTTTCTGTATGAGTATTATTGTTAACTTTACCATCTGAGCCAATGGCGTCTTCAAGCATCTTTTGTGCAATGCCGGAGGTTTTCAATATATCTAGAAATTTCTTGAGTTGGGTGTCTAAGTCTCCCTTGTAACTGCCCAAAACTGTTTCAAGGTCTTTAAGTGCTGTATTTAGGAGTTGGTCTTCTTCATTTGTGCGGGATTGCAGGGATTTATGAATATCTTGGAGTCTCAGTAATCTGCGGATTCCATCAACGCTGAGGCGTTGCATTCCTGCAGTTAGTAATCCGCTGATTACACCTAAACCAACTGCTTCAATCATTTTGTTCACCAACTAGGTAGTTTCTAACTCACTGGAATTGTTGCATGGTACGCGCTGTATTCCAACGCTCTATATAGTTTTGTGTTTACAAGGTTTTGGTGGTGCCGCGCCGGTTACTTTCTAGAGGTTGCTCCCTTCCATATGGTTCCCGGCGCGCCATGGGGGGAGGTACGTGGCGACGCGCCGGGGCAATCGAAGATCGGGGTGCAATCAACTACAGGCCAAGATGCTTGGCATGGAAGTGGATGTGATCTTCGATAAAGCTTGAGATGAAGTAGTAGCTATGATCATAGCCATCCTGCATGCGCAGGGTCAGCGGATAGCCTGATGTCTTCGCTGCTGCTTCAAGGGTTTCGGGTTTAAGCTGTTCGGCCAAAAAACCGTCGGCATCACCCTGATCAACCAGTGCTGGCGTCTGAACATCGGCCGATTTCGCGGCCTTCATCAGCTCCGAGCTGTCCCAGTCTTTCCAGACCGATTTGTCATCACCCAGATAATTGCCAAGCGCCTTTTGGCCCCACGGGCAATTAACCGGGTTGGTGATCGGTGAAAATGCGGTAACCGATTTGAACGTGCCGGGATTACGAAGCGCGATCATGAGTGCGCCATGGCCGCCCATCGAATGCCCGGAAATCACCGCATCATCACTGACCGGGAAGTGGTCCTTGATCAGTGCTGGCAGTTCCTTGGTCACGTAATCATACATGCGGTAATTGCGCGCCCAGGGTTCCTGGGTGGCATTGACGTAAAAGCCCGCACCCTTGCCGAAATCATAAGCCTCGTTCTCGTCATCGGGGACATGATCGCCGCGCGGGCTGGTGTCCGGGGCGACGATGGCGATGCCGAGTTCGGCGGCGATGCGAAACGCACCGGCCTTCTGCATGAAGTTTTCATCGGTACAGGTCAGGCCCGAAAGCCAATACATCACCGGAACTTTGCTGCCATTGCTGGCTTGCGGCGGCAGGAAGATGGCAAAGCGCATGTCACAGCCCAGCACCGCAGACGGGTGGGTGTATTGCTTTTGCCAGCCGCCAAACACCTTGTTGCTTGAAGCGTTTTCAATACCCATTGGGGGCTCCTTGAAAGTGCCAATGCCGGAATTTCGGTTTTGACTGCGCCGGAAGATTTCCGGCATTGGCGTGATCATTCAAACTATTTTTGGATGATCAGTAATGAATGACAGAACGGATGCTTTCACCCTCATGCATCAGGTCGAACGCTTCGTTGATGTCTTCAAGCTTCATGGTGTGGGTGATGAAGTCAGACAGTTTGAACTCACCCGCAAGGTAACGCTCAACATAATCAGGCAGCTGCGAACGGCCTTTAACGCCGCCAAATGCGGTGCCGCGCCAGACGCGACCGGTCACCAGCTGGAACGGACGGGTCGAGATTTCCTGACCGGCACCGGCAACACCGATAATCACCGACTCACCCCAACCTTTGTGGCAGCATTCAAGGGCAGAGCGCATGACATTGACATTGCCGATGCACTCAAATGACCAGTCAACGCCACCATCGGTCAGCTCGACAATCACTTCCTGGATCGGTTTGTCATGGTCTTTCGGGTTGATGCAATCGGTCGCGCCAAGCTGCTTTGCGAGATCGAATTTCTTTTCGTTCAGGTCAATGGCAACGATGCGGCCCGCACCTGCCATCTGTGCCCCAATGATCGCCGACAGACCAATGCCGCCAAGGCCAAAGACCGCAACAGAATCGCCCTTTTGAACTTTGGCCGCGTTCACGGTAGCACCCATGCCGGTGGTGACACCGCAACCCAGCAGGCAAACTTCTTCAAGCGGGGCGGATTTGTTGATCTTCGCCAGCGAGATTTCCGGCAATACAGTGTATTCGGAGAAGGTCGAGCAGCCCATATAATGGAAGATCGGCTTGCCATTCTGCGAGAAACGCGTGGTGCCGTCCGGCATCAGGCCCTTGCCCTGGGTGACGCGGATTTTCTGACACAGGTTGGTTTTGCCCGATTTGCAGAATTTGCACTCGCCACATTCCGGGGTGTAAAGCGGGATCACATGATCGCCAACCGCAACGCTGGTGACACCTTCACCGATGGATTCAACAATGCCGCCGCCTTCATGACCCAGGATCGCCGGGAAAATACCCTCGGGATCGTCGCCCGACAGGGTAAAGGCATCGGTGTGGCACACGCCGGTCGCAACGATCTTGACGCGCACTTCACCGGCTTTGGGCGGTGCGACCTGTACTTCTTCGATCGACAGCGGTTTGCCTGCTTCCCAGGCAATGGCGGCTTTACAGGTGATGGTTTCGGCGCTCATGACGCTCCTCCGGCGTTTGAATGTGTAATGCAATCAGTCTATTTATTTCCCCCGAAATGATAATCGGCTATTTTGGTAATTCACTTTTACCAATGTGAAATAATAAAGGGATGATCGGCGATGAATGCCTGGGACGGGATCAGCGAATTTATCGCCGTATCAGAACGCCAAAGCTTTACCGCAGCGGCCAAGCAACTTGGCATTTCGGTTGCTCAGGTCAGTCGTCAGGTCACCGCCCTTGAAGAAAAGCTCGGCACCCAGCTTTTCTATCGCACCACGCGCAAGGTCAGCGTGACCGAAGCCGGGCAGATTTATTATCAGCATTGCCGACAATTGCTTGATGGTTTGGGCGAGGCGGAGCGCGCGATTGGCAATCTGACCGAAGTACCACGCGGCAAGCTAAAGCTCACCGCCCCCACCACCTATGGTGAAACCGTGATTGCGCCGCTGGTGAATGATTTCGTCACCCGCTATCCCGATCTTGAAGTGCAATGCCGCTTTACCAATCAGAAGCTTGATCTGGTGCTGGAAGGTTATGACATGGCGATCCGGCTCGGGCGGCTTGATAGCACCACGGGCAGCCTGATGACCCAGCAGCTCTCAACGCGCCGCCTTTATGCCTGTGCCGCGCCCAAATACCTCGCCAAACGGGGCGAGCCGCATTCACTGTCCGAGCTTAATCATCATAATTGCCTCGTCGGCACACTCGATTACTGGCGGTTTGAAGAAGATGGCCGCGAGCGCACGGTGCGCATTCATGGCTCCATCCACGCCAATAGCGGGCAAGCCCTTTTGGATGCTGCCCTTAAAGGTATCGGGATCGTGCAATTACCCGATTATTACGTCGACCCCTGGATCGCCAGCGGCGACCTGATCCCGGTCCTGACCAAATATCAACCATCTGACGAAGGCATCTGGGCGATCTACCCAACCAATCGACATCTCAGCCCCAAGATCAGGATGCTGGTCGAGCATCTTGGGCGGTATCTGGGGTAATCGATCTTCACGTCACATAAACCGGCTTTGCGCGTCATCCATGACATGGAAACACGACGCAGCAGATGAGGTGAGTGATGGCGCAATGTGTTGATGCCCGCGGTGATCGTTGGGAGATTTATGAGGGCAAGGACGGCTGGCGCTGGCGGCGCACGGCCAGTAACGGGAATATCGTTGGGGCGGCAACGCAAGGCTATTCAAAGCGGTCGGATTGCATCGCCAATGCGGAACGCAACGGTATGACCTGCACGCCCAAAGACTGATCAGATCGATACGAGCAAACAACAAAGAAAAAGCCCCTCAGGCAAATATGCCGAGGGGCTTTTGAATGTGTTTTATGGGTGTTTGATTGGTGCTTACTGCGCCGTCCAGCCGCCATCAACCGACATCTCAGCCCGAAGATCAGCATGCTGATGGAGCATCTTGGGAGGTATTTGGGAGTTGATTAAGTGTCGTCTAGCGGTAGCGCAAGCGAAAGAGTTTCGCTTCGTCTCGCTCAAGCTTTTGGACTGCTTTTCTGCACTCAACATTCACTTTGTCACGCATCATTAGAAGGCTTCTCAGTTCGATTTGTTCTTCTAGCTCTTCGAGGTTTTCGAAGAGTAGTGAGGTAATTAGTGCGAGAGAGTTGGCCGTATTTGTTGCTGGAGTTTGTAGCCCAGCATTGGATGCGCCAGCGTGTAAAAGTATTTGCTGATTAGTGGAGGCTAAGGTCCACATTGTTCCAGCGGCACCAGCATGAACTTTGTAGCTGGATAGTTTGTAGTCGGGTGGTATCTTCTCCCAATCAATTGCTCTTTCTAAATCTTGGAACCTCGGATTTTTTAGCTCCAGCGCCTTTGCAGCCCAGCCGTATTGGGTTCCAAATGGTTTGCCGTAGGTTGCTATAGCTTTTCGGAATTGTTTCTCGACTTCACGAAATTCTCTCGGAGGACTATTCGGATCGTATTTGATCCCGTTGAATCTTAGTTCATTGATTATGAACTCGTGGTCACTAATGATTCCGTGTGAAAGAAAACGCTCAGCGGTGTCGTTACCAAACTTGTCAATACACAGTGCAACAACGGCAATTTCGTAAAGTGTTCTCCAGCGAGCGTATGCTCCATCGGCGAGGCCGTTTTCAAGGAGTGTCAGTATTTCTGTTGTTGTCTGGCATGATCGCATGTGAAGGGCGATAATTGCCCTTTGTTTGGATGTTTGCTTGGTGACTCTCTGTTTGTGGAGTTTGTCGGTGTACTTCTGCCCGAGTTCACGTGCTGCCGCTAGAAGTATCCTCAGAGGATCGAGCGCTTCTCCCCATCTGAGTTCTAAGCGCTTTTGAAACTGTATTGCTTCCGACTTCTCCTCAATCTTTACGTCTGCCCAAGCTTCCTCCAAGGACTCCAGGAGCATTTTCGCCCCTTCGTTGATAGTGTTACGGACAATCTTTGGAATTTCATGCGCAATGAAAGCTTCTATGTCTGATGATAACTTCGCCGTGTCTTCTTCAGTTATTTCTAGTTCAAGTTCCTCGATGTTGACGGAGCCATTTGTCTCCCAATTCAGGTCAACATCATCTCCCCTTAATATTTGAGCTGCGATCGCTTCAATGAGCTGTGGTTCATGAATTCCTTGCGCATTGAGCTTCTCTTCGATCAGACTTTTCAAAAAAAATTCGGGTATCTTTTTAAGTTCATCCTCAATTACTTTCTTTAAATTTCTCATTGAGTTTGACCTCCAGACATCGCAGACGGAGTGTTTATACTATTCTAAGTAGTTAGCGCGTGGAGCTTAATTTTACAGAAGAGTCGAGCGTTACGGGCTCTTGCGTGCACAGTCACGTTGCATGAGGAAGAAAAATAAGGCCCCTCAGTCAAATATGCCGAGGGGCTTTTGAATGTGTTTTTTGCGGGTCTGGTTGGCGCTTATTGCGCGGTCCAACCACCATCAACCGACATATGCGTTCCGGTCATCTGCGATGCCGCGTCAGAACACAGGAACAGGGCGGTTTGGCCGATCTGTTCTGGACTGACGAACTGTTTGGACGGGTGTTTGTCGGAAACCAGACGGGTTGCGGATTCCTCAATCGAAATATTGTTTTCCTTGGCGCGTGCTTCGATCTGGCGTTCGACCAGTTCGGTGCGCACCCAGCCCGGGCAGATCGCATTTGCCGTGATGCCGGTTTCCGCCGTCTCAAGGGCGGTGACCTTGGTCAGCCCGATCACGCCGTGCTTGGCGGCAACGTAGGCGGCCTTCTGGACTGATGCGACAAGGCCGTGGGCAGAGGCGGTATTGATGATGCGGCCCCAGTTTTTCTCGCGCATATAGGGCACGGCCAAGCGGGTGGTGTGGAAGACGGAGCTTAGGTTAATCGCGATCACCGCATCCCATTTCTCGACCGGGAAATCTTCGACATTGGCGGTATATTGAATGCCGGCATTGTTGATCAGGATGTCGACGCCGCCAAATTTGGCCGCGGCATCCTTCATCATTGCTTCGATCTCGTCAGGTTTGGACAGGTCGGCACCGTTATAATGCGCCGTCACGCCATAATCGGTTTCGATCGATTTGCGGGTCGCTTCAATCGCATCGGCATCGCCAAAGCCATTCAGCATCACATCCGCACCAGCCCCGGCAAGGGCGCGCGCCATGGCAAGGCCGATCCCGCTGGTGGAGCCGGTCACGAGTGCGCGTTTTCCTGTCAGCATCTTGTCTTCTCCCTGTGTGTGAGGAGTTTGATCCTCTTGTTAAGTTGGAAGGATCATGCCGCACTGCAACCAAACTGGCAAGAAGTGGTGTGACCAATTGCCGCTCCACGCGCCAGCGGCCTTGAAAATTGTAACTGTCACAATGGTTTGCTTGCGCGAGGGTCATGGCCGAAATAATGTGCGCCATGATCAAAATCAGAGCTTCCAGACCCGAAGACAGTGACCGCGTGATCGATATCTGGCGCAAGGCCGTCGACGCCACCCATGATTTCCTGAGCCCAGAAGACCGTCGGGCGATTGATGAATTGGTGTGTGGCTTTTTACCCGATGCGCCGCTTTGGTTGGCAGTGGATCAGGATGATGTCGCGCTTGGCTTCATGCTGATCGATGACGGGCATATGGAAGCGCTTTTTGTCGATCCAGCCCATCATGGTGCGGGCATTGGCAAGGAACTTGTACGTCATGGATTGGATCTGCACCCCAGCATGACAACGGATGTGAATGCGCAAAACCCGAAAGCCATCGGCTTTTATGAGGCAATGGGGTTCGTGCGCACCGGGTCTTCCGCCCTTGACGGGCAGGGGCGGGCTTATCCGCTGATCCATCTGAAATATCAGGGTGCCTGACGGCCGGATCGGGAAGGTTGGTCTAGCTGCCGATGCCGTATTTGCGAAGCTTATTGGCAATTGATGTGTGCGACACGCCAAGCCGGTCGGCCAGCTTGCGCGAACTTGGGTAATCCGGATAAAGCCGCACCAGCATTTCACGTTCCAGAAGGTCGAGCCCCGCACCGAAATCTTCCTGTGCCAGGGCCTCGGTGATCAGGTCGGTCTGGGTTGTGGTGGTGTTTGATAGGCTTGCGGTGCCTTGCGGAGCATCAATGCCGGATGTGTCTGGTGCAGAGGTCGTGCCGGTGGCAGCATTGGTCAGTTCGCGCGCGCCCAAGACATCGCCATCCAAAAGGGCGACCGCGCGAAACAGGGTGTTTTCAAGCTCGCGCACATTGCCCGGCCAATCATGCGCGCGCAGCCAATCAAGCCCGTCATTGGCCAAATAGGGTGTTGCGCGTTCGGTTTGTTGGGCGGTGCGGTCGATAAAGAACTTTGCCAGATCAAGAATGTCCTCGATCCGCTCGCGCAGCGGCGGCAGGGTAATGCCAAGAACGTTGAGGCGGAAATAAAGATCCTCGCGAAACGTGCCGTCATGCGACATGGTTTCAAGGTCGCGGTTGGTCGCACTGATAATGCGGACATCAACGGCGATTTCATCGGTGCCGCCAACGCGGCGGAACCGGCCATCTTGCAAAACACGCAAAAGCTTTGCCTGCAGATACGGCGTGAGTTCACCAATCTCATCAAGAAACAGCGTGCCGCCATCGGCCAGTTCCAGCAGTCCCGGCTTGCCGCCGCGCCGCGCACTGGTAAAGGCCCCTGCGGCATAGCCAAACAGCTCGCTCTCAGCCAGGCCTTCGGGCATGGCGGCACAGTTAAGCGCCAAGAATGGCTGATCCGAACGGCTGCTCGCACGGTGGCAGGCACGGGCAAACAGCTCTTTGCCCGTACCGGTTTCACCAAGGATCAGCATCGGCGCGTCAATGCCGGCCAGACGCTGCGCCTGTGACTTTACTCGCGTCATTGCGCGGCTATCGCCAATGATGTCGTCAAAGTCGGTGTGGCTGCGGTCCTGAAGGGCGGTGATAACGCGGCCCAGGCGGGCCGCACGGTGAAACACCATGACCCCGCCCCAGGGTTCATCATCGCCTGCGTCCGATCCATCATCGACATGGCCGATCGGTTCGACCTGCAGCAAATAGGTTTGACCACCCAAAGTGACTTCATGTTCGGGCAGGCGAAATTTGCTGTGGCGCAAATCTTCAATATATGGTTCGTTTAAAATGCTGGTGATATCCATATCGCGCAGGGGTTTTTCTGGGGTGCCTGCGATCGCCTGTGCGGCCGGATTGGCCTGGGCGATCAGACCGTTGGCATCAACGGCAATGACCGGATCACCAAGGGCGGCAAGGGTGGCATGAAGCTGCGCGCGACGGCGTTCGGTTGGCAGGCGGTCGATCTCGGTAATGTCGGAAATACCCGGGATTTTTTTAAGGGCGTTTGCCAAAAGCGGGAAGCGTTCCGGGCGGATGGCCGGGATATCGGCATAGATGTGATGGGTGGTGACCTCAAACGCACGGATATCCAGACCCTGATCGGTCAGGACATTGACCACATCGCGCGTGATGCCAAGCCTGTTCTCACCCCTGATCTCAAACCGCATGACTGTACCGAATAATTTACACTGTAACGAAAATTGTACGGACTTAAGGTTCTGAAATCCAGTGAAATTGCGATTCATCCGGCTGATTGTTTCTTGTGTGTAAACATTAATTTACGCATTGATTGTGCGGCCTGCTGCCAAGCCCTTGAAAACCGGGAATTTTCAATTCTGGCACGGGCCTTGCGGTGATAGCGGCAGAATAAACGCATTATCAGGAGCCCTTCCATGTCCGCACATGACACCGCCAAAACCGGTTTTTCCACCCGCGCAATTCACCATGGCTATGACCCGCAGAGCCATAATGGTGCGCTAAACCCGCCGGTTTACATGTCTTCGACCTTTGCGTTCGAAACAGCCGAGCAGGGCGGTCGCTTCTTTGCCGGTGACGAGCAGGGCTTCATCTATTCGCGTATCGCCAACCCGACCCTTGATCTTCTGGAAAAGCGTCTGGCTGTTCTTGAAGGCGGCGAAGCAGCGCTTGCGACCGCATCAGGCATGGGGGCGATTACGTCGGTCTTCTGGACCTTCATTGCGCCGGGTGACGAGATCATTGTTGATCGTACCCTTTATGGCTGCACATTTGCCTATTTCCGTCATGGTCTGGAAAAGTTTGGCATCAAGCACACCCATGTTGATCTGACCGATCCGGCAGAACTGGAAAAGGCGATCTCGGACAAGACCAAGATTGTCTATTTCGAAACCCCGGCCAACCCGAACATGCGTCTGGTCGATATCGAAGCGATTTCCGAAATTGCCCACAAGCATGGTGCCAAGGTCGTTGTTGATAACACCTATTGCACGCCCTATCTGCAGCGCCCGATCGAGCTTGGTGCCGACATCGTTGTGCATTCCGCTACCAAATATCTGGGCGGCCATGGCGATCTGATGGCGGGTGCGGTGATTGGCTCGGCTGAAGACATGACCCAGGTGCGTCTGGTTGGTCTTAAGGACATGACAGGTGCGGTTCTGTCGGCACAGGATGCCAACCTTGTGATGCGCGGTCTTAAGACGCTTGAGCTACGCATGGAACGTCATTGCGACAATGCCGAAAAGATTGCCGAATTCCTCGCCAAGCACCCGAAAGTCGAAAAAGTCTTCTATCCGGGTCTGGAAAGCTTTGAGCAGCATGAACTTGCCAAGAAGCAGATGGATCGTTTCGGCGGCATGATTGCGTTTGAGCTTAAAGGCGGGATCGAAGAAGGCCGCAAATTGATGAACGGTCTTTCGATGATTACCCGTGCGGTCAGCCTTGGCGATGCCGAAACCCTGATCCAGCATCCGGCATCCATGACCCATTCGACCTACACCGCCGAAGAACGTGCAGAATATCAGATCACCGATGGTCTGATCCGTCTGTCGGCCGGTCTTGAAAGTATCGATGATATCCTTGCTGACCTGTCGAACGCGCTTGATGGCGATCAGATGGCGATTGCTGCGGAATAAGTCAGGCCAAAATCCAAGCCAATACCGACCTCAGGGGAGGAAGAAGAGGGCTGATCCGAAACCGGGTCGGCCCTTGGGCCTGACGTGCATCCCCACAGCGCCAGAATCTGCAATCGACAAATGTGCATGTCATTGATTGCAGGTGCCGTACCACGCTGGCGCGTCAGGCATTCTTCTTTTGGGAAGCACTCGTTACGGAAATAGTCCGTAAGTTTTCATAATCTTCAGCGATTTTTCGGAAATTTCTGGGTTCTCGGCATGAATAACCCGGATTTTATCAAGGTCGATCTGCGAAAAACTTGGCGATGTATCAGGATGGGCACGCAGCAGATCAAGCAGCTTTCCTGTTGCATGTGCCTTTATCAGTCCGGCTTCAATCGCATCGCGCAGATCAGGTTCTTTCGGGCTGAAGAAGAAGTAAATGGGTTGCGGGTAATAAAGGGCGACGTCGGAGGTGACGATGATGCCCGGTGCCTGATCTTTCATCCAGCTCCATTCTCCGGCTATTTGCCAATAGGCGCGTGGATAAAGATCAAATCGCTTTGCATCAAGCATGCGGTGCAGGGTTTTGTAGCGTCCATATGCAACTGAAAATCCCTGATCAATCAGGATTTTGCCATCCGGCCAACCAAGTCCCTGACCCATTGTAAATTTGCGCAGTTCTTCCACTGATGTGACGGCTTCCAGTCGGGCGGCGGTTTCAGGGCGGGCCATAAAAAGCCTGAGGCCGGTGGTGCCAAGGTAGATCGGCATATAAGCTGCCAGAAGAGTGTCTTCGCGGTTGGGGGTCGTTCCGAAGTAAACCGTGTTGATCTGATCGGCTGACAAGAGCATGGCTATGCGCCGGTCTTCGGTCGGATAATCCATACAGACCGGCGTGATCGTGATTTTATAACCGCTTAGATCCGCTGCCAAACGCAGAAGATCTGTATGGTACTCAGAATGCTGATCCCATGTGATCCGCCCTTGGCAATAGTCCGATATGTCATCCATCGGCAGCGTGATGGAAAGTTCGGGCTGGTCAAGGGAGCTTGCGCGCAAAGGACCTGCTTGCACAGGTGCCGGGGTACAAGAAATTGAAACTGGCGCAATCATGATGACGATAGCCATTGTCACGCGGATGGCGATCCATCGAACGCATGATGTTTCGGTAAAGGCCCGGAAAGCAAAAGCAGACATAAGGATCACTGCAGGACGGTAAAAGGTGTTTTGGGGAAGTAAGCGGCGTCAAATACTACAAATTTAATTCGTTGTATATCAAGAAACCATGAGGCGACGATCCATTATCCTCCTATGGATACGTGTATTTTGGCATGACTGCTGCGGTCGAATTCGCACGGGATGTGTGATTGGCCTAAGTGGTTTTTGGCGCAGCACATGGTCGTGGACATACCGGGTGTTTGGTTCATGCATTCGTGGATTGCGCGAGGCAAACAATAGCGAATCGTTGCTTCAAGAAGGGCAGAAAGCCGCCACGAAATAATGTTTCAGACGGGAAATTCGAAGGTTTGACCGGGATCGTCGCAGCCGATTCCACAGTTCAGGCAAATTCGACGAATCTTGTGTGAAATAATGGTCTCAACCCTTGATTTCCGTAGCGTGAGCTTAAAAATCGGTATTCCAATACCAGAATATGACGGGCGTGATTATTCAGCCCGAACAAGACCCTAAACATCAGGCGTATATAGAAGGCGAACAGGAAATGTCAGCACAGGATGCCGCCCCGGAAATCGGTGAAATTATCGAAGCAACCAGCACTGGAAATGTGAAGGCCGAAGATCTTGAGATGCTTGGCCAGATCGAAAAGAAAGTGCGCTGGCTATCGAGCTGGACAATCCATAACGCCAACCACCTGCGCCCGAAACGCGATGGTATCAAGGTCGGCGGCCATCAGGCCAGCTGTGCGTCGATGACGACCCTGATGACAGCGCTTTATTTCAATGTTTTGCGCCCGCAGGACCGTGTTGCGGTCAAGCCGCATGCAAGCCCGGTTTTCCATGCGATCAACTATCTGTTTGGTCGCCAGACCAAGGAAAAGCTTGAAAACTTCCGCTCGTTTGGCGGCGCGCAATCCTATCCGTCGCGCACAAAGGATGGCGATCAAGTTGATTTTTCCACCGGTTCGGTGGGCCTTGGTGCGGCGGTCACGAACTTTGCCGCCCTGACGCAAGATTACCTGCGCTACAAGGACATGCTGCCGAAGGGTGAAACGCCCGGTCGCATGGTCGCCCTTGTCGGTGATGCGGAGCTTGATGAAGGCAACATTTACGAAGCACTTCTTGATACCTGGAAGCATGATATTCGCAATGTCTGGTGGGTGATCGATTATAACCGTCAAAGCCTTGATGGCATGATTGATGCGCATCTGTTCCGCGTGATTGGCCGTTTCTTCCGTGCGGTTGGCTGGAACGTGATCACCATCAAATATGGCCGCAAATTGCATGATGCCTTTGCCAAGCCGGGTGGCAAGTCATTGAAGAAATGGCTGAATGATGCGCCAAACGACATCTATTCTGCACTGACCTTCCAGGGCGGTGCCGCTTGGCGCAAACAGATCATTTCCGACATGCCGGGCGACAATGCGCTGGTAAGCTTGCTGGGTGATTATAACGATGATGAACTCCATGACCTGATGACCAATCTGGGTGGTCATTGCATGGAAGCGGTTCTGAACGCATTTGATGCGGTCCCCAATGACAAGCCAACCATATTTATTGCCTATACGGTCAAGGGCTATGCCACCCCGCTTCAGGGTCACAAGGACAACCATGCCGGTTTGATGAACGTCCCGCAGATGGATGCCTTCAAACTGCAAAACAAGATCGCCGATGGTCAGGAATGGGACATGGCGGCGGGCCTTGATGTCAGTGCCGAACGTGTGCGTGATTACATCAATAATGCGCCGTTCAATGACCGTGCCCCGCGCCACAAGATGGCCGAAGTCATCACCATTCCGGAAATGCCCTATGCCCGTGTCGATACATCGAGCACCCAGGAAGTATTTGGCAAGATCCTGAACGAACTGGCGAAGATGAAAGACAGCGATCTTTCTGATCGTATCGTTACCACATCGCCCGATGTGACGGTTTCGACCAACCTTGGCGGGTTTGTGAACCAGCGTGGTCTGTTTGGCCGCGAAGAACTGGCCGATGAATTCCGCGAACGCAAGGTGCCTTCGGCCCAGAAATGGATCAGATCACCAAGCGGTCAGCATGTTGAGCTTGGCATCGCCGAAAATAACTTGTTCCTGAACCTCGCCGCCCTAGGCCTGTCGCACAGCCTGTTCGGGCAGCGCCTGTTCCCGATCGGAACGCTGTATGATCCGTTCATTGCGCGTGGTTTGGATGCGCTGAACTATGCCTGCTATCAGGATGCGCGTTTCATGGTTGTCGCAACACCAAGCGGCATCACGCTGGCGCCGGAAGGTGGTGCGCATCAGTCGATCTCAACGCCGATGATTGGTATGGGTCAGCCGGGCCTGACCAGCTTTGAGCCAAGCTTTGGTGATGAGCTTGCCGCCATCATGGGCTGGTCGTTTGATCATATGCAGGCCCCGGATGGCGGATCGATTTACTTGCGTCTGTCGACCAAGCCGTTGGCGCAGCCCGAACGTGAGCTTTCCGATACCACCAAGGGCGAGATCGTCTCGGGCGGTTATTGGCTGCGTGAGCCGGGCAAGGATTGCAAAATGGCGATTGCCTATTGCGGTGCCATGGCGCCCGAAGCGATTGCTGCGTGGGAAAAGCTTTCCGAAGATCATCCGGGCTTGGGCCTGCTCGCGGTTACCTCGACCGATCGTTTGTATAACGAATGGCAGGATCTGGAACGTGCCCGTCTTGAAGGCAAGGCAAAGGGCGACATGGCCCATGTTGAAAACCTGCTCAAGCCGCTGGCATCTGATGCCCGTCTTGTCACGGTGATCGATGGCCATCCGGCGGCCCTTGCATGGCTTGGCTCGGTCCGTGGTCATGCAGTCGCGCCGCTTGGTGTGAATGGCTTTGGTCAGTGCGGCGATAGCATCGCCCTTTATGACCATTACCAGATCGGCACCGGCGCCATCCTGCGTGCGGCGAAACGCTGGGATTAAAGAGAAACCCTGATGTTTCAGTTTATAAGGAGGGCATTTGCCCTCCTTTTTTATGTTCGTAGGAATGCAAGAAATGAGCGCGCAATTGACCTTGTGTGCAATTCTAAGTACGAGAATTGATAGGATTTTATAAAAAACAACATCAGCGCAGTGTTTAATGCTGTGTTGGGTAGTGAAGCGTATCAATGAAACACAGAAGTCTCCGCGGATTTTACCCGGCGATGCCTTTTGGTTCGCCTGTGGAAGCAGCACGGGCCGGGGTCGGCGCCCTCCTTGGGCTTGGTGTCGTTGGTTGGGTGTTATCATTCCTTGAGCTACAAGGAGCAGGGCTTTATTTGATCGCGCCATTTGGTGCCAGTTCGGTTTTGCTTTTCGCCGTTCCAAATAGTCCTTTGGCTCAGCCTTGGTCTGCAATTGTTGGTAACTGTGTTGCCGCATTGGCCGGTGTTTCTGTTTGTCTGCTGATTGATGAACCGGTTCTGCGTGTCGGCCTGGCTGTGGGACTTGGCATCTCGGCGATGATTCTTGCGCGTGCTGTTCATCCACCTGGTGGCGCTGTTGCCATGGTTGCCGCCCTGAACCCGGAGATGGTCGACCATTTGGGGTTCGGTTATGTCGTGATGCCGGTAGGTGTCGTTACGGGATTGTTGGTGTTGATTGCGATCTTCTACACGCGGACAACTGGCCGGAAATATCCGTTTCGGCATTTCACCGACCAGAGCCAACATTTAACCGATGATCGGGCACCGTTAGAGCGGTTGGGACTCACCGAGAGCGCGCTTAAAACCATTATTGAACAATATAGCCAGTCACTGAACCTTGGTGTTGAGGATCTAGCACGCTTGATTGGTGCCGCAGAATTGCAAGTGGCTTCTCAGCGAACCGGGCCGATGACTGCGCGCGACGTTATGTCACGTGATTTGGTGACCGTTGCCGAAGATACACCGCTTGGTGAGGTTGCGGACCTTTTCCGAAAGCATGGTTTTACATCGTTGCCCGTGAACGGAAAAGATGGGCTGTTTATTGGCGTCATTTTCCAGATACATCTGATCCGACGTGCACGTGAAGATGCTTTGCGTCTTGATCGTGGGTTGTTGCCCGCCATGTCGCGTCTCATAGATCGCAGGCGTGATAGTCCGGTTTTTGCGATGGAAATCATGTCCGTCACCGAACCCCGCGCAACGGCTGATACGCCGGTTGCTGCTTTGTTACCCTTGATGGCCGATGGTGCGTGTGATGCCGTTCCTGTCCTTGATTACGGTAAAATCATCGGCATTGTGACCCGAACCGATTTGATAGCTGCCATGGCTCATGCGGGCTTGAAAGCTGTTTGAACTGTTCCCGACCAGAATTGGAAGCCTAGATGTCCGATACCGTTACCTTGACAATTGAAGAGGCCGAAGAACTCAGTCTTTCCGTGCTTGAGCGCAACGGATTTGGCAAGGAACACGCTGGCGCCATCACGCGCAGTGTCGTTGCTGCCCAAGTTGATGAATGCCATTCACATGGGCTTTATCGGCTGATTGGTTGTGTGCAAACGGCACGCAATGGTGGGCTTGATACCCAAGTCATGCCAGAAATTGTCGACCAAGCGCCAGCAATTACGCGTGTGAATGCACACAAAGGATGCTCGCTTCTTTCTTTTGAGAAGGCGCTACCAATGCTTATCGAAAAGGCGCGTCATTGTGGCATTTCGGTTTTGGCCATCAATAACAGTTTCCATTTTTCCGCCTTGTGGCCGGAGGTCGAGCAGATCTCTGCTCATGGGTTAGTTGGTATGGCTATGACACCAACACACGCCTTTGTTGCGCCCGCCGGTGGGACAAAGCCGCTTTTGGGTACCAACCCGATTGCGTTTTCTTGGCCACGTCCGGGGAAGATGCCCTACACATTTGACTTTGCAACCAGCGTTATCGCACGTGGCGAGATCGAATTGCACAGACGGGCTGGCAAGCTGATCCCAGAGGGATGGGCAATAGATGCGTCAGGTGCACCAACCTATGACGCAGCCAAGGCTCTTGAAGGGGCCATGCTGACGTTTGGTGGTCACAAGGGATCAGCGCTTTCAACCATGATCGGGTTGATGGCCGGGCCGTTGATCGGTGACGTCCTTGGGCATGAAACATATGCCGCATCCGAGCAGGCACCGGGCAAACCTCATCATGGCGAGATCATCATTGCGTTTAGTCCTGAGGCGTTCCTTGGGAAGGATGCGCAGGCACATCTCAACCATGCCGAGGAGCTGTTTGAGCGTATCGTCGAACAGGGGGCGCGTTTGCCGTCGCAACGTCGATTTGAAGCCCGTGAACGTAGTGCCAAAAGTGGCGTGACGATTCCGGAGTCGCTTTATGCAGAGTTGCGTGCATTGGTAGCTGAAGCATAAGCGGAAACGCTGGAGCTATCTTCGTGAATGACTGAAACGTTACGGGCACGACACCTTTCGGATTGGCGCGTGTGACAGAATTTAAGGACAAGAAGGGCGGCGCATCCAAGTACCGCCCATTTTTATTTTGAAGCAGTGATCCATATCGCTTGCCAATCACCAGAAGGCCGAACAAATCTGATCGGCGTATACAAGGATATGCGTGTTGAGGGACCGCCATTTGAAAGGTCGTTGAATATGGAATATCTGATGTTGCTCGGCGGTTTGGCCGGGCTTTTCTGTGGGGGGGAATCTTTGGTACGCGGCAGCGTCGGGATTGCTCGCAAACTTTCCATGTCATCGCTTCTGATCGGCTTGACGGTGGTCGGGTTCGGGACCTCAACGCCGGAGCTTCTTGTTTCGATGGATGCGGCATTGCGCGGTGTGCCCGATATTGCACTTGGCAACGTGATCGGTTCCAACATCGCAAACATTTTGCTGATTGTTGGTGTGTCTGCGGTGGTTTGGCCAATTGCTGTGTCTGGCGGCACGCTTGTCCGTGATACAGCCGTTATGCTTGCGGCTGCAATTGTACTCGTGCCGTTTTTTGCGCTTGGTGATCTCGGGCGGGTCGCTGGCGGGTTTATGTTTGCAGCGCTGATCGGTTATCTGGTGTTTGCTTACCGCCAATCGCGTTCCGAGCCAGTGTCATCGACGGATCTACCAGAAGCCGTGCCCAATGTCTGGCTTTCTGGCCTTTGGGTTGTGGCCGGTCTTGCCATGCTGATGGTTGGTGCCCACTACCTTGTGGATGGAGCTGTGACCATTGCGCGCAATTTTGGCATCTCGGAGGCCTTTATCGGCCTGACCATTGTGGCGGTCGGGACGTCCTTGCCGGAACTTGCAACATCCCTGATTGCGGCATTGAAAAAGCAGTCCGAAATCGCGATTGGAAATATCATTGGTTCGAACATCTTTAACGTTTTCGGCATTCTCGGCCTTACAGCGGTCGTATCCCCGATCCCGGTTGCCGGACGTTTCTTGATGTTTGATCTTCCGGTGATGATTGCGGTTTCAATTGGTCTGACGCTGATGCTTCGCCGTCCACAGATCGGCAGAATACCGGGCATGATAATGCTGGTTCTATATGCCGCATATGTCTGGGCCGCCCAGTAGAGAGATTTCTATGCGTGGCAGCTGGCTTCTGCGCGTTCCTTAGAAAAACGCCTGCTTCACGCCATCAATAATGAATTGGACGGCAAGGGCAGCCAGGATCATGCCAAGCAGGCGCGATACCACGGTCGCAACAGTTGGGCTCAGGCGTTTGGCAACGACGTTTGATGCCAGGAAGAACAGGAAGGCGATCACCATCACCACGGCAACAACGCCAATGACGCTGGCCTGCATGGCGATATTGTCTTCGAATTTGCCCATCAAAAGCATGACCGATGCAATCGCGCCCGGACCTGACAGGAACGGGATCGACATCGGGAAGATTGAAATATCGTCGGCTTCTTCATCGGGGATGGTGTGGCCGTTGGCGGACTTGGTCGCGGGTGCTGCTGCCTGGGCTTTTTGCGCTTTTTCCGCTTCGTGGTCTTCTTCAAGTTCCTGATGAACCTGTTCGGCGCGCTGGTTACGTTTTTGGCTGCGTTTTTCAAACAGCATTTCAAGCGCGATCAGGAATAAAAGGGTGCCGCCCGCAATGCGAAAGGCTGGCATATGAATGCCGAAAATCCCAAGCAATCCTTCACCAATCAGGGCAAAGGCCGCGAGAATAAAGAAGCTGGTGAGACAGGCGCGAATGGCCATGCGGCGACGGTGGGCCGCACTTGTGCCCTGTGTCAGGACGATGAAAACCGGGACCAGACCCAGCGGATCAATAATCACAAACAGCGTGACAAAGACCGGGATCAGTTCGTTGAGCATGTCAAAGCTTGGCATCGGTTTTCCCTGTAAGGACGGTTAATCGGCTGCGGGCATTGTCATGTGCGACCCGGCAGGCGGGTCATGTATCCGGCCCAGTCTGGCAGGTAAATGATTAAATTGGCATTTCTTTTGTACTTTGAAGGGGAAGGGGGTTGCGCGGAGCTTGGAATTAGCGTCGTTTGCCGCGATTGCGGCCATATCGCCCGGCACTTTCGGGGTAATCGATATAATCAGCGGGCTTTTTGCGCACCCATTTGATGAATTTGGCGATGTCCGGGTGGGACTTGAGTTTGTCGGGATGATCGAACTCGCGTGCAATCGTAGCTTCATCAAACAGGCGGTGGATCATGCGATGACAGACCCGATGCAGCCACTGCGTCTCCGTCCCGCCTTGTGATTTTGGCCGCCAGTGATGACGATCCACCGTCGGTCCGGCCAGCATCGGACGGCCACAAATAGGGCAGGGGCCAAGGTCATTTTCGGTGCGGTCATGTGCAATGGGCATGGGGGATTATTGGCCGGACATCCGCCGGTTTTCAAAGAATTTTTGCCATGTGCCGGGCTTGAGTGCGCGCAATGCCTTGATGCGCGCCCCGACCGATGGATGGGTATCAAGCAGGCTGGGCGGCTGGGTGCTGCGATAGGGGATGATGCCAAGTCGGATGCGGTTGATCTGATCGATATGCAGCAGCGCATCAATCATGTCTTCGGGGCCATTCAAGAGATTGCTGGCCCCGTGATCGGCGGCAAATTCACGATCGCGGATCACCGCACGCTGCAACAGGAAGCTGATTGTCGGCACCGCCCCAAACAGGACGATCATCCAATCAGGCGGATTGAAATTGCCAAAGATGAAGACGATCAAGCCAAACAGGGCGACAGTCCAGGTCGCGCGATAAAGCACATCGGTAATCAAAAGGATGCGCGTATCGCCATGCCAGGCATGAGCAATTTCATGGGCAAGGATCGCACGCATCTGCCGGGGCGATAGGCCATGAAGCGCATCGCCTGAAACGGCGATGGTTGTGTGATCATCCGCCCCGGTCGTAATCGCGTTAACGCCTTTGCCCGGCAGGATGAAAAGCTTTGGCAGATGGGCAAGACCCGCGCGATCAGCCAGAAGCTGCAGCATTTCATGAATGACGGGATAATCACGCGTGGGCAGGGGCCGGGCGCGCAGGAGCTTCATCAGGATATCGGGCGAGATCATGGGCGTTAAGACCAGCATCATGGCAACGGCAATACCGGCCGAGATCATCATCGATAACCCGCCCAGCATCCAGGCACAGGCCGCCAGCACCCCGATCATGCAGGCCATCAAGGCCCCGGCATGGGAAACACCGCCCGGCTCGAGCGCCAGAAAGCGAGCAATAAAATCAGGAAGTTGCTGGTTTTGATCGGACATCGGTTAAGCCGTTTCTGTCGTGATCGGGTTTTAACGTGTGGGTCTTGTTTACAGATGGGGGTGTCAGGGGTACTTGCGCAAATCCTGTGCCTGTCTTTGATAAAAACCATAGTCGCAGCAATCACTTGCGCGCATTGATCCATGACAGGGATGGGGGGATTTGCGCCGATGGAGGTATAGGTCGGAATTTCGACAGAATCACCCGTTACGGTTCGACGATAACGCAATGAAATAAAGGGATTTGCGGCGAAATTTTAACACATCCTTATATATTCCACTAGAATAGTGGGAATATGCCATTGGCTAGGTTTCCCTTCGCAGCAGTGCTGCGCGGGATGTTTGTCATGCGTGATAGACAGGCGGCCAAAGGCGGGAAATATTGGGGTTCCACCCATATGAATGGGTGGTTGTAGCGGAAGGAACGCATGGGCCTGTTGGATCGAATCCGGCCAGACCGCAAAACGGATGCGGGACGCGAGGGGGATCGTACCCCGCTTGAACGGTTGTTCTGGCGGTCGATCGCGCTTGTCGGCGGGTTCTCGATGGTGATCAACCTGCTCAACATGGTGATCCCGATCTATTCCATGCAGGTATTTGACCGCGTTCTTTCAAGCCGATCTGTCGATACGCTCGCACTTCTGACGCTTGGTATTGGTCTTGTCCTGATTTTCATTGCTTCGATGGAGCAGCTCCGATCCAGGGTTTTGATCCGGGTCGGTACCGCACTTGATCTGCGTCTTGGGGGCGATTTGTTTGCCCATGTCGTGCAGCAATCGGCACGCGGTGCTCAGATGCGCCAGCGCCCATTGCGCGATTTGTATGGGTTGCGCGGTTTTTTGACCGGCAGTGGCCCGTTTGCCCTGATCGATTTCATGTGGGCGCCTGTTTATATCGGCGTGGTGTTTATCTTTGATACCCGGCTGGGCCTTGTGGCCTGCGCCGGGGCGGTTCTTTTGATCATCATTGCGATTGCCAACGAGGCGGCGGCAAAGATCTCTGTTGATCGATCCGAAGAAAGCCAGAACCGCGGCATTGCGCAGGAAGAAACCTATGTCCGCAATGCCGAGGCGATGGAAGCCATGGGCATGACGCCCTCTGCGCGTCAGCGTTGGCAGGCCGATCAATCAGATTCGCTTTATTGGGAAGGACAGGCCAGCCGCCGGGTTGGGACATCCACCACGCTTTCGCATTTCGTACGCCTTGCGATGCAGGTGTGCTTTATCGGTGTTGGTGCGTATCTGGTTCTGTCTGAAAGCATCACGATTGGTATCATGGTTGCATCCATGATCCTTGGTATGCGCGGTTTGGCGCCGTTTGACGGGGCGGTAAATGCCTGGCGCAGCTGGAATTCAGCGCGCAGTTCGTTCGAACGCCTGAACAAGATCCTTCTGGAAAAACGTCCAACGGTTCCGGCCCCAATGCCCCGTGGACGCGGGATGGCGGTGACGGTTGATCGTCTTGTCTTTGCCCCGCCCAACAGCCGCAATGTTCTGTTCAAGGGGTTCTCGTTCAAGGCCGGACCAGGGCAGATCATCTCGATTGCAGGTTTCAACGGGGTTGGTAAAACTGCCCTTTTGAAATTGATCATGGGCATCTGGTTGCCGGGTTCCGGGTCGGTCAAGCTTGATGATGTCGAGGCATCACGTGTGGATCGTCAGGAACTGGGTGCGCAGATCGGTTATCTGGCGCAAAACCCGTTCCTTTTCCCGGGCACGATTGCTGAAAATATTGCGCGTCTTGGCAATGCCGAGATGCGCGACATCATTCAAGCGGCCGAGCTTGCCGGGGCGCATCAATTCATTCTTGATCTGCCTGATGGCTATGACACGCGGGTTGATCGCGGTGGGCGTAACCTTTCGGGTGGTCAGCGCCAATTGATTGCCTTGGCCGCGGCCCTGTTTTCGCGCCCGCGCTTGTTGTTGCTTGATGAGCCGACCACAGCCCTTGATGACATGGGTGTGCGTCATATCAGCGAGCTGATTGATATCCTGCGCCGCAATGGCATCACGACCTTTATCGTCAGCCACGAACGGGCAATCCTGAGCCATGCGGATGCGATCCTGGCTCTTGCCGATGGTCAAATTCAGGTCGTGCCGGTGAAATCAAAACCCCAACCGGGCAAGCCGACCACCCAGACCGAAGACATTGCCAAGGGCCTGCCGCCAATGCGCAGAAGCTCTGACCTGCCTGATCCATTGGCACCAGCCGCACCGGCAGCCGTGGCAGAAGCAAGCGCACCTTCTGATGGGCAGATGCGGATCACGCCAAAACAAATCGCAGTTCCCAATCCGGATGCACCACGCCCGATTGCTGAAAAGAACAGCGCGACCACACCGCATCCTGCCGCCGTTGTTGAGCCCGAGATCGAAGAAATGCCCGAGATCGAAGATTTCGGTTCGGTCAGCGAAGCGGGATCAGGCCGCGCGCAGGCCGCCAAACAGGCCGCAGGCATCGCCAAAGAAGACAAGACCGAGATGAAGCCAACCGTAACACCGGGTGGCACCATGATGACCATGCGCCCGGTGACGAAAAAGCCTGAAGCCGCCCCAGAATCAACCAGGGACGAGCCGCGCAAGGCACCACCTGCACGTCCGTCGCGTGAGGCGCGCCCGGCAAGTGCGGCTGATCTTGTGGCGAAACGTCGTGCGCCTGCACCTGCACCAAAAGCGCAGCCTGAGCGGGCAGCGGCAACAGCACGCAAGCCAGCCGCAGCAAAACGCAAAATGAGCGACGCCGAGGCAATCGCCAAGGCCCGCGAAGAAGCCGCCCAACGCATGCGCAAGGTGCGTGAGGATGCAGAGCGCGCAGCGGCCGAACGTGCCGCAAAACGCGGACCGCGCCGTCAGCCAGAAGAAGCCCCCATGCGGGCAGAAAAGCCGCGTCGTGGTCGCCCGCAGCTTCGCGTGGTCGAAGGATCGGCTGAGCGTCGACAGGGTGGTGCCTGATGTCTGGTGGGGTGCAGCTTCCAACCGCGCGTGAGCTTAGTACCGATGTTAAGCCATTGGTGCGGATCGGGCTTTTGATCCTGTTTTTGGGGTTTGGGTCTGTGTTGCTTTGGGCGGGCACGGCCGAGGTTAATTCAGCGGCGACGGCCAGCGGTGTGGTTGCGCCGTTTTCCGGTCGGCAAAGCGTTCAGCATCTTGAAGGCGGGATCATTCGCGACATTCTGGTGCGCAATGGCACGCGGGTGAAGGCCGGCGATGTTTTGATCCGCCTTGATGATACAAGATCACGTGCGAGCTTTGACTTGCTCAATAACCGTTATCTCAACGCGATTGCCACCCAGACACGTTTGCTGGCCGAGCGTGGTCAGCAAGACAGTCTGACATTCCCGGCACCGCTTGAAGATCCAAGATATTTCTCGATCACGGATTCGCAGCGCACGCTGTTTGAAAGCCGCAGAAGTGCCTTTACCGGTGAAGTGCAGCTGTATGACGAGCGGATCAAGGAGCTGCGCCGCGAGATTGTTGGGACGCGCGAACAGAAAATCGCTGCGGAACAGCAGGTCGGTATCGTCAAGGAAGAGCTTGCGATGGTCAAACCGATGGTCGATCTGGGCTATGCCCGTCGGACCCGGTTGTTGCAGCTTGAAAGCAGGCTTGTCGAGACGCTTGGCAATATCGGGCGTTTTTCGGCCGATATCGCGCGGATTGAGCAGCAAATTCAGCAGGTTAAAGCCAGCCAGTCGCAGCTGATGCGTGATCATTTGCAATCGATCAATACCGAGCTTCGCGATATCCAAAGCGAGATTTCCGATCTGAATGAACGGCTGCGATCAGCCGAGGATGTCTTGGTGCGTTCCGACATCAAGGCGCCGCGCAACGGGACTGTGACCAATATGCAGTTCACGACAATCGGCGGGGTTATTCCGCCGGGCGCGCAGGTGCTTGAGATCGTGCCGCTTGATGACCGATTGGTGATCGAGGCGCGCGTTTCGCCAAATGATGTCGATGTTGTTTCGACCGGGCTTCCGGTCAATATCCGTGTGACGGCATTCAGCCAGCGCTGGTTCGCGCCGGTCAAGGGAACCGTTACCGATGTCTCCCCGGATCGTCTGACCGATTCGGAAGGAAGATCATATTTTCAAGCCATGGTTGAGATCGATGCAGAGAGCCTGGCCGAGCATGAAGGGATGATTTTATCACCCGGTATGCCCGCCCAGCTTGAGATCGTAACCGGGTCACGAACGATCCTGGCCTATCTTTTCTCCCCGATTACCACCAGTTTTGATCGTGCATTCCGCGAACAATAGGTATCGGCCTGTCGTCTAGGTGTAAGTCGGGCATCCTATACAACCTGACAGAATCTGACGTCCTAAAGATTTGGCTTCCAAATCCCGAAAAAACATGAAAAAAATCTAAATTAACTTGGTTTGCCGCTTATCAGTAGTTGATGGTGGTATCGAGTTGATCTATACTACTGTATAAATCGATTCTGCGTCAGATGTACTGATCGCAGCTAAGGTAAAAACAATTCCCAAGTAGGGAGTACGTGTCGTGGCCTCGCCCGCCAATCAAGATGATGGTGTTGGTATTACCGACACCGATATAGATCAGGTTTTGGATGACCGCGCAGAAGAAGGTTCTGCTGCGGGCAATTCTGATTCTGGAAACACTTCATCGGGCGACGGCAATTCTCCATCTGCTGCAAACCAGATATTCACCAATGTCCAGCACGTCATCGGCAGCGCCTATGACGACATTCTGGTGGGTGACAATGGCAATAACACGCTGATCGGCGGCGAAGGCGATGACATCCTGCAATCGGGCGAGGGCGAGGATGTTGTTACCGGTGGCGAAGGGCGCGATACCTTTGTTCTTGAAAGTGGTTTCGAGAAAACCACGATTACCGATTTCAATGTTGAGCAAGACGAACTTGCGCTGACCGACCTTGGTGTGGACAGCGTTGATGACCTGATGTTGCTGGCATCCGATGATGGTGCGGGCAATGTCGTGATCACCTTTGTGACCGGCGATGTTCTGGTGTTCCAGGGCGTGACCAAGGCGCAGCTTGCCAATGTTAATCTGGTTGAAGCACCGCAGATCACCCAGGTTGCTGCGGCAACCGATTCGGGTGCGACGGACGGGTCTTCTGATTCCTCAACCGATGGCACAGAAAACGTCATTGATGGTACCGAAGGTGATGACGTTATCACCGGGACGGATGGCGATGATGTAATTTCCTCTAACGGTGGTTCTGACACCATCGAAGGCGGTGCCGGCGAAGATACCCTGTCGCTTGATGGCGCGGCTGAGGGCATGCGTGCCGATCTTGGCCAGGGCCTTGCGACCGATGATTTCGGTGCGAACCGGGTTACTTTTAGCGGGATTGAGAATGTTCGCGGCACGTCGGGCAATGACGTTCTGCGCGGTGATTCCGGCAATAACACGCTTTCGGGCGGTGACGGCGACGACACCTTTGCTGTCAGTGACGGCTCGGACGTTATTGACGGTGGTGCCGGCGAAAACAGCCTAGATTACAGCGAAGCCCAGCAGGGCGTGCATGTCGATCTTGGTAGCGGTGCTGCAGAAGCCAATACCAATGCCGAAGACGACGCCACTTCTGACAGCAGTAGCGACGAAACCAGCTCTGACACCGGTGGCACCGATACCGGCAGCAATGAAACCGGTTCGGGCGATAGCGGTGACGAAACCGGTGATAGTGGCTCAGGCGATGCCGGTTCCGATGAGACGGGTTCGGGCGACGGCGAAACAACCAATACTTCAGACGGCGGTGAAACGGAAACCGGATCGACGGATTCCGGTTCATCAGACGGTTCTGAAACGCAGGAAGACACATCCTCGGGCGAGGCCTCTTCTAGCGATTCAGAAGGCGGGGGAGAATCCGGCAGCGAAACCGGTACTGGTTCTGGTGAAGAAACCGGCACCGACGGCAGCAGCGAAACGGGTTCAGGAACCGGAACGGATGCCGGTTCAGAAAACCCAAGTGATTCCGGTGGTGAATCAGGTAGTGAAACCACCGATTCTTCAGGCGCGGACGAAACCAATAGCGGTTCTGACGAAACGGCGTCCAGTGGTGACGAAGCCACGGGTGACAGCGGTACTGACGGTGCTTCGGGTTCTGATGGCGATGACACGCTGGGATCAGATGACAGCGGCGCAGGCGACACTGGATCAGGTGAATCGGGCTCTGGTGAAACGGGCGCTGGCGAGACTGGTGGTACTGAAACCGAAACAGAAACCCAATCTGGCTCGGAATCGGGTGACAATTCCGGCCGCAGCGGATCGGGTGGCGAGACCGAAACCGAAACCGGGTCTGAAGGTGACACTGGTGCGGAAACTGGTGGAGAGACCAATTCAGGTGACACCGGCGGCGAAACCACAGGTGATGAAACGACCGGCGGCAGCGGATCAGATGAAACATCTGGTTCGGGCGGCGAAGAGGCGCTTGGTTCGGAGGGTTCCGGTGGTGAAGAAACCGGTTCCGGTGATGGGTCAACTGATCCCGTAGACGAGACCAGTGGCGGTGAAACAGCTGGCGATACGTCTGGCGAAGAAACCAGCGGTGGCGAAACGGCCGACGGGGAAAACACCGGTGATGAAGCTGCGCCT
This sequence comes from Thalassospira sp., assembly GCA_965228275.1. Lineage (GTDB taxonomy): Bacteria > Pseudomonadota > Alphaproteobacteria > Rhodospirillales > Thalassospiraceae > Thalassospira. Next base: position 1,628,936 of record OZ245802.1, on the reverse strand, counting down.
TCTGATGAGACCGATGGTGGTGCAACCGGTGAAAGCCAGGATGACAACACCACGTCTGGTGCGCAGGCGGGTGCGGAATCTGGTGACGAAACCGCAGGTGATTCCGGCGACGATACCGTTGGTGAAACCGGTGGCGATGAAACCACAGACGAAGAAACAACCGGCGAAGAGACGTCTGAAGGCGAAACTTCTGGTGGCGAGGATGGCGGCGATGACCCGCAGACGCCTGCTGCTGGTGGCTTGCCAACGGGTGGTGAAGAGACCGATGGTGAGACATCTGGCGACGAAGCTTCCGGAGAGGATACTTCTGGCGCGGATGCATCAGGTGAGGAAACCCCGGACGAAGGTGCCGGTGAAGAGACCAGTGATGAAACGTCTGGTGAAACTTCTGACGAAACAACGGGCGAGTCCGATAGCCAAGTCGATGTAACCCTTGGCGACGGCGATGACGGTAGCGTTGTTGATTATGACAACGTTCCGACTGCCGGTGATGATCTTGTCCAGGGTACTGATGGCGATGACGTTCTGGGTGGTGGTGCCGGTAACGATACCCTTCAGGGTAATGACGGCAACGACACGCTTGAGGGCAATGTTGGCGACGACCTGTTGCAGGGTGCTGGCGGCAATGACGTTCTACGCGGTGAAGCGGGCAATGACATCCTTCAGGGCGGCGAAGGCAATGACAGCCTTTATGGCGGCGATGATGACGATATGCTGCAGGGCGGGTCGGGTGACGACATTCTGGTCGGCGGTGACGGCAATGATGTCATGGCTGGTGGTTCGGGCGATGACTTCCTGCGCGGCGGTGCGGGCGACGACCATATGCAGGGCGGCAGCGGTATTGATACCGTCAGCTACAGCGACGCCGAAAGTGCGGTAACGGTTAATCTTGCCAATGAAACCGCGACCGGCGGTGCAGGCAATGACGTCGTACAGATGGTCGAAAATGTCATCGGTACCGATTATGACGACCACATCACGGGCGATGATGCCAATAACGTGCTTGAAGGTGGTGCGGGCATTGACACCCTGACCGGTGGTGCGGGTGATGACACCCTGACCGGTGGTTCGGGCAATGACGATTTCGAGCTGACCGAGAATTTCGGCAACGACACCATCACCGATTTCAATGGCTCGGGCGATATTATTGATCTGTCGCGGATTGGTGTTCAGGACTTCGAGACGCTTCAGAGCATGATGTCGGATGACGGTAACGGCAACACCGTTATCGATTTCGGCGAACAGGGTACGCTGACACTTGAAGGTGTCACCAGCGACAGCCTGACCGCCGATGATTTCCGCGGTTTTGGCCGTATTTTCGAAACCGAAGGCGATGATACCCAGGCCGGTACTGGCGGCAATGATGCCGTGTATGGCTATGGCGGTAACGACACCCTTGGCGGTGGCGAAGGCAATGACGTTGTTTCCGGCGGTTATGGCAACGATACGGTTTCCGGCGGTGCGGGCAATGACACGCTTCGTGGTCAGGAAGGTATTGATACCGTCGATTATTCCGGCGCACCGGGCAGCGTTCAGGTTGACCTTGAAGCTGGCACTGCGACCGGTGCAGACGGCAATGACGTGCTTGATCGCATCGAAAACGTCATCGGGTCGAACTATGACGACGAAATTTATGGCGATGGCGGTGTAAACGTCCTTCAGGGTGGTGCCGGCAATGACACCATCGTTGGCCGCGGCGGCAATGACACTCTTGATGGTGGTGCAGGCGATGACCTGTTCATCGGTGAAGCTGGCAATGACACGATCATTGGCGGCGAAGGCAACGATACGCTTGATCTGAGTGCACGTGATACTGCGCAGGATGTGCGCCTGGGTGCTGGTACGGCACGTGACACTGAACTTGGTGAAAGCGATACGATCTCCGGGATCGAAAATGTCGTTACCGGTGCAGGCAATGACATCGTCATCGGCAGTTCGGATGATAACGTCATTTCGACTGGCGAGGGCGACGACTTTGTCCGTGGCGTTGGTGGCAATGACACCATTGATGGCGGCGAAGGTACCGATACGATCGGGTTTGGCAGTGAGCAGGGGCTTAATGTCAATCTCGCGACGGGCACAGCCACGACTAATTCCGGTACATCTCAGATATCCAATTTTGAAAACGTACTTGGTACGGGCAATGACGATGTCATTACCGGTGATGACGGGGCAAATACCCTTACAGGCCTTGACGGTGATGATACGCTTGCGGGTGGCGGCGGCGATGATGTTCTGATTGGTGGAACAGGCAACGACACCGTGGATTACACTGCTGCAGATGGTGGTGTGACGGTCGATCTTGCCGGCGGTTCTGCAAGCGGTGAAGGCAACGATACCCTTTCCGGCATTGAAAACGTAGTGACCGGTTCCGGTGATGATGTTGTTTTTGGTAGTTCCGAGGACAACGTCATTGATACCGGTGCAGGCAATGACACGGTTTATGGCAGCAGTGGTGACGATATCCTGTCGGGTGGCGAAGGCAACGATACGCTTAGCTATAGCTCTGGTACGGACACTACGCTGACTTCGGGTGTTTCTGTCGATCTCGAAGCAGGCACTGTTACCGGTAGCAATTTTGTCGACACGATTTCCGGCTTTGAGAAAATTGAAGGTTCATCCGGCGCTGACACCATGTTGGGCAGCAGCGGCGACGATGTGTTCGCCGGCGGCGCGGGGAATGATACGTTTGATGGCCGCGGTGGCGATGATACCTTCACCGGTGGATCCGGTGCGGATACCTTTATCGTATCGGCCGATAGCGGCAATGACACCGTTACCGACTTTAACCCGGCAAGCGACATTATCGACATTCAGGGTATTGAAGGCCTTGAGCTGTTCTCTGACGTCGCGGACTTTATTGGTGAAGATGAAGCCGGTAATGCGACGATCACCATTGATGATGCTGTTATTACGCTTGAAGGTGTTGACCCCAACAGCCTGACCTATGCCAACTTTGCGGGCATTCGGTCGCTTGAGGGTACCGAGAACAAAGACATTTTGAATGGGACCAGCCGCAGTGACGTGATCAATGCCAAAGCCGGCGATGATACGGTTACCGGTGGTGCTGGTAATGATGTCATTGATGGTGGCTCGGGTAACGATGCGATCAAAGGCGATGCTGGTAACGATACGATTACCGGCGGCGAGGGCGATGATTCAATCAATGGCGGTGCGGGTAGTGACGTCCTTGATGGTGGCGAAGGTACCGATACGCTCAGCTATCTGGGCAGTACGTCCGGTGTTGGTGTCGACCTTGAGGCAGGCCAAGCAACGGCTGGTGGCGACACCGATACGATCTCGAACTTCGAAAATGTGACGGGCTCTTCCTACGACGACAACATTTCAGGTGATGACAACGCCAATACCCTTCGTGGTGGCGTTGGCAATGATGTGCTTGATGGTCGTGGCGGGAACGATGTTCTTGACGGTGGTGTTGGCGATGACACCTTTGCTGGTGGCGAGGGTGACGATACCATCCTCGGTGACACGGGCAACGATACGGTTACCTATGAAGGCGCGTCTGGCGGCGTGAACGTGAATCTGGCCAGCGGTACTGCAACTGGCGCGGATGGCAACGATAGCCTTGATGCGATCGAAAACGTAACCGGCTCTGATTTTGATGATGTCCTGACGGGTTCGGCACTTGATAACACCATTGTCGGTGGTGCCGGTGACGACACGATCAGTTCTGGCAGTGGCGACGATGTTGTGACTGGTGGTGAAGGTGCTGATACCTTTGTCATGACCGGAAGCACCGACAACACTGTGGTGACTGATTTCGATCCGTCTGAAGACAAAATTGATCTGACCAGCTTCAACATTCCAAACTTTGAAGCACTGAAGAAACTGATCAGTGAAGATGGCGACGGCAATGCCGTGATCACGTCTGGCGAAAGTGTCATGACGCTGGTTGGTGTCTCGCCCGACGACCTGACCGCTGACAACTTTGTGGATATCGAAAATCTTGGTGCGACCGAGAATGATGATGTCTTGCAGGGAAGTGGATCTGCCGAAATCATCGACGGTCTTGGTGGTAACGACACCATCGACGGCGGTGCAGGCGATGACACCATTTACGGTAACAGTGGCGATGACACGCTTTCGGGTGGCCTGGGTCAGGATGTCCTTGATGGTGGTGACGGCGAAGATACCGTTGATTACAGCAAACGCACTGGCGTTGAAGTAAACCTTGAAACCGGTGTCGGTGGTGTTGGCGCTGAGGATACGCTGGTTGATATTGAAAACGTATCTGGCTCCAACCAGAAAGACATTATCACCGGTGATGATGGTGCCAACACGCTAAGCGGTAATGCTGGCGATGACACCATTTCAGGCGGTGCAGGTGACGACGCGATCCTTGGTGGTGCTGGTAACGACCTGTTGGCAGGTGGTGCCGGTGACGATGCACTTGTTGGCGGCACTGGTACAGATACTGCTGATTACAGTGCTGCTGAAGGCGCGGTCACAGTTGATCTTGCAGCGGGTACGGCATCGGGTGCCGATGGCAACGACACGCTCGAAGGCATTGAAAACGTCAAGGGGTCGGATCATGACGATACCCTGATCGGTGATGATGCAAACAACACGCTTAGCGGTGGTCTTGGCGACGATGTTCTTGATGGCGGTGCTGGTAACGACCTGTTGGTCGGTGGTGCTGGTGATGACACCATCGAGGGCGGCGATGGTGTTGATACCGTCAGCTACGAGAATTCGAATGGTGTCACGGTTGATTTGTCGACGGGTACGGCGACGGATGACAACGGTACTGACAGCATCAGCGGTGTCGAGAACGTTACCGGTTCCAATCAGGCCGATACGATCACAGGTGATGATGGCAACAACGTTATCAAAGCCGGTGGCGGTGCTGATACCATCACCGGTGGCGGAGGCGACGACACCCTGACGGGTGGTACGGGTGCCGACGTTTATGTTGTCGGGCCAAATGATGGCACCGACACCGTGACCGATTTTGCGGTTGGTGAAGACCAGATTGATATTACCGGCCTGGGTATTGATACCTATGGCGAGCTTTATGAGTTGATGTCGGAAAACGAAAACGGTGACTTGGTCATCGATTTCGGTGAAGGCTCATCCATGGTGCTCAAAGGTGTCGGAATTGACGACATCACTGCAGACAACTTTATCGGCGTTCGCGATATCGTCGGCACCAGTGGCGATGACACCATCTACGGTACCGATGGTCAGGACACCATTTCTGGTCTTGATGGCAATGATACCATCTACGGCCTTGAAGATGATGACAGCATCCTTGGTGGTGATGGTGACGACACCCTGATCGGTGGTGATGGCAACGACGTCCTTGATGGCGGCGATGGTGTCGATACAGTCGATTACAGCGACGAAACCGAAAATGTCACAGCCAACCTTGATACCGGCACAGCAACGACAAACGGCGGTGCAGATACGCTGCGCAATGTCGAAAACATCGTTGCAGGTGCGGGTAACGATCACCTGACCGGTTCTGACGGTGCCAACAATCTCGAAGGTGGTGCTGGAGACGATGTCCTCGAAGGGCTGGACGGCGACGACACGATTTCGGGTGGAGAAGGCAACGATACAGCAAGCTACGCCAATGCTTCCGGCGGCGTGAATGTCGACCTCGAACAGCAGACTGCAACAGGCGCTGCTGGCGATGATACGTTGTCCGGGATCGAGAATGTTCTTGGTTCGGGTCATGCAGATACGCTTGCCGGGGATAGCGGTGATAACAGCATCAATGCCGGTGCAGGCAATGACACGATCATTGCTACGGGTGGTGATGATGTTCTGCGTGGTGGTGCGGGCAGCGACACCGTTGATTACGGCAATGCTGCTGGTGGCATTACGGCGGACCTTGATGCAGGCACAGTTACCGGCCTTGGTACCGATCAGCTTGAAAATATCGAAAACCTGAGTGGTTCGGACTTTAACGACACCATTTCTGGTAACGAGCTTGATAACGTTCTGTCCGGCGAAGGCGGCGATGATATCCTGTCAGGTGGCGAAGGCGATGATACCCTTCTGGGGGGTGCCGGGAACGATACTCTGATCGGTGGTCGCGGTTCGGATCTGATTGATGGTGGCGAGGGTGTTGATACCGTCAGCTATGCTGATGCCCAGCAGGGTGTGACGCTTGATCTTTCGACTGGCGAAACCGACGAGGATACCGGCGATACCGTCCTGAATGTCGAAAACGTTATCGGCTCGAACCAGAGTGATGTGATCACGGGATCGGATGCCGATAATACCATCCTGGGTGGTGGCGGTAACGATACCTTCAATGTCAGTGCTGGTGATGATGTGATTGATGGCGGCGCAGGTCGCGATGTCATGGATTACAGCGGCAGCGAAACTGGCGTTGATGTCGATCTCGAAGCGGGTACAGCCGATAAAGCCGACGGTACTGATCTCATCAGCAATATCGAAGATGTTGTTGGTTCGGATGCGAATGACACGATCTCTGGTTCGGCAGAAGGCAATACACTTCTTGGCGGTGAGGGCGACGACATTATCGATGGTCGCGCTGGAAATGACTTCATTTCCGGCGGTGCGGGTAATGATACGCTTTCAGGCGGTGCTGGCACCGATACGCTTGATTATTCAGATGCAACTGGCGGTCAGAACATTGATCTTGAAGCCGGAACTGCAACCGGCGCGGACGGCAACGATACGCTGTCGGGCTTTGAAAATGTAAACGGTACTGATTACGCCGATACCATCACGGGTAATGATGCCGATAACAGCATCAGCGGCGGTGCTGGCAATGACATGCTTACCGGTGGGGCTGGCAACGACATCCTCAATGGTGGTCAGGGCGACGACAGCTTTGTCGGTGAACTTGGTAATGACACCTATGTCGGTGGCGAAGGGTCTGACACCCTTGACTATTCCGAAGCGGGATCAGGTCTGAACATTAACCTGCAGACCGGTGTTGCAAATGGTGCAGACACCGGTGTGGATACCTTTAGTGGTATCGAGCAAATCATCGCGTCCGAACATACCGATACCATCACTGGTGGCACAGGCAGCGATACGATTTTGGCCGGTGACGGTGATGACATCATTTCGGGTGGTGCCGGAAATGATGTTGTTTCGGGTGAAGAAGGCGACGATACCATCTCTGGCGGTGCCGGGAATGACACTCTTGATGGTGGTTCGGGCGAAGACACGCTTTCCTATGCAAATGAGTCCGGAGTTTCCGTTGACCTGCAGACCGGTGTCACCAGCACCGGTGATACCATCTCGAACTTTGAAAACATTCAAGGCTCGACAGGGAACGATACCCTGCGCGGCGATGACGCGCGCAACACGCTTTCGGGTGGTTCGGGCAACGACGTTCTTGATGGTCGTGCCGGTGATGACGTTCTGCTGGGCGGTGTTGGCGATGACACGCTTCGCGGTGGTGAAGGTAGCGACACTCTAGATGGTGGCACGGGTATTGATACCCTTGATCTGACGGATCTGGATGGTAATCAGACTGTCGATTTCAATGCCGGTACGGCAACCGATGGCACCGATACCGACAACTTCAGCAACATTGAAAATGTCACCACCGGTGATGGCGATGACCTGATCCTTGGCGATGATAACGGCAACGTTGTTGATGCCGGAAATGGCGATAACACCGTTGAAGGTGGTGCAGGAAACGATACGATCACCGCGGGTGATGGTGCGGATCTGATTGATGGGGGTGCAGGCAACGACGTCATTGATACCGGTGCTGGTGCAGACACCGTTCTTGGTGGTGATGGCAACGATATCATTTCGTCGGGTGCTGGCGATGATGTGATCGAAGGTGGTGCTGGTAACGACACGATCTCGGCGGGCAGTGGTTCCGATACCATCGATGGTGGCGCTGGCAACGATACGCTGCTTTCGGGTGAAGGCGACGATGTTCTGATCGGTGGCGATGGGGTTGATACCGCAAGCTATGTCGATGCGGAGACAGGCGTTACCGTCGATACCAGCAACAACACTGTAAGTGGTACGTCGACTGGTACCGATACCCTTGACAGCATCGAGGCGGTTCGCGGTTCCGAATTTAACGATACCTTTATCGGTGGCGGACAAAGCGACACCTTCATCGGTGGTGCAGGTGATGACACCTTTGATGCCGGTACGGGTAACGATACCCTTACCTTGGGCACAGGTTCCGATCTGGTCATCTTCAATCCGGGCGATGGCAACGACACCATTACCGATTTCAATGTTGGTACGGATGCGATTGACCTGACCAGCTTTAACATTGCTGGTTACGATGCCCTGGAAGAGCTGTTTGGCACCAACACAGATGGCGATCTGACGATCACGTTTGAAAGTGGTGATACGATCACATTGCAGGGTGTTTCGGCCTCGAGCCTGAGTGCGGATAACTTCGTTGGTGTTGATGTCCGTCTTGGTACGGATGATGCCGATGAAATGATCGGTGGTGATGGTGATGACATCATCAATGCACTTGGCGGGGATGACACTGTTTCCGGTGGCCTTGGCAATGACCGTCTGATCGGTGGCGAAGGTAACGATACCCTTGATGGCGGCGACGGCGACGATACGCTGGTCGGCAATGCTGGTTCTGACGTTCTAATTGGCGGTGATGGCAGCGACACGGCGGATTATTCGACCGAGGGTGCGGGTATTGTTGCCGATCTGGTAAACGGCACGGTTACCGGTGGTGACGGTGATGATGTTATCGATGGTATCGAAAACATCACAGGTACGCTTTTCGATGACACGCTGATCGGCAGTGACGACAACAACACCCTGTCGGGCCTTGATGGTGACGACAGCTTCGTTGGTGGTTCCGGCGATGATGTGATTGATGGTGGCGACGGATCAGACACCGTCGACTACAGCACCGCGACACAGGGTGTGAATGTTGACCTCAATGCCGGTACGGCAACGGGTCAGGGTTCCGATACGCTTACCAGTGTTGAGAATGTTCTTGGTTCTGACTTCAACGACGAAATCGTTGGCGACGCAAATGCCAACACCATTTCTGCAGGTGCCGGTGGCGATGCGATTGATGGTGGCGCAGGCAATGATGTCATTGATGCCGGCGACGGTATCGATGAAGTCAGCGGCGGTGATGGCGATGACACGATCGAAGGAGGTGCTGGCGGCGATATCATCCTTGGCGAAGCCGGTAATGACACGATCAGTGGCGGCGAAGGTGATGATATTGTCGATGCCGGAACCGGCGATGACTGGGTCTATGGCGATGCGGGCGATGATATCCTTGACGGTGGCGCAGGCGACCTTGATACGGTGGATTATTCCAACGTCGATGGCGGTGTCACGGTTGATCTGGTCAAGGAATACGCGACCGGTGCTGCGGGCGATGACATCGTTCGGAACTTCGAACGCGTTATTGGTACGGATTACACCGATACCCTGATCGGTAGCGACGGTGTAAACACCCTTGATGGCGGGTCGGGTAACGATACGCTGTCGGGTGGTGCGGGTGATGACGTTCTGATCACCGGTGCTGGCGAAGACATGATCGTCATGGAGCCGGGTGGTGGTGACGATACCGCGACCGACTTTGATGTCGAAAATGACATGATCGATCTGTCGGCCTATGGCATCGAGGATTATGCGACCCTGCGCGATCAGATGTTTGACGATGAAAACGGCAATGCCGTGATCACGGTCGGCGATGACAGCATTACGCTTGAAGGTGTGTCGGTTGATGATCTGTCGCCGAAGAACTTCTTTGGCTATGACGTCATTTATGGCACCGAGTTCGAAGACAACATTACCGGTAGCCAGATCAGCGATGAAATCCATGCGCTTGAAAGCGATGACATCATCGATGGCCAGGCCGGTAATGACGACATTTATGGCGATGAAGGCAACGATACGCTGATCGGTGGCGCGGGCGATGATACGCTGCGTGGTGGCGATGGTAGCGATACGGCCGATTATTCCGATACGACCGAAGGCGTAACTGCTGATCTGGGCGCGGGTACTGCGACCGGCGAAGCAGGCAATGACACGCTTGAAAGCATCGAAAACGTTACCGGTGGTGACGGTGACGATGTTCTGATCGGTGATGAAAACGACAACATCCTTGATGGTGGTGCCGGTAATGACACCATCATCGGCAATGGCGGTGATGACACCCTGATCGGTGGCGAAGGCGAAGATACCCTGTCTTATGCCAATGCTGATGCGGGCGTGAATGCCGATATGGATGCGGGCACTGCTACCGGTGGCGCGGGCAATGACGTCATTGACGGCTTTGAAACCCTGATCGGTTCGGACCATGATGACGTTCTTGCGGGCAATGATGCTGATAACGTCATTGATGGCGGTGCCGGTGATGACACGCTTTCGGGTGGTGCCGGTAATGACACCCTGATCGGTGGCGAGGGGGCCGATATCGTTGATTATTCCGACGATACCGACGGTGTTGTTGTTGATCTTGAAAACGGTACCGGTACTGCAACCGATGGTACCGATACCCTTGATGGTATCGAAGGTGCGACGGGCGGTTCGGGTGATGACACCCTGCTGGGTTCGACCGGTGATAACGTCCTTTCGGGTGGTGCTGGCAACGATACGCTTTCGGGCGGTGCAGGTAACGATACCCTTGCCGGTGGCGAAGGCGCCGATCTTGTTGATGGTGGCGCTGGCGATGACGTTCTGTCGTTTGAAGGCGATAGCGTTGCTGCTGATGGCGAGACCACCGATCATGTCGGAAGCCCGACCAGCGATGGTACTGGTGCGGTTGCCGATATTTCCGGCAAGAACATCTCTGACGACAGCTTTGTCGGCGGCGAAGGCAATGACACCCTGGTCGCAGGTTCCGGCGACGATGCGATCATCCTTGATCGTGATCATGAAAACGGTTCGGCCAACCCGGCGATTGTCGATATCGAAAACATCGATGCCGGTGAAGGCAATGACGTTGTCGATCTGACCAGCAATGTCCATTCCTATGGCGATGTCACGATTGACGGTGGTGCGGGTGACGACACCATCTGGTCAAACGATGGCGATGACGTGCTTCTGGGTGGTGACGGTTCGGACAATATCCATGGTGGTGCAGGGGCCGACGTCATTGATGGCGGTGCTGATGATGACATCATCGATGGCGGTGAAGGTTCAGACACCATCGATGGCGGTTCCGGCAATGACACGATTGCTGCTGGTGCCGGTGATGACATCCTGATTGGTGGTGACGGCGACGATACGCTTGATATGTCCGGTGCCGATGGCGCGACCATCGATCTGGGCGCAGGCACGGCAAGCAGCGATGCGACCGGAACCGACAGCATCGACGGATTTGAAAATGTTATCGCAACGGCGGGTGATGACACCATTGCCGGATCGGATGGCGACAACACGATCGATGCCGGTGCTGGCAATGACACCGTAAGCCTTGATGCAGGCAATGACGTGATTGATGGCGGCGAGGGGATTGATACCCTTGATCTGTCTGGCACGACCGGTGGTGTTACCGTCGATCTGTCCGCAGGTACCGCGAGCGGTGCCAATACCGGCGACGATGCGATTGCCAACTTCGAAAATGTCACCGGTTCGGACGATGCCGATACCATTACGGGTTCGGATGACGCCAACGTCATTGACGGTGGTGCAGGCGACGACGTGATCGATGGCGGTGCCGGTGATGACGTTCTGTCGGGCGGCGAAGGTGATGACACCATCGCAGCAGGCGATGGCAATGACACGCTGTCGGGCGGTGCCGGTGCGGATACCTTTGTGTTCGAAGACGGCACCGATGCCGATCTGGTCAGCGACTTTGACCTGGGTTCTGATGTGATTTCGCTGCCGGATCTGGGCATTTCTGCCTGGACCGATCTGCAGCTGCTTCTGTCTGATGGTCCGGATGGTGCAGTCATCACACTGCCGTCTGGTGGCACCGTGACCCTTTCGGGTGTTGCGGTTGATGACCTGACCCCGGATCACTTCAAGGATATCGCCAATATCGGCACCCCGGGTGAAGACACCCTTGGCGGTGGCGATGGTGATGACAATATCGACGGCGACGATGGTGATGACACCGTTGACGGTGGTGGCGGTGACGACACGCTTCAGGGCGGTGGCGGAGACGATACCGTTGGCGGCGGTTCCGGTGATGACACGGTCGCTGGTGGCGACGGTAACGACACGCTAAGCGGTGGCGAAGGTTCCGATACGCTTGATGGCGGCGATGGCAATGACGTGCTTCAGTTCGAAGCCGACCGTATTGGTCAGGCTGGCGATGAAACCGATCATGCCGGTAGCCCGGGTGTTGATGGCACCGGTGATGTTGCTGATCTTGAAGGTCTTGGCATCAGCGATGACCAGTTCGATGGCGGCGAGGGGATCGATACCCTTCTGGGCACGTCGGGCAGTGATGCGATCATTCTTGATAACGACCATGAAGATGGTTCGAACGCCCCGTCGATCAGCAATGTTGAAGTCATTGATACCGGTGCAGGCGACGACGTTGTCGATCTGACCAGTGCGACGGATGGCTATGGCGATGTGACGGTTAATGCCGGAACGGGCAATGACACGGTCTGGACCAGTGCCGGTAATGACGAGATCAATGCCGGTGACGGCGATGATGCGATCCACGATGGCGCAGGCGATGACGTTGTAAATGCCGGTGCAGGCAATGACGTCATCGAAGGCAGCCTTGGCAACGACACGATTGATGGCGGTGAAGGTACTGATACCCTTGATCTGTCTGATGCAGATGGCGTGACGGTCGATCTTGAAGCTGGCACGGTACAGTCTGACGCGTTTGGCTCGGACAGCGTTTCGAACATCGAAAACGTAACCGGTTCTGCGGGTGATGACATCATCACGGGCTCAAGCGATGCCAACGTTATCGACGGTGGTGCTGGCAACGACACCCTTGATGGTGGCGCAGGCAGCGACACGGTTGTCGCTGGTGCCGGTGACGATACGGTTCTGGCCGGTGCGGGCGATGATACGCTTGCCGGTGATGAAGGTATCGATACCCTTGATATGACCGGTGCCGATGGTGCGGTTGTTGATCTTGCGGCGGGTACCGCATCCTCGGATGCGACGGGCAATGATGCGATTTCCGGCTTTGAAAATGTCACGGGCAGCGATGGTGCAGACACCATTACCGGCAGTGATGGCGCGAACGTTATCGCATCGGGTGCAGGCGATGACATCGTTGATGGCGGTGCAGGCGATGATGTGATCGACGGTGGTGCTGGCAATGACAGCCTGCTGGGTGGCGAAGGTAACGACACCATTGTTGGTGGCGCAGGTGATGATCGCATTGATGCCGGTCTTGGTGACGACACCCTCACGGGTGGTAGCGGTGCGGATGTCTTTAGCTTCGATGATGGCACCGATGATGATCTGGTCACTGACTTCACGGTTGGTGAAGACCAGATTGCCCTGCCAGATAGCGGCATCACCAGCTGGACCGAACTTCAGGATATGCTGTCCGATGGCCCGGATGGTGCGGTGATCACGCTGCCGTCCGGTGGCACGGTGACCCTTGCCGGTGTTGCGGTCGAAGACCTTGGTCCGGGCGATTTCGAAGGCATTGAAAATATCCCGACCGAAGGGGATGACAGCCTTGGTGGCAGCGGTGGCGACGATACCATCGACGGTGGTGGCGGTGACGACACCATGTCTGGCGGCGGCGGCAATGATACGCTGGGTGGCGGCGAAGGTGATGACACCATTGATGGCGGTGACGGCAACGACACCCTGTCTGGCGGTGGTGGCACAGATACGCTTGACGGTGGTGATGGTGATGACGTGCTTGAATTTGGTGCCGACGGTACCGGTCAGGCAGGCGATAGCACCGATCATGTCGGAAGCCCTGGTGTCGATGGCACGGGTGATGTTGCCGACCTCGAAGGTCTTGGCACCAGCAACGATGTTTATGATGGCGGTGCTGGCACCGATACCCTGGTGGGTACCAGTGGTGGCGATGCGATCATCCTTGATAGCGATCATGAAAATGGCGCAGCCAACCCGTCGATCGTTGATGTTGAAGTCATCAATACCGGCGAAGGCGATGACGTTGTCGATCTGACCAGCCAAGTTCATTCCTATGGCGATGTATCGGTTGATGCCGGTGCAGGTGACGACACTGTTTGGACCAATGCCGGCAATGACAGCATCAGCGGCGGTGATGGCAATGACCACATCAATGCCGGTGCAGGCAACGACATCGTTGATGCGGGTGCAGGCAATGACACGGTCGTTGGCGATGCGGGTAACGACACCCTGATGGGTGGCGAAGGTACCGATACGCTTGATCTGTCTGATGTTGATGCGGATATCGCGGTCAATCTGCAGGATGGCACAGCCAATAGCAGCGAAACCGGCGATGACATCATTTCCGGCTTTGAAAATCTGGTAACCGGTTCCGGTGATGACACGGTCACCGGCAGTGCGGCCGATGACACCATTTCGACCGGCGAGGGTGCCGACACCATTGATGGTGGCGATGGCATCGATCTGATCGATGGTGGTGCGGGTAACGACGTCATTTCCGATGGCGCAGGCAGCGACATGGTTCTGGCCGGTGCAGGTGATGACACGGTTATCGCCGGTTCTGGCAATGACAGCATGGATGGCGGTGAGGGTACCGACACCCTTGATATGTCCAACGCATCAAGCGATGCGGTTGTTGATCTGAGTGCTGGTACCGCGACCTCGTCCGAGACCGGCAATGATCAGATTTCGAACTTTGAAAATGTCACCACCGGTGCTGGTGATGACCAGATCACGGGTTCGTCTGCCAATAACAACATCAATGCCGGTGCCGGGAACGACACCATTGATGGTGGTGCCGGTGATGACACGGTTGCCGGTGGCTCGGGTGCGGATACCTTCGTCTTTGCTGATAGCACTGATGACGATATCGTCAGCGACTTCACCGTTGGCGAAGACAAAATCTCGATCGATGATCTTGGCCTTGAAAGCTGGAGCGACCTTCTGCCGCTGCTTGGCGAAAACGGCAATGGTGACGCGGTTCTGAGCCTGCCGGCTGGCGGCACGGTGACTCTGATCGGTGTTGGTCTTTCGGATCTGAGTGCCGATGACTTCACCAACATCACCGATGGCGCAACGCCGTTTGACGATAATCTTGAAGGCACTGACGAAGATGACGTCATTGATGCCCTGGCCGGTGATGACACCGTTGCCGGTGGCGCGGGCGATGACACGCTTCTGGGCAATGACGGTTCGGACACCATTGATGGTGGTACCGGCAATGACAGTCTTGATGGTGGTTCTGGTAACGACACCCTGACAGGTGGCGCAGGCGATGACGTTATTGACGGTGGCGATGGTAATGACGTTCTGACGGGTGGTTCGGGTGCCGATACGCTTGATGGCGGTGCCGGTGATGACGTCCTGAACTTCGAAGCTGATGGCACGGCGGAAGCCGGTGATACCACCGAGCATACCGGTAGCCCGAATGTCGATGGTACCGGCGATCTTGCAGGGATCAGCGGCAAAAACATCTCGGATGACAGCTTTGTCGGTGGTGAGGGTAACGACACCCTGAACATGACCGACGGTTCTGATGCGCTGATCTTGGATGGTTCGAAACTGGGTGATAGCGGCAACACGACGCCGACCATTGAAACGCGTACATTTGGTTTGACGGAATCTGCAAGTGCTGCTGATGTGCAGGCGGCTTGGTCGGATGCGAACCTCTATGCCTATGATTTCGGAACGTCATTCGTTGATGAAAACGGCAAGCTGAACCTTGCGGCGGCCGATGATGCTGTTTCGTTTAATGGCAACGGTATTGGCAACAATGGTGGCAGCCCGGCGGGCAGCCAGATCAACCATGACGGTAACACGGGCGAAAGCGAAGCCGTCGTTGTTGATCTTGGTGCGGATGCAACCGCGGCACGGGTTCAGGTTTCCAACCTGTATGCCAATGAGGGCGGTAGTGGCGAAGTCGGTTCCTGGCAGGCATTTGATGCCGACGGAAATCTTGTCGCGTCTGGCACGCTTGATAGCAGCACCATTGATTACAGCAACGGTCACGTAGGAACGGCGACCATTTCTGTTACCGACAATGCGGGCAACCCGGTCGAATTCCGTTATATCGCGTTTGAAAGCGAACCTTACGCCAGTGGCACGTCCGGTTCGGACAGCAGTGACTTCTTCGTGCGCTCGATCAGCTTCGACACGGTAGTCGAAGAAGCATCTGACAATGCCCGCATCGAAGGTGTTGAAGTGATCAATGCCGGTGACGGCAATGACGTCGTCGATCTGACCAGTGACACGATTTCCTATGGCGATGTGACCATCAATGGTGGTTCGGGTGCCGATACCCTGTGGGGTAACGAAGGCGACGACACGATCCGCGGTGAACTTGGCGATGACAACATCCATGGCGGTGCCGGTGACGACTATCTTGATGGTGGTTACGGCGACGATGTGATCGATGGTGGTGTTGGCAACGACACCATGCTGGGCGGCACCGGCGAAGATCTGCTTCGTGGTGGTGCCGGTGATGACACCATTGTTGGTGGTGCCGATCAGGATACCGTGATCTATGACGACGCGACCGAGGGTGTTGATGTCGATCTGGCGAATTACACCGCAACCGGTGGTGCCGGTAATGACGCGATCTATCAGGTCGAAAACGTTACCGGTTCGGACCATGACGACACGATCACGGGCGATCACAAGGCCAACATCCTTGATGGCGGTGCAGGCGACGATACCCTTGCCGGTGGTGCAGGCAACGACACCCTGCGTGGTGGCGATGGCAATGACACGGCCGATTATAGTGCCGCAACTGCGCCGGTTACAGCGAACCTTGCGACCGGTACGGCACAGGTTGGTGCAAGCGAAACAGACAAGCTTAACAGCATCGAAAACCTGATCGGTTCTTCTGGTAATGACACGCTGACCGGCTCTGATGCCGATAACATCCTGATGGGTGGCCTTGGCAATGACACGCTGATCGGTAATGGCGGCGATGACGTCCTTGAAGGTGGTGCTGGCGACGACGTCCTGGATGGCGGCGAAGGCGATGACACCATCAATGGTGGCGATGGTAGCGACGTAATCAATGCCGGTGCTGGCAATGACACGGTCGAGGGTGGTGCGGGTAACGACACCATTCTGGCCGGTGCTGGCAACGACACCCTTGCGGGTGGCGATGGCACCGATACGCTTGATCTGTCCGAAGCCACCAGTGGCGCGACGGTTGATTTGTCTGCTGGTACGGCAAGCAGTGCCGAGACCGGCGATGACGTTATTTCCGGGTTCGAGAATGTCACAGGTGGTGCCGGTTCTGACACCATCACGGGCTCTGACGGCGCGAACGTGATTGCCGGCGGTGCTGGTGATGACGTGCTTGATGGCGGTGCTGGTAACGACACCGTATCGGGTGGCGAAGGCGATGACACGGTCATGGCTGGTGCCGGTGATGATACCCTGTCGGGTGGTGCGGGCAGCGATACGCTTGATCTGTCTGAAGCCACCTCTGGCGCGACGGTTGATCTGTCGGCAGGTACGGCAAGCAGTGCTGAAACCGGTACAGACGTTATTTCCGGTTTTGAGAACCTGACCACGGGTGAAGGCGATGACATCATTACCGGCTCGTCGGGTGACAACATCATTGATGCCGGTGCAGGCAATGACACGATTGCCGCAGGTGATGGTGATGACACCATCACGGGCGGTGATGGTTCTGACAAACTGATCTTTGAAGACGGAACCGACGATGATGTCGTCACCGACTTCAATGTTGATGAAGACGTTATTTCGCTTCCGGATCTGAATATTAGCGCCTGGTCGCAACTGAAACCGCTTCTGTCGGAAGATGGCAATGGCAACACCGTGATCAACCTGCCGGCAGGCGGCACGATCATGCTGGTTGGCGTGGCCCTTGATCAGCTTGGCCCGGATCAGTTCGAAGGTGTGACAAATATCGGCACGCCAGAGGATGATGATCTTCTGGGGACGGGCGATGATGACAGCATCGATGGTCTTGCAGGTGATGACACCATCGCAGGCGAAGGCGGTAACGATACCCTGATGGGTGGTGAAGGCGACGATACCGTTTCTGGCGGGTCTGGAAACGATACGCTTTCAGGTGGTGCCGGTGACGACACCCTTGATGGTGGTTCGGGCGACGATACCCTTGAATTTGACGTCGATGATGTTGCTGGCAATAACGGCGAAGCCATCCACGAAGGCAGCCCGGGTGTTGCCGGCACGGGCGATGTCGCCGATATCAGCGGCAAGAATATCAGCGATGATACCTTCATCGGTGGCGATGGCAGCGACACGCTGAACCTGACCGATGGCGATGATGCGCTTGTTCTTGATGGCGCGAAACTTGGCGAAACCGACGCGACGCTTGAAACCAGAACACTTGGCCTGTCGGGCAGTGGTTCGGCATCCGCTGTTGAGGCTGCATGGTCGGATGCGAACCTGTATGCCTATGATTTCGGAACCTCGCTTGTTGATGAAAACGGCAAGCTGGATCTGTCTGCTGCGGATGACACGGTTGGCTTCTATGGTTCTGGCGTTGGCAATAGCGGTGGTCAGGTTGCCGGAAACGAAATCAACCATGATGCGCCTTCGGGCACCAGCGAAGCCATTGTTGTTGATCTTGGCAATGATGCGCGCAGCGCAACCGTTGATCTTTCCGCCTTCTATGGCGCGGAGCATGGTGGCGAAACCGCGTCCTGGCAGGCCTTTGATGCCGATGGCAATCTGGTTGGGTCCGGTACGCTTGATGAAAGCACTGTGACTTATGGCTCAAACGGTGTGGGCAGTGCGACGATTTCGATCACGGACGCATCGGGTGCGCCGGTCGATTTCCGCTACATCGCCTTCCAGGCTGAGCCATATGCAGACGGCTCGGTTGGCAGTGACAGCAGTGATTTCTATATCCGGTCGATTTCCTATGAAGCGGTTATTGAAACCCCGGCGACCGATGATGTCCGCCTTGACGATGTCGAAGTAATCAATGCCGGTGCAGGCGATGACGTGGTCGATTTGACCAGTCAGACCCATGCCTATGGCGATGTCACCGTCGATGGCGGTGATGGCAACGACACGCTTTGGACCAATGCGGGCGATGACACCGTTCTGGGTGGCGCCGGTAACGACAACATCCATGACGGCGCAGGCAATGACGTTGTCGATGGTGGCACCGGTGATGACACGATTATTGCAAGTGCCGGTGACGACACCCTTGATGGCGGCGAAGGTCCTGACACCTTTGATGCATCCAGAACTTCTGGTGCGACCATTGATCTTGGTGCAGGCACGGCGTCCTCGGCCGAGACCGGTTCGGACAGCCTGACCAATATCGAAAACGTTATTGGCTCGGATAGTGCCGACACCATCACGGGCAGCGATGCCGCGAACACGATTGCTGCAGGCGACGGTGCAGACATCATCAATGATGGTGCGGGCAATGACGTTGTCGATGCCGGTGCAGGCAATGACAGCCTGATCGCAGCAGCCGGTGATGACACGATTGATGGTGGCGAGGGTGAAGACACTCTTGATATGAGTGCGGCAAACGGTGCGACGGTTGATCTGGGCGCGGGTACCGCGACCTCGGACGAGACCGGATCAGATAGCATCAACAGCATCGAAAACGTGATTGGTTCGGACGGCAATGATGTCCTGACCGGATCGGATGGCGATAACACCATTCTGGGTGGCGCAGGCGATGACACCATCGAAGGTGGCGCAGGCGGCGATTACCTTGACGGTGGCGAAGGCCGCGACACCATCAGCTATGAAGGTTCCGACGAAGGCGTCGAGATTTATCTTGGTGAAACCGATGCCCATGCCCAAACCCCGGGCGAGGGTGGCCGCGCCTATTACGGCGATGCGGTTGGCGATATCCTTGCGAACTTCGAAAAAGTCATCGCATCGGCCCATGACGACTATGTCTATGGCAACAGCCAGAACAACGAAGTCGATTTGGGCGATGGCAATGACACCTTCGATAACGTCGAAGCCGATGTCAGCGAAGACACCATTGATGGCGGTCTTGGCAATGATACGATCTGGACCGGCGATGGTTCCGATACGCTGAGCGGTGGCGAAGGCAATGACTACCTGAACGGTGAAAAAGGCGACGACGTTCTTGATGGTGGTGCCGGTACGGACCGTCTGGTCGGTGGTGCAGGCAATGACACCCTTGATGGCGGTGAAGGCGACGACACCATGTCTGGTGGTTCGGGTGCCGACCTTATTCAGGTCAGCAGCCTGATCGGTGACAAGGTCGTTACCGACTTCAACACCAGCGAAGATCAGATTTCGCTTGATGCGCTTGATATCAGCACCTGGTCGGAACTGGCCCCACTTCTGTCAGAAGTGAATGGCAACACGGTCATTGATCTGGGCGCAGAGGGTTCGGTCACGCTTCTGGGTGTTCGCCTGAATGATGTGTCTTCTGACATGTTTGTCGGCATTGAAAATGACGGTGGCGCGACGCCGTTCGATGACGTCCTGATCGGCACCAGCGAAGATGACTATATCGACGCATTGGCCGGTAATGACGTGGTCGATGGCGGTGCGGGTAATGACACCATCAACGGCATGGAAGGTGACGATAACCTTTCGGGCGGTGACGGCGATGACACCATGACCGGTGGCAGCGGCAATGACGTTGTTTCGGGTGGTGCGGGCAACGATACCCTTGATGGTAACGAAGGCCACGACGTGATTTCCGGCGGTGCGGGCGATGACACCCTTGTTGGTGGCAGTGGCAACGACGTCATGGATGGCGGCGGCGGCGATGATTACATCGACGGCATGGAAGGTGACGACACCATCACCGGTGGTGATGAAACTGACACCATCTATGGATCGGCCGGTAACGATACGCTTGATGGCGAGGGCGGCGACGACGTCATTTATGGTGGCGACGATAATGACAGCATCGCAGGTGGTGCTGGCAACGACATGCTTTCGGGTGATGCGGGCAATGACACCCTTGATGGCGGTATTGGCAACGATACGCTCAATGGCGGTGACGGTGACGACACCCTGATCGGTGGCGACGGCGATGACGTTCTGTCGGGCGGTAACGGCAATGACCTGCTTGATGGTGGTGCCGGTAACGACACCCTGACCGGAACCGATGGTACCGACACGCTTCTGGGTGGTGCGGGCAATGATACGCTCGATGGCGGTGCAGGTGATGACACCTATACCGGTGGGGCTGGTGCCGATCAGATCCTTGTTTCGAACAATGTCGGTGACAAGGTCGTAACCGATTTCAATCCGAACGAAGATCAGATCAATCTGGCTTCGCTTGATGTGGATGACTGGGCCGAGCTTCAGGGGCTGATGAGCCAGTTGGGCAACGACACCGTGATCAACCTGAATGGTCAGGGAACCTTGACCCTTGTCGGTGTCTCGATGAGCGCACTGAATGCTGACATGTTTGTCGGTGTCGAAGCTTCAACTGGTCCGACCCCGTATGATGATCTGCTCTATGGTACGAGCAACAACGACACCATCGCGGCCCTTTCGGGTGATGACACGGTCTATGGCCTGAATGGTCAGGATACGCTGAGCGGTATGGACGGTAATGACAGCCTGTATGGCGGTGATGGTGATGACACCATTTCCGGTGATGCTGGCGATGACGTTATTGAAGGCGGCAGCGGTCAGGACAAAATCACCGGCGGTACCGGCAACGATACCCTTGATGGTGGTTCGGGCGATGACAGCATCTCGGCCGGTGATGGCAACGATACGCTGCTTGGTGGTCAGGGTCAGGACAAGCTGTATGGCGAAGCTGGCAATGACAATCTGCAGGGCGGTACCGGTGACGATACGCTTTGGGGTGGTGCGGGTAACGACGTCCTTGATGGCGGCGAAAACAACGACAAGCTCTATGGCGGTG
This sequence comes from Thalassospira sp., assembly GCA_965228275.1. Classification (GTDB taxonomy): domain Bacteria; phylum Pseudomonadota; class Alphaproteobacteria; order Rhodospirillales; family Thalassospiraceae; genus Thalassospira. Next base: position 1,607,071 of record OZ245802.1, on the reverse strand, counting down.
ATGGCAACGACACGCTGAGTGGCGGCAATGGCGATGACAAGCTGTATGGCGATGCCGGGAATGACACCCTTGAAGGTGGCCTTGGTAACGACACGCTTGTTGGTGGTTCGGGCCGTGATACGGCAAGCTATGCCAATGCGACCTCGGCCGTTGGTGTGAACCTTGAAACCGGTTCTGCTGCAGGTGGTGCAGGCTACGATACCTTGTCCTCGATCGAAGATTTGATCGGCTCGAACTTCAATGATTACCTGTTTGGTGATGATGGTTCGAACCTGTTGTCGGGTCTTGATGGCAATGACGTTCTGGGTGGTGATGACGGCGATGACACCATTTGGGGCGGCGATGGCAATGACACGATCAATGGCGGCAAAGGTTCTGATCTGATTGATGCCGGTGCTGGCGATGACATCATCGAGTATCAGAAAGACGCAACCTGGAGCGGCAGCTACGCAGCGAAAAACGTTGGCGATCCAGGTATGGATGGCACCAACGAACAGGTCAATCTGTCGAACTACACCCGTTCCGAAGACATCTTTGATGGTGGCGCGGGGACCGATACCCTGTCCATGACCAGCGGCAATGACGCCCTGTTCCTTGATGACACCATCACCGAACCGAATGTCAGCCCGCGCATTTCCAACATCGAAGTCATCGATGCAGGCAACGGCAATGACATCATCGACCTGACCAGCGATACGTTGAGCTATGGCGATGTCACGATCCTTGGCGGCACCGGTGATGACATCATCTGGAGCAACGCCGGTGATGACGTGATTGATGGTGGTGCCGGCAATGACACCCTGTGGGGTGGTTCGGGTGCTGATACCATCTCGGGCGGTGCCGGTGTTGACGTGCTTAATGGCGGTGCGGGTGATGACGTCCTGCAATACAATGCAGACGACACCTGGGGTAACAGCTGGTACGCGCTGAATGATGGTTCGCCGGGTGAAGACGGTCATCAGCATGACAATGGCTGGGGTCATCACAACCACAATGGCAATGGCTGGGGCCATGACCATGACGGGGATGAAGGCACAGGCGAATACGTCAATCTTGGCGGGTATAACCAGTCAAATGACGTCTTTATCGGTGGTGACGGTGTCGATACCCTGCAGATGACCAGCGGCGATGACGCCCTGTTCCTGCGTGACAGTGTCAGCGAAGGTGATAGCAATGTCCGTATCAGCGGCATCGAAGTCATCGAAGCTGGTGCTGGCAATGACATCATCGACCTGACCAGCGATATCGAAAGCTATGGCAATGTCACCATCGACGGTGGTTCCGGTGATGACACGCTTTGGGCGAATGCCGGTGATGACCTGTTGTTAGGCGGTGAAGGTAATGACCATCTGTATGGTAGTGCCGGTGACGACACGCTGACCGGTGGTACCGGCTGGGATACCTTCGAAATCGGCAAGACCGATGGTCATGACATCATCACCGACTTCACGCCGGGTGAAGACATTATTGATCTGTCGGAATGGAACTATAACAACTTCAACCAGATCAAAAACGACATGCATCTCGATACCGATGGCAATGTCGTGATCGAACTGGGCAATGATGCATCTGTTACCCTGATGGGTGTTCATGACCCGGATGATCTCGATGCCGATGACTTCGGGTTTGGCACCTGATCGGTGCCGATCTTCTGAAACGAAAAACGGGGTGGCCAAAAGCCACCCCGTTTGCATTTCCGATGATTTGTTAATCGAGCCGATTATTCAGCAGCGATTGGGACATCCTGACGCTGATTTTCCGGCAAAGTCATATCAAAGCGTAATTTATCGCGAAGCTCGTCAATTGCGCGGATGCGTTTGATCTCGTCGAAGCAATCAGCACCCTGCGCATGGCTTTTGCGGATCAGCGCCATCCATTGTTTGATGCGCCCGGCCTGATGGTTTTCTGATGCCCCGTCTTCGTCCATCAGATCGCAATAGGACAGAAGCATCGCCAATACATCCGCCCAGCTTTCCTTGGGCAGATGTGATCCGCCTTCAAACGCCTTGATGCGATTGGCAAGGTCGGGGGCAGCAATGGCACCACGGCCCAACATGAAGCTGTCACAGCCCGAAATATCGCGGCATTTTTGATAATCCGCGACATCCCAGATTTCACCATTGCCGGTCATGCCAATCGAAATGGCTTCGCGGATGCGTGCCAGATATTCCCAATGTGCTGGCGGTTTATAGCCTTCGAGTTTGGTACGGGCATGAACTGTCAGATGCTGCGCGCCACCCGCTTCGACCGCGCGCGCGATATCAAGGAACAGTTCCTTGTCCGAGAAGCCCAGACGTACCTTGGCACTTACCGGGATTTCCGCCGGAACTGCACGGCGCACGGCCGAGACAATTTGGAACAGATTATCCGGGCATTTCAAAAGCGATGCACCGGCTTCGCGTTTGTTCACGGTTTTGGACGGGCAGCCAAAATTGATATCAATGCCCGGCGCGCCAAGCTCGACCGCGACCACGGCATTCTCGCCCATCAATTCGGGATCATGCCCCATCAACTGTACGAGAACCGGCACACCCGAAAGCGTCTTGCCGCCGTTCAGAAGTTCCGGGCAATAGCGATGAAACACATGGGCCGGAAACAGGTTTTGCGAAACACGGATAAACTCGGTCACGCACAGGTCGAACCCGCCGGTCGCGGTCAGCAATTGCCGAACGCGCCAGTCAACAAGCCCTTCCATTGGTGCAAGCACCAGACGCGTCATCGCAAGTTTGTCCTGTTTCATGAATTAAGTTCGCGGCTTTTACCACAAAAGCCCAAAACGTGCCGTTGAAAAATCACAGACCAGCAATGTGTGAGATGCCCGTAAAACCGCCGAAATGAGGCGAAATAAGCGCATTGCTGACACGATTTGCGCCGATTTGGCGGCTAGATTAACAGCATCAAAAACAACCAAGAAACGCCCGGTGATTGGCATCGGGCAGGAGTAAGAAGCATGCTGTATATCTTTGAAAGTGCCTTTGACGAGGTCGAAGCCGTCTCACGCGAAGCACGTGAAAAACTAAGCGGTCTTGAAGCCATCCTGAAATCAACCGCCGAAAGCCTTGAAGTCCTTAAAGAACGGCTCGAACAGACTGCGAGCTAACGCATTTCTTTCCATCTTTGATCTATGTCTTGGAATTGGAACTCTGGCTGCCCCATGCTCGTTAACAAGCTAATGGGCCATCAGGTCTGTCATGACAGCCAAGGAGGATTTTGAAATGCTGTATATCGTTGAAAAAGCACTCGATGAACTCGAAGCCGTGCCAAGCGAAAAACGCGAAGGCCTTGCCCATCTTGAACAGGAAATCAATGATGCGGTCGAAAAGCTTAAAATCCTGAAGGACAAACTGAAAGACGACGCTGAGGGCAAGTAACCCCGCTGAACGTCTCTGTCCAAAGGTCGTGCTGATTGCGCGGCCTTTTGTTTTGCCTAGTTCGAGCCGGTCTTGATTAGCCCCAACAATTCCTCGACCGCGGCGGTCGGATTGGTGGTGCCGGATAGGACGTCAGATTCAAGAGTGGTCAGGCGGCTTGCGACATCTTCGCGGTGGGTGAAGGTTTCAAGCAATCGGTCGCGCAGCATCGTCCACATCCAGTCGCGTTGCTGACGGGCGCGTTTGGCGATAAATTCGCCTTCCTTGTCCATCACGGCGCGATGCTGGTTTATCAGGTCCCAGATATTATCAAGCCCGTCATTGATCAGGGCCGAGACCATGACCGATTGCGGGCGCCAATGTTTGCTGGCGGGCTGCAAAATTCGTAAAGCTGAGGAATACTCACGTTTGGCTTCGCGCGCCTTGGCCGGGTCGGCATCGGCCTTATTGACCGCGATCAGATCGGCGATTTCAAGAACGCCTTTCTTGATCCCCTGAAGCTCATCCCCTGCACCGGGCAGCATCAGAACCAAGAAGAAATCGGTCATTTGCGCGACCATGGTTTCGCTTTGTCCGGCACCAACGGTTTCGACCAGCACCACGTCAAAACCGGCTGCTTCACACAGCAAGATGGTTTCGCGCGTCATGCGATTGACGCCCCCCAGATAGCCACTGCTGGGCGATGGGCGGATATAGGCGTTGGGATCAATCGAAAGCTCGTTCATCCGGGTTTTGTCACCCAGGATCGAACCACCTGATCGACTGCTGGTCGGGTCGACGGCAAGGACGGCGACCTTCTTGCCCGCACGGGTCAGGTTTTTGCCAAAGGCCTCGATAAAGGTTGATTTGCCAACACCGGGCACACCGGTGATGCCGATGCGTTGAGACCCGCCGGTTTTGGGCATGAGTTGGGCCAGAACGGCTTGGGCCTGTTCGAAATGTTTGGGATTGCGGCTTTCAACCAGCGTAATCGCGCGTGACAGGATCGTGCGATTGCCGGTCAGAACGCCTTCAACGATTTCATCAGTGGAAAGCACACGTCTGCGCACAGCTTTTCGCGGGCTTAGGGTTCCGCCCGTGCCAGCAGGTATGGTGCGCAGCGTTTCTTTCACCGATGGTTCCTTTTCGGATGCCAAATCAAGTGTCTATGCCCATGCCGATGACAGGGGCAGGGCAGAAGCAGCGATCAGGCTGCTTCTTCGCCAGATTGATTTAGCTTTTCTAGCAGGTCGCCAGCAGCTTCGGCAATCACCGTTCCGGGCGGGAAGATCGCCTCTGCCCCGGCAGCAAACAGCTTGTCGAAGTCCTGTGGCGGGATAACGCCCCCGGCAACAATCATGATGTCTTCACGGCCAAGCTTATCAAGTTCGGCACGAAGCTGCGGGATAAGGGTCAGGTGACCAGCGGCAAGCGAGCTTGCCCCAACGATATGAACGTCGTTTTCAACCGCCTGTTTGGCGGCTTCTTCCGGGGTCTGGAACAGCGGACCAATATCAACGTCAAAGCCAAGATCGGCAAAGGCGGTTGCGATGACTTTCTGGCCACGGTCATGACCATCCTGCCCCATCTTGGCGATCAGGATACGCGGACGACGGCCTTCGTTGGTCTCGAACTCCGTGATCAGGCGATCAACCTTTGCCAGTGCCTCGTTATCGGCACCGACCTCGGTTTTGTAAACGCCGGAGATAGAGCGAATAACTGCCTGATGACGGCCATAGACCTTTTCAAGCGCGTCGGAGATCTCGCCAACCGTACATTTCGCACGTGCTGCTTCGACGGCAAGTTCAAGCAGGTTGCCATTGCCGCTATCGGCTGCATTGGTAAGGGCGGTCAACGCGCTTTCAACAGACGCATTGTCACGCTCGGCGCGCAGACGTTCGAGTTTCGCGATCTGCTGACGGCGGACTTCGGCGTTATCGACCTGAAGTACATCGACCGGGCGATCATCGGTCACGCGGTATTTGTTCACGCCAACAAGGGTCTGACGGCCGCTATCGATGCGGGCCTGTGTGCGGGCCGCAGCTTCTTCGATGCGCATTTTCGGAATGCCGGCCTCAATCGCCTTGGCCATGCCGCCCTGTTCTTCAACCTCGGCGATATGCGCCCATGCCTTTTCCGCCAGATCACGTGTCAGGCGTTCGACATAATATGAGCCACCCCACGGATCGATGACATTGGTGGTGCCGCTTTCCTGTTGCAGGAACAGCTGGGTGTTTCGTGCAATCCGGGCCGAGAAATCAGTCGGCAGGGCCAATGCTTCGTCAAGTGCATTGGTATGTAGCGACTGGGTGTGGCCCTGTGTTGATGCCATGGCCTCGACGCAGGTGCGCACGACGTTGTTAAACACATCCTGTGCGGTCAGCGACCAACCGGATGTCTGGCTGTGTGTGCGCAGCGACAGTGATTTGGGGTTTTGCGGATCAAACTGTTTGATCAGCTTGGCCCAGATCATGCGGGCCGCGCGCATCTTGGCGATTTCCATGAAGAAATTCATGCCAATCGCCCAGAAGAACGACAGACGCGGCGCGAATTTATCAATCGGAAGACCTGCGGCCTGACCAGCGCGCGCATATTCGATACCGTCGGCCAGCGTATAGGCCAGCTCAAGATCGGCTGTCGCACCGGCTTCTTGCATGTGATAGCCGGAAATCGAGATCGAGTTGAATTTCGGCATATTTTGCGAGGTAAAGGCAAAGATGTCCGAAATGATGCGCATCGATGGTTTCGGCGGATAGATATAGGTGTTGCGCACCATGAATTCTTTGAGGATGTCGTTCTGAATGGTGCCCGAAAGCTGTTCGTGCTTCACACCCTGTTCTTCGGCGGCGGCAATATAAAGCGCCATGACCGGCAGAACTGCACCATTCATCGTCATGGAAACCGACATCTGATCAAGCGGAATGCCATCAAAAAGCGTGCGCATATCATAGATGCTGTCAATCGCAACGCCGGCCATGCCGACATCACCGGCGACGCGCGGATGATCACTGTCATAGCCACGGTGGGTCGCCAGGTCGAAGGCAATCGAAAGGCCTTTCTGGCCTGCAGCAAGGTTACGGCGATAGAACGCGTTGGATTCTTCGGCGGTCGAGAAACCGGCATATTGGCGAATGGTCCAGGGACGCTGCACATACATGGTTGGGTAAGGCCCGCGCAAAAATGGCGGCATGCCCGGCATGGTATTTAAATGATCAATCCCATCCAGATCCTTGGGACCATAGGATGGTTTAACATCAATGCCTTCGGGCGTGGTCCACGGCGTTGCTTCAAACGGGTCCTTTGCCCCGGCGGAAGCCCCATCAAACAGCGGAAGGTCGGAGAAATCAGGAATACGGGTCATGGTTATTTCTCCCCTTGTTTGGCAAGAAGATGGTCAAGTGCGGTTCCACAAATGGCAAGAACGTCTGCGCCAACATAGATGAACTCATCGATACCGGCGGCCTCATAATCGGCCCGCGCATCACCTGGATGACCGGCAAGATAAACGATATCTGCCCCGGCGGATTTCAGTGCTTTGGCAACGTCCGTGGCCATGTCAGCATATTGCGGATCTGATCCGCAAAGGACTGCGATTTTTGCGCCACTGTCACCGAACGTCTTGACAACGGCATCCGCATTCTCAAAGCCATTATTGGTGATGGCTTCGATCCCGCCTGCTTCAAAGAAGTTCCGGGCAAAAGTCGCGCGCGCTGTGTGCTGCGCCACCTTGCCAAGATTGGCGAGGAAGACCTGCGGGAAGGTGCCGGTCTTTGATTTATGGGCGTCCGCACGTTTGCGAAGGGCTTCAAAGCTTTCCGACAGGCGATGCGGGATCAGTGCCGGGACACGCGCCGCGGCACTGGTGCCATAAAGATCGGTAAAGATATGCCCGATGGTGGCACCCGCACGCGCGGCATCCATCATCGACGACAATGTCTTGCCGACAGTGTCGTCAAACTTGGTCTGACGTGCCTTGGCATCGGCCTGAATGGCTTCGAGGTCGGGGGCGTCGCATTTGACCTTGGCCTCGGCAATGTTGGGGAACTCCGACACACCGGTCAGCGGATCACGACGGGTCGCCAGACGCTTTTCACGCGACTGCCAGACCGCTTCGATTTCCGATTTCAGTGATCCGTTGGCAAGGGCCTTCAGGATACCGCCGGATGCCTCAAGCGACTGGAACTTGGTCCACGCGGCCTTGGCCAGTTCCTTGGTCAGGTTTTCGATGAACCATGACCCGCCTGCCGGATCGATCACGCGGTGAACGTTGCTTTCTTCCTGCAAGATCAGCTGGGTGTTGCGCGCAATACGACGGGCAAAACCATCGGGAAGCCCAATCAAATGATCATAGGGCAGGCAAGTGACACTATCCGCACCACCAAGACCGGCGGCAAAGCTTGTCACGGTTGTGCGCAGCATATTGACCCACGGATCAACCTTGGTCAGCGACATTTCGGCCGAAACCGCGTTGATCGTGATCGTCGCATCCTGTGCGCCCGATGCAGAAAGAATGCGGCTCCACATCATGCGAAGGGCACGAAGCTTGGCAATGCCGGTGAAGAAGTCGGTGCCGATCGCGACATTAAAGACAATCGCGCCAGCGGCCTGATCAACCGCCATGCCTGCGTCGCTCAGCGCACGCAGGTAAGTCACACCACTTGCCAGCAAGCATGCCAGTTCCTGCCCATCGGTCGCACCGGCATTATAATAAGGCGTGCCATTGACCGAGATTCCGGTTGCAAGCGGGAACAGATCAATCAGTTCAACCGCCACAGATGCCGCGTGATTAATCGCATCCTCGGCACTGCAAGGAAGGGCACCGGTCGTGGCAAGGGTGCCAATCGGATCAATGTTAAAGGCAGGGGCTGCTTCGTCGGCACCTTCGGAATTTGCGATGTGGGCGGCCAGAAGGGCAGCGGCCGGAACACCGGCGGCACCGCCATCAAGGCCGATGGTAGCAAGGTTGGTGTAAACATCATCAAGGGCCAGCTGAAGGTCCGCCAGGCAATGAATGGCAATACCATCAACGCCAACTTCACCCGATGTGATTTCGCGCCCCTGACGGGCAGCGGCATCAAGCTTTAGCGTGATGGAGGTCGCACCATTTTCCAGATCTTCAAGGATGGCCGCATTGGTCATCTTGGGATCAGGATGGGTGTGAAGTTGGCGGATATCCCAACCCGTTACGGTTTCGCGCGGTTCGACCGTGGCATTCAGAACTTCGTGGATCAGCCGGGTCGCATCGTCCTGATCGCCTCTGGTATAGATCGGCTGGACGGCAAAGCCATCAGGCATCTGGGTGACGAGCTTTTTATCAAACGGCGCACCTTTAAGGGCCTCTTCAGCCAGTTGGCGCCAGCTTGCATAATCAGCGGATGGAAATTCGGATGCGAGCTTAAGCGGGTCGGACATGGTTTCTCCCGGCTTGGTTTGTTCCGATATAAGGACGCGAAATGGTCCTTTCATCCGGAACGTTTCCAAATTTTATTCTACTACGGATTCCCAACGCCCGGTACACCCCGCCCGGCCCAGTTCAAACCAAGAAAACATTATCGGCATTCTGACTCGTGCATTGATCTTCGCACTTACAGTTGCGGGGGCAGTTTCGGGTTTGACCGTAACGCGTTAACGCCACGCCGCACCGAATTCCCGACCATGTTTCCCGGTCACATTCGCGACATGGCGGTTTATAGCACCTGACATTAATTCCGTAAATAGGCATGGAAATACCTATTTAGGATGAGTTGCACTGCCAAAATGAATGTTTCCGTAGCGTTATCGCCCTGAAACAAAGGAAACTTGCCGCATTGCACATCAATCTTGGTGGGTGATTTGACGAAGCAAAGTGACGTTAGACTTTCGCGCAACGGGGATTGGATCGGACAGCTATGGCAAAAATTTAGCGGGTTTAACCAATTTGACATTTTCATCTGTCAATTTGGGGCTGTCCCAAATCTCGGAGTATCGCCATCCATGAACGCGCTAAGCGCCATGCCGTCGTCAATAGGTCCTGATGGACTTGTTGCCTTTGCCGACGACAGCCCCAGTGCCAAGGCCGCACTTGAAACAGTGTTGCGCCGCGCCGGTTATGACGTGGCCGGTTTCGATTGTGCCGATGATCTGATTGATCAGCTGGACGGGCTTTATCCCCGTGCCATTATCCTTGATATTGAGATGCCGGGCATGAGTGGCTTTGAAGCGTTCTGCGAAATTCGCCGTCGCTATCCCAACAGCCAGAATGTGCCGGTCTTCTTCTTCTCGGCCCATTATGATGCTGATACCCGTGCGCAAGCCGATGCCCTGGGCGCTGCTGATTTCATCAGCAAGGATGCCAGCCCGACTGTGGTGCTTGAGCAACTCAATCGGGTTCTGGGTCATTCCATGAGTGCCTGCTAGGGGCCTATCCAAGCCTGCTCACATAACAATCTGATCGCCACGCCCTGCCTTATGCAGGGCGTCGTTGTTTGTGGGGTTCCTGTCCAAGCGATATGATGCTGTTTGCATCCCCATGCACATGATAGAGCCGATCTGTTGGCAGGGTGGTTTCCGGATCAATGGCCGGCTTTTCCGCCAGACGATCATAGATCGGGGCCATCGGCACATTCATTGCTTCAAACAGCTGATCATAGCTTTCCAGAACGAAATAGGTTTTCTGGAAATCATCGATCGCATAATCGCTACCCATCACACGTTCAAGGTCAAAGGCAACCCGATTGGGGGTCGGATCGGTGACCGAATAGATGGTTTCGGTTTGCGATGACAATATGCCCGCGCCATAGGCCCGCAGACCAAACGGCGTCATGATCAGGCCGAACTCGACCATGTACCAATACATGCGCGCAAGTTGCTTAAGCCCGCCCATGGCAATCGCTTCGGGGCCTTTTGCACCATAGGCTGCCAGATAGTCGGCAAAGATCGGGTCATAAAGCATCGGCACATGGCCAAAGAAGTCATGGAAGATGTCAGGTTCGACCAGATAGTCCATTTCTTCGGGCTTGCGCAGCCAGACCGTGACCGGGAAACGCCGATTGGCAAGATGGTCAAAGAACACATCATCGGGGACGAGTCCCGGAACAGCAACCAGATGCCAGCCGGTCGCGGCATGAAGCTGTTCGCTCACGCGGCCGAAATGCGGAATTTGATCCGCGGCATCAAGCTTCATCAGATTGCGAATGTAGTCCTCGGCGGCGTAGCCGGGCAGGATTCGTGACTGGCGCGCGTAAAGCTTACGCCAAAGCTCGTGCTCGGCCTCGGTATATGATTCCCAGTCCTGATTGATGGTGTAGTCGTTATTGATGTGGCTGTAATCGCCACGCAGATTGTTTCCCTGATCCATGGCCGTCCTCTTTCGGGTTCTAGTACCGATTTCTAAGAACTATTTTACATCACTTTTAATGTCATTTTCAGGCCAATAAGATATCGAAATAAGGTAAGTTATATATATTATGACCTGTCGAGTTCGATTTGGGGTTCAAAATGACCGATGTGACATTAGGTGCGACCGATATCCGGATATTGCAGGCCCTGCAAAAGGACGCCGCGATCAGCAATGTGCAACTGGCCGAGATGGTCGGCATGTCGCCATCGCCCTGTTTGCGTCGGGTCAAACAGCTTGAGGCATCAGGCGTGATCAAACGTCAGGTTGCCCTTCTGGATCGCAAAAAGCTGGGATTCGGGGTGTTGGCCACCATTCAGGTCCGGCTGCAAAGCCACACCGAGCAGGGGGCAGAGGATTTTGCGCGCGCGATGAACGATATGCCGGAAATCCTGTCTTGTTGGGCGATGACCGGGCGGCAGGATTTCTTGTTGGTATCTGTGTCGCGCGATATCGAAAGCTTTGGCGAATTTGTCACCCACCAACTGTTATCCATGCCCAATGTGCGTGATGTGCAATCCAGTCTGGTTTTAAAGGAATACAAGAACCTGACGGCGATCCCGTTGCCCAAAGGCGGATAAGCATGACGGAGTAACAAGGCCACCTTCGCAGTTGCGGGATTTGCTGTGCTTGATTTTCCACCTGTGTTTCGGGCATAGACAGATCAACCCACCAACGCCGGAGCTTGCAAATGTCCCAGTCTATCGCTGCCAACCCGATCCTTGTCGAAGCCACCCGTGGCGAAATGGTCGAAAGTTTCCATCGCGGTCGTTATGTCGTGATGAAGGCGGACGGGACGGTTGTGGATCAAGGGGGCGATATCGATGCGCTGATGTATCCGCGTTCTGCCATCAAACCGCTTTTGGCCATTCCGTTTGTGGAAAGCGGCGCGGTTGAGGCATTTGGTCTTGGTGATGAGCATATCGCACTGGCCTGTTCGTCCCATAACGGCGAAGAAGAACATGCGCAGACCGTTAAGGCGTGGCTGGAAAAAATCGGTCTTTCGGTCGATACCCTTGAATGCGCCCCGCATTACTCGCTGAGCCAGGCTGCGGGGATCAAACAGGCGTCTGATCATGTGACGCTGACCAAGGCGCATAACAATTGTTCTGGCAAGCATTCGGGTTTTCTGTCGACCGTGCAGCAGCTGGGCGAAGCTCCGGCTGGCTATATCGAAGAAGCCCATCCGGTACAGCAGCGCCTGATCAAGGTTCTTGAAGAAATGGGCGATTGCGACATTTCATCGACCCCGCGCGGAATTGATGGTTGCGGCATTCCGGTGATTGGCATGCGTTTGCGTGATCTTGGTCTGGCGATGGCGCGGATGGCCGATCCGGCAGGCCTTGATGAAAAGCGTATTAATGCGATCAAACGCATTCGCAAGGGATGTGCAAATGCTCCGTTCATGGTTGCCGGCACGGGTCGTTTCTGCACCGGGATCATGGAAGAATGCGGCGAAGATGCACTGGTCAAGGTCGGGGCAGAGGGCGTTTATTGCGCAGCCTTCCCGAAACAGGGACTTGGCGTTGCCCTTAAGATCGATGACGGCACCCAGCGTGGGGCCGAGGTTGCGATGGGCGCGATCCTGCGCAAACATGGCGTGATCGATGATGCCAAGGCCGAGGTCCTTAAAAGTTACCTCACCCCGGTTCTGACCAACTGGGCGGGCAAATACGCGGGTGATCTGCGCCCGGCATTCTGATCATTTAATCTGGAGAACAGATGCAAAGCATTGCGGCCTATATCTTTGCAGCCTTTGCTGAAATTGCCGGATGCTTTGCCTTTTGGGCCTGGTTGCGATCGGGCAAATCTGTTCTGTGGGTGATCCCCGGTATTGCATCGCTGATTATCTTTGCCTGGCTTCTGACCCGGGTTGATGCCGGTTTTGCCGGTCGGGCCTATGCGGCTTATGGCGGGATTTATATCAGCGCATCGATTTTCTGGATGTGGGCGGTTGAACGAACCAGCCCGGACCGTTGGGACGTGACGGGGCTTGTCATCTGCCTGATCGGGGCTGGTGTTATTTTGTTTGCGCCGCGTTAGATTTTTCTGATGCTTTGCCTTCCCGGCTCTCGCAGGGGAGCAGAACATGAAATGTCGTACCCTTGCGCATCTCTGTTTCAAACCAGATGCGTCCGCCATGACGTACTGTCACAATCTCATGGGTTATCGAAAGCCCCTGGCCAGTGCCTTTGCCAACTTCCTTGGTGGTAAAGAATGGATTGAAAATCTTTGAACGATTTTCCTTGGCAATACCGGTGCCGTTATCGGAAATGCTGATCAGGATATTGTCATCAAGGCTTGTGGTTTTTACCGTAATCTCGCCTTCCGAGGGTTTGCGACCTGCTTCTTGAATGGCTTGGACCGCATTGACAATGAGATTGAGGAAAACCTGATTTACCTCGTTGATATAACAAGGGATATGCGGGATCTCGGGGTCAAATTTCTCAACCAGTTCGGCATAATGCTTCCATTCATTACGTGAAATGACAATGACGTTGGAAAGCACGCGGTTGATATCGGTCGTGGTTTTCTCTTTGCCACCAGGATGGGAAAACTCCTTCATCGATAAAACGATGCGCGCGACTTGATTAATTCCATCAAGGGACTGTTGCGTCGCATGTGGTATTTCTTCCAACAGGAATTCCAGGTCGGAATCACGCATTTGCTTGGCGAAATCTTCGAAGGTATTTGCAGGCAAGTGATTGCGATTTTTCCAAAGTGTCTGTAGGGCGAGCCCCAAGACACGTGATAGTGCACCATAGCTGTCGTTTAGGAATTTCAGATTGTCGCGGATATATTGGCTTGGTGTATTGATTTCATGGGCGATGCCGCCTGCGAGATGACCAATTGCCTCAAGTTTGAGGGCCTCGCGCAAGTCATCTTCGAGCTTCTTTTGTGCTTCTTCTGCCTGTTTGCGACGTGTGATGTCACGAAAGATGTACAGGAAGCTCATTTCTGATGCGAATTTGGCAGGGCTTACGATGATTTCCATCGGAAAGCTGTCACCATCAAGCCGTTGCGCCATTGTTTCGGTATAGTCGTATTTCAGCACCCCGGTGCTGATATTGATGCACCGGTTGAGCAGTTTGTGCCGAACGGTCGATTTTCGATCAATGAACATCACATCGACGGATGTGCCATGCAAGCTGTTGTCGGAAGCCCGCAGGATGCTTTCGGCTGATTTGTTGAAATCCATAATCATGCCGGTCGGATCAACGATCAGGATGCCTTCAACGACACTATCAAGAATTGTTTTGAGCCGCTGTGTTGTTTGCAGTTTCCGGCGGCGCTGTTCTTTGAACAGCGACATAAATTGTGTCCGTACTTCCTCCGGGGCGTCGATTTCCATTGCGGCTGCCAGCAAATCTTCGCCAAAGGCAATTTCTTCGTCACCACTCAGGATTTTGGGTGCTTCGTCAATGTCCTGATCTTCGATCATGATTTCCCCTTTTTTCCGAAGCCAAGTATGCGCGACTAGTTTGTTTTTTGTCCGCCACGTTTCACACGGATGGGTTCATGAAACTGATGTAACTGCTGAAAGACCCGCAGTCGTTGTAACTGAATCTCTGAAACATAATGCCCATGGGTCAGCAGCACATGACCATCCAAGGTTTCAATATCGGTCATTAGAAAATCACCAATCCGAAGATGCTTGAGATGGATGTCGTGCTCAGTGCCTTTGGGGAACACGGCCTTGTCATAGGAAGGATCTTCCTCTGCCAGACAGTTTTCGAGTTTGCCGAGCAATTCTGGGTCATACCGGTGTGATTTTTGGCGTAACTCGGCGAAATGCTGTTTTACCACCATGTCCTTGTCGACGATTTTTCCAAGGTCGTTGAATATACGCAGGACACGTGCGCCAAGCGGTATGTCCTTGCCTTCCGGACCTTCAGACGGAAATCCGGTTCCATCAAAATTGCGGTTCTGCAGATAGACAATCTGCGCGACCTGTTCGAGACGCGGGATGTTGGATATGAGGGTCCGGGCAACATCAGGTGTACGTTGTACGACATCGCGTTCTAGTGGCTGCAGAGGTTTGTCTTTTGCAAGGCGTCCCAGGATCTCCGGTGGCAATGACACATAACCGATTGGCGCAAGAAGTGCTGCAAGACCAAGTTCCCAGGGGTGTTTGCAACCGATTTGTTTGGCCACCTTGTCGCACCACATCTTGCTGCGCATCGCTTTGCCAAAAATGGTGGGATTAAGTTGGGCAAGTACCTCGGTCAGGACCTTGATGCTGCCGGCAAGCGTTTGTTCAATAAGTGCTTTTTCGGCTGTGATGAGCTGGTACTGGCGCAATCCGGCAGTCAGACCGGCAATCAGGTCTTCATCTTCACAGGGTTTGTTGAAGAAGCGGAATATGTGCCCGTGATTGATGGCTTCGACTGCTGTGTGCTGATCCGCATTGCCTGTGAGCATCATGTTAACTGTATCGGGGCTTAGTTTGGCGATCTCGGCAAGCAACTGTACACCATCCATTTCAGGCATACGCATATCCGCAACACAAATGGCATATACCGACCCATTACGGATTTTGGCGAGTGCTTCATGCGGACCAACGGCGGTTTCGATGTTGAATTTGCCGCGCAGTTTCCGTTTCAAGCCCATCAGAAGATTGGCGTCGTCATCAACAAATAAGACAAGGGGATCCTGCATTCTTTCTTGCCTCCCTTACTTTGTGATTTCTTGGTATTTGTCCTCTACAACGCGCGCGGTGTCGCGCCACGCAGATAGTCTGTGTTGTTTTCCCAACCGGGTCAGAAATTCGATGTCGATCCGACTTTCAGGTGCTTTACCTGTTCTTTTTTCAATTGCGATTTCGCGTGCGAGATGCTGGGCGACATAGATCGTTGCAAGCGCGTCCATTTCATTATGTGGGGTGTCTTGTGGTCGATGGTGATAGGCGACTGTTTGGACAATCGCACTGGGGAAACCCCATAACCCAAGAAGATATGCGCCGATCTCGGGATGGGATGCGCCGAATTGCTCCTGCTCGGCGATGTAAATCGGAATGTCTTCCTGTTCGACCCTGCGGATGACTTGCGTCATTTCTGCTGCCCGATACGCATAAAGAATCAAGCTGCCGGTATGGCTTAGCATGCCAATCGCGGCCATGACGTTTGAGACTTCGGACGGCAATTTTTCCTGTTCTGCAATCAATGTTGCAACAACGCCCAATTGCTGACTTCGCTGGCAGAGTTGCATCATGCGTGCAGCATCCGCTTTTGGGCCGTCATAGCTTCGAAACAGTCCGATAAACAAGGCAAGGGCCTTTAGGGTATCAACGCCAATCATCCGGATAGCTTGTGACACCGTCGAGATTTTCTGTCGGATTGCGAAATAGGCGGAGTTCGTGAGCTTGAGGATCTCCGCGGTCAAGGCGATGTCTGATTCAACAATCGCCGTTAGTGTTTCGTTGCTAACGCGTGGATCTTCCAGGGCCTTGACCAGATTGGTGTAAGTTATCGGCGGAGATGAAAGTGCATCAATCCCGCCAACAAGCGTACGCAGATCAGGGTTCGTCAGAAGATGGCGTAGATCCAGCGCGTTATCGATGGTTTCAAGTAGCAAAAGATCGTCGCAAGGTTTGGCCAAATATTGATGTGCTGGCCCAATCGTTCTGAGCACGGCTTCTTCTTCGGCAAAACCAGAAAGAATGATACGCGCGGTGTGCGGGTGCTTGTTTTGCATTACGGTCAGCAATTCTGCACCGTCTGTGCCGGGCATGCGCATGTCAGAAATAACCACATCGGGTTCTGTCTGGCTTGCTTGCGCAATTGCGCTTTCTGCATTTGTTGCGAAATGCAGTTTCCAGCCCGGACGGACAGAACGAAGCCGCCGTCGCAACCCGTCGAGGATATTCGGGTCATCATCGACAAACAGGATGATGCTCATGCTTTGCCTCTTAAGCGTGTTCCATGTCTTCTAGATGGGTGCAGAAGACGCGGAATGATAGTCCACATATGAGGATGGTAAGTCCACAAATGCAGCGTATTAAAGGCAAAAACAGAAGATAAATTTTCCAACGGTGCTTGCGTAAGGCGCGCATCTCATGGTTGTGAATGTGCGTTATGCGTTGGTGAGTTCACCATATTTTTCTGAGACAACGCCTGCGATGTTTTTCCATTCTTCAAGACGCGAGTCTTTGCCGATTTGACGGAGATAATCCATATCGATCATGCTTTGGACCTCAAGCCCGGCATCACGGTCAGCACGTTCGCGCGTCAGGTGCTGGGCAACATAGATTGCCGTCAAGGCGTTCATTTCCTTGTGCGGTAAGTCCATTGGGCGGTGGTGATACGCGACGGCCTGAATGATCGGGGCAGCAAAGCCCCATAGACCCAAAAGATACGCGCCGATCTCGGCATGTCCGGCGCCGAACTGCTCGGTTTCTGCCTGATCAATTGAAATGCCTTCGACTTCGACCCGTTTGGTGACGGCATCCATGTCATTTGGACGGTTGGTATAAAGGATCAATGTTCCGATATGACTGAGCATTCCGATCGAGGGGACAGCATGGCATATTTCACGCGGGAGTTTCTCATATTCCGCAATCAATGCAGCGGTGACACCAATTTGCTGACTGCGATGACACAGTCGTTTCAATTTTACAGCTTGTTCAGGTGGACCATCAAATCCGCGATACAGCCCAACAAACAAAGCAAGAGCTTTAAGCGTTTCCATGCCAAGCATCCGAACTGCATGGGCAATCGATGTGACCTGCTGGGTAATTGCGAAATATGACGAGTTCGTTAGTTTGAGGACCTCGGTCGTTAATGCGATGTCGGATTCAACAATTTTGCTGATGCTTTCAAGCGAATAGTTCGTATCAGAAAATGCCGTTTCCAACCGCATATAGGTATCGGGCGGAGAGGCGAGGCTTTTGGAGTCCGCTACGAGCTTTCTCAATTCCGAACTTTGCAGCAATTGACGCAAACCAAGCGCATTTTCGATGCTGCTGATCAGCGTTTCGTTGTCACAGGGTTTGCTGAGGAACTGGTGAGCCGGGCCAATTGTACGCAAATAGGATGCGCTATCGGCATGGCCGGTGAGAATGATGCGCACGGCGTCCGGGTGCGTTTCCTGAAGCTTCTCAAGTAAGGTGATGCCATCCATCTCAGGCATCTGAATGTCGGAGACGATCACGTCAAAATTCTGGTTGGCAGCGAGTTCGATGGCTTGTGCGCCGTTGGATGCGAAATGAAGATTCCAGTCTGGTCGCGCACTTCCCAGACGGCGGCGCAGCCCACTTAGAATGTTTGTATCGTCGTCGACAAAAAGAATGTGGTGCATCGGCTCGATTCTCGGTGATCACATTATTGCAGATGGGCGTTTGGGGACTTGATCACAAGATCGAATGAACACATGTCTAAAAGCTGAGAAAACTTCCAAACGTCTGTTCTGTTTCTATGGACCATTAATGTGCTGTTATTTCAGTGCATAATTGGATGAAACATGAAAAGGAGGTCAGTCGACAATAGTGGTGCCTGTACATTTGTATATGTTGCTTTAGCCTAAGCATCTATATCTACAATGCTTTTTATACAAATGTCATATTTTGTCAGACTGTTAGCTGCTCAGCTTGAGTACAATCTGCAAGACTCGCAAAAAATAAATGAGCATGCAGTCTTTGATCGACCGGGGGTGCGATCCACTAGATGACAACGCGTACTGAACTGATTGACGCGATAAAAAAGCACCAGCTGTATGCGATGAAGCAGCCGGGCGGTAAGCGTATGCAACTGCGCAACGGCAATCTTTCGCGCATCAAGATGAGCAAAATCAGTCTTGAGGACGCAATCCTGCCGGGGGCTAACTTCATCCAGGCCAGCATTCGCGACGTCAATTTCAATTTCTGCGACCTTTTTGGTACGAACTTTGTCGAAGCAGATCTTGAAGGATCGACCTTCATTCGTGCGGATTTGCGCGGTGCCAATATGGCGCGCGCCAAGCTGCGTGGGGCGAACCTCAAGGGGGCCGACCTTCGATCGGGTGTTATGGTCATTGTTGATGCCGGTCGCGAGAAAAAGGTCAAGCGGGCGACAGATCTGGCCAATGCCGATCTTGAAGGATCAATGATGTCAGGTGCGAACCTGTCGGAAAGTAACATGTCAGGCGCAAGTCTGGCGGATGCAGATCTTAGCGATGCCAACATGTTCGCGGTTAATCTTGCCGGTGCGGATCTTTCGGGGTGTAACCTTTCAGGTGCAAAGCTCAAGAATGCCAATCTCAAGGGGGCAAAGCTGATTGATGCTTTGCTGGTGGGGACCGATCTTACCGGGGCCAATCTGCGCAATGTCGATCTGAGCAAGGTTGACCTTTCACAGGCTAATACTGCCAACTCAATTGGCGGCAAGGCAGTGGCCCCATTGCCCGACGATATACGAGAAGTGATTAATGCCCATACGGAATGGCTGACAAGTGGCGGGGCGTCTGGTGCGCCCTTGAACCTGACCGGGCGCGATCTTTCCGATCTGGATTTTACCGGCCTGGATCTTTCGGCGGCGTGTTTTGATGATTGTATCCTGCGCGGTGCAATCTTGGCTGACACCATTCTGGCCATGACCTCCTTGCGGAATGCTGATCTGACGCGGGCCCGGTTCAGCGGGGCTGTGATGAATGGTGTGCGTATGTCATATGCAAATTGCAGCAAGGCAATTTGCCAGGGCGTTAAGTTCGGCGGTGTTGAACAGCGCGATGCAAAGGGTCAGAAAACCGGTGAAGTGTGGCGTGCGGACCTGACTTCAGCCAACTTCTCGCAGGCTGATATGCGGAACTCTGTCTTTGACAGTCCGCAGATGAAAGGTGCCAACCTTAGCAAGGCGAATGTCGCCGGGGTTGCTTTTGGCGAAACCGATCTTTCGGAAGTTGAGCTGGAAGGTACCAATACCGGCTCAATCCTGAACGGGACAATCCCCGAACACGTGTAACATAACGATCTGAGATACTTGCGATTTCCGCCCGGATCCGTTTGCAGGTTGCACAACAAACTCCCAATCGAACAATAAGTTGGACTGGTTGCGCGAATTGCGTTGCCTTCTGGTGGAACTGTTGCATTGTAGAAGCTGAATTAACGAAACGTAATTTAGCGGCGGAGAATAACTGCCCGATGTCATCGCGTTCCGAGCTGATTGATGCGATTAAACTTCATCAGCTCTATCTCAATCAAAAACCGGGCGGCCGGCGCATCCAACTGCGCAACGGTAACCTTTCACGCATCAAAATGAGCAAAATCAGCCTTAAGGAAGCCGTTCTTCCCGGGGCCAATTTTATCCAGGCAACCGCAACGGAAGTCTGTTTTGATTTCAGTGATTTATTCGGGGCCAACTTCGTTGAAGCCAATCTTGAAGGGTCGAGCTTCCTGCGCGCAGACCTTCGAGGTGCGAATATGGCGCGTACGAAGCTTCGTGGCGCCAATTTGACCGGGATTGATTTGCGTGCCGGTATCATGGTCGTGGTGGAAGGATCGCAAGAACGTCCTGTGAAAAGAGTCACGGACATGACGAATGCCGATCTCGAAGGGGCAATGATGTGGGGCGCCAATCTTTCCGGGGCCAATATGTCAGGGTCGCGATTGGCCAATACTGATATGAGCGATGCGAACATGTTTGCAGTGAACCTTGAAGGGGCGGACCTTACGGGGTGCAACCTGAATGGTGCGAAATTGCGCAATGCAAACCTCAAAGGCGCAAAGCTCAAGGGGTGCGAGCTCGTTGGGGCAGACTTGAGTGGTGCCAACTTGCGAAATGTCGATATGACAGGTGTCGATCTGACACAGGCAAACACGTCAAATTCCATCGGTGGTGGCGCGCCGGCAGCACCATTGCAAGACGACATTCGCGACCTTGTGAACGGACATAGTGAGTGGTTGTCATCGGGCGGCAAAACAGGGATGCCGATGATTGCTGCCGGTCGTGATCTGTCTGGAATGGATTTTTCGGGTATGGATTTGTCTGGTGCGGTGTTTGATAAATGTACGCTCCGTGGCGCACTGTTTGTCGATACGATCCTTGCGATGTGCTCGATGCGCGAAGCCAACATGCAGAAAGTTCGTATGAACGGAGCTGTCATGGATGGGGTGCGCATGGCGAAATCCGATTGCACCGAAGCCGTGTTTCAGGGGGTCAAGTTCGGGAACGTTGATCAGCGCGACAAGAAGGGTGCAAAAACCGGTACGGTTTGGCGTGCAGATTTGACGGACACCATTTTCGAACAGGCCGACTTGCGCAACTCGATCTTTCAGGAAGCGCAGATGAAGGGCGCAAACCTGACAAAGGCAAATGTCGCTGGTGTGGCCTTTGGAGATACTGACTTGAACGAAGTCGAACTTGACGGTGCCAATGTCGGCTTGGTTTTGAACGGGAACATCCCGCGCAAGAGTTAAAACCGCATACGGCCTAAAAAGCAAAACGCCGCCCGTTAAAGGCGGCGTTTATGTTTTGTGGGCTGGCGTTCAAGACGCGATCAATTAGCTGCGGTAATCCGCATTGATCGAGATATAGCCATGGGTCAAATCACAGGTCCAAACCGTGGCTGCGCCGTCTCCAAAGCCAAGGTCGGTATCAATGTCGATATACTGGCCTTTGATATGGGCCTTGACCGGTGCTTCGTCATAGTCCGCAACGCGTTCGCCGTTTTTCGCAAGCTCAATGCCGCCGATTGAAACGGTCAGTTTGTTCGGATCAGCAGTCACGCCACATTTGCCAACCGCCATAACAATACGGCCCCAGTTGGCATCTTCACCGGCAATTGCGGTTTTAACCAGTGGGGAATTGGCAATTGCCTTGGCGGCAATCTTGGCTTCTTTTTCGTTCACGGCACCAGTGACATTGACCGTTATGAACTTGGTCGCACCTTCGCCGTCGCGCACGATCTGATGGGCAAGGTCACGAAGCACGGTTTCAAGGGCTTCCTTGAACTCCGCCAATGCCAGATCGTTGATATCCGAAACTGTCGAATTGCCGGCCTTACCGGTCGCAGCCAGAAGGACGGTATCAGACGTCGATGTGTCGCTATCAACCGTGATCGCGTTGAAGCTACGATTGTTGCAATCAGCAAGGATTGGCTGCAACACGCTGTGCGGCAGGTTTGCATCGGTAAAGACAAAGCCCAGCATGGTGGCCATGTTCGGCTCGATCATGCCAGAACCCTTGGCAAAGCCTGCAATCGTGACCTTTGTGCCATTGATGGTGGCGGTCGCCGATGCACCTTTGGGGAAGGTGTCGGTGGTCATGATGGCCTTGGCGGCATCAAGCCAGCTTGCCTCATTGGTCAGAAGATCACCAATCGCGTCAGTAATGCGGTTTGCCGTGGTCGGTTCGCCGATCACGCCGGTGGAGGCGGTGAAAATCTCATTCTTTGCACAGCCAAGTGCCTTGGATGCGGCTTCAACCTTGTCGGCAACGAATTTCTCGCCGGCCTTGCCGGTGAAGGCAACGGAGTTACCGGCATTTACAAAGAATGCGCGGCCCGATCCGCCTTTCAACGCCTCGCGCCCCCAGCGAACAGCCGCAGATGCGGTGGTCGAGGTGGTAAACAGACCGGCAACCTGGGTGCCCGGTTCAAGTTCTGCCAACAGCACGTCCGGACGACCCTTGTATCGGATGCCAAGCGTTGCAGTATGCAGTTTGACACCATCAATGGCCGGAAGGTCCGGGAAAGCCGCAGGGGCAAGGGGTGAAAGCGAAGTCGCAACCATCAGTGCAAATTCCTTAAGTGGTATGTTGGGGGCAGTGACCTGTTGGTCAGACCCAAACTTATCCTGCCGTAATGGTGGCGAAAATCAAGCAGCAGAATAGTTCTTTGGGATCAATGTTCTGGTAACGCAAAAACGGGGCAAAGCCAATGGCCTCGCCCCGTTTGTCTTTACGTCTTTTCAAGACGGGTTGCATCAACCCGGTCTGATCAGTTTTTCGGAGCTTCCTTGGCGGCTTCTTCAGCTGCTTTTTCGGCTTCGATTTCGACATTGTTGACGATGTCGGCTTTTTCGCGAAGGTCATCAACGATCGCGGTGATCGCATCGCGGGTTACTTCGGCGGTAAGCTGCTGACGGACTTCATCAAGGGATGGCTGGGTGCCAGCTTTTTTCTCTTCAACCAGGATCACGTGCCAGCCAAACTGGGTCTGAACCGGTTCCTTGGAATAGCTGCCTGCGTCCATGGCAAAGGCTGCTTCTGCAAACGGTGCGACCATGTCGGCACGGTTAAAGAAGCCAAGATCACCGCCATTCGGGCCGGACGGGCCGGTTGATTTTTCTTTGGCGAGTTCGGCAAAGTCCGCACCATCGTCAAGTTCTGCGATGATGGCTTTGGCGTCTTCTTCGCTTTCAAGAAGGATATGACGTGCGTGAACCTGCGGTTCCGGTTCGTTGCTTGCGACGAACTCGTCATATTTTGCTTTGATCGCGTCTTCGGTGACGGCTTCATCAAGTGCACGGTCAAGGAAGGTTTCTGCGATCACGCGGCGCTGCAATGCTTCAACACGTGCCTTGACGTCGGCATCTTCGGCAAGACCGGCGTCACTACCCGCAATCATCAGCAGGCGCTGATTGATTTCACGGGTCAGCAGATCGGGTTTAAGCATCTCGAACGGAAGCTGGCGATACTGTTGCGGCAGGCCCTGCTGGGTCGCGCGGACTTCAGATTCAAGGATTTCCTCGCCATTGACCGTCGCCAATACCGGATCTTCGGCCGGTGCAGCGTCCTGTGCCATGGCAGGGGTAGCAAAAATGACGGATGCCAGCGACGCGGCAAGAAGGGTTTTGCGCAGCATAGTTTCTCCAGACTTTGATTTCAGACGGGCTTTTTTGCCCGGCGCCTCGACCCACGGGTAAATCACATAAGCGTTTCATGCACAAGGCTTCGCCGTGGGAGGTTGGCCTTTTCGCAAAGCAATCTGTCCAAATTGTGAAACGCTTACATATGCGCTTGGACATATGGGGAGGGCGCCTGCGGGTTAAAACCGCAAGGCTGGATCAGCCCACCGGGTTAGCGGGCTAGATGATGTTTCAAACTCGGAGATCTACGCCACCATCAGAAGGTGACCGTTGCGTGAAATTTATTGGGGGGCGTCAGAGGCTGCTGGCCGCCTAGGCCCTGACGTCAAAGAAGACTTCGCCAACCTGGCCGGTTGATCCGTCTTCGCGCTCGAACTGCGAGCTTGCCACCAGATCGCCACCGATCAGGCGTTCATCAAGTGGTGTGACAAGCGACAGCGAAATCGATTTGATCCCTGCATCGGCAAGGCTTTGTTGGCTGCCGTCAACCCGCAATAAAACGAGCGAGCTAAACACACCATCCATCTCGTCAATCAGGCCGTCCAGATTGTCGTCAAACTTGGCCAGCTCTTCAAAGCCGTCCCTGGCACCATTTTGATCACCAAACAGTTCCCGGCCATCATTGATCTCGCCATCACCATTGCGATCCAGTGCCAGAAGCGCATCGGCACCGCGGATCCATGCGGTTTGATCAACCGATCCGTCGCCATCAATGTCAAATTGAACGCCGTCTTCAAGGCTTGTGATGTCAATGCCATTGCCATCAAGGTCAAGGATCAACGGGTCCTTCTGAAATGCTTGGGCGATCTCTACCCGGATCATTTCGATATGCGCTTTGAATTCCGAGACGGAGATATCAACTTTGCCTGCAGCCTTTGCAAAGCGGGTTTCAATCGACGAGAAGTCGATTGAAACCTGACGGGAGCTAACCGACACCTGCCCAAGATTAACCTTGGCCTTGCCATGCGACATGTTAACGGCCAGTTCCTGCACGGATGCTGAACCACCGGCACCTGTGGCATTGGCAAGTTTCAGATCGGAGGGATCACCGCCGGTCATGGCATTGGCCATTGCACGCGCCTTGGCGGGCGGAACACCCATCATGGCCAGAACAATGAATGCTTCACGGTTCAGATGTGTTTGGGCATCATCAAGCGCCGGTTTAAGGCCCTTATAGACCTCAAGCACATTGGTCTCGACTTCAAAGACCGGGCGTTGAAACTCGCCAATGGCATCATTGATGCGGCGGTTGGCCTCAAGGCTTAGATCGATCTGATCAACGATGGAGCGTTGCTGCGCAAGATTGGCATCCTGATCGGTGGTCGCATCAGACGCCAGCGCGCCAGTCGGTGCGGCACGCGATGATGCGATGTTCGCTGCATTTTGAACAGCGGTCTGATTGGTAAGTGTGGAATGATCAAACATACAGCGCCTCCTTCCTGAAGGGCTGCGGGATGTTGGTCACCAACATCCCGTCGCAGATTAAATCAGAACATCCTGTTCCTGGGTCGGGTCAATCACCGGCACAGTTTCACCAGTTGGGAAGGTGAAGGTCGCATTGCCATCATCCTGACCAAACCGGCCCATCGGCATCAGCATATCGACGGTCAGTTGCAGCTGATTGCCGCCTTCGCCATTCTCGGCCGGGACTTCGTTGATACCACGAACGATCAGCGTTGCCTGTTCCATGAACTGTTCAGTGATCTGGGCATTCAAGGCCGCCATACGTTCAGCGGCAATCGACGGGCCGGCCGCAGCATTACCAGAGGCAACTGTGCCGTCTTCGCCTTCTTTGGTGTCCTCGGTGCCAACGGTTGCGTTCATCAATTCACGAATGAACTCGGCGACTCCGTTATCATTGATGTCAAACAGAAGGCCGCCATCCCCGGCACTTGTCGGGTTGCCAAGCATATCAACAAGCGATCCGCCACCAAGTCCGTTTATGACATTGCCAAGTGCGCCAAGGGCGGCACCCATGCTGTTGCCAATCGCAACGGCTTCTGTACGGACAACTTCAACTTTGGCCGCTTCGTAGTTAAACGAAAACTCGCCGGTTTCGTTGTTGATGCTGATATCGAGCGACTGCACAGCCATCATCGCGGACTCGGATACACCAACCGCGGCACCATTGGCCCCGGCATAGGAGATCGCGGTCTTGCTGTGGCTGGCGATAGCCTGATCAAAAGAAAATTCGAACTGATCCTGACCTTTGGCGGCGTCCTTGATGCCGTTAAACATCGCATCGGTTGCGGCAATCGCGTCTTCCTGGCTCATGCCAGACAGGGCAAACATTTCTTCGACACTGCCACGGATTAGCTCAAGCGACGCATCAAGCGCGCGCTCAAACAGCTCATCAGTTGTCAGTGGTTTCGATGAAAGTGCCTTGCTGTTGGCCGGCGCCAGTTTCTGGCTGTCATTATGGGCCGCGAGTGCATCATCAGATAGTGCTACCGGATCAATGCGGGTGCGCGCATCGGCTTTGGCCTGCGCGGAATTCTGCCCTGCATCGGGACTGGTTTTGGCAAGAGGCTGACGCGTATCAGTCAGGCCTGATTGGCCCTGACGGAATGGATTAAGCGCGGAGAAATCGACCATTTCCTCCTCCTGAGGATATTTTTGGCATGGGTTTCAGGATCATCCTGATTGCCAAAACAGAGCTACATGCTCATTGAGTTTTAAAACTGTGACACGAATAGTACGATTATTTTACGCATATCTCAAGCTTGAAGCACATTATTCGGTGTATTCGGCAAGGGTTGGAGAGGTGATTTCACGCCGATTTGCGTAAATTCCGGCCCAACATTAGCGATATTGGTTCGTTCCGTTGACAGATGGCAGGCAGGGTTCTATCTGTGATCGGGCTCGGCTTTCTGCCGTTGCCTAATCGTGTCTTTATTCATTTGTTCAGGAACGTATTAATGCTCGGCGCCATTGCCCGGAAAATTTTCGGTTCAGCTAACGATCGTGAAGTCAAAGCCCTGCGGGCCACGGTCGAGCAAATCAATGCCCTGGAACCCGATGTCGAGAAGCTGACTGACGACGAACTGCGCGCCCGGACCGATTGGCTGCGCGAACGTCTCAAGAATGGCGAGACTCTGACCGATATCCTTCCTGATACCTTTGCCACCATCCGCGAGGCATCCAAACGTGTCCGCGGCGAGCGCCATTACGATGTGCAGCTTCTTGGCGGTATGGTGCTGACATCTGGCAAAATTGCCGAGATGAAAACCGGTGAAGGTAAAACCCTTGTTTCGACCCTTCCGGTCTATCTGAATGCGCTTGAAGGCAAGGGTGTTCATGTGGTCACGGTCAACGACTATCTGGCCCGTCGTGATGCGGAATGGATGGGCGAAGTTTACGGCTTCCTTGGTCTGACAGTTGGCGTGATCATGCATGGCATGACCGATGATCAACGTCGTGAAGCTTATGCGTGTGACATTACGTACGCGACCAATAACGAGCTGGGCTTTGATTATCTGCGCGATAATATGAAGTTCCGCCTTGAAGACATGGTGCAGCGCCCGTTCAACTTTGCGATCGTCGATGAAGTCGACTCGATCCTGATTGACGAAGCCCGTACCCCGCTGATCATTTCCGGCCCGGCCGAGGACAGCTCGGAACTGTATCGCGCGATTGATGCTCTGATCCCGAAACTGACCGAAGAAGACTTCGAGAAGGATGAAAAGGCACGCGCCGTTACCCTGACCGAAGAAGGCACCGAGCATGCCGAACAGCTTCTGATGGAAATGGGCATTTTGACCGAAGGCACGCTTTATGACGTTGCCAACGTTCATCTTGTCCATCACGTCAATCAGGCACTGCGTGCGCATAAGCTGTTTCAGAAAGACACCGACTATATCGTCAAGGATGACAAGGTTGTCATCATTGACGAATTTACCGGTCGTATGATGGAAGGCCGCCGTTATTCCGATGGCCTGCATCAGGCGCTTGAAGCCAAGGAACAGGTCAAGATCCAGAACGAAAACCAGACCCTGGCATCGATCACCTTCCAGAACTATTTCCGTCTTTATCCGACCCTTGCAGGGATGACCGGTACGGCAATGACCGAGGCCGAAGAATTCGAGGAAATCTATAGCCTTCAGGTTATCGAAATCCCGACCCATCGTCCGATTGCCCGTAAAGACGCCGATGACGAGATTTATCGCACCGCCAATGAAAAGTGGGTCGCGATTTCCGAGCAGCTTGAAGATTGCCACAAGCGTGGTCAGCCAGCACTGGTTGGTACGGTCTCGATCGAGAAGTCTGAGATTCTCTCAGACCTTCTGAAAAAGAAGAAAGTCCCGCACGAAGTTCTCAACGCCAAGCAGCATGAGCGCGAAGCATTGATCGTCGCACAGGCCGGTGCGCCGGGCGCAATCACCATTGCGACCAACATGGCCGGTCGTGGTACCGACATTAAGCTTGGCGGTAACGTCGAGATGCGTGTGGAACACGAATTGGCCAATGTCACCGACGAAGCCAAACGTGCGGCAGCGATTGAAAAGATCAAAGCCGAAGTTAAAGCTGATCAGGAAAAGGTTCTGGCGGCTGGCGGCTTGTTTGTGATTGGTACGGAACGTCACGAATCACGTCGTGTGGATAACCAGCTGCGTGGTCGTTCCGGTCGTCAGGGTGACCCAGGTGGTTCGAAGTTTTATCTGTCGCTTGAAGATGACCTGATGCGCATCTTTGGCTCGGAACGTATGGACGGCATGCTCAAGAAGCTTGGTCTGCAGGAAGGTGAAGCGATTTACCATCCGTGGATCAACAAGGCGCTTGAGAAAGCCCAGCAGAAAGTTGAAGCGCGTAACTTCGACATTCGTAAGAACGTTCTGAAGTTTGACGATGTCATGAATGACCAGCGTAAGGTCGTTTATGAACAGCGCCGCGACCTGATGCAGGCAAAGCATGTCGCCGAGGACGTTGCGGACATGCGCGCCGAAGTCATCGAGGACCTCGTTGACAAATTCTGCCCGGCCAAGGTTTATCCGGAGCAGTGGGAAGCAGCCAGCCTGCACGAAGAAACTACTCGTCTTCTGGGGATTGATCTGCCGATCGCAGATTGGGTTACAGAAGAAGGCATCGATCAGGAAGCCATGCGCGAGCGCATCGAAAAGGCTGCTGATGAAAAAATGGCGGCCAAGGTTGCCAATTACGGTGCCGATATCATGCGTCAGGTCGAAAAGAGCCTGGTTCTTCAGCTGCTTGATCAGTCCTGGAAAGAACACCTTCTGGCCCTTGATCACCTGCGTCAGGGCATTGGCCTTCGTGCCTATGGTCAGCGTGATCCGCTGAACGAGTTCAAGCGCGAAGCGTTTAACATGTTTGAAGCCATGCTGGTGTCCTTGCGCGAACGCGTGACCCAGATGCTTTCGCATGTTGAACTGCAATCGACCCCGCGTCCGGAAGACCTCGAAGCACGTCGCCCGCAGCAGGAAATGCACGAAAACCGTGATGAGCTTGAAGGTGGTGAAGCCGCTGCCGAAGGCGGAACGGTTCAGTCCCGTCAGGCATCCGGTCCGGCAAACCCGAACGACCCGTCAACCTGGGGCCGCGTCGCACGCAACCAGGCCTGTCCATGCGGTTCAGGCAAGAAATATAAACATTGCCACGGTCAGATCGCCTGATCAGACCGTTGGAGTAAGATCAAAAAAGCGCGCCTTCGATCGGAGGCGCGCTTTTTTGTTGTTGGGTTTAGCTGGATGGCAAATGTTGCCCAAGGAATTCGGAAACAGGTCCCAAAACTGCGTCATTGGTGGTCAGATAAAAGCCCAATGAAATCAGGGTTCTGGCATGACCGGTTTCTTCGATCTCAACCAACTTGGCGTTTGGGGCGATTTCCGCAAGTCGGCGTGAATTGCGCGGGAAAACGGTGTGGTCGCGGTTACCCGTGATCAAAAGAAGCGGCGGCATGGCGGAAAGATCCATTTCGACCGGCTGACTTTTGTTGGCCGGGGTGTCGCCAAAGGCAATCTGGGTCGCGCTGACATCGTAAGGGTGGAAGTCATAGGGGCCAGATAGGCCGATAATGCCTGCGATATCATCACTGGCCAAACCGACATCACGTAAATAAGCCGGATCGGCCACCACCTGAACAGCATTATAAGCGCCTGCAGAATGCCCGGCCAGCATGACTGGGCCTGTTTTGATTTGGGTGCCATGGTTCTTGGCATAGTCCTTCATGAAGGCAATCGCAGATGCGCTGTCTTCGATAAATGCCGGGAAATGCACATCGGGCACCAGCCGATAATCGGGGATCGCCACTGCATAGCCAAGCTCGGTAAAGCGTTTGGCGACGAACGCATATTTCTCCTTATCGCCCGAATCCCATGATCCACCGTAAAACCAGATCAAAAGTGGTGCCGGTTGAACAGCAACGTCTGGCAGATAAAGATCAAGCTTTTGACGGGTATCATCGCCATACGAAAGATCAGCGATGTCAGGCTTGAAATCCCCTGCCTGCCAATAATTGTAGGCTCCGAGCTTGTCGCAGCCCGCAAGCAGCAGGATAGAAACGACCGAGGTTGCTGCGAAGCTCACGATACGCTTTGCCGTCAGACGTGCGTTCTTTTTCGCCGAGTTTGTTTGAGGCATCAATATGACCTGTTGTGTCACCGCTGTTATAAACGATCTGTTTACGTGAGATGATCTGAAACAGTTTGGTCTTTTCTCCACTTGGCGAACGCAAAACGGCGCGATAAAACAGTGCCATGACAATACAACAACCAGATAAAGGCTGCATGTCGGTTGACTTGCGCCAGGGGAAAATCCCGGAGAAAACGGTGTTTGTCAGTGCGGTTGCGCTGGTGGATGCTGATCATCGTGTGCTGATTGCGCAGCGCCCGGAAGGCAAATCCATGGCGGGGCTGTGGGAGTTTCCCGGTGGCAAGGTCGAGCCCGGTGAAACGCCCGAAATGGCGCTTGTGCGCGAGCTTAAGGAAGAGCTTGGCATCGACATCACCGAAAGCTGCCTTGCACCCTTTACCTTTGCTTCTTTCACCTATGATGATTTCCATTTGATGATGCCGCTTTATCTGTGCCGCGTCTGGAAGGGCGAGATCACGCCGATGGAAGGTCAGCAGGTCAAATGGGTGCGTCCGGTGCGGCTCGGCGATTATCCGATGCCGCCTGCTGATGTGCCGCTTGTGGCGATGTTGCGCGATTTTCTGTGAGCCACTGGGTGCCGCGCGCCGTATGGTTTGCAGTTCGAAATTTAATTGAAGTTGTGGGGATGTAATGTCTGATCCGGTCCGTGCCTGTTTGATTATTATCGGCAATGAAATCCTGTCGGGCCGTACCCACGACAAGAACCTGCCCTATCTGGCAGAAGAACTGAACAAGATCGGTGTGCGTCTGTCTGAAACGCGCGTCATCCCCGATATCGAAGACACCATCATCGCAACGGTTAATGAATGCCGGTCGAAATTTGACTATGTCTTTACCACGGGCGGCATTGGCCCGACCCATGATGACATCACGTCAGAATGCGTTGCTAAGGCATTTGGCGTTGAGATTGAGCTTAATGCAGACGCCCACGCGCTTCTGAAAAGCCATTACGAAAATCCCGAAGACCTCAATGAGGCGCGCCTGCGCATGGCCCATGTCCCGGTCGGGGCGGAATTGGTGCAAAACCCGATTTCCAAGGCGCCGGGTTTCCGGATGGAAAATGTCTATGTCATGGCCGGTGTGCCGATGATCATGCAGGCGATGTTCCAGGGCATCAAACATCAGCTGATCGGTGGAAAGCCGATGGTGTCGCGCTCTGTCGGCGGCTACATCCCCGAAGGCACGATAGCCAAGGTGCTGGCAGAAATTCAGGGTGATTACCCCGAAACCGATATCGGGTCTTATCCGTTCTTGCGCGAAGGTAAACTTGGTACGACACTGGTCGTGCGGGGTGAAAATCCCGATGACGTCAATCAGGCATCCGAGCGCATTCGCACAGTTATTATCGATGGCGGACGAGACGTCATCGAAGATACCGGTGAAGTAAGCGCCGCATAAGACCAAGACCCAGCCAAAGCGATCAATTGCGTTTGGTCAAAGAACCAGGTGCAAAGCACGTCTAGAATTGTTCTGACCTGTTGGGGAACGAACATGAATAGCGACACACCAAATCACCCACTGCCGGACGGAGATGATCCACGCGGGAGCAAGGCATCGCGCGAAGCACGTTCGATTGTGCGTTTCATGATCGAACACACGGCCTATGGCGGTGTTGGTGCGTTGGTGTTTGGCGCACTCGTGCTGTTTTTTGATATTGGCGGGATCTATAGCCTTACGATGTCATCGCGCGATGCGCCGGTCTTTATCTTTTTGTTGTTCTTTGGCCTGTTCATCACCTTTGGCGGTATCAGCCTTGGCATCGGGATCATGACACTGGGCGGGTTTTCTGATGATGACCGATATCGCGACGAGCGCACGCGCAATCGCGATGACATTGACCAGAAATAAGAAAAGGCGCCGTTGAGGCGCCTTTTGCAGTAATAGGGTCAGGATGCCTTACGGGCGATCCGCGCCGGTCTTTTTGGCTATCACGCGGGCGACGATCATGCCGATGATCCAGCCTGCTAGCGGTACGACAAAGATATAGTCAAACAATGGATGACTGCTGTCACCACCAGATGCCGCCAAAATGAAACCGACCCAACCTGCGGTCAGCAGATAGCCCATGATCTTGAAATATACACCATTGGACATACCCTTTTTTGGGGGCTGATCCGGGGCGCTTGGTTGGCCTTTATCGGCAGACATCCTGATATCCTTGTTGGTTGATATTCTTGCTGTGGGGAGCGGGTTATGCTGGCCTAGCGTTCTAGCGTCAGGGCATCTGGATCAATGCGTTCCTGCCAGCCTTCACGTACCAGTTCTGGCACCACGTGATCCTGTTCCGGATAGCCAATGCACAGATAAGCAATCAATCGCCAGTGATCCGGGACCTCAAGTGTTTTGCCAACGACATCAGGTTCAAGGATCGAAACCCAGCCAACCCCGATGCCCTTCACACGCGCGGCCAGCCACAAAAGTTGTACGGCGGCGACGGCTGAGTAATCGAGCATTTCCGGCATTGTCTTGCGACCAAGACCCATGCCCGCCTCGGTCTCTTCGTCGGCAAAGACAGCAAGCTGAACCGGCGCCTGATCCATGCCCTGAAGTTTCAGCGATGCATAAAGCTTGGCACGTTCACCGTGATAGTCATTGAGCGCCTCTTTATTGGCGCGCTCGAAACTGTCGCGGATGGATTTCCGGCGATCCGGGTCGTTAACCTTTACAAAGCGCCATGGCTGGCAATTGCCAACCGACGGGGCAAGGCAGGCTTCCTTGATCAGGTCATTGATGTCTTCTTGCGGGATCGGATCGGTACGGAACCGGCGGACATCACGACGCCAAAGCAAAAGATCGATAAACTGCTTTTGAAAAGCCTGATCAAAGACCGGTGGGCTCAACTCAGCATCTTGGCTGGTGCTTTTCGATATCGGATCGGTTTGCGTCATGGCGCGGGCCTGCTGGTGTTTGGCTATATTTGTTTTCTGCTGTGCACCCTACCTGCCAGCGCTGCGAACGCCAATAGCAAGATGCGCCTTGATGCCGATATCTGTGAACAGGGTATCGTGTGAAATCGGCTTGTACCCTAGAACGGCACATCAATGCTGAGCAGTCCGGTATAGTTACCGCGCGGAATTTCATAGGTTAATTTGCGCCGGACCTCAAACCGAAGCTGTCCGGGGAAGCGTCCCCATTCCTGTGTCACCCCGCCGCCGGTATCAAGATAACGGTTGGTACTTTCGATACTGACAAAGGGCTGCAGGGTTATCTGCGACTGGAACATGTCACGCGACAGGGAAAATTCAGACCGCACACCTTCAATCGGATCGGACCCGGTTGCCAAATCACGAAACCCCTGAATGCTAAGATCAAAATTCATCGGGTCATAGGCATAGTCCGACCCGACATAATAGCGGGTCGATCCGCTACGCCCGTAATTCTGGTTTAACAGCGAAATGGTTTCTTCCTGCCCGGCAAAGGGGATGATGCGATGATCGCCAAAGGACAGGCGATAGCGAGCTTCAAGTGCCGCATCAAACAGGCGTGTGGTGGCCGTGCTTCCGGCAATCAGTCCGCCATCAGTTGCCCGCCCGTCGCCAAGATATTCGCGTGCAGTGATCATGTCGCCTTCAAGTGACAGGCTAAGTGGTACAACACCAAATTCATACTCCGAACCAAAACCTATGGAATTGGAAAGCGTGGTGCTTTCAATGGTTTCGGCATAGGGCAGGTCATTGGGAACGGTGCCGATGGCCGATTGGCGGATCGTGCTTTTGCCAAGACTGACACTGCCGCGCAGATTAAGCCAATCGGTCATGCGGGCGACGAAATATGGTGATAGGGCGAAGTTGCTTTCGCGGTAACGCAATTGATGTTTGCTGCTTTCACCAAGGGTGCTGCCCCAACCCGCCCCAAGGCCAAGGACAAGGCCATCGTCGACAAGATAATCAACACCACTATCGATCGAAACCGTGTCACCACTCAGTCCTGGATCATAACCCGACCCGGTGACGCGGTTTTCAAGATCGGCCTGATTGCCGACCACCCAGATGCTGATCGGTACACGCACGGTGCGCGATTGGGTCGGGAAGGTTCCCGCCGCACTGTCAAAATCAATTCTGCGCGCAAGCGATGACAGGGCTGCACGCCCGCCAAAGACTTCGGACGGGGTTGTGGCGCCCGATCCAAATTGCAGGTTCTCGGTCGCCTGTTCGGCGGGTGGAATGAAGCCGTCAAACAGCAACGGGGCCAGTGTGCTGTCATAGATGTCCTTATCCATCTTGTCGTATAGACGGTTCATGTGACGGCGACGATTGTTGGCACGATTAAGGGTTTCACTGCGCAGGATCGGCGGGGCAGGGCCAACGCCATCATCCTCGGCAAAGGCCAAGGTGATGATATTGGGTGTGATACCGCGGGAAGCATAGATCGCAGCAGTGGCGACACATACCGTGGCGGCCAGTATGGTTTTCGTATGCCTGTGCATGAATATCTGTGCATTGGTTTATGAGCGCAGACAACTATGAGCAGCAAAAGTGCAGGGAATGTGGAATGAACCGGGCAATCTTGCCCCATTGCGTGGTGGGGCGGCCTTCTTGGCTGGTGATGTTCGGCAGATCGGCAATCGCGCAATAGGATGTTGCACGGATCAGAAAGTCGCGCTAGAACCCTGATCTGCCGGTTGGAAGGCCGGTTTTAACACGCTTTGCGGGCGTGGCGAAATTGGTAAACGCAGCGGACTTAAAATCCGCCGGCCCTAAAGGCTTTGCCGGTTCAAGTCCGGCCGCCCGCACCATTCCCCCAAAAACATCAATGTTCCCAAAAGCCGCATCGGCATGAAATGGCCATATTGCGCCATCAATTCACCGATTTTTAGAGGCAAAAGGATCATCCGTCGTCTTGTGTCCGGATCAACTCGGTCCGATACAGGCGTGTTTCATCCTGTCTGAAATCAGGAGATTACAGATGATCCATCTTATCGCTTTTGGCGTGATTGCCGTGGCAGCATTGGCGGTGGCCTGAACGGCCACCCTATGTGCGGCAGCCGGGATGCATCCTAGTTTGATGCCGCAGTGAGCTGTTGGATGATCGGTACCGGGTCTGCAATGGCCAGGTGGCGACGCAGATGGCGCATATCGACCTTGGTTTCAGGGGATGTCGAGAAATAGAAGGTCTGGGTCGCAACGGGTTGCTTGCTGATGTGAAGCATCTCGCCAAGTTCCGGATAGGTGTGCATCAGGGTGTCGGCGACGGCCTTTTCCATCAGACCGGCATCTGCACGTTTGTTCGCGACCATGCGCAGAATGGTATGGTCATCAACAACTTCGATGGTTTCAACATCTGCGCGCCGACTTTCGAATACATCACCATACCAATAGCCAGCACCCACTGCGATGCGATGATCCCAAAGCTGATCGGCTTCCAGCGGATAGTTTTTGTGTGAAATCAGGATGGTGTCGCTGACAAGAATCGGGAATTCGTAATTCAGGCCATATGTGGTGGCTTGGCCTTCTTCTGCGCAGAAGATCACATCGACCGCCCCGTCACGTGCCGCATCAATCGCGCGCTTCCAAGGATAGACTTCAACTTTCACATCATAGCCGAACGAGGCGAGCAGATCGTGAACATAGTCCACCAACAGGCCGCCGGGGTTCACCCCGTCGACCACATAAGGTGGCCAAGGGCTGCAGGATGCAACGATTTGGATGCCTTTATCGCTGGAAGCTTTTCCAGGCGATGGCATCAGTATGAGTGCAAAAAGCAGAAATCCAAGCGATCCAAAGGTGCGCAGCATCCGGTCGTCCAGTTTATTGTCATCTGATGTGTATGTATGGGCATTTATCGCCCATTGTTAGCTGTCACCTGTTCGTAAGGGTGATCCGTTACACAGGTCAGCTTTGAAGTCCTTGATAAGTCTGGCGGTCTTTTCGCGTTTGACGGCGAAAATAATTTCACCCACCACCCAATCGTAAGGATAGGTTTGTTTTGTGAGTGTCTTCTAATATGCGTTTATCGTCTGCGCTGTGACGAAACGCACATTGGATTTCGGTTTACCGGATTTAAATCGGTTGGGCCTAGGGTCGGATATCAAGAACTAGGTACAGCGCGATTACCGCTCGGAGTTGGAAGAGATCCCGTGAACATGATCGAGAAAGAACTGGACGAAGGCCCGCGCAAAAAGGAACGGATCGGCAAATATGTTGCCCCCGAAGAGCGTGCGGCAAATATCGTCAAGCAGCTCGATGATTTCCTGCGCAAAGGTCCGCGCAAGGGGCTCAAGTATTCCCGTTGGCAGCAACTGGCCTGGTACGAGATCGTTGATGAGATCAAACGCGCCGAAGCCGCCCAGAAAAATCAGGATACCCTGACCAAGTCGGCTTTCTTAAGTCTTGCGATCGGTTTTGGTACCGTTGGCTTCTGGGGGCTGGTATTGATGGCTGGAAATGGTCTTGGCGGGATTGCTGCGGCAATCATCGTTGTGGCCGGACTTGTCGTCTGGCGTGCCATGGCCAAGGCCAAGTGGTTTAAATAACTCTATCTGTCGGACATTGTGATGAACAAGGAAGCTGCTGAAACGCTGGCCATTCGCGCCATTGCCCATATTGCCGGTGATGAGGAGCTGCTGGAAGGCTTGGTCGCGCAAACCGGTATGGGGCTTGAAGACCTGCGTGCGGGTATCGGTTCGAACGAGGTTCAGGCCGGGGCGCTTGAATTCCTGTTATCGCATGAGCCGTTTCTGATGCGCTTTGTCGAGGATTCCGACTATGCGCCCGAAGACCCGGCGCGTGCGCAGATCATTCTGTCGGGTGGTCCGATTTGGCAGGACTAACGGAACCATCGTTCCGGTGATTTAGCCTGCGATAAATTCCGGCGGGTTTGGGATATCGGCCAGTTGGTCGGTGCGCAACAATCCGAAAATCACAGAATCCCGAATGCCGATATGGGTTTCCCACTCCCCGCGAAGTAAACCTTCGCGGGTGAAGCCCAATTTCTTAAACGTTTTGATCGATGCATGATTGTCCGGGTCGATATCGGCAAAAACCCGGCGCGCATTGGTGTTGGCAAACAAATAGCGGATCGCGAAATGAAGCCCGCGTGCGGCATAGTTATGTCCGCGTGCCTTGGGGTTCACCATACAGGCCGCTTCCCAGACATCCTTGTCACGTCCAACATTATAAAGCGCGATGCGGCCAAGTGCCGGGCCATCAGGCGTTTCGCAAATCACCCACGAGGTTGCCTCAAACCCCGTCGTCCAGTCACGTAGCTTCGCGATTGTTGCATCCAGATCGGCAAAGGCTGGTTCGGGAAGCCAGGTGCAGCATTCAGGATCGCCAAAAATAACGTGCAATGCGGGGCCATCGGCCACCGGGTCAAGGGGACGTAAAAACATGTGGGGCTCTTTGAGTTCAGGCAGAGGTAGCTGGTGAGTGTGTGCTGATCAGCTCATGAAGGGAAGCGGTGCGCCGCCATAGACATAAATCCAGACCAGAAGGGCACCGCCCAACAGGACACGATAAATGGCAAATGGCGTGAAGCTCGATCGTTTAAGCCAGCTCATTAGAACAGCAATCGCGATCAGTGCGGTCAGGAAGGAAAGACCGGCTGCCAGAAGAATATCTTCGGTAAGCTGGATGTCGCCGCTTTGATGCAGATCGAGACCCGCCAAAAGGCCGGCACCGAGAATAACCGGGATCGACATCAGCATGGAAAACTGTGCGGCGTCTGAACGCTCATACCCCATGAAGCGCGCGGCCGTCATGGTGATGCCCGAACGGCTGGTGCCCGGAATAAGGGCCAGGACCTGTGCCAGACCAATAAACAAAGCACCACCCCAACGCATATGCTCCAGCCGGTTGATTGTCATGCCAACCTTATCGGCAATCCACAACAGGATGCCAAAGCCAAGTGTGGTCCATGCGATGATCTCGACCGAACGCAATTGTTCTTCGATGCCGGATACCTTCAGATAGAAGCCAACGGCAATAACTGGGATGGTGGCCAGCACAATGTGAATGGCAAGGCGTGCGCCGGGATTGATTCGCCCGGTAAACAGCCGAACGAATCCGCCGAGCATGGCGAACACATCACGCCAGAAATAGATCAGAACCGCTGCCAAAGTACCAACATGCACGGCCACATCTACCAACAAACCCTGATCCGCACTGCCGGTGATGGCAGGGGCAAGGATGAGGTGGCCAGATGAGCTGATGGGAAGAAATTCGGTGATCCCCTGAACGACTGCCAGAAGAATAATGTGCTGTAGGGTCACTCCGGCCTCTGTGGCTGTTGGCGGAAAAACTCACCGCTTATAGCAGTTTAGCGCATTTGCACGAAATGCATAAATAGTACCATTTCGGTACTAATGAAACTTTATTACGGTTCAAATTTCCGGTGAAATCTGAAAGACCAGATTTGCAGTGCGGGTATTTAAGTCAATAAAGCTGACCTATAATGTATTTTGTGCTAGATTATTGCGTATTAGCCGCGTATACAGACCGAAACCCGCAACATAAAACCCTTTTAGAGGGCCGCTATGACAGAAAAGATGCTGAAGTTTGTTCATCTCGAACAAAAATATCCGCACAAAAGAGAAGCCGCTGCACGTCGCACCGACTTCAACGAAATTTACGAAGCGTTCGAGGATGACAAAGCCGCTGACCAGGCGTCGCGCTGTTCCCAATGTGGTGTGCCATTCTGCCAGGCGCACTGCCCGCTTTATAACAACATCCCTGATTGGCTGCGCCTGACCACCGAAGGTCGCCTTGAGGAAGCTTATGCTATCTCGGCAGCAACCAATAACATGCCCGAAGTAACCGGCCGCATCTGCCCGCAGGATCGTCTGTGTGAAGGCAATTGCGTGATCGAACAATCGACCCATGGTGCTGTCACCATTGGGTCGGTCGAGAAATACATCACCGACACTGCATTCGCAAATGGCTGGGTCAAGGCACCGAAGCCTGCCAAGGAAAATGGCATGTCGGTTGGCATCATTGGTGGTGGCCCAGGTGGCATGGCGGCTGCCGAACAGCTGCGCCTAAAAGGATATGAAGTTCATATCTATGACCGTTATGACCGTATGGGCGGGTTGCTGGTTTACGGTATTCCGGGCTTCAAACTTGAAAAAGACGTTGTCGAGCGCCGCGTTAAACTTCTCGAAGACGGTGGCGTTGTCATGCACACCGAATTCGAAGTGGGCCGCGATGCGACCCTTGATGACCTGCGCAAGAAACATGACAGCGTTCTGATCGCGACCGGCGTTTACAAGGCGCGTGATCTGAAGCTGCCGGGTGCTGGTCTTGGCAATGTGTATCCCGCACTTGAATATCTGACCACGTCCAACCGTCAGGGTCTTGGCGATACGGTTCCGGCTTATGAAGACGGGACGCTGAATGCCAAGGACAAGAATGTTGTCGTGATCGGTGGTGGTGACACCGCCATGGACTGTGTCCGTACCGCGATCCGTCAGGGTGCCAAATCGGTTAAATGTCTCTATCGCCGTGACCGTGCAAACATGCCCGGTTCCCAGCGCGAAGTTGCCAATGCCGAGGAAGAGGGTGTTGAATTTGTCTGGCTGACCAACCCGGAAGCCTTTGTCGGTGATGACAAGGTAACGGGTGTTCGCGCCGTCAAGATGCGCCTTGGTGCCCCGGATGCCGGTGGCCGTCAGAGCCCGGAAATCATCGAAGGTTCAAGCTACACCATGGATGCCGACATGGTCATCCTGGCCCTTGGTTTTGAGCCGGAAGATCTGCCGACCCTGTTTGATGCACCGGAACTGGGTGTATCGCGTTGGGGTACGGTCAAAATCGACTTCCGCACTATGATGACCAATCTTGATGGCGTGTTTGCTGCTGGCGATATCGCCCGTGGTGCATCGCTCGTGGTCTGGGCAATTCGCGATGGCCGTGACGCGGCAGACCGGATTGATGAGTATTTGCTGGCGCGCAAAGAAGCTGCTGCTTAAGCCCGCTGCCGCATTAGGAGAGAGACGTTATGAACAAGATCGTTCAGTACAAAATGGATCAGAACAGTGGTGCTTCCGACATCGCCCGTTTTGAAAAGAACGCGACGCATCTTGAAGCCAGCGGCATGTATGACCCGGCCGAAGAACACGCCAACTGTGGTGTAGGTCTGGTCGGTGCGATCGATGGCAAACCGCGTCGTGAAGTGGTTGAAGCCGGTATCGAAGCGCTCAAAGCCATCTGGCACCGTGGCGCTGTTGATGCCGATGGTAAAACCGGTGACGGTGCAGGTATCCATCTTCAGATCCCGCAGGACTTCTTTAAGGCGTATCTGAAAGTCATCAACCAGGAAGCACCCGACAGCCTGATCGCTGTTGGTCAGGTCTTCTTGCCGCGTATCGACATGTCCGCACAGGAACGTTGCCGCGCGATTGTGGAAACCGAAATCCTCAAACAGGGTTACGGCATTCTTGGTTGGCGTCAGGTCCCGGTTGATGTTTCGGTCATCGGTGAAAAAGCAAACCAGACCCGCCCAGAAATCGAACAGGTTCTGATCGGTGTTCGTGATGACGTGGATGAAGAGCAGTTCGAGATTGATCTCTATGCCATCCGTCGTCGCATCGAAAAGGCTGTGCTGTCCGAAGCGATCAAGGATTTCTACATCTGCTCGATGTCGTGCCGTTCAGTGATCTATAAGGGCATGTTCCTGGCAGAAGACGTTGATACCTTCTATCCGGATCTGCGCGACGATCGGTTCATTTCGAATTTCTGCGTCTATCACCAGCGCTATTCGACCAACACCTTCCCGAGCTGGCCGTTGGCACAGCCGTTCCGCGTGCTTGCCCATAACGGCGAGATCAACACGCTGCGCGGTAACGTCAACTGGATGAAAAGCCACGAAGCGCGTATGGCGCACGAAGCTTTTGCCAACAGCATCGACGACCTTAAGCCGGTCATTCAGCCGGGTTCGTCTGACTCGGCTGCTTTGGATGCCGTGTTTGAGTTGATGGTGCGTGCGGGTCGTGACCTGCCGATGGTGAAAACCATGATGGTGCCGGAAGCCTGGTCGAAAAAGGCATCCACGC
The DNA here is from genome assembly GCA_965228275.1 of Thalassospira sp. GTDB lineage: Bacteria > Pseudomonadota > Alphaproteobacteria > Rhodospirillales > Thalassospiraceae > Thalassospira. Next base: position 1,565,975 of record OZ245802.1, on the reverse strand, counting down.
CAGACAGCTATAAAAACCTGTATGCCTATTGCAACGCCGTGATGGAGCCGTGGGACGGCCCGGCTGCACTTGCAGCTTATGGCGGCAAATGGCTTATGGGTGGTACGGACCGTAACGGTCTGCGTCCGCTGCGTTATGCGGTGACGGGTAATGGTCTTCTGATTGCTGGTTCCGAAGCAGGCATGGTTCATATCGATGAGGAAAGCTGCGTCGAAAAAGGCCGCCTCGGCCCGGGCCAGATGATTGCGGTGAACCTTGAAGAAGGCAAATTGTTCCATGATGCCGAGCTTAAAGACAAGCTTGCGAACCGTCGTGACTGGTCTAAATGGGTTGGTCGCACCAAGGTGCTTGATGACCTGATTTCGCCGGAACATACAGAACCGTCCCATATCGAAAAAGAACGTCTTCTGCGTCTGCAGAAGTCGATGGGCCTGACCCACGAAGACCTTGAACTGATCCTTCATCCGATGGGTGAAGACGGCAAAGAAGCCATCGGTTCGATGGGCGATGACACCCCGCTTGCGATCCTGTCGGACCGTTATCGTGGCCTGCATCACTTCTTCCGTCAGAACTTCTCGCAGGTGACCAACCCGCCGATCGATAGTCTTCGTGAAGCGCGCGTCATGAGCCTGAAGACCCGTCTGGGCAACCTTGGCAACATCCTTGATGAGGATGAAAGCCAGTGTGACCTGTTGCAGCTTGAAAGCCCGGTTCTGACCAACGCCGAATATGACGCAATGCGCGGCTATATGGGCGATACGGCAATCGAGATCGATACCACCTTTGATATCAATGGTGGCAAGACCGCACTGCGCGATGCGATTTCCCGTATCCAGCGCGAAGCAGAAGAAGCCGTTCGCGGTGGTGCGCTTCACGTCATCCTGACCGACGAAGCGATCAGTGAAGACCGTGCGGCAATCCCGATGGTTCTTGCGACCGGTGGCGTTCACAGCCATCTCGTGAAGACGTCGCTGCGTACCTACATCTCGCTGAACGTGCGTTCGGCTGAATGTATGGATGTGCATTACTTCGCTGTTCTGATCGGTGTTGGCGCGACCACGGTTAACGCCTATCTCGCACAGGAAGGTCTGCTGGACCGCTATGCGCGTGGCCTTTTCCCGAATGTGGGCAGCACCGCAGAAGTCATGCAGCGTTTCAAAACCGCGATTGATGCCGGCCTGCTCAAGATCATGTCGAAAATGGGCATCTCGATCATCAGCTCGTATCGTGGTGGCTATAACTTCGAAAGTATCGGCCTGTCGCGTTCGCTTGTGGCTGAGTTCTTCCCGGGCATGCCGTCGCGTATTTCGGGTATCGGTCTTCAGGGTATTCAGCGCCGTACCATCGCGCAGCACAAAGAGGCCTTTAACGGCAATGTTGTGGTTCTGCCGGTTGGTGGTCTGTACAAATATCGTCGCAGTGGCGAACGTCACGTCTGGACCGGTCCGCTGATCCATACGCTTCAGTCGGCTGTTTCGACGGGCAGCTACAACACGTTCCGCAAATTCTCTGAAGGTTTGCGTTCGCGTGAGCCGCTGCATCTGCGTGACCTGCTTGATTTCCGTTCTGACCGTGGTTCGCTGCATCAGGACAAGGTCGAAAGCATCACGGAAATCCGCAAACGTTTCGTAACGCCGGGCATGTCCCATGGTGCATTGTCGACCGAAGCGCACGAAGCGCTTGCGATTGCGATGAACCGTATCGGTGCGAAATCGAACTCCGGTGAAGGTGGTGAATCGCGTGAACGTTTCCGTCCGCGTGCGAACGGTGACAATGCGCGTTCTTCGATCAAACAGGTTGCGTCCGGTCGTTTCGGTGTGACCGCCGAATACCTCAACAACTGTGAAGAAATCCAGATCAAGGTCGCACAGGGTGCGAAACCGGGTGAAGGTGGTCAGCTGCCGGGCTTCAAAGTCACTGTCGAGATCGCACAGCTGCGTCATGCGACGCCGGGTGTGACCCTGATTTCGCCGCCGCCGCACCATGACATTTACTCGATCGAAGATCTGGCTCAGCTGATCTATGACCTCAAACAGATCAACCCGCGCTGCCGCGTCTGCGTGAAGCTGGTGTCGCGTTCGGGTGTTGGTACGATTGCCGCTGGTGTTGCCAAGGCAAAAGCCGACGTGATCCTGATTTCCGGTTATGACGGTGGTACGGGTGCAAGCCCGCAGACCTCGATCAAATATGCAGGCGTTCCATGGGAAATGGGCCTGTCTGAAGTCAACCAGGTTCTGACGCTCAACAACCTGCGTGATAAGGTCAAGCTGCGCGTTGACGGTGGTTTCAAAACCGGCCGTGACGTCGTGATCGGTGCGATGCTTGGTGCCGAGGAATTTGGTATCGGTACCGCGTCCCTGATCGCGCTGGGCTGTATCATGGTGCGTCAGTGCCACTCGAACACGTGCCCGGTTGGCGTTTGTACCCAGGACCCGGCACTGCGTGCCAAGTTCGTCGGTACGGCTGACAAGCTGGTCAACCTGTTCACCTTCATGGCCGAAGAAGTCAAAGACGTTCTGGCCGAGCTTGGTTATGACAAGCTTGAAGACGTGATCGGTCGCTCCGACCTGCTGCAGCAGGTTCACCGTGGTGCGAAAGACCTCGTTGACCTTGACCTTAACCCGCTTCTGGCACAGGCAGATGCTGGTGACCATGCACGCTTCTGCACTATCGAGGGCCGTAACGAAGTTCCGGACACTCTTGATGCGCAGATGATCAAGGATGCCCGTCCGCTTCTGGAAGACGGCGAAAAGATGCAGCTTCAGTACAACATCCAGAACACCCAGCGTGCGATTGGTACGCGGATGTCGTCACTGATCACGCAGAAATACGGCATGACCGGTCTGAAACCGGGCCACCTGCATGTCCGTCTGCGTGGTTCGGCTGGTCAGTCGCTTGGCGCCTTTGCGGTTCAGGGCCTGAAGATCGAAGTTCAGGGCGATGCCAATGACTATGTTGGCAAGGGTTTGTCGGGCGGAACGATTGTTCTGCGTCCGCGTCCTTCAAGCCCGCTTAAGACGAACGAAAACACCATCATCGGCAACACCATTCTTTATGGTGCGACCGCGGGCAAGCTGTTTGCTGCGGGTCAGGCTGGTGAGCGCTTCTGCGTCCGTAACTCCGGTGCCACGGTTGTGGTCGAAGGTTGTGGTTCGAACGGTTGTGAATACATGACCGGCGGTACCGCAGTGATCCTGGGTTCGGTTGGTGAGAACTTTGGTGCAGGCATGACCGGCGGTATGGCGTTCATCTATGACAGAGAGAATACCTTTGCCGATGTCGTCAATGATGGCTCCATCCTGTACCAGCGCATTGAAACCCAGCATTGGGACGAACAGTGCCGCGCTCTGATTGAAGAGCATGTTGCAGAAACCGAAAGCGGTTATGCACGTACGATCCTTGATAACTGGGATCGTGAACGCGGCAACTTCTGGCAGATCGTGCCGAAGGAAATCGTCGACAAGCTGGAACACCCTATTCGCTCCGAGAGCGAAAACCAGGCAACTGCGTGATCTGATCACGCTTTTGCGCAAGCTCCCTTGTCCAACACACCTGGACAAACGAACTCGCCCCGTACTTCGGTACGGGGCACTTTTCTTTGTCTGGTTTGATCGGATAGGGGCAGGCAAAAGGCGGGTCTTCAGGCCCGCCTTTTTCTTTTTTTCTGCGTATTAGACAGACGCAATTGTCCTGTGATTAAAAACAGGGCCAGACAGAAACAACAACTTACAGAAGAATGTTCAGATAGGTGCCGCGACGCGCATTATGGTCGATCTGATCGGTTGCGATCAGGTTGCGCAGGCGGGCCAACTGGGATGCGATGAAGCTGTCTGATGACGGTTGTTCGGCATTGGCATTGACCCGGCTACGGGCGCCAACGGCCCCTTGCGGACGCGCGCGTGCATCCTGAAGACCGGTTTGTGAGGAGCCTGTGCCAATTCTGTTGGTGGTCATTATGCCGTCCAGATTTCAATCAAGTGCCAATTCTAGCATGGCGTCAAGCAGTTGTCATGATTGTGCTGGATCAGTGCCGTACGTCGCGCACGCAAGAAAAAGGGTGGTCAAGGACCACCCTTGGAGGAAGCTAACGAGAGGGAAAAATCACGTTAGGATATTAACCTTGGTGCCGCGGCTGCCGCTGGTTTCAAGCGGCTGGTGTTCAGTCACGATAGAACCGATAACCTTTGCCAGACCGGTCGCCTTGTTGATCGCGCCTTCTGCGGCTGCGAATGGAAGGGACGGACCTGGTGCACCACCACCGGGGGTAATTGCGTCGTTCACGGCCTGTGCCGCGGCGCTTAAACCTGAACCTTGTACCGAACCGATCATCTTGACCTCTTAACTTGCCTTGAGGGGCCTCTACCCAACTCAGGGATCAATGCAATCTCTGATTACAGGGTATGGTTTTAGGGTACCTTAAAAAGTGACGGCTGTCACACAGGCGACGAATACTGATCATCATCGAACCGTAAGGGGCTGACACGCCAGTATTTTTCAGGATTTAGGAAGGTAAGATTTATTTAACTATTAGGTGAGGTGTTGATATCTTTCGGGCGGTTTTGGTTGAGGGACCCGAAAGATTTCAGGGCGTCAGGACGAGGAGGTCCGTTGTTGGCGCTCTGCACGAAGGGCCAATGCTTCGTGGATGGCTTTTTGCAATTGGGTTGGTCGGAACGGCTTTTTGACGAAGACATAGTTGCCCAAGAGGTTATCAAGTTCCTTGCGTGACCGCGCCGGATAACCTGACATAAAGACCACACCATAGCGCGGGTTCTGCCGCAGTGCCTCGATGATCAATTGCGGGCCGCTTCGACCTGACATGACCACGTCTGTCAAAATCACGTCATATGGTTCGTCATCTTCTGACTTTTTCAGCGTTTCAAGCGCTTCTTCTGTGCTTTTTGCCGTAGTTGTGACAAAGCCAGCATCTTCGAGGATGATCCGTGCGGTGGTGCGTAATGCTTGCTCGTCATCAACAATTAGGATGCGTTCGCCATTGCCGGGATATTCGCTGACATCATCAATGCGATGCACAGGTTCAATACCGGGTTCTGAGCGAGGCAAGTACACAGAGAATGTCGTGCCTTCGCCTTCGACGCTTTCGACATTAATGAAACCGTGCGCCTCTTCGACCCAGCTATGTACGATAGACAATCCAAGTCCGGTGCCCTTACCCGGTTCCTTGGTCGAGAAGAAGGGTTCAAAAATATTGTCGATAATGTCGTCAGGGATACCTGTTCCTGTGTCCTGAACAGTAATGACAACAAAATCACCAGCCATATCGTCAGGATAACTATCTTCGTCATCGTCTGAGTTGCGCTGATCCAGTGGCGGGATGTCAACACTGCGGCAGGAAATTTGGAGCGAGCCACCATCAGGCATCGCATCACGCGCATTGATCGCCAGGTTCAACAGACAGGCTGACAGTTGGGTCGGATCGACACGTGTGTAAAGTTCTGGTTCGTCGGCCCAGATTTGCAGCTCGATACGATGTTCAAGCAGCGTCATCAGCAGCTTTTCCATCTCCGAGAAGATGCTCTGAACGCGGACGTTGGTTGGTTGGTCGATACGACGGCGCGAAAACATCAAAAGCTGATCGGCAACACTTGTTGCGCGTTCACCCAGCGAGATGACGTGATCAATATATTCCTTTACGCGTTCCGGGTCGTCGATTTTTGCACGGGCAACTTCGGCAAAACTCAGAATACCTGCAAGGCAATTATTGAATTCATGAGCTACGCCGCCAGCCATTTGTCCAACCGCCTCAAGCTTTTGCGACGTGGCCAATTGACGTTGCAGGGCTTGTTGTTCTTCGGCAGCGCGGTGTTGGGCGGTGATATTGCTGCCAGTCCCGCGATAGCCGTTGAAACTGCCATCAAGGGCAAACACAGGAACGCCATTGATACGTCCATAGTGTTTTTCACCTTTGCGCGACGTCCACGAAAACTCTACGTTCTGGAACGCCATGTGGTCGTCCAATCGGCGCTGCAGATAATGCCATCCTTCAGGGTGTTCGGACTGCAGTCCCAATTGATCAAACGCTTGCCCTTGCGGGGAGCCGTTAATTTCTTCGATCAATTGATAGAATTTGTAGGAAGCAAACGCGATCTTGAGATCAGAGCCCATTTCCCAGTACCAGTCGGCCGACGAGAAGGTGAAGTCGCGGAAACGTTCTTCACTGTCGCGCAAGGCATCCTGAGCAATCTGGTGCTGTTGGGTGCGACGTTCGAGGCTTTCGGCCATGGCATTCAGGCCACGTTCCAATGTGCCGATCTCGTCACGTCCCATGGGCGTCAAGCGCGAGCTTAACTTACCGATCTGGATCTTGTTCACAAATTGCGCAGCAGTGATCAGACGTTTCAAAACAGTTTGCTGTGTAAACAGGAAGATCAGTGCTGAAGTAAGCAGGATGCACATCGCCGAACCAATCAGAAGGACTGATTGCATTTGGCGTTGGCTTTCCTCAAGCCCCTTGGTGGAAACTTTGAGGAAGACATACATAAATGGCTGATTGGCATTCAGACTGAAAAGCGGGGTGATGCTGATCATGCTGTTGCCAAATTGATCATCAACTGTAATCAACACCTGATCATTCATATCGGCGCGTAGTTCATCAGCAGGGAAACCTTCGATGATCTTGACAGAGTTCCCGATCATCAACGGGTCGGTTGAATGATAAATCGTACCGTCAAAGCCGATGGCCATGGCTTGCTGCAAATGCGGACCCAGCAGGCGCTTCATTTGTTCCGGATCACTCAGAATGGAGACTTTGAGCTGTTCGTCTTGGATCAGGCGGCCGGGCGTGCTGATTTGTTCCGCAATACGGCGGTCAATTTCAGCACCAAAATATTGGACATAATAGCCGCCAAAAAGGCCCAGCAGTATGGTTTCTACAATCACGATCGCAAGGGCGATCTTGAAGACCAGACTGCCGATCATCCGGTCAAACAGCTTCTTCACGCGAATTCGTCTCCCCGTCGTCCTGCGAACTCTATTCTGCGCACCTTAGCTACTTTTGCTCAATATAATATTGGCTTGGGTTGGTTGGTGCTGGTGTTGCGTAGCTCCAGGCTGCCGGAATAACTTTGGGAACATTGTGGAAGTCCTTGGCAACCACACCTTTCCTGTTAGGCGGCAGAGCAATCCCCATAACGTAGAACTGATCTGCGCTGATGTCGAGAATATCGCGCATCAGTTGAGTTTGTTTTTCAGCATTCGCTGTTTCCTTGAGTTCGTTGTAGAGCTCAAGCTGTCGTTGAACATCTGCAGGTGGGGTGATTGCATCCGGGCTGTTTGGGTTGATGTACCAATTGGCCCAGCCGGTTGCGAACCACGATGACTCCGAGGACATCGGCAAATAGTTGATCGGAATTACCATGGCATCAAGCCCGCCATCCCCGCCCCAGGCGCTGGCATGATGATCGTTAGCTTCGCGAAGGGCCACAAACTCATCGCGCGGAAGGTGACGCGGGGTCACATCCACTCCAATGTCGCGCCAATATTCGATTACGGCGCTCAACATCTCGAAACGGTCTGCTCCTTCGGTATCTATAAAGAAGGACAACGGTTTGCCATCAGGACGCAAAAGGATCCCGTCATCGTTCTTTTGATCCAGCCCTGCCTTGGCCAGGAAATCCAAGGCAAGTGATGTATCAAAGCTCATGAACTGGCGGGCCAGAACCGTGTGATAAAGCGGGCTTTCCGGGCGCGGGGCGGCCTGATGGGGCAGGGCACCGGGCACAAAACGATTGATGATCGCATCGCGGTTGATGGCATGCGACAAGGCTACGCGGAAATTCTTGTTCTGGAAAATCTCGCGCAGGACCGGGTCCTTGTCATTGAGGTTCAAGGACAAGGTCAGCGTATTCATGTCGCTTTCAACCAGTGTGAAGGGCTGCAGATCGTCATTTGCGGCCAGAACTTCGTCAGCACGGGTGCTGACATGGCGTTCCTGCATATTGACCTGCCCGGCAATAGCTGCATCCCCGGCCGCACTCTTTGACGGCACAAGGGTAAAGGATACTTCGTCAATATAGGGAAGTTGACGGCCTGTCGGATCGATTTTCCAGTAATACGGATTACGCTTGGCGATCAGCGGGTTGTCTTCACCATAAACACCTGTAAGAACCCAGGCATTGAGGGTCGGAACATCCGGATTATCCCATCTCGTGGGGTCATCAATTGTCCCAGGTGTGCCAAAGACATCAATGAAACGTTCTTTCCAGTCAGCAAAGCCTAGTGCTTTTGCTTGGGCGTCGGCGTTCTCATTGTATTTCGGCAAAAGTGGCTTCAGGAAATGGGCGGGGTAGCTTACAGGTTCCACGCCTTCGGGTCTGGCCAAGGCGGTTGGGAACAATCCATACGGTGTGCTGAACCGAAACGCGACAGTATTCTCGTCGATTTCATCGACCTGTACCGTGGTTCCGCCAGAGGTTAACCATTCAGGAACAGCATCTTCGAAGGCCGGGTTGTTCAAGATGTCTTCATACCAGAAAATTATATCATCTGCGGTAAATGGTGCGCCATCCGACCAGCGCATTCCTGGGCGCAGACGGAAGAAAAACTCGGTTGCATCGCTGCTTGGCTGGAAGGAAAGGGCAACGTTCGGGATTGTCGTTGTCCATTGCGGCGTCCAGCGAAGGAGCGGCTCATAGCCGATGTTACGGATCAAAAGGGCATGGTCGCGCTGATTGCGCTGCGCCATCTTCCATGTGCCGCCATAGACACCGACCTTATCGTTCGGGGTAACGATCATCGGGGTGGTTGGAAGGCGGTCCTTCACTGGTGGCAGCGTGCCTGCTGCCACTTGGTCAGCCAGAATGGGGGCTTCACCGAATTCTACGGCGTGCGCATCACTTATGCCTGCAACCATTGTTACCAATGCAGCGATGAAGATATAGGTATAGTGTCTCAAAGAACCCTGTGCCCCCGTGGCGTTGTTTGCCTCTGTTCAAAAGTATCGATAAAGCTACTCAAAGGTGGTGGATACCTTGGGTGAGTACGAAGGTAAATAGGCCAGTGCACATGATAAACCCCAAAATGTGCGAATGATCGCTTTTTCGTATTAAAATAACTGACACTTTAGTTTGGTTCTATGAGGGGCTTTACAATATGCATTCTCAAAATTTTGCAATGCAAAATGGCGAAAATCCGCAGATCTGAAAGGTTTGCGTGCACAATCGAAATTTACCTGCGCCCCCTGTAGGAATCCTTTGTTCAATATCCAGAGCATCCATTTCGGATTTTGACAAATGTGCATTCGACTAAAGTTTAATGTGATCTAATGTAGTAACCTTGTGGTTCCGCGGGCAAAAACCGTGATGGTGTCATTCATACTATGACGAGTCGTCATATATGTAAGGAATGCCTGTGACGCATTACGAAAGATGCATTCATGACGAAGGTCGGGAATAAGCCGAACTCAGATAGTGGAAGTGCCTTTATGGCGGGACCAAAGCCAACAGCGCCAATTCCACGATACGAACCGGGATCGGATCAAGGTCTGCGCGACCGGCTGAAAGCGTCATCCGCGTCGTCGGCGATTGCCCCGGTCGAAAATGATGACGGAGGGTTTAGTGTCGCCGGTGTCGAAGGCATGATTGACCGAAAGAAGGCTAATGTTGCGGCCAAGATTGTCGACACCGATCCCGATCAGGCCCTTCGTGTGATCCGCAATTGGTTGCTCCAAGACTGACGCACGACCGGCTGCAACCCACCTTTCCCAAATGAACTGAGCATAATTCCTTGGCATTGTTTTGTTTTTTGTCATTCTGATCAGACAGGTCAGGAAACTGATAGACAAAACAAATGGGGGGCGTTCGGCGGTCATGACCGATTTCAGTGCATTGATTACAGAGCAGTTCTGCGCATTCGATCAGAATTATGTTGCGCAACAGGAAAGCTATGCCGGGAAACTGGCCCCGCTGCAGGATAAGCTGATTGCGGCCCAAAGTGCCGGGAATAGCATGGCAGCATCGGATCAGAAGATGATCGAGAGCAAGTGGCTTCTGCTTTATACCGCCGACTGGAAAGCACTTGATGCCAAGCTTGCCGATTTTTCCAAGTCGCTTGAGAACCCTGATCAGAGTTGGGCGGAAAAGCAGGTGCCAAGTGATGGTTCCTGGGGCCCTTGTTACGATCAGTGGTTCCTCAAAGTCGATGCGATGATAGATGCGGTCAACACTCTTGCCGATTCCGGGCAGGCGCCCGAATATCCGTTCCTGTTCATGGAGCCGATTTCAACACCCGATAAAATGATCGCCTGGCTTGAAGGTCAGAAAACCTCAAAGATTTATGCTGATGGTTTGGATCGGCGTGATGCATTGGGGGCGGTGACCGCAACCCTGTCGCAGATGTGTTTTAAAAGCGAAATCCGTGACTATTTCCAAACCTATGTGAAGGGTTTTGATCTGACCGAAGATTACATCACAGCCTATAAGACCTGGCTTGATGACTGGCAGGATGATCAAAGCGGTTATTGGGGCGGATGGTTTGAAACGCCTGATCAGGGCGTGCTTAAAAGCAACGACCTGAGCCTGACCTTCCACAATATTTCATATCAGCACGGCAAAGTTGATCTTTGGCCCGAGATTTTTGAAACGACACTGGCCATCCGAGATGACGCCTATCCGTTCGGCTGGAAACACAATGGCGATTTCAACAATCACAACAATTACGATGTGACCAAAATATTCGAGCTTGGCTGGGACAAGGTCGATGGCGATACCCAGAATGCCGCATCAAAAGACATCGGCCTTGTTCTGGATTGGTGTCTGAACAAATCCATGACCCCGGATGGCGGTTTCATTGATGATCCGACCTTCTATAACTCGGTCGGGGCGGCCTATTATTACGGTGTGTCGTTCCTTGATCAGACGGGATATTTCGGAACCACGGCCCCGTTCTGGACCGATAAGCCCTTCCCGGATGGTCCAGCGCTTTGCTGTAAAATCCAAAAGAAAATGAAGTCCGAAGGCCTTGATGATGACGAAGCCAAGGCAGCGATGGAAAAGCTCGTTGATGCGTGTGGCAGCTGCAGCTAGTTGCGGCACCCAGCACAATGAAATCATCATCGGGGGTTGGCGAAGCCCCCCTCACCATCCCCATATGAAAGGGAACAAGAACAACAAGTCATGAGGTTTCGGATGACGGACCGAACAGATATTGATCTTGCAACCTTGCGTGCACGGCTTGAAGAGCGCCGTGCAGACATCTTGGCGCATTCAAATCATTCCGAGGATTACCGAAAGCCGGTCGAGCTTGATCAGCAGGCGGTCGGTCGATTGTCACGGATGGATGCCCTGCAAAATCAGCAGATGCATCTTGAACAGGAACGTCGTCGAACCGCAGAACTTGATCGTATTGAAAAGACCCTGCTTCGGATGGAAGATGACGAATATGGGCATTGTCACAATTGCGGCGAAGCGATCGAAAAGAAGCGGCTTGAGTTTGATCCGACAACGCCGCTTTGCGTCGACTGCGCCGATCATGTGAGCCACAGTTGAAGTTTCGCCGTAAAGCGTATCATTGATGCCAGCTTCGTTTGGCGACGAAGCTGGCATTCTCATTGGTTCAAAACCGGGAGAAGCCAATTGCCTGCCTGTCGGCAACGTCATGATCAGATCGCACACATTGGCATCGGGTTGGCCATCTTTGCGATCTGTTTGGGTATGCTTTTCTCCCGCCCGGCTTCGGCACAAGGAACCTGTGAGCCGGTGCGTGCGCCGCAGGCATCGCTTGAGTTCAATCACATGGACCCATTGCTGGATCGGCATCGTTCGGTCCGCTGGCTTAACAGTCGGGCTGGCGGTAGTCCGCGCTATCTTGTGACCGGATTGACCGAATATGAAATGCGCGCATCGTTTGATATGCGCTTTGAACCCCGCCAAGTCGGCTTTGGCCGTTATTGTCTTGATCCGGTTCGTGTCAGCCCGAAGGTCGATGTTGTCAAACATCTGGTCTATATCGCATCAGAGCTTGAACGTGGCACATGCGAATATGACGTGGTCTATGCTCATGAAGGTGAACATGTGAAGATCAACCAAGGCATGGAGGCTGACATTCGTGTCGCCCTTGATGATCTGGTCAATGACGTGGTTGGAAAAGTCAGTTCGATGTTCCCGATGCCAGCGGACAATGTGCCCGGCGCAATCAAACGCCTTCTGTCGGAATATGGCCGCGATTTCAAACGGCGTATCAACGACATTGACCGTAACCGCCGCGAACAACACAAAATGATCGACACGCCGGCGGAATATGAAAAGCTGTCGATGGCATGCGGCCCGAATTCAGCATTCCACACCACACTTCAAGCAGCTGCGCGTTAGGGGCAGGTGTTTTTTCCCGTCAGTCGCAGGCCGCATCTTCATCGTCATCAAGCCCAGCCATTTCGCGTAACGCGGCAAGATGAAGCCCGAATATATTGCGTGACCGGAACTCCAGAAGGTCGCTGCGGCGGAAATCGGCAATGATACGGCTGGCGGTTTCCGTCGTGATGCCTAGCATGGCGCCGATATCCTCGCGTCCGGGAAGGTGGCAGCTATCGGTTTCGGCATCATGCAGGAACAGGCACAGGCGGGCGACACGTTCGCGTGCTGTCCCGGTTGTCATCTGGGTCAACCAGCTATCGGATTCCATCACCACCTGATGCCAGCGGTTCAGGACCTGCTTGTGCAAACGCGGGCTTTCGCGATCAAGCTTTTCAATCACGGCAATCGGAATGCGGCAAAGTGCGCTGTCTTGAAGGGCTTCTGCATGGTGGGTGAAGCTGTCACTGACGATTGCTTCAAGGCCGATGGTGCCGCCGGGACGAACCAGCCGCACAACACGCTGATTACCATCTGGCAGATAATGCACAAGCTTCACAAGTCCGGTACGCAGGGTAAAGATTGATTTTGCATCATCCCCCGCATTGTAAAGCGTTCCACGCTTGGGAAGGGCGATGTCTTCGACCGGCATATGGACGAGTTTGAAGTCTTCGTCTGTCAGGTTGTTGAACAGGGCAAATTTCCGCACACCACAATCGCGGCATCGCGCATGTTCGGGCCGGAATGTATAGCCTGCAGTATGGTTCACAACACCCACCCTTGATAAAGCAGCCAGTGACTTGATGGGAACATCTGCCTGTGCGCCTGAGCCGCCACAGTGTGTTTTCAATGTACCGTGCTGATTTGTAAAATCAATCTAAAGTCGTGATGCCGAGCTTAAGCCTCGCATCACGATCAGATATCAGGTGCCAGCATCAAGGGTCACAAGACCCTTTTCAATCGCATAGCGGACAAGGCCAGCAGAGCTATCGATATCAAGTTTGCGTTTGATGTTGCGGCGGTGGGTTTCGACCGTGCGCACACTGATGTCGAGTTCACGTGCAACGTGCTTGTTGCTTGCACCCTTGGCCAGCAGGCGCAGAACAGTGCGTTCACGGGTGGTCAGCGGTACACCATCGCTGTTGCTGCCTTCGCCCGCACTGATGCGGTCAAAGGTGGAGCTATATGCTTCGCCGCCATTGGCGATGGTTTCAATTGCGCGCACCATGTCATTTGATGACACGTCTTTCAGGATAAAGCCCTTGGCACCAGCCTGTTGGGCCGTGCGCAGATATTCCGGGTTTTCGTGCATCGACAGGATGACGACCTTGGTATCAGGCAGGGCTTCGCGGAATTTTTCGGCCGCTTCCAAACCGTTCATCACCGGCATGGAGATATCCATCAGAACGATATCGGGGCTGAGTTCGCTGGCCAGTGACAGGGCTTCGACGCCGTTGCTGGCTTCGCCAATGATGTTGATATGCTCAAAACATTCCAGTCGCGAACGGATGCCATCCATGACGAGTGCATGGTCATCGCAAAGAAGGATGCGCAAAGGCCGGTCGGTAGAATAGATCTGATTGGCATTATTCATTGATCGAAACTAGGTCCTGTCGCTTGAATATTAGTGCTGAGCCAGATTAACCGCTGTTGGAGCGGTCGGGTAGCGCATTCTGGGCAGATGCCGGAATAAATGCAGTGATTTTCGTCCCGTCATCGGGTTCGGAGCGGACAGAAAGCCCACCACCATGGAATTCCATGCGTTCACGCATATTACGAAGGCCAATACCGGCCCGCGGATCGCGGTTGCGGATATAGCGATTGGTTTCAAAGCCAACCCCGTTATCGGAAATCCGCATCACGACGCTTTGGCCTTCGCGTTTGATCGTCAGTTTGATGACGGTCGCATCGGCGTGACGTTCAATATTGGTCAGCGTCTCCTGCAAGACACGGTACAGCGTGGTTTTCTTGGCGATATCAAGCTGGTTGTCGATGTTTTCGCACTTCACCTCGATCAGAATGCCCGAGCGGTCCTGAAGTTCTGCGCACATGCTTTCGATTGCCGGTTTCAGGCCAAGATCATCAAGGACCGCCGGACGCAGATCGCGTGAAATGCGGCGGACTTCATGGATGGCGTCTTGCAATCGTTTGGCGGCCTTTTCCATGGGCTCAACCGCGTTCTCACGCTTTTGCCCGATCCGCGCGATGGCGGTTTCGACCGAATATTTGACCGACACCAAAATCTGACTAATACCGTCATGCAGTTCGCGTGACACCCGAAGACGTTCCTGTTCCTGCACATCAACAACGCGATGCGTCAGTTCCTTAAGCTTGGCATCGGCAAGCTTGCGTTCAGACAGAGTGACAACCGTGCCCGAAATCCCGACCAGCAAGACGGCCAAAATCGTAACGCCGATGATCGAAATAGTGGTTTCGCGGATATGGGTGGAAACTTCGGCTTCGATCTCGGCAACCTGTTCGGAAATATCGTCGATATAAATCCCGGTGCCGATCATCCAGTCCCATTTTTCGAGCATCAGGGAATAGGTGATCTTTTCGGTCGGCTCGCCTGTTGATGGCTTTTCCCAAACGTGGCGCATGAAATCGCCACCCTTTTCCGCATTGAAAATCAGGCCCTGAATAACCGAGTTGCCATTGATGTCGCGCAGGTTCCAATAAGTCCGACCAACGCGCCATGGTTGGGGCGGTTCAACAAGGGCCGTGCCATCGCGGTCATAGATAAAGAAATAGCCGTCTTCGCCATATGACAGGTCTTCGATGATCGCTTTGACGCGTTCCTTGGAAACCGCATCAAGTGGGCTTGCCACCGAATAGATGTGGTCAATCGAAGCCAGAGCCAGTTCAAGATAGCTTTTCAGCTCATCCTTGCGGGCCTGAAGGATGTTGCGTTCAAAGGTTCTGATTTCGGCTTCGGCCAATCGTTCGGCCTGGGCAAAGACCAGCCACGAGATCGCGGAAGCGGCCAAAACCAGCGGCAGGATGGAAAGCAGCAGGAACTTTAGTCGAAGATTTAGCTTCGGCATGGGCGTGACCGTCTTGCGATAGTGGTGTTTTGCGTGGGCGGACAATAGCATATCTGTAACAAAAGTCGCCGAAAGATCGCGGTTTTTACCCCGTTTGGTTGATCAGTCCCGCTTTTGTTATTCCACATAGTGAAAAGCGGGTGGCGCGATCTAAGTCAGATTGGTATTACCAATTTTCGAGATCATGCTTTGACAGGGGGTGGGCAATGCGCATATATGATAACCAACGCCTGCCCACCGGGCGCCAAAAGCTCTGGATGCAATGCACAAGTTACTTACGTGCAGGCATCTTGTTCCGCCACAAAAGGTATGGCGTTGCAGGCATCCCGCACCGCAACGCATTCCGGGACCATATCGTGGCGTTTCACTTGGTTTTGGCAGGCGCGCACAGGCACGTTCCTGCCAGGAAAATGTGGTAGGAGCCCGGTGTCAATGACGCGTTCTGCACCAAAGCGTATCCGTAAACTTCTGGTCGCCAACCGTGGCGAAATCGCGATTCGTGTTTTGCGAGCTGCCAACGAACTTGGCATTCGCACAGTAGCGATTTTCTCTGACGAGGACCGTTTTGCCCTTCATCGTTTCAAGGCTGACGAAAGTTATACCGTTGGCAAGGGCAACAAACCTATTCGCGCGTATCTTGATATCGAAGACATCCTGCGTGTTGCCCGTGATGCCGGTGTGGATGCGATCCATCCGGGTTATGGTTTCCTGTCCGAGAATCCTGAATTTGCCGATGCCTGTGCCGAAGCCGGTATCCAGTTTGTTGGGCCGAACTCGGACGTCATGCGCACCCTTGGCAACAAGGTAGCTGCGCGCAATCTGGCCGAAAGTGCCGGTGTTCCGGTGATGCCGGCATCAAGTGCGCTTCCCGAAGACATGGCTGAAGTCACCCGCATTGCCGAGGCAATCGGTTACCCGCTGATGCTTAAAGCCAGCTGGGGTGGCGGTGGCCGTGGCATGCGTGTCATTGAAAATGGCAAGGATCTGGCTGGTCAGGTTCTGGCAGCCCGCCGCGAAGCCGAGGCAGCCTTTGGCAATGGCGAAGTTTACTTTGAAAAGCTGATCCGCCGTGCACGCCACGTTGAGGTTCAGCTTCTGGGCGATACCCACGGAACGCTTGTGCATCTTTATGAGCGTGATTGTTCGGTCCAGCGTCGTAACCAGAAGGTCGTCGAACGCGCCCCGGCACCGTATCTTAATGAAGATCAGCGCAAGGAAATCTGTGACGCGGCAATCCGTCTTGGCAAGGCAGCGAACTATGTGAATGCCGGGACCGTCGAGTTTCTGATGGATGTTGATACATCCAAATTCTACTTCATTGAGGTCAACCCGCGCATTCAGGTCGAACACACCGTTACCGAATGTGTGACCGGCTTTGACCTGGTAAAGGCTCAAATCCTGATTGCGCAGGGCGGTCGTATCGGTTTCCCGTCCGAAACCGGTATTCCGTGGCAGGACAAGATCAAGCTGCGTGACCACGCCCTTCAGTGCCGTATTACGACCGAAAACCCGGAAAACAACTTTGTCCCTGATTACGGGATCATCAAGGTCTATCGTGGGGCCAACGGTTTTGGCATTCGTCTTGATGGCGGCACGGCCTATTCCGGTGCAGTGATTACGCCGTTCTATGACAGTATGCTCGAAAAGGTCACCGCATGGGGCAGCACGCCGCGTGAAGCAGTGGACCGTATGGACCGCGCACTTCGCGAATTCCGTATTCGTGGTGTCGCGACCAACCTTGCCTTCCTTGAAAACCTGATCAACCATCCGAAATTCAGGGCTGGTGAATACACCACGCGCTTTATTGACGAGACGCCCGATCTGTTCAAGTTCGTGCGCCGTCGTGACCGTGCAACCCGTTTGCTGCGCTTCATTGGTGAAGTGGCGGTCAATGGAAACCCGGAAGTCGAAGGCCGCGTTGTTCCGACCAATCTGCATGATCCGGTCATGCCGAAATCCATCGATCTTGGCGAAATCCGCCCGGGCACCAAGCAGAAGCTTGATCAGCTTGGGCCAGAGGGTTTCTCGCGCTGGATGAAGGATCAGGAACGCGTCCTGATCACGGACACCACCATGCGCGATGCGCATCAGTCATTGCTGGCAACGCGTATGCGTACTTACGACATGCTCGAAATTGCGCCTTATTACGCGCATGGCCTGCCGGAACTGTTTTCGCTGGAATGCTGGGGCGGGGCGACGTTTGATGTTGCCATGCGCTTCCTGAAAGAAGATCCGTGGGATCGTCTGGTCAAGCTGCGTGAGCGTGTGCCAAATATCCTGACCCAGATGCTTTTGCGTGCGTCAAACGCGGTTGGCTATACGAACTATCCCGACAATGCCGTGGATTACTTCGTCAAGCAGGCTGCGGAACATGGCATGGATGTCTTCCGCGTGTTTGATTCCCTGAACTGGGTCGACAACATGAAGGTCGCGATGGAATCGGTTCTGAAAACCGACAAGCTTTGCGAAGCAACCATCTGCTATACCGGTGATATCTACGACAAGAGCCGCCCGAAATATAACCTTGATTACTATGTGAATATGGCCCGCGAGCTTGAAGCATCCGGTGCACATATCCTTGGTCTTAAGGACATGGCGGGTGTCTTGCGTCCGGCAGCTGCGACCGAACTGGTCAAGGCGCTTAAGGATACGGTCAATATCCCGATCCACTTCCACACCCATGACACCAGCGGCATCTCAGCTGCAACCGTGATTGCGGCGATTGATGCCGGTGTTGATGCGGTGGATGCGGCAATGGATTCCATGTCGGGTCTGACATCGCAGCCAAACCTTGGCTCGATCGTGAATAACTATATCGGTCAGGCGCGTGATCCGGGCCTCAAGACTGAGGCGCTTAAGGAAGTTTCCACCTATTGGGAACAGGTCCGTCGTTACTATGCCGGCTTTGAGAGCGACATCCGCAGCGGCACGTCCGATGTTTATGTCCATGAAATGCCGGGCGGCCAGTACACCAATCTGCGTCAGCAGGCCCGTGCATTGGGGATCGAAGATCGCTGGCCTGAAGTGTCCAAGGCATATGCTGCGGTCAACAAGATGTTCGGTGATGTCGTCAAGGTAACGCCAAGCTCCAAGGTTGTTGGTGACATGGCGCTGATGATGGTGACGTCAGGTCTGTCCGAGGAAGACGTTCTTGATCCGAAAAAGGACATCGCCTTCCCCGATAGCGTCATTTCCTTCTTCCGGGGTGAAATCGGTCAGCCGGTTGGCGGCTTCCCGCCCGCCCTTCAGCGCAAGGTTCTTAAAGGTGCCGAAGCCCTGACCGATCGTCCGGGCAAGTCATTGCCGCCGATCGATTTCGAAGCGACCCGCAAGGACATCGAAAAGAAAACGCACCGCAATATCAGCGACGCCGAGGTTGCATCCTATGTGATGTATCCCAAGGTGTTCCTTGATTACGCCGAACATCGCAGCCATCACGCTGATGTTTCCGTTCTGCCGACCCCGGTCTTCTTCTATGGGATGAACCAGAATCAGGAAATCTCGGTTGATCTGGAAAAGGGCAAGACCCTGGTGATCCGCTATCTCGCGACATCAGAGTTTGGCGACGAAGAAGGTCACCGCACGGTGTTCTTCGAGCTGAACGGTCAGCCCCGTACGGTCAAGGTTGCCGACAAGACGCTGGCAGCGTCGGGCAAGGCAAAACCAAAAGCCGAAGACGGCAACAAACTGCATGTCGCAGCACCGATGCCGGGTCTTGTGGTTGAGGTTCATGTCTCCGAAGGCCAGAAAGTCAAATCCGGTGACGTGATGTGCTCGCTTGAGGCGATGAAAATGGAAACCGCGGTTCACGCGGAAAAGGACGGGATCGTGGCGAAAATCCACGCGCCTGCCGGTACACAGGTCGACAGCAAGGACTTGCTGGTCGAATTGAGGGAGTAACCACCGATGCTTAGGATGCCTGAGCCTGATCAAAACACACTTGCGCGTCGCAAGGACATTATCGCCGCCATGCGGGAAATCATTCCTTCTGTTGGTGGTGTCATTGTGGATGATGATCAGCTCAGGCCCTATGAATGCGATGGTTTGATGGCCTATCGCCAACTTCCGATGATTGTGGTCCTGCCCGAAAATACCGGGCAGGTCGCAGCCATCCTTAAATATTGTCACGAAAACAAGGTGCGCGTTGTCCCTCGCGGGGCTGGTACCGGCCTTTCGGGCGGGGCGCTGCCAATGGCAGATGCGATCACGATTTCGATGATGAAGTTCAATCGCGTGCTTGAGATTGACTGGGATAACCGTGCTGCCGTCGTGCAGCCCGGTGTCACCAATCTGGGCATCACGCGCGCGGTCGAACATGAAGGTTTCTATTACGCACCCGACCCATCAAGCCAGATTGCCTGCTCGATCGGTGGCAACATTGCCGAAAACTCCGGCGGGGTGCATTGCCTTAAATACGGGCTTACCACCAACAACGTGTTGGGCGTCGAGATGGTCACCATCGAAGGCGAAATCCTGCGTGTTGGTGGCAAGGGGCTTGATCAGGCGGGCTATGACCTGCTTGGCATTATCACCGGTTCCGAAGGATTGCTTGGTATCGTTACCGAAGTAACGGTGCGTATCCTGCGCAAACCGGAAACTGCACGTGCGCTTTTGCTTGGTTTCAATTCATCCGAAGAAGGCGGCAACTGCGTTGCTGCCATCATTGCCGCGGGCATCATCCCTGGCGGGCTTGAGATGATGGATGCCCCAGCAATTCAGGCGACCGAGGATTTCGTTCATGCCGGTTATCCGCTTGATGTCGAAGCGTTGCTTCTGGTCGAACTGGATGGTCCGCAGGTCGAAGTCGATTATCTGATCGATCGGGTTGGCCGGATCGCCAAGGATTGTGGTGCGGTTTATTCCCGCATTTCCGAAAACGAAGAAGAACGGCTTCTGTTCTGGTCGGGCCGCAAAAATGCGTTTCCTGCTATCGGGCGTATTTCACCAGATTATATGTGCATGGACGGCACCATCCCGCGTGGCCGTCTTGCCGAAGTCCTGACCGGTATGCAGGACCTGTCGAAGCGTCACGGGCTTGGCGTTGCCAACGTATTCCATGCAGGCGATGGCAACCTCCATCCGCTTATCATGTTTGATGCCAATAAGCCGGGTGATCTGGAAAAGGCCGAGGAATTCGGGGCCGATATCCTGAAGCTGTGCGTTGCTGTTGGCGGCGTTCTGTCCGGTGAACATGGCATTGGCGTCGAAAAGCGCGACCTGATGGGCGAGATGTTCACAACGGATGACATGAAGCATCAGGAACGCATCAAGATGGCCTTTGACGAGGACCAGTTGCTCAACCCCGGCAAGGTATTCCCGACCTTGCATGGTTGTGGGGAGCTTAAAACCCTGCATGCAAAGGCGGTTGCCGACAAATTCCCGGATATCCCGCGCTTCTGATTGGCGCGCATAAACCAAGACCCAAAGAATAGAAAACAAAAGCCGGCCAATTGGCTCCCGCAAATCTGATTGGCACGGCTCAGGAGAGGAAGAGAGATAACCATGGTGGACGTGCTTTCCCCCACCACGCCAGAACAACTGCGCGATGCTGTTGGCTGGGCGCTTGGATCGAAGACCCCACTCGAAATCATTGGAACAGGAACCAAGCGGGCCTTTGGCCATGCGGTCAAAACCAATGCGGTTCTGGATTGCTCGAAACTATCGGGCATCTTGTTTTACGAACCGGAAGAACTGGTGATCTCTGCCCGCGCAGGGACGTCATTGGCCGAGATCGAGGCGGCCTTGGCGGAAAAGAAACAGCTATTCCATTTTGAGCAGGGACATTTTCCGGGCTTGCTGGGCGCTGGTGCGCATCAGGGTGCCGGGACCATCGGTGGGTTGGTTGCCTCGAACATTGCCGGTTCACGGCGCATCAAGGTTGGATCAGCCCGTGACCATGTTCTGGGCTTTGAAGCCATTTCCGGTCGGGCGGAAGATTTCAAATCCGGCGGCCGGGTGATGAAGAACGTGACGGGCTTTGATCTGTCCAAGCTGATGTCGGGATCGTTTGGCACCTTGGGCGTCATGCATACCGTGACGCTTAAGGTCATGCCGCGCGATGAAACCTCGGCCACGATCATTGTTGGTGTTGATGACCCGCAAGCAGCAGGCAAGGCCATGACACTTGCGATGCGCAGTGAAAACGAAGTTTCTGCGGCGGCTTGGGTCGCATCGGGTGACATCCGAATGCTTGATATCCCCATGGCATCCGAATTTGGCTGTGGCTTGGTGGTCTTGCGCGTCGAGGGGCCAAAGCCATCGGTCGCTTGGCGGGCCGAGGCACTTTGCAAGGCCTTGGCACCATTTGGTGAAACCCATGAATTGGCGGATGGCTATAGCCAGCGTGTCTGGCATTTCGTTGGCGATGTGAAGCCGTTTTCTGGGGCTAGCGACAACAACAGCCTTCTGTGGCGGGTATCGGTGCCGCCGGCAAGCGGCGGCGACGTTTGTGCGCGTCTGATGGCGGAAACCGGTGGTCGAACCATGATGGATTGGGCCGGTGGTCTGATCTGGCTTCAGATTGCTGGGCCAGATGCAATGGCGACCGTCATTCGCGATATCGCAAGTTCGGTTGGCGGTAAGGCAGATCTGGTGCGTGCGTCTGCAGCTGTGCGTGAAACCGTTCCGGTGTTTCAGGCGGAAAATGCGGCCTTGGCCAAGATCAATGCCAAGATTAAAGAGAACTTCGATCCCGAAGGCATCCTTAATCCGGGCCGATTAACCCCGGCGTCGATCAGCGGGGAGGGCGCGTAATGCAAACCAACTTTACCCCGGGCCAGCTTGAAAATCCGATCATCGCCGAAAGCGAACAGATATTGCGCAAATGCGTGCATTGCGGCTTTTGTACCGCGACGTGCCCGACCTTTGTCACATTGGGCGATGAACTTGATAGCCCGCGCGGGCGCATTTATCTGATCAAGGACATGCTCGAAAATGACAAACCGGCAACAGATCGGGTGGTAAAGCACCTTGATCGTTGCTTGTCATGCCTGTCTTGCACCAGCACCTGCCCATCGGGTGTCGATTACATGCATCTGATCGACAATGCCCGGGCGCATATCGAAGAAAACTATGAACGTCCCTTGGGCGACCGGTTATTGCGGAAATTGTTGGCGCTGGTTGTGCCAAACCCGACTTTGTTCCGGCTTTCCCTGATCGGGGCGAAATTCGCAAGCCCCTTTGCCCGTCTGATGCCAGGACGTCTCAAGGGCATGGTCAAAATGGGGGCGCGTCATATGCCACCCCCCAGCTGGGTGGATAAGCCACAGGTCATTCCGGCGGTGGGGCAACACAAAGGACGCGTTGCGATCTTGACCGGATGTGCGCAACAGGTGCTTGAGACCGAGATCAACGAATCGACGGTTCGTCTACTTACCCGCCTTGGCATCGAGGTTGTCGTGGCCAAGGGTGCCGGTTGTTGCGGGTCGCTTGTCCATCATATGGGCAAGGAAGAACAATCCCATCATCAGGCAAAGGGCAATATTGACGCCTGGACTGCGGAGCTTGCCGGTGATGGTCTTGATGCGATTGTTATTACCGCGTCTGGCTGTGGCACCACGGTCAAGGATTACGGCCATATGTTACGCAATGATCCGGCCTATGCCGATAAGGCAGCCAAGGTGTCCGACCTTGCCAAGGACATCACCGAATATCTTGCCGGGCTTGAGGTTGATGATGCGGTATTTGCCGGGGCGCAACACGGGAATCCGCGCGTGGCCTATCATTCGGCCTGTTCGATGCAGCATGGACAGAAGATCACCCGACCGCCACGCGATCTGTTGAAACAGGCCGGATATAACGTGGTTGAGATTGCCGAAGGCCATCTGTGCTGCGGATCAGCGGGTGTCTATAACCTGTTGCAGCCCGAAATCGCCGGAAAGCTTCAGGAACGCAAACGTGGCAATATCCGCGCGACGCAGCCTGATTTGGTGGCGACCGGTAATATTGGCTGCATGATCCAGATCGAAACGGATGATCTTAAGGTCATCCATACAGTTCAGTTGCTTGATTGGGCATCTGGCGGGCCGGTGCCATCAAAGCTTCAAGACAAGGCGATGGTGGCGAGCTAACCGATCCGGATTATGATCGTTTAAAACACAAGAAGACGGCGGGGCATTAACCCCGCCGCCTTCGTTTATAGAATCGGTGCGGCCATCATTATCTGGCGCAATCCGAAAACCTGTTGAGTGTGATCTGTCTTAGTCTTCTTTGCCAAGCAGGCTCTGCGCGATGCCTTCGGCAGAGGAACCTTCGCTGCTGTCTTCGGCATAGGCTGCGGTTTTGTCGCGAATCCACTGCAACGCGTCTTCTTCGCTGACCTCAACCTTTTGGGCAACAAGCGAAAGCACGGCTTCGATCGCCAGAACGTGGGAAGCGACGTTATTCACCGCGATATGAAGATCATCGATATGGCGCGATGCAGCTTCGGACATCTCACCGAGTTCACCTGACAGTTTCTGGATCAGCTGCTGAATCTCGTCGAGCGAGGCGTTGCTCATGTCTTTCTCCTTATATGACTGTGCGTTAAGTGCACGGCCTTCCTGTTCCCTATGCTGCAAGAGTTGCGGGAAACGGGGGGTATGTAAAGAGTTTGGTCAGAATAAACGACCTGGACGTCTGATCGTGACAGTACCGGGCGATGGCTCGGGGGAAATGTGACAGTTTTTGTTACAGTCCGTCGCATTTAACCGCGTTCTTACCGAAAATGGCCAAAAAATCGGCGAAAATCAGTGAGTCATCGTCAATAATAAGTATTTGATAAATATAACTAAAATTCCATATTTTTACCGCTCTGATGCGTTGTCACATAACGTTAACAAAAGCGACACAATACCGTAAGCGCCCAGCGGTAGAGTCCGCCTCGCAGATCGTTGCACCGTTCCGAAGTGGAACAACCATTGGGGAATTTATGATGAAGAAGACTCTTGCTGTTGCGGCGCTTATGAGCGTTGCCTTTGCTGGCGCTGCCGAAGCACGCGACCAGATTCGTATCGTTGGTTCGTCCACCGTCTTCCCGTTCGCAACCGCGGTTGCTGAAGAATTCGGTAAAACCACCTCTTTCAAGACTCCGGTTATTGAATCGACCGGTTCTGGCGGTGGTCTGAAGCTGTTCTGCGCCGGTGTAGGCGAACAGCATCCGGACATCACCAACGCTTCGCGTCGCATCAAGAAGTCCGAAGTTGAAACTTGCGCGAAGAACGGCATTGCCGAAGTAACCGAAGTTAAAGTTGGTTTCGACGGTATCGTTCTTTCGAACTCGAACGCAGCACCGCAGGTTGACCTGACCAAAGAACAGATCTTCCTGGCACTTGCTAAAACCGTTCCGTCCAAAGACGGTAGCTCGCTGATCGACAATCCGTACAGCACCTGGGCCGAAATCGACCCGAGCCTGCCGGACGTTAAAATCGAAGTTCTGGGCCCGCCCCCGACCTCCGGTACCCGTGATGCCTTCACCGAGCTGGTACTCGAAGAAGCTTGCGATGAGTTCCCGGCAATCAAAGCTCTTAAAGACACCAACAAAGATCAGCACAAAGCTGTCTGCGCTGGCGTTCGTGAAGACGGTGCATATGTTGAAGCTGGTGAGAACGACAACCTGATCGTTCAGAAACTCGAAGCCAACAAAGACGCATTCGGCATCTTCGGCTTCTCGTTCCTCGACCAGAACGGCGACAAACTTCAGGGTTCGATGATCTCTGGTGTCGAGCCGACCTTCGAAGCTATCTCTGCTGGTGACTACCCGGTTTCCCGTTCGCTGTTCTTCTACGTGAAAAACGCGCACGTTGGCACCATCCCGGGCATCAAAGAATATCTCGCAGAATTCACTGCTGATAAAGCTTGGGGCGATGAAGGCTACCTTGCTGACCGTGGCCTCATCCCGATGAGCGCTGCTGAGCGTGAAGCTGTTCGCAACGCGACGATGAACCTTTCGCCGCTGAGCATGTAACGCGATCTTTCAATCGGTGGCAGCCAATGCTGCCACCGGTTTCTTTGTTTCCAGGCTTGATTGTTTTATTGTTTTTGTCCTATTGGCCTCTCATCTGATTTCTACAGGCTCACCTGGCAAACGGATTTAACGTAATGTCCCTGTCTTTCCTGTTGCTCGCGGTTGCCGCACTTTGTGCGCTGTCCTTCTATTTCGGACGCCAGCGGGCTGTAGCCCTTTCGGGCGGCCGGCACAGCAATCTTCATTCTCTTCCGGCACACTATGGGACCTATGTCGCCCTGTGGTGTGGCCTTCCTGCGTTGTTGCTGCTGCTTGTCTGGTACATGTTCCAGGGTTCGGTCATCGAAGCGATGATCATCTCCGATTTGCCGGCTGAAATTACCGGCGACAGTGGTCAGCTTTCCCTGGCACTGAACAGCATCTCGCTCATCGCCGCGGGCAATGGCGAACATCTGACGGTTTCCCCGGAAGTTGTTGAAGCCGGTCAGCGGTTGTCCAACCTTCAGTCGATTGCAAATGGTGCACTGGTTGTTGTGATGCTCAGCATCGCGATGGTCGGAACCACGCTGTCATTCCGCAAAATTGATCCGGAACTGCGCGCACGCAATAATGTCGAGCGTATCGCGCGCTGGATGATGATTGCCTGCTCGGCGATTGCGATTCTGTCCACGGTTGGTATCGTCTTCTCGCTTCTGTTCGAAGCGCTGCACTTCTTTAGCAAGATCAACCCGCTTGAGTTCCTGTTTGGTCTTGAATGGAGCCCGCAAACGGCCATCCGCGCTGATCAGGTGGCATCCGAAGGTGCCTTTGGTGCGATCCCGCTTTTTGTCGGTACGCTTCTGATCACCATCATCGCAATGTGTGTGGCAGTTCCGGTTGGTTTGTTCTCGGCCATTTATATGGGTGAATATGCATCCCCGAAATTCCGCGCGATTGCAAAGCCTGCTCTTGAAATTCTGGCAGGGGT
Source organism: Thalassospira sp. (assembly GCA_965228275.1). GTDB lineage: Bacteria > Pseudomonadota > Alphaproteobacteria > Rhodospirillales > Thalassospiraceae > Thalassospira. Next base: position 1,539,716 of record OZ245802.1, on the reverse strand, counting down.
TCCGACGGTTGTTTACGGCTTCTTCGCTGCCCTGACCGTGGCGCCGTTCCTGCGCAACAACGGTGCGGTGCTTGGACTTGATGTCAGTTCCGAAAGTGCACTGGCAGCAGGCCTTGTCATGGGTGTCATGATCATCCCGTTCGTATCGTCGCTTTCTGATGACGTGATGTCGCAGGTGCCGAAATCGCTTCGTGATGGATCTTACGGTCTTGGTGCAACCAAGTCCGAAACAATCCGTCACGTAATTTTCCCGGCGGCTTTGCCGGGTATCGTTGGTGCGGTTCTTCTGGCGGTGTCGCGCGCGATTGGTGAAACCATGATTGTGGTGATGGCGGCTGGCCTTGCTGCAAACATGACGGCCAACCCTCTTCAGGCTGTTACCACGGTAACGGTTCAGATCGTAACGCTTCTGGTCGGTGACCAGGAATTCGATAGTGCGAAAACCCTCTCGGCCTTTGCGTTGGGGCTGGTTCTTTTCCTTGTCACCTTGGGCTTGAACGTATTTGCCCTTAAGGTAGTTCAGAAGTATCGCGAGAAATATGACTGATATGGCATCACTTATGGAAGACAGAGCCGCAGCAAAGGTGATCTCGGATAAAATGCAGACCCCTGTTGATTGGGACAGCCCGAAGATTGCCCGTAACATCAAGAAACGTTACGCCGCAGAACGCCGCTTTAAAGTCTATGGTCTGAGCGCGATTGGTATCGCGCTTCTGGCCCTGTTCGTTCTGGCCTACTCGATCGGGTCAAAAGGCTACAGCGCCTTCTACCAGACCTATGTTCAGCTTGAAGTGACCTTCGATCCGGCGGTCATTGATCCTGACGGTACAGGTGATCCCGACGTAATCGGCCGTGCGAACTTTGATGGTTTGATCAAGGAATCGCTTCGCACACGTTTCCCGGAAGTCACCAGCCGCCGCGAAAAGCGCGACCTGTATGACATCGTATCGGGTGGCGCATCCTATGACCTGCGCGAGCGTGTCATGAACAACCCATCGCTGATTGGTCAGACCCGCAAAATCTGGCTGATTTCGGGTGATGACTTTGACATGCTCAACAAGGGCTATATCGACGCCAGCGTCGATGAAGGCAGCCGTCGCCTGAATGATCAGCAGATCGGTTGGTATAATGACCTTGTCGAAGCGGGCGCTGTTGAAAAGCAGTTCCATTCCCGCTTCTTCACCAGTGGTGACTCGCGTGAGCCGGAACTTGCCGGTATATGGGGTGCTGCGGTTGGCTCGTTCTATACCCTGCTTGTGACCCTGGCACTTTCCTTCCCGATCGGTGTTCTGGCTGCGGTTTACCTTGAAGAATTCGCACCGAAGAACCGTTTCACCACGATTGTTGAGGTCAATATCAACAACCTGGCTGCAGTTCCGTCCATCGTGTTTGGTCTGCTGGGTCTTGAGGTTTATCTCAACGTCATGCATCTACCGCGTTCGGCCCCGGTTGTCGGTGGCTTGACGCTGGCACTGATGACCTTGCCAACGATCATTATTGCATCGCGTGCCGCGATCAAGGCAGTTCCGCCGTCGATCCGTCAGGCGGCCCTTGGTCTTGGTGCCTCACCGGTTCAGACCGTAACCCACCATGTTCTGCCGCTGGCAATGCCGGGCATCCTGACGGGCACGATCATTGGTATGGCGCAGGCGCTTGGCGAAACTGCACCGCTTTTGATGATCGGTATGGTGGCGTTCATCGTCGATATTCCGGGTGGTGCACTTGATCCGGCAACGGTTCTGCCGGTTCAGATCTATCTGTGGGCAGACAGCCCGGAACGTGCCTTTGTCGAGAAAACCTCGGCGGCGATTATGGTGTTGCTGGCCTTCCTGATCCTGATGAATGGATTGGCTGTGTATCTGCGCAAAAAATTTGAACGGAAGTGGTAAAATGGCTGCTGTATCCCAGAGCGCAATGACGGCAGAGCCGTCGGTCTCAAGCCCGAAAATGACGGCGCGTGACCTTAATCTTTTCTATAGCGACAACCAGGCCCTGTTTGACGTTAATCTTGATATCGTCGAACGCCAGGTTACCGCGCTGATCGGTCCGTCTGGTTGCGGCAAGTCAACGTTCCTGCGCTGCATGAACCGTATGAATGACACCATCGATGGCGTCACGATTAACGGTCAAGTCACCCTTGATGGCCGTGACATCTATGACAAGCGCATCGACGTTGTTCAGCTGCGTGCGCGCATCGGCATGGTGTTCCAGAAACCGAACCCGTTCCCGAAATCGATCTATGACAACGTGGCCTATGGCCCGCGTATCCATGGTTTGGTCAATTCGCGTGACGAGCTTGACGAAATCGTCATGACATCGCTTGAGCGTGCGGGTCTTCTGAAAGAAGTCAAAGATCGCCTGCAGTCACCGGCAACCGGTCTTTCCGGTGGTCAGCAGCAGCGTCTGTGCATTGCACGTGCCGTTGCGGTCAGCCCGGAAGTGATCCTGATGGACGAGCCTTGCTCGGCACTGGATCCGATTGCAACGGCAAAGGTTGAAGAGCTGATTGACGAACTTCGTTCGAACTACACGATCGTGATCGTCACGCACTCCATGCAGCAGGCCGCGCGTGTATCGCAGCGGACCGCATTCTTCCACCTTGGCAAACTTGTCGAAGTTGGTGAAACCGATCAGATCTTCACCAACCCGAAAGACGAACGCACCAAGGGTTACATTACCGGTCGCTTTGGTTAAGCGATACGAGGAGAGCGAATAAATGGCTGACGACAAAACCCATATCGTAAGTTCGTTCGACGAGGAACTCACCCGTCTGAACAACATCATCTCGCAGATGGGCGGGCTTGCAGAAAGTCAGTTGATCTCTGCGATCCGTGCGATTGTCAAACGTGATTCCGAACTGGCTGAAAAAGTCATCGTCTCGGACAAGCGTATCGATGTTCTTGAACAGGAAGTTCAGGACTTTGCTGTTCGACTTCTGGCGCTTCGCCAGCCGATGGCGGATGACCTGCGTCAAGTTGTGACCGCGCTTAAGCTGTCAAACGATCTGGAACGTATTGGTGACTTGGCCAAAAACATTGCCAAGCGCGCCCAGGTCCTTAACCAGATCCCGCCGATCCGTCCGGTTCAGGTGATCCCGAATATGGGCAAACTGGCGCAGGAGATCATCAAGGACGTTCTTGATGCCTATATCGAAGGCGATGCCGAAAAGGCAGAACGCGTTTGGGCACGCGATCAGGAAGTCGATGACATGTACAATTCGCTGTTCCGCGAATTGCTGACCTACATGATGGAAGACCCGCGCAACATCACCGCTTCGACCCACATGCTGTTCATTGCCAAGAACATTGAACGTATTGGTGATCACGCGACCAACATCGCCGAAACGATCTATTACCGGATCAAGGGCGAAGACCTGCCGGCACTTGACCGGCCAAAAAACGACGCCGCGAATTTCGCAGTCGTCGAACCGAATGAGTGACACTGGAGCATAGGAAGATGGACCCAACGGTTCTTATCGTCGAGGACGAAGCTGCAATCGTAACCATGTTGCGCTACAACCTCGAACGCGAGGGGATGCAGGTTGTCGAAGCCGGGGACGGTGACGAAGCGTTGAAAATCATGGCTGAAACCCATGTCGATCTTGTTTTGCTCGACTGGATGTTGCCGGTCATGTCGGGTATCGAAGTCTGCCGTCAGATCCGCCGTAAACCGGAAAGCCGTGACCTTCCGGTCATCATGGTGACTGCACGTGGCGAAGAAGGCGATCGTATCCGCGGTCTTGATACCGGTGCTGACGACTATGTCACCAAGCCGTTCGCAATTGGTGAATTGCTGGCCCGTATCCGCGCGCTTCTGCGTCGCTCGGGTCCTGCGCAACCACAAGGGCAGTTGGTTTATTCCGATATCGAGATGGATTTGGCCGCCCACCGCGTCAGCCGTAATGGCAAGGCGATCCACCTTGGCCCGACGGAATTCCGTCTGCTGCGGTATTTCCTTGAACATCCGGGTCGTGTCTTCTCGCGCGAACAGCTTTTGAATGCTGTTTGGGGGCCGAACATTTATGTCGAAACCCGTACAGTTGACGTCCATATCCGTCGCCTGCGCAAGGCACTGAATGACGTCAAAGGCACCCGTGATATCATCCGCACCGTTCGTGCGGCGGGCTATGCACTGGATTCAGAAACCGCCGCCTGATCTGGTTGGTTTCGATAAGAACTACGAAAAACCCCCGTGCCACTGGCATCGGGGGTTTTTGTTTAGCTGTCCTTGGGCTTGGTTGTCCGTGCCCTTGGTGGCTTTGCTGTTCCGCTAGGTTTTGCGGTTGAACTGGCAGCTGTTGTTTTACGGGTGGTCGTCTTCTTGGCCGCACTGGACCGAGCCGTGGTCGTGGTTTTCTTGCTTGCGGGCTTACGGGTAGCGGTCTTCTTTGCCGCCGGTTTGCGCGCAGCTGGTTTCTTCGCCGGGGCCTTTGTCGCCGCTTTGCCCTTTGGTTCCGCTGCTTCTTTTAGCCCAGCCGGCTTTTCATCAGGTTTAGCAGGAGTAGGCGCAGGTGTCGGTACCGCAGCGCTGACTTCGGCAGCTTTTCTGCGTTGGCTTCTAGGCGCCAGCTCGTTCATCAGCAGCATATCGGCGCGGCGGAACTTGGCGATTTCCGCATCGATATCTTCTTGCGGGACATCACAGGCCGACAGCACATGATCGGACAACCGAAGCCCGGTTTCGAGAACTTCGGGGATCGCGGCATCCGCCCCGCTGCGCGATAGCGACCCGATATGGGTGATGTCCTGGGCACGGGCAAAGATTTTCAGATGCGGATAGTTCTGGCGCAAAAGGGCGACGGTTTTCTCGGTCGCATGCGGGTTCCCCATGGCAACGACCGCAATCCTTGCCTCGTTTGTATGCGCTGCCCGGAAGGTTTCCGGTCTTGAGCCATCTGCAAAGTAAACCGGCAACCCTTCCGCCCGACCACGTGAAACCTGTTGGGCATCACTATCAAGAACGATGAACGGGATATCGCGGGTTTTCAAAAGACGGGCCAGAACCCGACCAACACGACCGCTGCCGATTACGAGAACATGTTGTTGAATGCCATCGGTTCCCTCGGAAATCGGGCCAAGCTGATCTTCTTCTTTGGGGTGCAGTTTTTCTTCGATCTTGTGACCGATGCTGATCAGGGTCGGGGTCAGCGCCATCGACAAAGCCACCACTGGGATCAACATCGCTGCCATATCAAACGGGATCGCCCCGTTCTGGGCGGCCAATGCGAACATGACAAAGGCAAACTCACCACCGGCGGCCAAGCTAAGCGCCACGCGAAGAGCTGATCCGGTATCAAACCGAACTGCGCGGGCCAGAATGAACAAAACAGCCGTTTTGATCGTGATCAGCATGATCAGCCAGAAAACAACACTGCCCAGCTGATCCCAAAGAACATTGGCATTGACCGACATCCCGACAGACATAAAGAACAGCGACAGGAAAACGCCACGGAATGGGGCAATGTCAGCTTCGATCTGGTGGCGGAATTCGGTTTCGGCCAGCATCACACCGGCAATAAAGGCGCCAAGCGCCATGGAAAGCCCGGAAACCTCGGTCAGGGTGCTGGCAGCCAGCACGACAAACAGGGTCACAATGGCAAACAGTTCCGGGTTCTTAAGTGCTGCGATATAGCGATAAAGACGTGGCAGAACAAACCGCCCGACCAGAAGCAAAAGCGCGACCGAGCCAAATCCAAGAAGGATGCTGATCCACGGGCTGGTTTCCGTGCCCGCATTACCGGCGGCCTGCACCATAATAAGGAATGGACCAACGGCAACGTCTTGCAGCAGCAGGATGGCCAGGGCCGCGCGGCCAAATCGGGTATTAAGCTGCCGGTCGTCTGAAAGCTGTTTCAGGATGATGGCCGTTGATGACAGTGCCAACGCCCCGGCAATGACAAGGGCGGTGGGCAGTGCCAGATCCATCATGGCCAGAACCCCCAAAAGGGCCGCCATGGAAACAAGGATCTGCATCAGGCCAAGGGCTGCAAACCGTCCGCCAATCACGCGCAAACGTTCACGTGACAGTTCCAGACCGATCATAAACAGCAGGAAAACAACGCCAAGCTCGGCAACGGTCGAGATATCTTCACGTTCCGTAATCAGGCCAAGCCCGAACGGACCAATGAAGAAACCGCCAATCAAAAAGCCGATAATCGAATTGGCGCGCAGGCGATGCGCGATAGGGACGGCCACAACAGCAGCAGTCAGGATCAGGAACAGCTCGAACAGGACGCTGTGATGCATGGTCAAAAACGATCCGGCAGGCAGTTAAATAACTGAAACAACGAGATTAACAGGATAGCGAAAATAGCCCCGCCAGTCCTGCGGAAATTTGCTGTTTATAATGCAATTAACCCGCACGGATTTGATCTGGTTCAAGGCCAGAAGGCGTTGACTATTCTAGCGCCATTCAAAAAAGGCCGCGTAACCACTAAGGGGAGGAGGCGTGTGACAATTGTCATCGCCTGATGACTTGCTATTGCAGTCTTCCAATGCCATGTTCCCCACGCCCTGATCCGGGCCAATTCAAACGTTATTCAATACGAGCACACGCATCTTGGAACAGTTCATCCCCTATATTCAGATTGTCGCCGGTCTAATTCTTCTGACCGCTGGTGGCGAATTTATTGTTCGGGGCGCAGTTGGCCTTGCCTTGCTGCTTGGGGTGTCCAAGGTGATTGTCGGTTTGACGATTGTCGCTGCCGGAACGTCGGCACCGGAATTTGTTGTGTCACTGAATGCTGCCCTTAAAGACACGGCTGACATTGCGATGGGCAACGTGGTTGGATCGAACATCGCCAACATCCTTCTGATCCTAGGGGCTGTTGCATTGCTTAAGCCTGTTGCGGCCGGTCGTGTGACGGTGGTGCGCGATGGCGGGACGATGATGTTGGGGACCATCCTGTTTATCGGGCTTTGCATGTTTGGCATTATTGAGCGCTGGGCAGGTGCCCTGATGCTCGCCGTTTTGGTCGCCATCTGGTACTTCACTTACAAGCATGACAAAAACCAGCCAAGTGAGGCCAGCAGCCTTCACGAAGACGAAGTCGATGAAGTCGGCGAAGTTCCGACCGGCTGGACCAAGCCGATCATTGCCACAGTCATTGGTATTGTCGCCCTGATGTTTGGGGCCGAGTGGCTGGTGGATGGCGGTGTTGCGGTTGCCCGTGAATTTGGTGTGTCCGAGGCGGTGATAGGCCTGACGCTGGTGGCGTTTGGTACGTCGCTTCCGGAACTTGCGGCATCCCTGGTGGCGGCCTTCCGTGGTCATTCCGATGTCGCACTGGGCAACGTGTTTGGCTCGAACCTTTTGAACCTTCTGGTGATCATTGGTGGCGTATCGCTGATCTCGCCGATCCCGGTTCCCGATCAGATCATGAATTCTGATCTTTGGATCATGTTGGTGGTGACCATTGCATTGCTGATTGTTGCCTTTGCATGGCGCAAGATTGGTCGGGTTACCGGTGTTGCCTTCGTGATTGCCTATTTGGTCTATGTTTTCCAGCTCGTCGCAGCGTAAGATATTGAACTGCGGGCCGACTTGGCCCGTACGTCATCCAATTCCGATGCGGTGTGATGTAAAAGGATCAAGGGTTCAATGACAGCTCAGTTGCCACAGACGGTTTTGATTACAGGTGCGGCAAAGCGCATTGGCCGGGCTGTGGCGCGTGATCTGGCAGGGCAGGGCTATAACGTGGCCCTTCATTGTCATAGTTCCCGCAAGGATGCCGAACAGCTTGCCGATGAAATCCGTGCACTTGGTCGTCGTGCCTGCGTCATTTCGGCCGATCTTTCCAAAGAAGAAGACGCCCATCGCATTGTCCGCGAAGCACAGGCGGCATTGGGTCCGATTGGGGTTTTGATCAATAACGCATCGACATTTGAATATGACGATGTCGGGACCGCAACGCGCGACAGCTGGGATCTGCATATGGAAGCCAATTTGCGCGCACCATTTGTCCTGTCGCAGGAATTTGCCAAACGTCTTCCAGATGATGCGCGCGGCCTGATCGTCAATCTGATTGATCAACGGGTATGGAATCTAAACCCGCATTTCATGACCTATACTTTGTCCAAAGCAGGCCTTTGGGCCCTGACCCAGACCCTTGCATTGGCCTTGGCACCGAAAATTCGTGTGAATGCCATCGGGCCGGGGCCGGCATTGCCTAGTACCCGACAAACACGGGAAGTTTTCGATCAGCAATGCGCGAAAACGCCTCTAAAAGTTGGGACAAACCCGCAAGAGATTTGCGACGCGGTTCGATTTTTCCTTGCCGCGCCGGCCATCACCGGGCAAATGTTAGCCCTTGACGGCGGGCAGCACCTTGATTGGGCGCCCAGTGGCGAAGATGACAAGCCAATCGAATGATGCCCGGCATTGATGTCTGACATCAATGCCAACATCGGGCCGGATATGCATGGTGCGATCCACAGGACCCATGCACGAAAGCAGCACAAGGAAGACCGGAATATGACCGCAGGCCTGAAACAGGACGCAAAAATTACGACATTGCCGTTTGCCGATCTGGCAGGCAGCCTGCGCCGCGTCTTCGTGCGTGACATGGTTATTCATACCTCGATCGGGGTTTATGACCATGAAAAGGAAGCCCCGCAGCGCGTGCGCATCAATCTTGATCTTTCCGTACTCGAAGGCGATGGCGTCCAGAATGACGACATCATGACCGTGCTGAGCTACGAAGATCTTGTGGTTGGCACCCGTCGTATTTGCCAGGATGGTCACACCAACCTTGTGGAAACCCTTGGGGAAAAACTGGCCGATATGTGCCTGGCTGATCCCCGCGTGCGCAAGGTGATCGTTCGGGTTGAAAAGCTCGATGTTTTTGAAGACGTCTCGGCGGTCGGGGTCGAAATCGAACGGCACAATATCGCCCGTTAATTTACGTCACATTCCGGTAAAAAATTTACTTTTGTAAACGTTCGCCTCAAGGGACTCTGTGATTCCTCTGGGGCGAATCGCGATTCGCCTTATGCACAAGCATTTGGCGAGTTGGAATCAAAGGAAAATATTCGATTTTTACGACTGTATTACCGAATGATTTCAGGTTGACAGTATTTTTACCTAAATAAAACAATGACTTAACCGTTTTGCTTAATAATTGGGCACTTCACAGAACGTTAAGACTCTCAAGGGGTGCAGACAATAGCCCCCCTATTACCCACATAGTTATCCACAGTCTTGGTGGACATCTTTTTTCCGGGGCGATTCCCTGTCACGCTGTTGCGATGTTAATCTTTTCGGGTATGTTCCAACCCCCTGCCTGTTTGTGACGATCGTCACAACTTTGGATGTATTTGTGTGATCGCGGAGTGTCCTGATGAAGCCACCAGTTTCCCCCGAAAACCCGACCGGGGATGATGCCCCGAAACGGGAAATCGGTTTGTCACTGGATGGTGAACCGACCGAGGGCGGAGCTGCGCGTGGTGTCGAGGCGATCAAACATGCGCTTAAAACCATGCCGGGATCGCCGGGTGTTTATCGCATGCTCGATGACAAGGACCGGGTTCTTTATGTCGGCAAGGCCAAAAGCCTGAAAAAGCGCGTGGTGTCCTATACCCGCATCATGCAGCTGCCGATCCGCATTGCTCGTATGGTGGCGCAAACGGTGCGGATGGAAATCATCACCACCCATACCGAGGCCGAAGCCCTTCTTCTTGAATCCAACCTGATCAAAAAGCTTAAACCCCGCTACAACATCCTTCTGCGTGACGACAAAAGCTTCCCCTATATCCTGATCACCGAGGATCACGATTACCCGCGCATCGTCAAACATCGTGGTGCACGCGCCAAGGATGGCAGTTGCTTTGGCCCGTTTGCATCGGCCTGGGCGGTCAACAACACGATCAACCATCTGCAGCGCGCCTTTTTACTGAGATCCTGCACGGACGCGGTGTTTTCCAACCGGTCGCGCCCTTGTTTGCTCTATCAAATCAAGCGCTGCGCAGCACCGTGCGTAGATAGGATTTCCAAGCCGGAATATGACGGGCTTGTTGATATCTGCCGGGACTTCCTGACCGGGCGCAGCCAGAAGATCCTCAAGCAGCTTGAAGCTGACATGATGGATGCATCTGAAAAGATGGAGTTCGAGCAGGCGGCGATGTATCGCGACCGTATCCGCGCGCTTAGCCAAATCCGATCGCATCAGGACATTAACCTTGAAGGCGTCGAAGAGGCCGACGTCATTGCCCTTCATCAGGAAGGCGGACAAAGCTGCGTTCAGGTCTTCTTCTTCCGCTCGGGTTCAAACTACGGCAACCGATCCTATTTCCCGCGCCATGAACAATCGGCCGAAATTCCGGAAATCCTGTCGGCCTTTGTCGGACAGTTCTATGCCGATAAACCGGCCCCCAAACAGGTTTTCCTGTCCCACGAGATCGAAGGGCAGGAGCTGGTCGAAAACGCGCTTGGCATCAATAACAACCGCAAGATCGAGTTGCTGGTGCCCAAGCGGGGTGGCAAGCGCAAGCTGGTTGAACATGCCCTGACCAATGCCAAGGACGCATTGGGCCGCCGCATGGCCGAAAGTGCCACCCAGCGCAAATTGCTTGAAGACCTTGCTGACAAGCTTGATCTCGAATCCACGCCTGAGCGGATCGAGGTTTACGATAACTCCCACACCCAGGGCACCAACATGGTTGGCGGGATGATTGTCGCAGGACCCGAAGGCTTCATTAAAAACGCCTATCGCAAATTCAACATCAAGGGTGACATCGCACCGGGTGATGACTTTGCCATGATGCGCGAAGTCCTGACGCGGCGTTTTGCCCGCGCGCAAAAGGATGACCCGGATCGTGAAAACGGCACCTGGCCGGACCTGTGCCTGATCGATGGTGGCTTGGGTCAACTCGGCGTCGCGCGCGAGGTGCTCGAAGACCTTGGCATCGAAGACGTGATGCTGGTTGGTGTCGCCAAGGGTGTGGATCGTAATGCCGGTAAGGAAGTCCTTCATATTCCGGGCAAGGCGCCGGTGCGTTTGGACATGAAAAACCCGGTTCTGTATTTCATTCAGCGCCTGCGCGATGAAGCCCACCGTTGGGCGATTGGCACCCATCGTGCCAAACGTGCCAAGCAAATCGGCAAAAGTGTTCTGGATTCGGTTCCTGGCGTGGGTGGGGCGCGCAAAAAGGCGCTTTTGCATCATTTCGGATCTGCGCGCGGGGTGGCGGATGCCGGTTTGGCCGACCTTGAAGCGGTCGAAGGTATCAGTGCGGCACTCGCCCGAAAGATTTATGATCATTTCCACGACGAAAAGTGATCTGAAACATTCAAATGCGAGGGTCAGAATAGGTTCTGAAAAACACTCTGGAGTGTTTCTATTATTTGGTTGCCCAAACCTCCAAGGGAAAGCCCGGCAGTTGCAACACCTACAGTGCCGGCTGTTTTGCCAGCCGACTTAGACGCTTCTGAAGAAAACTCATTCAATCTTTGACCGAGCCACTGGGCTATTTTTTGACCGACCCGTACAAGTGGTCGAGCTTTTTTCGTAAGAGAATCTTTACTTCGATCTTTTTGCTCAAAAGATGACTTCAGCTGTAAGGTGGATTGAATTGCAGCCAGAATATCGTCTTTCGAGACGTGTATCGTGTCAGGCGGACGATTGTGTCCAATGCCAATCTCTGAACGTGTGAGAAAATTCCGCAGCGATTTTTCAAGTTCTATCAGGCTACTAACTGGATCCTGATGGGGCTCAATATTATGCGCGTGCCGATTTCTGACATTTTTAATCGCGTCGATCTCTCCTGCGTAGCTGGTTAAGATTAAAGCGATTCTCGCACGGACATTTTTCCCCACTTGTCGAGCAGGTGTGTAGGACTTTAGCGTTGGAAGGCCGCGTTCCTGCATGACAAAGGAGATGTTTCTCAAGCGATAGCGAATCGAGGCAGTGTTTCGCTGATATAGGTCTCCGATGTTTGCGTTTTTCTCAATCTCTCTCCGAGAGAAAGCAATATTGGAAGACTCTAATCTGAGCATGTATAAATAGACATCAATAGCTGCTCGTAGCTCGGTATCAGACCAGAGTCTTCTTTCAGTTTGAGCAGTCATCTGTAAGCCCATGCTAAATATATAAACTCAAAGACTTTTATCATCTTTGTTAAAGCCTGGAGTAACAATAATTTCCTCTCCTGTCGTTATACTCAAACGATTTATGTCATGAGGTTTCAGCAGTAACTTGTGAGAAATACCGTATTGGTCATGGATTTTGTCCCTCCGAGCTATTTTTGGGGCGGGGCGACCGGGCTGTGGAGAACACTTTCCTTGTGATCGAGTTTCCTAAGCATTATTAATTTGCTGGCTTTAGGAATTAATATTATCGCGCTCCGCGAATTCATCGCCGTAAATACCCGCTAAACAGGCCCGTTTATGAAAAACCAGATTCCCAATCTGCTGACCTTGTCGCGCATCATCGTGATCCCGGCTTTGGTCGCATCGTTTTACATCGACGGTCCGGCAGGCAACTGGATCGGCTTTGCCCTGTTTGCCTTTGCCGGTGTGACGGATTTCTTTGACGGCTACCTTGCGCGTTCGATGAATGTGGTCTCCCCGCTGGGGCGGTTCCTTGATCCGATTGCCGACAAGCTTCTGGTTGCTGCTGCATTGATGATGATGGTGGCCCATGAACGCATCGCCGGTTTTTCGGTGCTGCCGGCCGTGATCATCATGTGCCGTGAAATCATGGTATCGGGCCTGCGTGAACATCTGGCAGAGCTTAAAGTACCACTTCCGGTCACGGTGCTTGCGAAATGGAAAACAACGGCCCAGATCCTTGCGATCGGTTTCCTTCTGGTCGGTGATGCATCGCCGGACCTGATCCCATCGATCCTGATTGGTGATTTCCTGCTTTGGATTGCCGGGATTGTGACGGTTCAGACCGGTTATATCTATCTTCGCACCGGTTTGAAGCATCTCGATTAACCCACAAGGTTCGGGCGGTATTGATGGCGCGCGTTTCAGTTCAGGAACATGATTTTGATCCGGGTGCGGAGCTTGCCGCACTTACCGATGGTCGCACCGATATTGGGGCGGTGGTCAGTTTTGTCGGGCTGGTGCGCGATATTCATGGCGGGGATCAGGTATCAAGCCTGACACTGGATCACTATCCGGGCATGACCGAACGCGAACTTGAAAAGATCGCGGATGAGGCATCCTCGCGCTGGCCGCTTGATGATGTCCGGATTGTTCATCGCTTTGGCAAAATGCTGCCCGGTGAGCGGATCGTTTTGGTCATCACGCTTTCGGCCCATCGTCGGGCAGCATTTGAAGCTTGCGACTTCATCATGGATTTCCTGAAAACCCGTGCGCCATTCTGGAAGCGTGAAGAAACGCCCGAAGGCGAAAAATGGGTAACGGCAAAGGCATCCGATGATGCCGATGCCGACCGCTGGAACAATTAGGTCCTGACCCTAAAGTCAGACGAACTTCATCAAAAGCGAGACAAATGATGTCAGCGCTGTCTGAAGGGCGGCGGCCTCATTGACCTTGTTGCGCAGCTCCTTCATCTCCGCCACGTCCTGATCGCTGACCGTGATTGCGCCCTGAAGCTGCTTGGTCTGAAGGCTGACCAGAAGTTCGCCCGCTTTATCAAGCATCGGTTTGGTTGCGACCTGTTGATCGATCGATGCGGATTGATAGGTTACCGCTGCCTGCTGATAGGTGCGTTCGGCATTCATGATCAGTGTTTGCAAATTATCACTCATGATATCCCCCTTCTTTTACTGTGTTGCGGTTTCCATAAGACCGGTGCCCTCGGTCAGAAGTTCCTGCGGGCTGAGTTTGTTGATGCGATCTGCAAGGCTGATGCCCTGTTCGACCGCCGCAATCAGGGCGGTGGCATCAAGCTTGGCATAATTGTCGATCTGGCCTTGCAGTTTGTCGCCAAGCTTGGTCGCGGTGACAAACGCGCGCAGGGTGTTTGATTGCATCAGCTTTTCGGTTGCTACCAAGCCGTTCCATTTCTGCCACCAGATTTGATAACGCAATGTCAGGGCATCTGGTTCGCTGGCGTCGTCCTTGCGGATGCTATTAAGCTCGGCAATTAGCGAACTGCGGCGTGCCAGGTATTTTGGTGGATTACGCGCGAAATCATTGCTGATGGTGGCCAACTGAGTGCGCAGTTTTTCGAGGAGCGGGCCAGATTGTGTGACGGCGGATGCGCCGAGTGCCGAACCAGCTTCAATATTGTCAAAGATGGCTACAAACTGCTGATACTGGCTGCGCAAATCCTGCAAGGTCGCGTTCCACTGATCCTGCACACCCGGTGCAATCTTGACTGCGTCGGGATCAAGCAAGGTGTCGATATTGGCAGGCGTCACCTGACCGGTGAAGGCGTCCATATTGGCAACGAACTCGGACCGTTTGGCGGTTTCCGATTTGCTGAAGGGAACAAATTGCTGCTCATGTGCCTTGGCATAGCCATCAAAGGCCGTTTCGGTCGCTGTGCCAAATTGCGTGACCGAAAGTTTGAGTGTTTCAGCCTTCTGGCTGCAGGCGGCCAAAACTGTGACAAACGCAATCACAAGGCCATTGCGGAAAACCTGTTTAAATCTGGAAACCATTTTCATCCCCACCGAGTTGCCGTGATGGCAATCTGACGGGATGGTTTGAATTTTGTGACGGCAAAACAAAACGCCGCACAAAGATGCGCGGCGTTGAATGCTGTTCTAAGGCGGCTGTCTGGCGGCGTTACTTGCTCAACATGAACAGGGCCTGATTGCCAAAGAAATTGGCAAAGCCCGAATGACTGTCCATGGAAACGCGTGATCCGCTTTCATTCAGAACCATGGATCGTTCGATCTTAAGGTTCATTTCTTCGCACATCGCGACGAAATCGCGCACGGTGCAGAAGTGAATGTTGGGCGTTTCATACCACATGATCGGCAAGTTCGGGTTCTGCGGCATGCGGCCACGGAACATCAAATCAAACCTTGCACGCCAATGGCCAAAGTTCGGAAACGACACAATCGCCTTGTTACCAATGCGCAGCAATTCCGACAGGACTTCTTTCGGGCGATGGGTCGCCTGAAGCGTCTGGCTCAAGATTGCATAATCAAATGCGCCATCAGGATAATCGCCCAGATCGCGGTCGGCATCGCCCTGCATCACCGGAAGACCTTGGGCGACACAATTGCGCACACCTTCGTTGGAAAGCTCAAGCCCGCGACCATCAACATTCTTGGTTCGGGTCAGATAGCCCAGAAGTTCACCGTCGCTGCAACCAATATCCAAAACCCGCGTGCCCGGTTCGACCATATCGGCAATTAGCTGAAGGTCGACACGAATCCGATCATTATGGGTCACAGGTGCTGCGCCATTGGTGGCGTTTGAAACAGTATGGTTCATGATTATTTCAGCCCCCGGCTTTCAGCAGCACCTTCGATAAAGCCGCTTAGCACCATATGGAAGTCCGGCTCATCCAGCAGGAAGGCATCATGGCCCTTGTCGCTATCAATCTCGACACAGCTTACATTGCACGATGCGGCATTCAGCGCATGGGCAAGGGTGCGGCTTTCAGCCGTGGTAAAGCACCAGTCGCTTGAGAACGAAATGATGCAGAACCGGGTTTTGCAGCCGGTGAAAGCATCGGCCAAACGACCATCATGCTCGATTGACAGATCGAAATAATCCATCGCGCGCGTGATATAGAGGTAACTGTTGGCATCAAACCGGTCGACAAAGCTTTTGCCCTGATGGCGCAGGTAACTTTCGACCTGGAAATCATGATCGAAGCTATAGGTGATCGATCCACGGTTCTGAAGCTTGCGGCCAAATTTGCGATGCAGGGCAGGCTGCGACAGATAGGTGATGTGTGCTGTCATGCGCGCAACTGCCAAACCGCGCGCGGGCTTTTTGCCTTCAAGCAGGTAATTGCCGCCACACCAATCGGGATCGGCCATAACCGCCTGACGACCGACTTCGTGGAAGGCGATGTTTTGTGCCGAATGGCGGAAGGATGTGGCAATCGGGGCTGCGGCAAAAACGCGCTCCGGATAGCTTTTGCACCATTCAAGAACCTGCATGCCGCCCATCGATCCACCGATAACAGCAAACAGCGTATCGATGCCAAGTGCATCAATCAGCATGGTTTGCGCACGGACCATATCGGCAATGGTAATGACCGGGAAATCCAGTCCCCATGGTTTGCCGGTGGCCGGATTTGTGTCCTTTGGGCCTGTGCTACCAAGGCAGCCGCCAATCACGTTGCTGCAAATGACGAAATATTTGTCGGTATCAATGATCTTGCCGGGGCCAATGATCTCGCGCCACCAACCTTCCTTGCCGGTGATTGGATGGACATCATCGGCAACATACTGATCACCGGTCAGGGCATGGCAGACCAGAATGGCGTTGGATTTTTCAGCGTTCAGTGCGCCATAGGTCTGATAGGCCAGGGTGAAGGGGCCAAATTCGACACCGCTATCAAGGCGCAGTTTATCCGTTTCCCCAAGCATCATGTGATGGCCGGGAAGCGGTGGGCGCTTTTCTGAATTGGCAGCGGTGGACATGGACGTTTGTTTCCCTGTTTTTCGTGATTCTTCGCGCGAACGGGTATCGATTTTTGTCATTGTTACCCGGTTTGCGGAAAATTCGCCTGTTCTAGCTATGAAGCAGACCCGGTTTAGTCAATCTTTTCTTTGCATTTCTGCGGCCCTGTCCTAATACTGTGCGCCGTTCCAAAGAAGAGTAGATTATGGCGTCTGACGATAAAAATTTGGCAAATCTTGACCTTGATGGGCTGCGTGGCGAGATCGACGAGATCGATCAGGCGCTGCAATCCCTGATCATCCGCCGGACCAAAGTTGTGCAGGCCGTCGGGGCCTATAAGGACCGCGTGATCGCCGCAGGTGGTAAGGTAAAGGTGCCTTATCGTCCGGCCCGCGAAGCCCGTATCATGCGCACATTGGTCAGCCGTCATGACGGCGCCTTTCCAAAAACCGCCCTTATTCAGATCTGGCGCGAAATGATCGCAGCCGGCACCCGGCTTGAAGCGCCTTATACGGTTGCACTTTGCCGTAATGCCGATGGTCTGGATTGCTGGGAACTGGCACGTCTTAATTTCGGCTGCCTGAACGAGATTGTCGAATTTGATACCCCGCGCGAAGCGTTCAGCGCGCTTGAAGAAGGCCGCGCTGCTGTTGGGGTGTTCCCAAAACCCGAACTTGGCGAAGCCATGCCGTGGTGGACGCTTCTGACCGATGACAGTGCGGTCAAGGTTGTCTCGAAACTTCCATTTGGCGGACGCCCGGTTGGCCGGGGTGAGCAGACCGAAGGCTTTGTTCTGGCAGCGATTGATCTTGAAGACAGTGGCGATGACCGGACTCTGTTCGTTGTCAGCCTGTCGCGAGAGATTTCGATGGATACCGCGCGCAAAAAAATTGCGGATGCCATCGACGGGGCGACAATCCTTGGCTTTTCTGACGATACGGCCTCAGATCGGCGTTTTGTTCTTGTTGATGTACCGGGATTCTTTTGTAATCGCGCCGATGCGTTCGACGCCATGCTGGCCGAGCAGGGGCTTAGCCCCGAAAGCCTGCGCATTGTCGGCACCTATGCTGTGCCGATCGCCGAAGACGCACTGAGCTGAAAAAATCATTGGAAGGCCATAATGGCCGCCACTTCCTCTGGGAGAATATACGTTATGTCTGCGCCCACCCCACGCCCCGGTATCCTTGATATTGCCCCTTACAAAGGTGGTAAATCCAGCTCTGGCAGCGCCCAGCGCGTGATCAAGCTGTCATCCAACGAAGGTGCCCTTGGCCCAAGCCCCAAAGCTATGGAAGCGCTTCGCAACACTGCAAGCCGCCTGCATCGTTATCCGGATGGCGGTTGCGATTTGCTGCGCAACAAGCTTGCCGAAAAATACGGTCTCGAAGTCGACCAGCTCGTCTGCGGTGCCGGTTCTGATGAACTGCTGACCCTTTTGATCCGTGCCTATGCCGGTCCGGGTGATGAAGTGCTTTATTCGCAGCACGGTTTCCTGATGTATCCGATTGCCGCCATGGGTGTTGGCGCAACGCCCGTAACCGCACCTGAAACCAACATGACGACCAATGTTGATGCATTACTGGCTGCGGTGACTGACAAGACCAAGATCGTCTTTGTTGCCAACCCGAACAACCCGACGGGCACCTATATCACCGATGCGGACATGAAGCGTCTGCGTGATGGTCTGCGCGAAGACATCGTTCTGGTGGTTGATGCGGCCTATGCCGAATTCATGACCGGTCAGGAAGATTATTCTGCCGGTGAAGAACTGGTCAAAGCAGGCAACAACACGGTGATGACCCGCACATTCTCCAAGATTTATGGTCTTGGTGGTATTCGTCTGGGCTGGTGCTATGCACCGCCGGCAATTGCTGATGTGTTGCAGCGTCTGCGCAACCCGTTCAACGTTCCGCTGCCGACCCAGGAAGCAGGTGTTGCGGCCTTGGATGATGATGACTTCGTCAATGATTGCGTGCGCCACAATGCGGAAACGCTGGCCTGGTTCCGCGATGAGATCAACGCTCTTGCGGGCCTGAAAGCGCATCCGAGCTATGGTAACTTCGTCATGGTCGAATTCCCGACCGTTGCGGGTAAAGACGCAGATGCCGCCAATGATTTCATGATGGAGCGCGGTGTGATACCGCGTAAAATCGGTGCCTATGGCTTGCCGCAGATGCTTCGTGTATCGATTGGCACAAAGGAAGAAATGGATATCTGCCTTCAGGCCATCAAAGACTTTGTGAACCAGTAAAAATGACCAATACCGCATCCCAACCGCTGTTTGAAACTGTCGCCTTTATCGGCATGGGCCTGATTGGCTCATCCATGGCCCGTCGCATCAAGCGAGACGGCCTTGCCAACAAAGTTACCTGTGCGGTTCGCTCTGAGGCGACCCGTGAGCGTGTGCTTGAACTTGGTATTGCCGATGAGGCCTATTGCGACATCAAACAGGCGGTCGGCGATGCGGATCTGGTGATGATCTGTGCGCCGGTCGGTGCCAACGAAGCCATCGGCGCACAGCTTACGGGTGTCTTGAAAAAGGGTGCGATTGTTTCCGACGTCGGATCGGTCAAGCAGTCTGTCATTCGTGATATCGCCCCGCATCTTGACGAAGGCGTTCATTTCGTACCGGGTCACCCGCTTGCCGGGACCGAGCATTCCGGTCCGGATTCCGGTTTCCCGGAACTGTTTGAAGAACGCTGGTGCATCCTGACCCCGATCCCGGGCGAAAGCGACGCTGCCAGGGACAAGGTCAAAGCCCTTTGGGAAGCATGCGGCATGTATGTCGAATGCATGGATGCCGATCATCATGACCGAATTCTTGGCATCACGTCACACCTGCCGCATCTGATTGCCTACACCATTGTTGGTACGGCAACCGATCTTGAAGATGCGCTGCGTCAGGAAGTGATCAAGTTTTCCGCCACCGGTTTCCGTGACTTTACCCGAATTGCGGCGTCCGACCCGACCATGTGGCGCGACGTGTTTTTGAATAACCGCGAAGCCGTGCTTGAGGTTCTTGGACGTTTCCAGGAAGACCTGATGGCCCTGCAACGCGCCATTCGCTGGGGCGAGGGCGAAAAGCTGTTCGAGCTGTTTTCGCGCACGCGTGAAATTCGTCGCGGCATTGTTGATGCCGGTCAGTATTTCGCGAACTTCTCGGCCGAGGGTGAAGACCGCCATAGCGACGAAAAGGGCAAGAAGAAGCCCGCCGAATAATTCTGGACTGACCGGCATACTGCGGGTCATCCTGTGCGGCCTATCAAGCAGCCCCACCAAGCTTGACGGACCGATCTAAGGGGATAGTCATGTCTGCCACCAATCATCCGGCCTTTGGCCGGATTATGCCGTTTGTGTTTGTGTTTCTCTGGAGCACAGGCTTCGTTGGCGCGAAGTTCGGCCTACCCTATGCCGATCCGTTTGTTTTCCTGTTTGTCCGTTTCGTCATTGTCCTGATCCTGATGGTGCCTGTTGTGGCCCTGATGGGGGGCAAGTGGCCCAAAACCTGGCGCGAAGCTGCTCATATTGGGACGGCCGGTGTGCTGGTGCATGGTGTTTATCTGGGCGGAGTTTTCTGGGCGATTGATACGGGGCTTCCGGCGGGCTTGGCGGCATTGATTGTTGGCTTGCAACCAGTTGTCACGGCATCTGTGGTGGGATCATTGTTGGGCGAGCGGGTTTCGCTGCGCCAGTGGGGTGGCTTGATCCTGGGTCTTGTCGGTGTGGCGCTTGTGCTATTGCCAAAGATTGGTGACGGGGTTGGTATCACGGCCTTTGGCATCGGGCTTGCGGTTGCAGCCCTGTTTGGCATGACGGCGGGGACGCTTTATCAGAAGCGCTTTTGCACGGGCATGGACCTGATGGGCGGCACGGTGGTGCAGTATGTTGCCGCCAGCGTCTTTGTCGGTCTTGTCGCGCTGTTTAAAGAACCGCTGACCGTGGAATGGAGCATGGACTTCATTCTAGCGATGGCTTGGCTGGTGCTGGTTTTGTCGATCGGCGCGATTATGCTTTTGATGGTGCTGATCAAGCAGGGTGAAGCCACCCGTGTGGCCAGCATGTTCTATCTGGTCCCGCCGACGGCGGCCTTCTTTGCCTGGGTTCTGTTTGACGAACAACTGGGTCTTTTGGGCTTTGCCGGATTTGCCATTGCAGCACTTGGGGTGGCATTGGTGATCATGAAGCGCTAGGTTCCCGTAAATATCAGTTCTAACGAATGCTTGCCTGCCGGAGGAAAGAGTGACTGACGCCCGCGAAAAATGGGTATTTGGATATGGATCGCTGCTGTGGCGGCCGGGGTTTGACTTTGTCGAACGGGCCCGTGCGCTGTTGCCGGGATATCATCGATCCTTCTGTATCTATTCGCATCATTATCGTGGTACCCCGGAAAACCCTGGCTTGGTCCTTGGCCTGAATGCGGGTGGGGAATGCGTTGGCAATGCGTTTCGGATCGATCCGGGCAAATGGAATGCTGTGAAGGCCTATCTCGACGAGCGCGAGCTTGTCACCAACACCTATATTCCAGCCGATGTTGAGGTTGAACTTGAAGACGGGCGCAAGGTGATTGCGCATACCTATGTCGCTGACCCGACCCATGAACAATATGCCGGGAACCTTCCGGTCCGAACTGCGGTCGAGATCATCGTTGCGGCGCATGGCAATGTCGGCCCGAACCTTGAATATCTGGAAAACACTGTGTTGCACCTTGATCAAATGGGGATCGTTGATCCGCCGCTGCATGACCTGATGGATTTGGTGCGCCGTGAATATGGCGAGATCAATATGGGGGCTGGCATCTGATGGCGCAGTCCAACAGTTCGACCGCATCGACCCAGTCTGCGGGCGATAACACGCCAATGACGGTTGCCTATTTGATGCTGATTGCCTGCGCGATGATGTGGGGTTCAAACCATGTCGTGGCGCGCGGTGTAAACGCGACCGTCCCGTTTGAGGCACTTTCATTCTGGCGTTGGCTGATTGCTGCCTTGCTGCTGTTTCCGGTTTGCTTCAAGCATCTTGGCCGTGACCTGCGCATTATGGCGCAACATAAAATGTCGATGTTCCTGATCGGCTTTACTGGCGTATTTCTGTTTTCGATCGTGATCTATTTGGCGGCCTACAACACAACGGCGGTTAATACCGGGCTTTTGAACGCGACCACACCGGTCTGGGTTCTGATCTTTGCTGCGGTTCTGACTGCGGACAAGCCGAAAATTGGCCAATGGGCCGGGGTTTTGATCGCAGGTGCCGGTACCGCAACCATCATTGCCAAAGGCGATGTTTCGGTGTTTGCGCGCATGGACTTCGTATCGGGTGATGTGTTTGCCACGATCTCGGCCATGGTCTGGGCGGCTTATTCCATGTTGCTCAAGCGTGCACCAAAGGTACATGCGCTTAGCCTTGTTTTCGTATCTGCCCTGATCGGTCTGGTCTTCCTGACCCCGCTTTATATCTGGTCGATTGTCGTCGATGGGGAGCCGTTCTTTACCCATCTTGATCCGGCATGGCCTGATTTGCTCAAGATCTTCTACATCGCGGCAGGCCCGGCATTCCTTGGTTACCTGTTCTGGAATAAGGGTGTGTCGATTGTTGGCCCGGCCAATGCGGGTGTGTTTCTGTATTTGATGCCGGTCTTTGCCAGTGGTCTTGCGATCATCTTCCTTGGCGAAGAGTTGCATCTTTACCATCTGGGCGGCATCAGTCTGATCGCCTTTGGTATCTGGCAGGCAACGCGGCGTAAAGCCTGATCAAGAACCATCAAACAAACAGCAAAAAAAGCCGGACTGCTTGGGCATGTCCGGCCTTTTTATTTATGCGATCAGTTGGTGCTGATTTGAACCTATTCCGCCGTTTCAGCCTTGGCTTTGCTGTCGTTCTTGGCTTCGTCGGCTTCGATATCGTCCGAGGTCAGCATCGGCAGATTGAATTCATGCTGCGCTTGGGTTTCAAGTTCCTTGGTGCGCGTATCAATCCGGGTTTTGATTTCCTTCATGAAGGTTTTGCGATCCAGACCGGGTTCAATCGGTTTCATCAATTCCATCGTGACCAGACCGCCATACTTCATAAAGCTATGACGGCCCCAGAACATGCCGGAATTTAGCGCAACCGGGATGACCTTGTAATCCGGGAAGGCCTTATAAAGCGCATAGATGCCTGGATGATACGGGCGGCTTGAACCGGGTGGGGTGCGGGTCCCTTCCGGGAAAATGATCACCTGACGGTTTTCTTCAAGCGCCTTTTGCGCCCCCTTGATCATATCTTTAAGGGCGGAACCACCAGCGGACCGATCAACGGCGATTTGACCTGAAAGGGTCAGGAACTGGCCAAAGACCGGGATATTGGTCAGTTCTTTTTTCAGGATATAGGCCGGATCTTCAACCACCGTATGGAAGGTCAGTGTTTCCCAGGCGGATTGGTGCTTGGCGACCAGAATGCAGGGGCCTTTGGGCAGATTTTCAAGCCCGGTGATACGCCGACGCATCCCGACAGAATAGCGCAGCATGAACTGGATCAACCGGCACCAGGCATGACCAACGAACTGGTTGGCTTTGCGTCCAAACAGCATCAACGGGATCAGGCTAAGGCACAGAACAGCAGTTCCGCCGAAAAACAACACGTTAAAAAGTAACGCGCGGAGCGCTCTCATTCAGAAAAATCCTTCATAGGTCTCGGGTCCGTGACCCTCAGTATTTCCTGCTTTGTAACAGCAATATGGCAATCAGAAAACGTTGATTGTCACCCGTCTTTGCCCGTCGCATTCGACGCTGAATAGTCCTGCGGCTGCGGGGCTACCTCGTTGGGGCCGCGCAATGCCGAGCGGTCACCGTTTGGGAGCCATGTCAGCAATGTATTGCGCAGGCTGGCAAAGACATATTTGTTATATTCGCTGGCAATCAGGGCCGTGCTACCCGGGAAACGCCACCAATTGTCGATTTTGACGTTATCGGGGAAAACCGGGTGAGCGATGATTTCGACATCGGGCATCAGGCTTCTGAATTCCAAAAGCGATCGCGGCATATGGTAATTGGCCGTGACGATGCGAAGGCTTTTAAACCCTTCTTCATAGACCCAGACAGCGGTTTCAATCGCGTTGCCGCGCGTGTTTTCCGCGACATGGCCAAGCTCCACACAGCAGGCCACAAGGCGTGGGTCAGACTTGCCAACAGACAGTAGTTCGTCGACCTCAACCCCGCGATAGACACCGGAAATGAAAAGCTTCTTGGCCAGACCCCGAGTCAAAAGACGGCGTCCCTCGGACAGGCGTTCGCTGCCCCCGGTCAGAACGACAATCGCATCGGTGCGCTGATCGGGGTTGTCGACCGTGGTTGGGATGTAATCAACATACCAGATGAAACCGGCCGCCCAGATCAACCCGCAAAAAATCAGGGTCGATAGCAAAAAGCGGAAACGGCGAAAGCGGCGACGTTGCTGCACACTAAGTGGTGGCTTGCTCATGAATGCGTGCCCAAAAGTCGGTGTGCTGGCATGTATTCTGATCTCCTGAGGTGGCCAAACCCATGATCCCAAAAGGGAAGATGTTTTCAAAAGGACTATACGGAGGCCGGATCGACGTTACAACATCCGGTGTAGGACACGCAGCACAGTCCGTGTGGCGGTGATGCCTGCGACCATGGCAACGATAAAGGGAATGGCGACAATCAGCGCAATGAATGTTGGGCTTAGAACCAGCGACGGGATCGGCCAGCCAGCCCGCATGCCAAGCCATGCAATCAATGCCGAAACCGGAAGCGCGATCAAAAGACCCAAAAGCGCACCAAAGAACGCCAATCGTTGATTATGACGCCCGAACTGACGCGCGATATAGCCATCCTGTGCGCCGATCAGATGCAGCAATTCGATGATGCGATGATGGATCGAAAGCCCCGAACGCGTGGCAAAAACGACGGACAACATGGTCGCGCCAAACAGGACAATGATCAAAACGGCCAATGCAAGTTCGACCGAAAAGGCGACATCTGCAATCCGTTCGATCCAGATACGGTGATCATCCAGCACGGCCTCTGGCGCGATCACGCCCAAGCGGCTTTCCAACGCATCATAGTTAAAGCCGGTTTCAGGCGTGATTTCGATGATGCGGGGGATGGGAAGTTCACTAACGACTTCATCGGGACCAAGCCACGGCTCCAAAAGGGCTGCCATGGTATCGGGGCTCAATTCCTCGATCCGGGCGATGCCGGGCAGGGTGGAAACCTGTTCGATGATGCTATCGACCGTGCCTTGCAGGGCTTCTTCGCGTTCAATCGGGCTGCGATTGGCAAGATCGGTTGGCGGAACCTGGATCGACAGGCTGCCTTCAATCTGGCCGGACCACTGGCCGACACTGTCATGCAACGCGGCCAGGCCGACGATAGAAAACGTCAGTAGGGCAACCATCAAAGCAACGATACTCGGCAAAAAGCGCGAGGATGAATCGCTTTCAAGCGGTAGATGCGATGGTGGTGCGCGAAAAGCCATGATCGTGTGTTGGTCCTGATGATCTGGTTGATCTTGTTGTCGCGAAACTCTGGTATCTAAAGTTTTCAGCCGCTATGGGTGACGTCGTGTAACGTGCCACCTTCAAGCAGCCATTGGGTATGGCCAAACCGTCTGACCAGTTGCCGGTTATGGGTGGCAATCAGAACGGTCGTGCCCAGCTTGTTCAGTTCTTCAAACAAATATAGCAAACGCATGGCGATTCGATCATCAACGTTCCCGGTCGGCTCATCGGCCAGAAGAAGGGCCGGGCGACCAATCACGGCACGCGCGATGGCGACACGCTGCTGCTGACCACCAGAAAGCCTGGATGGTTGCGCATTGATGTGATCGCCAAGACCAACCCATTCGAGAAGCTCGGTCACGTTTTTGCGGATCTGAAGGTCTTCGACCCCGGCCACGCGCAATGGCAACGCGACGTTTTCAAACGTTGTCAGATGGTTGATCAGACGGAAATCCTGAAACACCACGCCGATCTTGCGGCGAATCGCTGGCAGTTCTTCGCGCGGGATGCGGATGTTATCGCGTCCAAATATGTTGATCTCGCCACGTGTTTGGCGAAGTGCCAGATATAAAAGACGCATCAGCGTCGATTTACCCGCACCCGATGCACCGGTCAGGAAATGGAAACTGCCGCGACCGAGCGAAAAATTAAGGTCGCGCAGGATTTCCGGTCCGGATTCGTATCGGACCCCGACATTCCTGAAACTGACAACTTCGGTCAAAATCGGTGCTCCATCTGGCAGAATGACGGTTTGCTTGGGCCGTGGCCTTTGCAATTGTTAACGGGTTTCTCAATGGTTTGACAGGGGGATAGGCCCTTGCTGTCATCACATTGTCGAATATGAATGTAGCAGATTGGCTGACTTATCCTGTGCTTTGCGATGCCATTATCAGAGCATTTAGGCAAAGGTTTGACACCCAAATCCGGGCAGCTTCTGTTATCTGTGCTTAACAGTCTGTTAAATCGCGGCTATTTACATATAGTGTAGATCACAACTGACGGGTTTGGGGGAACGTCAGTCGGTGATAGTTTGATGCCCTCCCATGTTTGATGCCGCTGTCATCGAAATGCCAGGTTTGCAATGATCATTACTTGCCCAGAGTGTTCCAAGAAATACTCAGTTAAGACAGAAGCCATCGGCCCGAAAGGCCGAACCGTGCGCTGTAAAAGCTGCGGCAATAGCTGGCATCAGGACCCGCCCGGTGCAAAGAAAGCTGCACCCAAACCGGCACCACAGAATGATCTTCCGCCGCCGTTTAACGAAGACGGCGCGCTTGGAGCTGATTTCAATGCCGACCAGATGGGCGGAGGTCAGGTTGATCCTGGCTTTGAAGATGCAGACAAAATTCCAGATCCGCCGCCCATTCCGCAGCAGCTGATCCGCAATAACCCGAAGCCGGAACCCAAAAAGAAAAGGGGTATCATCGGCTGGATCATCTTCCTGCTTCTGTTGGGCGGGATTGGTGCAGGTGGTTATTTTGCCAAGGATCAGATCATCGAAATGTGGCCGCCAATCGCCAAGGTTTATGACATGGTGGGCCTTGATGTGCCCAATGTTGGCGAAGGTCTTGATATCCGCGAATTGCCGCCGACCCGTGAAGACGAGGACGGTGTTGATGTTCTTGTCGTCCGTGCCGAGATCGTCAATGTGAGCGAAGAGCCGCGTGCTCTGCCATATCTTCTGATCGAACTGCTTGATCCGCTCGATCGTGTGGTTCAGCGCAAGAAGGTCCCGCTGATCTATGATGAATCCATGGTTAGCACTGGTGCAGAAATGCCGATGGAGCAGCAGTTCTTGCCGGTTGGTGAAACGCTGACAGTGGAAACCAAAATCCGCCGTCCGAACCCGACCGCGACCCGCTTGCAGGTTACCTTCCTTGATCCGCGTGAAGCGATTGAGCCATAAGGTCAGATTTGAGACAAAATCCAAAAGGCAGCGTTCTAAACGCTGCCTTTTTTGTTTGTGAAGTGTGGATGGTTCGTTTCGGGAACAGGGATCAGAACCGCTTTAACAAGCGGTCGATATATTCCTGTTCAAGCTGTGGTCGATCCGGGTCGCCAGAGCGGCGACGAAGTTCTTGCAAGATGCGCCAAGCGCGTTCGAGCGTGTTTACATCCGGGATGATTGTCGTGCCATCACCCCCAACCGGACGACCCAGCGGGTCACGGCGACCAGATCCTTCAAGGTCTTCTAACATCGGGGCCATTTGGCTCAGCCCTTCAAGCGCGCGGCTGATTTCGCCAATGCCTTGTTGCAGGGCATCCATGGCCTGTCGCTGATATTGAAGGGCCTCGTGAGATCGGTTGTGTCCCAATGCCTCGGCAGCGCCACGCATAGCATCAACGACCGAGTTCATGCCGCTGACGTCACCAAATTGGCCAAGGCTTGGATTCTGCATGATCTCGGATGCGTCATCGGCCAGTCCCTGTTGCTGATTGGCGCGTGGGCCGGGGCCACTTTGATCGTTTGATGCATCACCTTCATTCATCAGGTCTTGCTGGCGGCGTGACAGATCGCGCATGCCATCAAGCATCTCACGCAGTGTGGATGTGATATCCATCCCGCCTTCACCCGTGGTGACCTGCATGTTCTCAACGAGTTCCCGCAACCTGTCGATCAGTTGGCGGGCTTCATCACGTGCACCGGCCCGCATCAGGGCATCGATCTGATCAATGATGCGTGACAGGTCCTGTTGTTCAAGGGTGGCGGCTGCTTGTGGTTGGTCTTCTGTTGCCTGCGGGCTTTCGCGGGTCAGGGCGGCAAGATATTCGTTCAGCGCCTGGCGATATTCATCAATCAGGCGGGCAATCTCCGCTTCGGTCACATCCGGGTTGGAAAGCGCTTCAAGCAGACGTTCTTCTGCCTCCATCAGATTGCGTTCAGCAATGCCATAGCTTCCGCGTTCGATTTCTTCGGCGATGTGCCACAGAAGCCCTGCAACGTCCTGATAGACTTCGCGGTCATCCATATTGGCAGCCAACCGGTTCTCGGCCACCGACAGGGCCAGGAAGACGCCGATATGGCCGTTGAAGGCCTGCGGGGCATACAGGACGGGCAAGATCGCCTGATGCATCTCCAGCGCCCGGTCGGGATAACGCAAAAGCCCCCGGCGGATGGCAATCAGCTTTTGCGCGACAGGATGGCTGAATTCCCGTTCAGGCAACATCAATGATCTGACATCGCTTTGACCGCCCTGATCGGCGTTGTCGCGCGATACCATCTGGATATTAACCGGAAGGCCGGCCCATGGATGGGCAACCAGATCGACAAAGCGTGGCCCTTCAATCCGGGTTGGCATCGCCGATGACGAGACACCTTCGCCCTTCAGATCAATCGTGATCTGCTCAATCGGGCCATATTGACCAATTGCGCCGTCTTCCGGGGCGGGGGTGATGATCAGATCAAGCTCGGCCAGGCCGTAATCGTCATTGGCAATGTAATCAAGGCGCACATGATCGCGGCGGGTCACTGTGGGTGGGCTGACGAAGGACAGGCTTGGTGCCTTATCTGCCAGAAGCTCGATATTCAGCGTCAGGCGGTCATTGCCCCAGACCGATATCTTCCATTCACCAGATTGCTCGATCGCGGTGGACAGCACATAGCTATTCTTGCTGCTTTCGGTAAAGGCGCGTTCCCCATCCGGTGCGGTCAGGGTCGGGGCCCAGATGCTTGAAATACTGCCATCAAGGGTCGATCCAGCGGGGACCTGAACCGAAATCACTTCGCTGGTGTCGGTCGTGCCGGTTTGCGGCGTATCGCCTGTGACCGCACTAAAGCGCAAAACGCGCGGCACCTGCCCCGTATAAGCCGGTGGGGTCACCCAAAGGGTTGCGCTGAAGTCTGCTGCGCCAAGACGCTGAAGTGGGCTGAAGGCCTTTGAAAAGCGTTCAGAGACATGGTTGGCACCCGCCATCAGACCAATAAACAGCAACAGCACCGGAATGGCGGTCAGACCAAACCGGTCAATGCGGGTAATCGCCGGGATCGGATGGGGCAGGCGCAGTTTGGCAATTACTGCTTCATGCAAGCCAAGCTGGCGTTGCCACAAATAGCTGGTCAGCGGATCGTCGGTATCCTGAATATGGTCTTCAAGACTTTGCAGCGGATTGTTTTCAAGCCGGTTTTCAATTTCGATCCGGTGCAGGATGTCACGTCTGGTGGGCCAGCGGAAATTGCGCCACGGGGCAACCACCGTCACCATCGTTGCAACCGACAGGACCGAAAGCAGCATGATGTGTCCGGTCGCAGGCAGGAATTCAAACGCGCCGGTCAGGGTCAAGCCGACTGTGAGCAACACAACAGAAAGCGACGGGATCAAGCAGGGCCAAACCGATTCCCACAGCATGATCATGCGCGTCTTGCGCACATGACGTTCCATTCCGGGATACGGTGGTATCAGCGACATGCGTTTGCTGGCCCTTGATTGCCAATGCGCTGCGCGGGTAATCGCAACGCTTACCCTTTAAAACTTGGGGTTTTGGCAGGGCGGGTCAAGCTGTTCGATGCGGGTACTGTCAAATAAAAAGGGCAGCTCAGATGGTCTGTGCTGCCCTTTTTGAATTTTAAAATGCGTGGCGAACGTTATTCGTTGCTCAGCCATGCCGGAACCTGATCCATTTTGATCAGATCTTCGATTTCCTGACGCGGACGGACGATGGCAAAATTATTGCCCTTCACCAGAACTTCCGGGGTCAGCGCACGGGTGTTGTAGGTCGATGACATGACAGCGCCATAAGCACCAGCCGACATCACAGCAACCAGATCACCGGCCTTCAGGCTATCAGGAAGCTTGCGGTCCTTGCCAAAGGTGTCACCGGTTTCACAAACCGGACCAACCACATCAACAACAGCCTGTTCTTCGCCTTCGACCAGCTCATCCACCGGGATGATTTCGTGATAGGCGCTATAAAGCGTCGGGCGGATCAGATCATTCATCGCCGCATCAAGGATGACAAAGCGCTTTGCTTCGCCGTCTTTGATATACATGACGCGCGAAACCATGATCCCGGCATTTCCGGCAATCAGACGGCCCGGCTCAAGCGTGATGTGGCAACCAAGATGGCCGACCGTTTCACGCACCATCTGCCCATAGGCGTCCGGAAGCGGCGGGGTTTCACCCTGATAGGCGATGCCAAGACCACCACCAAGATCAAGATTACGGATTTCAATGCCTTCGGAACGAAGCTGTTCCACCAGATCAGCAAGGCGGGTGAACGCTTCGCGGAACGGGGCCAGATCGGTCAGCTGTGATCCGATATGCATGGCAATACCGGTAACCTCGATACCGTCCATTGCGGCGGCATCACGGTACACTTCAATCGCACGGGTCCAGTCGATGCCGAACTTGTTTTCGGCCTTGCCGGTTGCGATTTTCTCGTGGGTTTTGGCATCGACATGCGGATTAACGCGCAATGCAATGCGCGCCTTTTTGCCCATATCGATGGCAACGCGGTTCACTTCCTGAAGTTCAGGAATGCTTTCAACGTTGATCTGCGCGATGTCGGCTTCAAGCGCCTCGCGAATTTCGGCTTCGGCCTTGCCAACGCCCGAAAAGATCACTTTGCTGGGCGGCATGCCTGCACGCAATGCGCGGCGCATTTCACCAACCGAAACAACGTCCGCACCCGCACCCTGATTGGCAAGGGTCTTTAAAACAGCTTGGTTGGAGTTGGCCTTGACCGCAAAGCATACGGTCGCATCCAAACCTTCGAACGCATCAGCATAAACGTGATAATGGCGTTCAAGCGTTGCCGTCGAATAGCAGAAGAACGGAGTGCCGACTTTCTCAGCCATCTCCGGGATCGAGACACCTTCAGCGTGAAGGACGCCATCAATATATTCAAAATGGTTCATTTTGCCGGGTAGTCCCTTGGATATTCGTAACCTTTGTCGGTCGGCGGTTCGAGCGGACCTTTTTTGCCGCAGGCCGCAACCGAAAGACCCAGCATGACTGCCAGCGTGATCACGGTGCCGCGTTTAAGCAAAGCGACGTTCATTTCAGAAACCTTTCCTTTGCTGCCACAACGGATTCCTTCACGCGAACCGGTGCAGTACCGCCAAAGCTTTGGCGGGCGGCAACCGATGCTTCGACGGTCAGGACGTCATAAACCGCATTGGTGATTTTCGGCTCAATGCCCCGAAGGTCTTCAAGGGCAAGCTGATCAAGATCGCAACCCTTGGACTCTGCCAGTTTCACGGTCGCGCCAACCACATGGTGCGCATCACGGAACGGCATGCCAAGTTCGGCCACCAGCCAATCGGCAAGATCGGTTGCGGTGGTGTAACCGGCACCAGCAGCTGCGCGCATGTTATCGGCGTGGACCTTCATATCGGCAACCATGCCGGTCATGGCAGCAACGCACAGACCCAGATGGTCATGGGCCTCAAAGACCGGTTCCTTGTCTTCCTGCATGTCCTTGGAGTAAGCCAGCGGAAGGCCCTTCATCGACAGCATTAAGGAGTTATAGCATCCAACAATGCGACCGATTTTCGAGCGGATCAGTTCGGCGGCATCCGGGTTACGTTTCTGCGGCATGATCGAAGAGCCGGTCGAAAACTTGTCGGACATGCCAATGAAACGGAACTGGGCGGAGCACCAAATCACCATTTCTTCTGCCAGACGCGACAGATGCATCGCTGCAATCGATGCGGCATTGAGGTATTCCAGCGCAAAGTCACGATCCGATACTGCATCAAGCGAGTTCGCGGTCGGGCGATCAAAGCCAAGCGCACTTGCCGTCATGTGACGATCAATCGGATAAGGCGTACCGGCAAGGGCGGCTGAACCCAGCGGGTTTTCATTCACACGCGTGCGGCAATCGGCAACGCGACCACGGTCACGGCCAAACATCTCAACATAGGCCAGAAGATGGTGGCCAAAGGTCACCGGCTGGGCTGCCTGAAGGTGGGTGAAGCCCGGCATGATGGTTTCAGCATGGGTTTCAGCCTGCGTGATCAGCGCATCCTGAAGGCCCTTAAGACCGGCTTCAAGGTCGCCCAAGGCAACGTCACGAACCCACAGTTTGAAATCGGTTGCGACCTGATCGTTACGCGAACGCGCGGTATGCAGGCGACCTGCTGCTGGACCAATCAGCTCGCGCAGGCGGCTTTCAACATTCATGTGGATGTCTTCAAGCGTGCTTGAGAACTGGAAATTGCCGCTCTCGATTTCTTGAAGAATCTGATCTAGACCGTTGGTTATCTTTTCGCCATCTTCTGCAGGAATGATGTTCTGCTTGACCAGCATGGCGCAATGGGCTTTGGAGCCCCGAATATCCTGGGCGTAAAGGCGCTTGTCGAAGCCGATGGAAGCGTTGATTTCTTCCATGATGGCCGACGGGCCAGCTTCGAAGCGGCCGCCCCAAAGGGAGTTTGCGTTTTTCTGGTCGGTAGCGTTTTGATCGGTCATTGTGATCCGCAGTCTGGAAAGGTGGGTGTTGTGAAGGCTTTGCTTCGTTACGTAAAACTTGGCGTGATTGTCGCGATATCGGGCATTTATGCAACCCCTGCCTTTGCAGATACGCAATTCCCGCAAGAACTTTCAAAGATGGTTGCCCCATTCGATGATGGTTCTTTGCCCCAAGACATCATCTTTGTCGACGAAAATGATCAGCAAGTCCCCCTTAATAGCCTGAAAGGACAGGTTATTCTGGTCAATCTGTGGGCGACTTGGTGCGTGCCATGCGTCAAAGAAATGCCCGAACTTGATCAATTGGCCGCCGAGATGGAAGGCAAACCGTTCAAGGTACTGGCACTTAGTCAGGATCGCGGTGGGGCTGCAGCCGTGACGGAATTCTTTGAAAAGAATGGAATCGGCAATCTCGAGGTCGCCTTGGACCCGCGCGGCGCGATTGCGCGCAAGATGGGTGCACGCGGCCTTCCGACCAGTTTCGTGATTGATGGGAATGGTGTTATTCAGGGCAAGCTTGAAGGCATTGCAAAGTGGGATGCGCCTGCCGTCGTCGACTATTTCAATGCCCTGATCGCCCAGACGTCCTGATCGGACTTCATCAGCCGGGCATTAAGCCCGGCCTTCAATCAGTTCCAGAACCTGCTCAAGGTTTGGCGCAGCATCAGCGGCCCCGTTACGTGTTGTCGCCAATGCGCCGGTTGCGCAGGCAAAACGCACGGCATCTTCCAGGGACTGCCCGCCATGAAGGGCAACCGCAAGGCCACCGTTAAAGCAATCACCGGCTGCCACCGTATCAATCGCTGTGACCTCAAACGCTGGAACCAACCCGGTTTGACCAGCGAATGAATAGAACGCGCCGTGGCGTCCCATTTTGATGATCACGGTTTCCGGGCCCATGTCATGCAGCTTCTGGGCGGCGGCACGTGCGGTTGGCATATCAACCGGTTCAATCCCGGTCATCGCCAGACATTCGCTACCATTGGGGGTCACGATGTCGCTGATCGCCAAAAGATCGCGCATCACGACATGATCTTGCACTGGGGCTGGATCAAGGATGATCTTAGCCTTGCCTTCACGGGCATATTTGATTGCGCAATCAATCGCGACCACCGGGCATTCCAGTTGCAGCAGCAAATAATCGCATTCGCGCAGCAGATGCTGTTTTTCATGCAAGTCCGCACGCGTCATGGTCATGTTGGCCCCGCCAACCACCGTGATCATGTTCTCACCAGCATCATCGATTGATATCAAAGCCGTCCCGGTCTGGGCTTCCTCGGCAATGATCAGATGATTGGTGTTCAGGCCCTCAGAGCGCAGCGTATCAATCAGCTGACGGCCCAAAAGATCATCGGCGATCTTGGAAATGAAGGTCGGGGAAACACCAAGCCGTGCGACCGCAATCGCCTGATTGCAGCCTTTGCCACCGGGGCCGGTTTTATATTCGCGGGCCGAAACCGTTTGGCCGGGCTCTGGAAACTTTGCCACGCGTGTGGCGAAATCAACGTTCGAGCTTCCAACGACTGCAATACTCATGGTCTATCCAAATGGTGTCATATTAATACTCATACTAATATGAGTACTATATCAGTGGTTTAAATAGGGTTAGGACCCATTTTGCGATAACAGCACAAAAAAGCGCGCAGCCGCAAAATCGGATCATTGAAAGGTCAAAGCTAAGGGATTGATATGCAGGGGGGCTCAGTCAGGGGTGAATTCATCTGACAAGGCCGCATAAATGCGCTGGAATTTGGCAAAACGCGGCGCATAGGATGCATGACGGGCCTGATCAGGTTCGATCACTTCCTCGATCGCCGGTTTCTGACAGACATCTTCGACCGCCTCGTTGGTAAGTGCCAAACGCCCCAATCGTGCCGCACCGAATGCTGGCCCCTTGGCCGCCCCTTCATAACGGGCAAGCGGGGTGCCCATGATGTCGGAAATCAGCTGGATCCAGTATCGACTGCGTGCACCGCCACCAATCACACCGGGCAGATCACAATGCGTACCTGCAGCATGCAGACGTGATTGCGCATCGCTGAGCGCAAAGGCGACACCTTCAAGCACGGCCTGAACTATGGTTTCACGCCCCGTATCACTGCCAAGGCCAAAGAACACACCGCGCGCATAGGGATTGTTATGCGGGGTTCGCTCCCCATTCAGATAGGGCAGGAACAAAACGTTGGACGGTGCCTTATGCTGGGCTTCAACACGGCTCAGCAACGCACCGATATCCGTTTCCCCCAGAAGTCCCGCGGCCCATTGCAGGCAGCTTGCGCCGTTCAGCAACACTGCCATCTGGAACCAATGTTCGGGCACCGCATGGGTAAAGCTGTGCAGGAGTTCTTCGGGCTTGGGGCGGTATTTGTCCGATGCGACAAAAATCTGTGACGACGTCCCAAGCGAGATAAAGCCATCCCCATGGCGCACAGCCCCGACCCCGATGCCACCGGTCGCGGCATCCCCGCCGCCACCTGCAATGACAACATTGCTGCCCATACCCCAGCGCGCCGCCAATTCAGGGCGCAGTATGCCGGTCGGGTCTGATCCTTCGACCAATTTTGGAAGCTGCGCCATATCAAGCCCGCAGGTCGCAATCGCATCTGCATTCCAACGACGGCTTTCTTCATCCAGCCACAGTGTGCCAGCCGCATCGGACATCTCGGTCGCCTTGTCGCCAGATAGCTGAAGGCGGATATAGTCCTTGGGCAGCAGGATGGTTTTGATCTTGGCGAAAAGTTCGGGTTCGTGTTTGCGCAGCCAGATCAGTTTGGGTGCGGTCATGCCGGGCATGGTGGCGACCCCGGCGCGCATGCCAAGGTCCGGCAATGCAGCATCAAGTTCCGCGCATTCGCGCATGGCGCGGCCATCATTCCACAAAATGGCGGGGCGCAATGGTTTGTCATCATCGCCCAGCAAGGTTGCCCCGTGCATTTGCCCCGACAGGCCAATCGCGCGGGTCGCGGCAATGGCGGCAGGGTTTTGGGTATGAAGGGCATCAATCGCGCGTAAGGTGGCATCCCACCAATCGGTCGGGTTCTGTTCGCTCCAGAACGGTTTGGGGGAGGAAAGCGACAAAGGGATATCTGCCTCGGCACGGGTTGCCGAGTTTTCGTCGATCAGCAGTGCCTTGACCGCTGATGTGCCGACATCAATTCCGAGAAACATATTCGGACAGCCTCCAGACGCCTTTTGTCATTTAATCCCGGCATCACGATTGTGCGGGTTGAAGTATTCTATATTCCAGATGGTTGGCGAGCTGATTGCAACAGAAAAAAGCCGCTGCGATCGGCAGCGGCCTTAATTTCAAAATGCGAATATTTTCAAGCAAGTCCTTAACGGGTCGGGACCGGCTCATCCCCGCTATAGTCATAGAAGCCACGGCCGACCTTACGGCCAAGCCAGCCTGCTTCGACATATTTGACCAGAAGCGGGCAGGGACGGTACTTGGTATCGGCCAGACCATCATGCAGGACATGCATGATCGAAAGGCAGGTATCGAGACCAATAAAGTCTGCCAGCTGCAGCGGGCCCATCGGGTGGTTTGCACCCAGGCGCATTGCGGTATCGATGGATTCGACGTTACCCACACCTTCATAAAGCGTGTAGATCGCTTCGTTGATCATCGGAAGCAGGATGCGGTTGACGATGAAAGCCGGGAAGTCTTCGGCACTTGCCGTGTCTTTGCCCAGTTTCTTCACCAGTTCATGAATGGTGCGATAGGTGGTTTCGTCCGTGGCAATACCACGGATCAGTTCCACCAGCTTCATCAGCGGCACCGGGTTCATGAAGTGCATGCCCATGAACTTCGACGGACGGTCCGTATAGGACGCCAGACGAGTTACCGAGATCGAGGAGGTGTTGGTCGCGATAATGGCTTCGGGGCCAAGAACCGGGCACAGAGCTTTAAAGATCTGTTTCTTGATCTCTTCATTCTCGGTTGCCGCTTCGATCACCAGATCGCAGTCCGAAAGGAACACATATTCCGTCCCGGTTGAGATGCGGGCAATCGCCGCGTCTTTTTGCGCTGCGGTAATAAGCTCTTTTTTGACCTGACGGTCCATGTTCTTTTCCATCACGCCGATGGCCTTATCGAGGGCATCTTGCGCAATGTCGAGAATTCGGACGTCGTAACCGGCAAGTGCGATCACATGTGCAATGCCATTGCCCATCTGACCGGCGCCAATTACGCCAATGGTTTTGATATCTTCCAACGAAGCCATTTGTTCCCCACTCGTCCCCTTAGGGTCAAAACAATAGAATTCACTGCTTTGACCCTAAATGGGATCAGATTATTTGTCGAGTTCACTCGCCAGAGCGGGAAGGGCCTCGAACAGGTCCGCGACAAGTCCGTAATCAGCTACCGAGAAGATCGGTGCTTCTTCGTCCTTGTTGATAGCGACAATGACCTTACTGTCCTTCATGCCGGCAAGGTGCTGAATAGCACCCGAAATGCCTACAGCAATGTATAGCTGCGGTGCAACAACTTTGCCGGTCTGACCGACCTGCCAGTCATTCGGGGCATATCCGGCATCAACTGCAGCGCGTGATGCGCCAATGGCAGCGCCGAGTTTGTCCGCAATCGGTTCGATCAGGTGGAAGTTTTCACCCGAACCCATGCCACGGCCGCCAGAGATCACAACGCTTGCCGCGGTGAGTTCCGGACGCTCCGACTCGGTCAGTTCCTGACCAACGAAGCTCGACTTGCCAGCATCAGATGCGATGGAAACGTCTTCGATCGACGCAGAACCGCCTTCGCCTGCAACCGGATCAAAGCCCGTGGTACGAACAGTGATCAGTTTCAGTGCGTCAGAGGACTGCACGGTCGCAAGTGCGTTACCGGCATAGATCGGACGAACAAAGGTATCGGCACTTTCAACATCGGTGATGTCGGAAATCTGTGCGACGTCCTTCATGGCCGCAACGCGCGGCATGAAGTTTTTGCCCGAGGTCGAAGCCGGAACCAGAACGTGGCTGTAATCGCCAGCCAGTTCGCTGACCAAGCCAGCCAGGTTTTCAGCAAGGAAGTGGCCATAGGCTGCGTTATCAGCAACCAGAACCTTGGCAACGCCAGCAACCTTTGCGGCTGCTTCGGCAACACCGCGGCAGTTTTCACCAGCAACGAGGATGGTGATGTCGCCACCGATTTTCTGTGCAGCAGCAACGGTGTTAAGCGTGCCACCCTTCAGTTCGGTATTGTCGTGTTCGGCAATAACAAGAATGCTCATTTGATTGATCCCCGCTTAGATTACTTTTGCTTCGTTGCGGAGCTTGTCGACAAGCTCTGCCACGTCGGCAACTTTGACACCTGCCTGACGAGCCGCCGGTTCGGTGACTTTCAGGGTTTTCAGGCGCGGCGCGGTATCAACACCAAGATCAGCCGGGGTCAGGGTATCGAGCGGCTTTTTCTTGGCTTTCATGATGTTTGGCAGCGACGCATAGCGCGGCTCATTGAGGCGCAAGTCGGTGGTCACGATCGCCGGAAGGTCGAGCTTCACGGTCTCAAGACCGCCGTCGACTTCACGGGTGACATCCATTTTGCCATCAGTAATGACGACCTTGGATGCGAACGTACCCTGCGCCCAACCAAGCAGAGCTGCCAGCATCTGGCCGGTTTGGTTGGCATCATCGTCAATTGCCTGTTTGCCCAGGATCACAAGATCCGGGCTTTCTTTGGCAACGACTTCTTTCAGAAGTTTTGCAACGGCCAGCGGCTGCAACTCGTCCTCGGTTTCGACCAGAATGCCGCGATCGGCACCCATGGCAAGGGCGGTGCGCAGAGTTTCCTGGCACTGTTTAACGCCGAGCGATACAGCAACCACTTCGGTGGCGGTACCAGCTTCTTTGAGGCGGATGGCCTCTTCAACGGCGATTTCGTCAAACGGGTTCATGGACATTTTGACGTTGTTCAATTCAACGCCAGACTGGTCCTGTTTGACACGGATCTTGACGTTGTAATCCACAACGCGCTTAACGGCGACAAGAACCTTCATGACAGACCTGTTCGTTTTTGTTGTCGAAACTATGGGCTTTCCGCTTCCTGCCGCGGGGCAGGTTGCCAAAGGCCCGGATGTTACTGTTTTCCCCGCGATGCACAATAGGGGGTGCATTACGGGTTGTCAATTTACGTAAAGAGGTTGACGTTAACGATAACTTCTTTACTGAATTTTTGATGCCCTTCAAAACCTTGATACGGCACAAATCCGCCAATTAACAGGGATTTGTCCAATATTTTTCCCTAACGGGTCAGGCCCGGTTGCCACAAAATATCGTCTTTGCCACCGTTATTCGCGTGACGGGCCAGCACAAACATATGGTCTGAAAGCCGGTTGATATAGCGGACTGCTTCGGGATTGATTGCCTCGATTCCGGCAAGCTCGACAATTAGACGTTCGGCGCGGCGCGACACCGTACGGGCAATATGCAATTGAGCCGAAAGCGCGCTGCCACCCGGAAGAACGAATGATTTCAAAGGGTCAAGGTTGGCGTTGATCTGATCAATTTCATGCTCAAGCCGCTCTGTCTGCTTGGCTGTAATGCGAAGGGCAGGCTGTTCGGGATTGTCATCCGTACCGTCACCGGGCGTACAAAGGTCAGCACCCAGATCAAACAGATCATTCTGGATTCGCGCGAGCATCGCATCAACCTCGCCTTCGGAATGCAAGCGGGCAACACCAATCACGGCATTGGTTTCATCAACGGTGCCATAAGCCTCAACCCGGACCGAGTTTTTCGGAACGCGCGTGCCATTGCCAAGGGCAGTTTTGCCCTTGTCGCCTGATTTCGTATAGATGCGTGTGAGCTGAACCATATGCTGTCCGTCTTATTCAAATATCGGTTTTGGGTGGCGTTGCTTTATTTGCCAAGCGCCATCAGGGAAAGAATGAAAAGCAGCACCAGTGCAACGGCCTGAAGCAATACGCGCAACTGCATTAGCTTGTTTGATTTGCGCGCATCCTTGCCGCGCGCCATGGAAATGATACCCATCACAAGCACCGCGGCAACCGCCACCATGGCAATCAAAACACCGATTTGTAGAAATGCAGTCATTCTTGTTTTTCCCTGTTCCTGCCCATGGATTTATCGCGCCAGACCCGCTTTGGAATCGTCGTCATACTGTCATGATCTACGAAACAATCGGCCTTTTGGCTTTGTTTAAGGCGGCGCCATGCTGCGCCAATCTGCCCGTCGGGGCAAGGGGCAAGGATAAATGGGACTGGCGACGCGATCATTTCGCGCTACATCTTGGCCATATTCAATTTCTATGTGTTTGATAATTGGCAATTTGGCTGGTTAATCTGGACCTATTCCAATCACTTGAACGCATTCCGGTTTTGCAAAGGATAATGTGCCCATGTCTGATCTATCCGCGTTCGACATCACCAAGCGCTGGCCTGCGAAGAATCCCGATGTGATTCAGCTCTATTCCCTGCCGACCCCGAACGGGGTGAAGGTATCGATCATGCTTGAGGAAACCGGCCTTGCCTATGAGCCGCACCTGATCAATATCGGCGAGGACGAAACCTGGACGCCTGAATTCCTGTCTTTGAACCCGAACGGTAAAATCCCGGCGATCCTTGATCCGAATGGCCCGGACGGCAAGCCCTTTGCCCTGTTTGAATCCGGTGCGATCTTGCAGTATCTGGCCGAGAAATCGGGCAAGTTCCTGTCGACCAATCCGGTCAAGCGCATGGAAACCGTGCAGTGGGTCTATTTCCAGATGGCGGCAATTGGTCCGATATTTGGCCAGCTTGGTTTCTTCCACAAATTTGCTGGCAAGGAGATCGAGGACAAGCGCCCGCGCGACCGCTATGTCAATGAGACCAAACGTCTTTTGGGTGTGCTTGAAACCCGTCTTGATGGCCGTGACTGGATCATGGGCGATGAATACACCATCGCTGATATCGCAAGTCTTGGCTGGGTACGCAATCTGATTGGTTTCTATGATGCTGGCGAACTGGTCGAGTTTGATCAGTTTCCGAAGGTCGCGGCATGGCTGGAACGCGGTCTTGCCCGTCCGGCGGTTCAGCGTGGCCTGAACATTCCGGCGCGCGACTGATCTGATCTTTAGTTTGACCGGATGGTCAGAAATGCTTTCCATCCGGTCAGGCTGGCTTTAACTAGTGGGGCATTATTCGCCCACGAAGTTAAGAGACATACCCATGACCAGCCGCATCAAGGACCCATCCCTTGCCCAACAGATCAATGACGAGACGCTTGCATGGCGCGAGGTCATCTGCCCGGTAACGGCGAAATACGGCAATTACGTCGCCAAGCGCGACCTGCGCGACAAAACCATCGTCAGCTTCCAGCATGTTCTTGAAGACACCATTCCGACCTTGCTTCCGTTCGTAAAGGCCGGTGCAAAGGTCAAGGTGGGGGCGTGCAACCCGGATAGCACCGATGACGTCGCTGCGGCCTACCTTGCGGCCAACGGGGTTGAGGTTCATGCATTTTCCGGCATGACGCCTGAGGAATACGCCAAAAGCATCGATATCCTGTCGTCCGAGCCTGCTGACATTGTCGCTGACATGGGCGGGGAGCTGATCGAGGCGTTCGTCAAAAAAGGCCACAAGGTCGATGGTGCGCTTGAAGCCACCACGACGGGTGTGCACCGCGTCGAGAAGCTTGATTACTCCTTCCCGGTGTTTAACTGGAACGATATCGCCATTAAAGACCGCCTGCATAACCGCCACCACGTGGCACAGGAAATGTGGCCGGTCTTCTCCAACGTCACCGGTTTGGCGTTATATGGCCGTTCGGTTCTGGTGATCGGGTTTGGTCCGGTCGGACGCGGCGTTGCTGAACGTGCACGTAATCTGGGTGCGGTGGTTTCGGTCGCCGAACGCGATCCGGTCCGCGCCCTTGAGGCACAGCATCACGGTTGCCGCGTTGTTGCTCTTGAAGACGGGCTTAAGGAATGCGCGATCATTGTTACCGCGACGGGTCTTTCGGGCATTTTGGGCGAAAAGCAGATCAAACAGTGCCGCCGTGGCGCCATTCTGGTCAATGTAGGCCATTCCAACACCGAGATCGATGTTGCCTGGCTTGATACCCAGAAACAAACCAAGATGCGCCGCTATATCGAACGGTTCGCATTCGATAACAGCCGCGAAGTTTATCTGCTGAACCGTGGCAGCCTTTTGAACCTGGCACCGGGCATGGGCGGATCGGGCAAGGATCTGTTTGATCCGTTCTCGGCCATTTTGATCCGGGGCATTGATTGGCTGGCATCAGGTGGTGCGGCATCGTTTAAGCCTGGCTTCTATGATTACCCGGCCGAGATCGAACGCGAGATCGCCGAAGCCATCCTGCATTCGCATAGCTAAGACCGGCCTTATCGGCACAGCATGCTGAATGCCAAAATCGAAACACCCCGGCCAGATGACCGGGGTGTTTTCTTTTTATCGTTTGCTCGGTTCCGAGGCTTTACGCGCGGTAGCCGATCCGCAAATTGCCCCACTGTTCGCCGTTCACCATGATTGGAACGTCACATTCCTTCATGAAGACGACACTGTCGCCCATGTCACGGAAATAGGTTTGCAGCAGATGGGGCTTGGTGTTGCGAGCTGCCATCAAACCGGCACGGTCATCAAAGATGCGGCGGTTGCGGCAATTGCCCATGTTCCATGCCGGTTCACCGGGGCGCTGTGGCTGGCTATAGATCTTGTTATGGGTCGGAAGAAAACCGTTGAAATCCACTCCGGCGGCAAAGACGATATGTTTGTCTTTCTCAAGAATGGCTTCTTGAAGCGGAGTGAAATTGCGGTCCGTAAAGGTGATATAGGGCGTCATGAACTGTTTCGGATCGCTATCGACAATCGGTTCATAGCGAGGATTGAACAGGTCATCATGATTGACTTCCTTGTTCCGTATTCCGGTTTCCAGCACCTTGCCCAGGTCAGCCGCCAATTTACGGCCAAGGTCGGCAATTTTGCTATCATGCTCATGCGTTTCCTTGATGTGGCTCAGAATGACTTGATTGGCGCGGTCGTCAATTTCTGTGAACTGAACATGGGTGCCCAAGGTCGAGGTCGCCTTGATAATCCCTTTAAGAGTTGTACCGTCCACCATTGTGATTTTGATTGGTTT
This sequence comes from Thalassospira sp., assembly GCA_965228275.1. Classification (GTDB taxonomy): domain Bacteria; phylum Pseudomonadota; class Alphaproteobacteria; order Rhodospirillales; family Thalassospiraceae; genus Thalassospira. Next base: position 1,497,218 of record OZ245802.1, on the reverse strand, counting down.
GTTACGGTCTTTGTCGCTGACATCAATCCGCGCCAGCAAGCCAGCCATGGACATATCAGCGGTAACGCCACTTCGAATGTCACCGCCGCCGAAATCGACTTTGATGTCTACTGCAATCGGTACGCGTTCCTCGTGGCGGCGATTTGCGGTGTCCGTGCTACGTAACACAGTCCGGAACCGGCTTTCCATTTCGTTGATATCCTTACGGATATTGGACGCGAGGATGCGCAGATTCTCGGCCGTTTCGCTGGCGTTTTGTGACTTCTGGCTGGCCAGTTCAATATCACCCGAAATACCCTGCATATGGGTTGATACTTCTTGGGCGCTTGCTGAAATCTCGGCAATGGCGGCTGTTTGCTGCTCAACTGAAGAAGAGATATCAGAAGACAGTTGGCTGACTTCATCAATTGCACCGCCGATACCTTCAATCGCGGTCACGGCCTCGGACGTGGCCCCTTGAATGGCGGTGATCTGCGAATTGATGTCCAGAATGGCCTTTTCTGTTTGTGTCGCAAGGTTTTTGACCTCATTTGCGACAACGGCAAACCCTTTGCCAGCATCACCGGCGCGCGCCGCTTCGATGGTGGCGTTGAGCGCCAACATCTTGGTCTGATCAGAAATACGTTTGACGATATCGACGACTTTGCCGATCTCGCTTGCGGTTTCTGACAGGCTGTTCATCGTGTGTGAGGTTTCCTGCGCACGAATTACCGCCTGACCGGCAATGTCATTGGTCTTGTGAATGCGGTCGGCAATCTCGTGGCTTGATGCCTGCAGTTCCTCGGTGGCAGATGCTACCGTTGAAACATTGTTACTGGCAATGTCCGTGGTCGTGGTGATGCGTTCGACCAGTTGGGACAGTTCGCTGGCATCATTTTCCATGGCTTGGGCCACGTCATTTGTACGTCCGGCCTGGAAGCCAACTTCGGAAATGATGTTATCTGTCTCGCGCTCGATGATTTCTGACATCGATTGGATTTCAGATGCTGACCTTTGTTGCGCAAACACCCGTTGTTGCGCAGCCATTAGGCTGGCCATGTCTGCCATCATCACACAACGTGCTGAATCTATGATGGTTGGTGTTGAGCGAATCGCTTTGCTACGCGAAGCCAATGTTGCGCAAATCGATGCTGTCTTGTGATAGGCAAGGACCAGACGGTCAGGCGACAAACCTGCAATCGATCGCGCAAGGACGTGATCGTCAAAGCATTGATTAAACTCGCTTGCTGAAGTTGCATTCGCCATTGCGCGAAACCGTTGGGCAAGAGCATCGACATGGCTTCGCGGATCGCTTGGATCGGCGCTGCTTTGTCCTGTGCCAAACAGTTCTACGACGAGGTTTTCGGCAAGCTGGGCAGCATGTTCGTCGAACAGGCCCTTGGTTTCGCCAATTCGCGCAAAAATTGTGTTATTTGGCAATGTAGAGGCGTAATTCATAGACACGTCTCTCCCTTTTCCCTAGAGGCTTTTCAGCCTGTTCCCCCACAGATTTTTAGGCTTCTGTGTGTTCATTAGGTCAGATTATCGTTATGGGATCGTCTTAAATATATCATACTTTAGGTTGATATTGAAAAGAGGCCCGTCAAGGGTGACGGGCCTAGGTTGCCCTTGTTTTTCACAGGGGCCACGGTTCGCAATGAGAATATGTTCGGCTTTCAACCCGTTAGCTGATCATCGACCTAGAAGTCCACGGGTTACAACCTGTGCCTGGATCTCGGCGGCACCTTCGAAAATATTCAAAATACGGGCGTCACAGAGCACACGGCTGATCTGATATTCCAGCGCATAGCCATTCCCGCCATGGATTTGAAGCGCGTTATCAGCATTTGACCAGGCAACGCGTGCGCCCAAAAGTTTCGCCATACCGGCCTCGATATCGCAGCGGATATCCTGATCCTTTTCAATCGCCGAGAAATAGGTCAGCTGACGGGCGATCATGGTTTCCACAACCATCCATGCAACTTTTCCGTACACGCGCGGGAAGGCATAAAGCGGCTTGGAGAACTGAATACGGTCCTTGGCATAACGCATGCCGATCTCAAGCGCGTTCTGGGCAACGCCAACAGCACGTGCTGCGGTCTGGATACGTGCGGATTCAAATGTCGCCATCAGCTGTTTGAAGCCCTGACCTTCTTCGCCGCCTAAAAGGTTCTCGGTCGGGACCTCAAACCCGTCAAAGGACAGCTCGTATTCTTTCATGCCGCGATAGCCAAGAACCTCGATCTCGCCACCGGACATGCCATTTGCCGGGAACGGGTTGTCATCCGTGCCGCGCGGTTTTTCTGCCAGAAGCATCGAAAGACCGCGATAACCCGCTTCATCGGGATTGGTGCGGGTCAAAAGCGTCATCAGATCAGAACGCGATGCATGGGTGATCCAGGTTTTGTTGCCCGTCACCTTATAGCTGTCACCGTCCTTGACCGCGCGGGTGCGCAAATGCGCCAGATCCGATCCATTGTTGGGTTCGGTAAAGACGGCCGTTGGCAGGATTTCACCCGATGACAGTTTTGGAAGGTAATGTTCCTTTTGCGCGTCCGTGCCGCCAAGGCGGATCAGTTCGGCGGCAATTTCCGAACGCGTGCCAAGCGATCCGACACCGATATAGCCACGCGACAATTCTTCGGTCACAACGCACATGGCGGTTTTGCCCATGCCAAGGCCACCGAATTCCTCGGGGATGGTCAGGCCAAAGACGCCAAGCTCGGACATTTCATTGACGATCTCGATCGGGATCAATTCATCGCGTTCGTGCCAACCATGCGCGTGGGGCGATACTTTTTCATCAACGAACCGGCGGAACTGATCGCGCACCATATCAAGGGTTTCGTCCTCAAGCCCGGTTTCACCAAAACGACCGGTATCAAGGCTGTCTTCGATTTCTGCTGCAATGGCGCGACGGGTCGCATCGGAATTGCCATATGTCGAAAGGGTGATGACGGCCGGATTGGCAGACAGCGTTTTGATGGTGCTATCAGGCACGCCAAGGGTCGAAAGGCGGATGATTTCGACCTGTGACATCGGAATGCCACCCTGGATCTGTGCCAGATATTCGCCAAAGGCCGCTTGCAGGATCAGTTGTTCCAGATTGCCAAGCTTGCCTTGATCTTTCAGGCGGTCCGACCATGCCTTCATCTGGCCAAGGGCCGTGACATAGGTTGTGAACCAGGCAAAGCCATGGGCGGCAAACTGATTGTTATCAAACGCATCGGCATTGATGCGGCCATCGACCGTAACAGAGGCACGCAGCGCATTTTCAGCCGCATCGTAAACCGGGGCCAGTGCAGCCAACGCATCGTCGCACAAACGTTCGAGGTCAGGCAAAAGTACGGTGTCGGTCATTTTCTTTGTCCTCGGGTCGGCAATCGTGTGGGGCGATTGCACCGGTCGATCACGTATCGATCATATTAATAGTGTTGGCAAAAGGGTGGTGGCACCCCGTGCGCGGATCGGGCGAGAACGCGCGAGCGGGGTGCCAGCTATCAGTTGAGGATTAATGTGGGACTAGCCCTCAACTGCTTCTTCAAGGGTCCGCATGCCCGGGCGTTTGGCCTGAACCAGAACCGCCATGTTGCCGGGCTTGTGTTCGTTACGCATCATTTTCATATGCGCGCGCGGAATGTCTTCCCAGCTAAAGACCTCGGACATGCTTGGATCAAGACGACGCTCGATCACGAGCTTGTTGGCCTGTGCTGCCTGTTTGAGGTTGGCAAAGTGGCTGCCCTGAATACGTTTCTGACGCATCCAGACAAAGCGCGCATCAAAGGTCAGGTTAAAGCCGGTGGTCCCGGCACAGAACACAACCATGCCACCACGTTTCACAACGTTGCACGATACCGGGAAGGTCTGTTCGCCCGGATGTTCAAAGACGATATCAACGTCATTACCCTTGCCGGTGATTTCCCAGATCGCTTTGCCAAACTTGCGGACTTCTTTCATATAGTCGCCAAATTCCGGCCCGTTCACGGTTGGAAGTTGACCCCAGCAATTGAAATCCTTGCGGTTAATGACGGCCTTCGCACCCAGTCCCAACACAAAGTCGCGCTTTGTTTCATCGGAAATAACGCCAATCGCATTGGCCCCGGCAGTGGTGATCAGCTGGATCGCCATAGACCCAAGGCCACCTGAAGCCCCCCAGACCAGAACGTTGTGACCCGGACGCAGGATGTGCGGGCGATGCCCAAACAGCATGCGATATGCTGTGGCAAGGGTCAGCGTGTAACACGCACTTTCTTCCCAGGTCAGATGTTTGGGACGTGGCATCAACTGCTGCGCCTGAACACAGGTGAATTGTGCAAACGATCCGTCTGGCGTCTCATAACCCCAGATACGCTGGGTCGGGGACAGCATCGGGTCGCCGCCGTTACATTCTTCATCGTCGCCATCATCCTGGTTGCAGTGAATGACGACTTCATCACCGACTTTCCAGCGGGTGACTTTCGATCCAACCGCCCAAACGATGCCTGATGCGTCCGATCCGGCAATGTGGAACGGGCAATCATGGGAATTGAACACCGAGATCGGTTTTCCAAGCGATGCCCAGATGCCGTTATAGTTAACGCCAGCCGCCATCACGAGAACAAGCACCTCGTGGCTGTCAGGTTGGGTTACCGGCAGGACTTCGCACTGCATGGCGGTATCGGGTTCGCCGTGGCGTTCCTCGCGAATCGCCCATGCATACATATTCTTTGGCACATGGCCCAATGGCGGGATTTCGCCGATTTCATAAAGATCTTTTTCTTCCTGACCGCCACGGAAAGGCAGCACTTCAGCAGTGGTATTCATGGCCTTCACTCCTTGTTCGGGTCGATCCGGTTAGCAGGGTAATGAAATTACCTTTGCTGCGTTGCGGTCGACGGATCCTCCAAGCCACGGAATTCGTTTTATTTTCCCTGGTCATCTCCCGGGTTTCTGCGGTTTGTGTGCAGTTGTAACCTGGGCGATATTTGTTTTCGCTTTTATCGCGTTGCACAAATTGTTATATAATTACCCAAGTGATGTCTAGTAGATAATTTAATAACGTTAAGACGTAATTATCGTAAAGACATAGGGTAATAAAAATACAAGAGGTCGCGATGTCGATGGAGAACAAGCGCAGCGCAGCAAAGCCGGAACGCGATCGCCCGTGGCTGATCCGCACTTATGCCGGGCACAGTTCGGCTGCTGCATCCAATGCCCTGTATCGTCAGAACCTGGCAAAAGGGCAGACCGGATTGTCCGTGGCGTTCGATTTGCCAACCCAGACCGGTTACGATTCGGACCATATTCTGGCCCGCGGCGAGGTGGGGAAGGTCGGTGTGCCGGTCGCCCATCTGGGTGACATGATGACATTGTTCAATGGCATCCCGCTTGATCAGATGAATACGTCCATGACGATCAACGCGCCTGCGGCCTGGCTTTTGTCACTTTATATTGCGGTTGCTGAAAAGCAGGGGACTGCGCGTTCAAGCCTGCAGGGCACGACCCAGAACGACATCATCAAGGAATATCTGTCACGCGGGACCTATATCTTCCCGCCTGCACCGAGCCTTAAGCTGATCACAGATGTTGCGGCCTTTACCTATCGCGAGGTTCCCAAGTGGAACCCGATGAATGTGTGCTCGTACCATCTACAAGAAGCCGGTGCGACCGCCGAACAGGAACTGGCCTATGCGCTGGCAACCGCGATTGCGGTTCTTGATGCCGTGCGCGATTCGGGCCAGGTGCCTGAAGAAGACTTTGCCAAAGTGGTCGGGCGCATTTCGTTCTTTGTGAATGCCGGGATTCGCTTTGTCACCGAGATTTGCAAAATGCGCGCGTTTTGCGAGCTGTGGGATGAAATCACCCGCGATCGATACGGCATCGAAGACGAGAAATACCGCCGATTCCGCTATGGGGTTCAGGTCAACTCGCTTGGCCTGACCGAACAGCAGCCCGAAAATAACGTTTACCGCATCCTGATTGAGATGCTGGCAGTTGTTCTGTCCAAAAATGCCCGTGCGCGTGCGGTTCAGCTTCCCGCCTGGAACGAGGCGCTTGGTCTGCCGCGCCCTTGGGATCAGCAATGGTCACTGCGCCTGCAACAGATCATGGCCTATGAAACCGATCTTCTGGAATATGAAGACCTGTTTGATGGCAACCCGGCGATTGAACGCAAGGTGGGTGCGCTCAAAGAAGGCGCGCGCGAAGAATTGGCCAAGATTGACGCCATGGGCGGTGCGATTGCCGCTGTTGATCGCGGTTATATGAAACAGGAATTGGTGCGCTCCAACGCGCGTCGTTTGGCTGATATTGAATGTGGCCTGACCCGGGTGATTGGGGTGAATGCCTTTACCGAAACCGAACCATCGCCGCTGACATCGGGTGAAAAATCTATCCTGACGGTCGATGACATGGCCGAACAGGAACAGATCGAAAAGCTGAAAGCTTGGCGCTCTGATCGTGATCAGGCCGAAGTCGCCAAAAGCCTTGCGGACCTAAAATCGGCTGCGTCTGAGGGGCGCAACATCATGGAAAGCTCGATCGCATGTGCCCATGCCGGTGTCACCACCGGTGAATGGTCCGAGACGCTTCGCGATGTGTTTGGTGAATATCGGGCGCCGACCGGTATCACATCCATGATCGTCACCGGGGATGAGGAAAACATTCTGGAACTCCGCAACCGGGTCGATGAAGTGTCCGAAAAGCTTGGCGAACGCATGAAGATGCTGGTCGGCAAACCGGGTCTTGATGGCCATTCCAACGGGGCAGAGCAGATTGCCGTCAAAGCAGGCGATGCCGGGATTGAGGTCCTTTATGAAGGCATCCGCTGGACGCCACAGGAATTGGTATGCAATGCGATTGACGAAGGCGCACATGTCATCGGCCTTTCGATCCTGTCGGGATCGCATGTGCCGCTGGTGCGTGAAGTGGTCAATGGTCTGCGTGCCCAAGGGGCCGGTCATATCCCGGTCGTGGTTGGCGGCATCATCCCCGAGGCCGACATGCTTGTGCTGCGTCAGATGGGGGTTTCGGCGGTCTATACGCCAAAGGACTATCAACTTGTCCGCGTGATTTCCGAAATTGTTGATCTCGTTGATCGCAAATCATCTGATCGACCTGTGGGATCACAGACCAACCACGAAGACGCGGTTGGCGAGACATCCGTTTACTAGGACAGTTTGAAAGCTGATCCGGGTTTTGAAACTGGCGGCAGGCAGATCAGCTTGCCGCCAGTGACGTTCTGATCAGGCTGGGCCAGGTCGCCATGGCCGCATCGGCCACAGCCATCAGGGCGTCACGATCCACCCCATCACGGGTCTGGATCGAAATGCCGTGTTGCATGGTTACGTAATAATTCGCCATGCGTTCAACATCGGCACCGCGCGGGATTTCACCGCGCCGGATCGCATCAAGGTAAACCTTCTTAAGTGCCCGTGCATTGTTCTGACGCCGATCGCATAGTGATTGCGCGACTTGCGAGTGTTCAGAATCGGGCTGCGGTGCGGCCAGAACGATCATGCAGCCATGCGGGTTTTCGGTATTGCTGAATGTATCGATGGTCGACACCAGCAAATGGCGGGTGGCCTCCTTGGCGGATTTGAACCGGTCAAGGTCGCCCCAGATACCGCTGCCGATCCGTTCGATATAGCGATCAACGACTGCTTCAAACAGGCCTTCTTTGCTGCCGAACGCGGCATAGATGCTGGGCGGGCGCAGTTCCATAGCAGCACTTAGATCCGCCATGGATGTGTTGTCATAGCCATGCTTCCAGAACAGGTCGAGTGCCCTGTCCAATGCATCATTCCGATCAAAATTCCGTGGTCTGCCGCGCGCTGCCATATCGGTCTCGTTTATTTATGTAGTGATCATTAAATAAATTAATTGACGCCAGAATGCAAGTCTGCCAGCGTTTATGTAATGTTCACTACATAAACGGAGTTTGAGATGCAGAACCTCGCAGGAAAGGTCGCATTTGTTACCGGTGGAAGCCGTGGTATTGGGGCGGCAATCGTCAAACGTCTGGCCCGCGATGGGGCCGCAGTTGCCTTCACCTATGTTCAGTCCGATGAAAAGGCACAGGCGATTGTTCGTGACGTCGAGGCTAGCGGTGGCAAGGCTGTCGCGATCAAGGCCGATAACCGTTCTGAAGCTGATATCGTTAATGCGCTTGGCGAGGCAGCCAACGCCTATGGCAAGATTGATATTCTGGTGAACAATGCCGGTATCTTTGACGCGGCCCCGATTGATGATCTGACGATTGATCGGTTTGATGCGACGATGGACATCAATGTCCGTGCTGTGTTTGTCGCAATCAAAGCCGTTCTGCGTCACATGCCCGAAGGCGGTCGCATCATTACGATCGGCAGTAACCTGGCCCATAAGGTGCCTTGGCCGGGCATTAGCCTGTATTCCATGTCGAAATCCGCCCTGATCGGTTTTACCCGCGGTCTGGCACGTGATTTGGGTAGGCGCGGTATCACGGCAAACATCATTCATCCGGGATCGACCGATACCGATATGAACCCGGCGGATGGCCAGATGTCAGATGCGCAGCGCGCAACAATGGCAATCCCGCAATATAGCCAACCTGAAGATACAGCTGGTCTGATCGCATGGTTGGCTGGCCCGGAGGCAAAGGTTGTTACCGGGGCCGAATTCACGGTTGATAGCGGGATTAACGCTTGATCACATCTGGCGTTCCTAGCCGACAGACAAAGCAAGAATCTGGCTGATCTGGGTTAAAGATCGGCCGGATTCCTTGTGCCACTGATCAAATACCGCCTGAACCGCTGCAAAGTCCTTGTTCGAGGACGGCATTTTGCCGACGACACCTTCGGCATCAAGCGCGCTTAGCACATCACCGGAAAAGATCGGGGTATCAATTCCCAGACGGCGTAACGCCACCTGACCAGTTTTCCCGCCAAGGCGCGACCCACCTTTTTGAACGATGCGCAGATTGTTGCAATAGTCATTGGTCTGCCAGTTGGCAAAGAACGCGCCAACACTTCCGTGCTCAGCGGCGAGTTCCTGAAGAAAGCGCGCATTATCTCCAACCGATTTGATCTTTGGGCCGTGGGCGACGATGCCTTCGGCCTTAAGCAGATGTTCGACATCTTCGTCATGCATCATTGACCAGCGGCCGACATCAAATCCTTCGAACACTTCTTCAAAGCGCGGCCATTTGGCATCAATGACTTTCCAGCTAAAGCCTGCTTGAAAGACGCATTTGCTCATTTCCGAGAGAAAACGATCAGGTACGATTGCCCGGATGTCGTCTGCAGATTTTGGTGCTTGCAGCAGGGCCTCAAGCGCCTGTTGGCTTCCTTTGCGCGCAATGGCGGCTTGTTCGATTTCATGAAACGGGCGCATGGGGCGTATCGTCCTTTGAAATGAAAAAACAGCCAAAGCGGGGCTTTGACTGTTTTAAGAAATTCTGGCCGGATCAGGATTTGGCGGCAACGCGTTCGGGTTCTGTGCTGTGCCGCTCTGTGACCCAGCTTTCAAACGTTGTCGCCGGAAGCGGTTTGGAAAACAGGAAGCCCTGAATGAAGTCGCAACCCTTTTCCTGCAGATAGACCAGCTGTTCGACTTCTTCCACGCCCTCGGCAACGACTTCGAGGTTAAGGCTGTGGCCAAGCCCGATGACGGCATCAACGATGGCCTTGTCATCGACATCAACATGGATGTCGTTCACAAACGACCGGTCGATCTTGATCGAGCTGACCGGGAAGCGTTTGAGATAGTTCAGCGACGAGTAACCCGTGCCAAAGTCATCAATCGCGATCATCACGCCAAGCGCCTTAAGCTCCTTAAGCGTCGAGACCGCTTTTTCCGGATTGTTCATCAGGATGGATTCGGTGATCTCAAGTTCCAGCGTCCCTTCTGGAAGGGCGGTGTCCTTGACGATCTTGGTCACGCTATCGACCAGTTCGGCATCCTGGAACTGTGCGGGCGACAAGTTCACCGCAATGCGCATGCCCGCAAGCGACGTTTCACGCCAAGCTTGTGTCTGTTTGCAGGCCTTATCAAGAACCCATGCACCCAGACGGTTGATCAGACCGCATTCTTCGGCGACCGAGATAAACTGGCCCGGTAGGATCAGGCCGCGTTCCGGATGGTGCCAGCGCACAAGGGCCTCCGCACCAACAACGCGTTCGGTGCGGCAATCGATTTTCGGCTGATAGTAAAGTTCTAGTTGATCCTGTTCGAGCGCGTTGCGCAGATCTTCCTCGATGGTTTTGCGTTCCTTGACCCGCTCGTGCATGGACGGCAGGAAGAAGCGGTAATTGTTGCGGCCCTCGGCCTTGGCGGCATACATCGCCATATCGGCGTTTTTGACCAGCTGTTCGGGGTTTTCGCCATCTTCCGGGAACAGCGTGATGCCGACACTGGCGGTCGAATGCAGACGAATGCCACGGCAATCAAACGGCTGGGACAGCTCGTCAATGATGCGCTGGGCAAGGGCGATGGTGTCTTCGATATTCTGGACGTCGGTCTGAATGATCGCGAATTCATCACCACCCAAGCGGGCAGCGGTATCCGAATCGCGGATGATGCGTGACAGACGCTGACCCATTTCCTGAATCATCAGATCGCCGACATCATGGCCGAAGTGGTCGTTGATGTCCTTGAACCGGTCAAGGTCAACAAACAGAACCGTCACACCGCGCTGGAAGCGGCGCGCGGACAGCAATGCCTGACGCAGACGATCCAAGAACAGGGTACGGTTCGGAAGGCTGGTCAGAACGTCGTGGACCGCAAGGTGACGCATACGTGCTTCGGTCTGTTTACGTTCGGTAATGTCGGTATAGGTCGCAACATAACCGCCGCCCGGCATCGGGTTGTGATCGACCTGAATGACACGACCATTCGGGCGGGTACGTTCCATGCGATAGGGTTCGCGACGGCGCGCAATTGCAACACGGTCGGAAATCAGCGCCTGAATGCTGACATCGCCATATTCGCCGCGCTCCCCGTTATAGCGGAGGATATCGGAAAGCGGCGTGCCCTCCTTAACCAGATCGCGCGGCAGGTTCAGCAATTCGATATAGCGTTCGTTCCAGACCATCAGGTTCAGGTCCTGATCGAACAGACAGATGCCCTGCCCGATATTGTGAAGGGTTGCTTCAAGAAGGGCCTGTTTACGCTGGGCTTCTTCCTGTGCCTGACCCTGAAGGGCCACCATTTCGTTATATTCGCGAATCAAAAGGCCCAGTTCGTCCGAGCTGTTCCATTCCACCGGGCGACGCAGTCGGCCATGTTTGGTCATTCGAATGGAATGCAAAAGTCGATTGAGTGGTTCTTTGATCGAACGTTATTTGCAATCAGAAGGCTGGCTGCCACGACCGAGATCAGCAAGCCAAACAGGATCATGTCAATCGCGATACGGCGGAACAGCAGGTCCTGAACACGCGCATCGGTGAAATAAATCACCAGTTCGCCAACATCATGGCGGACATTGTTGCGTTCAAAATAGACCCGGCGCGACAGGCGCAGCGTGTCAGCCAGTTCGGATTGGGAAATGCCCGTATGGGCAAATTCGGTGCCGTCTGCGCCCAATGCCTGCACGGCGACAATGTCGCGATCACGTGCCATGGCGTTCAGGGCAGATTCGATATTGTCGACGTCAAGATACCAGAACGGGGTCGCCAGAACGCGCGCGTTAATGTCGGCGGTTTGTTCAACCTTGCCATTCAGGTCGTCACGCAAAACCTTGTAGCTGACATAGCCAAACACCACGAACAGCGCGAGCGAGAACAGCGACACCAGCGGCAATGCAATGAATAGCAGCCGACTGCTGAGGGACTTCCGTTGTAAAAAGCCGTACGATCCGCGCGACAAGCGTTCTCTCCTAGGCACCTACTTTCGATTAGTCGAATATACTGTACTCGACGTTTGTATGAGTGCCAACACCCCTATGATAAACTCAAATCAACCCGGAAGTTGCTCAAAACGCAAGTTTCATTTCACGATATTGATAAATAAACGACTGCTGCTTCCAGACCCATCTATTTTGGAGCGAAGTGGTTAAGCTTCAAGCAGTTGGCAGATATTGCACCAAAAATTTCACTATTTTGGTACGGCCATTCTGGCAAGTTCATCACACCGTTCATTTTCCGGGTGACCGGCATGGCCCTTAACCCAGTGCCATTCCACCTTGTGCGGACGCAATGCTTCAAGCATGCGCTGCCACAATTCGACATTCTTGACGGGCTTCTTGTCGGCTGTTTTCCAACCGCGCTTTTGCCAGCCAAAGATCCACTTCGTAATCCCGTCGCGGACATAGCTGCTGTCAGTGTAAATATCTATAACGCAAGGACGTTTCAGCGCTTCGAGTGCACTGATTGCCGCCATCATTTCCATGCGGTTATTGGTGGTTTCGGGATCACCGCCGGATAGTTCCTTTTCAACGCCCTTAAAGCGCAGGATCGCACCCCAGCCACCCGGACCGGGATTTCCGCTGCATGCGCCGTCCGTGTAAATCTCGACGTGGTTCGCACCACCGGTATTCGAAGTCATATGCTCTGACCTTAATCCAAACCATAGGCCGATGCGTTTTCCACCCGCTGATGGAATCGCAACTTATTGATATATTCGCGCGGGTTTTTCGGTGTGACCAGCGCGTCCTTTGGCGTATTGACCCAATCATAAAGACGGGTCAGCAAGAACCGCAGGCTTGCCCCGCGTGCCAGGATCGGCAGGGCATTCATTTCCGCATCGCTCAGCTGGCGAACCTTGCTGTATTGCGACAGAAGGTTCTTGGCCTTGGTGACGTTAAAGCTGTTATCAGGCTCAAAGCACCAGGCATTCATGCAGACCGCAACGTCATAGCTCAGCAAATCATTGCAGGCGAAATAGAAGTCAATCAGGCCCGATACATCTTCTTTGCCCAAAAAGAAGAACACATTGTCCGGGAACAGATCAGCATGGATCACGCCCTTTGGCAGGTCATGGGGCCAATTGGCTTCAAGATAATCAAGCTCATCACCCAGCATCTTGCCAAGACCCGGCTCGACATCATCGGCATGTTCCTGGCAGCTTTCAAACAGCTTGCGCCAGCCTTTGACGCTCAGCGCATTGGGCAGATGCATTTCAAAATCGAGGCCCGCACTATGCAGCTTGGCAAGGGCAGCGCCCAATCCCGCGCAATGATGGGGCTGGATGCGGCGCGGCGACATGCCGTTTAAGAACGATGTGATTGCGGCCGGGCGACCGCACAGGCGACGCAATGCCACACCATCGGTGCCATGGATCGGGGTCGGGCAATTAAGGCCTTTTGCCGACAGATGATCCATCAGACCCAGATAAAATGGCAGGTCGTCCGGGTTCACACGCTTTTCATACAGGGTCAGGATAAAAGGGGCCTGGGTCGTCTGAAGCAGGAAGTTGGTGTTTTCCACACCTTCTGCGATGCCCTTGAAGGACACGACATCGCCGATGTCATATTCGGCAACGAAACGGGCGATATCTTCGTCTGAAACGTCGGTATAGACGGCCATAGGCTTTAACTTGGTCCTGACTTGTAATGAAGCGGTTTCGTCTGGTTAGCTTGCCAACTGACGGGGCAGTTTGAAGGTCACGTTTTCTTCGGTCAGTGTGATGGTTTCGACCGTCACGTCATAACGTTCCCGGCAGGCATCAATCACTTCTTCGACCAGAATTTCCGGGGCCGATGCACCTGCCGTGATGCCAAGCGTGCTGACACCTTCAAGTTTCTGCCAGTCGATGTCTTTTGCGCGTTCGACCAGAACCGAACGGTCGCAACCTTCGCGCTTGGCAACTTCGACCAAACGGTTCGAGTTTGACGAGTTCGGCGCACCCAGAACCAGAATCGCATCTGCACGTTCGGCAATCATTTTGACTGCATGCTGACGGTTGGTCGTGGCGTAGCAGATGTCTTCTTTTTTCGGGACCGAGATCGCCGGGAAGCGACGCTGCAGGATTTCGATGATCTTGGCGGTGTCATCAAGTGACAGCGTCGTCTGGGTCACAAATGCCAGATTTTCCGGATTGGTGACTTCAAGATTTTCAGCGTCTTCTTCGGTCTCGATCAGCGTCATGCTGCCGACCGGCAACTGGCCCATCGTGCCGATGACTTCGGGATGACCAGCGTGACCGATCAGAAGGATGTGTTTGCCATCGGCGTAATGGCGTTCGGCACCACGATGAACCTTGGAGACCAGCGGGCAGGTCGCATCAAGATATTCAAGCTTGCGCGTTTCGGCGGCTTCGGGAACCGATTTCGGCACGCCGTGAGCCGAGAAAATGACCGGAACCCCGTCAGGAACAGCATCAAGTTCGTCGACGAACACAGCCCCCATGTCACGCAGGCGGTCGACCACAAATTTATTGTGGACGATTTCGTGGCGGACATAGACCGGCGCCCCGTATTTTTCGAGTGCCTTTTCAACGATCTCGATTGCGCGATCAACGCCAGCACAGAAGCCGCGCGGGTTGGCAAGAATGATCTGAAGGTTGGCTTTATCAGGCATGATACAGGTCCGGGTTTCCAAAACGCGCAAATGGTCGCCCCAAAAGGTCGCACCAGCGCAGTTATTCAAACGTTCTCGTTACATAACCTGCCTGATCTTGCGGCGCAATGTCTGAGCATGGATTGGTAGGGCGCGCAGCACGGTGAATTTCAGGTTTTGGTTTTATAACCAAGCACCAAAGACTGTGCTTAGCGGGTTGTGCGAGCAACGGCGAAAGAATAGACTGCGCGCGGACCGTGCAATCATGGCACAGGTCAGAAAACAGATGGTTTGATAGAGGCTTGGATGACGATCGGTAACGGACTGCGGCGCGTATGTGCATTGGGTGTTGTATCGCTTGGCGGCTTGTTGGCAGCCTGCAGCGGCAATCCGTTCGAAGAACAGCCTGTCCCGGTATGCCCAGCGGCCTATCTGCCAAAAGACACCGCCAAAATGGTTCAGTTCAATGGCTCGGGCAAGGATCTGACCGACGTTGTCGTCGAAGCCGAATTTACCGGATATCTTGGCGATTGTGGTTATGACCTTGATGACAAGGTACTTGATGTCATCATTAGCCCGATCATCACGGCCGAGCTTGGCCCGGCGGCACAGGCGCGTACTGCCCAGTTCCAATATTTCGTTGCCCTGCGCGATCCGAACGGCACGTTCGTTCAGAAATCGGTGTTTGATGTCACCATGCCATTTGCCGACAACCTGAACATGGCGCGTTTCCGCGATGAGCAGGTGACCCTTTCCGTGCCGCTGTCTGATGTCTGGACCGGGCCGGATTATGAAATCTATCTTGGTTTCCAGTTAAGTGCCGATCAGGTTGAATATAATCGCCGCTTTGGCACCGAATAGGCGTCCCGGTTGAAATATCCCTTCGACCAATGTCCGAAAATAGGGGCTGGTCGGCTGCGGGCGAAATACGTATAAGGACGCATACCCAAGTGATCCCCGTGGGAGAGTGCCGCGGCTCAGGACAGATTGCGCGGACGCCGAAGGAGCAACCACCCCGGAAACTCTCAGGCAAACGGACCGCGGGGAGATGGGACTCTGGAAAGAAGGCGGCATCATAGCTTTGATGCGGATGTGCGCCTCGCCGAAGATGTAAGCAGACCGACCGCATAAGTCGTCTGTGATTCTTTCAGGCTCCAAAGACAGAGGGGGATGTGGTTGGCTTATTGTCGGCTATGTTTCGCAACGACTGTCTCGGAGACCGGAAAAGTGGATCAACAATCCGAACTTCTTAAAACAGCCCTTTACGACCTGCATGTTGAGCTGGGTGCCAAAATGGTACCGTTCGCAGGTTATGACATGCCGGTGCAATATCCGCTTGGTGTCAAAGGCGAGCATCTTCACACCCGTGCCAAAGCAGGCCTGTTTGACGTTTCGCACATGGGTCAGGTTCGCCTGACCGGTGAAAATCGCGTGACCGAGCTTGAAAAGCTTGTTCCGGGCGATATCGCGATCCTCAAACCCGGTCGCACGCGGTATTCCACCTTCACCAATGATGATGGCACCATCCTTGACGATCTTATGATCACCAATGCCGGTGAGAGCCTGTTTCTGGTGATCAATGCGGCCTGCAAGGATGACGATATCGTCCATATGCGCGCCAATCTTGGTGACGGTGTTGCCCTTGAAGAAATCGATGATCGTGCATTGATGGCGCTTCAGGGCCCGGAAGCCGCAAACGTTCTGGCGCGCTTTGCTCCGGCGGTTGCCGAGCTGAAATTCATGAGCTTTGCCGAGATCGAGATTGCCGGTATCGCCTGCTTTGTGACCCGTTCGGGTTACACTGGCGAAGACGGTTATGAGATCTCTGTTCCCAATGACCGCGCTGAAGAACTTGCCCGCAAGCTTCTGGCAGAAGACGAAGTCGAAGCGATTGGTCTTGGCGCACGTGATTCGCTGCGTCTTGAAGCTGGTCTTTGCCTTTATGGCAATGACATCGACACCACCACGACCCCGGTTGAAGGTGATCTGAACTGGATCATCAACAAACGTCGTCGTGAAGAAGGTGGGTTCAAGGGCGCTGACGTCATCCTTGATCAGCTGGCAAATGGTGCAGATCGCAAACGCGTTGGCATCAAGCCCGAAGGCAAGGCACCAGCACGCGAACATACCCCGATCCTCAATGCTGACGGCGAAGAAATCGGTGAAATCACCTCCGGTGGTTTTGGTCCGACCGTCGATGGCCCGATTGCAATGGGATATGTGGCAATTGAATTTTCCGCGCCGGGTACCAAGGTCGATCTAATGGTACGTGGCAAGGCCCGTCCGGCAGAGGTTGTCGAACTTCCGTTCGCACCCCATCGCTATTTCCGCGGCTAAGCGCCGTAACTCTTGAGAATGTGCGACTTCGGTCGTTCGTCAGACTACGATTAACAGGGACAAGTACAATGGCTAAGAAATTCTCGCAGGAACATGAGTGGATTGAGCTCGAAGACGGTGTCGCAACCGTCGGCATTACCGATTACGCACAGCAGTCGCTGGGCGACATCGTTTATGTCGAGCTGCCGGAAGTTGGCAAGAAACTGACCAAAGACGGCGATGCCGCTGTTGTTGAGTCGGTTAAAGCTGCAAGTGACGTTTACGCACCGCTTGATGGTGAAATCGTTGAAATCAACGAAGAACTTGATGCAAACCCGGCACTGGTGAACGAAGCACCGGAAACCGATGGCTGGTTCTTTAAAATGTCGTTGTCTGATGAGTCCCAGCTTGATGAGCTGATGGACGAAGCAGCTTATAAAGATTTCGTCGAAGGCCTCTAAGCATGCGTTATCTTCCCCTGACCAGCGCTGATCGCGCGACGATGCTTGAAACCATCGGCGCGTCATCAGTTGAAGAGCTATACAGTGACGTGCCCGAGGGCGCCTTGCTGTCCGAACCGGTCGATCTGCCGCACCATCTTGGTGAAATGCAGGTTGAGCGCGATATGCTTGCCCTTGCCGGTAAGAACATGGGCGCATCAAGCGTACCGAGCTTCCTTGGTGCAGGTGCTTATCGCCACCATGTGCCGGCAACGGTTGATTACGTTATCCAGCGTGGTGAATTCCTGACGGCTTATACCCCGTATCAGCCGGAAATCGCCCAGGGTACGTTGCAGTATCTGTTCGAATTCCAGACCCAGGTCGCTTCGATCACCGGTATGGATGTTGCCAACGCATCGATGTGGGATGGTGCAACGTCCTGTGCCGAAGCCGTTCTGATGGCCTGCCGTGCGACCCGTCGCAAAAAGGCTGTTCTGTCTGGTGGTCTGCACCCGCATTACCGCGAAGTGACGGAAACCTATTGCCAGTACAGCGACACCGAAGTTGCCGGGCGTGACGGTAACCCGGAACAGCAGGCATCGGTTGATGAGCTTGATGAGCTGATCGACGATCAGACTGCTTGTGTTGTTGTTCAGTATCCGGACGTATTTGGCCGCATTCAGGACCACACCAAGCTGGCTGAAGTTTGCCATGCCAAGGGTGCGCTTCTGGTTGTTGTCTTTACCGAGGCGGTTGCCTTTGGCGCGATCAAGTCACCGGGCAGCTTTGGCGCAGACATCGTTTGCGGCGAAGGCCAGTCGATTGGTAACGCCCTGAACTATGGCGGCCCATACGTCGGTTTGTTTGCCACCACCCAGAAACTGGTTCGTCAGATGCCGGGTCGTCTGTGTGGTGAAACGGTCGATCAGGATGGCAAGCGTGGCTTTGTTCTGACCCTTTCGACCCGTGAACAGCATATCCGTCGTGAAAAGGCGACCTCGAACATTTGTACCAACTCTGGTCTGTGTTCCTTGGCCTTTACGGTGCATATGAGCCTGCTTGGCGAAGATGGTTATCGCCGTCTGGCAGCCCTTAACCACGAATATGCGTGCAAGGCTGCGGATGCGATTGATGCGGTTGATGGCGCATCGGTTGTCAATGACAGCTTCTTTAACGAATTCACCGTGAAGCTTTCCAAGCCGGCGGCTGAAGTTGTTGAAACGCTGGTGGCCAAAGGCGTTCTTGGTGGTGTTCCGCTGTCGCGTCTGTATCCGAACCGTTCGGATCTCGACAATTATCTGTTGGTGGCGGTGACCGAAACCAACAGTGACGAGGATATCGCGGCGCTTGCGTCCGCATTGAAGGAGGCGCTGGCATGACGTTTACGACCCATACCGGCAACCGTGGACTTGTTCTTGAAGAAAAGCTGATCTTTGAACAGGGCCAGCCAGGACGTACTGGTGTTGACCTTCCCGAACCCAAGGGCGGCAAATCACGCCTTGGCGGTCTTGATCGCGAAAGCGATGTTGGCCTTCCGGGGCTATCTGAACCGCAAGTCGTTCGCCACTTCACCCGTCTGTCGCAGAAAAACTTCGGCATTGATTCCGGCTTCTTCCCGCTGGGTTCATGCACCATGAAGCATAACCCGCGTCTGAACGAAAAAGTCGCCCGTCTTCCGGGTCTTTCCGACCTGCATCCGATGCAGCCGGAAAGCACGGTTCAGGGTGCGCTGGAGCTGATCGACCAGTGCGCGCATTGGCTGCTCATGCTGACGGGTATGCCTGCTGTTTCCATGTCACCGGCTGCCGGTGCACAGGGTGAGCTTTGCGGGATGATGGCCATTCGTGCGGCCCTTGATGCGCGCGGTGAAAACCGTCGTCGTGTTCTGGTGCCGGAATCGGCCCACGGGACCAACCCGGCAACGGCAGCTGCCTGTGGCTTTACGGTTGATTCGATCCCCGCGACCGAAGATGGCCGCGTTGATCTGGCTGCATTCGAAGCCAAGCTTGGCGACGATGTGGCTGGCATCATGCTGACCAACCCGAACACCTGTGGTTTGTTTGAACGCGACGTGCGCAAGATTGCTGATCTTGTTCATGCCGCGGGTGGCTACTTCTATTGCGATGGTGCGAACTTTAACGCCATTGTCGGTCGTGTTCGTCCGGCAGACCTTGGCATTGATGCGATGCATATCAACCTGCACAAGACCTTCTCGACCCCGCATGGCGGCGGTGGACCGGGTTCTGGTCCGGTTGTGTTTTCTGATGCGCTCGCTCCTTATGCGCCGATCCCCTATGTGGTTCGCAATGAAAACGGCTTCCATCTGGTTGAAACCGCAGACGAAGATGATGGCATGAAGCCGTTTGGTCGTCTGAAAGGCTTCCATGGTCAGATGGGCATGTTCATTCGTGCACTGACTTACATGAAGAGCCACGGTGCGGATGGTCTGCGTCAGGCATCTGGTGATGCGGTTCTGAATGCGAACTATCTGCTGGCGCGTCTTAAGGACAAGCTCAGCGTCGCGTTCCCGGGCTATTGTATGCACGAAGCCCTGTTTGACGACAGCTTCCTGAAAGATACCGGTGTATCGACCCTTGATCTGGCCAAGGCAATCATCGACGAAGGGTTCCACCCGATGACGATGTATTTCCCGCTGGTGGTTCATGGGGCGTTACTGATTGAGCCGACCGAGACCGAAACCAAGGAATCGATCGACCAGTTCTGTGACGCGGTTCTGTCGCTTGTGGCCAAGGCCGAGTCGGGCGATTCAGAATTCTTCCAAAATGCACCGTATCTTACGCCGCGCCGTCGTCTTGACGAAACTGCAGCGGCACGTAAGCCGGTTCTGCGCTGGATGCCGGAAACGGCTTGATAACCAACGCAACCCGCCATTTTCAAACACCCCGGTCACTTGGCCGGGGTGTTCTTTTTCAAGGACTTGTACTTGAAACCCATTGGACTTGTCGCAATCTGCACCCTTATACTTGCCGCAAATGTAATGAACGATGCCAGAGAATGGTGTGTGTGGGGATTTTGTGACCGGACATCGTCTGGTCCGGAGGATTGAATTCAGTCATGTCTCGTCGAGTGCAAAAAGTATTCACTGCCGAACGTCGGTTAAAAGAGCGGACAAGTGGGGTTGTTGAAGATTGGTCCGATTCATTCTTTGATCCATCGCTCGAAAGCGGAATAGGCGGTGGCGAAGCCATGCCTGCATCCCTGCCAGCGGCGAGCAGTGCTGCTGAGAGTTCCGGTCTTAGTCAGGCCGTCCTTGACGAAATTCGTGCTCTGCGCGGCGAAGTTTCGCAATTGCGTGCAGCTGTTGCCGCAGGCGGAACGATCAGCGTTGATGCAACTGTTGCAGCACCTGTGGCATCCAACGATGCGCCGATGGATGAGCTGCCCGACCCGGTTTCAAGCAACTTTACCCATTCCAATCGACCGGGCGCTGCTGAGCCTGATCGTGACGATCTGGAGCTGATCCGCACCCAGATCGAAGAAATGAACGAGCATATCCACAAGGCAAAGATCCAGATCGCGTCGCTGCGCCATCCAAAGGTACAGGATGACCGTCTGGTCAGTGCTGCCTCCGAACTTGACGCCATCGTCAAGGATACCGAGATGGCGACGCACACCATTCTGGAATCGGCCGAGCAGATCGATGATATCGCCATGACGCTGAAAAACTCGGCGCCAAGTGAGTTTGTTGCTGACCACGTTGAACAGATTGCCTTTATCGTCACCAAGATCTTTGAATCGTGCAACTTCCAGGACATCACCGGTCAGCGCATCAACAAGGTCGTCAGTACGCTCGAATTCGTTGAAGAGCGTGTCCACAACATGATTCTGATCTGGGGCGAGGATGCTTTTGCCGACCTTCCGGTGCCCGAAGGCGAAGAAAAAGCCGAACCAGATGATTCGGATTTGTTGAATGGTCCGCAGCTTGACGGCGAAGGCATCAGTCAGGACGATATCGACAAATTGTTCGAATAATGGTGAAAAAACTTGGTTTTTTGCCTATATTTAAGGTAGTAGCCGTACCCAACCCCTCCACAGAAGAGGGATGAGGGCGTTTAGTAGGCGTCCAATATCAACTATTCGTTTACGTATGTTGGGGTAGGTTCTTTAACCTATAAGAATAAGAAGCGATGTTGGGATGCGTGTGCACACGGTTGCACGTGTTTTAGCGTGCTTTGGAGGATGCTATGGGATTTTGGTCTCTTGGGGCTATTCGCCAGCCTAAGGCGCAGGATATCAAGTGGCGGAAGAGCCCGCGTGGTGACTATTACCGTTTGTTCATGCTCGACGATATCAACGATCTTGGTTTGAACGGAACGGGTGGAGTTTATCTGCTTTGGCATGGCGGTTTGAAACCGTCCTGGCTTGTCGCTGGTGCGACCGAGGATCTGGGGCATAGCTTCCAGGAACTCGCACGTGACCCGGATATCCGCGAATATGATGGTCGCGGCGGGGTGTATATGAGCTGGTCGCCAATCAAGGGCAGCTTCCGGGAAGGTGTGGTGCACTTTATCGCCAAGCACACCAATCCGACCTTTGAATGTGATTATGACGAACGCGAAGATCCGATTCCGGTCCTTCTGCCGCGTTAATCTGTCACGTCACCACACAGAAGATTGACTAAAAAAGCTCCGCAGGTGCCTGCGGAGCTTTATGTGCTTCTGCAATAAATCAGGCAGATTAGAGCTTTTCCAAAACCGCTTCGGCGCTGGAAACGTCAAAGGCGCCCGGTTCTTCAACAGCAAGATGGCTCACCTTGCCGTTTTCAACGATCATGGCAAAACGGTTGGCACGTTTGCCAAGGCCGCGGCCCGTCAGATCAAGTTCAAGACCGGTCGCATCGACAAAGGCCAGATCACCGTCAGACAGCATGGTGATGTCGCTGGCATTTTCCTTGTCTGCCCATGCCTGAAGAACAAAGGCATCGTTCGATGCAAGACAGGCGATCTCATCGACACCCTTGGCTTTGATTTCATCGGACTTGGAGACGAAACCCGGCAGGTGTTTTGCCGAGCAGGTCGGGGTGAATGCACCCGGAACCGCGAACAGGACAACTTTGCGGCCTGCAAAGAATTCTTTGGAGCTAACAGCTTGCGGGCCGTCGCCGGTGGCACGGAACAGAGTAACTTCCGGGAGTTCAGAGCCGACTGTAATGGTCATGGGTATCTCCGTTTGACAGCGCAATCCCTGTGATTGCGCGGTGGATCGCATGGGCGGGAATCAAACTACAATTTTGGTGGATGTTCAATGGCATCCGTCAGAGTTTTTACAAGTTTCATCCCGGCGTCTTGTTGCTGCAGTGCGATCAGTCATCGATATGAACAGATCACGGAGGTGATCATGCAACGTTGCTACTGACCCTAGATGTGATCAGTTGGCGGAACTGGCAAGATCGGAAGTGCAAGAAGCATTGCGAAGAGCGCTTAAAACCCCATCAGCGCTGAGCAATTCCGACAGAAGAATACCGTCAGGGGCGCTTGGGCCATAGACCGCATTAAACGGAATGCCATAGCGATTATAGGATGCCAGATAATCAGCAATTTTCTGATCCGGGCGGGTCCAGTCGGCCTGCATCAGAATGATATCTTCACCCTGCAAGGCATCCGTGACGCGCTCGGTTTCAAGCACCAGCTTCTTGTTGACCTGACAACTGACACACCATTCGGCCGTCACATCAACCAGAACGGTTTTGCCATCCGCAACAAGCGTGCTGATTGTTTCCGGTGCAAATGCCTGCCACTGCAGCGCGCCTGCCTTGGGAGCCATTGCCACGGTTGCTGGCGGGCGCGAGAAGCCCGGTGCAAACAGCGCAACCAAGAAGCCCAGTACGGCAACCGCAGTAACCGCAAAGCGTGGACGAAGTGCGTCTACTCGCTTACGAAGCCAGATGCCAACACCACCCAAAACCAGTCCAAACCCGACGGCAACCGCACCGCCCAACCCGATCTGAACTGCCAGAATGCCCAGCAACCAGATTGCGGTTCCGACCAGTGCCAGACCAAGAACGAGTTTAACGATATTCATCCATCGACCGGGTTTGGGCAGGATATGTGCCACACGCGGCTGAATCGCGATCGCCAGATAAGGCATGGCAAGACCAATCCCGAGCAGGGTGAAGATCCAGAAGATATCAAAGACACTTCCTGCAAGGGCAAAGCCAACGGCGGTGCCAAGGAACGGGGCGGAACATGGTGTTGCCAACAGGGTCGCGAAGATGCCGGTCAGGAAGTTGCTGCTGATATGGCGACCACGACTTTCATGGCGGTTGATCGCATCATTGGCAGCATTACCGAGCTGATCGGGACCGTTGATTTCAAACAAGCCCCACATATTTAGCGCAAACAGGGCAAGGATGATCGTCATCACGGTCAGGAACAGGGGTTGCTGGAACTGAATGCCCCAACCGATTGACCCACCTGCCAGCTTGATGCCGACCAGAACCGCGGCAATCAGCCAGAAAGACGTAACAATCCCCGCCGCACTGGCAAGGAAACCAACACGCACCTGACCGATATCCTGATCGCGCGCGCCAATCACCGACATGACCTTGATCGACAGAACCGGTAACACGCAGGGCATGACGTTCAGGATCAAGCCGCCCAAAAGCGCAAACAGACCAATCAGCCACAGATCCATGCCTTCTGACGGTGTCGCGCTGGACGTCCCCACGATGCCGTCGTTGCCAGCACCAACTACAAGCTTTTGTTCAACTGACAGCGGCCCGGCAATAACCGTGATCGTGACGGGGAGGTCTGTAATGTCCTTGCCGTCTTCAAGGCCAAAGACCGCGAGATCGAAATAGCGGGTGTCGGTGGTTTTATCTGCTTGCTGATTGGCAGGTTTGGGGACGCCAAAGCCAAGACGCTGATCGCTTTCAATCAGGATGTCATCAATCGCGACACCGGCATTGGCCAATCCGGAAATACCCAAATGAAGTACTGGCTGATCGCCCTGAACGCTGGTGGTCAGGCTGCTGACTTTGATCGGCAGGCTTTCACCCGACAGTGGGACGCGCGAGACGAACTTTTCGATCTGATGGGCGTGATTGCTGGCGACTGAGACCGGTTGCCCACTCCCTGCGGTGCCAGCCGGGATTTCAAGGCTGAAATCGGCAGCCGCAGGAATGCAGATGTCACTGCACACCAGATAATCGACATTGAGCTGTACTGAGACAGGCTGCGTCGGGTCGTTCAGTTTTACATCAATCGGCAGGATGATTTGGTTCTTATAGCCAAAGGTATCCAAACCAAAGATCGAGAAACGATATGGTGCAGGCCAAAGAATTTCAGCGCTATCAATATTGGTTGATCCAGCCCAATCCAGTTGCGGTGGGAAGCCCGCATCACCGGCACTGCGCCAATAGATCTTCCAATTGGGCTGCAGTTCAAATTCAAGACCAAGCCGAAGGGTATCGGAACTAGTGGTTTGTGTTTGCGCGCTGATCAGACGAAGGGATGTGAAATCCTCGTCAATCCAGTCGGTCGCCATGTCTGATGCGGTCGCAATTGACGCGGCTCCGCCAACAATGCTGGCGGTAAAGGCAACTAAAAAGGTGAGGCGAGCGATCAGGTGGCGAAGCACGTTTGGTTCCTTGGCGTGGGGCGATGGCGATCCGGATGCGCATCTTTGATCAGGCATATGGCGCAAAATGGGCAAACATTTCTTGAGAAAAGGCGTAATCCCATGGGCTGATCAAATCAAGCCACGACTATGTGACCAGCATTTCACTAACACGCGCTTTTTTGCGTCGATATGACATTGCGCAAAAAACGGATGTAAAAAGTGGGGGCAAAAAATTGGCGGTCGGACTCAAAGCTCCCTACATTTAAGACATAAGGAAAATCAGCGGTTAAAGTTTATTTTGTCGCGTTTTCCGGGGTTCTTGATGGAAATGGAAGGGCAATCGCGTTAGGCTTCATGAAACAATACGAAAGAGTGATGAGATGGGCGAACGTATAGACACAGGCGAATATCTGGGCGGCAAATTGCTGGTCGCAATGCCCGGCATGCGCGATCCGCGCTTTTCGCAAAGTGTGGTCTATATCTGTGCGCATAACAAAGATGGTGCGATGGGGCTTGTCATCAACCGCGTCATCGACAGCATCACTTTCCCGGAATTGCTTGAGCAGCTTGGCATTGCGCGCCCGGCGCCAACGATTGAAGACATTCAGGTTCATTTCGGTGGTCCGGTCGAAAGCAGCCGTGGTTTTGTCCTGCATTCCACCGATTTTTCAAATGAAGCAACCTTGCATGTTGATCCCGGTGTGTCGGTGACGGCAACGGTTGATATCCTTGAACAGATCGCGCTTGGCGAAGGCCCGAAAAGCCGCATTCTTGCCCTTGGCTATGCCGGATGGCGCAGTGGTCAGCTTGAAAGCGAGATCCTTGCAAATGGTTGGCTGCATGTTGATGCAGACGCGGATCTTCTTTTCGATATTGATTGTGAAGACAAGTGGGAGCAGGCCTTTTCCAAGCTGGGCTTTGCACCGGAATTACTGTCTGGCGAAGCTGGCCACGCTTAAGAAAGCGATCCGCCAAAAGAAAAAGCCTGCCAATTTGGCAGGCTTTTGTCGTTTCCAAAGGGGTGCGATCAATCGAACAGGGCGTCGATCTCTTCCTGTGAGAAGATCTGATCGATCTCGTCCTGGGTAACGCGTTCGGCGTTTTGCGGAGCCTTGGTAACGGTCTTATCAAGGTTATCCAGCCCCTTCGGATCGGCTGGAAGATCAAACTCGCCGAAATCATCTTCACCCCAAATCTCGATCACGCGGTTCACGCGTTCCTCGATATATTTCATGGTGTTGACGACTTTGGTAATGCGCTGACCTGTCAGGTCCTGGAAGTTACACGATTCAAAGACTTTAACGACCAGTTCGACAATGTCATCGGCGAGGCCTTGCGTGTAATCATCCGGGGCGGCTGAGCGAATGTTGTGCGCAACGGCGTCAATTTTCTCAACGGTTTCAAGGATGTTGGCTGTTGCGTCCTCGGTTGCGGCAACGACCGAGTCAAGTTCACCCTTAACAATGTTCAGGCGTGTGCCGCTGTCGTCTTCTGGCGCGGTATAAAGGGCTGCGATTTCCTTTTTGGTCTCCTGGATGGAGTTGGCAAGGGCGCGGACCTCGTTCTTGACCAGACGCAGTTCCTTGCGCGCGTCTGCCTGCTCGTCATCATCGGGAGCCGCATTCGCCTTCTTTTGCTCCTCGATCATGATGCGAATATCAGACAGGAGCTCCATCTTAAGGTCTTCGATTGCGGAATGGAGCGTGGAGATATCCCCGCTACCGCCACCGGCGCTTGGGTCCGATGGCATCTCGGTCGGCAGCGCGACCATGTCGCTCATGGTTTCGAGCTTGTTAAGCAGCCGCATTTCAGCGGTGAAAAGTCTTTTGCTTCCTTGGCGTGCCATCGACGAACCTCTGTCTTTTAACGGTCGGCATCCTGCAAGAGGCGATCAAACTCACTTACAATCTTTGGTTAGTCGGATGCATACGTTTGGGTAGAATAGTACCCAAACGTAATATCTCCAACCGAATTCCTATCCGTGATATTGGGGAAAAGCCCGCATAATTAAAGGCTTCACTCGATGTTTTTAGCATCGCAATCGACGAAATGAGGCCAGGGCTCAAGCGAATCGTTCGTCGGAATGTCATCAGACTTGGCAGGTAAGGTTGCCTCAAAGCTGCAATGCACCGCAATCATCAAGATGCCGTAGCGGTGAATTGATCGGATTGCGGTTATCGGCAGTAAAACTATTGGCAAAAACGGCTTTAGCCATTGGTTGAAGTGATTTTCAGGTCTTACTACGTCTATATTGCACAGCAACAAAATCGGGAAAGTCTGAGGTCACTCCAAAGGAATGGCGGTTTTTCTATCCAAGGGTGGGTATTTAGAGCGATTTTAGCTGAAACCAGAACGGTAATTTGACTTCCTATCAAGTACATTTTTTGTGCATTGCAGCGAGGTTTTTTCTGGAACAGGTGCCTAAGATACGCTATTTGCCTGCCTTACTGATGTACTTTCGGGTGCAGGGTTATTAAGAATAAGATATGTCAGAGGAAATACTCCGGTCCAATGGTCAGGGTAATCTTTGGTTGAGATGGGAAAGGTGTCCTTGAGAGGGGGCACTTATTGTCGTGCCAGCCAAGACCCCAATCAAGATCATCGGAGGTGGAGAAGATTGAGGCATATCGCCTTGAGATGTAATGCGAGGGGGCAGATTCGCATGTCGATCAAGAAGCTATTTCCCATCTTTCTGTTGGGATTGGCGGTAATCACCGGGTTTGATGGTGCAGCACTTGCTGCTGTTGGTCAGCCCGAGCCGTGGCAGCTTGGGCTGCAGGATCCGGTTTCGCCTGTGGCTGTAGAAGGCCAGAAATTCTTTAATCTACTTACGTGGTTGATGACGATCATCACCGTGATCGTTCTTGTTTTGCTGCTGTATGTGCTTTTCCGCTTCAGCGCGAAACGCAACCCGGTACCGTCAAAAACAACCCACCACACCCTTCTTGAAGTGGTCTGGACGGTTGTGCCGGTCCTTATTCTTCTTGTCATTGCGATCCCGTCCTTCCGTCTGCTGTATTTTGCAGACCGCGTTGAGGATGCCGACCTTACCCTTAAGATCATCGGCAAGCAGTGGTACTGGACCTATGAGTATCCGGATAACGGCAACTTCACGTTTGATTCTCTTATGATCGATCAGGAAACTGCTGTTGCCGAAGGCCTGAACCGCCTTCTGGATGTGGACAATCCCGTTGTCCTGCCGGTGGATCAGAACATCCGTCTTATCATGACGTCTGATGACGTGATCCATAACTGGGCCATGCCGTCGCTCTTCATCAAGCTTGATGCCGTACCTGGCCGTCTGAACGAAACCTGGACCCGCATTCCAGGCGAGTATGCCGGTACGACATTCTATGGCCAGTGCTCGGAACTGTGTGGTGTAAACCACGCCTATATGCCGATCGCGGTCAAAGCTGTTACGATGGAAGAATACGAAGCCTGGGTAGCCAAGGCACAAGAACAGTTCGCATCTGCTGACCTGCCGTCCTCGGTATCAGTGGCATCGGCAGAGTGAGGGAGAGACTAATGGCTCACGCTGACACACATGATCACGATCATACCCCCGGCTTCTTTACCCGTTGGTTCCTGTCGACCAACCACAAGGATATCGGGACTCTTTATCTTCTCTTCTCAGTGATCGCCGGTCTGATCGGTGGCGCGTTCTCGGTCTGGTTCCGTATGGAACTGGCACAGCCCGGAACCCAGGTCATTGAAGACCCGCACTTCTTTAACGTGCTGGTCACTGCACACGGCATGATCATGGTCTTCTTTGTTGTCATGCCCGCCATGATTGGCGGTTTTGGCAACTGGTTCGTTCCGATCATGATCGGTGCGCCGGATATGGCGTTCCCGCGTTTGAACAACATTTCGTTCTGGCTGATCGTTCCGGCCTTCCTGATGCTGATGCTGTCTGCCGTTGTCGGTAGCGGTGCCGGTACCGGCTGGACGGTTTATCCGCCGCTTTCGGGTGTGCTTGGTCACCCCGATGCGTCTGTTGACCTTGCGATCTTTGCGCTTCACCTTGCTGGTGCAAGCTCGATCCTTGGTGCGGTAAACTTCATCACCACGATCTTTAACATGCGCGCGCCGGGCATGACCCTGCACAAGATGCCGCTATTTGCATGGTCGATGCTGGTCACAGCATTCCTGCTTCTGCTGGCTGTGCCGGTTCTTGGTGGCGCGATCACCATGCTTCTGACCGACCGTAACTTTGGCACGGACTTCTTCAATCCGGCTGGCGGCGGTGACCCGATCCTTTACCAGCACCTGTTCTGGTTCTTCGGTCACCCGGAAGTTTACATCATGATCCTGCCGGGCTTTGGCATCATCAGCCACATCATTTCGACCTTCTCGCGCAAGCCGGTCTTCGGCTATCTCGGGATGGCTTATGCGATGGTTGCGATTGGTGTTGTCGGCTTCATCGTGTGGGCGCACCACATGTACACGGTGGGCATGGATGTTGACACCCGTGCATACTTCACCGCGGCGACGATGGTGATTGCGGTTCCGACCGGGGTTAAGATCTTCTCGTGGATTGCGACCATGTGGGGTGGCTCGATCACCTTGCGTGCACCCATGCTTTGGGCAATCGGCTTCATCTTCCTGTTCACTGTGGGCGGTGTGACAGGCGTGATGCTGGCGAACTCCGGCCTCGATCTTCCGTTGCACGACACCTACTTTGTTGTGGCGCACTTCCACTATGTTCTGTCGCTGGGTGCGGTCTTCTCGATCTTTGCCGGTTTCTATTACTGGTTCGGCAAAATGTCGGGTTACGAGATCTCTGACCTTGGTGCGAAGATACACTTCTGGCTCTTCTTCATCGGCGTCAACCTGACCTTCTTCCCGCAGCACTTCCTGGGCCTGGCCGGCATGCCGCGTCGTTATGCCGACTATCCGGATGCGTTTGCAGGCTGGAACATGGTTTCGTCCTATGGTGCCTACATCTCGTTTGCTGCAACGATCTTCTTCCTCGGTGTGGTGGCGCATGCCTTCATCCGTGGCAAGAAAGCCGAAGCAAACCCGTATGGCGAAGGTGCCGATACGCTGGAATGGACTGTGAGCTCTCCGCCGCCGTTCCATACCTTTGACGAACTGCCGCGTATCAAGTAAGTGACACTGGTTTAAGTCCCCCGCAGTTTTACGCTGCGGGGGGCGCCTTACCGCCCCAAGAAGAGAAGACCAGAGTTCAATGACCAAGCAGGTTGCCAACCAGACCCTAGCGCTTGAAAACGCAGCATCGCTGCCGGTTTCAGAGGTGCGCGACTATATCGCATTGCTTAAGCCAGGCGTGATGACCCTTGTGGTTTTCACCGGTGCGGTAGGTCTGTTGATTGCCCCGGGTTCGATCCATCCATTTTTGGGACTCGTTGCGATCGCCTGTATCGCTATTGCCAGTGGCGCGGCTGCTTCGATTAACATGTGGTACGATCGCGATATCGATATCCACATGAAACGCACCCAGAACCGGCCAATTCCGGCAGGGCGCGTTCCGGCCGACGAGGCATTGTCGCTTGGCATTGCATTGTCGATCGTCTCGGTCACCATAATGGCGGTGGCCATCAATTTTGCGGCTGCGGCTTTGCTGGCGGTATCGATCGCGTTTTACGTGTTCGTTTACACCATGTGGCTGAAACGCAGCACGCCACAGAATATCGTCATTGGCGGTGCCGCCGGGGCCTTTCCCCCGATGATCGGCTGGGCGTCGGTGACCGGCGGGGTTGATATCAATTCAATCGCGCTGTTCTTGATTATCTTTATGTGGACACCTCCACATTTCTGGGCACTGGCGCTGTTTCGGTGCGGCGACTATGCCAAGGTCGGGGTGCCGATGATGCCGGTGGTTGCCGGTGAAGCGGCGACCAAGAAGCAGATGCTGATCTATACGATCCTGCTTCTGCCGGTCACCTTGGTGCCGGTCATGACCGGGCTTTTGGGTGTGTTCTATGCGGTGACTGCGGGCCTGACCGGCCTTTGGTTCCTGCGCCACGCGGTTCGTGTTCTGCGCAATGCCGAAGAACGCGCCCCGCACAAGATGTTTGGATATTCCATCCTGTATCTGTTTGTCCTGTTCGGGGCGATGGTTGCGGATGTTTGGCTTGGTGGATATCTCGCATGAGTGAGCAGAGCAAAATGAGCAAAGCAGAACTCGAAGCGTTTTACGCCAAGCGCAAGAAGAAGAACTGGGCGTTTCTGGTCATTCTGACCAGCTTGATTGTTCTGTTCTTTGCGATCACGATTTTGAAGATGAGCTAGGACGCAATGGCTGATCAGAACCACACAGATAAAACCAACGCCAAGAACAAGCGCGTCTTGTTCTCTTGTGTTGCTGTGGTTGGTGGCATGATCGGCTTGGCTTATGCGTCTGTGCCGCTTTACAAACTGTTTTGCCAGGTTACCGGATTTGGCGGCACCACCCAGGTTGCTGAACAAGCACCGGTCGAGGTGTCGGAAAAGACCATCAAGGTTCGCTTTAATGCGGATGTGAATTCCGGCCTGAATTGGCAGTTCAAACCAGAACAGCGCGAAATCACCGTGCGTCTGGGCGAAGATAATCTGGCCTATTACATGGCCGAAAATATGTCGCTGACCCCAATCACCGGGCAGGCGACTTATAATGTGACACCGCTTAAGGCTGGGCAATATTTCAGCAAGATCGCATGTTTCTGTTTTGACGAGCAGACCCTGGAACCGGGACAGCGCGTCGACATGCCGGTCAGCTTCTATGTTGATCCTGCCATTGCAGAAGACATCAATACCCAGGACGTGAAGACAATTACCCTGTCTTATACCTTCTTCAAGTCGGAAAGCTCGACCGTGGAAGCAAAAGGCGGGGATGAAGATCAGGGAGGCTGACTGCACGTTACCTTGCGTGCGGTTGTCTCTGTTTAACAAAGCGAACTTGAGTTTCTTTTGTAAGGATTGAGGGGGACAAGGAATGAGTGATCATGCTCAGAAACATCCGTTCCACCTGGTAGACCCAAGCCCGTGGCCGCTGGTGGCTGCTGCAGCGGCAGGTATGTTTACCGGTGGCATGGTCATGTTCATGCATTCGGATCGTGCACCAGTTGATTTCTGGCTGGCAGCTTTGGGACTTGCAGGCATTCTGTTTGTGATGTTCCGCTGGTGGAGCAACGTTATTGCCGAGTCAAAGATCTATCATAACAAGGTCGTTCAGATCGGCCTGCGTTACGGTATGTCGCTGTTCATCGCATCTGAGGTGATGTTCTTTGTCGCCTTCTTCTGGGCATTCTTCCACAACGCGTTCGTGATCTTTAGCCCGGGCGTGACCGAATGGCCGCCGGCTGGCGTTGAAGTTCTTGATCCGTGGGATCTGCCGTTCCTCAACACCCTGATCCTGTTGCTGTCGGGTTGCACCCTTACCTGGGCGCACCATGGCTGCCTTGAAGGCAAGAAAAAGGATCTGGTACAGGGCCTGGCACTGACCGTTGGTCTTGGCGTTATCTTCCTGTTCTTGCAGGCATATGAATATAGCCACGCGGCCTTTGGCTTCTCGGACAACATCTATTCTTCGACCTTCTACATGGCGACCGGTTTCCACGGCTTCCACGTATTTGTCGGAACGGTGTTCCTGGCAGTCTGCCTTGTGCGCGCAATGAAGGATGGCTTCAAAGCAGATCATCACTTTGGTCTGGAAGCAGCCGCCTGGTACTGGCACTTCGTTGACGTTGTCTGGCTGTTCCTGTTCTTTGCAGTTTACATCTGGGGCGGCGAATAAGCTGCTCCGACCCGCTGATATATCGGGTCCAAAGATATGGATGATTATTATCCAAACATTTCCCCCATTCGTACCGGGCTGGCATGCAAATGCCCCCGATGCGGTGGGGGAAAGCTTTTTCAGGGCTATTTGACCGTTCGCGAGAGCTGTGAGGTCTGCGGGCTTGATCTGCGTGGCCATGATGCGGGCGATGGCCCGGCCGTTTTCATTATCTTTATTCTCGGATTTCTGGTCGTTCCCATGGCGCTTTGGGTCGAGATGACCTATATGCCGCCACTGTGGCTGCATGCCGTAGTGTGGGGGCCTGTGATCATTGGTGTGACACTGGCCTTGCTTAGGCCGTTAAAAGGTCTCATGGTGGCGCTGCAATATCGTCATCGATCGACTTCCGAACAGGACTGAAACCTACCTATGTCTCTTCTTAAAACGCGTCCCAGTCTGGCGATGAAAATCAGCGCCGGATTGTCTTTGGTGATCCTGTTGACCCTTGGTACCTGGCAGGTTGATCGTCTGTTCTGGAAACAAGGTCTGATTGATAGCCGACAGGCACAGGCAGAAATGCCACCGATTGCGGTGCCGACCGATACGGTGCTTAACCCTGATATGAATTTCCGTTCGGCCTATGCCGAAGGTCGCTATCTCAACGATCAGGAAAAATACCTGATGGCGCGCACGCGTCGCGGCAATGTCGGTTTTCAGCTGATCACGCCGCTTGAACAGGAAGATGGCCGTATCATTCTGGTTAATCGTGGCTGGGTGCCAACCGATTTCCGTGAACCCGACACCCGCCCGGAAAGCCTGATCGATGGCCCGGTCCGTGTGACCGGCATCCTGCGCATGCCAGCAGAAAAACATTGGGCGCAGCCCGATAACGAACCGCTGAAAAACCAGTGGTTCTATGTCGATGTTAATCACATGGCCGAAGATACCGGTGCTGAACTTGCCAGCCCCTATTACCTTGAACTCGATGATACCCCGGTTCCCGGTGGTCTTCCGATTGGTGGTCAGGCAAAGGTTGAGCTTCCCAACAACCATCTGGAATATGCCATCACCTGGTACAGCCTGGCACTGACATTGGTGGTGATCTTTGTGCTGTACCACCGTCGTCCAAATGACGATATATCAAAGGGCAATGGTGATAAGCAGGCTGCCTGATAGCGCAGTTTGTTTAATCACCTAACCCGATCCAAATGACGACCCAAGACCAGATAACAGCAAAGGACGTTTTGTCTGATCGCGCAGGAGCCCCAATGACCGAAGCCTATAAAAAGCTTGAAGCCCGTTTCCGCCGTATGAACGTTCTGTCTGATGTCAGCGGGATGTTGCATTGGGATATGGCAGCCATCATGCCAAATGGCGGGGCAGAGGCGCGCTCAGAGCAGCTTGCGACGCTGAGTGTTCTTAATAACGAGCTGATCAATGCGGCTGATATGGGTGATCTTCTGGCTGCGGCTGAAGGCGAGGGTTTGGACAACTGGCAGCAGGCCAACCTTGCCGAGATGAAGCGTGAATGGGTGCATGGCACTGCCGTTCCCGCCGAACTGGTCGAGAAGATGTCGCTTGCGGCAACCCGTTGCGAGGTGGCATGGCGCAGTGCGCGCGCCGATAACGACTTTAAAGGACTGCTTCCGAAACTTCAGGAAGTGCTGGACCTGTCGATTGAGGCGGGCAAGGCCAAGGCCGAAGCATTGGGCACATCGGTTTATGACGCGCTTTTGGATCAGTATGATCCGATGATGCGCTCAGAACGCATTGATACCCTATTTGCCGAGCTTGAAGGCTTCCTGCCCGACTTCACAGCCGATGTGATCGAGCGTCAGAAGGCGGAAGACAAACCGATCTCGCCCGCTGGTCCGTTCCCGATTGAGACCCAGAACAAGGTCGGTCTGGATTTGATGAAGGCGGTCGGGTTTGATTTTGACCATGGGCGTCTGGACATTTCGCACCATCCGTTCTGTGGTGGCATTCCTGATGATGTGCGCATCACCACGCGCTATGACGAAAATGATTTTACCTCTGCCATCATGGGGGTTCTGCACGAAACCGGTCATGCAATGTATGAACGCGGCCTGCCAAAAGACTGGCGCAACCAGCCGGTGGGCAAGGCGCGCGGGATGACCATGCACGAAAGCCAGTCACTTTTGGTTGAAATGCAGGCCTGTCGTTCCGAAGAATTCCTGACCTATGCCGGTCCGGTGTTCAAACAGGCGTTTGGCGGCGATGACGCAGCATGGAATGCCCATAACCTGCATCGGCTTTACACCCGTGTTGAGCCGGGACTGATCCGTGTTGATGCAGATGAAGTGACCTATCCGGCGCACGTGATCATGCGCTATCGCATTGAGCGTGCCCTGATCGAAGGTGACATGAAGCTTTCTGATCTGCCGGTTGCCTGGAACGAGATGATGCAAAAGCTTCTAGGCATCACCCCGGAAGATGATCGCAACGGCTGCATGCAAGATATCCATTGGCCGTCAGGTGCCTGGGGATACTTCCCGACTTACACGCTGGGTGCGATGGCGGCGGCTCAAATCTTTGCTGCGGCGAAATCGGCAAAGCCGGAAATCTCGGCAGCCCTGGCACGTGGTGATTTCGCGCCACTGATGACCTGGCTTGGTGAAAACATCCATGGTCAGGCATCAAGTCTTTCCACAGACGAGATTCTGAGATCGGCTACGGGCAAAGTTCTTGGTGTCGACGCCTTCAAGGCCCATATGATCAACAGGTACGGTTCGTAAAACCGATTGAATGCCTTTGGTAATATGATAGCATTACCGGACGTGCATGTGCTGGATTTTCCAGTAGTGACAAGTACTTATACATTGGGTTAGCCCGCTTTAATCTTCACAGGCGTTTCTGTCACATGGGAATAACCAACGGCAACAAGAAGGTCATGGATCGTCAGGTCTATGCGATGGATCAGGTTATTTTCCGGGAAGGCAAACCGGGAAGTGCGGCCTATGTCGTGCAGGAAGGAAAAGTCGAAATTTACAAGACCATCAATGGCAGTGAAGAAGTCGTTCTGGGAACGATTGACGCTGGTGGTCTGTTTGGTGAACTGGCCCTTGTTGACAACCAGCCACGTATGGCATCGGCGCGTGCCACGGAACGGACTGTGTTGATTGCGATCAGTCGCCAGACATTTGAACAGAAAATGTCGGGATCGGATCGCTTTATCAAAGCGGTGCTGCGAATCTTGTTGGGGAACTATCGCACGGTCGTGCGTCGTGCAGCATTGGCTGAATCCAAACTCAAGGAACACGGCATTTCCCTTGACGGTTAGGCATGCCTGAACGCAAGGCAGACGTTTGCTTGCGCGATATTGCGTATGGCACGGCAGCCTTGCTTGATTGTCCCTTGACTATATGCGCACAACCCCTCACTAACTCAGGCGTTGGAGTGTGTTTGACGCATGCATGCGTCATGATGCACGGTACTGGTTATCGCCTTATGCAGGAGCAGGTCTAGTGCGCTATGTCAGCACGCGGGGAAGCGCCCCCGTTTTGCAGTTCGATGAAGTTCTTCTTGCCGGTCTGGCACGTGACGGTGGTCTTTATGTCCCCGAAACCTGGCCGACTTTTTCCAAGGATGACATTCGTGCGCTGCGAACTCTGACTTACGCCGAGGTTGCCTTCAAAGTGATCCAGCCTTTCGTTGCTGGTACTGTTGATGACACTGCCCTTAAGGCCATTCTTGAAGATACCTATAACGGGTTCGATCACGAAGCCGTCGCACCGCTGAAACAGCTTGGTGCGAATGATTGGGTGATGGAACTGTTCCATGGCCCGACACTGGCGTTTAAGGATTATGCGCTTCAGGTGGTTGGCCGTCTGTTTGATCATGTTCTGGCCAAACGTGGCGAACGCATCACGATTGTGGGTGCGACGTCCGGTGATACCGGGTCGGCTGCGATTGAGGCCTGCCGTGATCGTGAAAATATCGACATCTTCATCCTGCATCCGAAAGGCCGCGTATCCGAAGTACAGCGCCGTCAGATGACGACAATCCTTTCGGACAACGTGCATAACATTGCCGTTGAGGGATCGTTCGATGATTGCCAGGATCTGGTCAAGGCACTGTTTAATGATCATGGCTTCCGTGACGAGGTTGGCCTGTCGGCCGTGAACTCGATCAACTGGGCGCGCATCATGTGCCAGATCGCCTATTACTTCTGGGCCGGTGTTCAGCTTGGTTCCCCTGAACGCGAGATTTCCTTCTCGGTGCCGTCGGGTAACTTCGGCAATGTCTATGCCGGTTATGCGGCGATGCAGATGGGTCTTCCGATTAAGCAGTTCGTGGTTGGTGCCAACCGCAACGACATTCTTGCGCGCTTCTTTGAAAGTGGCGTGATGAAGATGGAAGGCGTTGAACCGTCGCTAAGCCCGTCGATGGATATTCAGGTCAGCTCGAACTTTGAACGTTTGATGTTTGATCTGTATGACCGCGATGGTCTGGCGATTGCCGAAATGCTGACCAAGTTCCGCGAAACCGGTGTTATGGAAATGTCGCAAGGGCAGTTCGCCCGTGCGCAGGAACATTTTGATGGTTACCGTCTTGATGATGATGCGACCAAGGCCGCGATCAAGGATATCCTTGAAACCAGTGGCGAACTGGTCGATCCGCATTCCGTAATCGGCATTGTATCGGGCCGTGAGTGCAACCGTGACAAATCGGTGCCGATGGTGGCACTGGCAACCGCACATCCAGCGAAATTCCCCGATGCGGTCAAACAGGCATCAGGTATCTATCCTGACTTGCCGCCGCGTCTTTCTGATCTATATGACCGGCCAGAGAAGGTCGAACCAATGTCCAACGATGTGGCTGCATTGATGGCGCATGTCCGTAAAAATCGGCGTGCGGCCTGAACGATGAGCGTCATCGGACAGAAAGTGAAAAACAGGAGTAATGCTATATGACAGTCGAGCTTACCCAGCTTGACAATGGGATGATTGTCGCGACGGACCGCCTTGATCATGTGCAGTCGGTCGCCCTTGGTACTTGGGTTGATGTTGGTGCGCGTAACGAGACGCCCGACATCAACGGCATTTCCCATATGCTTGAACATATGGCGTTCAAAGGCACGCGTCGCCGTTCAGCCCTTCAGATTTCCGAGGAAATCGAAGCTGTTGGCGGGCAGATGAATGCCTATACGTCGCGCGAAAATACCGCTTATTACTGCAAGGTCCTGCACGAAGATCAGGAACTGGCCATCGATGTGATCGCCGATATCCTTCAGCATTCCACGCTGGATGCGAAGGAGCTTGAACGCGAACGTCAGGTCATCTTGCAGGAAATCGGTCAGGCTAATGATACGCCTGATGACATCATTTTCGACTATTTCCAGGAAACCGCCCTGCCAAACCAGGCTTTGGGTCGTTCGATCCTGGGCAGCCCGGAAAATGTGTCGTCGCTTAGCCGTGATCATTTGTTTGATTTCATGTCACGTCGCTACAGCCCGAAAAACATGGTGTTTTCGGCATCGGGTAAAGTCGAACATGACCGTGTCGTTGATATGGTCGCCAAGAAGTTCGACAGCCTGCCAGCCTATGAAGAGCATGAAATCGAGCCGCTGAAATATGAAGGCGGCAGCCGGATCGAGAATCGTAAGCTTGAACAGGTGCATGTGATCTTTGGTCTGCCGACCGTGTCCTACACCGATGACAGCTTCTATGATCTTCAGGTGTTCAACACCCTTCTGGGCGGCGGCATGTCATCGCGCCTGTTCCAGGAAATCCGCGAAAAGCGTGGCTTGGTTTATTCGGTCTATAGCTTCTCGTCGCATTATGTCGATGGTGGCTTGTTCTCTATCTATGCCGGGACGGGGGCCAATGACATTGGCGAACTGATGCCGGTCATGTGTGATGAACTGGTCCGCGCAACCGAAGACCTGACCGAAGAAGAAGTCACGCGCGCACGTGCACAGCTTAAGGCATCTGTGGTCATGGCGATGGAAAGTAATTCCGGACGTTGTGAAACCCTTGCCCGTCAGATCCAGATCTTCGGCCGTCCGCAAACGATGGAAGAAATCGTTGCCAAGATCGACGGCGTCGACCTTGAAAGCGTGCGCCGATCCGGCAAGGCATTGCTGGATGGCAAACCGACCATCACGGCCCTTGGGCCGGTTGGCCAGATGCCTGAATATGATGTTTTGGCGGCCCGCCTTCGCGGCTAAGCCACAGCACATTTGATGTTTTGAAGCGGCGCTTGCCCAAACGGGCGGGCGCCGTTTCTTTTTGCGGCTGTAAGCATCCTGGTGTATCCCCATATCAATCAGGATGATGGGGTGAAGACCATGCAATATGCCTTTGATATTGGCGGCTCAAAGATCGAGTTTGGCGTTTTTGATGATGCAGGGGACATCCTGCTTCACAGCAAAACGCCAACGCCCAAAGACGATCGCGACGCCTTTGTCGCCACCCTGTCTGATGCCATTTCCGAAGCTGATGCCGAATTTGGTGTGCGTCCCGATATCGGGATCAGCTTTGCAGGTGGGCTTGATCCGCAAAGCGGTGCGGTGATTTCGGCTAATGTACCGGCGATCAAGGCGTGGAAACTGGCGACCGAGCTTGAAGCCATTCTTGGCCGCAAGGTGTTGGTTGAGAATGATGCCGATTGCTTTGCACTTGCCGAGGCCATGAGTGGCGTGGCGAAAGACGTGCGCACGGTCTTTGCCATCATCCTTGGCACCGGTGTGGGTGGCGGCATTGTTTATGATGGGCAGTTTCTGGGCGGACGCAGTGGTATTCGCGGTGAATGGGGACATGGCAATGATGTCACCGGCAGCTTGATCCGCAATGGGCTGGCACCCGTGCCATGCGGTTGCGGGCAGACAGGGTGTCTTGATGCCTGGGGCGGTGCACGCGGACTTGAACATATCCATGCGCAGATCAGTGGCAACCGTATCACCAGCTTTGACATTACCGATGCCTGGCGTGGCAATGACGAGATGGCAACGCGCGCGGTCGATATCTATTGCGAGTTGGTGGCGAGGGAATTAGCCCTGATGGTTAATGTGCTGGATCCCGATTGCATTCCGGTTGGCGGCGGTATTGCGTCCGAACACGTGATTGTTTCCCGGATTGATAGCATGGTGCGCGAACGGGTGTTGGGCCGTTATGACGCGCCGCTTGTGATCCCCGGTGCCTTTGCCAAGGATGGCGGGCTTCGCGGTGCTGCGATGCTTCATCAAATGGCGTCGCGCCAGTCGCTGGGGCGGTCGAACTAGGATGTCTTCACCGTTGCTGGAAGTCTGTGTTGAAAGTTTTGAAGATGCCAAGCGCGCGGTTGCAGCCGGTGCCGGGCGGATTGAATATTGTTCGGCCCTTGCCCTTGGCGGTTTGACGCCAAGTCCGGGCGCGTTGGCCCGCATGCGCAATATCGATGCCCCGTGCATGGTCATGATCCGTCCGCGACCGGGTGACTTTTGTTATAGCCAAAGCGAGCTTGAGACCATGAAGCGCGAGATCGCAATTGCGCGTGACCATGGTGCGGCGGGTGTTGTGTTTGGTGTTGCCGATACCGCAGGTGCGCTTGATGTCGCTGCACTTCGTGATTTGATATCGGAATGTTCGGGGATGCTGACCACATTGCATCGTGTGTTTGATGAAGTTCCCGATCAGATGGTAGCGTTGGAGCAGGCCATTGATCTTGGCTTTGATCGTATTCTGACCAGTGGCGGGGAAAACGACGCGCTTTCTGGTGCTTCTCAGATCGCCAAGATGATCACGCGGACAAAGGGGCGTATCGGGATTTTACCCGGTGCCGGTGTGACATCAGAAAATGCGCAAGAAATCCTTTCTGTTACTGGTGCAGATGAATTGCACGCATCGTGCAAGAAGCTTGACCATTCATCCGGTTATGGATCAGGGCGGGTTACGGTTGACGCAAAAAAGGTGCGCGTCTTGTGCAAGGTAATACAGGGTTAAGTATCGTCCTGACGGCTTTTATGCGTTTCAGGTGATTTATTGCCGATGCACGTACCTTATGCCTTGGTATGGGGCCGGTTTAATCTTATCTTCAAATGGCAGTGAATTTTAACTAAGACGCTGGTATCAAAGGTACAGTTTGAAATCGTGCCAACAAGATCAGGCCGCCTTCAGGGATTGGGAAAAAATGTCTAGCGCGTTTGACGGATCGCAGCACTTGGATTTGACCACACTGGGATTGGAAATTTCCGAGGTCTTTGAACATATTGATGCTGCTGTTCTGATTGTTGATCAGGATCGTAAGATCCTTGCGGTGAATGGCCTGGCATGTGATCTGTTTGGCTATGAACAGGGCGAGCTGATCGGCAAGGAAACCCGAATTCTTTTTAACGATCCCAAGGATTATGAAGAACTCGGGAATGCGCGCTATAACGCCAAAGCCGAAACCGGCATTGGCGATCGATACGTGGTTCAATATGTCCGCAAGGACGGATCATTGTTTGATGGTGCGACCGTGGGCGGTGTTGTGCGAAACCCGGATAGTAGCGAAACCAGATTTTTTGGCTTGATCACGGATGTCTCGCGCCAGACAGCAGCAGAAAGTGCGCTTAACCGTCTTCACATCATAACGTCCTCGCGCGAATTGAACTTTGAGCAGCGAGTTGACGAGATTCTCAAGCTTGGAACAAAGCATTTTGGCCTGCCGATCGGAATTTTCAGCAAGATTACCGATGACCAATATGAAATTCAGCAAGCCCGCCATCCGGAGAATGCGCTTAAACCCGGTATGACGTTTGACTTGGGCGGAACCTATTGCAGCCAGGTTGTTAAGGCCGATGATGTGTGCGGCTATCACCATGTTGCCGAAAGCGAAATCAAAACCCATCCCTGCTACGCCAATTTCGCACTTGAGGCTTATCTCGGTGCGCCAATTGTTGTTGATGGTGAACGGTTTGGAACACTTAATTTCTCAAGCCCTAATCCTGTTCAGACCTTTACGGGCCAAGATGTTGAGCTGGTGCGTCTGTTTGCAACATGGATTGGCCACGAAGTTGCCCGTCGACGCGATTGGCGCGAGCTTGAAACAGCGCGAAAAGAGCTAGAGCGGTTATCAACTATTGACCCGCTCACTGGGCTTTATAACCGCCGGCATATGGAAAAATGCCTACGTGCCGAGTTGGATCGCGTGAAGCGATATGGCAAGCAACTTGTTGTCGGCCTTCTGGATTTCGATAACTTCAAGAGTTTGAACGACAATTATGGTCACAATACTGGCGATGAAGCTTTGAAGCTGTTTGCCAAAGTATCAGAACAGATGATGCGTGATACAGATGTGATTGCGCGTTGGGGCGGCGAAGAATTTCTGATCCTGATGCCGGAAACTGGTGCTGCCGGTGCCCTTAAATATCTGCAACGCTTGACAGATCGTGTCCGTGAGTCTGATTTCCATGCAGGTGACGAAGCACTGCATCTGACGCTTAGTGTCGGTCTTGGAATTGCAGAGCCCGGTGATACGCTTGATGCCCTTGTCGGGCGTGCCGATGTGGCGATGTATGAAGCAAAGCAAGCTGGACGCGACACCATTCGTATGCACTCTGACACCGATAGTTAAGTCGGTTTCAACCAAGATCGCCGAGAGCACGCGCAAGGGTTTCCTGCGTGATGGGTTTGGCCAGATATCCGTCAAACCCGGCCGTGATATAGCGGTTTTCGGCCTTTTCCAGTGCATCTGCAGTTACGACAATAATCCGGGCATGTTGAGACGGGCCGGTTGTGTCGCGGATGGCGTGTAGAGCTTCGACGCCTCCCATCACCGGCATCTGCGCATCCATCAAAATTAAATCAAAGCCGGTCTGGCATGCTTGTTCGACAGCTTCGCGGCCATCGCATGCGTAACTGATGATGTAGGGGCCGTTTGCCAAGAATGCCCCCAACACAATGCGGTTAAGTTCGTTGTCATCGACGACAAGGACCTTGATGGTGGATTGATGCTCTTTTGCTGTTAGATCTGCACTTGTCTCGGTAGTGTTGCGGTTGCCTTGCTCAATGAGGCCCAATTGGTTGACACCTTTGACTTGGTCCGCGGCAG
This sequence comes from Thalassospira sp., assembly GCA_965228275.1. Taxonomy (GTDB): domain Bacteria; phylum Pseudomonadota; class Alphaproteobacteria; order Rhodospirillales; family Thalassospiraceae; genus Thalassospira. The sequence continues at coordinate 1,454,703 of OZ245802.1, read as the reverse complement.
GTTCAAATGGCAAATCAACCCAGAACAGGGAACCTTGGCCGGGGATTGAAGTTGCATCAATGGAGCCGCCCATCGCCTCTGTTAAACGTTTGGCAATGGCAAGCCCAAGACCTGTGCCGCCATACTGGCGCGTGGTTGATTGATCAGCCTGACTAAATGCTTCAAAAATCACAGCTTTCTTGTCTTCTGAAAAGCCGATACCAGTATCCCTGACTTCAAGGCGCAGGCATACCTCTTCATCGATTGGTTCGGGCGGGGTGTCATGGCGGTAAAGGTTAATGTCAACCCGGCCGCGTTCGGTGAACTTGATCGCATTGGCAACAAAGTTGGTCAGGATTTGCCGCATTCGCGTCGGATCACCGACCACCTGTTGTGGGACGTTATCGGCGACCGAAATCACCAGCTCAAGTCCCTTGTCACCTGCAAGGCTGCTAAAGCTGCCGACTGTGTTGTCGATGATTTCGCTGGGGGAGAAGGCGATATGCTCGACCTCAAGTTTGCCGGCCTCGATTTTACTAAGATCAAGAACATCGTTTACGATAGACATCAGCGACTTGGCCGATTCATTGATGAGAACCGCATAGCGTTGAAGATGAACATCCTTGTCTGTCTTGGTAAGCAAGTCAGATAGTCCAAGGATGCTGTTCATTGGTGTCCTAATTTCATGACTGACTGTTGCAAGAAATTCGGATTTTGATTGGCTGGCAGCGTTGGCGCGATTTCGTTCTTCGACAAATTGCACAAGACTTCGGCGAATGGTGCCGACCATGGGCCAAAGAATGCCAAACATCACACCCAATATGCTGAGAAGCAATGCGGCGCGCATCGCAAATGATACTTGTGTGCTGATGGTGAGCTGTCGTTCGGCGTCGCGTTGGTAAAGGGTTACGGCCTGATCCAATTTTTCCAGTAACGGTTTGAATGCAGCACGGCGAATATATTCGGACGCCTCGAACGGGTCGATGTTCGTTCTGTCGCTTGTCACGACTGTTTTTGCCGCGTCAAGGAAATGCCGGACGTCGATATCAAGTGATGGATCGCCGATGAAGTAATGATCACGTATGGCGCCGCGCGGAGGTGGAAGATCAAGTCGCGGATTGCCGTTGGACAACGCGTTGTGGGAACTTTCCATCAGTTCAATCGCGTCACGTAAGGCAATTCGAATAGCTTTGCTTTCTTCTGAAGATGTTTGATCCGGGCGCGCTAAAATTTGGGAAAATCCGCTGATACGCTGGCTGAGCATGCGTTGGCGCCCACTCATATTGATCTGAAGCGCAGATTCCTCGCGGGCGTGTTCAGTAACATACCCAACGACCCCGTCGCCAAGGATCAATGTCAGTATCAAGGCCGTGGCAAAAAGGATGCGTTTACGAAAGGGGACGATAACGTCACGTGGTCGCAAAGGCGGTTGCGGCTCACCGCCGAATTTCTGTTCCCCTGTTGTCATATAGCTCCACCAATACAAGGACTTGGTTAGACAGTAACGACTTTTGGCTGGTGACTGTCACGTGCATCACTCTTAATGCCACAAGTTTGATATGGGGGATTTGCCCACGCAATTCTATATCGCAGATATCAATAGAAACTGGAAAAAGAAAACCGCTTTGAGGAAAACCTCAAAGCGGTTTGTCTTGGCTGGGGCGGTAGGATTCGAACCTACGGTACACGATACCAAAAACCGATGCCTTACCACTTGGCCACGCCCCATCAGCGTGTGTGGCGCGGAAAATAGCGTCACTGCCCAAAGAGTGCAACCCTCTATTTGAAGGTTTTTTCAAACTGTTTCTAGTCAGGGAAAGAAGCGCCGATATCTGATAGCACGCGGGTCTCCTGACACAGGATTTGCGTGGGCGTTACCCACCAGTCCGGGCAGGCCGATGCTATGGCATTTGCTGCACGTTCTGCCTGTTCTGTGGTGTCGTAAATTCCAAAGCAGGTCGCACCGCTCCCCGACATGCGGGCCATAAGGCAACCTTCTTCGCGGGCAAGGGCGCTGAGCACGTCACAGATTTCCGGAAGGATGCTGGCTGCTGGCAGAAACAAGTCATTGCCGCAATCTGAAAGCGCATCGGCAAGTGCTGCTCCACTGGCGAACTCAGCCGATGTATCCCAAAGCCCGGCTTGGCTATAGCCGTCTTCTTCAAGCGCCCTGAAAATCTCCGGGGTGGAGACGGCCTTGCCGGGATTGATCAGCACCATGGGAATGGGCGGCAGGTCGGGAAGTTCGGTGATTTCTTCGCCTATGCCCGCCATCAGGCAGGTTTTGCCATGCAGGCAAACCGGCACATCAGCCCCAAGCGATAATGCAACCCGATCAAGAGATTCGTCATCAAGATCAAGCTTCCACATATCGCACAAAAGACGTATGGCTGCAGCCGCATCGGCCGAGCCACCCCCGATACCAGACGCAATCGGTAGACGCTTATCAAGGACAAGGTCAGCACCCAGAGATGTACCACTCACGGTCTGAAGCGTTTTGGCCGCACGGGTAACCAGATTATTTTCAGTATCTTCAAGCGATAGCGGGCCTGCCATCGGACCCGTGATGGAAAGGGTGATTTTACCGTCATCACGGAGCTCACCGCTTAGCACATCGCCAGCCGCGGTAAAGCAGACCAAGCTTTCAAGCAGGTGATAGCCATCGTCACGTTTGCCAGTGACATGCAGGAACAGGTTAACCTTGGCCGGGGCCTGTTCGCTATAGGTCGCAGACATGGATATCTCTTCCCAAAAAGTCAGTTCACAACAGTCGGGGCCACGCTTGGCACCTGGCCATTTATTTTGGCTTCGACGGTGGTGCGCAGTTCTTCTGTCGGGTTGAACGAAAGGGCGCGGTGCCATTGGAAACGGGCTTCGTGATAGCGCCCGATTTGCCAATAGGCATCGCCAAGATGATCGTTAATGGTCGGATCATCGGGTTTCAGTTCGACCGCTTTTTCCAGCTGCTCAACTGCATCGTCAAACCGGCCGAGTTTGTAATAAACCCAGCCCAGACTATCGACGATATAGCCATCATCAGGCTGCAATTCGACAGCGCGCTTCAGCATGTCTTCTGCCTGATCGAAATTCATGCCCATATCGACCCAGCTATAGCCAAGATAGTTCAGCACATATGGCTGTTCCGGTTCGATTTCGAGGGCCTGAAGGAAGTCGGTTTCAGCCTTTTTCCATTCACCCGCCCGTTCATGGGCAATGCCCCGACGATAAAGCAAGCGCCAGCCAACCTGTGCATTGCCGCCAAGGCGTTCAATTGCGTCGTCATAGGCATCGGCTGCGGCGGCATATTCCTGCTGAATGCGCAGGATATCGCCCAGCTGGATCAAAGCATCGGGGCGTTCTTTGCGCTCGTTGACCATTTTCTTAAGGATCGCGACAGCCTCATCCGCACGGCCAACCTGTTCAAGGCTTGATGCTGTGCGCAGCCGCGCATTCCAGCTGTGTGGAGATGAAAACGGAATGGCACCATAAACATTGATTGCGGTGTCAAACCGGTTCTGGATCTCCATGATTTCCCCGACCAGAAGACGGGTGATGTCATCATAGGGGCGCAGCGACAGGGAATAACGCGCCATCAAAAGTGACGGATCAACCGCATTTTCCTGGCTCAGCAGGGTCGCGATATCAAGATAGGCTTCCGCCAAACCGTCCGCCGGGGTCAGCATTGTTGCCAAAGGCGGTTCGCCCCGCTCAAGCCGTGCAAGGTGATAAGGCATGGCAAGCGATTGCGGATGACGATCCATATAGCTTGCATAAAGAAGGGCAGCTTTTTGCACCTGACCTTTGCGTTCATAGACCGCGCCAAGGGCCTCAGCCGCACGAAGCGGCGCATCTGCCGGGTCGCCATAGGCACTGGCAAGCGCACGCTCGGCACCAGCAAAATCTTCGAAATACGCAAGGATCAAGCCACGGTGATATTCCGATAGCGGGTTAAGCGCGCCATTGCCCTGAATGCCGTCAAGGGCAACAAGTGCTTGGGACTTTTCACCCATTCCTGCATACAGCCACGCCTTTGCCAGCGGCGCGATCAACGCGTTGATGCCACGCTGTGGCAGTTCCGAGACCACATCAATCGCATCCTGATAGCGACTGTCGCGAATGGCTGCATCCATCACAGTCAGGGCGGCAAACAGGTCTTCGGAATTCTCCGCCTGAAGGTCAGTTGCGATATCAACCGCGTCGCTGATCCGGCCATCACTGATCAGGGCCAGGAACGCGCGACGGCGCAACTCAACATTATCTGGTTCAAGTTGATGGGCGCGCAAAAGGTACTGTGCGGCAAAGGTCGATTGGCTTTCAATCTGGGCGGCTTTGCCGGCAAGGAAGTTGCCAGAGAACCCGTTTGATTGCGGATATTCAAAGACTGCTGTGTCGGTAGTCTGGGGCATTGTGCCACAGGCCGAAAGAGCAAGAGCCGTCATCGGGATGATGAGTTGTAACAGTTGACGTTTCAAAGGCTTGTCCTGCGTCCGCAATTCGAGTTCGGTGTCGCCTGCTTTGGGCGATCACCATGTTGAATTTCGGGTTTAGCCTACTCAGTCGGCAATTATAAGGCAAAGCATTTGCAACAACGTGATTGGTGCAAATGCATAGAGTCGCACCCGAATGCCGCGAAAGTGCGGATTTTGCGGTGATGAAGCGACATGAGGCTTAGCAGTAAAGCGGGCGTTTTGCCGGAACATCGAGCTGTTTGCCGATGATTTCGCGCGCTTGTTTGCCAAATTGCGATCGTTGACCAACCGGTGCGACGGTTTCAAGGATCGACATCGATTTATCAAGCCCGACGGCCTTGGCCAGGAACCAGCCCGCCAGATAGCTTGACGACAGGCATCCGCCACTGGTGACGATGTTGCCCTGCGCGACCAAGGGGCGGTCTTCAACGACCGCATCGGTGCGTGACAAAAGCGGGCGGGTTTTGGAATCCGTCGTGACCGTGGCGGGCAGAAGACCCAAACGATACAGGAATAAAACACCAGAACATTGCGTGCCAATCAATTGGCGCGCCGGATCAAGTGCCAGTTCCTTCATGAGGGCCGGATCATCGATATGGTCGCGGGTATGAATGCCGCTTCCAAGCAGGACTGCATCTGCTTCGCGCACGAATGACAGTGGTTTCTGTGCGGTGACGGTTACACCATTCATCGATGTCACCGTGTCACCCGGTGCGGTGATTTCGGCTGTGACGCCATCCGCCTTGGCACGATTGAGAATGGACAGCGCAACAAAACTGTCGATCTCGTTGAAACCATCGAGTGTCACGATTGCAATCTTCATGGCGACCTAACCGCAAGTTTAAAGGGCGGGTATTGAACGCGTAGAAGTCGCCTTATACAAGAAAAAACTTGTGAAACGTGCGCGTGAATGTCACGCGTTCAGATATTCATCAACCAATGTAAGCCAATAACTCACACCATAGACGATGGCGTCATCGTTAAAGTCATAGGCCGCATTGTGAAGCAGGCAATTGCCATCTGTTGGTCCGTTGCCCAAAAGAACATAGCTTCCCGGTTTCTCGTTTAGCATGAAGGCAAAATCTTCGCTCGCCATTGAAGATTCGGGGTTTGGATCAACATTTTCTGCACCAACAAGCCGTGTGGCAGCAGCCTGCGCAATCCTCGTTTCCGCTTCGCTATTGATGGTTGCAGGATAGCGGCGCTGATACATGACGCGTGCGGTACAATCAAACGCCTTCGCCGTGGCTTCCGCGACGGATTTCAGGCGTTCTTCAACCAAATCCTGAATGGCAGGATCAAAAGTACGAACAGTACCGCGAATGGTGGCGGTGTCCGGGATCACGTTCCATGTGTCGCCGCCGAAAATCTGTGTTGGTGAAATCACGGCACTTTTAAGCGGGTTCACATTGCGTGCAGCAATGGTCTGAAGGGCGAGCAACACCTGACCGGCGGTGGTAATCGGATCGCGGCCGAGATGGGGCATCGCCGCATGGCAGCCTTTGCCGTCGATCGCGATCTCAAAAATGTCGTAGCTTGCCATCATCGGGCCTGGCTTCATCGCCATGGTGCCGACATCGCGTCCGGGCCAGTTATGCATGCCAAACACGGCATCTGCGGGATGGCTTTTAAACAGTCCTTCATTGACCATTTCGCGTCCGCCGCCTTCATTTTCCTCGGCCGGCTGGAAAATGAAATCAACCGTTCCGGCAAAATCCGGGTTCTCTGACAGGATTTTGGCTGCTCCAAGCAACATGGTCATGTGACCATCATGGCCACAGGCATGCATCTTTCCCGGATGTTTTGATGCATAGGGACGATTGGTCGTTTCGTGGATGTCGAGTGCATCCATATCCGCACGCAGACCAACACGTTTTCCAGAACCACGTTTGCCATTCAGCGATGCAACAATGCCGGTTTTGGCAATGCCGGTGGTGACTTCAAGCCCAAAGGATGCGAGCTTTTCGGCAAGGAATGCGCTGGTCAGCTGTTCCTCAAAAGCTGTTTCGGGGTGAGCATGCAGATGGTGGCGCCAGGAAACAAACTCATCAACAAGTTCGGTGGCACGAGGATGAGGGGAGCGGGAGGAGACAGTCATCTGCATACTCAATTGGTGAAACATGGTGCGGCATCGCGCATCAGTATGAAGGACCGGGCCCGCGGATCAAAACCGTAAAGCTCGGTCCTTCTGTGGGTTAGATGCCCTGCAGACGCAGGATGGCTTCGGCAACAAGGACCGAACCGGTATAGGTACCAAGGAAGACAAAGCAGGCAACCAACGCCAATTTCCAGCCGGAATGCTTGGCAACCTCGATTTCCTTTTTGGCGATAGCGAAGCCTGCATATGCAAGTGCCGGGGTCGCGAGTGCCAGGAAGTTAACCGACTTGGCTTGTGCAACGATCCATTCCGAGCCCGGTGTCCAAGGCAGTGTGGCGACGATGCCAACCAGCGAGATCCAGGCGACACTTGGCAAATAGAAAGGCGCAAAGCGTGTCAGGATCAAACCGACCATCGAGATCAGATAGATCACGACCATGCCGACAAAACCGTCTGCAAGCGGGATGGCTGGGCCAACCGTATTCATGATCAGGCCAACAAGGCAAACGATCACAAGCGTCACAGCATGATCAAGCAGATCAATTTTGGGGCGCGTTGTTTCTTTGGCTGCAATAGCTTCTGACATGATCAGGCCTCCTTGTTGCGCGTGGTGGCAAGATCGCGTTTGCCTGCCGTTGCGTTATAGAGTTTCTCGACAACCGGCAGGGCGATGAACAGGCCCGCATAAAGACCGGTCGCATAGGTCAGAAGGTTACTTGCACCGGCAAGGGCTAGAATTTCGTCCTTCATGGTTGGCACTACTTCGGTCAGTGCACCTGTGCACGCCGCCATCATCGAACCACTGCCAATGCCACATGCCATGGCAAGCGCGCGCGGGTCAAACAGACCGCTGCTGGCAAACAGGGATGCGAGAATGGCAAAGATAAAGGTGCCAAACAGGGTGCCGATGACATAAACGCCCATGACACCAGTGCCTTCCGGGCTTTTGAGTGTGTAGCGATCGGCAATGATTGCCAGGTTCGGCTCACGCGCAATCGAGAACGTCGCACCAATAGCCTCGCGGCCCATTTTCAAGCCCCAAACTGCAAGTGGGAAGGCGAGAATGATGGTGCCAAGATTGCCAAGTTCCTGCAGAAGAAGTGCCGGGCCTGCAGCAATGATGGTTTCAATTGCCGGACCGATGGTCGTGCCGAATTTGGCGATGAACGGCATGATGGCAATAACGATCAGCGGGGAGGCTGCCTTGACCTCTTTCTCACGGATAAACTTACCCAGTTTTGGCATAACATTGGGGTTCATCAGGGCGGCCATGACAAAAGCATAAAGCAGCGGCAGCAACAGAATTGCGCCGATCCCCAGCGGAATTTTGCGAATTCCGATCAGTTCGGCGATTGCGCCGATGATGATAACAGCAAGATGTAGCTTCCAAAGCTCCATCTGCCCGCGAAGCGCGTTCATTTCCCAGTCTCCTTGACCAACGGTGGCACCGACGATGCAGGCACATTTGCAAATATGGAGTGGGGCAAATATGCCTTGGCATCCCTGTAAGTTTCCGGCGCAGCAAAATTCACAGTTTTGCCATTTTTCGGAGCCGGAATTTTGTCCGACAATGAGAAGATGCTTAAGCAGGAGCAAGTGCCATTTTGGGACCAACCTGTTGCCAAAACGGCAACAGGTTGTCGGCGTTATTGATGTTCGTCGGGATACCAGGCAGAGCCGAATGCTTCCATTCGATCGCGGATCATTCCGGTAACTGCCCGTACGGCGGCGGTTTTCGGGCGACCTTTGCGCACCAGCAAGTGCGACGGTACCCGTGCCAGAAAATCATCTGTCATTGGTACGGCAACAACTTCGCCACGGCGCAACTGACGTGAGACAGCGAAAGCCGGAAGATAGGTAATGCCACCACCTGACAGAACAAAGTGGATCGCAACATTGATCGAATCGGCGGTTAAAAACGGGTCACGAATGGCGTGATCGCCTTGATTTGCATTTGCCAAAAGTTTGGCTACACCAAAATGCGGGTTCAGAAGGGCGACTGGATATCCAAGGGTTTCTGAAAGGCTGCAGGTTTTCTTGGCCGCTAACGGAAAGTCAGGCGGCACCAGTGCACATAACGGCGCGTGATCTTCTGCCTGTAACTCAAGCTCTGCGGTACGTGGTGGGTTGAAAACAAGACCAAGATCATAGTCATCACGCAAGATGCCATGCGTGATTTTTTCTGTGCCCGCGACGTCAATCTCAAGTCGGATGTCGGGGAATTCATCACGCAACGGGCGCACCACGTGACTGACCAGATCAACAACAAAACCCTCGCCCGTTGCAATACGCACAGTACCGGCGACGGCGCCGCGCGCAGCGGCAAGATCAACTGCAAAGCTTTCATCAAGTTCAATGCGTTTGCGGGCATGGGCCGCGACCATGTGCCCGGATTCAGTAAAGATGATCCCGCGTTTTGTTCGTTCCATCAGAAGCGTATCAAGGCGCACTTCAAGGGCAGCGATCTGGCGGCTGATAGCAGATGGCGCAATCCTGAGGGTTTCGGCTGCAGTGCGAATGGATCCGGCTTCGAAAACGGCAAGAAAATAGCGTAGCGGTTTATCGTCGATCTTCATGATGAGTTGGTCATTCTTGTGGGGCAATCACATTATCAGATCATATCTGTTGCTGTTTCGGCAACAACATGTTCCGCCAATTGATCTTGAAACAGGCCCTGCTGCACCAGAAAGTATGTCCGTCTTTGGTCCGCATCGTCGATCAGAATGATTGTGTGAAGTGGGCCTGATCTTTGGAAAATCAAAAAATGTGATCGGACTTCTTGTGGGTCCTAAACGGGATGAAACCGGCGTTTCCCCGAACGAACCCGTATGTCCGACCGAAACGAGAGGCAGTTATCGTGACAAAGGCGAATGACGACATAGCAGGACCGATCGGCGTAATCGGCCTTGGCAATATGGGGCTTGGGATGGTGCGCACATTGCTGCGCGACGGCTTTTCTGTTGTCGGGTTCGATTTATCTGCCGACCGTCAAGCTGCTGCGGCCAAAGATGGGGCAACGATTTCCGCCAGTCAGAAGGAAATGTTTGGCGCATGTGAAACCATCATTCTGTCATTGCCCACCGCAGCGCATGTTAAATCGGTACTGACAGGTGAAGGCGGGTTGGCTGACAGCAACTGTGCCCCGCGTCTGGTGATTGATACCACAACGTCAGAGCCAGACGTCACGCGGGACCTTGATGCGGTATTGCGCCCGCTTGGGTATATCCTGATCGATGCCCCGGTAAGTGGTGGGCCAGCAGGTGCCAATGCCGGTCAATTGACCATGATGGTTGGTGGTGCTGATGCAGATTTCGCGAAAGCAATGCCGGTATTGACGACACTGGGTGGCAAAATCACCCATGTCGGACCGGTCGGCGCCGGGCATGCCGTCAAGATCGTCAATAACATGCTGGTTGCGTCACATTTGCTGACCATGCGTGAGGCGGTCCGTCTTGGAAATGCGGCAGGTGTTGAAACCGAAAACCTGATCAGTGCGCTGAATGCGGGGTCGGGGCGAAGTGCGATCAGTGAGGTGAATTATCCCAAATGGGTGATGAGCGGTGCCTTTGACAGCGGTTTCACCATGGGTTTGATGCGCAAGGATGTGCGCCTTGCAATGGCACTTGCGACCGATAAAAACGTCGCCATGCCCTTGTCAGAACTCGCTGGTGCCATCTGGGCACAGAGTGCAGCACACCTTGCCGATGACACCGACTTTAACCGGATCACCGAACTTAATGGTGATACGGCGACATCTTCCACATTGCAGGCTGGAGAATGATGATGGCCACAGAAAATCAATCCCTGATCCAGCGCGATTACAAAGCCGCGATATTCCCGTTCTTCGGAGATCGCGAGATCGGAAGTTGGGTTAATGGGGCAATGATGCCCGGACATGGTGATCTGTTCGAGCTGATTGATCCGGCTACAGGCCAAGCGTTTCTTGCACTCAAGGATGCCGGAACAGAAGTCGTTGATAGCGCAATGCAGGCAGCAGCGGCCGGGCAGAAAGTCTGGTGGGGACTCACCGCAGCTGCGCGTGGACGTATCCTGTGGCAGGTTGGCCAACAGGTGCGCGACCATCTTGAACAGCTTGCAGTTCTGGAAGCTACCTCTGCTGGGAAGCCAATCCGCGATACGCGGGTTGAGGTACTTAAAGTCGCCGAAATGTTCGAATATTACGGCGGCTGGGCAGACAAGATTCATGGTGACGTTATACCTGTTCCCAGCAGCCATCTGAACTATACCAGACCCGAACCCTATGGTGTGGTCACACAGATTACGCCTTGGAATGCACCGATATTTACCGCTGGTTGGCAACTGGCACCGGCATTGTGTGCCGGAAATGCCGCAGTGCTAAAGCCATCAGAAATGACGCCGCTTACGTCATTGGCACTTGGGGTTCTGGCCAAGAAGGCAGGGGTGCCCGATGGCGTGATTACGGTTCTGAGCGGATTGGGGCTGACCACCGGTATTGCCGCGACCACCCATCATCTGACACGCAAGGTCGTCTTTGTCGGGTCGCCAAAAACCGGTGCGGCCATTGCGGCACAAGCGGCACAGAACATCGTGCCCTGTGTTTTGGAGCTAGGCGGTAAATCAGCCAATATCGTTTTTGAAGATGCCGATATCAAACGCGCGGTTTTGGGCGCGCAGGCAGCGATCTTTAGCGGGGCGGGACAAAGCTGTGTCGCCGGTTCCCGGTTGCTGGTGCAGAAATCGGTCATCGACCGGTTTGTCGATATGCTGATCAATGGGGCCAATAACATTCCTGTCGGGGATCCGCTGGATGTCGCCACACAAATCGGGCCGATCAACAATTTGCCACAATATCAGTCTGTTAGCGCGATGATACAGGCCGGTTGTGATGAAGGTGCTGTGCTGTTGGCTGGTGGTGCGCGGCCAGAAGGATCGGCCTGTGTAAATGGCTATTTTCTCCGACCAACGATTCTGGGTGATGTGCGTAACGACATGGCGATTGCCCGCGAGGAAATCTTTGGTCCGGTGGTTTCTGTCATCCCGTTTGAAGATGAAGAAGAAGCTGTCTCGATTGCCAACGACAGCAAGTTTGGTTTGGCAGGGGCTGTCTGGACCAACGCGGTTGATCGGGCGCATCGTGTCGCAGGAAATGTGCGGGCAGGCACATTCTGGATCAATAGTTACAAGACGATCAATGTGATGTCGCCCTTTGGTGGCTTTGGTCACAGCGGCTATGGACGATCAAGCGGCAAGGAAGGGCTGATGGAATATATGCAGCCCAAAAGCGTCTGGACCGAGACCGCGGCACAGCCCCCTGTCGGGTTTGGTTATGCCCCGGAATAGGCCATTTACCTAATCATCAGATGAAATGAGAAAGGGCCGCAAATTGCGGCCCTTTTTGTGTGATGATTTGTTGGCGTTGCCGATCACATGTTGGGATAGTTCGGTCCGCCGCCACCTTCGGGCACAACCCAGACGATGTTTTGGGTCGGGTCCTTGATGTCGCAGGTCTTGCAATGCACGCAGTTTTGCGAGTTGATCTGCAGACGCTTGCCACCGTTATCTTCGTCCTCGACAAACTCGTAAACGCCTGCCGGGCAGAAGCGTGCTTCGGGTCCGTCATAAACAGCCAGGTTAGTGCTGACCGGAACGCTTGCGTCCTTGAGGGTCAGGTGGATCGGCTGATCTTCACCATGGTTGGTGTTCGACAGGAAGACCGACGACAGCTTGTCGAAGCTGATTTTGCCATCCGGTTTGGGATAGTCGATCTTTGGCATCTGGCTTGCCGGTTTCAGGCAAGAATGGTCGTCATGGTTTTTGAAGGTCCATGGTGCCTTACCGCCAAACAGGAACGTATCAACCGCACTATATGCCATGCCACCCCAGAAGCCCCATTTGGCGAAGCTTGGGCGGATGTTACGGACCTTGTGCAGTTCCGGATAGATCCAGCTGTTTTCCAGACGGGTCGGATAGCTTTCCATCTTGGCCGGGGTTTCATTGGCGGTCAGTGCTTCAAAGGCAGCCTCGGCCGCCACCATGCCGGTCTTCATCGCAGTGTGCGATCCTTTGATTTTCGGCACGTTCATAAAGCCTGCCGAACACCCGATCAGGCAACCACCCGGGAAGACCAGATCCGGGATCGACTGGAAGCCGCCTTCGTTCAGGGCACGTGCGCCGTAGGAAATGCGACGACCATTTTCGAAAATCTTGCGGATCTTCGGATGGGTTTTGAAACGCTGGAATTCATCAAACGGGCTGAGATGCGGGTTTTCGTAATCCAGACCGATCACGAAACCGACAACAACCTGATTGTTGTCGAGATGATAGAGGAACGACCCGCCATAAGTGTCCTTATCAAGCGGCCAGCCAACCGTATGCTGGATCAGGCCTTCGCTATGGACTTCCGGATCAACTTCCCAAAGTTCCTTGATGCCGATGCCATAGGTTTGCGGATCGGAGTTTTTGCGCAGATCGAACTTCTTGATCAGCTGCTCGGACAGAGAGCCACGGCACCCTTCAGCAAAGAAGGTGTATTTGGCATGCAGTTCCATGCCCGGTTCATGGTTCGGACCCGGCGTGCCATCACGCTGCAAGCCCATATCGCCAGTGGCGATACCCTTGACCGAACCGTCTTCGTTAAATAGGACTTCGGCGGCTGCAAAGCCCGGATAAACTTCAACGCCAAGGGCTTCTGCCTGTTCGCCAAGCCAACGGCAGACATTGCCAAGACTGACGATATAGTTGCCCTTGTTGTGCATCTGCGGCGGGGTCGGGAGCTTTTTCGCGCCCGTCTCGCTCAACATCATGAACTGGTCTTTACCGGCCGGAACGTTTAGCGGTGCGCCGCGTTCTTTCCAGTCCGGGAACAGTTCATTCATGGAGCGGGGCTCCATCACGGCACCCGACAGGGTATGTGCGCCGACTTCGGAACCTTTTTCAACCACGCAGACGGTGATTTCTTTTTCATGTTCCTGGGCGAGTTGCATCAGTTTGATGGCAGCCGACAGACCGGATACACCAGCCCCAACGACAACCACGTCAAATTCCATGGATTCGCGTTCCATTTGGCCTCTCTCCTTTGGCTGCCTGTCCTGTCGAACTGTTTTCGTTCGTTTGACAGCAAGCCGGTATTCACCGATCAGGGTCTCGCCCAAGCCCTGATTTCTCACATTTGGCTTTTAATCGGTAAAGCTATACCGAATTAGCGCAGCTTTGTATATGGTGCAAAAGACCTAAACCCGTTAAGGTCGGGTCAAACAGTTGCACCACGCAACGCGTGCGCCGCAACATACACCGCCTTAGTGTACATGAGCAATCCAATTACAGATTTTGATGTAAATAATCTCGATCCGTTCCAGGCGCTTGTCTGGCAATTTGAAATGGGTGTGGACGAGGCAATCGCCGATGAACCGCTCGACCGTTTCAAGGCGTCAGAGAGTCTGAGCCGGAATGCAGCGAACCGTCCGGGATTTGGCGCAAGTCCCGCACAGGCCGGTGGGCAGCGCGGTCCGTCGGCTCACCCACAGCGCCCGGTAAGCGGTACGATGGCCAGTCCGGCAGTTGGCGCCGCACCGGGTGCGGATGGTGGTTTCCTGTTATCAGATACCCCGCACGAAGCACGCCAATCAGCCCGTGATGCCGCCGCAGCAGCCACCAATCTGGACGAGCTTAAGGCAGCGATTGAGAAGTTTGAGGGCTGCGCGCTTAAGAAGTCAGCCAGCAACACAGTATTTGGCACCGGCAATGTCGAGGCCAAGCTGGTTCTGGTGGGCGAAGCCCCGGGTGCCGAAGAGGATCGTCAGGGGCTTCCATTCGTTGGCCCAAGCGGAAAGCTTCTGGATGCAATGTTGCGTTCCATCGGGCTTGCCCGTGAAGAAGTTTACATCACCAATATTCTGCCATGGCGCCCACCGGGCAACCGTCAGCCGACCACGGCCGAGGTTGCCGTGTGCGAACCATTTGTCCGCCGTCATCTTGAATTGATCGGGCCAAAGGTTGTTGTGTGCCTCGGTGGCAGTTCGGCCAAGACATTGATGGAAGAAGATCGCGGCATCACGCGTTTGCGCGGTACCTGGAAGGAACTGATGTTCCCTGACGGGGCCAAGGCGGAAGTGACGGCGATGTTCCATCCGGCCTATTTGCTGCGTACGCCAGAGCAAAAACGCCTTGCTTGGCGCGACTTGCGTGCCATTGCGGACAAGCTTTAAGAAATTGGCGACAAAATTGCCGTATGCATGGGAGATATGCGTGCATATGGTGTGGTCACGGGGCTTTACGCCAAGTGATTGATTCCAGATAAATGATTTCGCGGTTTGGGCGATTGCTGATATAAAGTCGTCCGTTGCACCGGGGGGAACACCGCAGGCAACGGGTTGCGAGACCAAACTGCTTCGGGATAAATACGCGGCTTAAACGAAAGCCTCGTTGGGGATATTGATTTTGATCGAAGCAATAAGAACAAGCCTGCCGGGTGTGAAAAGCGCACTAAGGCAGGGACTTTTTATCGCGATGTTTGGCGCTATCACATGCATGGGCGTCACCACACCTGTGTCCGCAGAGACGCAGGAACAGGCAGCCTTGGGCAATCCAGAGCTGGACGACGCGCTTTCGGTCCTTATTCCCAAACCACTTTCAGATCGTGATGCCGAACTGTATGAGCAGATTTTTGCTGTTCAGGAACAGGGTCGCTGGAAAGATGCAGATCGACTGATCTCGCGCCTGTCTGATGATGTCCTTATGGGGCATGTCATGGCGCAGCGCTATCTGCACCCGACGGCTTATCGTTCACGCTACAAAGAACTTCGTGACTGGCTTGCAAGCTATGCCGATCATCCGCAGGCACCGCGCATCTACAAGCTTGCGCTGACGCGCCGTGGATCGGCCAATTATCCGAAGAAACCGGTTGGAAGTTACGTTTCCGGTGCCGGATATGATTACGAAGACATCAAGCCGTACTATCACAAATCGACCAAAAGCCTGTCATCAGCCCAGCGTTCGCGTCTTTCGACCCTGAAACGTCGTATTCGTCAGCGCATTGGCGATGGTTGGCCAACCGGTGCGCTTGAGGTGCTTGAAAGCGATGAGGCAAAGCGTCTATTTGATGCCTATGAGATCGATCATGCCAAGGCTGCGATTGCATCTGGCTATTACTATTTCGGTAAGCCGGATTTGGCATTGAAGTTTGCCGGTGATGCTGCGAAGCGTTCGGGCAAGTACCTTCCGCAGGCGCATTGGACCGCGGGCCTGACCGCTTGGCGTCTGGACAAGATGGATACCGCGCACAAGCATTTCGCCGCGCTTAGCACCAACAAATATGCATCGAGCTGGACCCGCACTGCGGGTGCGTTCTGGGCAGCGCGTATTGATTTGGCGGCAGGTCGTTTTGAAGATGCCGACAAGATGCTTTTGCGCGCAGCGGAATATCCGCGATCCTTCTATGGTCAGCTTGCCATGCGCGCGCTTGGCCGGGATGACGTGTTTGACTGGGACAGCCTTGAGCTTGATGAAAACCGTGTCAGCAAGCTGAAGCTTGATCCGCATGGGCGTCGTGCGCTGTCGCTTTTGCAGATTGGTCAGCGTGACGAAGCCGAACGCGAATTGCGCAAGGCCGCAGCGAAAGATGATGATTCGCTTCGTCGTGCTGTTCTGGCGCTTACCGATACGGCAAACTTTGCGTCCCTTACCATGCGTCTTGGAAGCTATATCGCGCAGAAGACCGGCGATGTGTTTGTGAACGCGCTTTATCCGGTTCCGCCTTGGGCACCTGAGGGTGGCTATGAAGTTGACCGTGCGCTGATCTATGCATTCATGCGCCAAGAGTCAGGCTTTAACACCGATGCACGCAGTCATGCCGGTGCACGTGGCTTGATGCAGCTGATGCCGGCAACCGCAAGCTATATCGGCAACACCCGTTACCGTGGTGCCAAGCGCGCCGAGCTCTATGAGCCGGAAATCAACCTGGCCCTTGGTCAGAAGTATGTTGACCATCTTCTGGAGCAAAACGGCGTTGATAACGGCTTCCTACAGCTGATGGCGGCCTATAACGGTGGCATTGGCAATCTTGGGCGGTGGCAGAAGGCGCTTAAGGACAATGTCGATCCGCTCTATTTCATCGAAAGCATTCCGTCGCGTGAAACACGTCTGTTCATTGAACGTGTGATGGCGAACCTTTGGATGTATCGTTCGCGCTTTGGTCAGGAAGCGCCGTCGCTTGATCTTCTGGCGGCAGGCAAGTGGCCGACCTATCAGCCGCAGGATGATGAAAGCGACCGCAGCCTGACAGTTCAGCGCTAAGAACTGGCATCGATTTGATGACCGATCCAAACACGCCGAAATCAGATAATATTTCGAATATGCTCAAGGACCGTAATCCCGATCAGGGAACGGTCCTTGATCGTATCAAGATGCCACCGATGAGTGGGGAAGAAGCCCTGCGCCGGTTTAATGAAGACCGTGCGGATGGCAAGGCAGCGCAAAGCGATCTGGCGGATTTGCACCCGATCATGAAGCTGGTTGCGCTTGGCGGGACCTTGTTGATGATTGTCGCAGGTCTATTGGGCGTGCTGTATCTGTTTGCGGCCTGAGGTCGCCTAAATCATCCAGATCACTGACCTCTACTGCGCGTCTGTCATGGCATCGGTTGTTGCCTGAAGCGCCTGAATCTCGCTTGCGGTGGCATTACCCAGAGGGTCGTCCTTGGGAAGATCACGATAAAGGTCGGTCAGAACGCGCAGCGCCTGTGCGGGCTTTTCATTCTGTTTCAGCATCATGCCATAGTAATAGCGTGCCAGAAGGTGGTTGGGCATTTGTCCCAACGCATGTAGCACCAGATCGCGGGATGTGCTGTCGATTTGGCCGCTCTGGGCGGTGATGCGGGTATCGGCATATTCAATCGCCAGAAGCGGGTTGTGACCCGACAGGGCATAGGCCTGGGCAAAGGCGGCAACCGCACGTTCGATATTGCCAAGGCGCAAGGACCCGCGTGCCAGGGCAACCCAGCCCTGTAGGTTTCTTGGATTGACCTCAAGCGATACAACGATCTGATTTAGCAGTCGTCGGATTTGCTGATCGGATTTGAAGTTAGGGTCCGTGACATTATCGGCGACCGCCGCTGCAGCGGCCAGATTGCGTTCACCATCACGTTCGGCATAGGGCTTGGCGGGTAGCATTGGATTGCCAAGGATCGCATAAAGCCCAAGCGCGGCAACAATTGGCAAAGCGGCAAAGCCGATCCGTGCAAGCGACAGGCGAGTGCCATCAGCCTTCGGCAGGCTGGCATAAATGCCAAGGCCGGCAATCAATCCCAAGATAATAAGCCCAAGCCAGATCACCGAAAACCTCCGGCCTGCTGTTCATATGTCAGCATGGTTGGCTGCATTACGCCTTGCCATCATCTTTGGAGGCGCCAAGAAGCTCGTCCAGACGGGCTTGTTCTTCGCGGGACAGGGATGCCGTGTTGCTACCACCTTCACGCTGCTTGCGGCGATAGAATGCGAAGACCGCGATCAATGCCAGAAGGGCAAGAACCGCCGGGCTGGCCCAGAGGATATAGGTTTCAGGTTTCAGGGGTGGATTCAGAAGAACATAGTCACCATAGCGCGCGACAATATAGTCAATGACTTCGTCATTTTCATCGCCCGCAATCAGACGTTCGCGCACAAGCACGCGAAGGTCGCGCGCCAGTTCGGCATCGGAATCATCAATCGACTGATTTTGACAGACAAGGCAGCGTAGTTCTTTGCTGATTTCGCGCGCGCGTTCTTCCAAGACCGGGTTCGAGAGCATCTCATCCGGGTTCACTGCAAGGGCCGGGCCCGATGCGATGGCGGGAAGCAGGAAGCCCAATGTGCCTATCAGAAGCAGAAGACGTTTGGTCATCCTTTTAACTCCGCAATTTTGGGCAGAAGAACCTGTTCAAGCACATCGGCTGTGACCGGACCGACATGTTTGTATTTGATCTGTCCAGTGCCATCGATGATGAAGGTTTCCGGAACACCGTAAACGCCAAAATCAATTCCGGTACGACCCGACAGATCCATGCCGACCGCAGCATAGGGATCACCAAGTTCTTCAAGCCACTTTGCCCCGTCCTGCGGGTCTTTTTCCTTATAGTTCAGGCCATAGACCGCAACGTTGCCTTCGCGTGACAGGCGCTTGATCAATGGATGTTCGGCACGGCACGGGATGCACCAGCTGGCAAACACGTTCAGCACCGATACGTCGCCCGATGCCAGATCGGCACGTGCAAGACCTTTGTTCCGGCCCGGCAGCGGTGGCAATGAGAAATCCGGGGCCGGTTTGTCAATCAGGACGGATGGGACAACCGATGAATCCTTATCGATATTCATCAGGAAGACGCCCGCCAAACCGGCAAACAACACCAGCGGTATCACAGCGATCGAAAATCTCATGAAGTGGAAACTCCAGTCTTCTGAAGGCGCAGGAAAATACGCGTAAGGATGCTGATACATCCGCCGATTAACATCAAGATCATCCCGGTCCAGACCCAAGGCATCATGGGCAAATAGCGGACCGTCACAACACGGCCGCCATCATCATCACGATCGCCGATGGAAACATGAAGGTCGCCATCGCGTCCATGCCAGATGTCTGCCTCGCGGGTTTCAACGCCGCGGATCGGATAGTACCGAATTTCAGGAAACAGTTCTGTTACAGGAAGTGCGTGGCGATACAGGATAAAGGTCGCCTGACGCGTAGCATAGTTTTCACCCGCCAGAAGGGACACGCCTTCATATTGCAGGTTATAGGGGCCTGCCTGAATGCTTTGTCCTGCGCGCGCCGAAAGGACAACCTGTTCTTCCCAGATGCTGCTGGCAGACCCACCGGCAATCAAAACTGCCAAGCCGATATGGGAAAGTGTCATGCTGATATAGCGCGGACCAAGCAGCTGAAGATTGCGGTATTTGCTTTCGCCATGATCAGGTTGCCGCCACAGGCGCGCCCAAAGATCGCTGAGCGATGCGGCCAATACCCAGCCCGCCAAACCGATGCCGATCAGTGGTGTTGGCGACAGATCAATAAAGCGGATTGAAACGAACAGAACCGTGATCAGTGACAGGATGGCAGCAAGCTTCATGCGGCCACCAACCATCCAAAGTTCATCCTGACGCCAGCGAAGCGCCGGGGCAAAAGCCATCAGGAACAGAAGCGGGATCGTGATCGGTACCAGCACTTCGACATAGAAGGGCGCACCAACCGTGATGGTTTCACCATCTACCCATTTCAGAACCAGCGGATAGATCGTGCCAATAAGAACCACAGCGGCGATCAGAGCCAGCATCACACTGTTTAGGAACATGCCGCTTTCGCGCGAGACCAGCTCGAAATTGCGCAGGTCGCCCAGCCGATCTGAACGGCGCCAATACAGATAATAGGCGCTGGCAAAGAACAGACAGAACCCGACCAGAAGGGCGAAGCTGTCACTGGGTTTCAAAAGCGTTTCCGGAAGCGGTGCAAACAGATCAGACCGGGTCAAATAAGCGCCAAACCAGCCAACCGCCAAGGCAGAAATGCCAAGAAACGCGGTCCACCCTTTGAGCGTTTCGGTCTTTTCCAAAACAGCCCGGCAATGCAAAAGAGCGGTGGTTAAAAGCCAGGGCAAAAGCAGACTGTTTTCGGCCGTGTCCCAATACCACCAATTGCCCCAAGCCTGCTGGCTATAGGAGCGATAGGCATTGATCGCAATTGCTGCACCCAGCAGAACCCACGCACCAATCGTCCAGGAGCGCATTGTTTCGGCAATCTTGCGATCAAGCTGACCACCAAGCAGTGCAGCAATTGTTAGCGCACAAATCACGCAAAGCCCGGCCAGTCCAAGATAGAGGAACGGTTCACGCAAGAATCGCAAGATGTCCTGTGCCTGTGGGTTCATGCCCCGGCCATCAAGCGGGGCAACATCAACGCGCAGAAACGGATCGGCATCAACCAGGGCAGCAACACCCAAAATGGCGATCAGAATGCCGATAATTGACAATGCCTGTTGGGCAAAACTGTTGTCATCGGCCGGTCGGGCGAGTTGAAGGGCAAGCACCGCATTGGCAAGAGAAAGTGCCACAAGCCACAACAACATTGCACCGCCATCGGGCGTAAAGGCCGCACCGATCCGAAACAGAAGCGGGGTGGATGAGTGACTGACATCGGTGACAATCGGCAGGCTAAAGTCGCTGACGACAAAGGAATGGATCAGAGCTGCTTCGGCCATAACGGCGAAGGCAAGAATGACCAGCGGCAAGATCAGAAGATTGGTCGGGCGGGGCAGCGTAGAGATACCAGCGGTATCGTGCGATGGTGCACCATTCGCACTAGCCAATCCCGCAGTCGCGACACCCGCGCGCAGAGATGATCGCAGCCAGAGCGGGCTGAAAAGAATAGCCTGACCCAGCCCTGTCATCACCATCAGGAGCAGGGCAAAATGTCCTAACTCTGCAAGCATCGAAGTTTAAGGCTTCCCCAAAATGTTCCCCAGCAACCTATTGCCTGATCGGTGGGGTCCGGATCAAGGTCGAATGGTTGCGACCATGTTTTTCTTGCGCGTATGGTCGGGTGTTATGGCGGCAGAATGTGGCTTAATTGCGCATCTGTTCTGCGTTTTTGGCTTCGATTTCTTCCCAGTAGCCACTTTTCTTCAGGGACTCAGCGACTTCTGGTGGCATGTAGTTTTCATCATGCTTGGCCAGAACTTCGGACGCGACAAAGGTGCCATTCGCATTCATGTGCCCTTCGGCAACGACACCCTGACCTTCGCGAAACAGGTCCGGCAGAATACCGCGATAGGAAACCGGAACGGATTCCGCCATATCGGTAACGACAAAGGCAATGGTTTGACCGTCATCCATTTTCGCAACCGATCCTTCGACGACAAGGCCGCCAACACGCAGGCGCTGGTCGGGATCAATCGGGGATTTTTCGGCGATTTCGGTTGGGCTAAAGAAGAAAACAACCGAATCTTCAAAGGCCGTCAGCATCAGGGCAGCGGCACCGCCAACTGCCAAAAGAATGGCGGCAATGGCATACATACGTTGACGTTTACGGATTTTTGCGCGGGAAAGTGACACCGTTATTCTCCGGTCATGCCTTTGTTTTCGGTCTTTTTGCTGCGGCGTGGGCGACGCGATTGCAGAACCGTTTCAAGCTGATCGCGTTCAATCCTGCTGCTGCGAAGTCCTCGTAGGGTGGTAACCAGAAGGATGATCATGGCAAGTGCCGTGATACCGTAGCTTGACCAGATATAGCTGCCATAGCCGCCCATTGAGAAGAACTCACTCATTGTTTGGCCTCCGCGTTGTGACCCGCATCATAGCTGCTTTCAGAAGCAGCCGTGCCAGCGCGACCTTCGTCAAACATGCCTGAAAGATGAAGGGCACGAATGCGGCGTTCATTAAGCTCAAGCCGGACACGCAAGATCAGAACCACGAAATAGTAGCTGGTAAATCCAAGGATCATCAGGGCCAGCGGCAATTGCATGCTGGGATCAACCGCCGGGCCATCCATGCGCACAATTGAGGCTGGCTGATGCAAAGTGTTCCACCAATCCACCGAAAATTTGACAATCGGAACATTGACCGCACCAACCAGTGCCAATGCCGATCCGGCCTTTGATCCACGTTCGGGATCATCAAATGCATTCACAAGCGCGATATAGCCAAGATACAGGAACAACAGGATGAGCATTGATGTCAGGCGGGCATCCCACACCCACCACGTGCCCCACATCGGCTCGCCCCAAAGCGATCCGGTAATCAGGCAAAGGGCGGTGAAGGTCGCGCCAATCGGGGCGGTTGCACGCGCGCAGATATCAGCCAGCGGATGCTTCCAGATCAGGCTCATCGCGCCGCAAATCGCCATGCCGACATAGCAAAACAGGCCCATCCAGGCGGCCGGTACATGGATATACATGATCCGCACGGTATGGCCTTGTTGATAATCAACCGGCGACCCGATCAGGGCAAAATACAGCCCCGTGGCAAGCAATATGGCGGTCAAAACTGACAGCCACGGCAGGAGCGGGTCTGTCAGTTTTAAAAACACACTTGGTTTGGCGAAGCGATGCATTCTCTCTTATTCCATGGCCTGTCTTACGGCATGTGCGGTGGCAAAAGGTGCTGCTGCAAGGGTCAGCAACAAAATCGCCCCCATTATTTGTAGCTGGGCTGTTGCGGAAATGCCCAGAAGTGCGGCCTCAACCGCGCCAGCCCCGAAAATCAGGACCGGGATATAAAGCGGCAAAACCAGAAGTGACACCAGAACACCACCCCGTCGCGCCCCCAATATCAGGGCAGCACCAATCGCACCAATCAGGCTAAGTGCCGGTGTGCCCAGCAACATGGCAATCATCAAAGTGATAAAACCGTCCTGATCCATATTAAGCATCACAGCCATAAGCGGGGCAGCAATGATTAATGGCAAACCGGTGGTCAGCCAGTGCGCCAGAACCTTGCCCAATATAAGCAGTTCAAGTGATACGGGCGAGAGGGTCAAAAGTTCAAGCGATCCATCCTCGTAATCGGTTTGAAACACCCGTTCGAGTGACAGCATGGCAGCCAAAAGGGCCGACACCCAAATCACACCCGATGCGATGCGCGCGAGAATATTGGCCTCTGGCCCGACACCAAACGGGAAAAGCGTTGTGGTGACGATGAAGAACGCCACAACCATCACGGAATCAGCCCCTTGGCGAAGGGCCAGTCGCAGATCACGCTGAAGGATTGCAAGGAAGCCGTTCATTGGGCGGCCTCCGTCGATGAACTTGGACGGATCAGATCATGGTCATCGTCATCGTCGAGATCATCATCACCATGTTCGGCCAGCCATTCGATCATCGGGATGGCAAATTCATCGAGATCAAGAATGCTCGGCCCTTCGATATCAAGATCGACATGGGTGGAATAAACAACAATGCCACCGCGTTTGCGGAAATCGGCAATCAGCTTGGCCAGTTCCGCACAGCTTTCGCGATCAAGTCCGACGGTTGGTTCATCGAGCAGCCAAAGACCACTTTGCCCGATCAGGATGCGGGCAAGGGCCGTGCGGCGTTTCTGACCACTTGAAAGATACCGACCGGTGATGCGCGATAGATGATGGATATCAAGCGCATGAAGCGCATCATCAATCGCCTGATCAAGGTTTTTGACCCCGCGCAACTGGCCCCAAAGGCGTAAATTGTCACGCACGGATAGAACCGGTTTGATGGCATCCTGATGACCCAGATAGTGGGTGCGGGCATGGTGAGCGGTGCGGTCATGGGCGATGTTTTCACCATCCCAAGCCAATGTGCCCGAACGCGGAGCCAAAAGCCCCGCCATCAAGCGCAGCAGACTGGATTTTCCTGCACCATTGCGGCCGCGAAGCATGATGGCATCGCCGGATTTGGCAGCAAAGGACAAGCCGCCAAATACCAATCGTTCTCCGCGCAGGCAGGTCAAATCAGAACCGCTAAAATCAGCCATATAACCCGTTAAATTGTCTGCAACTCATACCAGGACACGTCATTCTATAACGTGTTGCACTTTATTATTCATGCAATAACCGACAATGGTGCGTCTGACTTTGTCACATATCAATCCCAACCAAGCATATTTATTGCCGCAAACGGCGGTGACCGTGCGGTGAAGGGCCGCGCGGTCAAAGTGGTTGGCGATGTAGGGTTGGGTAATGGATCTAAAACCGAAACATCGAGGCCGCCGTGATCGGACCACCTCGGCCATCTTGCACCAGAACGGCAACACCACCATTCCAGACATCATTCAAGGCAAAGGAAAGCTGTGCATTGCTGCCATCCCAATTGCCCAGATTGACCATTTCTCGCACGACATTGGCATGAACCAGTCGCTTGCCGGCATTCTCGCCAGACAGCACATCACGTTGATGTTCGCGGTCAAAACCGATCAACCAGATCTGTGATACGCGATTTGGTGAGGACTTGCCGTTGGTCGAAAGGGTGATGGTTCCGGTCGCCGGTTGGTCAGGATTGGCCGATTGAAGGGTGATATCGGCAATGTCGTCCAGCGGCGCGATTGTGCTGCTGGTGGACTCGATTCGGCTTTTTGCCGTGGCGCGTACCACTTCATCACCGTTGATAATCACTTGGGGCGTATAGACATAGCGTTCGCGCATCCGGTTGGCATAATCGCGCTGACGCACGCTATAGCTTTCATCAGAAAACGGATCGGTCCAACCCAGATAGTTCCAGTAATCGACGTGATAAGACAGGAACAGAACGTCGCTATGTTCCTGATTTAATTCATAAAGAACACGATCAGCAGGCGGACACGAATTGCAGCCCTGTGATGTGTAAAGTTCGACAACAGCGCGCGGCACGGTGCTTTCCGCCGCCTTTGCGGTGTGTGTGGCAGCCATCATCATGAGGGCTGCAGCATATATGAGGGGGCGAGCATTTTTCATGTCCGCCATGATGCCCGAAAAGAGCCATCAACCCCTAATCACAAGGCCTTGAAAGCACGGAGAGCAGCGAAATGGCAGATTTTTGCGTGTTTGCGCCGAACTTTGAAAGGAGATTTCCAAAGATTGATGTTATGAGCTGCGGACCAATCGGGACCAGTTCTAGGGAGCTGTCCAATTGCAAAGGGACAAATCACCTTTGCGTTAAATGAAAAATGAGGAACCGGTCTGTCGGCGGGAGCTTAATCCGGCAAGATCGGTCCGAAACGAGGTTTGCAGGCTAATGATGAAACGCGAACACTGGGGCTCACGCCTCGGATTTATTCTGGCTGCCGCGGGGTCGGCTGTTGGATTGGGGAACATCTGGAAATTCCCGTATATGGCTGGCGAAAATGGTGGTGGCGCCTTCTTGGTGATCTATCTTGCGCTGGTCTTCACCATCGGTCTTTCGGTCATGCTGGCTGAATTCGTGATCGGTCGCATGTCTGAAAAGAACGCGATTGGCGCATTTGCCAAACTCAAGGGCGGCCTGTGGCCGATCGTTGGTTTATTTGGTGTTGCGGCCGCCTTTATCATTCTGTCGTTCTATTCGGTCGTTGCCGGCTGGACGCTGTCCTACATGATCAAGGCGATCACCGGTGCGCTTTCGGTCGAAGACCCGGCTGCACTTGGCGATATCTTTGGTGGCTTCATCAGTGACACCACCTCGCCGCTGATCTTCCATGCGATCTTTATGGCGCTGACCATCTTTGTCGTTCTGTCGGGTGTGGGCAGCGGCATTGAACGTGCGTCGAAAATTCTGATGCCGGCACTGTTCGCGCTTCTGATCGTTCTGATCGTGCGTTCGGTAACGCTTCCGGGCGGTATGGAAGGTGTATCGTTCCTGCTGTCGCCTGACTTCTCGAAAGTTACTTGGGCGACTGTTTCGGACGCGCTGTCACAGGCCTTTTTCTCGCTGTCGCTTGGTATGGGTGCCATGATCACCTATGGCTCGTACCTGTCGAAGAAAGAAAATCTTTCGGGTTCGGCTGGCTGGGTGACGTTGCTTGATTCCTCTGTTGCGGTTCTGGCAGGTCTTCTGGTTCTTCCGGCTGTGTTTGCATTTGGCTTTGATCCGAGTGCCGGTCCTGGCCTGACCTTTATCACGCTTCCGGCTGTGTTTGCGCAGATGCCGCTTGGCTCGTTCTTCGCATTCCTGTTCTTCTTGCTGCTGGCTATTGCTGCACTGACTTCTGCGGTTTCGATCCTTGAAGTGGTTGTGGCTTACTTCGTTGATGACCGCGGTGTCAGCCGTAAGGCCGCTGCTGTGCTTCTTGGTTTCATCATCTTCCTTCTGGGGATTCCGTCGTCGCTTTCGATGGGTGTCATGGGCGATGTCGAAATCCTGTGGGGTAAGAACTTCTTTGACCTGATGGACTTCATCAGCTCCAGCCTGCTTCTGCCGGTTGGCGGTCTGTTCATCTCGCTGTTTGTCGGCTGGGTCGTCTGGGGCAAAGCCCAGGAAGAAATCGCAGCGCATAATGGTGTTGTACCGGCATGGATCGGTGCATGGGGACTGATCGTCAAATTCGTCGCACCGCTGGCGATTGCCTTCATCCTTCTCAAAGGTCTTGGCGTTTTCTAAGCCAAACTTTGTGAGATTGAATTGCGAAAGGGCGGGGATTACCCCGCCCTTTTTGTTTGCCCAGTGCGCAGCTCAAATCAGATCCGATCAAGCGACGGCTTCTTTGGCAATTTTTGAAATGTCTTCAGCAGCCATCGGACGACCAAGCAGGTAGCCCTGAATAAGCTCGCACCCGGCATCGCGCAGCACATCAAGCTGGTTCTGGTTTTCAACACCCTCGGCGACGCAGGTTTTGCCAAGGTTGTGCGCCATATTGATGATGGTGATGGCCAATGACTTGCCCTCGTCGCCTTCGTCGATATCGGTGACAAAGCTTCGATCAAGCTTGATCACGTCAAAGGGCAGGCGACGCAGATAGCTCAGACTGGAAAAACCGGTGCCAAAATCATCCAGCGAAATGCTGACGCCAAGGTCACGCACCCTTTGAAGCTTGCTGCGCATGTCATCGATATTGCGCATGAACAGGCTTTCGGTGATTTCAATCTCAAGCCGGTCGGCAGCCAGTCCCTTATCAACGATAATCGCGCGGACCTGTTCGGCGAAATCCACCGTGCCATAAAATTGCTGGACTGACACATTGACCGCAAGACGCAGGTTATAGAGCCCTTCCTGACGCCAACTGACCAACTGACGGCAAGCCGTGCGTAGGACCCAACGACCAAGCTGGCCGATCACACCCATTTCCTCGGCAATCGGGATGAAGGTCGATGGCGGGATGTTTTTACCCTCTGGCGTAGTCCAGCGTACAAGCGCCTCGACGCCATAAAGTGCACCGGTCTTGGCATCAAATTGCGGCTGATAGACAAGGTGAAGCTCGTCATTATCAAGTGCGCGGCGCAGCGCGTTTTCAAGTGCCAGATCAGCACCCTTCTGGCTGTGCAGATTAACGCTATAGCGCCCGACCCGGTTTCGTCCCTGTTCCTTGGCCTGCATCATGGCCATTTCCGCACAACGGATCAGGTTGCTGGTGTCGTTGGCATCTTCGGGGAAGGCGGCGAGCCCGATACTGGCCGATAGATAAAGGTCTTCGCCCTTGCGGGTCAGATGGGGTTCGCCAAGTCGGACCAGAAGCCGTTCGGCGAGGTTAAGGGCTTCTAGTTCGGTTTTAACGTTGGGCAATATTGCTGCATATTCATCAGCACCAACCCGTGCCATGACGGCATCATGCCCAAGTTCGCGGCTGATGCGGCGCGATACTTCGACCAGAACATCGTCACCGGCATTATGGCCAAGCGCACTGTTGACCCGCTGGAAGTTATCGATATCAAGCAACAGGACGGTCAGACCGCGCCCGGCACGACGGGCCCGTCCGACATGAAGCGACAACAGTTCCGAGAAACGGCGCCGGTTTGGCATGCCGGTTAGTTCGTCGGTAAACGCCATGCGCAGGATGTCTTCGCGATTTTTCTCGCGACCGCTGATATCGGTGAAGATCGACGCATAATGCGTGATGATGCCATCGCCGTCACGGATCGCCATGATCGACAGCCATTCGGCAAAGGTTTCACCAGATTTGCGGCGATTCCAGATTTCACCTTCCCATTTGCCGGTGCGTGCCAGATCGTTCCACATCTTGGTATAGAAGGATTTGCTTTGGCGACCGGATTGCAAGATGCGCGGGTTCTTACCAATAACTTCTTCGGCCTGATAGCCGGTTACGCGGGTGAAGGCGGGGTTTACAGCCTCGATCTCGCCGCGAGCATTGCAAACCATCACGCAATCGGGCGAGTTTTCAATCAGCTTGCGCGCCAGTGCCAGTGATTGGCGGGCTTGCGCCAGTTCGCCGCTGCCATCCTGGGTCACGTTGCTGAGATAAACGAGATAGTCCTGCTCGATGAATTCCAGCAGATCGGCAAAGGACAGAACACCGATGACCTCGTTATGCCGGTTATGAACAACAAGGTGGCGGATCCGCGCATTGATCATGATGTTGCGCGCATCGTTCAGGTTCATATCCTGCTGGATGATTGTCACCGGGCGCGTAGCAAGCTGCCCTGCGGTAACACTATCATCGCCATCGGCCAACTGACGGAGAATATCGCGTTCGGTGATGATCCCTGTCTGCATTTTTGCATCAGAAGAATCGGTAAAGCCGGTGACGATCGCGCTGTCGCATTTCTCAGAATGCATACGCTGGCGCAATTCCCACACCGGCAGGTCGACATCGGCAAAGATGGTTGATTGTCGCACGGCATCAGCGACATCGTTGGCGATGAAGGGTTTCTTGTTACTCACCTGACGTATCAGGTCGGTTTGGCTGATGATGCTGACAAGACAGCCATCTTCATCAACCGTGACCAGATGGCGTACATCACGTTCACGCATCCGCACTATGGCCGATTGCGGGCTGGCATGGATGGAAATGGTGTGAACCGGTTTGGACATGATCGTTTCGACCGGTTGCGCCCGGGCTTCGGCACTTGATGCCGGAAGGCGCAACAGATCATGTTCGGTGACGATTCCGATGGGGCGGTTAGCTTCGACCACAATCACGGAACTGCTATTGGCGCGGCGCATTTTTACAATAGCATCGGCAAGCGGCGTTTGTGGGCCGCAGCTTAAGACTGTTCCGGGCGAGAGCGTACCGACCGTTAATCCAAAGTGACGATCGTCCGATGGCGTGGGGCGAATCATTCGAAGTTGCTCTAGTGTCCTGGTTTCTTTTGCTTTTGGTGCAGGAGACAATTCTCCAACCTCTATAGCTATCAGAATTCCTGCTTCTCAGAATTGTTCTGGATCAACTTTGCATGCAAGGGTTGAGTGGAAAAACAAAAGATCGTCCGAAAATAAAAAGACACCCCGTTGCAAAAGCAACGGGGTGTCTGTCTGTCAGCGTGTGATTTCAGATCGAAATCAGGCAGCTTTCATCATGTTACGCAGAACGAACTGCAGAATGCCGCCGTTCTGGTAGTAGAGAACTTCGTTCTCGGTATCGATGCGGCAGGTGGCAACGCACTCAACAGTGCTGCCATCTTTGCGCGTGATGCGAACCGTAACGTCCTGAAGCGGGGTGATACCATCACCGATGCCCAGTACGTCGAAGGTTTCCGAACCATCAAGCTTGTAAGTCTCACGACCTTCACCGTCTTTGAACTGCAGCGGCAGAACGCCCATGCAGACCAGGTTGGTGCGGTGGATACGCTCGAAGCTTTCTGCGATCACAGCTTTGACGCCAAGCAGGTTGGTGCCTTTTGCTGCCCAGTCACGCGACGAACCGGTGCCGTATTCTTTACCAGCGACGACAACCAGCGGGGTGCCTTCTGCCTGGTAACGCATGGCAACGTCGTATACCCAGCCCTGATCCCCCGACGGATAATGAACCGAAACACCACCTTCGGTGCCCGGAGCCATTTCGTTACGGATACGAATGTTGGCAAAGGTACCGCGCATCATGACTTCGTGGTTACCACGACGTGCGCCGTAAGAGTTGAAGTCACGGACTTCCACGCCGTTTGCCTTGAGGTATTCACCTGCCGGGCTTTCAGCTTTGATCGAACCGGCCGGAGAAATGTGGTCGGTGGTGACAGAGTCGCCAAGGATCAGAAGCGGGCGCGCGCCATGAACTTCTGCGAAATCACCCGGTTCTTTCGCCATGTTGACGAAATATGGCGGGTTCTGAACGTAGGTGGATTTGCCATCCCACGAGAAGGTTTCGCCTTCGGTGATTTCGATTGCCTGCCAAGGCTTCGGACCTGCAAAGATGTTGTCATAACGATCTTTGTACATGGCAGCCGAGATCGAGGACGCAATGGTGTCTGCAATCTCTTTGTTGGACGGCCAGATGTCTTTCATGAAGACGTCTTTGCCATTCTTGTCTTTACCGATCGGATCGTTGTTGAGGTCGATCTTCAGGTTACCGGCAAGAGCATAGGCAACAACTAGCGGCGGGGAAGCAAGGTAGTTTGCTTTCACGTGCGGGCTGATACGGCCTTCGAAGTTACGGTTACCAGACAGAACAGCCGTTACCAGCATGTCTTGGTCTTCAATGGCACCGGCAATCGGGCCAGCCAGCGGGCCGGAGTTACCGATGCACGTGGTGCAACCGAAACCAGCAACGTTAAAGCCAAGCTGATCCAGGTAATCCTGAAGGCCGGCTTTTTCGAGATAGTCAGCAACAACCAGCGAGCCCGGTGCGAGCGAGGTTTTCACCCACGGCTTGCTCTGAAGGCCAAGTTCGACAGCTTTTTTCGCCAGAAGACCTGCTGCGATCAAAACGCTCGGGTTCGAGGTGTTGGTGCAAGAGGTGATCGCGGCGATCACGACGTTACCGTCTTTCATTTCGAAGTTTTCGTTCGAAACCGGGACAGAACGGTCGGTGTCTACACCCGGTGCCATGTCGGCAAAGGTGCTGTTGAAGCTTGAAACGGCATCTTTAAGCAGAACACGGTCCTGCGGACGCTTCGGACCCGAAAGGGCCGGCTCGACGGTCGAGATGTCGAGTTCAAGCGTTGCGGTGTATTCAGCTTCGAAGCCCGGCTCACGCCACATGCCCTGTTCTTTGGCATATGCTTCAACCAGAGCAATCTGGTCTTCGTCACGGCCGGTCGAACGCATGTAGTTAAGCGTTTCGTCATCGATAGGGAAGAAGCCACAGGTCGCGCCATATTCCGGTGCCATGTTACCAATGGTCGCACGGTCCGGGAGGCTCATGTGGTCAAGGGCTTCGCCGTAGAATTCGACGAACTTACCAACAACGCCTTTTTCACGCAGCATCTGAACGACGCGCAGAACGAGGTCGGTTGCGGTAATGCCTTCTTTCATGGTGCCGGTCAGCTTGAAGCCAACGACTTCCGGGATCAGCATGGAGATCGGCTGGCCAAGCATCGCTGCTTCGGCTTCCAGACCACCAACACCCCAACCAAGAACAGCAAGGCCGTTTACCATGGTGGTGTGGGAGTCGGTACCAACCAGCGTGTCCGGGTAAGCAACGGTTTTGCCGTTTTCGTCTTCGCCGGTCCAAACGACCTTTGCAAGATGCTCAACGTTCACCTGGTGGCAGATGCCTGCTCCTGGCGGGACAATGCGGAAGTTGTTGAACGCGTTCTGGCCCCAACGCAGGAAGCCATAACGTTCGCCGTTACGCTCGAACTCGACTTCCATGTTTTTGTCGAGTGCGTCGTCGGTGCCGAAGAAGTCGATCATGACCGAGTGGTCAATGACGAGGTCAACTGGTGAAAGCGGGTTCACCTTTTGGGCGTCACCACCCATTTTAACGACGGCATCGCGCATTGCTGCAAGGTCAACGACGGCGGGAACGCCGGTGAAGTCCTGCATCAGAACGCGGGCCGGACGATAGTTGATCTCGTGGCTGCTCTTGCGCTCTTTGAGCCAATCAACAACAGCTTTGACATCGTCGGTTTTAACGGTGAAATTGTCTTCGTAACGCAGAAGGTTCTCAAGAACGACTTTCAGCGTGAACGGAAGTTTTGAAACGTCGCCGAATTTCTCGGAAGCAACTTTGAGGCTGTAATAGTCGACGGACTTGTCCCCGACATTCAGCGTGCGGCGCGTTTTCAGGTTGTCTTTGCCACAAATGGACATCAGACCCTCCTCAAGGTGGTTAAAAGGGCTTGTCGTGACAAGACACCCCGACCGTCGGAGCGCCGAGCGGTGGGCTATCTGTGTTGCGTGACGCGGGTCACGGCTACATATCTATGTGCAACGGGGTTACACCACAAATCCCTGTGAAAGTCCAGACCCTCAGAAGGGGTATTAGGGAAAACCCGCTGATCACAGCATATTGGCGAAGTACAACAAGCTTAGAAAAACCTTTAGTCGATATGTGGAAGGGATTTTCGCCTTTCAATGGGCGCCATTGCAGTTCCGAGTCTGTTTTTGCAAAACACCCGGACGATCCTTCCCAGCCAAACCCATAATGGCCACGAGACATTCACCGCGATCATTGCGGGACGTGCCCGACTCCGAGGCCGCTTAGACCAATCCTGATCGCTTGTTCAGGTTCGTAAAGAGCGTGATCGCGTGTCAAAAATTGTGCAGCGCATGATTGTAGTAATTTTTTGCGATGCGGTGATGTTGTGCGTCATCAAATGTTCACCCTGTCAGATAACGTTACGTAATCAAGGGTAGAATGATGGGCGAAAATCCGTTGCGTCAAATTGTGCAGTGCGAATTTGTATAAAACAGCCAATCCCTTATGGATCATTGCATTGACGCGATATGCTGAAATTGGTACTTAAATGCCTATTAAATGTGTCAAGCCCGGTTTCCGTAAGGTCAGGGTTACAAAATAAACCGACACATCATCAGGGAAACTGAACAGCGGTTTGCAATTTTTGCGCGATGGAACCCGAAATGCGGTTCTGCGGCATTGCGGCCCAAGTCAGGGAGGAATGCGACGGTATGACGTCACAGAGTCCTATTTTGCAGATCAGCGACGTGTCGCTGGTTTTCGGCGGTGTACGTGCGCTGAGTGATGTCAGCTTCTCCGTCCAGCCGGGCGAGCTTTTTTCAATCATCGGGCCGAACGGCGCCGGTAAAACATCCATGCTGAACTGTGTGTCCGGGCGCTATTCGCCAACGACCGGTTCGGTGTCCTTCAAGGGGCAGGATGTAACGGGCCTTAAGCCGAATGACCGTGCCGAACTGGGCATTGGTCGTACGTTCCAGAACCTGGCGCTGTTTGGCCATATGAATGTTCTTGATAACATCATGGTCGGTCGCCATCACCTTCTGAAGAACAACTTCCTGAACGGTCCGCTTTACTGGTTTGGCGGAGCGCAGAAAGAGGAACTTGAACATCGCCGCTTCTGCGAAGATGTCATCGACTTCCTTGAAATTTCTCATATCCGCAAAGCAACTGCCGGGACGCTGTCCTATGGCCTGCGCAAGCGTGTTGAGCTTGCGCGTGCTGTTGCGTTGCGTCCTGATCTGATCCTGCTCGATGAGCCGATGGCGGGCATGAACCTCGAAGAAAAAGAGGACATGGCGCGATTTATCATCGACCTCAATGAAGAGTGGGGCATGACGGTTGTGATGATTGAACATGACATGGGTGTTGTCATGGATATCTCCAACCGGGTCATGGTTCTTGATTTCGGTCGCAAGATTGCCGAAGGCCTGCCTGAAGAAGTGATGGCCAATTCGCACGTCAAGAAAGCCTATCTGGGCGAAGAAGACGACGAAACCGATGAAGACGAGCAGGTGGCCTGATTATGAGCAGCAATATCCCGGAATATGCCGACGTTCAGTCGCTTGATACCTTCCCGAAAGTGCTGGCCTATAATGCGCGCAACTGGGGCGGTGACGTTGCCATGCGCGAGAAGGAATTCGGCATTTGGCAAGAATTCACCTGGAACGATTACAACGACCGCGTCAAATGGATGACGCTTGGCATGCGTGCGCTTGGTCTTGGTCAGGGCGATGTTGTCGGCATCATTGGTGAAAACCGCCCGGAATGGGTTTGGGCTGAAATCGCCGCCCACGCAATGCGCGGCATGTCAGTTGGTCTTTATCAAGACAGTCTTCACGAAGAAGTCGCCTATCTGATTACCTATTCAGGTGCGCGCATTCTGATCGCCGAAGATGAAGAACAGTGTGACAAGCTGATCGAGCTTGGTGAGGATATCCCGACTGTTGAGCACATCGTCTATTGCGACCCGCGCGGCATGCGCAAATATGATGACCCGCGCCTGATGGATGTTGAAAAACTCTATGAGATGGGCCGCGAGCTCGAAGCAAAGAACCCGGGTATTTATGACCAGATGGTTGCCGATACCAAGGGCGATGAATGTGCGATCCTTTGTACCACGTCGGGCACCACGTCCAAACCGAAAATGGCGATGCTCAATTCCGGTGATTTTCTTGATCACTGTGCAGCCTATCTTCGTGCTGACCCGAAATATCCGGGTGATAACTATGTTTCTGTCCTGCCGCTGCCATGGATTATGGAGCAGGTCTATGTGGTTGGTCAGTCGCTGATCAGCCGCCAGATCGTCAATTTCGTCGAAGAGCAGGAAACCATGATGGCGGACCTGCGCGAAATTGGTCCGAACTTTGTTCTTCTGGCGCCACGCGTTTGGGAAACCATCGCGGCCGATGTTCGGGCACGCATGATGGATTCCACGCCCTTCAAACAAAAGATGTTTGATTTTGGTATGGCCTTGGCGCGTACCGCCCTTGATAACGGCGGCCATTCCAAGATAGCCGATGTCATCTTGATGAATGCGCTCAAAGACAGGCTTGGCTTTAGCAATCTGCGCTCGGCTGCAACCGGTGGTGCGGCGATTGGTCCGGAAACCTTCAAGTTCTTCCACGCGATGGGTGTTCCGCTGCGTCAGCTGTATGGCCAGACCGAGCTTTGCGGTGCCTATACCATTCATCAACCGGGCGATATTGATTTCGATACCGTTGGTGTTGCCTTTGATAATTCCGAGATCAAAGTCATCAATACTGATGAAAACGGTGTTGGCGAGATCGTTGCCCGTACATCGGGCATGTTCACCGGATATTACAAAAACCAGGCGGCCTATGACGATGACGTCAAGGATGGCTGGATGCATACCGGTGATGCTGGCTACTTCAAGGACGAGAACAAGCACCTTGTGGTGATTGACCGCATGAAGGATCTAGCGGAAACCTCGACCGGGGTGCGTTATTCGCCGCAGTTTATTGAAAACAAACTGAAATTCTCGCCGTTCATTGCCGAGGCCGTGATCCTTGGCAAGGATTTGCCGTTCCTGTCGACCATGATCTGTATTCGATATTCGATCATGGCCAAATGGGCAGAGCAGCGCGGGATTGCGTTTACCAACTACACCAACCTGTCTGCACAGCCGCAGGTCTACGACATGATCACCGAGGAAATCCGCGAAGTGAACAAAACACTTCCGGAGGCCCAGCGCATCAAGCGGTTCCTTCTGCTTTACAAGGAGCTTGATGCCGATGATGGCGAGCTGACCCGTACGCGCAAAGTGCGCCGTGGCGTGGTTGCCGAGAAATATGCCGACATCATCGATGCGGTTTATGCCGGGCATGAAAAGGTTGATATCGACACCATGATCACCTTCCAGGACGGGTCTAAAACCCGCATCCAGACAAGTGTGAAGGTCGTTGATCTCGAAGATAACAAGGTCGCACAGACGACCCCGAAAGCCGCCGAATAAGGCAGCAGCAAAACTGTGGTCCCGATCATCGGATCGCGGGCCGCCATTACAGGGATGGCAACATGAATTTCGAGCTTCTGTTCCAGCTTCTGCTGAACGGGTTGATCGTCGGAACGCTCTATGGCGTCGTCGCCATGTGCTTTGTTCTGATCTATAAATCGACCCAGATCGTTAACTTCGCCCAGGGTGAGTTTCTGCTGATCGGCGCATGGGTTTGCTATGCGTTTCTCGTGGAAATGAGTATGCCCTTCTGGCTGGGTTTCCTGTTTACGCTGCTGTTTATGATGGCGTTTGGCATCATCCTGCAGATGGTGGTTTTGCGCCCGATGATTGGCGAACCGATCATCTCGGTCATTATGGTGACCATCGGTCTTTCGATCTTCTTCCAGGCGGCAACCAAGTGGATCTTTGGCGCAACGACTGCGACCTATCCGCAGGTGTTTGAAACCCGATCTGTCAACCTTCTCGGCATGCACATCGAAACAGCCTACATCATGAGCTTCGTGATCTCGTTGTTTATCATGGCCGGTTTCTATTGGTTCTTTAAATATTCCAAGCTTGGCCTTGCCATGCGCGCAACCGCGTTTGATCAGCAGGTCGCACAAAGCCTGGGAATTTCCGTCAAAACCGTGTTTGCCATGTCCTGGGCAATTTCGGCTCTAGTGTCGGGCGTTGCCGGCATCGTGATTGGCATGGTCAACGGTGTGTCTTCGGCGTTGTCCGTGATCGGTATCAAGGTGTTCCCAGCAGTTATTCTGGGCGGCCTTGATTCCATCGTTGGCGCCATCGTTGGCGGTGTGATCATCGGTCTTCTGGAAAACACAGCCGAGTTTGTCGATGGCCAGTATCTGCACTGGGGCAACCTGTTCTCGATCGCGCCGTTCTATGTGCTGATCATTATCTTGTGCATCAAGCCGTATGGCCTGTTTGGCACCAAAGATATCGAACGAATCTAAGGGACGAGGAAACGAATTATGGCTGGATTTTCGATACGTCCCTGCGGTGATTTTCGAACGACCTATCGTCAGGATACCCGCATTTTCGATACGACTTATATCCGCAACGCGGCGATTCTTGGCATCATTGCTGTTGCACTGATCCCGTTTGTTCTGGATGGCTATTACGTCAACCTGTTCATCCAGATTTCCTACTTTGCCATTGCGGCATTGGGCTTGAACATTCTGGTTGGTTTCACGGGCCAAATTTCACTGGGGCATGCGGCGTTCTTTGGCTTTGGTGCCTTTGCATCTGCGTGGATCAACAATACGACCGGCATTCCGGTGTTGCTGTCGATCCCGCTGGCCGGTGTGATGACGGCGGCTGTGGGGATGCTGTTTGGTTTGCCAGCAGCACGCATCAAGGGGCTTTACCTTGCGATTGCGACGCTGGCCGCACAGTTCATTCTTGAAGACTTCTTTGCCCGTGCCGAGTGGTTCACTGGTGGGTCCTATGGTGCGGCGGCCAACCCGATCAACGTGTTTGGCTATGAAGTTCTTGATGATTTCAGCTTCTTCTATGTGTGCCTGTTCTTCCTGGTGGTGATGTATCTGCTGGGCACGAACTTGATGCGCACCCGTGATGGTCGTGCCTTTGTTGCGGTTCGTGACCATTACCTGTCAGCTGAAATCATGGGCATCAATCTGACGAAATATCGTCTGATGAGCTTTGCAATTTCATCTTTCTATGCCGGTGTCGGCGGGGCGATGTATGGCCATTATCTTGGCTTTGTCTCGGCCGAAGGCTTCACCATTCTGCTGTCGATCCAGTTCCTGGGCATGATCATTATCGGTGGTCTTGGCTCGGTCAAAGGAACGCTGATGGGGACGGTCTTTATGGTGCTGTTGCCAGAAGTCATGGAAAGCGGTGTTAGCGCGCTGAGCGTTTTCGAATGGGCAAGCTCCACGGCTGTGACCGATGGACTGGCTTATATCA
Source organism: Thalassospira sp. (assembly GCA_965228275.1). Lineage (GTDB taxonomy): Bacteria > Pseudomonadota > Alphaproteobacteria > Rhodospirillales > Thalassospiraceae > Thalassospira. Next base: position 1,417,083 of record OZ245802.1, on the reverse strand, counting down.
AGGAGATGGCAATTGGTCTGGCCATCATCTTGTTCCTGATCTTTGAGCCCGATGGCCTTGCCCATCGTTGGCAACAGATCAGGGCGTACTGGAAGCTTTATCCCTTCTCGTACTGATAAAGACCCCCGAACCCGGCCCGCACAAAAAACAAAAGGGCCGGGACCAAAAAACGGGGAGACCGGGAGGCTATCTTTGATGAAAACGTCCAAGGGAGACGTCGTTATGAAGAGACTAATTGCTGCAACCGCCATGGTTGCGACCGGCCTGTCATTCTCGGCAGCCCAGGCTGATGACGATATGGTCTTTGTCGGCCATCTGATGGATATCACCGGCCCGACCGGCTTTATCGGCAAGTTCTATGCTGATGGTGTGCGTGACGCGCTGTCTTACATCAACACCCACGGCGGTATTGATGGCACGGTGATGGATTCTGAGTCTATCGACTATGCCTATAAAGTTCCGCAGGCGATTGCGAACTACAAAAAATGGCGCTCGCGTAACGAAATGGTCGCGATGCAGGGCTGGGGTACCGGCGATACCGAAGCTCTGATCAGCTTCGTTGCCAAGGACAAGGTTCCGGTTTATTCCGCATCCTATTCCGGCCACCTGACCGACCCGACCGGCAAAAACCCGAAAACGGCAAAGCCGGCACCGTACAACTTCTTCTATGGCGCGTCCTATTCGGATGCCTGCCGTGCACTGGTTCAGTGGGCATCTGAAGACTGGAAGTCTTCGGGCGCTTCGGGCAAGCCGGTCTTCTCGCATATCGGGGATAACCACCCGTATCCGAACGCACCGAAAGAAGCGTGTGCTGAATATGCGACCGAGCTTGGCTTTGAAGTAACCGCACCGGTCGTCGTTTCGATGAAACCGGGTGACTTCAAGGCACAGTGCCTGACGCTTAAAGAAGCCGGTACCAATTATGGTTACCTTGGCAACCTCGGGCCATCGGTTGTGTCGCTGGTGAAATCCTGTGACACGGTTGGCGCAACGCCGAAATGGCTCGCCAATATCTGGGCGGGTGATTACGAGACCCTGAAAACCATCGGCGATGTTGAAAACTATGTCTTCCCGGCCATGACCAGCTTCTGGACCGACGAAGGCGTTCCGGGCATGGAACTGGTACGTGAAGTTTCGAAAATGTCCGACCGTTCGGGCGAAGAGTTCCGCACCCATCACTATATCCGTGGCATTTGCTCGGCCTATTACATGAAAGAAGCCATGGAATGGGCAAAGGCAAATGGCGGGATCACCGGTGAAAACATCAAGGCTGGCATGTATGCCCGCGAGAACTGGGTGCCGGAAGGTCTTGAAGGTGTGTGCATGGAAGCAACCTGGACCGCAGAAGATCACCGCGGCATCAACACCGTCAACATCTATAACGGTAGCGCAAAAGGTGGCGAAGCGACGGTCGAGAAAGTAACGACCGTTACCCTGCCGCGTCGTGACGACTGGCTTGGTTACTAAGACCACCCGGTAAGACGAATGTCTCCCAGACTGTTCGGAGGCCGGGCATAAGACGCAAGATGCCCGACCTCCGACAGCGGGGGATCACGAAGATCAAATTCGAAGGGGACACCATGGCAGAGCCCGCCCGCAAAATTGACACCGCTGAACCGATGCTGTCGGTCAATAACATCGAAGTTGTTTATGACGAGGTGATCCTTGTCCTGCGCGGGGTATCGCTTGAGGTTCCGCAAGGCAAAATCGTGACCCTTCTTGGCCCGAACGGGGCCGGAAAATCTACGACGCTTAAGGCGATCTCGGGCTTGCTCAAGACCGAAGATGGCGAAGTGACCCGTGGTGACATCAATTTCATGGGCAACCAGATCGCCAATGGCAGCCCGGAAGAAATCGTGCGGTCCGGCCTGTTTCAGGTGATGGAAGGCCGCCGTATCATTGAAGATATGACCTGCATCGAAAACCTGCGTCTGGGCGCCTATACACGCAAAGACAAGGGCGTCAAAGACGATATCGAGATGGTCTTTGAATACTTCCCGCGCCTCAAAGAACGCACCGGCCTTGCCGGTTATCTTTCGGGGGGGGAACAGCAGATGCTGGCAATCGGCCGTTCGTTGATGGCGCGTCCGAAAATGATCCTGCTGGATGAACCGTCCATGGGCCTGTCGCCGCTTTTGGTGAAGGAAGTGTTCGGGATCATCGAAAAGATCAATCGCGAGCAGGGCATTACCATGCTGATCGTTGAACAGAACGCCAACTTTGCGCTGAAGGTTGCCGATTACGGCTACATCATGGAAAGCGGCAAGGTGGTTCTGGATGGCACCCGTGACGAGCTTTTAAACAATGAAGACGTCAAAGAGTTCTATCTTGGCGGTGGTTCGGAAGAACGCAAAAGCTTCAAGAACATTAAATCTTACAAACGCCGTAAACGTTGGCTGTAAGAACCATATAATGATGTGGTTGCCAATGTAGATGGAAAGACAGGTGCGATGCTGACGACTTATTACGATGAACGCGAAACCCGGACGCCCGAAAGCCGTGAAAACGGCCTGATGGCAGCACTGCCGCGTATTCTGCATCACGCCAAAACCAAGTCGGCCGCATATGGTCGCGTTCTGGCTGACATCGACCCGCAGACCATCACATCACGCGATGCACTGGCATCCTTGCCGATCACGCGCAAATCCGATCTGATCGATGCTCAATCCAAAGAACCGCCACTGGCGGGCCTGAACGCAACGCCGATCCCGGCCATGGCACGTATGTTCCAAAGCCCCGGTCCGATTTATGATCCGCAGGGTAAAGGCGATGATTGGTGGCGGATGGGACGCGCGTTCTTTGCTGCTGGTTTTCGCCCGGGCGATATCGTTCATAACTGCCTGTCCTATCACCTGACACCGGGTGGCTTTATCTTTGACAGCGGTGCGCGTGCCTGTGGCTGTGTCGTGGTTCCGGCAGGCGTCGGACAAAGCGAAGCACAGGTCAAAGCAATCAGTGATCTGAAACCAGCCGGTTACAGTGGTACACCATCGTTCCTGAAGATCCTGATCGAAAAGGCCGAGGAGCTTGGTGCAGATATCTCGTCGATCAAACGTGCATTGGTGTCGGGCGAAGCATTGCCTGAAAGCTTGCGCGACTGGTTTGCCGAACGCGATATCGCCATGCTGCAATGCTATGCCAGTGCGGATCTTGGCTTGATTGCGTATGAAAGCGATGCCAAGAACGGGATGATCGTTGCCGAAGATATCATTCTTGAAATCGTTCGCCCCGGAACGGGCGAGCCGGTCCCAGCAGGTGAAGTCGGCGAGGTTGTCGTCACCACGCTTAATATGGATTACCCACTTATTCGCTTTGCGACCGGTGATCTGTCGGCGATTGCGGTTGGCCAAAGTGCCTGCGGCCGCACCAATGACCGTATCAAAGGCTGGATGGGCCGTGCAGATCAGACCACCAAGGTCAAAGGCATGTTCGTGCATCCCCAGCAGGTTGCCGAGATTGTTAAACGCCACGATGCAATTGCAAAGGCGCGCCTGGTTGTGACACGTGAAAACGACAATGATGTCATGACCCTTCTGTGCGAAGGCGACGAGGGTACGGCTGATTTGGCCGCCATTGGTGAAACCATGGCCAGTGTTTGCAAGTTGCGCGGCGAAGTTGCCTTTAATCCGGCCGGAACCCTGCCCAATGACGGCAAGGTGATCGATGATCGCCGGGATCATTCCTAACGCGTTTCCTTCCCGTAACGCTTCATTCCCGCTCGGGAAACTTGATGCCGCCTGGTTTCGACCGGCGGCATTTCTTTTGCTTTGAATAGGATACAAAGATCGACTTTTGATATCCGGATTACAGCCCGGCATACGTTTTAGGGAATGTAAGACACTTTTGATTGTTTGCGATTAAGGTCGCAGGCATGACCAACGCACTGCACATCAAAGCCAAAAGGAGCCGCCCGCATGAGTGATGAAACAACCTGTGTTCGGCCCCCGGCTATCAGCGATGACGGCTATGTCAGTTTGGCACCATCGGTTCACCGCGCATCAACCATCGTCTTTCCCGACACTGCTACCTATGCCAACCGGGCAGAGCGCGGCGCGGATGGCTATAGCTATGGTCTTGGCGGCACGCCCACGACACGCAAACTCCAAGCCGCAATCAACAAGCTTGAAGCCGCCGAGGGAACCTTGCTGCTGCCATCCGGGCAGGCGGCAATCATGTTGGTGTTTGTTTCGGTCTTAAAACCCGGTGATACGGTCCTGATCCCTGATTGTGCCTATCCGCCGGTGCGATCCTTCTGCCAGGATTTTCTTGCACCACGCGGGATTGAGTATCGGGTTTATGATCCGCGCGCATCGATTAATGAAGTATCATTAATGTTCACTGAAAATGTGCGCTTGGTCTGGATCGAGACACCGGGCTCCACCACGATGGAAATGACGGACGTTTCGGCACTAGTCGCCAGCGCACATGCCAAGGGCATTTTGGTAGGCTGTGACAATACATGGGCGACACCACTTAACTTCAAGCCGGTTTCAGCTGGTGTGGATTTCGTCGTTGAGGCATTGACCAAATATGCAGGCGGGCATTCCGACACCTTGATGGGGTCGGTTTCGGTGTGCAGTCGTGATTGGTATGTGTCACTGAAATCGATGATGAGCATGATGGGACTTGGTGTGTCCCCCGATGACTGCGCGCTGGTTCTGCGTGGCCTTGAAACCATGCCGCTTCGTTTGCGTCATGCGGAAAAGATCGCACTCGCGTTTGCCAAACGGATTTCTGAAACGGTTGGACCGGAGCTGGTCCTGCACCCGGCCTTGGAACATGATCCGGGCCATGCCATCTGGAAACGGGAATTTGCCGGGGCGAGCGGTGTGTTCAGCATCATCATCCCGGATGACAAGGCATCTGCTGTGATCGCAGCCGTCGATCAGGCAGAAACCTTTTCGATCGGGGCATCATGGGGTGGGACGCATAGCTTGTTGGCACCAATGTCAACTGCAGCTGATCGGAGCTTCCCATGGCCAGGGAATTCCAACATCATTTTGCGGATCAGCATTGGCCTTGAAGACCCCGATGATCTGTGGCGTGACTTGTCCCGCATTATTAATGCATTAGCATAATAGAAATATGATTGCGGCTGTCTATGATGTCGCCGTCGCAGCCGAATGTGCTGTGGGATGAGCTTGGGGGAAGAATGGCACGAACTGGCAAAAGCTTTGCCGTTTCAATGATAACGGTCTGTCAGTTGATGGCGCTTGCCCTGTGGTTTTCGGCAACGGCGGTGCTTCCGCAATTGCGCGCCGAATTTGACATCAGCACGCTGCAATCATCCCTGTTTACCAGCTCTGTCTTGTTGGGGTTTGTGATTGGCACTGTCATCAGTGCCGCACTGGGTTTGGCGGATCGAATTGAACCGCGTCGCTTCTGGGCCGCATCCGCAATGATTGCTGCGACCGCCAATATCCTGATCCTTACGGTTCCGGTCGATGGCGTTGTTGTCATCCTGTTGCGCCTGATTACCGGTGTTTGCATGGCGGGGATTTATCCGGTCGGCATGAAGATGGTCGCAACCTGGTCGCGTGGGGATACAGGTTTCCTGGTCGGGCTTCTGGTTGGTGCGCTGACCATGGGATCAGCGATGCCCCATCTGTTTTCGGTTGCGGTTCCGCTTGATTGGCGCTGGGTGATCGTGATCGCCAGCGTGTCGGCCTATATCGCAAGTATCGTGATCCTGTTTGTTCATCTGGGCGGAACGCCGGGCAAGTCGCCGCGCTTTGATCCGAAGATGGTTGGCAAAATCTGGGCGAACAAGCCGCTTCGTCATGCGTGCTACGGCTATTTCGGGCATATGTGGGAACTCTATGCCATGTGGGGCTGGATCGGTTTGTTCCTTTATGGTGCCTATTCAGATCGCATGATCGACAATCCCGGCATCTGGTCGGCACTTTCGACCTTTGCCATTGTTGGTGTGGGCGCGTTTGGATCGCTTGCAGGGGGCTATTATGCGGACCGCATTGGTCGAACGACCGTCACCATCACCGCTATGGTGATCAGCGGGGCCTGTGCGGTGGTGGCAGGTGCATTTGGTGATGCACCCTTTGCGATCCTTCTCGTGATTTGCATCATCTGGGGCATTTCGGTGGTGGCAGATTCTGCACAGTTTTCATCCTGCGTGATCGAGCTTGCCGATCCACATCAGGTCGGCACGGCCTTAACGCTGCAAAATGCCATTGGTTTTATGATTGCGCTGGTATCGATCCATCTGGTTCCCATCGTAGCCGAGAGTTTCGGGTGGTGGGGTGCGTTTGCGATGCTGGCCATCGGACCGGTTCTGGGCACGGTCGCGATGGTGCGTTTGCGCATGATGCCAGAGGCGATACTGCTTGCCGGTGGTAAAAAGTAATCAATATCCGTGTCGGGGTTGTAAACACGGGTGATCGTCTTCACTTGACAGCTGCAAGGTAAAAAGCTGCGCTGTTTGGGTTTTCTTGACCATTCTAAGGTCAGGACCTATTAATTTGATTGGAGTGGCAGTGTTTGTATTGGCAAAATCCAAGGAAAAGCCCGCTGGGCGGGTTGGTATCCCGGCAAAGGGGTTTGACGTGGGAGTTTGCCAATACAAACACTGTCCGTCGGATCGATCAGATTTGCACGGGCGACTTTGTCGCAAAGATTTGAAAGATGCATATCTTCCTACGCCTTTGCTTCGCGTATCCGCACAAATCTGATCGACCAGTCAAACCAAATTAATAGGTCCTGGCCTTAGGTACAAATATTAACTTCTGCCGGAATTTTCTTGCTGTCTCGCGTTGGGGGCGATGCGGCGAATATCCAAAAATAAGGGTCTTTCATGAGTCTCACCCTCATTGTTTTGCTTCCCTTCATTGGGGCGGTGTTGCCCGCCATAATGATCAGGGCCGGGCGCAATGCATGCGCCACTGCTACTGGTTCTGTCACGCTGCTTGCCCTGATCCTTTTGATGGCAAAGGCACCTGCGGTCATTGCCGGCGAGGTGTTTCAGGTCAGTTATAATTGGTTGCCGGAATTAGGTTTGAACGTGACCTTCTTCCTTGATGGGCTTGGATTGTTGTTCGCAACATTGATCCTTGGCATCGGCTTGCTGATTATCATCTATGCGCGGTTCTATCTTTCAAAGAACGATCCCATGGGCAGGTTCTATGTGTTCCTGTTGCTGTTCCAAGGCGCCATGGTTGGTATCGTTCTTTCCGATAACATTCTGCTGCTGCTGATTTTCTGGGAGCTGACATCGCTGTCATCGTTCCTGTTGATCGGTTATTGGAAGCATCTGCCAGAAGGGCGTCAGGGCGCACGCATGGCGCTTGCCGTGACCGGCGCGGGTGGCTTGGCAATGATTGCCGGGATGTTGATCCTGGGTGACATTGTCGGGTCCTATGATCTGACCGTGATCTTACAAAATGCCGATCTGATCCAGGCATCGCCGATGTATGTTCCGGCATTGATCCTGATCCTGTTGGGTTGCTTTACGAAATCGGCACAGTTCCCGTTCCATTTCTGGCTTCCGCATGCGATGGCGGCTCCGACCCCGGTTTCGGCCTATCTGCATTCGGCAACCATGGTCAAGGCGGGCATCTTCCTGATGGCGCGTATGTGGCCGGTTCTGTCGGGCACGCCGGAATGGTTCTATATCGTTGCGACAGCCGGTCTTGTGACCATGGTGCTTGGCGCATGGATTGCGATCTTCAAACACGACCTTAAGGGGCTTCTGGCGTATTCGACGGTCAGTCATCTTGGTCTTGTGACTATGTTGCTTGGTTTCGGAACGCCGATGGCAGCCGTTGTTGGGGTGTTCCACATCATCAACCACGCGACGTTCAAGGCGGCACTCTTTATGACGGCCGGTATCATCGACCATGAAACCGGTACGCGTGATATTCGACGTTTTGGCGGGTTGCTGCATCTGATGCCGATTGCCGGGACCATCGGGATTGTGTCGGCTGCATCAATGGCCGGTATCATTCCGTTCAACGGCTTTATTTCCAAGGAAATGATGCTGGAAGAAGCATGGCACACCATGTGGCTTGATCAAAGCTGGGTGGTGCCGCTTCTGGCGACTGTGGGTGCGCTGTTCTCGGTGGCTTATTCGTTCCGCTTTATCTTCCATGTCTGGCTGGGCAAGCCGCGTGATGAGCATCTTCCGCACCATCCGCATGACCCGCCCTTTGGCATGTGGGCACCGCCGGCATTGCTGACGGTTCTGGTGGTTCTGATCGGTCTGTTCCCGCAAACCATTGCCGGTCCGCTGGTTGCCGCAACGTCGGGTGCGGTCATTGGTGGTCCGTTGCCTGATTACTATCTGGCTTTGTGGCACGGTCTGACCCCGGCATTGGGTATGAGTGTTGTTGCGATTATCGGTGGTTCGCTGTTGCTGATGCGTCACGGTGGGCTGATGAAGGCAACGGCCAACTTGTCGCGCCCGGATGCCAAGGCGATGTTTGATTGCGGTATTGCCAAACTGGTCGCACTGAGCCGACTGATTTCGGACAATCTGCATAACGGATCGCTGCAGCGTTATCTCTGCATCATGGTGGTTGCCTCGGTCGCGATTGGTCTTTCGGGTTTCTATGCCAAGCCGGATTACCTGTCGGGGTCGCGCGAGCTGCTTGACGTTTCACTGCCTGCGGCCATTGGTTGGCTGTTGCTGGTTGTGACCTGTATTGCGTCGGTCTTTATGCATCATAACCGTCTGCTGACCTTGCTTCTGGTGGGGGTGGTTGGTCTGATCGTGTCACTTGGTTTCATTTACCTGTCGGCACCGGACTTGGCCCTGACCCAGATCTCGGTTGAGGTTGTAACGGTTATTCTGATGTTGCTGGCACTTAATATCCTGCCAAAGGAAACGCCAAAAGAAAGCATGCCGGGACGCAAATTGCGTGACGGTCTTGTGTCCATTGTGGCGGGTCTTGGTGTTGGTGGGGCGATCTGGGCGATCATGACCCGTGATCTTCCCAATTCGATCTCGGCCTATCATCTGGCGAACTCGAAAACCGAAGGCGGGGGGACCAACGTTGTGAACGTGATCCTCGTTGACTTCCGTGGTTTTGATACCTTTGGCGAGATCATCGTTCTGGGTATTGCCGCATTGGCGATCTTTGCGCTGATTGAAACCGTGACCCAGGGTGAGGCGGCAAAACGTCTGGCAAATTGGGTGGTGGATAATCGCCGTTCGGCAGACCGCCACCCGATGATGATGGTTGTTGCCACACGGGTGATGTTGCCGCTGTCGCTGATGGTGGGTGTTTACATCTTCCTGCGCGGTCACAACGAACCGGGCGGGGGCTTTATCGCTGGTCTGGTCGTCTCGGTAGCACTCGTCATGCAGTATATGGCGTCCGGCTTTGGCTGGACCCAGAACCGCATGAAGGTCAACTATCACGGCATGATCGGTCTTGGTGTGATTGCAGCTGCGATTACGGGTGTTTCGGCATGGGTGGCGGGGCTTCCGTTCCTGAGCAGTGGCTTTACCTATCTTAGCCTGCCAATCATCGGCAAATTCGAAGTCGCGTCTGCGATGGGCTTTGACCTTGGCGTGTTCCTGACCGTGGTCGGCGCGGTGATGCTGGCCCTGGCCAAGCTGTCACAGGTCGAACGCATGGCAGAACATGTCGATATAAATGCCGAACCGATGGACCATGATCCTTCTGCACCGGCGACACCGGTGGCAACGCCGGAAAAGGAGGCCTGATATGGAATTTCTTGTAGCAAGCAGTATCGGGCTTTTGATCACGTGCGGCACTTATTTGTTGCTGCGTGGTCGAACCTTCCCGGTCGTGGTCGGCTTGGCGCTGATTTCCTACGCGGTGAACGTGTTCCTGTTCGCCATGGGACGCCTGACGATCAATATGCCCCCGATCCTGCGTGAAGGTGTCACCGAATATACCGATCCGTTGCCTCAGGCACTTGTTCTGACGGCGATTGTGATTTCGTTCGGGATGACTGCCCTGATCGTTGTTTTGTCGATCCGGGCTTTCCTTGAAATCGGTAATGACCATGTTGACGGTCGCCCGGTGGGTGAGCCATCCGAAGCAGGAGATAAAAACTGATGGGTGACTGGATTGTTGTTCCCATAGTGCTGCCCGCCGTGATGGCCGCCCTGATTATTCTGGCGGTACGTCACGACATTGTCCTGCAGCGCGTCTTTTCGATCGTATCTACGGTCGCCCTTATTGCGGTGACCCTGTCGCTTCTGGTCTTTGCCAGCGGCAATGACCCGGAAATGTATGCCCTGGGCGATTGGCCAGCACCGTTTGGTATTGTGCTGGTTCTTGACCGTCTTTCGGCGATGATGATCTTCCTGACGTCTCTTCTGGGACTTGGTGTTGTTTTGTATGCATCAAGCGAATGGGATCAGCGCGGCAAGCATTTCCACGCCCTGTTCCAGTTCCAGCTGATGGGTGTGAATGGCGCGTTCCTCACGGGTGACGTGTTTAACCTGTTCGTGTTCTTCGAAGTTCTGCTGATCGCGTCTTATGGCTTGATGCTGCATGGTGCGGGGGCGGAACGTCTGAAGGCCGGCATGCAATATGTCGTGATCAACCTGACGGGTTCGGCTTTGTTCCTGCTTGGTGTTGGCATGATCTATTCGGTCACGGGCACACTGAACATGGCCGATCTTGCCATTCAGGTTGCCAATGTTGCGCCGGGCGATGCGGCATTGCTGCGTGCGGGTGCGCTTGTGCTTCTGTTGGTATTCTGTGTGAAGGCGGCTTTGGTTCCGATCCATTTCTGGCTTCCGGGAACCTATGCCAATGCGCCGGCACCGGTTGCAGCTCTGTTTGCAATCATGACCAAGGTTGGTGCCTATTCCGTGCTGCGCGTTTATTCGCTGGCATTTGGCGATACAGCAGGCGACATGGCTTGGATTGCGGAACCATATATCCTTCCGGCTGCACTGATTACCCTTGTTCTTGGGATGACCGGTGTTTTGGCGGCAAAGCGTTTGAATACACTGATTGCCTTTTCCGTGATTGGATCAATGGGCACGCTTCTGACTGCTGTTGGTCTGTTTACGCCAGAAAGCATTGCCGCAGGTCTTTATTATCTGCTGCATTCGACCTTCTCGGCAGCGGCCCTGTTCCTGATTGCCGATCTGGTGGTGTCACGTCGTGGCGCGTTTGCCGATAGCCTGCATACTGCCCCGAAATTCCATCAGTCCGGTTTCCTTGCTGTTCTGTTCTTTATCGGGGCGATCGGCATGGCCGGGATGCCGCCACTGAGCGGCTTTATCGGAAAGCTTCAGATCCTTGATGCCGCGCGTGCAAGTGATGCGATGGTGTGGGTCTGGGCGATTATTCTGGTCACGTCGCTGATGTGCATCATCGGCTTTGGCCGGGCAGGCAGCGTTCTGTTCTGGAAAAGTGCATCGGTTGACGGCGAGATCACGGTTGAAGGTGCCAAATGGCCGGTTCTTCCGATCATTGCCAGCTGTGGCATGTTGACCGCCTTGATCGCCTTGACGGTCTTTGCCGGCCCGATCAGCGATTACCTGAATGGTGTGGCCGCCCAGCTGTTTGACACATCCGACTATATCGAAGCGGTGCTTGGGCAAGGTGCCCTGGCACAGCTTGGCCAGTAAAGGGGGACCAAGGATATGATGATGAAACGTTATCTGCCTCATCCTCTGCTCACGCTGGCTTTGCTGATTGTCTGGGTGTTTCTGGTTAATGAAATCTCGGCTGGTGCGGTGGTTTTGGGGCTGATCCTGGCTGTGATCATTCCGCTGATTACCGCCAATTTCTGGCCGAGCCGTCCGAAAGTGCGCAACGCCTATGCCATTTGTGAATATGGCTTTGTCGTGCTGTGGGACATTCTGGTTGCCAACGTTGTGGTGGCGGGATTGATCCTGTTTCGCAAGGCTGAAAGCCTTGAGTCAAAAAGCGTTGTCGTGCCGCTTGATTTGACCTCGCCCGAAGCGATTACGACCCTTGCCGGTACGATCACCATGACCCCGGGCACTGTGACGATTGATCTGAGTGCGGATGCCAAAAGCCTTCTGGTTCACTGCCTGCATGCACCTGATCCGCAAAGTGTCGTGGACGAGATCAAGGACCGCTACGAACGCCGTCTGAAGGAGATTTTCGAATGATCGAATATGCACTGAATTTCGGCTTCGTTTGTGTGGCTTTGGCGCTTTTGATGAACCTGTATCGTTTGACCATGGGGCCGACGACCGCGGATCGCGTGTTGGCAGTTGATACCATGGCGATCAACGCGATTGCGCTTCTGGTCCTGTATGGGATTGGTCAGGCAACGGCGATGTATTTCGAAGGGGCGTTGCTGTTTGCGATGTTCGGTTTTGTTTCCACCGTGGCCTATTGCAAGTTCGTCTTGCGCGGCGACATCATCGAATAAGGGAGCGATAAGATGCCATTTGTTGTTGAACTTATCATTTCGCTTCTGATTGTGATTGGTGGGGCGTTCCTTCTGGTTGGGTCATTTGGGATGATCAAACTGCGCGATCTTTTGCCGCGCCTGCATGCGCCGACCAAGGCCAGTACCGTCGGGTTGGGAAGCCTTTTGGTTGCATCGATGCTGTTCTTCTGGATCGAGCGCGGGCATTTCACCATCCATGAATTGCTGATCACTCTGTTCATCTTCCTGACCGCGCCGATCACGGCGAACCTGATTGCCAAGGCCTATATGCTGCTGAATGTCGATCCGCATAAGGATCTGCCACCAAGCAAGCAGGATGAAGGCTGGGCAACCTTTGATCCGGTCGGGCCAGAGGGTTACGATCCGAGCGAGGAATATCAGAACAAGGAAACCTGAAAGGACGGGGACCTTTGATACGACAAACGGCACCGGTCAACCGGTGCCGTTTTTGTTAGGATCAACCAATCGCCTCGCAATATTGGAAGACCGATGCAGTTTGAAACCAACCGCCTGATCTTGCGCCCGCGCACGATGGATGATTTTGATGCCTGCCTTTCCATGGATAAGGCGCCCGGTGTCCTTGATTTCATCATAGGGCCGTGGGGTGACGACGATGCGCATCGCGCTTTCATTGCGGCACGGATTAAACAGGATTACGGCAAGGGGCTTGGTTACTGGTCAATCTTTACCAAGGACAACCCGGACCAGTTCATCGGCTGGATGTTGCTGATCCCGGAAGACGCCGTTGGTCCCGACATCGAAATCGGCTGGCGGTTACATCCTGACCATCATGGTAAAGGCATCGGGTTTGAGGCGGGATGTGTGATTGTGGATCACGCCTTTGTGAATGTTGGTTTGGATCGCATCGTGGCCGGTATTGATCGGCGGAATTTGGCATCCCGCCGTTTGGCCGAAAAGCTTGGCATGCGGGCGCGTAACCAAGATGATGGTGACGTGTTGTATGAACTGACGCGTGCGGAATATTGTGCCAAACGATAAGGCCATTGTCTGGCCAAATCCTGCTTGCTATGACGGTGCAAAGAGAGAGAACACCGCCAATGCCAGACTTTTCCATAGAAGACCACTATGCCGGACGTATCGCCGGGATTGATGAGGTTGGTCGTGGTCCGCTTGCCGGGCCGGTGGTTGCGGCTGCGGTGATCCTGCCACGCGATGAACGACTTCCTGACGTTTTGGTCAATGAGCTTAATGATTCCAAAAAGCTGTCTGCCAAAAAGCGCGATCGTCTGTTTGAGGTGATCCTGGGCTGTGCCGAGGTTGGGATTGGCGCTGCATCGGTCCGAGAGATCGATCAAATCAACATCTTGCAGGCGACCTATGTCGCCATGCGCCGCGCGGTTAATCGGCTCGATCGCGTGCCTGATCAGGCATTGGTGGATGGCAACCGTGATCCCGGATTGCCGTGCACTGTTGAAACCGTGGTAAAGGGCGATAGCAAGTCGCTATCGATTGCTGCGGCTTCCATCGTTGCCAAGGTGGTGCGTGATCGCGCCATGGCGCGCCTTGCGGTGCGCTATCCATTCTTTGGCTGGGAAGGCAATGCGGGCTATGGCGTCAAAAAGCACATGCTGGGGCTTGATGAAGTCGGACCAACCCCGCATCACCGCCGAAGCTTCAAGCCGATTGCCGATCTGTTCGAAGCAATGATGGCTGATCGATAAGGCCCATCAACTAAGCCAACGCGATCCGGTTACGTGGTACGATATGCGCGCGAACCAGATCGGTTTCATCTTCTTCACGTGTCACTGCGGCAAAGCCGTTTGCATGTCGGATTTCGACGCGTTCATGAACGCGGCATTCGGTGCGGAACTGGATATCAAGACTTTCAGGATGGAAATCCGGTCGGTTGTTTGGCCCAGCCACGCCGAGCACCCATTGCATCAGGCGGACATTATTGACGTGCCCATAAAGGTCGAGGTCCGATGGGCGCGCCTTGATGGTGTCGCAGGTGGGAAGGGGATCGGTGCTAACGGCTGGTCGCAAGGGCGGCTCGATCAATTTCGGGCCGGGCGGATTGGGCAGGCGTTCAGAAATCCAGTCCGGCCATTGCGCGGCACGGCGTTCGCGCAGATCAAACATCACCCAGAAGCTTTGTGCTACACCAATGACCTTGCCCTTACTGTTGCGCAGACGAAAATCACGGGTGGCAACCCGGCGCGACACACCTGATGGCCATGTTTCGACAAGGATGTCTTCGCCATTGCCAGGATAATCGCGGATATGGATTACCATGCGGGCAAGTACCCATGCAATTCCCTGATCGACAGTATCGTCATAGGCCAGCTTCAGGATACGGGCACCCCAACCAGCTGCGTCCTGCATGTAATCAGCGAGAGCTGGCAGCATCACCTTGCCATTGTCACCGATCTCGGAATAGCGCACGCGATAGGTGCCAGCCCAGCCACAATTGGCGGGACGTTCAGCAGTTGCGATCTTGTTCCAGTCGATAGTCATGGTGGGGCACCTCGGTCAATGTCTGCCTGCATGTATATGGCAAAAGAGTGCTGGCAGGCAAATCGCAGTGATCTGAGTTAAGTAAACATAATTGTATATTTAAAATATTGATGTGTGTGCGTTCGATCATGCGCTAGGCTGTGTAGATCGGGGAAATCAGATGGTTGAGGCAGACGTTATGGCGGCTCGGTCCTACAACAAAACAAAGCGATTGACCAAAGAACAGGAAACCCATCGCAAGATCATGGATGCGGCATTGGCCCTTTATGGTTCTGTGGGGCCAGCAGCAACCACCATTAGTGCTGTTGCCGATAAGGCATCTGTTCAGCGCCTGACGATTTATCGCCATTTCCCGCAGGAAACCGGCCTGATGGATGAAGCCATCACGACCTGGTTTGCGGAAAACCCGCTGCCCGATCCGTCTGAATGGCGTGACAGGGTTGCGCGCGACAATTGGCCAATTGCGATCCTGAGCATGCTGTATAGCTATTTCAGCGAAGCAAGTGATGTGCTGCCGGGCTTGTTGAATGATCGATCCAAGCTGTCGCATCTTGATGATTTGCTGAGCAGCTTCGATCAGCAGATCAATGCGATGTATTCCGATATTCTTGGTTGTCAGTCGGCAAACCGTCAGACGAGTGATCTGGTGCAATCCGTGGTGCGTCACGCCGTGACATTTTCAACATGGCAAAGCCTGTCGCTCAACAATCTTGATACGGTCGAAATTGCAGCCCTGATGGAAGATTGGGTACAGCGTTGTCCACATGGATAACTCGCTGTTATCTTTTTAAATAAACAATAATGTTCATTTAAAAAGATGGCTTCTGACGCATCTTCTTTGTGTCGCCGCGCTTCTTCTTTGTATCAACGCGTTTGCGCTTTGCCGACAGGCTGGGGTGGGTTTTGACCCTGAATTTCTTGCGCTCGGCCGCCTTGCGCAACAATGCCACAAGCCGTTCGATGGCATCCTGCTTGTTGCGTTCCTGGGTGCGGTGACGCTGGGCATCAAAAACAATCTCGCCATCATTGGTCAGTTTGCTTCCGGCCAACTCACGCAGGCGGTTCCGGACGCGATCTGGCAGTTCGGTCAGATCATCGATGCGCACGCGCATTTGCACGGCACTGGATACCTTATTAACGTTCTGACCACCCGGGCCGGACGCGCGCACAAACTGAAACTGCAGATGGCGTTCATCCAGATACAGGCCATTTTCAATATCAATCATGGGCAATCGCGCGGTTGTGCTGTGTCATCGGGACGGTAAAAATAACTGAGTGTAATGGTCGGCTATTGATTGAATTTCAGAATTTCTGAGCCTACATTACAGGCGTCTAACCTGTCAGGGGTGGGACGGACTGTAAACAGGAAATCAATGCTGCGCGTATCGCATATCTATCTTGCCCTTGGATGGCTTTCGGTTGGGCTTGGCGTCATCGGCATCTTTTTGCCGTTGCTTCCAACCACACCTTTCATGTTGCTGGCAGCCTGGCTTTTTGCCAAGGGATCGCCGCGCCTTCATGACTGGATCTGTAACCATCCGCGTTTTGGCGAACCCATCCGTCAATGGAATGAGCATGGCGTGATTAACCGTCGGGCCAAGACCCTTGCGATGGTGGCGTTCCTTGTTGTGATTGCCGCATCACTTGTTTTCGTCGAAAACCGCTGGGTGGTGATGATCCAGCTTCTGGTCGCGATCCCGGTCAGTTGCTTTATCCTGTCGCGTCCGTCTGAACCACGTCTGGCGAAGGCGTCCGGATCGGTCGGCACTGGTCAATAGATTTCAGGGTTGGGACAGGCTTAACCGGTCTTCTTGCGCTTCAATTCGTCCTGACAGGTTTCTTCCAGCTTATCGAGCTCATCAAGCGTTGCATCAATGTCTTCGCGCTGTTTGCGAAGCGTTTCGCGGCGTTCGTTGACCTTGTCGACAAGGGTGGTCAGCTGGGTGATCTCGCTGCGATCCCCGTCATAAAGATCCAACAGATCGCGGATTTCCTTAAGCGAGAAACCCAAACGTTTGCCACGCATGATCAGACGCAGGCGGACGCGATCGCGCTGGCTATAGATACGGGTTTGACCCTGCCGTTCGGGCGAAATGAGTTCCTGATCCTCATAAAACCGGATGGTTCTGGTGGTAACTTCGAACTCACGGGCAAGGTCGGTGATGGAGTAACTGTCAGTCATGGCGGCTCAATCATCTTTACGCTTACGTAAACTGAAAGCTACATGCTTTCGGAAGCCGCGACAATCGACAATTCCTTGGGCAGCTCGACACAGAATGTGCTGCCTTGGCCCGGTGCACTCGTGACATCAAGGGTTCCGCCATGGCGATCAGTGATCTTTTTGCAAATCGCAAGACCAATACCGGTCCCGGCATAATCGCCGTAACCGTGCAGGCGTTTGAAGATTTCAAAGATGGTTTCGTGATATTGCGGTTCGATCCCGATGCCGTTATCGGCCACAAACACCCGATAACTGTTGGGCGTTTCGGACGCAAAAATCCGAACCTGTCCGGTTTCCGGATCACTATATTTAAGCCCGTTCGACACAAGGTTCTGGAACAGCAACAACAGCTGGCTGGCATCACCCATGACGGTGGGAAGAGCCCCTTCGCGGATGATATTGCCCTCGGGGGCAGATCCCGCGCGCTTGAAGTTTGTCACGATCGCATCAAACAGATCATCCAGCGGCACAGGGTGGAATGGTTTGCCGTGTCGGCCAACCCGCGAAAGGGTCAGAAGATCATCGATCATGCGCTGCATGCGCTGGGTGCCATCAACTGCGTAATGGATGAATTCATCAGCCGTATCGTCAAGCTGCCCCTGATAGCGGCGAGCGAGAAGCTGGGTATAGCTTGAAACCATGCGCAGTGGTTCTTGCAAGTCATGCGACGCTGCATAGGCAAACTGTTCAAGTTCGCTGTTGGAACGTTCAAGTTCCTGCATGGTGCGCTGAATTTCCATCTCGTGGCGTTTGCGTTGGGAAATATCGCGCAGCGTTATGATGTAGTGATAGCGCTGATCGGCTGAAAAATGACTGATCGCGACTTCAAGCGGGACATTGCGCCCGGAAAGTGTGCAAGCGAGAACTTCAATCACGCCGGTGCCAAGATCGGTCAGAAGACGGTCATCTGGCGGTGGTGAAACAGGCGTATGTTCGCTGTCAGGCAGCAGGAAGCGGATGATGTTGCGCAGTTCCGGGTCACCGGTTGGCCCACAAAGTTCCTGTGCGCGCGCATTTAGCGGCTCGATCGTGCCGTCATCAGATGCGACAAGAATCGCATCAATCGTGTTTTGCAAGATAGCGCGCGTACGGTCTTCGCTACGTTTGGACTGGATCACCAGATCGGCAAGCTCGGACGCCTGTTGGCGTAAAAGCCGGTCACGTTGGACCGCCAGCGTTACATCGCGAATGATCAGCGAACAGAGCGTTCCATTGTTTTTGGTCTTGATCGGATGGACGCGAATGGATTGTTCCATCCGATCAAAGGTCGCCGCAAATTGTGGCAACGGGCGCAAGGGCAACGCCCCCTGATTAAGCGAAGGCGAGATCACCGCAGGCATGCCGAAGTTCAGGCAATCATCAATGGCCAGACTGACACGTCCAAGCTTGGTTTCAGGAAAGACATCATCAAGATGTTTGCCAATCACGTCTTCGGCAGGCAGGCCTGACCTGCTTTGCATCCACTGGTTCCAATGGCAGATGGTGCGGTTTGGCGCCAATGCTACCAATCCGGTATCGGCAGTATCAAGCAAGGCCGCAAACAGCTCTGCCGCATTCCCCTCACGATCGAGGTCGAAGGCGGCTTCGGTTTCTGAGGTTTGCGTTGCCTGTGACTTTTCCATTCACTTTGTCCGTCAACCGAGCGAGTTGGCGATAAACCGCCGGACCAGTTCGCGCAACATCTGTATGGAATCAAGATCCATGACAAACAGCACATAGCCATCGATGTCATTTTGACGCAGCATGAACTGAACATGCAGGATCATCAGAACCGGCTTCTTGCCTGCATCGCCCTCAGTGATGTCTTCATCAAGCAGTGACCTTGTTTCACGCTTGCGGAAAGTCGGCATAGAGCAATTGATTGGCTCGCCCAACACATTGGAAATACTGCCAAGGCAGGCATTTAGAATGATGTTGCCGACCTCCATCAGGGCTTCTTGCTCAAGATCGGTTAGGGTATTGAGAGGCACATCAACCTTAAGCAGGCTTCGAACCAGTTCAAGACTGCGTTCTTCAGGGAAAACCAGCATGGCTTCGCCCTTGAACGGGCCATCAAAGCTTTGGCTGACGGCGGACACAACTTCGGTTGCGGTCTTGGCGAGTTCTGTCTCTGAAAACCGTTCTACAAAGGTGATGCGCGGCACGGTCAGTTCGACCGGTTGTTCGACCATTTCAGACAGCGAAGACGCAGCGCGACCGACACCGATATTGATCAGTTCGCTGATGGTATCATGTTCAAGTTCGCTCAGATCGATCATTTGGCAGCTTCCTGTGCTGCGAGGTAGTCGCGAATTTTTTCTTCGGTCGGTGGCTTGGCAATGAAGTCAAGGCCAAGGCTTTCAGCCTTTTTCTGTATTTCCTGCTGAATATTGGCAGTCAGAAGGGCGATTACAGCATCCGGGAACCGTGCGCGCAGCCTTTCACCAAGCTCAAGCCCGTCCATGCCCGGCATGTTAAAGTCCAGCAACAAGTAATCATAAGTCTTGCCATCGACCAAGGCGAGCGCCTTGTCAGCATCTTCAGCCTCGTCAATTTCCCAGTCGGTGAAGTTGCTGGAAATGAATGCCTTTACGAGAAGGCGGGCAAACTTGCTGTCATCGACAAGCAGGACGGATCGTTTCTGGGCCATATTTTTTCTCGGTTATCGGTTCTTTTTGCTTTGTTGATCTGCAGGGGTTTTGGGGAGCGCAGATCACGAATTGGTTTGTTCTATGGCGGACAGCCGCCGTATGTGATGGACGATCTCAGATGGCGGTTGCGGCGTTGCGATCAGGAAGCCCTGTACTTCGTCGCACCCGCTTTCACGCAGGAAATCCATCTGTTCATTGGTTTCAACACCTTCTGCCACGACATTGAGACCAAGGTTATGACCCATCGCAATGATGGTCTTGGTAATGGCGGCATCATCGGTATCAATCGTCACGTCACGAACAAAGGATCGGTCGATCTTGATCGAATTGATCGGCAGACGTTTGAGATAAGCCAGTGACGAATATCCGGTGCCAAAATCATCAACCGCGATTTGAAGACCCAAATGGCGCAACTCATCAAGGATGGTCGCAGCCTTTTTGATTTCCTGCATCATTACAGTTTCGGTGACTTCAAGGACAATGCGGGCGGCCGGTGTGCCGGTTTCGCTTAGTATCCGCGAGATGGTTTCGGTGATGTGGCCTTCTATCAATTGTCTGGGTGACAGGTTGATCGCAATAGCAAGCGGCGGCAGAGACTGGGCATCCCATTCCGATATCTGACGGCACACTTCGCGGATCACCCATTCGCCGATCTTGCCGATCAGACCGGTTTCTTCAGCCACGGGAATGAATTGCATTGGCGAGATATAGCCGCGACCCGGCTGCTTCCAGCGGATCAGCGCTTCCATGCCGCAAATGCGGTCGGTGTGCAGATCGACCTTGGGCTGGTAATGCAGTTCGAACTGATTGTTGGCCAGTGCTTCGCGCAGATCGTTTTCGATCACCAGGCGCGCCATCGCACTTTCATTCATGGTCTTGGTAAAGAAGTGATAGGTCCCGCCGCCGCCGGATTTCGCACTATACATCGCCGTATCTGCATTGCGCAGAAGCGTCGGGAAATCTTCGCCGTCTGATGGATAAAGGGCAATGCCGATGGACGGGGTGACAAACAAAACGCGTCCCTTGATGTCAAAGGCTGGTGCCAGCGCGTCAAGCACTGCCTGTGACAAGATCGCCGCGTCCTGGGTTTCTTTGAGATCAGGGATGATGATCAAAAACTCGTCTCCGCCCAGACGCCCGACGATTTCTTGGCGTCCGATCACCTTTTGCAGGCGCTGGCCCACGGCCTTGAGCAGCAAGTCACCGACCCCATGGCCGAGGCTGTCATTGATCACCTTGAAACGGTCAAGATCGATGAACAGAACCGCTGTTGCACCACGACGGACCGCAACATTGTCGCGATGGGTCTTTAGTGCATTGGACAGGCTGTGTTCCAACATGCTGCGGTTTGGCAAATTGGTCAGCGTGTCATGGTTAGCCATATAGACCAGTTGTTCTTCGTAACGCTTGCGCACGGTGATGTCGTTTAGAACAGCGGTCATCAATGGTGTGGCTGCATCCGGGATCATGCGAAGGGCAACCGAAACGTCGATTTCCTTCTGATCTGCGCGCACGATGGGAAGGGTGATGCGCTTCTCAACAGCACTGCTGCCCGGTGCATGGGATGCCAGGTCTTCGAGTGTATGTTCCAGAAGCGGGATTGCGCGCGGCATCAGGAATTCATGCAAGGTACGCCCTTGCGGTGTTTCATCGCGCATCAGACCAAGAAGCTGCTTTGTCGCGGCATTATATTCAACGATCCGGCCGGTAGGCGTGATGGTCAGGATGCCGTCGGCGACATTTTGAACAATTGCATGAAGCTGACTTTCGCGGTCGCGCACCTGTTGCTCGGTGGTGCGGAGTTTCTCAAGCGTGGTTGAGATGCGATCCATCAGGTTGCGCGTCGTCTGCAGGATCATGCCAAGTTCGTCGCGGGCATGAGACGTCGGGATCTCAATTGCTTCGGGATCGGGGTTCTGCGGATCAATTTTGCGCAGTTGTTCGGCAATGCGCAGAAGGGGTTTGGTCAGCGTGGCGTAGAAGAATGCTACCAGCACGAGGCCCAGCAAAAGGTTGCGCAAGATACCCGATGTCAGAATGCGGGTTGCACGGTTGATGAACCCGCCGGCAATCATGTCTGTATCGATTTTGACGCTCAGATGACCAACCAGATCCTTGGCATTTCCGGTCAGAAGCGGGATTTCATATTCCTGATTTTCGCCAAACATCAGCGTCGTCAGGAATGTGCGGTTTGAGCTGATCGGCGCTTCGGATTGTTTGGCGAGGATATTGTTGAAGTTGTCGCGAAGGACAGCTTCATAGACCGGTTCATATTCAAAAATGCCCGAAACAACACGCGCGGCCAGCGTTTCATCCAGACCATAGGCGGCCTGGGTCGCGGATTCGCGCAAAGTTGCCAAAACCTGGTTTACTGTGCGGTCAATCAGGTTCTGTTCTTCACGTAAATCCCAGGCAATTTGAATGGCGCTGAACAGAAGTCCGATCAGCAAGGTGAGGGCGACCGCAATCCTTGCCTGTTTGACAGACAAACGGTCACGCCACTTAAGCCGTTGCTGATCAAGGCTTTTGTCAGGCACTCCGCACCCCAAGTTTTCGCAAATATCTACTGACCCAAAGCACACTATGGCTTTGCGGGTTTAAAAGCAATTCTCACACGGTTCAGGGAGCTGGAAAAACACAAAGAAATCTGTATGGTCTGCGCTGCTTTGCCGCAGTTATTTGACTGATCCCAATATGGATTGGTGCTGCATTGCCGCAAAACCAGAATACTACGCAAAAAATAGGGGTTTTATTGGAGTTGCACACAAGAGCTGTGCGTGATAACCCAATCCCCGAGAGAGAACAAGGCCGAACGCGGGTGCAGCCGCAGCCCGGCCCAGCAACCTGTACGGAGTTACACCATGACCTATGTGGTGACGGAAAACTGCATCAAGTGTAAGTATCAGGACTGCGTCGAGGTTTGCCCCGTCGATTGCTTCTATGAAGGTGAAAACTTCCTGGTCATTCACCCTGATGAATGCATCGATTGTGGCGTGTGCGAACCCGAGTGCCCCGCTGAAGCGATTATTCCTGATACTGAGCCGAATCTGGATAACTGGTTGGAACTTAACCGCAAGTTCGCCGAAATCTGGCCGAATATCACCCGTAAAGGCGATGCGCCGGCCGATGCTGACGAGTGGAACGGTAAAACCGGCAAGACCGAAATGCTGTCCGAAGCGCCGGGCGCAGGCGACTGATTGTCGGACTAACCCCCGAGATTTTATACGATTTTTAACCCGCTGGCGCATGCCAGTGGGTTAAACGCATGGCTGCATTGAGCCATGTACCGGGAAATTTTCTGTGAACCGGTGGCGTGTTGTGCTATGTTGGTCAACTCGCGTTAAGGGCTCGACAGGCTCGTTCCGAATTGCCGGATCTCCGTTTTTTGTAATCCCTGTCTGAAACCGCGACTTCGCCAAAAGCTTGGTCGTGTGCAGCTCTTCGCGTCACTGGGTCTATAGTGTTACAGTTGAATGACCAGACCTGCTTTGGTCGGAAGGATGCTTGATGTCGGATAAGTTGCCCTTTGCTGTTGGCGATTACGTTGTTTACCCCGCGCACGGTGTTGGCTGTGTTGACGGCCTGGAAACCCAGGAAATCGCGGGTCAGGAATTACGCCTTTATGTGATTACCTTTGAATCCAGCCGCATGACTTTGCGTGTGCCGGTGAATAAGGTGGGTAACTCTGGTCTGCGCAAGCTGTCCTCGAAAAAGCAGATGGATTCTGCGCTCATTACCCTTAAGGGCCGTGCACGTGTAAAACGCACCATGTGGTCGCGCCGTGCGCAGGAATATGAAGCAAAGATCAATTCCGGCGATCCGGTATCCATCGCAGAAGTGGTTCGTGACCTGCATCGCAGTGCGACCCAGCCGGAACAGTCCTTCTCCGAACGTCAGATTTACGAAGCAGCTTTTGAGCGCCTCGTTGATGAACTGGCTGCGATCGAGAAGATTGACAAGGACAAGGCTTCGGGCAAGCTCGAAAAGCTTCTGCAAAAAGCTGCCTGATTGCATAAGTCAGCTATACAACTATTTATAAAAACCGGCCCACAAGGTATCCTTGGGCCGGTTTTATTTTTTGTTTTAGGCAGGTTACAGCGATGAGTGCAGTTCTGGCGCCGATTAAACCG
Source organism: Thalassospira sp. (assembly GCA_965228275.1). GTDB lineage: Bacteria > Pseudomonadota > Alphaproteobacteria > Rhodospirillales > Thalassospiraceae > Thalassospira. The sequence goes on along the minus strand of OZ245802.1, from coordinate 1,393,258 downwards.
GCCGATAGAATCTGGGTTGTCGGCGCGATCAACGGTGATTGCGACGCGTTGCGTGTGGTCCACCAAAAGCTTGCAGAACGCATTCGACCCGGTGACCGGCTTGTCTATCTTGGCAATTATTGGGGCGATGGATCGGGCGAAAATGTTGTCGCCACGATCAACGAGCTTCTGCTGTTCCGCCGTTACTTCATTGCCATTGATGGCGTTGATATTGCCGATATCGCATTCCTGCGGGGGGCGGCTGAAGAAATGTTGTCCAAGCTTCTGCAAATTCAGTTTGCCCCGAATCCGGGTGAGGTTTTTGACTGGATGTTGTCGCGCGGTGTTGCCGGAACGGTACGTGCCTATGGCTTTGACCCGGCCCATGTTCAGACCACGATGCGCCAAGGTGCACATGCGATTTCCCAATGGACGTCGATGTTTGGTGATGCGCTTCGCCGTCACAGCGGCCATAACGCGTTGATGTCTGATCTCAAACATGCGGCCTATTCCACCGATGGCCGTTTGATCTTTGTTCATGCCGGGCTGGATGGTTCGCGTCCACTTACCGGGCAGACCGACACCTTTTGGTGGGGCGGATCCATGTTTGAGGCAATTACCGAACGTTATTACGACTGCGCACGTATTGTGCGCGGTTCTTCGCACGGGCAGGCCGGATTGCAGGAACGCGAATTTACCCTGTCAATTGATGGTGGTGCAGGTCGTGGAGGCCATCTGATTGCAGCCGCACTCGACGAGCACGGCAAAATCACAGATCAGGTCACAAGCGCGTAACTGGCGTGTCCCGTTTTGATTAAGAGAAAAGGCAGCATTTTCATGCTGCCTTTTGTATTTGGGGGCTTATACGTAGCCCGGTCAGTGACGCACAACCTTGACCAAAGATCCGGTCGCTGGTGCTTGACCATCATCTAGGCCATTGATGGTGGCAAAGATTTCGGCTGGCGCACGATCCACCTGCATGTCATCGACAAATGTTTGCAGAGTATATTCTGGATTCACTGCACGGACTTTGATGCGAAGCGGAGTGTAGATTTGTTTTTCACGGTTGCTAAGCGGGCGGAAGCTATAGGTCGTGCGGCGTAGTGGCAGGTTGTAGCTTTCGGCCTGATCAAGTGGTGTGATGAACAGGAACTGATAGGCGGACTCGCCATGACGGATTACAACAACGCGCAGGCGTGCTGATCCGGAACGAAGTGATACATCGGCATTGCCCGTGGCGGCCTCTTGACCATCAATATCAATCATCTCGATATTGCGGATGGCAATCTGGCGCGAAAAGCCGTTTTGCAGATATTGATCCAGCCGCATATCTTTTGCCCCGGGTGCACCTTCAAAGATGATCTGCGCACCTTTGTCATCCTTGGCGGTAACAGCTGTTGGCTGGTTGGTCATAGTGAAGCCTTCCGGGACTTCAAATCGGAAATCCAGCGGCACATGCACAAACTCGCGTCCACGCACATAGCCCTGATCCGGGCCGTCGCCATAAAGAATGCCATCAATGGCCGTCATATAGCGCACGGTGCCAAGTTCCGGATTGGCGACTTCGGTCACGTTGGCGCGCTGATGGGCGAGTTGAATGCGATCAAGAGTACGCGGGTGGGTGGCCATGAAATCATATTGGTCAATAGCATCCGGCGATCGGCCGGCCAAGACGGCTTGCAGTCTTGAATGCGCGCGAAGCTTTTCAAGGAAGGTCGCCATGGCATCGGGATCGTACCCGGCCTTGGTGATATAGCGCACGCCAAGCATATCGGCCTCAAACTCATGCTCGCGGGAGAAGGATTTTAGATAGGCATTGGCGCCCGCGCCGATCAAATCACCGGCGCCATTGCCAATCGCGATCGATAGTCCACCGGCAAGAATTTGGGTCAGAACACCACGGCTGTAACGCTGCGCTGAATGGCGGGCGACCACATGGCCAATTTCATGGGCGACCACGCCGGCAAGTTCGGCTTCGTTGGTGGCAAGGGCGGCCAAGCCACGCGTGATATAGACATAACCACCAGGCAGGGCGAAGGCGTTCACGACCGGGGAATCAAGGACAGTGAAGGTAAACTTCTCGTTCGGGGTTTCCGAGACTGCGACCAGCTTCTCACCGATCTCAGTGACGTATTTTTGCAGGTCAATTTCGGTGTATTGGCCGCCGAATTCCTTGACCATTTTCGGATGTTCTTGCGACCCGATCTGCTTTTCTTCTTCGGGCGACATGAAGGCGGTGAAGCTGTCTTCGCCGGTTGCACGGTTGGTCGAACATCCTGCCAATGTGGTGCTGAGTGCAATTGCTGCCAGTATGGCGACAAGGTGCTTGTTATGTCCGAACTTCAACCAGCCCATTGATATCTTTCCTCATCCTGTTCTGCCGCGTAAGCTGCAGAAAGCTCTCCGGCGAAACCAAACAGGAATTGGTAACGCGTGTTTCAGGATCATTCAACACATTCAAACGGCACAATTGAACCTGTCAATTGGGGTGATTTTGCGACCAGATTGCCGATGGCGTTCGTTTGGATGTTTGGCCTGCTAGTCATCGCGTCCGCACCCAACGCTTCTGCTGACGAATGGCGATGCGGAACCGAGATCAATGGCAATGCTTCGAATGCCCAAGCTGTGACTAAGCCCACTTTGCGCACCAGTCTGTCGGTCGAGGCTGTCGACGCATTCACATCCGTCGATCTGCCGGCTCTAAAGCTCAAACTGCCTGACATAACTTTCGTTCCTGAAGTGGAAGTAGCATCACTCGCTTGGCTACGGAGCGCCAGTGCTGCGAAGGTCTCTGTCAAACTGCTCTCTGATGGCCCTGACTTTCTTGGCCGAACAATTGCGGAGGTAAAGGAGAGTTCGAATAACTCGGCCTCAGACTGGCAGGTGCAATTATTGGATGCCGGGTTGGCTATGTTATTGCCGCAAGGCTCGAGGGAATTGAGGGCGCTGGTCCAAGCAGAGGATCGGGCAATGCGTGCAAACATCGGCATGTGGGCAGATCAGAATGCTGCGACGAGCTATCATGTGTCAGCGCATCCTGCGTCAGCTGGGAAAGACTTGCCAAGCATTACGGATGCAATCGGACGCTTTGTTGTCGTGGATGGGATCATCCAAAGCATCGAACATCAGGAATGGCGCAGCTACCTGAACTTCGGCAAGGATTGGCGCCGTGATTTCACGATTGCCTTGGGTAAAGAAGTTCGTGAGTCCCTGTTTGGTGCGCAAGATTTTCAATCTGGTCTGAACCGTTTGGTTGGTGCGAAAACAAGAGTCCGTGGAGTTATCGAAAACCGGGGAGGTCCCTATATCGCCTTACACAATCTTGCGTGGTTTTGTGTGAAGTCCGAATAGAGACTTGTTCTCGTATCCGTAATCATGAGATTGATTTCACTGCGCTGCCACCTTTCAGACGCAACTGCCGAAATATACACCGATGAGGTTATCCGCGTGCTCTATCCAGAAATTACGCCCCGTCATTCCGGCTGGCTTTCCCGCGATGGTCATGAAATCTATTGGGAAGAAGTTGGTCATCCCGACGGTATCCCGGTTGTCTTCCTGCATGGCGGGCCAGGTGCGGGGATATCGCCAAACAGCCGCCGCTTCTTTGACCCGGAAAAGTATCGTGTGCTTCTGCTTGATCAGCGCGGTTCGGGTAAATCCCGCCCATTTGGCAGCCTTGAAAATAACACCACCGATCATTTGATTGCCGACATTGAAGCTCTGCGTGCTGAGCGCGGGATTGATAAATGGCTGGTGTTTGGCGGGTCTTGGGGATCGACGCTGGCACTTGCTTATGGTCAGGCATGTTCTGATCGGGTTTTGGGTTTTGTCCTGCGCGGTGTTTTCCTAGGCACCGAGCGCGAAATTGCCTGGTTCATGGATGGCATGGGTCGTTTCTTCCCGGAAGTCGAGCGTACTTTCCTTGATACGGCCGGATATGAAAAACATCCGGGTTGGCAGGTGCTTCTGGATCGATACGCAGCGATCTTTTCCGGGGCCGAGGGTGAAGACAAGGCAATTGATGCTGCCCGCGTTTGGTCAGCTTACGAGGCAACCTGTTGCACACTGCTGCCTGATGATGGTTTGGTTGAAGACTTCGAAGGGGATCAGATTGCCTTGGCGCTGGCCAAGCTCGAGCACCATTACTTTGTGCATCGTTGCTTCTTTGCACCCGATCAAATGATCAACAATGTCGGGAAAATCTCGCACCTGCCGCTGGTCATTGTTCAAGGACGATATGACGTCGTCTGTCCGCCGGTTTCCGCAGTTGCATTGCATGATGCATGGGCGGGTTCAGAATTGGTCATTGTTGATGATGCAGGGCATGCAGCAAGTGAACCAGGCATCATTCGTGAGCTTGTCTACGCTACAAATCGATTTAACGGCGAAAACTTTGTGTGAAAAACTTAAAAACACACACCAAAGTGTAGTTGAGTTTCAGATGCCTATGGTTAGTATAGCGCACCGATTGATCTAGTGGGGACTTGATTAATGAAGTTGGCTCTGGGGAAACTGCTCGCAGTTTTTGTATTTTTTGGACTTCTCAATACTGCGCATGCGCAGGAAATTCTCGGAAATGATAAGGATTCCGGCTTGCTCGAATTCTCAACCGGTATGGTTGATATCACGCAAGACGAAGAAGCAGCCGAATTTCGTCTGAACTATCGTGCACAGCACGCCATGTTTGATGTCACCCGCCCGATTGGCGGTGTTATGGTTACCTCTGAAGGTGCCGTACATGGCTATGGAGGCCTCGCTGTTGATGTTCTATGGGGCGATCATTTCGTTTCAAGCGTCTATACGTCTGTTGGTGCTTACCATCAGGGCAATGGCGAAGACCTTGGTCACTGGATTGAATTCCGTTCCGGTCTTGAGCTCGGCTTCCGGTTTGACAGCCATGAGCGCCTTAGCCTTGGCATTGCGCACATCTCCAATGCAAGTATCGGTGACGAGAACCCGGGTACCGAGATCCTGTCTCTGACCTATTCCTTCCCGATCGAGCGCATTTTTGACTAAGCGGCACCAGCAGTGCTCGACAGCGATTTCAAACCGTCAGCCAAGGCTGGCGGTTTTTCTTTTGCTCAATAGAGATCGGTATATGTCCTCGGCCACAGTGAGGCTCTTGGATTGATCCTTGAAGAAATTACTGCTAATTGAACCCAGCTTCTGCACGTGTGCGCCCGTAGCTCAGCAGGATAGAGCACCAGATTCCTAATCTGGGGGCCACAGGTTCGAATCCTGTCGGGCGCACCACCTTCTTCAAAATCAGATTGTTGATGTCACGTAGTTCGCCTTTTGCGTGTGGCGTGTGAATGTTTACACCGCTTGAAAAGCTGCTGAAATCTTCTCATATCCCTAAGAGGTGCCGCTGGACAGTTTGTGCCTGCTTCGCACCCAATCAAACAGGGCTGGGAGGATGGAATGACCAACTGGATCAGACTGCCCAATAGTGAAGGAAATTGCGTTGCTGCACCTAACAGCGCGCAAGGACAAAAGACCTATCAACGCGAAGTCGGGCGTGCAGGGTTTCAGGGACCGTCAGCGCAGATCTATCACAAACATCCTCCTGCCGGTTGGGCTGCATTTGAAGGGCCGCTCAGGCCACGCGCATTTAACCTTGGAAAACTGGCGCCCGGTCCAGCGTGTCCGTTACAGGCAAGGCGGGTTCTTTATAACGATGCAATGGAAGTCCGGTATTGGAAAACGGATGAGAAAATGCACGCTTTGGCGCGCAATGCGGACGGGGATACCCTGATATTTGTGCATCACGGTGATGGCGCGCTTTTCTGTGATTACGGGCATCTGCCCTATCGCGATGGGGATTACATCCTTTTGCCACGTGGAACGGCTTGGCGCTTAGAGCCAAATTCAAGCTGCGAGTTTATGTTTATTGAGGCAACAGCAGATGCGTTTGGATTGCCTGAAGCATCCATGGTTGCGGGTGGGACATCGGTTGATCCGATGTTGTTCACCTTGCCCAGCATTAACAACGCGTTTCTGGCGCAACAGGACGAAGCATTCTGGGAAATCCATATCAAGCGTCGTGGGCAGGTCTCGACACTTACCTATCCCTATAACCCGCTTGACGCAACTGGTTGGGAAGGGGATCTCTGCGTTGTGAAGTTGAACTGGCGGGATCTGGCCAGCCGTCGTTCTGTTGGTAAGAAAACGCCACCTGCCGCGCATTGTACCTTTGTTGCCAAGACCCTTTCGGTCAGCACCTTTATTCCAAAAATTGGCGAATGGGAATCCGGCATTCTGCGCGTTCCATTTTACCATTCGAACGAAGATGTCGATGAATTCATCTTCTATCATCGCGGCGAGTTCTTTGCGCGCGGGGATATCAAAGCTGGCATGGCAACCTTCCACCCGAGCGGATTCCCGCATGGCCCGCATCCAAGTTCCTATCAGGAAAAAATGATTAAGGCACCGGTCGAAACGGAGGAAGTTGCCATCATGATCGACAGTCGGGCGTTTCTGAACGTGGATGAAACCATTCCCGATGGTGCAGAATGGAAGGCCTATGTCAAAACCTGGGAAAAGGCGCAGGAAACCTTATAAGTGCTTGCTTGCAAGGCTTGGTGAATGGCAATGTGATGCATTGGGCGAAGATGAACGGTTTTTGGGGAAGATCGTTAATGAAATTGTCAGTTTGTCGGGATAACTTAGGCTGTCGCGATGAGGCCTGACTTGATAAAAAATGCCCAGATGGTTTCGCTAACAACAGATTGTTTTTCCGTGCTCCGCTAGTGCCCTTTTACTTCGGGACAGTAGCGCCGGTAGGTTAACCAAAGCCCATAATGAACAAACAGAAGATCGTACAAGCCGTAAGTCACAAATCACCTGAACCTTCAATGGTGCCAGAAGACCCCTTGGCATGTTTGCCTCAGACCTTTCTGACGCGTGGGGTGAGAACGCCGTTCACTAGCAAAACCCTGCGCTATGCACGTGTTGCAGTGGGAAAAGGCGGGCGGTCAATGATCATGCTGCCCGGCTTGGCCGGTGGGCTTGGAACCTATGAGTTGCCGCTTGATACGCTGCGTGAAGTTTTTGATCTCTCTGTCCATGACAGAATGTTGTTCGATCGGCTGCTTGAACTTGAGAATGTGCATCCAAGTACTGTTCTGGAGCATGCGCGGGCTGTTGGCGGCACCGGGGTCGGAGGGATTGAACTGGCACGGACTTGCACTGAGCGAAACAAAAACGAGAAGTCATCGCGCGAGCTTGGCCAACTGGCCGTTCTGCATCGTGCCCTGCTTCAGCTCGGTGGTGCCGCTGTTCAGGATATGAAACGCGAAGAATTGATGACCATGGATGGTCAGGTGCGTGCGCGTAAGGCGTTGAACCGCTTTGCTTCGGAAAATAAGGTCGAGAATGAAACGATTATCGACAACCTTGGTGAGTGGAGCAAAGTGATAGCTCCGGTCGGGCTGGATCAGGAAGGATGTCAGGGGCAACTGCGCAGCCTGACCAGTGACCTTAAAAAGTTTGCAAGCGACATTGAAGAATGGTCGAACTCTGAGCAATCAGATTTCCGGTTCATGGCCAGTCGTATTGTTAGTGCGACGCAGGCAACGCATGAGTATGCACAGAGAAAAGTTGCTGAAGTCGATAGTTGGAACAGTGAGCTTGGCAAAGTGCTGACCGACTGGGAACGCGCAAAGAAAGATATCAGCAAGACGGTTGATTATCTCTGGTGGCTGCTTGATGGCTGGCAGGAATTGATCGATGTATGGGCCAAACGTTCGCAGACAGATCGCGCCAAGCAGCGCGAAGTTATCGAAGAAGTTGCAAGCTTTGTTCCTGTTATGCCGATCTCTGAAATTACCATCAAAGAGCAGCAGTTCTGGGTGGATATTCGCGTGAACCAGATGCTTTGGGCGGGCGAGCTTCGGAAGTTGGGTAGTGGTGAAATTGATGCCGATATGGTAGATCGTCTCGAACGCTTCAGGAGACAGTCTGCATGAAGATCGAAGACGCCGGAAATCTTGGCGCATCGCAGCTTGGCCAATTGTTTGAGTCTTTAAGCGGTTCAGAAATTGCACGCTTTACACGTGCAATCGAGAGTGATCGTGCCGATCCGAAGTTGCCGCTACCTCATGAGACCATTCTTCAGATTCTCCGTCCGCGGCTTGCTTCGTTGAAGCCGGAACGGTTTCCAACGCCAATGCGTCAGTTCTGTGATCCGTTTGAAGACCTGCTGACATCGGCAGAGCCGCGGGAAAAGAGCATTCGTATCAGCCGAACGTCGCTTATGCCGATATGGAAAGTCGTGACATCTGCTGGCGGGCCAGATTTCCAACAGGCAATGAAAGATATCGAAACAGCAGCAGTTGCACGTGATAGTGCGAAACTTGCTGTAGCGGAACGTGCGCTTTGGAAAATCGGTGCCAGGGTCATAGAGGACGAAATCGACAACTCGAACAACGGCATCAAACAAGAACGTGCGCTCGCAACTCAGCTCGGTTCACGCATTCATCTCAAAGCCTTCTCGGAAGTTGGAAAAATCCTGAATGTTGGTGTCGAAATCGCTGAGGTGCGGGAGCGTTTCCCCTCTGCGCCGATCAGGGCGCTGGATGCCAATGATGTAACTTGGTTGCGAGACAGATTTCTGTCTATTTCGAAAGATAAGCCCGGTTTTGAGCCGATGTTCCTTTTGGCGGTTTTGGCGCGTCTTCTCCGTCCAAGCGAATTGTTCAAATTGATCCGTGTTTTGTCGAACAAATCCGATGACCGGACGATTGAGAAAACCAATCTTGCCGAAACTGGTGACCTGATCATTGATCTGTTGGCCGAAACCGTGGCCGAGATCGAGCAAGGCGTCGGGACGGGCAAGGACGAAGCGCATATCCTGCAGCTTGCGCGTTGGTACGCATCGGAATTCACCCGCATCACCCGCGAGTTTAAAATTCGCAAGGATGGGCGTTGGGGTGAGAAGCTTCTGGAAACGCGTCGTCGTGTGTCCCGCGCATTGGCTGACACAATGTTTGGTGCATCGCCCGAGCGTGTGATTGATGCGCTTCCCAAAATGGAAGTGCGTCAGGGACCTGGATCCGGGCGTGGTTTGGCGCGCCCACTGTTTGCCCAGGACTTTGATGATGAAAAGGTTCTGGCAGCAGAAAAATCGGCCGAAGCGATTGCTGAAACCGCGCGTATTTCCGACGTGTTAGCAGCTCAAAGCTCTGCCGCAAAGGCTGTGGTCGAGTTGAAGAAGAAGCTCAATCAGATCGGTCGTGCAGGTGTGGATGGTATGGGACGGCTGACGCCGGAAGAAATCCCCAATGCACAGCGCAATCTGATGGCGACGGTTCGGTTGCTTGAGATCGTTGATGGTCCTGAGGATGCAGATGTTCTGCGTCGCCGAGGGATGTCGGCCATCCGTGCCATTGAAAGCAAGAAGGCGAGCTAGCCCTCGCCAAACACGCTCGGACTTCCCAATTAGATATTTCCGTTCGGTGTCTGCTGCGACAGTTGTGCCGCTGTATCAAGCTGATCGAGCCAGGTCATAAAGGCCCGGATTTTTGGCAGGCGGGCACGACGCTTCGGACAGCAGGCATAATAATGAAACGGGCTTGCTTGCGGTGGACCAAAGGGGGCGACGATCCTGCCGGATTTCAGCTCATCCTCAATCGCAAAGGTGGGTAATAGGGCAACGCCAAGTCCGGCGGCTGCCGCCTGCATTGCCATGGTGAAATGCTCGAACTTCGGGCCATTCTCACCATCAATGTCATGAAGTCCGCTGGCGGCGAGCCAATCGGCCCAGCCGCGCGGACGCGTGGCGATATGAAGCAGCGGGTAATTGCGCAAATCAGATGCCTCTGCCGGTTTATCAAGATTGGCAATCAGCTGCGGACTGCAGATCGGCACCATTTCCTCGCCATGCAGGATATGCGGATCAAGTTCCGACCAATTGCCTTCGCCAAACAGAACGGCGATATCAATCTGCTCGCGATCAAAGTCGGGCATGCCGATGCGCGAAATAAAATTGATCGCGATTTCCGGATGCTTGGCCCGGAAATTTGGCAGTAATGGAATAAGGCAGCGCGACCCAAAGGTCGGTGGTGCAGCGACGGTCAGAACCCCGCTTTCTGATCCACCCGAAAGAAGCGTCAGTGTCGCACTTTCGAGCTGATCCAGCGCAGGGCGGATCGATTGCAAATAGCTTTCACCTTCGGGCGTCAGGATAAGCCGTTGTTTTTCGCGCGCAAACAGCTTGCAGCCCAACCAGCTTTCAAGGCTTTGGATTTGTCGGCTCACGGCACTTTGCGTCAGATAAAGCTCCTCGGCCGCGCGTGATGCATTGCCAAATCGCGCGGTTTGTTCAAAGCAACTAAGAGCCTTCAGGCTGGGAATACGGCGGCTCATTTTTTCTATTTGTTCTTGTTTTGTTTCATGTAAAATGTCATAGTTCATGAGTTTTTCGCATAATATATCGCAGTTTTATCATTTGCAACTTGGTCTGCCAATTCCTAGCTTACAGGCATAAGCAAATAAGCTTTCAGGGGTAGCGTCATCTCGCCCTTCTATGGCGCTGCCCCTGCTTTCTATCAAAAAATTCATAAAGGATCAGGCAAATGGCAAGCCGCGCACCGTTTCATTGGGAAGATCCGCTCCTGCTTGAAGAGCAGTTGAGCGAAGAGGAACGCATGATCCGCGATGCGGCCCGTGCATATTGTCAGGAAAACCTCCAGACCCGCGTTCTTGAAGCCAACCGTCATGAGGTGTTCCATCGTGAAATCATGACCGAGATGGGTGAACTTGGTCTGCTTGGTCCGACCATCCCCGAGGAATACGGCGGACCGGGTGTTAACCATGTGGCCTATGGCCTGGTTGCCCGCGAAGTTGAACGCGTTGATTCCGGTTATCGTTCGGCGATGTCGGTTCAAAGCTCGCTCGTGATGCATCCGATCTTTGCCTATGGCAGCGAAGAACAGCGCAAGAAATACCTGCCGAAACTGGCGACCGGCGAGTTCGTAGGGTGCTTTGGCCTTACCGAGCCGGACCACGGTTCCGATCCGGGCGGTATGAAAACTCGTGCCCGCAAGACCGAGGGTGGCTTCACCCTGACCGGTGCCAAAATGTGGATCACCAACAGCCCGATCGCAGACGTATTTGTTGTCTGGGCCAAGGATGATGAAGGTGTCATTCGCGGCTTTATCCTTGAAAAGGATATGAACGGTCTGTCCGCACCAAAAATCGAAGGCAAGTTCTCACTGCGTGCTTCGATCACCGGCGAAATCGTCATGGATAACGTCTTTGTCCCAGAAGAAAACATGCTTCCGAATGCCAAGGGCCTTGGCGGTCCGTTCGGCTGCCTGAACAAGGCGCGTTACGGAATTGCCTGGGGTGCGATGGGTGCCGCTGAATTCTGCTGGCACGCGGCACGCCAATATACGCTTGATCGTAGCCAGTTTGGTCGTCCGCTTGCCGCCAACCAGCTGATCCAGCTGAAACTGGCGAACATGCAGACCGAAATTACCCTTGGCCTGCAGGGTGCGTTGCAGCTTGGTCGTCTTCTGGATGCTGGCAAAGGTGCGCCGGAAGCGATTTCGCTTATGAAGCGTAACAACTGTGGCAAGGCATTGGAAATCGCCCGTATCGCACGTGATATGCACGGTGGTAACGGTATTTCTGACGAATTCCACGTCATCCGCCATTCGATGAACCTTGAAGCCGTGAATACCTACGAAGGTACCCATGATGTCCACGCCCTGATCCTGGGCCGTGCGCAGACGGGGCTGCAGGCATTCTCTGCTGAAGGCTGAGAATGATAAAACGGGCGGCAGCAGAAATGTTGCCGCCCGCTTTGATTCTGGACTGACCAATAGTATCGACTAACTCGGGATGATCTGATGACTGGCGCGCTTTCCGGACTTCGTGTTCTTGATCTTTCGCGTGTTCTGGCAGGGCCATGGGCCAGCCAGACCCTTGCCGATATGGGGGCCGAGGTCATCAAGGTTGAGCGTCCCGGTGCCGGCGATGATACGCGCGGCTGGGGCCCGCCCTTTGCCAAGGATGCCAATGGTGAAGACACAACCGAGGCTGCCTATTACCTGACAGCCAACCGTGGCAAAAAGTCACTGACGATTGACATCACCAAACCCGAAGGACAGGAAATTGTCCGCGACTTGGCGGCACAAAGCGACGTGGTGCTTGAAAACTTCAAGGTCGGCGGCCTTGCCAAATATGGTCTGGATTACGCAACCCTTTCGGCGCTGAACCCGAAACTTGTTTATTGTTCGATCACCGGATTTGGTCAGGACGGCCCCTATAAGGACCGGCCGGGCTATGATTTCATGATCCAGGGCATGGGCGGGTTGATGAGCATCACCGGCGCACCCGATAGCGTAGCTGGTGGTCAGCCGATGAAAGTCGGCGTTGCGGTGGCTGATATCTTTACCGGGCTTTATGCGACGATTGGTATTCTTGCGGCACTCCGCCATCGTGATGAAACCGGCGAGGGGCAATATATCGATCTGGCGCTTTTGGATGTGCAGGCCGCCGTTCTTGCAAATCAGGCAATGAACTATCTGACGACTGGAAATGCACCGGGGCGTCTTGGCAATGCGCACCCCAATATCGTGCCCTATGAAGCCTTCCCGACGGCGGATGGCTATCTGATCCTGGCGGTTGGCAATGATAGCCAGTTCAAAAGCTTTTGTGCGGTTGCAGGTCTTGATGACCTATCCTTAGATGAACGTTACGCCACAAACCGCAAACGTGTTGCCAATCGCGATACCCTCGTGCCACTGATCCGTCAGGCGATGGTTGCCAAAACCACCGATGAATGGATTGCGGCCCTTGAAAAGGCAAATGTGCCTTGCGGGCCGATCAATACGCTTGATCGTGTGTTTGATAATCCGCAACTCAAGCATCGCGGCATGGTCAAACAGCTTGATCATCCAACTGCCGGGAGCGTTCCGACGGTTGGCAACCCGATCAAGTTTTCCAAAACACCGATCACGGATGAAAAAGCCCCGCCTATGTTGGGGCAGCATAGCGATGAGATCCTCCGTCAAGTCGCAGATCTGAGTGATGATCAGATCACGAAGCTTCGCCAAGCCGGGATCGTTTAGATATAACTATCCCTTGTCTGATCGGGTGATGTTGGAAATACTGGCCGCAAGATCAGTAGATAATGCAGGGTTCGCATCATGAAAATCGCGGTAATGGGCGCTGGCGCCGTTGGATGTTATTACGGGGCAATGCTGGCGCGTGCCGGACATGACGTGACACTGATCGGTCGTCTAAACCATGTTGAGGCCATGAACCGTGATGGCCTGCTGCTTGATTTCGGATCATCGCAGGAATATGTCGCGGTTAGCGCGGCAACCGATGCGTCGGCAATTGCCGGGGCAGAATTGGTCTTGTTCTGCGTGAAGTCGACCGACACAGCCGATGCTGGCGCGCAAATCAAAGCCTTCATCAATCCCGATACGATCGTGCTTAGTCTTCAGAACGGCGTTGATAATGCCGAACGCCTTGGTGCGGTTTTGGGGCAGCCGGTGATCCCGGTTGTTGTCTATGTCGCGACCAGCATGGGCGGGGCCGGGCATGTTAAACATCATGGCCGTGGTGAGCTTGTCATTGGCCCATCCGCGCAAAGTCAGGTTGTTGCCGATACCTTGCGTCCTGCAGGTATCCCGGTTGAGATTTCCGATAATGCCGATGGTGCGCTTTGGTCAAAGATGATCCTGAACTGTACCTATAACGCGCTTTCTGCGATTACCCAGCTTCCCTATGGGCAGTTGGTGCAGGGGGATGGCGTTTGGGATGTGATGCGAAATGCTTTGGATGAATGCCTTGCAGTTGCCAAGGCCGATGGTGTTGAAGTGCCAGGCGATGTGTGGGGAGCAGTTGAAAAGATTGCCGCAACCATGTCCGCACAGTTTTCGTCTACCGCGCAGGATTTGGCACGCGGCAAACCCAGCGAGATTGATTATCTGAACGGCTATATTGTTCGCAAAGGTGCCGAGTTTGGCATTGCGACACCAACCAATCTGACCCTTCATGCTCTGACCAAGCTTCAGGAAAGCAAAACTGCCTGACCGATCTGCGGTTTGGATCTGTCACTCGGCTGGTTTGTCTTCGGGCGCAGCGGTTGCCTCATGATCGTTGTTTGATCTGCCAATGAGCCGCTTAGCATAGGCAATGATTTGATCGTTAAAGCCGACCATTGCCGCAGCCAGAACAATCAGGACGCCACCCATCAGGCTGACCGGTGCCGGCAATACAGAAAATACCAGTAGATCAAGGGCAATAGCCCAGATCATGGCGGTGTATTCGAATGCGGACAGAGTGGATGCAGGCGCGCGTGCCAGTGCTTCGGTCATGGCAATATGCGCAAGCCCGCCAGTTAAACCAGCACTAATTAAAAGAACAAGGCTGTTTGTCGAAATTGAAGCCCAGCCAAATGGCAGGCTCAGCAATCCGCCGATCGAACAAATCACGGCAAAGTAAAATGCAATTGTTCCAGATGGTTCGGTGGTAGTGAGTGACTTGATCTGGACTTTGGCAAAGGCGGTGGTGATTGCAAAGGCCACCCCGGCCCCGATGCCGATCATGGTGTTATGATCAAGGCCCGGTGTCGAGATCATCGGCCAAAGCATCATGAAAACGCCGACAAATCCAGCCAACGTCGCACTGATCACAAGCCAACCGGGATTTTCACGAAGGGCGACAATCGCAATCGGGATGACCACCAGCGGGGCCAGAAAGCCAAGTGCGGTGGCAAGGGCAAGTGGAAGATATGCCAGCGAGACAAAGGACAGAAACATCGAAACACAGCCATAGGTGCTGCGTTTAAGGTGACCCCATGGCCGTTTGGTGCGCAATGCGCGCGGGAATTCCTTGCGCCACATCAGATAGAGGATAATCGGGATCAAGGCGACGGAGCTTCGCCAGAAGACAATCTGTCCAACCGGTGCTTCGAACGATGCCATTCGGACAAAAAGGCTCATCACAGCAAACAGTCCCGTGGCTGCAAGCCGCAATCCAATACCTGACCAAACGGAACTCATCGCTGTTATCTCCGGGGATGTTCAATCCTATTCATACCGGATTTTACGGTGGAAAGATGAATGACAATTTCTCAGGTCTGGTGTGAGAAAACTTTGCAAAGGTCTGATTTCTTGGTTGTTTTCGTTGTGACGTCACGAAATCTGGACGAATTGCACAAAAATCTGGACGAACGGAATAGTGCGTTTTTTTGAATCGTTCAAACTGTCTGAAATCGGGCACGATACCAGTGACAGTGACTATTGGTTCCGCAGGGCATTGGTGCAGGTCGTCAACCAGGTAGGAAGACCGTCAATCATGCAGCACCTTTCAGATGTCTATCCGAACGATGTTCTTCCCTATTGTCGACATGCGGATCAGCGCCCTGTCGTCATCATAGAACAAAATCAGGAAAGCCTTGATCAGTTGATTGAACTGTATCTGGGATTGGCAGACATCATTCTTGTCCCCAATGCCTATGTCGGGCTTCGCATGATCAATCTGTTCAAATCACGAGATGTCGAGATTCTGGCGATCGAGGGGTTTCTTGGCTACGGCTCGTTGCGCAAGGAAAGCAAGCTGACGCGGGTTCTGAGCGTTTAGTCAGACCAAGAGCCATCACCGGGGTAAGGGCGCTTGCCCCGTTTTCGTTTGCGGTGGTGGCGCAAAGATTAACCCAAGCCATGGATCCATTGTTCGAATTGGCGATCAACCAGACCTGCGATGCAGTGCGACTTGCGAACATGGGTGGCTGCACCGCTTCGCACTTCGCCCGGGGTTGCGTCATATTTGTCGCGAAACGCCCGGATGAAACTAGCGTCGCTGGAAAAGCCGCAATCAAGGGCAATGTCATAAATAGACGAACGGGCATATTGCGGGTCGTTTAAAAGCGAGATTGCTTTGCGCAGCCGCATGTCCCGAACATAGTTGTAAACCCCGCCATAAGGGGCAAAGCAGCTGTAAAGTTTGGATCGAGACACCCCAAGGTCTTGTGCTGCCCGGCGCGGATTGAGATCGGGCGAACACAGATTTTCCCGGAAATAACGACGCATACGGACCATGCTGGTGATGTTCTGGCGTTCAAACGCAGTGTCGGCTGTCTCTGAATTGACCGCATTCAGGCAATTGGCCAGCAGAACCGGGAACATCTTTTCGAGTGCTTGAGCCTGAAGATGCCTCAGGTCACCGACATTGCGTTGCAGGGATATGATCATGTCGCGGATGATCTGAACCATTGGATCTCTTGGATCCAGAAACCGCATGCAATGGTCATCTGGATGATGCAAAAGGTCTTCAAGCAAGGCCCGCGGGATGACGAGGTTGTAGGTCAGATGGTCGGTGGTATGTGCGGTAAACGGTTGGGTCAGATCATAAATCAATAATCCGTCGGGCCGAAGTTTTTCACTGCCCCTTGATGTTTCGCATTCGACAGTACCGTTTTGATAAACAGCAATGCCGTAATGATCCATTCCGTTGCCGGCGATCTGTTTATAATCGCGACTCCATTGTTGTTGTCTGGACTCAACTTCCATCAACATCAATGATCCAAAAAGATGGGATTTAACGGTGGTTCGGAAGTCGTTTTCGCGAACGCTTTGTTCTGCGTCGACATCGAACAAGCATGATATTGCCTCTTTCCATACGCCATAACGTTCCTTCATCGGAAGGTTGTCGACGGTGAAAAAGGTGCTGGAGGACCCAGCAGATTCCTGATCCGGTTGCATCTTGCTACCCCAATTGCCTACGTGGCGGACACTTACATCATCTGTATGCGGTGTGGATTGGGTCAGGCCTACTTGCCTATCCACACGTCTAGGTTAAGCGATTTTCACAAATGACGTAAAGTGGTTTAATTCGAAAAAGTTAAATTAAGTTTTCATCAAGTATCGATTTCCTCAGTTAGGCCTTTGAAATCGATGTGAAAGCTTAATTCAGGCTTGGTTGCGTTTAGATCGTAAGTTCATGCAACCAATCCTCGTATCGTGTGTCGATTTTTTCATTCTGGCCGAATGTGCCGCTTTGGTGCAGCGATACGCCGTTGCGGACATCTCCGGGTGTCAGTTCATATTTCTCGCGAAATGCGCGTATAAAGCTGGCATCAGATGAAAAGCCGCATTCAAGGGCGATGTCATAGATCGATGAATGACGCCGCATCGGGTCATTCAAAAGTGAAATGGCGCGGCGCAAGCGCATATCACGAATGTAATGATAGACCCCGCCATAGGCCGAAAAGCAGTCATAAAGCTTTGATCGGGACACGCCCAGGTCGCGTGCGGCTTTACGCGGAGTCAGATCAGGGGATGCCAGTTGTTCGCGGATATATCGTCGGATCTTTACCATGTTCATGATGTTCTGGCGTTGATGGGCTGTTTCCCGATTGCCACCAAATGCACCATTCAGGCAATTGGCAACCAGCATGGCAAAAGATCGTTCAATAACTTGCGCCTGGTTCTGATCAAGAGCTGTGATGTTGCGATGGATCGACAGCATCTGATCATGAACTATGCGGGTCATCGGGTCCTTTGGATCAAGGAAACGCATACTGTGATCGTCGGGCTGATTGACCATGTCTTCGATCAGGGGGCGGGGTACGACAAAGGTCATGACCTTAAGATCGCTGGTGCGTGCATCGAACTCCTGGGTCAGGTCGAAAACCACCAGCCCGCCTTTTTGAAGTTGCGTGCCGCCTTTGGCCTCGTCACAGATCAGATCGCCGTCCTTGAACAGGCCAATGCCGTAATGATCCATGCCATTGCGTGCGATTTGTTCGTTGGTTCGGCCCCATGCCTGTTCCAGCGAGGTGACTTCCATCACCATCAGCGATCCAAGCAGATGGGACTCAATACTGGCGGTGAAATTGGTATCGCGAATGGATTTTTCGGCTTCAACACCGAACAGGACATCAATGGAATCTTTCCAGACCCCATACCTCTCATGCATAGGTAGGTTGTCGACCGTGAAATACGAACTGGTTGACCCACCGGACCGCTGATCCGTAGCCATTTTACCCCCAACTCAGTTTTTCCGGTCCGTATTTTTGCAAGTTTTGGGTAGTTATTGTGCCGCGGTTCCGGGTGAAGCGTTCTCTAATTTAACTAACGTCAATTTACGCAATGCGCAAAAAACCTTTGGTATAGTTAACTCAAGATTGCCTATCCCAAAGTGGGTCGCCAAAGGTGTGGACCCTACGGATACTGCGGTTTTTGGGCGTTTTTTGGACTGATTGCAAAGCGATTTGGACGCGATGCGCATTGGAGGGCTTCAAGCTGTGTTAGACATGAGCCAACAAAAATACAACACATGGCCCCGCGATAAATCGTCAAAAGAGCAGGGCATTCAGGGTAACGCTGATATTCTCTCTGGGGGAGAAAATGTATTCAGTCGACATTCACCCGGCACGCCGAAAAGGAGAAACCAATTTCTCTGATCCGGGCCGTGACTGGGGACCGGCCAGCCATATCGTGCCGGGCCGTAGGATCAACGAACCAAATTATCAGGCATGGCACAGTCCGGTCGCTTTGCTTGCACGATCCCGGTCCGGCTTCAATCTGATTCAGGATCAGGCACCGGCAGCGGAACCACAGGAACCCGCACAGCCATCAGATGCCTACGAAGAAATGGCTATCGCGATGGTCAAAACCATTGGCGACAGTGTGAATGTTCTGAAATCCATTGCCGAGATCATGCCGGTTCTTGAACGCATGCTGGCTGCGCGTGACGGCGAAGGCATCCACGAAGAAGCACATCGTCCCGAACGTCAATGCTCAAAGTCTGAAGGCTCGCCAAATCAGTCAGGTGCAGGGCTTTGCTGGTCATCGGACATGATGGTGGAAATTCACAACCTTTGTGCACAAAACCGTCAAACCTGCCCGACCCATCCAAAGGCCGTTAACGGCTATGGATCGGATCCGGAGCCTGACAACGACATCCTTCCGCCGTTGCGTTATTTCCACGATAAATAGCTGAAAGTCGCCACCAATCAGCTTATCTAAAATACCCGCCAGGTGTGCGTCCCGTTGCCTTGCGGAACATGGCAATGAAGGCAGACGGCGTTTCATATCCAAGATCAAGGGCGACTTCGGTCACCGGTCGATCATGCGCCAGCTTCTCCAGCGCATATAGTAATCTTAGTTTTTGTCGCCAATCGCGAAATGGCATGCCTGTGTCACGTTGAAACAGGCGTGCCAATGTCCGGCTTGATGCCCCACAAATCTGTGCCCAGTCATCAAGGGTGCGGTTATCTGCCGGGTCGTTTTGCAGATGCTCGCAGATTTTGGCAAGGCGGCTGTCTTTGGGGGCAGGCAGATGCAGGGTGTCGTGATCGGGGGCTTTGAGCTGATCAAGCAGTACCCGGATCAAACGTCCTTCTTCGCCATCCTCGTCATATTCAATCGGGATTTCAGTCGCAGCCCGGATCAGTTCGCGCAACAGCGGACTGACTTCCAGAACCATGCAACGTCCCGGCAAATTCACCTTAACATCACGGCCGATATAAAGATGGCGCGCACGGGTAAAGCCCGTGCAGGTCACTGCGTGCTGCGTATGGGGTGGCACCCATACCGCACGCTGTGGCGGGACAACCCACATGCCAGCCTCGGTCACAACGGTCATGGTGCCTTCAAGCGCGTAAAGCAGCTGGTTCCAGTCATGGCTGTGTGCAGCTACATGGTAGCCAGCCGGCATGTCACTGACCCGGACATAGACCGCACGCGGCAGTTCCTTGGGCCGTGGTTTGTTGTTGTGATGGATTGGGCGCGCATCAAACGTGTTCAAGATATGGGGCATGGCGGGGCTAATCCGAAACTGTCCTGATTGCGATATATGTTGGCAGATTAACGTAAGACAGACGGTCGTTACAGGTTTAACTTGGTCGCATTCCAAACCAAACCACGTTTTGACAATGGATCCGCCACCAATGCGGCCCAGTCTGGGGAGACAAAATGTCCAAGGAAATCATACCAGAAGCC
Source organism: Thalassospira sp. (assembly GCA_965228275.1). Taxonomy (GTDB): domain Bacteria; phylum Pseudomonadota; class Alphaproteobacteria; order Rhodospirillales; family Thalassospiraceae; genus Thalassospira. Next base: position 1,373,315 of record OZ245802.1, on the reverse strand, counting down.
AGTAATCACGCTGCCCCACTTGGTGATGTGGCTGATGGATCTGCCAACGGTGCCGTGCCCGGCCCGGTTTACAAGGGATGGCGCAATCCCGAAGTCCTTTTGATCGTTATGGCCGCAGCCATGCCGCTGTCCTTTTCGACCTGGATGGCGCTTTTAAACAACTTCTCGGTCGAGATGGCCGACTTTACCGGCCGCGAGATCGGCATATTGCAATCCCTGCGTGAAATTCCGGGGTTCCTGGCCTTCACAGCAATTTTCGTTCTGCTGGTTCTGCGTGAGCAGACCTTTGCGTTGCTGTCACTTTTGGTGTTGGGCATCGGTGTTGCAATATCGGGCTACTTCCCGACCGTGATCGGGCTTTATTGCACGACGGTCCTGATGTCGATCGGCTTCCATTATTTTGAAACCATGCAACAGGCGCTGTCGTTGCAGTGGGTGAAAAAGGAACGCACCGCCCTTGTGATGGGCAAGCAGCTTTCCGCCAAGTCGGTTTCATCACTTGTGATGTTTGGCATCGTTTGGGTGATGCTTGAAGTGTTCAGCGTTGAATACCGCTATGTCTATCTGTTTGGTGGTGCCTTGACGGTTCTGGCGGCCCTGTTTGTTTGGGGGGCTTTCCCGAAATTTGCTGATGCCCATCCGCAAACCAAGAAGCTGATTTTGCGCAAACGCTATTGGCTTTATTATGCGCTGACCTTCATGAGCGGCGCGCGCCGCCAGATTTTCACCGTCTTTGCAGGCTTCCTGATGGTAGAGAAGTTCGGTTATGACGCAGCAACCATCACGCTTCTTTATCTTCTGAATCACGCGATCAACATGGTGCTGGCACCGAAGATCGGCAAACTGATTGGCAAATGGGGCGAACGCCGTGCACTGACCTTTGAATATATCGGTCTGTTTATCGTGTTCGTGTCTTATGCCTTTGTTGAAAACCATATTCTGGCCGGTGGTCTCTATGTGATTGACCATCTGTTCTTTGCCATGGCGATTGCGATCAAAACCTATTTCCAGAAGATCGCCGATCCGGCGGATATTTCGTCGACCGCGGGGGTCAGCTTTACCATCAACCATATTGCGGCTGTCTTTATCCCGGCGGCATTTGGATTGTTGTGGCTGGTATCGCCAAGTGCGGTCTTCCTTGCCGGGGCTGCCATGGCGTTTGTGTCACTGGTTCTGGCGCTTAATGTTCCGACCGATCCGGAACCGGGCAACGAGGTTGTACGCGGGTATAAATCACCGGCCCTGAACCCGGCCTGAGCCACCAAAAATATGACGGAATAGTTCAAGTCTGGAAACGCCTGCTGGGGACTGCGGGCGTTTCTGTTTGTATTTGCCTTATCTTTTTCGCAAAATCTTCAAAACCTGACCATGTGAACAGGATTAAAGTCCTCAGGTTTAATGCGTATACAGGGAAAAGATTCATGGCATTTATTGATAACAAGGGCGCAAGGCTACTTGGGCTGTCATTGACGCTGGCACTTGCCAGCGGCACGGCACTGGCCGACAGCACGGTGTCGCTGCGCATCCTCGAGACAACCGATATCCACACTCATCTGGTCAATTACGACTATTACCGCGATGGCGAGTCTGACACTGTTGGTCTGGCAAAGGTCGCGACCCTTTTGAGAACCGCGCGCGGCGAAGCAAAGAACGTTGTCTTTGTCGATAACGGTGACCTGATCCAGGGCAACCCGCTTGGCGATTACATGGCCAAGGAACGCGGTCTTAAGGACGGCGAAACCCACCCGGTCTTCAAGGCGATGAACCTGCTTGGCTATGATGCGGCTAATATCGGGAACCATGAGTTTAACTATGGTCTGGAATTCCTTGGCAAGACTCTGGCCGGTGCGAATTTCCCTTATGTCAGTGCCAACGTCTTTATCGATGATGGCGATGGCAACGCTGAAAACGACAAACCGTATTTCGAGCCCTATGTCATTCTTGATCGCGAATTTATCGATACCGATGGCAAATCGCACAAGGCAAAGGTCGGCGTGATCGGGTTCGTTCCGCCGCAGATCATGCAGTGGGACAAGGCCAATCTTGAAGGCAAGGTGATCTCAAAAGACATCGTCGAGATGGCCGAAAAATACGTTCCGGAAATGCGTGAAAAGGGTGCTGATATCGTCATCGCCGTTCCGCATTCGGGTATTTCGACCATGGCGCGCAATGGCATGGAAGAAAACGCGACCTATTACCTGTCCAAGGTTGATGGCATTGACGCGATCCTGTTTGGTCATGCGCATACCGTCTTCCCGTCCGAAGCCTTTTCCGAACTTGAAGGTGTTGATCTGGCCAAAGGCACCATCAATGGTGTTGCGGCCGTCATGCCGGGCTTCTGGGGCAGTCATCTGGGTGTGATTGACCTGACGCTGAATGTCTCCGATGCCGGTGAATGGAGTGTTGTCGACAGCCTGTCCGAAGCCCGCGCGATTTATCAGCGCGAAGGTCGCACAGTGACCCCGCTGGTCGAAGCCGATCCGGAAATCATCGCAGCAGTTAAGGAAGAACACGAAGGCACCATCGCCTATATGCGTGAAGGTGTCGGTACAACGTCTGAGCCGATCAACAGCTTCTTTGCTTTGGTGGCAGATGATCCGTCGATCCAGATCGTGACCAATTCGCAGAAATGGTATCTCGAAAAGATCCTGAACGGATCTGAATATGATGGCATCCCGATCCTCTCGGCTGGTGCGCCGTTCAAGGCCGGCGGTCGTGGCGGCCCGGACTATTTCACCGACATCCCGGAAGGCAAGATCGCGCTTAAAAACGTTGCCGATCTTTATATCTATCCGAACACGGTACGTGCAGTTTTGCTCGATGGGGATCAGGTGCGTGAATGGCTTGAAATGTCAGCAGGCCAGTTCAATCAGATTGACCCGAACAGCAACGAAGAACAGGTCCTGATCAATCCTGACTTCCCGACCTATAACTATGATGTGATTGATGGCGTGACCTATCAGATCGATGTCACCAAACCGGCCCGCTATAACAAGGCTGGTGAAGTGGTCAATGCCGATAGCCACCGTATCGTCAATCTGTCGTTTGAGGGTAAACCGGTTTCAGCCGATCAGCAGTTCGTTGTCGCGACCAATAACTATCGCGCCAGCGGTGGTGGTAATTTCCCGGGTCTTGATGGATCGACCATCATCGTCGAGGCACCTGATGAAAACCGCACGGTTCTGGCGAACTATATCCTGACCGAAAAGGAAATTGATCCGAAGGCCGATGGCAACTGGACCTTTGCCCCGATTGGCGAAGCATCCAAGGTGACCTTTGTGACCAGCCCCAAGGCATCGTCTGCGGCCAATGCGCCAGACAATATCAGCTTCGTTGGTGAAGATCAGGACGGCTTTGCGCAATATGTACTGCAAAGCAAATAAGCCATCCGGGCTTTGACCCACCAAACGAAAAAGCCGCCCGGTAAAAGGGCGGCTTTTTTTAATGTCATCATCTGATCAAGGCCGATGGCTAAGGAGACGATGGTTATTTCTTTGCTGCGGCCTGCGGGCCTTTGCCACCTGCGCCACCCTGCTGTGCGGGCGGGTTGTCTTCGCGCGGGTTCTTACCGTTCAGGTAAGCCTGTGCACAGTGCTCGTCACAGTAAGGCTTGCTTGGAACGATTTTCTTGCCACAGAAGTGGAAGTCATCATCGCCCGGATCGCCAAACGGCCAACGGCACATGCCCGGACCAAGATCAAAGATCGTGATGCCTTTGGTCTGCTGCTTGGGTGCCGGCGCTTTTTTCTGCTCAGCTTCCTCTGCACGACGCTGAATCGGCGAGGGACGCTTGGGCAGGCCGAGGCGGTGTGCCTTGCCAACGACGGCATTTTTGCCAACGCCCAGTTCTTCACCGATGCGTGCCGTGGTCCAGCCCTGATTCCAGAGCGAGGTCAGCAATTCAATCTTTTCCGGCGTCCAGCTCATTTCGAGTATATTCCGTGTTCCGTTGTCTGCCGGACGGATTTTCCGTCGACAGTTGCTTATTGTCCGATGTCAAACAGGGATACAGAGGTATCCGCTAATATCACGTAACGCAAGGGTCTTGGAGATTCGCACCCTGACCAGCTTGCGGGAACAGCGCAATTTGCATGTTGAAGCGGCAATGTAAAGAGGGGATCGCGTTTTGGTCTGGTTTTTCATCTCGGTGGCAGTTTTCTTGGGCGGTCACATTGTTCCGGGCTTGTTACGTGGCCCGATTGTCGCGCGGGTTGGATACCGATCCTATGTCATTGGCTTCTCGGTCCTTTCTACAGTGCTGTTTGGCTGGGTGATCCATGAAGTACTGGTTGCGGAGTCGTTTTGGCTTTGGGACTACCATCCATGGCAGGCGAAGCTTCTTGTGATTGTCATGTTGCCTGCATGTATTTTGTGGGCCTGTGCCATTCTTCAACCCTGTCCGCTGTCAATTGGCCGAAGAACCGGCTTCGATCCGGCCAATCCGGGCATCAATCGGTTTTGCCGACATCCGTTGCTTTTGGGCGTGTTCCTGTGGGGGACAGGCCATGTGATTGCAAACGGGGACGCGGTTGCGGTGATGTTCTTTGGCGGCAGTGCGCTTTTTGCCCTAATCGGGTTCTGGCGGATGGAGAAGATCCGTCTGCGTGACATTCCCGAAACCGAGCAAGCGGCGATTTTGGCCGGGACTCGACGGTTTGCGCCTGCGGCATTGTTGAAGGGTGCCATTGGCATCCGCGATCTTGTGGTCGGGGTGATCATATATGTCGTGATCTTGGACGGGCATGCCCATGTGATTGGCGTCAATCCGCTTGAAATGGCGGGTTGGTAGGCCGGCATAATCGAGAAACTTGCCAGTACGGGGTTTGGCAGAGATACTATCGGGGTTGGTGTATCGCAACGATATGCATGCCCGATCCACTGTGTTGGACAGTGGCGAGCGAAATCAAGCGAGGTATCATGACTTCACCCCAACTCGCGACCAATCTGGCGAAATTTGCCGAAATGGAAGGCCGCCATCCACGTCTTTTGCTGGCGACAGCATCAAGCGAAGAAGACACCCATCATAAACATGTCGCGACCCTGTTTGCCGATGGGGGCTTTGACGTTGATGTCGCACCCAAGCATTCAGACGCCCAATCGATTGCCCGTCAGGTGGTTGATTGTGACGCGGATATGCTGGTTCTGATCCGAACGTCTTTGACGTCAGAAGACCGCGTGAGTGTCGCCGATCTTATTTCCGCCCTTGATGCAATGGATGCGGAATATGTGAAGTTCGGCATTGTTGGTAATGCTGATGATCCGGCAAGGAGCAATGTCGATTTCGTCTGCGATCTTGAGCATCTCGAAACAGCAGATTGCGAAGCGCTGATTGCCTATATTCTGGCAGTTGAAGAAAGCAGGGTCGCACAACATATTTAAATCATTGCGAAATTGCATGCGCCCCAAGGGCAATGATTTAGAAACCCTTTAAGTGGATAATGGTTGTTCCCGATCACGGGGCATTTAATCTAGGGACGAGTTGATGGGATTGCTCAAGGAAACATTGATGCGCGTCTTTGTCGGCAAGAAGGGCCGGGATGCCATTCGTGCCTATAGCGACGCTCAATCCTTGCAAACCCGTGATCGTGCAACTGCCGAACAAACCGCTGCGCAGGCCCGTCAGGCCCGCCGGATCGAAGACCGCGCCCTTGCCCATCAGGACGAAGGCATGTCGCTTGAAGAAGCCCGTGCATTGGCCTTGGCGGAAACCCTGACCGAACAGGCCGACGCACCGCATACCGAAATCATGAAGGCGCTGAATGCGGCCGATGCAAAGCTTGGCAAAAAGAAAAGCAAAGTTGCAACGCCCGAAGATGAACGCCGCCAGGAACTGATCAATGAAGCGGTCAAGGCATTGCGTAACAAGCAAAGCGATCTGGATAAACTTGATCCTGATCTGCGCGCCAAGCTGACCGTGATGGCGGTTGGTGCCTTGATGGGCGGGCCAAATACTCCGCGCCAGTGATCAACGTCTGGGACTACAGTTACGTTTATGAAGCACCGATCCGATTGGGCCGGTGCTTTTGTTTTACGGGTTCAACTGCCGATGAAGGCCCGCGACCAGTTCACAATAGCTGGGTTCGTTATCAGCCGTCAGGTGTCCATGACGGATCAGGAAGTCGATCACGACAAGCGCGCAGTTGAACTTAAAGGTAAACCCGCTGCGGACGATTTCGGCCACCTCGGCAATCGGCATCAGTTCAAATCGTTCGACTTCGCCATCTGCGCAGGTTGGTACGAAGTCGGCAGGCAGTTCGAGATCGAAATTGACCATCACGTCGGGCTTCAGCCCTTCGTCGGTTTCAAACAAATATGAAATGGCACCAATCGGTGTGACGTTTTGCGCGATGTCTTCGGGGATGCCTGCTTCTTCGCCGCATTCCTTGATCATGTTTTCTCGAAAGCCAAGTCCGGTCGGTTGGCCGCCCGCCACCATGTTATCGAGCATACCAGGATAGGTCGGTTTGTTCTTTGACCGATGGGCAATCCACATGTGAATGCCATCTGCCTTGCGCACAAACCCGTTCATATGCACCCCCCAGGACCGGCAACCGAAATAGGGCATGGCAAATCGATCAAGCTGACAAAGTGGTTCATCGGCCAGACGGTTGCGGATATCAAACTTCTCGCCGTGCAATTGGCGGATGATCCCCTGATCACGCAACGCTGTGGTTGCGGCAGTCAGGGTTGCATTACGTTGCTCGGACGTTGTGATATGCGCGCCAAATCCATATTCGCCATTTTCATCACGCACAAAATCCGAACCCAGTGCAATCAGGGCCGTTGCGAATTCAGAGCGGATCGCGCCAACCGGCAGATCGCCGATGCGAAACCGCGCATAGCGCGAAAGATTGGCGTTATTGCAGGCGCGGATATGGTCGAGATAGGCCAATTCAAACTCCGTTCGGACAAAGGTGCGTCGGCTTTAACCGATCGCACCGATATCCCAACAGCCTACGCACTAAGTGCCGAGTTTGAATAGCCTTTTTCCGAGGTCAGAACCGTATTTACATGAACGACCTGACGCAGGCAGCGGGCGATATGTTCGGCCACCTTGGTCTCAAGCTGTTGAACCTGAATGTCGATTTGTAATTCTTCAAAGCCGTGATTGCCGTCTGCCACGCTCGAATGCCAGCTGGCAGGGACAAGGTTGCGCTTGGCAAAAAGCTCAAGCACACGGGGCATCACATCGGGCTCGGCCGCGGCGTGAACGGAAAAACAATATACGGATTTGGTCGGCTGCGCGTCATGTTGGGACGCAGCAAATGCATGATTGGTCATGACAATGCTCACAGAAATTCAGTGCATCAAATAGGCGAACAGGTACGTCCCGGTGTCCTTAGACAACCGGGCAAATAATTCGCGTAATGATGACCGAAAGAATGCTGTGATGCGTCATGTGTCAGATGAATGAAAAGGCTGTTTCAGAACCGTGTGGTTTGAAAGGGGATTACAGATGTAAGCGAAAGAAGGACTGGATCAGAGAACCAGTAGCGATGCAATCAGGGCCACAATGGTACCGGCAAACAGGATTTCCATCGAACGGGCAATCTGCTGTTCACGAGCAACGGCGATAGCAACGGCTTTGCGCTTATTCATCATGTTTACTCCGTCTTCTGACAGGTAGTGGCAAAGTGCCCAACCGGGCACCTGTCAAATATATGCAGGCAAAAGGGCGCGATACAAGGCTTCTGATTCAAAAAACGTCAAAAAACTTTCAACCTCGTGGAAAAGGTCGCTTTTTTCTTGCCCATTTCGTCACAAATCAGGATTGGGCTACGTATTCGCCCGGATCATCAATGTGCTTTGGGCCAAGACAGCCTTAAACAGTTTCAAATCCGCTGTCCCGATTCGCTGGTTTGCGTGGGGTTTCCTGCGGTTTTGTTGCCATGGTCGTCGGGTTGACGACATGGCCATAGTCACTGATTGGGCGCGGGTGACCATATTTGTATCCCTGTACCGACCGGCAATCATGATCGTTCAGAAACGTTGCCTGCTCATCGGTTTCAACGCCTTCGGCAATGACATCAAGTGCAAGGTCGCGGCTCAGATTGATCACCGCGCGGACAATCGCACTGGCCTGTTCATTACCGATCAGTTTGGTAACAAAGGACTGATCAATCTTGATGCGGTCCACCGGGAAGTTCTGAAGCGTTGCCAGCGATGAATAGCCAGTCCCGAAATCATCCATGGCAATCCGAACACCGAGTGTCTTGATGTCAGACAGGATCTTCATGGAGCGCGCCGGATTGTGAATAAGGGCGGTTTCGGTCACTTCCAGCTCAAGCCGGTTGGGATCAAGCCCGGTTTCTTCAAGGATCTCTGCAACGGTTTCCGGCAGTTCATGTTTTTGAAGCTGCACGGCCGACAGGTTCACACCGATGCCCAGCGGGTTTTTCCATTTGGCGGCCTCATGACATGCGGTGCGCAGAACCCATTCACCAAGTGGTACGATCAGGCCGGTTTCCTCGGCAATCGGGATGAAACGGCCGGGCGGGATGCTGCCCATTTCTGGATCGGTCCAGCGCAGGAGTGCCTCAAAGGAGCGGACTTCGCGATCATCGGTCTGGCATTGCGGCTGGTAGTAAAGTTCAAGTTGGCCGTTATCCATCGCATTGCGCAAGTTCGAAGACAGCTGGCGCTTGAACCGGTATTCCTCGTCCATTTCAGGCGAATAAAACACCATGTCATTGCCGCCCGATTGCTTGACGCGATACATGGCAAGGTCAGCATGGAACAGGATGCTTTCGGCATCACTGCCATCTTCGGGATAATGGGCAATGCCGATACTGGCTGAGAGTTTCGCGCGGTTTTCATGATTGATGAAAATCGGGATCGCGACACTATCAAGGATCTGCTGGGCGACTTCCTGCGAACGGGCAATGGCTTGTTTCAGATCAGCCCGGTTTTGATGATGCAGCAGGACAACAAACTCGTCCCCGCCAACGCGCGCAATAGTCACTTCGTCAGATGTCAACTGCCCCAGACGTTCACCAAGTTCGCGCAATGCATGGTCACCGGCAATATGGCCAAAGCTGTCATTGAGCTCCTTGAAGTGATCGAAATCGATGCACATCACGGTGGCCGGGATGCCGGTCTCATCTGATTCTTCAAGTGCTTCGCCCAGACGATCGTTAAAGGTCGTGCGGTTCAAAAGCTGGGTAAGGGAATCATGTTCGGCCAGGAAGCGGATATGCTTTTCCGCGGCATAGCGTTCACGAAGATCACGCAAACCATAAATGACCGTATCATCGGAAAACTCGTCTGCGGGAATTTCGCGACGAATGACTTCGACGGGAAGCTCGCCCGCGTCTTTGAGGGTAAGTGCCGTCTCAACATAACTGATCTCGCCAGCCTGAAAAGCAGGCGGCGTATCGGGCAGCCATACGGTAAGGAAGTCCTGATTGATCAGATCGGCATGTTCAACACCAGCAAGCTTCAGGAAGCTTTCATTGGCGTCAACGATCCGGCCGTTTTCGGTCAGAACCAGCGCCTCAATCGCGGAATCACCGAGAATACGCATGCGGTTGCTGACATGATCACGCATCTGGCGATCCACCATGGCGGTGACAAAGCCAATGGCGATCAGAAGGGCGGCGACAACTGCCACACCAACGGCAAGGTATTCTTGCGAAATCAGCTGTGCCGGCACCGGGACGGTTGGATCGGGCGTAATGATCAGCGCGCCCATGGCGCTGAAATGCATGGTGGCAACCGCAATGGTCAGGGCGACTTTGCCCTTAAGCTTATCGCGTTCGGTGCGAACCGGGCCCGCCAGCCAAAGCGAAATCATCCCGAAAACCGCGCCCATCAGGATGGCGCTGATAACGATGCCCATATCCCAACTGACGACGCCCGGGACACTCATGGCTGACATGCCGGTGAAATGCATGGCCGAAATGCCAAGCCCGACAATCAGACCACCAATCAGGCGCGACAGTAAAAGATGAGGACCGGCAACCGATGCAATGGCAAAACCAACCGTGGTGGCCGCAATCGCAATCAGCAGGGAAACAGCGGTCAGGACCGGTTCATAACCAACCGGAAGGATCGGGTCATAGGCCAGCATGGCGATGAAATGCGTCGCCCAAATGCCGCCCCCCGTGACAACGCCGGTCAGGAACAGCCAGGAAATTCTTTGCCGCAGTCGGCCGATGCAGGCACGCGCATATAGATTGAATGCAGTATGAATGCCGCCCAGTCCAATCAGGAGGGCAACGATCACCAGCAACAGGTCGTGCTGGTTGGCTAGGCAGTCATAAATTCTGTACATTCTCGTGCCGATTTTTGATTTTTCACAATAGTTACAATGACTATTGTAATCTTCTAATGTGATTTTAGTTTGTATTTGGCGCCAATGGCAAATCAATTTCAGTTGCGATGCAATGACACGCAACTTTGGTGCAACCATTGGTAAAACGTCCGTTGCGCTTATGCAGTTTTACCGCGTCGAACATCACCAATCGGATCAATACGACTGGCGATCACCCCCGGATCAATCAGACAAACGGAATTATTCCTATCCGCTGGTAGGGAGCCCAATAACAGGAAGATGCCACTCCCGAAAGTGCACCAAAAGGTCATGTTTGCATCTGCGCGGGTTGTCACATCCCGCGCGGTCAGATCTGACTGTTGTTCCCCCAGCCAGTCTGATTAGATATGGGAACGTGATCTAAAGATGTCACCTGATGGTCAAATCGGTCTCGCCGATCTTGCGCGGTGCTTCGCCCGGACGGGTAAAAGTGATCTCGCCGTGATAGATGCCAGCCGGCCACCGATCACCGGGGCGATCCATATTGATAAAGAACCATTTTGCCCGCGGGCCCGCATCATTTGGCAGATCGATGGCGAAATCGCGATGGCCACCTTTGCCACTTGGTGTTTGAAGGCTCATGCGGATTACATCGCCGTCATTCGCGCCAATCAGATAGGCCCAGAAATAAAGCCCCGGACTGGTGTTGGGCAGTTCCATGTCCTTGCCATAGCCGCGTTTAAGGTCCGAGGCATTCGGACGCGCCATGGAAAATCCATGCCCATAAAGCGTGATTTCCTTGTAGTTCAACTGCGCACGCGCGTTCTGTGACCAAAGGGCTGCGTTATTCACGTTGCAATCGCCCTCACTGCTGGACCCCATGGCCGTGCCGCTAAACGGATCGACCAGTTGGCCATCCTTGCGCAGGTTAAAATGCAGATGCGGGAAAGTTGCCTGACCCGACATGCCGATGCGGGCAATCACCTGACCACGGCTGACGCGGTCGCCGTTTTTCACCGCAACCCAGCCACGGCGCAGATGGCAATACTGGCTCTGCCAACCATCATCATGATCGATCAGAATGCCGTTGCCGCATTCAATGCCTTCCAGGCTGTCTTTGGAAATGCGGCCTGAATCGATGTCTTCAACCCCTTCGCGCAACGCTACAACTGTGCCATCGGCAATCGATCGGACGCTGACACCGTCAAGCATGGTTGCTTCATCAGGGATGGAAAAATCCGTGCCACGATGGCCGTCATACGTTGTCGTTCCACAGGCAAAATCGCGGATCTGCGGGCCCGGATCATGATCGACATAATGCACGATATCGCAGGTATTGTTGGCGCAATCGATCGGAAGATCAAAGGGCGGACCATCGGCCTGGGCCATACCGCTAAAGGACAGGGTTGCGAACACGCAAAGAGCAAGTGTCCGAAAGCGTCCTGATGGGTGCGGCATGTTTCCTCCGATATCCAATTCACTGCGGTCAATGGGCGTGCGATTTGCGGTTTCACCTCTTATCTAACATAAAGGTGATGTACCCGCGAGCCGCAAGATATTGTTTGTACATGTGATTATCCGCTATCAGTTCAAGGTGACGTGAACCGCATTTCCAACCCGTCAGGCAGGATGAAATGGATCAGAACGGATTGCTGCGACTGATGATCTTTGCCGCCATTTTGGCGGTGATGGCGCTTTGGGAAGCCGTGGCACCCTATCGGCCAAAGGAAGTCGTGCGTCGTCCGATGCGCTGGCTGACCAATTTTGGTCTGCTTCTGGCCAGTGCGGCCTTGGCGCGTTTCACCGTCGGGGCGGTGATGATCGCAACTGCGATCTGGGCCAAAGAACAGGGATGGGGCCTTAATAACCTTGTTGGTTTTCCGCCGATCCTGGCGGGATTGATCACGATTGTGGTTCTGGATTGCGCTATCTATTGGCAGCACCGCTTGGCGCATATGATCCCGATCTTGTGGCGGTTCCACCGGGTGCATCACTGCGATGTTGAATTTGATGTCACGACGGCTGTTCGGTTCCATCCGATCGAGATCGTAGCGTCCGCCCTTTATAAATCTTTCTTCGTGCTTTTGATCGGAGCCGATCCGTGGGCGGTGGTAATTTATGAAAGCATGCTAAGTGGCTTTGCGCTTTTCAATCACGGCAATGTCCATCTGCCAAAGGGGCTGGATCGCGCATTGCGCAAACTGATCGTTACGCCCGACATGCACCGGGTGCATCATTCAAGCGTGATGGCGGAAACCAACAGCAATTATGGAAACATCCTGTCGATCTGGGATCGACTGTTTGTTAGCTATGTTGATCACACCAAAACCAGTGATCATGACATGCAGATCGGTCTTGAAGAGTTTCGCGATAAAAACAACCAAAGCCTTTTGGGGGTTCTTTGGCTGCCATTCCGGCAGCCTTAACCAAGCCGGATCAGACTGGAACGACCCCGCGGACAGCAAGTGCTGATGCCACAAGCGATCGTCTGCCATTTGCCTTACCACCCAGATAAGCCCGCATGGTGGCTTGTTGTACTTCATGGGCAAGATCAGCCGGAAGATTACCAAAGAAGTGCCGGATCAGGCTATGCGCCCCCATCAGGGACTGCCAGTAATCATCGAAATCAATAAAGTCCATGCGAACGGCAATGGTGGAAGTATCGACTTCTTCCAAGCCCGCTTCTGATAGCAGATCAAACAGGTCGTCTTCGTTCTGGTATGGAATGTCAAAGACATTGGCACGAAGGTCTTCCCCCTCTTGGCCTGCGACAATGGCGGCCACATCCAAAAATAGCCGGATAAACGGAAGGCCACCAACGCGGTCCCAAACCGATGCGGCAATACGGCCATTACCACGCGTGACGCGGACCATTTCGCCAACCGCACCAGCCGGACCTTCAAGGTCATTTAACAGCAGCTGTGAAAAGGCGCTGTCAAAACTGTCGTCAGTAAAGGGAAGGGCCGTGGCATCCCCGGTTTCAAAACGCACATTGGGCGCAGAGCTTCGCAATGCATCGGTCAGATAATCGGGCATCAGATCAATACCGACGATATTGGCGTTCGGATAACGGGTTGCTGCGGCAAGTGTCAGGCTTCCGGTCCCGCAGCCAACATCAATCAGCGCCCCGCAAGACGGGGCAGCGACAAAATCAAGGAAACTGCGCGATAAACGGCGGCTCCACCGGCCCATAGCGATTTCATAGGTGTCGGCAATTGTCGCGTTCATCTTGTCTGTTCCCTCAAGCATTGGCCGGTTTGTCGGCCTTTTTGTCTTTGAATTGGTCGGGCTGATCATTTTGATCAATCCGACAAGCCTTTGATATGTCGCCAATTTCGTTAATTGCAAGGCAGGTTGTTGCACCTATTCGACGAAATAAGGATTGCTCATTTCCAAATTTGCGCAATAAAATTACAAATGCTGCGATGCAAAATTAACCATAAGCGCGAAAACGCGTTGGTCCAGATGGATCAAGACAGGCAAGGAAGCCAGAGGAAATGACAGAGAATAACGGACTGCAAGGGCTGTATCTCGAAGATCTCGAGATCGGCATGTCTGCAAGCTACGGCAAAACCGTGACCGAAACCGATATCGTCATGTTTGCCGGGCTATCGGGCGATACCAACCCGGTTCACCTTAATCAGGAATATGCCGAAACCACCATGTTCGAGGGCCGTATTGCCCATGGCATGCTGTCGGCCGGTTTCATTTCAACCGTCCTGGGTACGCGCCTGCCAGGGCCGGGTACGATTTATCTGTCGCAAAACTTGCAGTTCAAGGCACCGGTCCGCATTGGCGATACCGTGACCGCCAAGGTGGTTGTGCGTGAAATCATTGCTGCCAAAAAACGCGCCATTTTGGAAACCAATTGCTATGTCGGTGATCGGTGCGTGATTTCCGGCGAGGCAACCGTAATGGTTCCAAGCCGGGGCTAAGTTCTGTTGTGGGCGGGGCAAGGTGCATACAGGTTACCTTGTCCGGTTATGCGCAGAATTGGTGGTGAGACACTTAATTAACTGGCAATCACAGGGGCGATCAGAATGTCGGTTCGCACAGCAGGCATCAGCCATGCGTGGGCCAAGCGTGCTTTTTTGTCGGAAAAGTCTTTACGCTGCACGGTTGCGCCCTTTATAGCTGCCTGCTGGATTTGCCGATAAAAGGTCGGCGAAGTGGTAAAGCAGCAAAGAGAGACCGGCGCGAATGCGCGTTTTTCGATCTTTTGAAAACCTGACCGATGATGCCCGCGGCGCCGTAGTGGCGATCGGCAATTTTGACGGTCTGCATCTGGGGCATCAAACGCTTCTGGATCAGGCCCGCCAAATTGCGCGCGATCTTGGCGCACCGCTTGCGATCCTGACCTTTGAACCGCATCCGCGCATGCTGTTTCGTGCCGATGATCCGCCGTTCCGTCTATCATCTGCCGAAGACCGTCAAACAGCTGCTGGCAGCATTGATATCGACCTGTTTTACGAGGCCGAGTTTAATCGCAATTTTGCTGCCATGACCGCCGAAGAATTCATCAAACGGGTTCTGGTTGACGGTCTTGGTGCCAAGCATGTCGTTGTTGGCTGGGACTTCTGCTTTGGCAAGGGGCGTGCGGGTGATGTTGATCTGCTGCGCGCGATTGGCGAGAAATCCGGTTTTGGTGTCACTGCCGTCAGTGCTGTGACCCATGATAATGGCGTGATTTATTCATCGACCGCCATCCGTCAGGCATTGCGCGATGGCCGCCCGCAGGATGCATCGCATTTGCTGGGGCGTCCTTGGGAAATTGCCGGGGTCGTTGCCCATGGTGATGCTCGTGGACGGACGATCGGTTTCCCGACGGCCAATGTTGCCTTGGGCGATCATTTGCGTCCCAAATTTGGCGTTTATGCCATCGAACTTGGATTGATTTCGAAGGACGATGATGAAACCGTCGAACGTTGGGTTCATGGAGTCGCCAATATTGGTGTGCGGCCAAGCTTTGGTGGCGATGATGACGCCGGGCTTGAAGCACACCTGTTTGACTTCGATCAGGACATCTATGATCGCCGCGTTCGTGTGCGTCTGCACGGCTTTATCCGCGGGGAACAGAAGTTCGACGGGCTTGATGCGCTAAAGGCGCAGATTGCCGCCGATGTCATTGCTGCCAAAGAGATTCTCGGCAAGATTTGAATTTGTCGACGAACCCGCTATGATCCGCGCGCTTTTTCGCGAGTTCACCGGGGGTTCGCCCTTTTAATTTGTTCAAGACCACAGGACCGTCACGATGAGTGTCGAATACAAAAAGACCGTTATCCTGCCCAAGACCGATTTCCCGATGCGGGCGGGTTTGCCAAAGATGGAGCCCACCCTGCTCGAGCAGTGGAAGAAAGAGGATCTCTACGGCAAAATTCGCGGTATTTCGGCTGATCGTGAAATGTTTGTCCTCCATGATGGTCCTCCTTATGCGAACGGCCACCTGCATATTGGTCATGCGCTGAACAAAATCCTGAAAGACGTGATCACCCGTTCCCAGCAGATGATGGGCAAGAACGCTGTTTACGTTCCGGGTTGGGATTGCCACGGCCTTCCGATTGAATGGAAGATCGAAGAACAGTATCGCGCCAAGGGCAAGAACAAGGACGATGTTCCAATTGCCGAGTTCCGCAAGGAATGCCGCGAGTTTGCTCAGAAGTGGCTTGATGTTCAGCGCGAAGAGTTTAAACGCCTTGGCGTGATGGGTGACTGGGACAACCCCTATGTCACCATGGATTACAAGGCAGAAGCCTCCATCGCACGTGAACTTGGCAAATTCCTGATGAACGGTTCGCTCTATATGGGCTCCAAACCGGTCATGTGGTCTGTGGTTGAAAAGACCGCCCTTGCCGAGGCCGAAGTTGAATATCACGACCATACGTCCAAAACGATCCATGTGCGCTTCCCGGTCACCGATACCAAGGTCGATGCGCTTAACGACGCAACCATCGTGATCTGGACCACCACCCCTTGGACCATCCCGGGCAACCGTGCGATTTCCTATGGGGCGGAGATCGAATATTCCGTCATCGAAGTCACCGAAACGGCTGAAGAAGCTTGGGCGACCGTTGGCGAGAAAATGGCTGTCTGTACCGATCTTCTTGAAGATCTGTGCAAAAACGGTCGTATCACTGGCCATAAGGTTGTTGGCACGTTCAAGGGTGCTGAACTTGAAGGCACGCTTGCGGCTCATCCGTTCCGTGGTCAGGGTTATGACTTTGACGTACCGCTTCTGGCTGCTGATTACGTCACGACTGATACCGGTACCGGCTTTGTCCATACCGCACCGACCCATGGCCCGGACGATTACCAGACCGGTTTGAAATATGGTCTTGAAGTTCCGGAAATGATCGATGGTGACGGTGCGTATTATCCGACCGTTCCGATGTTCTCGGGCAAGCGCGTTTATGATGAAAACGGCAAAGAAGGCGATGCCAACGAAGCGGTTATCGCCAAGCTTATCGAAACTGGCACCCTTCTGTCGCGCGGTCGTCTCAAGCACTCCTACCCGTGCTCCTGGCGTTCCAAAGCGCCGATCATTTACCGCACCACGCCGCAGTGGTTCATCTCCATGCAGGACAATGACCTGCGTGAAAAGGCGCTTAAGGCGATTGATGAAACCCGCTTCGTGCCGGAAGGCGGTCGCAACCGTCTGCATTCCATGATCGCCAACCGTCCGGACTGGTGCGTATCGCGTCAGCGCGCATGGGGCGTTCCGATAACGGTCTTCATCGATAAAAACACTCGTCAGCCGCTGCGCGATCAGGGCGTTCTGGACCGCGTCTACGAAGCCTTCTGTGCAGAAGGTGCCGACGCATGGTTCACCCGCGATCCGCAGGAATTCCTTGGCGACAAATACGATGCTAATGACTTCGAACAGGTCACCGACGTTCTTGACGTCTGGTTTGACTCCGGTTCGACCCACGCATTCGTTCTTGAAGAACGCCAGGACCTGAAATGGCCGGCTGATCTTTATCTCGAAGGATCGGATCAGCATCGTGGCTGGTTCCACAGCTCGCTTCTTGAATCTTGTGGCACGCGTGGTCGTGCACCGTATGAAGCGGTTCTAACCCACGGCTTCGTGCTTGATGGTGATGGCCGCAAGATGTCCAAGTCGCTTGGCAACGTTATTGCGCCGAACGATGTGATCGACAAGCTTGGTGCCGATATCCTGCGTCTTTGGGTGGTGAGCTCGGATTATCATGATGATCTGCGCATCAGTCATGAAATCATCCAGCGTCACTCGGACATCTATCGTCGCCTGCGTAACACGCTGCGCTTCCTGCTGGGTAACCTCGATGGCTTCAACGAAGCTGAAAAAGTTGCTGATAACGAGCTTCCGGAACTGGAACGCTGGGTTCTGCATCGCCTGAGCAACCTTGATGATCTGGTGCGCAAGACGACTGCGGAATATGACTTCCACACCATGTTCATCGAACTGCACAACTTCTGTGCGCTCGACATGTCGGCCTTCTATCTTGATATCCGCAAGGACGCGCTTTATTGCGACGCGCCAAGCAGCCTGCGCCGTCGTGCGGCACGTACCGTTATGGATCGCGTGTTTGATTGCCTGGTTCGCTGGTTGGCGCCGGTTCTGTGCTTTACCGCCGATGAAGCTTGGCGTGCTCGTTACGGCGCGGACAGCTCGGTCCATTCTGAAACCTTCAACACGGTTTCGGATGGCTGGAAAGACGAAGCACTGGCTGCGAAATGGGCCAAGATCCGTAAGCTGCGTCGTGTTGTCACTGGTGCGCTTGAACTTGAACGTGCCGAGAAACGCATTGGCGCAAGCCTTGATGCAGCACCGAAGGTCTATGCGGCGGCAGAATATGTCGAAGCGCTTAATGGCCTTAATCTTGCCGAAATCGCCATTACATCTGACATCGAACTGATCACGGGTGATGCACCAGAAGGTGCCTATACCCTTGATGATGTTGCGGGCGTTGGCGTTGTCTCTGCACTGGCAGAAGGTGATAAATGTGAACGTTGCTGGCAGACCCTTCCAGAGGTCGGCAGCCACGCAGAACATAAAACCGTCTGTAACCGTTGTGCAGATGCCGTTGACGAAATGGGAATTGCAGCTGCCGAATAAGGCAGCTTGCGACTGGTAGGGGCCCGTTTCTTGCGGGTCCGTTACCGACAAGCCGGAAAGTGTGTTGATGAAACATCGTGCCTTTGTGCTGGGTCTGATCGTTATCGCGGTCGTGTTTGGCGTGGACCAATGGACCAAAGCACTTGCCATTGATGGCTTGTCCAATCCGTTTCGCGTGATTGAAGTCACGCCGTTTATGAACTTTGTTCTGGCCTGGAACCCGGGTGTATCGTTTGGCCTGTTTCAGGGACAGGCACCTTGGGTGATGATTGCGGTGACGGCTGCGATCACAATCGGCTTTGGTGTCTGGATGTGGCGCACGCGCGATGCGATGCTGCGCCTGGCATTGGCCTTTATCGTTGGCGGGGCCATCGGTAACCTTGTTGATCGTTTGCGCCACGGCGCTGTGACCGACTTCATTGATCTTCATGTTGCCGGTTATCACTGGCCGGTATTCAATGTGGCGGACAGCGCAATTACGGTTGGTGCTGCGCTACTGTTGATCGATTCCCTTTTTGGCGGTAAAAAATCAGCACGATAATGTTTGATGGGTGTTATCTGATACCTGTCCTGATGTGTGTAAGAGGCGGAAATGGCCCGGAAACTGACAACCAATCTGTTTAAAATTGCGCTTTTGGGCGGTCTTGCCCTTGGTGTTTCCGGTTGCGAATCAACGCGCGAAACCTTTGGGCTGAACAAACAGTCCCCGGACGAGTTCGCTGTTGTCTCGCGCGCACCGCTCAGCCTGCCGCCTGATTTTACCCTTCGTGTTCCGGAACCCGGTGCGGCCCGTCCGCAGACTGGTTCGACCACCGATCAGGCGCGCCGCATTCTGGTTGGCGATGATCCGAATGCCGTAAAACGCGACATCACCGAAGGATCGCGTAGCCGCGGTCAGGTTGCCCTGCTGTCGGCATCGGGTGCGCAATATGCCGATCCGGAAATCCGCAACACGGTGGATCGTGAAACCTCGATCTTTATTTCCGAAAGCGAAGGCGTGATTGACGATCTGCTGTTCTGGCAGGACAAGCCGGAATTCGGTTCCGTCGTTGATCCGACCGCAGAAGCAAAACGTATCCGTGACCAGCAGGCCCTTGGCGATAGTGCAGCTGGCGGGGAAGCAACGCCGGTGATCGAACGCAAGCAAAAAGGCTGGCTGGAAGATATCTTCTAAGCCGCTATTTGCTGCGCGATAAGACGCACGAAAGTTTGATGAATTTGCACAAGGGCGCGGGCATTCCGCGCCCTTGTTCTGTCATATTCGGTTCTTAAGAAATTCATGTTCGATATCTGCGTATGTGCAACGCTTATCCTGATATCGACGCACACTGTTTGCACCACCATGCCTGATCTGGAATGGGACGCCACAATGAGAATTCCGAAACTATCGACATCAATGATCCGCGATCATGCGCTGGCCATCTGGCTTGCGGCTGTGACCGTGGCATTGAGCCCCGCCTTGGCCCATGCTGCGGTCTTTAGCCCGCAAACGGCCACCCTTGATAACGGCATGCAGGTCGTGCTGGTGGAAAATCACCGCGCACCGGTCGTGACCCACATGGTCTGGTACAAGGTCGGATCAGCCGACGAGCCGCAAGGTGTCTCGGGTATCGCCCATTTTCTTGAACATCTGATGTTTAAGGGCACCAACGATATCGCCCCGGGTGATTTTTCCAAGATCGTCGCGCGCAATGGCGGCAATGACAATGCGTTCACGACCTGGGATACCACGGGTTACTTCCAGAACATTGCCCGCGATCGTCTTGATCTGGTGATGAAGATGGAAGCCGATCGCATGACCAGTCTTCAGCTCAGCGACGAGGTCGTCCTGCCTGAACGTGATGTGATTATTGAAGAACGCCGTTCGCGGATTGATAACAATCCCGGTGCGCTTCTGGGCGAACAGATGCGGGCGTCGCTTTTCATGGCCCATCCCTATGGCCGTTCGATCATTGGCTGGCTGGATGAGATGGAGCAGCTATCAACCGAAGACGCCCTTGAATTCTATCGCCAATGGTATGCGCCCAATAACGCGATCCTGGTTGTCGCGGGTGACATCACCATGGACGAGCTGATGCCACTGGCCGAGAAATATTACGGTGTCATCCCGCGCGGTAAGGAAATGACGCGCAACCGGGTCAAGGAGCCGACCCAACATGCGCCGCGCAAAGTAACCATGCGCGATCCGCGCGTCGGACAGGCATCCATGACGCGCTATTACCTTGCACCATCTTATAACAGCGAAAATGCAGCCGATGCTGCCCCGCTTCAGGTGCTTAGCGAAATCATCGGATCGGGCACCACCAGCCGTTTCTTTAAATCGCTTGTGGTGGGGCAGTCCATCGCATCGAGTGTCGGGACGTTCTATGACCCGGTTGCGGTCGATCTGGCAAGTTTCGGGGTTTACGGCGTACCGCGCGATGATGTGGAACTTGCTGATCTCGAAGCAGCGATTGATGCGCAGATCGATGACGTGATCGCCAATGGCGTGACCGAGGATGAACTTACCCTTGCCAAGCAACGGCTTCTCGATAGTGCGGTCTTTGCCCGCGCGTCGCTGTCGGCAGGTGCGCGTGTTTTGGGTAAATCATTGGCTGTGGGCTTAAGTGTCGATCAAGTCGAAAGCTGGCCGGATCGCATTTCGGCCGTGACGGTTGATCAGGTCAATGACGCTGCCAAGCGCGTCTTTGATGACAAGAAATCCGTGACCGGCTGGTTGATGCCACCCAAGGACGGACCGGTGACGGGCCGTGGTGCTGCCATCCCACTTGATACCGGCGGGGGAGTACATTGATATGAACCATCTCATGAAAACGGTTGCCGGGATTGCGTTTGCCTCTGTCACGATGCTTGGTTTGGCAAACCCGGCCAAGGCGGTTGACGTTCAGGAAGTCGTTTCTGATGGCGGCATTCGCGCCTGGTTGATCGAAGATCACCTCAACCCGCTGATCACGATGGACCTGACCTTTGTCGGTGGCGGGGCCTCGACCGATCCGGCGGACAAGCTTGGTCTTGCCAATATGGTGTCTGGCCTGATTGACGAGGGGGCTGGCGAAATGGATAGCCAGACCTTCCGCGGTGAAATGGAAAACCGGTCGATCAGCCTGTCCTTTGATGCCGGGCGGGATGATTTTTCCGGCGCGCTGACCATGTTGACGCGTGAAACCGATACCGGCATTGATTTGCTACGTTTAGCGCTTTCAGAACCGCGTTTTGACGATGAGGCGGTGGAACGTATCCGGTCGCAAATCATTGCCGGGCTAAAGCGCGCTGAAAATGATCCGGGCGACATCGCCAGCCGGACTTTCTTCACATCGATCTTTGGCGACCATCCCTATGCCCGTCCGGTGTCAGGGATCTTTGAAACCGTGGGCAGTTTGAATGCCAATGACTTTCGTGGCTTTGTGAACCGCGCCTTTGCCAAGGATAATCTGATTATCGGTGTTGCGGGTGACATCACGGCCAAGGAACTTGGTCCGCTCCTTGACGAGGCCTTTGGTCATTTGCCGGACAAAAGCGATCTTCCGACCATCCCGGCTGCCAAGCCAAACTTTGGCAAAGTCGACATTGTCGAACAGGACATGCCGCAAAGTCAGGCGATCTGGGGCCAAAAGGGTATTGATCGTCATGATCCCGATTTCTATGCCGCCTATGTGATGAACTACATTCTGGGCGGTGGCGGCTTCTCGTCCCGTTTGACCGAAGAAGTCCGTGAGAAGCGCGGCCTTGCTTATGGCGTTTATAGCTACCTTGCCAATCTTGATCATGCCGATCTGATGATGGGCGGGGTTGCGACCCGCAATGATGCGATTGGTCAAAGCTTGTCTCTGGTCTCGGATGAATGGACCAAGATGAAGGAACGCGGGGTCAGTCAGGAAGAACTCGATAACGCCAAATCCTATCTGACCGGTGCCTTCCCGCTTCGCTTTACCAGCCTTGGCAATCTGTCAGGCATGCTGGTGGGGATGCAGAAAGAAGACCTGGGTACAGACTTCCTTGATCGCCGCAACAGCCTTGTTGAAGCCGTGACGCTTGAGGACGTCAACCGGGTCGCAGCCGAGTTGATGGACCCAGACAATGTCACGCTAACAGTCGTCGGGAAGCCCGAAGGCGAATTGGCGTTTTAAGACAAAAAAGAAGGAGCCAATCGGCTCCTTCTTTCATTCTGGTGCATTCGCAGTAATCAGCGTTTGATGATCGCACACGCGATACGCTCACCCGACCCGCCGGCATCAGCCGTGACGTGGTCATCCGGGTTTTCATGAATAACCAGCGATGCGCCGTCGGCATCAAGAAGCGCGCCCGGGCCTTTGTCGAAGTGAACGGTGGTTGAATACAGCTCAACCTCGACCGTGCCGTCCTTGCCAACGATCAGGTTCGGCAGAACGCCGGTGTGGTGATCATCAACATCAGCGAGTGCGCCGTGCGGCTTTTCGTGCGCACCATGCAGGTGACCGGCATCGGCAAAGTCGCTGTCATCGTTGCATTCGCCGACCATGTGGAAATGCATGCCATGCGCGCCCGGCTCCAAACCGGATGCTTTCAGATAGGCGACAACACCAGCAGTACCAGCAAACAGATGCAGGCTGCCGATCGTGGCGCCTTCCTTGTTGATGATGTCAGCATCCTGATTGATGTGATCCTGTGCATTGGCAAGCGGTGCCGCAATAAGGAATGCGGCGGTTGCAGCAGTCGCCATAAGCGTTGAGAATTTCATAGGTTTGCCTCGCGTGTGTGAAAGAGAAGGACGGGGTTGTTGTCGCTTTGGTGACGCCCATGATCTCAATCTAGCCGGGCCATGTTGCAGCGATATGAATTGGATTTTAACGGGTTGTAACGTGCCTCTCGGGATTGATGACAAAATCCGTTTCGCCGCGCTTTGTGCTTTGATAGGTTCAACCCAACCAAGATCAACAATCGAACATCGCGAGCTTTGCCTTCATGACCCTGCGCGTCCTGCCACAAAACCTGATCAACCAGATTGCCGCCGGTGAGGTGGTGGAGCGCCCTGCTGCGGCGTTGAAGGAGCTGGTGGAAAACGCGCTGGATGCCGGGGCGACCAAGGTTGATGTCAATCTGCGCGATGGCGGCAGAACGCTTTTGTCGATCACCGATGACGGCAAGGGCATGACACCCGAAGAACTCACACTTGCGGTCGAACGTCATGCAACGTCCAAGCTGCCTGATGATGATTTGTTTAACATCGGCTTCATGGGTTTTCGCGGTGAAGCACTGCCATCTATTGGCTCGGTATCACGCATGCGCCTGACCAGCCGTGTGCGTGGTTCTGACAATGCCTGGACGCTGTCGATCGAAGGCGGGGCAAAGGGGGAACCGGAACCGGCCGCCCATCCGTTTGGCACGCGGGTAGAGGTCCGTGATCTTTTCTATGCGACGCCAGCCCGCCTTAAGTTTTTAAAATCCGCCCGGACCGAGCAGATGTATGCGCGCGAGATCATGGACCGTTTGGCCATGGCCCGCCCTGATGTCGGCTTTACCCTGACCGGTGATGGCAACAAGACCATCGTGAATTACCCGGCCTGCGAAGGCGATTTCTTTGATGCGCGGCTTAAACGCCTTGGCGCGGTTATGGGGCGCGAGTTTCAGGAAAACGCGCTTCAGATCGAAGCCGAACGCGAAGGTATTCGTCTGACCGGTTGTGCCGGTGTCCCGACATTGAACCGTGGCAACGCGCAGATGCAGTTCATGTTTGTCAATGGCCGCCCGGTCAAGGACCGGCTGTTGCAAGGGGCTGTGCGCGGGGCCTATCAGGATTTCCTTGCGCGTGATCGCCACCCGTTGCTGGCGCTGTTCTTTGAGCTTTCCCCGCGCGATGTTGACGTCAACGTTCATCCGGGCAAGACCGAGGTCCGTTTCCGTGATCCGGGAATGGTACGAGGATTGATTGTCGGTGCGCTGAAACACGCGTTAGCCGGGGCTGGTCACCGTGCATCAACGACAGTTGCTGACATGGCACTGGGGGCTGTGCGCCGCGAAGGTGAGGGACCCTCACTTCCTTATGGTGGTGCTTCGCGATCTGGTGGCGGCAGCGGATTTAACATCGGACAATATCAACCCAGCATCCCAAGTCATACCGCTGTGGAGCGGAACTACGCCGCCCAAGCCCCCAGCGGTCAGACTGCCGGTTACGGTGGCCTGTTCGACCGCGGGCGTGAGTTTGGGGGTGCTCCGACGTCTGGTGCGGGCGAGGGCGGGTTTGCAGCAGCGGCCGCAGCAGCACTTTCAGGCGGCTATGATGCGGCGGCACCGTCTGCGCGGATTGATAACATTGCTGATGAAGGCAAGTTTGTTGATCATCCGCTGGGTGCTGCGCGCGGGCAGGTGCATGCCAATTATATCATCGCCCAGACCCGCGATGGTTTGGTGATTGTTGATCAGCATGCCGCACATGAACGTATTGTCTATGAACGGATGAAAGCCGATCTGGCCGAAAGCGGGGTTAAGCGCCAAGGGTTGCTTTTGCCCGAAGTGGTCGAGCTTGATGAAGCATCCGCAGATCGGATCGCCGAACGTGCCGAAGAGTTCGAGGAACTTGGTCTTGTGATCGAGCCATTCGGTCCCGGTGCGATTGTTGTGCGCGAAGTGCCCGCCATGTTGGGCAAGGTTGATGTCAGCGCATTGGTGCGTGATATGGCCGACGAGATTGCCGAGCTGGGGCAGGGCATGGCGCTTAAGGACCGCTTGATGTATGTCTGCGCGACCATGGCATGCCATGGATCGGTGCGGTCTGGCCGGAAACTTAATGCCGATGAAATGAACGCGCTTTTGCGTCAGATGGAAGCTACGCCGCATTCAGGCCAATGCAACCACGGTCGCCCGACCTATGTTGAGCTTAAACTGCATGACATCGAAAAAATGTTTGGACGTCGATAGGGGCTTTTATGAGCGATATCTCGATCCGGATTGCCACACTTGCAGATGCTGCTGACGTGTCAGCACTCTTCGAGAAGTCCTATACCCGGCTGCTTGAGAATGACTACGCACCTGAAACCCTTGATCGTTGTATGGCCTTTCTAACCCATGCCAATCCCGATCTTTTGGGGGCGGGGACCTATTACCTTGCCAAAACACGTGATGGTGCGCTTGCAGGTGCTGGTGGTTGGACATTGGCCCGACCTGGCACAAAGGATGAAGTCACACCCGGCGTTGCCCATGTACGCCATTTTGCGGTTGATCCGGGTCATACGCGCAAGGGGATTGGGCGGTTGCTGTTTGATCGCTGTATTGCTGATGCCATCAAAACAGCTTCGGTAAGCCAGTTTGAAAGCTATTCGACCCTGTCTGCGCGACGTTTTTACGAGAAACTTGGCTTTGAAGTGATCGGGGGATTTGATGCCCCGTTTGCACCGGACATCACCTTTCCCAGCTTGCATATGCGCTGCGAACTGCCTTGAAGATCAGAAGCTAAAATCAGTCGCGAAGCTTTAATCCGCGGGGAAGACGTGTGTTGGCGTTCACGCGTGCGCGCTGGATCTGTTCGGCAAACAGGCCGTGTGCCCCGCGCAAATCCGCATCGCGGAAGTCTGCACCGGAAAGATTGGTGCCGCTCAAATCACAATTGAACAGCCGCATGCCCCGGAAACTGGTGTTCGATAGATCGGAACCCAAAAATACGGTATTGCGCAGAAAGGCTTTCTGGAACCGTGCACCTGCTAGGCGGCTTGCCGCCAGATTGGCATTATCAAGATTGCTTTCGACAAAGTCGGCGGCAATCAGATTGCAGCGGCGCAGTACCGCACCTTTGCAATTGGCACGCTGGAAACAGGCAAACGGCAATCCACAGCGGCTCAGATCAATACCTTCCAGCTCGGCGTCGCGCAGATCGGCATGTTCAATCGACATGACCGATCCTTCCTTGCCGCCGGTATCAACCCACAGCTTGTGACTGACCAATGCTTCTTGCAGGTCAATTTCGACAAGTTCTTCGTCTTCAGCGACAGGTTCGTCATCCGGTTCTTCTTCGGCCGGTGGTGCTTCATCTGCGGGTTTCTTCGCCACCGCTGGCTGCGGAGCCAGCATATCGCGCGTCGAATTCGCAGCCTTGACGTTAAGAGCACCTGCCTTGTGTTCATGCAAAGAGGGTCCGCCAACCAGTTCATCTGAGTCAAACTTTTGACCGGCACCGTTCAATGTTGCGCGGACATTTGTAATGTCCAGATTTCCGGCGACACCGGTTGTGGCTGGTTTATGTGCAGCGGTGGTGCGTGACGTGCTGGGTACCTTGCGCTTTGTTCCATTGTTTTTTAGGACAACACCGGCTGCTGTCTTGATCTGATCGCTTTTGCGGCGCCCCGGCGCCTGGTCGTTCTCCTGCGCGTCCTCGGTGTTGTCTCCGTCTTCTGAAGCCGCAATTCCCATTTTGGCCAAATCTTGCGGACGCGCAGGACCAAAATAGTTGTCTTCAAGAACGAAGCGACGCGGCTTTTGAATAACGGTTTCAACAATTTTGCAAAGTCGTTTGGGGTCAACAGGCTGGCGGAAGACACCCTCAATCCCGGCATCAACGGCGTCGCGCATGGCCCGGCGGTCGAGCTTGGGTGCGCCGAGAATAACAGGGACTTCACGTCCAAACGGGCTGCTATCGGTCGCAGAGTCACGAATGGCACGGATGGTTGAAATGCCGCGCATTCCGTCAAGATAAAGCCCGATCATCACCAGATCTGGCTTGAGCTCTTGAACAAGTTCAACAGTGCGTTCCCTGTCGTCACATTGCACAAATTTGCCAAAGCCAAGGGGAGTGATGGCAGAATTGGCAGCGCGAATGTTGCGCTCGCTGTAATCGGCGTACAGGATCGTTTTGTTTTTGTTGCCATCCTTCGCCATGACGCGCGACTATCCTTATGTTCGCTATTCGATCCGCTAGTACGGCCCATGCCATGTGTTTATTGAGCAGACGGAATGCTAAATGTACGCCGTCTCTCTTGTGCTTCACCGCTATTCTGGCTGTTTGTGTTCGGTTCGTCAGCAGGTAATGCGTCTTCTTGCGGGTTTACTGGCGCACTGTCGTCGAGATTTTCCGTGCTAGAATTGCTGTTTTCTTCCGATCTGTTGCTTTCGACCATCTGAATGGTGATCTCGACACGGCGGTTTTCTGCGCGACCTTCAGGTGTGTCATTGCTCGCAATCGGGCGGCTTTCGCCGTATCCCTGAATGACCAGACGACGCGGATCAGTGCCATTCTGATCAATCATGAAATGAAGAACTGATGTCGCACGTGCAGCGGACAGGTCCCAGTTTGATATATAGGGAGAGGAAGACGAAACCGGAATGTTATCTGTATGCCCTGCGACCAGCACCTCGCCTTCAGTCTGATTTATGACCGGGGTGACACGGTTCAGAACGGCGGCGAATTCTTCGGTCATGCCCGAAGAACCGGACGGAAAGGCTAGTTCGTTGGGAAAGCGCATCACGACGTCGCCATCAATACGTTCAAGACCAACCTGATCCTCAAGGTTCATTTTCTCAAGAACGGTGCTGAGTGTTTCTTCAAGCGCCTCTGCTTTTTCTTCTTTGCTGTCGCCTTGTTCGGTCTCGACTTTTGGCGTTTCGACTGGCGGGATTTCGGAAACTACACGCGGGGTGTCAGGTGTTGGTGCCTTAAGCGATTTGCCAATGATCGAACCATCCAGTTCAATCACGCCTGATAGCTGGTCATCCTTGGCAAAGCCGAAGGCAGCTTTGACCGATCCCGCAATCTGTTTGTAGCGAATGACATCCATCTCTGCGAATGTCAGCAGCAGCACGAACAGAACAAGCAGCAACGACATCAGATCGGCGAATGTCGCCATCCAAGCCGGTGCGCCTGCTGCAGGTTTCTTCGCCATGGGATCAGCCCATTACCGTCATTGCGTTGATCATGACTGTTATTCGCCGCCTTCTTCTGCGTCGGCGGGAATGCCACCGGGAAGATATGGGCCAAGGATTTCCTTCATCACCATCGGGCTTTGGCTGGCTTGGATCTGAACAACAGATTCAATGATCAACATCTTGGTGTTTCTGAGGCGCTCGACCTTAAGTGCCAGCTTATCTGCAACCGGAAGGGCAATCAGGTTGGCCAGCACCGCACCATAGAAGGTGGTCAGCATGGCGATTGCCATGGCCGGGCCAATCGCATCGGGATCAGACAGGTTGGCCAACATCTGCACCAGGCCGACCAGCGTACCAATCATGCCAAAGGCAGGTGCAGTATCGCCGATACCGCGGAACATCAGTTCGCCCATCTCGTCATTCTGGATGGATTTCTCCACTTCACTTGAGATGGAGCTTCGGATGACTTCACCACTATGACCATCCACGCACATGCGAATGCCGCGTGCCATGATCTCGTTTTCGACTTCGACATTCTCAAGTCCAAGAAGACCGTTCTTGCGGACAAGGCCTGCAAGTTCAATGGCTTTTTCGTAAATCGAAAGCGGGTCTTCCTTGGGGTTCTTGAATGCGATGCCAACACCGATTTTGAGCGACTTCAACACATCGCGCATCGGGAATTTGATCAGTGTCGCTGCGGCCGTTCCGCCGAACACCACCATGATGGAGGGCACATCAACAAAGGAATCAAGGCTGCCACCCATTAAAATGGCGCCAAAAATTACGCCCATCCCGGCGACAATTCCAATTAGTGTAGCTATATCCATGACGGTTTTTAGTATCCGACCTTAATAGTAATCATCTCTGCGCGGTTGGTTTCGCGGGCCCAACGTAACGCGCGGCGGGTGACAACTTATTGGTTGCCTGACAGCTTTCATTCGCAAATTCTGTCATTGTGATCAGTAACGAGTGAAAATACGACCTGTACTACACTCCTGAAAATTGGGTTTGCACAACCAGTTTTCCATAAGGCGGATACAACTTCCTGCATATTGGTCCAATGCGGCCTGAACAAAAAGAAGGTCCAAATTGTAAAATTACGGCATAGGCGTAGGTCATGCTATACCTTTGGCATTAAATGTTTGTTGCCAGACTTTTACGCGTTGCTCAACCCCGCCGTAAGAATAATATCGCACTGTTCTGATAGCGGAAGCGCGTTATAGATGAACAATGTCACCTACCATAACGGCAGGTGACATTTGCAAATTTGCGCTTAGCCCAGTTCGAAGGACGAGATGCCGAACGTCATATCAAGGTCAAGATCAGGCTTTTGGCCCTTATACATGCGCGCGGTTTCGAATTCTGCGACCATGCCATGCGATTTGGCGAGATCGACGGCCTGCTGATTGGGTTCTGGCGTATCAAGGAAAACCTTGCCACTTTGATCATCGCGGCTTTGCAGAAGGGCTGCAAACAGGGTTTGGGCGTCTTTGGCGTTTTCGGCAAAAAGAGGGCCGACCTTATGGCCTTCTTTACACGGGCGGATGACGCCATACCCACGCACACCCATCGGACCTTTCAGCGCCAATGCGGTATGGGTTTTACTTCCGATCCAGCCGCGCAGGAACTCGATCCGGCTTTCGGCAAACAATTTGTTGGTCTGCTCATAGGCATCAACAATCGCGATGTCGTCTACGGCCAGGGTGAAAAGATCATCCGGGGCAGGGGTATTCGCAACCACAACACCGCCAAAACGGATGTTGCGATGGGCAAACTCAAAGCCCGATTTGCGGTAATTGTCCTGTTGATCGACAACGCCATCAAGGCCAATGGTCTTAAGCACGCTGTCATTCAGCACAGTCTGCCAAAGCTTATAGCCAAGGCCTGACCCACGGCGATCTTGTCGGCAAATGTAAAATCCGACAAAACCAAAGTCCGAGCTGTATTGAACAGCGGAAATCACCGCAGCCATGCCCTGTTTGTCAAACGCGGCCCAGAAGCCTTCAGGATCGGTGTTAAAGAATGCATCGGCATCCGCGAGGCCCGGGTTCCATCCCTCCTTGGCGGCCCATTCGACGGCAAGCGGGAATTCAGAAGCTTTGAGGCGGCGGATTTTATCAGTCATGGCTCTTTTCAAACTTTTGCTGTCTGGTCGTTTTGGGTTGCTCGGGCACAAATCGGTGCCGGGATAATTTCCCCACATCTAGCACGGTGGGCAGGATTTAATGATAAATTTTATTGAGAATGCATCTCAGTTTTATTATCAATGGTGCCAAATGCAAATGCCCCACGCAGTTCGAGGATTTCATGTCCGCTTCCATTCTGACCGCCAAAACGCGCATCGCTCTTCCGGAAAGTGCTGCTCTGATCAAACAGACTGCCGATTATTATCGAAGCCACGATTGCGATGTACTCGATGATCATGGTCAGACCCGCATTTCGGTTTCCATCGGCCACATTCATCTGACAAGCGATGCGGATGGTCTTGACGTTGAAGTCGGTGCCACGACCGAAGTTGGCGTGATTCAGATGAAGGCGGCGATCATTGCGCTGTTGCAGGGCGCCGCACCCGGTGCAGACTTTGCCTGTCGCTGGAAGGGGGCAGGCAAAAGCAATGGCAAGCTTCCCAATTTCCGCGAATTGAGGGTTGGCAAGATTACCGATCTGTCACCGCATATGCGTCGGGTTCGCCTGCATGGCGTGGATCTGGATGCCTATGACGAAGATAGCATTCATATCCGTTTGCTGATCCCGCCGCGAGATCAGGCGCAGCCAAAATGGCCGACACTGGCAGAAAACGGTATGCCGGTTTGGCCAAGTGGCGATGACATGATCGAACAGCGTGTTTACACAATCCGCGACATGGATGCGCAGGCTGGCTGGGTTGATATCGATTTCGTCATGCATGGGGATAACGGACCGGGATCGTCCTTTGCCCTGCATGCGGGCAAAGGCGATCTGGTGGCGATGACAGGGCCGCTTGGCAATGCGCTACCCGATGCAGACTGGATGTTGTTTGCCGGCGATGAAACCGCCTTGCCCGCCATCGGGCGTTACCTTGCAGCAGTATCCGAACATGTCAGCGGTCATGCGATCATTGAAGTTGGCAATGCCAATGACGTGATCGAGGTTGCAACCAAAAGTCAGATCAAGGTGACCTGGTTGTATCGCGATCAGGCATCAGACGTGAAGTTCAGCCCGATCCAGGATGCAGTCCGTGCGATCGACATCCCCAAAGCGGAAAAATCAGTCTTTTGCTGGGCCGGGGTGGAACAAGATGATTACAAGCCGCTTCATAGCTATTGGCGTAAGGAAGTTGGTCTGACGCGCGATGAATGCACACCGATGACCTTCTGGCGCAAAACCGGCTAACACAAGATCAGTTTAGTTTGCGTGTCGCGACCGATCCATGCAGGCGCGGCGCGAAGTGGGCGATGGCGTCATCCAGTGCGACAAAAATCGTGCCGATGTCTGCATCGGCATTGTCCAATTCACCGCGTTCGACTTCTTCGCGCAGTTCAGTGATGGCACGGACCAGATCTCGATCACTTGGGTTAACCCCTGTTGCAATCGCCTTGGCACGTTTGCCGATCATTTGTCGGGCTTGCAGGAATGCAGCGATTTCCTGATCCGCAGACAGCGATATTGGGGTGTCACGGTTTTCCAGTGCACGTTTGATCGAAAGCCCGATCATGTGCGATTTATCGGCAATCAGGGCTGATGTGATCATGCGAAAGGCGATGATATCCGTGCGCAAAGCATTTTGATTGTCATCACCTGCCAATGCGTCAAAGGCAAACAGATCAGCGTCAATCTCGTCACGATGGTTTTGAATGTCATCACCGCCAAAATGATCAGGCTTGCAATGGCGGGCTTCGTGATGGATCAGCCAGCGATAGGTCAGATCAGAACTGCTGGCATAATTCAGTGATTTGCCAAACCATCCACGCAACAGCTGCGCGAAAATCTCGTTTCCGGTCTCAGGGGTGATGTTGGCGGGAACAAAGATATGGCAGGTCGCCAGTGCGGCCCCGTTTTGCCGCCCGGTCACGGTAAAGGGTGAACGCGGTAGTTTGGCAAAGGTTTTGTCCGGGTTTTTGATGTTGGCCAAGCCAAGGGTTTCATCAATACGTGCGAGAAAATCCGCGCGTCCATCAAACACAAACAGATCAATATCGCCATATCCCTGCAATTCTGTCGCCAGATTGCTGGTCGTCCCTGATATGTCTGATTGCTGCGCGTGGCTGCTGGTCCCGCCAAAGACGGGGAGCATCAGCAGAGCAAACAGCAATGCCAGATATCGTTGAGTTTTGATCATTGGCCAAGTATGGCGTGGAAAGCCGTCAGTGGCGATGTCAAAGTTGGGCGCAAGCTTGGGTTAGCTTGCCTTGGCTTTGCGGATGGCGCGGCGAATGCGTGCTGATTGACGCTGTGCCCGTTCAAGATCAATGCTGCCGAAATTAGCGGTATTTGACATTGCAGGTCTCCCTTATGCCTCAGCGCGTTGGCCGGTGCGTTTGCGTTGTGGTCCAAACAGGCACGTCAAAATCAGGATCACGCCCGAAATCGTGGCAATCATGCCAGCGGCACTCACCGCGTAGGGTGATCCAAACCAACCCGGTCCATAACCGGCAAACACATATCCCAGGATCGCCGAGATCGTGGCAAAGACAACTGACCAGCCAACCTGCCGACCCAACTGATTGGTCATCAGTCGCGCACTGGCGGGCGGGCAGACAAACATGGCAATAACAATGATCGATCCAACCGCATCAAAGGCGGCAACGGCGGCAACGGCTGTTGCAACAACCAGTGCAAAGCTCAGTGCCTTGGTGCGGATGCCAACGGCTTCGGCAAAGCCAATGTCAAAGGTCGAGATTTTCAGTTCTTTCCAGAACAAAAGAATGAACAGGCCGATGCCGACCAGAACAATTGCCAGACGCGGTAATTGCGGTGGCAAGGTGGATAATGCCACTGGATCCAGAAGTGATCCCCAGCCTTCGGAGTCAAACCAGATCAGGCTTTCCAGATTGCCAAGCAACGCATGCTGCACATCGATATGAACCGAACTGGTATCGGTGATTTCTAGGAACAAAACACCCGCAGCAAAAAGCGTGGTGAAGACCAAGCCCATGGCGGCACCCGGTTCAACCCGGCCCAGCCGTTTGACGATTTCAATCATCACGACAGCAACAATTGCAGCAACACCGGCACCCAACATCATTGGGACAGCAGTGATGGTGCCGGTCACAAGGAACGCACCAACAATACCGGGCAGGACCACGTGGCTGATGGCATCACCAATCAGGGCCTGACGACGCAGCAAAAGAAAGTTGCCCGGCAGCGCACAGGCAATGGCAGCAAGAATGCCAATGACAATCGGCGTCAGGCTCAGTTGGACAAACTCGGCACCGAGTGCCGTGATCAGATCATCGATCATGCCTTGGCTCCTCGCTTGCTGGAAATCATGTTGTCAATCTCGGCAATCTGATCAGGTGTCATCATTCGTTCGATCGGAGTCAGGCCGTCATAGCGTTCGACGGCTGAATCATCTGGCAGCATCCGGCGCGCCATGGCCCAGCGTGCTTCATCACGTGCCGCCTTGGCCGCCGCAATGCGCCCGCGTGCGGTGGCAACCCCATCACGGCGGATCATGCCGGACCGACGCAGAATGCGCAGGGTCAGACCATCATAAATCGGCTCACGACGGGCAAGGGACAGCAAGCCTTGGCGGCGATGCACGCGGCGCTGAAAGCGCTGATGACGAAGGGCCGATGCCAACCCGCCTCGAAGGGGTGAGAAGAGGGCCGAATTCAGGAAGAAGCCAAAGGCTACCAGTACGATGATCGGTCCGGTCGGAAGCGATGCCTCGGCCGCAGACAAGACAGCACCGATATATCCCGAAAGTCCGCCAACAGCCGCCGCAATGCCGATCATCGGACCCACCTGATTGGTCCAGAAGCGCGCAGTGACAGGCGGAATGATTAAAAGGGCGACGATCAGGATAAGACCAACGATCTTAAGCCCGATCACCGTAACAATCAGGGCAAGACCCATCATTGCCAGATCGATATTGCGGACATTAACGCCCGTCGTCGCAGCATATTCTGGATCAAACGCCACCAGCGTCATCGGACGGCGCAGCAGGAATACGAATGCCGCAGCCAGTGCACCGGCAATTGCAATTGTGGTGGCCTCGGAAATCAGCATGCCGGCGGTTGAGCCCAACAGGAAATTCTCAAGCCCGGCCTGACGGCCCGATGACATGGTTTGGATAATGGTCAGAAGAACAATGCCAAAGCCAAAGAACACTGACAGGACAGCACCAATCGCGGCATCCTCGGTCAGGCGGGTCTTGCGCGTGATCCATTCAACCATCAAAAGTCCGATGGCCGATGAAATGGCCGACCCGATGATCAGACCGGGCAACCAGCGCCCGTCACTGCCAAAGGCGACCATGATCATGAAGGCAAGGCCGACACCGGGAAGTGTCGCGTGACTGATGGCGTCAGACACAAGGGCACGTTTGCGCAGGAAAATAAACGCACCGGCACTGCCTGCAGAAAGGCCAAGCAGACCTGCACCAATGGCGACAAGGGCGCTGTTATATCCGGCCTGAAGGAACAGGGCGTCGATAAAGTAGGTGAAAAATTCCATGACGGGGTCTCTGCTTTACCGGGCCGGATCAGGCGAGATGCAATTCATCGATATGGGTGGCTGCAAGACGCCCGCCATAGGTTTCCTGAAGGTTTTCGGCGGTAAAGGTGGTTTCCACCGGACCCTCGGCAATGCGGCGCACATTGATCAGAAGGACGCGATCAAAATATTCCGGCACTGTCGAAAGGTCATGATGAACGCACACGACTGTGCGGCCTTCGGATTTGAGTTCCTTTAACACCGACACAATCGCGCGTTCGGTCGCGGCATCGACACCGGCAAAGGGTTCATCGAGCATATAGAACTCGGCATTTTGTGCGAGTGCACGAGCCAGGAATACGCGTTGTTGCTGACCACCGGAAAGCTGGCCGATCTGGCGATCTGCGAAATCGGCCATGCCGACACGTTCCAGGCAATCCATTGCCTGTTCGCGGTGGCGCGCACGCCACAGCCGAAACAGTCCGACCGATCCATAAAGACCCATCAGGACTACATCGATCACACGTGCCGGGAAGTCCCAATCAACACTGGCCCGCTGCGGGACATAGGCAACGCGATCGCGTGCTTCATCAAACAACTTACCAAAAATCCGCACTTCACCCGACAAGCGCGGGACAACGCCAAGTGCACCTTTAAGGAAAGTGGATTTACCCGCACCATTTGGACCGATGATGGCCGTCATTGACCCGGCCGGGATGGAGGCATCAACAGAAAACACCGCAGGCTTGTTGCCGTAGGACACCGTCAGGCCGCGCACGGTCAGCGGGGCATCCTTGGCGGCGACATCCACGATTTTGCCGGATTCAGCGATCAGTTTGGCGTTACTCATGGGGCTTTCCTGCTTTCTTCATAGCTTACGGTGTTTTCTGTCTTTGATCTTTATG
Organism: Thalassospira sp.; assembly: GCA_965228275.1. GTDB lineage: Bacteria > Pseudomonadota > Alphaproteobacteria > Rhodospirillales > Thalassospiraceae > Thalassospira. The sequence continues at coordinate 1,337,602 of OZ245802.1, read as the reverse complement.
ATCGGTGGCGTTGCGGTTTGGCTCAGGAGCCTGCAGCAAGCTTGCCTTGCAGGCCACCTTCGGGCGCGTCACCACCCAGCGCACGGGTGATCAATGTCGCATTATGGTCGATCATACCGATATACGTGCCTTCATAGGTGCCCGGTTCGCCCATGGCATCAGAATAAAGCGTGCCACCAATGACAACCTGCTGGCCGCGCGCCTGCGCACCTTCAATCAGAGCGCGGACATTACGTTCTGGTACAGAGCTTTCAACGAAGACTGCCGAAATTTTCCGATCGACGATCATGGACACCAGTTCTTCGATGCGGCGAAGCCCTGCTTCGGATTCGGTTGAGATACCCTGAATGCCCATAACCTCGAAATCAAAGCCCTTGCCGAAATAGTTGAAGGCATCATGTGCGGTCAACAAGACGCGGCTTTTTTCCGGAACAGTTGCAGTGACGGTGTTCATATAGGTGTCGAGCTTTTCGATCTCGGCAATATGGGTATCGGCATTGGCGCGATAGGTGGTTTCACCCTCTGGATCGGTTTTGATCAGCGCATCACGCACAGCGGTTACCACCGTTTCCCAGAGTTTGGGATCCATCCAGACATGCGGGTCAAAGCGACCTTCATAATCTTCGTGACCAAGAAGATTGGCTTTGTCGATGGCTTCGCCAACTGCGACGACATTGCGGCGCTTTGCCAGATCGAGGAAGAATTCTTCAAGCTGTGCTTCGAGATAAAGACCATGCCACAGAACAAGATCAGCGCGCGCCATGGCGGCAATATCACTTCGCGTCTGACGATAGGCATGCGGATCAACACCAGGCCCCATCAGGGCGATTACATCTGCACGGTCACCGGCAACCTGACGCGCGGCATCGGCAATCATCGAGGTGGTTGCAACTACGTTAAGTGGTTTGGCAGATGCCTCGGCAGTGCCAAAAATCAGGCCCGAGACAAGCAGGGCAGTGGAAAGCGCAATGGCGCGTGCAGTTTTAAAAAGGGTCATCTGGGGTTCCGAAAGCAAATTGGAATTACTCTGGTCAATACCCACTATTTATGTGCGGACTTTTAAAGTTAGTCAAGGCTAAATTGCTATTTTCAAACTTAGTTGTTATGAAGGTTTTCGGGATAGAGATTGGAGAGATCAATGGGCGAAGATTCCGCGCTTAATCCGCGTCATAACAAGGCAGAAGTTTTCGCACGCCTGCGCGATGCGCACGCCCGGGAAGTTACCGAAGATTACGTCGAAATGATTGGCGATCTGATCGCCGAAGAGGGCGAGGCGCGCTCAGTCGCGCTCGCAGAACGCTTTGGCGTGACGGCAGCAACAGTGAATAATACCATCAAACGCCTGGAGCGCGACGGCTTCGTCACATCACGCCCGTACCGCTCAATCTTCCTGACAGAAAAAGGCGAAGCGCTCGCCAAAAAATGTCGCGAACGCCATCAGATCGTCTATAACTTCCTCGTCTCCATCGGGGTGGATCCCGAGGTTGCTGAGTTTGATGCTGAGGGTATTGAGCATCATGTTAGTGAGGAGACTTTGAGGGTGTTTGAGGCGGCTGCTCGCACGTGATCAAAGACCTGTGGTTGGCGGCTATGCTGCGCCTCATTAAGTGCGCTAACGTCGTGATGACTGTCTTGGGAAAAATGGCGGAGAGGGTGGGATTCGAACCCACGGTACTATTGCTAGTACAACGGTTTTCGAGACCGCCCCGTTCGACCACTCCGGCACCTCTCCGCATGTGTGGTCTTGGCGTTCGAGGCGGTGTTTACCGGTCCTTGGGCGATATTGCAAGAGGGAAATCGCAAATTTGGTGACTCTTTTGCGCTTTGATCTGTGTGCCGGCTTTCGCGTGTCACTGGCGGGTTGAGGTGATTTGTGGCCCATTGTCGTTTGGGTGGTATGTGTCGATGCGCGGCATGCAATTTGCGCAGGGCACTTACCCGGACCGATCTTCATGCTATTTCGCTGAAACTTGCGGGTTTGCGTCGCTTTGCGGTTGACTCAATTGTTGACTCTGGCGGTCAAACGGGGTAATTCACCCGTTCTTCGCAGCGGTTCGGTATCTGTTAGCAGCGGCACCGAGCTGCGCGTTTGTGTTTCCAGAATGTTTTTCAGGAACTTTTAGATGTACGCAATCATCAAAACTGGCGGCAAACAGTATAAAGTTGCTGCCAACGACGTTATCAAAGTCGAAAAGATCGCTGCCCAGGCTGGTGAAACCGTGAAACTTGAAGAAGTTCTCATGGTTGCTGGCGACGGTGCGCCGAAAGTTGGTGCTCCGTTGGTCAAAGGTGCTTCTGTAACTGCAGAAGTTCTCGAGCAGGCCAAGGGCGACAAGGTGATCGTTTTCAAGAAAAAGCGCCGGCATAACTACCGTCGTAAAAATGGTCATCGCCAGAACCTGACTGTTCTGCGCATCAAGGACATCAACGCCTGATTTATCAGGTCAAGATGCAGTTTTAGGAGAGTTTCATGGCTCATAAGAAAGCTGGTGGTAGTTCGCGCAACGGTCGTGACTCCGAAGGTCGCCGTCTCGGCGTTAAAAAATTCGGTGGTCAGGCAGTTGTCGCAGGCAACATTCTCGTTCGTCAGCGTGGCACGAAGTTCCATGCCGGTGACAATGTTGGCCTCGCCAAAGACCACACCCTGTTTGCGACTGTGAACGGTTCCGTTCAGTTCAAGTCGGGCTTCAAGGGGCGTACCTACGTAACCGTCGTTCCGGCAGAGGCGTAAGCCTCCCGTCGGGTGCGGTTGTACGTACCGAATTTTGCAAGGGAGGAATGAGCAATCATTCCTCCCTTGTTGTATGTGATATAGCATTTCCTGTCCCGTCGATGCGCATGGATGTGCGCGCCGGGATCGACTTATAAATAAGGGCACTGCCCAAAGGACCGGTTATGAAGTTTCTCGATGAAGCCAAGATTTATGTGCGCAGTGGCCGCGGCGGTGCCGGTTCGGTCAGCTTCCGGCGCGAAAAGTTTGTCGAGTATGGCGGACCGGACGGCGGTGATGGTGGCCGTGGTGGGGATATCGTTCTTGAGGCGGTCGAAAACCTCAATACCCTGATCGATTTCCGTTATCAGCAGCATTTCAAGGCCGAAGTCGGCATGCACGGCATGGGCCGTCAGCGCACCGGTCGTTCGGGCAAATCAATCACCATCAAGGTCCCGGTCGGAACCCAAGTTCTGGCCGAAGATCGCGAAACCCTGATCGTCGATATGATTGAGCCGGGCCAGACCTATATGCTGTGCCGTGGCGGCGATGGTGGCCGTGGGAACACGCATTTCAAATCCTCGACGAACCAGGCCCCGCGCCGTGCCGAAGAAGGCTGGCCGGCAGAAGAAATGTGGGTGTGGCTGCGCCTTAAGCTGATCGCGGATGCTGGTCTTGTTGGTTTGCCGAATGCAGGCAAGTCGACATTCCTTGCCGCGTCCTCGCACGCACGTCCGAAAATTGCCGATTATCCGTTTACCACCCTGCATCCGCAGCTTGGTGTTGTGAATATCGATGATCATGAATTTGTTCTGGCCGATATTCCCGGCCTGATTGAAGGTGCATCCGAGGGCAAGGGCATCGGCACCCGTTTCCTCGGTCATATCGAACGTTGCGAAGTTCTGGTGCATCTGATCGATTGCGCCGAGGAAGATCCTGTTGCGACCTATAAAACCGTGCGCGAAGAGCTTGAAAGCTACGCCGACGTTCTGATCGGCAAGCCTGAAATCGTTGTTCTGTCCAAAGCTGATCAGCTTCTGCCGGAAATGGTCGAAGAACAGCGCGAGATCCTTGAAAAAGGTATCGGCAAGAAGGTCCATGTTGTGTCGGGTGTGACCCAGCAGGGGATCAAGGACATCCATCGTATGGTACGCGCCCATATCGAAGGCGAACGCGAACGCCGGGCGATGGAAGGCCGCGAGGACGAGGGCTTCCAACCGTGAGCCTGACCGACGCAAAACGCCTGATCATCAAAGTTGGTTCTGCCCTGCTGGTCGATGAAAATACCGGCAAGTTGCGTCGCGCCTGGCTTGAGGCATTGGCAGATGACATCGCCCTTCTGCGCGAACGCGGGGTTGAGGTGATAGTTGTTTCCAGTGGTGCGATCGCCCTTGGGCGTCGTTTGCTGGGCCTTGATCACCGCACCATCAGTCTTGCGGACAAACAGGCCGCTGCCGCCACCGGGCAAATCAGCCTGTCACAGGTCTGGCAAGAGGCCCTGGGGCGCAATGGCCTGACCATGGCACAGGTCCTTGTCACGCTTGAGGACATGGAAGGCCGTCGTCGTTATCTGAATGCGCGCGGTACGCTCAATGCGCTTCTTGCGCGCGGGGCCATCCCGCTGATCAATGAAAACGACACGGTCGCGACCGAAGAAATCCGCTTTGGCGATAATGATCGTCTTGGGGCAAAGGTCGCGCACATGATCTCGGCCGACACGCTTGTGCTGCTATCTGACATCGATGGTCTTTATACCGCTGATCCGCGCAAGAACCCGGATGCGACCCTGATCCCCGAAGTCCGTGAACTCACCCCGGAAATTTTTGACATGGCTGGTGTCGCGCCGACCATGTATAGCTCCGGCGGGATGGTGACCAAACTTCAGGCCGCTGAAATCGCCATGAAGGCCGGCTGTCGCATGATCATTGCGCGGGGCACGATCTATCACCCGCTCAAGGCGCAGATTGATGGCGCGCCGAATACCGTCTTCCTGCCCAATGAAAGCCCGCTCGCGGCACGCCGTCACTGGATTGCGACCTCGCTTAAGGCATCGGGTGCCATCATTGTCGATGCAGGTGCGGCAAAGGCAATGCGTGCGGGCAAGAACTTGCTTGCGGCGGGTATCACAGCAGTCGATGGCCGGTTCAAGCACGGCGACGCTGTCCGCGTCCTTGACGGCGAAGGCAATCAGATCGCGCGCGGCATCACATCATATGGTGCGGAAGAAACCCGTCTTTTGATGGGCCATGCGTCGGGTGACATCGAAGCGACCCTTGGCTTTACCCGGGGCAATGCCGTCATCCATTCCGATGATCTGGTCATTGCCGGGGATTAATCAAGATTTGTTCTCTTACGAGATTTGAAAGACCGGCACCGTGTCTCCGGTCTTGTCGTTTCTTATGTCTACGTGACGTCAGTCCCGACCGTAAATCCAGTGCATGCCACGGGTAAAGCCCTGCGGGAATGTTGTCTCGTGAATGGCGCCGGGAATGACTTCAACCATCAGATTGAGATTGGGGTAGCCACGCGCCTGTAATACTTTCGTAAATTCTAGAAGTTGTTCGACTATCGGGTATCGACTTCCATCGGGCGTTGTTTCACGTTCACCAATCGCAAAATAGACGTTGGCATTCAGGTCTTTGTTCCGTTGCGCGTATTGTGCTTCCACTTCAAAGATATGACGATCCTTAAACCAAAGCGACGGGCTGGTAAGGATGTAGCTGGAAAATATGTCCTGATGCGTGAGCATCGCCCATGCGCCAAAAGACCCACCAAGAGACTGTCCAGATAAAGTTCGCTTTCTCGGATCTGCCCGAAACTCAGTCTCGATAAAGGGGACTACTTCATTTGCGATGAAGGCGAAGTAATCAGAGGCACCGCCCGTTTCATAACGTGTCCAGCTGGGATCATGAACGGGTGTTAGATCGCGCACGCGACTGTGCATGCCGCCTTCACCATGTGCGAAGGAAATGCCGACCAAGATCGCGCGTTCAAACTTGTGGGGGCCACCCATGGGTAAGTGGGTTACACCAGATGCGACCTGAAAGGTGTATGGCCCGTCGTTAAGATAAATAACGGGATATGTCAGGTTGGCATTCTTCGCATCCTCATAGCCGACAGGTGTTTTGATAAAGAGATCATAACTCCGCCCAAGGAAAGCTGAATGCAGCGTATGGATAGTGGTGTTGGGGATGCTGAATGTTGAGGGTGGCTCGGCCAATGCGTTCGTTGAAACAGCTATCAGGCCAATCAGCAGATATAGTGTGCGCAGCATGTGCTTTCCGATGAATGACACGTCACAAGTTTCCGATGCGCTGTTGTCGTTTGATCAGTGCGTTGATCTGTCGGGCTGCTTGATCCGCGGCGTGTTAGCGGGAGTATGTCGTCATGAAAAGGCGGAGCTTCGGATCACTTGCCAAGCTGTCCGGCGTAACAACTTCCTGCGTGCCGATGTGTTGCAGGCATGTTTGTTCATCAAGCAGATCGCTTTTGCAAAATGGATGGTTCTGCCACTCCGGGAATAGCGTGATCAGGTTCGCTACTTGATTACGATTAAGCTCTGCCAGGCTGGTCATCTGTCCGATTGGATGCCCAACTTTTTTGAAAAGCTCAAAGATCAGTTCCGGGCTGTAAAACGCATCGGTGCCCGCCATGAAATATTTGTCATAGGGCAGGCGATAAAAGTCATACGCGGCTTCTGATGCCGGATGGTTCAAATGGCCATCTGCGCGGATATCTTGAGTTCCGACATAGATCGCAAAGTTCTGACCGGTGCCAGCATTGATGAACTCATCCAGTGGTATTTCCTCGACGCCGTCCGTTTCGGAGGAGGATTGCATCACATAGGGCCCTCCACCGGTGACCCTGATTATGCCGACATGGGTGAAAAAACTGCCGGTGACTTTCTGAAGTGCAATCGCCTCTGCCGATTGGCGCTGCTGAAAGATCAGTGCGCCATGCGGCGGGTCAGTATCAAAGAAATACTTGTCGACCATACTGGGCAGGTCTTGGGCTGATGCAATGGCATGGTTTGCAACGATGGCAATAAGGCAGACGAAGAATGTGCGCAGTAATTTCATGCTGGGACTTTATTCCGGATCGGGGCTATCCGTGGAGGGGCGAAGTGCCGACTAAGACGCGGTTAATAAACAAAAAAAGGCTGCCCGAGGACAGCCTTTTTTTAAGCGGCGCGTAAGTCTTTAAATCAGACTTAGGCAGCTTGATCCGCAAGAGCGCGAGCCATCTGGCTCAGAGCTTCCTGGTGTTTTTCGTGCTTGATGCTTGCGAAGTTACGCGCGAGTTCAAGGCACATACGCTGACGTGCGTTAAGTTCGGTTTCCTGGTTGCCGTCGAGGCCTTCGTAGAAGTAGCTCACCGGAACGCCCAGGACCTGGGAGATTTCATACAGACGACCAGCAGAGATGCGGTTGATGCCGCGCTCATACTTGTGGGCCTGCTGGTAGGTGACGCCGATCAGGTCAGCCATCTGCTGCTGGGAAAGGCCCAGCATGATGCGACGTTCGCGAATACGCTGACCAACATAACGGTCAGTGTCAGTAGCACGGTTTGCGCGCTTCGGTTCTTCGTTTGCAGCAATCTCAGTCATTTTATAATCCGTTATCAACCGCCAGTTATAGATCCCCACTTCGGGAAGCTGTTGAGCTTGTTTAAGTTTGCCCAATGAACACCGTATCGCAGCACGAAATTCGGGCTGCGTTTTGATGAACTGTATCTGAACATTGGTCAGATAATCGTTACAGCAATCCGCCAGAAGCTAGCTATATAGGTCAATCGCGCTGTCTTTGTCTAGTGCAGAAGGCGAAAAAAAGACGTTGGTTTCTACGCTGTACGGTTTGGAGTGTTGTGCATAGCTGGCATGCATTTCTTGAATGACCGGCGGTTGCAAAAGGTTTTCCTGAGGTAAGATCTGTCCCAAAAGCTGCGTCCAGAATGCTGCACTGCCCACAAGATCATGGGGTTGCAGCCACGCGCCACCATTCTGCGCAATTTCCCGTACAGGTGAAATCTGCGCAAGTTGATCGATCCCGATCCCGGCAGGACCATCTGTTCCGGTACTCGCAGACTGAGTCCTGCGGGCCGGGAGCATGGGTATCGGAGTGATCGCGGTCATGTTTTTTCAGTCTTTTGGGTTAAATCTGCCTGTCTGTTTCGAGACTCCGTGGTTTTGTGGTGTTCACCCGGCAAAAATTGCCGCATCACGGCACTGCCGGGCGGGTGAAATTGGTTAACAAAAAGTTTATGCAGGATTGGTGCCGCAACGGGACGTGAGCCGAGTCACATCTTTGTCATGCCCGGATGGGGCTGTGATGAGCACTGTAGGTGCCGGTTGCCGTAGCCAAACGAAAAAGGCGAAGCCCGTCAGAGCTTCGCCTTTTTGATTTCGTGCCTTCGTCGGCAGGTTGGTCGGAGAGGTTATTTATCCGACTTGCCACCGGCCAGGCTGTTGAGCTGTGCCTGCATGGCTTCAAGCTGGCTTTTAAGCTCGTTAAGCGACGCATCAGACTGCGGTGCAGACGGTGCGGTCGGCTTTGCGCCACCGGCACCCGGCTTTTCGCCATTCTCGCCTTCCTGCATGAAGGGGGAGAACATTTTCATGGTCTGCTCAAACAGTGCGATATTCTGTTTGTTCATTTCTTCGAACTGGCCGAACGGGAACATGCCCTGCATGGTTCCCTGCATATATTCACGCATTTGTTCCTGATTATGGCCAAAGGCGCGCATTGCCTGTTCAAGGTAGCTTGGCACCAGGCCCTGAAGGCTGTCGCCATAAAAACCGATCAACTGACGCAGGAAGCTGATGGGCAGAAGGTTCTGGCCCTTGTTTTCTTCCTCGACAATGATCTGGGTCAGAACCGGACGGGTGATGTCCTCGCCGGACTTTGCGTCATAAACGACGAAGTCGGTGTTCTCTTTGACCATCTGTGAAAGGTGATCAAGCGTTACATAGGAGCTGGTCGCCGTATTATAGAGGCGGCGGTTCGCATATTTCTTGATAACGATGCGATCCTGATCATCTGATTTCTTGGTGGTCATGACGTTTTTCCTGCTTCCCTGTTTCCCGGACGTTTGTCTGGCGAATGCTTTTTCGCGGTGTTCTTCCCCCCGCTTTGCGCATGCACAAAATACGATGTTGCGCAGCATTTTCGATTTTGCATTCGCACAGAAGACTAAGAGAGTGCCGCGATTTTTCCAATGTGTCCAGTGTTCAACGCGAAGTGCGGTGCGAAAAACAACCCTGGGGTCAGGTTGTTGCTTCGCAGCACGGGAATTCGTTTTCCGATCCGGCGCAACATTCTATAGTGTTTGATAATAAACAGGCGTCGCATCAGGGAATGAAAAGCGCTCCTCATGGCCAAAAGCACGGACGACCCCAACAAGCCAGATAATGACACATCATCATCGCCCATAAGTGACGATGAACATCTTGAACAGCTTGCCGCACGGTTTCTTGAACTATGGCGTGAACAGGTTGCCGCGACGGCAGATGGCGCACACGCCGCCAGTGCAATCGGGCGTCTTTACGCATCCCTTGGTGCCGATACCACCCGCATGGGCGAGGGGTTTGAGGCATGGGGCAATCTGATCGGCCAAATGGCGATGGGCCAGAACCCGGCGGTCGATGCGGCCAATCCTATGGCCGGTGCAATGTCGGCATCCAATCCGCTGATGGCGATGATGGAACAGATGACCAAGGCCGCCAAGGATCTGCCAACCCAACCGTTCGCAACGCCCCCCTTTGGCGGGCAAATGCCGTTCCCGCCCAATATGGCGGCGATGGCGGGTATGACAGGGATGGGTATGCCCGGTGCAAAGCCAGCTGCGACGGCATCAGAAAGTCATGACGCATCGGGTCAAACCGAAGCACCGCAAAGCGCATCTGAACCATCCGAAGACGCGGTAACACCGACGACAGCGAAAAAGACGACTGCTGCAAAAAATGCTGCAAAGGGGCAGGGGAAGAATGATCAGTCCAAACAGCCAGAAGCCGCTTCCGCCAAAACGCGAAAGTCAAAAGCGGGCGGGACCAAGACCGCTTCCGATGCACATGGCAGTCGAGATGACGAGCTGGCTCAGCTCGCGCGCCGCATTGCCGATCTTTCTGAAACAATTGCTGCCCTGGAATCCGGAACTGAAGGAACAGGCGGAAAGCCTCCTAAAGGAGATTGAAGCTTTCCATCCTGATGACGTTGCCCAGGCGCTTGATCGTGTGGCGTTTGAACGTCATGCGGGTTTCCATGATGGTGTGCGGGCCTATCAAAATCATCCCCATCGCCGACCGCGTGACGATGCGCGCAAGGATATCCCGATTATCTGGGAAGAAGGATCGACCAAGGTTTATGACTTTGGCGCGATTCCCCCGGACAAGGATCACCATCCGGGCGGGATCGTTTTGCTTGTGCCGTCACTGGTAAATCGCGGCTATATCCTTGACCTGAACGAGAAACGAAGCTTCGCGCGCTATTTGGCGAAATGCGGGTTTCGCCCGCTTTTGGTCGAATGGGGCTATCCCGGCCCGGATGAGGCCAATTTCGGACTGGATGACTATATCGCCGGTCGGCTTGTGACGGTCCTTCAGGATGTGGCTGACATGAATGGCGGTCCGGTTCCGGTGATTGGCTATTGCATGGGCGGTGTCTTGGCACTTGCGGCAACGCTTCTTGATCCGGCACAGGTTTCCAAACTGGTTCTGCTGGCAACACCTTGGGATTTCATGGCGGCCGGCCCGACCCAGTCACGCATTGCGGCTGCCTTTGCGCCGTCGCTGCCACATATGTTGGCGATCCATGACACGCTTCCGGTGGATGTTTTACAAAGCCTGTTTGCCAGCCTTGATCCCTTCATGATTGGCGAGAAATTCCGTCGGTTCCAAAGCATGGCAACCGACTCAGCGAAGGCGCATGATTTTGTCGCCCTAGAAGATTGGCTGAATGACGGAGTGCCGCTGCCCCGCCGTGTCGCGGTTGATTGCCTGATCGGTTGGTATGTTGAAAACAAACCGGCCAAGGGCGAATGGCAGATTGACGGGATTGATATCACACCAAGTGATCTGTCCTGCCCTGTGCTGGCCGTCATTCCCGAAAACGACCGGATCGTTCCGCCCGAAAGTGCGCAGGCGCTGTTTGACGCCTGCCCGGAAGAACTTCGTTCCGAACATCATCCTTCCGCCGGGCATATCGGCATGATGGTTGGATCACGGGCAGAAAAATCAACCTGGGTGCCGGTTGTGGAGTGGCTGGGGAAATAAGATCAGCGAGGGTCAGGACCTGTTAATTTGATTTGAATGGCAGAGCTTATATTTGTGAAATCCAAGAAAAATCCCGCCGCGCGGGTTGGCATCCCGGGCAAGGGGTTTGACGCGGGAGTTCGCAAATATAAGCTCTGTCCGCTGGATCGCTCAGATTTGCACGGGCTACTTTGTCGCAAAACCTTGAAAGATAAGTATCTTCCTGCGGTTTCGCTTCGCGTATCCGCACAAATCTGAGCGACCATTCGAACCAAATTAATAGGTCCTGACCCTAGGTGTTTCGGTTGCCAGTTGATCGGGCTTGCGATCCCAACGCAGTGTGAGTCTGGCCAGAAGAGCGATGATGATCAGTGTCAGGATCACGCGCCCGACCAGAACGACCCAAATATCCGCGCCAAGGGCCAGCATGATCGCGGTATCCTCGATCAAGGAATGTGACAGCGACAGCCAGCTTAGTGACAGGAACAATGTTCTGGGTGGGTAGTTGTTCTTGCGCGCTTCATCAATGATCAGCGCCCCGCCAAATGTCAGGCCCAATAAAACGCCAATCGTTGTTACCGGCGCAACATCACGCGACAGGCCTGACACCCGCAGGATCGGCGACAGGGCCAGCGTGAACTTGTCGGTCAGTCCGGTGACCTTCATGGTATCAAGAACCACCAGAAGGGCGGTGATGACGGCAAAGCTTACGATCAGCGACTTGACGGTCTGAATGGTCCAGTCCCACCATCCCGCCAAGCCGGTTGCGGCTGCAGTCAGATCCCCACCGGCCATCCATGAGAAATCAACCGGCTCGGAAAGCCAGCCCGTCATATTGCTGATCCAGGTTACCAGCGCGCCATAACCAATCGCGGCACCAACACGAAGGGCGGTGGTGGCAATCAAACTGGCCCCGGCACGTTTGACAATGGCCTGTTCGACCGGAAGTCCGTGGGCAAACAACATCATGGCGCAAAGTGCGCTTAACTGTGCGGCTGTCATATCCAGATGACCGGCAAGCCCGATAAAGGCACCGACAGCACCATACATGCTGACCAGCGCACAGGTGGCCCAGATAAGGCCGGCCTCGGGTGGCAATCCGATCAGGGCCATGACCGGGGCAAGCCAGCCCGATACGATGTCAATCGCACCGAACTCCTCGGCGATCCGCACAACGATCATGACGGGCAGCATCACCTTGATCAGAGTGATGAACAGTTTCTGGCTGCGATTGATCAGATCAAAAACGTAACGTTGCATGGCGCGGGTCATCGGGGTGGCGTTCCAGTCCGTTTGGCAATTCGGCAGTCGGGGCGACCGAATAGATCAGGCATGCCAACATCTGTGGGGCAAATGATATGGCATGTCCATCGGGTTCTTCGCTGGTGGGCGAGGGTGATTTGACGTCGCAGATATTGGCATGGCTTTAATCGTGTTGCGCGGCGTATTTGCGCAAACCAGCACAATATGGCAGCGTATAGAGAGATTATGACGCTTAAGGATTGTGCGATATGGCGGAGCTGGATCAGATCGATACGAGGATATTGCGCCATTTGCAGGAAGATGCCGACATCGCCAATGCGGATTTGGCTGACAAGATCGGTCTTTCATCATCGGCCTGCCTGCGCCGTGTCGCCAAACTGCGCGAGGCGGGCATTATCCGCAAAACCGTTGCGGTGATTGATCCATCCCTTGTCGGGCGGCCTTTACGTGCGGTGATCAATCTTGAATTCCATCGTCACGGTAATCGATACCGGCAGGATTTCATTCGTAAGACCAAGGAACTTGAAGCAGTCCGGCAATGTTATCTGGTGACGGGTGAGGTGACGGGCGTGATGATTCTACACATGCGTGACATGGCCGAATATACAGCGCTTTGCGAAACCCTGTTTGATGCGGATGAGAACATTGTTTGGTATCGCACCTATATCGTGACCGAGACGCTGAAGGACGAAATGAGTTCAATTTTGTGATCGGTGTCATTTGCGATCTAGAAACGAGCGGTTACATTTGGTGCATGTTTGAAGCGGCAACTAGAACGCTTTGCACCCTAAGAGTATGCTAAGCTAATTCTTGGAGGCAACGCCAATTAGCATGTGCGCATACTGTTTTGGATCCACAAATGGTGACAGTACTACAGCGGGAAGGCGGCAAAGTATACCATATGGGATTCCATAGGTATGGTGTATGTGTCGGTTAAGTCCCTCTCTTGTGTTGAATGCTTCAATATGTTTGACAGTAAATCCACTGGTTTCGAACTCGCTCGCGAGCTCATCTTCTTCTAATCGCCACTGATAGAACTGATTAGTGTTTTCATCCTTAACGGGACGGCCTAGCTCAGTGTCAATAGCCTTAATACGACCGTTGTAAAATGGAACGCTTATAATGAGCGTCCCTTTGCGTTTTAGAATGCGATGGGCTTCCCGAAAACAATCTTGAAGCCCATTTTCAAAATGCTCGAAGGTACCCCAAGAAATGTATAGATCAAAAAAATTGTTCTCAAACGATGTTTGGCGAATATCTTCGCGGCTGAAATCCATTTCAGGGAACTCAGATCGAAGTGACTGGACAGTTGATGTGCTCAAATCAAGTCCGTAAGTTTCGTAGCCTAGATTTCTGAGTAAGATGCACCACTCGCCGAGACCACAGCCTCCATCCAATACCTTTACACCTTTTGCTGGTTCAGGCGCAAAGTTCCGCAGCATTTTGTACTCGTGGCGGACTTTTATGCGCCACTGTGCGTGTCGCTGATTACCACCTTTGTTCCAATTTTCCGTCCAGTGCTTGTCAAGACGTTCTTCTTCTGTGAGGTTTGGGTTAGATTTGATTGAATAGTCGGCTCTCATCATGAAACTCAGTTGTTTTTGTTGGTGCTGGATCGTTCGAGGCAACCACAGCATAGAAGACTGGAAAAATTGGTGCGTACTGATCTGCTTTTATTGCATTGTACAGTAGCCTCTTATATGTCTCGCTAAATTTACTTCTTAGAGAGACCTTAAAGATGTTTTCCCAGAAGGTGATTAAGAAAAATTGTAGTGCAGAGGTGAATAGACCTCCGATAGGGAAAACTTGGACATTACTATCCCGAAAATCTTCCTCAATTTTTCTGAGACTATACTGTCGCCATCCGTGCCATAAATACAAGAACAGAGCTGCGGGTGCTGGGACAATGTGAACCTGTATTCCTTTGGGTTTGAGCCAGTTAGAGATTTTGTTAGGGAATTCTGGATCAAACGGTATGTGTTCGAGTGCTGAATTCGTGTAAACGACATCAAACTTCTGATTCCACTCCGAAGTCAAAATGTCTCCTTGGGAGAAGGATGTTACAAAATTTCTACTATTGCGTTCAACAAAGCGATCGTCGATGTCTATTCCATGCCATTTGCCAGTTAAACCAGCTTCTTCAAACAGCTCGACTGATCTGCCTGACCCGCAGCCAATATCCAAAATGGAAAGATCGCTTCGTTCTAATGGCGATTGGGCGTGAACAAGTTGTTGAAGACATTGTGTTACGAATTGTTCAGATAGACCTCTTCCAGGTGACCAAGTTTGCACCTTGTTTGATGTACAGAATAGCGAAGACGTCGAGAATCTTTTTCTCTTCAGCTTCTCGGGTGGACGCATATTTTGCAGAAAGTTCCGAATAAGGTACTCGAAGCGTGAGATGAAGCCTCGCATACCATCTCCATTAATCTCACTTCCGTAATCCACCCGAATAATCCTATAAAAGTCAGAGAAATAATTTTGGAACTTGCCAGACTAATGCGCGGATGACAATCAGTGATCAGAAAGGTAGTTTCTTCCATACATTTTCAGATAACATAAAAATGACGCTTGCAAGTAAGTCGATTTTTATAATGTGCGGAGAAGCTGAGCGTCATAGAAATCTGTCGAGAACTCTCGACGGGGCAGTTGTTTGACAGGCGTTCTGAGTGGATTAGGGCTTTTGTGTTCGGGTATGAAGCGGGGGAACCTGCCAAAGAGTGTTGGTTCTTCGAAGGAAGTTCCGACTCGTTTAGTGTTTCGGATTAGCCCGGATGGTTAGCAAAATAAAAGTTTCGATTATCATTCGGTCCCTTGAGCGTGGTGGAACAGAGACACATTTGTTGCGAACCTTGCCATCTGTTGTGGGGGCTGGTTTTGAAGTTGAAGTGTTTTGTTTCGAGCGACCAGGTGAGCTAGCCGAAAGAATGCATGAAGCGGGGGTAAAGGTAATTACTCCCCCTGTCAGCGGTTGGCTGAAACACATCCCTCTTGTTTTTAAACCAATTTCTACCTTCTGGACCGGCTTGTTTTTCCTGTATTACTTGTTTTCAAGGAATCCACATGTTGTTCATTTTTTCTTGCCGGCAGCTTACTTGCTCCTCGGGCCAATTTCTTTGTTACATTCTTCGAAGAAAGTGATGAGCAGACGAAGCTTGAATCGTTACCTGGCCAAATATCCGAAATTGGTACGGCAAGCAGAGCGATTTCTACACAGAAAAATGACTTTAATATTTGCCAACTCGAATGCAGTTGTCGAGGAACTGACTTACACGGAGGGTGTTCCACAAGACAAATTGCGTTTGGTTTACAATGGGGTGCCCAGTTTTGCTGAGCCATCTCTTTCCTTTGGCGAAGATGTTAGGCGCGAGCTTGGAATAGCTAAAGAATCCGTTGTCTTTCTTTTCGTTGCAAATCTCCTGCCCTACAAAGGAGGACTAGATCTGATTAAGGCATGCTGCCTTCTTGGCGCACCAAATGATCACGACCGCGACTGGAGTTTGATTATCGTCGGTGATAACCGGGCGGGGAAACAGCAAGAGATGGAGCAGCTTGCAGATCAATACGCAATCAGGTCACGTGTGTATTTTGTTGGGAAGCAAACAAGTATTGATAGATACCTTGCCGTTGCAAATGTGGGCGTGTTGGTGTCTCATGAAGAGGGGTTTTCAAACTTCATCCTGGAGGGTATGTCGGCTGGCATTCCAATGATTGTCTCTAATGTTGGAGGAAATCCGGAAGCTGTATTGGACGGACAAACTGGCCTTGTTGTAGCCCCAAAGAGCCCTGAAAAGCTGGCCGAGGCAATGTTGTATCTGATAAGCAACCAAGAGATTGCGGGAGAAATGGGGCGCGCAGGTCAGAAAAGGGCTCTGGAAAGTTTCTCAATTCAGAAATCGGTAAAAAAATACTGTCAGGTTTACCAATCCCTAGAGAAGTAAGCTGCAAAAGCATGTTGAAACACATGCTCTGAAGACAATTCGGTCTGTGATATTCAAATGACAAATAGACTTGATATTTTACTCGCCAAGGTAATGTGCCGTGTCTTCCCGGGTAACTATGAGAAAAGACTCGTCAAATGGGGGCGGCACTCGAGATTGAAAGTGCCCACTCTTTTGCTTTCTTTCGATTGCGATACGAGCAGGGATGCAAAAGCTTCGCTTAATGTGCAAAGGTACTTGCATCAATATGGCATAAGCGCTTCTTTTGCCGTCCCCGGGCAGCTGCTTGAGGCTAACTGGTCCGAATACAAAAGGCTGCTTGATATCGGGGCAAGGTTTGTTAATCACGGTTATCGTTGTCACGCAGAGGTCGATGAAAGTACAGGGAAACCGTATTCAACTTTTACCTACCGAGACGTTGCGGACGATGTCTGGAAAGAAGACATCCTGCTCGGTCACGAACTTTTGACAAAATTAACAGGTCAAGAACCCAAAGTCTTCAGAACACCGCATTTCGGTGAGTTTAACAATCCATCTCAGCTAGAGAAACTGTATCAATACCTGAGTGTCTTGGGTTACCGTGTTTCAAGTTCGACAACCTCTGTTTTTGGTGCGGTTAATGGTGGCGTTTATTCTGTTGCAAATGGATTGTTAGAGCTTCCCTTGAATGGATGTCTGAGTAAGCCTGCCCAGCTCATTGATAGTTGGGGGTTTCTGTCTGCTCCTGATGCTCATGGTCGGGAGATGCTCATCCATGAGTTGCAAAAATATGTTCAGCTGTTTGACCAGAATGTACCAGTTCTATTGAATTTGTATTTTGATCCTGCCGATATCGTGAACGAACCGGAAGTTCTGAATGTTCTCTCACGGCTATCTGTTGGAAGGTGTGCCGAATTGGAAGACCAAGAAATTTTATCTTTGGTTCATAGACTTCCATGACAGCGACAACCGGCTCTCCTAGAATTCTTGTCATTGGTTATTGCTATCCGCCGACAGCAAGCCCGGAAGCGTTCGTTACTGCAAAGCTGTTACGTAATCTGCCTGACTGTCATGTCGATGTTTTAACATTGGAGGACGGCATGATCTCGACAGTTCTAGATGAGGGCATGGGATCTTACGCCAAGGGCATAAGCGGGAGTATTTATAAGGTTTCCCAGCCGAAAATTCTGAACAAAATAACTAACTCTCCACGATTGCCATTTCGGCCAGATCGTTGGTTGCTACTAAATAATTCTGTAAGTTGTAAAGCACGGAGTTTACTAGCGGACCGGAACTACGATTGCTTTGTGACGCGCTCGCAGTATCATTCAGCTCACTTGGTCGGGTTGTCTCTAAAAAAAAGGTTTCCTGAGTTGCCGTGGATCGCGTGCTTCTCAGACCCTTGGTCAAATGCCGATCATCAAGCTTCGATTCCGTTTTTTTCCAACTGGAGCGCGCGTCAAGAAAAGAAAGTTCTTGAGTTGGCCGACCGGCTGGTCTTCCCAACTAAGGGAATGCAGGCCCATTTCACTTCAAGTCAAAACTCTTGGATTGGTCGATCGGTAATTTTGCCTCATTCCTTTGATCCCGTCCTGAGTCATGGTTCTTCGTCAAAAAAGCCTGCTGAATCGGACAGTTTCACTTTGAGGTTATTTGGGTCTTTCTATGGGACTAGGAAGCCTGATGTATTGTTCTCAGCGATCGATCAGTTGGAGTTGGAGAAAGGACAAAGATTAACACTTGAGATTTTTGGTCCTTGGCACAACGCGTATGAGAATTTGGGGGGTAAGTTCCCCGAAGTGTCCGAGAAGAAGATTCGTTATCTGGGGCAAGTTCCTCACATTGAAGCTCTGGCGAATATGCGAGAAGCGGATCTTTTAGTGCTTGTAGATGCGCCAGGAGAAGGGAAGAGTATGTACCTTCCTTCTAAGCTGGTTGATTATATCGGTAGCGGTCAACCTATCTTGGCCCTTTGCAGGGAGGGAGTTGTTGACACTGTTGCAAAAAAGCTTGGGGGTACGGTTGCTGAACCCAGTGATGTAAATGCGGTCACAGTCGCCCTGAAACAGTGGATTGAGCGTCGTAAAATGCCCTCATTAAGGACCGCTGGATTGTTAGAAGAGTATAAGTCAGCCAACGTGGGAGCGAAGTTCCGCGCAATGATCGATGAGTTGTTGTGAATGGGTGGGTTTCTTAAAAAAAGACGCAATGTGCCAGAATTTTGGTTTGGTGTTCTCGTCGCAGCGCTCATCTTATTGCCATTTATGCGCATTCGCATTGATTATCAATTTGTCGAGCTATCTGGAGCGTCTCAGTTCATTGTGTTTGTAATAGGGTTTGTAGCCTTGGCACTTGCAATGAGAGTGAATCTATCTTGCTTGAAAACTTTGATTTGGCAGAAGACTACTATCCTCCTGGGACTGTGGTGCACCTATGCCTTTTCTTCGATGTTTTGGGGAGAATATCCAGTACTTACCCTGAAAAGATCTATTTTGACGATTTTCCCGGCAATTCTGGTTTACGTTGCTGTCGCACTTGTTCATGAGCCGGAAAAAGTGGGCCGAGGTTTTGTCATCGGACTATGCGGGGTTACGGCAGTTTGTGTCGTTTATGCGCTCGTGGGCCTGATTGCTGACTTGGTAAATGGATCTGCAGATATAAGACGTGGGACACTATATCTGTTTGGCTTGGAGTTCTCTCAAACTCTTGGGCAAAGACTACTTTTTATCAACGGACATCTTGTTAAGTTGCAAAGGTTTTCCGGTTTTTTCCCAAACCCGAACGGCTTGGGAATGGTAGCAGCAATTTGTATGTTGCTATTAGTGGGGATTAGGCAAGACGCTCCAAACGGATATCGAGTTCTATTAGCAATGATGCTAGTTGGGGTAATCCTATCCGGTTCGCGATCTGCTTTACTTATTTTGGTGTCGGGCTTCCTTTATTTATTCTTATCTCGCCTAGTCGGTAACAGGTTCTTGGTTTCGGCTATGGTGATTGGGGCCTTGGTTCTTCCCGGGACAATAGTGCTGATGAAAGCGGGCTTGCTACAGCTATCCTTTCTACCGGCATGGGTTTTCGAGCAAGAGGCTCTTATCGCGACTATAAGAGGACCATATCTTCTAGAAGCATCCCAAGCAGCGTTGGCGCATTGGGTTGTCGGAGGAGGGTTCGGTACTGGTGCTGAGGTTTCGTTTGGCTCTAATGCCGGGGAAATGGCAGTACATTCGGTATTCTTGAACGCAGTTATCGAAACTGGTGTTGTCGGGTTGGCGTTGCTTTTAGTTATGTGGATAAGTTTTATTTTTGTTGGTAGTCAGCGGGACTACGGAAATTCCCGAAGGCACAAGATGATGGGCTGTCTTTCTATAACTTTGTTGGCGATTCTCGTTGCTCAATCAGTAGATCTGAGCATCACGCGTTTTCATTACATTCATCTGATGTTTTTTTTCCTACTAGGGCTTCTATCCTCGTTTCAAAGAACTGAACTTGAAAAGAGGATTTGAATGTTTCAGATCATTCAACGTAAAGATTGCGACAGGTCTACTTGGGATGCTGCGGCAGATGGCTTTTCAACTGCATGGGCGTGGCATCGTTCTGAGATGCTTGATGCCAGAACAACCTGGAAACGCACGGAAGATTTCAGCTTTTGTGTTTGTGATCCTGCAAATGGCAAAAAAATCGTCGCCATTGTCCCGCTCGTTCTGGTGCGCTCAAGATTCATGCATTTCCTGTTGGGAGGGCATTTAGAGAGCACAGGAGCCCCTGCACTTGATCCTGATTTACCTCGTCGGTCATTAAAAAAAGTTCAGGAGTGTATTTTAGACACTGTTGAAGGATATACGGCGGCCAACAGGTTACGCAGGACAGATTTTTCAATCGCACCACTTAGCCCCGAACTCCGGACAATAGATCGGCCTTTTCCGAACCCGCTTTGTTTCTTAGGCGCGAAAGATGCGTCCACTCAGAGTTGGATGCTCAAACTCAATGTCGGGGGAGGGGACGAGGAATTATGGCGGGGACTCGAACACAGAAGTCGAAAACAGATCAACAAGGCTGAACGTGCTGGCTTGGTAGCGGAAATCTTCACGCCGAACTTGCAGATACTTGAGAGTTACTATGAGTTGCATCTTCAAACATGCCGCAGAAATGGAATTTCTCCGCACCGAAAAGAATATTTCAGCGCGATTTTCCAGAGTGTCGCACAGCAGGGATTGTGTAAAACCTGTGTCGTGCGAGCAGAAGGTAAGGTGCTGACAATACAGAATTTTTTGATTTATAAAGCGGGAGCACTCTATTGGACCGTTGCCAGTAGTGATGATGCTCTGAATTTGTGCGCAAACGATTATGGGATGTGGGCGGCAATAAAATATCTTCGCGCCATGGGAATGGAATATCTTGAGTGTGGCGAAGCTTTTCCTGCTGTCTTAGAAGGAAAGCAACGAGGGCTAAACGATTTCAAGAGATCGTTTGGTGGGCAGTTATTCCCATACTACCGCGGATCGATTTACCACAGGCCTTTGCTTGAGGGTTTTCTTGGAATGCTGAGGCATTGTCGAAAAGGTGGAGCAGCGACTTGAATATCAACGCTCAACGGCATTTTGATTCTCGAGCAGCCAACTATGAAACTGAAATTGGCGAAGAGTATCCGCAATGGCTAAAGTGGCACCTGATCGAGAAATACACTCCGCATGGCGGATGTGCTGTTGATGTAGGGGGAGGTAATGGTCGCCACGCTATTGATGTTGCTTTGAAATTCGAATGCTATACGTTTTGCATTGATTTGAGCGAAGGTATGTTGGTCGCGATGAATGATCGTGCCAATGCTGCAGCTCTTTCCAAGTCGGCGATGCAACGGCTGCATGCAATTTGTGCTTCTGCGCCATTACTACCAATAAAGGACGCTTCCGCTGATATTGCGTGGAGTTATGCGACACTTTTGCTGTTGCCCGACCAAGAGGCTGCGATCGCAGAATTGATGCGAGTGGTAAAGCCTGGCGGGTTCGTAATTCTTGATATTGGTAATGTCTGGAATTTCGGCTGGCTTTACTGGCGGAGGTATTACAGGAAGCGCGGGTTCCCAGGTATATTTCCGATGTCGCGAAGGAGGGTTCAGGCCCTTATTGATAATCTGGGAGGAGACGTAGTTGAGGACATTCCAACAGGGGTGTTGAGTTCCTTCCTACTATTGCCATTCTTTGACAGATACCCCGTTTTTCGCCGTTTAATCCATAAAAATGGTCGGTATCCGGATTTGGATGGTAGGGTCTCGAAGTGGATGCCATTATTCTCTACCCGCCACTATTTTGTGGTTCACAAGAGGGGGGTGTAGTGATCCTTCGAGCAATGGGTGGCGTCAGGACATTCTTAAAAAGCGATTTAGGTATACGGTTTGTGGCCGAAGCTGCTTCGAGGGGCAGTGGTTTTGTCGTAACTCCCTTACTTGCTTGGTCCTTGGGGGCCTCCGTTTTCGGCAGCTACACCCAAGTTTTGGCGCTTTCATTCGCACTTGTACCAATTGTTTCGGCTGGGATCGGTTACTCGGTAATTAGGCGTCTTGCAGGCGCTCAAGAAGGCTATCATTCCCGAGCAACGTTGTATGTTGCAGCAGCAATGGTCTCTTTGATTTGCTTAGGGTTCGGAACGCTTCTTAGTGCTTTCTCTTCGGAAATCGCAAGCTTCTTGTCATTGGATGTCGGCTTACGTGAACCAGATCTGATGACTGGGGTCGCTGTGCTCTCATGGCTTATCGCGCTCGAAGCACTTGTTCAGGAATACCTGCGTGCCATGCAAAAGGTTCGCGAGTCTCTGTATGTCCAATTTGCATCGATAGCTATTCATATCGCGACTTTGCTTGCCGCTATTTATTTTGGGGGACTCTCTATTTGGCTCGCGCTGCTTTTGCT
This sequence comes from Thalassospira sp., assembly GCA_965228275.1. Classification (GTDB taxonomy): domain Bacteria; phylum Pseudomonadota; class Alphaproteobacteria; order Rhodospirillales; family Thalassospiraceae; genus Thalassospira. Next base: position 1,315,561 of record OZ245802.1, on the reverse strand, counting down.
CGGTATCTCCAAATTGGCGGTAGTTTTTATTCTTTTAGCTGTCACGGTCTTCTGCAAGAAAGATGGGGACGACCGTTCTTGCTCAATCCCTGCGATTGGAACTTTGCTAGCAGGTATTCCGTTTATGCTAGCGGGCTTGGCGGAATGGGCTTCCAATCTCGGTGATCGCTTGGTAGTGGGGAAATACCTCGGGCCAGAGATTGTTGCGCAGTATGTAGCAGCTGTGATGTTGCTATCTTCTATTGTTGCTTTGGGCGCTCCGCTCTGGTGGTTGCTATTTCCTGAGATTGTGAAGCACGTGAAACTGTCCGACTGGAAAGGGTGCAAGGAAAGAATTCAACAGCGGACTGCTCTGTTTGTTGAGCTGAGTCTTCCGACCCTTTGCGTGTTGTCATTACTTGCTGATCCATTGATTTCGTTGCTGGTGAACACTCAGTCAACCGGCATGACCCCGCTTGTTATCATACTAGGGCTCGCTGTGTTGATGAACCAGGTTTCTACTGGATGGGAGTACTTTGTCGTCGCAACATCATCTGGCAAGAAACTGGTTGCTGTGACAGTTTGTAGCCTTGCAACGGGCTTTCTGATTACAGTAGTAGCGGCGCCGATTTGGGGGATCTTAGGGATCGCATCGGGAATATTGTTTGGCAAATCCTTGCTTGCTTGCAGTTTAGCATACATTGCGAATCGTGCCGGCTTCCAAGGTGTTGTTTGGAAAAACAATCAGGTAATGGTCCTCGTGTGTGTAAATGTGATGATCTTCTTTGTAACTTGGATCAGTATGCATTTTTTCTCCCCGGTAGATCTGCTCTATCAGATTTTGTTTGGTGGAGTAATGTTCTTGATGCTTCAGGTTGTGGCTTACTTGGCTTACTTCTGGTTAGGATGGGTTAGTCAGCTAAAAATAGAGTAATGAGGTTTGCAATTTTTTTTGCAGCGCTACCGTTACCTTGTATGTCTCTCCACTTTGCTATAGCTGCTGGTGCTGGCCGACAAGCGAGAACTGACTGGATCTTTTCATGTAATCCCTTAGCCGATGTTCCAATTAGTTGTCCAATGCCTAGATCAATGATTTCAGGTCGCTCCGTCTCATCGCGAGTAATTAGTATTGGAATGCCGCAATAGGGGGCCTCTTCCTGCATTCCGCCTGAGTCGCTAATCACCAAATCTGTTTTGCTCAGTAGCAAAATCATTTGATCATAAGCGAGCGGAGGAACAAACTCTAGGTTTTCAATGGCAACGTTAGAGAAGTGGCGAGACAATATTTCTCCAACCATTGGGTTGGGGTGAATAGGCCAAACAAACATTATGTCAGGTCTTTGACATATAGCATTTAGTAACTCTTTGCAGAATCTATCTAGTCCACCGGAAAACGCCTCTCGCCGATGCATGGTTACAACTACAAGCTTTTTCCCATGAATGTCCTGCAGCCTAGCGATTGGACCGGGTGAAGCTTTTTTCTTTTTTATCAACTCAAGGCTATCAATGCCTGGATTGCCAACGACATGAATCTGTTGTGGTACAATTCCTTCTGCAATCAGATTAGCACGCGCTTGCTGGGTTGGTGCGAAGTGCAAGGTTGCAACACGTGCAATCATTTGCCGCAGGCCTTCCTCCGGCCAAGGATTGGATAGGTTTTGACTGCGTAGGCCAGCTTCAACATGAGCAACCGGAATATTTGCAAGGTATCCAGCGACGGCTCCGGCAAACGCAGAAACGGTATCACCTTGAACGACGACCATGTTGGGTCGGTTGAGTTTGAAGGAGGATTCTAGGTTGGCAATAACTTTGCTATGTATCTCTGATGGGGATTGCCCTTCCATCATTAGATCAAAATTAACGTCAACCTCAACATTCAAGCTTTCAAGGGTTTGTTCAAGCAGTTCGCGATGTTGACCGGTGGAATAAACTTTGACGTTGTTATTCGCGTTTAAATCTCTGAGGCTTCTTACAACGGGAGCTAGCTTAATCATTTCTGGTCGCGTGCCTGCTACGACAGCTATAGATCTTGGGTTTGTCAACAATGGACATAGCTCCGCTTAAGTATCATGTTTCAAATACACCTCATCCAATAACAAATGAGCCATTCTTTTGCTAGCGGCTTCAGGGTTGAAAACTGTTTGGAAATGCCGCCGAGTTTCAAGTCCAACCGTTTTCAGGTCGTGAGTAAGAAGCTCTTCAAGAGACTTCTGATAATTGGAAACTTGCATATTAACCCAATGAATTGGGGCATTCTCATATTCAGTAGGGAATTCTGTATTAGGTCTATTCAACAAAATCGGTAAACCAACGAGACCTGCTTCAATTACGGTTTTAGGAACTTCTTCAAACGTTGTGTGTGCGACGAAAATGTCATAGGCCTTCAGGCGCCGGAGTAACTCAGTGTTATCCATACGTGAAGTCATTACCACGCGGGATGATAGCCGTTTGTCATAAATTGTTTTGATAAATTGTTCTCTCAGGGGGCCGTTTCCAACAACAGTGAGGTGCCAGTCTGGGCGATGCTCAAGCATCTCAATAAGTGGCGCAATCGATTTTCCTTCAATCAGGCGCCCAACGGTAATCAGGCGCAAAGGTCTATTGAGTGAATATGAAAGTTTGATAGCATTGTCCGGGAGACCAATAACGTTCGGGATCACTAAAGTTTTGTGATGGTAGGCGGGGGGAATATTTTTTGCGGCAGGGCTATACACAGGCGCGAGCACATCAATGCATCGATATGTGAAACGGCGAGCTTTTGCTTCCAAACACGCAAGGATCCAAAGTTTGAGTGAGCCTTCAAATTGCGGAAATCTGTCTTGGCGTGGCGTCGTGTGGATGCTTGCCAAAGACCTACATTTTAAGCGGCGAGCCAGCAAAACGGCTACCAATCCGGACATTGCATCGCCGTATGATCTCACAGCAATTCGCTCACCCTGAACACACTCAAATGAGAAGCTTCGGGAAATATAGTAGTCAACTAGCTTTGGGTTGAAACCAAGTGTGGTCAATACCGCAAAAGGGGAGAGCAATACAATAGAATGAAACTCTGATTGCGCACTACCAATTAAGTGAGTAATTGCATCTTCGGAAGGGGAGTCTTTTACCAAGGACACAATTACAATGCGAGAGAACCTATTATCTGGATTGAAATACCCTTTTGGTATTTCTCCCTTTTCAATCCATTCAGTTATTCTTGCTGCAACAATAACAATCAACGTGTTGGTCAAAGAAGAAGCCTTCGAGTAAAATTAAAAAAATTGCTTCTTGAATATTGTGGATATGTTGGGGCGAGCTTTTCTGTTTGCATGTTGCAAGACGAGGGTAAAACGAGAAAATATTATCGTTTCTTGATGGAGCTACAGTAGAAGATGATCAGTGTGCTGTGTTGAGAGTCAAGCATTTAAACGTTTTAAGTTAGTAATTTTGTTGATTTTAGTTGTTCAATGTTGTCGCTGACCTTCTGAAAGGCTGTGATAACGTCGATCAAGTCAGCTTTTTCCATTCCTGGTCGCATTAACTCGTGAGTAATTAGAATTTTTTCGTGTGCCGATTCTACGTTGGGGCAGCTTCCGGGCTCATAGCTGTTGAGTGCCATTTCGGATGCGGAGTTAAACACCGGATTTGTCCTGTGTTGGTAAAAAGATTGCCGGTACAATGGTGCTACATAACCTGCGCCAATGAGTACGCCATCATTGATTCGTAGCTCGCAAGGTGCCAATTCTGCTTTGACAGCGTTTACGAATAGGTCTCGTGATATGCCAGCTAATTCGAAGTCAAATTTGATTGGGTGCACATAATAGCAGTGTCGGTGGTTTGGGGAGTTCTTCTGGAATTTGAGCCATGGAATGTCCTGAAGATGTTCTTCGAGAAAGGTAACGTTCTGAATCCTCTGGTCTAATAAAGAGGGTAGTTTCCCAACAAGAGACTTTCCAATTGCGCACTCAATTTCTCCTAGGCGATAGTTAAATCCAACTAAGTCAGGATGGCTGCGGCAGCCAGTTGACAGGACTTTGCGATCATTGACTGCTTCCGCATGGTTCCTAACAAGCTGAAGGCGTTCGGCATACCTTTCTTGGTTGGTGATAACCAGGCCGCCCTCTCCTGTATGTATGTGCTTATGATAGTTTAGGCTAAAGACGCCCATGTCACCGATAGTGCCAAGTACTTTTCCATGATATCGGCCAAGCGGAGCCTGCGCGCAGTCCTCAATTATGACGAGGTTGTGTTTTTTCGCGAGCTCCATTATCGGGGTCATGTTGGCGGGGCCACCAAAAATATGAACGACGATAATGCCTTTTGTCTTAGTAGTTATTCTGTGTTCAATGGTTTCTGCTGAGAGGCAAAACGTCTCAGGGTCTATGTCAGCAAACACAGGTGTTGCACCGTTTACAACCGGTGCCATTGCAGAAGCCGACATTGTGTAGGGAGAGACAATTACCTCATCGCCAGGACCAAATCCAGCAGCGGAACAAGCGGCATACAGGCCGCTAGTTGCCGAATTGACAGAGATAGTGTGCTTTGCACCAGATAAGTCGGACCAAGCTTCTTCAAATGCTCGAACTTGAGGGCCTCCGAAAAAGTCTTCATGCCATGCACCAAGGTACTTGGAGAGAACTCCGGTTTTCATGACCTCAGTTACAGCGCGAATTTCTTCTGAGCCGATAACGTTGTATTCAGGGAAAGGTTTTGATCTGACAGGTGAGCCACCCAGAAGTGCTAACTTCATCTTGTTGTCCGATTTTTTTCTTTACGAGGTCTAAGGAAGCAAGCTTAACTCTTTTTCTGCCATCGAGCCAATGTCATTGCAATTGCTTCTTGTCTAGCACACCAATTGGCGTCTCTTCGCATTTCTCTGCCATTTTCAAAGAAGTCTTTCCATTCTCGCCATGCTTGCGGTAACGCAAACTGCTGGAGAGATGGGTAAGAGACTGATTTTTCGGGATAAATTAGGTTGTGGTAGTTGGGATGATTGCAGGGATATCGAACAACAATACGGCGGCCACCGTCTTCCAACCGAACAATTGCCTTTGTAAAACAAAGTTCAAGCTCAAATGAGTCATAGTGAGTATTGTCAAGCCCGTTTAGCACGATTAGAGCATTTTTATGAGAAAGAGCCGCAAATTCTCTCGGGAAGTTGTGAGTAATAGTCTGCGTTTCTAATTTGCGCGGTTCTAGTTCACCAAGCAAATCAGCGAGCAAAACTGTCATGTGCGGGCCGTTGTGCGACAGGCCTTTACTGAAATAACCTGCGCCCGATTGCAGTTCCCCAAATGTGCCATCTTCGATATTTTCGGCTAATTCGATGAGTTTTCTATCCCAAAGTCTCAGATAGTTTATCGCAACTTTGATGTCTTTGCTTTTTGCAAGCTCTAGCATTTGACTTGCGATATCAGGATCTGGGCATATCGGCTTTTCACAGAAAATTGCCTTGGCACCGCGCCGCACAGCGAAAGTGAAGTGCTCCTCATGAAATTCTGTTGGAGAGGAAATGACTGCAATATCGAAACTTATGGGTGCAGCGTTAAAGTCCTCAATTGAAGAGTATGGTCTGCAGTTCTGTGCTATTTCGGTTACACGACTAAGTGCTAGTGGGTCTGGATCGATACAGAGTACGATTTCGAATCCACCAGCCTGTTGGATCGCTTTAAGATGAGTTCGAGCCCCATCTGCAACAGCAGTGTTTTTCTTCTCCGGTCCTGCGTCGTAACCAACAGCGATGTTGCCGCAACCGATCAATGCTACAGATATCAATATTGTACCCAGTTATGTTTGATGTCACTATTAATTGTTCTGATATCTGGCTGCTGCCTAATTAACTCAAGTATGTCATCCAGCGAAAAGGTCGGGTTTTTCGGGTATAGCAGTTCAAATACATTTTGCAGCAATTCGTAATCTTGTTTCGTATCCAATGTAAGTCTTAGTTCAGGGTCGTGTTGGTGTGCTGGGGCTTTTACCCAAGAAATGTCGTAAATTTCTGGGTGTCGGTAAATGAAAAGACTGACATGTTCTTGCTCTTCAGGGTCATTGGTTCTGGAGTAAGCGTCAGCCAGAACACGTGTCGAAAATACCTGCACGTCCATCCCTATTGGGAAGCTTCGCTCGTAAACATTAGAACAATAGTCTGACTTCAATTCTTTGAATTGACTAAGAACTTTGCTACAAATATCAGGATCAATCACGGGGCAATCGCTTGTGGTTTCAACTATTGTACCCACGTTGAAACTTTGTGCTGCTTCGAGAACTCGTGACATCACGTTGTTCTCACTCCCGCGATAGCAAAGTATGCCCCATTGTTGTGCAAGCTCTTCTAGGATGTCATCAGTGCCATTCGTTGTCGTGCACAAAATTATTTCATCTGCGCCTTCAATGCGTCTGAGGCGCTCGATCATGAGTTCCAGCAGTGGTTTTCCTACTGCTGGTTTGATAATTTTTCCAGGCAGGCGAGTGGAGGTCATTCGAGCTTGGATGGTGATGGCAGTATCAATTTTTCGCATAGGCAGGCTCATAAACTTGGCGCAAAGGAGAGTTGATAGTAGTAGAGTGTCGATTGTTAAACTAGCCCTAAACGGGTTATTCAAAGTAGACGTACAATTTCTTACTTCTTGAAATAGTTTGAGATATTGTTTGTTCGTTCTGTTAAATGAAATTTAAAATTTTTTATATAAAGCAAAAAAATGAGATTTATTTTAAATATTTTTCCTAAGTCATTTGTAAATATATTTTCGTATTTGAATAATTTTACACGATCTTTTTATAGAGAAGTTAGGGTAATTGAAAAGAAAAAAAGATTCTCAGGTAGATTTTTGAATTGTATAGAATGCTTTAGAAAAAAAAATGTTGATGTGAAAGTGGCCTTGTTAGACGCGACTTATGATAATCCAAATTATTGGTATCATGTATCGTTAATGTCGTCGGCATTGAATATTGATATGGCTAATAGCATTTCTTTATTAGGTAAATATGCTAACAAGCAAATTTCTTACACCTTGGACGATTTGGGTGTAGGGAAGAAGGTGTATTACAAGAATGCCAAGCGCGTTCTCCATGAAGATGTGGAGCGTATTGCTCAAGAGCTGATTAATTCGGCTGCAGGGCCTGATGATGTAATTAATTGGAAGTTGCCAGAGCAGTTTCCAGCAAGAGTTTTCTATGACACGTTGTTAAAGAAACAGCGTAACGGGTTTGTGGATGTTCATCATCCCGATTTTCAGCAAGATGTGGAAGATTCGCTTTCCGCGATATTTGTTACTCGTGAAATTCTTAAAAGTAATCCCGTTCAAGTCTTGCTCGCCAGTCACAACATCGGGGAAATTGCAGCGCCTTTGTGCTGGAACGCAATGAGAATGGGCATTCCAGTCTATGTCTTGTACGGGGATTTTGGTGGACCACGCTACATCAAAGTGACCAATGAACCCGAATTCTGCCGTTGTGTTTCTGCGCCTACCGTTGAAGAATTCGCCTTGCTTACAGCTAGCCAAAAGAACGCTCTGAGCCGTAATGGCAAAGAATATTTAAGCCATAGGTTTGCTGGCGTCGCGGGCGATATTGGCTCAGCCTTGGCGTTTGGAGCCAAGGAAACAGAGCCTGAGTTTGATCAATTGTTGAAGGAATTTGGCTGGGAAAAGGAAAAGCCAATAGTCTCTGTCTATGTACCGAACTGGTTTGACTTTCCAAACAGTCTGGGATTGGAAAGATTCCGGGATTTTTATGATTGGATGGAAGAAGTTTTCACGGTTGCGAAAACTGCTGACCACGTAAATTGGTTAATTCGCGCCCATCCACTAGACAAGCGCTACGGTGTTAGAGGAGAAATGTCAGTTCGGGCAATGACTGATCGGCTAGCGTGTGGTCATGTTCGAAACTGCCCGGATAATATTGGTAGTGGAACAGTTATAAAACACTCAGCAGGCGTACTCACTGCATTGGGGTCGGTAGGGCTTGAGGCCAACTATTTTGATACACCTGCCATTGTGTCTGAGCGTGCTTGGTATGGTGGATTTGGATTTGTTGTGGAACCAGGTTCCCGAGAAAAATATCTCGAGGCGTTACGAACAAATTGGTGGGAGCAGGTGAACCCCGCCGAGGCTAAAGAAAAAATGGAAACTTTTGCCGGTTTTTATTACGGATACCCGTCTTGGCAGAAAGGTCTTATTTTGAGAGACAATACTGTTCAAGAAGAGTTGTATGACGATTTGAACATCCTGTTTGATAAAGCACATGTTCAAATCGGTAAGGAAGTCTCTGAAATTGAAGAGTGGATCCAGTCCGACCACAAGCAGTACCACGTCTTTAAGAATCTCAAGGCGACCGACTATATACATGGGGCAATGAGTAACAGCGTCCTGTCTCAATAATTCCGAGACAACTTTACAAACTGTAGAGCATTCTGACACTTACTAGAAACAGGTGTAGGTTCCCAAAATTGCGGGGTTGTGATGTAAGGTTGATGTTGGAAAATGATACCAATATCAATGCCGACCTTTTGCGAATGATCTTTGTAAGTTGCTGCAGTAGTTCCTAAGAAAAATCGGCCAAGCAGCTTTCGTTGGCTTTTCATCACTGGCCAAATAGCGCCAACGCTTTGCTTTACCCCTAACCTAAAAACGGTCGAGCAATCGTTCTCCAAAGTAATCTAGCAAGCTAGGCCTTGCTCCACAACGAAATGACGAAGATCGATGGTATCTTGTTGGATATATTGCAGGAACATTCTCCAAAACAAATGCACACTTTACTTTGGAAGCGGTGGATATCGCTTTGTTAAAACGTGAGGGCGACTAGAAGGTTTATGGATAATTACCATTGAACTTTCCCGTCGTGTGAAAGTCATCGGGAACCTCTGATGGGCTGATACACGTGCCACCGTGTGCACAGCTCCAAGAAGCTGCTGTTAATGCAGATTGAACTGCAAAAATGCTATCAAGACTTTGCAGTAATGAAATCTCGTTGTTTAGCGACGAGATCAGTGCTTTGAAAGCATTGACTGTTCCGCTGGTTTTGTCCGCAACATCAATTCTCCGGGGAAATTCCAAGTAGCCATCGGCTCTTCTGGATTGCAGAGAAATATATTCCCCATCATTGCAAACGGACAAGATACCGTCTGTACCTATTGCAGCCAGGGTATGACCACTTGCGCGCGTTATGATTGCTGATGTGCCATTGTTGTATCGGAGCATGCATCCATCAATGGGGGGGTCGCAATCCAGTTCCATATCCGAAAAGAATGGCGTGCAGGTATCAGATGACAAAGCCTGAACAGTTTCGAGTTTTGCGTCGTTGGCATTTAGTGTCAGGTCTATAAGGTCAAATGAGTGTGGGTGCCCCCAAAATAACAAATCATGACCATGAGAAACAATGACTTGTTGGATTTCACCAATGATACCTTTAGCTATAAGCTTCCTGTATTCTTGGTAAACGGGCATGTAGCGCCTTACTGTCCCGATCGAGAGGTATGTGCCGCTATTCCTGCATGCTGATAAAATTTTCGAGGTTGAGCGCATAGATAGCGCAAGTGGTTTCTCAGCATGGATTGCTGGGACACCATGTCGGATTAAATCAAGAATGATGTCTTCCCTAGGAGCAGTTCTTGTTGCAACCCCAACGATATCTGGTGTGGTATCTGCAAGCATCTGATTGTGATCAGCATAGCTTTTGCAGCCTCCGAAGGCGCTGGCAACTTTGGCTGCAGTTTGATGATCGAGATCCGAAACTGCAACAAGGTCTGTTTCCGGCAAACTGTGAAGTGCTTCAGCGTGGCTTAGCGGAAGCCATGCTTCTGGAAGTGCTGCTCTTGTCCTATCAGACGTAATTCCACCCATACGACCGCAACCGATGACTGCCGCTTTGAAACGCATTCCTATCGTCTCCAGTCCAAAATCACTGAAACATGATCTCTTTTTAATGTTTCAAGAGATTCGTAAATTCGAGGCAACTCAAGAGCTGATTCAATATGACCTATCATAAATTCAGGCTCTAGTTTTCCAGTAAGGATGTGATTGGCCAGCGCTTTGCAGTTGCGTTTCAAAACGTGCCGGAGTTCGACAGGAGCGCAATCTAGATCGGGAGGGTTTGCACAGCTAATGATATTGATTTGTTTGTCATAGAAATACTCAGAAGCAAGCGGGTTTATTGGAACTTGGCTGTTCTCACGTCCAGGAAATCCGATAACTGCAATCTTCCCACCATTGCGAACAACTTGAAGAGCAAGACGCCAGTCATCCCAGCTATTTGTTGTCAGAATAACCAGATCAGCTCCACTAATTCCTGTCGTTTCAGCTGTGAGTTCCAGATATCTTTCTGCACTATCCTTTGCGAACAGATTATCGCCGGCTACTTTGCAGAACAATTGATCACAGACGTTATTGCTAAAGCCTGCAACATGATGACCCATTTGGCGTCCTAATTGCGCAGCACAGAGGCCGATCATGCCCAAGCCGATAACAGCTACATTTTGAAAGCCGACAACCTCAGACTTCAGATATGGGTAATATCCCAAGTGATAAAAATAAGTGGTGGTATATGGGAGAACTTCATCATCTGCACCATCAAAGGAAAGGAGGATATCAGATTCTACTGCGGTCAATGCGCTTCGATGAGAATGATGGGTTAGAATTATATTTCCCGGGAAGGCTTTTGTTACTTCTTTGCCGACAGCTTTAATCCTGGCGATATTAGCGTAGCCCATAAGGCGTGGATAAAGTCTGGAAGGGCGGAGTGGAGCAAGCTCTTTCCACGCTGCCAATTCTGTTCCGGGAGATATAGCGGACCAAATTGTCTCAGCGTAAATCTCATCCGGCCCTAATTCCTCGGGCTTTGGCGGGATAAAATACTCTTTCTTCAGGTTTTTTTTGCCTGTCAGAGACCAGTAAAATTCCTCAGGCATACAGATATCCCTGATCCGGAAGCTTTGCGATTCCGCGTTCAATAGCTAACTCAGCCAACAACCAATCATCTTCATAGTCTATTGCGAATGCATCATAACCTTCGGACATCACGTGCCCAATAGTTTTACCCGCAAGGGAGTTCTGCTCGGTTATCACCCGTGTCCGCGCCATTTCCAAGGCACTGGTTTGAATAAATACTTCAGGCAAATCCTGAAACTGTCTCGAGTGCCAAGGGATGGTTTCTGAATCTTGCGGTAAAAAACTATGAATACGATGGCCGTCAACTTTCCACATTTTGCCGGGATGCTCGCGTACTTTGCGAATTGCCCTTACCGAGTCAAGTTCCTCGTGTTCCGACAATATTGTCCAAGCTTTGCGGATAAGTTCGGGGCTTCTGAACGGACTGGTTGCTCTTACAACCGAGAAATAGTCGAATTTTCCGGCAAGCATAGTATGAGCGTGGACAAGCCACTCAATATCTGGGGATTTCCTACCTGCTAACTCTTTGGGACGTAGAAAAGGAACTTCTGCGCCATAGGAAAGGGCAATTTCAGCAATTTCTGTGCTGTCAGTGGATACCACAATCTTGTCAAAGACTCCCGACTGCCGAGCTGACGCAATTGACCACGCAATCAAAGGGTGACCTGCGAGTTCGCGAATATTCTTCCCTTTGACCCGCGAGGATCCCGAACGAGCTGGAACAAATGCTACTGAGACCATTGATGAAACTTCCTAATACGATTCTAGCAAATGGCGGCAACGCGCTCGACCAAGCTATCAACGTCAAGGCGATGGTGCATCAAAACCTCGGCATTTGTGCCACATGCGGGAAGTGCTTCCACACCTATGTTCAATACCTTTATGGAAGAGCCAAGTTGATGTACAGCCTGGGAAATGTAAGAGCCTTGACCACCGTGTTGGTAATGATTGTCGATTGTTATCAGTGATTGGTAGGGGCGGATAGTCTTATCAAGCCAATCTAGGTCGACCTTATTTAGCCAAGGGAGATTGCATACACCGACCGAAATATTTCGTTTTCTGAGCTGTGCTGCAACCTGAACAGCTGAGGGTAACATTACAGGACCCGAAGAAACGATCAAAACATCTTGCCCTTGAAGGATTACCTTTCCACAGCCGATATCGTAGTCTGAGTTGGCATCTGTAATTTCATTAGGTAACCGGCATGGGATCGAGACGAGACGCACATATGATGGTCCGTTATGTTTCTCAATCAAGGTCTTAAGAAGAGGTGCAACGTCCTGTTCCGAAGCTGGCTCTGCCATAAGCATTCCGGGCATTGATCCGACACACGAGATATCTCGAACGCTTTGATGAGAATGTCCTGGTCCCCCCGGAACGATGCCGGACAGGGCCCCCATGTATATGATTTTGCTACTTTCACTACAGTTGTTGTAAATTTGCTCATTGGCTCTTGTCGTGAGAAAACAGGAGAAAGAGTGCACGATGGGAAGCAAACCTCCCAATGCCATGCCTCCGGCAGTGGACACCATGTCCTGTTCAGCAATCCCGCATTCTACGAAGCGTTCTGGGTACATTGATCTGAAATTCACTAGACCACAGTCAAGCATCAAGTCTGCATCCAGGGCGTAAAGTTCCGGATAATCTTGTGCAAGTGAACAGATAGCGTCCGACCAAGCTCCTATAAGAGAATGCTCTTTTCCCTCGATATCGGACAAAGTGGAGGATGCTGCAGAGACCAAAGTTTGACTTAATTGCACCGTTTCGAGGTCGTAAGTGGCAAGCTGCGCGTTTAATCGGTTTGATATTTCGCTCAACCCATTTAGGTACTCTTCCTTGGTCGGGGCGCCCGAATGGTAACCGTACAACAGTTGATCCGGCTTCATGGCGTCGCCTTGCATGAAGGAGACGCCTTTGCCTTTGATCGTGTCGCAGATGATGATCGAAGGAAGTTCGGATTTTCGTGTTTCTGTTAATGCAACTGCCAATGCCTCAAAGTCGTGGCCGTCTACCCGTTGTGCGAACCAGCCAAATGCGGAAAACTTTGCTGCGAGATCACCTAAGTCATTGACGTTTTTGACCCATGTATCAGATTGAATTTTGTTATGGTCGACGAGTACAGTTAAATTTGAAAGTTTATCATTCGCTGCAGAAGATAAGGACTCCCAGAATTGTCCTTCTTGCAACTCACCATCGCCTGTCATTACATAAATACGGCGGTCACTGTGATTATGTTTTGCGGCTTTCAATAAGCCTTTTGCCTTTGAAATCCCCATGCCCAGCGCACCAGTATTGGTAACAATTCCTGGTGTTTCCACATGAGGGTGTCCCGGAAGTCCGTCGATTCTACGAAGTTTATGGAGAAGTTCGACATCCATCATGCCGCATGCTTGCATAAGTGCATAAAGCGCTGGTGCATCATGACCTTTTGAAGAGAAGAACAGATCATGTGCCGATCCGTTAGTGATTCTCATTTCGTTCGTGAAGAGCCAAGTCATGACGTCTATGGCAGAGAAACTGCTGCCAATATGCCCTGAACCAGCCTTGGCAATCATATAAAGAATATTGATTCTTACTGCGTCGGAAATAATTTTCGACTTTTCGGACTTGGTGAGTTTGCCTCCAAGGTCGTCAAGTTCCACGAGACGTTTCATTTCTGTCCCGTTGATGAATGACAAGGTTCCGGATACAGTTTTACCGATCAGGTCGCCCATGTTGTGTCTCCGGCAAAAATTAGTTGATAGAGTTCATATCAACCCAATGGGATATGACTTTTAGTTCGCTATAAACGTCGAGCGCTTCAGTTCCAGGTTCTCTCGAGCCATTTCCGGAGGCCCCATAACCCCCAAACGGGAAATGAGGCTCACTACCAAATGTGCCAATATTTACATTGATGGTGCCGGCGCGAACCAATCTGGTGAACTGCGTTGCTCGGTCAAGTCTTCTTGTATGGATTGCTGCGGTCAGTCCGTATGAAGAAGCATTTGCTAGGTCTATTGCTTCTTTGAAAGAGTTAGCCTTGTACAGAACCGCAACGGGTCCGAATAGTTCAATATCCGAGCCCGGGGTGTCGACTTCCACACCTTCTAGCAAAGTTGGGGCCATGAAATAGCCCCCCTCGTACGGAGTGCCTGTTAGTCTGTTCCCACCGCAAAGTAGTCTAGCTCCAGAGCTAACCATTTCTGCAACACGTTCTTCCATATGCTGGAGTTGCCGATGATTTAAGACCGGTCCCAAATCGCAGTTGTCATCGCTACCGACCCTGAGACTAGAGGCTTTTTGAACAAGGCCTGCTTTAAACTCATCATATAGGTCACTCATTACAATGATTCGGCTGCCGGATGCGCAGCGCTGACCTGCATTAGAAAATGCGGAAAGGCATGCCCAATGAATTGCATGCTCAACATCAGCGTCATCGGCGACGACAAATGGGTTCTTTCCTCCAAGTTCTAAGCTGACATGCTTGAGTTGTGCTCCAGCGGATGCCGCAATCTCTCTGCCGACACGTGTTGAACCAGTAAAGGACACAACGTCAACTAAGGGATGTGTAACCAAGGAGGGACCGCAAGCTTCGCCAATTCCTTGAATGACATTGAATACGCCGTCCGGGAGGCCGGCTTCTTTGCAAAGTTCGGCAACAGCCTGCGCGGTCAATGGGGTGTCTTCCGCTGCTTTCAATACTACTGCGTTTCCGCAAATCAAGGCAGGAAACAATTTCCAAGCAACGTTTGCAATTGGTGTATTCGCCGCGATGATCAGTGCAGCAATGCCGCGAGCGGAACGAATAGTTGTCGTCGATTTGCCATCCATTCCACTTGGCAATGTTCTGCCAAAGCTACGCATGCCTTCGCCAGAGAAAAATGTGGCTTGTTGGATAGCCGCACCTGTTTCTCCTTTGGCATCAGAGAGAGATTTCCCTGTTTCTAATGCAACGATCTTGGCCAGCTCTTCTTTACGTTCATTCATCAAGCGTTGTATTGAAGAGAGAATATTTCCGCGCTCAACAGTGGTTTTCTTTTCCCATTCGGGCTGAGCACGCGCCGCAACCGCAATCGCTGCTTGCACATCTCTTTCGTCAGAGCTTGCAAAATGGGACTGTAAGCTACCTGTGGCAGGAGAGAGCTTCTCGCAATATATGCCGGAGCTTGGAGTTGTGCATTTTCCGTCGATCCAGTTATCGATTGTCATCACTGTCATGTTACCAAGCCTTCCATCCACCATCGACTGTCAGAGTTGATCCCGTCATATATCTTGAAGCATCAGAAAGTAAAAAAATAAGTGGTCCAATGTAATCTTGCGCCTCTGCCATTCTACCCATAGGTACCAATGGCAAGTATGCTTCAAGGAATTCATCTGGTTGATGATTAAACAGTCCTGCGAGAGTGAGAATATTTGCTCGGACACCCTGTTTCGCCCAATAAGTGGCGATATAGCGGGTTAGGTTATACAGCGCAGATTTCGAAGTGGAATATGCAACCGGTTTATAAAAGGCGTCGCCATTTTTCCGACGAAAATCGTAAATGTTCTGATTCGGAGAAAGTTCACCATATATAGAACCAATGTTAACTATGCTGCCATTTCCATGTTCAGTCATCGCTTTCCCGAAGGTTTGACAACAAAGTAGTGTTCCCTTCACGTTGACATCCATGACCTTGTCAAAACTCTCCTCTGGATAATCTTCAAATGGACCCGTTTCAGACAAGGGTGCATCTGGTGGAGAATCAAGAGCAGCATTGTTAACCAGTCCGTCGAGTTTTCCGAATTCGTTCAATATCGTTTTGGCAATTTCTTGCAGCCTCGAACGATCCAGAATATCAGCTTGGAAATAATGGTAGTTCACGTTTTCTGCATGTGCGAGCGTGCTTATCGAAGCCACATCATTCAGATCAATTGCAATTACAGTTCCACCGGCCTTCAATATAGCATCGGAATATATGGATCCGAGCTGGCCTAAAGCACCGGTTACAAGGATTACCTTACTCTTCAGAGAGAATAAGCTGTTGTCTGAACAGTTTTTTGTGGAATTGAGGCTACTTGTCATCAATACGTTCTTTGACATCAGAAATCAGGTCACAAATTTCGCGGACAGCGCCGTAACCACCTGCAGTTTGACAACACCAATCGGAGGCTGCAATTACGGATGGATGTGCATCAGGTACTGCAATAGAAACGCCGCACAGGTTCATCGCGCCAAGGTCATTGACATCATTTCCGACAAAACCAAAGGCAGACAACATCACGTTCTGTTCTTGCGCGAAATCTTGTAGCCAATCAGATTTATCGGGAATGTTCTGGTAGCATCGTATGTTGAGTTTTTTGGCTCGCGCGGACACGACTGGGTTTCGCTCAGTCGAGACAATCGCTGTTTTCAAACCATTTGATATGAGTCGAGAAAGACCGATCCCGTCAAATCTGCTACACCTAACCGCCTCGACGCCATTTTGGTCAGTCAAAACACTGTTATCTGTGAAAACACCATCAAAATCAAACAACAGCCATTCAAGGACTGAGAGCCTTGTGGCAAGGCTCTCAGTAATGTTGTGAATGCCGCTAACTTTGAGTATGCGAGACACAGATTAGCTCAAGATTTCGAAAGTAATAGGCTGATCCTCGGAAACGTCAGAGGTCAACTTTTTGCCAACAACTTTATCCATATCATATGGAGGGATACCCTCTGCAGGTACTTTGAAGCAAAAGTCATCTTCGGCAATTGTGTGACCGCTGGTAAGAGCTTTCTTGGCCACAATGCCTTTTCGCATCTTCTTCAAAGGTTTAACCTCACTGTCGAAGACTCGTTTCTCCGAGCTTCCCAATGCTATTCTCAGGCGGCCTAGATCACGTACCAGACGGCGAAGTCCTCCTGGTTCCAGGGAAAAAGCCTGATCGGCGCCTTTCCATGCACGGTTCAAAGTGAAGTGCTTCTCAACAATCCGGGATCCCAGAACATAGCTCGCCGTTGCCATTGCAATCCCATTGTCATGGGAGGAGAGACCAATAACTGTCTCTGGAAATGCCTTGCGGAACGTCGTGATTACGTTCATGTCGAGTTCTTCGAATACCGCAGGATAACCAGATGTGCACTGCAAAATTGCCACGTTATCGTTGTGTTTTCGGGCTGCATTGTGAGCTCGTTCAACATCTTCCATTGTTGCGCCACCGGTACTTAAAATCATTGGTTTTCCGGTTCGGGCAATTTTTTCTATAAGTGGAATATGCGTGATGTCACCAGATGCGACCTTGTATGCGGGAAGTTCTATTTCTTCGAGAAAATCAACGCTTTCCAAGTCAAATGCAGTTGAGAACATCGTGATGCCGATTTCTGAGCAAAAACGTTTTAGCTCAAGAAATTCTTCTTTGCCGAATTCGACGAACTCACGGTGTTCGCCATAGCTGTCGCCAAACGAGTTCTCATTGTCATACGGAGCGTCATACGCCGCTTTGGTGAAGAGGGTTTTGTTATTTCTTTTCTGCATCTTGATAGCAGATGCACCACAGGATTTGGCCGCCTGGATGATTTCCTTGCAGATTTCTACGTCGCCCATATGGTTGGCGCCGATTTCTGCAATGACATAGCAATCGGTCTCGTCGCTTACTGTCGTGTTGTCGATAACGATTTGACGTGACGCAGCAGAAGTCATAACTGGTTTTCCTGTTTCGAAGCTGAATAAGAGATTTGGTCGATCGAAGCTTGATGAGGCTTGGGGTTTATAGCTTTTACGTGCAGGTGAAGCAAGGACAGTCCCACCAACTGAGTTAGATAGCAGGGAGTTCAGCAAAGCATTCTTTTGCTGCCTCTCCGTGGGTTTTCATCCATTCATCTCTTATTGCTCCAACGAGGATGCTATCGTACCATGTTCCGCCTCGATAAAAGTGATTGCGGCGCTTACCCTCGGTCAATAGACCAACTTTTTCGCACACGCGGATAGATGCAGCATGTGCATTCGACACACCTCCGTCTATCCTCTCGAAGTTCAGCTTGTTGAAACCATAATACATAAGCATCAGGTTGGCATCTGTGGCTATACCGCGTCCGCTAAAACTACGATCTCCAATCAGATACGCTATAAATGCCCGGCGATGAAACATATTGATCTGGGTAAAAGTTATATTACCGATATGTTTTTCTGTTTCATTGTCAAAAATGCCGAGCAATAGCGTGTCGGTATGTCTTTGCGCATTTTCGTAATATGCCTGCATTTTTTCTGGTGTGGTAGGGAAGTAAGTTCTCTCTGTAAATAGGTCTAGCGATAGGTCGTTCATCCAAGAGAAGTAAGGGGTACCAGGAAGTAATTCTTCCGGATGTAGTCCCCGCATGTATATTTTCTTGCCGAGTAGAAAACTTTTCATCCTGTTGTCCTCCCTTAACTTAATTCCGTAGATTTTTTTAGTTTTTCTTTCAGTTCCCATTCACCATCTTTTAAATGCCAAATATCCTTGTTTCTCCAGCTTTCGGCGATTTCCCAAAAATCTTCAACGGTAATGTCCAGATATTCACAAAATCTTGCGATATAGTCACTGTGGCATTTGCCGTCAAATTGGCGGCAAAGGTCAACTGCTTCGTCACGAGTTAATCTTCCAGCTCTAATGTCCAATGAAACTTGCTGAGCCGTTTGTCCGAAGCCCAATTTCAGATACTTCAAGAATTGGTTTACTATCACGAAGTCTTCATCAAGTGCTGTATGGTTGTGCCAAAATCCTGTCCGGGACGGATCAGCATCTTCGCCTTCCCGTAGTGACATTCCATGTTCTACTGCAAACTTGGCATTATTATATTGATCATAGTCCTCGATATAATAGCCGAGATAGATCATTCTCAGATCGTTTTTGAGAATCCGCTCCTTTTCAGGGAAGCGGTAAAAAGCCATCTTCTCCGGGATGTTATATTCGTCCATGAAGGGCGAAATATCTCCACCTCTTAGCGTATTCATCGAAACAATATTGATGGCATTCCCATCTTTGGAACCGCTACCGCTTCCGACAGTTACAAATGGATTTTCGCCTGCGCAGGCCAATGGAATCTTGTTCTGAAGGGCTGTTCTAGGAAGGCTAGCGTACAACGCGATTTCCGAAGGGTTTCCCCAATTTCCTAGCTTTATAAAAGAATGCTTTACAGCGCGACGGTATACTTCTGGTGCGGGATTTACCGTTATTAAATCAAACCCTTGCTCGACGAGATTGCTCAGGTTCTTTGCCCCGAGTGATGATTGATGTCGAGGGGGATATGCGAATGAAACAAGTAGAGGATGCAGCCCAATCTCGCGGGCAAAAAACGCCAGTCTCGTGCTGTCCTTACCGCCGCTTACTCCTATGATTGAGTCATAACCCAGTGGAGACATACGGCTATTTGCCCAAGTGACGATCTCTTTCAGCTCTGACCTTCGGGCATCCCATTCTGCGCTATCGTAGGATTCGATATACGCACAAGGTGCACAAAGTCCTTGGTCGTTAAATACCTGGCCCGGGCGAGTATCTGGTTCCACGCATTTTTTGCAGTATTTCATTGTTTCAGCAGCTTAAAAATGACTGGTTGGGGCTTACGCTAAGGTTGGAACATGCCAACCGAAACTTGAGGGTGGTAGCTCGGTCGAGCTGACGGGATAAATTGGGCCTACCCCGTCAACATATCCCTTGCCAATGCAGATGTATTTTCCCTCTTTGTACTCTGGCCGTCGTGAAGGCGTAACTTTGAACTCATTCCATATTTCCAGAGGCTCAAGCCGATCAGGATTTCCAATGTTATGGTACACTGGAGAATCTGTGATTTGCCAGTCACCTTTGACGTCATTACTCCAAATACGCGGGTCACGGAAACGGTCGACAAGTTCCCAAAGTTCGCCTGCTTTCATGCCCATCCAGTCGAGGAAAAGCGAGGTGTCATTGCAATTTTCCATGCGCTCAAATTGTGCGACATAGGATTGGCCCTGCTCGCGCGACATACGGCGTAGGCGAATTTCGCGGCATGCATGATCAAGCGCTTTCCCATAGCCCCATTTCCTAAATTTAATAAGGTCATGCAGGCCGGAATAATGGAAAGAGTCAGGATCGTTGTAGGTATCAAAGGTACGCGACTGTATATTTGTCTCGTAATTATAGGTTTTAATCATCAGTTCGTGCTGGGATTTGGAGTCCCAGCGCAGATAATTTGACAGATATATTCCACGGATCCCAACAGCCGCGAGTTCACTGTTATGAGGATAGCTAAAGAAGTTAGTGTTGATGTCGTTCAAAGAAGAGTGCTCTCTGAGCAGATCTTCTATCTCGTACCCCATCAAGTCGTGGTCTTTTCGGTACTTGCGGGTCATTTCGACCTTATGCATATGGGAAAACATTCCCGTCTGCTCGACCCCTTGATGGGCTCCCCAAATGATAAGCGGGGTTTTGTACTGTATAGCAAGTCTGACTGGCCAAACCGTTTGTCCGGCCAGTACATGCCAGTACATGCTGCCAAGGCTTTGTAGCGATGCGCGGTTGAGTACCTTCAGCGTTTCTGCAGATACATGCAGCCCCATCATGTCGCAGTCGAACACTTGCCGCATATAGGCGAGGTTTCGAGTGCCAAGGTCGGTATTGTAATGGCTGTTGTAGTAAGCAAGTAGCGGTTTTAGTCCAAGTACGTTTTTGACAACGTGCACGACAAACCAGCTATCTCTGCCACCAGTCACCGGCACAATACAGTCATAATTGTTCCCGGAGCGACTGCGGTATTCGTTCGTCAAGTTGCGAAGTTCTTCAAAACGCCCGTGCCAGTCAATGAGGTCTTTCTCTTCATGAACCCTGCAGCCGCTGCATACTCCATCAGAGTCAAGAAGAAGATTCAAAGGGTGATTGGTGGGGTAAAGGCACCGTTTGCAATAGTTCATATTACTTCACGTTCCACATCGACATAGCCTAGGTCATCAAGCCAGGATTCACTCTTTTTCCCCAGTCGTCCAGAATTGTCGAAACAACAACCGTGATATTCGGTTTCCCTGGATGGGCGTATAACGACATCATGTTGTCGGAGAAATTCTTTGATAGTCGATATGCTATGCTCTGTGTAGTTAAGCATGTTGCCTACAGCTACGGCCGAGCACAAGGTCCCTTTGAAGCAATCAGCGATATCTTCTGGTGAACCGGCCCCACCCATGGCTATTACAGGTAGTGGACAGTTCCCTGCAATTCTCGATAGTGTGGGGATGTCCATTCCTTTAAGCGTTCCATCTAATTGAACTGACTGAAGTAGAATCTCGCCAAAGCCAAGTGTTTTAACGTATTCGACAACTTTGCCAAGCTCATGTGGCGTTTTCTGGTAATTTCGGTACCAGAAGCATTTTCCATCAGGATCACGAATATAATCAATTCCAGCAACTACGGCTTGAGAGCCAAACATATCAATTGCTTCGAGAACCAACTCTTCGTTGTCGAGAGCGCTGTTCAGTAAAACCTTGTCTGCGCCCGCAGCGATACAATCGTGAATGTGTTGGATTGTGCTTATCCGACCACCATAGCACAGAGGAGTAAAGGCACAGGCGGCTACCTTGCGAACCAAATCGACGTCCGGACCATCTTCTTTTCGGTTCTTCGAAATATCAAGCAAGCAAATCTCGTCTGCGTGCCATTGATTGAGATATTCGGCGGAAATTCGCGGGTCGCCAATTGGTAAGCGCCTTTCAAATTCAATGCTTTGGACTGCAATTCCATTATCAATGAATATGCAACCTATTAAACGTCTAAGTGACATTTTTCTTGATCTAACTTTGTTTGTTGGCCGAAGCGTGAAGTGCGATATTCGAGAAGTTTCTCAATAATACCAGGCCAGATCTTTGGCTCTTTTCCGGGTGGAACTGAACGCCCAGTATGTTGCCGCGCGCGGTTATGCTTGAAAAATCACCAAAGTAACTTGAAGTCGCAAGGGTTTCAGTCTGCATAGGGGGCACAGCGTAGCTGTGGTCGAAATAGAACATATCGTCTTGGTCTAGGCGGGTGAACAGTGGGTGATCAGTTTTCTTTGGTGTCACGCTGCTCCACCCGACATGAGGGCGACGTATATCATCGCAATCCTGAGCATCGCTGGCGACCAAGGTTACTTCTTGGTCGAACCATCCTAGGCCAGCAATGCCGCCGCTTTCCTCTGATCCCTGAGTTAACAAATGTTGGCCAAGGCAAATTGCAAGGATCGGCTTGCCTTTTTCAATCACTTCTTCGGATAATGGTAAGGGAATGGCTGATTTCCTTAAATTGTCCATGGCCCTCCCAAAGCTACCTACACCGGGTAGGATAAAAGCATCCACGGATGACAATTCGTCAGCGCAATTGATAATTTGAGTTGGGATGCGCAAAAATCGGAATGCGGACTCCACTGATCCTAGGTTGCCCATACCATAATTTATGATGCCAATTCTCATCCGCGGTTCCATATCGTTCTCTCAGCGTAGCAAGTTGCCTGTCAGTCAACTTTGCTTATTCGACCTCGTTGTGCCCTGCAAGCTGTCTGAAAAGATCCGAGGTCTCCATAAGCTCTTTCCAGTTCCCCTCCGCTACAATTCTGCCTTTCTCCATGACATAAATATAGTCTGCAACCTCTACTAGGCTAAACCGGTGTGCAACAATAACAATGCCGGCTTTCTCTTTCAGCTTCAAAAGACCAGAGCGAATATGTTGCTCTGACTTCGTGTCCAAAGCGGAGGTCCCTTCATCAAGGATAAGAAGGTCTGGTGCACGAAAGATTTCTCTTGCCAGTGCTAGTCTCTGAGCTTGGCCTCCTGACAAAGTTGTTCCTTCACTGCCTAGTTTTGACTTGCTCGAGATATTGCTGTTTTCGCCAACAAAGTCATCTACGTGTGCTAATTTTATTGCGTCTTGTACTGTCGAAGATTTCGGTTGGTCAGTGAAGAGCGTGATATTATCTTCAATGGTTCCGGAAACGAGAAAAGTATCTTGTGTCATAAGGCCGATCTTATGCCGCCATAGATTGATATCTATATCTCTGAGGCTTTGGTTCCCGCAGAATATATCGCCGCTTGTTGGCGAGCAGAGCCCTGTAAGAAGGTCAATTACGGTAGTCTTCCCAGCACCAGATTTTCCGACGATCGCGGTTATCTTATTGGGTTCCAGCTTAAGACAGATTTCAGAAACAGCGGGACTTGCCATGCTGTCATATTGGTACCCCACCTTCCGAAAGAAAACGGGTTTTGTGAGGTCAGGCTCGTGCCCTCCTGAATTCTCTTCTTGCACAGATTGTAGCTCAGAGATCAGCTTTCTTACATAAAGTGTTGAACCTGCAACTGCAGAGGATCTTGCCCACAATGACTGTAGTTGATTGAAGCGCGCAACTGAGCGATACAGAAAGAATAGAGGGAGTATTGAGGCTGCTATACTCTGATCAAATATAGCAATATTTAGTAAAATATACAGCATGCTCATGATTACGCCGACCGGTTCTCCCAGATTAGACGAAAGATGCTGGATTAGGAGTAAGCGAAAAGATGCGTTTCTGCGGTCTTTTTCTGCTGATTGGGCTCTTTTGGCAAAGATCACAGATTGTGCTGTCGACTTAAGGTATTTGATGCCTCGGGCGAGTTCCAAGATGCGTCGTTGGATCACCAGGTTAAGGGAGCTGATCTCAACAGATCTGTTTCCAATGTATTTTGATGCAAAATGTTGAATTATAAATAATAATAAGCCTCCAGTGGAAAGTATTATTAATGCTCGTGAATCTGCGACAAGTGAGGCTATTAAGTAGAATAGTAGAAGAAAAATAGAAGATATAGTGTCGATAAATGACTTTATGCCGGTAATGGTTTGAGTCATTTCATTGGCGTATACATTGCTGAGGCGTGCGGCATCGTTTTTTGTCAGCCAGTTCCAATGAACCTTCGAAAAGAGATTGGATATCGTTGATCTTAGGTTTAGTTCGCTTTCAAGATACAAGTAGTTTGTATAAATCAAGGAAATAGAGACGATGCAATATTTAAGGCAGAAAACAGATATGATACCTAAAATAAGAGTCGTTGTCTCTGTGCCAACAAACTGATGAATTAGGTTAACCCATTCTGGCGTGGTTTGACTGTTGTTGTCCATAAGAAGAGGGATAAACAGCATAATTCCCAAGCTGTCTGCAATGGCGACCAAAATCGACAGCAGGGCTGCAGGTATTAGTTTCACCCTCAGTATCTTTACGTAAAAAAGAAAGTTTTCGAGTAGTAGCTTCAAGAGGGGTTACTCCTCTTGTCTGACTTTCTCTGCACAAAATTTTCCGTAAAAGAAACAATTCTTGATCGCCAGCTATCGGTTGAAGGTTCAATGAAGAAGCGACACGCCTCCTTGAGACGCTCATCGATATCCGGTTCTTGCTTTTGCCTGATTAGTGTCTGCAGGCCCGACTTCAAATTTTCAAGCCCCCACGAGACTGGAAAAATGTCCATTTCGAAAAGATCAACGAAATGAGGCAAATCTTTCACCATTTGAAAATGCTTTGCGTCTTCTTCGTCTATTGGCATATGGCAAAGAACAGGTTTGCCGTGCAATGCGGCTTCGATCACGATAGTGGATAAGGGTGAAACGACATAATCCACATTAGATAGGACGTTGTGCGTATTATTGTAGTCCGGCATGCAGCTAGCGTCAGGGTTCGAGCGTAATTGCTCTAGATAGTCGACCATCGAATGTTCCATGAACACGTGACGCCAGGGTTCATCAAGCAAATTTCCGCCCTCCGCACCGCCGCCTCCCCAAGGGTGGGGGCGATAAAGGATGGCCATTTTAGGCAAGTCGCCATTATCGATCATATCTTCAATTAGATGAAGGTGTTTCGTTTCGTTGCTTCCCTTGCTGGAGCCTGCATAGAGCAAAATCGGCAGATCATCGGGAATAGCGTGTGAGCGACGAAACTCAATTTCGCTTTGGAGCGGGGTGCTCCTGTAAATATCAAATTGTGCAGAGCCAAACTTTGTTAGCTGAGAAGGAGGCATCTTCATGTAATCTCTAGCATGACGCCAAGTTTGTTCGCCCCAAACCAAAAGGTGCTCGGGGTTTTTTATTGCCCCGTGTTTTGTGCTGGGATTATCCCATGAATTCATTACTGTAATCATGGGGATTTTTAGTGTGTCGCAATATTCAATCAAGTCGTCAAAGAAAACGCCTGCCAGAACGGTTGGGTGAATCACAACATCAGGTTTTTCTCGCTCAATAATACTTTTTACTTCACTGTCTGGGCTGTTCTTTAGCTGTCTTCTGATGAGGTAGGTATATCCGTTTCTTAGCCCGGGCAGAGCAAGAACGTTAAACATCAAGGATGCTTTCCATCCCAGAGCTTTGGTTTGCATTGATTTTACAGCTTGCGCGAAAGGATCGAAATTTATTCTGAATCTCTCAACGAAAAACAGACGCTTCCAAAGGAAAACCCGTTCAGGACTCATCTTGATGTGTTCGACCGGAATGGCGCAGTTCAGTGCGTTGAGTTCAACGGTTACACGCTTTGGGGTGTTTGAGGGCAATATGATTTTAGGTTCGTGCCCAGCCTCAATAAAGCTCTCGAAAACCCGACTTAATGCGAAATGTCGGATCATAATGTCATGGTCTAGAAAAATAAGTAATTTCATGAAAAGAACCTGAAGCGAATGTTTTCTATTGATTTGTATGCTGGTGCCTTGCGCAAACAGTGCCGAAGATCTATAGCCGTTCGATAATTCCTCGTTTAACGGGTTGCAATTGGCATCTCAAGCTAAAACCCGGAAGATTAAAATCTCCGTAACCGAACGCAGGGTGCTAATGGTGGGTCAACAGTTCTCTTGAGTTGCATCTGTCTGTCTGGCAGCGTTTGTTGGTTCCAAGGTTAAGCTCTTTTTGGTGAAGAAATGTGGCTGAATATCAATAGGAATGGAAGACTGGGTAACCGCCTGTTCAGTAGGGCGCACGTTATTGCTGCTGCGATTGAGTTAAAGCAGCCTGTCATTGACTATGGCCTTTCAGACGTATCTCATAATTTTCCTAATATTCGAATGGCGCGAGTCCCAATTTACGGCCCGGGCAGTGAGGTCGATGCGTTCGGTGAAGGGATTTTGGGTAATCCGAAAATTTTGGGATTGTTGCGTCTGCTCAGGCCTCGACGTTCTGGTAGGCGTGGTCCATTTTGGAGCTGTTATTGGAAGGCGGGGGCTGACCCGGACTTGATGCGTTTGGATACGAGGGAGTTCCAAGCGTTCTTGGCCAAGCACAAGGCTGTTATTCTGGACGGCTATAAGCTGCGTTGTACCCAATGGGTTAGAAAACATGCACCAAGCATTCGTCACATGTTTGAGCCTCACGCAGTTTTAAGGGATAAGTGGGTTAAGATAATAAACCGATTGCATCAGGATAATGATCTTGTAGTCGGTATTCACATGCGGTCTCAGGATTTTAAATCTGCGCAGGGGGGAAGATACTATCTTTCTCCTGCAGAATATGCGGAGATTGTTCGCGAGCGCGTGTCTTGGCGCGGGCAACGTGTGTTTTTCCTGCTATTTTCGGATGATCCATTTACAGAGAAGGACAGGTATACGGACCTGTGCAAGGCTTTTGAGGGTATCCCGTATCTGTTTGTGCATGGATCTGAAATCGATGATATCGTCGGCTTGTCCGCTTGCGATAAGATTGTTTGTCCGCTGTCGAGCACTTACTCAAGATGGGCTGCTTTTCAAGGTGAACGCGAATGGTTGGGAGTCAGCCGTCGGCTTTTCGAAGACAGTGCCGTCTTCGAGTTTGATGCTTCTCCTATCCCTTGGGATTACTGAATTAATTTTGGGTAGCGAGCAAATTCGGTTGAGTAAAATGCCGGCAAATAGTCAAAGGTTTCTGATCGTCGCCCGTGACCCCGGCGCCACAAATAGTTTGGTTGGGCTGGTTTGGTGGGTGTATCGCTTGAGGAGCGGCGTGCTTGATGAGTCGGGAGACATCTTAAACGCAATCCAAGAATTGAACCTCAAAAGTATGTTGTCGAAAAGTCCAATAACGATAGATGTTCAAACATCGCTGGCATGCCGTGGCTTTTGGGATGAATTACTTCAAGAATTTCCAGATATTTCCCATTATTTAACAATCACAGTCCTCGGAGATCGTGAAATTGATGCTAAGCTCCTCGATGTAATTTTTAGTCCGTTGCCAGATGTTCTAATTAGCGGACTGGACGATGTGGACGCCAAAGGAAGTCGTTGCCTTCAAGCTGGAGCAAGAGACCGGGGCGTCCCGGTAATCTGTGTGGCGGACAATCACGTCAATCTCGCAATACGTTGTAAGTCAGCCAAAAATGCAGAATTTTTTCCGGATAGGCTCGGAGTTCTTGCTGCAGAAGACAAAGTAGAATTGCGGAGTATCGGTTTCTCGGAAAGTTCTTTGTTTGTGGTGCCTAACTTTCATAAATTAAGGTTAGCCGTTGGCGGTAGGGCATTTGTTGACTGCCGAGAGAATTGGGGCGTTAGGGAAGGTGAGGTTGTAGTTCTGTTTCCGTCTTTAGTTGGAAAGGAAATGGAACTGCTTGGCCGGAAGCCTCCCTTTGATGAAGTTGCAATACTCAAACGGCTTGTTAACCAGCTTGCAAATTCGAAGAGTTTCCCTCCTGGATATAGCGAATTCATAGTTCCGGCGTTGCAAAATATTCACCTAATTGTGAGGCCTCATCCGCGTGAAAATATTGCCAAGTTCAAATGGCTCAAGGAGGTCAAGGGGGTGAGAATTACGCTTAGTTCGTACGCGAGTTCAAGGGATGCTATATTGTCGACTGACTGGGTTGTAGGTATCGATTGTGGCTTAGTCGATGAGTCTAAGGTACTGGGCGCAAAAACCTATGTGCTGGATGAAATGGTCTGATAGCTTCGGTCCACCCTTTCTTGCTGTGGGATGCTCTTTCACTCACAGTGCCGTAGGAGTATCGGAGTAGACAATCTTTGCCAAATCAAATACAGAATGACGAAATTTCTTCCTTGTAAGCATGAATTGAGTTCCGATGTCGTATTCGCTGCATAGCTTTGATGATGGTCTTCCAGATCTTGATAATAAGAATATTTTGATAACGGGAGGCACTGGCTCTTTTGGCTATAAGTTCGTTGCTATGGTTCTGGAGAAATACAAACCAAGAAAATTGATAGTATTTTCTCGTGATGAGCTTAAGCAATACGAGATGCAGCAGAGGTTCCCATCGTCCAAGCATTCTTGCATGAGGTTCTTTATTGGAGACGTTCGAGATTTGGAACGTCTTCGTATGGCGATGCGGGAAGTTGACTTTGTTATTCATGCTGCGGCCTTGAAGCACGTTACTGTGGCAGAATACAATCCTTTCGAGTGCATTCATACTAACGTGATTGGAGCCGAAAATGTAGTTAAGGCTGCTTTGGACCGAGGCGTTAAGAAGGTTATCGCGTTGTCGACCGACAAGGCAGCCAGCCCGGCGAACCTATACGGAGCGAGCAAGCTTGCTTCAGACAAGATTTTTGTTGCTGCAAACAACCTCTCAGGTGCGCTTGATACAAGGTTTGCGGTTGTGCGCTATGGGAATGTCGTCGGTTCTCGTGGGAGTGTTGTCCCGTTCTTCAAAAAGCTCATCTCCGAAGGGGCTGAGTTTCTACCAATCACACATCCTGAAATGACGAGATTTTGGATCACCTTGGAGCAAGGTGTTAATTTCGTTTTGTCTTCTATGAGCGAGATGCGAGGCGGAGAGATTTTCATACCCAAGATCCCGAGTATGAAAATTACTGAATTGGCAAAGGCGATGTCGCCGGACACAGCGATACAAGTTATCGGTATTCGACCCGGTGAAAAGCTGCATGAAGAGATGATTACAGTTAGTGATGCTCGGTGTACGTTCGAGGGAACGGACCGGTTCTTGATCTTGCCGCAGGGTGAAAATGGAGCTGGATATGGTAGTCAGAAGTATTCTCTCGTTGGAGACAATTTTTCCTATTCCAGTGACAATAACAAAGAGTGGCTGGATGTCGAAGGATTGAACTTAATGATAGGGAAGTCATCAGGTGGTTCTGACTGATTATGGGTGCCTCAAAGAGAATTGCGTTCGTTTTGCCGGGGGAGGCGCGTGAAGCTCGTCTTTTAGGTGCGCTATCAGGTAAAAGCCCAAAGGAATTCTTTTATGGCGGTTTAGGCTTGCGAGAAATGGGGCACGAAGTCGTTTTTCTCAATGCACGACAACGGGCCTCGGGAGAGATTGGGCGGATCAGGCAATACTATGAACGTAAGGTGAATGGACTTACACAGATAGGCGTTACAAGAAGTCAGGTCTCTCTAATTGCTCCTCAAGTTAAAGACGCAGATGTAATCTTTGGGTTCACCGACTCTTTCAGTCTTTCCATGGGGAGGTATCGCGACCTACTGCCCAAACAGCTTAAGGTTATTGGTTGCTTTCATGGTTTGGCTGATTGGAGAGAGCGGGTGCGACCGGTTTTTCGCAACCATTTTGATGAGTTGGTCCGTGCAAGTCTTCAAGGCCTTGACTTTGCTATGACTTCCGGCGCTGCAGATCGCGAAGCAGCCATAATGGAATATTCGCTGCAACCAGGGCTTCTGCAGAGTTATGATTTTGGTGTGGACCAAGATTTCTGGTCTCCAGGAGAAAACGTAGATGAAGACGAAGAAAAAGCTTTTTTTCTAGCCATTGGGTCGGATCCGCAGCGGGACTACAGCGTAATTGCAAGAACGCAATTGCCTACGCAGGTAAAAGTCATCACGAAAATTGATGAGCCTAGCCTTCTGAAGAACGAAAATATTGAACTCCAGCGCGGAAGTTTGGCGAATTCTGCACTTTCGGATGAAGACATCCGAGCGTTCTACAGGAAATGTATCGGTGTCATTGTGCCGGTAAGGGATGTCTGGCAGCCGTCGGGATGCTCAGTAACGCTGCAAGCGATGTCGTGTGGCAAGCCGGTTATTGTCAGTAACTATAAAGGGTTATTTGATCGCGAGTTTTTGCGTGATCGGGAGAACTGCTTACTAATGCCGCCCAATGATCCATTGGCATTGCAACAAGCACTTAACCAGTTATGTCATGATGAGGAATTCCGCGTTCGAATAGGCGCAGCTGCTTTGCAAACAGCCCGGAAGCATTTTGGAATGCGTCGGCTTGAAGACAGAGTTGCTGCATTGGTTGATAGCATTGGAACCGGAGACAAGAGATGGGGCTAGGTGGGAACCTCATCTGGACAGCGGTATTTAACGCTCACCAGCAGAAGTTCGGGGCTGAAGATCTCGCGGTAGCATGTGATACCCCATTGTTATCGGATGTCTTGGCGGGGCGCTGGTGGCGTCTTGACCGTGACTACCGGAAAGATACTGTCTTCATGCACAATTCGATGATCGCGCACTTTGCCAAGCGTGATAAATGCAAGTTGTTGAAGACGCTGGATTTTGCTTTTGAAAAATTGATTTCTTTCGATCAATTGAGAAGACGCTGGGAAAAGTTCGTTTTCAGGATGTCTGAACAAAAATGGCGTAAGGGCATTGGGCCGCGCTTGATGCATATTGATATGAGAATTCATTCCTATGCAAAGGCCCAAACAGCTACGAAGACCATCTGGAAAGAGGGTGGGTGTGCTGCTCACGTAATTGCGCGCAATTTTGGACTAGATGTTTTGCAGCCCAAGAGCTTCATGAATTTTCTTCCCTCTGAGGAAAATGCCCTAACCCGATTACTGGATGATTTCCGCATTAGTAGTTCCTTCATTGTCGTAGAGCCGGACACCAACCGCGATTGGTTCGGAGATCTTCGGGCTTGGCCGGCTAGTCGCTGGCAAAAACTTGTTGATGATCTGTCTAAAAAATATCCGGAATTACAAATTGTTCAAACTGGCGTTTCAGGTGAAGTTTCGCTCAAGAACGTAATAAATATGGTCGGGCAAACCGACTTTCGGCAAGCGTGCCTGATGATCAAGAATGCATCTTTGTTTATTGGTACAGAAGGTGGCCTCATGCATGCTGCAAGTGCCGTCGATACGCCATCAGTAATACTTTGG
Organism: Thalassospira sp.; assembly: GCA_965228275.1. Lineage (GTDB taxonomy): Bacteria > Pseudomonadota > Alphaproteobacteria > Rhodospirillales > Thalassospiraceae > Thalassospira. Next base: position 1,284,747 of record OZ245802.1, on the reverse strand, counting down.
GGCGGCGTAACTTTACCGGAATTTGCGGGATATCCGCACCAGCATACTATCATTTGCCACTATGTGGATTGCGCCCCGTGCGGGAACCTCGGTTGGTGTAACAATGAACACAAGTGTATGAACCTTATAAAGCCTGATGCAGTTTACGAGGCCGCATCTATGTTGTTGAACTCGAAAACTACAGGTGCGATGTGAAAGTTGCGATTGGCTACGAGGTAGTCGAGGGACCGTGGGGGGGCGGAAACGCCTTCGTAAAAGCCATGACTTCATGGTTGCAAGCGCAAGGTCATCAAGTTGTAAGCGACCTTCATGACAATGATATCGACATTATCATGATTATTGATCCACGGAGCCATCTGCCGGGATACACTTACTCAGCTTTCGAGGTCATGCGCTATCAGACGAAGATAAATCCCGAAGTCGTTGTCATCCATCGCATTAATGAATGTGATGAACGAAAAAACACCAAGTGGATGAATTTTTGGCTGCGTGCGGGAAATTATGTTTCTGATCATACGCTATTCATTGCCGATTGGTTGCGGGACTTGAAAGTTTGGTTCCCCGATGATGGGCGCCCATCGGATACTGTGTTCAACGGTGGGGATACCACTCTTTTTTATCCACGTTCCAACTCGACCAAAGAGCTTGGAGCACCATTCAGGTTCGTTACCCATCATTGGGGGGGGAACTGGATGAAAGGTTTTGATGTTTACCAAAAGATAGATCAGATGCTCGATCAGCCCGAATGGCGGAAGCGTATCGATTTCACATATATCGGTAATTTGCCGGACGGGTTTGAATTTAAGAACGTCAACGTGCGCGCACCTTTGTCTGGCAGTAGCCTGGGCGAGGCTCTCTCGCAGTATGACGGCTATATTACGGCTTCCATTTGTGAACCCGGTGGGATGCATCATGTTGAAGCTGGCCTGTCAGGCTTGCCACTTCTTTATCGCAACAGCGGGGCTCTGCCCGAATACTGTCTTGGTTTCGGGCAGATATTTGAAGGAGTTGAGGACTTTGAAGAGGCACTGACCAGCTACCTGAAAAATTGGGAAAAGCACAAGGCGTCCATGGATACTTATCCGTGGACCCTGGAACGCATGTGTCAGGGATATGTGGAGGTAATTGAGGGCCTCTACAAAAAAAGACAAGAAATCAGGACAAATCGACGCCTGTTTAGACAGCCATTATCTCTGCTTTCTGTTGTAGGTTTGCATCTATTTGCAAAAATATATGCTTTTCGGGGTATGAGGCAGAACAAGAACCAAGCAGTGTAAGCTCGTAAAGCATAATATGATCGCTAATTTAGAATAAGAGAGAGTACCCGGTCTCTGGGTAAAATTGAAAAATAGCCATGAATTTGGAATGGTGGCATGTTGTCGCACAGCATGGCATTCAGTAATTTTTATGGAGATACAAAGTTCCAATGAGATCTTTTCTGCTGGGAATAATTAAGCTCGTTTCTTATGTTTTTTCTGTTATTCCGGCGAAGTTACGGGCCAAACTGATTTTTTCGTTGTTGATGCTTGAATCCAGAGTTGGACAGCCTGCTGAAGCCTTAAGAAGGCTCTATCTGGTAAAGGATGACTTTGAACGCCTGCTGTCTGAGCGTGCAATGGCATATGAAGGTGGTGAACATCCCAAACACCGGTTGATGAAGTACCACGATTTCTTCGTCGACAACATTGCTCCTGATAGCCACGTCGTTGATATCGGTTGCGGGTACGGTGCTGTTTCGCGAACCGTTGCAAGAAATGTGCCGGGTGCGAAAGTGTTTGGCGTGGAAATAGACCGTGAACGCTTTGAGCAAGCTTGTAGTTCTGATAACCCACCGAACCTGAAATTTATCCATGGTGACGCTTTTGAGGTGTTACCAGAAGGGGCGGCTGATACGGTAATCCTATCAAACGTGTTGGAGCATATTGAACGCAGGACAGATTTCTTGAAACGTGTGGTTTCTGTGTTGTCGCCAGCGAAGATGCTTATTCGTGTGCCTTCATTTGAACGTGAGTGGCATGTGCCGCTACGTAAGGAACTGGGCATTACATTTTATAATGACAGAACCCACTTCATCGAGCACACAGTTGAAGAGTTTAGGGCAGAAATGCTTACTGCCGACATTGCAATTGATGATTTGCAGACGGTTTGGGGGGAAATCTGGGCGATTTGTCGCCCCGCTTGATTGGTGGTGAGTGTTTCAATCAGCATGACTTAGATGATTTCGGCCAAAAGGAATTCAGTTTGAGTTCAAGTATTGATCCTGTACGCAAAAGAATCCTGAGGGCGGGATGGCGCTGCTTTCAGACGTTACTGACGTTGTTGCCAGGCAAGAGTAAAGCCCTGAATGTCTGGTATGGAGGTGCTATCGCTGGCGATCTTGGAGGGCCGCTGGTTAAGGTAAAGCGTCTTCAGCAGTACTTTCCTCAGCGACGTTTGGGTTATTCTCTTGTTTATACCCTGTCTAATACGCCCTATCTCTCGCGTTTCGCGCTGGCGGTTCTGCGATGGCGAGGGATTCCGGTCGTGCTAAACCAAAACGGGGTCTACTATAGTGGTTGGTTTGACGGGGACTGGCAGGCAAAAAATCGCGAAATGGCTAGAGCTTGGCACGCAGCCGACTATGTCTTTTGCCAAAGTCAGTTTTGCTGGGAAACAGCAAACAGATTTCTTGGTAAGCGATCGGGGAAAACAGAAATTCTATTTAATGCTGTCGATATCCAACATTTTACTCCGTTGCCTGAGAAAGAACGCCTACTTCGAGATGTAAAGAAACCAGTTTTTCTTCTTACGGGGAAGATCGACGATCATATGTTCTATCGTGTTGATGCTACGATACGAGGATTTCATAGAGCCTGTTTGGAAGGCCTCGATGCCAGCTTGCGGTTGTCAGGTTGGATGTCTGATAGGGCGCTGAATATGACAGTTGCTCTTACTCGCGAGCTGGGAATTGAAGATAAAGTAACTGTTACCGGGCGCTACCATCAGGACGAAGCGCCGAATATATATCGGTCTGCAGACATTTATGTCATGCTTAAACACAATGATCCTTGCCCGAACACAGTTATCGAAGCGTTGGCCTGCGGATTGCCAGTATTATTCTCCAATTCTGGTGGAGTTGCAGAACTTGCAACAGGACTCTCAGGGCATCCTGTCCCTGTTATGCAAGGCTTTGACAATAACAATGTTCCTTCGGTTGAGGATATTGCAGAGGGCATGGAGCAGATTACGCATAATTTGACAGAACGCCGAATGGCAGCCAGACGTCGGGCAGTGGAGGCTTTCAATCTTGACCGTTGGATTGAACGGCATCGTGAGGTGTTCTGCTCTCTGCAGAAAAAGTGAGACAGTACCCCTCACTTTGCGGGAGGGGACGCGTGATCATCTAATGTGTGACGCTTGTAACTCAAAAGCAAAGGCCCTCAAATGTCTGCTACGCCTTCGGTCTCTGTTATTATTCCTTGCTACAATGGCCATATCTATCTTGAGCAAGCTATTCAGTCTGCATTGGCGCAAACCCACCGCCCGCTCGAAGTATTGGTGATTGATGATGGATCCAGTAATCCCGAGACCATAAGCTTTATTGACAATCTGGGTCCGGAAGTCAGGGTTGTTCGTCAGGAAAACAAGGGGCTGCCAGCCGCTCGAAATACGGGCTTCAGAGAGGCAAAGGGTGAGTATGTTTTGCCTCTGGACTGTGATGATTGGCTCGAGCCGACATTTCTCGTGAGCGCATTGCAGTTAATTGTTCAAAATGAAGGTGTTGATTTCGCGTTTTCGTGGTTGTCGCTTGAGGCAGAAGCTGACGGAGTATTGGAAAAAAATTATAATTTTTTTGAACAGATTTTTCTCAATCAATTGCCTTACTGCCTTTTGCAACCCAAAAAACTTTGGGAAGAGCTAGGAGGCTATGACGAGAGCATGCGTAGTGGCTATGAAGATTGGGAATGGAACATTCGCCTTGGAAAAGCCGGATATAGAGGAGGGGTGATCTCTGCCCCACTTTTCCACTACCGCGTTCAATCGACCGCGATGCTAGCCAGTATCTCTAGAAAAAAGCACGTGGAATTATGGATGTTCATTCGAAAGAAACACGCTGATTTGTACACAATTGGGTCTCTTCTAAAGATTTTTGAAGAGTGGAAATCCAGAAAGTCAACGAGGCCTCTATGGTTGTATTTTGGCTGGAATTTTTTATACAAATTCCTACCTCAAGACATCTTTCGATTATTGGTTTCATTGCTATTTAATCGGGCGCATTCTTCCAATTTCAGGAATTAGATGCTTATTACTCAAAAATAAATGTAAAAGGGTTTTGGTGTATTGAGGTTTCATTAATATATTTATTGAAACGGAACCAAATTATAGTGTCATAAAGACAAAATTATCCTACTGAATTACTGGATATTTGGAGTTCTCTATAAAATATTCATTTTGAGAGAACGGGTTTTAGAAACTGATTCATGATAAGAGTTTTTGGTGGAAATGGAGTAGTCAATTGAATACTAGCGAATTTGGAGAAGTACGTATTTGCTCAGACAATGAATTAGAAAAGTGGCGGGCTGAGACTTTTTTTAAGAAAGAACCTGAGACTATTGCGTGGATTGAGCAGATGCGCGGACAGGACTTGGTTTTCTATGATGTCGGTGCAAATGTTGGTGTTTATAGCCTTTATGCTGCCTCGAGGCATGAGGCGCTGCGTGTAATTGCTTTGGAGCCTGTACTGAACAATTATAATGCATTGAGACAAAATATAGGCTTAAACAAATTTTCTAATGTAGAAAGCTACTGCATTGCTGTTTCCAATCTATGCAAGCCGGATGTTTTGTATCTTCAGGATGTGCGTGTCGGCAATAGTGGTGCTCAGCTGGGGCGAGAGGTTGATGATAAGGGGATTTCATTTGAGGCGCTTGACAAGCAATCAGTTCTTAGTTTGTCACTTGAGGTCATGGTGAAATCATTGGGGTTTCCTTGCCCTACGCACATCAAAATCGATGTCGATGGTCTCGAGGGAAAAATCATAGACGGGATGAAGGCTTTGTTCACCCAAGATCGCTTAAAATCTATTCTGATAGAATTTAACTCTGACGAGGAACAGAGGGATTTGACAAATCTGCTATCTCAGTATGGTTTTATAGGGGATGAAGAACTAAACAACATGAGTAACCATAGCTCAAGTCGACGTAAAACCACAGGGTCACATGCAGTCAATGTTGTTTTTAACAAGATCTGACTGTTGTCACGCGGGTTTTGAGTGCAACCTCACTGAGGTAGTTTAATTGAAATGGACTTAAAATTTGGCGCCTTGTTTCGGGGGTAGGCGGAGTTCGTGATGGATTATTGCTTTCGCATTCCACAATAATAAATCGAATTGACAATTGGTGCCCCAATACACTTTAAGATACCAGAATAATTTTTATGTCAATTGTGGACTAATGTTTATTAGTCAATCGTTTCGACGGAGTACATTTCCTTGCCTGATGTGTCACATGCAGTTCTACTGAGAAATAGGCTCCTGATAAGTATTGTTATCCCTGTGTATAACGAAGAAGATGCTTTGCCGGAGTTGCATCGTCGATTTTGCAGTGTGCTTGATTCTCATTTCCCCAACTACGAGTTTGAGTTTGTTTTCGTCGACGATGGTAGCCGGGACGGGAGTCTCGACAAATGCAAGGAGCTCTCAGAAGAGGATGTTCGGGTAAAAGTTGTCGAACTGCGTAGAAATTACGGGCAAACAGCTGCGCTACAAGCGGGTTTTGATGCTGCTAAGGGCGAAATTGTGGTTTCTCTCGACGCTGACCTGCAGCATTTTCCTGAAGATCTCCCCAAGTTCATTGAGAAAGTGGAAGCAGGAGCGGATGTGGTGTGCGGTTGGCGGCATCAGCGCCAGGAAGGCATCATCCGGCGATGGCCATCAAGAGTTGCAAACTGGATGATCCGTAAAATCACTGGCCTGGAAATTCACGACGTAGGGACAACTTATCGCGCGTACCGCAGAGAAATTCTGGACGATATTCTCATCCTCGGTGAGCACCACCGTTTCGTTCCTGTTTTTGCTAAAGTTGCAGGGGCTCGAATTGAAGAAGTTCCGATCGAGAACATTGAGCGGCCGCACGGTGAATCCAACTACGGTATTGGCCGCACGCTGAACGTTTTTCTGGATCTGTTCTTTCTGTATTTCTACACTCGGTACCTCGTCAAACCTATCCGCATTTTCGGTAAGTTGGCTCTGGCAAGTGGAGCGATTGCGGGGGTGATTACGCTCTATCTTGCAATCCAGTGGTTGGCGACGGGGGACCCGGTTGTACGTACACACAGTAGACTGTTTGTTGTTGGATCTCTGCTTTATCTCGCTGCAGTGCAATTCTTGATCGGCGGTGTGACAAGTGAATTAATGGTTCGCCAATATTTCACTGACAGTGGACACAAATCCTACAAGGTAAGAAACGTCTGGCAAAAATCGGAAGATTGATTAGCAGATGTGCGGTATTTTCGGACGTTTCTCAAGAAGTGAAAATCTAGGAAACCTTGAGAACCTCTGTTCTGCGACGAATTATCTTACGCACCGGGGGCCCGACGGCGGGGGATATTGGTCCGAGGGCAGCTGGTTTCTCGGGCATCGTCGGTTGTCGATTATTGATCCGAAATTGGGTGTTCAGCCGATGGTGACGGAAGACCGTCGCTATGTGGTCGTGTTCAATGGAGAGATTTATAATTATCGTGAACTGAGCGAGAAGTTCGCAGAAGACGGATTTCGCCCGAACACGAGTTCGGATACTGAAGTCTTGCTGGAAGCTTGGCGTCGTTGGGGAACATCGGCGTGTGAGCATCTTGATGGGATGTTTGCGTTCGCCATCGCTGATCGTGAGAAAGGAAGCATCTTTCTTGCCAGAGACCGCTTTGGGGAGAAGCCGCTTTTCATCCAAGAAACAGCAGATGGTCTGACATTCTCTTCTGAATTCGGCGCGTTCCAATGTCTTGATGACTATAACCCGGAGCTGGACTTGGCCGGGCTTGGTAGTTTTTTGTGCCTCAATTACGTTCCTGGTGAAAGGACCTTGGTTGAAGGTATCAGGAAACTTGCTCCCGGAACTTGGTTGGAGCTGACACAGCAAGGAACGAAATCTGGTCAATTTTGGGCACCAAACCGATATGAACGTTCTGCTCTAAGCTTCTCAGAGGCGAAGAAAAAAGCACAAAACTTGATTGATGAGGGTACGCGTCTTGCGCTGCGAAGCGATGTGCCAGTTACATTGTTCTTATCGGGCGGAATAGACTCAACATTGGTGGCTGAAAGTGCAGTTCGTCAGGGCAGTATAAGTAAAGCTTGGTGTCTTGATATGCGTCTGGACGGTTTTAGCGAATATCCTATGGCGCACCAAGTTGGCCAAGCTCTTGGAATTGAAGTTGAACCTGTCGCTTTTTCGTCGAACATGATGGACGATTTTACGAGGCTGGCATCAAGGCAAGATGACCCGATGGCAGACTCATCTGCTCTTGCCGTTTGGGCTCTGGCGCAGCAGGTAAGCAAAGAATTCAAGGTTGCTCTGGGCGGTGATGGCGGTGACGAACTGTTCGGTGGTTATCTGACATATCGTGCAACGCGTTTGCAAAGCGCGTTGACAAGGTTCATGCCGAAACCCGTCCGAGACTTGTTCGCATCCTCGGGTGAATGGTTGCCGGTAACACCGGGCAAGGTTACGACAAGCTATAAGGCATGGCGCTTCTTAAGGGCTTTCGGTCTTGATCCCGCAGGGGCGCACTATACCTGGAACGGGACTTGGTTACCGAATGAAGCAGCTTTGCTTCTTAGTGACCAGCACGCAGCAAGCTTTGCATCAGACGCTTTGTCGCGCTTGAAGAGTGGGCATGATCTGAAATCATCGCCCGGAATTCTGGATCTTCAAATAGTGGACATCGCAGAATACTTGCCGAACGATATTCTTACCAAAACGGACAGATGCAGTATGGCTTGGGGATTGGAAGCTCGGTCTCCAATGCTGTACCGGCCGCTGGCAGAGTTCGGACTGTCATTGCCAGATAGTCACAAATTCCGACCTCTCGGTGCTCAGAAGCGACTACTGCGCGAACTGGTCAAGGATCGATTTGGTAGCTCAGTCAGCCACGCAAAGAAACAGGGTTTCAGTATTCCTGTGCATCATTGGCTGCGGAAAGATGCCCGTAGCATTACTGAAGATATTTTGTCGCCTGAGCGTCTCGGCCAGCTCTGGTTTCTGGATGTATCAAGGGTTCTTGAAATCAAGAACCGTCATATGTCTGGAAAAGCGCAGTATGGCTTCGAACTATGGGGCCTGATGATGCTGGTTCTTTGGTTCGAAAACCGGTTCACAATGAAAAATTTTGTACGACCGTCATCTAAACTGAAACGGATATTACTCTGATGCTGGACCGAAAATCTTTGGTTTTATGGCTTTTGGTTGGTGTCGTTCTGCTTACTTGGCGACCGTTCTACCTCGGAATTTATGTCGATGACTGGTTTTACCTTATGCAGTCGTCGCACTTGTCGCCAGATTGGTCTGAAGCGCGATGGCAAATGCTGGAGCTGGCGCAAAACCGCCCAGCGTTAAGGGCCTTGTCATGGGTGTTGACGTCGTTAGTTCCTGGTGAACCTTATGCGTTGCAAATAATGGCCGTTGCTCTGACAGGATTGACGGCGATTGCTTTCGCCGTTTTCTGTAAGCGCTTTTCTTTGCAGTTTGTTGCTGAAAATGATGCCAATCGGATTGGCCATTTGGCAGCTTTACTCTGGCTAGCTGCCCCCTTCGCTGTTCCTATTACCTTTTGGCCGACCGGTACAACTGCTTTACTCGCCGCAATTTGTTTTTTCGGCTCTGGGGCGATTGTTATCAAACATTGGTCTGACGCGAGTGTTCTGAATTGGTTGTTTGCAGCTTTGATCTCCACTTGCGGCTTTCTAACTTACGAAGCCTTCTATCTACAGTATGTAATCTTGCTAAGCTTCCTATTCTTCATAGGGGATCGGAAGCTTAAACCTAGTTTGAGCTGGTTTGCTGTATTGTCTATCTCTCAAGCCTTCGCCCTCGGTTACAACAGATACATGCGGGCCAGTGGTGCTGAAGGATCGCGGAAGTTTGATCAGGGGTTAGTCGACGTCCTATTCCACTGGATGAGCTATCCAGGGCGGATCATAGGTATAGAACAACTCACGTGGCCGATATTGGCCGCAATCATCGCCTTGGTTGGCAGTGGTGCCGTGTTGGGATTGTCGCGTTGGCAGAAGAACAGGAACGCGTCGACACTGCATGGCTTAGAGAAATGGGTGTTTTTCGTAGGATTCGCGATTTTGTTGCCTGCCTGCTTGGCAGTGATGATGCCTTTGCCGATCGCTATGCTCGAAGGGCTGCCACTGTTCATTGTTGCGGTGATCGTAACCGGTTACCTGTTTATCCGGAAGTGGCCTGAACTTGCTGTAGCGCGGCGTCGAGGAGTTCTGGTCGGTATGCTTGTCGTTATGGCCGGGATGGTTCTTGGTGGCCTTGCTTTTGCTGCAGGAAACTATGTGATCTGGGCCCAAGGGATCGGAGGGCGTTCTGCAATGGTAATTGCATTCTGGTTTATTCTGGGGATTGCCATATCAGTTGTCCTGATACCTGGAACGCGCAAGTGGAAAACAGCTCTGTCAGTGATGCTTTTTGCTAGTTTTGTCGTGCCATTAGCGGCACGTGCCTATGACTGGCATACTTCCTGGGTTATGCAAAAAGAGATCATGGCGTCAGTGCCTGAACTACCGATCGACCAGTTTGACCAGAATAGCTTGTTTATCATCCGAAGCCACGAGAACCCGGGTTGGATCCCAGTTATAGAGACGAACTGGCAGGCTGGTAGCATGATGCGGTTGCATCTTGTCGATGCACTGGGAATTAAGCGGGCGGCAAGCTTGCCGCTCGACGACTGGCAAAACCGGTGGGTAGTTTCTCGACCTGATATCTACAGAATCGAAATTTCTGATAACCAAGTCACTCTATTCGGTTGCGATAGCGGTGAAGTGCATTCTGAGTATCAAGCTAGTGGTGTCTGGCTGTGGGACAGGTTTTCAGGAACATTTTCGCAGGTCAGGAACCAGGCAATTCCAGGGTGTGTAGCCAATTAGGAAAGATTGGCAAAACAGATCTTCAATGGTTGGCTTGGTCTTCAATCTTTCCGGCGCAAAACTTCTTCGCAGACTGCTTTGCGAGGTGTTTCGGCGTCAATATAAAGATAGAAGCTGCAATGGCGCACGGGTATTGGGAATCGTTTGATTTTAATGGTTTCAAACATGTGGCCAATCAAGGCGCGAATTTCATCACTTTTGTTGATGTGTTCGTGCCGCATCAACACACCATAATCAAGTTTGTTTCTAAGCCAGTATGGGATGCCAGTTCCCAAGCGCCAGGCTAGAAACCAAGCAAGTTCGCCCTCGCAGGGAATAGCTGCTTGGAAGCGCCCATGATTTGCAAGCAGCAAGCCCGCACGGGCGATTTCAAAAGGAAGGTTTTGCAAATGCTCCAAAACCGCTATCGAAATGACCCTGTCATACTGTGTGCCCTCGGGGATTTCTTGCAAGTCTGAATAAATGTTGCGAACCCTGTCTCGGGCTGGACTGTTTTCATAGAAAAATGAGGCTGGCTCGACCGCATCATAGGCTTGATGAGTTTGCTCGTAAGCCAAATGATTCAGCGTCCCTGCACCCAACTCCAGCGTCGAGTGTCCTGTCGCGTTTTTTGCGACCTGTCGATGCATCCATGTTTCAAGTTTTTGTGCAATCGAAGTGGCTATATTTCCACCGCTACGGTTCGCAAGATATTCTTTCTGGTAAATATCTTTAAATGCTTGAGGTAGAGGGGGATGTGTACGCGGATATGAGGCAATCAAGTGATCTATGTTCTTCGTTTTCATGATTTTAAGCTTCAAACAGGGCAATAGAAAAAGACAAACAACAGGGGACTCTGCTACACAGAGGCAAACTGTTATCGGAAAGAACGACCTCATTAAAGGTTTAATTTGGCTGGCGGATTTAAATTGAGCGCAAACATCTTCAATGGGCGTTGGATAGGGTATCTGTTTTCGGGGGTATGTATTGTCATCCTCGCGTGGAATACAGATTGGCATGCGTTTGTTGAAGGTTTTCGAAACGTCAGTGCTTTGGTGTTTGTTGTGGCAACTTGTTTGGTCGTTACCAGCTATGTCGGATTTGCGTTCAGGTGGCGGGAGTTGTTGAACTCTCGATCTCCGGCAAGCTTGACGTCATCAATCAAGTCATACTTGGTAGGGCATTTTCTAAACAACCTACTTATGCTGCGCGCCGGAGACATATACCGTGTTAACTGGCTTCGCAAGCAAAGCGGATGGAACGCAGGAAGTGCCATGTCGGCACTACTAACAGAGCGGGTTACAGACATTTTGTCACTTGGCGGATTTAGTGTTTTTGTGTTTGCAAACGTAAACCTGCCGCATGAAATTTCCGTCGGAATAGCATTGCTGATCGCGGCAGGTTTGGCTTTGCTGTTGGCTAATCTATTTTTACGCCGTATTCAACGAACCACCAGAAGGTTGGCGTTGGCGGCCGGGACGCTCATCTCGCATCGCTTCGGTCGCATGCTGTGGCGCTTTGTCAATGGGCTGTCGAATGGTATAATGCCGCCGGAAACGGGTGGCATTACAAAGCTTTATGCCAGGATTTTGGCTGTTTCCATACTATCCTGGTTGTTCAATTTTGCGGCAATTTTCTCGGTACTGTCAGTCTTCTTGCCTGAACAGGCAATTGTGGCAGGATTTGCTGTAATGGTAATCACGAATTTTGGCTTGGCGTTGCCTACTTCGCCCGGTGGAATAGGTGTTTATCACTCGCTTGTCGTCGTCGCCTTGCTTCCGTTTTCGATCGATTTTGAGCGTGCTTTGGCGATCGCGTTTGTCTTGCACGCTGTAAATTATGTGCCCATGCTTTTTGCAGGTGGAATTGCCTTCCTGTCGGGGCGGTCTGGTAGACTCTAGAATCTGTTCATCAGCTAGGTTTTCTACCTACGACTGTCCAGCTATACCCGTGGCGATGATGGGCTATAACGTCTTTAAAGCCATTGCCCTTCAAAAGATCTATCGCTTCATCCTTGCGATAGTATTTGGCCCATTGAGGATTAAGTTGGTCAAACACAATCAGATGCTTTTTTGAGTAGCTGACTTTTCCGAAGACCCGGCGCATGTAAGAACGCAATGGCAAAGGGAACACGGAACTCAACCAGATATACGGGTAGGTTATTAAAACCAGTAGATGGCACAGAATGCTTAGTAGCCAATCAGGCATAATATGGGTCAGGCGGCGAAGTGGCTCAAATATTGATAAATAGAGCTCGTTTCCCTCGTATCCGTATAGCCATATAACCATTTTCCCGCCCGGGCGCAGGCATTCCAGTGCGCGTTGTACGACGATATCCGGCTCCGGAATGTGGTGAAGAACACCGATTGAAAAGATAAGGTCAAAGGGGCCTAACCCATTGATATCTCGACCTTCACGCTGTACGCAAAGAATGTTGGTATCCCTGACGTTATCCTTGAGCGTCTCGTAAGCTGCACTCGGTTCAATTGCCGTCACAGATTTTGCCTCCGCGCGTGACAGCATCAACGATATACGACCTGTGCCGGCCCCTATCTCAGCAACATCCTTGTTTCGGATTTCTTTGATCGAGAATGCTGGCTCCAGTATGTCCTTCAGAAGGGCATTTGATCCATAATAGCCGCTGTTATCTGTATAGGTTGTCCACTGATCGCCGAAATCAGTAATTGTTTTATCTGAAGAGTTCAAAGCACATTTCCTTTAGGAGCAACGGCGCCCAGAGCTGCGATCACGCGATCTACATCTTTGATTTCCATATCGGAGTACAATGGCAGGGTCAGGCAGTTCCGATAGAACTCTGACGCGCCTTCAAGCATGAGGTCTGGAGAAAGTTGCCGATAGTACGGTTGTAAATGTACAGGCGTGTAATGAACCTGAGACCCGATACCTAATTCTCTCAAACCACTCATCACGGCATTTCGGCCCATCCCAAGAAAGTCGTTGTCGAAGAGAGCAACCATGAGATGGATGCAGGGATCACAGTCTCCGGCCTTCCCAATCAGTCTAATACCAGCTGGAAGTTCCGTTTCAAGCTGATAATAGCGTTCACGCAATTCCCGGCGTCTGGCCGCAAACTTTTCGAGCTTGCCGAGCTGAGATATGCCAAGTGCGCATTGCAGATCGCAAGCTCGATAGTTGTACCCTGGTTCCTGCATCTCGTAATACCACTGACCCCAGTCACCGCTTGTGTCTAGTCCTGCTTCCTCGCTCGTGAAGGACGACGCGTCTCGGCTCATGCCGTGATTTCGTGCAAGTTGCAGTCGCTTGGCGAATTCGGGGTCGTTTGTGGTCACTGCGCCACCTTCCCCCATGGCTATAGTCTTGACAGGGTGAAAGGAAAAGCACGCCATATCCGACCAGCGACAGTCGCCAGTTAGTGCATCGAGGTTTGGGCCGTGGCGACTTCCCAGTGCATGACATGCATCTTCAATAATTACCATGCTTTCTGCGCGCGCAATGGCATGGATGCTAGGCATGTCGCATACCTGCCCGGAAAAATGGACAGCTACTACTGCTGTTGGTCTCTTTTCAACTGCTTTTAACCGTTCAATTGCTGCTTTCAGGTCCGTTGGCCGCATTAACCCGGTTTCAGGGTCGCAGTCGGCAAAGCAAACTTCTGCGCCTGCAAATACCATCGCATTTGCGGACGCGAGAAATGTGATTGTTGGAACAATGATGCAATCACCGGGGCCAAACTTGGCTGCAATTGCAGCCATATGCAGTGCTGCAGTTCCTGAGTTGCAGACTACTGAATATGCTGCACCGGTCTTGTCACAGAGTCGAGCCTCGAACTCGGTGACCTTGGGGCCAGTTGTCAGAAAGTCTGCCTTTAAGGTTTCGACAACAGCATCAATATCGTCCTGCTCAATTGACTGGCGACCATAGGGAAGAAATCTATTTGTCACTGATGCTGTCTTTCGAAAAATGCCCAAGCATGCATTATAGTGTCTTCAAGGTCGTCAAACTGTGGGGTCCAGTTCAAGACACGTCTTGCTTTTTGAGCGCTTGCGACCAGTTTGTCAGGATCTCCCGGTCTGCGATCAAGGTATTCAATCGGGAAACCAATCTTTGTGATATCCTGGCACAGTTTGAGAACTTCAAGAACCGAAGAGCCTCTCTCTGTTCCAATATTGATATACTCAAAACTACTTTCTACTTGACCTAGAACGTAGGCAAGAGCGTCAAGATGTGCACGTGCTAGGTCATCGACGTGAACATAGTCACGAACGCAGGTGCCGTCATCCGTCGCATAGTCTGTCCCAAAGACTTTCATTGAACGACCATTCTTCGCGGCTGCGAGCGTAAGAGGAATAAGATGCGTTTCAGGATCGTGTCTCTCGCCGACTCTTCCTTGTGGGTCTGCGCCAGCTGCATTGAAATAGCGAAGCGCAAGAGCACGAAATCCATGGATTGTGCAATAGTCCCTAAGAATAGTTTCTACCATAGCTTTTGAACGGCCATATGGATTACAAGGTACAATCGGCTGTTCTTCGTCAATCAAGTCCTTGTTGGATGCACCATACACTGCAGCAGTTGAAGAAAACACTATGCGGTCACACCGATTTGCGAGCATTGCAGCGAAGAGTATCTGTGATCCGTTAACATTGTGGTCGTAAAAAATACCAGGTGTTTTCATGGATTGTCCGGCCTCTATCAAGCCTGCAAGATGAATTACAGCGGTAGGCTTGAAATTCAAAAACACTTTGTCCATCGTCGCGCGGTCACGAATATCGCCTTCCACAAAAATTGCATCATCTGAGACCGCGTTACGGTAACCGTTTGCTAAGTTGTCGAAGACAACAGGACGGTAGTTGTTTTCCAGTAACTTCAAGCAAATATGCGACCCTATATAGCCTGCACCGCCAGTAACTAGGATGTTTTTCATGGTGGGATGGAGCCCGATTTCTAGAAGTCAGTCGTTTAAGGATTTGAAAAGCTAACAATTATCTAGCAGGAGTTTGTTGATACGCATAGGCTGTTTGATTGAACTTAGATTTAGTATGACAATTTCAAGTGAGGCCGATATCAATGCGTCCCTGCTTCATACCTTTGAGGCATGGTATAAAATTGCAAAAAAAGTTGGAAAACAGAACCGGGACTTGCGATCTGCGAAACATAAGCTCAAACTCTACGCATCTTAGTACAAGCATGCGCGGGAGAGTTTTGTATTATGGTGTCCTAAAGTAGCACTAAGCGAATATGGGTAGGTATCTTTGCTTGGACAATCGTTGCGTCGCTGCAAAGTCAAGTCTGGATCTGAGTGAAGTCTATAGTAACCTTTGCTCGATCATTGAAAGCATAATCAAATTTAATCGGAGGGTTTCATGACCGACGTCGTAATTGTGGGTGCAGCACGTACACCGATCGGCGCATTCAGTGGCACGCTGGCAAACACGTCAGCACATGAGCTGGGTGCCGTCGCCATCAAGGCTGCTTTGGAACGCTCTGGCGTAGAAGGTGATGCGGTTGATGAGGTGATCCTTGGTCAGGTTTTGACAGGTGGCCAGGGTCAGAACCCGGCGCGTCAGGCTGCTATTGGCGCGGGTATTTCCGATCGTGCGACCGCGTTTCTGATCAACCAGGTTTGTGGTTCTGGTCTTCGGACCGTGGCACTTGCTGCTCAGCAGATCATGAGCGGGGATGCTAATATTGTTGTTGCCGGTGGTCAGGAAAACATGTCGCTTTCCACCCATGTCGCGCATCTGCGCGCGGGTCATAAGATGGGCGATGTGAAATTCATCGACAGCATGATCAAGGACGGCTTGTGGTGTGCTTTTAACGGCTATCACATGGGCAATACCGCGGAAAACATCGCCAACAAATGGGGCATCTCCCGCGAGGAGCAGGACGTTTTTGCCGCCGCTTCGCAGAACAAGGCAGAAGCCGCGCAGAAGTCCGGTCGTTTCAGTGATGAAATTGCCGCTGTAACCATTCCGAACCGCAAGGGCGACATCGTTTTTGATGCTGATGAATATCCGCGTCATGGCGCAACCCCGGAAGGCATGGCGAAACTGCGCCCGGCATTCGACAAGGAAGGTACGGTTACCGCGGGTAACGCATCGGGCATCAATGACGGTGCTGCAGCCCTTGTTGTCATGTCCGCAGCCGAGGCATCCAAGCGTGGCCTGGCCCCGCTTGCGACGATCAAAAGCTGGGCAACTGCGGGTGTCGATCCGGCAATCATGGGTTCCGGCCCGATCCCGGCCTCGAAAAAGGCGCTTGAGAAAGCCGGTTGGTCGGCTGCTGATCTTGACCTGATCGAAGCCAACGAAGCTTTTGCGGCTCAGGCTATTGCGGTGAACCGCGACATGGGCTGGGATACCGATAAGGTTAACGTCAATGGCGGCGCGATCGCGCTTGGCCATCCGATTGGTGCTTCTGGCGCACGTGTCTTCACCACCCTGCTGCATGAAATGCAGAAACGCGATGCCAAAAAAGGTCTGGCGACGCTCTGCATTGGCGGCGGGATGGGGGTTGCGCTGTGCGTAGAACGCTGATCAGCGTCTTTTCTCTGAATATCTGAACGTGCGGGGCGTCCTCTTGAAGGGGGATGCCCCGTTTGCGTATCTGCAATTCCTGTTGCAGTGCGACGAAAGAATAAACCACACGACTGACATAGATCATGGAGAAGAAATAAAATTACATATATAAGGATATTTATGCATTAAAATTACGCTAGTCGTAGAAGGGCAAACTACGGATATCGTTACGATGATACGCTTGATGAACGAAGTTTAGGGAGGCGACCATGACAAAAACAGCACTGGTAACCGGTGGTACACGCGGGATCGGCAAGGCAATCAGCCTGTCACTGAAAGATGCGGGTTACACGGTTGTTGCGAACTATGCTGGCAACGACGAGGCCGCAAAGGCCTTCACCGATGATACCGGCATTGCGGCTTGCAAATGGAGTGTCGCGGATCCTGATGGCTGTGCTGCTGGCATCGCCAAGATCGAGGCAGAAGTGGCCCCGATTGATATTCTGATCAACAATGCTGGGATTACCCGCGACGGTTTCATGCACAAGATGGATACCGCACAGTGGGCGGCAGTGATTGATACCAACCTCAGTTCCCTTTTCTATATGACCAAGCCGGTCCTTGAAGGCATGCGCGCACGTGGCTTTGGCCGCGTTGTGAACATCTCTTCAATCAATGGCCAGGCCGGTCAGTTTGGCCAAACCAATTATTCGGCGGCCAAGGCCGGCGTGCATGGCTTTACCAAGGCATTGGCCCAGGAAGTCGCGCGCAAGGGCATTACGGTGAACACCATCGCACCGGGCTATATCAATACCGACATGGTGGCAGCAGTTCCGGAAAAGGTCCTTGAAGGCATCATTGCCAAAATCCCGGTCGGCAGACTTGGCGAAGCCGATGAAATCGCGCAGGCTATCCTTTATCTTTGCGGTCCGAATTCGGGCTTCATCACCGGCTCCTGCCTGTCCATCAATGGTGGACATCATATGTTCTAAGCATCACTGCTTGGAAATTGCGATCAAAGCAAACGCCCCGCATGTCGCGGGGCGTTTTTGTTTGATCGGCTCAATGCAAAAGCGAGAATTTTTCGACCAAATATCGCCTCGTTTGGCAGCTAGTTGTTTGAGGAAGCTCGACGTTTGACTTATAAGTAAAATCAATTCTGTGATATCTGTATTCAAGAGTGAAGAGTGCCATGCAAGCGAACACCACGATCCAACCTGTTATTATGTGTGGCGGCTCTGGAACAAGGCTTTGGCCTCTGTCGAGAAAATCACTTCCAAAGCAGTTCATTCCACTCTACTGCGGAAAGTCACTGTTCGAACTGACACTAGACCGATTGATGCCATTGGGCGAGGTGCTGGCTGTTAGTGGAGAAGATTATCGGTTTTTCGTCCAGGAAGTCGCCGAAAAGTCTTCGTTAGAACTGATGCAGATTTTG
This sequence comes from Thalassospira sp., assembly GCA_965228275.1. Classification (GTDB taxonomy): domain Bacteria; phylum Pseudomonadota; class Alphaproteobacteria; order Rhodospirillales; family Thalassospiraceae; genus Thalassospira. The sequence continues at coordinate 1,266,704 of OZ245802.1, read as the reverse complement.
GAACCGAGTGGCCGGGATACGGCACCGGCCATGGCACTTGCTGCTGCGTTTAAAGGTGATGAAGAAGACCTTCTGTTATTCTGCCCGGCGGATCATTTTATCCCGGATGATGGTGCATTCCGCGAGATGGTAAAGGATGCCAGTCCAATTGCTTCACAGGGGTATATCGTCACGTTTGGTGTGCGGCCAGGCAGTCCGAGCACTGCTTATGGATATATTGAAACTGGTGAAGTTGTCCAAGGTGATGCCAGAAAATCTGTCCAGTTCCACGAGAAGCCAGACCTACAAAAGGCGGTGGAGTTTTTAGCTTCCGGAAAGTTCTTATGGAACGCAGGCATCTTCTTGGTAAAGCGTTCAGTGTTGCTTGACGAGTTAAACAAGTTTGAACCGAAAATCTTCGAAAGTTGTGTTTCGGCAATGGCAAATGCGACGCAGGATGGCACTTTCTGGCGGCCGAGTTCCGAATTTGATCAGGCAACCAAGAAAAGCATCGACTACGCTGTTATGGAACGCGCTTCGAACATTGCGGTTGTTCCCTTCAATGGCGTTTGGAGTGATGTTGGCAGCTGGGATGCCATGTTTGCATTAAGTGATGTTGATGAGAATCACTGTGGCAAGCTCGGCAAAACAGCCAACATTTATAACATAGACTCAGAAAACACCCTTGTGCATGCGTCAGACAGACGCTTCGTGGTGACAATCGGCACTAAAGATTTGGCAATTATTGACACCCCGGATGCGCTCATGGTCAGTGCGCTCGACCAAGTTGAAAAGGTAAAGAGTGCTGTTTCTGAGTTAGATGCTGCTGGCCGAAGCGAAGTTCACGACCACCGTCGCGTAGCAAGGCCTTGGGGAGCATATGATAGCATTGATTACAGTGAGCGGTTTCAGGTAAAGCGGATTACCGTGAAGCCTGGGGCTAGGCTTTCTTTGCAACGGCACAACCATCGAGCAGAGCATTGGATTGTTGTGAAAGGAACGGCTCTGGTAACCTGTGACCAAGAGACGTTTTTGTTGAAAGAAAACGAGTCTACCTATATCCCACTTGGAGCAGTTCACCGCATGGAAAATCCTGGCCGAATTCCTTTGGAGCTGATCGAGGTTCAATCAGGAAGTTACCTCGGTGAAGATGATATTGAGCGTTTCGACGACGAATACGGACGGAACACACAAGTTAGAAAAGAACTGGGATAAATTCGGATGACGAAACGGGCGCTCATCACCGGTATCACCGGACAGGATGGTAGCTATCTGGCGGAGTTTCTGCTGGAGAAAGGATATGAAGTCCATGGTATCAAACGTCGTAGCAGCTCTCTGAATACGGACCGCATAGACCACCTTTATCAGGATCCGCACGAGCAAAATCGCAAACTTGTGCTCCACTATGGCGACCTCGCCGACAGCAGTAACCTTACGCGCATTATTAATGATGTGAAGCCGGATGAGGTTTATAACCTAGGTGCGCAGAGTCACGTTGCTGTCAGCTTTGAAGCAGCCGAATATACTGCTGATATCGACGCGCTTGGAACACTTCGTTTGCTCGAAGCTATTCGCTTTCTTGGTCTGGAAAAGAAAACACGTTTCTATCAGGCTTCCACTAGTGAACTTTACGGGCTGGTACAGGAAATTCCACAGAAGGAAACTACCCCGTTCCATCCGCGAAGCCCCTATGCAGTTGCAAAGCTTTACGCCTACTGGATCGCAGTTAACTACCGCGAAGCCTATGGTATGTATGCCTGCAACGGCATTCTGTTTAACCATGAAAGCCCGCGTCGCGGTGAGACCTTTGTAACCCGAAAAATTACACGTGCGCTTGCAAATATTTCTCAAGGTCTTGAGCCCTGCCTTTACCTTGGGAATATGGACGCGCTGCGTGACTGGGGGCATGCAAAGGACTACGTCCGCATGCAATGGATGATGCTTCAGCAGGAAGAAGCCCGCGATTATGTAATCGCAACCGGGCGTCAGGTTACTGTGCGTACTTTTGTAGAGCTATCTGCTAGGGAGCTGGGAATCAGCCTTCGCTTTGAAGGTGAGGGCGTAAACGAAAAGGGTGTCGTTGACTCAGTTGATAAGTCGATTTCGCCTGCCGTCTCTGTCGGTGATGAAATCGTACGTGTTGACGAGCGATACTTCCGTCCAGCAGAAGTGGAAACACTTCTAGGCGATCCGTCAAAAGCCAAAAATGAATTGGGATGGGAACCGGAAATCACGATGGAAGAAATGATTTCTGAAATGGTGACCAATGACCTCAAGAAGGCCCGACAGCATCGCTTACTGAAGGATAACGGGTTCGAAGTTGCAATCAACGCGTCGCAGTAAATCATGACCAGAAAAGTTTTCGTCGCAGGACACAGAGGTATGGTTGGCAGCGCAATTGCGCGGCAACTTGGGGCGTATTCCGATGTTGAGCTTATTCTAGCATCCCGCGACGAGTTGAATCTCGAAAACCAGAGTGCTGTGAACGATTTTTTTTCAAGTTCCGAAATTGATGAGGTCTATCTCGCCGCCGCAAAGGTTGGCGGTATTCATGCCAACAACACCTACCCGGCAGACTTCATTTATCGAAACCTGCTAATCGAAACCAACATCATCGGTGCGGCACATAGTTCAGGAGTTCAGAAACTTCTGTTTCTGGGCTCAAGCTGCATTTATCCGCGTGCTGTGGCGCAGCCGATGCGTGAAGATGCTCTTCTGACCGACGTGCTCGAAAGCACCAACGAACCTTATGCGATCGCCAAGATCGCCGGTATCAAGCTCTGTGAGTCCTTTAATCGGCAATATGGCCGGGATTATCGTAGTGTGATGCCAACCAATCTTTATGGTCCTGGCGACAATTACCATCCTGAAAACAGCCATGTTATTCCAGCGCTCTTGCGTCGTTTCCACGAAGCAAAGGTCTCTGGTACTAATGAGGTTGTGGTTTGGGGGAGTGGTAAGCCTTACCGTGAATTCCTGTTTGTGGATGACATGGCATCAGCCAGCATCCACGTGATGAACCTGGATGAAGCGACCTACAAGGCGAATACCCAGGAAATGTGCAGTCACATAAATGTTGGATACGGCTCGGATGTGACCATCAGGGAGTTGGCGACAGAGATTGCGGATACTGTAGGGTTTACTGGAAAAGTTTCTTTCGATGCGTCCAAACCGGACGGCACTATGCGTAAACTTATGGATAGCGGGCGCTTGTTCGAAACCGGGTGGAAGCCTGCCGTTGATCTCAAGTCCGGATTGGCAATCGCATACGACGAGTTTCTCGCAGGCGCGGTGCGGGAAGCATGATGCTCTTGATCTCCGATGCTATATCGATGTGACATTAAACGCCCCGAATATCTTCGGGGCGTTTTCATTTTGCGAACTAAATGCGATTACGATCAGTCTAGAACATTCTCCGTTGAGACAATCTTGGCAAACGTATCCGAAAGCATCGTAAGTTCGTGACGGTGCAGGTCGGTAGCCAAGGTCACCTTGCCGGTTTGGGCGTCGGGCAAGTCGCGGGTGGTTGTGGCATCCGATATGACGGTGACCGCATATCCTTTTTCATTGGCAACGCGGGCGGTGGTGGAAACGCAGACATGGGTCATGAAACCGGTCAGGACGACATGTTTATGACCTGCCTTGGTCAGCAGTTCATCAAGGTTGGTGTTGCCAAATGAGCTCGGTACGGATTTCGTTACGACCACTTCGCCGTCATGGGGGGCGACTTCGGGCATGATCGCGGCATAGGGACCGCTTGGGTCAAACAGTCCCTTGGCGTGATGTTGAACATGAATGACGGTTCCACCGTTTTCCCGCCAGTGGGCCAGAATGGACTGGATGTTTGTCAGCGCCTCGGTCAGGCTAGAAAGCTTGAGCTGGCCATCGCGATATTCTTCCTGTGCATCGATCACGATCAGTGCGGCGTCTTTCGGGCTGCCGGTCGGAAGGGATGCACCAGCAATGTCAAAAATGGTTTTTGCAGTCACGGGTTTGGTCCTGTGTTTGTGCGTTCGATGCTTTATCTTGTCTCTGCAAAGTTGCATTATCCATCGGCGATAATTCGGCTATGTTCTGCGAAAATGCAGATTTTGGCGCGTTGGAGAAGGCAATGTCATTGGATTGGGAAGGTTTGCGGACCTTTGCCTGTGTTTGTCAGGCCGGGAATATGAGTGCGGCCGCGCGCGAGCTTGGGGTTAACCAAACCACGATCTCTCGCCGGATTGCGAAGCTTGAAGAATGGGTTGGATATCCGGTGCTTCATCGCGAAGGACGTACCATCAGTCCGACATCCCGTGCCTTGGCGCTGCTGCAAACCGCACAGGAAATGCAGCGCACGGTTACCGGTCTGATGGGGAACGTGCCAGATCAGGACGTTTCTGGAAAACCTGTTTCAGGGATCGTTCGGGTGACAGGCGTTGATGCCATCCTTGAGCATTGCGTGGCCCCGCGGTTGTCGCAGTTCAGGGAAACCTATCCGCAAGTGTCGCTCGAACTGATTGGCGCCAACCGAAACCTGAGCCTGCCGCAACGTGAAACCGATATCGCCATTCGCCTTGCAAGGCCGGAAAGTGGCGCTTTTCACATTCGACGATTAGGCGCGCTTGAATATGCGGTTTATTGCAATGCCAATGGACAGGATGCTGGCGAAATTAACCCTGCCAAACTGCCGTGGGTAGACCTTGATGATTTCTTTGCCGATAAGCCAGAGCAGATCTGGCTTGCGGAGAGCTTCCCGGATCGCGAGACACTCGGCTTTGCCAACCGGGCATCTATCATGGTGTCGATGATGCGTGGACATGCATGCTGTGCGCTTCTGCCGGTATGTGTCGGGGAGAGTTTCGGGTGGCTTACAAGGGTAGATGATTACGTTCCAACGGGCCGGGAAGTTTGGCTTTTGACCCATCAGGACAAGCGGCATCTGCCCCAGGTTCGCGCTGTGGCGGATTGGTTGGCGGGATCGCTTCCCGATGATTGGACAATCAGGCGTTCGTAATCCGGATGTCTGGATCGATGGTCAAATGTACGACTGTTTGCGCATTGGCGATGTCATTGCCATTGGCTTTGCGGGTCGCTGTTTCCAGGTCGAACCCAAATCCGGTCCAGCGTTCGATCAATCGATCCCGAAGGGTGTCCTCGGGCACATCGAGATAGATCGACAGATCAAACAGGCCATGCAGTTGATCCCAAGGTGCCTGATCTAGAAGCAGGTAATTGCCTTCAACAAGTATGATCCGGTGGTGCGGTGAAATAGCCCGGGCTGACCCGCGCGAGATTTCAAGGTTGCGGTCAAAGATCGGGACATAGACATCTTCAGGTTGATCTTCGCGAAGGGCGATCAGGGTGCGTTTCAGTCCGCCAACATCAAATGTGTTGGGTGCGCCTTTGCGCGGCAGAAGATCGCGTTCCTTCAGGATTGCATCATCAAAATGAAAGCCATCCATGGGCACAACAGCAGCACCGGCTTTATCACCCCCCAGATGGTGATAAAGCCGGTCAGACAAGGTCGACTTGCCTGATGCTGGTGCCCCGACGATCGCGACGAGGATGCGTCGATCATCAGATTGTTTTGCGCGGATTTGATCCGCGAGGTCGTCAAAATCAGGTGTCATCCGGGGCATTCGATCTTTTGTGTTTTGTTATTCAGGCCACTACATCATGGGCCGGTGGTTCCTTGGCCCCGGTCATGAAGGCAACGGCATCTGACATGCTGTAATCATCAGGCTTAATCGTACACAGGCGTTTGCCAAGGCGATGGACGTGAATACGATCAGCGACTTCAAACACATGCGGCATATTGTGCGAAATGAGGACAATCGGCATGCCACGTGCCTTCACATCAGCAATGAGATCAAGCACGCGGCGGCTTTCCTTCACGCCCAACGCTGCGGTCGGCTCATCCATGATCACAACACGTGATCCGAACGCAGCCGCACGGGCAACGGCAACGCCCTGGCGCTGACCACCAGACAGCGTCTCAACCGCCTGATTGATGTTTTGAATAGTCATCAGGCCAAGCTCGGTCAGCTTTTCACGGGCGATGCGTTGCATTGCCTTGTGATCAAGAGCACCGAAATATTTGCCCATGAAGCTTTGTTTGCGAAGTTCGCGCCCCATGAACATATTGTCGGCAATTGACAGGGCCGGCGACAGTGCAAGGTTCTGATAAACCGTTTCAATCCCGGCTTCTCGAGCCTCCATCGGCGAGGAGAAGGAAATCGGTTTGCCATCAAGCTCAATGGTGCCTTCGTCCACTGTCACAGCCCCCGAAAGAACCTTGATCAGTGATGATTTACCCGCACCGTTATCGCCGATAACAGCCAAAATCTCGCCTGGGTAAAGATCAAAATCCGCATGATCAAGGGCGGTGACACGGCCATAACGCTTCACGATCCCACGGGCTTTTAGAACAGGTGTCTGTTGGGTCATTATGCCGATACCTTTCTGATCCACTGGTCAATCGCAACCGCGATAATGGTCAGCCAGCCAATGGCAAAGACCTGCCAAAGGACATCGACGCCAGCCAGTCGCAGGCCAGAGTTAAACACGCCCACAATCAACGCCCCGATCAACGGACCGATGATCGATCCACGCCCGCCAAACAGGGAGATACCACCAATCACAACAGCGGTAATGGATTGCAGGTTGGCTTCCTGGAAGCTTTGTGGCGAGACAGATCCAACTCGGCCAATTGATGCCCAGGCCCCGATGGCGCAAACCAACCCGGCCAAACCATAAACCATAATAAGGGTGCGGTTGGTGCGGATACCGGAAAGCTCGGCGGCTTCCTTGTCATCGCCAATCGCATAAACATGTCGGCCCCAACTGGTGTGATTCAGGATGTACCAAAGCACCCCGAAAATCACGAGCATCAGGATCGAGCCATAGGTGATGCGTGCTCCGCCAAGGGCGATGCTTTCGCCAAAGAATTTCAAAAGCGGTGCGACTTCATCAAGCGTCTGGCTTCGGATCGACTGTGCGCCTGAAAGCCAAAGGTTCAGCGCAAAGAAGATGTTCCACGTACCCAACGTCACAATAAAAGGTGGCAGTTTGATACGGGTCACAAGGAACCCGTTCAGCGACCCGGCGGCAATACCCCCGATATAGCCAACGATAATCGCAATCGGGGCCGGGATGCCAAGGGTGATAGCCAATTGCCCCATGATCACGGACATCAAAACCATGATCGCGCCAACCGACAGGTCAATGCCAGCGGTCAGAATGACAAGGCTTTGAGCGGCGGCCAGGATGCCGATGATCGATACCTGCTGCATGATCAGCGACAGGTTGAACGGCGAGAAGAACTTGCTGCCGGCAACAAAGCCGAAAATAACAATGGAAAAGACCAGAACAATTACCGGCACCATGGTCGGATTACCGTGCAGGAAATGCTGAACGGAATCAAATGCACTGCGGTGTTTATGTTCGAATTGCGCGACATTCTTATCGCTGGAATCAAGCGTTTGCTCGAAATCCTGTTTCTGGCGCGACGGTTGAGCTGTTTCGCTCATCGTTTCCTCCCGACTTGGTCGTAAACGCGACCGGGCGGTAAGGCCTGATCAATTGCCAAACATTGCACCGGTTCTTTTGACCGGCTTTTGAATGTCAGACCAAGTGTAAGTCATAGTGGGACAAGGAGGGCAGGGAAACCCGCCCCCCTTCGAATTGGATCGGGATTTAACCCCAGCAGCGGTTCATGCCTTCTTCGACGCTGATCGACTGAACACCGTCAACCTTTTGATCCGTCACAAGGTTCACGCCGGTATCATAGAAGTTAAGGCCTTCGGTCGTGGTCGGCTTTTCGCCGGTCTCGGCCCAGTTCTTGATCGCTTCAATGCCCTTATAGGCCATATCAAGCGGGTATTGCTGCGCGGTCGCGCCAATCACGCCGTCTTGGACGTTAAGAACGCCCGGGCAGCCGCCATCGACTGATACGATCAAAACGCCTTCTTCCATGCCAAAGGATTTCAGCGCTTCATATGCGCCAGCAGCTGCCGGTTCGTTGATGGTGTAAACCACATTGATGTCAGGATCGCGCTGCATCAGGTTTTCCATCGCTTTGCGGCCGCCTTCTTCGTTGCCGTTGGTGACGTCATGGCCAACGATCCGGTCGTCATCCTCGTCCCCGATCTTGTTGGGGTCCTTGATGTCGATTCCGAAGCCTTTCATGAAGCCCTGATCACGCAGCACGTCCACCGACGGTGCGCTTGGTGTAAGATCAAGCAAGGCAATCTTGGCATCGGCGGCCTTGTCGCCAAGTTTGGCAGCCGCCCATCGGCCGATCAGCTCACCAGCCTTGAAGTTATCGGTTGCAAAGGTCGCATCGGCTGCGTCAATCGGCTCAAGCGGGGTGTCGAGTGCAATGACAATCAACCCGGCATCGCGGGCCTTTTTGACCACCGGGACAATTGCCTTGGTGTCCGACGCGGTCAGAAGGATGCCCTTTGCGCCAGATGCGATGCAGGACTCGATTGCCTGAACCTGGGTTTCGTGGTCGCCATCGACTTTGCCGGCATAGGTCGACAGGTCAATGCCGTTGGCAACGGACGCGGCAGTCGCACCTTCCTTCATTTTCACGAAGAACGGGTTGATGTCGGTTTTGGTGATCAGGCAAGCGCCGATTTCATCGGCTTTGGCAGCGTTCGGTGCCATGGAAAGGCTAAGAGCAAGCGCACCAAGGGTGGCGCCAAGAAGTGCTTTTTTCATTTGTTTCCTCCCAGGATTGGACCTGAATGTTCGGCCATTTTTGGCCGCTGATGGTTGTTTTCCCAACAGATCGTGGCGCGCATTTTGGCTTGGGCCTTCAACCTGTCTTGGCCATAGGACACACCAATTGCCAAAATCTGTCAATTAATAAATCCGATTGATTTATTAATTAATCCTGTCACTCTTATCAGCAATCGGGCATTAAAGATCCCGAGTGGGAGGACAAATGACGGAAAGCAATTCAACCAGCCCTGATCCAACAGGGGCGGAGGATTACGCTGTGCGTCCGCTGCATCCGGGCGGTGGTGCGAACCAGCTGCGCGTGCGCGCCTACAACGAACGGCTTGTGCTGTCGTTGGTGCGCAGGAATGCAGGTCTTTCAAAAGCAGATATCGCAAGGCTTTCGGGACTGTCGGCGCAAACCGTGTCAGTCATCATGCGCGCGCTTGAAAAGGACGGGCTGTTAAAGCGTGGTGACCCTGTGCGCGGCAAGGTTGGTAAGCCAAAAGTCCCCATGGCGCTTAACCCCGATGGCGTGTTTTCATTTGGCCTTAAGATCGGACGACGCAGTGCCGAACTGATCCTGATGGATTTTGTTGGCGAGGTTCGCTTTAGCTTGAAAGAGGCCTATAAATACCCGACACCCGATAGCATTCGCCAGTTCGTGCGGGACTCGGTTGATCAGATCACAGCCGATCTAAGCACGGATCAGCGTAACCGCATCGCCGGGATCGGGATCGCCGCCCCGTTTGAGCTTTGGAACTGGGTTGATGAAGTTGGCGCGCCGGTCGAAGACATGAATGCGTGGCGCGATGTCGATCTGATTGAAACCATCGGCATGATCGTGCCTTTTCCGGTCTTTCAGCAAAATGACGCAACCGCGGCCTGTGGGGCGGAACTGGTGTTTGGTCTGGGACCAAGCTATTCCGACTTCGCCTATTTCTTCATCGGTTCATTTATCGGCGGTGGCGTGGTGCTTAATCAGGCGCTTTATACCGGGCGGACCGGGAATGCCGGTGCATTCGGCTCCATGCCGGTGTCATCGCGCAGTGGCCATCCAAGCCAGCTGATCGATCAGGCATCGATCTTTGTCCTTGAAGATATGCTCGCCCGTGATGGCCGTGACCCGGCGATGCTTTGGCATGATCCTGACTATTGGAACGAGCTTGGTAATACGCTTGATATCTGGATCAGCCATACCGCGCAAAGTCTGGCGGTCGCCATCACTTCGGTCTGTTCGGTGATTGATTTCGAAGCAGTGATTGTTGATGGCGGCTTCCCGCCCGATGTCTGCGCGAGACTTGTTGCCGCCACGCGCGAGGCAACCTCAAAGCTTGATCTGCAAGGCATAGAAAAGCCCCATATCGAGCAGGGCCAAGTAGGCAGTGCCGCGCGCGCAATCGGTGCGGCAAGCCTGCCTTTATTCTCGCGCTATCTGCTTGATCAGAATGTTCTGTTCAAGCAGATGCAATAAGGCCTGATGCGGATCAGAAATTGTCTTTGCGTTTGCGAATCTCGGTAAAGACTTCCACGGCACTTTGATTGCTCATGCCGAGCGCCGCGGCAACCGATGGCTCATCGGCACGTAAGAACGGGTTGGTTGCCAGTTCCACATCAAGGCGTGATGGAATGGTCGGAAGGTTGCGTGCGCGCAGGCCATCAATATCCTGACAACGTGCCATCAAGACCGGATTGCTGGTTTCAATCGTTTTAGCAAAGCGGGCATTGGCCTGGGTATATTCATGGCCGCAATAGACTTGCGTGCTGTTTGGCAGATTGCGGAACTTGCATAGTGATTTCCACATCTGTTCAGGCGTGCCCTCAAACAGGCGGCCGCATCCAAGTGCAAACAGGCTATCACCGGAAAACAGTGCCGTGATCGCCGGGAAGTAAAAGGCGATATGACCGGTCGTGTGGCCGGGCACGTCAAATACGCGTCCTTCCAGCTCGCCAATCAGAACCTGATCACCCTCGGCACAGGTTTCATCCATGTTGGGAATACGTGCGGTTTCCGCTGTCGGCCCCAAAAGCTTGGCGCCATACTTTTCAATCAGTTCCGCATTGCCGCCAATATGGTCATGGTGGTGATGGGTATTGATCACCAGATCAAGGTTCCATTCGCGTTCTTCAAGCTCGGCAATCACCGGGGCTGCTTCGCCCGGATCAATGATAGCGGTCACGTCGCTGCGATGGCAGCGCACCAGATAGGTGTAGTTGTCTGAAAGACACGGAATGACGATCACTTCGCCCGCGGCCATGGCGTACCTCGAAACTGGAATTGCGCAATTGGATCAAGACTATCAGCAAGCATGGTGGTGTCACAATCATGCAAAGCGCAAAGTTTGTGACATTCTTCAGCGATGCGTTGCAAAGATATTCCCGTGTCGGGATCGGGATGATAGGTTTGTCTTATGCGTCAGGATGTTGTCGACCTACACCGATTTTATGCCAGCAGCATCGGGCAAGCCGCCCGTCGTCTGATCCGCAGGCGTTTGCGCGTCATGTGGTCGGATGTACGTGGCATGCGCGTATTGGGCTTTGGCTATGCCACGCCATATCTGCGTCCCTTCATCGGTGAAGCCGAACGCGTGATGGCCTTTATGCCCGCGCGCCAGGGCTGTGTGCATTGGCCAGCAGACGAAGACAACAAGGTCGCCCTGACCGAAGAAACCATGCTGCCGCTGCCTGATAGCTCGGTTGATCGCATTCTTCTGGTGCATATCGTCGAACATTCCGATTCCATGCGTCGTCTGATGCGTGAATGTTGGCGGGTCCTGACCCCAAATGGCCGGATTGTTGTGGTGACACCCAACCGAAGCTCGCTTTGGAGCTGGTCGGAAAAGACGCCGTTTGGCTATGGCCATCCCTATAGCGTGTCACAACTACAAAACCTGATGCGCGAAAACATGTTCCTGCCGGTCCAGCATAGCCGCGCGCTTTTCATGCCGCCGACACAGCGGCGGTTCCTGCTGCGCTGGTCGCAGATGTTTGAAAATATCGGATCGCGCCTGTTCAAGGCCTTTGCCGGGGTTTCGATCGTTGAAGCCGGCAAGCAGCTTTATGCCAGCAGCGGCACCCCGTCGCGCAAACGCAGGCTTGTACATATCCCGGTAACCGTGCCGCCTCTTCGCCCGGCAGAAGGGAACCATCAGCACCGAAAAAAGGTGAACCTGTCTTGCGCGTCGGATGATGGTGATGACGGCATATGGGTGGCAAAGCGACTGAGAAGTAGCCAAAGGCTGCTCTGCGTCGGCTTGTTCCCAGATTGATTGCATTCAAATATTACAGCATCGCAATTGACAGGTGGGTGAACTCTGTCGACATAATGTTGATGGGTGTGGTGAAAAACTGAGCGCATGAAATCAAGGAACGCTTTGAGAGAAATCTGTAAAACGGCCGGATGCATTGTCATCGGGTGTGTTTTTGCATGGTCGTTTGGGGCCGGTGCGCAAACAGTTCAAAGTAGCAATATTCCCGTCAAGATCACGCTCTATGCCGAAGACAGTAACGCTCCTTATGCCTTTCTAAACGGTACAGAGCCGGATGGAATTTATGTTCGCATCCTGCAGGAGGCGTTTGCCAGAATGCCGCAATACCGTCTTGAGATCATGAGCGTACCGTTTCGGCGTGGCATGGATTTGCTGCAAGACGGTAAAATCATGGGTTTCTTTCCACCATACGAACGCAAAGATCGTGATTGGATTGAACGATATTCGATCCCGATCCTGCGCGAAATCGTTGTTGCCATCTGCAGCAGTGACTATGCCCATAGCCATGAACTCAATCACTTCCCTGATGATTTTGAAGGGGCGCGTTTTGCCAACAACGCAGGTTATCGTCTTGCGGGTGGCGACTTCTTTGAGATGGTCGATGCTGGCGATATCTTTCTTGAAGAAGCCAATACCACCGAGAGCAACCTGCGTTTCCTGATGGCAGGTCGGGTGGATTGCTATGTCAATGAACGCATGGCAATTTTGGCAGGAATGCGCGAGCTTGGCGTGGACAAGGATTTGGCGCGTCTGTTTAACGAGGTCGCGATCATTGGTCAGGAATTTGGCTATGTTGCCTTTGGTCCGGACCCGGACAATCAATGGCCGGAACGTGATCAGTTTGCCGATGCGCTTGATGCGACATTGCGCCAGATGCGTGACAGCGGCGAAATTGACCGACTGGTTGTCGATTATTTCGCCTACTGATCACATGACGGCTTAGCGTGCCGAGGCGGCAAGACCAATCCCGAAGCTGACAAAGATACTGCCGGAAATGCGCTGGAACCATTTCTTGCCATTACCGATCAGGAAGCGGCGTGAGCGCGCGGCAAACAGCGAATATCCCATGATCGATGAAAACGACATGATGACAAAGGTCGTGTCCATAATGGCAAACTGCGTTGCCAATGGTTTGGTATGGTCAATGAATAACGGGAACAGTGCGGTGAAAAAGGCGATGGCCTTTGGATTGCTGGCCGATACGATCAAACCCTGCGCATAAAGGCGAAGCGGACTTGGCCGACGGGCCGGGGCAACTGCTGCCTCGATGTCGCTTGCACCTGCCACGCGGCTTTCGCGCCAAAACTTGATACCAAGCCAGATCAAATAGGCGGCACCGACATAATGGATGATCGAAAACAACAGACCCGATGTCATGATCAGAGCACCCAGCCCCAATGCGGACAAAAGCCCCATCAGACCGGTACCGGTGACACAGCCAAGCGCGCCCAACAGGGATGCGCGAATGTCAAAGCGGATGCTGTTGGTGATGCCCAGCATGATTGCAGGACCAGGGGTTAGGGTCGATATCAAAACGGCAAGGAAATAAAGGGCGAATTCATCAAGTGTCATGGGGGCGCGCTTTAATTGGTTCATGGGGCGGTGGAGCAACTACCACCATAGAAATCCAAGCCAAGTGTCTGGTCAATCAGCAAAAACACGTGACACATCTGCAAAACTAAACAGGCCACCGAATTTCGGTGGCCTGTTTGAAAGATCGTACGAAGATGCCCGAACTTAGTGTTCGATATCCCGCCAGATTTTACGTTTCACCGCGTAAAGCATTGCGGTCAGAACGATCAGGAACAGGATCACCTTGATGCCCAGTGCTTTGCGGGCTTCAAGTTCCGGCTGTGCCGTCCAGTTCAGGAAGGCAACAACGTCACGTGAATGCTGTTCCATGGTCATCGGGGTACCATCGCCATATTCGACTGCTTCATCATAAAGCGGCGGTGCCATGGAGATCTGATGACCCGGGAAATAATCGTTGTAGTATTTCCCATCTGACAGGTCGAAGCCTTCAGGTGCTTCTTCCTGATAGCCGGTCAGAAGGCCGAATACATAATCCGGACCAGCAACGCGGGCTTTGTTGATCAGCGAAAGGTCCGGCGGAATTGCCCCGCCGTTCGAAGCAGCCGCAGCCTTTTCGTTCGGGAAGGGTGACGGGAAGTAATCAGACGGCTTGCCAGGACGGGTGAACATGTCACCGTCATCGTTCGGACCGTCTTCAATGTCATATTCCGCTGCAATCGCTTTGATCTGGTCTTCGTTAAATCCAATGCCTTCAAGGTTACGGAAGGCAATGAACCGCAGGCTGTGACAGCCGGCACAAACGTTTTTGTAGACCTGGAAGCCACGCTGAAGCTGTGCACGGTCATAGGTGCCGAACAGACCCTGCCAGCTCCATTCCTGTGCAGCAGGCTTCGGCGCGTCGCCAGCAGCCTGTGCACCACCAGTGAATGCGGTTACCGCGAAGGCGGCGGCAATTGCGGTCAGTGCTAACTTACGCATTTGCACCCTCCTTCAAAACAGATTCGCTGATGCTTGCCGGAAGCGGTTTTGTCCGTTCCATTTTTCCAACCAATGGCATGACCACAAGGAAGTGCGCGAAGTAGTACAGCGTCGAAAGCTGACCCATCACGATAACCTTCAGGCCAGGGATACCCATGAAGTAGTCATCCGGTGCCTTCGCCCCGCAATAACCGAGGATGAAGGTGTCGATGACGAACAGCCAGAAGAACCATTTGTAAACCGGACGGAACTTCGAGCTGCGAACCTTGGAGGTATCAAGCCACGGAATAACGAACAGGATCACGATCGATGCAAACATCGCCAGAACGCCAAGCAGTTTTGCCGGAATGCCGAAGATGGTGAAGTCGATCGAACGCAGGATCGCGTAGAACGGCAGGAAGTACCATTCCGGAACGATGTGCGGCGGGGTGACCAGCGGGTTCGCCGGGATGTAGTTATCCGGGTGACCAAGATAATCCGGTGCGAAGAAGACAAACGCACAGAAGAAGATCAGGAACACGCCCAGACCGAACAGATCCTTGATCGTGTAGTACGGATGGAACGGAATGCTGTCCTGCGGGGTTTTGATTTCAACGCCGGTCGGGTTGTTCGAACGTACGCTATGCAGTGCCCAGACATGCAGGACAACAAGGCCCAGAATGACGAACGGCATCAGATAGTGCAGCGAGAAGAACCGGTTCAGCGTCGGGTTATCAACCGAGAAACCACCCCAGAGCCAGGTCACCAGCGGATCGCCAATGATCGGGAAGGCAGAGAACAGGTTGGTAATAACCGTTGCACCCCAGAAGGACATCTGGCCCCACGGCAGGACATAGCCCATGAACGCGGTTGCCATCATGGCCAGCAGGATCAGGATACCAATCCACCAAAGCACCTCACGCGGGGCTTTGTATGACCCGTAATACAGGCCACGGAAAATGTGAATGAACACGCAGATGAAGAACATCGATGCGCCGTTCATATGGATATAACGGATCAGCCAGCCATAGTTCACATCACGCATGATGCGCTCAACCGAATCAAACGCCATATCGGTGTGCGGGGTGTAGTTCATCACCAGGAAGATCCCGGTGAGAATCATCGTCACCAGAACGAAACCGGCCAGCGAACCGAAGTTCCACATGTAAGACAGGTTTTTCGGGGTCGGATATTCGTATGCGGAGTGGTGCAGCATGGAGATAACCGGAAGACGGTCATCGACCCATTTCACCACTTTATTATTCCAGACAGGTGCGCTCATCATACAGCTCCTTAGCCGATCCGGACGGATGTGTCGGTGAGGAAGGTGTAGGTCGGCACCTCAAGGTTCTTCGGCGCAGGACCACGGCGGATACGGCCCGACGTATCATAGTGCGAGCCATGGCACGGACAGTACCAGCCATCATAATCACCACGGGCTTCACCCGTAGCGGTGCCCATCGGGATGCAGCCCAGGTGGGTACATACACCGACAACAATCAGCCACTCTTTCTTTTCGACACGCGCGTCGTCGGCTTGCGGATCGACGAGTTCATTCAATGCGACGTCGTTGGCCTCATTGATTTCGCGCTCGGTACGATGGCGGATAAAGACAGGTTTGCCTCGCCACATGACCTTTACTGCCTGACCAACCGGGATGTTGGCCAGATTAACCTCAACCGAGGCAAGTGCGAGAACGTCCTTGGACGGGTTCATGCTGTCCACGAACGGCAACAACGCACAACCGACGCCAACTGCGCCGACTGCTGTGGTCGCCATGGTCAGGAAATCCCTGCGGTTCTCGTCCGGCTGATGTTCGCCGGAGGAATGCACCGTTTGCGACATAATTTATCCCTCTTTCTGCCCCCAAAACAGGCATGCGGAATGCCCAAACCAAGACTTAAGCCATTCATGTTTGACTTCCCTTGATGAAAATCAAACTTCCTGACTCCAAAAGCCTTTAGGCCTGTTTGAGGGTCCGTATACTAACAAAAATTGGGTTTGTTAAGGAGAACTTGGAGTTGCAATTTGTTTGCATTCAATAAGATCAATTGGTTTTGCAGTGCACAAATTGGTAAAACCTAGCGTATTTGCAGGTATAGCGCCCTTTATCAACCAATGGGTTGCGGCTCTGGCTTTTCTTATTCCAAATAAGTCTAATAGGGCTATTAACGGGTAATTATATGTCTTTTGCGAACTGATTCGACATCGCGTCGCTAACGATTCTAAAAAGGCGTCCCAACGCGTTGCGAATTGCGCGATCCAAAGCCACCATGAGAAGCCCCGATGAGAATTTGTCTGTTTGAACCCGACATCCCGCAAAATACCGGCACAATCCTGCGGATGGCGGCCTGTTTCGGGGTGCCGGTTGATATTATCGAACCGTGTGGATTTCTGCTGACATCTGCGGCTCTTAAGCGGGCCGGGATGGATTATCTTGGCAAGGCTGATTATATACGCCATGCCGATTGGCGTGGCTTTGTTGAAGCGCGGCAAAATGGCACGGTGCCCGGTCGTCTGGTTTTGCTTACGACAAAGGGGGCTGAGCCATATTGCGATTTCGAATTTCGGCCCGACGATATCTTGATGTTGGGATCGGAAAGCAGAGGCGTTCCTGAGCAGGTGCACAATTATGTTGATGCACGTGTTGTGATCCCGATGCAGCCGGAAATGCGTTCGCTTAACGTTGCCATGGCAACAGCAATGACATTGGGCGAAGCGCTCAGACAGACCAACAGCTTTCCAAAGAGGGTGGAATGACCAGCACAGATGAAAAACTGATCGAAACGCGCAAAGAAACGGCCAAGGCATGGTTCCGTCAGCTGCGCGACGAAATCTGTGCAAAGTTCGAAGCACTCGAAGACAGCTATACGGGTCCGCTTTCCGATCGCCCGGTTGGCCGGTTTGAACGCACCACCTGGGAGCGCGGCACCAACGAAGGCGGCGGCGAAATGTCGGTCATGAAGGGCCGCGTCTTTGAAAAGGTCGGTGTGAATATCTCGACCGTGCATGGCGAGTTTTCTGAAAAATTCCGCAAGGAAATTCCGGGTGCGGATGAAAACCCGAATTTCTGGGCTGCGGGCATTTCACTGGTCGCACATCCGTGCTCTCCGCATGTGCCAGCGGTCCATATGAATACGCGCCATATCGTGACGACCAAGGCATGGTTCGGCGGTGGTGCGGATCTCACTCCGGTCTTCGCGCAGGAAAAAGACACTGCTGACTTCCACGGTGCTTTGAAATCGGTCTGTGATGCGCATGGCGATGACTATTATGACCGCTTCAAAAAGTGGTGTGACGAGTATTTCTGGCTGCCGCATCGCAATGAACCGCGCGGTGTTGGCGGGATTTTCTATGATTATCTCGAAGCCGATTGGGAAAAGGATTTTGCCTTTACCAAGGATGTCGGCATGGCATTTCGTGACATCTATCCCAAACTGGTTGAACGCCATTACAACAAGGCGTGGAGCGATGACGAACGTCGCGCCCAGCTGATCAAGCGTGGCCGTTATGTCGAATTCAACCTGCTTCATGACCGGGGTACGCGCTTTGGCCTGATGACCGGGGGCAATACCGAAGCCATCCTGATGTCATTGCCGCCAGAAGCAAATTGGCCTTGAATTAACGATAGGTTCCTTGTTGGGTCACGTCGTGGAAAGCTTCAATGAGTTTGGGAATGTCGCTCTGACCAAGTCGGGCGACATTTACTCTTCCGCCCTTGACGACGTGAATGCCATGTTTTTGGGTAAGGACGGTTTCTTGCTCTGATGTTATCGGCAGTAAAGAGAACATACCGGTTTGCTGTGTAAGAAAAGACAGCTTATCTGCTCCGTACTGCTGTCGCTCGGTCTCTGAAACAGTGTTGCGGATGTGCTGAACTCGTTCGCGCATGATTGACAGGTCGTTTAACCAGGACGCCTTTAGATCACTGTCTTGTAAAATAGTTCGAACCACAGATGGCCCATGATCGGGGGCGTGAGAAGCGCCCGATCGAATTATGGCGGACACCGCCCGATGGACGCGTTTGCAATAGGCGGGCTTTGTTTTTACAAACAACGCTCCTGCGCGGTCTCGATAAATTCCGAACGACTTCGAAAGAGTGATGCAAGCAACATACTCAGAAAATCGATCTGATATTTGCTGCAACATTTCGCAATCATCTTCAAAGCTCCGCGCAAAACCAAGATAGGCCAGATCAATCCACGGAATGATGCCCTTGGCTTCAAGCAGATCAAGCAGGGCTTGAAACTGAACCCTGTTCATGTCAGCCCCGGTTGGATTGTGACATACGCCTTGCATCAAAAAGACATCGCCGGGTTGAGCGGTCATGAGTCCGTCAATTAACCGGTCAAATTCCAGTTTGCACTCCATTTGCGAGTAGTAGGGAACAAAGCGGCAATATGCCCCGGCAGCACGCAATATTGGCACGTAGTTGCCGTAAGTCGGTGTCTGAAGCCAGATAGTCGGTTGAGGTCGCATTTGTGCAAGCAAATCAGCAATGACCCTTAGCGCGACTGCGCCACCAGACGTTTGTGCCGTGACGAGTTCGCCCTCTACGTAATGTTTCCCAAAGATGGCTTTGCCCAATACGCTGCAGTAGTCGGCATCACCTGTCAGCGCGAGATATGCCTTTGTTTCCTGATGTTCGATCAAACGGCGCTCTGCTTGTTTGACCGATGCAGGAATAGGTGTATTGCCATGCTCGTCTTGATAAACCCCGACAGTCAGGTTGATTTTGTCGATACGCGGGTCATTGGCAAAATGTTCTGCGCCAATCATGATTGGATCGACAGGGTAATCGTCAATGTATTCAAACATTACATGATCCAAGGTAAGGCTCAGGAAAACCGTGTTATGACGGTTGCGCCGACAGATTGGAATTTGTCCATTTCCATCAGGGCTTGCGGTGCTTCGGCAAGGTTGATCTGACTGCCGACAAGGCGCGCAGGATCAAGTTTTCCTGCGCTGATCATATCAAGCATTGCCCCGTAACGATGTGCTTGCATGCCATGAGAGCCCAGAATTTCCAGTTCCTTGCCAATGATCTTCGCCATGGGGACTTTGGGCGTTGTGTTCTCGCCCAACATCAGGCCAACCTGCACGTGTTTGCCGCGAGGGCGAAGGTTTTCGATTGAATTGAAGCATGTAATCGGATGACCTAATGCATCCAGCGAGACATGTGCCCCACCTTTCGTCAGTTCATGAACGGCTTCAGGAACGCTAGGTGCGCTGGCACCGTTTAATGTAGCCACGGCGCCAAGCTGTCTGGCAAGTACCAGTTTCTTGTCGTCAATATCAATGGCTATGACATTGGCACCTGCGGCATGGGCAATCATGACGGCGGATAAGCCAACACCACCACATCCATGAACAGCAACCCACTGCCCTGCTGACACCCTGCCCTGATCAATTACGGCACGAAATGATGTGGCAAACCGGCAGCCGAGGCTTGCAGCGGTGGCAAAGCTCATTTCTTCTGGCAGCGCGACTAGGTTCAGGTCAGCTTGATGGATCGCAACATATTGTGCGAAAGACCCCCAATGGGTGAAGCCCGGTTGTTCCTGATGAAGGCAGACTTGCTGATGTCCGGCATGGCATTCCGAACAAGAACCGCACCCGGCAATAAACGGAACAGTAACCCGATCACCAACTTTCCAATTTTTTACGTCTTTGCCGACGGCTTCGATGATACCGGCCAGTTCGTGACCGGGCACATGTGGGAGGTCGATGTCGCTGTCATGTCCCATCCAGCCATGCCAATCGCTCCTGCAAACACCGGTGGCTTTGACGCTAATAACGACCCCATGACTTTCGGGAGTTGGGTCATCGACAGTTACGAGTCGAGGGGCTTGTTGGAACTTTTCAAACAAAACGGCTTTCATGGAAGACACTTTCGATTGAGTGATATTTGTTAGTGGATCGTACCTTTTTTATGTGAAATTACTTTGCTAATATTGTCGAGTAATGCAGTATATAGGAAACATTCTGCCCACATGTTGGTGTTTTTGAGGGGATGCTGCTCAATGGCTCAAATTGACAAAATCAATGCTGAAATTCTCGATCTGCTTCAAACGGACGGGCGGATGAGCAATGCGCGACTGGCAGAACACCTATCCATGAGCGAAACGCCATGTTGGCGAAGGTTAAAGCGCCTTGAAGAAAGTGGGTTCATTGAAGGCTACCAGGCCAACCTTAGTCGCAGAAAATTGGGATTGGGCGTGATGGCGTTTGTTCAGCTGAGTTGTTCGCAACACGATGTGAAGTCAACTCAGGAGTTCGAACGCATCATCAACACAACGCCCAATATTCTGGCTTGTCACAATACGACCGGTGCGGATGATTTTTTACTGATTGTGGTGGCGCGCGATCTAGATGATTACAGCGCGTTTGTTGATTCGACACTTCGCCGCTTGCCCGGCGTAACCAGTATCCGTTCAAACCTGTCACTCAATGAAATGAAATCGTCAAACCGATTGCCTGTCGACTTCTCCAACTTGAGATAGGATAGGGGATGCTTGCGATGCGCCGGTGTTAAGTTTCGTTGATCAGCCAATCAAGAAGGTTTGATGTTGTGCTGCTTGCCGATGGACTTGGTACCAGCCAGTAGCCGCAATCATCGCGCTTAACTTCCGGACCGACGGCGACAAGGCTTCCTTGTGCCAGATGATGATCAACCAATCCAAGCCACCCCAATGCCACCCCTTGTTCGGCCAAAGCCGCCTGAATAACAAAGCCATAGGTGTTCAGGCCAAGATCGCCTTGGGCCGGTTTGCGCTTTACCCCGTGATCGGCAAGCCATGTTGTCCAGGTCACCCAGCGCGATTTGCCGGTGACTTCCAGATGTAACAGGGGTGTATTGGCAAATTGTTCCGGACTGTCAAACGGGCCGTAACGTTCAAGAAATCCCGGTGTGCAAACCGGCACGACCCGTTCGGGGATCAGAAGCTGTGCGTGATCGGGGAAGTCTTCCTTTGCACCAAACAGCATGGCGGCATCGGTATCGCGTTCAAGCGCGTCATCAAGGCCCTGGGATGCGACGATATGGACTTCGGCCTCTGGATGCAGGCGGCGAAAATCGGTCACACGCGGCATCAACCATAATGCGGCAAAGCCAAAATCGGTGAAAATCCGAATGGCGGGAACTTGTGTGCTCCGCCTGGTTTCCGCGACCGCCTTGTCAATGCCATCGACCCCGGCCTGCACCGCTTGAAACAGTATTTCACCGGCTTCGGTCAGTTTGCTGCCACCTTGTGACCGGTGCAGCAGGGGGGGGCCCACCTGTTCCTCAACCCGTTTGATTTGATAGGTCACGGCGGGCTGGGTCAGGCCAAGCTCGGTAGCAGCACGGGTCAGGCTGCCCAGCCTGCCAACAGCTTCGAATGTTCTGAGCCAGCCAATGTCGAGTGCGCGGTGTGACATAAAAAATCTTTATGTTCGTGATTAAAAAACAGCGGGTTTCGAATGATTATGATTTGTGGATTTAATGGGAGACAGATGGCCAACGTCAAGTGGAATGAAGACCCAGTCTGAAATCATGGACGTGACGATGACGCGAAAACGGTTATTGAGCCTTGGCATCTCCACTTCGAGCGATTGGCAAATGCATTCCGGCAGGCTGCCGTAAATTCAATGCCGCATCAGAAATGCGGATAATGGGCAGCCTGAAGCGATTTAGGAGTAAACCTGTTCATGACGGCCCCGAATATTTTGATCCTGATGGCAGACCAATTGAACGGGACATTTTTCCCCGATGGTCCGGCCGATTTTTTACATGCCCCGCATCTTAAGGCGCTGGCAGAACGTTCTGCACGGTTCCGCAATTGTTACACCGCATCACCGCTTTGTGCGCCGGGTCGTGCATCCTTTATGGCCGGCCAACTGCCCAACCGTACACGCGTTTACGATAACGCTGCCGAGTTCTGTTCAGACATTCCGACCTATGCGCATCATCTGCGCCGTGCGGGCTATTACACCTGCCTGTCGGGTAAAATGCACTTTGTCGGCCCAGATCAACTGCACGGGTTTGAAGAACGCCTGACCACCGATATTTACCCGGCCGATTTTGGCTGGACGCCAGATTATCGTAAACCGGGTGAACGTATTGATTGGTGGTATCACAATCTTGGCTCTGTCACCGGTGCCGGTGTGGCCGAGATTTCCAACCAGATGGAATATGATGACGAGGTCGCCTATCACGCGACCAGCAAGCTTTATGATCTGTCGCGCGGGCATGATGAACGCCCCTGGTGCCTGACGGTCAGCTTTACCCATCCCCATGACCCCTATGTCGCGCGCAAGAAATTCTGGGATCTTTATGAAGATTGCCCGGAACTTGAACCCGAAATCGAAAGCTTTGCCTTTGACGATCAGGACCCGCATTCCCAGCGCCTGATGAAGGCCAGCGACTACACGGCGTTTGACATCACCAAGGAAGATGTCCGCAAGTCTCGGCAGGCCTATTTCGCCAATATCTCCTATATCGATGACAAGATCGGTCAGATCATGGATGTGCTTGAACGCACCCGTCAGGCTGACAACACCATCGTCATCTTTGTTTCCGATCATGGTGACATGCTGGGCGAACGCGGCATGTGGTTCAAAATGAGCTTCTTTGAAGGTTCAGCACGCGTGCCTTTGATGATGGCGGGACCGAACATCAAACCGGGTCTTTATACCGATCCGGTCTCAAGCCTTGATGTCACCCCGACCGTGGCCGACCTTGCCGGTATTTCCATGGCCGATGTGCCGCCTTGGACCGATGGCATTTCGCTTTGTTCGATGCTCGATGGCAACAAACGCGAAGAGCCGGTCTTGATGGAATATGCCGCCGAAGGATCCTACGCGCCGCTGGTCTGTATCCGCGAAGGCAAATGGAAATATGTCTTCTGCGATCTGGATCCGGAACAGCTTTTTGACCTTGAAGCCGATCCGCATGAGCTGACTAACCTTGCAGGCGATCCTGCCTATGCCGATCAGCTGGAAGACTTCCGCGCCAAACGTGCGAAGCGTTGGGATATGGCGGCCTTTGATGGGGCGATACGCGAAAGTCAGGCACGCCGTTGGATCGTCTACGAATCACTTCGCAACGGGTCCTACTTCCCGTGGGATTATCAGCCGCTGCAAAAGGCGTCCGAACGTTATATGCGCAATCACATGGACCTGAACGAGGTTGAAGAAAAGCAGCGCTTCCCGCGTGGGGAGTAATGCTCAGTGGTGGCCAGCTCAGTGGGACGGGCTGGCCACTGCGAATTTTCAAATGCGATTTACCAATAGTCTGATGAATAAAATCGGACCATTCCCCGCAAATAACTGCGGTTTCTCGCTAGTCGTGGGTCTGACCTGAGAACCTTGTGGCTGTCATGGATGGACGGGCGCAGAAATCCTCATACCATTTGGTCAAGGTCGGACGACCGGTCTTGAAATCGACCAGATCGCGGAAGGCAATCCATTCCAGTCCTGTGGCAAGGGCGATATGGCCGATCGTTACGGGCGTTTTCGGATCAAGGTTGCCTTCAAGATAATCAAATGTCTCGACCAACTTGGACTTCTGCCCGGATGCAAGGGGCGGATAGCGCAGTTCTTCCGGGCGGCGTTCGGTTTCCCAGCGATAAAGCACGCCGGCATCACACATGCCTTGCGCCAGAGCATGAAGACGCAGCGCATGCAGGCGTCTTGGCAGTTTGTGCGGGATCAGTTTGCGGCTTTTGTGAAGGCGGTCCAGATAGTCGCAAATCACCAGTGAATCATAAAGCGTCAGGCCATCGGGCAGAACCAGAACCGGGACCTTGCCGAGCGGGTTGGCGGCAAAGATCGCGTCATTGCGGTTGGTCGGGCTGGTTTCGTGATGGACGACCTCGATCCGGTCGCGCAGGCCTGCCTCAATCGCAAAGACAAGGGCTTTGCGGGCGAATGGTGAATGCGTTTGATAAAGAAGTGTATGGTCAGCTTGGGGCGTTGTTTGGGATTTGGTCATGATGGTGGCTCATGGTTGGGGCGAAAATAATCATGCAGATCAAGCGCATGCCCCAGCCAATCGCGCAATAAAAAACCCGCTCTGATCAGAGCGGGTTTTGAATTTGGCAGGCAGAAGGTCGGGTTACTCGGCAGCAACAGCTGCCTTCTCACCACGAACAAGTGCCATGTAATCTTCCATCATGGTCTTGCAGACCTGACCCGGGGTGAAGGTGTACTGACCGATTTCAGCAACCGGGGTAACCTCAGCAGCGGTACCGGTCAGGAAGCATTCCTCAAACCCGGCCATTTCTTCTGGCATGATTGCGCGTTCGATGACTTCATAACCGCGTGCCTTGGCAAGGCCGATGACGGTGCGGCGCGTGATACCATCAAGGAAGCAATCAGGCTTCGGCGTGTGGATCTGACCGTCTTTGATGAAGAAGACGTTTGCACCGGTCGCTTCGGCAACCTGACCACGGTAATCGAGCATCAGGGCGTCGGCATAACCTTTGCGCTCTGCTTCGTGCTTGGAAAGCGTGCAGATCATGTAAAGGCCAGCTGCCTTCGCATTGGTCGGTGCGGTGTTCGGTGCCGGACGTGCCCATTTGGACAGATCAAGACGGATGCCCTTGAGGCGTTCTTCCGGCTTGAAGTAGCTCGGCCATTCCCAGCAGGCAATCGCAACATTGATGCGCGTGGTCTGGGCGGAAACGCCCATCATTTCGCTGCCGCGCCATGCAATACGACGGATATAGCCATCGGTGATGTTGTTTGCAGCAAGGGTTTCAACAACAGCGTCATCAAGCTCGGCAGCGCTGTATGGAATTTTCATATCAAGGATTTCACCGGACTTGATCAGGCGTTCGCCATGCTCAGCCAGCTTGAAAACCTTGCCATTATAAGAACGTTCGCCTTCAAACACCGCACTACCATAATGGACAGCATGGCTCAGCACGTGCAAAGTGCTTTCACGCCAAGGTTTTAGTTCGCCATTAAACCAGATAAAACCATCACGGTTGTCGAAGGTCGGAGTCGTCATTTGCCAAATTCCAATTCGAAAACGTTCCCGGACGTAACTTTATGTCCCTAATTGTCTGGTCGAAGTAACATTCATAGATTAATATGTCAACAAAACTGACATAACGGATAAGCATGGCAGATATCTCTACACGCAAGGTCAACCCGCTTTTCCTGCGGGAAGAAGAGCTTAGGCAAGGCATTGAATTATTGTTCTATGCCTATCGTGATTTCACGGCAGTCGCCGATCAAATGCTTGAGCAATATAATTTCGGCCGCGCCCATCACCGGGTCATTTATTTCGTAAGCCGTAACCCCGGCATTACGGTCAGTGACCTGTTGTCGATTCTCAAGATCACCAAGCAATCCCTGTCACGTGTTTTGGGCCAATTGGTCCGCGAAGGCTTCATCGAACAAAAGACGGGTCTTCAGGATCGTCGTCAGCGTTTGCTGACCCTGACCGATAAGGGCGAAGCGCTCGAGCGTGAGTTGACCGAAAAACAGCGCGCCTTGATTGCCGCGGCTTATCGCGAAGCCGGTGCGGAATCGGTTGAAGGTTTTCGCAAGGTCATGCTGGGCATGCTTGAGGAAGAAGACCGCAAACGGTTTGAGGATGACGGTCCGTCCGGTGTTCGGCGACGTGCAAGCTGATTATTGGAACCAATTGCGTTCGGTTTGATCAAGCGTGCCTGCTTTTGCTTTCCAATTTTCGCCGCAAAGTGAACGGTAAATGATGGGTGACGCCGATTTTGGCGTTGCCGTCCTTGTGGTTGCTTACGGTTTTGAAACACTTATCGCCCAGATTAGTGCGATTAAGGCCAAATTGATTTTCGTGTTGGGGGATTTTCATGACCGGTGCTGATCAGCCACATATTCTTGTGGTCGATGATGATGACCGTTTGCGTGATTTGCTGACCCGTTATCTGGGTGAGAACGGCTTTAATGTGTCTGCGGCGCGCGACGCGCTTGAAGCCCGCGCAAGCCTTGCCGGACTTCAATTTGATCTGATTGTGCTTGATGTCTTGATGCCCGGTGAAAAGGGTGTCGATCTTGCGCGCAGCCTGCGCGAGGAGGGGGCAAAGGTACCCATCCTTCTTTTGACGGCACTTTCAGAAACCGAGGACCGAATTGCGGGCCTTGAAGCCGGTGTAGATGACTATCTTGCCAAACCGTTTGAACCACGCGAGCTGGTCTTGCGGATCGAGGCGATCCTGCGTCGTTATGGCGAGTTGCCGGAAGTTGCGTCTGACGAAGTTGTGGTTGCCGAAACCAATGCCGTGTCGTTTGGGCAGTTCCGCTTTGATAGTGCCAAAATGATCCTGCAACGCGGTAATGAACATATTTATCTGACAACGGCAGAACAGGCGTTGCTGGCAGCGCTCGTCAAACGTCGTGGACAGACAACATCACGCGAAGAGCTACATGGCATGATCAGCGGGAATGCCGTTGATCCGGCTGCGTCACGTAGCATTGATGTGCAGGTCACGCGCCTGCGTCGGAAATTTGAAGAAGACCCCAAACAACCAAGATACTTGCAGACGGTACGCGGTCGGGGCTATGTCCTTTATACAGACTGAGTTTCATGATCGGGGTTTCCCGGCAATGGATAATGAACAGGAATAAGCAGCGTGGGTAGCGAACAAAACGGCTGGTTCAAATCATGGATGCCGACGGGGCTTTTGGGCCGGTCGCTTCTGATCCTGATGACGCCAATGCTTCTGTTGCAGATCGTCACTGTTCTGATCTTCTTCGAGCGGCACTGGGACACCGTCGCGCGCCAGCTGAGCCGTGGCTTGGCCGGTGATGTGGCCTATGTCATTGATTATCTTGGCCAGTTCCCGGACGAAGAACATTATCAATGGATCCAGCATTCGGTGAGAGCCCGCATGCAGCTTGATATCGTGTTCGAGCCAAATGAAATCCTTGAACAGCAAGTGATTGAACCGCCCCTTGGGCTGGTGTCCGAGGAGCTTTATGTTGCGCTCAATGAACGTCTGCAGCGTCCGTTCTATTTCGATATGGATCTGGATGACCGCAATCTGGAAATCCGGGTTCAGCTTAAGGAAGGTGTTCTGTCGATCGTCGCACCGCGCAAACGTTTGTATAACTCGACGACCTATATCTTCTTTATGTGGATCGCCGGTTCGGCCTTGATCCTGTACGGGGTTGCCGTGATCTTCATGCGCAATCAGGTGCGCCCGATCCGCCGTCTTGCCAAGGCTGCTGATCAGTTTGGCCGTGGTGTGAATGTCGATAGCTTCAAGCCCGAGGGTGCTGCAGAAGTGCGCCTTGCGGCAAGCTCGTTCATGTCGATGCGGGATCGTATCGGGCGACACCTGTCACAGCGGACAGCGCTTTTGGCGGGCGTGTCACATGATTTGCGCACACCGCTGACGCGCATGAAACTTGAACTTGCCATGCAGCAGTCTTCGCCCGGTGTCGATGCGCTCAAACAAGACGTCATTGATATGGAACGCATGGTCGATGCCTATCTGGCCTTCGCGCGCGGGGAAGAAGGCGAAAAGGCTGTTCCGACTGATATTGGCAAGCTTCTGACCGATCAGGTTGGCGAAGCACTGCGTGATGGTCAGCAGATTGATCTTCACATCGAGGACAGTCTTGAGATGGAATTGCGCCCGCAATCACTGCGCCGCTGTGTGTCAAACATCATGTCCAATGCGGGGCGCTATGCCAATAACCTGTCTGTTCGGGCGGGGCGTCGTGATCAGGATTACGAGATCGTCTTTGATGATGATGGTCCGGGCATCCCGGCGGATAAGCGCGAGGAAGTTTTCAAGCCGTTTTACCGTCTTGAAGAGTCGCGCAATCAGGCGACCGGCGGTGTCGGCCTTGGCATGACCATTGCGCGTGATTCTGCGCGTGGGCATGGTGGCGATGTTCATCTTGAAGATGCGCCGGGCGGTGGTTTGCGTGTGCGCCTGGTTCTGCCGATCGGCCATTAAATTGACCTAGCCTTGCGAAAAAGCCCCGCTCGATGCGGGGCTTTCTTTTTGGCGGTGCGAGGTTGGGGCGCGTATCAAATCAGAAGAAGGTCGCGATTTCCGAAAGATCCTTTTTCTCAGTCGCATGGGCCGGGATGGTGGCATCCGTTGCCGGGTAGCCGGTGACCAGAAGGATGTAGGGCTTGTTGTGGTCAGGGCGGCCACAAATGTCGGTCAGGAAACTCATCGGGTTTGGCGTGTGGGTCAGGGTCGCAAGACCTGCGCGATGCAGAGCGGTAATCAAAAAGCCGGTCGCAATCGAAACGGATTCCGGCACGTAATAATTCTTGCGAAGCTTGCCATCGGCAGACGTGCTTTTACGTTCACCAAAAATGCAAATCAGCCAGGGTGCGGTTTCAAGGAATGGTTTGCTGTCATCAGTTCCGAGCGGTTTAAGCGCCTCAAGCCATTCTTCGCCTGCGCGTCCTTCGTAAAAGGCGCGCTCTTCTTCTTCGGCGGCATCGCGGATTTTCTTTTTCATTGCCGAATCACCAATCACCGAGAAATGCCATGGTTGGTGGTTCGCCCCATTTGGTGCAGTCCCGGCGGCCCGAATGCAGGTTTCAATGATGTCACGCGGAACGGGGCGATCAGAAAACTCGCGCACGGTGTGGCGTGTTTTGATCTCATCATAAAAGGCCTGCGCACGGGCACGCATTTCGGCGACGTCATATTCCTGATAGTCGGGCAGGGGAATGGGCAGGAATTCGGTTGTGAGTTCTTTTGGGGCAGACATGGCGCTTCCTGATAAGTTTGTTATGTTAAATTGTCAGACAATCCTACGAGGCAAATTGTTACCGGGCAAGCGAGAAATTTCGGGCTTGTGGTTTGAAGCAGAAGAGGGGGCGCATTGCTTTGCGAGGTTGGCGGTGTCGCAAGCAGCCTACGGGGATTGCGTAGCACGGAAGTCTTGCTTGCCGGTTAGCCCGAACTGTTATCGGCGAAGTGATCGTCGGACAGGGCCTGAACCATCTGACGGGATTGATCGACGTGATCGATCATGATGGCTTCGGCCAGTTTTGCATCATTTGCGCGCACGGCATCAACAATCGCCCGGTGGGCGGCATTGGTGCCAAGAACCTTTTCATCTGCGACCAGTACACGGAATTGTAGCCAATAGACATTATTGGCTATCCGGCGGAGCTGTTCGCACAGAAGTGCGTTCCGGCTGGTTTCGGGAAACAGCATGTGGAAGGCAAGGTTTTCGCGCGACATGGCGTTCAGATCACGATTGGACTCGGCCACATCGAGTGCTGCCTGAATGTCTTCCAGCGGTTTGATGGCGCCAGCCAGGATTGGAGTGGCCAATCTGACGGCCAAGCCTTCGAGTGCGCCACGCACCGCAAACAGATCATCCACTTCGCGACGGGTCATGTGGCGTACACTGACGCCACGATAGGGCTGGGATAGCAACAAGCCGTCCGAGCTGAGTTGACGGAATGCCTCGCGCACTGACGGGCGACTGACATGGAGTTTCTTGGCAAAATCAACTTCTGTCAGGCGCTGTCCCGGTGCCAGCCGACCTTCACGGATCGCATTTGTGATTGCATCAGCAATCTGCTGAACGGTCAGGCTATCAGGCGTGTCGGCATTTGTTTGCGTCATATATCACCGGATTGAGATGTATCATTGTATGGCGGCGAGGCACCGTATATCACCCTGATAGAATAACTTGCCAAGCAGGTGTGATCTGCCTACTGTGCCTGATTGTCTGACAATATTCTACATTTAATTTGTATGGATTTGTGTAAATTACACAAAATGACAAGAAATATGGATTGTTTTCTTGCGATATACGTTTGATTGATGTTAAATCGCGCCAACTTGGCATGGATTGTGTGCCGGGATATATATCCGTGTTTCCCGCCACGGTTCCAACACAGACAGACGAAACGGATTGATGTAGCGTTATGGCCAGCAATTTAAATGAAGAAACCGTCACTTATGTCCATCACTGGACTGACACTCTCTTCACGTTCAAAACCACCCGTGATCCGGGCTTCCGATTCATCAATGGTCAGTTCGCAATGATCGGACTCGAAGTCGAAGGCAAGCCGCTTCTGCGCGCCTATTCGATGGTGAGTGCCAATTATGACGAAGAACTTGAGTTCTTCTCGATCAAGGTGCCGAACGGCCCGCTGACCTCGCGTTTGCAGCATGTCAAAGTAGGCGACAAGATCCTTGTCGGTCGTAAACCGACCGGTACGCTTATTCATGACAACCTGCTGCCGGGCAAGAACCTGTGGCTGCTGTCGACCGGTACCGGTCTGGCACCGTTCATGAGCGTGATCCGCGATTACGAAACCTATGAGCGTTACGAGAAAGTCATTCTCGTTCATGGTTGCCGCGAAGTCCGCGAACTGGCGTATCAGGAATTCATTCACAGCGAGCTGCCGAACAACGAATTCTTCGGCGAAGATGTTCAGAACAAGCTTCTGTACTATCCGACCGTGACCCGTGAAGAATTCAAAAACCAGGGCCGCATCACCGAGCTGATGAAGTCGGGCAAGATCTATGAAGATCTTGGTCTGCCGCAGCCGTCGCTGGAAAATGATCGCTTCATGCTGTGCGGTAACCCGGAAATGATTGCTGACACCCGCCAGATGCTGGTCGAATGGGGTGGCAAAGAAGGCAACATGAACGAGCCGGGCCACTTCGTGATCGAAAAGGCCTTCGTCGAGAAGTAATCGGCGAAACCAAGGCATTCAAAAGGGCGCAGTCAGAAAGCTGCGCTCTTTTTGTTTGTCAAAACCAGATGCCTAAAACAGGCGTGCGCCATTGGGTACATCCTGATCCGGGCGGATCAAAACGATGCCCTTGTCATCTTCGCCATCTGGGAAGCCAAGGCAGAGGAATTCGGACATGAACGGTCCGACCTGTTTTTTGGGGAAGTTGACCACGCCTGCGACCTGACGGCCGATCAGCTTTGTGGGGTCGTAATATTTGGTGATCTGGGCAGATGTTTTCTTGGTGCCAAGTTCAGGGCCAAAATCCACCCAAAGCTTCAATGCCGGGCGGCGGGCTTCGGGGAAGTCCTGTGCATCGACTACGGTGCCGACGCGGATATCGACTTTTAGAAAATCATCAAAACTGATTTCGTCGCTCATATCTGTCTCCTTGTTATGAGATCAGCTTATCGCGCGCATGTCGGACTGATAAGTCCAAAGCCCGGCAGGTGACGAAATCCGGAGTTTGAGCACAAAAGAAAATGGCAGGACCATAAAGGCCCTGCCATCAAGTAGATTACGGGAAGTGATCAGCTAGATGCTGTTACTTCGCAGCTGCGCTCTTTTCGATAGCAGCTTTGAACTCATCAAGAGATTCGGTAAAGCGAGCCTGCAGAAGAGTAAGAGCTTCTTCCTGAGACTTGGTTACCAGACCAGACAGTTCCTTGGCGTTCGAAAGTGCTTCTTCGTATGCAGCTTTCGCGGCTTCGGTCTGCTTAGCAGCCGTTGCCATCGGATCGTCAGCGGTAGTAGCAGCGAAATCTTTGCCCTGGGTCTGAACTTTATCCAGCAGCGTTTTGAAGATCTCGCTCTGACGCTGAGCGACAGCCTGGAAACCGTCGAAGGCTACCTTGTTGGCTTTGGTGAGGGCTTCCACGTTTTTACGCTGGAAAGCCATCATTTCGTTCACGTCAACACCCGGAATTTTGAAGTCCGCAGTGAATTTGGTGAAGTCGAGGTCAAAGAACGGGTTGGTTGCCTTTTTTGCGGCGGTCATGGTTTGCACTCCATCAACAATTTGCAACAGGTGTGGAATGAGGCGCTATTGTGCGCCGCACAAATTCAACTGCAATATGCCGGAATGAATGTTTGTCGTCAAGGGTTATTTTGCAGTGCACAAAAAATTTACGGTTAATGTTTTGTGTCTAAAATATAACCTTGGGTAGGGCTGCGGAAATCTTGATCCAGAACAGATGGTTAGCTGTTTTCTGCTGCTGGCTTGCCCGTTGAACCGCCAGCATTAATATCGGGGCTTTCAACATCTGATGTCGATTTTTTTGTCGAGAATCGACGACAGGTCGAAGAAATTTTTCCGCACAGGCGCGATGCTTTTACCAGTCCCTTTTCAACCTTTCCATCCCAACCTGCTGCACGTGAAAGTTCACGATCAAGCAGGGCCATGGTCGGGGAAAAGTCATCGGTCTCGTCATCAAGCCATTGGCGAAACGCCTTGGCATAAACACCAACAAGCCCCGCGACCCGAAGGCTGCCATGAAGGCCTGCGGTTTGAAAGCCCGCCGCTTCAAGCATCCAGCGCATCGATCCGAAATGGGTTTTGATCGCACGTAAAGAATCGGTCGGACCCATTCCGCCGTGATCGGCAATGATGGATTTAAGGGCCGGGCGGTGTTCCGAAAGGGTATCAAAGCGCGCCATGATCACCGCAATCAGGCGGTCATGACCGGGTTCGCTGAAATCTTCGTCATCAAGGTCGGCTAGAACTTCACGGTCGATCTGTTTGACGAACTTACGAAGGATATCGCCCTTGCCACTGCAATGGTCATAGCAATCGGCGACGGACAGGCCAGCTTCCTGGGCGATATCGATCATGGTGACGTCATGCCATGGTTTCTCGGCCGCCAGTTTCATGGTTGCCGTGATCAGGGCGTTTGGGACATCCTTTTTGGATGGCATGACTGTCTCCATCAATGGTGGGGAACCGTTGGGTTTATCCGGCCAGTTCCACTGAACGTTTGCGGGCAGCTTCGATGGCGCGTGTCATCAATTCCGGAAGGCCGGTTTTCTGATCCATCAAAACATCAAGGGCGGCTGCTGTGGTGCCGCCGGGGCTTGTGACGTTCTGGCGCAAGGTCGCAGCGGTTTCTTCGCTGGCATCAAGAAGGAAGCCTGCACCAACCACAGTCTGACGTGCCAGAAGCATTGCCTGCTCTGCCGGAAGGCCTGCGGTTTCGCCAGCCTGAGCCATCGCTTCAACCAGATGGAAGATGTAAGCCGGACCACTTCCCGAAAGGGCCGTGACCGCATCCATCAAGCTTTCCTCTTCGACCCAGGAAACCAGACCCACTGTCTTAAGCAGGGTTTCGCACATCTCACGCTGTGCGATGCTGACATTCTCGGTCGGGCACATCACGGTCATGCCACGCGATACGGCAGCCGGGGTGTTTGGCATGGCACGCACGATGCGCGCGGTTTCGCCAAGGTGGCTTGCGAAAAACTCGATGGTCTTGCCAGCTGCAACCGAAAGAAACACAGTTTCCGCGCGCACCAGTGGTTTATAGGCATCGATGACTTCGGGCAGGATTTGGGGTTTCACCGCGAACAGCACGACCTGCGGGATAAAGTCCTTGGGGACGTCGGCAACATCGGTGATGCCGTTAATGCCATAGCGGGTCGATAGCTTTTCAGCGGCTTCGGCCTGCTCAACAATATAAACATTGGCTGCCTGAAGACCCTGAGCAAGCCAGCCTTCGAGCATGGCGCTTCCCATCTTGCCACAGCCGACCAGCAAAAGACGCGTATTCATAAATTCTGCTCCGCTTTAACCATCGGGTTCTGTCGATTTTTGTATGATCAACAGTCTTGATGTAATGCCGTAGCCATCTTCTCAAGGTGGGTCAAGTCGCGCGATAGGGCAAGGGTGTGCTTTGAAACAACGGGAGAAATCACACTGCAATGTGATCACGGTGACTTCGGCTGTCAGGATGATATCGGGCGGAGTTTTGTTTTGTCGACCCATCCCGATCCACATATATCGCGGGATTTATGTTGTCTGGTGCAATTCAGCCGCAGCCTGAAAAAAAACTGCCCTAAAACAATAAAGGACGGCGATTATGCCGTCCTTGATATGCATCTGCAGAAGTTCTGCCTGCAAATGGTGTGCTGTTGGCTTATGCCTGACCAGCGGGTTCCAGCATCGCGTGGGTCAATGCTTCGTCGGGTGATTTACCCTGACCCAGAACGAAGTTGAAAGCCGGGAAGAAGCGTTCACATTCGGAAATGGCGATATCGATCAGTTCTTCGAACTGTTCAACCATCGGCGGAACGTCACCCCCGAACAAAAGGGTGTGACGGAACAGCGGCATGTTTTCTTCAAGCCACAATCCGAAATGACCAATCCAAAGCTGTTCATTGCATTTGGCAACCAGCTCGTAGATGCGCGGGCGCAGGGGTTCTGGCACGAAAAGGTCAAAGCAGCATGCGATATGCAATGCTTCGGCATCATCACGCCAGGTGAAATAGACCAGATAGGTGCACCAATGGGCGGGGATCTCGACCACCACCTCGTCGGTGCTGCGTCGTTCCAGGTGCCATTGGTTGGTGCGGGCGATATCCTCGACAAGCAGCAACGGGTTTTCGTCGCCCATGTCTCCGATATCTTCCAGTTGGTCGTCCATATATTACCCAGCCTGTTTAAGCATGTGCGAAAGGGCGCGCACTATATGCCGGTGCCCACCGTCTTTCAACCGTCCCGCAACGCAGGACTGCAATGAATTTTGGATAACCGCCGTGTTACCCGTCCTGATCGACCTTTCAGCGATCCTGTTTGTGACGGTTAACGAGGGTCGTGACCCTATCCCTTATGTGGGGATTATTTGGCGCTTAGGAGTCTTTTTTCGCAGCAGTTTTTGCTGTGGTGCGCTTTGCGGCCGGTTTTGCGGTCGCATCTGCTGCTTCAAGGCGCTTTTCCAGATCAGCAATTTTCGCTTCAAGCGCGTCAATGCGTTCGGCCGCGCGAATGGCGACATCATGAACGACATCGAATTCTTCGCGGGTTACCAGATCCATATTCATCAGGATTTTTTCAAACTGCTGACGAACGATGGCATCAACTTCGCCTTTGACGCCCGTCATGGTGCCCAGTGCCGAATTGGTCACGCGGGTAAGGTCATCAAGGATGCGGTTGTTGATTTGCATAATGGTCTCCGGCTTTCTGGATCAAGGTGTTGCGCATAATATGGTCGCTTTGGCCCATAGAGCAAGCTGATCATCATCTGATCTTCTTCTTGCGGGCTGTCGTGACGATATCGTGATTTTGCTTTGCTTTTCTTGCTCCAGATCAGGGGCGGTCCTATAAAGTGACGATAAATTTTGATCATCGGGTTTGACCCGCCAGGAGAATGCAATGCTTATCGTCACCGGTGGCGCCGGATTTATCGGTTCCAATATTGTCGCGGCCCTTGAAGAACGCGGTGAAACCGACATCGTTGTGGTCGATCGTCTGCGTGATGGCATCAAATGGAAAAACATCGCCAAGCGTAACCTGCGCGACATTATCCATCCTGACGAACTTCCGGCCTTTCTTGAAAAGCATTCCGGCGATATTGATGCGATTTTCCACATGGGCGCGATTTCCGCGACTACGGAAACCGATGCTGACAAGATCGTTGCCAATAACCTGAAACTGACCACCTGGCTTTGGGAATGGTGTTCGCGCCATTCAGCCCGTCTGATCTATGCGTCATCGGCGGCGACCTATGGGGACGGCAAGCAGGGCTTTGATGACAGCTTTGACGAAGCTGACATGGCAAAGCTCGCACCGCTGAATGCCTATGGCTGGTCAAAGCATGCGACCGATCGTCGTTTCCGCCGCATCCTTGATCAGAACGGTTTCCGCCCGAAACAGTTCGCGGGTCTGAAGTTCTTTAACGTCTATGGCCCGAATGAATATCATAAAGGCGGTATGCGCTCGGTTGTCTCGCAGCTGTTTGACAAGCTGTCTGCTGGTGAAACGGCGACACTGTTTAAATCCCATCATCCGGATTACGAAGATGGCGGCCAGCTGCGTGATTTCGTCTGGGTTGGCGATGTCGTCGATATCATCATGTGGCTTTACGACAATCCGCAGGTCAGCGATCTTTTCAATATCGGTACAGGCAATGCGCGCAGCTTCAAGGACCTTGCAATTGCGGTCTTCAACGCGATGGGCAAAGAGCCGGTGATCAATTACATCCCGACGCCCGAAGCAATCCGCGACAAGTATCAGTACTTCACCGAAGCCAACATGACCAAGCTGCGCAAGGCTGGCTACACGACCGAGATGACCTCGCTTGAAGAGGGTGTCCGTCTTTATATTCAGGACTATCTCGCGACCGAGAATGCCTTCCGCTAAGGATGATTGGGGCAGTTATCGGGGTAAGGTGGTGCTTATTGCCAACTTGCCATGATGCTGCCCATATCCTTTGCGACTTGGACAGGATCCAAGAATTTAACCACCCTGCTGATGCGGAGTTTTCCTGATGCTTAGCCTTGCCTTTCCGGCGATAGACCCGATTGCGATTTCCATCGGCCCGATTGCTATTCGCTGGTATGCGCTGGCTTATATTGCCGGTCTGCTTCTGGGCTGGAAGTACGTCGTGTATTACTGCACCAAGACGCCCAACATCATGAGCAAACGTGATGTAGATGACCTTTTGTTTTGGGCAACGCTTGGCGTGATCCTTGGCGGGCGGTTGGGCTATATCCTGTTTTACAATCTGGATTATTACCTCGATAACCCGGCCAATATCCTTAAGGTCTGGCAGGGCGGGATGGCCTTCCATGGCGGGTTCATGGGCGTGATCGTTGCGATCATTTTGTTTGCGCGCAAACGCGGGATTTCGACGCTCGCGGTGCTGGACGCAGCAGCCGTGGCAACCCCGATTGGTCTGTTCTTTGGGCGCATTGCCAACTTCATCAATGGCGAGCTGTTTGGTCGCACGACCGATGTTGCGTGGGGCGTTGTGTTTCCCAATGGTGGTCCATTGCCGCGCCATCCAAGTCAGCTTTATGAAGCGATCCTTGAAGGTCTGATCCTGTTTATCGTTTTGTTTGTCATGTCGCGAAACGCCTATATCCGCCATCGCCCGGGTATTCTCGGCGGTACATTTGTTGCCGGTTATGGCATTTCGCGCATCATCGTCGAATTCTTCCGTGAGCCGGATGCGCAGCTTGGCTTCCTTGCTGGTGGTGCCACCATGGGGCAGCTTCTGTCGATCCCGATGGTGTTGTTCGGGATTGGCTGCATTGTCTATGCGATGAAACGCAACCCGATTGAAACCCGCGTTCACCCCAAAGAGGCCGAAGCCGCGTGACGATGACGCCTGATACCGATAGCCCGCTTTTAGCCCATATCAAACGCCGGATTTCCATGTCCGGGCCGATCAGCATCGCCGATTTCATGAGCGAAGCTTTGGCCCATCCTGAACATGGTTATTACCGTAAACAGGACCCGTTTGGCCGTGCCGGTGATTTCATCACTGCACCGGAAGTCAGCCAGATGTTTGGTGAACTGATCGGTCTTTGGGCGGCTGTGACCTGGCAGCAAATGGGCTGCCCGCCCAAAATGGATCTGATCGAAATGGGACCGGGCCGCGGGACCCTGATGTCAGATGCGTTGCGTGCTGTGCGTAATGTGCCGGGCTTTGGCGATGCGCTGACGGTGCGGTTTGTTGAAACCAGCCCGGTTCTGCGCACCCATCAGCAAACGGCGATCATGGCCTATGGCATTCCAGCCACCTGGCACGAAGCATTTGATGACATTCCGACACGTGCGAATGTTCCGGCGATTGTCATTGGTAACGAGTTCTTTGATGCGCTGCCAATCCGGCAGTTTGAGCGTGGCGAGAAGGGGTGGGCCGAACGGCTTGTCGGCATGGATGCCAATAGTGGTGAGCTTGGCTTTGTTCGAGGGCGCGAAACACCTGTGACCGATGCGCTTATTCCGGCGACCCTTCGTGGTTCGGCCAAAAAGGGTGACATCTTTGAAAGCTGCGCACCGGCAATCGCCATTGCCGATCAGGTTGCCCGCCGTTTGAATGAAACGGGTGGTGCTGCATTATTCATTGATTACGGCCACCCAAGCAGCGCCTATGGCGATACGCTTCAGGCATTGAAAGGCCATGAATATCATCCGGTTCTGTCCGAACCGGGCGATGCCGATATCACAGCCCATGTAGATTTCGCGGCCATCGCGCGCGCCATGACCGAGGCGGGTGGGCGAACCGGTGCGGTCCTGACGCAGGGCACGTTCCTTAAGATGCTGGGCATCGAGCAACGTGCAGAACTTTTGAAAGCCAGTGCGGATGAACATCAGGCAGCCGCAATTGATCAGGCATTGGCACGATTGGTCGATGCTGATCAGATGGGAACGCTTTTTAAAGTTCTGATCGGCTATGGTCGCACAACAACACCGCCACCCTGCATCAGCGGCGTATCAGGATAACCCGGATCACGATTATAGTGATGTGATCGCGACACCAAGGACGGAGTAGTTCAGTCATGACCCACCCGATTACTGACGGTATCGAACGTTCGTCAAACGGGCTGACCTGGTTTGAAGCCGAACGTTTGTCGGGCAATGCCGGTTTGCGTCACGGGTTTCTAAGCCGCAAGGGTGGTGTCAGCGACGGTATTCATGGCGGTTTGAATGTCGGGTTCGGGTCCGATGATGATAAGGGCCGCGTTGCAGAAAACCGTGCGCGGGCCGCATCGGCATTTGAAACCATCCCGCAAAACCTGACCACCGTTTATCAGGTGCACGGCATTGATGTGGCCGTTCTTGATAAGCCGCTATCGCGCGATGAAGCACCCAAGGCCGATGCAATGGTCACAGATCGTCCGGGCATTATGCTCGGTATTCTGACTGCTGATTGCACACCGGTTCTGTTCCATGATCCGGTTGCCGGTGTAATTGGTGCCTGCCATTCAGGTTGGCGCGGATCGTTTGGCGGCATTTCGGCCAGCACTGTCGATGCGATGGAAAAGCTTGGTGCCAAGCGTGAAAACATCACAGCTGCCGTTGGCCCCTGCATTGCGCGTAAATCCTATGAAGTCGATGGTACGTTCCGCGACACGATCCTTGAAGGACCGGGCGGATCAGAAGACCTGTTTGATCTGTCGACCCGGGATGGGCATTTCATGTTTGATTTGCCGGAATATGTACGTCGTCGAACCATTGCCACCGGCATTGCGTCGGTCGAGCTGGTCGCGCGCGACACGCTTGCCGAAGAAGACCTTTTTTACAGCTACCGCCGCACGACGCTTCGCAAGGAGCCGGATTATGGTCGGCAGCTTTCCGCGATCATGTTGACAGAAGCCTGAGGGGGAATAGGCGATGCCACACATGATCATGCTATTTTTCTTTATGATCATCGCGACCATGGTTGGTTGCGTCATGATGTGACGCATAGAAGTAAGTAACCTTGATGACTTCATTCCTCCGTTCCCTTGTTTTGACTGTGTTACTGGTTGGGCCGCTTGCGGCCTGTGGCGATCTGCCGCGCCCGTTTGAAGGGGCAGGTCGCGAAGGCGATCCTGCATTGCTGGAACTGCGTGACACTGGAACCGTCCGGGTCGAGGCAAGTGACGATCTGCCCGAAGGCGCATCTGCCCATCTGGCTCGTGCGATGGCGCGCGCATTGCGTAAGCGCGACATCCCGGCCTATAGCGACAGCATGGAAGGCGGGGATTACATCCTGCGCCCCAATGTAACCGCCAGCCTGATCGAGCAGGGTGCAGCACTTGATATCACTTGGGTTCTGATGCGACCGGATGGCTTGGCAATTGATACCGCACGCGCCAAGGGTGAACTTGCCGCCGACCAATGGTTTGCCGATCAGCCAACCGGCCCCGAAGAAACCAATCTTGCGATTCCCGAAGAACTGGTCGACAAGGTCCGTGAGCTAGAAGGCAAGGCCGATGATCCACTGGCCAAAACCTATGACGGGTTGGTCGCTACTCCCGCCGACCAGATCGCCTTTTTGATCACGGGTGATCGATCGGCCATTCAGGCCGCACCTTATATGAAAGTCGCCTTGCTTGATTTCGCAGGGGCACCGGGCGATGGCAACACCGTCCTTGCACGATCAGCCGGTGCGTTGCTTCAAGCCAAGGGGATCACAGTTGATAACAAGGAAATTGGCGATCAAAGTGTAATCCTGTCAGCGACTATTGATGTCAGCCCGGTTACAGAACAAACCACCCAGCCGCTTGACCGCGTATCGATTGAATGGATCATCATGGAAGTCGATGGCACCGAACTTGGTCAGATGAACCAGAACAATGTGGTGCCGCGCGGCCGTCTTGATGAAAGATGGGGTTCCATCGCATCCCTTGCCGCGCAAGCAGCCGTTGATACGCTTGAAGGTGTTCTGGGGCAGATCGCGACAAAGAAAAAGCTTCAGCTTAAAGACGACAAAAAGACGGTATCGATCCGCTAAAACCGCCATATGGGCCGGGTTTGGTAGCCTTTGCATGACAGCCTTGTCGTTATTCGGCACCGGCCCCATTTACAGACTGTTAACGGCTGGTTATAAAGCCGCCGCGATCTGCCAAGATGCGGATTCGCCGATGAGTGGTCTTTGAGTGTCGTGAACATGTCGTCGAACCGGGCGGGGTTTCCCCGATTTCCGGGCACTTGGGCGACAGGGGCGAGCGGGACCAATCCCGGCTGATCTGTACTGGCTGGAGTCGTACAGGATTTAGTATTTTCGCTTTCCCGGCACCCATTAACCGAGGCCCCGCTATGAAGATCCTCGCTGGTAACAGTAACCGCCCTTTGGCTGAGGCTATTGCTGACCATCTGAATCTGCCGCTTACCCGTGCAGATGTTAAGCGTTTCTCCGATGAGGAAATCTGGTGTGAAATTCAGGAAAACGTCCGCGGTGAGGACGTTTTTGTCATTCAGAGCACCTCTTTCCCCGCAAACGACAACCTGATGGAACTTCTGGTGCTGCTTGATGCGCTGCGCCGCGGGTCGGCTCGTCGTATCACGGCTGTCATGCCGTATTTCGGCTATGCCCGTCAGGACCGTAAATCCGGTCCCCGTACGCCGATCTCGGCGAAACTGGTTGCCAACCTGATTACGGTTGCCGGTGCAGACCGCGTTCTGACCATGGACCTCCACGCCGGTCAGATCCAGGGCTTCTTCGACATCCCGCTTGATAACCTGTTTGCATCGCCGGTTCTGACCAGCGATATCCGCAACAAGTTCGAAGGCCAGAAACTGGTGATCGTCAGCCCGGACGTTGGAGGTGTGGCGCGCGCACGTTCGGTAGCAAAACGCCTTGATGCCGAACTGGCCATCATTGACAAACGTCGTCCGCAGGCCGGTGTTTCCGAAGTCATGCACGTTATCGGTGACGTTAAGGATGCAGCCTGCATCCTGGTCGATGACATCGTTGATTCGGCAGGTACACTTTGCAACGCTGCTGGCGCACTTAAAGAACGCGGTGCATCGTCGGTTGCGGCTTATGTCTCCCATGGTGTCCTTTCGGGCCCGGCGGTTGAGCGTATTGCCAATTCCCCGATGACCGAAGTTGTCACCACCGATTCGATCAAGGCATCGGATGCGGTACGTGACTGCGCGAAAATTCGACAGCTTCCGATTGCTCCGCTGATGGCCGAAGCCATCCGTCGTATCTCGGAAGAAAAATCTGTTTCCGTTCTTTTCGATTGAGGGTATAAGGCCCTCGTCGCGGTGGCACCCCTGGAGGCCACCGCGCTTGTTTTCGTGGGCTTTCAGCGGTGATTTTCACCAACCTGCGAGAACAAATTTTTTTAGTTCAAGGAGATTTTCCGATGGCAAACACTGTTATCACTGCGGAAATCCGTGAACGGGCCGGAAAGGGGGCCGCCCGTGCCGTGCGTCGTGCCGGTATGGTCCCTGGTGTCATCTATGGTGCAAAACAGGAAGCTGTTCTGTTCCAGATTGACCCGCGTCCGCTTTGGAAACTTCTGCATAAGCCGGGCTTCTATTCTCACGTTCTGACTGTTGAAGTCGGAAAAGAGAAATATGACGTTCTGCCGCGCGACGTTCAGTTCGACAAAGTTACCGACGAAATCATGCACATTGACCTTCTGCGCTTTGCTAAAGGCCAGACCATCAATGTGGAAGTTCCGGTTCGCTTCGAAAACGAAGAGAAATCCCCGGGCCTGAAAAAAGGTGGCGTTCTGAACGTAGTTCGTCACGATGTTGAAGTTATCTGCGCTCCGAATGCAATTCCGGAAGAGCTGGTCTTCGACCTTTCGGGTGTTGAAGTTGGTGACTCGATCCACATCTCGGCAATTACCCTGCCGAAAGGTGTTGAGCTTGCGATTACCGACCGCGACTTCACCGTTGCGACCGTTGCTGCTCCGTCCGCTCTGAAATCGGAAGAAAATTCCGCTTCTGGCGAAGACGAAGAAGAAGCAACCGAAGAATAAGATCGAGGTCTTACGATGTTTTTGGTGGTTGGATTGGGAAACCCGGGATCGGGCTATGCCGCCAATCGCCACAACATTGGCTTCATGGCGGCGGACGAACTCGTCCGCCGCTATTCTTTTGGCCCCTGGCGCAAGAAGTTTCAGGGCCAGATTTCCGAAGGTGAGTTGAACGGTCAGAAAGTTCTGGTTCTTAAACCGGAAACCTTCATGAACCTGTCGGGCCAAAGCGTTGGCGAAGTGCTACGCTTTTACAAGATTCCGGTCGAAGACGTTATTGTCCTGCATGATGAGCTGGACCTACCGCCGGGCAAACTGCGTGTAAAGCGCGGTGGTGGTCACGGTGGTCATAACGGCTTGCGATCCATTGATGCCCATTGTGGAAAAGAATATCGCCGCGTTCGTTTGGGAATTGGTCATCCGGGGGATAAAGCCCGTGTGCATGGCCATGTTCTTGGGGATTTCTCCAAGGCCGAACAGG
The DNA here is from genome assembly GCA_965228275.1 of Thalassospira sp. GTDB lineage: Bacteria > Pseudomonadota > Alphaproteobacteria > Rhodospirillales > Thalassospiraceae > Thalassospira. The sequence goes on along the minus strand of OZ245802.1, from coordinate 1,223,662 downwards.
ATGGCTGGCTGATGACCCTTCTGGATGCGGTTGCAGCAGAGTTCGCGCGACTGACCAAAGGCGATGATGGTGGCTTCATGAGCAAGGTCTCTGCCATCGTTTCCCCGCCCAAGCCAAAGGCGCCGAAAAAAGACAAACCGGCAAGCCAAAAGGCCAAGGGCGATACCAATAAAGATGCCGATACCCAGCCAAGATCGGGGGACAGCATCGATGACCTTTCAGGGGCTGCCAAGGTTCGCCTTGAACGCGCAGACACCCCGGTCAGCAACGCAGCTTCGGCCATGGCCGAAGCACTTGCCAAGGCATTTGGCAGAAAGAAATAGTCGTTCGGTCTGGGATGACCCAAGCCGATCCTGATGAACAGAAATTCAAGTTACGGAGCCCGGAAAGATGGGATTCAAATGCGGTATTGTCGGTCTGCCGAACGTTGGTAAGTCGACCCTTTTTAACGCCCTGACCCAGACGGCCGCTGCCGAAGCAGCAAACTTCCCGTTCTGTACCATTGAGCCGAATACCGGCCGTGTCAGCGTTCCTGATGAACGTCTCGACAAGATCGCAGCGATTGGCAAGTCGGCAACCATCATCCCGACCCAGCTCGAATTCGTTGATATTGCCGGTCTGGTCCGTGGTGCGTCCAAGGGCGAAGGTCTTGGCAACCAGTTCCTGGCAAACATCCGTGAAACCGATGCAATCGTTCACGTTCTGCGTTGCTTTGAAGATGGCGACATTACCCACGTTGAAGGGTCTGTGAACCCGGTTCGCGATGCGGAAACCATCGAAACCGAATTGATGCTGGCCGATATGGACAGCCTTGAAAAGCGGATCACCGGTCTTCAGAAACGCGCCAAAGGCAACGACAAGGACGCCAAGCTGACGCTTGAGCTGGTCGAACGTACCCTTGAAGTTCTGCGCGAAGGCAAGCCGGCCCGTGTTGTTGAAGTAAACAACGAAGACGAAGCCAAGGCATTCCGTATGCTGCAGCTTCTCACCAGCAAGCCGGTTCTTTATGCGTGCAACGTTGACGAAGACAGTGCTGCTGACGGCAACGAACTTTCGGCCAAGGTTGCCGAAATGGCTGCCGCACAGGGTGCGCGTTCGGTTGTGATTTCAGCAGCGATCGAAGCCGAAGTGGCCCTTCTTGAAAGTGCTGAAGACAAGCAGGAATTCCTTGAAGGTCTTGGTCTTTCTGAAACCGGTTTGGCCCGCATCATTCGCGAAGGCTACAAGCTTCTGAACCTGCTCACCTTCTTTACTGTGGGTCCGAAAGAGGCGCGTGCCTGGACCGTGCATGAAGGTGCAACGGCCCCGAATGCAGCGGGCGTGATCCACACCGATTTCGAACGTGGCTTCATTAAAGCTGAAACCATGGCTTATGACGATTTCGTCGAATTTAACGGTGAAGCCGGCGCGCGTGATAACGGCAAGCTCCGTCAGGAAGGCAAGACCTATATCGTCAAGGACGGCGATATCTTCCACTTCAAATTCAACGTCTAAGCTTCTGCTTTTTCGGATCGAATTCAAAGGCCGTCACACAGAGTGTGGCGGCTTTTCTTTTGGGGCATAGTGTTTGTGATGATGGGGGGCTTGTCAAAACGCCAAGGGACAGTCTAGCATTCGCTCATGCAGCAAAGAGGACCTGATGAACGAACTTAGCCCCGCCAATCGTATCTTGCTTGTTTTCAATTCTGCCACCGGCCAGCCCGGTCGGTTGGGAGCGGTGCTGAGCAAATATGGCTATGAGTTCGATATTCGTCGTCCGGGCGAAGGTGATGTGCTTCCCACTGATCTGGGGGGCTATCATCTGGTTGTTGTCTTTGGCGGACCGATGAGTGCCAATGACGATCATCTTGGTAATGTCGATGCGATCTTGAAATGGCTGCCCCATGTGGTTGCCAGTGATGCGATGTATCTTGGCATTTGCCTTGGCGCGCAATTGATGGCGCGTCATCTGGGTGCTGATATAGCCCCCCATCCCGACGGGATGACCGAGATCGGCTATTACCCGGTTCAGGCAACCGATGCCGGGCGTGATCTGTTTCCAGATGAAATGATGGTTTATCACTGGCACAGCGAAGGATTTGGTTTGCCAGACGGGGCCGAATTGCTGGCAACCGGGTCGGTTTTCCCGCATCAGGCCTATCATATTGATCAGCGTATCTGGGGCATTCAGTTCCACCCGGAAGTGGATGGTGAAACACATGAACGCTGGCTATCAAACTCCGAAGCCAAGACCGATCGTCCAAACGGGCAGGGCCCGGATGAACAGCGGCTGGGACGTCAGAAATTTGATGCGGCCTTTGGTGAATGGTTCGAACGGTTTGCCGCCAAAGTGCTGGCAAAGGACCGTGCATCGGCCGATATGGGCTGCGGCAACTAAGCTGGTCTAAAGCTACACAGTTTCAGTCACGACGCATTCGGTGCGCAGCCAATCCAAAATCACATCGCGATCAAGCGGCAGGCTTTTGGCAAAGCCACCGTGAAACGCATCCCAAGCATCGGCATATTCATCGCGCACACCGACCAGAACCGGGATATCCAATTCCATAGCGCGTGAAATGACATCGCGCAGACCACGGCCATCGGCCTCACTCCGGCCGAAGCGGGCAGCGATCAAAAGATCACAGCCATTTTCGACATCACGTTCAAGCTGCTCTGACAGGGTTGACAGCGCATCGCCATCAAGCTTGCAGCCCTTTGCCATGGCGCCACGGTTCTTCGTGATCGACATTTCATCGCCACTGCGCAGATTGCGGACGTAAACGAGTGTCCCGCAATCGCGGTCCTTGCGGCGTTTTTGCACATAGCCTGCGACCGATTTGCCATCATCGATCATTGACTGGGTAATGTCGGAGAACAGATCGTCAATCGGGTCTTCGGGCTTGAACGGGATGCCAATGATCATGGATCAGAACCGATCAATCACGGTAACGCCGGTTCCGGCAAAGTGATCCATATTCATCAGTGCAGTTGCCCCTTCGGCCAATGTCACATGATCACCGATCAGTTTTTGCGGGGCGAGTTTGCCGGTCATGATCATGTCGATCATTGCGTCATAGCGAAATGCCTGCATGCCGTGACTGCCAAGAATTTCAAGTTCATGGGCCACTACGCGGTCCATCGGAACCTTGGCATGGGCGTGATCGCCGGTCATAAGGCCAATCTGGATATGCTTGCCGCGTTTGCGTAAGGATGCGACGGAATTAAAGCACGTCACTGCACTGCCAAGCGCATCAACAGTTACATGAACGCCACCCTGGGTGATGTCCTTGATCGCGGTCGGGATGTCATCAACCTTGCTGGCATTCAGAACCGCGTTGGCACCGAGTTCCTTGGCAAATTCAAGTTTGGTGTCATCTATATCAACCGCAATGACATATGCACCTGCCGCCGCAGCAATCATGATGGCTGAAAGGCCAACACCACCAGCACCGTGGACCGCAACCATTTGACCAGCTGTGACCTTGCCCTGATCAATTACGCCACGGAAACTTGTGGCGAAACGACAGCCAAGGCTTGCGGCCGTGGCAAATTCCATTTCATCGGGCAGGCGCACAAGATTGGTATCGGCATAATCAATGGCGACATATTCGGCAAAGCTGCCCCAATGGGTAAAGCCCGGCTGGAATTGATGATCACAGACCTGATGGTTGCCGCTATGGCATTCCGGGCAATGACCACAGCCCGATACGAACGGCACCGTGACGCGGTCACCTTCTTTCCAGCGTTTGATATCCTTGCCAACGGCAACAACGGTTCCGGCAAATTCGTGGCCCGGAACATGGGGAAGCTGCACATCGGAATCATGGCCCATCCAGCCGTGCCAGTCACTGCGACACAGGCCAGTGGCCCCCACCTTGATCACCACACCATCATTTTCCGGTGTCGGGTCATCGACCTTTTGAACTTCAATCGGGCCCTGATATTCGGTGAAGTAGGCGGCACGCATGATGTGGGGTCCTCCGGGGCAACTTATTGGTCTTGGGGATCAATTATCATCTTTGTTGCGGTCCGGATGCAAGCGAACAACTTTGGGAACGCCCACAGATGGTTTGGATTTTGGTTTGGGTTTGTCCGATGGCGGTTGATAGCGACCCCATGGTGACTTATCACCCATTTCATCTTCCTTGCCCCACGGGCCGCGCTGATTGCGACGCATATTGGCATGTTTGGCAGCACGTTCCGCCTCATAGGCTGCAGCCCAGGGTGGGATGTTTGATGAACTGCCATCGCGTGCCTTGCGACCGGGGCGATAGACGCCAAAGGCCGGTGCCGCCGACCCGTCATGCCACAGCGGTACATTGCGATGCTTGAAAAGCGGAATAAGTGCCATACCAGCAATGAAGCCCGCAATATGGGCAACCCACGCAATGCCACCCCCGGCACCACTGCCAAAATTGATCACCTGTGTAACAAACCAGAAGCCCAGAACAACGACCGCTGGCACATAAAAGATAAACACCCAGAAGAACCAGACCAGCACGCGGGCCTTGGGATATAGCAGGAAATAGGCCCCCAACACGCCTGCAAGCGCACCGGACGCGCCGATCATCGGGATTTCTGACTGGGTATCAAGAATGCCGTGGCCAAAGGCCGCTGCAACACCGCAAATCAGATAGAACATCAAAAACCGGAAATGCCCCATCGCATCTTCGACATTGTTCCCGAAGATCCAGAGATAAAGCATATTGCCGCCCAGATGCATCCAGCCGCCATGCATGAACATGGCCGAAAATACTGACAGGAAGCCAAAACCGGGCGGGAAGGGTGAGAACTCCGGGGGCAGGTCCGCATGACCAAACAGGATTGCCGGGATCGCACCATATTGCAGATTGACCAGATGGGCTGATCGCGGATCAAGCGATACGGTAAACAGGAAAACCGCCACATTGATCGCAATGATGGCGTAGGTGACCCAGGGCGTTATGGTCGTCGGGTTGTTATCCTTGATCGGTAGCATCGGCTATCGGCCCGTTCCTTGGTGCTGCCTATGGAATACGGTCGTACCAGCAGGCCCGATCAGGCAACATCCGCCTGATGGCGCGGTGCCAGACGATCACGCAGATAAGACGCCAACTGGCGATATTCGCGTTTGCGCGCGGAACTGCGACGCCAAACCATGCCAATACGACGGATCGGAACCGGGTTTTCAAACGGCATGATTTTCAAAAGGTCCGGGCGACGTGCCTCAACCTCAAGCGACATTTCCGGAAGCAATGTCGATCCAACACCGGCTGCGACCATCTGAACAAGCGTGGACAGGCTGTTGGCCTGGAAGTCGGCGGATTTGCTCCAACCGGCTTTCTGGCAGACCTCAAGCGCCTGATCACGCAGGCAATGGCCGTCTTCGAGTAGCAAAAGCTTTTCGTCCTTGATATCAGCGATCTCAAGGCGGGGCTTTTGGGTCAGCGGGTTATCAGGCGTGCAGGCAAAGACAAACTGATCTTCAAACAGATCAAATTCTTCAAGCCAGTTTTCCTCGATCGGAAGGGCGATCAGGGCCAGATCAAGCTTCCCAGCCGATAAAAGCTCGATCAATTTGCTGGTTTGATCTTCGCGCAGGAACGGCTGCAGTTTCGGGAAGCCGGATTTAATCTGCATCATCACATCAGGCAAAAGATACGGACCAATCGTCGGGATCACGCCGATATGGATGGGGCCTGAAAGCGGCTCGGTCGCGGCCTGTGCCATAGTGGTCAGTTCGTCGACTTCCTGAAGGATGCTTCGCGCGCGCAAAACGACTTCTTCGCCGAGCGGGGTGATCAGTACCTGTCGCTTGTTGCGTTCGACAAGCTGAGCGCCAAGCAGGTTCTCAAGTTCGTTAATTGCTGCTGACAGGCTGGGCTGGGTGATGAAGCACGCTTCAGCCGCGCGGCCAAAATGGCCACACTCGGCAAGGGCAACCAAGTACTTGAGTTGCTTGATGCTCGGTTGGGCGGCCATAAATTTTTCCTATCACAAAGTGAGGTTTTATCTATTTGTCTTAGTTAGTCCATTTAACTACAAATCGCCAGCAGTGAGTGTACTTTTTGCACTTGCACAATAGATTAAGCGGCCTGTCGGGGGCCGTGGATTGGGATTTTAAACTGGGTTATGGAGTAACCAAACTAATGCTTACCGTTGGTGATACGCTTCCTGAATTTAATCTGACTGGTGTTTCGGGCAAAACCCCGGACAGCTTCGCACCGGTGACCGACAAGTCCTATGAAGGCAAATGGAAGATCCTGTTCTTCTGGCCGAAAGACTTCACCTTTGTTTGCCCGACCGAGATCGTTGGTTACGGCGAGCTGAACGGTGAATTCGAAGACCGTGACGCGGTTCTTCTGGGTTGCTCGACCGACACCGATTTTGTCCACGCTGCATGGCGTACCCACCACGAAGATCTGGGTGACAGCCCGTTCGTATGGCTGGCTGACGAGAAAAAAGAACTCTCGGCTGCTTTGGGTGTTCTGGCGAAAGACGCCGGTGTTGCTCTGCGTGCGACCTTCATCGTCGATCCGGACAACATCATCCGCCACGTTCAGGTTAACGACCTCAATGTTGGTCGTAACCCGCAGGAAGCACTGCGCATCCTCGATGCACTGCAGACCGACGAACTCTGCCCGTGCAACTGGACCCAGGGTGACGCAACCCTCTAAGTCGCTTTTTCGCGATTTAGTCCAGACGATTTTGGGGTCGGGCATCCGCCCGATCCCGTTTCAGCCACTCATATCTTAACGTGCGTTTTGCGCTGGCTTTGCCGGGGTAAGCGATGGCTGATCTGTTTTCGTTTTTGCATTTTGTATCAGGGGATACCCACATGACTTCGATTACCGAAATCAAGGACGCAATGCCGGCTTATGCCAAGGATCTGAAACTGAACCTGTCGAGCATGGCAAACAATCCGGGCATGACCGACCAGCAGGTTTACGGCACCGCCCTTGCGTGTGCATTCGCATCGCGCAACGCCAAACTGATCAAGGCTGTTGCAACAGAAGCCAAAGCCAAGCTGTCCGAAGAAGCGATTGAAGCTGCCAAAGGTGCCGCGGCAATCATGGGCATGAACAACATCTATTACCGTTTCGTGCATCTGGTGTCGGATGCGGAATATGGTTCGATGCCAGCACGCCTTCGCATGAACATCATTGGCAAGCCGGGCATTGATAAAGCCGATTTCGAGCTGTTTTCGATTGCTGTATCGGCGATCAATGGCTGTGGCATGTGCATCGATTCCCACGACAAGGTGCTTAAAGGTGCCGGCGTTAAAAAGGAAACCATCCAGAACGCAATCCGTATTGCTTCTGTGATCCATGCGGTTGCTGTTGTCATCGACGCCGAAGACGCATTGGCTGAATAATCTAGCCAACAGAACTCGGGCAGTAGCCTACAAAAAAGCCCCGGTGCAGATGCATCGGGGCTTTTTGTTTAGGGTCGGTTTGGGCTTAGCTATCGACCAGTTCATTTAATCCAAGATGCGTCATGCTGGCCGCGATCACCTGATCAGGCTGATCGAAATGCGGGATATGGCCGCAATCCTTGATCAGCATTTTGGTGGTCGGCCCGCTGGTATTGGCGCAGATGGTGTGGACCTGCTCGTCACTGCCGAACTGATCATCATCGCCCTGGATGACCAGAAGCGGGCAGGTGATGTTGGCAAGCTCATCCACCATGTTCCAGTCGCGGAATGCCGGTTGGCGCCATGTATCGACCCAGGCGCTAAAGACAGCGTCGGTCTGGAAGAAGTGATGACGTTCGAGTTTTGATTTCCAGTCAGTATTGGCATAGATGCCTGCCGCGTCATTGATGCCGGCAATGGTGACGTCTTCGACGAAGACGTGTGCAGCCTCGGAAATTACGGCCGTGACATTATCGGGGAAGCGTGAAGCATATTTGAGCGCGATGGTGGCCCCGTCACTGTGACCAAACAGGATCGGCTTAACTAGGCCAAGTTCGGTGATCAGGCCGTGCAGATAGACATCACTTTCGATGTTGTGGAAATCAATCTGGCGCGGAACATCGCCATCTTCATGCGGGTCTGAACGGCCATGGCCACGGCGTTCATAGACAATCACCGGGTGACGCGTGGCCGTCGCCAGTTTGGTGGGGAAATCCCGCCACATGCGAATGGTGCCAAGCGCCTCATGCAGGAAGATGATGGTCGGTGCATTGGGTCTGACATCAGCGGGGACGATCCGCTGACAGGACAGGCTTATCCCGCCAACGGTGGCGTAGAAGTTTTCATTTAACATGGTTTGTCCGATTTATCGGTAATTTGGTGCGCAATTGTTGAATTTGATAATGGACAAAAAAACAGGGCCCGGCAAGTGCCGGGCCCTGATTGTGTTTTGATCTTTTCGTGAAACCGGAAGATGAAAGCTTATTTCAGTGCAGCGCAAGCACGTTTGATGCGCTTGCAAGCTTCGATCAGGGCATCATCGGACGTCGCATAGGAAATGCGGAAATACGGTGCCAGACCGAATGCCGAACCCTGAACCGCAGCAACGCCTTCTGCTTCGAGCAGATAGGTGACGAAGTCGGTGTCGGTTTCGATTTTCGTACCTTCCGGGGTGGTTTTGCCGATTGCGCCCGCGCAAGACGGGTAAACGTAAAACGCACCTTCAGGCGTCTTGCACGACAAGCCTTCACATTCGTTAAGTGCTGCGACAACAAGGTCACGGCGCTTTTTGAAGACTTCAGCGCGTTCTGCAAGGAAGTCCTGCTTGCCATTGAGTGCTTCGACAGAAGCAGCCTGGCTGATCGAGGACGTGTGCGTGCTCGACTGCGACTGAACCTTGTTGATCGCTTTGATCAGGTCTTTTGGGCCCGCAGCATAACCAAGGCGCCAGCCGGTCATTGCATATGATTTCGAGACACCGTTACAGGTCAGCGTACGCTCTTTAAGCTTCGGCTCGACCTGGGCAATGGTGGTGAATTCGAAACCGTCATAAACGAGGTGCTCATACATGTCGTCAGACATGACATAGACGTTTTCATGTTTCAGAAGAACGTCAGCAATCGCACGCAGTTCAGCGCGCGAATAAGCAGCGCCGGTCGGGTTCGACGGCGAGTTCAGAACCACCCATTTGGTGTTCGGCGTGATTGCTGCCTCAAGCTCGGCGGCGGTGATTTTGAAGTCGTTTTCTTCCTGGCATTCGACCACGACTGGGGTACCCTCGGCCATCAGGGTCATGTCCGGGTAGGAAACCCAGTACGGTGCCGGGATGATGACTTCGTCGCCCGGGTTCAGCGTTGCGAAGAACGCGTTGAACAGGGTCTGCTTGCCACCACAACCAACGGTGATTTCGTCGATAGTGTATTCCAGGTCGTTCTCGCGCTTGAACTTCTCGACAATTGCCTTGCGCAGCTCCGGAGTACCAGCGACCGGAGTGTACTTGGTCTTGCCAGCATCGAGTGCCGCTTTGGCAGCTTCTTTGATGTTGTCGGGGGTATCAAAATCCGGCTCACCTGCACCAAGACCGATCACGTCAACGCCAGCTGCTTTCAGCTCGGCTGCTTTGGTGGTTACGGCAATGGTGGGAGAAGGTTTGATACGGCTCAAACGGTCGGCAATAAACGCCATTGGTCTGTTTCCCTGGAATGAAAAAAGAAGTGAAAAGAATCGCGTTCTTTCGGTTCGGACCCTACGCCTGCCTTAAATGCAATTCAAGGCAGATTCTGGCCTTTTGCGGGTTCTTTGGGATGAATCTATTCATTTAATCGGGCATCAGGATCGTGATCGTGAAAGAACTGCACCCATAACGCACGATTTTGCCAGATGTTCCATCAAAGGGCTTCCTGACGTCTCCTGACAAATCCTGACAGGAAGTGTCAGGGGCGGGGCTTGCGATTGATGCGATCTGACCTATAACTAGGGTTGGAATTAAAAGGGACCTGCCCGATGAATGCGCTGCCGGAATTTCTGACCAAACGTCGCCCGCCTGTTGAAGGATCACGGGAATTCAAACTGGTGACCGAATATCAGCCAGCGGGCGATCAGCCTGCGGCGATTGCCGAATTGATGGCAGGCATCAATGACGAAGAACGCGATCAGGTTCTGCTCGGTGTGACCGGGTCGGGCAAGACCTTTACCATGGCGAACATCATCGCCAATACGCAGCGCCCGGCATTGGTTTTGGCACCAAACAAGACACTGGCAGCCCAGCTTTATGCCGAGATGAAGGGCTTCTTCCCCGATAATGCGGTCGAATATTTCGTATCCTATTACGACTATTACCAGCCGGAAGCCTATATCCCGCGGACCGACACCTATATTGAAAAAGACAGCTCGATCAACGAACAGATTGACCGAATGCGCCACGCCGCAACCCGTGCGATTCTTGAGCGCAATGACTGTATCATCGTGGCGTCCGTTTCCTGCATCTACGGTATTGGTGCGGTTGAGACCTATCTTGAAATGACCCAACGTATTTCGGTTGGGGATGAGGTTGATCGCAATGACATCATGAAGCGTCTGGTGGAGTTGCAATATACCCGCAATGACGCGGCGTTTTCGCGTGGCACCTTCCGGGTGCGTGGTGATGTGCTTGAGATTTTCCCGGCCCACGCCGAAGACCGTGCATGGCGTGTTTCGATGTTTGGCGACGAGATCGAAGAACTGGCAGAGTTCGACCCGCTGACGGGCCATAAATTTGCTTCTATGGACTCGGTCACGGTTTATGCGAACTCGCACCATGTGACACCGCGCCCGACCCTTGTGCAGGCAATGGCAGGCATCAAGCAGGAGCTTAAAGACCGTCTGGCGCAGTTCCGTGAAGAGGGCAAGTTGCTGGCGGCCGAACGCATCGAGCAGCGCACGACCTTTGATCTTGAGATGATGGAAACGGTTGGCCACTGCAAGGGGATTGAAAACTATTCCCGCTGGCTTTCGGGGCGTAATCCCGGCGATCCGCCGCCGACCCTGTTTGAGTACCTTCCGGAAAACGCATTGCTGTTTGTCGATGAAAGCCACGTTGCCGTGCCACAGATCGGTGGCATGTTCCGAGGGGACTACAATCGCAAATTCACCCTGTCCGAACATGGCTTCCGCCTGCCAAGTTGTGTTGATAACCGCCCGTTGAAGTTCGAAGAATGGGAAGCAATGCGCCCGCAAAGCGTGTTCGTCTCCGCAACGCCGGGCAATTGGGAGATGGATCGCACCGGTGGTGTGTTCGCCGAACAGGTCATTCGCCCGACTGGTCTGATTGACCCAGTCTGTATCGTCCGCCCGGTCGAAACGCAGGTCGATGATCTGTTGGGTGAGGCCAAGGCATGTGCTGCCAAAGGTCAGCGCGTTCTGGTCACGACCCTGACCAAACGCATGGCCGAGGATCTGACAGAATATCTGCACGAACACGGCATTCGGGTCCGATACCTGCATTCCGATATTGATACGCTTGAACGTATCGAAATCATCCGTGACCTGCGTCTGGGTGTGTTTGATGTTCTGGTCGGGATTAACCTTTTGCGAGAAGGTCTGGATATTCCCGAATGTGCACTGGTCGCCATTCTGGATGCGGACAAGGAAGGGTTCCTGCGTTCCAAGACGTCGCTGGTTCAAACCATTGGTCGTGCTGCCCGTAACGTCGATGGTCGGGTGTTGCTTTATGCAGACAAAATGACCGACAGCCTCGAATATGCGATTGGCGAAACCAACCGCCGCCGTGAAAAGCAGATGGCCTATAACGAGGAACATGGCATCACGCCCGAAACCGTGCGCAGCAAGATCAATGATGTCCTCGAAAGCATCTCTGAACAGGATTATGTCACGGTTGATACGGGCGTTTCGGGTGATACGCTGATTGGTCATAATCTTCGGGCGCATATCGAAGATTTGGAAAAGCGTATGCGTGAAGCAGCTGGCAACCTTGAGTTTGAAGAAGCCGCCCGTCTGCGTGACGAAATCAAGCGATTGGAAGATCAGGAACTTGGCCTTGCCGAAGCAGGGCCGATGGCCAGAACCATTGGAACGGCGGGACCTGGATCGAAATCCGCGAACAAAACAAAATACAAGGGACGTCGCCGAAAAGGGCCGTAATACTTATTTATTGCATCTGGCACTGGTTGTATTCGCTGTTGCGAATATAGATATCCATCACATATAAGGGCCTTGGATCACCTGGGTGGTCTTTTGTGATGGAGTATTCATTTATGCGGCGTCTGAAAGCTTGGTGTTTTTACCTTGCTGTGTTCCTGTTTGGTTTGGGAAGTTTCCAAGATGCTGTAACTGCACGCGAGTTGGTTGTCGCCGTTAATCACGCGCCGCCGTATCGCATCATTGAAGAAACATCGACAGGTCCTGTTTATTCCGGGATTTACATTGATGTGGTGCGGGTTGCCGCAGCGCGGGCAGGTTTGGTACTTCACTTCGAGGTGGTGCCGTTCAAACGTGCACTTTACCTGATGGAAACCGGTGAAGCCGATCTGATGTTGGGCCCAAACCGGACCGACGATCGCCAACAATTCATGTATTACTTTGGTGCTGCTTTCCCCAACGAACCCAAGGCGATCTACACAGGCGCGCTTGATAAGAATGTGCGCGAGGTTTCCGATCTTGCGCATAAATCAGTAGGGGTGTTGCGTGGGGCGAACTATGGATGGCAGCTTGAAGATGCGACCGACATTCGGATGTTTGAAGCGGCTGACTATGGAACCCTGTTTCGGATGCTTGATTTGCACCGAATTGATGCGCTGATCGTGCCTGAGCTTCTTGCGATTGAGCAGATCAAACAGGAAGGCCCATATCGTATCCGTAAATCCGATCTGGTGCTTCAGGGGCAACCATCCTTTATTGCGCTATCGCGTCGTTCAGAATTCTTCACCGATGGTAGCTTTATCGCCTTTGAGGAGCTTCTGGTTAAAATGCGTCAGGACGGCACATTCGATCAGATCTATAGCCATTACGCGCAATCCGGATCGTAATCCGATATTCGTGCCACAAGAAAAGCCGGTGGAAGTTTTCCACCGGCTTTTGTCATGACGGGCGATCCGTGATCAGAATTGCATGATCACATGAACAGCTTTTCGTTCTCCATGCCCTTATAGATGTCGGCCACATAGTCGCCATAGCCGTTATAGATCTGGGTCGGAACACTTTCACCGTTGTTGAGAAGGCGCTCATATGCCTGGCTCCAGCGCGGATGCGGAACCGCCGGATTGACGTTGGCCCAGAAGCCGTATTCGTCGCTATTGATATCTTCCCAGAAGCTTTTCGGGCGTTCTTCGGTAAAGGTGAAGCGAACAATCGACTTGATGTTTTTAAAGCCGTATTTCCAAGGTGCGACCAAGCGAAGCGGTGCACCATTTTGTTTTGGCAATTCTTCGCCATAGATGCCCGTGGCAATCATGGTCAGTTCATTGGTAGCCTCGGCCATGGACAGGCCTTCGATATAGGGCCACGGATACCAGAACTGACGCAGACCCGGCATAGTTTCCTTTTGGCTGGCCGTTTCCATTTCGATGTATTTCGCACCGGAAAGCGGTTTGGCAAAATCAACCAATGCCTTCATCGGGAAACCGGACCACGGCACGGTCATTGCCCATGCTTCGACACAGCGGAAACGATAGACGCGCTCTTCAAGCGGCATCTTGCGGACCAGTTCTTCGAAATCAATCTCGATCGGGTTTTCGACCAGACCATCAATCTTGACCGTCCACGGGCGAATATTCATCGCCTGGGCTGCCTGCGAGATCGATTTGTGCGAACCGAACTCATAGAAGTTGTTATAGGTCAGTGCCTTGGCTTTTTCCGTCATCTGACGTTCGACCGTGTAGGCAGGGTTGCGTTCAACCGGATAAAGGTCGGCCGTGGAGCCTGATCCTTGAGCCAATGCACTGCCAAGTGGAAGGCTTGCTGCAGTTGCGCCAATGGAACCGGCAGCGATCCCTTTTAGAAACTGTCGGCGATTTTGATAAATCGCTTGCGGTGTTGCGTCTCGTTCGGGGATTTCCCAGCCCTTCTTACGGCGTATCAGCATAGCGTCCTCCAATTGCGCACTTGATCCAATGTCCTTGCAAATCCTGCTTTGGGCAAGTCACGCCTCGGTGATCAAAGAGTGAAACCGGATTTGCTTTGTGCTCATGCTTTGCTTTCGTACGCGCACAGACAGCAATCTGATCAAAGGACTGGTCAAATGATCGTGCAGAGTGATCGGTTGGCGGCTAAAGTGAATTCAAACAACATAGTTGAAGGTGGTTTACGTGTTTGAGTTCAAAGATATCGAAATACTCCAAGATATCGTCAAGGCTGGCGGGTTCCGGGCCGCAGCGCAAAAGTACAACCTGTCTCAGTCAGCGATCTCATCGCGAATTTCGGCATTGGAAAAGAAGCTTGGCATCATGCTGTTTGACCGTAGCAACCGTCAGGTACGCCTTACTGCTGCGGGGTTGCGGTTTATCGAGGAGGCCCAGCGTCTATCGCGGGCGCGCGATCGCATTTGGCAAGAACTTACTCATCCTGGGGAGCTGAGTGGGACCGTAAGGATCGGGGTTGCCGAGACTATTGTCCATACGCTCCTGACCGACATGCTCAATAAGCTTAAAGACGACTATCCCAAAGTCCGGTTCGAGCTTTCTGTTGATACGTCAGGACAACTGAGCAAGTCACTTGAGGACGACGAGGTCGATGTTGCGATTATGTTGCGCGAATCGGTGCCACAGGGCGCGGTTGCGGCTCCGCTAAAGCCGGTGGAGTTGGGGTGGTTTTGTGCAGAAACGATGGAAATTGGTGATGCGCCGCTGTCGCTGAGCGATCTTGCTATGCATGCCATTGTCTCATTTCCAAAGGGAACACCGCCATTTCGTGAGCTTGAGAGCATCTTTGCGGCACCGGACATCTCGCAACCCACGCTACATGGGTCTGCATCACTTTCAACCGTAAAGCATCTTGTCGCTGGGGGATTTGGGATCGGCGTATTACCAAGCTTGATGGTCAAAAATTCTGTTTGGGATGAACACATTAAGCCGATACCTGTGAGCCAAGATGCTGCGCTGACGGCCCTGCATTTCGTCATCACATATTATCCGGAGCGGAACCGGGAAATTGGAGCGGCGGTTCAGGACGCCGCCAAATTGTTTGATCAAACTGATCTATAAAAACGATCAAAAAGTTCTTTAAATGATTTCTTGACAAGATCGGTCTGAGTTCTCAATCTTTGAAAAGAGGCAGAGAATGGGACTGAAAAATGAACGCGTCAAAAAGCGCCACCTGTTCCGTTGAAACCGCAAAAGAAGCCATATCGTTGATGACGCCACAGGCGTTGCGTGAGGCGATCCGTAGCGGTGAACACACTGGGACGACCACTGGTTATTCATCGGGTTATTTGCAGGGGAATCTTGCGATCCTGCCTGTGGAATATGCTGATGAATTCCTACAGTTTTGTGCAAGGAACCCGAAGTCTTGTCCGTTGATTGGCATGTCCGAGCCGGGATCACCCTATATCCCGGATTTGGGCAGGGATCTTGATATCCGCACAGATTTGCCGGGCTACCGTGTTTTTCGCGGTAGTAGAGAATACACCACGACATCCGACATCTCAGATGTTTGGCGCGATGACCTGGTGACGTTCGTTCTGGGATGCTCATTCTCGTTTGAGGCGGCAATCACCCGAAGCGGCGTGTCCTTGCGGCATATGGATGCGAACCGAAATGTGCCGATGTATGTGACCAATATTGAAACAGCTCCGGCTGGTCGGTTCCACGGGCCTTTGGTGGTTTCGATGCGGTCATTCGCACCCGGCGATGCAATCCGGGCCATTCTATTCTCCGACAGATATCGACTGGCCCATGGGGCACCAATTCACATTGGTGATCCGACCCAGATCGGTATCACCGATATCCTTAAACCGGATTTTGGAGATGAACCCGTCATCAATGAAGGGGACATCCCGGTTTTTTGGGCGTGCGGCGTCACGCCACAGATGGCAATCCGTAATGCGTTGCCGGATTTTGCCATTACGCATGAACCCGGGCTGATGCTTGTGACCGATGTCCTGGCAGAAGCCGCGGAGTTTGCTCTTCAGAAAAAAACTGAAGCAAGACAATCATAAACGATAAATCAGAGAGGACTAATCGAATGAAAAAGATGGTTTCTTCCCTTTTGGCAGTATCCGCGCTTGGCGCAGGTTTCGCTGTCACCCCCGCCTTTGCCGAGGACCTTTCGGTGGTCGGCAGTTGGAGCAGCCTGCCACTCTACAAACAGTACGAAAGTCCGTTCTGGACCGAGACACTTCCAGCTGATTCTAACGGTGACATCAGTGTCCAGATGACCACCCATGATCAGATGGGTATTGGTGTTGGCGATGTTTTCCGTCTTCTCAATGACGGTGTTTTTGATGTCGCGATGACGGTCGGAGATTACGCCGTTGGTGATGCGCCAGAGCTCGAAGGACTTGACGTGCCGCTGGTTGCCAGTACGGCAGCCGAAGCACAGGTAATGGTGGATGCCGCCCGCCCGATGGTGGATGACATCTTTGCCGAGCGCTTCAATTCCAAAGTCCTTGCGATTGCACCATATCCGCCGCAGGTCGTTTTCTGTGCTGGTGAAGTGAATTCGTTGGCCGACCTTGCTGGAAAGAAAGTCCGTGGTTCGGGCCGTATGACTACCAAGTTCCTTGAAGCACTCGGTGCGAACGGCGTGAATGTCGCCTTTTCGGAGGTTCCCGGCGCGCTTGAACGTGGTGTGATCGATTGCGCCGTTACCGGCGCGGGTTCGGGATATAGTGCCGGTTGGTGGGAAGTATCAGACCATTTGATGACCATTCCGCTGGGCGGCTGGGATCCGGTTGTCACTGCCATGAACATGGACAAGTGGGACAGTCTTAATGCCGATCAACAGGCCTTCATCATGGATGAAATCAAAGGCAAGTTTGAAGCACCGGCTTGGGCGTCCGCTGCCAACGCATTGAAAGATGACGTTGCTTGTCTGACCGGGAATGGAGATTGTCCGGCTGGTGATCCGGCAAGCATGACGCTGGTTGAGGTGTCTGAGGCAGATATCGCCAAAGCAAAAGACATCCTGACAACCACGGTTCTGCCGGAATGGGTAGAACGCGCAGGCAAGGATTGGGTCGCACGCTGGAACGATAGCGTGGGTGCGACCGTCGGTGTTACCGTACCGCTCGATTAATTTTGTGTGGATGGCGGAGACCGACATCGTGACCCAGAATCTGATTGCGGCCATCCGCCGCACAAACCGCTTTATCGCGTTGCTCGTCGGACTGGTTCTGACGGGCAGCGTGATCCTGATCATTGCCGAAATTCTGTTGCGTGAAGTGGGTGTTTCACTTGGTGGCGCGGAAGAAATTTCAGGTTATGTCATGGCAGGTGTCGCAAGTTGGGGGCTGTCCTATGCCCTGACCGAACTTGCGCATGTGCGAATTGATCTGATCCGCCTGCGTTTGCAGGAACGTGGCAAAGCACTTCTCGACTTGTTGTCGATCATTGCCCTTGCGGCCGTCGCAACAATCATTGCCGTGCAATGCTGGCCAGTACTGTCAAAAACGATCGAACGCGGTTCAACGGCAAATACGCCGCTTGAAACACCGTTATGGATCCCTCAAGTCATCTGGTTTTCAGGTTGGGTGTGGTTTGCATTTTCTGCCTGTGCGCTGGTTCTTTTGACTTTGCGGCTATTGCTGAAGCGCGACTTGGAACAGGCAGACATGCTGGTTGGTGCCCGCTCTGAACTGGAGCTGGAATCATGATATTCGCCGTCACTGCTTCCCTTCTTGGCCTGTTGGCCTTGTCAATTCCTGTCGGTATCGTTCTCTTCATGCTCGGCATCGGGGTGGATCAGTTCTTTTCACCATTTCCGTTGTTACGTGGCTTGGGGCAGGTTGTCTGGTCGTCGTCCAACTCATCAACCCTGATTGCTATTCCGTTCTTTGTTCTTTTGGGCGAAGTGCTGGTCCGTGGCGGGATTGCTGCAAAGACCTATGAGGCGCTCGACAAGTGGTTCTCTTGGCTGCCCGGTGGGTTGATCCACGCAAATATCGGCACTGCCACGATGTTTTCGGCAACATCGGGTTCGTCTGTTGCAACAGCTGCGACGGTTGCAACCGTTGCCATGCCGCAAGCGGAAAAGCTTGGTTACGATCCGAAGTTGTTTTCTGGCGCAATTGCTGCTGGCGGGACGTTGGGTATCATGATCCCCCCTTCGATCAACCTGATCGTTTACGGCTTTTTGACGGAAACATCTATCCCGCGTTTGTTTCTTGCGGGGCTCGTGCCGGGGCTTGTGATGGCGATTGCGTTCATGCTCGTGACCGCGATGTTGTGCAAGGTAAAGCCATCGCTTGGCGGACAAAGCCGATCCTTTAGCTGGGCCGAACGCATCGGAAGCCTGCAGCACCTTGTTCCGATCCTGATCCTGTTTTTTGTTGTGATCGGATCCATTTACGCGGGCTGGGCGACACCAACTGAATCCGCTGCCGTCGGTGTTGCGATTGCGATGTTGATTGCCGCCTTCAGCGGAGGTGTATCGCGCGACATGTTCCGGATGTGCTTGCTTGGAACAGTTCGAATTACGGCGATGATTATGCTGGTGATTATCGGCGCTTATTTCCTGAACTTTACCCTGACCGCAGCCGGCATGGGGCGCGAACTTGAAAACCTTCTGGTTGGTCTGAACCTGAGTCCGATGGGCACACTTCTTGTGGTGATTGTTCTTTACATCGTGTTGGGTTTCTTTATCGAGACGCTGTCATTGATGGTTGCGACCATTCCGATCATTGTACCGATCATGACCGGTATGGGCTTTGATAAAGTCTGGTTTGGTATTCTTCTGATCGTCCTCATTGAAATGGCTCTGATAACGCCACCGGTTGGCTTGAACCTTTATGTGGTGCAAGGCGCGCGGAAATCCGGGCGACTGACTGAAGTCATGCTGGGTACCATCCCGTTTGTTCTGGTGATGGTGGCGATGATTATCGGATTGGTCTTCTTGCCCGATCTTGCGCTTTTCCTGCCTGACTATCTCTAGGTCGATAGGCGGGACAAGGACTTCTTTGAAAATGTATGCGGTGGGATGGACCGGGATTACCCGGTCCTAACGCCCGACCTTTGCCTGAGGCAAGTGGTCGGCGATCACGCTGCCAGATGGAACTGGATTAAAAATGCAGATGAAATTCACTTTGTCGGATCACGAAATCAACTTTGATATTGCCCATTGTACGGTGGCTGGCTGGACTGGTCGGGATGCCGCTGCCATCCAGCATCACATTGATGAACTGGCTGCCATTGGTGTGAAGCCACCATCAAGCGTGCCGCTCTATTATCGTACGGCATCGGGCATGGTTACCCAGCAAACTTCCATTGAAGTTGTTGGCACGGGTACATCGGGCGAGATTGAGCCGCTTCTGATTGCCGATAAAGGTGTTCTCTATATCGGGCTTGCCTCCGATCACACAGACCGTGAACTTGAAGCGCATTCTGTGGCTCTGTCCAAACAGATATGTGAAAAGCCGGTCGCACGGGAAGTGTGGCGCTTTGACGATGTCAAAGAACATGTCGAACAGATCGAAATGCGTTCCTGGATTCAGGAAAAGGACGGCGATGAATGGGTTGCCTATCAGGAAGGTACGGTTGCGGCGATCCGACCATTGATTGATCTTATATCGGGATCGGGTCTGATGCATGCGGCTGACGCAGGCAAAGCGTCTGTGATGCTGTGTGGAACGCTTGGTGCAAAGGGCGGTGTGCGCCCGGCCAAACGATTTAAAATGGCGTTGCATGATCCCGTGCTTGATCGCACCATCGAGCATGCCTATGAAATTAAAGTGTTACCGGAAATTGCTTAAGGCAGTTTGCACACAAGAACAGAAAAACAACAGGACGAGGCACCCAAATGGGCGTGATGATCGACAAGGCAAAAACGGCAATCGAAAAGGTCAATGAACTTGGCGATCTCAAGGGCAAGATCTTTACCGAGTTCGATCCCGATCGCATCTTGGCTGCGGCTGGTGCAGCGGAAGAATTGGCCGCGTCCAACCCCGGTCCTTTGGCCGGAATGTTGATGTCGGTTAAGGACCTTTATGATGAAGCAGGTCAGGTGACGTCAGCAGGATCGCTGCTTTTGAAAAATCGCGCACCAGCCAAACAGGATTCCGAAGTTGTCCGTCGGGTGAAGGAAGCGGGCGCCATTCCGTTTGGCAGAACGACGCTCAGCGAGTTTGCCTATTCGGGTGTCGGCTTGAACCCGCATTATGGGACGCCGGGTAATATCTTTGACCCGGAAGGCATTCCCGGTGGATCGACATCGGGCGGTGGGCTTACGGTCGCGCATGGATTGGTCGAATGTGCGCTTGGTACCGATACCGGCGGATCGATCCGTATTCCATCGGCGATCAACGGGCTTTATGGCTTTAAGCCAAGCCGCCTGTCAGTGCCGGGTGATGGCATTCATCCGCTTGCCAAAAGCTTTGATACGCCGGGGCCACTTGCAGCCGATCTCGATACCGCGATCCGCGTATTTGAAGTGATTTCGGGTCAAAAGGTTTCTGCACCATCTGCGCCAGAGGCCAAGCTTCGCATCGGTGTTCCTAGTAACGCATTTGTGGATGATCTGGATGATCGGGTCAAAGCCGACTTTGCCATGATGTGTGGCAAGCTGCGTGATGCCGGACATGCGTTGGTCGAGCTTGATTTTGGTTTCATTGCCGAAAATGCGGTTCTTAACAAAATTCTTGTCGCGTTCGAGGCGCACGCGATCTATTCGCCGCATTTCGAGGAGTTGGAAACTTGCGGTGATCCGATTGTTCTATCACGCATGCGATTTGCCGATACGCTCAGCAAGGATGACGTGATTGATGCCTATGCCAAGCGGACCGATCTGATTTCGCGGTTTGGGTCAGCCATGTCAGATGTGGATGTGATGATCGCGCCGACCTTGCCCCGCATGGCGCCCAAAATCGCCGAGGTCGAAGCGGATTTCATTACGCACAATGTCACGATACTGCGCAATACTGGCTACCTTAACCTGGTTGATGCCTGCGCGATTTCGATGCCGGTGCATGTCGATGGGCAGGTCGCCCCTGCGGCCTTGATGATCGCGGCCCCGCATGGACATGACAAAAAGGTGCTGATGGCGGCCCAGCTGTTTGATCCATTGTTTGGCTGAGAGGGCCAAGATACTAGGAAACAAAAACGGCCCGGAAAAATCCGGGCCGTTTTGCATTTTTGGTGTGTTTTGGTGTCAGGCTTAGCCTTCGAGCAAGGAACGCAGCATCCAGGCGGTTTTTTCATGGACCTGGATGCGGGCGGTCAGAAGGTCTGCGGTTGCATCATCGTCCGAGCTATCACAAATCGGATAAAGCGAACGTGCGGTTTTGATCACGGTTTCATGGCCGGTAATCAGCTGTGAAATCATGTCCTTGGCGGCAGGCACACCTTTTTCTTCTTCGATCGAAGACAGTTCCGCATAGGCAGAGAAGCTGGCTGGTGCAAAGGCACCGAGCGAACGAATACGTTCGGCAATCTCGTCAATGGCAGTCGACAATTCGGTATATTGTTCTTCGAACATGGTGTGCAGGGTCTGGAACATCGGGCCGGTCACGTTCCAGTGGAAGTTATGCGTCTTCAGATACAGCGTATAGGAATCAGCCAGAACACGGCCAAGGCCGTCGGCGATTGCGGTACGGTTGGTTTCGTTGATGCCGATATCGATCTGCATATTCATCTCCTTTATCGGGTGGGGGGAACTCCCGAAGGTTAACTCTCTTAATCTCGTTAAAGAGAGTATGAAACATGCGAAAACGTTACGCCAATCAATCGTTTAATGATTTGTAATAGATCAATTCTATTACAAAAAGTGTGGTTATTTCCGGCACTTGGCCGATGTCTTCATCGACCAGCTTTTTGATGTTGGGCAACGACGCTATCTGCCTGCTTTCCGGCCAGTTCCTGCATGTGGGAATAGGTGCGGTTAAAGAAGCCTGTTCCTTGTGTCAGGGATCTGAGTTCGGTGACCATATCTGCGGTTTCAGACGTTGGTATTTGCACCTCGATCTCGTCCCAACCTTGCCAGCCCTCCTTTGCCATGAAGCCAAGGATCTGTCCGCGCCGTGTACTGACCAGACGTTGCGCCTTGGAGGTAAAGTCAGACGGGATCGAAATCGTGCATTTATCAATCGGCTCCAAAAGGATCGGACCAGCATCCTTTAATGCCTCGCCAATTGCGATGCGTCCGGCCATCTGGAATGCCTGATCGGAGCTATCGACCGTGTGATAGGACCCATCCACCAGCTTGACGGCCACATCAATCACCGGGAAGCCAAGCGGACCGGACCGTAAGCCATCACGCACACCCTTTTCCACGGCCGAGATATATTGCCGCGGAATTGCCCCGCCAACGATATGTTCGCTGAATTCAAAGCCATCGCCGCGTCCCTGTGGGCGCAGCTCAATCGCGGCATCCCCAAACTGGCCATGGCCACCGGTTTGCTTCTTATAGCGACCGCGCGCATTGGCGGGTTTGCGGATGGTTTCCTGATAGCCGGTCAGAACCGGTGCCGTGGTGATTTCCAGATGATAGTGCGATGCCAGGTGGGCCAAGGCACACTGCAGATGAATATCACCCTGACCGGCCAGAACAAGTTGGCCGGTACTTTCATGATGACCAAAGCGGATGGATCGGTCCTGTTCGCAAAGATGACGCAGGGCCTCAGACAGTTTGACATCATCACCGGGTTTGGTGACCTCAAGCCCGGTTTCATAAAGGGCGGTGAGTGGATCGGGCCAAAGGTTATCGAGAATATCCGCACCACTGAACACCATACCGGTTCGGGCATGTTCCATGCGGGGAAGACCGACAATTGTGCCGGTCACGCCGAGATCAAGTTTCTCATGTTTGTCAGCATTGATGGTGCATAGGCCTGATGCCTTGTCTTGCCCGACCGGATCACCGTTTTTGACCTGCCCCGAAAGCACGCGGGCAAAACAAAACCGTCCAGCATGTGACAGATGGACGGTTTTAAAGATTTGCAGAACAGTTTGATCGGGGGCTGGATCAATGCCCAGACGGTGTGCGCAAACGTCCGAGCAGGGGGCATCATGGCGCAAGGCCTTGAGTAACCTGATAATGCCATGATCGCGTTCGGCAGAGCCAAAGAAGACCGGCACAATCAGATCATTTGCAAGATCACGTTCAAGATTGTCATAGATGGTCTCGGTTGCCGGGGTTTGATCCTCAAGGATCTGTTCGAGAAGACTGTCATCAAAATCGGCCAGTGCTTCAAGTAGGCCTTCGCGCGCTTCGCTTTCACGGTCTGCGATGTTGGATGGCATCGTGATCAGTTTGGACGGTTGCCCGTCAAGATACTGATAGGCGCGTTCAGAGACGATATCGACAAAACCTGTTATGGACTCGTCCGGCGCGTTGCTGTCGCGGATCGGGATTTCGCGCATCAATAACGGCCGTTCCGAGATTGATTGAAGGGCTGCAAAACTATCGCGCAAACTGATGCCGCCGTGATCGGTCTTGTTGATGAAAATCAGATGCGGGATGCGGTTGCGATCAAGAAACTTGAGCGTGGGGGCAACGGTCATGACTCGTGTCGGATCAGGATCAACCACAACAATCGCTACATCACAGATCATCGCTGCTTCGCGGGCATCTTGGGCGAAATCGACCGAGCCCGGACAATCAATGAAATGCCATTCCTCGCCCAGATAGGTGGTTTGGGCACAGGTCAGTTCGGTACTCATTTCGCGGGATCGGGATTCCGGGTTGTTGTCACCAACCGTGTTGTGATCGCGAATGGTGCCCTTGCGATGGATGCGGCCAGTGGCGGCAAGCAGGCTTTCAAGAAGCGATGTTTTGCCACTGGAATAGGGGCCGATCAGAGCAGCGACCCTTGGCGGGTGACCAGTGGCGGCGGGGGTGTCGGATGTCGAACGGGCATTGTTGGGCATTGGCATCTCCTTGACCAAGAAGACCGATATCCCATGGAGCCGGAAATCATGCTGTCATCGGTTCCACGCTGCTGTCGCGGTGGGCAGCCGGTCTGGACGTTTCAGATGCCCGGTTTGTCCGGGTTTTATTCTGTGTATGCGTCTTTATTGGTGTTTGTGCCGGGCTTTTCCGGCAAGGCCAGGCAAAACACATCGTGCGGCAAGAAAATACAAGTGCGGATTGCGCAGCTTATCGAAACACTTCCTGAATAGATCAGGCTTGGGGCCAATAGTATCAAGGGGTTGGTTTTGATCTGCCTTTATTTGACCATAATTCGCCCAGAAATGGCCCAATCAGTCCTGTTTTCCCGCCTTGATTAAAGAGCATCTTCGTAACTGTCAGCCGAGGATGTGGTCAGCAAACTTTGTCCCCCCTCACGATGCTGAGCCGCCCGTTTTCAGGTTCGTTCCCCCGCCTGAAATGCCGCGGCTGACAAGGTCTCCCCAAGACCAAATGACCCCGAATAAGTTTGGGGGCGGGTTTATCCCGCCCCTTTTTTTATGTGCTGAACCGGGAGCCAATCTTTGGATTGGGGATGGTATATTCCCGATGCCTCATTTGCCCCAATTCGCCCCCAAATGGTCATCAAAGGCCGTTTTTTGAGCCGTATTTCAAGGGCATATTCCTAACTGTCGGATGCGTAAACATCGATGCAGTGCCCTCCCTCACGACGCATCGAGACCCGGATGGACGCTCTCCTCCCCGAAGCGTCATGCACCCCACGGGTAAGGCAGCGCATCTGACCGGTCTCCCCAAGACCATCTGTCCCCAAAGGCCCGGGCGAGCTTTTTGCTCCCCGGGCTTTTAATTTGTCTGGTTCGGATCAGGCAGGATTGTTTGCGTTGGCCGTAAACGGCTGGGGATCAGTTTCAGGCGTTTTTGACGCAGTATTTTTAAGCGGATCAATGCTAAAGATGCGGGTTGGCTTTTCGCGCCCGCGCACGGTTACTTCATCGCGCGCAGTCCAGTTCGGGATATCGTCATGGTTGCCACAGGCTTTGACCGTATCCTCGGTCGCAAGGATATAGCAGCCAAACTGTTTGTTCAGGGTTTCAAGCCGGGATGCGATATTGACGTTATCGCCATGCACGGTGAAGGTCAGGCGGTCTTCTGATCCGATGGCACCAATCACGATCTCGCCGGTATTGATCCCGCAACGTGTTTTGATCTTGTCGCCAAAACTATAGATCCGGCGTTCTGATACTTCCTGAATGGCAATGGCGGTCCGAACCGCGTTTAGCGCATGGTCAGCATCGGGTTTGACCGCGTTAAAGGTGATCAGCATGGAATCGCCTTCAAACTGCGTAATCACCCCGCCAAAGCGCGATATGACGGCATTGGTCTCGGTGAAATATTCATTGAGCATGGTGGCAAGCTCCTGCGGGCGGAGCTTTTCCGAGATTGATGAAAACCCTTCGATGTCGGTGAACATCACCGTGGCGATAACCGCGTCACCGTCACCGGGTTTGATTTGCTGTTCGGCATGGGTGATGCGATCGGCAATTTCCGGCGAGACAAAGCGTGACAGATCACGTGCGGCAATTTCATCGGTTACGGCCCGAATAAAGGATCGCTTGGCCCGCATAACCGCAACGGCCAGAACGGCGGATACCAGAACAATGGCAATGATCTTGTCGATCTCGGCCCCGATCAGGATCGAGTTTGATGTGAGATAGGTGACATAATCACGCGTGATCATGCTTTTGCCGCCCTCGCTCCAGAGAACGTAGCCTGTCAGGGTCAGCCAGCCAGCAGATGCGGTGGCCCCGGCAATCAGGATATAGCGCGGATCAAAGCGCAGGCTGCGAAGCGAAATGAAGATAAAGACATACATCACCGTGGGCGCTTTGAGATAGAAGCTGGCTGGTTGCTCATACTGGATATGAAAGCTCCAGATCAGGATCATCAAAAGCCCGACATCGACAATGACCGAAGTTGTCAGAAACCAGTTGGTCAGAGCGTGACGATAGGCGAGGGCAAGACGCTTTAGTGTGAACAGGTAATAAAGCCCCAAGGCCCATGGAACAGGTTGAATGCCGTTCATGGATGCTGTGCTGGGCGCGATCGCGTATAGAATGCCAAATATCGTCACCAGCAACAGCTGAACCCAACCGATCAGCTTTTCGCTTTCATATTGCTGCTTCTCGATGGCGGCCTGAACGCGTTCGGGCAGGTGGCTGTCTGATTTCTTGCCAAATAGGAAGGCACTTAGCGTGCTTCGCATAATGTCATGTCCCGATTGTTCTGATTGGCGCCACGATGTTGGGCTGGCACAGCAATCATAGTGCGGCTTTCACTATACGTTGCCAAGTCGCGATGGGATGAATTCTGATCACGGCTGCGTGCAGCTAGCCCCCCGGTAGCCTGCAAAAAGGCAAAAAAAAAGCCGGGCAACAAATGTGCCCGGCAAGTTTATCAGGGAGGCTTCACGTCTGGGAGACGTAGGACCCTTCGCAGGGCCCTGGGTAAGCCGGACAGGGCGTCCGGCTAAGACCGAAATTCGGTCAGGGAGAAAACTCTGTACCGCGGTGCGGTGTGTACCGCTGCGGTTCGAGAGGGAAGATAGCGTTTTTGACGACAAAGACCACTGCCAAATTGCTTTTTCAGCCATGCAATTTCTGCATAAATGTTCGGTGATCCAAAAAATCAAACTAGATTGCTGAAAATAAACAGAAAAATTCTATCGAAAACGAACCTTTTGCTTATATGACGCCATTTGGTGCTGAGATTTATTGTGCAAGAGCAAAAAAAATGCCGGTAGCAGGGGGGCGCTACCGGCAAAGATCAACAGGGAGGCTTACGTCTGGGAGACGTAGGGAATCTTGGGGAGATTCCAATGCCGGATATCGTACCGGCGGACGGATCATGCGGAGATCAGGGAGAGTTGAAGCGATCTCGCTTTCGCGTCTGCTCACAACTTCTGATGCAAATATACGTACGCTTATCTCTAATTTAAAATAGAATAAGATCAAACCAACCATGCGCTGGGCGCATGGCAAAAAAATGTCAGTAATTTTAAGACATTATGACAGGGCGAGGTCATTTTGCGTGTTGGTTTCTAAAACGTGATCGGATAATCGCGCGCTGATGCTTGCGATTTTGTGCATGAAACCCATGGTTGGCATTTTGGGCGGTGGTACTGCCAATTTGGCCCCAAATGCAAACGGCCCGGCAATGCCGGACCGTTCAAAACCGATTTAGTGGAATCGGTGCTTATTTCTTGGCTTCTGCCGTGGCAGCGGCGGCTGCCTTTGCCTTTACCTTGGTGATTTCCTCGATCAGGAAGTCACGGAACACGGCGATACGCTTGGAATGACGCAATTCTTCCGGATAGACGAAATAGGCATCAAAGCTTGGCCCTTCGAGTTCCGGCAGGATGCGCACCAGATTGCTGTTGGTCGGCAACAGGTAATCCGGAAGTGCAGAGATCCCAAGGCCTGACTCGGTCGCACGGAAGATGCCATAGATGTTGTTCAGCTTCAGGATCGGCCGCATATCGGGCTTGAACTGCTGGGCTGTTGCCATCATCCAGTTAACGTTGGAGACCGGCGGGCGGGCATCCGCACCATAGATAATCAGCCGGTGATCTTTAAGATCCTCGGGCGATTTGGGCATGCCGTATTGTTTGATATATTCCGGTGATGCGAAGACATGATAGCGCAGCGTCATTAATTGGCGCTGAACCAGATCGGCCTGACGGGGCGGCTGCATGCGAATGGCAACGTCGGCCTCGCGCATGGCAAGGTCGAGTTCCTCGTCATTAAGCACCAGCGACAGTTCGATTTCCGGATAACGTTCCAGGAAGTCATTGATGCGCGGGGTCAACCAGGTCGAGCCAAAGGCAACCGTCGTGGTGACTTTCAGCGGGCCGCTTGGGCGTTCCTTGGATTCGCGAATACGCGCCTCTGCCATGGAAAGCTTGGCAAACACATCATGGGCAGTGCGATAAAGAAGTTCACCCTGTTCGGTCAGGATAAGGCCACGGGCATGGCGGTGGAATAGCGGGACCTTCACGCTTTCTTCAAGTGCGCTGATCTGTCGGCTAACAGCCGACTGACTCAGATTAAGGTTTTCCCCCGCATGGGTGAAGCTTCCGGCTTCCGCAACAGCGTGAAATACACGCAGCTTGTCCCAGTCCATAGACCTGCTCCTAGATGTCACTGCCGCACGGTCGCTGCGTCAGTCCCCTGATAATATGACTCTTCTTTTATGGGCAATTTAGTTTCAACACTGTTAAGTGCGTCACAGAAACGACCCATCCGCATTTTGAGTTATTAAATCAATATGAGGCCTGCAGCATTTTCTGCAAGCAGGCATTTTCCCATAACTTGATTTCACAATGCGCCTTTTCTTGTGAAAAGTCAGGTAATTGGTGGGGTGAGCTCAGTTTGGAACCATTGAAAAAGGGGATGCTAAAAAGCATCCCCTTTGATGTCCATGATCTTCAGATCAGCTGATCTGAAGATCAGCCTTCGTGTTCTGCGATGAATTTCTCTGCCTCAAGCGCTGCCATGCAGCCCATGCCAGCAGCCGTTATCGCCTGACGGTATACTTTGTCGGTAACGTCGCCTGCGGCAAAGACGCCCTGAACGTTGGTAACGGTGCTGCCCGGTTTGACCAGAACATAGTTCTCGTCATCCATGTCGACTTGGCCCTTGAAGACGGCAGTTGCCGGGTCGTGACCGATTGCAACAAAGAAGCCGTCTGCCGGGATGTCGGTGACTTCGTCGGTTTTGACGTTACGCACACGAACAGCTTCAACACCATCCATCGGGCCATCGCCACCAAGAATGTCGTCAACAACGCTGTCCCAGACCACGTCGATCTTTTCGTGCTTCAGCAGACGATCCTGCAGCATCTTTTCAGCGCGCAGTTCATCACGACGGTGGATCAGGGTGACTTTGGAGCAGATACCGGCAAGGTAAAGGGCTTCTTCAACGGCAGTGTTACCACCACCAACAACCGTTACCGGCTTGTTGCGATAGAAGAAACCGTCACAGGTCGCACATGCCGAAACACCACGGCCGTTGAATTTCTCTTCGCCCGGAAGGCCAAGCCAGCGCGCCTGCGCACCGGTCGAGATGATAACGGTTTCAGCGATATAGGTATCCCCGGAGTCGCCTTTGCAGACGAACGGACGTTTGGAGAAATCGACTTCAGTGATCAGGTCATGCACCATTTTGGTGCCGACATGTTCGGCCTGACCCTTCATCTGGTCCATCAGCCACGGACCCTGAATGACATCAGCAAAGCCCGGATAGTTTTCGACATCAGTGGTGATCGTCAGCTGACCGCCCGGCTGAAGGCCCATCACCATCATGGGTTCAAGGTTCGCACGAGCAGCATAAATCGCAGCGGTGTACCCGGCAGGGCCGGAGCCAATGATGAGGACTTTGGTCTGATGTTCCTGGGCCATGTTCTTTGTATACGTCCGAGATGAGTAAAAACAGAGGTCGAACATATGAGCAGAGTGCGCAAGACGCAACCGCTTCACGCAAAGTTTGAATGCCGTGTTTGGCGTTTTTTGGATGGCGAAATTCTACGTCTGCGACAGGTAGATTTTCTATGGCTTTGATGTTCTGTGAAATGGCGGCCTTTGCGCGTTCGAAAATCGGCCAGAAAGCAGATTTTTCAGCATTTTCAGTTACGGTATCCAAGCACAAGATTGCATTCTTGCTCGGATTATATTATTGCCAGCAACTTGCCTCGCTGTAATATTGTTTCAAACGGGGCAACTTTCGCGCACAGAATCGAGGAATAAATGCAACGGGTCAAACTCGACAAGATCGACCGCAGAATTCTGCGCGATCTACAGGAAGATGGCCGCATGACCAATGTGGAACTTGCTCGTCGTGCAGGTATCTCGGCCCCGCCCTGTTTGCGTCGTGTGCGCGCATTGGAAGAAACCGGCTTTATTCAGGGCTATCACGCGGATGTCGATGCGCAGGCACTTGGCTATAACGTCACCGTGTTTGCAATGGTTGGTCTGGCAAGCCAGGCGGAGCATGATCTGCGCGCGTTCGAAGCCCGTGCAGCGGCTTGGCCCGAAGTTCGCGAATGCCACATGGTTGCAGGTGAAATGGACTTCCTTTTGAAGATCGTCTCGCACAGCTGGGATGAATATCAGAAGTTCCTGACCACCGAGCTGACCGTTGCCGAGAACGTCAATCACGTGAAATCGGCACTGTCGATTCGTACTGCGAAAAACATGCCCGGCGTTCCGATTGATATCGAAGTCGAAGATTAAATCTTTTTCAACGGCATGACGCTGCAAACCGGTGCAAACTGCACCGGTTTTTTTTGTGCAGAGTTGCACCGGTTCGCGGTTTTTGATTCCCGCTACTTAGCTCTGCTTATCACGCCTATCAATCTGGCATGGGTGCCATGCAGAACAAATAGGGGAAAACTAGGTCGGGCAAGTGGTCTGAAATGAACAGTTCAACGTAATGATATTGAAAGAAAATTTCAGCCTAACGGCCCTGCAGTCAGAGCGGGAAATAGAATAACCGCACTAAACGTAGGGATGAATTTTCTTGTAATGGCTGTCGGATAAACATACATAATGAAATTGCTATACCAAAGAGTTGGTGATTATATCTAAGGATAGTAATTGGAAGCGTTCAAAATCCTCCTGAAACCTACAGAAAACCAAGCTCTTGACGAAAGCAGTTGGTCGGGAGTTCTACCAACATTGATCTTCGCCTTTTTGGGGGTTTTGATGTTGGTCGTACTTTCCTATCGCCCTGCTGCTGATCTGAATGGGGTCGGGATGGTGTTTCCTTTCACCATGTCAGAGGAACAAATCCTGGCGCAAGTCGGTGCTGCGGGTGGCCGCGTCACAAGATTCGGAGGATTTGGGCATATGGCAGTCGTTGTCAGTGATGACGGCACCCAGCCAAATGCCAAGGATTACGGCGCAATGTTTACCCTGTCTCCGCTGATTGTATCGGCATGTTTTGACTCTGGCGAAGCTACCAACGCCTTTTGACGTCCGGGTGTCTGCTTATGGAAAAGTTGCTTGAAATTCGGGCTAATGCCCTGAAGGCACTGTTTGTTATCCTAGCATTGCATATTCCGCTCAGCGGTATTGCCGGCTATGTCGCAAGCAGTGATCCCACATCGCCCCTGATTGCCAGCGCGATTTTCGCGATTATTGCATATGGCGTTTACCGAATTGCGGGTGAACAGGCGCAAGTATCGCGGTTTATTGTATCATCTGCGATGATCTTGCAGGTCGGTGTGCTGGTCTATGCCTTCCGCGGGCATCATTGGCAGATCGATATCCATATGTATTTCTTCGCAGCACTTGCCGTGCTTGGCGCGCTCGTATGCTGGAGAACAATTGTTGTCGTTACGGGCGTGATTGCCCTACATCACCTGATCCTGAATTTTGCGGTTCCGGCCTGGGTTTTCCCGGAGGGCGGTCAGTTTTCGCGCGTTATCTTGCATGCAGTTGTCGTAATCGTCGAGGCAGGTGTTTTGATCTGGTCATGCCGCAGCCTGTACTCGACCCTTGCAAATGCTGAAACTGCCCGCAAGGAAGCCGAAGAAGCAGCAAAGGCCGCAGAAGATCTTTTGGCGCAGAACGAACAGCTTCGTGAGCAACGCCGCGCAGAGCGCGAACGTTTCAAAGCCGAACTGGCAGAGCAGATCAGCAAATTGATAGGCAAATCGGCCGGCGCGGTGGATGCGGAATCTGTTCAGTTGCAGCAACGTGCGCAAAAAATGAATGATCGCGCCCGTATTGGACGCGAAGCATCTGTTGGTGCGGTGCATGCGTCCGAGGAAACATCGCAGAATGTGCAATCCGCAGCTTCGGCGGTGGAAGAAATCAACGCATCTGCTGACGAAATCTCGCGCCAGATCGAACGTGCACGCAACATCACCAATAATGCTGTTGAACGGTCTTCGACCGCGAGTGAACGGATCGAATGGTTGTCGAATGCCGCAGAAAAAATTGGCGAAGTCGTCAATCTCATCACCGACATTGCATCGCAGACCAACCTTCTTGCGCTGAACGCAACGATTGAGGCCGCGCGTGCTGGTGAAGCAGGCAAAGGGTTTGCCGTTGTGGCCAATGAGGTCAAAAACCTTGCCAACCAGACGGCACGTGCGACCGATGAAATTGCACAACAGATTTCTGAGATCCAGGCGGCAACAGGTGATTCTGTTTCTGCGGTTCAGGGGGTTTCGGAAACGATCGGTGACATGGTTGAGGTTGCCGCAACCATCTCGAGCACGATGGAACAGCAACAAGGTGCGACGCGTGAGATTGCGCAAAGCCTGAATGTAACGGTGGATGCCACACGTGATCTGTCCGAACTCATTCATCAACTATCGCAGATTTCTGAAGAAACGGGTGAGACCGCTACAGAACTGCTTGGCAGTGCAGATCATCTTGGAAGCGAGGCAACAGACCTTAACCGAAATGTGGATGCCGTGCTCGAGCGATTGGCAAAAGCTGGATAACCAGGTTCACAGCTTCAGAAACTTAAAAAGGCCGGGCGAAACCCCGGCCTTTTTGCTTTGCGTACCACTGTCGATAAACATAAAAAAACGGCCCGCAATGCGTGGGCCGTTTCCTTTGATAAGTTGTTTCCCGGGTTACGAGAAATCGACCTTCAAAATTTCATAGCTCTTGGTGCCGCCCGGAACGGTTACCTCGACAGAATCCCCAACAGACTTGCCAATCAACGCACGGCCAATCGGCGACGTGGTCGAAATGCGGCCAGCATTAATGTCAGCCTCGATCGGGCCAACAACCTGATAGGTGGTTTCTTCGTCGGTATCCTCGTCAACAAGCTCAACCTTGGCGCCGAATTTAACAACGCTACCGGCAAGTGACGGTACGTCGATAACTTCAGAGCGGCTCAGCACGTCTTCGAGCTCGGCAATACGACCTTCGCAGAAACTTTGGCGTTCGCGTGCAGCATGATATTCGGCGTTTTCCGAAAGATCACCATGCTCGCGCGCTTCCGCGATTGCCTTGATGATTTCAAGACGTTCGACGGATTTGCGATGCTTCAGTTCTTCTTCGAGGCGCTGATGCCCTTGCGGGGTCATTGGTACTTTTTCCATCGCGCTCACAGCCTATTCTTATTAGCGGTCGATACTACAAAATCAACCGCCCGGCATTTACCGCCGGGCGGTTTAAACTCGTCAGTCGGGTTCGGTTAGGAACCTCAGTACTTGTCCCCAAGATATTCCTGAACCGGACGAACTGCAAGTGCGCCGCGTTTCAGGTTGTCGATGGCCCGCAGGGTAGCGCGCGCGCCGGCGACAGTGGTGTAGTACGGAATATCATCGGTCAAAGCGGTACGGCGGATCGAGAAACTGTCGACCACTGCCTGTTTGCTTTCCGTGGTATTGAATACCAGGTTGATATCGCCGTTCTTCATCATGTCCACGATATGGGGACGTCCTTCCTGTACCTTATTGACCGGGGTAACGTCCAGCCCTTCTTTTTCAAGAGCTTCGGCGGTGCCGTGGGTAGCAACCACGCTAAATCCAAGTGCAATTGCATCGCGTGCAAGTTGAACTGCGGCTGGCTTGTCGTGATTTTTAACCGAGATGAAGACCTTGCCACCAAGCGGCAGGGAATGGCCTGCAGCCATCTGTGCCTTGGCGAATGCGCGGCCAAAATCGGTATCCAGACCCATGACTTCACCGGTCGAACGCATTTCCGGGCCAAGCAAGGTGTCGACACCCGGGAAGCGGTTGAACGGAAGGACTGCTTCTTTGACAGCGATATGCTTGAACGGACCGTGATTGATGTCAAAGTCGCCCAGCTTCTCGCCAGCCATGATACGTGCGCCGATCTTAGCAATCGGGTTGCCAGTTGCTTTTGCAACGAACGGAACCGTACGCGAAGCACGCGGGTTTACTTCGATCAGATAGATGGTGTCATCCTTGATCGCGAACTGAACGTTCATCAGGCCAACAACATTCAGTGCCTTGGCAAGCTGAACGGTCTGCGCTTTCAGGCGTTCAATCATCGCTTCATCAAGCGAATATGGCGGCAGCGAACAAGCAGAGTCACCAGAGTGAATACCGGCTTCTTCAATGTGCTGCATGATGCC
Source organism: Thalassospira sp. (assembly GCA_965228275.1). Lineage (GTDB taxonomy): Bacteria > Pseudomonadota > Alphaproteobacteria > Rhodospirillales > Thalassospiraceae > Thalassospira. The sequence continues at coordinate 1,189,663 of OZ245802.1, read as the reverse complement.
TGCGACAAAGACGTTCTCGCCGTCGGATACTGCATCGGCGTCAATCTCGATCGCATCCTGAAGGAAGCTATCGATCAGAACCGGGCTTTTGCCAGAAACCTGAACGGCTTCGTGCATGTAGCGCAGCAGGTCTTCGGTGGTGTGAACGATTTCCATCGCACGACCGCCAAGGACGTAAGACGGGCGAATAACGATCGGGTAACCGATGCCTTCGGCAATGGCGACGGCTTCGTCAACCGAGCGCGCAATACCGTTTGCCGGCTGTTTTAGGCCAAGCTTGTTGATCAGGGCCTGGAAACGATCGCGGTCTTCGGCAAGGTCGATGCTGTCCGGGCTGGTACCAAGGATCGGAATGCCGGCCTTTTCAAGTGCGGCGGACAGTTTCAGCGGGGTCTGACCACCATACTGAACAATCACACCAAGCAGCTCGCCCTTGGACTGTTCAAGCTGGCACAGCTCGATCACGTCTTCGGCGGTCAGCGGTTCGAAATACAGACGATCCGAGGTGTCATAGTCGGTTGAAACCGTTTCCGGGTTACAGTTGACCATGATCGCTTCGATGCCCGCTTCGCGGAGCGCATAGGCTGCGTGCACACAGCAGTAATCGAATTCGATGCCCTGACCGATACGGTTCGGGCCACCGCCAAGAATGATGACTTTCTTGCGATCGGTAACTTCTGCTTCGTTCTCTGCTTCAAAGAAGCCGTCACCTTCATACATGGAATACATGTAAGAGGTACGCGACGGGAATTCGGCAGCGCAGGTATCGATACGCTTGTAAACCGGGCGCAGGCCAAGTGCCTGACGATCAGCGCGAACTGCGTCTTCTTCTTTGCCAGCAAGTTCTGCAAGACGTGCATCAGAGAAACCAAGTTTCTTCAGACGCAGCAGTTCCTGCTTGTCGGTCGGGACGCCGTTTGCGCGAACTTTTTCTTCTTCGGCGACCAGCATCTCGATCTGCTTGAGATACCAGGGGTCAAACTTGGTGGCTGACTGGATTTCGCCAAGCGTCATGCCGTGGCGGAAGGCCTGCGCGGCATAAAGAATGCGGAACGGGATCGGCTGGGTCAGTTTGGCCCGGATCGCGGCCTTGTCCGGCGCGCCTTCGATTTTGACTTCGTTCAGACCGGTCAGACCGGTTTCCATCGAACGCAGACCTTTCTGAAGGCTTTCGGCAAAGCTGCCACCAATTGACATGGCTTCACCAACCGACTTCATCGCAGTACCCAGAAGCGGCTTCGCGCCCGGGAACTTTTCAAAGGTGAAGCGCGGGATCTTGGTGACGACGTAATCGATGGTCGGCTCGAACGATGCCGGGGTCACGCCGGTTATGTCGTTATCAAGTTCATCAAGGGTGTAACCAACAGCCAGTTTCGCTGCGATCTTGGCGATCGGGAAGCCGGTTGCCTTGGATGCCAGGGCCGATGAACGCGACACACGCGGGTTCATTTCAATGACGATCAGACGACCGTCTTCCGGGTTTACCGCGAACTGAACGTTCGAGCCACCGGTATCAACACCGATCTCGCGGAGCACGGCAAGCGATGCGTCACGCATGATCTGGTATTCTTTGTCGGTCAGGGTCAGGGCCGGGGCAACCGTGATCGAGTCACCGGTATGGATGCCCATCGGATCGACGTTTTCGATCGAACAAATGATGATGCAGTTATCCGCGTTGTCGCGAACAACCTCCATTTCATATTCTTTCCAGCCCAGAATGGACTCTTCGATCAGAACCGTGTGGGTCGGCGAAATTGCCAGACCGTTGCGAACGATCTGTTCGAATTCTTCACGGTTATAGGCAATGCCGCCACCTTCACCGCCAAGGGTGAAGCTCGGGCGGATGATCGCCGGAAGGCCGGTGATCTCAAGCGCCTTAACAGCGTCTTCGAAGGTGCGAACCATCGCAGAACGTGCGCTTTCAAGGCCGATCTTGTCCATCGCGTCGCGGAACAGCTGACGGTCTTCGGCCTTTTCGATGACGTGCTTTTTCGCACCGATCATCTCAACGCCGTATTTTTCAAGCGTACCGTCATCATGCAGGGCAAGGGCGGTGTTCAGAGCCGTCTGACCACCCATGGTCGGCAGGAGCGCATCCGGGCGTTCCTTTGCGATGATCTTTGCGACCATCTCGGGCTTGATCGGCTCGATATAGGTTGCATCGGCCAGGTTCGGGTCGGTCATGATGGTCGCAGGGTTCGAGTTGACCAGAATGACGCGGTAGCCTTCCTCTTTCAGGGCTTTACAAGCCTGGGCACCGGAATAGTCAAACTCGCAAGCCTGACCAATAACAATCGGGCCGGCGCCGATGATGAGGATTGATTTGATATCTGTACGTTTCGGCATGTCGTTTTCCGCTTTTCGCAAGGGCAGGCGCGCGTGCTGCACCGCCTCGTTTAAGTCCGTTAATCGCGTATCTTTGGAGTGTGTCCCGATCTGATGATCAGGACTTCGCTTCTTCGATCAGACCAACGAAACGTTTGAACAGGTAGTGGCTGTCATGCGGCCCCGGCGATGCTTCGGGGTGGTACTGAACCGCAAAGACCGGTTTGTCTTTGGCGCGAAGACCTGCAAGGGAACCATCAAACAGCGAGAAGTGCGTTGCTTCGACATTGTCTGGAAGGCTGTCCTTGTCGACGACAAAGCCGTGGTTCTGCGAGGTGATTTCGACCACACCAGTGGTCGTGTCCTTGACCGGGTGATTCGCACCGCGATGACCGACTTCCATCTTCTTGGTTTTCGCACCAAGGGCGAGTGCCATCATCTGATGACCAAGGCAGATGCCAAAGACCGGCTTGCCGCTATCAATCAGTTTCTGGATGGTCGGAACCGCGTATTCGCCGGTTGCCGCCGGATCACCAGGACCGTTCGAAAGGAAAATCCCGTCCGGGTTCATCGCAAGAACTTCTTCAGCCGTCGTAGTTGCCGGAACAACCGATACCTTGCAATCAAGGCTTGCGAGGTTGCGCAGGATGTTGCGCTTCACACCGTAATCAATGGCAACAACATGGTGTTTGGCATTGCCAAGCTGACCGTAACCGCCTTCACGCGACCACAGGGTTTCTTCCCAATCGTAACCGGTCGTGCAGCTATTGTCCTTGGCAAGGTCCATGCCTTCCAGACCCGGCCATTCATTGGCCTTGGCGATCAGGGCAGGGATGTCAAACACGCCATCAGGGTTGTGGCAGATGACACCGTTCGGTGCACCTTCGTTACGAATGCGTTTGGTCAGGCGGCGGGTGTCAACACCGGCGATCCCGATACGACCATGTTCGGTCAGCCATTCGTTGAAATGTTTCTGGGCGCGGTAGTTGGAAGGTTCGGTAATGTCCTGGCGCAGGATGCAGCCAAGGGCGACCGGTTTGGCGTTTTCGATGTCTTCGTCGTTGGTGCCGACGTTACCGATATGCGGGAAGGTAAAGGTAATCATCTGACCGGCATAAGACGGATCGGTCATGATTTCCTGATAGCCCGTTATAGAGGTGTTGAAGCAGACTTCACCGACGACCTCTCCTCGGGCCCCGACGCCGCGTCCCCAAAATACTGAACCATCTGCGAGAACCAGAACGGCAGAAGCACCAGGAGGCGGGGTGTGCGTGGGCGCTGACATTGGCAAATGTCCTTTCGATCTTTCCACGGTGAGACACGGAGTCTTTTTATATATAATAAATGCGGGCAAGCCGACAAAAACGGCTGCGAATAACCTGCATACCGGACATGCAGACGTGCCAAGACGTTCCCAGCATGATGATCCAGCCACTTTGAAAGTGGCAGTATGCCGTGCTGGAAGCGGGGCAAAGCGTAATCCCGGTAGGCAAATTGGCGGATGTCTACGGGAGTCGCGGAGCCATGTCAAGAACGCATCTAAACTTTTATTTCCCTAGAGAAATCAACGGTTTGCGGGCTCATGTTTTCTTTGCGTCCGGGGGCGATATGCGGTATGTTCGCTCCTTTCTTCCACAGAATCAGAGATGAGCCATGCTGCGATCGCAGCTTAATGACGCTTTGAAAAAGGCCGTCCTTGCAAAGGATGCCTGCTCCGTAACCACCGTGCGCCTTATTCTGGCAGCACTGAAGGAACGCGATATCGCAGCACGGGGCGAAGGTAACACCGACGGCATTTCAGATGACGAGATCATCAATCTGCTTCAGGCGATGGTAAAACAGCGCCGCGAAAGCATCGAAATGTACACCAAGGGCAACCGCCCGGAACTGGCCGAACAGGAAGCCAATGAGATCGAAGTGATCGAAAAGTTCCTGCCAGCCCAGCTGTCCGATGACGAAATCGAACAGGCCGTTCGTGGCACCGTTTCGGAAATTGGCGCGACCTGCCTTAAGGATATGGGCCGTACGATGGCGGCACTCCGCGACAAATACAGCGGCACCATGGATTTCGGCAAAGCGGGTGGCGTTGCCAAAAAACTGTTGGGTTAAGCCCGACTGGACTATTTAATTGAAAGCCGGGCGTGTAAAATCGTCCGGCTTTCGTCGTCCCGAGACCTGATCGATAACGACAAACAAACATCAGGCACGGGGCAGGGATCATCAAACTGAGTATGGGATCGGGACAGATATGAGCTTTCCCCAGTCGTTTCTGGACGACCTGCGGGCACGGGTGGGACTGGCGGATATCGTCGGCACATCGGTGAAGCTGATCAAACGCGGCCGGGAATATTCCGGACTGTGCCCATTCCATTCTGAAAAATCCCCGTCCTTCACGGTCAATGAGCAAAAGGGTTTCTATCACTGCTTTGGCTGTGGTGCGCATGGCGATGTCATCAGCTTTGTGATGAATACCCGTGGCCTGACCTTTGTCGAGGCGGTCGAGGTGCTGGCCAACCAGGTCGGCATGGATGTGCCCAAACCATCGCGCGAAGCCCAGGAACGCGAACAAAAGGCCAAAACCCTTTATGAGGTGATGGAAGCTGCCTGCGCGTTCTTTGAGCGCATGTTGCGCATGCCCGAGGGCAAGGAAGGTCTGGATTACTTCCATCAACGCGGTCTTGATGACAAGACCGTTGGTGATTTCCGTCTTGGCTATGCCCCTGATAACCGCGCGGCACTGAAGGCCGCACTCAAGCGCGAAGACATTGACGAAAAGCTCATGATCGAAGCCGGGCTTTTGATCGAGCCAGAAGATAGCGGTCGGCAAAGCTATGACCGGTTCCGCGGGCGTGTGATGTTCCCGATCCTTGATCGTCGCGGCCGTGTGGTGGCATTTGGCGGGCGCGTGATGGGCGATGCCAAGCCGAAATACCTTAACAGCCCGGACACGCCATTGTTCCATAAGGGGCGTCTTCTTTATGGTTTGCCCCAGGCGCGCGAAGCATCGCGCCAGGATGCGCCGATCATTGTTACCGAAGGCTATATGGATGTGATCGCCCTGCACCGGGCGGGCTTCCGGGGGGCTGTTGCCCCGCTTGGAACGGCAGTGACCGAAGAACAAATCGGCGAGCTTTGGAAAATGACCAACGAGCCGATCCTGTGTCTTGATGGCGATGCGGCAGGCAAACGTGCCGCGGTGCGTGCGGCTGAACGTGCGTTGCCGATCTTGCGGCCGGGCAAGTCATTGCTGTTTTCCATCCTGCCAGAAGGCGAAGACCCTGACAGCCTGATGGGCGCGCCAGACGGCTTTAACAGTTTCAAGAAAATCATCGAACAGGCCGTGCCGTTGGCGGAGCTTGTCTGGCGCATGGATGTGGGCGCACACAAAATTGATACGCCCGAACGTCGTGCTGCCCTTGAGGCGACGATTAATCAGCGCATTTCCGTGATTGCCGATGAAGCCGTGCGCGGCCAGTACAAGTCGATGTTTAATGATCGCGTCTGGAAATTGTTCAAGGGTGATCGCGGTGGAAAGCCTGCTTTTAATGCGGGTGCGAGCGGTGGCTATCAAAATAAAAATGCCAATCGGGGTGGCAAACGCGGGAAAAAGGACCATTTTTGGGGTCCGGCAGGCAAAGCGGTGCCGGGCATGTCGCGACCACCGATGCAAAAGAAGCGTGACCTTCAGGACTCCATTTTGTTGCTGACGCTGATCAATCATCCGTCCTTGCATGACGAGATCGGCGAACAGCTTGGAATCTATAGTTGCGCAGACTCCGCGCTTGACAATCTTCGTCGGGCCGTCTTAAAGCTGCTTGATGACGATCCTGGACTTGATTCCGAAACAATCAAGGCCCATTTGGAGCGCGACGGGCTGTCAGAGACAGTTTTGCGGGTGGTTGGTGCCGATGTAATCGCGCACGCTGCTTTCGCCAAGCCCGAAACGCCGCTTGAACGGGCCCGAACGGGTTGGAAACAGGTTTTTTCCATGGCTGTAAGCTCCTTGGAGGACGAAGAGGCAAAATACGCCGTCCGACAGTTGGCAGCAGATACCAGCGAGGAAGAATGGGAGAGGTTTTCTCACAGACGTGAGGATCTCGCTCGGCGCCGGGAAAATGTGTTTAAGCTCGACGACTGATTTTTGATCATTCTGTGGTCATGATCGGCGATCGGGCTATTTGTGATTTGCGCTGAAAACACAGTGCGTGGGACAACAACGGTACGAATGTACCCAGCGGGAAACGGGGAATAGATGTCGTCTAAGACTTCGAACGCTGAAGAGAAAAAGAACTCTTCTGAAAACGCAGACGGACCTCTTCTCGATACATATAAAGCGGCCATCAAAAAGCTCATTGCCAAGGGCAAAGAGAAAGGCCACATCTCAGTCGATGAATTGAACGCGGCCCTGCCGTCGGAACATTTCTCGTCCGAGCAGATCGAAGACGTGATGAGCAATCTCAACGAGATGGGCATCAATGTCATCGATGGTGACGACGGTGATGACAATGACGACGACAACGACGATTCTGATGCCGATCCGCGTGGCAATATCTCCGAAGAAGATGTTGGTCGCACCGATGACCCGGTACGCATGTATCTGCGCGAGATGGGCAGTGTGGAACTGCTCTCACGCGAAGGCGAAATCGCCATCGCAAAGCGTATCGAGGCTGGCCGCGACATGATGATTGGCGGGATTTGCGAAAGCCCGCTGACCATTCGTGCAATCGTTAACTGGCACGATCAGCTTCAGGCTGGCGAGCTGCTTCTTCGTGACGTCATTGACCTTGAGACCACCTATGGCGGTGGCCCGGATGCAGAAATAGCTGCGGCCGAGGGTGAAGACGAAGACGAGACCGATGTCGATGCAGAAGCAGATGTCGAAAGCTTCGATTCTGCCAATGACGATGACGACGAAGACGCCGAAACGGAAACCCCCGAAGGCATCACCGATGACGCCGAGGAAGAAGAGGACGATGACGAGTCCGAAGAATCCGAAGGCGAAGAGGGTGAAGGCGACGGAGAGGACGACGAAGATGACGAGAACGAGCAGGTCAACGTTTCCCTTTCCAAAATGGAAGAGGAACTGACCGAGCAGGTTCTTGAGAAATTCGAGCTGATCGCAAAAACCTATGAGAAGCTTCATAAGGCGCAGGAACAGCGTCTGGTGGCCTTGAACAAGGGTGAGTCGGTCCCGGCCGCAACCGAGAAGCGCTATAACAAGCTTAAGGGCGAGATGGTCGATCTGATGGAAGATGTTCACCTGAACAACTTCCGAATTGAAGAGCTTCTTGATCACCTGACCGGCTTGAACAACCGTCTGCTTGGCCTTGAAGGAAAGCTTCTGCGCTTTGCTGACCGTTGCAAAATCAAACGCCCGGACTTCGTCAAACAGTATCAGGGCCATGAACTTGACCCGAACTGGATGGAGCGCGTTGGCGGTCTGCCGGGCAAAGGCTGGAAAACCTTTGTCGAGCGTTACTCTGATGAAATCGCCAACCTGCGCGAAGGTGTTGGTGGTGTTTCGGCCGAGGTGGGCTTGCCGATTGGTGAATTCCGTCGCGTTTATGGCGTTGTCAACAAAGGCGAACGCGAAGCCGGTCGTGCAAAGAAAGAGATGATCGAGGCCAACCTGCGTCTCGTGATCTCGATCGCCAAGAAATACACCAACCGTGGTCTTCAGTTCCTTGACCTGATTCAGGAAGGCAATATCGGCCTGATGAAGGCGGTGGACAAGTTCGAATACCGCCGTGGTTATAAATTCTCGACCTATGCGACCTGGTGGATCCGTCAGGCAATTACGCGTTCTATCGCCGACCAGGCCCGTACGATCCGTATTCCGGTCCACATGATCGAAACCATCAACAAACTGGTGCGTACCTCGCGTCAGATGTTGCATGAAATCGGTCGTGAGCCGACCCCCGAAGAGCTGGCAGAAAAACTGCAGATGCCGCTTGAGAAGGTCCGCAAGGTTCTGAAAATCGCCAAAGAGCCAATCTCGCTCGAAACCCCGATCGGGGACGAGGAAGACAGCCACCTTGGCGATTTCATCGAAGACAAGAACGCCGTTCAGCCGCTTGATGCTGCGATCCAGGCCAACCTGCGTGAAACCACCACGCGCGTTCTGGCATCGCTCACCCCGCGTGAAGAGCGTGTTCTGCGTATGCGTTTTGGTATCGGCATGAATACCGACCACACCCTCGAAGAGGTTGGTCAGCAGTTCTCTGTGACCCGTGAACGTATCCGTCAGATCGAAGCAAAAGCGCTGCGCAAGCTCAAGCATCCGTCGCGCTCGCGCAAATTGCGCTCGTTCCTCGATTATTAAGAAATCACACGACGTTCGGGCTTGACCTTGGCCCGAAAATCGCTAGTTTTCGGGACCGCATCGAAATATCGATGCGGTCTTTTCTTTACCCGGACTTTTGTCTTGGGGGCCCGTAGCTCAATTGGTTAGAGCCGACCGCTCATAACGGTCTGGTTGGGGGTTCAAGTCCCTCCGGGCCTACCATTTTTTTTCTGTCGAGTGCCACAAAAGTTGAAATTTTCGCCAGAGAAGATGAAATTCTCGCCGGAAATGATGAAACTGGCACTCGACAATGCCCCTGTTGGCAAAAGAGCTTTGAATAAATAAAGCTCCTTTCCCGTGATCATAATTCACTATCTTCGTCGGCCGAATTGTGTGGTCGATCTTGAATGATCGGTTCCCTTACCTTTGTGTGAACGAATATTCAGTTCCGGTCTGATGGTCATTCACGGACAATTTTCTGCATTTTAAGCGAAATGGTTTCTTCGAGTCCCTAGCTATTCCCAGACCTCTGAAAATTTTGATGCCGAAATAATTGTCCCAGGCAAAATTTTTTTGATCTCAAGATCGGAGCGTCTGAGAGAAGGTTCTGGTTTTTTGTCGCGTTATATTCTGGAATTTGAATGGGAGGCTGATACGTCTCTTACAATGTATCAATCTCCCGAAATTGGCGACGAAGACCGCAGCTTTCCGTCCTGTCTTTTTGCAAAATGCAAAAAGGCATTGTGTCATTACCTCTCTAAGAAAACTTCCATTCGCGCATAAAAAACACTCATCCAACCGGGCCTGAAATTTGCGGTTGGCGTAATGAACGTCTTTTGGAAATGAGGGGGTCTTGACCTTAGAGTGGTCTGTCGGAAACATTCTTTCCAACGAAAACAACCCATGAGGCCCAAAACGCAAAAACCGCCCCAGAATGTCTGAGACGGTTCGTTACGTCGCTAACGCGAGTATGTGTGAGAACTTCTCCTTTAGCACGTTCCCTCCGCTCAGGCAAGCATTGCGTGTCAAGCACGCCACAGGACCACTTTGCCTAAATTCAGCGATGAGGAGAATGATATGCACAAGCCAGGACGGAGGGTAGTAACCCCCAGTAAAGGCCGCGTCGTAGGCCGTTTCTTTAGCAGCAGGAACAGGCGTTCAGTTCCATGGGAATCTCAGCTCGAACGGGATTGCATGAGAATTTTGGATATCCTGCCCGAGGTGGAAGCTTACTGGTCGCAGCCGGGCGGGTTCATCTACGAGTTTGCCGGGAAGCAGCGGATTTACTACCCGGATATCGAGGTCAAAACTCGCACGGGACGTAAATTCATCGAGGTCAAGCCGAACGATAAACTCTTGAAAGGTGACACATTCGATAGGTTTGAAGTCATCCGCCTGGTGCTTCAGGGGGAGGGATATTCTTTCGAAGTGTGGACAGAAGACCAAATTCGCCCAGAGCCGTTGGTCTCAAACGTTGATCTCCTGCAACCTTATCGTCTGCTAGGTGGAACAATATATTCCACCATTTCGATCGCACGTGCCTTCGGCGGAAGAAAACGGATATCAATCGGTGAACTTGCGCGGCAAATAAGTGCGGATAACGCATTTGAGGCCGTATTGCCTTATATCGCGGAAGGCAAGCTTTGTGTCGATCTCAACAAGCCTATAACCGCGGATAGCCTCGTATGGTTTTACGACGGGGAGATCGAACAATGACAAAGATCCATATTCCCGTGAACTCTCGAGTTCGTTTAGACGAGGCAGTTTATAAAGTCACCTGCCACACCGAAACCGGTGAACTGAACCTCACATGTTGTCAAACAGGTAAGCCTCTTCTGATCTCCACGCGCGAACTGGTGGAAAAAATCATCGACGGTGAAGCGTCAATAGAGCAGCAAGTTCCTGAAACGATGGTCAATTTAAAAGGTCAAATTGAAAAACGGTTTGATGCTTTTAATGAGAAGGACAAGGCAGTTGCGCGCGAACGGCTAAGTTATGTTGAAAAAGTCGATGAGCATCTTGCCGAAAGCAACTTAACAACAGCCATAAATGACGTGATCCAGAGCGCAGTGACGGGCGGGATTTCCATGCCGCCAAGTTTCACTGCAATTTGGAGGTGGTATGATGCCTGGATCAAAGGTGGGCGGAACATCACGGCTCTTCTTCCACGGCACCATGTGAAGGGGCGACGGCCGACATGTCTGTGCAACCGGTCGTTTGAAATACTTCAGGAAGTTATCGAGGATCACTACCTCATCCGAACCCCGAAGACGAAACTCGATGTTTTCAAGCTGTTTAAAGGCCGGTTGGTAAAAGAAAACAAACTTCACCCAGAAGCTGGGTGTATGCATGTACCCTCAGCGCGAAGCATCTACCGTTTTCTTGCAGGGCTCAATCCCTATGAAGTGATGGCAGCCCAAAAAGGACGAAAAGAAGCTGACAAGGTTTTTGCCTCTGTCGGAGCTGGCGTCGGGGCGAGATTTCCTTTGCACATTGTGCAAGTGGATCATCACTTGATGGACATCATCCTGAGGCCTCAGTCAGGGCAGGTTATTGGAAGGCCTTGGTTAACAGTGGCTTTGGACCTTTACAGTCGAATGCCTGTTGGGTTCTACATTAGCTTTGAAGCACCGAGCTATGTTTCTGTCATGCATTGCTTGAAGCATGCAATCCTTCCAAAAGAGCAATATCTCGAACAAGTATTGTCGCAAGTCAAAGCCCAACCGGGTACCATGATGGACGCTAAATTCTCATCAGAGTGGCCGTGTTTTGGTTTGATGGATACTTTGGTTCTCGACAATGGTCTGGAGTTCCACTCGCAAGATTTGCAGGACAGTTGCAGTCAGCTAGGTGTTTCACTGGAATATAATCCGGCTCGTACACCTCATTATAAGGGCGCAGTTGAACGCTTCTTCGGAACGTTAAACACGAAGCTGATCCATACCTTGCCCGGCACAACATTTTCCAATCCAGAACAAAGAGGTGACTATCCGTCTGAGGGTGCCGCCTGTCTAACAATTGAGGATTTGGAGTTCCTGCTGACGAAATTCATCGTCGATGATTATGCGGTTACAGTTCATTCGACGCTGGATCAGTTTCCGCGGGAGAAATGGCAGGACGGAGTGCAGAAGCATCCGGTTCGTTTCATCTCCGATCAGCAAGACCTGTCTGTATTGCTGTTCAAGGTTAAGCTAAAAAAGCTGACCCGAGCCGGTATCAAGATCATGGGATTGAGCTATCAGTCGGATGCCGTGCAGTTGCTTCGGCAGCTTCTGATGAAAAATGGATCAGGGAAGAATGTAAACCCGAACGTTCGCGTCAAATTTGATCCCGAGGACTTGTCGACGATCTTTGTCGAGGACCCTCATGCGAAGGTTTTCCTCCCAGTCACATGCATTTACGAGACATATGCGTCGCAACTATCGATTTGGCGTCATCGCATTATTCGCAAAGCGATGCTCAAGCAAAAGCTCGACTTGAGAAAATCCTCGGAAGATGAATTTCTCGAAGCGCGGCAGTCATTGTTCGAAGTGGCTGAAGATCTCATTAAAAGTCGCCAAAAAAGGAAACGCAAGGCGGCCAACCGTGTCAGCAGCGAGGAAAGGAAAGCCGGCAACGATAATGGTCCGCTGCCTGCTTCGGACGCGGCTGCTGAAGATGATAATGACGATGTCATGCCAGATACCGAATTCACTTCACCATTTCAGTCGCCTGAAGAACTTGACGAGGAATTGAAACGACGGGGATGGAGGTCTTCTCGTGCGGGAAGGCAAAACCGTGATGGGGGTGAAGCGGATGCATGAGTTTGAGAAACTTCTTACCGAAGAACAGGCTGTTAAACTTGCCGCGTTTCGGGATCGCAGGATTGCACATGATGCCTTTCAGGATGCGCTGACCAAGATTGCGAATTTCCATCAAACAGGCCGGCACGCGGCCCGGCCGGGCATTCTCACAATGGTCGGCGAAACAGGTGCAGGAAAAACATCCATCATTGAGGATTACTGCAATCTTCACAACGAGAGCGGCCAATTCAAGAAGGTACTGTTCGTTATTGTACCTGAGAGTTGTACGATCAAGAACCTTGCCGCGAGCATACTCATGGCTCTAGGAGACCTGTCGAGTGTGAAAGGCACCCGGCAGGACATGGAGCTCAGGATCAAAGATTATGTTGATCGCACGGGTGTCGAGATGCTGATCTTTGATGAGTTTCAGCATCTGACTAACCGCGGAAGTGCGAAACGGCAGTACGACGCGGCAGACTGGTTAAAAACTCAGGTAGAGATATTGCGCAAACCGATCATGTTTGCGGGGCTGCCTGAAGTTCATAACATTTTCGCACTGAACCCACAGCTTGAGACGAGAAGAAACGGTAAGATAGGCATTGTGCCCTTTGATCTTGATACGGACGAAAACCGCAGGTCCGTCTTCCTCTTCTTTCATATGCTGAACAAGCACTTGCCACTCCCAAGGCCTGAGTTATCCGCTCTGAATGATCCGAACGCGATCAAATATGTGGTCGACGAGAATAAAGGACTTCTCGGTCACATGATGAAAGCTGTCTATCGTGCGACCGAGAGAGCAGTGATTGAGGGAGATGAGACACTCCGGTTTCGCCACCTGCAAGATGCTGTGCAGGAATTGGGACCTGTGACCTTCGAGGTTGGGCAAGCAACGATCCGTCCTGGGAAAAAGAAGAAAGCAAGGGATAAAGATGGAGGAAAGGAAAATATCTATGACCTCCTCTAGATCCCTCCTTTTTAAATCGCCCCCTATCCAAAACGAGAGTTTGGTCGGCTATCTGATCAGAATAGCTGAACTGAACCGGTATCCACGCATGTCTTGGATCGGAAACTTGGCCGGGGTTAATCTCACGGAAGAAACCTTGTCCAAGATGAGTAACCGTCTCGGGCGCTTAGCTAAAGTTGTTGGCGCTTCGGATGCGGAGATGAAGTCCCTCTGCTACTACGTAAGTGCGAAGGGAAACAATCTACACGTTATCCTGTCGATGGGAGAGATTATCCCCAAACAATACCTTTACTGGCCAAGTCAACGTGTTTGTTTTTCATGCTTGCGCGAAAAAGGCTTCGTTTCGGGTTTGTGGGATCTGAAAGCCGTTACGCACTGTCCGGAACATGGCGAATTGTTGCGTGATGCCTGTCCTGCTTGCAAGGAGCCCGTAACTTTCAACAGGGGGCGCATAGCCCCCTGCCTACCCGGGTGTCAGTATAGAGGTCACGGAAGTGAGTGCTCGGATTCAGTCAGAGCACTCATGCAGCTCATCTCCAACAAGTTCCTTGGTACCAAATTCGATTTGACCGAGTTCGGTTTCCCGAAACAGGTTGTGGATGGCGATCTTTATATGCTCCTGCAAACGATATCCTTTTTGGCGATGCGTTCCTGGCGCGGAGAAGGCGATATCGACCATGGGTGGTTGGAGGCAAGACCAGAAACCATGATTGAAAAGATGGAGCACGCTTCCGGCGCATTGGTTAACTGGCCTTCCGGGTATTTCAAATTCCTCGATGATATATGTGCGGGTAAAGGTGCGCCGAATGGTGCAATTGTGATGCACTGGATGTTCGGTGGTTTTTACAAAAGCCTGGTTTCACAGCAAAAGCAGTTGGGGTTCCTGTTTGACGGGCTTCAGGATTACATGAACCGTCGACTGAATGATCGCATTCTGACAGGCAGAGGGTGTCCTTCTGTACTGAAGAAGCGTGATCGACGGATTTATGTGCCGGGCTTTATTGCTCGAAAGCAATTGGGCGTTGGTCGCCAGGAATTTAAACGCCTTGTCGACCGGCATTACCTTCAGAGCAAACCCTTCGACACCAGCTATGGTAAGATGATCTGCGTGCATCGTGACAGCGTGCGGGAATATGGCGAAACCAGATCGCGTTTTGTCGGAAGAAAGGAGCTTTCAGAAGAGCTCGGTCTGTCCCTTCACTCGCTCTACAGTCTGAGTGTCGCGAGCATTCTTAATCCATTTCATTCGCCCGAAAAGGACGGCTGGCCAAAGTGGTGGTATGACAGAAAGGCCGTCGATGAATGGTTGGATGACTTGCGAAAAAACGCCAATCGACCGGCTACAGGTAAAAGAACAATCCAGTTGTCTAAAGCTGTCGCCAAATACAATCACATGGGCCTGACATATAGCAAATTGTTCAATGCCATAAACCACGGGGCTCTGAGATTATATCGTCGGCGATTGGATACTGAAAATCTGCTGGATTATTATTCCTTGGACGAGGCTCAACTGAGTAAGTGGTACCTCGCTCGCGGCTAGATATGTGGCATCGATTTTCACATAGCAAGCATTCGCTAGTTGGAAATATCTGAGCTTTGAATAGCTTTTTTGACGATCCTTATTCGTCTATTTGTCAATAAATCTATATCTTATTGTTGAGTTTGTCGAAAAAGTGCTTGGGCTATTCATGCTTATTGGCGGAATTGTTGCATATGCAGTCGTTAAAAAATCTGCCTGAACTTTTCACGACCTCACCATCGTCGCGGCAGATAATTTCCTATGCACTGAAGACGAATAGAGTGAGACGGCTGGCGCGCGGGTTGTATACCAAAGATATAGATACACCGCTCAAGGACTATGTGCGCCGTCATCTTTGGGAAATCGTCTCAAAGCTATACTCAGAACCTGTTCTTGATGGGCGTACAGCCCTTCAGAATGGGCCAGCCAATGATGGGTGCATCTTTCTCGTTACCTCAACCGGCCAGAATACTGTTCTGCCTGGTTTGACCATTTATGTTCGCCGTGGGAATGCGCCGCTCTCAGACGACACCAGAACTAGAAACGGCGTACGTATCCCGAGCCCGGCACGTGCCCTGATCGAAAACATGGTTCCGTCCCGTGCCTCTTCACGGCGTGTCGCGCGAACATATAGCCAGGATGAAATAGAGGCGTATCTCGATACCTATCTGGAGCGTTATGGGGAAGACGGCCTAAGCCGGTTGCGCGATCAGGTGCCTGCGGTCGGACAGCAGTTGGGCATGACAAAGGAAGCTGAAAAGCTTGATCAGGTCATTGGTGCCCTGCTCGGTGCAAATAATGTGCTCCCAGAAGTTGCCAGGCGAACAGACAAGGGCGAATCCCGGATTGATGCCGATCGTGTGGTTCTGTTTGAAAAGCTGTTTACGGCACTGCACGAGTTCATCCCGACAGATCGCCCAGTATCTGCCATAAACCCAGCCAACAATGAGCTGAGTGCATTCTATGAGGCTTACTTTTCCAATTTCATTGAGGGAATTAAATTCGACGTAGAGGAGGCGCGGGACATCATCTTTACAAACAAGGTTCCCCAGGGGCGCTTAGAGGATGCTAAGGGCCTTTTCGGGACGTGGCAGGTGGTATCCGGTACGTCACACATGTCTTCGCCCCCAACGAGCTTTGACGCCTTTATTCGCGAATTAAGAACAGATCACGCTAGCATCATGCAGGGGCATTCGAGCAAGAACCCTGGTGTGTTCAAGGCCAAGGACAACATGGTAGGAGGCTATGTATTTGTGTCTCCGGAAAAGGTGGCTGGCACCCTGGAAGAGGGATTTGCCATGCTTGATGAGCTTAAGGGTGGATTTAGGCGTGGTGTGTTTGCCATGTTCCTGATCAGTGAGGTGCATCCCTTCGATGATGGCAATGGACGGATGGCACGCATTGCCATGAACAGAGAAATGTCGGCTGATAATCAGTCGAGAGCTATAATCCCCCCAGTCTTTCGAGATACATATTTTGCTGGTTTGAGAAGTATGTCCCGAGTGGGAAATACAGCGGCCCTGATCCGTATGCTTGATTTTGCTCAGCTTTGGACATCTGAGGTGCTGTGGCAGGATTGGGCTGAAACGCGCAGCATTCTTGAGGCATGTAATGCGTTTCTGGAGCCGGAAGAGGCGAATGAGCACTATCTGCGCCTTGAACGTCCGCGATAGGTGTGACGTGTGCCGAGGGCCGGACGCGGGCTCAGTCCAAACTAGCGAGTGCAGTAAAGTCAGGTTCGGTTGACTAGATGATTTCTCGTCCGACACGAGGAGATGCTTCCAGCCATTCACTGTGTGCGTTTGCTTGCGCAAGTGCTTCCAAATCTGTAACGGCCAGAAGGTCTTCCAGCGAGTAACAAGGTGTGTTTCCCCGACGAAGTATGAGTGCGCCATCTTGCGCTGAAGCAAAAAGGGTCTGCCCCTCTTTAAGATTCAGCCTGACAACCAGATCATCTGGCAATGTCAGGGAGAATTCACCATCGCGCTTTGAAATTTTACAGAGATACATTTTGGGGTCTCACTGCTCAAACGTTTAAGCCGGATCGGATCTGATCGTCGGAGATGCTTTTTGGGTTTTAAGCGTTCGGTCAATAGAGCTTCGTTGACCGCGGGCTTCATTGGTTTGCCCGAAATTCAAACCGGGTAAGAATGGCTGAAGCTCAACCTTTTGAAGAGATATTAGCATTTCCAGCACTTGAAGACCATTTTTCATGCGGAGAGAGGTAGGAGCTTCGTGCGGCACGCAAGTACGGTTTTGTGGTAAAGTGGAACATGTCAGGAAAGCTTGCTGTTCCAAATTGAAGCATGATCAGCGACGGAGAGTATGAGGATGATGTCAACTTCTTCGGATAAGACGAAACTTCGTGATGCTATTGATGCAGCGAGAGAACGGGGACGAAAACTGTCCGCCGAGATACTTACTGGTGAGGAAATGAAGAGCTCTGAGGAGTTTGCTGCGCTGCTTGGAGTTTCTGTCGCAACTGTGAACAGTAAGCGACGTCGCGGGGAGTTGCTGGGGCTCAATGGTGCAGTGAAAGGATATCGCTTTCCGGTTTGGCAGCTCAATAAAGACGGGAAACCATACACGACACTTGGTGAACTGCACCTCCGTCTAGGGGGGGCTTGGTCGGTTTATCGATTTTTGTTGCAGTCTCATTGCGCTGCAGATGGGCTAACTGGTCTGCAGGTTTTGCAAGAAGCAGAAAAAGAAAAAGCTTTGCAAATCGCTGAGGGTTTTTTGCGGGATTTTACATAAGAAATCTATCCGGGAATGTGGGATTGGGGCAGGTTTTGCACGGAGCAAATTATATACTTGATTCCACGTTTGTTAGAGTAGTCTTTTGAAATCAAAAGAAGGATTAATCTAGTTTAACGATCATTGAAACTGGGGAATGTATGTCCGTTGACGCATCAGTAAGTGCTCCCACTGGGCAAGTGGGTTTTGATTGTTCGCCTAAATGGGAACCTTTCGATCGAAAAATTGCGGAGCAGATAGCCCCTTTTGTTCGAAATATTGTTTGGGACAATGCCGATAAACTAACGTCTTCGGGACTTGGGTTGTTTGGGATAACTGTCGGCACTGTCGGTCTTTGCCACGTCATTAACGCGGTTGGAGCAGCTGCCTTGAGGGAGTTGGTCCATGATGGCGTAGGTATTCAGGTCCATCCCGTAGTTGCCCGTTGGATGATTGTATCTCCTTCTGGAGATGCTATCGGAGTGTTGTCTTGGGGAGACGATATATCGATATATGAAGGCCGCTTTCATGCGGCCGTTGCTTGTGTTGATCACGAGAAAACTTATGATGACAACGGTGTAACCATTTACCCAGTTGCTTACGTCGATTTCGCCGTGGCCGACGTGGTAAATCAGTTTCAATCGAAAGGTGAGATTAATAGGCTTGCCGTTGCTGGAGAGCTATTTTGCTCGTGGGATAACCTTGGTATAGAGGCTCCTACTGCTGTTTACATACCACCAGAAAATCTCCTGGAATGCGGCCCATTGCTTGGTCAGGTGTTGGAGCAAGACGAAGAGGTAATTCAAGAGATGGGAAAGATGGTAGTAAGTGCTTATCGACGTGCAAAAAGGCCGTTTTGACTTCGGTGGTTCTTTCGCAGCTAAAGTGTGATAGGTCGCGAGCTTTGTGATCGCACATGCGGATTGATGATTAGGGCTCTGGGGGCATTGTTGCAGGTGCTTGGGATGAGCAAAGTTTTCGGCGCATGCAGCTATAGATTTTAGTTTAAATCGTTTCAGATGGTGAGCTTGGCTAAGGGGGCCTCTATGGCTTTCCTTTCTCTTGTGTCTCCCTGATTTTCCTCTATTTTCTCGTCTGAAAATCAGGGAGACACAAGAATTTCGAAGTGATGACGTTACCCGAGATCGATGAGTACCTAGGTGTCGCAGAGAAGGCGGCTGATCGAATGGCGTCGGAAGGGGAAACTTCCTAGTTTCAAAGTTGGTGGTTCCTAGAGCTTTCTACGTGCTGACATCGATGTATCGATTAATCAAAAAAGCTGAAGTAAGGGAGCGAAAAAAATGAACGCGGTTAAGTTTACAGAAGTCTGTAACCGCGTCTACGGAGGTTGCGTATGAAAAATGAAAACATCGTTCAGAAAATTTGGAACCTTTGTCATATTCTTCGTGGTGATGGGATAAGCTACCATCAATATGTATCTGAATTAACGTACCTTCTTTTCCTCAAAATTGCCGAGGAAAATGGTGTCGAACGACTTCTTCCCCAAGGGTCGCGCTGGAGAGATCTTGTTGAACAGCCGAAAGATGGCTTGTTGGGTTTTTACCAAGAAATGCTCACTCATCTTGGAACCAGTGCCGAAAGTGAGACGATTCAGGCTATATATGCATTTCCTACAACGGTATTTTCCCATGATGAGAATCTTCACGCTGTAATCGATGGCATTGCTAAAATTGACTGGAATGATCTAGGTGATGATCGGTTTGGGCAAATCTATGAAGGTTTGATCGAAAAAAGCTCGCAAGATGTTCGTTCTGGAGCTGGACAATATTTCACGCCAAGGGCACTGGTTAACTCCATTGTAAGAATAATGAAACCTCAACCGGGTGAGGTTATCCAAGATCCCGCATCGGGAAGTGGTGGTTTTTTGATTGCGGCCGATCGTTTTGTTCGCTCGGAGCACTCAAAGTCTGCATATGCAAAAAGACCTCCAAAGTATCAAGGCGTTGAAATTGAGAAGAATACTCGTCGAATTTGCCTGATGAACACATTTCTGAATGGTCTTGATGCCGAGATTATTTATGGCGATGCATTAACGGATGACGCTACTGGTCTCCTTCCCGCAGATCTAATTCTTGCTAACCCGCCATTTGGCAGTAAAGCTGGTAGCAGAAGAACGGTTCGGGCTGATCTCCCGTATCAAAATGCAAATAAGCAATTGGCTTTTCTTCAGCACATATATCTCGGTTTGAAGCCTGGAGGGCGCGCCGCAGTTGTATTGCCTGACAACGTGCTATCTGATGATGGTGTAGGTAGGTTGATCCGGCAGGACCTGATGGATAAATGCAATCTACATACGGTTTTAAGACTTCCAACTGGAATTTTTGCGAGTGCCACCGTTAAAACTAATGTGTTGTTCTTTGATCGCGGTATGGAGAAAAAAGAAAATACAGGTTCGGTATGGTTGTATGATTTGCGAACCAACATGCCAGTTTTTGGTAAAACTACACCTTTGTTAGACGATCATTTCTCTGAATTTGAGAAATGTTTCGGCAATGACCCGCATGGCAAATTTCAGCGATTCGATCAGGGAGAAACAGGTCGGTTCCGCTCTTTTAGTCGGCAGGAGATTGCTGACCGAGATGACGACCTATTGATTTCTTGGCTGCACGAAGACAGTGGCGATATAGAGGATGCGATTGAAGCGCCGGAAGAGATTGCTGCTTTGATCCTTTCTCATCTTCAGTCGGCAATGAATGAGATTGAAGCTGTTGTCGGTGAACTCGAAGAATCTGCGGAGGTTGAAGAATGACGACTGGAGATTTTGGGGCGACGAACCAATTGTTTTTGGTAGAACGGACCCATTGGGGAGAATCGAAAGCCAACGTTCAGGGCGGCAATAAGCAAGTTTTCATCGCAGCACTATCGACCTGCAGGAGCCTAGCAGAACATACTGAAGTTGATCAGACCGGCATGTTCGCCCCTGCAGAACCAGATAAACAGAGGCCCAAGGAGAGCCACTTTGGTCAAGTGCAGGTCCAGTCCACACAAGTGGGAGACGTGCATGAATGATTTGCCAAAGGGGTGGGCTGAAACTAATTTGGGACAAATAACCCGACACCGACGAGAAAAATGCGATCCTTCTAGCGTTCCTGAGGCTTCATTTATTGGTTTAGAAGACATCGAGGCGCATACGTCGAGAATTCTTCGCGTCGGAAAGGCTTCTGAAGTTCGAAGTCAAGTTTCGGTCTTCAAAGAGGGGGATGTCCTTTACAGTCGTTTGCGACCTTACCTCAATAAAGTAGTTGTTGCGCCATTTGATGGTGTTGCATCGGCAGAAGTTCTTGCGATTGTTCCGAATGAAGTAACCATCGCTGATTTTGTGATGCAGCGTATCAAGATGCAGGATTTCCTTAACTTTACGGCATTGCTTGATAAAGGTGATCGCCCGCGTGTTAGTTTCGATGAAATAGCAACATTTCCTGTAATTCTACCACCTCTAGCCGAGCAAAAGCGGATTGTTGCAAAGCTTGACACTCTGACTTCCAGTACGGTGCGGGCTCGCGCCGCACTCAACAAAATCCCGGCGCTGGTTGAAAAATATAAATCACGCATTTTGGATATGGCATTCTCAGGGGAGCTTACAAAAGATCTCCGTCTCAAACCTTCAAACAAAAAGGTTGACGTGACCGATCTGCCAACGGGATGGGAAATCAAGCTTTTAGAGGATATCAGTGAAATTCAAGGTGGGATACAAGTTGGAAAGAAAAGAAGATTTTCTAGTGACTTAGTAAGTGTTCCATATCTGCGCGTCGCGAATGTCCAGCGTGGCTGGCTGAAACTTAATGAGATAAAAACCATAGAGGTTACTCACCTAGAGAAAGAACGCCTACTACTTCGAGAGGGTGATATCCTTATGAATGAGGGTGGTGATCGTGACAAACTTGGTCGTGGATGGGTATGGGAAGGACAAATCTCGGACTGTATTCACCAGAACCATGTCTTCCGCATTCGCTTAAAGGATTGCTCCTTCCCGTCGAAGTTTGTGTCTCACTATGCCAACGAAAAAGGGCAAAGATATTTCTTTGAACAAGGTACACAAACTACCAACCTTGCGTCGGTGAGTAAGCAAAAAATAGCAACCCTTCCAATACCTGTGCCACCTAGGGACGAAGCGGTCGAAATTGTTCGCCGCATCGAAAGCACATTTGCTTGGCTCGACCGCGTGTCTGTCGAGTACGCTGCTGCATCAAAGCAGATCGCCGTGCTCGAAGCGTCTATTTTTCAGGCAGCTTTCCGAGGAAGGATCGTTCGGCAAGACCCAAATGATGAAACCGCGTTAATGCTGCTCAATAGGGTTGAGACTGAAAGAAATTCGGTACAGGCAAAATCCAAATCAAGGCGCAAGACGGCGACGCGTTCCCAAAAGTCAGTTAAGGTAGGGGAGAGGATGGAAAACTTGATCGATGTTCTGAAAGTCAATGGGAACTGGGTTTCCGCCAGTGAGGCGGCGCAAGCGCTCGGCGTTGGCAATGGCTCGCCATCTGATGCTGTTGAAAGATTCTATAACGAGTTGCGAGAACACCTTCAAAATGGCCTTGTTGAGGTTGAGCGTCGAGGGCATGAAGACTGGCTTCGATTGACATCGGTCAGTAAGAGGTAAACATGCGTATCGATTGGTTATGGATTGGTGAATACAAAAATCTGAAAGACCTGACGATTGATTTCGCAGAGGAGCATTTGATTACTGTCCTGATTGGTCGAAACGGGACTGGTAAATCGAACGTTTTGGAAGCGATTACAGTCCTCTTCCGTGATCTGATCATGGGTGAAGATGCAAAAGGGAACAAAAATAAACCATCCTTCGCCTATCGAATCTCATATCAAATCAAGGACAAATGGGTTCGCATAGATGCCGACCCAAAGAACAAGGAACCATACCGCATTAAGCTTGCGCCTTATGCTCATGATGTGGAACCTTCACCTGTTGCCGCAAGTTTTGATGAGGTGCCAGGAGAAGCATTGACTGTTTCCAGATTGCGTGATGAAGACAATGGATATCTACCAAAATTTCTATTTGGCTACTACTCTGGTCAAAGCGAGAGGATGGAAGAGGTTTTTCATAAGTATCTTGAGCGCTACGACAAGGACCTTAGAGCGGGAAAAAACCCGGGCCTAAAGCGTTTGTTCTATGCATTGCCTGTGCATAGCAACTTTGTTTTGTTGTCGTTTATTGTCAATAATGCCGAATTAACGGATAATTTTCTGCAGGAGCAGCTCGGCTTAGAAGAAGGTGGGATTGATTCCGTTCTCTTTGTACTCAGAAAACCCTCATGGACATCCAAGGGTGGTGATCCGCGCTTTTGGAATGCACGTGGAGTGGTGTCGGAGTTTTTGGCAACGCTGTATGATATTTCTATTGCACCCTTAAGGATTACTCGGAAAGAGAAGGTAAGTCTCTGGAACTCCAAAACAATGGAGTTTTTGTATCTTTTCGTTAAAGATCTTGATGCATTACGCAAGCTGCGTGCGGGGAAGAGCACAGCGCAGTTCTTTCAAGATCTAGAAAGTACCTATGTTTCCGAGCTGATTGATGAGGTGCGGATCAGGGTGAAGCTGCGGAAAAATGATGGGTCAGTTATATTCCGTGAACTCAGTGAAGGCGAACAGCAGCTCTTGACAGTCCTGGGTTTGCTTCGTTTCACCGCGGAAGAAGAAAGCCTGTTTTTGCTTGATGAGCCCGATACGCATCTGAACCCTAGATGGAGTGTGGAGTATCTTCAGCATATCCGAAATTTTCTTAACGTTAATGAGGGGGAAAAGCAGAGTAGCCATGTTCTCCTAGCAACGCACAATCCTGTTGCTGTCGCTGAACTTGAAAAGGAACAAGTGCAAATCCTTACAAGAGATAAGGAAACATTGGCAATATCTGCTGCTGAACCGGATATGCACCCGCGTGGTATGGGGTATGCAGGTGTAATGACGAGCGAGATGTTTGGGTTAAGTGCTGCTTTGGACACCCATACTCAAGACTTGCTTGCGAGGAAGCGCCGGATCAGTGCAAAGAAAGAGCTTAACGAAGATGACAGAAAAGAGCTGAGGGAAGTCAATGATGAGCTCAGAAATTACGGTTTTCGCTACGAGGTGCGCGACCCAGAACTCAAAGAAGCATTACGAAAACTCGGCCATGAAGCGCATCCAATAAGCGATAGAGAAGAAGTGCCTGAAAACTCTAAGAAAGCAGAGCGTCTAGTCCAGAATGCATTGAAAAACAGGGGGGATTGAAGTTGTGCGCTATATTAACAAAGATCAATTGCAGCTTCCTGATGATTGGCAGCTACGTTCAAACGCTGCAATAGCGGATGGACCTGAAAAAATTAGCGACCATTCAAATGTCTGGAGGGACATTAAGCCTGCGCTGATGGATCTTTCGCATAACAAGTGTTTTTATTGTGAAATCATACAAGAGCGCTCTGATGGGACCGTCGACCATTTCCGCCCCAAAAGTAAGTATCCTTGGTCGGCTTTCAGGCATAGCAACTACCGATTTGCCTGCACATTTTGCAACAGTGTTAGGACTGACAGAGAAAGTGGTGAGACCGGCGGTAAAGGAGATAGTTTTCCCCTTCTGGATGAAGCAAGGCGAGCAACATGTTATGAAGAAGAGAAGCGCGAGAGCCCAATTCTTCTTGACCCGTGTGAGCCGGATGAACCTGGCTTAATAGATTTTGACCAATCGGGAAGGCCTGTTCCGGTGTATTCGGAAGAAGAGCACCCTGGTCGTTATCGGCGCGCAAATGAGTCGATCAGATTTTACCATTTAGGGCACTCTGATCTAGTGGACGCGCGTAAGACTCTTGCTGTTACAATAGAGCATAAGATTGAAGCCGCAGATGAGTTGTTTCCGCAAACAGAATCTGGAAATGCCGCTATCGATAATTCCTTCGCAGAACATGTGCGAACATTAGCAAGTTGTATTTCCGAAGATGCAGAATTGTCTGCATTTGCACGAAGAATTTTAGCAGGCCATCGACATATCCAATGGGTCGATAGCTTGCTTTGTTCAGCGTGATTCAGCGACGTCGTTTGTCATTGATGAATTTTGGGATAGTGACCTATTATTTACTGACAGGTTTTGACAACAGGGCGTTTTCTACAAATGTCATCTTTTCTGGCAGGTGACAGTTCATCTGGTATGAACACTGCTCCATCGCTTTGCTCTGCAGCTTCCCGGAAATTCTCCAAGTGACTGCGTTGGTAGCTTTGTCATAACTCAGGGTTTTCGAGTAGTCTCGCATTGGAAAATGAGGCAACAATGTTGCTCGGTTGCTGAGCCTTCAGGTCCGTTATGTGGCTCTTTGATGGATCGCTTCTTTCTTCATCGTTCATTTTGGCATGAATAATCGCGTAGGCCGCAACGAGGACCAGAACCGTTATTGGTTCGATGCTGTAGGCGTATTCACCGTTTATTATGAGTGTTCCAGCTGACGCGATCATAACGCTTCCTGCTAATGCTGCACCGAGTAGGCGTGTCGCGCGAAACACAAGAAGTATGGCTGCTGCCCACTCCAAAATTCCAGTGAGATACGGAAACCATGTCGGGTGACCCCATCTTGCGTAATCTGCTTGCGTTACATCAGACGCAAGCAAGTTCATCGTGCCGCCAATGACAAAGAAAACGGCCAGTATCAGCGCGTAAATCGTTAGCAATTCAATTTCTTCATATTTCTCGCTCTGTTGGGTGCTGCTTATCGGTAAGTAGGGATTGGTGATCTCTAAAAAAAAGTCGTTTTGGGTCGGCAGCGTATTGCAATCCAAAGCCCATCCATCTCTCCTTTGAGACATCTGTCCTGTTCGCGAGGAAATCTCGTTTGACATAATGTTAGATATCGAAGTATTTAAAAAGAAAAATTCTAAATTGCTTTGATAAAGCACTGAAAAGTCCGGGAGGAAAAATGGAAAAAGTCGAGAATCCTGTTGCATCAGGATCGGAAGGGGTTTGGGGTAGTGACCTGATTGCAGAGATGTTGCGTGCCCTTGATGTGGAATTTGTTGCCCTTAATCCAGGATCAAGCTTCCGCGGTTTGCATGATAGTCTGGTCAACCATCTTGGGAATGAAAATCCCAGAATGCTTCTGTGCCTGCATGAAGAGCATACGGTTGCGATCGCGCATGGTTGGGCGAAGGTTACCGGACGCCCAATGGCGGCCATCGTTCACGCCAATGTCGGGTTGATGCATGCTGCCATGTCGATTTATAACGCTTGGTGTGATCGTGTGCCTGTATTGGTGTTTGGTGCCACCGGTCCCGTCGACGCTGCCGAGCGGCGTCCATGGATTGACTGGATACATACATCCCGTGATCAGGCCGCTTTGGTGCGCCCCTATGTTAAATGGGATGATCAACCCTATTCTATTCGTGCCTCGCTTGAAGCCATGATGCGCGGGGCAACAATTGCAAAAACGGCTCCGATGGCGCCAGTTTACGTTTGTTTTGACGTTTCGGTACAGGAAGAGGAGGTTACCGAATCAATAAGTCTTCCTGATGTCAGTCGTCATGCTTTGCCTGCGCAACCTGCAGCATCACGCGAAACGCTGATCGAATTGCAGACGATGCTTCGAACGGCCAAAGCGCCTGTGTTCCTGATGGGCCGTGTTTCGCGCAACGAGGAAGATTGGACGCGCCGCGTCGCACTCGCTGAGGCATTCAATGCCCGCGTCCTGACCGACATCAAGCTTGGGGCCGCATTTCCGACGGATCACGCGCTCCATACCGGTGCTCCTGGCTTCTTTATGTCGCCAGACGGAGCTCGTGTCCTGAGTGATGCTGACCTGATCGTCAGTTTTGACTGGGTCGATGTTGCGGGTACTCTGAAGCAGGCGGGGTCGAGGACGGAAAATACAAAGATTGTTCAGATTTCCCTCGATCATCAAATCCACAATGGCTGGAGCATGGATCATCAGGCAAATGTCAGGGCTGATCTGCATATCGCTACTGAACCGGATGTGGTTATCAAACAACTTTGCAAAGAAGCTGACATTGCACCAACCAGTAGTCTGGAAAGTCTGCCGGCACTATGCACTGGCGATATCGCAACCCCATCAGCCCCGCTTAACGTAGACAGTCTTGCTGCATCTTTGGGGGAGGCTCTCTCCGAAGAGATCGTGTCGCTTGTTCGGTTGCCGCTTAGCTGGGGTGGTGATCTTTGGCATTTCCGCCACCCACTTGACTACCTTGGCTATGATGGTGGAGCCGGGATTGCGTCGGGTCCGGGTATGCTGGTCGGTGCGGCCTTGGCGCTGCGCGATACAAATCGTCTGCCGGTTGCCGTTTTAGGTGATGGTGATTTCCTAATGGGGGTTTCGGCGTTTTGGACTGCTGCACGCTATGGCATTCCGTTTCTTGCGATCATTGCCAATAACCGGTCTTTCTATAACGATGAAATTCATCAGGAAAAAGTCGCCATCAGTCGCGAACGTCCGGTCGAAAATAAATGGATTGGCCAACATATTGGCGGGCCGGATATCGATTTGGCGGCAATGGCCCGGGCGCAAGGTTTGAGGGCATTTGGTCCTGTGTCCACACCGGAAGAACTAAATGCCGCCATTGAAGAAGCTTTGCCAATCGTCAAGGCGGGAAAAGCCGTCGTGATTGATGCGCGCATAACCCCCGGTTACACGAAAGCTATGTCGTCGGGCATGACGCGTACTGCTGAAGAAACTGCCGAAGGTGACGAAGGGTAATCGTTGGCGTAATGTGCAAACGTGCTTGGCGAGCTCCCGGCTAAGCACGTTTGACACCGGCAAAAGACGGCTGTATCAGTCAATCCGAAAAGCAAGATCAGTTGGTTTTAGGGGCATCCATCAGTTTATGGTCGATAGAAAAAACAGAGTTCCGGATTCACGCGAACGTCTTGCGCATATTATCCGGCTGGCAACCCGCGGTTTTAACCGTTCTCTGCAAATACGTCTTGCGTCGCATCACGTGACGTTTGGCCAGTGGATTTTCCTGCGCATCCTGTGGCAGCAGGAGGGTTTGACTCAACGTGAGCTGGCTGAAGAAGCCGGTCTTACCGAGCCAACGACACATACAGCCTTGCAACGTCTTGAAGCGCTTGGCTTTCTTGAAAAACGTACCTTGGCCGGTAATCGCCGCAAACAGCATGTATTCCTGACCAAACGGGGCAAGGAGCTTCGTATCGAGCTTGAACCGCTCGCGATTGAGGTGAACGAGGTTGCCTTGGATGGTTTGACACCAGACGAGGTCGAAACCATCCGTAAGGGCATGTTGGTTATTCTTGAGAATCTCGAGGAAGATGAACGAAAGGCGGGAGAGGAAGGACGTAAAGTCCCACCAACCCGCATTCCGACCTAAGGCTTTCGTTCAGACTGCTGACAGCTTTGCGATCAAGGCATCTGCCGTTGTGATTTCTCGCAGCGGCATTTGGTCCGTTGATGCGTCTGGATTTGCGTCATAGTGCAATCCTTCACCATCCCAGAACCACCAATATACGACGTTGCCTTGTTTGTCGCGGATTGGCATCCGGAACGTAGGAAAGGTGCTGTCGCTGGCCGGTATTTTCGCGGCACCGACTTTTTCGCCTTTGATCATGTCCTGTTTAAGTGCTGAGAATAGCGGGAGCATGAAGGTGAATTCGGTTTTGCCTTTTGCAAGCTCTGCAATGTTTGCCGGGCGAGCTGGGTGGTGCCCGGGCAAGGCGCGAACTACTTCTGGGTACGCAGGATGGTTATGCGTGACTTGTAAGTAACCAAAGCCTTGGGGGAGCGTGATTTCGATGATATCGCCAGGCTGAAATTGTTTCATTGTTCTACCCCAGTGTGACGTCGAGACCGATATCAAGGGTCGGTGCAGAAATGGTGATCTTGGAACTTGAGATGAAATCAACCCCTGTTTCGGCAACATCCTTGATTGTGTCGATATTGATACCGCCTGATGCCTCAATCCGCGCGCGACCGTTGTTAAGCTTTACCGCTTCTTTCAGACCATCAATTCCGAAGTTGTCGACAAGAATGGTCGTTGCACCGGCGCTTAGCGCTTCTTCGAGCTGTTCAAGTGTGTCGACTTCGATCTCAATCACAACAAGATGCCCGACATAATTGCGCGCGGCTTCGATTGCTTTGGTGATGCTACCGCAAACGGCGATGTGGTTGTCCTTGATCAGAACTGCATCATCAAGGCCAAAGCGATGGTTCGCACCGCCACCACAACGCACAGCGTATTTTTCATAGGCTCGTAAACCCGGCGTGGTTTTACGCGTGCAGCAAATCCTTGCATCTGTGTGCGCAATTAAGTCGGCAAACTTTGCGGTTGTGCTTGCAACGCCAGACAGATGGCAGAGGTAGTTCAGTGCTACCCGCTCGGAGGATAGGATGGCACGTGCGTTTCCTGTCACCCGCGCGATTTCGTCACCTGGTGCGAGCGTATCCCCATCCTTTCGGAAGGCCTCGAATTGGAGCCCCGCACCGGCAAGAGCAAAAGAAGTCCGGGCAAAATCAACACCGCAAAGGCTCCCGGCTTCGCGGGAAACGAGGGATACTTGTGCGCGCAGCTCCGGCCCGATCGTTGCATCGGTGGTCAGATCACCAGCGCGCCCGAGGTCTTCCTTGAGAGCGGCGCGTACGCCCTCTTCGACCAGAATGGCCGGGAGAGAGGGAAATACGCCCGATGTTTTTGCATTATTGGTGGTCATAGGCTGAAAACCTCGCGAGTGGACGGATGGAAGAGTTCATCAATAGAAAGCTTCCGTGGTGAGAGGCCTTGGCGGTAATGGTAGTCAAGGAAGGTTTCGATCACTTTGCGGTTTGGTGCTACTCCATATGGCCACAAATCGTCGCCCAGAAGTTTCTTGGCACGATCAAGGGTGTCTTCGACAAACGGCATGGTGACTTTGGTTGCAGAGGTGTCGCTCAGAGCATCTAAGGCCATTTGCTTGGATTGCGAGAAAGCCTTAAGCAACGCGGCGGGCAGCCATGGATGTTGATCTGCAAGACTTCTCCGGACGCCTAGCACATGCATGATCGGGAAAATGCCGGTGCGGTTATAGTGGCCCTCAGCTGCAGAAATGCTGTCTGAGAACAGGCGGCCAACATGCGGGTGGCCCTCGTTAAAGCATTTCGGCCAACGCGGGCCGATGAAGCCATCAATCTCGCCATCTGCCAGCATCTGGTTGAGGGTCGCGCCTTCGGGGGCTTGGGTCATTTTGACGTCTTCGGGAAGCTCAACCTTAATCTTTTCCGGGCGGCCCGGGGTGTCCATACCACCACGTACCCAATGGATATCGGATGGTTTTACCCCGTAGTCGTCTTCCAGAATGCCGCGCACCCAAACATTGGCGGTCAGCTGATATTCGGCAATGCCGATCTTGCGGCCCTTTAGATCCTCTGGCTTGTTAATGCCCTTGTCCGTGCGAATGTAAACCGAGGTATGCCGGAAGGCGCGAGAGAGAAATACCGGGATCGCCACGTAATGTGCTTCGTTACGGGCAAGCTTCACACAATAAGATGAAAATGAAAGTTCACTTACGTCGAAGTCTTCGTTGCGAAACGCCCGGAAGAACATCTCTTCGGGTGACAGGAGCATCGAGACAGGGTCGACGCCATCAATTTTGACGCGACCATCAAAAATCGGTCTGGTGCGATCATAGTCCCCATAAGCCAGTGAAAGGGTCAGGTTGCTCACGAGTTTCCTCCGGTGTTTGTTTCTTTTGACGGTATTTGATGAACCAATTTCACGGTTCCTGCTGTTTCTGCCGATTGCAGAATTGCGTGACAGGCTTCGAGTGTTGCCAGTCCCCAGCGGCCAGTTTGTGATGGCGGTGCGTTCAGGTGCACCGCACTGATCAGTGCCGAGACAACCTCAGATCGCGGGCCGGCATGCATTGGAGCTGGTATGAACTTTTGTTCAAAATCGCCATGCAACCAAACGCCATCTGCCGTGATGCGCAAATCGCCTCCTTCACAGGAAACAACAATTGGTCCGAAATGTTCATGATGGGGAGCTGGCGGTCGCACTGGTGTCTCCCCATATGTCCGACCAGATTTAAGGGCGGCTTCCTCTTGCGGGGAGGATACTTTTGAAAGTGCGATGCGGGCCTGACCATAATTGGCAGGGTCTTTGGGGTAACCCAATTCACCAACCCAATCTTGCCAGACGTCTGAATCAAAATGCGCATAGCCCGAATAGGTCAAAGACGCAAAGGCGCCTCCTTCAAAACAGACAAGGGCGCTATACGCACCTTCTGTAGAGCGTTCTGGATCCCAGTTACCAGTAGCTGCCGTAATGGTCTTCACCATGCCGCCGCCCAGAAGCCGGACGATATCAAGCTGATGGACAGCCTGACTAAAGATGACGCCACCACCTTCCGCTGTAACGAGTTCCTCCGGTCTGCGCGGGCGGTACAGAAAGTCGGTATAGTTCAGGGCTTGGATCATTCTGACACGACCAACCTTGCCGGACTGAATGATATCGTGGGCAAGGCTGACGGCTCCATCAAAGCTATGACTTGGTCCCACAATCAGCTGTACGCCAGCCTGCTCGCAGGCCTCGACCATCTTGATGCCATCCTCAAGGCTAATCGCCAGTGGCTTTTCGACGAGCACATGTTTTCCTGCTCGGGCGGCGATTGAAACGTGATCGACATGCATCTGATGCGGCGTTGCGATGTAAACAGCTTCAACGTCTGGGTCAGCACAGATGTCTTCAACGCGGTCATATGTTCGACCGCCGAATTCCTTTTCGAATGCAGCACGCGATGATGCCCGCGGGGCACAGGCAGCGATGAGTTTGACGCGTTCATCGGCAAGCAGGCTTGGCAATGTCAGCATGAACCCGCGTCCGAGCCCGATCACACCCAGACGCAATGGGGGCTGTTCAGACCAGCACTCAGAGTTCGATGACAAGGTTACCCTCCCTGGCGCGGGAGACGCAGATCATGATCTGGCTGTCTTTTTCTTCATCCATCAGCACCATATCGCGATGGTCGACGTCGCCTTCGATCAGCTTGCAGCGGCATGTACCACACGTGCCACTCTCGCATGAGCTGACAGTTTTGATGCCGCTGTCGCGCAAAGCTTCAAGAACAGATCGATCTGCCGGGACCTGTATTGTCTCTCCGGTATTAAGGAGCGTGACCTCAAACGCCTTGTCATCCTCACGGACGGCCTCAACGGCCTTGAAATCCTCGAAATGGACACGCCCTTCCGGCCAGTGACCGGAAATCGCCTTGATTTCTTCCATCAAAAGTGATGGTCCACAGCAATAGACATGGATTTGGCTGGGCTCTTCGAAGTGGTCCCAGAAATCGTAAACCTGTTCAAGGTCGCCATTGTCATGATGGAAGGTAACGTTTGAGCCGAAGGATTCCTTCATCTCGGCCATATATGCCGTATCTTCCGCAGTGCGTGTGCAATAGATGATCTTGAAGGGTTTTCCCTCCATCGTCAGGTGATTGGCCATCGCATAGATAGGTGTGACGCCGATGCCCCCGGCAATCAGAAGGTATTTTGACGCATTTTTCAGGGCAAAGGTGTTCTCGGGCGGCTGGATCGATAACTCGGTTCCTTCAAGCGCCGACTCGTGCATCGAAGAGGAGCCGCCACGCGATTCAGGTTCACGTTTTACGGCGATCACATACTCCTCGGGGCTGTGTCCATCATTAACCAGTGAATAGCGGCGCATCGCCCCGGAGGGGGTCTCAACTGTGATGTGCGAGCCGGGTTCAAATGCTGGAAGTTCAATGCCTTCCACGGGAGAAAGCGTAAACTCGCAGATGTGGGGGGTGAGCTCTCGCCGGGCCACAACGCGCATTTTTATGCTTTCTAATTCTATTGACATTTTTTCCTCCCGAATTAACTTTACGCAATAAATTAGATATCTAATAATTTTTGTCAAGTCACTAGACGCCTGTAATCAGGTCATGTATATAAACTTTGATATCTAAGAATAAGCAACACGGAGGAGAGTTCGCGAGATGCTGAGCCATGAGGAGAATGATCTTTTAACCCGCGTCACTGGCGATGCGCCGATGGGCAAGCTGATGCGCCAGCACTGGACGCCGGTCTGTCTGATCGAGGAAGTCGCTGAAGCAGACGGCAAGCCGCTGCTTGTTGAAGCGGTGGGTAACCGTTACGTCGCGTTTCGCGACTCAGAAGGTAAGCTTGGGCTGCTTGACGAGCTTTGCCCGCACCGACGTGCGTCTCTTGTGTTCGGTCGTAATGAGGATTGCGGACTGCGCTGCCTTTATCATGGATGGAAATTCGACGTTGAAGGCAACTGCGTTGCCATGTCGTCCGAACCTGAAGGCAGCCCGCTTCACGAAAAGGTCAAACACAAATCCTATAAAACTGTCGAGTGGGGTGGATTTGTCTGGGCGTGGCTTGGCGAAGAAGAAGGCATGTATCCGTTTTCTCCGCCCGCTTTTGCACCGACCGAAGACACGCAGGTTTCAATCCTGAAAATTCGCATTCCGGCAAACTGGGCACAGATCACTGAAGGTCAGATCGACTCTGCTCACTCTTCCAGCCTGCATTCTTCTGACATGAAACCCGCGCGTGTCGAAGGGGCGTCTGCAGACGATCAGGCGTGGTATCGTCCGTCCACCGACAAGTCGCCGCGCATGCAGACGCAGACAACCAGCTATGGTTTCCACTATGCTGCGATCCGCAAGCCGATCAAAAATGCAGGTACGCATCATTATCTGCGTATTACCGAATACATCGCGCCATACACTGCATTGATTCCGCCGAACAACAATTACAATGTCGCGAGCGTCATCGTACCGATCGATGATGAAACCACGCACTTCCATTTCATCGCGTGGGGTGGGAAGGCCTGCCCGACAACCGAAGAGTGGCGCAAGTTCAACCATGCCCAAAAAGGCATTCATCTGGATGAACGATGGGTTTCCCAGCGACAACTCCACAACAACTTCCTGCAGGACCGGCAAGCGATGAAACTTGGGAACTTTACCGGTGTGCTAGGCATTCCGAACCAGGATATCGTGATGTGGGTTTCTATGGGGGCGATTGTTGACCGGTCTGACGATATCTTGGGCGCATCCGATCTGGCGATTGTCGAGTTTCGTCGTCTGATGGTGGACGCCGCGAGGAAAGTTGATGCCGGCGGTGAAGCCCTTGGAACAACGGAACCAAGAGTCCCCCATGTAAACATCGCTTCGCGTGAGGGAGTTTATCCGCAGACCGTTGATTGGCGTACGCTTGTAGAAGGAGCAAGCGTCGCTGCAGAGTAGTGTTTGCAAGGGCAGGTTCGGCTCCGAATCTGCCCTTCAGATAAAAAAATAACTAAGATATCTAATTTTATTGTTGACGGATCGTACGTCCTGCCATTTAACTTAGATATCTCATAAAAAATAAAATAACGACCTTCCCGCGCACAATAAAAATCGCGGATTTTCCTGGGAGGAAAACAGCATGAAGCCATTAAAAGCTTCTACTGCCGAGGTATTGCTGACTGAGAGAGTTCCCAAAGGGCTCTATTATGGAGGGGCATGGCATCGCGCCGCAAATGCCCAAATCTCGGTCTTTGCGCCGTCTACCGGAACTGAAATCGCAAAGGTAGATAGTGGTGCAGCATCTGATCTTGATGCCGCTGTGACAGCGGCAGCGGCAGGGCAGAAACTTTGGGCGCGCACGACACCGCGCGAACGTTCACAAGTGATGCGTGAAGCCGCGAACATCATCCGCGCAAACAAGGACGAGCTTGCCCATCTTGATGCGCTCGATAGCGGAAATTCCCTGACCGGGATGCTGTTTGATGTCGAACTTGCCGCGACCTTGATGGATTTCTTTGCCGGTCTTGCGACGGAGCTCAAGGGCGAGACTGTTCCGGTTGGCGCGGGCAAAGTGAACTATGTCGTTCGCGAGCCGGTCGGGGTTGTTGCCCGTATTGTCCCGTTCAACCATCCATTGATGTTTGCATGTGCCAAGCTCGCGCCACCGATTATGGCTGGTAACAGCGTTATTATTAAGCCATCCGAGGAAACGCCGCTTTCAAGTCTGAAGGTTGCAGAACTGATCGGTGGTCTTTTCCCGCCCGGTGTTTTGAATATTCTGAATGGTGGCTCCGATCTGGGTGCAGGTCTTTCGACCCATCCGGGGATTGCCAGCGTCAGTGTTGTTGGCAGTGCTGCAACCGGACGTGCTGTTATGCGCCAGTCCGCGGATACCCTTAAGCATGTCTCTCTTGAGCTAGGGGGCAAAAACGCCCTTGTCATATTCCCCGATGCCGATGTTGAAAAAGCTGTTCAAAGTGCGGTTAAGGGCATGAATTTGCCTTGGACGGCGGGGCAGTCATGTGGGTCGACCAGTCGTGTTTTCGTTCATGAGAGTATTTATGATTTGGTCGTCGAACAACTGGCTTCTGCTTTCAACGATATTACCCCGGGTGATCCACTCTCCCCGGACACTCAGATGGGGTGTTTATCTACACGAGGTCAGTACGAGAAGGTTCTCCGCTACATCGATATTGCCAAAGGCGAAGGGGCAAGGATGGTCGCGGGAGGCGACGTTCCTGCCGATCTCGCGGGTGGCTTCTTCGTCAGGCCGACGGTGTTTGCCGATGTGACGCCTGATATGCGCATTGCCCAAGAAGAAGTGTTTGGCCCCGTACTAAGTATTCTGAAGTGGACGGAGTATGACGCTCTTATCGATGCCGTGAACGGCGTTGATTACGGGTTAACGGCCTCAGTCTGGACGCGTGACCTTTCCCAGGCAATGCGTGCCGTGGATGACATTTGTGCCGGATATGTCTGGGTCAACAATTCCAGCGACCATTTTCTTGGCACCCCATACGGCGGGATGAAGCAATCAGGTATCGGGCGTGAAGAATGCCTCGGTGAGATGCTGTCCTATACCGAACAGAAGAACGTGAATATCACTTTCGAGGCCTGACGCTGCTTTGCGGTAACCGGAAAAGGTTCAGCGTCCAATAACAATAAAACAAAACCATAATCAGAGATCGTACCCATTAGGGAGGAAAGAATGAGGCTTTTGACTCTTGCCGCGGCTATTGGACTGGCCTTCGGCGTTAACACTGCACAGGCTGAACCGGTAAACCTGACATTGTCGGGTGGGAACCCGGGTGGCTTGTGGTCTCTTCTCGGCGCAGGTATCGACCGTGCTGTAAAACAATCAGATCCAAATTCCGTTGTGACATATCAGGCAACTGGTGGTGGATTTGCAAATATAGGTTTGCTGGGAGCAAATCGGACGGACATGGGATTGGTTCACAATGCCGAAGTGAAGATTGCTTTGGCAGGAGAAGAGCCCT
This sequence comes from Thalassospira sp., assembly GCA_965228275.1. Classification (GTDB taxonomy): domain Bacteria; phylum Pseudomonadota; class Alphaproteobacteria; order Rhodospirillales; family Thalassospiraceae; genus Thalassospira. Next base: position 1,153,790 of record OZ245802.1, on the reverse strand, counting down.
TCAAGGCCCCTGTAAACAACATGCGTGCAATTGGTTACATGTATAACTGGGCGCCGATGCATTTCTTTCTGGCGAAGTCGATTGCCGACGAATACAACATTGATAGCCTCGACGATCTTGCAACAGCAAAAGCACCGGTGCGTATTGGCGTAAACCGTTCGGGTAATATTACGTCCAACGTAGCATTGTTCATGCTCGAACAAGCCGGTTTAACCAAGGAAGCTGTTGAGGCAAATGGTGGGCGCATTGTTCAGGCAGGGGCAAACGACCAGGCAGAGCTGCTGAAGGATGGTCGTATCGACATGGTTACCAATGGTGTGTTTGTTCTCCATTCCTCATTCCGCGCTATTGATGAAAACAATGAAGTCATTGTCCTCGACATTCCACAGGACGTGATTGATGCAACCAATGAACGGTTTGGAACCCAAGAATTTACCATTCCGGCGGGCAGCTATTCCAACCAGCCAAACAATGTCGAAACATCTGCTCTCGGGGCGCTTCTCGTTACAACCGAAAAAATGCCAGAAGCAACTGCTTATGAATTGACCAAATCACTTGTCGCTCATATCGACGAGGTGCGAGCAGTGCATGGATCAATGAAGGCGCTCAACACCGAATTGATGGCTGATCAGGATGTTCTGCCGTTCCATCCCGGTGCAGAACGGGCATATCGCGAGGCAGGACTTCTCAAATGATGAAGTCACTTGTTAGCACAGGCCGCAAACGTAAGTTTGCGGCCTTACCCCACAAAGTTTTGATCAGCTTGGCGGCACTATTTGCGATCGGGGTTATTTACGGCAACCTCTTCGTTATCTCGGACCCGCTTATAATTGGCATTCTGTTTCTTAGCGCCTTGTTCTCGATGCTCTTCTTGGTAGTCGGTGCAACAACTAATGCACGGGACGAGCCGACCATTATTGATTGGGTGTTAAGTGTACTGAGCCTCGCTACCGGAGCGTTTTTCCTCGTGAATGCAAGTGTGATTTCAAGTCGAATCACTTTGCTTGAAGAGCTTACACCTGCTCAACTTTTCTTTGGGTCGTCACTTCTATTATTGTCACTTGAAGCGACGCGTCGCACGACGGGTGCAGGTCTTACGATCGTTGTTCTCGGTTTTATGGCATACAACCTGTTCGGTCACATGCTACCTCCGCCCTTTGGACACGGAGTGATCGAATACACATACCTGCTGGATGCACTAATCTTTACAACGGACGGTGTCTTTGGTGTCCCGATCCAGGTTGTCGCTAGCTATGTTTTCCTATTTGTTCTCTTCGGGACGTTGCTGTCATTTGCTGGCGGCGGGGACTTCTTCTTCAACCTTGCTGCCTCGCTGACCGGAAAGAGCCCCGGTGGTCCGGCAAAGGTTGCTGTTATCTCATCAGGCATGTATGGAACGATTTCAGGCAGTCCCGTATCTGATGTCGTCGCGACAGGCTCGATAACGATCCCAATCATGAAGCGTCTTGGCTATTCATCGCGTTTCGCCGGTGCTGTTGAAGTTGCTGCGTCCACAGGTGGCAGCGCCATGCCTCCTATCATGGGCTCAGCAGCATTCATTCTTGCTGAGTACACAGGATTTGCGTATCGCGAAGTCGTTTACGCCGCGATTATTCCAGCGATCCTTTATTATCTTGGAGTTTTCTCACAGGTTCACCTGCGCGCGGTCAAACGCGATTTGCGCTCCTATCCGGATGATGTCCCTACGCTCAAGGCAACTCTGATTAACGGCTGGATGTTTATTGTCCCGATCGCGGTGATCATACTCGCACTGTCGCTTGGCTATTCGCCAACCATGACGGCAGGCTTGGGAGCTGCTTCTGTAGTCATTGCAGCGGCTTGCTCTGCGCGAACCCGCATGAGCGTTTGGCGTGTAGTTGAAGGCCTTGGTGAAACCACATTGCGTATCCTCCCCGTTGCCGGCGCGTGCGCGGCTGCGGGACTTGTAATCGGTGGTCTGTCTATGACGGGCCTTGGCATGAAAGCGGCAAACGTGATCATGACAATCAGTGGTGCAGATCCGGTTATCACCTTGATGATTTCGGCTGTGGTGACCATCATTCTTGGTTTAGGGATGCCAACACCAAGTGCTTACATCCTTGCGGCAGTTCTTGTCGGGCCGGCGCTATCAAAGTTGGGATATCCGCTTCTTGAGTCTCATATGTTCCTGCTCTACTACGCGATCCTCTCGGCCTTGACGCCACCAATTGCGGTTGCGGCTCTTGCGGCAGCGGCCATTGCACAGGAAGATCCATTTAAGATTGCATTTGATGCAGTCAAACTTGCCTCAGTTGGCTTCCTTGTCCCATTCGTCTTTATTTGGAATCCTGCCATCATTGGGTCCGGTTCACCCCTTGAGATTGGGCTTGCTGTGATCGGCGGTGTTATTGGAACGATTTCACTGGCGGCTGCAATAGAGGGCTATATGAACGGCACTCTATCCCGACTAATGAGAAGTTTATTCGTTTGCGTCGCTGTTGGCAGTGTTGCGCCGTACATGCTCGTATCACTGGCAGCGATTTTTGTGGGTGGTGCATTACTTGCACGAAACTACTTCTCAACGTCTCCCACCTCGACGAAAGAGACGAAAGATCAAAAAGTTCCTGGAGCTTGATGCGCTCCAGTTGTGCGAGGGAGGTGTGCTCATATGCTGTGTGCCTCCCTTTTTTTCGCGATGTCATAAGGCTGTTTGATATTGCATGTTCACAAGATTGGACTTTTTACCAGCAGCTTCATGCTGCGGCGCGAATGATCACTAAATTTTACCGGTTCCGTTTCGTCGATAGTTATCCCAGTTCTGCGTCGAGACCGCCGATTTGGGTAAGTGTCGCGGTTAGTTTTGTGCGCATGTCTATTTCCAGTCTCAGGAGATGTTTATTCTGGCTGACGCGACTTCATTTACTGAAATAAAATAGAATAAAATCTTCGATCTCTAATTATAAAAGGGCCAGTGACTTAAACTGGCTTAGAATAACAATTGGAAGCAGCAGCCAGAGAATGCTGGCCGTTCGGAGGAAAACGATGACTAACCTAATGCGTAATTTAAAAATCTCGACAAAAGTTTTCGGTGGCTTTGCGCTCATCTTATTGCTTTTGGCAACCGTTGCCGTGTTGGGCGTAGTTTCCATGAGTAGTGTGGGAACAGACTTTTCGCGTTACAGAGAAGTTGTTCTCCAATCAAATCAAGCAGTCCGTGTGCAGGAGAAGCTGTTGGAGGCACGGGTGGCAGTTAAAGATTATCTATTAAGCAATAGCCCTGAAGATGCCCAGATAGTACTTGATATACTCGACACGACTAAGCTGTTGAATCAAGAACTAGGGTCTTTACTGTCCGAAGGAAGCCGAAAAGAGGCATCGAGAGTAGTTTCAGATAACTTGACAGCATATTCTGAAGCTTTTGAAGAAATAGTTTCTCTCTCGGTTTTTGATCCACTACGTGGCGATTTGGTTTCTAATGAGTTAGAGCGTATCGGGCCGATCGTTGCCAGCGAGTTAGAAGACCTCAAGCTTGATGTGAAAGCAGAACAAGATGAGATCGGCCCTAGGGCTGCAGCTGCATCTAAAAGATCTGTCTTGATCAGCGAGATACTAGCGGGTGCTGCAATCATCATTGGCATAATTTTCGCGTGGTTAACTGGGAGAGGTATCTCTCAACCTATTGTGCAAATTACTGAAGTGATGAAAAAATTAGCTGCGGGCGACAAAGAAGCAAATGTTCCAGGAGAGTATCGTGGAGATGAAATTGGAGAAATGTCTCAAGCAGTATTGGTGTTCAAAGAAGGCATGATTCGTGCTGATCAGCTTGCTGAGAAAGAAGCTGAAGCATTAAAATTAAGAGAAAAACGAGCCGAGAAGATAAGCGAACTTACCGCCGGGTTTGACAGTGAAATGACTTTCGTGCTCAAAGCCCTCGTAACTGCGGCCAAAGAAATGCAATCGACTGCGACTGGGATGACCAATACTGCAGAAGAGACAAGCCGACAAGCTGGGATAGTTGCGACAGCGGCCGAGCAGGCTTCGGCTAACGTTCAAACAGTCGCGAGTGCAACTGAAGAGTTAAGCGCTTCGATTAGCGAAATAAATCAACAGGTGGGGCAGTCATCCACGGTTGCGGCTCGGGCCGTTGTAAATGCGGAAGAAACGAATGTCCGGGTACGTGGGTTGGCGGATGCAGCGCAAAAGATTGGTGACGTTGTTGGGTTGATTAGCGATATTGCAGAGAAAACTAACCTTCTTGCTCTAAATGCGACGATTGAGGCTGCTCGCGCTGGTGACGCGGGTAAGGGTTTCGCTGTGGTGGCTGCGGAAGTAAAGAATTTGGCGACAGCGACATCAAAAGCGACTGATGAGATTACTGCCCAGGTTTCAAATATCCAAAGTGAGACTGATGGCGCGGTTGAGGCAATCGCTGCAATCTCTTCCACTATCTCGGAGATTAGTGAAGTTTCGGCAGCAATTGCAAGCGCTGTTGAGCAGCAGGGAGCTGCTACACTCGAGATCACTCGCAACGTCCAAGAAGCCGCTGGGGGTACTTCTGAAGTTACTAGTAGTATTATTAGCGTGAATGAAGCTGCGGTTTCGACTGGTGGGGCAGCTGAACAAGTGCTAGATGCTTCAGGCAGCTTATTACATGAGACAGACAAATTACGTGAGAAAGTGCAAGAATTCCTGAGTTCTGTTCGAGCGGTCTAGCTGTCAAACATCCTTTCGAAGTGTCAGGGTTGAAAAAATGTTTGTCTTTTTAGTGTCAGCTACTTCTGTGTGATATTTTTCTGATTCTTGGCTTCAATATCATCCGTTGACGCCGATGTGTGAGCTGATCCATGTGCGTGTTTTACAAAGACAATCATTGCGCCGCTTTAGCCTAGTCCCCTGGGTAAACCCGGACTGCAATTGAAGTTAGGTTTCCTACATTGCAGCTTGATCCTTTCAAGCCTGCCAGGGGTTTGAATAGAACGGCCATGGAGCTGGCATCCTGACGTACTAGGTCGCCTCCCCCCCCTTTGTTAATGCAAGGGCATGACCTAACGGCGTTCGCGAAGCTCAGATCGAGTATGGTTGTGATCCGCGGTTGCCGTTGAAGGATACCTGAATCGCGCTGTGCATGCTGTTGGGCATTCAGGCTGCCTGTGTCGCACCATTTATCTGCATTGGTAGAGTGCAACTTGTTCCCAATTATAGCACCTATTTATGTGCATCAGACAAAATAACAGAGCGTCGAAAAGTTTCTGGAGCACTGTACGGCTATGGTGTGCGAAAAAAGTATGTGCCTGTGTGCCATACCTTCTTTTTTTGACTCGTCGAAAATTGTCAGATTTTCTGACAATTCCGCAGATTTTTGTCAGCTTTTGTGACAATCGATGACAACTTATCTGGCAATCCGAAATGCCAAGTGCTTGATTTCGCGAGATGTCTAATGTCACCTTTTGTGGCACGTGACATTTTCGAAAAATTTATGCCGCCAGAGCCCGACGTATATATGCGTCGGGCTCAGCTGTTTGCTTGTCATAATTCGGGGTTATGGCACACTGGCATTTCGCACGCAGCGGCTGTTAAGGCAACCAGAATACTCTGTCGATTGTTTGTTTATCTTATATTCAAATATAAGATTGAATAATTCGGTCAATATTCAAGCTATAATAGAAAAATCATTAGCAAACGGGATGGATAGTCACTAACCTCTTGCGAAATTGGCTGGTTTGCATTGGGCAGAGCTGGCACTTTTTCCAGGATGGAGCTTGTTGTGGCTGCAGAAAATGATTTTCTCGATGTCAATGCGAACCGCTCAACCGTAATTTTGGCGGCTGACCTTCTTTCGAACGATACCGATGCAATCGGGATTTCGTCTGTAGAAGCAGGCGACCATGGTACAGTTTCACTGGACTTGGACGGGAATGTAATCTTTACGCCTTACCAGGATTACTATGGTCCTGCCACCTTTAGTTACATCGTGGATGATGGCGCGGGCGGTAGCAGTGCAGCCACTGCTACCCTTGATGTGCGTGCGACGCTTGACGATCCAACCAAACTTTCTCCTGGCTATGCGCTTGAGGGAGATGCAGGCGGTCGGGTTGAGTGGGATGTTGCTCAACTTTCTGATGGTAGTCATGTCGTAACTTGGTCGGATGGAAAGACGCGAATATGGCGTCAGCGCTATGACGCATCCGGCGCTCCAATTGGAAATCGTCAGGGGATTAACACTCCGCCTTCAACGAATGTCAGCATCACGGGCCTTTCGAACGGAAATTACGTCATTGCCTATACGGTCGACGCGGAAAGTACCGTTAAATTCAAGGTCTTTAACGCAACAGGCAATCAGCAAGCAGAAGTAAATCTTTTTGAAGAAGGAGCGGACAGCTCCGATGCGGATATCATAGCCCTCCAAGATGGTGGCTTTGTTGTCGTGATGAGCCGGAGCGTGATCGGGCAAACCAGTGGGTTTGACGTTTTTGGTCAGCGTTACGACGCAGCTGGCAACGAAGTTGGCGAGTTGATGGAGCTCAGCGGCATTGCCTATGGCCAAGAACGGATGGCAACCGGTCTGGAGTTGCCAGATGGTCGGTTGCTGATGATGATCACAAATGACGGAACCCATGAAACGATCGGACAGGTTTTCTCGTCCGCAGGTTATCCATTAAGTGACACATTCGTCATTCGTGACTTCGTCGGAACGAATGCCGATACGGACCCAATGTATTTTGGCCTGAGTGCTCGGCCGACACTTCTTGCCGACGGCCGTGTAGCGATTGTCAGTGGCCGCGAGCTAGCTGTTTACGACATCGGTTCGGACAATGTCGTGACCGAAGTCAGCCGCGTAAACCTCGAAACACTTGATCCGGATGGGGCGAACATTGTTTCCGGTGATGTGATTGCACTCGCCGATGGCGGGTATTTCACGGTCTTCAACAGCCGTTCAGGCAATACATCCAGCCCATATCAGGTTTACGGTCAACGCTACGATGCCGCAGGTAATCCCGTAAACGGCGTTGTCGATTTTGGCGAACTTGTCGATGGGCAGGAGACTTACGTCAAGCTTGAGCATGCTGATGACGGCGGTGTGTATATCTATTTCAGCAATCCGATTAACTCAAACAACGCCGAGCTTTACAAGATCCATGTCGATAGCGGGGTGACAGGAGATACCCTCGATCCGGCACAGTATCGCAGTTATTCAGAGGCGGCTGGCGATGAGTTGGCCACAGTTGCAAACCGGTCAGTAATCATCGCAGCAAGCGAGCTTCTTGCAAATGATGGTGAAAATGGGGGCTCTGGCTATTCGATCACGTCGGTTCAGAACGGCGAGCACGGAACAGTTTCGCTGGATGTCAACGGGGATGTGATCTTTACCCCGGACGCAGATTATTACGGTCCCGCTGTGTTTAGCTACACAGTCGACGATGGTGTGGGCGGCAATAGTACAGCCACAGTAACGGTTGATGTGCGCGCGACGCTGGATGATCCTACCAAACTCTCCCCCGGATATCCTGTTGAAGGTGACGGCAAAGGTCGCGTTGAATGGGATGTCGCCCAGCTCTCCGACGGCAGTCAGGTTGTCACATGGTATGACGGTTCCTACCGTTTGTGGCGCCAGCGCTATGATGCGTCAGGTGCTCCTGTTGGCAACCGTCAGGCGATAACGGTTGGGGCAAATGGTTCTGGCTTCAATATCACCGGCCTTGCGAATGGCAACTACGTCATCACCTATTCTGTAACCAACGGCAGTACGGGTAGTTCCGTCGAATTTGAGGTGTTCAACGCAACAGGCAACCGCCAGGCAGAAGTCAGTCTTCTGGAAGATGGGGTCACAACATCTGATGCAGACATCATAGCCCTTCAAGATGGCGGTTTTGTTCTGGTGATGAGCCGGAATGTCAATGGCGAGACTAATGGCCAGGACATTTTCGGTCAACGTTACGATGCGTCCGGCGATGAAGTCGGTGAACTGATGGACCTTAGTGGTCTCGCCGGCGGCAATGACGGCATGGCCAGTGGTCTTGAGCTGCCAGATGGGCGCATTCTTCTGACGATGAAGAATGGTGCGAATGAAACAGTTGGGCAATTGTTCTCATCGGCTGGTTATGAGCTGAGCGACACGTTTGTTATCCGCGACTTTGTCGGGACGAATGATACGACGGACCCGATGTATTACGGCCTGGGGGCAAAACCGGCCCTTTTGTCAGACGGGCGTGTTGCGATTGTCAGTGGTCGTGAGCTTGTTGTCTATTCGATTGGATCGGACAACGTTATTACCGAGGACAGTCGGGTTAATCTCGAGACCCTTGATCCGGATGGTGGCAATATTGTCTCTGGCGATGTGATCGCGCTTGCTGACGGTGGATACTTCACGGTGTTCAACAGCCGTGACGGGAACGCATCAAGCTCGTATCAGGTTTACGGACAGCGTTATGACGCATCCGGTATGCCGGTGAATGGCGTTGTTGATTTTGGTGAGCTGGTCGATGGTCAGGAGACCTATGTCAAGCTTGAGCCGGCCGATGGTGGCGGGGTGAATATCTATTTCAGCAACCCGATCAATTCGGGTCATGCAGAGCTTTACAAGATCCATGTCGATAATGGTGTGACCGGTGATACGCTCGATCCGGCGCAGTATCGTGCCTATTCCGATGCAGCAGGTGATGAACTGACGACTGTCGCCAACCGGTCGGTGATCATTGCTGCGACAGAACTCTTGTCCAATGACGGTGAGAATGGCGGAACGGGATATTCGATCACATCCGTGCAAGCGAGTGAGCATGGCACTGTGTCACTTGATGCGAATGGTGATGTGATCTTTACACCGGATGCAGATTACTACGGTCCTGCAGTATTCAGTTACACTGTCGATGATGGGGCTGGAGGCAGCAGCACAGCCACCGTAACAGTTGACGTGCGAGCGACTTTGGACGATCCGACATCCCTTGGCTCGGGCAATATTGTCAGTGGCGAGGGGAATGGTCGTGTTGAATGGGATGTTGCCCAGCTCTCTGACGGCAGTCAGGTTGTCACATGGTATGATGGTTCCAGCCGTTTGTGGCGTCAGCGCTATGACACGTCGGGTGCGCCTGTTGGCAATCGTCAGGCGATAACGGTTGGAGCAAACGGTTCTGGCTTTAATATCACTGGCCTTGCGAATGGCAACTACGTCATCACCTATTCTGTGCCCAATGGCAGTACGGGTAGTTCCGTCGAATTTGAGGTGTTCAATACAACAGGTAACCGTCAGGCCGAGGTCAGTCTGATTGAGACCGGTGTCAACTTTACCGATGCAGACATCGTCGCGCTTCAGGATGGTGGTTTCGTCTTGGTGATGAGCCGTCAAGAAAACAGTGTCACCAATGGCGAGGATACCTTTGGCCAGCGTTACGATGCGTCGGGAAACGAAGTCGGCGGTCTTTTTGATGTGAGTGGTCTTGCTGGTGGCAACGACAGCATGGCAACAGGGCTTGAATTGCCCGATGGTCGCTTGTTGATGATGATGAAGAATGGTGCCAACGAAACAGTTGGACAATTGTTCTCATCGGCTGGTTATGAGCTGAGCGACACGTTTGTTATCCGCGACTTTGTCGGGACGAATGATACGATGGACCCGATGTATTACGGCATGGGGGCAAAACCGACCCTTTTGTCAGACGGGCGTGTTGCGATTGTCAGTGGCCGTGAGCTTGTTGTCTATTCGATTGGATCGGACAACGTTATTACCGAGGACAGTCGGGTTAACCTCGAGACCCTTGATCCGGATGGTGGCAATATTGTCTCTGGCGATGTTATCGCGCTTGCGGATGGTGGATACTTCACGGTGTTCAACAGCCGTGACGGGAACGCATCAAGCTCGTATCAGGTTTATGGTCAGCGCTATGATGCATCTGGCAACCCGGTAAATGGCGTTGTTGATTTTGGTGAGCTGGTCGATGGTCAGGAGACCTACGTCAAGCTTGAGCACGCCGACGATGGCGGTGTGTATGTCTATTTCAGCAACCCGATCAATTCGGGTCATGCAAATCTCTACAAGGTCCATGTTGATAGTGGTGTTACCGGCGATACTCTCGATCCGGCGCAGTATCGGGATTTTGCAACCCCTGCCGGAGATGAGTTGGAAGCCTTGGCAAACCGCACTGTAGTGTTTTCTGCTGCTGAACTGCTTGCCAACGATAATGAAAATGGTGGCGCAGGTTATTCTCTTGCATCGGTCCAGAGTGGCGAGCACGGAAGTGTTTCGCTTGATGCGAATGGCGACGTGGTTTTCACCCCGGATGCAGATTATTACGGACCGGCGACGTTCAGTTATGTAGTTGATGATGGTTTAGGTGGTAGTAGCACGGCCACAGTAACGGTTGATGTGCGCGCGACGCTGGATGATCCTACCAAACTCTCCCCCGGATATCCTGTTGAAGGTGACGGCAAAGGTCGCGTTGAATGGGATGTCGCCCAGCTCTCCGACGGCAGTCAGGTTGTCACATGGTATGACGGTTCCTACCGTTTGTGGCGCCAGCGCTATGATGCGTCAGGTGCTCCTGTTGGCAACCGTCAGGCGATAACGGTTGGGGCAAATGGTTCTGGCTTCAATATCACCGGCCTTGCGAATGGCAACTACGTCATCACCTATTCTGTAACCAACGGCAGTACGGGTAGTTCCGTCGAATTTGAGGTGTTCAACGCAACAGGCAACCGCCAGGCAGAAGTCAGTCTTCTGGAAGATGGGGTCACAACATCTGATGCAGACATCATAGCCCTTCAAGATGGCGGTTTTGTTCTGGTGATGAGCCGGAATGTCAATGGCGAGACTAATGGCCAGGACATTTTCGGTCAACGTTACGATGCGTCCGGCGATGAAGTCGGTGAACTGATGGACCTTAGTGGTCTCGCCGGCGGCAATGACGGCATGGCCAGTGGTCTTGAGCTGCCAGATGGGCGCATTCTTCTGACGATGAAGAATGGTGCGAATGAAACAGTTGGGCAATTGTTCTCATCGGCTGGTTATGAGCTGAGCGACACGTTTGTTATCCGCGACTTTGTCGGGACGAATGATACGACGGACCCGATGTATTACGGCCTGGGGGCAAAACCGGCCCTTTTGTCAGACGGGCGTGTTGCGATTGTCAGTGGTCGTGAGCTTGTTGTCTATTCGATTGGATCGGACAACGTTATTACCGAGGACAGTCGGGTTAATCTCGAGACCCTTGATCCGGATGGTGGCAATATTGTCTCTGGCGATGTGATCGCGCTTGCTGACGGTGGATACTTCACGGTGTTCAACAGCCGTGACGGGAACGCATCAAGCTCGTATCAGGTTTACGGACAGCGTTATGACGCATCCGGTATGCCGGTGAATGGCGTTGTTGATTTTGGTGAGCTGGTCGATGGTCAGGAGACCTATGTCAAGCTTGAGCCGGCCGATGGTGGCGGGGTGAATATCTATTTCAGCAACCCGATCAATTCGGGTCATGCAGAGCTTTACAAGATCCATGTCGATAATGGTGTGACCGGTGATACGCTCGATCCGGCGCAGTATCGTGCCTATTCCGATGTAGCAGGTGATGAACTGACGACTGTCGCCAACCGGTCGGTGATCATTGCTGCGACAGAACTCTTGTCCAATGACGGTGAGAATGGCGGAACGGGATATTCGATCACATCCGTGCAAGCGAGTGAGCATGGCACTGTGTCACTTGATGCGAATGGTGATGTGATCTTTACACCGGATGCAGATTACTACGGTCCTGCAGTATTCAGTTACACTGTCGATGATGGGGCTGGAGGCAGCAGCACAGCCACCGTAACAGTTGACGTGCGAGCGACTTTGGACGATCCGACATCCCTTGGCTCGGGCAATATTGTCAGTGGCGAGGGGAATGGTCGTGTTGAATGGGATGTTGCCCAGCTCTCTGACGGCAGTCAGGTTGTCACATGGTATGATGGTTCCAGCCGTTTGTGGCGTCAGCGCTATGACACGTCGGGTGCGCCTGTTGGCAATCGTCAGGCGATAACGGTTGGAGCAAACGGTTCTGGCTTTAATATCACTGGCCTTGCGAATGGCAACTACGTCATCACCTATTCTGTGCCCAATGGCAGTACGGGTAGTTCCGTCGAATTTGAGGTGTTCAATACAACAGGTAACCGTCAGGCCGAGGTCAGTCTGATTGAGACCGGTGTCAACTTTACCGATGCAGACATCGTCGCGCTTCAGGATGGTGGTTTCGTCTTGGTGATGAGCCGTCAAGAAAACAGTGTCACCAATGGCGAGGATACCTTTGGCCAGCGTTACGATGCGTCGGGAAACGAAGTCGGCGGTCTTTTTGATGTGAGTGGTCTTGCTGGTGGCAACGACAGCATGGCAACAGGGCTTGAATTGCCCGATGGTCGCTTGTTGATGATGATGAAGAATGGTGCCAACGAAACAGTTGGACAATTGTTCTCATCGGCTGGTTATGAGCTGAGCGACACGTTTGTTATCCGCGACTTTGTCGGGACGAATGATACGATGGACCCGATGTATTACGGCATGGGGGCAAAACCGACCCTTTTGTCAGACGGGCGTGTTGCGATTGTCAGTGGCCGTGAGCTTGTTGTCTATTCGATTGGATCGGACAACGTTATTACCGAGGACAGTCGGGTTAACCTCGAGACCCTTGATCCGGATGGTGGCAATATTGTCTCTGGCGATGTTATCGCGCTTGCGGATGGTGGATACTTCACGGTGTTCAACAGCCGTGACGGGAACGCATCAAGCCCGTATCAGGTTTATGGTCAGCGCTATGATGCATCTGGCAACCCGGTAAATGGCGTTGTTGATTTTGGTGAGCTGGTCGATGGTCAGGAGACCTACGTCAAGCTTGAGCATGCTGACGATGGCGGTGTGTATGTCTATTTCAGCAATCCGATCAATTCGGGTCATGCAAATCTCTACAAGATCCATGTTGATAGTGGTGTTACGGGGGAAACTCTCGATCCGGCGCAGTATCGGGATTTTGCGCCACAGGCGGGTAGTTCTGGCGATGATATCATCGTAGGGAGCGCCCTTGATGATAACATCTCCGGTGATGCTGGTGACGATGTCCTCACAGGCGGAAGCGGTTCGGATACCTTTGTCTTTGGTCGCGGTTTTGATAACGACAGCATTACCGACGCGGAGTCCGCGGATACCGTTTCTCTGCAGTCTGACGTGACTGCAAACGATGTCTGGCTGTTCCAGCAGGGTGATGACCTGGTGATCCAGTTGCTTGGTTCTCAGGACAGTCTGACTGTGGCCGACTGGTATGCGCCAGCAGCTCAGCAGGTTGGTGAAATTGAAGTTGCGGGCAGTACTTTGGACGCAACGAATGTTCAGAACCTGGTTGATGCCATGTCTGTCTTTGGCATCAATGATGTGGCCGCGGACAGCCTTGATCACAACAGTACTGAATTCCAGAACGCGCAGGCGGTCATCGCTGCGAACTGGCAAAGCAGTTAAGCGTGAAAAGCGGACAGGGCGTATCTCTGCTCTGTCCGCTAGCACCTTCATAAGAATATGCATTCTATGATTTCAAAGGTGCAAATGTTCTAATTTAATCAATCTTTAATTGCTACCGTCTGTAGCCTTGTGGTTAATACCTAATAGTGCGCAGATGCAGGGGGCTTCTGCGCCGAAGGTGGGGAATTCTTTTGCAGGAAGCAATCGAGGAAAACCGACCAGAAGATCAGAAGCCCAAGGATAGTGGTCTTCTGGCGCTGGTCACTATTTTGCGCTTTTTCAATCTGCCCGCAGATGCGGAACAGATCCGTCATCAGTTTGGCAATCCTGGCGCGCTGTTCGCGATCGAGGATTTGCAACTGGCCGCCAAGCGGTTGAAGCTTAAATCCCGGATTGTTCAATCAGGATGGGATCGCCTTGCCAAAACAAATCTTCCTGCTATTGCCGAGATCAAAAACGGAAGCTTCGTCATCGTCGCCAAAATCGATGCGGAGCAAGGAAAAGTTCTTGTTCAGGACCCGATTGCCGGGCGTGCGGTTGCTGTTGATAAGGCGGATTTTGAAGAGAAGTGGTCGGGGCGCTTGTTGCTGGCCACACGCCGTGCCGCCATCCTTGGACAGGGTGGCAAGTTTGATATTTCCTGGTTCGTCGCGGCTCTGTCGAAATATCGCCGTATCTTCATCGAAGTCCTGATTGCATCCTTCTTCCTGCAGCTTTTTGCGTTGATTTCCCCGCTGTTTTTCCAGGTGGTGATCGATAAGGTACTGGTGCATCGCGGTCTTACGACGCTTGATGTGCTGGTCTTTGGCTTGCTTGTTGTGTCGGTGTTTGAAGTGCTGCTGGGCACGCTTCGAACATATATCTTCTCGCACACCACCAACCGGGTGGATGTCGAGCTTGGCGCGCGGCTGTTCCGCCATCTTCTCTCCCTGCCCATGGGGTATTTTCAGGCACGTCAGGTCGGGCAAAGTGTTGCACGTGTGCGTGAGCTTGAAAGCATTCGGAACTTTATCACAGGCTCGGCCCTGACCCTTGTGATCGATCTGTTTTTCACCATCGTGTTCTTCGGGGTGATGTGGCATTTCAGTCCCCTTCTGACCATGATCGTTCTGGGATCCATCCCGTTCTTTGTCATTCTGGCCTTTGTCGTCACCCCGATCCTGCGTCGACGACTGGATGAAAAGTTCCAGCGTGGGGCGGAGAACCAGGCCTTTCTGGTTGAGAGTGTTACCGGGGTTGAAACGCTCAAGGCACTGGCGGTCGAGCCGCAAATGCAACGCCGCTGGGAAGAGCAACTTGCGGGTTATGTGCACTCAAGCTTCAAGACCGCAAACCTTGGCAATGTCGCAGGTCAACTCACACAGCTGATTTCCAAAATCACCACGGTGCTTACGCTTTATTTCGGGGCAACCGCGGTTGTCAGTGGCGACCTTACCGTCGGACAACTTGTCGCATTCAATATGTTGGCCGGACGCGTCACCGGGCCGATCCTGCGTTTGGCACAGCTTTGGAATGACTTCCAACAGGCGCGTATCTCAATTGATCGTTTGGGCGATATCCTGAATTCCCCGACCGAGCCAACATACAACCCGAACCGTTCGACGCTGAATGACATCAAGGGTGACATCAAGTTCGATCTGGTCACCTTCCGCTACCGCCCGGACGGACCGGAAATTCTGCGCCGAGTGGACCTGTCCATCAAGGCTGGTGAAGTCGTTGGTATCGTCGGGCCAAGCGGATCGGGCAAAAGCACGCTGACCAAGCTGGTACAGCGCATGTATGTGCCCGAAAGTGGCCGTGTGCTCGTTGACGGAATTGACCTTTCGATGGTCGATACGGCTTGGCTGCGGCGTCAGGTCGGTGTGGTGTTGCAGGAAAACATCCTGTTTAACCGGTCGCTTCGTGAGAACATCGCCCTGTCTGATCCGGGTATGCCGATGGAGCGCGTGATTGAGGCTGCCAAACTGGCAGGTGCGCATGAATTCATCCTGTCGCTATCAGACGGGTATGACACCAAAATTGGCGAGCGCGGATCAAACCTGTCGGGCGGGCAGCGCCAACGCGTGGCGATTGCCCGCGCGCTTGTGAATAATCCGCGTATCCTGATCTTTGATGAAGCCACCAGTGCGCTGGATTATGAATCTGAAAAGATCATTCAGGAAAATATGCGCCGTATCTGTAAGGGCCGCACGGTTCTGATCATCGCCCACCGTCTGGCTGCGGTGCGCGATGCGGATCGCATCATCACGGTAGAAGCTGGTCAGGTGATCGAAGATGGCACGCATGATGAACTTCTTCGTAATGGCGGGCGATACGCCAAGCTGTATCAATTACAGGCAGGGACGGTAAGTGATGTCGCTGCGCAATAAGATCGAAGAGCTTTATGCTCGCGTTAAAGAAGCCTGTGGAGCGGCGTGTGCCAAACTCCTCGAACTCTTCCCGCGCCTGAACCCGAATTCGGATCAGGCAAAATCACGGCGCTCGGCCGAGGAGCGGGAATTTCTGCCTGCCGCGATTGAAATCATGGAAACACCGGCCAATCCGATTGGCCGAACCGTGGCCCTGTCGCTTGCCGGGTTCTTTACCATTGCACTGGCTTGGGCCGTGATTGGCGAGGTCGATGTGGTTGCCGTGGCGCAGGGGCGGCTTGTGCCGACGGGCGGGGTCAAGCAAATCCAGCCGCTTGAGATCGGAACCGTGCGCGCCATTCACGTGCGTGATGGGCAGCATGTCGAGGCTGGTGATTTGTTGATCGAGCTGGATCCGACCGAAAGCGAAGCGGACAAGGGACAGCTGTTGCATGAACGTGATGCCGCAGCCCTTGATATCGCGCGGCTTAAAACCTTCCTTGATGGCTTGGATCGCCGCGAAATTCCGGCATTGCCCAAGCACGCAGCACTTAATGACGAAATCCTGCAAACGGCAGAGCAAAAACTGCGAAGCGACCTTGCGGCCTTCTTTGCAAAGCTGGCCGCAACGGATGCGGAGGCGGCAAAACTTCGTGCCGAACGCGCGTCAATCAATGCCGAAATTGCCAAAAGTCGGGAGCTCCTGCCGCTTTTGGTCGAGCGCGAAGGATCGCTTTCGGGGCTTGTGTCCGACGGGATCAGCACCAAGCCGGTCTGGCTTGAGGTCAAGCAGCAGCTGATCGAAACCAAAAGTAATCTTGAGATTTACCGCAACCGTCTTGAAGAAGCCGATGCCTCGATCATGGCAGCGGAGAAAGATCGCGAAAACCTGATCGCGCAGACCAAGCAGCAAACGCTTGAGGAGCTGCTTGAAGCCCGCAACAAATTCCAGACAGCTGTCATCACACTTCGTAAAGCCGAAAGCCGCGAAGACCGGCATCAATTGCGCGCCCCGGTCAGCGGCACGATCCAGCAATTGGCGGTCCATACGGTGCGCGGTGTTGTCTCGTCTGCTGAAAGCCTGATGGTGGTGGTGCCCGATGATGTGGAACTCGAAGCTGTTGCCAAGGTGCAAAACAAGGATGCTGGGTTCGTCGCGACAGAGCAGGAAGCGGTGATCAAGATCGACAGCTTCCCCTTCACCCGCTACGGCAAGATTGACGGCAAGGTCAAAAGCATCTCGCGCGATGCCATTCAGGATGAAGACCTGGGGCTGGTCTATGAGGTTCGCGCAACCCTTCAAGCGTCCGAAATCTTTGCCGACGGCCGGATGGTGAAACTCACACCGGGGATGACGACTTCGGTTGAGGTAAAAACCGGAAAGCGACGGATTATCGAATTCTTGCTGTCGCCCGTGATGAAGTACGGGGATGAGGCACTCAGAGAAAGGTAATTGAATTGTTGATTCTGATATTTGATTTTTTTGAATATTCATTCATTTTGTGATCGGGAGTTTTTTTGTGTTTTATTTTGAAGTAGTTAAGTTATTTATATTTATATTTGTAGTTGTGTTTTCTACAGATTGTCAATCGAGAGAAGGTGGGAAATCATACTTTATTGAGGAGGTTGTTTCGTTTGGTGATGATGTCAAAGAATCAGACAAATTACTTATTTATAATCGTTTGAGTCCCTATTTTGATTTTGTGGAAAATGTTGATGGTGAAAGTTTAGAACATGTTGGTTTGTTTGTTTTCGATTGTGTAGAAGAGGTGTGCAGAATTGGTTTTGGCTCTGAAAGTCATTACGTAAGTTGCTGCTCTTTTTATTTGTATAATAATGTAGATAATTGGAGTTTTTTTGTTGAATACCCCGATTATGTTTTTGAAAAATTTGGTCATAAAGATAATATAAAGTATGCCAGTTTGTACGAAATGAAGTTTAATGGATACTTCATTAAGGACTTTGGGCTTCCATTTATTTTCTTTTCAAGATGTGATTCAGGTAATAATTGTGTAAATCATATAAATTCATTGAGAAAAGAAAGATATGATAATAAAAAATACAATGAAATTATTCGTGTTATTGAGAAAATGAATTCAAAGACAGTGTATTTTTCTGATATGATTCGTGCATATTCAGTGATTTCGGATTGATGTAATTGTTTTGAGGTTTTTTCTATGGGTTTTTTTGATAAAATACTTAAGGCAGCAATTCGCGGGCACAAAATTTCGTCTAGAACTAAAGATGTTATTGGTGATATTGAAAGAAGTCTTCCTGATTTTCAGACTCCGGGCGCCATCTATACCACAAGTTATGAACTTGAGCGTGTGTTCGATATAGATTGGAATACAGCGGAACCTAGAATCAGTGATGCTGTCGAAAATATTGTTGGAGATAAGCGAGCAGTTGATGTTGGTCTAGGCGTAAACGTCAAGGACGTGATTAACGATATCGCCGAAGATCTCAAATTTGAGAAAGAGTTCGGGCTGGATTTAGAGGACATTGACGCGCAGCGCGTGAAGTCAATTTATGATAGGCAGCTTTCCGGCGGGTGGCAGGATCTAACTGGATCGAACGCTGACAATGACACCGACACCGGATCTGGGGGCGGCAATGGTGGTAGCAGTGGAGGTGGCTCTACTGGTGGTTCTGACGGTAACGACAATGGTTGGGGATTTGATGGTCCTAGCGGTAGAGATGTATATGGTGACGGCGCAGCGATAGACCACAGTGGCGAGGATAATGATTCTCAGGGTGGTTGGGGTGGTGATCCCGCTGCGGACTCAGACCAGAACAATAGCAGTTGGGGATGGCCCGTCGTACTCGACCTCGATGGTGACGGTATTGAGTTAGTCTCGCAAGACAATAGCAACGCCTTTTATGACATCGATGGTGACGGCTTCCGGGAACAGGTTGGCTGGGTCTCTGCAGATGACGGCTTGCTAGCCATTGATCTTGATGGTGATGGCGAGATCAGCCGGGCAGAAGAGCTGAACTTTACGCTGCTTGATGAGAATGCTCAGACAGACCTTGAAGCACTCAAGACCGTTTTTGACAGCAATGATGACGGTGTTCTTGATGCCAATGACGAACGGTTTGCGGACTTCAAAGTCTGGCAGGACCTGGATGGTGACGGTGTTGCTGAGGATGGCGAGCTTAAAAGCCTGTCCGAGGCCGGGATTGCGTCGATTGATCTAACCCCGGAAGTGCGTAACGAAACGGTTGAAGGTAATATCCTTGCCGGTGTTGCGCAGATGACCATGACCGATGGCAGCTTCCGCGATGTGGGCGATGTTGCCTTTTCCTATTCCCAATATGGCTTCCGCGTGAACGACGACGGGACTGTTTCGGTCAATGCCGATACAGATGCGTCGGTGCAACTGGGTACACTGGGTGATGATGTTCTGGCACTGGGTGCCGAAAGCGGCTTCATCGACGGCGGTACCGGCAACGACACCCTGACCGGTGGCGACGGGGATGACTGGCTGATTGGCAGTGAGGGTCAGGACACCCTGATTGGCGGGGCTGGCAGCGACATCCTGTTTGTCGATGGTGACGATACGGTTGCGGGCGGGGATGGCAATGACGTTGTTATCAATGCAGGCAACAGTGCAATTTCACTTGACATGGGGGCAAGTGAGGTTGAGGTCGCGATTGGTGGCGATGCTGCGGATACCTTTGTTGGTGGTGCGGGTGATGATGTTCTGATCGGTGCAGGCGGTGCCGATACGTTGAATGCTGGTTCGGGCAACGACACCATCGTTGCCGATGAACTTGATGTGATCAATGGCGGTGACGGCGATGATACCGTCATCTTTGAAACAGATCAGTCGGTTGATCTTGATCTGTCGGCGGCAAGTATCGAAGCCGTTATAGGCGGATCGGGTAATGATCATTTCCGTGCATCTGGTTCGGGTGATATCCGCGTTATGGGCCGCGAAGGCGATGACACGATCACCGGTGGATCAGGCAATGATGTGATCCTTGGCGGGGCTGGTGCCGATACGCTTGATGGCGGTGCCGGTGGCGATTACCTGTCCTATGCCGGATCGTGGGAAGGGGTGTCGGTTGATCTTGGTGCCAAGACGGCATCGGGTGGCGATGCCGAGGGCGATGTCATTTCCAATTTCGAAGGTTTGATCGGCTCCGAAGCAGGCGATGATCTGCGTGGCGATGATGCCTTTAACGTCATTTATGGCGGGGCAGGTGATGATACCATCGATGGTGCGGCCGGGAATGATTACCTGACCGGTGAAGACGGGCATGACACATTTGTTGGCGGCGCAGGTGCCGACACCATGGATGGCGGTGACGGCTTTGACATGGTCAGTTATGCGGCCTCAAGCAGCGGGGTGAATGTTAATCTTGGTGCGGCGACAGCATCGGGCGGTGATGCGGCAGGCGACATCATCAGCAATGTCGAAGACCTGACCGGATCGTCCCATAATGACGTTCTGACCGGTGATGATGGCGAGAACGTTATCGAAGGTGGCGCCGGGGCCGATACGCTTGATGGCGGGGCCGGTGAAGACACACTTTCCTATCTGTCGTCAAATGCGGGTGTGGTTGTTGATCTTGAAAATAACAATGCCTCTGGCGGTGATGCGGCAGGTGACCGGATCAGCAACTTTGAACATGTTGACGGATCAGATCACGATGATGTCCTGACCGGGAATGCGCAAGATAACCTGCTTTGGGGCAATGACGGGGCCGATACCCTTTCGGGGCGAGCTGGTGATGATGTTCTTCTGGGCGGGGACGGTGATGACATCCTTGATGGCGGGGATGGTGATGATGTTCTGGTTGGCGGGGATGGCAAGGATACCCTTCGTGGCGGTGCGGGCAATGATACCGTTTCCTTTATCACGGCTGCGGGCGGGGTAACGGTTGACCTTGCGCTGAATGCGGTTGCCGGTGCCGGTGGTGCGGACAGTATTGAAAGCATCGAGAATGTTACAGGCAGTTTCTTTGACGATGATCTGCGCGGTGATGATGGTGACAACACCCTGATCGGGGCCTATGGCGGCGATAAACTTGATGGCGCGGGCGGATCGGATACCGTTTCCTATGCCGGGTCCTATAAGGGCGTTGATGTCAGCCTTCTGCGGGGCGGCGGCATTGCCTATCACGAACAGACCGCATTTGATGCACAGTCGGCATCTGGCACGGTGCGCCTGATTGCAGAAGACGGCAGCACTGGCGATGCCAAGGCCGTGTTCAAATCAGACAACGCGGCGATCTATACCGCGCTTGGCGGCGATAGTGGTTGGCAGGTGATGAATGTCGTACTTGATCACGGGGTTGCGGGCGATGCATGGGCGATTTTGACCACTGACGGGACAAGTGCGTCTGCATCGCTTCCGGAAAATACCCAACATGTCCGGCTTTATCTTGGTGATGATGCGGACAAGCAGGTTCTCGAGATTGTGAATGCTGATGGCTCGGTCGCGGAAAGCTTCGGCTTTGACGGCAAGTTTGACGAACTTACCAGCTTTAACATCGGATATAACCGCGATACCGGAAGATTGGTGGTCTATGCCAATGCGGTGCCGGTGGCGAGCCATGACTGGGAGGTCGGGCTTGATGTTATTGGTGGATTGATCGGCAATGACGGGTTGGCGGCGACCCTTCATCGTGACCCGGTCTTCCAGGTACAGTTGGGGTTGGGCGGGGCTGACTCGGTTAATGATGTTCTGAGCAATATCGAAAACCTTGAAGGGTCCGCCTGGGGCGATCTGCTTGAAGGGGATGCTGCTGATAACCGCCTTAAGGGCGGGGAAGGCAATGATACGCTTCTGGGTGGTTCAGGAAGTGACACTGCGGTCTTTGACGGCAATGCAGCCGATTATGAAATCACCCGCAATGAAGATGCCAATGGTGATTACGAATGGTCGGTCACGGACCTCAATAGCGAAGATGGCGTGAACGAGGGGACCGACCGTCTGAGCGGGATCGAGAAGATCGAGTTCGCCGACAAGACGATTTATCTTGATGGCTCGCAAAATAATACTCCGATTGCGGCCGACGGTATTGCCGACTTGGTCGAAGATGGCACGATCACAGGACAGGTGCGCGCATTTGACATTGATCAGGATGCGATCAGCTACGTTCTTGAAACCGAACCGGTGCACGGGACGGTAACCTTCAATGCCGATGGCAGCTTTAGCTATGTTGCGACAGATCTGGCCTATATCGGGGAAGACAGCTTTGGCTTTACCGTTACCGATGCGGCGGGCAATACGGTTACCGCAACCCAGACCATTCGTTATGGCGCACAGACGGAGTTTGAGGGCGGTGCGGGCAACGACATTCTGATCGCGGGCGATAGCGATGATGTTGTGAATGGCGGTGCGGGCGATGACACCCTGATCGGCGGTGCCGGGGCAGATGAGATTGATGGTGGCAGTGGTTCCGATACCATTGATTACAGCAGCAGTGATGCCGGGATTGACGTTGATCTGACCAATGACGAGGCCAGTGGTGGGCATGCATCACATACCGTCGCCGGGACCGATGGTGCGGATGATGTCATCACCAACGATACGCTCAGTAATATCGAAAATGTGATTGGCAGCGATCACGATGACAACCTCCGTGGTGATGTTGGCAAAAATACCCTGATCGGTGGTGCGGGGAACGATACGCTTGATGGTGCGGCGGGTGGTGACCTGCTTGATGGCGGAGACGGTGAAGATACCGTCAGTTACGCCACCTCGACCAAATCAGTGACGATTGATCTTGCTGCTGGTCTTGCCGCTGATGGTCATGCCGAAGGTGATGAGCTTATCAATGTCGAACATCTGATAGGTTCGGACTTCAATGACAAGCTGAGCGGTGATGCCGGTGACAATACTCTCTCTGGTGGCAAGGGGCGCGATACCCTGCAGGGGGGTGATGGTGCCGACCATCTTGATGGCGGGGCAGATCGCGATACGGTTTCCTATGCAGGTTCAAACGCTGGCGTGACAGCCGATCTTGATGCCGGCACCGGATCAGGTGGTGCAGCCGAAGGTGATACCTATCAATCGATCGAAGATGTTCTGGGTTCTGCGCATGACGATACCCTGATCGGCGATAGTGCGGCCAACACCCTGACCGGTGGGGATGGCGATGACATTCTGACCGGGAATGGCGGATATGACCGCCTTGTTGGCGGGGCCGGCAATGACACGGCGCTCTATGCCGGAAATCTTGCCGATTACGATATCACCCAACGCGAAGACGGCAGCTGGATCATCCGCGATATCAATGCCGAAGACGGTGATGACGGCAGCGATATCCTTGTGGATATGGAAGCGGCATCCTTCGCCGATGGGGATATCTCGCTTGACGGAACGCAAAACAACGCACCGATCATTCGCGATGGTCGCATCACGCTGGCGGAATCTGGAACGGTTACCCATCATCTTCACGGTGTGGATGTTGACGGTGATAGCCTGAGCTTCGAGCTTGTGGATGGCCCAGCCAATGGCAGTGTTACGATCAATGCGGATGGCAGCTACAGCTTCACGGCAAGTGAAGGTTACGTTGGTGAAGACAGCTTCACCTATCGTGTGACCGATGAGCATGGGCTCAGCCGTGAAGCAACGATGGCGGTACAGGTTGGACCGGATCGATCTCAGAAGATATTTGCAACGATTGATCGGGATAATACGCACAGTAACAACACGCTTGGAGCTGATGGTCTGAGCACAGATCATGATTACCCCAATACCTTCCAGTCGATCTCAAGCTCAATCAGTTTGGCAAGAAATGGAACGTCATACTTTGAAGTCACCCCAGTTTCTGCCAGCGCGAATGACTCCCAAACCTTGCGTCTAGGGCTAATTGATGCGGGGCGAGATCTAAGCAATCGTGTTGGTCGAGATCATCCGCATCTTATCGGCTATTTTGAAGATGAATACGCGGTGACGCTTGAGCCATCGAAGATCGGGACAGTTCATCATTACCAGGACAACAGCACGATTGACTATCTCACCTCTGCAGGAGGCTATGGTGATGGAGACAAGATTGGTCTTCTGTATGATGCAGATACAGGTACATTACGTCTGATCATCAACGGCGTTGATCAGGGTGTTGTCTTCGAGAATATTCCGGCTGGTGATTACAAGTTTGCCGCAACAAGCGGAGACTTCCCGGTTGATTACAATTTTGGTCAGGAACCGTTTGCCTATGATGCTGACGAGGCAACGGGCCTTTATGGCATGGAAGCTCAGGAAGGCGCGTCAGGTAATGATGTCCTGACGGGAACAGCGCTCGACGATACGCTATCGGGGAATGCCGGAGGTGATATCCTTGCTGGTGGTACGGGTAACGACACGCTTGCCGGAGGTGATGGAACGGATCAGGCGATCTTTGGCGGTAATCGTTCGGACTATCTGATTGAAGATAATGGTGACGGGACGCTGACGGTTCGGGATCTCAATGCTGCCGATGGCGATGAAGGAGCCGACATTGTCAGTGGTGTTGAAGAGCTTGTCTTCGCCGACGAGACCTACATTGTTGACGAGAACAATCACGGGCCGATGGTTGAGGGTGGTCGTATCACGCTATCGGAATCTGGAACAGTTACCCATCAGCTTCACGGTGTGGATGTTGACGGAGATAGCCTGAGCTTCGAGCTTGTTGATGGCCCGGCCAATGGCAGTGTTACGATCAATGCGGATGGCAGCTACAGCTTTACGTCAAGTGATGGTTATGTTGGCGAAGACAGCTTCACCTATCGTGTGACCGATGAGCATGGGCTCAGCCGTGAAGCAACGATGGCGGTACAGGTTGGACCGGATCGATCTCAGAAGATATTTGCAACGATTGATCGGGATAATACGCACAGTAACAACACGCTTGGAGCTGATGGTCTGAGCACAGATCATGACGCCCCCAATACCTTCCAGTCGATCTCAAGCTCAATCAGTTTGGCAAGAAATGGAACGTCATACTTTGAAGTCACCCCAGTTTCTGCCAGCGCGAATGACTCCCAAACCTTGCGTCTAGGGCTAATTGATGCGGGGCGAGATCTAAGCAATCGTGTTGGTCGAGATCATCCGCATCTTATCGGCTATTTTGAAGATGAATACGCGGTGACGCTTGAGCCATCGAAGATCGGGACAGTTCATTATTACCAGGACAACAGCACGATTGACTATCTCACCTCTGCAGGAGGCTATGGTGATGGAGACAAGATTGGTCTTCTGTATGATGCAGATACAGGTACATTACGTCTGATCATCAACGGCGTTGATCAGGGTGTTGTCTTCGAGAATATTCCGGCTGGTGATTACAAGTTTGCCGCAACAAGCGGAGACTTCCCGGTTGATTACAATTTTGGTCAGGAACCGTTTGCCTATGATGCTGACGAGGCAACGGGCCTTTATGGCATGGAAGCTCAGGAAGGCGCGTCAGGTAATGATGTCCTGACGGGAACAGCGCTCGACGATACGCTATCGGGGAATGCCGGAGGTGATATCCTTGCTGGTGGTACGGGTAACGACACGCTTGCCGGAGGTGATGGAACGGATCAGGCGATCTTTGGCGGTAATCGTTCGGACTATCTGATTGAAGATAATGGTGACGGGACGCTGACGGTTCGGGATCTCAATGCTGCCGATGGCGATGAAGGAGCCGACATTGTCAGTGGTGTTGAAGAGCTTGTCTTCGCCGACGAGACCTACATTGTTGACGAGAACAATCACGGGCCGATGGTTGAGGGTGGTCGTATCACGCTATCGGAATCTGGAACAGTTACCCATCAGCTTCACGGTGTGGATGTTGACGGAGATAGCCTGAGCTTCGAGCTTGTGGATGGCCCAGCCAATGGCAGTGTTACGATCAATGCGGATGGCAGCTACAGCTTCACGGCAAGTGAAGGTTACGTTGGTGAAGACAGCTTCACCTATCGTGTGACCGATGAGCATGGGCTCAGCCGTGAAGCAACGATGGCGGTACAGGTTGGACCGGATCGATCTCAGAAGATATTTGCAACGATTGATCGGGATAATACGCACAGTAACAACACGCTTGGAGCTGATGGTCTGAGCACAGATCATGACGCCCCCAATACCTTCCAGTCGATCTCAAGCTCAATCAGTTTGGCAAGAAATGGAACGTCATACTTTGAAGTCACCCCAGTTTCTGCCAGCGCGAATGACTCCCAAACCTTGCGTCTAGGGCTAATTGATGCGGGGCGAGATCTAAGCAATCGTGTTGGTCGAGATCATCCGCATCTTATCGGCTATTTTGAAGATGAATACGCGGTGACGCTTGAGCCATCGAAGATCGGGACAGTTCATTATTACCAGGACAACAGCACGATTGACTATCTCACCTCTGCAGGAGGCTATGGTGATGGAGACAAGATTGGTCTTCTGTATGATGCAGATACAGGTACATTACGTCTGATCATCAACGGCGTTGATCAGGGTGTTGTCTTCGAGAATATTCCGGCTGGTGATTACAAGTTTGCCGCAACAAGCGGAGACTTCCCGGTTGATTACAATTTTGGTCAGGAACCGTTTGCCTATGATGCTGACGAGGCAACGGGCCTTTATGGCATGGAAGCTCAGGAAGGCGCGTCAGGTAATGATGTCCTGACGGGAACAGCGCTCGACGATACGCTATCGGGGAATGCCGGAGGTGATATCCTTGCTGGTGGTACGGGTAACGACACGCTTGCCGGAGGTGATGGAACGGATCAGGCGATCTTTGGCGGTAATCGTTCGGACTATCTGATTGAAGATAATGGTGACGGGACGCTGACGGTTCGGGATCTCAATGCTGCCGATGGCGATGAAGGAGCCGACATTGTCAGTGGTGTTGAAGAGCTTGTCTTCGCCGACGAGACCTACATTGTTGACGAGAACAATCACGGGCCGATGGTTGAGGGTGGTCGTATCACGCTATCGGAATCTGGAACAGTTACCCATCAGCTTCACGGTGTGGATGTTGACGGAGATAGCCTGAGCTTCGAGCTTGTTGATGGCCCGGCCAATGGCAGTGTTACGATCAATGCGGATGGCAGCTACAGCTTTACGTCAAGTGATGGTTATGTTGGCGAAGACAGCTTCACCTATCGTGTGACCGATGAGCATGGGCTCAGCCGTGAAGCAACGATGGCGGTACAGGTTGGACCGGATCGATCTCAGAAGATATTTGCAACGATTGATCGGGATAATACGCACAGTAACAACACGCTTGGAGCTGATGGTCTGAGCACAGATCATGACGCCCCCAATACCTTCCAGTCGATCTCAAGCTCAATCAGTTTGGCAAGAAATGGAACGTCATACTTTGAAGTCACCCCAGTTTCTGCCAGCGCGAATGACTCCCAAACCTTGCGTCTAGGGCTAATTGATGCGGGGCGAGATCTAAGCAATCGTGTTGGTCGAGATCATCCGCATCTTATCGGCTATTTTGAAGATGAATACGCGGTGACGCTTGAGCCATCGAAGATCGGGACAGTTCATTATTACCAGGACAACAGCACGATTGACTATCTCACCTCTGCAGGAGGCTATGGTGATGGAGACAAGATTGGTCTTCTGTATGATGCAGATACAGGTACATTACGTCTGATCATCAACGGCGTTGATCAGGGTGTTGTCTTCGAGAATATTCCGGCTGGTGATTACAAGTTTGCCGCAACAAGCGGAGACTTCCCGGTTGATTACAATTTTGGTCAGGAACCGTTTGCCTATGATGCTGACGAGGCAACGGGCCTTTATGGCATGGAAGCTCAGGAAGGCGCGTCAGGTAATGATGTCCTGACGGGAACAGCGCTCGACGATACGCTATCGGGGAATGCCGGAGATGATGTCCTTACTGGTGGTGATGGTAACGACACGCTTGTTGGTGGGGATGGAACGGATCAGGCGATCTTTGGCGGTAATCGTTCGGACTATCTGATTGAAGATAATGGTGACGGGACGCTGACGGTTCGGGATCTCAATGCTGCCGATGGCGATGAAGGAGCCGACATTGTCAGTGGTGTTGAAGAGCTTGTCTTCGCCGACGAGACCTACATTGTTGACGAGAACAATCACGGGCCGATGGTTGAGGGTGGTCGTATCACGCTATCGGAATCTGGAACAGTTACCCATCAGCTTCACGGTGTGGATGTTGACGGAGATAGCCTGAGCTTCGAGCTTGTTGATGGCCCGGCCAATGGCAGTGTTACGATCAATGCGGATGGCAGCTACAGCTTTACGTCAAGTGATGGTTATGTTGGCGAAGACAGCTTCACCTATCGTGTGACCGATGAGCATGGGCTCAGCCGTGAAGCAACGATGGCGGTACAGGTTGGACCGGATCGATCTCAGAAGATATTTGCAACGATTGATCGGGATAATACGCACAGTAACAACACGCTTGGAGCTGATGGTCTGAGCACAGATCATGACGCCCCCAATACCTTCCAGTCGATCTCAAGCTCAATCAGTTTGGCAAGAAATGGAACGTCATACTTTGAAGTCACCCCAGTTTCTGCCAGCGCGAATGACTCCCAAACCTTGCGTCTAGGGCTAATTGATGCGGGGCGAGATCTAAGCAATCGTGTTGGTCGAGATCATCCGCATCTTATCGGCTATTTTGAAGATGAATACGCGGTGACGCTTGAGCCATCGAAGATCGGGACAGTTCATCATTACCAGGACAACAGCACGATTGACTATCTCACCTCTGCAGGAGGCTATGGTGATGGAGACAAGATTGGTCTTCTGTATGATGCAGATACAGGTACATTACGTCTGATCATCAACGGCGTTGATCAGGGTGTTGTCTTCGAGAATATTCCGGCTGGTGATTACAAGTTTGCCGCAACAAGCGGAGACTTCCCGGTTGATTACAATTTTGGTCAGGAACCGTTTGCCTATGATGCTGACGAGGCAACGGGCCTTTATGGCATGGAAGCTCAGGAAGGCGCGTCAGGTAATGATGTCCTGACGGGAACAGCGCTCGACGATACGCTATCGGGGAATGCCGGAGATGATGTCCTTACTGGTGGTGATGGTAACGACACGCTTGTTGGTGGGGATGGTGCTGACACCTTTGTTTTCGGGGATGGTTTCGGTGCAGATGTTGTTGCAGATGCTGACTTAAGTGACAGTATTTCCGTAATCGGAAGCTCTGGCGTCAATGACTTGTGGTTCCGTCAGGACGGCAACAGTCTGACCATCCAGTTGTTGGGAAGCGATGGTACATTGACAGTTGTAGATTGGTTTGATGGCTCCAGCCCGCATCAACTGGATCAGGTTGCTTTGTCCGGCGGTGAGACGCTAAGTGGTGACAATGTTTGTGCGCTGGTTGAAGCAATGTCTGTCTTTGGTGTCGATGAAATTGCTGCTGACACAATTGACAAGGGCAGTGAGATTTATGCCAATGTGCAGGCAGTGATAGCTGCGAACTGGCAAAGCTAAAGCTCCCGAAAAGGTGAATTGAAGCTGCTATCAACAAGTTAGTAGCTTCAATTCCACCACTTCTCTCTGACTAGGTTGTCAAAGTAATTGCATGAGACGGAAATTGTCAGCTTTTCTGGCAATCCTGCAGCTTTTTGTCAGCTTATGTGTCAATCCATGTCAACTTCTCTGGCAATCGGAAATGCTAAGGCATTGATTTTGCCGTGTGCCGAATGTCAGCTTTTGTGGCACGTGACAATTTTTTTTCGAAAAATTTATGCCGCCAGAGCCCGACGTATATATGCGTCGGGCTCAGCTGTTTGCTTGTCATAACTCGGGGTTATCAACTTGGGTGGTTTGAAGCTTCTTGGGGGGCTTTTAACCGCGGTATGAAGATGAAGGGGGTGGTGGAGGGACGTCGAACAGGGTGCTTGGCTAAGGACTAGAATCTTGGCCATCGGTGTTGTGTATCCGTATCCGAAAGACTTTGATCAGGTTACCTCTGCCAAAGGATATTGTCTTTACTTTTGATGCATCGAGCTTGTCGTAGGCCAGTTTGACAGAGAAGCTTTCTAAACTTAAACGTTTGAAAGTCCGTGCTTTTCAAGGATCTCGACCAACATTGCCCCGCTTTTAAGGCGATGCTGGCGATGAAGGTCGCGGGCTGCATTCGGGTCGTGGCGTGCAATTGCTGCGACAACCGCACGGTGATCGTCGTTTGATCCGCTTGGTTTGGGGCGCAGGCGAAGTGTAAGAAGGCGAACGCGATGGGATTGGTCCCAAAATGTGTTGACCATGTTGGTCAGGCGTTTGTTTCCGCAAAACTCTACAAGCAACAGATGGAAGCGCTCATCTGCATTCGCCCAGCCGATCAGGTCATCCTGTTCGAGGGACTGATCCATTTCATCGACGGCCTTTTCAAGTTCAGCGAGTTCAGAATTAGACAAACCTCGTTGCGCAACAAGTTCGGCTGCCTGTGACTCAAGTGCTGTAAGGATGTCGTAAATCTCGATCATATCGTCTTTGGAGACAGGCAGGACACGCATGCCGTGACGCGGGCGGACTTCTACCATGCCCTCGTTTGACAAACGGATCAGGGCTTCACGTATCGGAGTTCGGCTCATATCAAGAAGATCGGCGAGCTCGCTTTCGAGCATGATTGTCCCCGATGGCATCTCATTCTCAAGGATGCGACGCTTGATCTCGCGATATGCCCGATCCGGCAGTGAGAGTTTCACCTTGTTATCTGCATTGCGTGCTGCCTGAACCGTTTCAGATGACATGTTCTTACTTTCAAATAACGTTCGAATAGTCGACGTGGATCGTCCGACCTGCGTCTGCTGCGCGATAGATTGCCTGTTCGACAACAAGATTGCGCAGATATTCCCGCCCGGTATTCATCAGCGGACCTTTGCCCAGAAGGGAGTCTATCACGTGGCGTTGCAGGCGATAAACGCAGTCGCCGCCAAAATCAATATTGTCCCAATGATAGGGGCGTTTTTCTAACTGGTTCTCGCCATGGGGACGCAAGGTAATATTCGCGTTTCCATCAAGCGAAAGCGTGCCAACGGATCCTTCGATGGTCATCTCGCCCATGGTCAGGCGCCGGTTTTCGGCAGCATGATCAGCAAGGCGATTGCCATCAAGAACAGCCAGAAAACCGCTTTGAAACTCCATAGTGACCATCCCGGCATCTTCACCGGAAATTGCAGGGTTCAAGCGTCTGAGAATGGCACTTACGGCTGTGATCTCGCCAAACAGATAACGGAAGGTATCAATCCAGTGCACACCGGTTTCATGGATCAGGAAGCGGGGCATCTTCTGGAAATAGGGCTGGCGTGCCAAATAGGCATCTGGTCCTTGCCCGTCACCAGGTCGCAAGCGGAACTGTGCTTGATACAGCTCGCCAAGTTTTCCGTCGCAGATTTCATCGGCCAGCTTGGAATACCATGGCTGAAAACGGAAGTTTTCATGTATGGCCAGCATGATGTTGGCTTTTTCGGCAATCGCTACTGCCTTGATCGCATCATCAAGCGTTTCACAGAACGGCTTTTGACAAATGACATTCACACCGCGTTTTGCTGCTTCGGTGATGTAGGCCAGATGTGTTGAAGGCGGGGTGATGATATCAACGAGATCTGGTTTTGACGTGTCGAGCATTTCGGCGAAATCATCAAACGTCTGCGCGATGTCAAATTTGGACGCAACTTCCTCTGCACCCGAGATTGAACGGTTGCAAACAGCGACAAGCTTCGCCTCGCTGATCCTGGTCCATGCGGCATACTGGAACCGGCTAAAATAGCCGGTTCCAACCGCTGCAATGCGGATTTTGGTCATTCTACCCCTGTTCCTTCAGCGCATGCATGACAGCGCGCGATACATCATTGGTGCCGGCTGTTCCACCAAGCTCACCCGTGATGAGATCACCATTTGCAAAGGCTGCATCAACAGCTGCGCGCACCATCGAACCAGCTTGCTCTGCCTCCGCGCAGCCATGTTTGTCGCCGAGCCATTCCAACATCATGGCACCAGAAAGGAACATGGCAGTCGGGTTGGCAAGCTTTTTACCGGCAATATCCGGAGCAGAGCCATGGCATGGCTGGAAAACAGCATGCTCGTCGCCGATATCGGCAGAAGGCGCAAAGCCCATGCCGCCAATAAGACCAGCGCCAAGATCCGAAAGAATATCGCCAAACATGTTTTCGGTGACCAGAACATCAAGATCCCAAGGTCTGCGGACCATGTTCAGAGCTGCCGCATCGACATACATATGATCAGTTGCAACATCCTTGTTCAGGCTAGCGCGTTCATCAAATACCTTGCGGAAGAATGCAAACGACTTGAAAACGTTTGCCTTATCCACACAGGTCACGACACCGGAATTGCCCTGGCTTTTGCGTTTGCGGCCAAGATTGAGCGAGAAATCAAAAAGCCGCTCACTCACATTGCGCGTGATCAGAAGGGTATCACGCGCTTCTTCGTCATTCGTAACGGTGCCTTTGCCATGAGAAGCAAAGAGGCCTTCGGTTGATTCACGAATGATGACGAAATCCAAAGCATGCGCCTGAGGATTGTTCAGGACCGGAGCAAGACCCGGAATGGAGCGAACCGGGCGAACGCCAGCATAAAGGCCAAACTCAAATCGCAGATCAATCTGCGGAGAAATCTCGGTGCCATCGGGATAGCGAATATCTGGAAGTCCCATCGCGGCAAGAAGGATGGCGTCAGACTTTGCGGCCTTGGTCATCGACTCTTTGGGAAGTGACTGACCTGTATCGCGGTAATGGCCTGCGCCGGCAGGCAGCCAGTCAAAATTGGCAGAAAAACCACCAACCTTTGAAATGGCTTCCTGAAGAATCTCTACGCAAGGGGTTGTGATTTCCTCGCCGATACCGTCGCCGGGAAAAACAGCGATGTTGAAGCTGTTTGAACTGGTCATGAAAACCTCGAATGTCTTTTTATGTTATTGGGGGGTATGGGGAGATAGAAACGGCTGAAGCTTGGTCAGCGGAGCATCCCAATGATTGGGCTTCACACCGCTAAACGGGCTTTGGAAATGCCCGATCTGATCGCCAAGCAAGCAGCCGAGATATGCTGTCTTGAGATCTGCACCGCCAAAGGCGAGGCTGGAAATATTCTTAAGCTTTTTGCTGTGCGCGCGGTCAAGATGTGGACGGCCCATCTCAGCACGACTAAATGCGTCTTCTACTTTTGCAAGATGTTCGGGATCGACATCTTCGATGACGATTTCCTGTTTACCGTCTTCGGTCACACGGATGACGCGGTTGCTGACGATGCTGGTGATCCAGATGCCGCCTTCTGTGTCAAATGTCATGCCATCCGGGAACGTACCTGCACCGAACTCACAGACAGTCTTTTTGTTCGAAAGATTACCTGTGGCGTCGATATCAAATGATGTCAGCTTGCGCGCAAAGGTCTCGTTGACGAAAAGGCGTTTGCCATCCGGGTGCACAAGACACTCATTGGTGTAGCCGAGATCGTCTGCAACAATTCGCGCACCGCGGTCATCGATCAAAATAACAAACCCGTCGGCGATATCACCACGATAAGCAGCCGCACGCGGAACATGGCGCGTGCTGACGGTAATCCAGAGCCGGTCCTGCGTATCAATGTGAATATAATTAGACGGCGGTAATGTCTGGCCATCAAGCTCGGTAATCACATCTTCCAGCGACCCATTGGGGTGTAAGCGAAACACACCACCTGTATCCGGGCCAAGATGCGCCAACAGGAATGTACCATCTTTCTCGATGGCAATGCCGTTCGGGCGAACTTCAAATGAGGTATCGGATGACAGTACGTGTTGGACTGTTTCATCCGCTTTGATGATCGAGACTCCGCCGTTTGCGGTCCAGTCTGCGGCGAAAAGCATGCCGCTTTTGTGCGTTAAAACGCATTCCGGACGGTTCAGCTCTTTGCCGACGAAATCGATCTTATCCAGTGAAATCATTGTTTCCTCTCTGAAAATTCAACGTCTGATGGCTTTGATCATAAACCATTGACGTCGTATTTATTAATGTATACGTTAACACATGCATTGAGCGAATCAAGAGAATTCGACACCAACAAACCGCTCGATGCGCACTGCTTTAAGAACAAAGAACTCAGTGGAGGAATCACATGAAGACTTTTGCAACTCTATGCGTTGCTGCGCTGATGACCGGCGCAGTTGCTCAGGCTCAGGCTGCCGATTATCCGTCCCGTGATATCACCGACGTCGTGACGTGGTCCGCCGGTGGCGGCACCGATGTGTCAAACCGTGTCGTCGCGGCAGAAATGGCAAAATTCCTGCCGGTACGTATCAATGTTGTGAACAAGCCGGGCGGCGTTGCCGGATCAATCGGCATGAGCTATGCGCATTCGCAACCTGCCGATGGTTACACGCTTGTTGGCGTTGCTGACTCGAATACGACTTCGGCAGTCATGGGGGGCTGGGATCAGACCTTTAAGGAATGGTATCCGTTCCTGATCGGCGGGTCGCCTGATCTGATCTCGGTTACGGCAGACTCGCCATATAAGACGCTCACTGATCTGATTGAGGCGGCAAAAGCCAATCCCGGTTCGATTAAGGCATCGGCAGGTGGTGCTGGTGGCATCCATCACATCAACTTGCTCGCACTTGAAAAAGGAACGGGTGCCAGCTTCAACTTCATTCCTTATCCGGGCTCAGCACCAGCACAGAATGCTGCGATGACCGGCGAGGTGACAGCAGTTATCACATCGCTTGCTGAGCAGCTTCAGCTCCTTCGTGCCGGAAAAATTCGCCCGCTCGCCATGCTCGTTGAAGACGGTGTAACCGTTGATGGTGTTGGCGAAATTGCGTCTGGTTTTGGCGATTACCCGGGGCTTTCTGAATACCTCCCGATTCAGCAGACCCTGGGTATCGCCATCCGTCAGGATGCTCCGGACGATGTAAAAGCGACGCTTGGTGACGCATTTTCAAAAGCTATGGAAACCGACGCAGTCAAGAAATGGGCCGCTGACAATTTCTATGTTCTGTCGGGCAAAACCGGTGAAGAAGCGCAGAAAGAATATCTGAAGCTTGAGTCCGTATTCTCATGGGCGCTGCATGATCTGGGTGCCGCCAAAATTGATCCGGCAACGCTTGGTATTTCCAAGCCGTGATCTGATGCACGAGGTTCGGCACAAGAGATGAAATTGTGCTGATCATACGGAGAGGTGACCTATCTGGGGGGTGTCACCTCTCCCATTTTCCTGGCTGTGATAATTGAATATGGGTGTCCTGTGCACCAAGGAACGAACATGACTGATCCGCAACTGATCAAGAAGCGGCGGGCAGACTTCATTACCAGTATCCTGCTTTTAATACTGTCCGTTGCGATGTTGGCTGAAACGCTGACATTTCCGATGGCTGACAGTTACGGTGGGGTCTCCAATGTTTGGTATGTGTCGCCTGCACTGTTTCCCTTACTCGTCTCTATTTTGCTCATTTTAATGGCGTTAATCTTAATGGCGCGGGCCATCAAAGATGGTGGCATGGCGCAAGCTGTTCGTGACTTGCCGCATTTCGGGCGCTTTCTGGCAAGTGAAAACCTGCATCGGCTTCTGGTCCTGATTGGCATAATCTCCGCCTATGTTTACGCATTGGTTCCCAATGTTGATTTCTGGGTCGCATCCTTTGCGTTCCTAACAGTGCTTATTACGCCGTTCTATATCGACGATCCCCGTGTACTGCGACCGTTGTTCTTGCCGTTTCTTGTGACCTCTGTGGCTGTGTTCCTGATCGGTCGTGATTTGGGTGGACTGTTCCTTGATGGGGCGGTGCTGGTCATTGCGATTTCTCAGAACCTGATCATCGCCATTCAGAACAGTCGGGATGCCATCGCATTCAAAAAATGGCGTATTTCAGCAATTTCCGCAGTTTTGACGCCACTTGTGTTGGTGCCGAGCTTCAAGTTCGGACTGCTGGTCCCGCTGCCGGTTGAAGGTGCGGTGATCAATGCCATGGCTGATCTGGCGCGTGCAATTGGACAGTTGGGATGAGGGGCAAACGATGAATTTCCTAAGTGATTTGGTCGTGTTCGCTCAGACGATCCTGGATTTGGTGAGCGACCCGGTTACTGTTGCGCTTTTGATGGGTTCCAGCTTCCTTGGGATCGTTTTCGGTGCGCTGCCGGGGCTGACTGCGACATTGGGCGTCGCGCTTCTTACGACTTTGACCTATTCAATGAACCTTGAAACAGCCCTGATTTCCTTGATTTCTATGTATGTCGGGGCTGTATATGGCGGGTCATACCCGTCCATTCTGATCAATATCCCGGGAACCGCTGCATCCGCAGCAACCGCCATGGACGGCTATCCGATGGCACGCCGTGGCGAAGGTGGTCGTGCACTTGGTCTTACGACAACGGCTTCATTCATCGGCACCATCATTGGCATGATTGCGCTGGTCGCTTTTGCGCCATTGATCTCTGACGCAGCATTGCAGTTCACGTCTTACGAGTTTTTCCTGCTGGCCTTCTTTGGCATCATTATCAGTGGAACACTGACCAGTAATGACCTTGTGTACAAGGGATGGATTGCCGGTCTTCTCGGGCTTGCATTGGCGTGTATCGGTCGTGACAGGCTGCAGTTCTTCCCCCGATTTACCTTTGATCAGTCACAGCTTGATGGCGGGATAGAAGTGGTACCGGTCCTGATTGGCGCATTCGCCTTGCCGCAAATCATCAAGACGTTGCGTGATCGAATGACACTGGGACAGCCGCAAGCAATCAAGCGGATGCTTCCGGAGTTCGGTGCCATTTTGCGCAACTTCAAGAATATTGTGCGTTCGTCACTGATCGGGATTGGTATCGGGGCTGTGCCCGGTGTTGGTGAAGATATTGCAGGTTGGGTTTCCTACGGGACGGCCAAGAATTCGCATCCGCATCCGGAAAACTTTGGCAAGGGTGAGCCTGCAGGGATCATTGCGTCAGAAACGGCCAATAATGCCTGCATTGGGGGCGCGTTGATCCCGCTAGTGACACTTGGAATTCCGGGCAGCCCACCTGCTGTCATGCTGCTGGGTGCCTTGATGTTGCATGGGCTGACCCCGGGGCCGATGATTTCGATCTCGAACCCGAACTTCCTGATCCAGCTGACGGCGATCATGGTGTTGGCGTCACTGGCGATGTGGATCAACGGAATGTTCCTGGCCAAACATGTGGTCAAGGTTCTGCGCGTGCCAGCATCCATCTTCTTGCCAATTGTTGCCGTGATGTCGGTTATTGGTTCCTACGCCTTGGGACTAAGCATTTTTAATCTCTATCTCATGGTGCCGGTCGGGATTATCGCCTATTTGCTCGGTGAAATGGACTATCCGATTTCGCCACTTGTCATTGGTGTGATCCTTGGTCCGATGGCAGATGAAAACCTGCGCCGGGCGCTGATGGTGTCTGAGGGTAGTGTTGCGGGCTTCTTTGAACGTCCTGTCGCCGTCATCCTGATCATCGCGATCGCGCTTACCATCCTGTCACAACTTCCAGCCTGGCAACGCGCCAAAGGCAAAGTTTGGGCCAAATTGGCGCGCCGTGAAACGGCCAACATCGAAGCAGGAGAACGCAAATGACCCTCCTTGGATGTATCGCGGATGATCTTACCGGTGCGACCGATCTTGCGCTTAACCTTGTGCGGAATGGCATGAAAACAGTTCAAGTATCTGGCGTGCCCGAGGGGCACGTTGATCTTGATGGTGCGGATGCTGTTGTCGTTGCTCTGAAGTCGCGGACAATCCCCGCAAGCTTGGCAGTCGAACAATCACTGCATGCTCTTGATTTCCTGATGTCTGTAGGGGTTGAGCAAGTCTTCTTTAAATACTGCTCGACATTTGATTCTACAGATCAGGGCAATATCGGCCCTGTCATGGAGGCACTTCAGGAAAAGCTCAAATGTGATGTGACAATTGCCTGTCCGGCATTCCCGGAGGCAGGGCGTTCATTGTTCCAAGGTCATTTGTTCGTTAACGGTCAACTTCTTTCTGAATCCTCGCTGCGCGATCATCCATTGACGCCAATGCGTGACCCTGACCTTGTGCGTGTACTGCAAAGACAATCATTGGGCAGCGTCGGGCTCATCCCTTGGGAAATAGTCCGCACCGGTCACTCGGCAATTGCCCAGGCGATTGATGATGCGCGGAAAAATGGCAACAGCCTTCTGATTGTCGATGCAATTGTTGATGATGATTTGCGTGCAATTGGCCAAGCGGTTTCCGGGCACAAATTGATCTCGGGCGGATCGGGTGTGGCAATCGGTCTACCGGATAATTTCCGAAGGGCAGGTAAGCTACGGGCCTATGATCCGGTGGCTGGTTTTGACTATCCGGCAGGACCAGGTGCGATCCTTGCGGGCAGTTGCTCTGCTGCGACCCGTGGACAAATCCGGACTGCTATTGAAACCGGTTTTCCTGCATTGCAGCTTGACCCTTTCAAGCTTGCCAAGGGGAGTGCGGAAGTACAGCGGGCATGCGACTGGTTGTTCGAGACGTTAGGGCAGAGCCAACTGCCTCCGCTTGTTTATTCAACAGCATCACCTGACGAAGTTCGCGAGTTCCAGATTGAGTATGGGCGTGATCGCGCGGGTGAAATTGTTGAAGAAGCGCAAAAGACGCTGGCGCGCCACCTGTTTGGTCTCGGTGTTCGCCGCTTCATTGTCGCGGGTGGGGAAACATCTGGCGCTGTCGTCGAGGCGCTTGGTGTGCCGATGCTTGAAATTGGACCCGAGATTGCACCAGGCGTTCCTTGGACCCGATCAATTGGTGGTGACGAGACCGTGTCACTCGCCCTGAAATCCGGGAACTTTGGGGATGCCGATTTCTTCGCCAAGGCTTGGGGAATGTCATCATGACATCTGAAAACAAGCTTCGCGAACAGATCTGTCGACTTTCCAGATCCCTGTTTGACCGGGGTCTTACATTCGGGGCATCGGGTAACATCAGTGTACGCCTTGACGATGGTTGGCTGATGACCCCGACGGGGTCCTCCATGGGAAACCTTGATCCGGCACGATTGTCACGTCTTGATCAGAAGGGAAATTTGCTGTCGGGCGACAAGCCAACCAAGGAAGCCTTTCTGCATCAATGCATGTATGACGGGCAGAAAACGGCGCGCGCTGTCGTGCATCTGCATTCGTCTTACTCTGCAGCGGTCAGCTGTATGGAGTGCGGCTGTACGCATGATGTCTTGCCACCATTGACGCCTTATTTCGTCATGCGGGTTGGCACTCTTCCGCTTGTGCCCTATTACCCGCCGGGGGATGTCAATCTTGCCCGTGCCGTTCGCGAGCTGTCCGGGGATCATCACGCCGTTTTATTGGCAAATCACGGACCGGTGGTGGCTGGTGACAGTCTTGAAAGTGCGATCTATGCGACCGAGGAGCTTGAGGAAACGGCAAAACTGTTTCTTCTGCTTCAAGGTCAAAAGATGCGTCCGCTCAATGGCGAACAGGTCGCCTATCTCAATCAAAAATTCGGAGGCAAATGATGTTTGCTGTCATCGTTCGTTTCGACATCTGGTCGCATTCCATCGCGAAATTCAATGAGCTCGTGCTTGCGCAGGCGGCCAACAGTCTGCGCCTTGAAGAAGCCTGCCATCAGTTTGATGTCGTGCAGGACGGATCAGATCCATCGGTTTTCTTCTTGTACGAAATCTATGACGATCGCGCTGCTTTCGATGCGCATCTTGCTGCGTCGCATTTCAAGCAGTTTGACGCCGATGCGCAGCCGATGATTGCGCGTAAAGAAGTCTGGCTCGGGGTGCGGCAGAACTAAGCAAAACAAAGAACAATCAACATACTCTGGGGGCGGGAATGCGCGGTTTTGATCTCAAATTATCGTCGAAATTCATAGCGAGTAACTTGCTGTTGGTGATGGTTATCGCTGCGGTCGGTGGCCTTGGTTACTGGGGTAACAGTTATTCGGGCGCGCGCTATGAAAGTGCAAATGCCTCGGCTGCGTTGGTTCTTAAAGTCAAGGATGCCCAGCTTGCCCTGAGTGGGTATCGGTTGACTGGTGATGAGCAGCTTTCTCTTGAGGCTTCTGAGGCGGCTCAACATGCGGTGCAAAGTGCAGCAGATATCGCGGCTGGTGACGAGATAGTAAGCGAACTTGGAAGCTTTGTTGCCGCGATCGACACTTTCCACCAAAGGTTTGAACAAAACCGGACCTTGGAGAAATCCGTTGTCACAGGCATTGAGGCGTTGCTTGCCAATGTTTCTGATCAATCAGCACGCGCACGCGCAGAGTTTGAAGAGAAATCACAGTTGGCTCAGCATGCGGAGGCCCAACGTGGCGCAGCATTTTCTGCGCTATCGCAGGTCAATGAGATTGCCAAAGCTGTCAATCGTCTTGCGACGACAAATCTGAAGTTCAGCTATACGTGGCAAACTGATCTTGCCGAAAGTGTTCAAGATCAAAGTGCAGCCTTGAGTTCTCTTGTTCGGGAACGTTCCGAAGTGGCGGGGTTGGATGCCTCGACAGGCAGCTTTGCCGATGTTGCCCGGTTGCTGGGTGATTTCGATGGCGCGTTTGAGAAGTTTTTCAAAAACAGCGATGCAATTGCTGCCGCCGAAGCAGAGATCGCCTTGCGGGATATGGCACTTCAGGTCGGGACGTTGAGAGAGGAGCTCTCAACCGAGTTTACAAAGGCAACTCGTATCAGTGCTGATACAGCATCGGAGATGCGTGACAGTCAGGCTGTTATGCGGACCGCACAAGAAGTCCTGCGCGAAATGTTGAAGCTCCGTTCGTTTATTCAGGAAATGATGACTTCGACCGATGCCGACGAGTTGCGAAGCAACTTTGAGCTTTCCCAAGCTGCGGAAGACGCGATCACAAGTGTTTTGGGGAGGCTGGATATCAAGCAGACTGCGGTTGATGATCTGGGACGCGGGATTGCTGAGCTCTATCAAAGTTTCAACCAGTTGCTTGTGGAAGAGGAAAATGTCGACCTGCTTGCAGAGCAAAGTGGGACACGTTTGACCCGGTATCGCGATGATGTGGTGCGTTCCGCTCAC
Organism: Thalassospira sp.; assembly: GCA_965228275.1. Taxonomy (GTDB): domain Bacteria; phylum Pseudomonadota; class Alphaproteobacteria; order Rhodospirillales; family Thalassospiraceae; genus Thalassospira. The sequence goes on along the minus strand of OZ245802.1, from coordinate 1,113,078 downwards.
AGCGCGGCGACCTTTGCCGGGAACGGTATTTTGACGGGGTTGGTGTTTGGTTTTGTACTGGCGTCGCTCTTGGCGTTTTTGCTGCACCGGGATGTCGTCAGGCCGTTATTGGCTTTGGGCGGTGATTTGAAACGTATTGTCACAGGTGACTTCGACGCATCGGTTGATGTTCAAACCCGAAGAGATGAATTGGGTTTGATTGGTCAGCACGTCGTCGCTCTGCGCGATGCGTCCAAAGAAAAAGAGCAACTGGAAGAAGCCGTTCGCGGGCGTGAAGAAGAAACCGCGCGTGAGAAAAGGCAACAACGAGAAGAGATTGTCGCGCAATTTGAAGCAACCGTGATTGCCGCGTTGTCCGACGCACAGGAAACGTTAAGCCGTGTGGATGGGGCTGTTGGCGAGATGCTTATGGCATCAGACAAATCATCGGATGTTTCACTGCAGTCGCGCGAAGCGACAGAACGCGCGACCCAAAGTGTTCAGGCGGTTGCCTCCGCAACCGAGGAAATGTCAAATACGATCAAGGAGATCTCCGCACGGATTGAGGATTGCGTTTCAGTTTCAAGTGATGTTGGCCAATCAGGTGCCGATGTGCGCACTGCAATCGAAGCGCTGGTAAGGGCAAGTGACAGTATTGCAGGGGCGGTTGTCCTTATTGCTGACATTGCAGAGCAAACAAATCTGCTCGCACTCAACGCGACGATTGAGGCAGCCCGTGCGGGTGAAGCAGGTAAGGGCTTTGTTGTTGTTGCAAATGAGGTCAAAAGCCTGGCGCAGCAATCCGCCAAGGTGACTGAAGAAATCGAAAACCGCATTCGGGTCATCCAAAGCGAGACCGAGCGTGCCGTATCAAGTAGCGGCGCAATTGGTGACGCAATCACGCGACTGGAAGAAATCACTGCCAATGTAAGTGCCGCTATTCAGCAGCAGAACGCTGCAACCAGCGAAATTGCCAGAAGTTCGTCGACGGCGGCCACCGAAACAGCAACCGCATACGATAACAGCCATGCCGCGCAGGAAGTGGCTGATCAGACAAAGATAATTGGTACAAATCTGCAGAACGAAATTCATGCGTTAGGAAAGACGACTGACAGTCTGCGTCAAAGATCAGTCGAATTTGCTCATGCATTGAAGCAGGACTGACGTTCCAGTTTAAACACCTTCGCCTGTTTCCTGACTGGCCGAGCACGCCAGAGCGCACGTTGCTAACCCTACGTGCGAACTTGACCAGCGTACTGAGTGCGCTGGTTTTTTTCATCCCAAAATACGACAAAAGAAAATTGTCAGCTTATGTGTCAATCCGTGTCAACTTATGTGGCAATCAGAAATTCTAAGTGTTTGATTTTGCTGTGTGCCGAATGTCAGCTTTTGTGGCACGTGACAAGTGATTACAGAGCGTAGTCACTGCTCCATCGCTTCACAAACTCCTGCTTCAAATCAGCCAGAGTTGCTTGCCGTCCGAATAGTCAGAATTCGGGGAGGGGATACACACTGCTTCGTTCATTTGGACGGGGAGGATGACTGACGGTGAAGGCAACCGGTTTCGGGCAAACAAAACCAATGTTCAGGAATTTGTTTCACCGTCGATCAAGGCTTTCCGATCAGGATATTAAACCGCCGGGTCGTACAGTCTGGTCGGATTGTCAATCAGCAGCGCCTGCTGCTGTTCTTTGGTCGCGGCTATGCGCTGGATATGATCAACCAGTTTGCCGTCATCAGGCACATGGCTTTTCATGTTCGGGTGAGGCCAATCTGTTCCCCAAATGACACGGTCAGGAATGTCTTCAACAATTGCTTTGCCGAATTCGACAACGTCGTCATAGGGAGGTCCCGCAACGGTCAGGCGTTCCGGACAGGTGACCTTGACCCAAATATGGTCGTTCTCTTTGACGAGCTTGCGGAAGCGCTGGAAGTCAGGATGATCGACACCTTTGGTGACATCTGGACGACCAAGGTGGTCGATCACGACGGTAAGCGGCATATCAATCAGAAACTGTTCCAGCCCCGGAAGGTCGGCAGCTTCGAAATACACGATAATGTGCCAACCATAAGGTTTGATCTTCTCGACGATCATTAGGAAATGTTCCCTTGGTGTGTCATCGACCAGCCGTTTGACGAAGTTGAACCGAACGCCGCGCACGCCGGCTTCATGCAGCTTATCAAGTTGTTCCGTTGTGACATCCGGACGGACGGTGGCGATCCCGCGATATCTGCCATCGGAGGCATTGAGTGCATCAATCAACGCGCGGTTGTCTGCACCGTGGCAGGTTGCCTGAACGATAACGGACCGCTCAATACCGAGGTAATCGTGAAGTTCAAAAAGCTTGTCTTTACCGGCATCGACCGGGGTGTATTTACGTTCCGGTGCGAAAGGAAATTCCTCTTCCGGACCAAAAACGTGGCAATGGGCATCCCAGGTCCCTTTGGGAAGTTTGAATTCAGGTTTTGACGGGTTGGGATGAAACGGCAAATAGCCGGGTGATGGGGGCATAGTGCACCTCTTGATATCAGGCAGGCCAATGGGTGGCGCGATTGTTATTCAGAGCTTAGAAAGCTGAAGGGTTAGCCGACATGCTTGGCCAGAAATTCGGTCGTCCTTGCATGTGCTGTGTCGGCGGCATCCGATACGTATGACGGACGAGCATCATTGGCAAAGGCGTGACCAGCTTCATACATGTGCACTTCCATTTCCGGCAGATAAGCCTTTGCTTCATCAAGCATTTCAGCCGGGGCATGATCGTCTTTGGTGCCGAAATGCCCAAGGAACGCAGCCTTAAGCGGGCGGTCAAGATATTGCGGCAAGCGCGTGCCATAAAAGGCAACGCCGGCTGTGATATCCAGATCCTGTGCCGCACGTAGCGCCAAACCACCACCCCAGCAAAAACCGATCACACCAACGTTGCCGCCATTTGCCTTCAGAGCCTGAACTGCTGCATCAATATCAGCAGTTGTCTGATCAAGGTCGGAGGCCAGCATCATGTCGCGGCCGCGCGGTCCCTGATCAAACGGGATCACGGCATCGCGCTCTTGACGGTCAAACAAAGCGGGGATCGCAACTTCATAGCCAAGGGCTGCGTATTTCGCAGCAACACTTTTAAGCTGATCGGTCACGCCAAAGATTTCCTGAAGGATAACAATCCCGCCGCGACGTTTGCCAACAGCCGGTTCAAACCAGCAATTCAAGCTGTGGCCATCTGAGGCGGTAATGGTCTTCATCATGTTACTTGTTCCTGTTGTCTCAATCGCAAAATGACGCAGCATCTGCCAATCATGGCGATGCTGCGCCAAAGCTGTTTCAATTATTGACCGACGGGAATGCCAGCTTCTTCGAAGTATTTCAGTGCGCCCGGGTGGTAAGGCATGACGTTTTTCGGTGCCATTTTCTCCGGATTTGCGCGCGCAAAGGCACCAAAAGTGGCCTTAAGGGCATCGCGACCTTCGGCAATTGCCTTTGTCAGATCGTAGACAAGGTCATCACTGACATCTGCATTGGTCATCAGAACCCAAGGGATCTGCATCAGGTTGACGTCGTAATCCTGCAGGCCATTGATCTTGTCGTTTTGTTTAAGTGAAACGATGTCACCAGCAGGCAGGAAGCCTTTAAACAGGGATGTGCCAATGATGGAGTCATCGAGCGAAACATAGCAAAGGCCGCCACGATCTTGCAGTTTGACACTGGCTTGCTGACCAGCGCCGGCATTCAGGCTGACAAGTGCAAGGTCAACCAGTCCATCGCCAAGTGCATTGATGCCAGCAACAAAGTTTGCGACCGGAACCATCTGGAAATCTTCGTATTTCAGACCGGCATTGGCCAACCCGCCCATGATGTAATAGGGGATGATGGTTGACGATGTGTATTCAGACGCAATGCGCAGCTCGGATGCCTTGGCTTTGAGGTCATCAACGGACTTCAGGCCAAGATCGCAGGGCGCCATAAGGCCGGTAGTTAGCGGGAACATGGTTCCAACTAGGCGCATGTTGCCGTGTGCACGGTCGTAGTTCCCGGTTCCTGAATAGGCATATTCAGCTTCAACACCATTCGAAAAACCGAAATCAACTTCGCCGGAATTGATCAGCGGCAGATAGCCAACGAGCGGCTGGGTGCGCGCCGTGATGCCTGCATCGTTTGCGACCTTCGCAACAGCCTGACCTGAGTTATAAGCAAGCGATCCCTGTGCGCCTGTCGCGACAGTGACGACCTGTGCGGACGCTGCTGATGCGCAAATTGCAAGACCAAACAGGCCGCCGGTTAGTGCTTGAGTAAGCTGGTTCATTTCGAGTTTCCTCCTGGTTTTAATTCGTTCTTTTGTGTTCCCTGAATGCGCAGCCCAACGGCCAGCACAATGGCTGAAACGGCTGCAACAAGATGAAGTTCTAGGCTGAAAGCGCTGGGTAGGAAGCCCAACGGCAAAGCTGCAAAGCCAAGCAGCGTAAAGGCAAGGCGAAGGACAGGGCCAAGGCCGCGTGACCAGTAGCCAACGATACCTGCGGTGACGGCAATGACACCGATTACAGCCAGTCCTATGTTCAATGCGATTTGGATCCAGTCGCCTTGCATCAGGATTTCAGGCGTCTCGACAAAGATGAATGGCAAGATAAATGCAGCCCACCCAAGTCGCATCGAGGCGATACCGGTTTTCAAAGGATCGTCTTCGGTGATTGTCGCCGCGGCAAAGGCGGCGAGTGCTACGGGTGGGGTGATCATGGACATCATCCCGAAATACAGGATGAACAAATGTGCTGCGATCGGCTCAACGCCTGCTTCGACAAGGGACGGAGCAACAAGTGCTGCAAGCAGGACATAGACGCCTGATGTTGGCATTCCCATGCCAAGGATCACGCAAATAACTGCCGAGATCGCAAGCAGCATGAAGACGTTCGATCCAACCGCATCAACCAGCACAAGTGTCAATGCAAAGCCAAGGCCCGTGATGTTGAGAATGCCGATGACAAAGCCGGCTGCAGCCACAACAAGGATCAGGTCCACCATGCCCGTGCCGGTTTCGATGAATGTCCGTCCCAGCATCTTCGGTGTCAGGCGATAACCGCGATACCCGCGAACAAAGCCGACAATCACGATGGCGACCGCAGCCAGAAGTGCTGAGTCTTCAGGATCCATCCGCCACCAGAACAAAGCAGCGAGTAGGACTGCGAATGGTATGATGAAGTGCCAGCCTTCTTTCAGGACCTGACGAACAGTCAACGTTTCTGCATCTGCAGGTTGGATATTGTCGCGACCAGCAATCAGGTCGACCTGCGTAAATACGCTGAGATAGTACAAGATCGCTGGAATAAGAGCTGCGCCAGCAACAGTGAAGTATGAGATATCAAGGAACTCGGCCATCAGGAACGCGGCCGCACCCATAATTGGTGGCGTTAATTGTCCCCCGGTCGATGCAACAGCCTCAATTGCACCGGCGTCGCGTTTGGTGTAGCCCCCGCGCTGCATCAAGGGAATGGTTACAACCCCAGTCGTTACTACGTTTGATACGGCACTGCCCGAGATTGATCCAAATAGCGCCGAACCTACGACCGAGATCTTGGCGCTACCACCACGGGAACGACCTGTCGCGGCCATCGCCAAGTCGGTAAAGAAGTTACCACCACCTGCTGCAAAGAGCAGTTTTCCGAAGAAAACGAACAACATGACGATGATTGTGCCGACCGCAAGCGGGGTCGAAAACACGGCGTTTGGATCAAAGCCGATATACTGAACCATGCGCTCTACGCTCAGTGCTTTGCCGATCAGTTGGCCTGGAACTTTGTCGGCAAACTGCGAGTAGACCATGAAGACCAGCACAATTGAGAAAAGCATCCAGCCAGTACGTCTGCGAATTCCCTCAACAACGGCTAGGGTTACAACCGCACCGATCAGAGTGATCTGCCAAGGGCGATACGGCTGTTCCTTGAGCAACCAAACGAAATCAATTGCTGCATACATCAAGACCGCAAAGACGGAAGCGGCGATTGCACCATGGAACCAGCCGATGGTTGATTTTTCCTCGCCACGGAAATTGAATTTCAGGTAAGCGATGGTCAACGCCAAACCGAGCTGAAAGGCCATGTATTGTTGCGGTAGCAAAGCGAACCCCAAGCGGGTGGGAGCTTCGACATTCCAAAGAATGCAGGCAACAACCATGCTGGAAGCCAGAATGGTAATCAGATGATTACGCAAGTTCGATGAGCTGATCATACCAAGGCCCCCATATTTTGAGGCTGATGTCCGGGCTGCAAAATGATCGAGCTTGTGCAGCGTAGATTTCGCGCCAGACATACACCAAAAGCCGGTGCCTTGTTATGTTGCGCCATACGCGGTTTCCGCGTCATGGTCTTCCTCCTACTTCCTTGATTATTATTGTTATTATTGTTTGTTATTTTGCGCGGTTTTGCGCAGCAGATGGTCAGTCGACAAAGACGGTGCCATCAAATAGCTTTCGTGCGGTGCGCAGCAGGCCTGTCTTGTCGACTGAGCCGTTAGTTGTCTTTTCAACAATCACGCTCATTTCGCCAGACGGGTGCTCGACCGATAGGGTTGAAAGTTCCGTGACATTGTCGCAGGCAACTTCGGCTGCGGGTGAACCTGGCAAAAGGCATGCGGTCGCGACGCTGACTGCACCCAAGACACCAATTGATGCATGGCATCGATGCGGGATGAAGGTTCGGGTTGAGACGGCACCGCCATTCTGTGCCGGTGAAACCATTGTCATTTTGGGAACTGAAGCATCACTGACATCGCCAAGGTTCATCAGCGGCCCGCATTTCAAGCGGATACTTTCAAGCCTGCTGCGTAATGCCTCGTTGGCTTCCAGTTCTTCACGGCTTTCCTGTCCTGTAATCCCCATGTCTGCTGCTTTCAGGACCACAACCGGCATACCGTTATCGATCATGGTGACGTGCACACCATCAATCTGATCGACATTGTTGCCCGTCGGTAATAACGCGCCGCAGGTTGTTCCAGCCGTATCACTAAACAGAAGCGGTATCGGAGCTGAGGTGCCGGGTACCCCGTCAATACGGGCATCGCCGTTGTAAACTGGCATTCCGTTTGGTGTTTCGATGGTGGCCGTCGCGGTTTGACCCGTGTTTTCCATATAGATGGTGACTTTGGTCTGACCGTTGGTCGCCGCGACAAGGCCGCGTTCAATGGCAAACGGCCCTACGCCAGCAAGGATGTTGCCGCAGTTTTGCTTGTCAGTGACAACTGCGCGGTCAACAAAGACCTGCAAGAACAGGTAATCTACGTCAATGCCGGGACGTTCGGATTTTTTGACCACTCCGACTTTGGACGTCAGCGGGTCTGCGCCGCCCATACCGTCAATTTGTTTGGCATCGGGTGATCCCATAACACGGAGCAAAACAGCGTCACGCTCAGCTGTATTTTCTGGCAGATCATCTGCCAGAAAATAACCGCCCTTGGACGTGCCGCCGCGCATCCACATGCACCGAATGCCAACGTGTTGAGACGCCCTAGACATATTTAAGGCCTTTCTCAGCCAGGCGTGGACGCATGTCATAGATGTCTAGGCCCAACTCACCCTTCATCAAGCGTTCGCGTGTTTTGGCTTCTTTCTCTTCACGCGCAATCGACTTGTCGAGGATATCGCCTGCCTTGGCGTTTTCGACAACACAGACACCATCATCATCAGCAACAATGACGTCACCCGGATTGACCAGTGCGCCGCCAATCACGACCGGTACATTTACCGAGCCGACAGTTTCCTTCACGGTGCCCTGAGCCGATACAGCCTTCGACCAGACCGGGAACTTAATCTCGGTAAGATCAAGAACATCCCGCACGCCTGCTTCGATAATTAAACCACGTACCTTGCGGTACATTAACGAGCGGGCAAGAAGTTCACCAAAGTAGCCGGCGTCACATGGTGAGGTCGGCGCAACAACAAGAATGTCCCCCTCGCGGCACTGTTCGACCGCGACATGGATCATCCAGTTGTCAACTGGCGCGATAGAGACGGTAACAGCATTGCCGGCAATCCGGGCTCCCGGATAAATAGGACGCATGTGGGATTGCAGAAGGCCGGTCCGACCCTGTGCTTCGTGTACCGTCGCGACACCGCATTTCCCGAGACCATCCACAATCGAAAGATCAGTTCGGGTGATGTTTTGAACTACAACGCCTCCCATTACAGTTCATCCACTGTACGTGGGTAAACCGACTGGAAGCCTTCTGCGTATTTCGCGTTGCGACCGCCAGACTGACCGCCAGAGTTGCGGCGGAAATGATTGCCGCGATTTTCAGCAACATTCTGGTAGTAATGCCAAAGGTGTTCCTGTCCTTCCATGCACTGGATGGCGGCCCACTTCTGATCCCAGACATCGGTAATGTCGAGGAAGTGATCCGGCTTCCATTCCATCTGTTCAGTCTGATGGGGTTCAAACAGGTAAAGCTGAGGTGCGCCGAGAACCTTTTCGCCTGGATTATGGCCCCATGCCTGGGCAATCATGCGACATTCAATGGCAACGCGGGTCGCATAGGAATGGTCGGTATTGTAATTATCGACAAAGCTGTGGCTGAGCATGAATTTCGGTTGAACCGCGCGAATGGTATCGACCAGTTCAAACTTCTCATCACGCGACAGTTCCAGCGGATAGTCGCCGACATCCATGAACTTGATGTCATGAACACCAAGCGCTTTGGCAGCATTTTCAGCTTCTTTACGACGTTCGGTTTTCACCCGCTCCATCGTGCAGCCCTCTTGCTTCCAAAGCTTGGCAGATTCACCGCGCTCGCCATAAGAAAGGCAAACAACAGTGACATCATATCCTTTTTTTGCATGCAGGGCGATTGCCCCGCCACAGCGCCATACAAAGTCGGCTGAATGCGCACTGATAACCAGTGCGGTCGGTTTGGTGGTCACGTTTCTGACTCCCTAGCTTGGTTTCATTTTGTGACTGCATGCTAGGTGCCTGTCGTGCTGAGGTGAAATAGAACCAATGGTATTTGCTATAAGTTCTTTCTATAATGTGTTCACGATCACATGCTGAAAGTGTCTCATGAGCCTGCAAAACCCGAACCTTAAACACCTGCGCGCTTGCCTTGCCGTAGCGCGACGCCAAAGCATCAGTGCTGCTGCGGAAGATGTTTATATGTCCCAGCCTGCGGTGACGCAGGCAGTGGCAAAAGTTGAACGACTTTTGGGGGTCGAATTATTTGATCGCCGACCCGAAGGCGTATTTGTCACTGAGCCTGGAAAGATATTTGTTCGTCGTGTCGAACGTTTGCAGGAATACCTTGTTCAGGCCACGGCAGAGATCATGCGAATAGGTCGGCGCAATCGAGGCCATCAGGTAAAGCTCTACCAACTGGTAACCGGGGTACAGTTGCGCGCACTGATCGCTATTTCCGAGGCTGGAAGTTTCAGTTTGGCAGCCCGCAATGTTGGGGTGTCACAACCGTCGTTACATAGGGCGGCGCGCGAACTCGAACAGCTCTGTGCAGTGCCTCTGTTTGAGAAAGCCAGCACAGGTATTCTGCTAACCAAGCAAGCGGAAACATTTGTGATGTTTGCCAAACTTGCCTTGGTTGAATTAGGGCAGGCTGAAGACGAGATCGCGTCGTGGAAAGGTGGTCGTGGGGGGCGTATCGTTATTGGTAGTATGCCCTTGGCACGTAGTGCGATTTTGCCAAATGCCATCAATGCAATGATGGAAGAGTTTCCAGATACCAGGTTGCGGGTTGTTGATGGTCCCTATTCGGACCTTCTGTTCGGTTTGCGTCATGGTGACATTGATATTCTGATCGGTGCGCTGCGTGATCCGGTGCCGGTCGACGACGTTGTCCAACAAAAGCTGTTTGATGACCCTCTGGCGATTGTCGGGCGCGTGCATCATCCATTGACCAAGTCCACGAACATTACACCAGCTGATCTGGCAGCATATGGGTGGGCTGTGCCGTTGCGTGGCGCACCAACAAGAGACTATTTCGAAACCATGTTCCCGATTGACCGGGGAATGCGACCACAAAGCATTGTTGAAACGGGCTCGCTGATCCTGATCAGACGCATGCTTTCGACCAGTGACAAGCTAACAATCATCTCGCGTCACCAGATTCAGCAGGAAGAAAAATACGGCGAACTTAAAATGTTGCCGATTGATCTTCCTGATACCGAGCGACCGATCGGCCTTACGATGCGCAAGGGTTGGTCGCCAACATCGATACAGCAAAACCTGATCGAGCGGCTGCAGGTTATCAGCGCAAATATTGGTACCTTGTGGTGAAAGTCATATTAGGCGTTGGGCATCTATCAGCTTTTTGAATGCAGATTTCGGGCAATCAATTTTCGCTTGTGTGTGTGTGGTGTTAGCACTGAACAGACGTCTTTTCTGCGTACTGATTCTGTAGTGCGTAAATCACAAGAATAATGAAATCGGGAACTTCAAGAACATGACGATCGACATCAACACCATCGCGTTCCTCGGATTTGGTGAAGCCGCACAGGCGTTTGTCAAAGGTTGGGGACAGGGTATCGCGCCTGTGATGCGGGCTTTTGACATTAAGACCACCAATCCAGATACCGCGATCCGCGATGCAAAGAATGCTGATTACGTTGCCGCAGGTGTCACTGGTGCCGTGAGCGGAAAAGTGGCGCTAACGGGTGCAGAGGTTGTTTTTTCACTGGTGACGGCGGATCAGGCTGCAATCGTTGCCAAAGATGCAGCAATGTCGATTGAGCAAGGTGCCTTTTTCTTTGATTGTAATTCCTGCGCACCGGGGACAAAGCGCCGCAATGCGGAATTGATTGACGCAGCGGGTGGTCGTTATGTCGATGTGGCTGTCATGGCACCGGTTTATCCCAAGCTACATAAAACCCCGATATTGTTGAGCGGTTCACACGCCAACGATGCGAAGCAAGTTCTTGAGGCATTGGGTATGGAGCCCGCCATTGCAGGGGATACCATCGGCGCCGGTTCTGCGATCAAGATGGTGCGTTCTGTGATGATGAAGGGGCTTGAAGCTTTATTCGCCGAGTGTGTTTTGGCAGGTCGTAAAGCCGGGGTGGATGAAACGGTGCTCACCTCACTCGATAAAACCTATCCCGGTTTTGATTTCATGGACAAGGCGGCCTACATGCTGGAGCGATCAATGACCCATGGCATCAGGCGCGCAGCAGAGATGGAAGAAGTTGCTCTGACGGTAGAGGAACTTGGCCTGAACAACGGGATGGCAAAGGCAACGGTTGATTGGCAGCGCACCATTGGCGAACTCAAGCTTGATGCGGGAGATATCGGTTATCGGGAACGGGCCGATATGATCCTTAAGGCGATGAATGCCGACTAAATTGACCGGTTGATCGTGCTTTCGTAGCGACCGATAGTTGAGTGTGAAGAGGGGAGCTTAATCCATCAACGCATCGGCGATGAGAGGTTCCCGTCAAATTCACTCATCGCCCGGGTTCCAAGCCGTTTCGTTGCGAATTTCCAGCGTCGTGCCATCCGGGGCGAAGGCAAACCAGCGGATCTGCTCTCCGTCATAGGCGACTTCGGCCTCGTATCCCTTTACTTGGCCGTTAAGAAGGTCCTCAGTCGCCTCCACAATGCGGCCTGAGGTTTCGGTGACGGCGTCTTTAATTGTGGACTGCGCTGCTTCGGGCATAAAATCAATCAGCAACGGTCCTGCGTCTTCCAGCGCCTCGCGGCTCCGGGTTCGAACATCACCATTCTCGCGGATGATCAGGAACAATCGCTGACTGTCCTCTCCGGCGGTGCGGAACAGGTAAACACCTTGCTCAGGATTGTGCTCCCGTTCGATTAGCTCCGCGCCGCCGGTCTCAGCGGTCAGCGTTGCCAAGATATGTGCCGGAATATCTGCTTGAGGTATGGACAGATTGGACTCTTCGATGGCAGCTCGAGAGGCCTCGCTTTCCTGTGCAAAGCCTGCAGTTGGCGTCAGCAGTAAAGCTATACCGGTGATTACGGGGGTAATCCTCTCGAACATGATCTTTTCCTCTCTTTCCTTTGCTCATGTGTGCCCTTGTTAGCGCACAAATGTCGCAGGGGTGTGTCAGAAGGACCCTTATTTTGTAACGCTATGTCGCAGTACTGGGCTCAGGGACAGCTCGTGACAGGATTCTTTGCAAAGGTGCCAGTCGATTGGCGGCTTTCCATTGGTAGACTTAGGTTTGATGTTGGGGGAGCTGTCATTTTTGAGGGTGGCATAAATGGCAAAAAAGGCAGGGTAGAAACCCTGCCATTTTAGTTTGTCTGTTCTTAATGGGTATTTGCGACGGGCGGTGTGCCGTGCGTGTGGAACGACTCAATGGTCTTAAGTCCCCAGGCTTGACCTTTTTTGCGATCAGTTTCGGTCCAGGTCACGGTTTCCCAATCGGGCTGAAGGATCAGACGCGCTCCTGCATTGCAAACTTCAACCCGGTTTCCGGCTGGTTCGTAAACATACAAGAAGAAAGTTCCCTGCACTGCGTGCTTGTGCGGGCCGGTTTCAATGAAAACATCATTTTCAAGAAAGATATCAGCAGCACGGAGAACGTCTTCACGCTGATCAAGCGCATAGGTCACATGGTGAAAGCGTCCGGGTGTTCCGGTAGCATCCTTGGTATAGGCAATGTCGTAGGTCTTGTTGTTGACCGTGAACCAGCAGCCAGCAAGTTTGCCGGTATCGAGCATGATTTGCTCGGTAACGCGCGATCCCAATGCCTTCTGCATGAAATCACGAATGGCTTCGACGTCTGTGGCCAGAAGGTTCAGGTGGTCCAGACGGCGCACGGCAACACCACGTCCGTGATAGCGTTGCGCGATATTTTTAAGCGCTGGCTTCTCGGCGGCAGGTGCTTCGTATTTGACCGTGTCGTAGTAGAGCTCAAACACATGGCCGTCGGGATCGGTAAAGCGATACGCGCGTCCATGACCCATGTCACCATCGACCCAGCCAAGGCCGCAGCCCATCTCCTCGATGACTTTGACGCGACGTTCAAGAGCAGCCTGCGAGCTTGCACGATAGCCAATATGACCAACGCCTGTGGTATCTGACTTGGTCAGCTTCAGACTATGGAATTCATAATCGTCCCAAGCACGAAGATAGACCGAATTCTCATCCCGACCGCTTTCGGTCAGGCCATAGATATTGACGAAGAAATCGAGGCTTTCTTCAAACTTGTTGGTGAACAATTCGACATGACCGAGATGGGCAACATCAAAACAGGGTTCAGACATGTCCGTTTCCTTTCTTCATGGGCTTATCTTTTATAGCAGGACGTAAACAAGGGACGGGAAGGCGATCAAAACGGCCAGACGGATGATGTCTGACAGGACAAAGGGCATCACGCCTTTGAATATTTGACCAATCGGTATGTCTGGTGCGACCGACTTGATCACAAACGCATTCATGCCAACCGGCGGGGTGATCAAGCCGAGCTCAACTGTAATCACCGTCAGGATGCCAAACCAGATTGGATCAAAGCCAGCTGCGATCACAATCGGGTAAACAACCGGCACGGTCAGAAGCAGCATCGCAATACTGTCCATGACACAGCCCAGAACGACGTAAAGTGCGAGCACACAAAACAGTACCGCAAAGGGCGGCATATCCAGCTGCGCGACCAGCTCTACCAGTGAATGGGAAATCCGCGATACCGACAGGAAGTAACCAAAGATCTCGGCGCCAACCAGCATGAAGAAGATCATGATGGAAAGGGTCAGGGTTTCCTGAATGGCTTCAACGAATTGTGTGCCTGTCATGCCCCGCAGAAAGGCAAGGATCATGGTAAAGAAGGCGCCGACGGCTGCTGCCTCTGTCGGTGTGAAGAACCCGCCATAAATCCCGCCAATGATGAAGGCAAAGATCGCGGCAAATGGCAGCAACCCTTTGAGGCCGATGATCTTTTCAACAATCGTTGTTGGCTGTCCAGGCTGTGCGACATTCGGGCGAAAGAAAACGATTGCGGCAATCGTTGCGCAATACAGAACCAGACCAAGAAGTCCCGGAATGATGCCGGCCATAAACATCTGGCCGACAGAATGCTCTGTAATCAACGCATAAAGCAAAAGCGCAATCGACGGCGGGATCATGATCCCAAGCGTGCCACCGGCCGCAAGTGTGCCTGCCGCAAAGGATGGCACATAGCCATTCTTCTTCATCTCGGGCAAAGCCACACGCGCCATGCTGGCAGCGGTCGCAAGCGATGATCCGGAAATGGCGGAAAACACACCGCATGATGTAACCGCCGCCAATCCCATGCCGCCACGCCATCCACCAAAGAAGGTCTTGGCGCCGTTAAACAGCTCGGCCGACATTCGGGCCTTGGAGGCAAAAACACCCAGCAGGATAAACATTGGTACCGGGCTGAAGCCATAGGCCGTAAGCGTTTCAAAAGGTCCTTTTTCAAGTAGGGCGAAGGCCGGTTTGAAAGCAACGATCAGTCCGAAGCCAACGAAACCGACACCTGACATGGCAAGGGAAATCGGGCAGCGAAATGCGATCAGAAGCAGCATGACTGCGACGCATATCAAGCCAATCAGAGGCGCGCTCATGGTCTTTTGGCTCCTGAGATCAGATAGTCGATGGTCAGCAATGCGCAGCGCAGGGCCAGAAAAGCCAAGGCGCAGGATGCAAAGCTGTATACAATGTGAAGCGGGATCAAGAGATCCTGGCTCGACTCACCGGAGCGACGCATGCGTCCGGCTACTTCGAAAAAGCGGATGGTCATGCCGCAGGACAGGGCGGTAAAGCCCGCCATGTATATGGCCTCCATGATCATTTTGGTTTGTGCGCTGAGATTATCGGTAAACAGATCGACGATGACCTGTCCCTTATCCACCCCGTATGGGAAGGCAAGCAGAACCATCGCCATCATGCCATAGCTGACCAGTTCAACCGCACCGGTGAATGTGACATCGACCGAACCGCCGGTGGCCGCAAATATTGTGCGGGCAACAACATCAACCAGTGTGACTGTCATGATAAAGACCAGAAGAACCCCGCTGCCGATCCGCATCGCCTTGGCGATGCGGTCGGTCAGGTCAAGTAACAGGAAAGCCTTGCGGGTAGGCTCTGTCGTTGGGCTTACTTGCATGTCGCAGAGAGTTCTTTGGCACGGGCATAAACTTCACGGGCCGGAAGGCCACGGCTTTCAAGATCAGCCAAATAGGTTTCCGTTGCCTGATCAAGTACCGGTTTCCAAGCCGGGTTATCAACACCACCATCGACGGTCAGGAAGGTGTGACCGGCTTCCTTGGCCTGCATCAGACCTTTTTCGTCAAGGGCGTCAAACAGATGGCCTGCTTTTTCCGACCAGGCCATCCCAGAATTGTTTTTGACGACTTCTTGAAGGTCCTCTGGAAGGTCTTCAAAGCTGTCCTCATTCATGGTGACAAGGAACGACAGCGTATAAAGATCGCCAACGCTTGTGTGTGCTGTTGCCAGTTCATTCAGACGGAATGCCAAAGCACCTTCCCAAGGCAGGGCAACACCATCAATCACGTCAAGCTGCATCGCCTGATAGGATTCAGGTGCAGGCATGCCGAGTGGTTGTGCACCGGCCGCTTCCAGGATGTTGGCCACAACTGATGTCGGGCGGCGAATGCGAAGGCCGGCAAGATCAGCCGGCGTTGCAATCAGCTTGTCGCCGGTGTGAAGCAGGCCCTGACCATGGGTGAATAGGAACAGCGGGCGTGTGCCTTCATACTCGCTTGAAATCAGGCCTTCGTCATATAGGCTCTGGATGATGCAGGAGCCGTGTGCCGCATTGTTGATCAGGCCAGGAAGCTCGACAATTTGGGTCAGTGGGAAGCGATTGGCGGTGTAGCCCTGAATGGCGGCGGCAACATCGGCAATACCGTCTTCAACCGCTTCGTACTGTGCAGGCGGGGCGGCAAGCGTCGCAGAAGGATACATCTCAACTTCAATGCGACCATCAGATTCCTTGGCAATGGTATCTGCCCAAACCTGGAACAATTCTTTTTGCATGCCGGCAACCGGCGGCCACTGGTGCGAGAAGCGCAGGGTATAGTCAGCAGCTTGTGCCTGATTGAATGAGACGGCCAGCGCCGATGTCATCACACCGGCAATCAGTAATTTGCGAAACATCATTTTCCTCCCGAGTGTTACGCAACGATTGAATGCTCCTTGGGCCGGGCCAAATCAGGGCAACAGCATCAGAGCCAATTTGTTTTGTCTAATTGCGTTCGACGATCTTCTGGTCGCCGCAGCTAACGCCATACACGCTTGGCCAATGATGTTCAGGCCAAGAGTAGTATTTGGTTAGCATCAGGAGGATTGATGGGGAAATTGAATGACCGGTTGGGTTATTCAAAATTGTTAATTTAAGTTGAGTTCGCGTGCTGATGCGTTGGAGCCGTCGTCACTTGGTGTGGCAGTTGCTCCAACGCTGTAAGTGTCTTGAGAAGTTTCTCTGTGCGTTCGAACAGAGTTTCTTTCATTCGATGTTAGTAGGCTTTGCTATCAATCTACTTTCCGTAGCCGGTTCACTTATGACGGAAAAGTGCAGTAACCTACAGCTCTCTACTCTGCAGCATTCAACTTTTCAAATGCCTTTGAAAGATGGTGAGAAACGGTTGCTGACAGGCCTTCGCCCAGAGATGTTTCTGCCTTGATGCCAAGGCTTTTGGCGGCACGCGCCGGGTTGCCAAGAGATGCCCGGATATCGCCCTTGCGGGTTGGAAGATATTCGATCTCGGGTGACATCCCCGACACTGTTGCCAGGGTTTGGGCCAGTTGCCGCAGATTGGTTGATTGACCTGAACACACATTATAAATCGTCGCACGCGTATCTGCGCGCTCCATTGCTGCACACAGGAAACGAACGACATCGCCGACAAAAATGAAGTCGCGCGATTGTTGCCCATCGCCGAAGATTGGAATGGTTTGGCAGCGCGACAGACGGTCGGTAAAGATCGAGATTACCCCGGAATAGGGCGAGCGCGGGTCCTGACGCGGTCCGTAAACATTGAAGAAGCGCATGCCCGCCGTTGGCACATTGTGCAGCACAGAGGCTACGCGTGCATGTAGTTCACAGCCAAGTTTGTCAGCGCCATAGGGCGTCAATGGACTTGCGCGATCTGTTTCGCAAAGTGGCATCGACGCGTTATCGCCATAAACAGCAGCCGAGCTTGCGTAAACGACCGGAAACTTGGTGGCACGTGCCGCATCAAGCACACGGATCGTTCCCGTCAGATTGACTTCATGGGTGCCGGTCCAGTCTTCGGTTGATTGGGCCACCGATGCAATGGCTGCGAGGTGGAAGCAACCGTCTATGCCTTCTGACGCATCTACGACAGTCTGATGATCAGTAACATCACCAAGCATGAAGTCGATGTCATCTGGCAGATTGTCGCGATTGCCTGTCGACAGGTTATCGAGAACCCGAACAGTATGACCACGCTTGAGCAATTCATCGCAAAGATGGGAACCGATAAACCCGGCGCCGCCGGTAACAAGATATTTCGCCATTGTTTTCTCCAAACCAAATGAGTGCTGGAATGGAAGGAGCAAATTCCTGACCACAGGAAAAATCCCGGAAAACTGCGAAATCAGGTCGTGACTCTATCAAAATGCGAGTCACAACGAGAAAGTCTCTCAGTCTGAGTTTTGGCCCATTGATTGCTAAGACCCCGATATGTTTCATATCAGGGAGCCACTATCATGATCTGGCTTGTATTGGATTCTCGTGGGCTTGGTGGGATTGAAACCCACGTTTTTGAACTGGCCTTCGCTCTGCGTGAGCAGGGACACCCGGTTCAAGTTGTCTTTATGCAGCGTTATGGCGAGCTTCATCCGATTGACGCCCGTTTAAGAGCGCATAACATCCCGGTTTTGTATCTCGAAGGATCGCTTGGCGCGGCAATAGCCAAATACAAGCCCGGCATCATTCACGCCCATGGATACAAGGCATCTATTTTGTCTCGTATTTATGGCCGTTTGCACAAGGTCCCGGTTGCAACAACCTTCCATGCTGGTGAGCCGGGGCGCGGCCGTATGCGTCTATATGGATTTGTTGACCGTCTAACCGCTCCGCTCGGAGAAATCATTGCTGTAAGCAAACCAATTGCAAAACGTGTCGGTCACCGCGCACGTGTTATTCCAAACTTTGTTCGGATCCCGCCAAAAGTTGTCCCGGCCGAAAACAAGTCGGTGTTCTATGTCGGGCGACTTAGCCATGAAAAGGGTGTGGATCGACTGCGTTTGCTTGCATGCAGGCATCCTCAACTGAAATTCGAGGTGTTTGGTGATGGTCCGATGGCCGATATGGTCGCCTCCGATCAACCAGACAACATGATTTTGCACGGTGCTGTTTCGGATATGGAACCGCATTGGCAGCGTGCAGGTTTATGTATCATGCCGTCCCGTCATGAAGGGTTGCCGATGGTTGCACTTGAAGCGCAAAGCCGAGGCATCCCGGTGGCAGCTTTCAATGTCGGTGACTTGATGAAAGTCATCCGCAATGGAGACAATGGTTGGTTGATTGAGCCTGGAAATCTTGAGGCATTTTCTGACGCGATTGGCAACTGGTCGGCGATGGATTGCGATCGTCGCGTGCAAATGAACCTTTGTGCACGAAACTGGATCATCGAGCAGTTTTCGCCACACCGTCTGATCCCAGAGCTACTTGCCGTGTATCGTCAGGCGGGGGCCGCGATATGAGCCGCTATGCCGTCTTGATGATCGGTATCGTGATCGCCTTGGCAAATGCGATGATACGACCTGTCTTGTCGGGCGGCTGGCATCCAAACTATCTCATTCTGGCAGTGTTGGTTTGTGCGGTTTGGCAGATATCTTTCTCGCGCGGGACTGAACCGTGCCAACGATTTGACCTTTGGGCTGTTACCGTTCTTTTTACCGCCTTGCTTGTGCCAAGCAGTCAATGGGCCTGGATCAGCCTTGGCGTGTTTTGCTTGGGACATTTTCAGTGGGCGAAATGGCCCAACAAGACCCGTATCGGGTTACTTGTATTGGCTGCGGCGGCCTTTCGGGAACCGGCTGGACATCTGGTCAAAGAATGGTTGGCTGAAGATCTTTTGCAGTTTGATACAGCCCTTGTGCAGGCTTTGCTTATCGTACAAGGCGCAGAGGTCTCCCAGACAGGAAACATATTGCGTCTTGCTGGTGATCACGCGCTGGTGGTTTTGACCGGGTGTGGGTCCTTTACCAATATTTCGGTCGCACTGCTGGTTTGGTATGGGGCTTGTATGTTGCATATGGGGCGTTGGGCATATCGGTTCGTTTGGTCGGGCGTCGTGGTTGCGTTGCTGACATTGTTGGTGAATGTGGTGCGCTTGGCCTTGCTTGCCCAAGGACCCGCTTGGTTCACATTCTTCCATGATGGAGCCGGGGTTTGGGTCATGCAAACCTTTGGTTTTGTGGCAATCGCCTTGCCAATTTTGATTCAGGTGAAATATGAAAAAGCAACTCATGATCGCCGTTCTGACGTGTTTGGCCGTGCTGGGCTTGTCGCTCAAGGTGGCGAGCCCGGCATTGGTCAGTAAGGTTGATCTTACCCGTCAGGAAGAACGTTTGACGACAGCATTGCTTGACGCAGGGTTGTTTGCAGGTGGCTCGCGCGCGCTCACCCATCAAGGCGTCTATAGGGCCATGTCTTTCTATCATCCCAAATGTGCCGGTGTTCTGGCGGTCGTATTAATGGACCGCAACGGCGAAGCTGCTCATATTCTTGATGGTTTGACAGGCGAAAGCGGCTTTTACTACGAAGGTGAGCACCATATTGAATTTCCTTACTGGTCCTTCATGTTGGGCAAGTTGATGGGGGGCGCCCCGGTTGTGATGGCATATCGGGAAGCGGGCTTTTGTGAATTTCACAGAGTTCTCGCAAATTGAGAGGGGTCTCATTTTGCTCTCTCAATTTGTCTAATTCGGCCTTCTAGGCCCTGCAAAACGCTGGCATGAGCTTTGCTGCTTCTGGAGATGTTAACAGATCCGGGAGAAGACAATGAAACTTCGAAAAACGATCGGGTGGGTGGCAGGACCCTTTGCGTTACTGGTTTCCGGTAACGCATATGCTGTCGATGCGCCCGACATCGCGATCAACATTGATCTGAATGACGGCCTGCTTTCGACGATTGAAACCGAATTGCCGGAAAGTTCAAATGCAGGTGCAGCATTCCTTGATTACAGCTACTCACCCAATCTTAGTCCTACTGAATCAACCCAGTTGGGTGTGACCTTTCTCAGTGAAGGGGCGGGTTACCGAAACTCTTTAGGGTATTTCACCTTTCAGAATGACACGTTTTCCAATTTGACCTTTGGCGACATTGATACTGATTTCTCAGGTAATGTCTCGGTGAACGAAATGTCTGCACTTGATGGTGTTTCGTGGGGAATGGTGTTTGACAATGTGTCGGCCAGTGGAAGTGGTGGTTCGCTTCTGGCAGGCGACACCGTTGTTCTTGGAAATGGTACCGCCACGGTAAGCTCAACAGACTCAACCATGTTTGAAATGAGCGGCGGGCAGGTTTTTGAGTCCGGTACAAATGTCGGTTTCTTTCTGATGCAGAATGCCTGGAACGGTACCGGTGTGAAAGGGATCGATACCAACGAAGATCCTTTGACCTTTTATTCGGTCGACTTCCTGAACCCGGAAAACTCGTCAGAAGCCACCTTCGATACCGCCGCAGAATCCAGTCGACATGTTGCAATGATGTTTGCCGACAACAGTCAAAACGAACTGATCATGTCGTTCGAGGACCTACTGCGCCCCTATGCATCCGACGAAGATTTCAACGATGCAGTTTTCCGAATTCGTTCAGATCCGGCTGGTGCATTGTCCAACACAGATGTTTATCAGGCTGCCCCGTCTCCGGCGTTGGGTGCGGGTATCCCGGCACTTTTGGGTATGGCTGGATTGTTCGTTATGTCCCGTCGGAACCGTTCGGAGCCGGTCCCATGTTAAGCCGCCTTCAGGCACTTCCACCTGCTTTGCGTCAGAGCCTTGTCTACGGGCTGGCTCTGGCCCTAAGCAAAGGCGTGTCGTTGCTGATGGTTCCGGTTACCACGGCGTTTCTGCCACCAGCCGCCTTTGGGCAGTTGGATGTGCTGCAAACACTTGCAGATCTGTTGTCGATCCTGATCGCAATGGGGTTGGCAGACACGCTGTTTCGGTTTGTTGGCGATGCCAATAATGACGCGGATCGCAAAATCGTGGCAGCCAATGTCTTTGGCATGGCACTAATCATCACGGCCGTTGCTACAATTGGCCTGCAATTGTTTGCACCGGTTATTGCTGAATTGCTGCCTGGTGGGGTGTCAGAAACGCAGTCCCGTATCTTGCTTGCGACCTTGTCGCTATCTGTCTGTTTGCTTGTGCCATTGTCCTGGCTGCGTATGCGTGGTCAGGCATGGATGTATTTCATTGGCACGGTTGGCCGGGTTGTTATTCAGGCAGGTGGCACTGCAATCGTCTTGTTCCTTGGTTTCGGTGTGACAGCAGTCCTGTGTGCCGGTCTTGTGGCATCAGTGATGTCGTTCCTGTGGCTTGGATGGGGGCAACTTCGTGATAGCGGTATTCGGTTTGAAGGAGCCGCATACAAACGTTACTTTGTGTATGGCACGCCCTTGATCTTTGCCGGGCTGGCCGGTTTTGTTCTGGGAAGTTTTGATCGCTGGATTTTGGCAGAATTCATCGGACCTGCGGCAATGGCGCAATATGCTTTGGCGGCCAAATTTGCCTTGATCACTGCGTTCATTGTTCAGCCATTTGATCTTTGGTGGCTTCCTAAACGTTTTGCCACCTTAAACAACCATGATGGCGAAGCGCGCTGTGCTGTGATGGCGCAAATTGGGGTAACCATTGCAATGGGGGCTGCGCTTAGCGTTGCGACAGTTGGCCCCGTTTTGATTTATTGGCTGACCCCTGCAAGTTATCATGGCGCAATCGAATTTGTGCCCTGGCTTGCGTTGCTGGCAGCAATGCATGCGATGACACAAACGTTGTCGCTTGGTCTATATACCGGGAAATCCACCCATATGACGGCCGGCATTGACGGGATCGCAGCAGCGATTGCAGGTGCGGGTTATTTCATCCTGATCCCGGCTTTTGGTGCCCTTGGTGCAATTTATGCCACAGCAGCGGCCCTAAGCCTCCGTCTTGTGCTGACCGTGTGGGCAGCGCAACGCGCACGGAATATTCCTTATCGGTTGGTTGCAATTGGCATTTTGTTCGTCGCAAGCGCAGGCTGGCTTGGTTTGATGCACTCCTTGGCTTTCGAGGTCGTGCCGATTGTCGGATTGCTCGGGATTGGTTTCTTTGTGGGAGTTGCGGTTGAATTGAAATTGCTTCCTGTACCGAAGAAACTTCAGCTAAAGCGGGTGGCGTCATGAAAATGTGGGTTTCAGAACGTGGCTGGCAGATTCTGTGTGCATGTGCATTCTGTGCTGTCGCGCTGTTTGCAACTCATATCGTCAAGCACCCGCTTATTGCTGTTGTGTTGTCAGTGGCGCCGTTTGGCATTCTGATCCTTGTCAAACGGCCCTTCTGGCTGATCCTTGGTTTCGTCATTTTCTCGTTTTTCCGTATTCACGAAGTTTTTCCGCAGCTTTATCCGTTGCGCATTCCCCAATTGCTGGCGCTGGCAAGCATCATGGCGATCGGTTGGTCAATCTTGTCAGGTCGATTGACCCTGAAAGTATCAAGAGAGCACGCAACTTTTCTGGTGTTCTTTGCTCTGGTAACGGTCGGTTTGGTGTTTGCGACCAATCGTGGAGCTGCCATGGGGAACTGGACCGGCAGTTATGTGAAAATTGCAATCATGACTTTTGCAATCACCTGGCTTGCGACCGGACCGCGAGACTTTCGGTTGACTGCCTGGGTTGTCATTGCTGCGGGTATTATTGTTGCGTCCGTTGCCCTGCATAACAAAGTCAACGGATTGGAGCTTGTCGAAGGGACGCGCGTGACCATCGGGCGTTCGATCGGATCAATGCTTGGCGATCCCAATGACTTGTCACTCGTACTGTTGTTCCCGGCCAGTTTTGCCTTGGCATTGTTGTTAACGCGCGGGTCGGGCTGGATGTCAAAGCTTTATGGTTTAACGGCGTTTTGCCTGATTGTTGCCGCCGTGATCGCCACTCAAAGTCGTGGAGGGCTTTTGGGGATCATGGCCGTTTGTGGTGTGTTCGGATATCGGTTGGTGCGCAATAAAGTTCTGCTTTTTGCCGCCGGGGGCGTGGCATTGATGGTGCTTGTTGCTGCGGCCGGAATTTCTAGCCGGGCAAGTGGCGGGGCCCACGAAGAGGGCATTGATGAATCTGCGATGGGGCGTGTTTATGCCTGGCAAGCAGCAATGTCGATGGCAGTGCATAACCCGCTCACCGGTGTTGGGCTGGACAACTTCATTGAAAACTATTGGGAACACAGCCCGCATTGGGATGGCAAGAACCACGCCGTCCACAGTACCTGGTTTGGCGTGATGGGAGAAACCGGTATTATCGGCTTCATCGCCTTTCTAACGATGGTCATCGTTACTGTGCGAAGTGCACTTTGGTGCTGTCAGACGTTAAAGCCAGATCCAGGAAGTAAACCAACAAACGATCAGGTGGCTGCCTATGTGATGGCGCAGGCCGTTTTGTCCGGACTGGCGGGGTTCTGCGTGTCTGGCACCTTCCTTACCATGGGCTTTACCTGGCCGGTATATGTCCTTCTTGCCCTGACGGCGGCTGTCGCGAACTATGCGAGACAAAAACGACTCTCATATTGAGAGCGCCTTCCATAAATTCATATAAAACAATAGCTTACGATTGGCCTACTCTTTGCGATGACTGGCATATGTCATTTTTCAAAGGAGGCTATCAATGTGCGGTATCGTAGGAATGGTTAATGGCAGCCGTGTCGTATCAAATCTGATCGACGGTCTGCGCAAACTGGAATATCGGGGCTATGATTCTTCGGGTCTTGTGACGGCGTCGGCAAATCAGCTCGATGTTCGGAAAATCTCGGGTAAACTTTCGGAACTTGAAAACCTCTTGGGGCAGAACCCGTCAGATGGTCCCGCCGGTATTGCTCATACCCGTTGGGCAACTCATGGGCATCCAACCACTGAAAATGCACATCCGCATGTCAACGAAGATGTTGCCGTTGTGCATAACGGCATTATTGAAAATTATCGTGATCTGCGTGCCGAATTGATCGCCGAAGGGCATGAATTTACCAGTCAGACCGATTCAGAAGTTATTCCCCATTTGATCAGAAGCTATCTGGCGCAGGGTTTCAGCCCCGATCAGGCAATGGACCGTACTCTTAAACGACTACAGGGTACCTACGCTCTTGGTGTGGTTTTCCGTGGTCATGCTGATCGGATGATGGTCGCCCGGCGTGGAAGCCCGCTTGTGCTGGGGAAAACAGCGACGGCAATGATGATGGCATCCGATGGCCTTGCGCTGGACCGACGCGCCGAAGAAGTCTTTTATCTTGAAGACGGTGATTGGGGTGTTATCGAGCAGCATGGCATGCAGCTTCATGATGCCAATGGTCATGCAGTTAAACGCATTGGCCGGACGCCGGTGCGCACGTCTTCTGCAGTGTGCAAGCAAGGCTTTAAGCATTTCATGCTCAAGGAAATCCACGAGCAACCTGCCGCCATTCGCCAGACCCTGTCATTCTCAAGCAGCGCAGATCTTGCACGTCAGCTGGCAAATCTGTCGCGTTTGACCATTGTTGCCTGTGGAACGTCTGCATACGCGGCACAAGTTTCCAAATACTGGTTTGAACAAATTGCCCGCCTTCCGGTCGATGTCGATATTGCATCCGAGTTCCGGTATCGCGATGCCGTGATGCCGGCACAGGGTGCTGCTTTGTTTATTTCCCAATCGGGTGAAACTGCCGATACCTTGGCTGCGCTGCGTTATGCTCGTGAACAAAGCCAATATACGATTGCGCTTGTGAATGTGCCTGACAGCACGATTGCGCGCGAAGCGGATTGTGTTTTGCAAACCATCGCCGGTCCGGAAATCGGCGTTGCATCGACCAAGGCATTCATGACCCAACTGACGATGTTGCTGCGCCTTGCAATTGATACGGCCGATGTTCGTAACAGTCTGCCGCAGGATCGTATCGATGAAATGCGTGTACAGCTTGCGAAAGCTCCGGCTCAGATCGAGGCGATGCTTGAGCGCGCAACCGAGGTCGAAGCCCTGGCCCGTCACTTTGTCGACAGCCGGAATGCACTGTTTATGGGACGTGGAACCGCGTTTCCGATTGCCCTTGAAGGTGCCTTGAAACTGAAGGAAATCACTTACATCCATGCCGAAGGGTATGGTGCTGGTGAGTTGAAGCACGGACCAATTGCGCTTGTTGATGACAAGATGCCAATCGTGGTTCTGGCACCGGAAAACGAACTTCTCGATAAGACGATTTCGAACCTTCAGGAAGTAAAAGCCCGTCGTGGTCAAATGTTCCTGATGTCCACAAAACCGGTCATTGAGAAATATGGTAGCGATCTGGTTGGAAGCTTTGAAATGCCTGATTGCGATCCAGTAATTGCACCGCTGCTCTATGTCGTTCCGACACAGCTTCTGGCTTATTACACTGCTGTGCTGCGCGGGACCGATGTTGATCAGCCACGCAACCTTGCGAAATCGGTGACCGTAGAATGAGCAAGGTTCAAAAACTCAAGCGCTGGGTAAAACAAAGCCAGCATCCGGTGGCAAAATCGATCCATGCCTTGCATCGTTTTGTCACCGGGTTCGAAATGCCGGTCATTCGTCCGGTTCATCGCACAATATTTGTTGCTTACCAGGCGGCCCATACCTTCGTCGCCTGGTCAATGCGGGTGTTTTTGTGGACACCACTGTTCAAGTCCCGTTTGGTCGGGAATGCACGCGGATTGAACCTGTATGGCGGTGGTTTGCCTTTCATGTCAGGTCCGCTTGACATCACGTTGGGTGCAAACTGCCGGATTTCAACGCAAACCACCTTTACAGGTCGCTGGTCAGGGCAAAACCGTCCGCAACTGGTTTGCGGGGACAATGTTGGAATTGGTTGGCAAACGACAATTGCTGTCGGTCGCACAGTCAAGCTTGGCAACAATGTCAGAATTGCCGGTCGCGCATTTCTTGCTGGTTATCCGGGGCACCCGGTCGATCCGATCGATCGTGCTGCCGGACTTCCTGATACCGAAAACCAGGTAAAGGACATCATTCTTGAAGATGATGTTTGGCTTGGCACGGGGTGCACGGTGAATGGCGGTGTTACGATCGGGCGCGGTGCCATCGTTGCTGCCGGTTCGGTCGTGACCAAGTCACTTCCCCCCATGGTCCTTGCCGCCGGTGTTCCGGCCAAAATTGTCCGTCGACTTGACGAGGAGGTCATCCCATGCGCCGCCCAGTAATTGTTTTTGGTGAAGATTGGGGAAGACACCCGTCAAGTACTCAGCATCTGTTTCACCATATGGCACAAGACAGGCAAGTGCTGTGGGTGAACTCGATTGGCATGCGCCGTCCTCGTCTGTCAGATATGAACCGTCTGGTCAAAAAGGGACTGCAGATCGCATCGCCCCGAAAATCGGGCAACGTTGCATCTGAAAGGGCACCTTTTCCGGTCCTGGCACCTGCTGCGATGCCACTTCCGGGCAGCCCGATTGCACGCGGTTTTAATCGTGCGGTGTTGGCACGCCAGGTTCGCAAGGCATCACGTGAACTGGGCTTTATCGATCCGCTTCTTTGGATTTCGGTACCGACTGCTGTGGACATTGTCGGATATCTTGGTGAAAGCGCCGTCGCATATTATTGCGGTGATGACTTCTCATCATTGGCCGGTGTTGATCATAAGCCTGTTGCTCGCCTTGAAGAAGAATTGGCCGGCAAGTCTGATGTGATTTTTGCTGCCAGCAAACCACTTGCGTCGCGGTTTGATGATGAACGGACGATTTATTTGCCCCATGGCGTAGATTTTGATTTGTTCACATTGCCAGCGCCGCGGGCTGCTGACTTGCCAGAAGGGAAAGTCGCAGGATTTTACGGCAGTATTGCATCTTGGCTTGATCAGGATCTGATTGTGCAGACCGCACGTCTGTTACCCGACTGGACATTTCTGTTTATCGGTGACGCATGTTGTGATGTTACTGCGTTGCGTCAGGAGCCAAATATCTCCTTCATCGGGCCGCGCCCACATCATGAGCTTCCCCGTTATTCCCGTCATTGGAGTGCATCGATTTTGCCGTTCCAACAGAACGGTCAAATCAAAGCGTGCAATCCACTAAAGCTGCGCGAATACCTTGCAGCAGGATCACCGGTTTGTTCGACTGATTTTCCTGCGCTCGACGGGTATCGGGATCACGTTCGAGTGGCACAATCGCCAGAAAGCTTTGCCAGTGCGTTGATGTCTTCACTGGCAGAGGATGAAACGGTTCGTAACAAGCGGGCTCGGGGTGTGCTTGGTGAAAGCTGGGCTGATCGCGCAGCACAGGCGTCCGATTGCCTTGACCATCTTTAAAGATGTCTCTCATTTTGAGATGCAATGCGAAAAGACGGTTGATCTGTTCTGATTTACTCAATGAAATCAATGTTATGATCGTGGCATGAGTCTTGAAAGTTCTTCATCAAACTTACTTTGATGGAGGCAATCATGAAAAAGCACATTTGCGCATTGATCGCTGTTTCGGGGCTCGGCGCATGCTCGTCAATCCCGTCAGACCCTTGGGTTCTTATCCCCAAGGATATGGAATTCCTGATCCGTCACGAGAGCACACCGGTCGAGAACGCTAATAGCGGGCCGGTCTCGGTTGAAGACATGCTCTCAAAAGCGCTTCTCTATGCGCAAAAGCAGGAAGCCACACCCAAAGCAAAAAAGTCGGAGATTGAGTGATGCGGAACTTCCTGCTTCTGAACCTGGCTGCATTGCTGTGGGGGGCATGGCGTCGACGCTATTTGATATGCGTCCCGATGCTGATCATGCCTGTTGTGGTTCTGGCAGTTGGGGTTCTTTCACCAAAGAAATACGAAACCTACACCACGATCCTTATTCAGGAAGCGGCCAAGCAAAATCCGTTTCTTCAGGATCTGACGGTCGCTACCAACCTGAAAAGCCGGATGGAAGCCCTCAATGCACTGCTGCATTCGCGGCACATTCTTCATGAAGTCGCGGTGACACAAAACCTGATCAATGAAGACATGACGGATCGTGAGCGAGCCGCGGCACTTGATCTTCTATCGAAATCGATTTCCAGCAAGCTTGTTGGCGAAGATCTGATCAAGATCACTTATCGCGCGGCCAAGCCCGATGGCATGGAAGAGCTTCTGAAACTTGTCTCCATGCGCTTTGTTGAACGTGTGATTGCGCCACAACGCTCTGCGATCTTCAGTTCCGAGCGTTTCCTGGAACAAGAGCTGCAGCAGCGTATGGAAGAGCTGACCAAGGCCGAATTGGCATTGGCTGACTATAACAGCAAATACGCATCAGAACTGCCGAACCTGCATGGTGGCAACGTGATGCGCCTGACAGAAATGAAAGAAACGCTGGCTCAGCGCACTGTTGAATTGCAAGGTGCCGAGGCAGAACGAAAGTCGCTTAAAAAGCGCCTTTTACAGACCAACCCTGTGATCGGTCGTATTGAGGACGAAATTGTTGAGACCTTGTCTGAACTGGCAATCTTGCGCTCGCGCTATACTGACAGTCATTCCAAGGTTCAGGCCGCAAAGCGCCGCCTTGAAAGCCTGCGTGAAGAACGCGCCAAGGTACTCGCCGAAAGCCGTGAACTAAACCCGGAAGAACTCGAACGTCTGTGGAACCTAGCTGCAAGCAAGACGAACAGCAGTGGTGAAAATTCCGGACAACCGCTTCTGGTGTCGCAGCTTCAGCGCCTTCAGGAGGCAGAGTCCCAGTATCAGCGCCTCAAGGAAGAGGTGCACGAACTGGAAGCCGAAGTTACACGGATTACTGGCCGCGTAAGCGCCTATGGCGAACATGACCGTCGTCTGAACGAGCTGAACCGCGATATTGCCGTAAAACGGAAAATCTATGAAGACCTGACCGAGCGCCATCAAAAAGCACAGATCACCGGCGCATTGGGCCGTGCTGAGGAAAGCGAACGCGTAAAGCTTATTGATCCGCCATTTACACCAAGTGCGCCAAGCACCATGCCGCTGGTGATGTATCTGATTGCGGGGATCGCCGCAGGCATATTTGGCGGCATCGGACTTGGCGTTGTTGCAGAGCTTCTCGATACCGGGGTCTGGCGGCGTGACAGTCTTGCCAAACTTCTCGATGCCCCGGTCTTCACCCGTATTCCCGGTCTGCCTGATGAAGAAATCTCGATTGAAGATATCGAACTGGCAGAGCCTCAGTCCGAAACCAGCATTCAGGGAGCAACTTGACATGCAAAAGACACTTGTACAGATCGTGCAGCATTTGCGCCCGGGCGGCTTGGAAAATATGGCACTGGATCTGTGCCGTTTCGCCGGGGACGAATACGACGTCCATTTGATCAGCCTTGAAGGTCGAGACGCACAATGGCAGGCGTTGGACGATGTTCCAGCCAAGATCCATCTGCTCGAAAAGGTATCGGGTTTTAGCCTGCGTTGTGTTTTTGAACTTGCCCGGCTGTTGCGCAAGATTGACGCGGATATTGTCCATACCCACCATGTGGGGCCTCTTATCTATGGCGGTTTGGCCGCAAGGTTAGCGGGCGTCGCGCGTGTTATTCATACGGAACATGATGCATGGCACCTGCAGTCTGGCCGACGCCGGCACGTGCAGAACACTGCGATTACCTTGGTTCGACCTGTACTGGTTGCCGACGCACCCCATGTTGCCTCAAACGCGATGACTTTCCTGCCAGGGCGTGAATATCACACGGTTCTTAATGGCATTGATTGTCAGCGGTTTGTTCCAGGCAACAAGATGTCAGCACGTGCGGAGCTGGATTTACCGCTATCTGTTACCTTGATCGGCAGTTCAGCGCGGCTTGAAACCGTCAAGGGTGTGGACAATCTGGTGCGCGCTTTGGCGCTGTTGCCAGACGACATCCATCTGGCGGTGGCCGGTCAGGGCAGTCAACGCGACGCGTTGATTACACTTGCGCATGAGATTGGTGTGAGTGATCGGCTGCATCTCATCGGTCATGTCGATCATATGCCAGACTTCTATCAGGCACTTGATCTTTTCTGTCTTCCGTCTCGAAACGAAGGATTGCCCCTTTCACCGCTGGAAGCACAAGCCTGTGGAATCCCGGCTGTTGTGACCGATGTTGGTGCCTCGGGCCAGACATTGTGTCCGGAAACAGGCCATCTGGTTGAGGCGGATGATTTTCACGAACTGGCACGCGGATTGCGACGTGCTTTGGACCGCAAACTGAATTGTTCGCCGCGCGAACATGTCGAGACCAACTGGGATGTTCGACAAATGGCCGCAGCGTACCGTCAGTTTCACTCGGCTTGATGAAGGGAAGTGGAAATGATGATCCCTGTTCTTGAAACAATGACTGTCGGTGCGCTGGGTTTGGCTGCCTATCATCATGCGGTTTTTCCGTGGGTATTGGGCAAAGCTGCCAAGCGCAAACAGATCGAAGTCATCAAGGAAGTGCCGCGTTCTGCGTTGCCAAACATCACCATCTTGATCCCCGCGCATAACGAAGAAGATGTAATTGCCGACAAGATCCGAAACCTTGCGGCACTTGATTACCCGGCTGACAAGTTCGATGTCGTCATCGTTCTGGATGGCTGTGATGATGAAACGTATGAAGTTGCAAGCAAAGCTTGTCTTGAAAAGGAATGCGAACATCTGCGGGTTAGCCTGCATAATCTGCAAGTCAACCGCGGAAAGTTGCGTGTTCTGAACGACACAATCCCGCAACTTGAAAGCGACATAGTTGTTCTGTCAGATGCTTCTGCACTGTTGTCCATCGATGCGTTGAAACGCTTTGCCAGCCATATGGCTGATCCTGAAATCGGAGTGGTTGCTGCGACATATCGTCTTGCTGCACCTGGAAGCGTTGGCGAAAAAATATACTGGGATTATCAGGTCACGATCAAAAAGGGCGAGGCATGCCTGGGGGCGCCGCTAGGCGTGCACGGGGCGTGCTATGCGTTGAAACGTTCGGTGTTCAAACCGCTTCCAGCCCACACGATCAACGATGACTTCATCTTGCCAATGAATGCCATTTGTCAGGGCATGCGGATCATTTACGACACGGACATTGTCGCGCTTGAGCTTGAAACGTCCGATCTTGATCTTGATTTCCGTCGTCGCAAACGGATTGCGGCAGGCAATATGCAGCAACTTTTGATGCTGCGCGGGCTCTTGCATCCCAAACATGGTGGTGTGGCTTTGACCTTTGCCTCTGGCAAGGCACTGCGCACATTGATGCCTTACATTCTTTTGTTTGCACTGTTTGGTTCGGCAATTCTTGCGATCAACAGTATCGCGTTTTTCGTTGTTTTCCTGATGCTTGCTGCCGGGCTTGCATCCGGAGCTTTGGCGCAACTTGTTCCCGGCCTTCGTCGTTTCAAACCATTCGCACTTTGCCAGTATCTCGTCTCGGGATATGCGGCCGGCTTTGTTGGTGCAACGCGCTATTTGCTTGGCCTTGAACAAGGCGGTTGGAAACGCAGTTCCAAACAAGGAGTATCGTCATGACGACCCATTCTTATGTCCCGAAAACTGTTCTGTTTGCCAAACGCACGTTTGATATCGTGTTGGCGTCCACGTTGTTGATCATGGTTCTGCCGCTCTTGCCGCTGATTGCGATCCTGATCAAGCTCGACAGCCCGGGCCCGGTGATCTTCAAACAGCTTCGTATCGGTCGCAGTCATCACGATCATGTCGAAATGTTCTGGATGTATAAGTTCCGTTCCATGCGCAGCGACGCAGAAGCCAAAACAGGTGCTGTTTGGGCCTCAAAACAGGATCCGCGCATCACCCGTCTGGGACGTTTCCTGCGCAAAAGCCGTATTGATGAGCTGCCGCAGATTTTCAATGTCCTGCGCGGTGATATGTCGCTGATTGGTCCGCGTCCAGAACGTCCGGGTTTCTATGGCCAGCTTGAAACAGCCATTCCGTTTTATGCCGAGCGCACCTATGGACTGCGCCCAGGCGTCACCGGGCTCGCACAAGTTTATCAGGGGTATGATGAAAGCCTTGATGATGTGCGTTCCAAAGTGTCCTACGACCATGCCTATGCGCTGCAGCTTGGTCAGCTGAAATCCTGGTTGGCGCAGGATGTTTTGATCGTGTTTCGTACGGTTGGCGTGATGGTTCTTGGACGTGGTCAGTAAATATCGCTTCTCAAAACGTCTCTCAATTTGAGAGTTGAGCCAAAATGTAGATGCTGTATCTGGCATAAGTAATTGAAAATAAGCAACCTTTGGGCTTGGCCCAAAGGTTGCTCCTGTTAGCCCAGATGATTTGTTTTACGGAGGCTAACATGGAAAATTCCCATCTCATTCGTATCACCGAAGATTTCGATGCGATGGCTGTCACCAAGCTGCGGCCGTCTTTTGAAACTGTAGCAACCAGAGCTACCCGCGATGTCGTCGTCGATCTTGCTTCGGTATCCTTCATGGACAGTTCTGGTATTGGCGCGATTGTCTTTTTGTTCAAACGCCTGAAAGAACGCGGCGTTGGTATGCAGATCGTCGGCGCCAATGGCCAGCCGCTCGAAATTCTTCAGTTTCTGCGCATCGACAAAACGATCCCGGTCGCCCTGACCAAGGAGGCAGTGTGATGAAACGTCTGCTTCTTGTTTCTTCTGCCATGGCAGTGATCGCATTTGGTTCGGCCTGCACGCCTTGGCCGCCGCATGGCCATGGAGGCATGGTCGAGGCCCATTACCCATGGCATGTCAATCTTGACGAAATTGCCTCCGCCGAAGCGCGTCGTCTGGCGGAGTTGCGCACGGAAATTGAAAATATCCGTCTGTTGGGCGGCGAAGATAAGTTCCCTGCATATCTTGCAAACGCCCGACTTCAGTGGGTTCGTACAGCTCGGTTCTGCATCAATGACATGGAACCGGAAACCTTCAGCAATCTGGCCATTCTTGAACGCATGACCCGCCAAATGCGGTTCTGGGTTGATCACGGCCTGCAACATTCTGATGAAAAAATGGCTTATGCCGTTGAGGAGGCATCATGAACCGCGTCCTGGCTGCTCTGATTGTTCTTTTCGTGGTGGTAACCGGTGGTTCCTTTGCAAAGGCCGCTGACAGCTTGCCGCTACAGCCGGGTGATGTCATCTCTGTCACCCTGCCAGGAGAGGCTGCTTTTGCCGAACCGTTTCAGATCGGCCGGGACGGCTCATTGAGCCTGCCTGAAGTTGGCGAAGTATATCTTTCCGGCCTTTCAATTTCTGCTGCACGCGAGCAGGTTCGCGCCGCGATGAGCAAAGTCTATAAAGACCTGTCGCGTTTGGAAGTGAAAGTAAAGCAACACCGTTTGGTTGTTTCTGTTCTGGGTTATGTGAAAAACCCGGGGCCTGTTGACCTTGCTGCAAATTCCACGGTGCAGATGGCGATTGCCGCTGCGGGTGGACTTGCACAGGGAGCCCAGCTTGACCGTCTGCAACTGCGTCGGAACGGGCAGGCGCAGTCCTTTGACTACAAAAAATATCTTGATAGCGGTGATCCCTCTTTGATCCCGGATCTGCAGTCGCTTGACGTTATCTTTGTTCCAGCATCGCCACTGACGGGTAATGTACAGATTGAGTTTGATGCAAAAACGCTTGCAGCATCTGGTGACGCTGCCGAAGACGGCGAAGCAGTCTATGTCTTTGGCGAAGTGCACCGCCCGGGTACGTTTACCTATAAGGATGGCGCATCCGTGATCGATATGATCATGCGTGCTGGCGGCGTTACCCGCTATGCCGGGATCGAGCAAATCCGCATCATTGCCGGTAACAAGCCGTTCCCGTTCAACATGCGCGAATACATGGATACGGGATCTGATGGTTTGATGCCGGAAATTAATCCTGGTGATACCATTTTCGTTCCGCAGGCATCTGACCAGGTCAAGGTTGGTGCGCGTATGGTCTATGTGATGGGCGAAGTGTTTAAACCGGGTGCCTATGAGACCAAGGAAGGTGCAACATTCCTTGATATTCTTGCAAACTCAGGGGGGCCGACCCGCTTTGCTGAAACCCGTCAAATCCGTATTCTGAAGCAGGATGGTTCGGTTGAACCGTTTGATCTGTCGGCTTTCACAGAAGGCACCAACGAAGCTTCCTTGCCGGTCATTGCAGCTGGTGATGCTGTCTTCGTGCCGGAAAAAACCGATATGAACGAGAAGTCCTGGCTGAAAGTTGCACCGAACCGCGCAATTCGCATCATTGGTGCCGTGAACCGTCCAGGTCGCTACGAATGGTCTAACGAGATGAATGTGCTTGATCTTTTGGCACATGCCGGTGGTCCAGCTGCTTCTGCTGATACTGCACATGTTCAGATTTTGTTGCCAGATGGCGCGGGTGAGATCGTTACCAAGTCATTTGACCTCAAGCGTTTCCTTGACCAGGGCGGGGCTGAGCGTGATTTGCCGGCGATTTCTGCCGGGAGCACCGTGGTTGTTCCGGAGCTGCCAAAAGACCCGAACGACAACCGTTCACAGTGGGTCCGCCAGGCTTCTGACCGCTCGATCTATATTTTCGGTCAGGTTAAGGCGCCCGGGCGCTATGCCTTTAACACGGAACTGAACTTTCTGGATTTGCTTTCGGCGGCTCAGGGCCCGACTGCACGTTCTGACCTTTCAAACGTGCGGGTAACCCACCGCGGAGAAGAAAATGCGCGCGTAACGCAGGTCAATCTGAACCTGTATTTCGAAACCGGGGATGAATCCCTGATCCCGGAAATCCGTCCGGAAGATGTGATTTACATCCCTGAGCGCGATCGTGATTGGTTGGAGCAGCCGCGTGAACGCACGGTACGTGTATTAGGCGCAGTTGGTCGTCCCGGTCGTTACAGCTTTGATGATCGTATGACCATTCTGGATCTTCTCGCAGAAGCTGGCGGCCCGTCCAATAACGCATTGCAGGATCGGATCGTTGTGGTCAATCGCTCCGAAGAAGGTCCGCAGGCGCGTGTCTTTGATCTCGTGAACTTTGCCAAAACCGGTGATTTCTCGGCTCTGCCGCTGGTGCAGGCTGGTGACACGGTCTTTGTGCCAAATACAGACAGCAGCAATTTCAATATTGCGATGGGATATGTGCGCGATGCGGTTTCTATCCTGTCTTTGGTTCGACTTGCAGTAGGAGCACCTTGATCATGCGACAGATCCCAATTCACTATTCCGAAATTGAAGAGCTTTACGGAAGAACGGTTGCTGCTGGTTATCAGTCAATCGCGATCACAGCCGCCAAGCCAGGCGAAGGTACGTCGACGATTGCCTACGCCCTTGCCCGGCGAACAGCCGCAGCAGGAAAAAAGACCCTTCTTGTTGACTTCAATATGGCGGCACCGTCAGTTGGTTCGCGCTTGGCCCTGGTAAGCAAAACGTGGCAACCCGGATCTGAATGCGCAACGGATGCGGTTTATCCGCTCGGTTCAACCGGTTTGTATGCGTTGCCTGCACCAAGCTGTATCAACAATGCCTGGGCCTTTCGCGAAGTTGCTCAGCTCAGCGGTCAGATCGCAAGCTGGCATGAGGAATATGAAGTGATTATCGCGGATACATCGTCCCTAACACAGCGCAACCGCGGAAATATCCCGCCAGAAGTTGTCTGTGCGGCGTGTTCGGGAACGGTATTGACAGTACTTGCCGGAAAAACCCTTGAGGCTGCTGTGATAGAGGCCCGAGACCGTCTGGACCGTGCAGGTGTTCGCATCCTTGGTGGTGTGATGAATGACATGAATGCGCCCGGACTGGCATCTGAATTGATGCGTGAAACCCGGCGTCTTGACCGGGTCGTCCCCAAAGTCATGCGAAAACTGCGTGGTATGATTCAGCGATCATCCATTCTTAACCAGGTAATCTAGCAACACCTCACTCAGAATAAGGTCAGACGCAGAAAAGCGCGGGGAACAATCGCCCGCGCTTTTCTGTGTCTCGTTGCAATTCAGTCTGGTCACCAGCGCAGTTAACCCTGATCGGGTTCGGCAATTTCGACGAGTTTGTCCAGACCGACCATCTTGACAATATCGCTGGGTTGACCAGTTAGATTGACAAAAACCATCTCGCCGCCGGCTGCTTGGATTGAACGCAACCAAAACACCAACGTGCCAACCCCTGCACTGTCCATGAAAGACGTGTTTTTGAAGTTCACGATAACCTTGGACGCGCTGATCACTAGGTGATCACGGAAATCAAATGCATTGGCGGAATCAAAATTGTCCGGAATGTTGATTTCGTCAGTTGGCACCTCGGTACTCCATAATGGCCAAAGTTGCATCGTCACGAGCTGCACTGCCTGCAAAAATGGTTTTCCCCATGTCCTGGAGGGGCATAGTAAGGCCTGCAGCAATTGCTTCTTCAAGTTTCATGCCTGTACGGTGCTCGATCAGACCGTCGGAATACAGGGTAAGGCGCTGTTTGGGTTTTAACTGAAACTCAAATTCGTCATAGGCAGTTTCGGGCATTAACCCGGGCAATGGGCCAGAAATATCAAGTGGAGTATTATCAAGAAACGGAAACGGATGCCCACCAGTTGCGATCACGGCTTTCCCATCGTCTGACAAGTAGACGGCCTGTGCAGTCAGAATTGTTTTAGCAAGAATTCTGTCATTCACCATGACGCTTGAAAGCGCATCAAGGATCTTGCCTGGCGCGCGTATGTCGGCATTGCCAGCAAGAACTCCATGCATGTAACCGACCAGAACATGACTAAAAAACTTTGCCTGTTCTCCATGGCCCATAAGGTCCGCTATCAGGACGAGATGTCCATCTTTGGCTGGATAGTGCAAGACAACGTCACCGCCACCCGATGAAACCGGGCGGCTATCCAGAAAAGTAGACCATGGACCAAGCCTTTCTGGAAGATGCGGGGCTAGAAGACCGGAAATATCCTGTTCCAACCGATCACCAAGGCGATCACGCACAAAACGTGTTCGGTTAAGAACACGTTCAATTTCGTCTATCAGGTCAACTTTTGAAACCGGTTTGGGCAGGAACGCATCAATGGGCGACCGGAAAAGTTCGGATAAAAGAAATTCATTCTGTCGACCGGACAGAAAAATCAACGGGATCAATTCAGTATTGGTACGGCTTTGCAGTGCGTGGCACAAATCAAGCCCGGTTTTATCGGGCATGCAAAGGTCGCTTAGAATGAGATCGGGTTTTTCTTCTTCGATAAGCGCAATGGCGTCATCGACCGATGAACATGATCTGACATGGTAGCGGTCTGACAGGTAATGCCCAAGTATGCGCCGCTGACTTTCATCATCGTCGATCAGAAGGATGTGCGGTGGTGCAGTGGTGTCGAGTTTCAGGCGAACAATATTTGGCGGGCCAGAAACATATTGCGGATCGGGACAGTATGCAGCCAATAGCGCTAACCCCATCCCATCTTCGCCAAGCTCCACGTCTCGTCGCGAAGTGCGATCGTTGAAACCATCGAAGCTGCCGCCGTCATCTTCGATTTCAAGGATAATACTGTCGGCCATTTGAATAAGTCGCAGATGCACCTTGCTTGGCGGCGGGCTGGAATGTTTGATGAGATTGACAAGGACCTCACTGATACCGAGCAGGACACCATTGCACTTGTCACTTCCCAGAGGCACTCGCTCCAGAACAGGTGAGATCAATTCACGTGCATGTCGCGGTGCCGAGAGATCCGGCGTCAATTCAACGTCAAACACTCGCTGAGCCATTTCATGCATGTCCTGCCGTTGCAATCAAATCAGTAGCTTGTCGTACATAAGTGTTTACCGCACCAATGTCATCACCCTCAACCATTACACGAATGAGCGGCTCGGTGCCGGACTCTCTGATTAACAAACGGCCGGATGTGCCGATGATTTTTTCAAGTTCACCAAGTTGCTTCTTGAGCTTGGTATTGGAAAGTGGTGACTTGCCTTCGAAGGGAAGATTGTGAAGAACCTGCGGGAAGGGCGAAAACACCTGACACATCTCCGATGCAGGACGTTGTTCGCGCACCAGTTCGGCAAGAAGGTGCAGCGCTGCCGACAAGCCGTCTCCGGTGGTTGCATTCTGTCCAAAAATCAAATGACCGGACACTTCGCCGCCAACATTCAGATCATTGTTGCGCATGGCCTCAACAACATGACTGTCGCCAACCGGGGTGCGGGTCAGGTTTAGTCCCTTTGAGGTGAGGAAACGTTCAAGTCCCATATTGGACATGATGGTTGCGGCAATGCCGTTTCCTTTGAGACGACCGTTTTTATGCCAACGATCTGCGATCAAAGCCATAATCTGATCGCCATCGACCAATCCACCATTTTCGTCAGATACAATAAGGCGATCACCGTCTCCATCCAGGGCAATTCCGATATCGGCACCGTTCAGGATGACTTCACTACGCAAACGTTGCGGACAAGTAGCGCCATAGCCATCATTGATGTTGATGCCGTTCGGGCTTGTACCGATTGAAATGACTTCGGCTCCAAGCTCATACAGAACTTCCGGGGCTACACGATAGCCAGCGCCGTTGGCGCAATCGACCACGATTTTCAAGCCATCAAGCCTAAGATCACGCGGGAATGACTGCTTTACCCATTCAACATAACGACCACGGGCATCTTCAAGGCGCATAGCCCGGCCAAGTGTTGACGGGCAGGAAAGATGCTCTGTGAGTGGTGACTGAATCAGTTTTTCGATGACATTGACATCGTCTTTGCAAATTTTGTAGCCGTCCGGACCAAACAGTTTGATGCCATTATCATGGAACGGGTTATGTGAGGCGGTAATCATGATCCCAAAGGCTGCGCGCATGGATCGGGTCAGCATGGAAACAGCTGGTGTTGGCAGCGGACCGACAAGAACCGGTGAAAGACCAACAGCTGTAAGTCCGGCGGTCAAAGCACTTTCAATCATATAGCCGGACTGACGTGTGTCCTTGGCTATCAGGACCTTTCCGCCGGGCACGCCCTTGGAAAGATGAATGCCTGCGGCCATCCCGACCAAAAGCATTACATCCGGGGTGATCGGTGCGGTGTTGGCACGGCCGCGAATACCGTCGGTTCGAAACATCTTTGACATGAAGACTTCCTTTCAACTGTGTTTCTGCCTTCCTTGCAAGTTGCTTGCCGGGCGCTATGGCCCTGGAAACAAGGCATTTGGGGTGAAGATGACGGTCGGCGCTCAAATCGACTCTCAATCTGAGACGCCTTTCTCAATCTGTGGGGATAAGAAAGGCATGGTCTTTGCTGCGAGAGGCTGACACCAATTTTTGAAAGGAAAGCCATGTTTCAATTCAAAAGACGGCGATCTGTGTTGGTCATCGAGGACGATCAGGTTCTGACCAACCTGATTACGCATCGTCTGACGCGTCATGAAAAGATGCGTGTCCTGTGTGCATCCGGCGGGATGTCCGGGATCGAAGCAGCTGTTCGCGAACAGCCTGATTTGATCCTGCTTGATTGGGGGTTATCAGATAATCTTTCAGGCTTTGACGTTTTACAGAACCTGAAAGACGATCCTGATACCTGCGACATTCCGGTTGTGATGCTAACGGCGCGAAACCGCGTCGGCGAAATCGAGGATTGTTTGGCCAATGGCGCCGTTGGCTATCTTACCAAACCGGCGCGATTGTCAGAGATTTCCGAAAAAATACGTCAAGTCATCTGAGGCATGGCGTATTGCGCATACTGTTCGTTTCGGTTGATCCCGGTTGCAAACTTTGACGGATCTCAAAGTGTCAAACGGGATCAACGGAGACACTATCCTGATCTCATGCGTCTTGTTGATCTTGCCCTAATTGGTAGCAGTCCGTTTGTGGTTTGAGGATATGGTTGCAAAACGACGTTGTCCACATTTTGCGACACAGTTTTGAGGCGCAATTTGGAAAATGGTTTGCACCTCAAATTGAAACCATGTGTCATTAAATATCTGATTTCACATCACCATATGGCAATAATACAGTGGTCGGCACTACAGGTTGCTCGGAGGGGAAATGTCATTCGTTCGCAAAATGATCGCTGGCTGGGTGCTTTGCCAGTTGCTTTTGTTGCTGGTGATCGTGCCACTGGGCATGTATTTGCTCAGCCGTGTCGAAAAAGGACACCTGCATGATAGGGCAATGGCGACAGATCAGCTGATCCTTGCTGCGTCGAGTGATTTGTTTGTGGCACAGGATCGCCAGGGACTTTCTGCT
Source organism: Thalassospira sp. (assembly GCA_965228275.1). GTDB lineage: Bacteria > Pseudomonadota > Alphaproteobacteria > Rhodospirillales > Thalassospiraceae > Thalassospira. The sequence goes on along the minus strand of OZ245802.1, from coordinate 1,072,897 downwards.
GTGGGTGCGCAGATTGTGTCAGGGCCCAGTGTTGATTTCATAAAATTCATCGATGAAGGCGGCAATTCCATCGCGACTGCGAGCGCACCGGACTGGACTGGCGATGCGTTTCAAATAAATGATCTGGATGAAATCGGCTTCGTCGATCTTCTTGTTGGCTCAAAGACATTTAACCGTTCCATCGAAATTATCATTTCCGGCCAATCCTATGGCGAAGTGCAGATTGGGCATTCGCTGAAATCGGTGCGCCGACAGTTGATCGTTGGCGGGATGTTAATCCTGGTCATCTCGATCGGAATGGCGGCACTGGTCGTTGTTCTTTCGGGCTTGATGGGCAAGCGGCTCAAACAAAGCCTGATCACGCTTGAAGAAGGGGCATCGCGTATTGCGACTGGGGATGTGGGTATTCAGATAGATCGTACAGATCAGGATTTTCTCAGCTCAACAGTAGACGCCTTCAACACAATGTCCATGCGATTGCGTGAAACCTATGAACGGGCAATCGATAGCGAGACAAACTTGCGCGATGCGGTGGAATCCTTGCCCGACGCGTTCTGCGTTTATGACCGCGATGACAAACTTCTTCTGTGTAACAGCAAATATTCCAGACTATTGGAAACATCCGGGCTCAAGGCGCGGATCGGCTCGAAATTCGATGAACTTGTTAGAAGCGGTGTTGAGTCCGGTGTTTTTGATATCGCCGACGCCGACAAGGAAGACTGGATTGCTTCATACCTTCGCGAGCACAGACAAGGGCGTGTGTCGCGCGAAATCAAGATGACTTCCGGGCGTTGGATACGGGTTGAAGAACACCAAACGGCACGGGGCCATGTGATTGGCTTTAGAATGGATATCACCGACCTGAAAGAGCGCGAACAAGCCTTTCGGGTTAGTGAAGGGCGTTTGCGTACAACGGTTGAAGCAGCACTTGATTGCATCATTTGTATTGATAAGGATGGCTGCATTACCGAGTTTAACTCGGCAGCGGAACGTACTTTTGGCTATAGCCGTGATGAGGTCATAGGCAAGGAGATGGGACCTCTGATCGTTCCACCTGCCTATCGCGATATGCATGATCGCGGCATGCAACGCTATTTCGAAACCGGCGAAGGTCCGCTTCTTGGTAAAAGGATCGAAGTCGTTGCAATGCATCGGGATCAAACAGAGTTCCCTTGCGAATTGGCGCTTGAGGCATCTGGTTCCGGTGATGACATTCTATTTGTCGCTTATCTGCGCGATATCACCGAACAGCGAAAACAATCCGACGCATTGCATAGTGCCCGTGAAAAGGCCGAGGCCGCAAACAAGGCCAAGGACGAATTCCTTGCCATGATGACCCACGAAATCCGCACGCCGCTAAACGGTGTTCTGGGCATCCTTGGTTTGCTGCAAGATACCAAGCTTGATACCGAACAGCACGACTATGTCCGTGCAGCAAGAACATCTGGCGACATTCTGTTGCAGATCCTCAATGACATTCTTGATTACTCGAAAATGGATGCGGGCAAGCTCGAGCTTGAAGACGCACCTTTGCGGTTACAGTCTGTGATCGAGCCGGTTGGGCAAATACTCGCGCCACGCCTTGAAAGCAAAAAACTCGATTTCCGTGTGGGTATCGCCCCGGAACTGCCCGAATGCATTATTGGCGACCTTGGGCGTATTCGTCAGGTTTTACTGAACCTGGTCAACAATGCCGTGAAATTCACCGAAAAAGGGTACATTTCGGTGTCGGTCAAGAAGGTAGATACGTTGTTTGGCGAGCCCAATGAAGGTGTCATGTTCGAAGTGACTGATACCGGCGTTGGTATTTCAGAAGAAAAACATGATCAATTGTTTGTCGAATTCAACCAACTAGATGCCAGTTACGCCCGCAAATTCGGGGGGACCGGATTGGGTTTGGCAATTTGTCGGGAATTGGTCGAGTTGATGGGCGGCATGATCGATTTTCGCAGCAAGATTGGGGAAGGAAGCACATTCTATTTCACAATCCCGCTTGTGGAAGGCGATCCAAGCGAGCTTGATGATGATGAAAATGCGCAGTCACTTGTTGACCAAAGTCGCAGTTGTCGTGTTCTGGTCGCTGAAGACAATGCCACCAATAGCATGATCGTGAAGCTCATGCTTGAAAAGGCCGGGCATCGTGTGGATACGGCAATGGACGGTGAAGAAGCTGTTCAGGCGGTAAAATCCTTGCCCTATGACGTTGTTCTGATGGATGTGAATATGCCCGAAATGGATGGGTTCCAGGCAACGCGTCTGATCCGGGAAATGCCAGAACCGCGATGCAACGTTCCAATCATCGCGCTGACGGCATTGGCAATGGAAGGCGACAAGCAACGGGTTCTTGATTCCGGCATGGACGGATATATGACCAAACCGGTTTCCCGGCAGCAGTTGCTTATGGCAGTCCAACGATCTGCTGGTCCAGAAACGGAAGTCACTCCCGCGCCGGAAAAAGATGAAAGCGCGTCGGCGGATGACGGATTGGTTGATCATGCGGTGATCAGGAAGCTGGGCGAAGATACCGATCCCGAATTGGTGCCTGAGCTTCTGTCACTTTACATCGAAGATACCAAGCGCCGTTTGACCGACTTGTCAGATGCGATTGCCAGACAGGATCTTGATAAGGTTGAACATGAAACCCACACAATGGCATCATCCGCCGCGATGCATGGCGCAATGAGATTGTTTACCATAGCGCGACAATCCGAAGAAATGTGTCGAAGTGGTAATCAGATCGAAGCAATTGATTTAGCAAAGCAAGTTGTTGAGATTGCCAAGGCAACCTTTGACGAGTTGGGAAAAGTCATCAAAGAACAGGGTGCAGCATAGGGGTATGACACTCCCTCTGGAAGAAATCCTGGCTCAATCGAAGTAGCCCCTCTTATTATCCTCATACAAATAGGCCGGGTGCTTATACGGCCCCGGCCTATTTGTCAGATGAATGCGGATCTCCGTTACCAGGCGGCCTTCTTGCGATAGATCGTCGCGGCTGAGATGCCAAGATAATGTGATGCCTTTGGCACAGATCCCCCGCACAACCGCAAAGCCGTCTGGATTGCATGGCGTTCGATTTGTTCCATCGACGGAATTTCCTGTTCGGAGCGCGGCTCGATAAACATGGCGTTGCCACCGGGCTCTCCATAGCCCATGGGGCTGGCAGTTTCCGCAGCTGGTGCCATGCTTTGCATTGGTTGTTGTATTGGCATTTGAACCGGTCTTGGTGAGGTCGAGCCAAGTGGCTCGGGAAGCATGTCAGGAGTGATCACATCCCCCTGGTTCAGAACAACAATGTTGCGAATGACGTTTTGCAACTGGCGCACATTACCGGGCCAGGGGAAGCTTTTGAATATCTGTTCAACGTCGTGGGTGAAGCCATCAAACACCTTGTTTTCTTCGGTTGCATAGCGTTCGAGGAAATAACGCGCAATTTCGATGATATCGTTCTCACGTGCGCGCAAGGGAGGTAATTGCATCGGAAGAACATGAAGACGATAGAACAGGTCTTCGCGGAAACGTCCGGCTTCTACTTCTTCCATCGGGTTTCTGTTGGTTGCGCAAATGATGCGAACATCAACGGTGTGCAACTTGTCGGAGCCTACTGCCTGAACAGTTCCGGTCTGAAGGAACCGCAGCAATTTGGGTTGCATTGCCAGGTCCATTTCACAGATTTCGTCAAGGAACAGCGTGCCACCATTTGCACTAAGCGCCGCACCTTCGCGGTCACGATGTGCGCCGGTGAATGATCCCTTTTTGTGGCCAAAGATCTCACTTTCCATCAGGTCCTTGGGAATGGCACCACAGTTTACGGCGATAAATGGTTTGCCAGCGCGATCGCTTTTCTGGTGAATGGCTTCGGCGCAAACTTCCTTGCCTGTACCGCTTTCACCGGTGATGAACACGGTCGCCTTGCTCGCTGCGGCGTTATCGATTGTACGATACACGCTTTGCATGGTCAGGGACGATCCGATAAACCCGCAATATCCATCGCGGCTGAATTCCTTTTCGAATTTTTGAACTTTTACTTTGAGTTCCTTGTGCTCAAGCACGTTCGAAAGCGTTGCCATCAGGCGTTCTTTGGTAAATGGTTTTACCAGAAAGTCACGGGCGCCACGCTGCATGGCCTCGACTGCAACTGACATCGATCCATTGCCGGTGATGACAACAACTTCCATGTTTTCATCTTCTGTGTAGCGTTCGACATTTTCCAGCACGTCAAAGCCGGTCATGTCGGGCAGTTTCAAATCCAGCAACAACACGTCCGGAACACGGGATTTGAAACTTTCAATGGCGTCGTGACCGTTTTCGGAAACTTCAACACGGACGTTTTCGCGCGCCAAATAGGTGCTGACAATTCGCGACAGGCTTGGGTCGTCATCAACAAGATGGATAAGAGGGGCCTCAACGCTCATTTTCGTCTCCGATTTTTCAAAATGTGCTCTCACATTGAAAAACGCAAAGCTTGTACCATTGCGTCTCAAAATTACAGTATTGAAAATAAAAGGTTTTCTGGATTTTGCGTGTTGGCCACGCATACTGAATCTCATATTGAGAGTCAGAATGATATTTCAAGGGGTAAATTTATGGCCTGTTGATTGCAACGCGTGCGGCGGAGGACCAAAAATGAAAAATCTGTTGATCGCACTTGTCGCACTTTTCACCGGTGAAGCTCAGGCATCAAACATACTGTACCAGCAAAGTTACGCGTCTGACTTTCAAGTTAGTGCCAGGCACGAACTTGTTATACGTGGCAAGAATGCCGGGGCGGATATTGCAACGCTTGTGGTCAGAATTGATGATGCGAAATCAAAAGACTATGCCAGCAGGATCAATGAGGAATGGGTTGTCAAACCGGGGCCATTTACATTGCACTTGCCCGTTGCAAGTTTCCAGACAGCGCGAAAGCGCAAACTTGATCTAGCCGCTCTGACCTCATTGACGATTTTTACTCCTGCGACCGAAATACATGTTTTAGATGTTCAGTGGCAAACTGGCGTGGCCGTGGCCCCAGATATCCTTGCGCTTGATTTTGGTCCCAAAGGAAGTGCCGTGTTTCCCGGGTTTGAGTCTGTGGATGAGATGGATGACCGTCTTTCGGGCCGCCTTGAGGCAGTGGAACGCCCATATTTGGACGCCTTGGTCGCAGACGGCGTGCGCGGTGTCGAGCAAATTGCGATACCTGCCCAGCCCGGAGAATATCAATTGACATTATGGACGGAAGACATCGGCCAATGGGAAACACCACCGCGCTACATTGAACGCAGGATCAAGATTAATGGTCGTGTTGTGCTGCATGAGCGCTTTTCTGAACGCGACTGGCGGGCACAACGGTATTTGCAGAACGCAGAAAACACCGGATTACCTTCGCGCGGTAGGCCAATAACCTTTCCGGTAACGGTGGGGCCATCTGATCATGGTATTGAGATCGCATTTGCTGGCGACAACAAAACCGCTCTTTTTGTGAGTGGTCTTTTGCTTGAAAAGGGAAAGATACCAGTTGCACGCGATCAGATTAATCTGACGCGGCGCCACCGCTATGAGGCACTTTGGCCAATTCTTGATGTTGCTGGAGATCAAGAAAAACAGCAATCGGTTGATATTAAGCCGACTGGGATTGGCGAGCTGTCATTTTACCTAAGACCGGGTGTTAACGAGTTGATTGAAAATGTGGAACTCAGCCTTCCCAAAGGTATCACTGGTGAAGTGCGCTTTGCGCAGCAACGTTTGACACGTCCTGATCCGCAGAAACGCCTTTTGTATCGCGACGACAGCACATTACGTGGTGATGTTATTGGGCGGCACTTGTTGGCTGGAAAGAGACAAAAGTTTCATGTGCTTCTTTTTGCGTCGGGAAGTGTTCCGACTGACCAGTATGTAGCACAACTGACGGTCAATCAGCATGATTTTGATTTTGTCATCAATGTGCTTGATCGTTTGCAACCTCCGCTTGTCACATGGCCGCGATATCGTGGGGTTTATCTTGATCACGCATACTATTTGACAAACTCGGCTGAGCGAAGGTCGCAGTTATGGTGCGATGTTACATTTCTGGCAAAGCTTGGTTTCTCGACAATTGCTCCGCCGTTTTCACTCGAGGTCGAGAAATTCAAACAAGATTATGATTTGTACCGCGTTGCTGGCTTTAATGGGCCGATCCTTGTTTATGCAGCACTTAAAAGGTGGATCGAGAAATATGGAGTTGAGGGCGCTGCAAAGCGCGTGCAACAGGTCATTCGCCCAAACCTGGTCTGGAGCATTGCCGACGAGCCATCAAATCCCGGGATGAATAGTGCGATGTTAAAAGCCAATATCGAACAACTTCGAAAGTTGGTGCCAAGTATCCGTCTGGCAGGGCATCTAAATTCAAACCGTGATGTTGAGTTTGTTGATTTGTTCGATGTTGTGCTGGTTAATGCCGGTTTTGTTGACCAACTTGATGAAGTGCCACCCACAACCGAACTTTGGTTTTACAATGTTCAACGACCTGATGGCACATTGCCCGATTTTGTCGCAAAGACTGTGAGAGCAAGTGGTTTGCTTCAATGGCATGCACGAAATCCGTTGGGAGACCCGTTTGATCCGACAGATGGCCGTGAAGGAGATAAGTCGTTTCTATTACCGTCGAAGAATACATGCGACTTTAAGCCAAGTTTGACTGATGACTTGCTACGGATGCTCGATAAAAGTTTGAAGTAGAAACTTGTGCGTAAGTCTGCGTCTCCCATTCGGTAACATATAGACGTTACTTATGATTCATCAGTTTTTCAATGGCATGCGCCGATGCTGCCATTTGGGTTTCTGAATTTGGTTGATCCTGTAAGCTCATGAGTTTGTCTTCGGCGTCGCTGGCCAACGCACCTATGTCAGGAAAGCCATAGGTTTTTGCGGTGCCAGCCAATTTATGGACGCAGTTGATCAGCTGGTCGATGGATTGGCTGTCTTTGTCAGACTGGTAGTTTTCCCAGTGGCCCGATATCTCGCTTAGTTTTTCAGGAATGCTGCTGGCATATTCATCCTGAAGCTTTTTGAGCTTGGATTTGAGGTCGGCTTTTTGAGCGTCATTTAAAAGGTTCATAGCGTTCTCATAAGTTCGCATATGGTTCCGGGGGTGCAGACAATACTTTGCGAAAAGTTCTGTGCCACATGAGATGTCGCCTGTGATTCAGGGCACATTTCAGGGGTTTCAACAATCACGATGTTGTTCTTGGCTGCAGCCAACATGCTGCTGCAGGCTTCTTTTGACGCGCCAGATAAAGCGATGGCAAGCGGGTTTGCACCATGTGACGCCAGAGCCTGATAAAACCAGGAAAGTTGGAGTTCCGGGCTGCTAACACCCTTTGATACGCGGAATGAAAATGTGTTTTCTACAACGCTTTCCAACGCAAGTCCCGCAGAGGGAAAGGCGCAATAAACCTGTCCATTATGAAGGGAAAGACCGTCTTGGGCGACTTTAACCGGACGAGAAGATTTTTTGCCGAGATAGCGGACAAATCCGTCCAAACATGATGGTGGAACATTTGGCTGGATAATGATCGGAGGTCCATCTTGGTCAAGCCCGCCAAGCAAGGATGGAATGGCATCAATGCTTCCTGCGCCCATGCTGATCAAAACGCATTGGTTCTTTGTGCTGTCCTGCCCGGTCCGTTCTTTGATCGTTGCAATCTGTGTCGCATCTGACGTCGCCCACACATCATTGCTTTCGTCGGCCGAAAGATGATGACGTCCCCAGAACAGTATTTTTTCAAGGATGGTATTGGCAATCCCGTCAATATCGATATCCATCAAGGATGCCGATTTCCAAATTACGTCTACTGCGCCGGCTTCCATCAACCGTTCTGCCAATGCACTTCTGCGCTCTGTCAGGGAGCTCAGAATTATGATCGGCACATCATGTTTTTGCGCAATTTCTGTGGTGGCCGCAACGCCATCAAGCCCCGGCATGGAAATGTCCATCGTGACAATATCAGGCGACAAATTCCTGACAGCCTGAATGGCATCTTCTCCGTCTTCGGCTTCACCGATGATTTCGATGTCAGGATGGACATCACATAACGTACGCACTGCCATGCGCATGAACACTGAATCATCGCATATCAGAAGTCGTATCGGACGAGAGATTGTCATTTCATGCCGCCTGTTGTTTGCTCCACAGTGCCTTTCTCCTGTCCGGCCCGGTTAGATCAGCGGATCAACCGGGTTGGCGACAACATCGATATCGACCGAGGCAGAGGCTTCCGCGCTCGTTGCCGACGATGAATCACTGACGGAGGCCGTCACTGTAAGATGAAGATCATCTGCTGTTTCTGGTGTTATGGTCAAACCTACAAGGTCAGCAAGCTCAAGGCTATAGGTACCATCGGGGTTCAGTGTTCCCGAATTCAAAGTTGCACCATTATCAACGCCGTCAATCGTTACAGCCAGTTCTTCAGTCAGGGCCAGGTCGCTTACCGTAATCTCAATTGGATTGGCCTGATCTTCAATGATGGTTCCGGGCAATGACACATTAAGTGCCGGTGCCTCGGCAACATTGAGCACCTCCAGATTAAGGCTCACAATGCTTGTTTCGCTCGTGCCACTGATAGGATCATTCACCGTTGCACTCACATCAAGCAAGGAGCTTCCAGGTTCAAATGCTGTAACTGTCAACCCGATCAGATCGGCTTTAGTCAGGCTCCAGCTACCATCCGGGTTCTGGGTTCCTGCATTTAGCGTCGCTTCACTGGAAAGCCCTTCAACAGTAACATCAAGTACCTGGTTGGGGGACAGCACCCCAACATCAATTGTGATCGGGGTCGCAACATCTTCAAGCACCTGACCAGGCAGGTCGACGCTAAGTTCAGGGGCTGGAGCCGGCAAAGCATCAAATGCTACCAGATGGCCATCAAGATGCAGCTCAACAGTCTCGATATCGTCGACTTTCAGGCGAAGGGCATCAAGTGTGATGCTGCGCGAAGAACCGGAATCGATGTGATTTTGTAACGCCTGCAACGCATCGCGAACACCTTCGCTGTTGAGTTGCTCGGTCGTCAGATGCAATTTCAATACGTCGTGGCTCCAGCCACCATCAACGACACCAATGTCACTTGATGTCAGATCAACCGTGTAAATCAGCTCGTCATTGTTGCTCTCGCCATAAAGGCGATCCGGCCCGGATCCTGTAAGTTTGTCGTCCCAACTGCCACCGATCAGAATGTCTGCGCCAGAACCACCATCAAGCGTATCTGCGCCAGAGCCGCCATAAAGTGTATCATTCCCCGATTGGCCATGGATAACATCGTGACCACTATCGCCATACACGGTGTCATCTCCGCCACCGGCATGAATTGTGTCATCACCGCTATAAGCGAAGATAAGATCACCACCATCACCCATGGCAATATTGTCAGACCACCATGTGCCATGGGCGATATAGCCTGGGCTGTTGGTGATATCGATGCTGATGGTACCGTTGACTGACGCGGTATCATTCCCGTCGGTTGCAGTGGCGGTTACGGCAAGTTCAAAATCATCAATGCACCAATCTGGTGGGGTAATGGTCAAGCCGGAAAGTTCGTTTGCACTGAGTGTCAGGGTGCCATCCGGGTTGACGGTGCCCTGATTAAAGGTTGCGCCATCTGGAACATTGCTGATGGTAACAGAAAGTAGCTCGCTACTGTCCGTCACGCCTGCATCAATGTCGATATCAATCGGATCATGGCCATTGCCACTGCTATCGGTGACATTGAGTGTCGGTGTATCCGCAACCGGCACAACATTGACATTCAGCATGTATGATACAGACACGACGTCACCGCCAGTGTTTGCCAATAGCGTAATATTCAGCGCAAAGGTTCCGCTGAAATCAGCCGGGGGCGTAATGCTCAGACCGTCAAGTTGATCGGCGCTCAAGGTTGTCGTGCCATCGGGTGCAACGGTGCCTGCCGAAAGGCTCGCGCCATCGGGAATGTTGGAAATGGCGATCGAAAGAAGTTCACCATTGCCCGCAACAGCTGCATCAATATCAAGCGCGATGGGGTTGTCTTCGTTTCCGGAAGCAGCAGAAACTTCAAGCACAGGTGCAGTCGAAACAGTGGGGATATCATCAATATCAACCAACGCGCCATCAACATAAATCTTGAGCGTTTCGATGCCATCTACCTGTAGGGCAAGCGCATCTAGGTTAATCGTATTGTTGTTGCCGCTTTCGATATGCTGGTTCAACGCTTCAAGCGCATCACGTACACCTTCTTGTGTCAGTTGATCCGATGTCAGGTACAGTTTCAGAGTATCATTGCCAGACCCTCCATCAACCACACCCGAAGGGTTCGCGGACAGGTCAACGGTATAACGAATTTCATCGTTATTGTTTTCGCCATACAGCTGATCAGAGCCAGAGCCGATCAGGATGTCGTTTGATTGGCCGCCATACAGGATGTCGGTACCTTCACCGCCATCAAGTGTGTCGTTACCGTGTCCACCATACAAAGTGTCGTTTCCGGCACCACCAAAGATGGTGTCAGGGCCGTTTTCGCCAAATACGGTGTCATTGCCAGCACCGGAATTCACGGTATCGGGCGCATTCCCGGCATAGATAATATCATCGCCAGATCCGGTGTTGATGATGTCAGGCCGGTTAGTACCGGCAACCACGACGCCAGGTTCGCTGTCGCTTTCAACATTGACTATGAAGGTTTTGGAAATTGAAGCTGTGTCATTCCCGTCTGCTGACGTTGCTGTCACCCCAAGATTGAACGAACCACTGTAATCAGCAGGAGGGGTGATCGTCAGTCCGTCCAATTGGTTTGCACTAAGTGTGACCGTACCATTGGCATTGACGGTTCCCGCAGAAAGCATCGCGCCATTCGGGATGTTGGAAATTACGATGGTAAGTGTTTCATTATCATCTGTCAGGCCCGCATCAATATTCAGAGTGATGGCTGTGTCTTCATCACCGGTTACATTATTGACCGATAGCGTTGGTGTATCAGCATCTCCTTGTACCAATACGGTAATGGTGTCAGAGATTGACGCGATGTCAGAACCGTCCGTTGATGTTGCCGTTACGGTAAGGCCAAACGTCCCGCTGTAATTGTGGCCCGGCGTAATGGTTAAGCCATCAAGCTCTGCAGCAGTCAAAGTCACCGTGCCGTCCGGATTAACCGTTCCGGCAGACAAGACAGCGCCGTCAGGAATGTTTGAGATGGTGACGGATAGAACTTCGTTCATATCTGTCAGGCTTGCATCAATATCAAGTGCAATTGCAGTATCTTCGAGGCCCGCGGCATCAAGTACAGACAATGTCGGCGCGTCAGCTTGATCACCAACACTAATACTCGTTGTGGTGGAAACAGAGTTGGTGTCTGACCCGTCGGTTGCCGTTGCCGTGACAGTAAGGTCGATATTTCCGCGGAAATCTGCCGAAGTGGTCAGTGACAAGCCGTCAAGCTCGCCCGGCGTAAGGGTCCAGCTGCCATCAGGATTAAGGGTGCCTGCGCTTAAGGTGGCGCCATCTGGCACGCCGGTAACGGTAATACTCAGGGTTTCGGAGCCATCAGTGTCCGTCAAGGCAGCTTCGATCGTGATCGGATAGATGATGCCAGATGCCTCGGTCGATTGAACAAGGTTCGCGTCACCAATCACAACACCATCACCAAACGCGATGGCTTCAATATGATTGACGGTCAACATCTGACCGGTATCCAGATCAATGATTTGCGTATTGATCACGCCCTGATTGGCCGTGAAGTTCTGCAAGGAGAATGACGTGGATGGTTTTGCGAAATACAGCACATCACTGCCCGATCCACCATCAAGTGCAGATGTTCTACCAATATCACCATTGATCGTCAGGCTGTCATTTCCGCCGCCCAGACGAATATTGTTACCAAGATTGGTGCTGCCATTCAGAATGACATCATCGTTCCCGCCACGCAGATCGAACTGCTCGTTCATTTTCAGGTCGCGATTGATAACGTAGGTTTCATCACCATCCGTGCCATGATGATTGCTGCCACCGTTATCGACAAAATCATTCGGGCCTGTATTGCCTCCCGTTCCGACGGTCGTGCCCACACCGATTGACACGCTCAATGTCGGCGTATCGGCGACAGGGTTAACCTGCAGCGAGAAGCTGTTCGTAGCAGAAGCCGTATCTGTGCCATCGGTCGAGGTCGCAGTGACCCCGAGATTGAACGATCCGCTGTAATCCGCCGGTGGTGTGATGGTCAGACCATCAAGATCATCCGGGCCGAGCGTCCAGGTGCCGTCACCATTGTAGGTGCCAGCTGAAAGCGTTGCACCCTCAGGAACACCAGTCACGGTGATCGATAGAACTTCCCCGGCATCGGTAAGCGCTGCATCGATATTGAGTGCGATAGCACTGTCTTCGGTACCAGCGGCATCAGAGACCGACAGGGTCGGGGTGTCTGCCTGACCTTCAACCGATACAGAAATGCTGTCACTAGTCGAAGCCGTATCTGTGCCGTCTGTCGCGGTCGCGGTCACACCGAGATTGAAGGATCCGCTGTAATCAGCCGGTGGTGTGATGGTCAGACCATCAAGGTCATCGGGGCTGAGTGTCCAGGTGCCGTCACCATTGTTGGTGCCAGCCGACAGGGTTGCGCCTTCTGGAACACCAGTGACGGTGATCGACAGCACTTCCCCGGCATCGGTAAGCGCGGCATCAATGTCGAGCGCGATAGCACTGTCTTCGGTGCCAGCTGCATCAGAGACCGACAGGGTCGGGGTGTCTGCCTGGCCTTCAACCGATACAGCTATGCTGTCACTGATTGAAGCCGTGTCAGTTCCGTCTGTCGAGGTTGCAGTGACGCCGAGATTAAACGATCCGCTGTAATCAGCTGGTGGGGTGATGGTCAGACCATCAAGATCATCCGGGCTCAGTGTCCAGGTGCCGTCACCATTGTTGGTGCCAGCCGACAGGGTTGCGCCTTCTGGAACACCAGTGACGGTGATCGACAGCACTTCACCTGCATCGGTAAGCGCGGCATCAATGTCGAGCGCGATAGCACTGTCTTCGGTGCCTGAGGCATCAGAGACGGACAAAGTTGGCGTATCCGCTTCGCCGGTAACATCAACGGCGATTGTATCGGAGACAGAGGCTGTATCGGTGCCATCGGTGGAAGTGGCAGTGACCCCGAGATTGAAGGATCCGCTGTAATCAGCTGGCGGCGTGATGGTGAGACCATCGAGATCATCGGGGCTGAGTGTCCAGGTGCCGTCACCATTGTTGGTGCCGGCAGACAAAGTGGCGCCTTCCGGTACACCAGTAACGGTGATGGACAGTACTTCACCAGCATCAGTGAGTGCCGCATCGATATTGAGTGCGATGGCACTGTCTTCAGTACCAGCTGCATCAGAGACCGACAGGGTCGGGGTGTCTGCCTGGCCTTCAACCGATACAGTTATGCTGTCACTGATTGAAGCCGTGTCAGTTCCGTCTGTCGAGGTTGCAGTGACGCCGAGATTAAACGATCCGCTGTAATCCGCTGGCGGTGTGATGGTCAGCCCATCAAGGTCATCGGGGCTGAGCGTCCATGTGCCATCGCCATTGTCGGTGCCAGCTGAGAGCGTTGCACCCTCAGGAACACCAGTAACGCTGATCGACAGCACTTCGCCGGCATCGGTAAGCGCTGCATCGATATTGAGTGCGATAGCACTGTCTTCGGTGCCTGAGGCATCAGAGACCGACAGGGTCGGGGTGTCTGCTTCGCCAGTAACGTCCACAGTTATGCTGTCACTAATCGAAGCAGTGTCAGTTCCGTCTGTCGAGGTCGCTGTGACACCAAGGTTGAACGAGCCACTGTAATCAGCCGGTGGGGTGATGGTCAGACCATCAAGATCATCCGGGCTCAGTGTCCAGGTGCCGTCACCATTGTTGGTGCCAGCGGACAGGGTTGCACCTTCAGGTACATTGGAGATCGTAATGGAAAGCACTTCCCCTGCATCGGTGAGGGCCGCATCAATGTCGAGGGCAATGGCACTGTCTTCGGTACCAGCGGCATCGGAGACGGACAGAGTTGGCGTATCCGCTTCGCCGGTAACATCAACGGCGATTGTATCGGAGACAGAGGCTTTATCCGTGCCGTCGGTGGAAGTTGCGGTTACACCAAGATTAAACGAGCCACTGTAGGCAGCCGGCGGTGTGATGGTGAGACCATCAAGATCATCGGGGCTGAGTGTCCATGTGCCATTGCCATTATCGGTACCAGCCGACAGGGTTGCGCCTTCCGGTACATTGGAGATCGTAATGGAAAGCACTTCACCTGCATCGGTAAGTGCCGCATCGATATCAAGTGCAATGGCACTGTCTTCAGTGCCAGAGGCATCAGAGACCGACAGGGCCGGGGTGTCCGCCTGACCTTCAACAGATACAGTTATGCTGTCACTGATCGAAGCCGTGTCAGTTCCGTCTGTCGAGGTCGCTGTGACACCAAGGTTGAACGATCCGCTGTAATCAGCTGGCGGTGTGATGGTCAGACCATCAAGATCATCCGAGCTGAGCGTCCATGTGCCGTCACCATTATCGGTGCCAGCAGACAGGGTGGCGCCTTCCGGTACGTTGGAGATCGTGATGGAAAGCACTTCATCGGCATCAGTGAGTGCTGCATTGATATCGAGTGCAATGGCACTGTCTTCGGTGCCGGCGGTATCAGAGACCGACAGAGTTGGCGTGTCTGCCTGACCTTCAACCGATACAGAAATGCTGTCACTGATCGAAGCCGTGTCAGTTCCGTCTGTCGAGGTCGCAGTGACACCAAGGTTGAACGAACCACTGTAGTCAGCCGGTGGTGTGATGGTCAGACCATCAAGGTCATCGGGGCTGAGCGTCCATGTGCCGTCACCATTATCGGTGCCAGCGGACAGGGTTGCACCTTCAGGCACACCAGTAACGGTGATCGATAGAACTTCGCCTGCATCGGTGAGGGCCGCATCGATGTCGAGTGCTATGGCACTGTCTTCGGTGCCAGCTGCATCAGAGACGGACAAGGTCGGGGTGTCTGCTTCGCCGGTAACGTCCACAGTTATGCTGTCACTGATCGAAGCCGTGTCAGTTCCGTCTGTTGACGTCGCAGTGACGCCGAGATTAAACGAGCCACTGTAGTCAGCAGGCGGTGTGATGGTCAGTCCATCAAGGTCATCGGGGCTGAGCGTCCATGTGCCGTCACCATTATCTGTGCCAGCGGACAGGGTTGCACCTTCCGGTACATTGGAGATCGTGATGGAAAGCACTTCACCGGCATCGGTGAGTGCGGCATCAATGTCGAGTGCTATGGCACTGTCTTCGGTGCCGGAGGCATCGGAGACGGACAGGGTCGGGGTGTCTGCTTCGCCAGTAACGTCCACAGTTATGCTGTCACTGATGGAAGCCGTATCCGTGCCGTCTGTCGAAGTCGCGGTCACACCAAGATTGAAGGAACCGCTGTAATCAGCCGGTGGGGTGATGGTCAGTCCATCAAGGTCATCCGGGCTAAGCGTCCAGGTTCCGTCACCATTGTTGGTACCAGCTGAAAGCGTTGCGCCTTCTGGAACACCAGTAACGGTGATCGACAGTACTTCGCCGGCATCGGTAAGCGCTGCATCGATGTCGAGGGCAATAGCGCTGTCTTCGGTGCCGGAGGCATCGGAGACGGACAGGGTCGGGGTGTCTGCTTCGCCGGTAACATCAACGGCGATTGTATCGGAGACAGAAGCCGTATCCGTGCCATCGGTGGAAGTGGCAGTGACCCCGAGATTGAAGGATCCGCTGTAATCAGCTGGCGGCGTGATGGTCAGTCCATCAAGGTCATCGGGGCTGAGCGTCCATGTGCCGTCACCATTATTGGTGCCAGCGGACAGGGTTGCACCTTCCGGTACATTGGAGATCGTGATGGAAAGCACTTCACCGGCATCGGTGAGTGCGGCATCAATGTCGAGTGCTATGGCACTGTCTTCGGTGCCGGAGGCATCGGAGACGGACAAGGTCGGGGTGTCTGCTTCGCCAGTAACGTCCACAGTTATGCTGTCACTGATCGAAGCCGTATCCGTGCCATCGGTTGAGGTCGCGGTCACACCAAGATTGAAGGAACCGCTGTAATCAGCCGGTGGGGTGATGGTCAGTCCATCAAGGTCATCCGGGCTAAGCGTCCAGGTTCCGTCACCATTGTTGGTACCAGCTGAAAGCGTTGCGCCTTCTGGAACACCAGTAACGGTGATCGACAGTACTTCGCCGGCATCGGTAAGCGCGGCATCGATGTCGAGGGCAATAGCGCTGTCTTCGGTGCCGGAGGCATCGGAGACGGACAGGGTCGGGGTGTCTGCTTCGCCGGTAACATCAACGGCGATTGTATCGGAGACAGAAGCCGTATCCGTGCCATCGGTCGAGGTCGCGGTCACACCGAGATTAAACGAGCCACTGTAATCAGCAGGCGGTGTGATGGTCAGACCATCGAGATCATCCGGGCTGAGCGTCCATGTGCCGTCACCATTATCGGTGCCAGCGGACAGGGTTGCACCTTCCGGTACATTGGAGATCGTGATGGAAAGCACTTCACCGGCATCGGTGAGTGCGGCATCAATGTCGAGTGCTATGGCACTGTCTTCGGTGCCGGAGGCATCGGAGACGGACAGGGTCGGGGTGTCAGCTTCGCCGGTAACATCAACGGCGATTGTATCGGAGACAGAGGCTGTATCGGTGCCATCGGTTGAGGTCGCAGTGACACCGAGATTAAACGATCCGCTGTAATCAGCTGGCGGCGTGATGGTCAGTCCATCAAGGTCATCGGGGCTGAGCGTCCATGTGCCGTCACCATTATCGGTGCCAGCGGACAGGGTTGCACCTTCAGGCACACCAGTAACGGTGATCGATAGAACTTCGCCTGCATCGGTGAGGGCCGCATCGATGTCGAGTGCTATGGCACTGTCTTCGGTGCCGGAGGCATCGGAGACGGACAGGGTCGGGGTGTCAGCTTCGCCGGTAACATCAACGGCGATTGTATCGGAGACAGAGGCTGTATCGGTGCCATCGGTTGAGGTCGCAGTGACACCGAGATTAAACGATCCGCTGTAATCAACTGGCGGGGTGATGGTCAGACCATCAAGGTCATCGGGGCTGAGCGTCCATGTGCCGTCACCATTATCGGTGCCAGCGGACAGGGTTGCACCTTCAGGCACACCAGTAACGGTGATCGATAGAACTTCGCCTGCATCGGTGAGTGCTGCATCAATGTCGAGGGCGATGGCGCTATCTTCGGTACCAGCTGCATCAGAGACGGACAAGGTCGGGGTGTCAGCTTCGCCGGTAACGTCCACAGTTATGCTGTCACTGATCGAAGCCGTGTCCGTTCCGTCTGTTGACGTCGCAGTGACGCCGAGATTAAACGAGCCACTGTAGTCAGCAGGCGGTGTGATGGTCAGTCCATCAAGGTCATCGGGGCTGAGCGTCCATGTGCCGTCACCATTATCGGTGCCAGCGGACAGGGTTGCACCTTCAGGCACACCAGTAACGGTGATTGATAGAACTTCGCCTGCATCGGTGAGGGCCGCATCGATGTCGAGGGCAATCGCACTGTCTTCGGTACCTGCTGCATCAGAGACGGACAGGGTCGGGGTGTCTGCTTCGCCAGTAACGTCCACAGTTATGCTGTCACTGATCGAAGCCGTATCCGTGCCATCGGTTGAGGTCGCGGTCACACCAAGATTGAAGGAACCGCTGTAATCAGCCGGTGGGGTGATGGTCAGTCCATCAAGGTCATCCGGGCTAAGCGTCCAGGTTCCGTCACCATTGTTGGTACCAGCTGAAAGCGTTGCGCCTTCTGGAACACCAGTAACGGTGATCGACAGTACTTCGCCGGCATCGGTAAGCGCGGCATCAATTTCGAGAGCAATGGCGCTGTCTTCAGTGCCAGAGGCATCGGAGACGGACAGGGTCGGCGTGTCTGCCTGACCTTCAACCGATACAGAAATGCTGTCACTAGTCGAAGCCGTATCGGTCCCATCGGTGGAAGTTGCGGTGACACCAAGGTTGAACGAGCCACTGTAGTCAGCTGGCGGGGTGATGGTCAGACCATCGAGGTCATCCGGGCTGAGCGTCCAGGTGCCATCGCCATTGTCGGTACCAGCTGAGAGGGTTGCGCCTTCCGGTACACCAGTAACTGTGATGGAGAGTACTTCGCCTGCATCGGTGAGTGCGGCATCAATGTCGAGCACAATGGCGTTATCTTCGGTGCCGGATGCGGATGCCGCAATGCTCAGTGCTGGTGTGTCTGCTTGTCCTTCGACGGCGACGGAAATGGTATCGCTCGCAGATGCTGTCGTATTGCCATCCGTTGACGTAGCTGTGATGCCAAGGTCAAAGGACCCACTGTAATCAGCAGGCGGTGTGATGGTCAGCCCATCGAGATCATCCGGGCTGAGCGTCCAGGTGCCGTCACCATTGTTGGTGCCAGCTGACAGAGTGGCGCCCTCAGGAACACCAGTGACGGTGATCGACAGCACTTCACCTGCATCAGTGAGTGCTGCATCAATGTCGAGCGCAATGGCGTTATCTTCGGTGCCGGATGCGGATGCCGTAATGCTCAGTGCTGGTGTGTCTGCTTGTCCTTCGACGGAGACGGAAATGGTATCGCTCGCAGATGCTGTCGTATTGCCATCCGTTGACGTAGCTGTGATGCCAAGGTCAAAGGACCCACTGTAATCAGCAGGCGGTGTGATGGTCAGCCCATCGAGATCATCCGGGCTGAGCGTCCAGGTGCCGTCACCGTTATCAGTGCCAGCCGATAGGGTTGCGCCTTCCGGTACACCACTGATGGTGATGGAGAGAACTTCACCAGTATCGGTAAGCGCGGCGTCAATGTCGAGTGCAATGGCGTTATCTTCGGTGCCAGATGCGGATGCTGTGATGTTCAGTGTTGGAGTGTCTGCTTGTCCTTCGACAGAGAGGGAAATGGTATCGCTCGCAGATGCTGTCGTATTGCCATCCGTTGACGTAGCTGTGATGCCAAGATCAAACGACCCACTGTAGTCAGCAGGTGGCGTGATGGTGAGACCATCAAGATCATCCGGGCTGAGCGTCCAGGTGCCGTCACCGTTATCGGTGCCAGCCGACAGCGTCGCACCGTCGGGCACGCCACTGATTGTGATTGAGAGTACTTCGTCGGAATCGGTAAGGGCAGCATCGATATCAAGTGTGATCGCACTATCTTCGGTGCCCGTTGCAGAGCCGGAAACACGCAAACTTGGCGCATCAGCCTGACTTTGAATAGTGACAGTGACGGTGTCGCTAATCGAGGCCGATGTGTTGCCATCGGTCGAGGTTGCGGTAACCCGTAAATCGAATGAGCCCTTATAGTTCTCTGGCGGTGTGATGGTCAGACCATCAAGGTCATCTGGGCTGAGCGTCCATGTGCCATCGCCATTGTCAGTACCAGCAGACAGACGTGCACCTTCAGGGACGTCGGATATGATGATTGAAAGTACTTCGCTGCTATCGGTAAGACCGGCATTAATGCTAAGCGAAAGTGGCTCGTCCTCATTGCCGGAAACAGATGTCGTAAGTGACAACGTTGGTGTGTCTGCCTCGTCAGCAGAAACCGAAGAGTCCGAAGAACTTGCTGAGCTGCTTGAAGAAGATCCACTGGAAGAAGCCCCGCTGGAACCAAAAGAATTCGAAGGGGTGTTCAAGCTGTTGCCGGGACCAGAATCAAACGCGGACGGGAACCGTTGTTCTGCAATTGGTGCAGAGGGCGAGTCTGCAGGATCAGCTCCGTCGGCTGTCGAATCATTGGGGCTTTCTGGCGGCGCCGAACCTGCGCCAGCATCTGCATCACCTGCGAAATTGTTAAGCTGTGCAGTGCTGGAACCGGCGGTGCTCTGGAAATCACGCGCAGAGAGATCAATATCAGAGAATGGCTGATTTGAGCCAGTTTGTTCAATGTTGGGGCTAAAGGGGTCATACGGGTCGCGGTCACCGGTGTGAACGCTGGCCAGCGCAGATTGTTGTCTGATCAGGGCAAGTGAAAAGGGGCTACTTCCGGTTGAAAGCTTTGGAACCAGAAACTGAACCTGTTCGGGGCTGTAAGCCATCTTTGCGTGTCCCTGTCTAGATCAAACTGCTGACGGTATGCTCCAAAATATAGGTAGCAAAATCATCATTGCGTAGTGGGTCGATAAAACAAATGCCCGGATGGTTGTGAAATGTTATCGTTTTGTTAGCAGGGTATTTTTTCCGGAGGATTGGTTGCAGCAGGCGCGTCGAATTCTAATTGTAGATGATGACCCGGATATTACCAAATTGTTGGAGGTGTATCTCGTTGATGAGGGATTTGAGATCGAGGTCGCATTTACAGAACAAGAAATGAGAGCATGCTTAGCCAAAAGCAGCTTTGATCTTATTCTTCTTGATATTCTGCTGCCTGATGGTGACGGTTTTGACATTACGCGCCGGCTTCGTGAACAGTCGAACACAGCTATCATCCTGATTTCACGTAAGAATACGGATATTGATCAAATCGTCGGGCTTGAGCTTGGCGCAGATGATTATGTGACCAAGCCACTGGAGCCACGCGCGTTACTGGCCCGTATCAAAAGCGTGTTGCGTCGTTATGCGATGACAGAAGCAAATGCGGGGGGGGCGTCGGCCAAAGGATCGGAAACTTCTGCGCCGGACATTCTGGCAATTGCTGACTGGGAGCTTGATGCCGCTACATACAGGTTGTCCCACGCAGATGGCAGGCAGCACGTTTTGTCAGCAAATGAGTCAGCGCTGCTTGCGCATCTGGTGCGAAACCAGGGCCGTGTGCTGACGCGAAATGAATTGATGCTCGAGATATCCGGTCGTGAATGGGAATATATGGACCGGACCGTCGATATCATGGTTGTACGACTACGTAAGATTGTGGAAGCTGATCCTGCCAAGCCCAGCTTGATCCAAACAGTAAGGGGCGTCGGATATGTTTTTCAAACCCCGAAATGAGATCCCAAATAACGCCATTTCGAAGAACAAGCTGGCAAGATAACTGTCTGAAGGCCGATTTTACAAAGATAGAACAATGTTTTAACACGCAATCTACTGCGTATTTGAATCATTTAGAGCAGTATGGGGTAAGTGATAACATCTGCTTGTGCTGAGAATGCACACTGAACGGGAGCACAATATGCCCAACTCTTTGTCCAATGTTGCCAGTTCGTCTGCCGTTGTGCAGTCGTTGGATGGTGCAAGGATCAAAGTACGGTTCGCAGAGGCCAGTGCGATTGTCGTCGCAACCGTGATGATCAATCTTTTGTCGCTGGCTGTGCCGTTGGCCATATTGATGATCTACGACCGGATCATTCCCAATAAATCATTGCCGACACTCGCCGTTTTGATTTTCGGTATTTGTCTGGTTGTTTGTGTAGATCTTATTCTGCGGCTGGTTCGATTGTCTTTGGAAACGCGTGTCACCGCGCGACTGGATCATCTTGGTCGTACCCAACAGATAGAAACGTTGTTGGCGCAGCGCCGCCCAACCAGAACCAATATGTCGTTGAATGATTTGTTGGGGCGGCTTTCGCAAAATTTGTCAGCGCGGCAACGCAAACTCCTGCTGGTCAAGTGTATCGCCGATATCCCGTTTGCGTTTGCGTTTCTGTGTGTGATTGGTTTCATCACAGGAGAGCTGGTTTTGCTTCCGGTCGGGGTATGTCTGTTTTTCGGGATTTGGGCGTATATCCTCGCAAGCAGTCATCGCCGTTCCGCTGAAAAACTGCGCAGCCAAAATCCTGATAAGTCCGATTTCGTGGACAGAACGTTTGACAGTCTGGCGCAGGTCAAGACGATGGGAGCCGAGGTTCCGATACTGCATCGTTTATCCAGACTCTATGAAAGACAGGCATTTCGTTTTCGAAACCAGAAGCATTACTCGATGACCATCGGGAATGTTTACAGTCTTTTTTCCCAGTTGATGATTGGTGGTGTTGTCGTTGCAGGCACTTTTGCTGTGCTGGAAGGTAATTTATCGCATGGTGGACTTGCCGCATTTACACTTCTGGCCGGGCGTGCGTTAGAACCAATGCGCAGCGTCTACGAGCTTGTCGTCGGGGGCTATGGCCGGAAAAAACGCGCGACCAACTCAAACAAAGATCAGTTCGACCTGCTGTCCGGTGCCGCTGAGAAACGCTTGTTTAAGGAACCGCCCGCGATCAGTGCAACATGCCGCATCAAGGATGCCAAGGCCGGTGTGCTTCTTGATTTCGATCTGAAAATGGCGTCAGGCGAGGCTGTTGCCGTGACCACGTCATCCAGTGCGGGAAAATCACTTTTGGCTTATAGCCTGTTGGGGCTTGTCGAATATCAGGGCGCTGTCAAATTTGCGGATCTCCTGCTGGAATCAAGCAATGCGGAGGCCATCAGAAACGAAATTACGGTTATCGGGCGGTCAGCACAATTGCCGCGCGGGCCGATGATGGATGTTCTGAGCTGTGGCCAGGAAGAACGCTATGCCGATGTCCGTTACCTTTGTCATCTTATCGGACTCGATACCCCGGTGAAACGCCTGCCAGATGGCTATAACACCCTTATTGGCGATGATCCGACAAAGCTTCCAAATGGATTGTTACAACAGATTGCAATTGTTCGAGGATTGGCAGCAAACAACAAAGTCATCATCGTCGATGATGCGACACTTTCGCTGGATGCCGGATCGGAATTGAAGTTTGCAAAAGTTCTTAAGATGCTGCGCAAAACAGCAACGATCCTTGTGCTGAGCGATCGACCGTCATTGACATCCATTTGTGATCGCCACTTGACGATCACTGACCGCAAGCTTGCGGCCGTGCCAGCAAAGCAGGAGGCGTGACATGGCTGCGCAGATGATGCCTCCTGGTCTGACGCCCAGTGTTGATAGTTTGGGAAACCTTCTGAACACTGTTCGTTATGACGGTGTTCGAAAACTGTTTTATCTTGCGGGGGCAAGCATCACACCCGTTGATATGGCAAGCCTTCGCGAAGCCAGTGGCGAATTCCAGTTCGACGAAATTGCCGAAATTGCCCTGACCTTGTCTGTGGCGCCAAGAGTTCAACGCGATCGTCTTGAAGACCTGCTGTTGCATGAGAACTTGTTTGCGTTCGAGGCATCTGATGGCGAACTGCACATCTTTATCCCAGGCGCTGATGGTGAAATTCAATGCCTGTCGCCAGAAACCGGTTTGGAGCAAGCCATGCCGGATTTGCGGATATATGGTCGGGCGCTGATCCTGCAGGAAAGCAGCGACCCCGGTCGCGCAGATCCCCAAGTTTCTCAAACCAAATTCAACTGGTTGAGGACTGCGCTTTCGGGATCGAAGAATTCGGTTTTCCAGTTGGCGATCATTACATTTGTTGCCAGTGCATTGGCACTTGCGATGCCGATGTTCACTTTGGCCGTGTATTCCCAGGTTTTGCCAACGCAAAGTGTGGATGCATTGGTGTATCTGTCAGTGGGCCTGATTGCCGCGGCTGTTGCAGAATTTGGGCTGCGAACGTTACGTGGGCGCATTTTGACAAATGCGGCGGCACTTTTGGATCTTAAGGTCAGTGTTGCACGAAATTCCCGCCTGATGCGTATGTCAGTGGCATTGGCTCGAAAGTTCAATAGCCGCGATGCATCCGCGATTATCAAAGACCATGAACGGCTCAGCAATATCGTGACCGGGCCGATTGGAACAGCAATCCTCGAGCTGCCAATTTTTGTGGTTTACCTGACAGTCTTGGGTTTGTTGGGAGGGTGGCTTGCACTGATCCCAGTGATCCTTTTGTGCATCGGCAGCATCTTTATCTTGCGGTTGCTGTCTTATGCCAATGAACGGACCAAATCCGCCCTGCGCCGTGCCGAAGAATATGGTGTGATCTGTGACGAGCTATCGCGCAGACTGTTTGCCATGAAACGCGAAGGGAGCGGGGCTGCATGGCATCGTCGTTTTACCAACGCATCTGCCCGTCTGGCAGAAGCAGAGATGCAGCGTCAGAAGACCTTCTCCTACGCCCGAATTGCAACAAATGCCCTGACATCACTTATTGTTGCGATCTCTTTGGCGTTCGGGGCAATGATGGCGATGAATGAGGTGATTGGCCCGGGTGAACTGATTGCTGTTGTTGCTGTTGTCTGGAGAATGATGGCACCAGTGCCTTCCCTGCTTGAGGCGGTGCTGCGTCGCGAAGAAATCACCAATCTGATTGATAACGCAACCTATGGAGCAACGGATGGCAAGGAAGAACGCCGTAGCCATGCGCTTGGCGGGCAGGGGGCCGGTATCGACGGGCGGGTCAGTTTTTCCTCGGTTCTGTTTAACTATAAAAGTGGGCAAGCTCCGGCATTGCGCAATGTCAGTTTCGAGGTCAGACCGCGCGAACTGGTCGTGATTACCGGCGTCAATGGTGCAGGAAAATCAACGGTTCTTGATTTGATTGCCGGATTGAATTCGCCGCAACTTGGGACTGTGACAATTGATGGTGTTTTCCCATCCCAAGTGCCACAATCCGTGCTTCTGCAGTCGATCGGTTATTTGTCGCGCGACATGAATAGCTTGCCTGTGACCATCCGTGATTTTCTAAAAATGGGGCAGGAAAAACTGACGGACGAGGAAATTGTCAGCGCCTGCACAGAACAGACCATTCACATTGAAATTGAACGTCTGCAATCTGGATATGACACCAGAATTTGTGATCTTGCGCCAGATAGCTCATTGCTACGGCGTATCGGATTGGCGCGTGTCCTGATGATGCGATCAAGCCTGATTTTAATTGATGAGCCTGATGCATCATCTGCCGAAGCAAGGGCAGCGTTCCTGTCTGCAATTCGCAAGATACGATCAGATACGACAATCATCATCGTCACGCATGAACCTGACTATATTTCAGTTGCAAACAGGATATTGGTCATGAACCAGGGAACGATTGTTCGTGATTGCACCCCAAAAGACATCGTTCGTCAAAGAGAGGCTGTTGGAGCATGACAGACCAGGTTGGACATAACAAAGCATTGAATGCCAGGGACAAAAGGTCTTGGAGCAATAATGCGATTACGGCAAGTCAGCTATTTGACCGCAAGACTTCCAGCAAGCTTTCTTTGATTGCAACATTTTCCCTGTTTGCAGTGTTGGCCGGCGTGATCACCTGGTCGGCATTCATGCCGGTGACTGAAATCTCGGCCAGTTCAGGTGAGGTGGTCCCGACTGGTGCTCTTCAGAATGTGCAGCATCTTGAAGGTGGGATTGTCTCATCAATCAATGTGCGCGAAGGCCAGTATGTTAATCAGGGTGATGTTTTGGTCGCGTTGTCGCCGCACATTGCGCGGTCTGAACTTGATCAATTGAAAACCCGACTGGTTGGTTTGCAGTTCCGTATTCAATATTTGACGGCAGCACGCGGCGATAACATTCCTGATACAGAGGATTTCGACGAAGAATACGCCGATATCGCCAAGGCTGTTCAGTATGAATTGATCACAAAGCGCGAAACGATCGCTTCTCAGATTGAAGTTCTTAGACAGCAGGAACGCGAACGAGAAGCTGAACTGGCAACACTTAAAAGTCAGGCGTCAGGCGTTGATGAGCAAATTCGCCTCAAGAACGAACAGGTTAAAGGGCGCCGACAGCTGGTTGAGAAGGGGCTGTTTCCGCGTATGGACCTGATTGAAGATGAACGTGAACTGGCTGGATTGATTGATAACCGATCGGCTTTGGTCCTTGAAGCATCGCGGGTTGGGGAGCGGATCGGCGAAGTTCGCCAGCGCATCATCGAAACCCGTGCCCGTTACCAGTCAGAGATTGCGACAGAACTTAGTCAACTTGCATCGGAAGCCGCAGAAACGCGGGTAGCAATCGTGCGGGCACAGGACCGTGTTGATCGTTTGTTGGTTCGCGCGCCGGTTTCGGGTCGGGTAAAGGGCCTTGAAGTTAAAACGGTTGGCGGGGTTGTCGATCCGGGGGCGACAATGATGGAAATTGTTCCCGATGATACCCAGTTACAGGTTGAGGCACGCATTTCGACCCAGGATATCGGCCATGTCCATGTAGGGCAGGCGGCGATTGTCAAAGTGCTGACCTATGATTATTCGCGTTTTGGCACGATTTCGGGCACCATTGCACAGATATCGCCAACAACCTTCATGGATGAAGAAGGGGTGCCTTTTTATAAGGCCGATATCGAACTTGCAAACGGCTATGTTGGCGAAAATGTCGATCTTGCGATCGCGCCGGGCATGACCGTGATTGCAGACATCATGACGGGTGAAAAAATGTTGCTTGAAGCAATCATGTCGCCCGTCATCAAGAGCTTTGATAGCGCTTTCCGCGAACGGTAATCATCGCATGGGGGAATGGGGTGAAGGACTGCAGATGGATATGTCGAACGATATGCTTGTTTAAACTTTTTGGTTTGTTTTGTGGGCTGACAGTGGTGTCACCCCACGCCCAGACACTGGATGATGATCGCGTCCTGATCGGCCTGACTGCTGAATTTGGCCATGTGACGAGTACATCCGCACAAGCCATTGAAATGGGTATTCTAACCGCCATTGACGAGATCAATGAACGCGGCGGGGTTTTGGGTGGAAAGCAATTTGGGCTCGTCACTCATGACAACAAATCCGTCCCGGCCAGAGGGGTCGCTGGATTACAGGAAATGGCTGCCAACAAAAGTGTTGTGGCCGTTTTTGGCGGCAAGTTCAGCCCTGTTATGCTTGAAATGAAACGAGAGGCCGAGAAGCTCGATATCCCTGTTCTGGATCCTTGGGCCGCGGCAGATCACATCATCACGGAGCCAGCCGCGGGCAGCTATGTTTTTCGGTTATCTATGAAAGACAGTTGGGCGCTATCTTCAATGATTGCATATGCTGATCGGATGGGCTTTGCCAATTTGGGACTTCTTGTACCCAATAATGCGTGGGGCCGCAGCAGTAAAGACGCGGCATTTCGGGCAGTAAATGCTTATGATCACATCACAATTCATTCCGAAAGTTGGTATAACTGGGGGGATGAAAACCTTGGCAATCTATACGGGGCAATGATTGCAAATGGTGTGGACGCGATCTTGATGGTGGCAAATGAGGGCGAGGGTGCCCAGTTTGCTCAGGCTGCTGTGACATATCCACAAGATCTGCGTGTCCCGCTGATCAGTCATTGGGGCATTTCGGGCGGAGATTTTGTTTCTTTGGCCGGTGATGCATTGTTTGAGATCGACCTGACTGTTGTACAAACATTCACATTTTCCGGTCGCAATGATGACAAGGCGCATGATGTTCTTGGGCGCGCTGAAAAATTGTTCGCGCTTCGGGATGCTGCGGGTATTCCATCTCAGGTCGGCTTTGCCCATGCCTATGATTTAACTCATATACTTGCAAACGCGATTGAGATTGCCGGTAATACAAATCGAAGCGACATTCGTACTGCATTGGAACAGGTTGAAAGTTACGACGGGCTTGTGCGGTATTTTGAACAGCCTTTTAGCGCAGTGTCGCATGAGGCACTGCGATCCACTGATGTCTTCATGGGGCGCTTTCTTCAAAGCGGCATGATTGAAAGACTTCACCCATAAGTCGTTGAACAGGGGACGAAAATTGTTCCAGAAATACTGGTCAAACTTGGCACTGTCTCGGAAGTTTGCGTTTGGCAGCGTTGTGATGACTATTTGTGTCACGGCAATTGCCGGGGTCAGTGTCACCCTGTTTGTCCAATCTCAGATGTTGCGCGAAGTCGAACAGGAACTTGATCGCGAGGCCGAAGCTGGCGCGCATCTGATTGGGCTCTATCTTGATACGATTGGCCACAATCTTGAAAACCTGTCGAAATCCAGTCTGATCGTAAACGGAGTTGTCGATACGTATGGTCGCGACAACTATCTGATCCCGTTTCTGGAAGGAAACCGGATTTCCGAAAGCTTGCCCGTCGATGTCGGACTATTTGATGTCAATGGCAAGGTGATCGCACGTTCAAGTCAGGACGTCCCGCAAGATATTTCCGAAGAGACCGGGTTCTATGCAGCTACTGCTGGCAACGTTTGGACCGAAGAATATACCAGCACTTCAAATGACAGGGCCTATGTCGCGGTAAGCTATCCCGTTTTTTATGAGGCATCCCAAAGTGTTGAGGGTGTCTTGCAAGGTCACATCCTGCTTGATGAATGGCCAAGCGCACTTTCCGTTACCGATAAACGACCGTTCTATTTCAAACTAAGCGATCAGTTTGGCGATACTGTTGGCAGTTGGCTATGGCCAGATACCGAAAAAGTGATAAGTCGCCATTCTGATGTGGTGTTGAAGCAACCTTTAGATCAGCTTGGTTTGCAATTCCATGTTGCCAGGGTTACTGCCGAGGCGCTTTCACCCGTGCAGCAATTGATGTCAAACATCGTGATTTTCTCGGTGATCTTTGTTGTGGTGACGACATTGGTTGCAGTCTTTGTTGGTCGTCAACTCAGCAAGCCGCTATTTCTTTTGGAACGGGCAGCGTCCAGGATTGCCAAGGAAGGCTATTTTGACGTCGAGATTCCCCAACTGGGTAATGATGAAGTTGGCCGGCTGGCCAGCAGCTTTCGCGAAATGTTGGGGCATATCAACGTTTCCTACAGCGTGCTTGAAGCGCGCGTTGCATCGCGGACCAAGGAATTGGACGAAGCCCGTTTGCGCCTGCGTGATAGTGCAAACCAACTCCAGTCCATTCTTGATAACGTCGTTGATACGATTGTGACTGTCGATGTCTATGGCCGAATTCAATCTTGTAACAATGCGGGCCAGGAGCTGTTTCGTTGCCCGGTAGACCAATTGAACGGCAAGAACATCATTGATTTTATCGATGTACGTGATCTTGAAGTTTTCCTGGTGCCCACATCTGATCAGTTCAACAAGGATCAGCAACGCATCATGAAGGAAGCCGTCCTGTATCCGGTGTATGGTGATGCCGTGCCAATTGAATATGCGGTTGGCGAACAGATGCAAATTGAAGACAAGCGCCTCATGACCTTGCTGATCCGCGATATTACAAAGCGTAAAGAGGTTGAGAAGCTTAAAGAAGAGTTCATTTCATCGGTCAGTCACGAACTTAGAACGCCTCTGACCTCTATTACCGGTGCGCTATCTCTGGCGCAACGAGATGCAGTCGTCCCGCAATCTGATCGTTTGAAAAAGCTGCTGTCGGTAGCACTTGAAAACTCCAAACGGTTGGGGGACTTGGTGAATGACATTCTCGACCTGGAGAAGCTTGAAAACGGCAAAATCACCTTCACTCTTGAAGAGCTCAACCTGTGTGATCTGGTGCGAAGGTCAATTGATGCCTTTATTCCTTATGCGCGCAAACATGGTAAGCATGTGCGTGTGATTGTGCCGACACAGACCATTCATGTGCTTGGTGACGATGGCCGGCTGATGCAGGTGATGAATAACCTGTTGTCCAATGCCGCAAAATATAGCGGCGATGACGCGACAATTGACGTTGTGATGGCTGCAATTGGAAATAATGTCCGGGTATCCGTCATTGACCAAGGTCCGGGCATTCCACCAGCTTTGCGTCAACATATGTTCAGCCGTTTCTGGCAAGCTGATGGGTCAAACACGAAAAAGGCAAGCGGAACGGGGCTGGGATTAGCCATTACCAAATCGCTGATGGAGGGGAATGGCGGGAATATTGGCTATCGGTCCCGTTCAGGGGTCGGGTCGATATTCTATATTGATTTGCCAATTCGCGGGATATCAGACGAGATCCCTGAAATGGATGGTAACCTGATTGTCATTGGTCCAAGTGAACATGATGCCATACTGCAGGCCAAGGCACAGGATGTATTTCGTCGTGATAAGCTGCGGGTTATTGAGGCATCTCACCCGGCCCAAGCCGTCATGTATTTGGAAAGCGGTGCTTTCCGGAAACAACTGCACCCGATAGCACCAGATGGTACGGATCAACGCTCTGTTGAACTGATTGCAGCGCTGATCGGACAAACAAATAATGGATCATTGCAATATGATCTGCATTGGTTGAGTGCGAAAAATGACCCAGAATAAAGAACTTAAGAAAATTTTTGTTGTCGAGGACGATGTTGATATCCAGTTCATCATCGAAATGGCATTGGTTGAGTTTGGCGGGTTTGACGTGGTTGTCTGCCCGGATGGAAAGACGCTTTTCAACACGTTGAAAGACAGCCAACCAGATTTGATCCTGCTGGACGTTATGCTTCCGGATGATGACGGCCCAACAATCATCACAAAGCTTAAGGCTGATCCCGCATATGCAGACATTCCCGTGATCTTCGCCACGGCAAGAGTGCGGGACAAAGATGTTCAGTCCTATCTGGATCTTGGCGCCATCGGGGTTCTGTCAAAACCATACGAAGTCGAACTTTTGTGCGACCAAATTCAGGAAATGTACCAGAAAGGTTAGTCGATCGCAGATTCTAGGCGGAACCCATCTCGTATATCAGTATGCCTATTTCACCAGATGTTGAGGCTTCAGTTTTGCGGAGGCGTTGACTCTTCACCCTGCCTTAACTAAATAAGAACAAATAGTGAACATTTGTCTGGGCAGTGATGTTTTTGAACCGATTTGGTGATATTCGCGATATTTTTCTGCAGCCTGAACAGTTACGGAATCAGCAGCTTTCTTGTTTCCAATCAGATGCGATTCCTCATTTGTTTGAAAGCCTGTCACTAGCATCGAATATTAGCATCGGTGGCTTTGCCCCGGTTGGGGTGCATGAGGTGTTTTGTCGTCATGATGCAGGGGGCTCAACGGTATTCGCATGGCATTTAGCCAATCTTCCCGATGAAAAATCTCCTGAACGATTTGAATGCAACTCAACCTTCTGGGTTCGTCAGCGCAAGGCGATTGATCAGGGGCGGTTTTATCATCTGGCTTTGCCAGCCAGTGCGTCGGGGGAGGCGGTGCCTTTGATGATGACGGTGGATCAGCAGGAAAAGGCTCTTTGGGCCTGTGAGGAGGCAGCAAAGTCCGGGCAGGTTGCATCGATCATTCTGGAAACCACGGATTACAGCCTGACCGCAGCACGGCGTTTGCAGCTGGCATGTGAAGGGGCCGGGACGCGCATGATCGTTTTGCGGCGTGGGTCTGTCTCCGGGCGGTTGATGCCATCAAGTGCGCTGACGCGCTGGAAGATTGAGCCTGCATTGGATGCAGCGCAGGACATGACAGGGAATATTCATCATCTCAGCCTGATCGGGGGACGCGGGGTTCGACCGGGAAGCTGGAAAGTCAAAATCGATGCAACAACGTTTTCTTTATCTGTGGTTGACCCACTGGAAAACCGACTGTCACCGTCTGAGCCAGAGGGCAGGCGCATCCAAACCTGATGACCCCCGCGACGTCGACGGCAAGGTGATGGCTGAGACCAAAGCACTCACCTCGGAAGAAATCCCGCATGTGATTACCCGTGCCGATCATAAGGGCGTTTTGGTCTGTGGGCTGAATGCTGCCGCCCAAAAGGCCGGGTTGCAAGGGGCTATGCGCCTGTCGGATGCACGCAGCATCCTGCCCGATCTGCAAAACACGCCCGAGGATCATGAGCTGTTCCAAACCCATCTGTTGCGCCTGATCCGGGTGATGGATCGTTATAGCCCGTGGGTGGCCCCGGATCGGGATTTGCAGGAGCACGGTTTTAATGGCGATGCCGGATTGTGGCTTGAAATCACCGGGGGCAGTCATTTGTTCGGTGGTGAAAGTGCCATGACCGGCCAAATCCTGCGCGATATGAAAACCCGTGGATATGGCGCACGCATCGCCATTGCCGATACGGCGGGGGCCGCATGGGCCGCCGCACGATGCCATCCGGGAAAACCGTCCGAGCGTATTTTATCTTTGCCAGCCGATCATGGGGTGGCGGCCGGTTTCCCCGTGTCATCACTGCGCTTGTCTGATGACGTGATCGCCCTGTTGTCACGGCTTGGTTTGAAGAAGTTGGGTGATATAACCCATCTGCCGCGTGCCAACATCACCACCCGTTTGGGGCCCGATGTGCTGCATCGGCTCGATCAGTTTTATGGTCGCTTGCCCGAACATCTGAATTTTGAACTGCCCGATGATCCGTGGTTGATCCGGCAAAGCTTTGGCGAGCCGCTGGGCGATGCGGCCAATCTGGCCCATGCGATTGAAACCATGGTGGCCGATTTTTGTGCAAAGCTTCGTGCAGATAATCTGGGCTTGCGGCGGTTGATCGTGCGCTCCATCCGCGTCGACGGTCATGCCCATACCATCACAACCACCACCGGCACGCCCTGTCAGTCCGAAGCCCATGTGTTGCGGCTGCTGGCAGAAAAAATGCCCGGTGTGGATACCGGTTTTGGGATTGAGCAAGTGATCATCTATGCCCCCTGGGTGGAGCATGTTGCCTTTCGCCAGGTTCGTCTGGATCGTCAGCAAGACAGCAACAGCGACAATATCGCCTTGGCCGAACTTCTTGATCGCATCAGCCATCATTTGGGGCCAAAGGATATTCTGTATCGTCCGGCCCATCATGCCAGCCACTTGCCAGAACTTGCCGCCATTCGCCAATCACCAACCGGCCCCGCAAAGCCTGCCCGGATCAAAGATGTGTCCTTGCCAAGGCGTCCGGTTCGGTTGATTGATCCGCCCGAGCCGGTAGATGTGGTGGAGCGGAGCCCTAGTGGGTCGCCGACCAAGCTGCGCTGGCGCAGAATGCTGATCGAGGTTCTGCGTGCCGAGGGGCCTGAGCGGATTTGCCCGGAATGGTGGGGGCATCTGGATCGCGATAACTATGCCCTGTCGCATCTAACCCGCGATTATTTCCGAATATGTGATCAGAAAGGCCGGATGTTGTGGCTGTTTCGAAGCGGTCATGCCGGACAGGATATCTGGTCGGTACATGGCTTGTTTGCCGGATAATGTCATGAGCAAACAAGCCAACATTACAGATCACCCGCCCTATGCTGAATTGCATGTCAGCAGCAATTTTTCATTCCTGCGCGGTGCATCCCATGCCGAGGAGTTGGTGTTGACCGCAGCGACCAAGGGTCTTCATGCGATTGCAATCACCGATCACAATACGCTGGCCGGTGTGGTGCGCGGCCATACCGCCCATCGCAATTATGCAGATCGCCTCAATTACATTGTCGGCTGTCGGCTTGATCCGATGGATGGGCCATCGATGCTGTGTTATCCGACCGATCGGTTGGCCTATGCGCGACTGTGTCGATTGCTGACCCTTGGCAAGCGCCGCGCGCCCAAGGGATCGTGCGAAATTTATGTCTCTGACATCATCGCTCATAGCGACGGGTTGTTGTTTGTCGCTGTGCCACCACAGGTGCCCGATGAGGCCTTTCGGGCTGAGTTGATCCGCCTGAAATCACATTTTGACGGGCGGCTTTGGCTGTCGGTCGGGCGGTTCATGGACGGGTTCGATAGCGAGCGGTTGGAGTTTGCCGAAACGGTCGAAGCCGAACTTGATATTCCGGTCGTGGTGACCAATGACGTGCATATGCATCTGAGGTCGCGAAAACCCTTGCAGGATGTCCTGACCTGTATTCGTCATCACTGCACGATTGAGGATGCAGGATATCGTTTGTTTCC
This sequence comes from Thalassospira sp., assembly GCA_965228275.1. Lineage (GTDB taxonomy): Bacteria > Pseudomonadota > Alphaproteobacteria > Rhodospirillales > Thalassospiraceae > Thalassospira. Next base: position 1,039,381 of record OZ245802.1, on the reverse strand, counting down.
CAATGGCGAGCGACACATCAAATCACCACGTGAAATGGTGCGCCTGTTTCCCGATCATCCCCATTGGCTGGCGCGAACTGTGGAGATCGCCGATCAATGCAGATTTAGCCTTGATGAGCTCCGTTACGAATATCCTGATGAAAATGACGGGACCGGTGAAGGAACCCAGGAACGTTTGACCCGCCTGACATGGGAGGGAGCCCATAAACGCTATCCCGAAGGTGTGCCCGATAAGGTTAAAAACCTGATCGAGACCGAGCTTAAACTGATCGACGAGTTGGGCTATGCCCCCTATTTCCTGACGGTGCATGACATTGTTGCCTTTGCTCGGTCAAAGGGCATTTTGTGTCAGGGGCGCGGGTCCGCGGCCAATTCATCGGTCTGTTTTTGTTTGCATGTCACCTCGGTCGATCCGGCGAAGGTGGAGCTTTTATTTTCACGCTTCATCAGTAATGCGCGTAATGAGCCGCCAGACATTGATGTTGATTTCGAACATGAACGCCGTGAAGAAGTCATTCAGTTCATCTATGAACGCTATGGTCGCGAGCGGGCCGGGTTGACTGCCACGGTGATTTCATATCGATCCCGCAGTGCCATTCGTGATGTTGGCAAGGTGTTTGGTCTTTCTGAGGACACCATCGTCAAACTGACCAAAACCATCTGGGGATCCAGTAGCAAGGGCGCGCATGACACCATGATGCGTCAATCTGGGATTCATCCCGATGAGCCGCGTTTGAAGGCCGTTTTGGACATTGCGGGCGAACTAACCGGTTTCCCGCGTCATTTGTCGCAACATGTCGGCGGGTTTGTCATTACCCGTGGGGCGCTTTGTGAACTCTCGCCCATTGCCAATGCGGCGATGGCGGATCGCACCACCATTGAATGGGACAAGGATGACATTGATGCGCTGGGTATCTTGAAGGTCGATATCCTTGCGCTTGGCATGCTGACCTGCATCCGCAAGGCGCTGGAGGAACTGCGCACGCACAAGAATATCAACTACGATCTGGCAAACTTGCCCAAGGAAGATCCGGCGACCTATCGCATGCTCGAAAAGGCCGACAGTATTGGCACCTTTCAGGTGGAATCACGCGCGCAGATGAGCATGCTGCCGCGCTTAAAACCGCAAAGCATTTACGATCTGACCATTCAGGTTGCCATTGTCCGCCCCGGCCCGATACAGGGCGGCATGGTTCATCCGTTTTTACAGCGGCGGATGAAACGTGAAAAGATTGAGTACCCGTCCAAGGAGCTCGAAACCGTCCTTGAACGCACCTGTGGTGTGCCACTGTTTCAGGAACAGGCGATGCAGATCGCTATTGTCGCCGCAGGCTATTCGGGCGGAGAGGCCGATCAACTGCGTCGTGCCATGGCAACATTCAAGCGCACCGGCACCATTGGTGAGCATCGCGACAAGTTCATCAATGGGATGCTGGGTAATGGCTATGACATGGATTTTGCCGAGCGTTGCTTCAAACAGATCGAAGGCTTTGCCGATTACGGTTTTCCTGAAAGTCACGCAGCAAGCTTTGCCATTCTTGCCTATGCGTCGTCCTGGCTGAAATGCCATCACCCGGATGTGTTTTTATGCGCACTTTTGAACTCCCAGCCGATGGGGTTTTATGCGCCGGCACAATTGGTCAATGATGCGCGCAATCACGGTGTGCGTGTGCTCGAAATCGATATTAATCACAGCTTCTGGGACAATCAGCTTGAACGTGAATTGGGTCGGGCGGCTGGATATCACTCGGTGCGTCTGGGCTTTCGGCAGATCAAAGGGTTTGGTGAGCTTGATGCTTTGGCGCTGATTTCCAATCGACCACCGGGAGGGTTTCAGGATGTCTATTTGATGGCACGTCAGACCGGACTTAGCCCGTCGGCCCTTGAAAAGCTGGCGGAGGCAGATGCGTTCGGATCGCTTGGTCTGTTACGGCGTGAAGCGCTTTGGGCGGTACGACGGTTTGGCAAGGGGCGTAAGGCACCAGAAGCCTTGCCGCTGTTTGAGGCAGCTCAGAATTTTAACCACAATATGGGCGTTTCGGCCGAATTTGGCGCCGAAGCCCCGGTCAATTTGCCGATCATGGGGCCGGGTGAAGAAATCATCGAGGATTACGCAAGTCTGCGATTGTCGCTTAAAGGCCATCCAATGGCGATGTTGCGCGATGCGCTTGGCGCGTCGGGGATTTGTAGGGCAAGTGATCTGGCCAATGTGCGCGACGGGGATCGTTTGACCCATGCAGGATTGGCGATTGTTCGCCAACGTCCAGGCACGGCATCAGGTGTTGTTTTCATCACGCTTGAGGATGAAACGGGCATCACCAATCTGGTGGTCTGGAGCAAGGTGATGGAAAAACATCGCCGCGAAATTATGACGGCAACGGTACTTGGCGTTGCTGGTAAGCTTCAGCGTGAGGATGGTGTAACCCATATCATTGCTGACAAATTGGTTGATCTGACCGGAATGCTGCAAGGATTGTCAGACAACACCAGAATTGCCCGGAGTAACCATAATCACCCACGTAATTTGCGCTGGGCAAGTGGCTTGGACAGTTTGGGACAATCAAGTCTTTCCCAATACCCAAAAGGCATGCGGCTTAAAATCGATAGTCATGATTTTCATTAGGTGTTTTTCTGATTTGTTTTAGCCGCATTAGGGGGTGAAAGTTTTGCGCAGATTGCATCCGGCTAAAAGTAACAGGGCATACAAAGTTCAATCGTGTTGGGGCAATATCATGAAGAGGCTGCCTAGCTGATGTTCCAGGCCGCGAATCTGTTTGTTCTGCCGTAAAGTATGGGTGTCTGGTCTCGCAAAGAGGCTGAAAATACTAGTATGCTGCATGCGATTATGCGCAATAACGGTGTCGCGCGTAAAACCGGTCAAGCTCGCGGTGCCGCGGCGGCTGTCCGGCGAAGGTTTCGACATAGGCCGGGATGCGTTTCATACGCGTTGCGACGTCTTCGCTTGATTGCATCGAAATATATCCGATCTGCACCAGATAAAGGGTGCGGGCACGGACATCGGCCATGGCTTCATCAAGGCCAAAGCGGGCGAAAAGTTTGGCCAGTGCATCAAGGCGCTGTTGATCAGCACGTTCGATTTCAGCCAGCACTTCGGGCGATTGTGCCGACCAGCTGCGCACAGCAAATTCAAACTTTGCGTCAAACAATTCAGGCATCAGCCAGCAATCAATGATGTTGAGCATCGCCTCGGTGATGGTTTCGGCATAGGCCTCGGTCTGTTTGATCAGATTGCCGGTGTTTTTGTCACGCCATTGCACGATCAGTGCATCCAAAAGTTCCTGCCGGTCCTTAAAAAACCAATAGAAACTGGTGCGCGACAAGTTCAGGCGCTTGGCCAATGGCTGGATCTTAACACCGTCCACGCCGGTTTCCAAAAGTGCGTCATACGCCGCACTCAACCAGACATCGGATGATCCGCGCCAGCCGCTATTTTGTGTCTGCTCTTCCATGTCTGATTTCATAACAAATCACCGGTTGCCCAACAAGCAAAGTGTACAGTCCTGTATTCAAAATATACATCAGTGAACTTAAAATTGACATAAGTGTACATTTATCCATATGGTTGAACAAGAGAGTCGAAATTGGAGTCCCGTAAATGTCCAACGATCCGCTTCTTCACCCCTATCAGCTTAAGCATCTGACGCTGCGCAACCGCATCATGATGACATCGCACGAACCGGCCTATCCGGAAGACGGCATGCCAAAGGAACGCTATCGCGCTTATCATGTGGAGCGCGCCAAGGGTGGCGTTGCCATGACCATGACGGCGGGTTCGGCCGCCGTTTCCAGGGACAGCCCGCCGGTCTTTAACAACCTGCTGGTCTGGAAGGACGAAGTCGTTCCGTGGATGAAGGACCTGACCGACGCTGTGCATGAGCAGGGCGCTGCGGTCATGATCCAGCTGACCCATTTGGGGCGCAGAACCCGTTGGGACAAGGCAAACTGGTTGCCGGTTGTTTCCTCATCCCATCACCGCGAAGCTGCACATCGTGCCTTCCCAAAAAAGATGGAAGATTGGGATATCGAACGCATCATCAAGGATTATGGCGATGCCGCCGAACGCATGAAAGCGGGCGGCATGGACGGGATTGAGCTTCAGGCATATGGTCATTTGATGGATCAGTTCTGGTCACCACTGACCAACGAGCTTGATGGTCCTTATGGCGGCAGCATCGATAACCGACTGCGCTTTACCTTTGATGTTCTGACCGAAATTCGCAAACGGGTTGGATCGGAATTCATTGTTGGTGTGCGCTACACCGGCGATGAAGACCTTGAAGGTGGATTGACGCAAAGTGATGGATTGGAAATTTCCAAGCGCCTGAAAAACAGCGGGATGGTCGATTTCCTCAATGTCATTCGTGGTCATATTGATACGGATGCCGGGTTGACCGATGTGATCCCGATCCAGGGCATGGCCAATTCACCGCATCTGGATTTCGCTGGTGAAATCCGCGCTGCAACCAACTTCCCGACATTCCATGCGGCCAAAATCCCCGATGTGGCAACTGCGCGCCATGCAATTGCGTCGGGCAAGGTTGATATGGTCGGTATGACGCGTGCGCATATGACCGATCCGCATATCGTGCGCAAAATCATTGAAAAGCGCGAAGATGATATTCGCCCATGTGTCGGGGCGAACTATTGCCTGGATCGCATCTATCAGGGCGGTTCGGCCTATTGCATCCATAACGCGGCTACCGGCCGCGAACTTTCGATGCCGCAAATCATCGACAAGGCTGAAACACGCAAAAAGGTTGTCATCGTCGGCACCGGCCCCGCCGGGATGGAAGCCGCGCGCGTTGCCGGCGAACGTGGTCACGAAGTTGTCGTGTTTGAAGCAGCTGCCGATCCGGGCGGGCAGATCCGCCTGACCGCACAAAGCGAACGCCGTCGGGAAATGATCAGCATCATTGAATGGCGGATGTCACAATGCACGAATTTGGGCGTGACGTTTAATTTCAACACCTGGGCAGAGACCGATACGATCACGGCTGAAAACCCCGATGTTGTCATTATCGCGACGGGCGGTATGCCCCATACCGATGTTCTGTCACGCGGCAATGAGCTTGTGGTTTCGTCATGGGACATCATTTCAGGCGACGTCAAACCGGGTGCCAATGTTCTGGTTTATGACGATGCCGGGGATCATGCCGGATTGCAGGCAGCCGAACTGATCGCCCAATCCGGGGCAAAGGTTGAAATCATGACGCCCGATCGGGCCTTTGCGCCCGAAGTCATGGCGATGAACCTTGTGCCTTACATGCGATCCATGCAGAAGCTTGATACCACCTTTACGGTCACCTATCGCCTTGATGCAGTAGAAAAGCAGGGCAATCAGCTAATCGCCCATGTCGGCAGTGATTATGGCGGAGTTGCCAAAGAACGCATTGTTGATCAGGTGGTTGTTAACCACGGCACCATCCCGCTTGATGACATCTATTTTGATCTTAAGCCGATGTCATCAAACCTTGGCGAGATGTCGCATGATCAATTGCTGGGTGGGCAGGCGCAATCGGTTGTCCGCAATCCCGAAGGCGCATTCCAGCTGTTTAGAATTGGTGATGCGGTATCGGCACGCAACACCCATGCGGCGATCTATGATGCGCTGCGTTTGGTAAAAGATATCTGATCAGATGGGCGCCGGGTGTGCTTCATGGCATGCCCGGCGCCTTTTGATATTCGCATGTGACGTCAGGCCGCACCAATCAGCCAATTGGCAAAAACGCGGGCCTTTTCCGATGCGCGCGGATGAACCCGCAGATAAAAGCCCATCGGTGACGGAATGGAATCTTCAACCAGTTTGATCAACCGTTCATCATCCAGAAGCGGGCTGATCAAAGCATCCCACCCCAGTGCGGCGCCCACATCATCTTGGGCGGCCTGAAGGGCAATCGTGTAATTGTTTAGCGTGAAGCTGCGCCCGCCTTTTGGGGCAGGGTGGCCAAGTTCGCGAAACCAGTCTTTCCAGGTTGTCCAATCGGCTTCTTCGTTGTGAAGATGGATTAATGGCGCGCGCAAAAGATCATCGATTGTCTCGATATTCTGTTCTTCCTTGAACGCGCGCGTGCCGATGGCCACCACCCGATCCTGAAACAGTTTGTGATAGCCTTCAGCGCCTTCGTCAGGGTTGCTGTAAAGGATGCTAAGATCGCAATGCCCGGTCATGCCCGGCACGTCGGACACGATTTGGGAAACCGTGATCGCGGGATGAATTTTCCAGAAAGCAGAAATCTTTGGGGTGAGCCAGAGTGAACTGACAGCCGTTGTGGTCCGGATGGTGACATCGACCGCTTCTGTCTGATCGCGAAGCTGCGACACCGTATCGGAGATGGTTTCAAATCCGCGTTGTAAGGCGACCAGCAAAAACGCACCTTTTTCTGTCAGCTCTACCCCGCGGTTGCGGCGAATGAACAGAAGACTGCCAAGGTCTGTCTCAAGTGCCTTGATCTGATGGCTTATTGCCGCCGGGGTGACATTGAGTTCTTGGGCGGCTGTCTTGAAGCTCATATTCCGTGCGGCGGCTTCAAAGCAGATCAGGGCATTGATCGATGACAGATCATAGGGGCGCTGCAAGCGGACCTCCTTGCGAAATCCGGAATGGTTGGTGTGGGTAGTTACTTTTTCAGATTAGTTTATCTAAACCAAGATGAAAATTTATGCCGTTGAAAAAATCGACATGAAGTCCACACTTTTGGTTGCTTTTAACCCATTGATGACGGATTTTCGCCATGTCGGCTGTCGCGCATTCCATCCATGAACTTTTGTCACGCCGTGTTCCCGGATACTCGCTGGAACAGCCGTTTTATGCGGCCCCGGAAATCTTCGATCTTGATCTGCAAAATATTCACTACAAGGAATGGCTGTTTGCGATCCCGGCCTGCGAAATCCCGAAATCCGGCGACTACGTGATCTATGACATCGGCGCCTATTCCGTCGTGATCGTGCGCGGCAATGATGGCGTTATCCGCGCGTTTCACAATTCATGTCGTCATCGCGGGTCGGTGCTGTGCAAAACTAAAAAGGGGCGCAATCCAAGGCTGGTTTGTCCGTATCATCAATGGACCTATGATCTTGATGGCAAATTGCTTTGGGCGCGTGACATGGGCGATGATTTTGACATGTCGCAATATGGGCTTACTGCCGTTCATTGCTGTGTGATCCATGGCCTTGTTTACATATGTCTGGCCGATAGTGCGCCCGATATTGAACCGTTTGCCAGTATCGCTACCCAGTATCTGTCACCGCACGATTTGGAGAATTCCAAGGTCGCGTTTGAAAGCACGATCATTGAAAACGCCAACTGGAAGCTGGTCTGGGAAAACAATCGGGAATGCTATCACTGTGCGGGCAACCATCCGTCACTTTGCCGGACCTTCCCCGAAGATGCGCGCGCAATTGGCAGCAGTTCGGACGGTGCGCAAACCAGCGAACTTGATCAGCATATTGCACGCTGTGAGGCAGTTGGGGCGACCTCGGCCTATCAAATGTCGGCAGATGGTGAATGGCGCTTTGTCCGTGTGCCGCTGAATGGCGAAGCGGAAAGCTACACACTTGATACCAAGGCTGCTGTGAGCCTGCCGAATTCGTCGATCCCGTTCAAGAATGCCGGATCGCTTTTGAAGTTCCATTATCCATCAACCTGGAACCATTTCCTTTCTGATCATGCGCTTGTTTTCCGTGTTACCCCGATCAGCCCGACCCAGACAGAAGTTTGTACCAAATGGCTTGTGCATAAGGATGCGGTCGAGGGGCGCGACTATGACATTCAACGCCTGACCGAGGTTTGGCTGGCAACCAATGCGGAAGACAAGGAAGTCGTTGAAAATAATCAACGCGGCATTGATACCCCTGCCTACAAAGTCGGGCCTTATTCGGTCGTGCAAGAAGGTGGCGTGATCCAGTTTGGCAATTGGTATGCAAGCACTATGGCTGACAAGCTGGCCCCGCGCGATCAGATGGCGGCGGAGTAGGTGATGACGATCCTTGATAAGCCAAAACTGGCATTTTGGTCGGATGCAGAGGAACTGGAATGCGTATCCTTCTTGCCCGAAGCCCCCAATGTGATGACCTTTTGCTTTCAATCGGTTTCAGGTGCGCTGTTTAGCTATGAGCCCGGTCAGTTCTTAACGCTTGAAATTCCGGTGCCCGGCGGTCCGCTTTATCGGACCTACACGATTTCATCATCTCCATCGCGCCCGACGTCGCTGACTGTGACGGTCAAGGCGCAGGCGGACTCGGTTGGCACGCGCTGGATGCTTGATCATTTGCGTCCGGGCATGCGCATCCGGGCAAAGGGACCGGCGGGAAGCTTTTCGCTGGTGAATCACTCGTCAGATAAATATCTGTTTATTTCGGCCGGATCGGGCATCACACCGATGATGTCGATGACGACCTATTTGTATGATGCGGGACGTGATCCCGACATTGTCTTTGTCAATTGCGCACGCCGCCCATCCGAAATCATTTTTCGCGATGTGCTGGAGCATATGGCATCACGGATCAATGGCATTGATCTGAAATGGGTGGTCGAAGAAACCGATCCCTATAGCCCCTGGACCGGATATCTGGGCACGTTCAATCAGCTGATGCTGGGTCTGATGGCGCAGGATTATCTGGAACGCGAAGTGTTCTGTTGTGGGCCTGAACCCTTCATGCAGGCGGTACGTGATGTTTTGATCGGCCTTGGCTTTGATATGGACCGCTACCATCAGGAAAGCTTCCATGCGCCGACAGTCGAGGCCGAAGTTACTCCTGATGATGTTGTGCCAGATGAAAAAGCCGATGCCCTTATAGAGTTTGTTGCATCGGGTATCACGGCAAACTGCACGGAAACTGATACGGTTCTGGCGGCCGCGCGAACGGCCGGATTGGTGATCCCGTCTGGCTGTTCAATGGGGATTTGCGGGACTTGTAAGGTGCGCAAGACCGAAGGCCAGGTGCATATGGTGCATAATGGCGGCATTACCGATGATGACATCGAAGAAGGCTTCATTCTGGCCTGCTGTTCGAACCCGATCGGGCAGGTCAAAATCGACGCCTGACGGGGCTTGTTCAGATCGTTGGTAATGATTGCAAAATACGGGGTGGTCGAAGGGCCGCCCCGTTCGCATATGTAGGCCTGATTTCCGTCAGGTTATGATGCCCTTGGCTGCCAGTGTATCCAAGTGCTGTTGCGGCTGACGCAAAAGTGCAATCCTGTCGAAAATATACAATGGTTTTGTCGCATTTATTCAGTCTCCGAAATCGCGGTATTGATAGAGTTGCGGCAATGGTAAATCGGGGGATCGTCGAATCATGACCCATTTTTCTGCGCTATCGCTACTCAAAAACGCACTCAGCGGCCAAAAGAACTGGGAGCCGCAATGGCCCGACAGTGAGCCGAAAGCCGAATACGATGTCATCATCGTCGGTGCGGGTGGTCATGGTCTGGGGGCTGCTTACTATCTTGCCAAGGAACACGGTATCACCAATGTTGCGGTGATCGACAAAGGCTGGCTTGGTGGCGGCAATACCGGTCGTAACACGACGATCATTCGGTCGAACTATCTCTATGATGAAAGTGCGAAGCTTTATGACCACGCACTTGATCTGTGGGATGGACTGAGCCAGGAACTGAACTACAACGTCATGTATTCGCAGCGCGGTGTTCTGATGCTTGCGCACAATGTCCATGACGTTCAAAGCTTCCAGCGCCACGTTCATGCCAACCGTCTTAACGGTGTGGATAACGTTTGGCTGTCCAAGGAAGAAGCCAAGGAATTCTGCCCGCCGCTCGATATTTCGCCGAACGCGCGCTACCCCGTCATGGGGGCTGCCCTTCAGCGTCGCGCGGGTACCGCACGTCACGATGCGGTGGCATGGGGTTATGCCCGTGGTGCAGCGGCACGTGGTGTCGACATCATTCAAAACTGCCCGGTAACCGCAATTCGCCGTGGCCCGGATGGCCGCGTCACCGGCGTTGAAACCGCCAAAGGTTTCATCGGTGCGAAAAAGGTTGCTGTTTCGGCCGCTGGTCATACCTCGGTCGTGATGGAAACGGCTGGTGTGCGCATGCCGCTTGAAAGCTATCCGCTTCAGGCGCTGGTGTCTGAGCCGGTCAAGCCGATCTTCCCGTGTGTTGTTATGTCCAACACCGTTCACGCCTATATCAGCCAGTCTGACAAGGGTGAGCTCGTGATCGGATCGGGGACCGACCAATATACCAGTTACTCCCAGCGTGGTGGTTTGCCGCTGATCGAGCACACCGTTGCTGCGATCTGCGAGATCTTCCCGATCTTTAACCGCATGCGCATGCTGCGCAAGTGGGGCGGTATTGTCGATGTGACCCCGGATCGTTCGGCGATCCTTGGCAAGACGCCGGTGCCGGGTCTTTATGTTAACTGCGGTTGGGGAACCGGCGGCTTTAAGGCAACACCTGGTGCTGCTCATACGCTGGCTTGGACCGTGGCAAAGGATGATCCGCATCCGGCCAACGCGCCCTTCACCCTTGAACGTTTCACCACCGGTCGTCTGATTGACGAAGCCGCTGCTGCAGCCGTTGCGCACTAAGGAGACCCGGACATGCTTCTGATCCATTGCCCATATTGCAATCAGACCCTGCCGGAGATGGAATTTACCTATGCCGGCGAAGCCCACATTGCCCGTCCGCTTGATCCGTCTTCGGTCAGCGACGAGGAATGGCGCGACTTCCTGTTCATCCGCACCAACGTCAAAGGCCCGCATTTCGAACGCTGGCGCCATTTCCACGGTTGTGGTCGATATTTCAACGCCGTGCGTGACACCGTAAGCGATCGCTTTGTGATCACTTACAAGGCTGGCGAGCCGCGTCCTGATCTGGCCAAACTCCTGGAGAAATCGAAATGAGCAGCTTCCGCGTTTCCGGGGGTGGTCGCGTCGATCACAGCCAGCCGATCCACTTCACCTTTGATGGCAAAAAGATCAAAGGCTTCAAGGGCGACACCGTTGCATCGGCCCTTTTGGCCAATGGCATCCATCTTATGGGTCGTTCGTTCAAGTATCACCGCCCGCGTGGTGCCGTGACTGCCGGTTCCGAAGAACCGAACGCATTGGTCGGTACGCGCCGTGGTCCGGGCAGGTTTGAACCGAACACCCGTGCGACTGTTCAGGAAATCTGGAATGGTCTGGAGGTTAATAGTCAGAACCGTTATCCGAGCCTGTCCTTTGACATCGGTGCGGTGAATGACAAGGCCTATATGCTGTTTTCAGCGGGCTTCTATTACAAGACCTTCATGTGGCCGAAGTCCTTCTGGGACAAGGTTTATGAGCCGTTCATCCGTTCTGCTGCCGGTCTTGGCGTTTCGCCGACCGAAAGCGATCCGGACCATTATGCGTCGCGCTATCTCCATACCGATGTTCTGATCATCGGTGCTGGGCCTGCCGGGCTTGCTGCATCCCTGTCAGCGGCCCGCGCAGGTTCCCGCGTTACCCTTGTCGACGAAAACCCGGAAGCCGGTGGTTCGCTGCTGGCTGAACCAAATGCCGAGATCGAAGGCATTCCGGCATGGGATTGGGTTGCCAAGGCTGTCGCCGAGCTTAAAGAGCTTGGCGTAAAGGTCATGACGCGCACGACTGCGATTGGCTATTACCACCAGAACATGGTTGGTCTTTGTGAAAAGCTGACCGATCATCTCGCCGTGTTAGATGATGAAACCCCGCGTGAACGCATGTGGCGTGTCCGCGCGAAGCAGGTTGTTCTGGCACAAGGTGCACTTGAAAAACCGCTGGTGTTTGATGGCAATGATCGTCCGGGCGTGATGCTTGCCGGTTCGGCACAGACTTACCTGAACCGTTATGGTGTGCGTGTTGGTGATAAGGCGGTTGTCGTCACCAGTCACGACAGCGCATGGTATGCCGCCTTTGATCTGGCCGATGCCGGAACCACGATTGCCGCAATCGTTGATACCCGTTCCGAGCCGAATGCCGATCTGGTGAAGCAGGCAACGGCACGCGGAATTCGCATCATGTCTGGTCACACCGTGACCGGGACCGAAGGCCGTCTTCGTGTCAAATCGGTCCGCGTGAACCCGGTTAAGGGGGATACGGTCGGTGCAGCAGAAAACATCGGCTGTGATTGCCTTTTGATGTCAGGTGGCTGGACGCCGTCGCTTCACTTGTTCTCGCACACCAAGGGAACGCTTAAGTGGGACGAAGAACGCCAGACCTTCTTGCCCGATCACAAGGCAGAAGAATGCGAAATCGCAGGTGCCGGTCGTGGTCTTTGGGGCATCCAGGCGGTTCTCAATGACGGGGCCGAAATGGGGGCTGCTGCCGCCAAAAGCCTTGGCAAGGATGGCAAGGCCGCAAGCTTTGCGGTGGCCAATGACCGCCCGGGTTCGGGTGTCAGCCATAAGGAACTGCCAACCGATCTGGATGCGGGCAAGGCGCGTGCCTTTGTCGATTTCCAGAACGATGTGACGGCCAAGGACCTGCGTCTTGCAGTTCGTGAAGGCATGCGTTCGATCGAGCATGTCAAACGTTACACCACCAATGGCATGGCGACCGATCAGGGCAAGATGTCAAACATCAACGGGCTTAACATTGCCTCGGACGCGCTTGGCGTTCCGCAGCCAAAAGTTGGTCTGACGACGTTCCGTCCGCCTTACACGCCGACGACTTTTGGTGCGTTCTGTGGCTATCACAAAGGCGACCATTTTGAACTGACCCGCAAAACCCCGATTGATAGCTGGGCCGAAGAAAATGGTGCAGCGTTCGAACCGGTCAGCCTGTGGCGTCGTGCCTGGTACTTCCCGAAAGACGGTGAAGACATGCATGCAGCTGTGTCGCGCGAATGTCGTGCGACGCGTGCAAGTGTTGGCATTTTTGATGCATCAACCCTTGGCAAGATCGAGGTTGTTGGGCCAGATGCGGTTGAATTCATGAACCGCATGTACACCAACCCCTGGACCAAGCTTGCGCCGGGGCGTGCGCGTTATGGTCTGTTGCTGGGCGATGATGGTTTCATCCGTGATGACGGTGTCATTGGCCGCATGTCTGATGGTCGTTTCCATGTCACCACCACGACCGGTGGGGCGGCACGTGTTCTGAACATGATGGAAGATTACCTTCAGACCGAATGGCCTGATCTTGATGTCTGGCTGACCTCGACCACCGAACAGTGGGCGACGATTGCACTTAACGGGCCCAATGCCCGCAAGCTGCTTGAGCCGTTTGTTGAAGGTCTGGATATGTCTGATGAGTCCTTCCCGCATATGTCGGTTGCCGAATGCCGGGTGGGTGGCTTTGAAGCACGACTGTTTCGCATCAGCTTTACCGGTGAGGTTGGCTTTGAGGTCAACGTTCCGGCCCATGCGGGGCGTGCGCTTTGGGAAATGCTGTGGGAAGCAGGTCAGAAATACGACATCTGCGCCTATGGTACGGAAACCATGCACGTCCTTCGTGCCGAGAAGGGCTACATCATTGTTGGGCAGGATACCGATGGTACCGTGACCCCGATTGATGCCGGTCTTGGCTGGGCGATTGGCAAGATGAAGCCTGACTTTGTTGGCAAGCGCGGTATGGCACGTCCTGACCTTGTGGCCGAGGGACGCAAACATCTGATTGGTCTTTTGACCGAAGATGGCAAAACCAAGCTTGAAGAAGGTGCGCAGATCGTTCTTGATCCGAACCAGCCCAAGCCGATGAAGATGGTGGGCCATGTGACGTCAAGCTATCACAGCGATGCCGCAGGCCGCCCGATTGCGATGGCGCTTCTTGAAGACGGTTTCAATCGTATGGGTGAAACCATTTACATTCCGATGCCTGATCGCGTGGTTAAGGCTACCGTCACCGGGACCGTATTTTACGATCCCGAAGGCGCACGGTTGAAGCTCTAGGCAGGGGGAAAGACAATGACGGTACTTACACACACCTTTACGCCAGGTCCGATTGTTGCACAGGGCCCGGTCAAGCTGACCCTGCTGGAACCGGTTGCACGGTTCTCGCTCCGCCTGCGTGAGAAAAACATCCCGGCCCTTGCCAAAGTCATCGGTGCGGACCTTCCGACCGAAATGGGCAAGCGTTCCGCCAATGGATCACGCGAAGTGATCAGCATGGGCCCGGATGAGTGGCTTATTGTGACGAAGCTTGACGACGTGGCGGCTTTGACCGCGGCCTGTGCCGAGGTTTATGGCAGTGCGACGCACAGCCTGACCGAGGTCTCAGCCCGTGAAATTACGGTGCGCATCGAAGGCGAACGCGCAGCCGAACTTCTGACCATCGGTTGCCCGCGCGATATCGATACCATCCCGGTCGGTGGCGGTTGCCGCACGATCCTTGATGGTGCGACGGTCGTGATCTGGCGCGATGAAGATCAAAGCTTCCGCGTTGATCTTTGGCGATCCTTTGCATTGCATGTGATTGACCTGCTGCGCACCGGATGCCGGGAATTCGCGGCGGAATAGAGATTTAAAGGTGGGCGCTGTTTTTTGGATCAGCGCCCTTCGTCTTTTTCGGGTTTGGAATTCTGGCGTAGCTTCCGATGCAGGAAGTCGATGAAAATCCTGACCTTTGCCGACAGATTGTGTCGTTCGGGATAGACTGCATAGATATCCGCATCTACGTGGGCATATTGCGGAAGGACAACGTGAAGCCGCTGGGCATCGACATGTCGGGCGATATCCCATTCGGATCGCAACATGATCCCGTGCCCGTCCAAAACCCAACCCAAGGCAATTTCACCGTCGTTGCTGCTCAGAGTTCCGTGAACTTTGACGGTTTCTGAATGCTGCCCGCGTTGCAGTTTCCAGACATCGTGAACATCCTTGTCCTGACGCAAAATGATGCAATTGTGATTGATCAGGTCGGCAAGATTGCGGGGCGTTCCGTGTTTCTCAAGATAGGCTGGTGCTGCGCATAAGAAGCGTCGATTGCTTTGAAGTCTGCGCGCTCGGATCCGGGAGTTTGGCAGGCCACCAAACCGGATACCAAGATCAATGCCTTCTTCGACCATGTTCATTGGCACATCTGTCAGCAGAAGCTGTACTTCGACTTCCGGGTAAAGATGGGAAAACTCGGAAATGACCGGGGCGACATATTCCCGACCAAACCCGAATGTTGCATTGATGCGCAACAAGCCGCTTGGCGTTTCGCTGGCGTGGGAGACCCTTTGTTCCAGATCTTCGATGTCGCGCATGATCTGAATGGCGCTTTGGTAATAAGCCTCACCTTCGCTTGTCATGCTGATCCGTCGGGTGGTTCGGTTCAATAACCGTACACCCAATCGATCTTCAAGCTTGGCCAGCCGTTTGCTGACGGCAGGTGGGGACAGGTTCAATTCCTGTGCCGCGACCGTCAGGTTGCCCTTGCGCACCAAAAGAACAAAAAAGCCGAGATCACTGTCCGATGACATTCTTAACCTGTGCGACATAATGAAATAAGTAATCAGAAATTATTCTGAATAACTAAAAAATCTACACTGCCAGTGTCATTCGGGCAATCCATTCAAACCAAACATGCGTGTCCTACTGCGCGACAAACAGCCCGACCTGACATCAGGGAACCACTGGCAGAGTGGGCTGAGCGACACTGTCTCGCCACTCCTGCCGGAGATGCGCCAGGTGATCTGGCGCAATTCAAAAACGGGAGGAATACCGATGCGTAAGCTCGCAATTGCTGCGGCTATTGCCGCGACCATGATTTCAACTCAGGCCTTCGCCGAGTTTCCGGAAAAGACCATCAACTACATCATTCCGTTCAATGCGGGCGGTGAGTCTGATGTGTCCGCACGTTTCCAACAGCCATTTCTCGAAGCCCTTTCTGGGCAGTCTTTTGTTATCCAGTATATGGCCGGTGCTGGCGGTGCGCAGGCATGGTCACAGCTCAATGGCATGGAAGGTGATGGCTACACCATCATGGGCATCAACTTGCCCCACACGATCCTGCAGCCGATGGAAAAAGATGTCGGCTATGAAACCAAGGACCTGACATTCATCAACTTCTTTCACTACACGCCAAACGCGCTGTTTGTGCCCAAAGACAGTGAGTTCCAGTCGCTTGGCGAGCTGGTCGATTATGCAAAGGCCAATCCTGGTCTTGTAACCTTAAGTGGTTCTGGTTCGAACTCGGCCAACCATCTTGGTCAGGTTCAGTTTGATGAGCTGGCGGGAATTACCACCACCTATGTACCGTTCAGTGGCACCGGCCCGGCAGTGACCGCCATCCTTGGCAGTCAGACAACGGGTGGCTTTAACTATGTCACGTCTGGTGTGAATAACGGTGATGGCATGCGCATGCTTGCCGTTGCATCCGAACAGCGCGTCAAAGCCTTCCCGGATGTGCCGACCTTCAAAGAACTTGGATTTGACATCGTCGGTGGTGCGTTCCGTGGTGTCGCGGTGCCAAGTTCAACGCCGGAACCGATCCGCGAAAAGATTTCGCAGATGGTAACGGACGTTAACAACAACTCCGAATTCCAGAAGAAGATGGAAGATGCCGGTTTTGTTCTGACCGACATTTCCTATGACTTCATCAATGATTTCGTTGCTGCCAAGACCGAAGAGTACCGCGAAATCGCAGAAAAACTCGGCATTGCCAACCGGTAAGTGACCGGAACAACAACAAGAAAACTGCGAAAACAAAAGATCGGGATTGGAAAGGTCCATCGCCATGGAGCTATTGGGTTATCTCATTAACGCTTTGACGCCACTTAATATTCTGATGGCACTTGGGGGCGTTATTCTTGGCACCGTGATTGGTGCGCTGCCGGGGCTTTCGGCAACCATGGCGGTGGCCGTTCTGGTCCCGTTTACCTTTACGATGGATCCGGCGACCGGTCTGATTGCGCTTGGCGCGATCTATACCGGGGCAATTTACGGCGGTGCCTTTGCCGCCATCCTGGTCAATACACCGGGCACGCCGTCAGCGATCGCAACGACCTTTGACGGCTTCCCGATGGCCAAACGCGGTGATGGTAGTCTTGCAGTAACACTGGCGACGCTTGCCTCTGTTGTAGGTGGCATTGTTGGGGGTGTGTTCCTGTTGCTGCTATCACCGCCGCTGGCCAAGGTTGCCTTGGCTTTTGGGCCGCCAGAATATTTCTGGTTGGCAATCTTTGGCCTGACGTTGATTTCAGCCCTGTCAGTTGGCAATACCCTTAAGGGTCTGTTGGGTGGCTGTATCGGCTTGATGTTGGCGATGGTCGGGGTCGCCGTTGTTGGTGGGGATATCCGCTTTACGATGGGCACCCACATGCTGCTTGGTGGCTTTGACATTGTCTCTGCCCTGATCGGACTTTATTGCATCCCGGTTCTGATTGATCTGGTGGCAACGCCAGACCCGCATCTGAAGTTCGAACAAGGCAATCGCGGTATCCGTCTGCGTGAAGCCTTCGGGATCGCCTGGCAAAGCAAATTCAACGTCCTGCGCAGTTCGATCATTGGCACAGTGATCGGCGTTCTTCCTGGTGCAGGTGGGTCCATTGCAGGCTTGGTATCCTATTCCGAAGCCAGACGATCCTCGAAGAAGCCTGGGACATTTGGTCAAGGTGCGCCCGATGGCATCATTGCAACCGAGTCCGCCAATAACGCAACCGTTGGCGGCGGCTTTATCCCGACATTGGTTTTGGGCATTCCCGGAACGCCGCCCGATGCCATCATTCTTGGTGCTTTGCTGGTGCAGGGGATCAAGATCGGTCCGACGCTGTTTTCCCAACAGGGTGATATTGTCTACACCTTTATCTTTGGGCTTCTGATCGCAACGGCTTTGATGTTGCCGGCGGGCCTGTTGATCGGGCGATATGCCTATAAGTCTATCGCATCGATCCCCAAGACCGTTCTGGTTCCGACCATTGCGTTTCTGACGGTTGTTGGCAGCTTTGCCATTCACAGTAACCTGCATGATGTGCAGATGATGTTGGCACTTGGTGTCATTGGCTGGATTTTGAACCGTTGCGGGTTTGCGCCATCACCGATTGTTCTTGGACTGGTTCTTGGTCAAATCGCGGAACAGGGGTTTGTTCAATCCTACTTGATCGGCAATGCGACCAATAATCTGGGCGGGATGTTCTTTGGGCGACCGATCAGTCTTGCGATTGTTGCGCTTGCGGCTTTCACGTTGCTCTATCCACTGATCTTTGCCAAGCGCAAGGAAAACGCCAAGAAACGGGCGATGAGTGCCGCAAAAAGCTATGCTGAGAGCAACGGGGAAACCACATTTTCTGATGCGGCAACCCAATCTGCAAGCGGCTTTGCCCCGCTGGCAGGAATTCAGCGACAAATCGCAAAGCCGCGTGATCGTGCAGGGATGGGTTTATCGGTTCTTCTGATCGCTGTCGCGGGACTTGCTTTTGCCCAAACAGCTTCGATGACGCCGATGGGGTCGGTCTTTCCCAGTACGATCTCGGTCGCGATCATTGTGATGTCTGCTGTGCTGTTCGGGCTGAATGTCCTTCGTAAACCGGCATCGGGTGGCGATAGTCAGAGTGACGAGGGATCAAGCGCGCGTCGAATTGCACTGGTCATTTCGATGGTGGTCTGGGTTGCAATCATTCCGCTGACAGGCTTTGGCGTTGCTGCGATTGTTTCCTTCCTGATCCTTGCACGCATTGCCTGTTATGAGCATATGCCGATCAAGCGCATTGTTGGCGAAGCCATTGGCGGCGTTGCGATTGTTGGCGGGCTTTATCTTCTGATGGCTGAGATCCTGTTGATCAGAATGCCATCCGGCTACCTTTTCTAGGATATCGGCCGATCAAGCTTACTTAATCTTTCAAACCAAAGAGACTGAAGATGAAAAACTATCGTATTGCTGCCATTCCGGGTGACGGGATCGGTAAAGAGGTTGTTGCGGCCGGTGTCGAGGTGCTTGACGTTCTTGCCAAACGCGATGGCGGCTTCACCATGAGCTTTGATGAGTTCGATTGGGGTTCCGATTATTACAAGCAACACGGCATCATGATGCCGGCAGATGGCCGCGATCAGATCAAGGACCATGATGCGATCTATTTCGGGGCGGTCGGCGCGCCCGATGTGCCCGATCACGTTACCCTTTGGGGCTTGCGCCTTGCGATTTGTCAGCCGTTTGACCAGTACGCCAATGTCCGCCCAACCCGTATTCTGCCTGGCATCGAAAGCCCGCTTCGCAATGTAAAGCAAAGCGAACTTGATTGGGTGATCGTTCGCGAAAACTCCGAAGGTGAATATGCAGGCCAAGGCGGACGTTCGCATGTTGGCCTACCAGAAGAAGTCGCGACAGAGGTTTCCATTTTCACCCGTGCAGGCGTTACACGCATCATGCGCTTTGCCTTTGATCTTGCCCGTTCGCGCCCCCGCAAAAAGCTGACTGTCGTGACCAAATCAAATGCCCAGCGCAATGGCATGGTGATGTGGGATGAAATCGCCAAGGAAGTTGCAGGCGATTATCCCGATGTGGAATGGGACAAGATGCTGGTTGATGCCATGACCATGCGCATGACTTTGCGCCCTGAAACACTTGATACGATTGTCGCGACCAATCTGCATGCCGATATCTTGTCGGATTTGGCAGCGGCCCTTGCCGGATCGCTTGGGATCGCGCCGACCGCGAACCTCAATCCCGAAGGCAAGTTTCCGTCGATGTTCGAGCCGATCCATGGTTCGGCCTTTGACATCACCGGCCAAGGCATCGCCAACCCGGTCGCGACGTTTTGGAGTGCGGTGATGATGCTGGATCATCTCGGCGAAAAGGCTGCGTCAGATCGTCTGATGCGTGCGGTTGAACGTGTGACAGCAGATCCGGACTTGCATACGCCAGACCTTGGCGGAAAGGCCACGACGCGTCAGGTAACCGATGCGGTGATCGCGGCCATTCATGGTGACAACGTTTGAGTGTGACCTTGGATAGAAGTGCGAAGGAACATCTGATGGTCGGAAATATTGCCCCGCAGGAGATCAGAAGCTTTTTGATCGAGCTGTTTGAAATAGCCGTTCGGGCAGCCGATCCTGCCATTTGTGTTCCTCCGCATTTGCCCAAACCACCCAAGGGGCGGACCATTGTTATTGGTGCTGGAAAGGCATCAGCCAAAATGGCGCAGGTGCTTGAACAGCATTGGCATGCTGAACTGTCAGGATGCGTGATCACGCGATATGGCCACGCGGTTCCAACCCGACATATCGAGATCATCGAAGCCGCCCATCCCGTTCCAGATCAAGCTGGATTGCAAGGAACGGCAAGGATCAAACAACTGGTATCGGATTTGTCTCCGGATGATTTGGTGATCTGTTTGATCTCAGGCGGTGGGTCGGCTTTGTTGATTGATCCGATTGAGCCACTTGGGCTTGCGGGTAAGCAGGAAATCAGCCGGGCCTTGCTAAGATCAGGTGCATCGATTGATGAGATGAATTGCGTTCGGCGTCATCTGTCAAACGTCAAAGGCGGGCGACTGGCGGCTTTGTGTCATCCGGCAAAGGTTGTGACACTGGCGATATCTGATGTGCCAGGTGACAACCTGCTTGATATTGCGTCGGGCCCAACGGTTGCCGATCCGACGACATGTTCTGATGGGTTGGCAATCCTTGACCGGTACAAGATCGAGATCCCGTCTGTTGTCAGGAAGATGCTGGAAATTGGCGAAGCTGAAAGTGTGAAGCCAAATGATCCCTGTATGAAGGATCACGACGCCGTCTTGATCTGCACACCGTACATGGCATTGGAGGCAGCAGCACGCAAGGCGCGCGATGCTGGTATCTCCGTTCACATTCTTGGCGACGCCATCGAAGGCGAAGCTGCTGATGTGGGGAAAGTCATGGCGGGGATTGCCAAACAAACATCATCGCGCCATCAGCCATTCACTGCGCCATGCCTTTTATTGTCGGGCGGGGAAACAACCGTAACCGTTAAAGGCACGGGACGCGGGGGGCGCAATGTTGAATTCCTGCTGAGTTTGGCTGTTTCGCTAAACGGTTTGGCAGATATTTATGCAGTGGCGGGTGACACGGATGGTGTTGATGGTGCCGAGGAAATTGCAGGCGCCTATGTCGCACCTGATACGCTTGCACGCGCCAGCGAACTTGGTCTTAATGCACGGCAAAGTTTGGAAAATAATGATGGGCATGGATTTTTTGAAGCACTCGGCGACCAGATCGTGACCGGACCGACGCTTACCAACGTAAATGATTTTCGTGCAGTTTTGATTGCAGCGGCGTCTGCTGATGCATAGAGGGAGGATAAAAATGACGAATAAAACCTACAGGATCGCCGTGATCGCCGGCGACGGCATCGGAACCGAAGTCATGCCGGAAGGTGTTCGTGTGCTGAAGGCTGCGGCTGACGTCTATGGCATCGATCTGGCCTTTGATACGTTCGAGTTTGCGTCATGCGACTATTATCAAAAGCACGGGCAGATGATGCCTGATGACTGGAAGGCACAAGTTGGCGGGCATGACGCGATCTTCTTTGGTGCGGTGGGATGGCCCGATACGGTGCCGGACCACATTTCGCTTTGGGGATCCCTGATCCAGTTCCGTCGCGACTTTGACCAATATGTCAGCTTGCGTCCGGCAAAGCTGATGCCCGGTGTGCCGTCGCCATTGGCGGGACGTAAGCCCGGCGATATTGATTTCTATGTCGTGCGCGAGAATACCGAAGGCGAATATTCATCGGTCGGCGGAAAAATGTATCCGGGCACGGACCGCGAGATCGTCATTCAGGAAACCGTCATGTCGCGTGTCGGTGTGGATCGTATCTTGAAATATGCGTTCGATCTGGCGCAGAAACGTCCGCGTAAACATCTGACCTCGGCCACCAAATCCAATGGCATTTCAATCACCATGCCCTATTGGGATGAACGGGTTGTTGAAATGGCGAAGGCCTATCCGGATGTGACGTGGGACAAATATCATATCGATATTCTGACCGCGCAATTCGTTCTGAACCCGGATCGCTTTGACGTGGTTGTCGCATCAAACCTGTTTGGCGATATCCTGTCTGATCTGGGGCCGGCCTGTACTGGCACCATCGGCATTGCCCCATCGGGTAACATCAACCCCGAAGGCAAATTCCCGTCCCTGTTCGAGCCGGTTCATGGTTCGGCACCCGATATCGCAGGCAAAGGCATCGCCAACCCGATCGGGCAAATCTGGTCCGGGGCGATGATGCTTGATCATTTCGGCTTTACCGAAGCCCATGATGGCATCCTGCGCGCGATTGAAGATGTTCTGGCATCGGCGGAGCACCGCACCGCTGATCTGGGCGGTAGTGCCAATACCGAAACTTGTGGCAAGGCCGTGGCCGAGGCCGTGTTAAAGCAGGGCTAATTTCCAACCTGCCGCAAACATCAACCCGATCACGTCGATGAATGTGATCGGGTTTTGTTTTATGCGCTATGCGCCCAAAGATCTTCGGCCGTTTTACCAAGTCTTCTGCGCGGGCGGGTAATCCGGATTTCAAGATCAATCGCGTCACCGCCATCGGCAAATCGTTCAAGTTCGCCCGCGTCAATGTCACGCAAAACAAGACTTTCAGGAAGCCAGGCATAACCAGCCCCACTGCGCACCATGGAATGCAGGGTGGCGGCCAAGTGCGAGGTGAAACTCTGTCGGCTTGATTGGCGTGATGCGCCCTGATCAAGGCTTGCAACAATGCGTCCCAACCCGGATTCCGCACTATAGGCAAGATAGGGCGGCGCATTTCCGGATGCGGCATGTGCGCGCAAAAGGTCCGGTGCAATCATCGGCATAAGTCGATCATGGCCAATCACCCGACTTTGAAACGCACTTTCGGGCAAATGGCCGGTGATATCCGGATGGGCATGGGCAATCAGAAAATCGGCATCACCCTTTTGCATCAGGCTTTCGCAGGCCAACATGCTGTCTGAGACAAGGTTTAGCGGCCCAAGCGTTATCTGCGCATTTTGATCACGCAGCCATTCCGGGATGAAGGTAAAGGACAGCGCATGGGTCGCGGCGATGTTAAGCGATGCATGGTCTGATCTGGCAAGTTCAATTGCTTCGCGCCGGGCCTGTTCAAGCGACAGGCATGCCGTCTTGGCATGCGCCAGAAACTGCTTTCCCGATGGTGTCAGTGCAACCGAATGGGTGGTGCGTTCAACAAGTGCCGCGCCAACCCAGTTTTCAAGCGCGCGGATACGGCGGCTAAAAGCCGGTTGGGTGATGTTTCGGGTTTCTGCCGCGCGCGAAAAATTCATCGTTTCGCTGAGTGCGACGAAATCAAGAAGCCAGTTCAATTCCATGATGGTTATGCCGAATCGGTATGACTATAGGTCCACTTCACATTGGAAATGCCACCTTTGCAAGCATTAATCTATTGTCATAAAGCGAAACACACATGCCAGATGCAGGGAAATGGTTATGCAGATAGTTGATATCGTCGAAGTTGCCAAACCGATCGCGTCCCCGATCCGAAATGCCTATATCGATTTTTCAAAGATGACCGCAAGTCTGGTCGCGGTTGTCACCGATGTGGTCCGCGATGGTCGTCGCGTGGTGGGCTATGGATTTAACTCGAACGGTCGATACGGGCAGGGCGGGTTGATCCGCGAACGGTTCCGCGACCGCGTTTTGCAGGCGGATCCGAAATCCCTGCTAAATGATGCGGGTGATAATCTTGATCCCCATCGCATCTGGGCTGCGATGATGCAAAACGAAAAGCCCGGCGGGCATGGGGAGCGTTCTGTTGCGGTTGGCACCATGGATATGGCCGTTTGGGATGCGGTGGCGAAAATTGCCGGTAAACCACTGTTCCGTTTGCTTGCCGAAACCTATGGGGTTGAGGCCAATCCGCGCGTGTTTGTGTATGCCGCAGGCGGTTATTATTATCCGGGCAAGGATCTGTCGGCATTGCGCGCGGAAATGCGCGGCTACCTTAATCGTGGCTATACCGTCGTTAAGATGAAGATCGGCGGCGCATCGCTTGACGATGACCGAAGCCGTATCGAGGCGGTTCTTGATGAAATCGGCTCAAAAGCGCAGCTTGCGGTAGATGCCAATGGGCGCTTTGACCTCGAAACGGCGATTGCCTATGCCAAGATGCTGCGTGAATATCCGCTATTTTGGTACGAAGAAGCTGGCGATCCGCTTGATTATCAGCTTCAGGCGGCCTTGGTGGATTTCTATCCCGGTGCGATGGCAACCGGCGAAAACCTGTTTTCTCATCAGGACGCCAAGAACTTGCTGCGCTATGGCGGGATGCGCCCGGATCGTGATTGGCTGCAGTTTGATTGTGCGTTGTCTTACGGCCTGGTCGAATATCTTCGAACGCTTGAGGTTCTTAAAACCCATGGCTGGTCACCCAAACGCTGCATCCCGCATGGCGGACATCAGATGTCGCTTAATATCGCGGCGGGTCTTGGGCTTGGCGGCAATGAAAGCTATCCCGATCTGTTCCAGCCCTATGGCGGGTTCCCCGATAGTGTAAAGGTCGAGGATGGCTTTATCACGATGCCTGAATTGCCCGGTATCGGCTTTGAGGGCAAATCCGATTTGATTTCAGTGATGCGCGATCTGGCAGAGTAGGCTTGTATTCGACTGTTCGGCAATTTGTACAAATGTGATGGGCAAGAAACTGAAATAATAAGGTTTCTTGCTCGCGCGGATTGGCGACCTGACTTGGAGAAGCCATCGAGTTGCTGTGTAATCTTAGATCGTCTTGTTTGTTAATATAACAACTTGTTTTACAGGTCGGCGGTCGATAGTCTTTTGAGAGTCCCCATGTGGAATGCCCCCGTTATGACCCGATCTGTCCTTGCCATTACCGATATCCGCCCGGCCTATACCGCTGTGATCGCCGCGCGGTATGATCTTCATCGGTTTGATTTGATGGATGACAAACCGGCCTTTCTGGCCGAGACCGGCGGCAAGATTACCGCAATTGTTACGTCGGCGCGCTTTGGGGTGCCGGTTGATCTGATGGATCAATTGCCAAATCTTGAAGTGATTACAAGCTTTGGGGTCGGGTATGACCTGATTGATCTTGACGCCTGCCGGGCGCGAGGCATTCGCGTTTCAACCACCCCCGATATCCTGACAGATGATGTGGCCGACACCGCAATCATGTTGATGCATGCGACCATGCGCCAATTGTTGCCCGGTGATGACTGGGCACGCAGTGGCAATTGGGCCGCAAACGGCCCGATGGCGTTGACCCGATCCCTTCGTGACAAGAAACTTGGCATTGTCGGGCTGGGCCGGATCGGGCAGGCGATCGCATCGCGTGCACTGCCTAGTGGGCTTGAAATTGGCTATTTCGGGCGAACGCCCAAAGATGTCGATTATCGCTTCTTTGATGATCTGATGGGACTTGCCGATTGGGCTGATATCCTGATCCTGTCCTGTCCCGGCGGCGATGCGACAAAGGGGATCATTAACAAGGATGTTTTATCGGCCCTTGGTCCGGTCGGGATCGTGATCAATGTTGCCCGTGGTTCCGTGATTGATGAACCGGCCTTGATTGATGCATTGCGTAACCAGACCATTGGGGGTGCCGGGTTGGATGTGTTTTACAACGAACCGAACATGGACCGTGCCTTTGCCGAGTTCGCGAATGTCGTCCTTTATCCGCACCATGCCAGTGGCACGGTCGAAACCCGTGACGGGATGGCGCAGCTTGTTGTTGATAATCTGGATGCCTGGCATCAGTGCGGCGAGTTGATCACGCCAATCATTTGACGGCTGTGGCCGGGGTTGCCATTGCCTGATCGAGCAGCCATTGGCGTAACAAGGCGCCATCTTGTGACAGGCCGTCAGATCCCACCAGCCAGTAAAACTTGTCCTCGTCAATCGCGTCATCGAACAGCACAACAAGGTTTCCCGCGGCAAGATCACGTTCGATCAGCATGGTCGGGCAAAGACCCACGCCATGGCCCGCCAGAATGGAGCCGATCAGCAAGTTGAAATCGCCAAAGACCGGCGCGCTTGCGCTTGGCAGGGGGATGTCATACTGCCCAAACCATTGTTGCCAGGCTTCTTCGGTTTCATCATGCAAAAGACGCGCGCCGAGTAATGCTTTTGGGCTGTCAAACGGCCCGGTTCGTTTTAGATATTCTGACGAACAGGTCGGGCGGGTCGCCGCATCAAGGATCTTTTCACCATGCGCTGGTGGCGTCTTGCCATGACAGATCAGGAGATCCGCGCCGACTTCATGGGGCGTTCTTGCACCAAACGGATAGACGATAGATACCTGAATATCAGGGTGCTGTTCCATGAAGTGGGGCAGGCGTGAGGTCAGCCACAGCGAGACGACAGATGGCTGACAGGCAAGGCTAACTTTGCGTTTGGTCTTTTGTGCTGAAACCTGGGCTGCACCATCACGAATTTCGCGAATGGCTGTTTGACAGCTCGCAGCAAACAGATGGCCTTCCTTTGTTAGGCGTACCCCGCGCGCCTTGCGCACAAAAAGCGGCGTACCAAGCCAGTCTTCCAGCGCGCGGACATGCTGACTTACGGCTGTTGGCGTAATGCCAAGAAGCTCGGCAGCACGCACAAAGCTTTCAAACCGTGCGGCGGCTTCAAAGGCAGGAATATGCGATAATGGCGGAAGGTTTTTCATCCTCAATGGATAAGTATTTCTTGGTCATTTCACAAGAATAAACATGGTTGTCAGTAAACACTGCTGTGCCATTGTATTGGTTAGAAAGTTTCCCCTGATTGAGGTCGCGACATGACATCCCTTCGCAAACATCCTGCTCCGGTAGATGCCGATGCACGCCGTGCGGTCAAACCGGTCGTGGTTTACCCGAATGGTACGTTACCGGAACCGGATTTTGAGACCCTGGCCGCGTTCAAGGCATCGATGACCAAGACCGACGAAGTGATTGTTCCGCCGCGCGATGCGAAAACGTTTCGCGTGCCCAAAGGTCATTTCTTCCGCATTGTCAGTGTCGAAGGCCCGCAGGTTGGTGACCTGAACCTTTGGAATGCCAATGACCTGAAAGAACGGTTCTTTAGCGGAAAGACACGCGCCCTTCACCGCACCCACGTCACCACGGGTGATCGGCTTTGGTCAAACATGCCCTATTTGCGGCCCATGGCGCTGATCAGTGAAGATACCCTGGATTGGTACGGATTTGATGCGGATGGCGGCAGTGTTCATGACGTCATCGGGACACGTTGTGATCCCTTTACCAATCGGCTTCTCTCAGGGCAGGATTACCACCATTGCTGCCATTCAAACTTGTGCCGTGCTTTTAGTTCCGAAACCGGGATGTCTATGCAGGAAGCTGATCATTATGTGCATGACGTGCTGAATGTCTTTATGTGCACCGGTTTCACAAGCGACACCCATCAGTATTTCATGAAAGCAAGCCCGGTACGGCCGGGTGACTATCTTGAAATGTTTGCCGAGATTGATCTGCTGGGTAATTTGTCGACCTGTCCCGGTGGGGATTGCAGTACCGGGCATTCCAGTGATGAGGCAGCCTGTTATCCGTTGAAGGTCGAGATTTATGCAACTGATCCGGCCTTGCAGGATCGCTGGGAATGGCCCGTACCGAATACTTATCAGCATCCGTGATAGCTTGGTGATTGCTGCCCCGGTTCATCAAGGATCGGGGCAGCGTTTATTGATCGCGGAGTGGTCCGTTCACCGTGACTGACTTGATCACGGCATAGACCTTTTGGTGCAGGCCGAGACGCAGGCGCGATGACGACCATTTGGTGATCCGAGCATGCAATACGGGGCGTCCGCTGGTTTCCGCCAAAAGCGATGCATCCGCGTCATGGCCAAAGCAAAGGCCAAGATCAATCGTATCGCCCGGCTCATCATGAATTCTGGTGATGGTGACCGGAATGACGTTATTGGCGCTGATATCAGCAGGCGGTGTTCTGGCAATCATGACATCACGTGCGCGGATATGCAGGCGGACATTCTTGTTTTCCGGTCGGCCCAGATAGGGAACAACAATCCGCTGTCCGGCACAGTCCAGGAAGCTGACTTCGGCCTTTGGATCGCGGCTGGCGATTTTGGCGTGAAGCACGGTGCCTGCATCAAATCGCCCGGCCAGCGGGGCAAGATCAGTACGGCCCAGCATCGAGAACACCGAACCGCTTGCCAGCGTTTTGCCCTGATCCATTACAACCATATGATCCGCAAGGCGGGCGACCTCATCAATCGCATGCGTGACATACAGGATCGGGATTTTGCGGTGATCGCGCAGCCATTCGAAATAAGGAAGAATTTCTCCCTTGCGCGCGTGATCAAGGGCCGATAGAGGTTCATCGAGTAACAGTATATCCGGGTTGGACAGCAAGGCGCGGCCAAGTGCCACACGTTGCTTTTCCCCACCTGACAGATTGCTGGGGCGTCGCCCCATCAAGGGTGTAATACCCAGCATATCAAGGATGGCTTGTTGTTCTTCCTGTGGCAATTTGTGGCGGTTGCGTCGTGCCCCGTAATATAGGTTGTCGCGCACTGTCTTGTGCGGGAACAGGCGGGCATCCTGAAACACATAGCCGATGCGCCGTTCACGTGCAGGCAAGTTGACCTTGCGGGAATGCTCAAACACGACATGGTCGCTGATCTGGATATGGCCCCGATCGGGTTTGATCAGGCCCGCGATGATATTGACCAGCGTCGTCTTGCCACTACCAGACGGGCCAAAGATGGCAGTGATACCGGGTTCGGGAATGTTGAACTCGGCATCAAGTGTCAGCTTGTTGATTTTGTGTTCAATTCTAACGCCGATGCTCATGATGCGGCCCTCTTGCGGATGGATCGCATGGCGATTTCAGATAGCATCAAGCCAACAAATGCAAGCCCGATAGAAAGAGCAGCCAAGCGTGCGGCGGCAAGCTCCCCACCCGGTGTTTGAATGGCGGTATAGATCGCAAGCGGCAGGGTGCGTGTTTCGCCCGGCACGTTCGAAACAAAGGTAATGATCGCACCAAACTCACCAAGGCTTGCGGCAAAGGCCGTGATGGCACCGGCAATGATGCCCGGGATCGCAAGCGGCAGGGTCAATGAAAAGAACCGGTCAATCGGCCCGGCACCAAGCGTTTCAGCCGCCTGATACAGGCCGTGATTGACGTTTTCCAAACTTAACCTGATCGCGCGTACCTGAAACGGGAAGCTTACAATGGCGGACGCCAATGCTGCCCCGGTCCAGCTAAAGACAAAGCGAATATCAAATGTCTCGTAAATCCAGGCACCAAGGGGGGCACGCGTGCCAAACCCGATCAAAAGCAAATAACCCATTACAACCGGTGGTAGGATCAGGGGCAGATGAACAATCGCATCAAGAATGAACCGCCCGGGAAACCGGCCAAGTGCTAGTGCAGTGGCGACGATGATCGCAAAGGGCAGGGCACAGGCGACTGCGACGCCCGAAATACGCAAACTGAGCAACAGTGCTTCGATTTCCGCGGGCGTCAGATTGATCATTTTTTGGTTAAACCTGCTGGCATTGGTGCAATGGGATCAAAGCCATAGTCGACAAAAATCTTGCCCGCGTCATCCCCCAAAAGCCAAAGAAGCAGTTTTAATGCGTCCTTTTCGTTCGGACCGCTCACCATGGCCACCGGATAGGTGATGGCAGGGTGGCTATCGGCCGGGAATGTGCCGATGATTTTGACTGCATCTGAAATCTCGGCATCGGTGCGATAAACGATGCCAAGTGGCGCTTCACCGCGTTCTACCAGCGCAAGGGCGGCTCGGACGTTATCAGCACGTGCCAGGCGTGAATTGATTGCATCCCACTGACCAAGCGACGTAAGTGCCTGTTTGGCATAAATACCGGCCGGAACATGATCGGGGTCGCCAACGGCAATTCGATCGTTTGTGCCGATCATGCCAAGAAGATCGATCGATGTGCTGATGCCCGATACTTCAATCTCACTATCATTTGGGGCAATCAGGACCAGTTGGTTTGCCAAAAGGTCATAACGGCTGTTGGTGTTGATCAGCTTCTGATCTGCCAGCCAATCCATCCATCTTTCATTGGCAGAGATATAAATATCAGCAGGTGCGCCCGCTGCGATCTGCCGTGCCAGGGTTGATGAACTGGCAAGTGATAGGCGGACCGTATCGCCAGATGCCTGTTCATAGGCATGGGCAGCTTCTTTGATCGCGTTGGTCAGGCTGGTTGCGGCAAATACTGTGATCTCCTTTGCCAAAGCCTGGCCAGAAAAGGAGCCAATTGCACCAAGTACAAACATCGTTGTCAGGCATTTGCGAAGAAACCGATGGTGAGTTCGGGGCATGGGGCGCTCACTTGTTTGGGAAACGGTGGCGTGGCTTTGGCTTGGCCGTAAGTCACTATAGCGCAATTAAAATTGGAACAAAGTGTCGAACTGATGGCGCGGCCTGAAAATGCCAAAGCCCGCCAGTGGCGGGCTTTGACTTCGATGTTTGATCGCTCGGATCAGGAGCAGATGGCCGCACGCAGCGGATCATCGGCATTCATGGCAAACCATTCATCAATTCCGGTCGGGAAGCCGTTGCCATCAACTGAGGTTGCCGGGGTGATGTAACCGCGGCGTCCTTGCGAACAATCTACCAGATGGGTCAGGGCCAGTGTTTCGCCACCCTTTTTAAGCAGAAGGGTGGTAACGCGTTTTTCCTCCGGCTCATCGGGATTGGTGACGACTTTATCAAGGTCAATCGCGGTAAAGCGGTTTACCGGTGCATTGATCAAGGTCCATGGCGCAAACACGTTTTCATCGGTGAAGGTCTGGATCACGTTGATGGTCTGGGGCAGGCGCGCTTCATAGCGATCAAACCAGGTGTATTCATCCCAGATCATATAGCCGAACATCGCGATTGCAGCGACGAAGGGAACAACATATTTCGGTGCCTTGCGTCCCCAAAGACGGAACAACAGCATGACCACACCGGCCGAGGCAAAGCCCACGACAACCGTTGTGAAAATAAAGACATACATTCGGCCGTGGCTCCCAATTCCCTGTTATCTTTGTTTGGGCAGTTTTCCTGCCTTCCTAACCGATTAGCGCAGTATCCGGTTAAGCTCAAGTTCGCCTTTTGGATCACGTTTGGCAATTTGCGCCAGAAACAGCCCGGATGCGGCGATTGCATCAGAAAGTGCATTATGCGCGCGAAACGGTGGCAGGTTATGACCGCGTCGCAGGTTATCAAGTTTTAACGCACCGGGTTTCATCGGCTGACCCGTGCGGTGAATGTCACGCAAGGCAAGAACAAGCGTATCCACAGTCGGAATATGCAGGGAAGCGCCAAAGCTTTGCTTGCACGCACGCCCCAGAAAACCAAGTTCGATCGGGGCGTGATGAGAAATCAAAACGCGTCCGGCCATCTGCGGCAAAAGATGTTCTAGTGCTGCCTTAATGTCGGGCGCATCTGCAACGTCGCTATCAAAGATACGGTGAACAACGACGGAGCTTTCACTGAGTTCCTGTGACGGACGGACAAGGATATGCTCGCTGCTTGAAAAATCGACGGCGAGCTGGCGAATAATCACCCAGCCAAGACTGACGATCTCGTCGCGCTTTGGATCAAGGCCGGTGGTTTCCAGATCGAGTGCGATGAATTCCGTTTCCATCACGGATCGATGCGGATCGGCGGGCGGTACATCGTAATAGGTGCGAAGTGCCCCAACCGCCTTGCGCTGAATGAATTCGCGATACAGGTGACTGTCGATGATTTTCTGACGCAGTCCCATATGGCCTAGGTCCCGCTTTTGCCAAAGGCGTGCTCAAGTGCACTTTGCAGGTTCTTGATCACGGAAAATGCATCCTTCAAATGGCTGCGCTCAAAGGCAGACAGGCTTTCGGGATGCAGGAAGTTATCGGGCGCATCGCCGCGCCGGATCTGGCGGACCTGATGTTTGAGGCGCGTGATGCTGATGAATTCAAACGCATCAAGCAGATCAGAAGCCCCCTGCGTGCTTATGGACGGGAAGGATTTCACAGCCTGAAGACGTTCAAACGTGTTTACCGCATCGACCCCATTGGCCAGGGCATGAATGCGCGCCAGATCGACAATCGGCACTACGCCATTGTGTTTGAGATCCAAGGTACTGTCATGCTCGCCACCCCGGATCATCACAAAGTTCTTAAAGAAGCCAAGCGGCACGTGATGGGTCAGGGCATTGCCGACCATATAAGCCTGGAAAATACGGTTGTCGCGGGCCTTGGCAACGATCAGGCGGTGCAGGTTCTCAAACAGGCTTTTGGTGCCATGGATCGGGCGTAAATCAAACCAGACTGAACAAAGCATCAATGCCTTTGGTTCGGGCTGTTCGATCCATTTGTTGAAATATTGCTGCCAGGTCTTTACGGGCTGCCGCCACTGATCGGTTTTTGCCATCATCTCGCCCGGGCAATAGACATAGCCAACCTTGTGCAACCCGTCGCAGACATAATCCGCAAGCAGGGTAAAGTAGGCGCCATGTTCTTCGGGATCATATGCATCATCAAGGATCAGGCAGTTATCCTGATCCGAAAGGGCGGTTTGTTCCTGGCGTCCTTGCGATCCACCCGCCATCCAGACATAAGGAACAGGCGGTGGGCCGAACTTTTCCTCGGCCAGTTGCAGCAGCCTGACCGTTGCCGCATCGGAAAGCGTGGTTACGATATGACCAGCATTTTGCGACGTTGCGCCAGCTTCGATCAGATGACTTAGAAGTTCGGGGACCTGTGCTATGACCTTTGCCATGTCTTCGGGCTCGGTAAGCTTGCCGATACGACCGGCCATATAAACCGCAGACAGCGACTGGCGTGCCAAAAGGTTGTTGGTCGTGATCATGCCAACTGCCTTGCCGTCCCTCATGACCGGTAGGTGACGAACATTGTGGCGCGTCATGGTCAGCAGCGCATCAAAGGCATAATCTTCGGGATGCACGGAAATTGGCTTTGCCGTCATGATGGCGGTGACCGGTTCGTCATAGGATCGGCCTTGGGCGACGACGCGGTTACGTAAATCGCGGTCGGTCATGATCCCGGCAATTTCGTCTTCGCCCTCGGTAATCAGAAGGCAGGAAACACGTTCCTTGCTCATCAATTGACCGGCTTCAAGGATGGATGCGGACTTATCGATGCTGACAAGTGGGCGCGCGATCAAATCGGCGACCTTCACACTCATCAGTTTAAGTTGATCGTCATCGCGGCTTTCGATCAGCTGCATGCCACTGCGCAGCCGGTCCCCACCCATCTGGGCGAAGAAGTAGTTGAATTGTGGATATTTGCCTGCCAGTTCGTGGAAGTCTTTTTCCGGCAGCAAGTAGCACAGGCAATCTTCAAGAGTGGTGATGTTGTTGGCGGCCCGACCATTGCGATACATAGCTCGAACCCCAAAACACTCACCCTCTGACAGGCGGGCAAGCAGTTGACCATCCGGGTCGCGTGTTTCTGTGCCGCCGGTGCGAATGATGTAAAGATGCAGGCATTGCTGTTCAGGGGAAAGGACCTTGGTGCCTGCGCGGAAATAACGCGCGCTCAGACGCTTTGGCAGGGCGTCGATCTCTTCGTCTGGCAAAAGGGTAAATGGATGATGTTGTTTTAGAAATTCGGCAATTTCTTCGAGTTCAATGCTCATGCTCACCTTCCTCCCTTTGGGTATTGTTGCCCCAGATCAGCCAAAAAGAAAAGCCCCCGGATCATTGATCCGGGGGCCTGCAACAGATTTGACCAAACCGATTGACCGATTAGTGGTCAATGGCGCCGCTTGCACCTTTCGGTACGCGGATATCTTCAACCATGTGCTGGATATGCTCTGGCGGTTCCGCCGTTACACGCGACACAGCGAAAGCAACGATGAAGTTCAGAACCATACCAACTGCACCGATACCTTCTGGCGAGATGCCAAACAGCCAGTTTTCCGGCGTGTTGGCAATGATCGGATCGAAGAACACACCTTTGTAGGCAAGGATATAGCCCATGGTGAATACAAGACCCGTCAGCATGCCAGCAATCGCACCTTCGCGGTTAACCTTCTTGGAGAAAATCCCCATGATGATAACCGGGAACAGAGACGATGCCGCAAGACCGAAGGCAAAGGCCACCACCTGCGCCACAAATCCGGGCGGGTTGTAACCCAGGTAACCGGCAATCAGGATCGCAACGGCTGCTGCGATACGTCCTGCCATCAGTTCCTGTCCTTCAGTGATGTCTGGCGTAAAGGTACCTTTCATAAGGTCATGCGATACGCCCGAAGAAATCACAAGCAGCAGGCCAGCAGCCGTTGAAAGTGCTGCGGCGATACCACCAGCTGCGACCAGGGCGATGACCCAATTCGGAAGCTGTGCGATTTCCGGGTTAGCCAGAACCATAATGTCACGGTCAACCGTGAGTTCGTTACCAGCCCAGCCATATTCAGCTGCTTTGGTCGCAAACTCAGCGTTGGCATCGTTGTAGTACTGGATACGGCCGTCACCGTTCTTGTCTTCGTATTTCAGAAGGCCGGTTGCTTCCCAACGCTTCATCCAGTCTGGACGTTCTTCGTAGGAAAGGTTGCCGTCTTCTGCGCCGACTTCGCCGGTCTGGATGGTTTCGGTCAGGTTCAGGCGCGCCATTGCACCAACTGCCGGAGCGGTGGTGTAAAGCAGCGCGATGAAGACCAGAGCCCAACCAGCCGAGGAACGTGCATCACGCACTTTCGGCACGGTGAAGAAGCGAACGATAACGTGCGGAAGACCGGCGGTACCAACCATCAGCGCAACGGTGATTGCAAAG
Organism: Thalassospira sp.; assembly: GCA_965228275.1. Classification (GTDB taxonomy): domain Bacteria; phylum Pseudomonadota; class Alphaproteobacteria; order Rhodospirillales; family Thalassospiraceae; genus Thalassospira. The sequence continues at coordinate 1,004,771 of OZ245802.1, read as the reverse complement.
ATATCAATCGTTGATTTGCTGGTGGTTGTGTATTCAAGGAAGCCGAGTTCCGTCACAACCTGGTTCAGACGATCAAGCATATATTCGCCGGTGCCATTCACGGTCGAGCCGAATGCCAGCTGTGGCAGCGGATTGCCGGTAAGCTGGAAGGCAATGAAGATTGCCGGAATGGTGTAAGCGACAATAAGAACGCAATACTGAGCAACCTGGGTATAGGTAATGCCCTTCATGCCGCCAAGAACGGCATAGATGAAGACGATGCCCATGCCGACGATCAGGCCGGTCAGGATTTCAACTTCAAGGAAGCGCGAGAACACGATACCAACGCCGCGCATCTGACCTGCCACATAGGTGAACGAGATAAAGATCAGGCAAACAACGGCAACGATACGGGCTGCTTTGGAATAATAACGATCCCCGATGAATTCCGGCACGGTAAATTTGCCGTACTTGCGGAGATAGGGTGCCAGAAGCATTGCCAGCAAGCAGTAGCCACCGGTCCAACCCATCAGGTAAACCGAGCCACCATAGCCAAGGAAGGCAATAAGACCAGCCATAGAGATGAAGGAAGCAGCGGACATCCAGTCTGCTGCGGTCGCCATACCGTTGACGACCGGGTTAACACCTTTGCCCGCGACGTAAAACTCGCCGGTGGTGCTCGCCTTGGCCCAGATCGCGATGCCGATATACAGCGCGAAGCTCAAGCCGACGGCGATATAAGTAAGGGTAGTAAGATCCATTTTGTCTGTCTCCCCAGATCCAGCGTCAATCGTCGTCTTCGTGAACGTCGAACTCGCGGTCCAGTTGGTTCATCTTCGACACATAGACGAAAATCAATGCGACAAAGACATAGATGGACCCTTGTTGAGCAAACCAGAAACCAAGCTGGAAGCCCGCTATTTCGATACTGTTAAGGGCATCGACAAACAGAATGCCGAAACCATAGGAAACGACGAACCAGATCACAATCAGGGTTGCGACCAGTTTCACGTTTCTCTTCCAGTAGGCTGCGCTTTGTTCATCCATCGCGCGTCTCCTTCCTAGAAATGACAACTTCCCCTGCCGACATCTTGTGTTGTTCTTTTCCGTCGGCTGCATGAATTAGATGCAATGAAGGCGTTGTGACACAATCATTGCCTCTGATCGTCGATACCAGTTTTCCGAATTCCCCAGAAGCTAATCATTAGTCGTATAGAACAGGGTGTTACGTCGCATTTCACAAATCAGAACTGTGTGAATAACTGAACATTTCTGCCGTTTTTTCACGTTGTGCGCTGCAATATTTTCGGTTGAAGTTTGGGTGAGAATAAAACGCAAAAAGATTGGTTTGAGCGCCTCAAATCGCCAAATTTGACGGTTATTGAAGGCCGATGATCGGATTCTTGCGTGGCGCCGCGTTGGTATTTGGCGGGTGAAATCGTTCCAAAAGCGGTGTTTGGTACGCGCGCTTGGTATTGCTTTGCAATAGATGTAGCCATGTGCGGTTTGAAGTTGTTAAGCGCCAGCCGGTCGGTTACAAACGGGCACAGTATTTCAGGCATGTTGACCCACATGCCGTAGTGATCCGGTCCAGCGGGACCGGACCCAACGAATTTTGGATGGGGAATTTAATGGCATCCTACCAGTATATTTACGTCATGAAGGGCCTGACCAAGATCCTTCCGGGCGGTCGCGAACTTTTCAAGGGCATCACGCTGTCCTTCCTGCCGGGCGTAAAGATCGGTGTTCTCGGGAACAACGGCGCAGGTAAATCGACCCTGCTTAAAATCATGGCCGGCATCGAGAAGGATTTCGCCGGTGAAGCATGGCCGGCAGAAGGCGTGAATGTTGGTTACCTTGAGCAGGAACCGCAGCTTGACCCGGCCAAGGACGTTCTTGGCAACGTGATGGAAGGCTGTGGCCAGGTTGTTGACGATCTTGCGCGCTTCAACGACATCAGCGCCAAATTCGCCGAGCCGATGACCGATGACGAAATGAATGATCTCCTTGCCGAGCAGGGTGAACTTCAGGAACGTATCGATGCAGCAAATGGCTGGGATCTTGAGCGTACGCTTGAAATCGCCATGGACGCGCTGCGTTGCCCGCCCAAAGACTCGGATGTCACCAAGCTGTCTGGTGGTGAGCGCCGCCGCGTTGCACTTTGCCGTCTGCTTTTGGCAAAGCCTGACATTCTGCTGCTTGACGAACCGACCAACCACCTTGACGCGGAATCGGTTGCCTGGCTTGAACGTCACCTGGAAGACTATCAAGGTACTGTTATTCTCGTTACCCACGATCGTTACTTCCTTGATAACGTTACTGGCTGGATCCTTGAGCTCGACCGTGGTCAGGGCATCCCGTACGAAGGCAACTATTCATCCTGGCTGGAACAGAAACAGAAGCGTCTGGCACAGGAAGCCCGTCAGGAAGGCAACCGTCAGAAGCAGCTTGCATCTGAACTTGACTGGATCCGTCAGAACCCGAAAGGCCGTCAGGCGAAATCCAAGGCCCGTGTTCGTGCCTATGATGATCTCGTCGCCGAAGCCGCAAAAGCAGTTCCGGATTCGACCAAGATCGTTATTCCGGTTTCCGAGCGTCTGGGTAACGAAGTTATCACAGCAGACGGCTTGACCAAGGCGTTTGGTGACAAGCTTCTGTTTGACGATCTGCATTTCCGCCTGCCGCCGGGTGGTATCGTTGGCGTGATCGGTCCGAACGGTGCGGGTAAAACCACCCTGTTCAAGATGCTGACCGGCAGCGACACCCCGGATGCGGGTTCGCTCAAGATCGGTGAAACCGTCAAGATGGGCTATGTCGATCAGTCGCGTGACTCGCTTGATCCGAACAAGACCGTTTGGCAGGAAGTTTCCGATGGTCTTGACGAGATCCTTCTGGGTAAACGCCCGATGAGCTCGCGTGCTTATGTTTCGCAGTTCGCCTTCAAAGGTGCGGATCAGCAGAAAAAAGTCGGCCAGCTTTCGGGTGGTGAACGTAACCGCGTCCATCTTGCCAAGATGCTGAAGTCCGGCGCGAACGTCCTGCTGCTTGACGAACCGACCAACGATCTTGACGTTGATACGCTTCGTGCTCTGGAAGAGGGGCTTCTGGAATTTGCCGGTTGTGCGGTGGTTATCTCGCACGATCGCTTCTTCCTTGACCGTATTGCGACCCATATCCTTGCTTACGAAGGCAACTCGCATGTCGAGTGGTTCGAAGGCAACTATCAGGAATATGAAGCGGATTACAAACGCCGCTATGGTGAAGAGGCAAGCCGCCCGCACCGCATCAAGTACAAGCCACTTACCCGTTAATCGGAAAGTCGGATCTGATACGCAAAAGGCCACCTTCGGGTGGCCTTTTTGTTTTAGGACATGGTGGGTAAATAAAAAAGCCACCAACCCGAAGGTGGTGGCTTTTGGAAGCAGGCTTGATGCTGATGCCGATTAAAGGCCGGTTTTGGCCTTAAGCGCCTTGGTCAGTGCGCTGACATCATCATTGTTCTGCTGAATGACCGAGGTGAATTCATCGCGCTGGGTGATGCCCATGCTCAGACCTTCGATTGAAACATCGATGATCTTGAAGTCATCGCCAAACATGCGCATACGCCAGACAATATTGACCGGCGGGCCGTCCGGACGGACAAACTGCGAATTCACAAAGGTGTCTTTGTTCTTTTCGGTCTCGTTGCCGACAACGAACTGTTCACCGTTAAATTCCTTGAACTGGTTGGCATAGTTCAATGCCAGATAGTTCTGAAGAAGGGTGGCAAACTCGTTCATTTCTGCATCGGAAATCGAACGCCAGTAACGACCTAGAACGAAGCGCGACACAACATCCATCGCAAAGTAGCGATCCATCAGGGCCACAAACTTCTTGCGGCGGACATCATCGGCAAGCGTCTGGTCGGTCAGTTCTACCATCGCCTGATCAGCCAAGGACTGAATAACGGTCGAAGCGCTGGTTTCAGCAGCGACTTCGACAATCGCAGGCGTATTGGCAGGAGCGGCATTCGCAGAACCAGCCCACGCTGCTGCAACGGCGATCATTGCAGCAGTGGAGATGGCGATTTTGCTATGTGCCATGATGCGCTCTTACTGGTTGGCAGCTTCGACGGCTTCGTCGAAGTCAAATGACGCACTTTCATCTTCAATGGCAGCGGTCTGAGCGGGTGCGCCATTGCGGATCAAAGTATTACGCTGCTGGCGATACAGGCTGCGCAGTGCGGCATAGTAATCAATCGACGACTTCTGAAGTTCGTTGAGCTGATTAACCGTTGCGTAGCGCGTATGAAGTGCAGTCAGGCCAAGCGAGCCAAGATACAGTGTTTCGGCAGTGTCGCTGTTTTCCGCACCCCAGGTAAGAGGGTTGGCAGCATAGTCAACACCGATACCAACGGTATCACGCAGGTTGGACGGGCCAAGCAGCGGCAGAACAATGTACGGACCACCACCGATGCCGTAATGGGCAAGGGTCTGGCCGAAATCTTCACGACGATACGGAATGCCGAAATCAGCAGCCACGTCGTTAAACCCGAGGAAACCAAGGGTGGAGTTCATGATGAAACGCTGGAACGAGGCAGCAGCCTGATCGGGGTCGCCCTGCAGCAACGCGTTGAAAGAGTTCAACGGCTCGTTGATGTTGCGCACGAAGCTTGCGACCGAGGTTTTGACCGGTTCCGGGGCAATGTCGCGGTACCACATTGCGGCGGGGTAAAGGACCATGAAATCGACTGCGCCGTTCACGCCATGAATGACGCGGTTTACCGGTTCAATCGGATCGTAATCACTCATGTCCTGTGCGGGTTCTGTCGATGCACACGCGGTCAGCAGAGACAGCGATCCAGCAGCGCAGAGTGAAAGCAGAGCTCGAAACTTCATTATTTTTAGCCAACCGATGTTCGATACATAGTCTTCCCCTGACCCAAGACGTTTTCCGGTACGGGAACCAAAAAACGTTACCGATCAACTTCCTGCTCAAGAAGCGCGATCACGTAGCGTATACGTCTCGAATATCCATGTGGTTAGCATAGGGTGAATTTAAACACCAGCATACAAAAAGTTGAAAAGGATCAAGCGGTTTTTCAGTGTGACTTTTTTGCAATACCCCTTTTGGAGGGGAAAATAGCGCTTGAATAAATATAAACATATCTTTATATCTTTCTCGTGTAAGCGGGAGGCATTGATATGGAACAGGTTCTGGCAAGATTGCGCGCTGCGGCCGAAGCAACGAGGCTTCGTTTGCTGGCGATTTGCGCTGAGTGCGAGCTGACTGTCAGTGAAATCACCCAAATCATCGGCCAAAGCCAGCCACGCGTTTCGCGGCATCTGAAGCTTCTGTGCGAAGCTGGTTTGCTTGTGCGATTCCGTGAAGGCACCTGGGTGTTCTATCGCACACCGCATTCCGGTCCCGGCGCGGATTTGGTGCAGCCGGTTCTTGATCTGCTGCCCAGAGATGATGAAACGCTTTCGCTTGATCGTGCGCGTCTTGATCAGGTCAAAGCGCAGCGTGAAAAGATCGCCACCGAATATTTCCGTGCCAATGCCGAAGACTGGGACCAGATCCGATCCCTTCATGTCGATGAAGCGGTCGTCGAGCAGGCACTTTTAGATGCTGTCGGTGATCTTAGTGGCGGCCGCATTCTTGATATCGGTACCGGTACGGGCCGAATCCTTGAGCTTTTGGGACGTAATGCCGAAGAAGGTGTCGGTGTCGATATGTCGCGCGAGATGTTGGCCGTTGCCCGTGCACGCCTGCAGCGCTCTGATTTGTCAAATTGCCTTGTGCGTCAGGCCGATATGTATCAGTTGCCATATCCCGGTGGCATGTTTGATGTCGTGACCCTGCACCAGGTTCTGCACTTTGCCGAAAAGCCGGATGCAGCAATCGCCGAAGCTGCGCGCGTACTTGCACCAGGTGGCAAGCTTGTGGTGGTTGACTTTGCTCCCCATGACCGCGACGAGCTCCGCGAAGAGCACGCCCATCGTCGCCTTGGCTTTGAAGATTCATCTCTGGGTACGTGGTTTCGCGCATGTGAACTTGTGCCCGACAATGTCATAAACCTGCCGGGCAAGCCGCTAACCGTAAGGATTTGGGCGGCCCATGCTGGTGCGGGCGAAATGACACAACACACATCGAATAACTCAGATAAGGCTGCGGAATAACCGCAAGCCATCCCGAGATACCAAAGACCCGATCAGCGGGAACGTGAACACAGGATTGATAAGATGACGGTTCAAAACAGCAACACAGCACGCACCAATCTGCGGGTTTCCTTCGAATTCTTTCCGCCGAAAACGGAAAAGATGGAAGAAACCATGTGGCGCTCAATCCACCGATTGGCACCGCTGAACCCGTCTTTTGTCTCTGTAACCTATGGGGCAGGCGGCACCACCCGTGACCGCACCCATGGCAGTGTCACCCGTATTCAGGGCGAAACCGGCATTCCGGCCGCAGCCCATCTGACCTGCGTTGGTCACACCAAGGATGAGATCGAACAGATCGCGCGCAAATATTGGGATGAAGGCATTCGTTCGATCGTTGCCCTGCGTGGTGACCTTCCGGACGCTGGTGATACCTATGAGCCGACCCCGGGTGGCTATCCGTATGCGGTTGATCTGGTCGCGGGCCTTAAGGAAATTGCCGATTTCGACATTTCAGTTTCGGCCTATCCGGAAAAGCATCCCGATGCGCCAAGTGCCGATTTCGAGATTGATTATCTCAAACGCAAGATCGATGCGGGCGCAAACCGTGCGATCACGCAGTTCTTCTTTGATAACGACACCTATCTGCGCTTCCGCGATAAATGTGTTGCTGCCGGGATTGATGCTCCGATTGTGCCGGGCATTCTTCCGGTTACGAATTTCGGATCGCTGTTGAAGTTTGCCGATATGTGCGGTGCGTCGGTGCCCGAACGCCTGCATTGGCGTTTTGACGGTCTGGATGAAGACCCTGATACGCGTCGCATGGTTGCATTCCATGAAGCAATTTCACAGGTTGAAGGGCTAATGAAAGAAGGGGTCACTGATTTCCACTTCTATACCCTTAACCGTGCTGAACTGACCTATGCCATCTGCCATGCGCTGGGCATTCGCGGAACGGACAAGGCTGCGGCCTGATCTTCGAACCGCTTAACCCGAAACGCATGATTTAAAGACTGGATGAAAAAGATGAATGATCGCAAGGAACGCATTGCCCTGCTGCGCAAACGGGCAGAAGAAAAAATTCTGATCCTTGATGGCGCAATGGGCACCATGATCCAGAAGCACAAGCTGACCGAGGAAGATTACCGCGGTGAACGCTTTGCTGACTGGAAACAGGACGTAAAGGGTAATAACGACCTTCTGTCGCTGACCCAGCCTGACATCATCAAGGACATCCATCTAGAATATATCGCGGCTGGTGCGGACCTTCAGGGAACCAACACATTCAGTGCGACGACCATTGCGCAGGCCGACTATGCGATGGAAGAATTGGCATACGAGATCAACTATGAAAGTGCCAAGATCGCGCGCGCGGCCTGTGATGAATGGGAAGCAGCCCATCCCGGTGATGTGCGTTTCGTAAACGGTGCCATCGGCCCGACCAACCGTACGGCTTCGATTTCGCCCGATGTGAACAATCCGGGCTTCCGTGCGATCACCTTTGATCAGCTTAAAGAAGCCTATAAAGAAGCAGCCAACGGCCTTCTTGATGGTGGTGCGGATACGCTTCTGGTCGAGACGATTTTTGATACGCTCAATGCCAAGGCGGCCCTGTTTGCGATTGACGAGGTTCTTGAAGAACGTGGCGAAGACGTCCCGGTTCTGATTTCAGGCACGATCACCGATGCATCGGGTCGTACGCTGTCGGGGCAGACCACCGAAGCGTTTTATAACTCGGTCCGTCATTGCAAGCCGTTTTCGATCGGTTTGAACTGCGCATTGGGTGCGGCACAGCTTCGTCCCTATGTTCAGGAACTCTCGCGTATTGCCGAGTGTCGCGTTTCGGTTTATCCCAACGCGGGCTTGCCGAACGAATTTGGCGAATATGATCAGTCCGATGCCGAAATGGCGGCACTGGTCAAGGAATGGGCGGAAACCGGTATGGTGAACCTTCTGGGGGGCTGCTGTGGCACGACCCCGCCGCACATCAAGGCGATTGCCGATGCGGTTGCCAATGCCAAACCCCGCTCGGTGCCAAAGCTTGCGCCAAGAATGCGTTTGTCCGGCCTTGAGCCGTTTGACGCTGCGTAAAACCGATATTGATTGCTGAAAAGAGATCGAACAGACCCATGACCGACATTTCCAGATTCATCAATATTGGCGAACGGACAAACGTTGCTGGTTCGCTGAAATTCAAAAAGCTGATCGTTGAAGAAGATTACGATGCGGCCTTGGAAATTGCCCGACAGCAGGTCGAAAACGGCGCACAGATCATCGACATCAACATGGATGATGCGATGCTCGATGCCGAAACGGCGATGGTGAAATTCATCAACCTGATCGCAGCCGAACCAGATATCGCGCGCGTGCCGATCATGGTGGATAGTTCCAAATGGAACGTGATTGAATCCGGCCTTAAATGCCTGCAGGGCAAAGGCATCGTGAACTCGATCAGCCTGAAAGAGGGTGACGAACCCTTCATCGCCCAGGCGAAATTGTTGCGCCGTTACGGTGCGGCTGTTGTCGTCATGGCGTTTGATGAAAAAGGTCAGGCTGACACGGTTGATCGCAAGTTCGAAATCTGTAAGCGCAGCTACGACACGCTGGTTGAAAAAGTTGGCTTCCCGCCAGAAGACATCATTTTCGATCCGAACATCTTTGCTGTGGCCACGGGTATCGAAGAGCACGACAACTATGCTGTCGACTTCATCGAAGCCTGTAAGCTGATCAAAAAACACCTGCCATATGCCAAGATTTCCGGCGGTGTATCGAACGTCTCCTTCTCGTTCCGTGGTAACAACCCGGTCCGCGAAGCCATGCATTCGGTCTTCCTGTATCACGCGATCAAGGCCGGGCTGGATATGGGCATTGTTAATGCCGGTCAGCTGGTTGTGTATGAAGAAATCCCGGCAGAACTGCGCGAACGCGTTGAAGACGTCATTTTGAACCGTCGTCCGGATGCGACCGACCGTTTGCTTGAAGTTGCCGAGAAATACAAAGGTACGGGTGGACCTGAAAAGAAAGCCGACCTTGAATGGCGTAAAAAGCCGGTCAATGAACGTCTGGCCCATGCGCTGGTCAACGGTATTGCCGAGTTCGTCGAAGAAGACACCGAAGAAGCCCGTCAGCAGGCCGATAAGCCGCTGCACGTCATCGAAGGTCCTTTGATGGACGGCATGAACATTGTTGGTGACCTGTTTGGTGCCGGTAAGATGTTCCTGCCACAGGTTGTTAAATCCGCCCGTGTGATGAAAAAGGCGGTCGCTTATCTGATCCCGTTCATCGAAGAAGAAAAAGACGGTGTACGTGAAACCAACGGGAAAATCCTGCTTGCGACCGTGAAGGGCGATGTCCATGACATCGGCAAGAACATCGTCGGCGTGGTTCTGCAATGTAATAACTTCGAGGTTCTAGACCTTGGCGTGATGGTACCGACCCAGAAGATCATCGAAACGGCAAAGGCCGAAAATGTCGATATGATCGGTCTTTCGGGTCTGATTACCCCGTCGCTTGAAGAAATGACCTATGTCGCGGCCGAAATGGAACGCGAAGGTCTTGATATCCCGCTTCTGATCGGTGGGGCGACGACGTCGAAGGTTCATACCGCAGTCAAGATCGCACCGAACTACAACAAGTCCGTTGTTTACGTCATCGATGCGTCGCGTGCCGTTGGTGTTGCAAGTCAGCTGGTATCGGAAACCCATCGCGAACGTTTTGCGGCTGAAATTCGTAATGAATATATCGCCATGGCCGAAAAGCATGCAGCCCAGCAGCTGCAGAAGAAACGTTTTGCCATTGCTGATGCGCGCGCTAACAAGGTTCAGATCGATTGGGATGCCTATGAAGTCCCGGCACCTTTGAAGCCGGGTATCACGGTATTCGAAGAGTTCGATCTTGAAGAGCTGGTGTCACGCTTTGACTGGAAGCCGTTCTTTGAGACATGGGAATTGCATGGTCGTTTCCCCGATATCCTCAAGGACGAAACCGTCGGCGAAACCGCGCGCGGTCTTTATGACGATGCGCAGGCGATGCTCAAGAAAATCGTTGCTGAAAAATGGTTCAAGCCGCGCGCTGTTGTTGGCATCTGGCCGGCCAATTCGATTGGGGATGATATCGAAGTCACCCCGGCGCCTGATCAGAATGAACCGGTTATGTTGCGCACCTTGCGTCAGCAGATGTACCGCGAAAACAACAAGCGCCCGAACCGCGCGCTGGCCGATTACATCGCACCGAAAGATAGCGGCAAGACCGACTATATCGGCGGCTTCGTCGTAACGGCTGGCCCGCAGGTCGAAGAAATCGCATCGAAGCTTGAAGCCGACCATGACGATTACAATTCGATCCTGGTCAAGGCACTGGGCGATCGCTTCGCCGAAGCCTTTGCCGAGCGGATGCATGAAAAGGTCCGTAAGGAGCTTTGGGGCTATGCATCGGACGAAGCGCTCAAGAACGAAGATCTGATTGCTGAAAACTATCGCGGTATCCGTCCGGCACCGGGTTATCCGGCCTGCCCGGAACATACCGAAAAACGCACTTTGTGGTCGTTGCTCAATGCCGAAAAGAATGTCGGCGTGTCCTTGACCGAAAGCTGTGCCATGACCCCGGCCTCCTCGGTCAGCGGTTTCTATTTTGCCAATCCGGAAGCCAAATATTTCGGCCTTGGCAAGATCGAACGCGACCAAGTGGAAAGCTATGCCGAGCGCAAGGGCATGACCCTTGCCGAAGCAGAACGGTGGTTGGCACCGAACCTGAATTACGATCCGCGTCAGGTCAACTAAGCCTGACCGGTCGCAATAAAAAGCCCCGCAGACTGCACTCTGCGGGGCTTTTTTAATGCCAGGTTGTTTGGGTTAATGCGTCGCGTGACAGAACTTGCCGCGCTCGGTAATGCCGACAATGGCAATCCCGATTAATCCCAACACGAAATACCCACCCAGAAGTGGAATGACCGTGCCATCAAACTGTTGGCCGATAATGCCACCGGCGACAACACCGATCAGGGTGCTATAGACGCCAATCACCGATGATGCGGTTCCGGCAATTGCGCCAACCGGCTCCATCGCGAGTGAATTGAAATTCGGCATGGTCAGCGAGAAGCAAAACAGCGTCATGGTCAGCCCAATCCCAAACAGCCAAAGCGGCGGTTTGCCATCAAAGCCAATCGCGATCAGAACATTCACAAGGCTGCTTGCCGTCATGAAGAAAAGTGCTGCATGGGAAATCTTGTGCATGCCAAGCTTACGCACGAGGCGGGCATTAACAAATGACGAGAAACTCATGCAAGCGGCAATCATGCCAAATGCCAGCGGGAACCAGACGCCAAGGCCATAAACTTCGGTCTCGAAAATCTGCTGAGCCGATCCGATATAGGCCATCAGGCAGGCAAACATCACGCCCATTACCGTCGCGTAGCCAAATGACTGGCGATTGGTCACGGTTGTTTTGATGTCACGTGCGATCCGGCGTGCTGAAAGCTTGTGCCGATATTCAGGATGCAGGGTTTCTGGCATCCGCAGCAGATACCAGCAAACAATCAAAATCGCCAAAATCAGCGTGCTGACAAAGATCATGTGCCAGTTCGAAAGCGCAAGGATCAGGCTTCCGGATGCCGGGGCAAACACCGGAAGGATAATAAACACCATCATGACAAACGACATGACGCGCGCCATCTCGCGGCCTTCAAAGCAATCACGTGTGATCGCCATGGTCAGAACGCGCGGGGCTGCGGCACCAAGTCCCTGGACAAAGCGAGCAATCAGAAGGTGCTCGTAACTATCAGCAAAGATCGCCATGACCGTTCCAATCGCATAAATGCCAAGACCGGCAATCAGGGTCGGGCGGCGGCCAAAGCTATCGGCAAGCGGGCCATAAACAATCTGCATCAGGCCAAAGGCGATCATGAACACATAGATCAGCATCTGCATGCGATTGCCGTCTTCGATATTGAAATCAGCAGCAATCGGCCCAAATGCCGGAAGCAGGTTATCAATCGACAGGGCGACAAGCCCGATCGTGATGGCCATCAGACAAACAAATTCAGCAAAGCCGGGTAGCGGTCTTGCCGCTGTGCTACCCGTTGGTCGGGGATCGTTCATTTTTTGGGTTCCGTTTTAGAACGGTGGGTGGCGTCGCCTGGCATGTGCGCACAAAGACAGCGCAAGATGCCGTGACTTCCCTGAATAGGACAATGATCGTTTCTTGAAAAAGGGCGACGGATCAGACCATTGGCTGAATCAGGGGCAATTGTTGTGCCACATCCGGGAAGATCAATCAACGATGGTCAGAATTGTGAAAATAGACATGGTCTTTCGGGGATTTACCCTTTATTCGCAGGAAACTGTGATCCTAATATCGTTTTCACGAATATTTCGCCAACCCCGGTAATGCTGACATGGCTGAAAAGCTTCTTAAATCGAACATCCTTTTGAACCGAATGCGCCGCCTTGTAAAAAGCGAGCAGCTCGTTCTGTCGATTTTGGCTTTGGTTGTCGGGGCGATGGGCGGCGGTGGCGCGATCCTGTTTCGTGACGGGCTTTTGTTTATCCAGTCATTGGTTTATGGCACCGGTGATGAAGCATTACATACCTATCTTCGGGCCTTGCCTGCGTGGCATCTGGTTGCCGGGCCGACCATCGGTGGCCTGATTGTTGGTATTTTCATTTACAAATTCCTACCCGACCGGCGCCCGCATGGTGTGGCCGATGTGATTGACGCGGCATCGTTTCATGATGCGCGTATGTCGACCCGATGCGGGATCAAAAGTGCGGTGGCAAGTGCGGTGTCACTTGGAAGCGGCGCGTCGCTTGGCCGTGAGGGACCCGTGGTCCATATGGGGGCATCGTTTGGGGCCTGGCTTGCGCGCGTGCTTCATTTGCGCCGTTCGGCGTCACGTACGCTTTTGGGATGCGGTGTGGCGTCTGCTGTGGCGGCATCGTTTAATGCACCGTTGGCAGGTGCGCTTTTTGCCCATGAAGTCGCCCTTGGTCACTATGCCCTGACGGCCTTTGCGCCGATTGTGTTGGCATCGGTGACCGGGACAATTATTACCCGGCTTTATTACGGTGATGATGTTGCCTTCCTGATCCCGGGCCATGAAATTCAGTCCTTCTGGGAATTCCCGGCCTTTGCATTGCTTGGCATTTTGGCTGGTGTTACGGCGATGCTGGTTGTTCGGGCGATCCCGGTTGTCAAAAAGGTTGCTGATCAGGCCAAAGCACCGCTTTGGCTGCGCCCGGCCATTGCGGGTTTGATTGTCGGCATCATTGGCCTTGGCTTCCCGCAGATTGTCGGGGTTGGCTATGGCGCGATGAACGAAGCGCTTTATGAATATTATGATTTCCCGTTCCTGATCGGCTTGCTGTTTGCCAAGGCATTCGTGGTGTCGATCTGTATGGGCCTTGGTTTTGCAGGCGGGATGTTTAGTCCGTCATTGTTCCTCGGCGCAATGCTGGGCGGGGCGTTTGGTATTCTTGCGACCAGCGTGTTTCCGGAATTCTCGTCGGGTCACGGGGCATATGCATTGGTCGGCATGGGGGCGGTGGCGGCCGCCATTTTGGGCGCGCCGATCTCAACCACATTGATGATGTTTGAGCTGACCGGTGACTATGCACTGACCATCGGCGTGATGGTGGCATCGGTTCTGGCATCGGTTGTGATGGATCAGTTCCAGGGCGGATCATTCTTCCATTGGCAATTGAAATGTCGTGGCCTCTCGACCCGATGGGGCAGGGAAGTTAATTTGCTGCGCATGATGAAGGTCGCCGACATCATGAAACGCGAATACGAAACCGTGCCGCTGACAGAAGGTCTTCCGACGGTGCGTGAAAAGCTTATCAATGCGCCTTATTCCGAACTGTTCGTGATTGATGAACAGGGTAAACTGCATGGCACGATTACGCTGACCGATCTGCGTCACGCTGCCTTTGACCCCAATCTTGGTGCAGAAGTCACCGCAGGCGAGGTTGCCAGATCAAAGCCGCCGGTTCTGTATCGGACAGACAGCATCGAAAAAGCCGTCCGCCTGATGGAGCAAACCGGTGAAGAACATCTTCCTGTGCTGAACAGCGAAGAAGAACGCCAGATGATCGGTTTTGTTCACGAGAAGGACGCGATGATGGCGTACAACAACGCGCTACTTGAACTGCACAGTGAAGAACGCGGCGATGCGCCGCCCAAGCTGTTTTAGCTCCCCAAAGAGAAAGAGCAGCGTTGTGAAACGCTGCTCTGTCTAAGGTCTTATGGCTGTGACAATCAGGCCGCCAATGCGGCTTGCTGTCGTGCTGGTTGGCCAGACATGACTTGGGCTGCGACCCGGCTATCAAGACCTGCAACATCTTCAGGAAGGTCTGATGTCGCTTCTTGGGTGGCATCAGCAATTTCCTGACGTTCCTTGCGTTTTTCAATCTCGGCCTTTTCGTTGCGGTTTTCGTCCTTGGTTGGCGGACTTGAACTGTCACGAAGGGCTGATTTGAATTCGTCTTCCGCATCTGGTTCATCAGATGCCAGGTCTTTGGTTGCATCAGAATTTGATGAAACCACGTCATCTGCGGCGTTGATACCATTTGCGCTGTCATTGGCTTTGACGGCATCCATTGCCGCAGCAAAGCTTGATGACCCGCTTCCGATATTCTGAAACTCAAGCATGACCGATTGAACTGCGTCTGAAAGCTGGCTTTTTGACGAGCCGGATTCAGATGCAATTGCCCCGATGCTTGAAACAGGTGCAGCGCTACTTGCGCTAAAACCCTCGATACCTTCGTGTGCACCTGGCCGTTCCGAAGAACTGGCCCGGGTTGATATCGGCAACCCGTTGCCCAATCCAAAAATAGCACTCATGTCGAGATACCCTTCTTGTGGGATGCACAAAACATATCCACCAATCCCGACGGGGGTCGGGACTGTCAGACACGCTTACCACCAGAAATCAAAGCAATTTTCAGACCATGCTGGTCAAAGCGAAGGCTTCTCAATTCACATGCGGATAACGTGAAATACGCGATCTCATGCGTGCGTCGCTTTGTGCGTCATCCTCGCATAAACAACGGCAAAAAATACCGATACTAAAGAGGATTACGGCAAAGCAGGCTTATCTATTAGGCTATGTCAGGACGTCGAATTTTCCCACTATCAGCATGGGTGTCGATAGCAGATGAAGCTCCACCTTATCGCCGGTGCCAGACCCAACTTCATGAAGATCGCCCCGCTATGGCACGGGTTTGCAAATCATTCGACAATCCAGCCATCCTTTGTTCACACAGCCCAACACCGTGATGATGTCATGTCATCAGAAATCTGGCGTGAATTGGGGTTGCCTGACCCTCATCACGTTCTGGACTGGAAGCCGACAGAAACGGGTGATTCAGTTGTAAAGATGATGGACGCGTATGAAGCACTTTGTCGTGTTGACAGGCCAGACGTGGTTCTGGCGGTCGGTGATGTGAATTCGTCCCTGGCTACCGCGACCATCGCATCGGAAATGCGTATTCCGCTCGTTCATCTCGAAGCCGGTTTGCGATGCTTCGATCCGAATATGCCCGAAGAGCAAAACCGTATCGCGATTGACCATATGGCCGACCTGTTGCTGACGCCTACTAAAGATGCCGGTGACAATTTGATTGCTGAGGGGATTGCACCGAACCGCATCAAGCTCGTCGGGAACATCATGATCGATACATTGGTGATGATGCGCGAGGCCATCTCAGTGGAGCGAACATCAGAAAGACTTGGACTGCTCAAGGGCGAATACGTTCTGGTGACACTACATCGTCAAGCCAATGTCGATGACGCAACAATTCTGGGGCGCATCTGCGATGCACTGATCGCGATCGCTGCGAAGCATCTGGTTTGCTTTCCACTCCATCCGCGCACAGAAAGGCGACTGGCGCAGGGCGGTTATCTTGAGGCGCTTAAAGCTGGCGGTGTGCGCAGCTTGCCGGCATTGGGTTATCTGGAGTTCACAAGCCTGATGCTTGACGCCGGGGTGGTGATCACGGATTCTGGCGGGGTTCAGGAAGAAACGAGTTATCTGGGTATCCCGTGCGTGACTTTGCGCTGTTCAACTGAGCGGCCAATCACGGTTCATCATGGGACCAATCGCTTGGCAGATGTTCAGGGTTTGGTGGCTTTGACCCAATCGGCATTTCAGAAGCAACCACGTCCGGCCAGCATTCCACTTTGGGATGGCAAAGCAGCAGGGCGCGTCATTCACGAAATCGAACAGTTTGCTGCAAGCTTGTGATTTAGGAAATCACCTGCGCCATCAGCTTGGAGCCGAAGCTTTCATTGCGTGGATCCATTTCGGTGGAGGTGCTGTTGTCAGGCAGGCTGCTTTGGGATGGGGATGCATCCTGTGGTGCCGCGGCCATGATTTCCGATAGGCTGACGACACCATCTTCATTGGTATCAAGCGGATCGAACGTACCGTCTTCACCAAGGGCGTTCGCCATACCTGCCATCATATCGTTAGCAGTGTTGTCTTCATCGCTGGCGGTTATGTGGGCGGGCGGTGTCATTGCCGCAAGGTAATCATCCTCGGAAATTGCTTCTGCGTCGGAACCTGCCATCAGGCTCCAGAGATTTTCAGACATTTCATTACTGACATCATCCGGTGTGGCTGCCATGAATTCATCCTTGGTCAAGGTGCCGTCACCGTCTGTATCCATGTCAGAAAACAGCTGCTGTGCGTCAAAGCTGCTATTGCCGTCGGTCGTGGTGCTGCTTTCCTGGAGTTCAAGCAACATCGACAAGATCGAGTCTGATAGCTGCCCGGTCAGTGCTTCGCTTTGCGATGTCAGATCCGACATCGCGTCTGCAGTGGTTGATGCACTTGCTTGCAGGCTGAAGAAGGAGAAACTGCCAAATGCTTCTGTCCCGGACGAACCATCGGTTCCTTGGGATGAATTTGCATGTTGGCTGTTTTGGCCAAGTATTTGCGCGATGCTGCCGCTCATACTGTTGATGCCGCTCATTTTCCTGCCTTTACGTGAATTTCGCTGTTATCTGGACACACGTTCACGCGAAGAAAAACTGGCGCAAAAAAAGTTTTATTTCCGCTACAGGGTTGGTGAATGTTCTCTATTTGTTGCAGAATGTGAAAAATTGATCGGTCGGCAGGAATGCAAGACTGGTCCTTGGAACACAGCGTGATATATATGCCGCCATGATGGATGATCCCTTCGAAATTGATGAATTCGCCGCCAGCCCGGAAATGCGTCTGTCTGATGCGCCGGCCCCGGCTTATCTCGACAATCTGAATGACGAGCAGCGCGATGCTGTCGAAACGCTTGATGGGCCGCTTTTGGTACTTGCCGGCGCCGGAACGGGGAAAACCCGCGTTTTGACCACGCGTTTGGCGCATTTGCTGGAATCCAAGGCACAGACAGAACGCCTGCATCCGCAGCAAATCCTTGCGGTGACCTTTACCAACCGTGCGGCAAAGGAAATGCAGGAACGTGTTGCTCAGGCGCTTGGTCGTCCGGTCGAAGGCTGGTGGTTGGGAACATTCCACTCGCTTTCAGCGCGCTTGTTGCGCCGTCATGCCGAACTGCTTGGGTTGCAATCAAACTTCACCATCCTTGATAGCGATGATCAGATTCGTCTGCTTAAGCAGATCATGGATGCCGAACAGATTGACCCGAAAAAATGGCCAGCCAAGCAGCTGATGGGCATCATCCAGCGCTGGAAGGACAAGGGACTTACGCCTGAACGGGTCAATGAAAGTGTTGAATTCGCCAATGGTGGGGCAAAGCACCTTTACAAGATTTATCAGGAACGCCTAAAGGTCCTCAATGCATGCGACTTTGGCGATTTGTTGCTGCATTGCCTAACCCTGTTCCAGCAGCACCCGGAAGTGTTGAAACAGTATCAGAACACCTTCCGCTATATTCTGGTCGACGAATATCAGGATACCAACGTTGCCCAATATCTGTGGCTGCGCGCGATGGCGATGGTTCATCGCAATATCTGCTGCGTTGGCGATGATGATCAGGCGATCTATAGCTGGCGCGGTGCCGAGGTTGGCAACATCCTGCGTTTCGAATCTGATTTCCCCGGTGCCAAGGTTGTCAGGCTTGAGCAAAACTATCGCTCCACACCGCATATTCTGGCCGCCGCATCTAAACTGATCACGTTCAATGATGGGCGTCTGGGTAAGCAGCTTTGGACCGAGATTGATACCGGCGAGAAGGTCTTTGTCAAAGGTGTATGGGATGGTGAGGCCGAAGCACGGCTTGTTGGCGAAGACATCGAAGCGCTTCAGCGCAAGGGTGTCGGCGCATCACAGATTGCCATTCTGGTGCGTGCCGGTTTCCAGACCCGTGAATTTGAAGAACGCTTGATCACGCTGGGTATTCCGTACCGCGTTGTCGGTGGTCCGCGCTTTTACGAGCGTCAGGAAATCCGTGATGCGTTGGCTTATATCCGCCTTGTTGCACAGCCTGATGACAGTCTGGCGTTTGAACGCATCGTCAATGTGCCCAAACGCGGTGTGGGTAAGGCAACGCTTCAGACCCTGCATCAATATTCCCGTGATCAGGCCATTTCGCTTCCGGCGGCGGCACGCGATTTGATTGATACCGAAGAACTTAAACCCAAGATGCGCCAAGGCATCGGCGGACTTCTGGGTGATTTCAAACGCTGGCGCGAGATGCTTTCGAACAGCTCCCACGTCGAAGTGGTTGAAACCGTTCTTGATGAAAGCGGCTATACCGATATGTGGCGCACCTCCAAGGAGATCGATGCGCCAGGCCGACTTGAGAACTTGAAGGAACTTGTTTCCGCGATTGGCGAGTTTGAAAACCTGACCAGCTTCCTAGAGCATGTTTCACTGGTGATGGAAAACGAGCAAAACGACGCTCAGGAAAAAGTTACCATCATGACCCTGCACGCCGCCAAGGGGCTTGAGTTTGACTATGTCTTTCTGCCCGGTTGGGAAGAAGGCGTTTTCCCGCATCAACGTGCGATGGATGAAAGCGGGGTCAAGGGCCTCGAAGAAGAACGTCGTTTGGCCTATGTCGGGATAACGCGCGCACGCAAACGGGCAACCATTTGCTATGCGGCGAACCGGCGCATTTACAATCAGTGGCAATCGGCCCTGCCGTCGCGCTTTGTTGATGAATTACCTGATGAGCATATCGAACGCATCAGCGATACCGGGCTTGGTGGGCATGGCGGTAACCATTCACCGGGCGCATGGGGTTCGGATGACTGGATGAAAATGCCAAGCTGGGCAAATGACAGCAGTTCAAACCGTAATCCCGTATCGGGCGCGGGCGAGCGCAAGTTTGCCTCAAGCGGCTGGCAGGATCGCGTGCGCAAGAACGTGATTGATGTTAAGCCTGATGGTGAAACCAGCTACGCCACCAATTCGAAATCATCGAAATACAAGGTGGGCGATGCCGTGCGTCACCGCAAATTTGGTCCGGGAACGGTCCGTGCGGTGGATGGCAACAAGCTGGAAATCCATTTCGAAGGGGTCGGCACGAAGAAAGTGGTCGACAGCTTCATCTTGCCGGGGTAAGCCCCGAGCCAATATTTACGGAATACCGAACCAACCGGGTGGCGATCGTTTGCTGCCCCGACAAGCGAGAAGCGATATGACCGAACCCGTTCTTTGCTACAACTTCCAGTTCGAAGTTGACGGCGCATATGCAGAAACCTTTGCAGAGGGCCTTTACGAATATTGTGATGCGCTGTCGCATTTCGAACGCCCGGGCGATCCGACCGCACCGTGGCGCATCGAAGGTTTTTCGGGCGATCATCTTGATAAGGCGGGCATCGTTGCCGCTGTTTCGGTCATGGCATCGGCTGTTGGTGTTGATGCACCCGAGGTAAGCTTTGGTACCTATGAGCCCAAAGACTGGGTCAGTGAGAATCTGCGTAGCTTCAAGCCGATCTCGGTCGGGCGTTTCTTTGTGCATGGATCGCATTGGGACGAAGAACTGCCAGTCGCCAAAACCGGTCTTCAGGTGGATGCGGGGCTTGCCTTTGGTTCTGGCGAACATCAGACCACCAAGGGCTGCTTGGCTGCGATTGACTGGGTTGCTAAACGTGGCATGCGTCGCAATGCGCTGGATATGGGCTGTGGGTCCGGTATCCTCGGCATGGCGTGTGCCAAGACCTGGCGCAGCACGGTGATGATGGCCGATATTGACCCGGCGTCGGTTCGTGTTGCGCGTGAAAACGCCAAAATCAACCAGATTTCTGATCTGGTCACCGCCATTCATTCCAATGGTTTCCAGGACGCCCGCGTTCGTGATGCCGGTTATTACGACATCATTTGTGCCAACATTCTGGCCCGCCCGCTGCGCGCTATGGCGCACGATTTGACCAACACGCTGTCAGAGGACGGCGTTGTGATCCTTTCGGGGCTGCTGTCGCATCAGGAACAGTTTGTTCTTTCTGCTTATCGTGAAGTCGGTCTTTCGTTGATCAAGCGGTTCAAGGTTGAAAACTGGACAACCCTTCTGGTTGGCTAAGCCATGAGGGCTGAAACAAAGCGATAAACCCCAAAAAGACCCAGGCTTACGATCAAAACGCCAACAGCGATCATAAGGGGTTTTCGCGGGATGATCTTGACGAGTACGGCTGCCAATGGCGCGGCCGGTACGCCACCAATCACAAGCGCCAGTGCCGCCATCCCAAAGCTTTCCAATCCGAACGATCCGGCAAAGGTGACCGTGATCGTGACGGTAACAAAGAATTCGGCCGCGGCAGAAGTTCCTAACATGCGATGGGGTTCATTGCCGCGATAAACCAGCGTGCTAGAAACGATTGGTCCCCAACCGCCGCCGCCAATAGCATCGAGAAATCCCCCAATCATGCCAAGCGGGGTAAGGCCGCGAACGGCGGCTGGGGGTTGTACTTTGCGAAGCGCCTTTGCAATCACAAGAACACCCAAGGCACTCAGATAAACCGCCACAAAAGGTGCAAGGTAGCGGCCAATCCCAGACGACAAGAGAGCCGCACCTGCACAGCCACCAATGGACCCGGCAAGTGCAAGTCTGCGAACCATCCGCCAGTCGACGTTGCGTGCAAAATGATGTGCTGTACCAGATACAGCAGTTGTTGCAATTTCGGCGGCGTGGACCGTGGCACTTGCTTGAGCAGGTGGTAGTCCAAGCGTGATCAATAGCGATGTTGATGTCAGGCCATAGGCCATGCCAAGTGCGCCATCAATTAACTGGGCGACAAACCCGATCAGAACGATCCACCAGAAAAAGTCATCCATCTTCGCCACACGCTCCGGGCACGGATTTGTATTGGCAAAGTGTAGCAAGTTGGTTGTGCTGCGATATCACAATGTGATTGCAACGCAGCATTGCCGTTATGCATTAATGCCACGCGACTTTTGTCAAATTCTTCGGTGACTGCAACGGTGGTTCGCGTCCATTACGTCAAAAGAGGCGGATACACCATCTTTTGCAAGGCAAGACAGTCAAGCATGGTCTGGTCTGCATAGGATTCCGTTGTTGCGATTAATGCATCAGCTTCTTCTTTCAGAATACTGACCATAACTGTTTCAAATCGCGTTGATCGAAGATCGCCACGTGCATGGGCCAGTGCCAATGACATCCCGCATGACTGAGCATATTGCTTAAGCTGTTTGCCGGGTTTCTTTGCTGCGATACAGATATCTTCCGGATCAAGTCCAACCCGCGCATGATGGCGGGAACGGATAAGCCAATGGGCGTCGCGCCAGACAGCCTCGTCAAGAACGGTATCGGGGCGGCGCTGCATGACACGCTGACAATCAACGCTCAGATGTGCCGGGTTCAGTTCGTTATTTGGGTTGATATCAGGGAAATGATAAATCGGTGCTGCCGCGCGTTGCTGTTTGACTTCGGCCACATGACAAAGTGGCAGGTCATCAGACCCGTCAACGATATCGGGGCCGACCAGCAGATAGTAACGATCCATATTCACAGACCCGGTTCCGGCGCCTAAACGAAGAACGATATCAAGGATGCTGTCATCGACATATGGACGGAACATCTTCTTAACTTCGCTATAGGTCGCAGCATCCAGACGTTTGAAACGTTCCGGTCGGTCGCGAAAACGTGGACCTTCGCTGGTCAGTGCGACTGCCTTGCCAAGTGAACTTTTGTTATCGAAATTCTTGCCGCCAGCTGCGCGCTTTTTCGCTTTTTTCATAGCGCTTGCAAGAATATGCCCGTCATCAAAGTCTGACACAGCTTGGCCACGGATGTCGGGGGCCTTGATGATGTGGCTTAGTGTTTTGCGATAAGACTTCAGAAAAGCGCTGGCTGCTGCTTTGGCATCCTTCTGGCTTGTCGCTTTAAGCCCTTTGACCGAATTCAGCTCGTCGCTGTCATAATCGTCATGAATGACGCCGTCGGCATAGTCCGCTGCAAGAAAAAGACTGGTGCAATACCGTGCCAAGTCCCAGCTCGCCAGCCCGATACAGGCATCATCGTAATCATTCGGACAGAAAATCACGTCATCGCCATGCGATCCCTGTTCTGTCAGAAAGCCGAAATTCGAGATGTGACAATCGCCCATGATCGCAGTCATGCCGCGTGGGTCACTAAAGCGCTCGGGAAGTTTCAATGCGCCGGATTTTAAATCCGCATAGAACAGTTGTGCTGATCCGCGCAGGAAGCGAAACGGATTGGCAGACATTTTGATGTGTTTGTCGATCTTGGTCTTGCCGCGCGGTGTTGCACCATCAACGCGTTTGAGTTCGCGCGCGATGAGATTGTTTCGCTGGGTTGTGGAGTTAGACATGTCTGCTCCGCAAATTGTGATGATGTTCAACAAGAATAACGCACACCGAACCTATTTGTGCCACCAAACCGATTCGGTGTTTCGAGAAGTTCGTCGTGATTTTCGACCAGGACCAAAGGTGTGGTGCGTTTTGTTAAGGTCCATCAGGTTTTGGAACTCACCTTGGATTTCAATAACAAACCAAAATTCTTTAAGTGAGTTTAAATGTGAGCCGGTGGCGCCTCTCCTCCGTATGTTGCATTATAACATACTAACGTATAGGTTTGATCCTTCGTATGGAGGATCATATCTCTGTACAGGAGGGAAGAGCTCTTGAGTACACCCGAACAACGTATTCTGGTTATCGATGACGAAGCACCCATTCGCAAATTACTTGCGCGTATTCTTGAACGCGCAGGGTTTACTGTGGTGTTGGCAGAAGATGGCCTTGATGCTTTTGAAAAAGTCCGTAGTGACGCGGGACTTCGGCTGATCGTTTCAGATTTACGGATGCCCAGATGCGGGGGATTGGAATTTGTCAAACGGGTGATCAGTGAATTCAAACGTGATTTCGATTTCATTCTCCTGACTGGCGACGGTGACAAGTCCGACGCAGTCACCGCACTTCGTCTTGGCGTTCGGGAATTCCTTGATAAGCCGATTGAACGTGCCGAGCTCGAACGTGCCGCAATTGATGCTCAGGAACGTCTTCTTGAACGAGACCGAGAGCGTGAACGTGTGCGTAAACTCGAACTTGAAAACGTTCGAAAGTCCCAGACACTCGATGACATCACCCGAAAACTTGGCGGTGCCGAACAGGAAATGATCGATCGGCTAAGCTTGATCTCGCAGTACCGGGACATTGAAACGGCCGAACATTGTGTGCGGGTAGGTTTGTATTCTCAGTTGCTTGCCGATATGGCCGGACTGGATACCCAAACGCAGCGTATGATTAGGCTTGCCGGCATATTGCACGATATTGGCAAGGTCGGGGTACCAGACGAAGTGCTGCTAAAGGACGGGCCGCTGAACGATGATGAGTTCAATATCATGCAGCGTCATACCGAAATCGGTTTTGCGATGTTGAACTCTTCGGACAATCCGATCCTCGAACAAGCAGCTACCATTGCTCGCCACCACCATGAAAAATGGGAAGGCACTGGCTATTGCAATAATCTGGCTGGAAACGACATTCCGATGGTGGCGCGCATCGTATCGATTGCCGACGTGTATGACGCGCTTCGCAGTTCCAGACGTTACAAGCCAGCATTCAGTCACATGGAAGCGGTCACGATTATTACCAAGGGGGATCGTCGTACGACGCCTGATATGTTTGACCCGAAATTGCTTTCGCTATTTGCCGTACACCATGAACGGTTTGAAAGCATCTTTGACAGCATGCCAGATCAGCAAGTGTAATAACAGAGAGGCTCAGGGCATGCGCCAGAATGTAGAGGTCATTTTAAGCCGGACGCGAAATCGAATTGCTGATTTTATGCTGGTGGTGATGGCATTTGGTGGTTTCCCGGCGTTGCTTGCGGCATTGCTGCGCGATGCAAGTCAACGTTACTGGCCCGTCGAGCTAATCCAGCTTGCCGTCTTTTTAGGGATCGTTGCTTGTCTTGCGCTTAGACGCGGGCTGGAAGTCAAGACGAAGGCGTGTGTCATCGTCGCCGCAATGACCGTTTTGTCACTGCTGTATATTGTGAACTTTTCACCGGCCAGTGGTATGGCCTTTATGATTGTTTCAACAGTTACAGTCGCATTGTTTTGTCCATTAACAACGACCTTTCGATATGCGCTGTTTTGCTTTGCCACGATCACCGTAATCGGTGCTTTAAGGGTCTATGGGCCTGATAACTTTTTGGTCGATGATGCCGGCACTGTGCCGCACACGCTGGCGGTTTGGGTTTCAGCGTTGTTTGGCTATGCTTGGATGAGTGCAGCCATTGTAGTTGGCGTGATCTGGATGCGGCAGGCACTTCTGCAACTAAGCGTCGATCAATTGCGTTCTGAAAACGAACTGGTTTCCGGCAAAAAGTTCCTTGAACAAATTCGCGTCAGTGCTGCCGAAGTTGCCAATCATTTCTCGTCACTGGACCGGGTCGAAAACATATCATTTCGGCCCAGTCTGTTGCGGTTTGCTGAACTGATGAATTGCGAACGTGCCAGTCTTTGGCTGCAAAATGATGATGGTGATGTCGCCTGTGTCGGTTTGTATGACGCAAATGACCCCAAAGCCACCCATGACGGTTTGGTGTTAAGGCGTGTCGATTTGCCACGATATTTCGCGGCACTTGAAACAGGGCAGGCGATTGATGCGGAAAATGCACTTGAAGATCCACGCACTTCTGAATTCACCGAGAATTATCTGCGTCCTTTGAATATTCGCGCGATGCTTGATGTGTCACTGATATCTGTTGCTGGTCGTATGGGGGTTCTATGTTTTGAGACAACCGGACGTACCAGAGTATGGCGACCGGACGAAATTGTGTTCGCCCATATGGCCGGAGGTCTTCTTGCTGCAGCGGCAGGCATCAAATCTGTGATGGAAGCCGACGAGGAGTTGAATTTTTCCCGGCGTCGTTTTGAGGCTGTCGCCAATTACACCTATGACTGGGAAAGTTGGGTATCTCCTGAAGGAAAACTGATCTGGGTTAACCCGGCAATTGAGCGTGTTCTGGGCTATAGTGTCGAAGATTGCATGAAGATTTCCGATTACCCGTTGCCTTATGTCGCCAGCGAGGATCGTGATCGGGTTCGGCATTATCTTGAAGAAGGATTGTCCGGGTTGTCGGGCAACGACCGGGAATTTACCGGTTTGCACAAAAACGGCGACCGTATCGGCATTGCCATGTCATGGCAGCCAATTGTCGACAGTGATGGGTCAAATATCGGTGTGCGCATCAGTTGTCGCGACGTTACCGAACGTATCCGTTATCGCCGTGATCTTGAACTTGCCAAAAGTGATCTTGAAGCTAATCAGCGGCGTCTGCGTGCGCATTTCAACAACGCAAAAATTGGGGTGTTTTATTGGACGCCTGACCGGACAATCATTGAAGTCAATGAAACGGCCTGTCAGATGTTTGAATTCAGCTCAAATGAGTTTGTTGGCAAAAAGCTCGAATTGATTGTTCCCAAACAGGACCGTCATCGATTGGGAGCACTGGTTTCAAAGATCATGGAAACCAGAACCAGCGTAAACAACCGGTTTGAAAATATAACAAAATCGGGAAAGCGTATGGTGTGCGAATGGTATGAAAGTCCAATCTTTGATGCCAACGGTGAACTCGATTGTATCGCAAGCTTTGCACTCGATGTTACGGAGCGTCAGCGTTATCAGGAAACGTTGGAATCCATTTATCGTGGCGTTCGATATCAGGTCGGAACGGACTTCTTTGAAAACCTGACCAAAGTCATGTGTGACGTTCTTGATATGCACTACTGCCACGTGGCTGAGATTGAAAATGGTCGGGTGAAATCGGTGGCATACTACTGTCAGGATCCTTCACGCACGGGCCTTGATTTCGAGCTGCGCAACACCGCTGCTGAAAAAGTTTTGCAAAACGGTGTTTATGTTTGTCCGGACAATTTCCGTCAGGTGACAGCAGGCCTGCAGATGGTTACGGATCTGAATATTCGGGGTTATGTCGGGGCAACGCTTTATGACAATGACGGCAAACCGATCGGTGTATTGGTTACTGTATCTGAGGAACCGATTGCTGATCCGGAACTGGCACAGTCAATTGTCGAAGTTTTTGCTGCGCGCGCGTCAGCGGAGCTAAGGCGCATTCAGGCCGAGCGCAAACGCGAAAAGCTTGAGCAGCAATTACGTCATTCCCAACGTATGGAAACCATTGGTGTTCTAGCTGGCGGGATCGCACACGACTTCAACAATATTCTGCAGCCAATCAGCGGTTATGCCGAACTGCTATATTCAGACCTGCCTGAAGATTCTCCACTTCGTGATGATGTGATAGAGATCCGCCAAGGGGCTGACCGGGCGCGTGATCTGGTCCGGCAAATCCTGTCCTTTAGTCGAAATTCGGAGACAGAACGTTCGCCGATTGATGTTACATCAATGATCAAGGGAACGGTTCGCTTTGCGCGGGGGTCCTTGCCATCGAGTATTTCTCTGGTAACCGAGATTGACGCAAATGCCATGACGGTTCTCGGTAATGCGACACAGCTTGATCAATGCCTGATGAATTTGATTACCAACGCCTATCATGCCGTTGGCGATCAAGGTGAAATTCGAGTTGCCGCCGGAAAGTTCGAGATCACCAATGATAGTTGTGAAATGCATCCTCTGCTGTCGCCGGGAAAATACATTCGTATCAGCGTTGTCGATAACGGGACAGGAATGGATGAGGATACCGCGAAGAGGGTGTTTGACCCATTCTTCACGACAAAGGAGCCGGGGAAAGGAACTGGTCTTGGGCTTTCGACTGTCCATGGGATCATATCGGGACACAAAGGTGAGATAACGGTCTATAGCCGATTGGGGCAGGGAACCCGCTTCTCTATTCTGCTTCCCGAACTCGACCGTGAAATCGAAGACTGCACGATGGTATCAGAAGGGTTGATGACCAATTGCGGCGGGCGTGTTGCTGTTGTCGATGACGAAGAAAAAAACCTGAAGCTGTGCGCGCGGATGCTCGAGCGGATTGGTTATACAGTTGAGACATTCAGCGGCGCAGAAGATGCGTTTGAGGCGTTAATGATGCCTGAGGCGAGATTTGACGGTCTTCTGACAGATCAGACAATGCCAAACATGACCGGGCTAAAGCTTGTCGAGAAGCTGAGACAACATGACAATCATATATCGGTCGTTGTCATGACGGGCTTCGCCTCTGACGATATTGTCTCGGCGTATAAGGATCTTGGCGTAAACCGCATTTTGGCGAAGCCGGTCGATGTTGTTGAGTTGCATGACAGCTTGTCGGCCGAGTTTGGCAGCCAAAACACATCAGTAAATCATGCGGATGAAATAAGTACCAATCAGGATTGATCGGAGTTTTTTCTGGGGGGATTTTCCAGCTTACAAGACCAAGGGTCTAGCGACCGCCAGAAACATCGATAATCGCGCCCGTGACATAGGAAGCGTCTGATGAAATCAGCCAATAGATGCTGTTGGCTACTTCTTCTGCATCGCCTGGTCGCCCAAGCGGGCAGTTCGGCCCCAGCTCTTCAACCCGTTCTGGGCGGCCGCCACTGGCGTGGATATCTGTGTCAATAATTCCTGGGCGAACAGCATTCACGCGGATGCCCATAGGACCAAGTTCCTTGGCAAGGCCAATTGTTAAGGTATCAACCGCCCCCTTAGAACCAGCATAATCGACATATTCGCCAGGTGACCCAAGTTTTGATGCCATCGAAGACACATTGACGATCGATGTGCCGGAATGAAGGATTCTGGCTGCCTCACGCGCCACGATATAGGCACCTAAGACATTGGTATCGAATACATCTTTCATGCGTTCAATACCCATATCGGCCAAGGTGCTTTGCGGGGCGACGATCCCGGCATTGTTGACAACACCATCAATGGCACCAAACCGTTCGCGCGCGGCGCTAAAGAAATCAATCACACTGGCCTCGTCACGGACATCGCATTTGCGGGCAAATGCATTTCCCGTGATCCCGGCGCGTTCACACAAGGCACAGGTTTCGTCTGCACTTTGCTGATTGCCAACAAAGCTTAGTGCGACGTTCCATCCATTGCGTGCAAACAGAACAGCAGTTGCGCGTCCGATGCCGCGCGATCCGCCGGTGATCAGAATTGTTTTGGCCATACCCACTCCGAGAACTTTCTTAGTTTTCGGTACTATGGCGCGAAAATTCGGAGCAGGTCAAAAAGAAACGACCCTGCTGTGGAGGAGCAGGGCCGTCTCAGAGGGAAAAGACAAATGTGGCCGCAAGGATCATGAACCTTGATCCTGCGCTTCGACATTGTGCATCCGACCAGTCCGGGCGGGACTGATCCGTTATTCCTTGTCCTTGGCGTCTTCCGATCCGGTTGGGGACCGGTCAGTAACATCGTCTGCCAGATGGGCAGGGCCTGTATCGAGACCGAGCGCTGCTTTTTGACCTTGGGTCAGGCGCTCAAGGCCGTCATAGGCCGTCTGACGACGACGAGATTGTACGACACTCAGGGCAGTAATAGGAAAACGGATCACCGTTCGTGGTCTCCTGCAAATTGACGTCCCGACGGGCCATCTTTTTGTCACAGGAGTGTCATAAGTTAATCTTTAACTAATTTGCATTGCGAAGGTTGCAACGCATTCATACCTGTGACGCATGAAGCGGATTTTTCGACCTGCGAGAAAAATTTTATAAAATATGCAAAATGTCTTTGTTGCTTGCGCCAAATCAGCAATAACCCTTACATAGTATCAGGTTTACGACCCTAACTGCCCCACATACAGAAACGAGGAAGTCTATGGCCATTTCCGGTGATGCCCAACTCGCAGCCCTGCTTGAACGCGATAATGTCGGCAAGGATGCTGATGCGGTAATTGATCTGATTGACGGTGTGCTTGCCGCGGCGGACGGTGACAAGCGCAAAGACTGGCTTGATCTGATCGGCAGTAATTTGGGCGACGACCTTAAGGAAATACTCCTTGCTTTGCGGGGTGAACGCAAATCCCTGTTTAAAATGGCCAAGGACGGTTTTGATGTACAGGAACGGGTGACTGCGCTGCGCACCTATCTTTCGGCCAAGGGCGTTGATGGTTTCATTATCCCGCGGGCAGACGAACATCAGGGCGAAAATGTTCCGGCCCGTGCGGAACGACTGGCATGGTTGACCGGCTTTACCGGTTCTGCCGGTGCGGCGGTGGTGCTGGCTGAAAAGGCCGCTGTCTTTGTTGATGGTCGTTACACTATTCAGGTCCGCCAGCAGGTCAATCGCGACATCTTTGAATATCGCCATCTGGTCGATGAGCCGGTTGTTGGCTGGCTGCATGATAATCTGAAATCCGGTCAGAAAATGGCCTATGACCCCTGGCTTCATACCGTACAACAGGCAACACATCTGCGTGCCGCCTGCGAGGGTGTTGGTGCCGAATTGATCGCCATTGATACCAACCCGATTGATGCGCTTTGGCGCGATCAGCCGTCTATGCCGCTTGGTCCGGTACGCCCGCATCCGATGGAATATGCCGGCAAATCAACCGCTGAAAAGCGCAGCCAGATTGCGGGCATGCTGTCACGTATTTCGTGCGACAGCGCGATCCTTTCCGCACCCGATAGCATTGCCTGGCTTTTGAATATTCGTGGTGCAGATGTGCCGCAAACCCCGCTTGCGCTCGGTTATGCGATCATCAATGGCGATGCATCGGTTGAACTGTTCATGGATGAACGCAAGCTTGCCGGTGAGACAGTCGAATGGTTGTCGTCCGAGGCGACCTTGCGTGCGCCGGGCGAGTTGGGCGATGCGCTGCGTGCCATGGGCAATCAGTCGGTGCGTCTGGACGAAGCAACCGCCGGTGACTGGCTTCGCATTCAACTGGCAAATGCCGGGGCAACCGTGCGTGTTGGGCGTGATCCGGTGGCATTGCCAAAGGCGTGCAAGAACGAGGTCGAACTTGAAGGTTCGCGCAAAGCTCATAAGCGCGACGGCGAAAAGATCATTCGCTATTTCAAATGGCTTGATGAAACCGCATCGGATGGCAGCATTGATGAACGGGTTGCGGCTGACAAATTGCTGGCGCTGCGCGAAGAAGATCCGCTGTTTCGCGATTCAAGCTTTGAAACCATTCCGGGCAGCGGCCCCAACGGTGCGCTTTGTCATTATCGCAACACACCCGAAAGCAACCGCAACCTGACACCGGGTGAAATCTTCCTGATCGATTCCGGTGGGCAATATCTTGATGGCACGACCGATATCACTCGTACCACGGTGATTGGCGAGCCAACCCAGGAACATCGTGATCGCTTTACCCGCGTGCTGAAGGGCCATATTGCCTTGGCACGCGCGATTTTCCCGGTTGGCACCACAGGGCAGCAGCTTGATACCTTGGCACGCATGCCGCTTTGGGAAGCGGGGCTCGACTTCGATCATGGTACCGGCCATGGTGTTGGTAGTTATCTTGGCGTTCATGAAGGTCCGCAGCGCATTTCCAAGGCGCCGAACAAGATTGCGCTTAAACCCGGTATGGTTCTGTCGAACGAGCCCGGTTTTTACAAGGAAGGCGAATATGGCATCCGTATCGAGAACCTGATTGCCGTGATCGAGATTGATGCACCGAGCGGCGCAGATCGCGAGATGCTTGGCTTTGAGACGCTTACCTTCTCGCCGATCGAGCGCAAACTGATTGATCCGGAGCTGATGACCAAGGACGAGCTGCAGTGGCTTAATGATTACCACGCACAGGTCTATGCCATGTATGCCGATGATCTGGATGAAGATCATCTTGAATGGCTGCAAAAGGCGACGGCACCGATCAAGAAAAAGACCAAGTAGGCATGGTGGATAGTTCCGCCATGTGAAAAGCAAAGGCCGCTTCGCGTATCGAGGCGGCTTTTTGCATCATCGGGAACTGACAAGTGCGATCCAATGGCTTAATAAGGGTGCATTGGATCGATTCAATAAAAGCGGAAAACCGCTTATGAAAACTGGAGGAAGACATGGCTGAAGTCGAAGCACAGTGGATGGCAAACCCCAACCGCTATGACGACGAAACCTATAACCGCTGTGGTAAAAGCGGTTTGATCCTGCCGAAAATCACCCTTGGCTTGTGGCAGAACTTTGGCGGCGTGGATGTCTATGAGACCCAGCGCGCTATGATCCGCCGCGCCTTTGACCGTGGTGTGTTCCACTTTGATCTTGCCAACAACTATGGCCCGCCCCCGGGCTCGGCCGAGGAGAACTTTGGCAAGGTCCTGTCGCAGGATCTGACAAAGTACCGTGACGAGCTGATCATTTCGACCAAGGCGGGTTACCGCATGTGGCCGGGGCCGTTTGGCGAATGGGGTTCACGCAAATACCTGATTTCCAGCTTGGATCAGAGCCTGAAACGTATGGGCCTTGATTACGTTGATATCTTCTATTCGCACCGTGTTGATCCGAACACCCCGCTTGCGGAAACCATGGGCGCACTGGACCAGATCGTGCGTTCGGGCAAGGCGCTTTATGTTGGCATCTCGTCATACTCACCTGAGATGACCCGTCAGGCGCATGCGATCCTCAAAGACATGGGAACGCCCTGCGTTATTCATCAGCCGTCCTATTCGATGATGAACCGTTGGGTCGAAGAAGGTCTGCTTGATACCCTGTCTGAACTTGGCATGGGCTGTATTGCCTTCTCACCGCTGGCGCAGGGGCTTTTGACCAACAAGTACCTCAATGGTGTTCCGGAAGATTCCCGTGCCGCCCTTGAAGGCTCGTTCCAGCCGGGCATGCTTTCAGACGAGAACCTTGATCGCGTTCGCGCGCTTAATGAAATCGCCAAACGCCGTGGTCAGACCCTGGCACAGATGGCGATTGCATGGGTTCTGCGCCGTCCTGAAATCACCTCGGCCCTGATTGGTGCGCGTCATGTGCAGCAGCTTGATAACAGCCTTGATGCGCTTAATAACCTTGAACTCAGCGCGGACGAGCTTGCCGAGATCGATAAATACGCAACCGATGGCGGCCTGAACCTGTGGCAGAAATCATCTGACTCACAGGCTGAAAGCTGATCAGTATCGCGTTGTGATCGCCTAACGCAAAACCCCGGCAGGTTTCCTTGCCGGGGTTTTGTTTATTTCTTTGCCATCGGCATGGTGCCCGCCAAATCACGCAGCGTATCGACAACGGCCTTGGCCCCGGTGCTAAGTGGCCGATCATGAAGCCAGGACAACATCACCTTGCGTGACAGTTCCGGATTGGTGATTTTACGCGCCCGCAGGCGTCCGGTGGAAAGCTCCATCACAAGCGAGCTTCTTGGCAAAACCGTATGGCCAAGGTTTCGTTGAACCAGATCGACCAGAACGCGAAGTGCATCTGCCTCTACCACTGGCGTAAGTGGTCGGCCCGCGCGAAAGGCCGCTTCTTCCATCTTCGCACGCAGGCCATGGCGGTTGGTCGGCATGATCAGCGGCAAGGACAGCACATCTTCATAGGCAATTTCAGTTTCCTGTTCGCCGACTTGCGATGGATGGGAAATCAAAAACAGGTCTTCGCGCCATAGAGGTTCGGCATGAAGACTGCGCGAGATCATCCCGTCATGCAGGATGCCGATATCAAGGCGGCCTGACAGCAATCCTTCCTGCACGTCGCCCGTCAAATCCTCTGCGACCGAGATATTGAGATTGGGAAAACGATCGCGCAGGGTTTCAATCATCGCCCCGGTAATCACAATCCCCGCACTGGGTGGCACGCCAACATGAACATGGCCGGTCACCTGACTACGGCGTGCTGACAGGTCCGCTTCCAGCCGTGCCAAATCCGCCAAGATAACGCGTGCCCGTTCGACCAGCATCTGACCCGCTTCGGTCAGTTTAACGCCGCGCCCGGTGCGTTCCAGAAGCTGGGTATCAAGGGTTTCTTCCAAAAGGTTCAACTGCCGACTAAGCGCTGGTTGCGACAGGTTTAGTCGTTCAGCAGCGCGCGACAGACTGCCCAGTTCGGCAATATGAACGAAACTTCGAAGTTGCTTGATGTCCATGATCGGCGGTCCTGCGCGCGTTTGGTTGGGGGCTTGATCCCAAGATATAGCCAAAGCTGATATCTGATAGCAATTAATTCGATTTGAATAATGACTTCCCGCGGGTGAGTATGACTTCTGAGAGAGATCGGAGAGCCCCATGACATCACAATCGTCGCCCAATGCGGATGCGTCGCCGCCTGCATCCGCTAAGGTATCGCCGGACATTTCAGCCACGACTGCCGGTTCGGCATTGACACTTGTTTTGCTGGCGACTGTCGCCTTTGCGATGAAGGGCCTGTTTGCAAAGTTTGTGTATGCCACAGGTATGACTGTTGATGGTTTGCTTTTGCTGCGCTTCTTGATTGCGATGCCGTTCTTTTGGTTGGGGGTTGCGTTGTTTGGCAAAAACCGCCCCGGTGAACGCAAAATGCGGCTGACAGATTTGGTGTGGGGCGCGTTGTATGGCGGGCTTTTCTTTGCCGCAGCGCTGTTTGATTTTACCGCTGTATCCCTGATTGACGTCACTGTCTCGCGTATTGTTCTTTTTACGTTCCCTGCGATTGTTCTGGTTCTTGAAATTTTGCACAAACGCAAATTCCCACCGATGCGCCAGGTAACTTGCTTTGTTGTGACATATATCGGTTTGGTGCTGGTTTTGGCGCCAAATGGTTTTGATCAAGTGTCTGACGGGCTTTGGTACGGGGCGGTGTGGGCCTTTGGATCTGCGCTTACTTACGCATGTTATCTGTATTTCGGGCAGCGCATGATCTCGGTCATCGGGTCGATGCATTTTGCTGCGTTGGTAAACACAATGGCTGGCGCGTCAATGGTGCTGTATGAATTGGTCGTGCAAAAGCCGCTGAACCTTAACTTTGATGGTGTCATGTGGACAGCGGGCATTTCAATCTTCTGTACCGTTATTCCGTTCTTCCTACTGTATGAGGGGATCCGGAGGATTGGCGCAACACAGGCGTCGCTGATTTCCTTAAGTGGTCCTGCCATTACCTTCTTTGCCGCATGGCTATTGTTGGGCGAGATGCTTTCATGGCCGCAACTGATCGGGTTTGGCGTTGTTACTCTTGGCGTGGCTTCGCTTAAGAACAGCTTTTCACTCGCCGGGCTTGGACGCTTGTTGGCGCGGCCGTTTGGCTCACGCTAGCATTCCTGAGAAAAGGCAGTTATTCATCGTCGCGTTGCCAGCGGCGTATTTCGGTCGCGTGTTCCGAAAGACGTTCTCCGCGGCGCCATTTTAACGGGTCAATGAACTGTCCACTCCAAATCCCTGTTCGTGTTTGTTTTGCACGGGCCTCAACTGCTTCATATTCCGGCATCTGATCGGAGCGCGCAACAGCCATGCCTCGAACGATCAAGCTTTGGCCAATATCAAGGCCATTGGCATTTCGGCATATGGCCAAATTGCGATGATAGCGGTTCTTGCCACGCACTTCACAGGTGATTGGAGTTGCGACAAGAAGATTTGTGGTTACTTGCCAAGCTTCAGCACCGCATGCTGTACTTTGACCGTTTACAAGGCATTTTTGAAAGCGGTTCATCGCATCTGCTCCCCAAAGATCAATGCGCTTGAAACCAAATTCGAGCGTGTCTGCATCAATCGCGCGTGCCGTCCCTGACAGTTGGTCATATGACGGGTCTGCCTGGCTTTTGGCCATGACGACGATCATGAAAAAGAAGATGGTTGCAAAACATCCAGTCACGGACATGAAGCTAAAGGTGGAAAACACCTTGGAACGCATCGTTGCTGACCTTGGCCATTGAAGCAAATGTGCGGTTTGGCAAGGGGGATGTTGGCAATCATGGATCGGAATTATTCAATCCTTGCGGGAGGGTTCGTTGATCCCAAATCCAACATTCCCATATATTTATCCATAGATTACACGATAGAGTAGCAGAAAGCCAATCCATGTTGGTGTATGGTTGGACCGCTGTCAGGCGACCTGCTAATTTCAGGTTTGCTGCCGAACAGCCCAGTGGGAATGTTCCAATGTCGTAAGACAGACCGATGAGGTATAAATGGACGATAAAATCCCGAAGGCCTTGATGGACAACATTGTGAAATCCGATTTTCACAAGCCAGACCACGCGTCACTTATTTTGGATTTTTCGGGTATACCTGCGGCGGATAGTCGCACAGTGTTTTGCGCATTCGTTCGTTATATCGAAGGAAGCAGCATCACGGGATTGACCGTCAAGTTGCTGTCAAGCAACACCGCTTCACTGATGTTCCCTGTTGCCCAACGCCGCGAGGCCGAAGGGTTTGTTAGTCGTTTGAACAAACTTTTGCTTTCGCGCCGTTATGGAAAGATTGATACCCGCTACTTCAATCTGGACGGCAGTGGTCATGAATTCGCGCAATGCTGTGCTCAATACCTGATCCGGGGCAGTCAGGCCAGTATCGAAGCATTCCGTGCGTTTTACCAACAACCTCCCAGCGGTACAGATCAACTGGCCGAGCTGATTGACTTGGAACGTATTGTCGGTCAGGCGGATATGTCGATGCATCTGCGTCGGCAGTTAATTTGGTCTTTGGTGAAAAACAGACAGCCAGCCGTTTTCGGCGAAGAGATCTGGGTTTCAATTGCCGCGATGGAAGAAATCACGGGTAAAAGCATCATTCAGAACCCTTGGATGTTTTCGCGCTTTACCGAACTTCTGGATAACAGGGTGCTTTCACATTTGTCAGTCGATCAGACATTATGGGAGAAGCAGCTTTTCGTGAATTTGAATCCAGTGGCGGTTGTTAGCGACAACTTCCAGAAAGTCATAAAGTCGCTACCATATCGTCGGCTTGAAAAGCTAACGATCGAAATGGGGTTCACGGCTTGGCAGCAAAACCGTGATCTCGTGACCAAGACCCTGAAAAATTTCAAAAATCAGGGCATTGGCGTGGCAGTGGATGGCATTTCGGTTTCACAGTTGTCAGAACTTCGCGAAGAAGACCTCGAACTATGTGACTTTCTCAAAGTTCATGTTTCGCCGCTGGAAGGGGCGGACCTTCAGGAGGAGCTGACGAAATGTGCACCCGAGATACGGGAGCGAATTATCTGCACACGTTGCGAAACCATTGAGCAGATCGAAATCGCGATTAATGCTGGGGTCCAACACTTCCAAGGGTATGGATTGCCAGATTTTGTGAAGGATACGGCTGTTGTTGACCGTGTTCTCGGGCCGATCGAAGAGCCCCAGCTCGCCGTCGATGAAAACACAGAAAGCTCATCAGAAGGCGAACAGTAAGTATAGGTTAGCTGTTCGATCTCGTCTTACATCTCTGAATATGGCGTATTTAACGTGAACGCCAGTCGCCCCTAATAGAGATCGCTATATCGGATTTCATCAAGCTGCGCGAAGACGACTTTCCATTTTTCCTCCTGCTTGAGAAGGGCAAAGGCATAGTCACAATCAAAGATCAGATTGTTCTCCGAATTGCCAAACCGGAACGACACAATCGCCCGCGCACCCCCAGGAAGGGCGGAATGCTGTTCGACCACCATGGATTTGGCCATGGCCAGATCCGCATTCTTCAATTCCTCAAAAAAGGACTGGTGATACTTGTGAAGATCTTCGGATTTCGAAATGGCGTGAACGCCAGACAGATCATTGATCAGGCACGGAAAATGATAGAACTCATCAAGCGCGTTTTCTTCAAGCTTAAGATGGGCGTCTACATAACGGTGAAAAAAACTTCCAAGGTCTTCCATCGGCACGCGTCCCTTTCGGTAAGGATCTGTCCTTATTCGGTGGCAATCAGATCAAGCCAGCCTTGCTCATCCAAAACAGTAACACCTAATTCTTCTGCTTTCTTCAATTTTGATCCGGCACCGGGGCCTGCAACCAGATAATCTGTCTTGGCCGATACTGAACCCGCCACTTTCGCACCCAGACTTTCTGCTTTGACCTTTGCCTCGTTACGTGAAAACAGCTCAAGCTTGCCGGTGAAGACCACCGTTTTGCCATTCACCGGACTATCGGTTGCGGTCGGTGCTTCAACATCGGTGATGGTCAGAAGGTCTTGCAGATCATCCAGAACTTCGCGGTTATGGTCTTCGGCCATGAATTCGATCAGGTCCTTGGCAACGCCCGGGCCGATCTGATCGATATTGATCAATTCACGAAGGGCATCACGATCTGCCTCATTCGCGGCCAGCATGGCGCTGCGCCACTCCGAAACCGATCCATAATGACGGGCCAGAAGCTTTGCCGTTGCCTGACCGATCTGGCGGATACCCAAGGCATAGATAAATCGGTCCAGCCCGATGGTGCGGCGTTCATTAACGCCATCAAACAGCTTGGTTGCCGATTTCTCGCCCCAGCCTTCAAGCTTCATGATCGCATCACCATGATCGCTTTCAAGCCGGAAGATATCACCGGGCGACTTGACCCAGCCCAGCTCAAAGAACGCCTCGACATTCTTTGCCCCCATGCCATCGATATCAAAGGCATTGCGCGATACGAAATGCTTAAGGCGTTCAACCGCCTGTGCCGGGCAGATAAGCCCGCCGGTGCAACGCGTGACGGCTTCACCTTCTTCGCGCATGGCGTGGCTACCGCATTTCGGGCAGGTATCGGGGAATTGATAATCCGTGGTGCCTTCCGGGCGTTCATCAAGGATGACTTCAACCACCTGCGGGATTACATCACCGGCACGCTGGATGACAACCATGTCACCCACGCGAACGCCAAGACGCTCTATCTCGTCACGGTTATGAAGGGTCGCATTTGAAACAACCACACCGCCAACCGTAACCGGCTCAAGACGGGCAACCGGGGTCAGGGCACCAGTACGGCCAACCTGAATATCAATGGCATTCAGGCGCGTGCGGGCCTTTTCGGCCGGGAATTTATGGGCAATCGCCCAACGCGGTGACCGGCTGACAAAGCCAAGACGCAGCTGAAGTTCGAAATCATTGACCTTATAGACAATGCCATCAATGTCGTAATCAAGGTCCGGGCGCTGTTTGCCGACATCCTCATACATCGCCATGATGTCATCGGCATCATTCAGGGTGCGGGTTAACGGGTTGATGACAAAGCCCCATCCTTCGACCTTTTGCAGAAAATCCCATTGGGTCTGCGCCAGGCTTTCAGAAAGCTCGCCAAAGCTATAGGCAAAGAAACGAAGCGGGCGTTTGGCACTGATCGATGGATCAAGCTGGCGAAGCGATCCTGCTGCTGCATTGCGCGGATTGGCAAATGTTTTGCCGCCCGTTTCGGCCTGCGTTTCATTCAGCTTCTGGAATGCGGAACGCGCCATATAGACCTCGCCGCGGATTTCGACCACATCGGGTGCGCCTTCGGGCAGGGTCTTGGGGATGTCATTGATATGTGCGACATTGGCGGTCACGTCTTCGCCTTCTGATCCGTCCCCACGGGTTGCCGCCGTGACAAGAACGCGGTTCTCATAACGCAGCGACAATGACAGGCCGTCGATCTTGGGTTCGCCTACCACCTCAACCGGGCAATGCGCGGTCAGGTTCAGGAAACGGCGAATACGGGCCAAAAAATCAACAATGTCTTCGCGCGAAAACGCATTGCCCAGCGACAGCATCGGACGGGCATGCTTGACCTTGGCAAAACCTTCGGCCGGGGCGGCGCCCACTTCTTGGGTCGGGCTGTTTTTCTTAAGTGTCGGATAGTGTGTTTCAAGTTCAATCAGGCGATTGAACAGCGCGTCATATTCCGCATCGGGCACAAGCGGTTCGTCATTGACGTAATAGGCTTCGTTAAACGACCGAATGCGTTCGGCGATTTCCGCATGTTGTTTGCGTGCCTCGGTGCTGGTTTCGGGCATTTCCGGAAGGCTGGACGTGCTTGACGCTTGCTCGGCGGTCATATTCTTTTTGTTCCGTATTCAGGTTGGTCTGGTGCTTGGCACCGGGAATTAATTTGGTTGTTCCAAAAGGCTGTCGGCCGCCGCACGTGCTTCGGCCGTGACAGAATGGCCAGCCAGCATGCGGGCGATTTCCTCGCGCCGTGCACCATCAACCAGTGCATCAACACGGGTCACCATGGTGCCCTCTGTCTCGCGCTTGGCGATATAGAAATGCGTGCGTCCGCGTGCAGCGACCTGCGGGCTGTGCGTAATCACCAATATCTGACGTTCCTTGGCCAGAAGATGCAGGCGCTGCCCAATGGCAGCCGCCGTTGCACCACCCACACCACTGTCGACCTCGTCAAAGACAAGGCTTGGCACTGCCGATACACGGGCCAGAACAACTTTCAGCGCCAAAAGGAAACGCGACAACTCACCACCAGATGCGATTTTGTTAAGCGCGCCGGGCGGGCTTCCGGGGTTGGTGGCAACGGTGAATTGCACCCGATCAATGCCATCAATGCCCCATTCGTTTTCCTCGACTGCTGCGATGTCAGTCACAAAGCGGGCCTTTTCCATGCGAAGCGGTGGCAGTTCCGCATTAATTGCGCCATCAAGCTTGGCAGCGGCTTCTTTGCGCGCAGCATGAAGCTGTTCACCAGCTTCGATATAGTCTTTGCGATGTTCAGTGACGGCCGAGGTCAGGCGATCAAGTTCCTTCTCACCAAATTCCAGTTGATCGATCTGGGACCGGAAATCCTTCATCAGCGCATTAAGCCCATCGACCGGAACATTGTATTTGCGCGCTGCTGCACGCAGGGCAAACAGGCGTTCTTCGACATTTTCCTGATGTCCGGTATCGACATTAAGGTCCGCAAGCGTCGCCGATATCGCCCGATTGGCTTCTTCGAGCTCGATCGCAGCACGATCAAGGGCTTCAATGATCGGCTCAAAACGGCCGTCAGCCTTTTCAAGTTCGCGTTCAAGGCAACGCTGAGCGCCACGAAGGGCGCTTTCAGCACCTTTGCCACGCGAAAGTTCCGACCCGGCGTCATTCAGGGCTGCGACCAGCTTTTCACCATGCATCAGGAACTGGCGTTCTTCGGCAAGGCGTTCTTCTTCGCCTTCTTCAGGGCCAAGCTTTTCAAGCTCGTCAACCGCATGGCGCAGCCATTCTTCTTCTTCGCGCGCTTTGTCGATGCGCGCACGTGCGGCGTTCAGTTCCTTTTGCGTTTCCCGCCAGGCGCGCCAATGATCACGTACGGTCAAGGCAAGAACGCCCAGATTGCCATGGGCATCAAGGGTCGCGCGGTGTGTGGTCGGGTCAAGCAGGCCGTGCTGATCAAACTGGCCCTGAATTTCGACACAATAATCGCCGACATCGCGCAACAGGCCAACCGATACCGCCTGATCATTGACATAGGCGCGTGAACGGCCATCGGCGGTGACAACACGCCGGACAACCAATTCCTCGCCATCAAGGTCGATATCCTGTTCTGAAAGAAGGCCAAAGACCGGGTGACCCTGCTGCAGGGCAAAGGTCGCGGTCACGCTGCATTTGTCGCAGCCATGGCGGACAAGGCCACTGTCAGCACGTGCACCAAGGGCAAGACCCAACGAATCAAGCAGAATGGACTTACCGGCACCGGTTTCACCTGTGAGCACGCTAAGCCCGTCGTGAAAATCGAGATCCAGTTTGTCGATAAGGACTACATTCCGAATGCTGAGACGGCGAAGCATTGCTGGGCACTGATGTTGTTAACGGGACAGCAGACAGGTTCGGTCAAACTTCTGTGTGACTTGCAGATTGCCCAATACTGACCCGGCTTGCAAGTGTTGCAGATACCTGCTGGTCTTTGTCGGGTTGTGCAAGCAGGCTTTTGGCAAAACGGTTTAAAAACAGGACGTAACTGCAATATGTTCCTGTTGTGTTCTAGGGTTGTTTTGCCCCGAATGTCAAGGAAACCTGTATGAAATCCGCTGTTTGCGATTTTTGAAATCAGAACAGATCAGAGATGGACTGGGTTGTCGAATCCCACCAGCTTTTCTCTTCGCGTTCCGGCGCGTCTTCGTCGACCAGAAGGCTATAGGATTCGCTGTAATATTCGCTGCCCGGGAAGTTGTGGCCCAGAACCGATGCCGTGCGCTGTGCTTCGCCTTCAAGACCAAGGGCAAGATAGCATTCAGTCAGACGTGCAAGGGCCTCGGGAACGTGCGTTGTGGTCTGATAGGTATCAAGCACGGACTTGAACCGGTTGATTGCCGCCAGATATTCGCCACGGTCCTGATAATAGCGTCCGACATTCATCTCCTTGCCAGCCAAGTGATCGACCGTCAGGTCCTTTTTCAGCTTGGCGTCGCGGGAATATTTGCTGTCGGGGAAACGACGGATCACGTCATCAAGCGCATCCATCGCATGTTGGGTCATCTGCTGATCACGGCCAACATCGGAAATCTGTTCGTAATAGGACAATGCCTTAAGATAATAGGCATAAGGCACATCCGGGTTTGCCGGGTGCAACGAGATAAAGCGATCCAGTGCGTTGATCGCGTCATCATATTTATTGTCCTGATAATAGGAATAGGCCGACATCAGGGTCGCTTTGGTAGCCCAGACCGAATAGGGGTGCTGACGTTCGACTTCGTCAAATGCCTCGGCGGCCTTTTGATATTCGTTGGCGTCAAGCAGGTCCTGCGCACCGTTATACAGTTCGGAAACCGGACGTTCGACATATTCCGGTGCCTCATTGCTTGAACAGGCTGCCAGCATCAAAGCCATGCCGCAGGTTGCAATGATCTGTTTGGCGCGAACGGTAACTAGCACTGTGACCTATCCTTGAATTCTGTGATGCACTCACGTGAAAATCCGCCGGACTATATCATGTGAAGGGCGCCCTTGGGCAAGTAGTTGTGTCGCCCCTGTGCGACTTTTATCACCAACCGGGTTTTACAGGGGACTGCGAAGCCATTTAACCTGGAACCGGAAACGCAAAATGGCGGCCATGCGGGCCGCCATTTTGGTATTTCAAAACTGCCAGATTGCGCGATCAGGCGGTCGCCAGAACCGGCTCTGCCATGCCGCGAAGGGCTGCCTTGGTCATCGGAACCACCTGATAGGCAGTTTCATCAGCCAGAAGCGCCTGAAGCAGAAGGTTGTTCACATGGTGACCGGATTTATATGCGGTAACCTTGCCCTGAAGCTGAAGGCCAGCGGTATAAAGATCGCCCAGCGCATCCAGGATCTTATGGCGAACAAACTCGTCTTCATAGCGAAGACCTTCTTCGTTCATGACTTCATCGCCCGACAGAACAACTGCGTTATCAAGCGAACCACCACGGGCCAGACCGGCCGAGCGCATGGCTTCTACTTCGTGCAGGAAGCCAAAGGTACGGGCACGTGCGATATCGGCAACAAAGACACCGTCATTGAACTTCACGCTCATGCGCTGGTTGGCAATCGCCTTGCTGGCGAAATCGATTTCGAAATCGATCTCAAAGCCGTGGGCTGGCTCAACGCGTGCGGTGCAGCCGTT
Organism: Thalassospira sp.; assembly: GCA_965228275.1. Classification (GTDB taxonomy): domain Bacteria; phylum Pseudomonadota; class Alphaproteobacteria; order Rhodospirillales; family Thalassospiraceae; genus Thalassospira. The sequence goes on along the minus strand of OZ245802.1, from coordinate 961,936 downwards.
ATATTCGACTTCTACCGGTTTCAGAACTTCGATGACCTGACGCGGGGAATCAAGTTCTTCGATGCCAACGCAATCAATCAGGAAGTTAAACGGTGCGGAGCTTCCGTCCATTACCGGCACTTCGTCGGCATCGATATCGATCAGGACGTTATCAATGCGCGAACCGGCAAGGGCCGCCATCAGATGTTCGATGGTGCCAATCTTGATGCCCTTGGACGCATCGCCAAGGCAGGTGCAAAGACGGGTGTCGATCACGCCATCGTAACGTGCCGGGAACAACGGCTGGTCATCCAGATCCGTGCGGCGGAATACGATGCCATGATTGGACGGGGCAGGGTGCAGTGTGATGCGGATCTTGTGGCCGGAATGCAGCCCGACGCCCGCACAGCCGATCGACGCTTTGAGCGTGCGCTGACGCACGTAATCGTCTCCAGATACACCTGCCTGCGCGATGGCAGACTTAAGGTCGGCAATGTTGTTCACAGGAACCCCCAAATCAGGTCAGTCAGTTTGTAATCTCTCAATGTCAAAGCCGTTACAGGGTTGGAAACCCGTGCTTTGTTAGTTTCAAACATTACTGGCCTACGTACTATCACTCAAATCACTCTTTGTTACGCTTTGTAAATTAAGTAACATATTGAAATTAAATAATTTAATTCGAAAATGTGGTCTGTGAATTCTTGTTTGTAACCAAAGCTCGTTATTGAGGTGGTCACGAACCATGACGCAGTGCGTCATTTCTGTTTGGCCGCTCATAAAAAAAGGGAAGGCATGAAGCCTTCCCTTTCTTGCGCGGAGATCGTCGTCAGTTTGCCTGACGACGAAGGAAGGCCGGAATTTCAAGAAGGTCATCAGACGCAGACTGCGTCTTGCCCCGGGAAGCGGGCTCCTTCTTGACCTCTTCGCCAAGTGGCATTTCAGTCTGACGCGGTGCCGGTGCCTGCGGTTGGGACACTTTCGGCTCTACGTGCTGATGCGGTTCCTTGACGGTCTTGTTCTTGCCAAACAGGCTGCTGAGAACCGAGCGCGGCGAGGTTGCATTCTGGGCATCTGCTGCTTCGAATACATCCGGGCTGTGCTGGGCGCGTTCAGCTTCGCTTGGTGTTACAGCGCGCGGCGGAATGAAGGCCATATCGCCATTGCTGTTGGTTTTTTCTGTCGGCTTGTTGGCACGCAGAACCGGTTTCGGTTTCAAAACCGTCTGGCCCATTTCAATGGAACCGGTTTCCTGTGCTTCTGCCTGATGGCTCAGTTCCGGCTGCTGTGCGCTGCCGGTTGCAGCAAAGCGTTCTGCCGGAATGTGATCGATCGATGCGCCACCTGCATAATCGCCTGCACCATGTGCCGGTGCGCTGTCTGCTGCGACGGATGCCGCTGCATTGCCCGCACCATGCTGTGCGAAGGACGGTACAGACGGCTTTTCTTCCGGCTGGATCGCCTTTGGCTGTGCGACGGAAACGGTGGTCGGTTGCGGACGGCGCATTTCTTCGGCGTCGATACCGGTCGCAACCACAGAAACGCGAAGCGCGCCTTCGATGGTCGGATCGAAGGTCGAGCCAAAGATGATGTTGGCTTCGGAAGCGACTTCTTCACGGATGCGGTTGGCAGCTTCGTCAACTTCATAAAGCGCCATATCCATGCCGCCGGTGATGTTGATGAGGACCGCACGGGCACCTTTCATCGACGCATCTTCCAGAAGCGGATTAGCAATCGCTGCTTCGGCAGCTTCAAGCGCACGTTTTTCGCCCGATGCTTCGCCGGTACCCATCATCGCCTTGCCCATCTCGCTCATTACAGTGCGGATATCGGCAAAGTCGAGGTTAACCAGACCCGGAACCATCATAAGGTCAGTGATCGAACGGACACCATTGCGCAGAACATCGTCAGCCATCTGGAAGGCATCTGCAAAGGTGGTTTTTTCGTTCGCGACCCGGAACAGGTTCTGGTTCGGGATGATGATCAGGGTGTCAACATACTGCTGAAGCTGCTCGATACCCTGCTCGGCGGTGCGCATGCGGCGCGTGCCTTCGAAATGGAACGGCTTGGTAACGACACCAACGGTCAGAATGCCGGCTTCTTTTGCGGCACGTGCAATGACCGGGGCGGCACCGGTACCCGTACCACCGCCCATACCGGCGGTGATGAATACCATGTGGCTGCCTTCAAGCTGGGCCTGAATGTCTTCGATGGATTCTTCTGCGGCGGCACTGCCTGCATCAGGACGTGCGCCTGCACCCAGCCCCTGGGTAATTTTGCGGCCAAGCTGCATCTTGCGCGTGGCTTTACTTTGGGTCAGGGCCTGAGAATCGGTGTTGGCAACAACGAAGTCGCACCCTTCAAGTTCGGATGCGATCATGTTGTTAACGGCATTTCCGCCTGCGCCGCCGACACCGATAACGGTGATCTTCGGCTTTAGGTTTTCTTCCGTTTCAGGAACGGAAAAATTTATCGTGCTCATTGTTTGCTCTTCCTCTCCGCGCTTTAGAGCTTAAAGATCACACAAGCCTTCCCTTTGCTTATGCGTGCCAGAAATGCTTCGGGCACAAAGACCTCCGAGTCCGTTTTAGCGGGCAAAGAGTTATTGCCTTGTTAATGCGCGTAAAAGATTTCGGAAAAATGCACAAAAAAATGTGCTTCTTTTTCGTAATCGCAGATTTCTGCGGATTGCAGAGGTCGGGTTCAGAAAAAACTAGAAGTTTTCCTTAAACCACGCCCCCAAACGACCCCAGCGGCCACCCGATTGGCGGATTTGCGCCATGGCTTCGCTTAACGGATCGTTCTGCTGTTCGACAGCACGCAAAAGAAGGCCCGCACAGGCCGAAAAGGCCGGTCCGGCTGTCGCCTCGGCAAGGCCGGTAACCCCATGGGGCTGGGCAATGGTGGCCGGGCGTTCAAACATCTGATTGGCCAGATCGGCAATGGCATTAAGCTGGCTGGCACCACCGGTCAGAACGATGCTGCGGCCTCCAATTTGCGACAATCCATGTTCTTCAAGCTGGTCGCGAATCAGTTCAAACGTTTCTTCCAGACGCGGTTTGATGATGTTGATCAGCATCGAGCGCGGCACATGGTTGAAATTGTTCTCGTCCTCATCGCCAATAATCGGAACTGCAAGGATTTCCTGATCATCGGATGGCGATGTCAGCGCACTGCCATGCAGGGTTTTCATACGTTCCGCATGATTAAGCGACGTGTTCAGCCCGTAGGCAATGTCGCGCGTAACATGCGCGCCACCCACCGGGATTGATGCGGTATAGATCACCTGACCACCGTTAAATACGGCAACACTGGTGGTGCCTGCACCCATATCAATCACGGTCGCACCCAGATCACGCTGATCCGGGGTCAGGGCCGAAAGGCCCGACGCCAACGGGGTTACAACAGTTTCTTCGATCGCAAGATGGCAACGACCCAAAAGGGTGTCGAGGTTGCGAAGCGGTGCGGTTTGGGTGCGCACGAAATGCAGATCAAGACCAAGAGTCGATCCATACATGCCGCGCGGGTCATTCATGGAATTCGCACCATCAAGGCGGAAGCCAAGCGGTACGGTATGGATCAGCTCATCACCAGCCTGACGCAGAAGGGCTTCTTTCTGATCATTAAGCTTTCTGATCTCAAGATTGCCAATCGGGCGCGATCCAAGCGGGAGCTCAACCGTATGGGTTTCAGATTCCGGACGACCGCCCGACAAATTAACAATGACGGATTCAATCGTCTGCCCCGCCATTTTTTCAGCCGCATTCACCGCCGCCAGGACAACTTCCTGTGCGGCATCAAGATTTGCGATCGATCCGCTTTGCAGGCCCTTGGACATGTTATGCCCGATGCCGATGATTTTCGGCGGCTGGTCCTTTTCGCGTCGCGCAATAAAACAGCAGACCTTGGACGTTCCAATGTCCAAAGCCGCAATCAATCCTGATCTGGTTTTGCTGCGTGCCAATTGAGTGCTCTGAATTTTTATAAAGTTATGGCGGGTGATTTTCTCACCCTGCCTTATTAAGCCCGTTTTCCATCAAAAGCGGTTGCAAATTGGTTAAGGCAGGATCGAGTCTTCTGCATGGCAGAGCTCTTTTAACAAGAATGCCTATTTTTGCGATGCAAAATTACCCTGTTCTCAATCAATGGTTTTGTTTGGTTTGTGCGATGCTGTACTGCAACGTTACAGGTCCAGCTTGACTCTCAACTGTAACGTTGCAGGAATCACGTGCCGAAACAATAACCGTACAGGGAGGAAACAAAATGTTTCTTGGCAAAATGACACGCGCCGGGCTTGGCGTGATCGCGGCACTTGGTCTTTCAACCAGCATCGCAACAGCGCAGGAAAGCGTTGAGGTTCTTCACTGGTGGACATCCGGTGGGGAGGCAAAAGCCCTTCAGGTTCTGAAAAAGGATCTCGAAGGTCAGGGCGTTTCCTGGAATGACATGCCGGTTGCTGGTGGTGGTGGTGAACAGGCAATGACTGTTCTGCGCGCCCGTGTAACGTCGGGCAATGCGCCGACTGCTGTTCAAATGCTTGGTTTTGATATCAAGGACTGGGCGGGCGAAGGCGTTCTGGCAAACCTTGATGCGCTTGCCGACAAAGAAGGTTGGGACGCGGTTGTTCCCGACGCGCTGAAAGGCTTTTCGAAATATGACGGTCACTGGATCGCAGCACCGGTTAACGTGCATTCAACCAACTGGGTTTGGGCCAACAAGGCAATCTTTGACGAGCTTGGCCTGAAGCAGCCGGGCAGCTGGGATGAGCTGATTGCTGCCCTTGATAAGATCAAGGCTGCTGGCTACACCGCCGTTGCCCATGGTGGTCAGGCCTGGCAGGACGCGACCATATTTGATGCGGTTGTCATGGCAACCGGTGGTCCAGATTTCTATCAGGCATCCATGATCGACACGGATGCCGATGCACTTGGTTCAGACACCATGAAGGCGGTGTTTGAACGCATGGCGACGCTTCGAAGCTATGTTGATGACAACTTCTCGGGCCGTGACTGGAACCTTGCGACCGCGATGGTGATCAACAAGGAAGCCGGTGTGCAGTTCATGGGTGACTGGGCAAAGGGCGAATTCCTCAATGCCGGCAAGGTGCCCGATCAGGACTTCATGTGCTTCCGCTTCCCGGGAACGCAGGATGCTGTGACCTTTAACTCCGATCAATTCGTCATGTTCCAGGTCGGAGAAGATGGCCGCGATGCCCAGATGAAACTGGCATCTGCTGTCATGTCGCCAAGCTTCCAGTCGGCCTTTAACGTGGTTAAGGGATCGGTTCCGGCACGTACGGATGTTCCAAACGATGCCTTTGATGCCTGCGGTAAAAAAGGCATGGCAGAACTCGCAGCAGCCAACAAAAAAGGCACGCTGTTTGGTTCCATGGCGCATGGTCACTCGGTCCCGGCCGGTGTGAAAAACGCGATGTATGACGTGATCACAGCCCACTTCAATGGCGAGTATGATGCGGCAACCGCCGTTGAAGAACTCGTCAATGCAGTTGAATCTGCAATGTAAGAATAAAAAATGATCTTCGGCGGTCGGTCATCCGGCCGCCGATCTGAATTGCGGAAGTGCGGAGCATCGTCAATGCAACACTCACTGCCCGGCAAGGCAGAAGCCACCCTGCGGGAAATCCTTCCGCGGCTGGTGCTGAGCCCCAGTTTATTCCTTATCTTGTTATTCGTTTACGGGTTCATCCTTTACACCGGTTACCTGTCGCTGACCGACAGCCGGATGTTGCCATCTTATGACTTGCAGGGGTTTGATAACTATGCCCGGCTGTGGGGACAGCGCAACTGGATCACAGCCCTTCAGAACCTTGCCATTTTTGGCATTCTTTACATCCTGATTTGCTCGTTGCTGGGCTTGATACTGGCGATCTTTCTGGATCAGAAAATTCGCGGCGAAGGCATTTTGCGCCCGATTTATCTCTATCCGATGGCGCTTTCATTCATCGTGACGGGGACTGCCTGGAAATGGTTCCTGGATCCAGGCCTTGGTCTTGAAAACACCATGCATCTTTGGGGCTGGGAAAGCTTCAGCTTTGACTGGATCAAGGATCGCAATATGGCGATCTACACGGTGGTGATTGCCGCTGTCTGGCAGTCGTCGGGCTTTGTCATGGCGATGTTTTTGGCGGGACTTCGCGGGATTGACAGTGAAATCCTCAAGGCAGCGCAAATGGATGGCGCCAGCCGCTGGAGCCTCTACACCCGGATCATGATCCCGCAATTGCGCCCGGTGTTTTTGTCGGCCTTTGTCGTGTTGGCCCATCTGGCGATCAAGGCCTATGACCTTGTGATTGCATTGACAAATGGTGGGCCGGGACGAGCAACCGAACTTCCGGCGACCTTCATGTATTCCTACACATTTACCCGAAATCAGATGGGCGTTGGTGCGTCATCAGCCGTCATCATGCTGGCGATGATCGCATCGATTATCGTGCCGTACCTTTATGCCGAACTCAGGGAGCGTCGCTAATGTCACATTCTTCGCAACCTGCATTTTCGTCTGCTCGATTGCTGCGTGCGTGCTTGTACGCCGTGCTGATCCTGTTTGCGGTTTACTACCTTTTGCCGCTGTTTGTGATGCTGGTGAATTCCGTCAAAACGCTTGATGAAATTCGCGGTGGCAACATGATGTCCTTGCCCAAGGATTTCACGATCGAGCCGTGGCTGACCGCCTGGTCGAGTGCGCAAATCGGGGTCGAGCCAACAGGGTTAAGCCCTTATTTCATCAACAGCATTCTGATGGTTGTGCCAGCAGTCGCCATCTCGACTTTCCTTGGGGCGCTGAACGGATACGTCCTGACCAAATGGCGGTTTCCGGGGGACAAGGTTGTCTTTGGATTGATGCTGTTTGCCTGCTTTATCCCGTTTCAGATCGTTTTGATCCCGATGGCGCGCGTGTTGGGTATGATCGGATTGGCGGGCACGACCAGTGGGCTTGTTCTGGTACATGTGGTCTATGGTCTTGGCTTTACCACGTTGTTTTTCCGGAATTATTACGCAGCCTTTCCCGACGAGTTGATCAAGGCAGCCAAGATGGATGGGGCGGGGTTCTGGCGGACCTTTACCCGTATCCTTCTGCCGAGTTCGGGGCCAATCATCGTCGTCACAGTCATTTGGCAGTTCACTAATATCTGGAATGACTTCCTGTTTGGTGCGTCCTTTGCCGACTTTGATTCCATGCCGATGACGGTTGCGCTCAACAACCTTGTGTCATCTTCGACCGGGGTCAAGGAATACAACGTTCACTTTGCCGGTGCGGTGCTTGCCGCCTTGCCGACCCTGATCGTCTATGTCGTTTCGGGCCGCTATTTCGTGCGCGGACTGATGGCAGGCGCGGTCAAGGGTTAGGCCAAAAACAGAAAATTCAGGGGAATAACCATGTCCTTTCTTCAGATCGACAAGGTATGCAAAAGCTTCGGACCAATAGACGTTCTGCGCGATATCTCGCTGGATGTCGAAGAGGGCGGCTTTTTGGTGCTGGTTGGCCCATCGGGTTGTGGCAAGTCGACCTTGCTAAACACCATCGCGGGCTTGGAAAAGCTGACCACCGGTGAAATCCGCATCGAAGGCAATGTGATTGATGATCTGGCACCCGCTGATCGCAACATCGCCATGGTGTTTCAAAGCTATGCGCTGTATCCGAACATGAATGTCGGGCAAAACATCGCCTTTGGCTTGGAAATGCGTGGCATGCCCAAGGATGAACGCGATGCGAAGGTAGCCGAGGTCGCCAAAACGCTTCAGATCGAACATCTTCTTGATCGTAAACCGGGCCAGCTTTCGGGTGGGCAGCGCCAACGTGTCGCCATGGGCCGCGCCTTGGTGCGCAATCCCAAACTGTTCCTGTTTGATGAACCGCTTTCAAACCTGGATGCAAAGCTGCGCGTTGATATGCGGACCGAGATCAAACGCATGCATCAGACATTTGGCAGCACGATTGTCTATGTCACCCATGATCAGATCGAAGCCATGACACTGGGCACACGCATCGCGGTGCTTAAAGACGGGATCGTTCAGCAATATGGCACACCTGCCGACATCTATAATGATCCGAGCAACATGTTTGTCGCCGACTTCATGGGCAGCCCGGCCATGAACCTGATCCCGGCGACTGTGCGGGGCAATGGCGTTGAAATGACGCGTGCGGATGCCGATCCACTGGTTCTGGGCTTTGACGCATTGCCGGCAGGCGTAAGTGCGCGCGACGGACAGGAAGTCATGGTTGGCATCCGTCCCGAAGCCATTACCGATGCCGCCGGGCGTGGTGGTGATAAATGCGTTCAGGCGGCATGTCGCATTGATGTGGTTGAGCCTGCGGGTGCAGACATCTATGCCATCACGACGCTTGGTGGTAAGGAAGTCGTCACGCGCTTGCATCAGGATTGGCCCGGTTTGGCAAATCAGTCTGCCGAGTTGCTATTCAATCTTGAAAAGATTGTCTTTTTTGATCCACAAAGCGGCGAACGGTTGCGTTAATCGCAGCTCAAGCGCGGAGGTTGGGAAAACTGTCTGATCCATATCCGACCGGAAAAGGGGGCATCACGGCTCCCCGGTCACGCCCCACATTAAAGACAATTGCCGAAATGACCGGACTTGGTGTGACCACGGTGTCGCGGGCGCTTAAAGACGCACCTGACATTGGCGCCAAAACCAAGGAACGCGTGCGCAAGGTTGCCGACGCCATTGGCTACCATCCCGATCGTGCAGGTGTGCGTCTTCGCACCGGCAAAACCAATGTAATCAGTCTGATTTTGGATCAGACCGACAAGGTGCCGGAATTTGCCAGACGCATGATCGTTGGCATTTCCGAAGCCATTCGTGGCACGCCATATCATTTGGTGGTCACCCCGCAATCGCGTTTGGATGATCCGATGGACCCAGTGCGCTATATCCTTGAAACCCGTGCGGCCGACGGCGTGATCCTGACCCATATTCGCCCGGATGATGAGCGCGTTCATACACTTCAACAAAGCGGTTTGCCCTTTGTCACCCACGGGCGGTGTCAGACGATCCTTGATCACGCGTATCATGATTTTGATAACCGGGCGTTCAGCCGTGTTGCCGCTGAACGCATGATCAAACGCGGGCGTAAACGTCTGGCCCTTTTGGCGCCACCGTCCGAGTTTTCCTATTATCAGGATACCTTGGCGGGACTGGCCGATATTGCGGAACCGGCAAATGTCCCGTTCAAGGTCCTGCCGGGTGTCGATCTTGATAGCAGTATTGAAGTTCTCAGGCAGGCCGGCATGGCGCTTCGCCATCAGGATTATCTGCCCGATGGGATTGTATGCGGCAGTGAACTTTGCGCCATGGCGCTGATTGACGGGATGACCCAATCAGGGCTTGAAGTCGGCAAGGATATCGACGTGATCGCCAAGGAAACATCAGATCTTCTGGATCTGACGCGCCCGCGTGTCGATAGCCTGCGCGAAGACCTGATTTTGGCAGGTCAACAATTGGCATCGCATCTTTTGGATGTGATCAATGGCGCACCGCCCGAAAGCTTGCAGACGCTAAGCGATCCAATCCCGGTTTGGCGGGTTAATCAGTCCTGATGCGTGGTAGGCAGCGGTCAGTTTAGACCGCCCCCTCCTTCTTTGGGGGATTGCGCCTTAGTTCTGCGGCACCTGGTGTCAGGCGCACAAAGGTGCGATCTGCCAGACGTAGATCAACAATCAAAACATCGCGGTTTAAAAGATCGTGTTCTCGGTTAAGCGTCTCAAGCCGCTGCCAGGCCTTTGCCATATCCTGTTCGGGCAGGCGGATGAACATGCCATTGGCAAGCTGGATGTTCCAGCGACGATGACCAATACGCTGCGCACCGGTTACTTGTTCATAAAGTTCCGGAATGGTCTGAAGCGTTGCCAACATTTCGGCGGCATTTTCCGGTGCGTCATCACCAACCAGAACCGGCAGATCAAGGTAATCGCCAAGCTCATAATTCTGAAGCTGCTCGCCATCGCCATCAATCAGGATATGACCGCGATCTTCGGTCTGCCAAAGTGCAAGTGGTTTACGCTCGACCACTGATACAATCAGGGTATCGGGCATTTGGCGTTCGACCGTGGCACTGCGCACCCATGAAAGTTCTTCGATCCGTTCGCGTGCGGCATCCACGTCAAAGGTAATGATCGGCGTACCCGGCTTTTGGCCGATGGCCGCCAGAAGGGCGTTGGTATCGGTTTTTTCACGGCCCGATACTTCGATATTTTTGACTGTCATGCCAAACTCGGCAGACAGGCGAATGCTTTCTTCTTCGGCAATGGCCAGCCACTTGTCGGCCTTGCCGGTATAAAGAAGGGCTGCGGGGATGATGGAGATCGCACCAACAAAGCCCGTCCACCACATCACACGCGCGATCTTTTTGACGTTTGTCGCGACGCTATGCTTTTTATCAAGCTTCTCGCGCCGTTCGCGGGCCTGTTCTTCTAGCGTTCGCACGATGCATCCTCCACCATCCATGCAACGATGTCGGCAAAGCTCATGCCGTCATAGCGGGCGGCATCGGGAACAAGTGATGTCGGTGTCATGCCCGGCTGGGTATTGATCTCAAGGATCGCCAGACGGTCCTGTTCAGGGTCATAGCGGAAGTCAGCGCGGGCTACACCACGGCAACCAAGTGCGCGATAGGCCTCTTCTGCATGGCGCTGCAGGCGGTCCCGCAAGTCACCATGGATGTCGGCCGGGATAATGTGCTCGGACCCGCCCTGGGCGTATTTGGATTGAAAATCATAAAAGGCGTGATTTCCGGTCAGGATCTCGATGACTTCCATTGCCTTGCCATCCTTGACGGCAACGGTCATTTCGCGTCCTGCAACGAATTCTTCCTGCATCACGCCTGCGCCATGCGTCCATTCGCGCGCCAGCATGTTCTGTTCTTCTTCGGGCGTCAGGACGATCTCAACGCCAACCGATGAACCCTCATTATTGGGTTTCAAAACATAGGGTGGTGGCAGGGCCGTGCCATTGGCGATTTCATCGCGGCTGACCCAAACGTGACGCGCGCACGGAATGTCATATTCCATGAACATTGCCTTTGCCGACATCTTGTCCATGGCAATGGCTGATGCCCGCACACCCGAATGGGTGTAGGGGATGTTTAAAATCTCAAGCAGCCCCTGAACCGCACCGTCTTCGCCCCAACGCCCGTGAAGGGCATTGAAAATAACGTCTGGCTTGGGATCAATGGCCGTCAATTGATGGGCAAGGTCCCGGGTCGCATCGATCTCGGTAACCTGATAGCCCTTTTCACGAAGCGCCTTGGCGCATTCGCGACCTGATGACAGAGATACTTCGCGCTCTGCTGACCAACCGCCCAGAATGACAGCGACATGTTTGCTCATGCGTCTTTTCCTATGATCGAGTGGCCAAGGCGTTCGCCAATGCGCCGAATTTCCCAGCGCAGCTCAACGCCGCTATGTTCTTTAACCCGTCTGCGGACTTCATCGCCCAATTGTTCAAGATCAAGGGCGGTGGCATCACCGGTATTGATCATGAAGTTGCAATGCTGCTCAGACATCTGAGCGCCGCCGATGGTCAATCCGCGGCAGCCTGCTGCATCAATGACTTCCCATGCGCGGTCTGGCACCGGATTGGCAAAGGTGGAACCACCCGTGCGCGATTTGATCGGTTGCGATCCAGCGCGGGCTTTTTGGATTTCATCCATGCACTTGGCGATGTCTTCGGGATCGCCAGACGATGCACGCAAGATGGCGGATGTGAAAATCCAGTCTTCCGGTACACCACAATGGCGATAAGTCATTTCCATCTCATCGGGTGTGACAGTATGGACATTGCCGTTTCCATCGATTGCGGTGGCAGAAACCAGAATATCCTTGATTTCCGACCCATAGGCCCCGGCATTCATGCGAAGCGCCCCGCCAATCGTGCCAGGAATGCCAGACAGGAACTCTAGCCCCGCAATACCATTCATCTGTGCCGTTTGCGCGACGTGCAGATCAAGCGCGCCTGCACCGGCGTGAACCGCGCCATCCTCAACCACGACATCGGTAAATGGACGGCCCAGACGGATAACAACGCCGCGAATACCGCCATCGCGTACCAAAAGGTTGGAGCCGACACCGATCACAGTGACGGGCATATCAGCTGGCTTGCCCTTCAGGAAGTCGGCTAGATCGGCCTCGTCAGCCGGACGGAACATGACATCGGCCGGACCACCCACCTGAAACCAGGTAATCTTGGCAAGCTGTGCGCCTTCACGCAGCTTGCCGCGCACCTTGGGCAGGCGATCAATCAATGGCGTATGGCGTCCCGGCGTGCTCATGCGTATCTCAGTTTTTCAGGGCTTCAAGTTGTGCAGGAAGGGCGTTAGCCCATGCGCTGATCGAACCGGCACCAAGGCATACGACAAGGTCCCCTTCCTTGGCTTTTTCTGCGATGATTTCGGCAAGCTTTTCCGGCCCTTCAAGCGCGCTGACATGGCGGTGGCCACGGTTGCGCATGCCTTCGACCAATGCATCGCGCGATGCACCTTCAATCGGGCTTTCGCCTGCCTCGTAAACGTCAGCAACGATCACGCTGTCGGCATCGTTAAAGCAGGTGCAGAAATCTTCAAACAGGTCATGCAGGCGCGAATAGCGGTGTGGCTGAACCACGGCAATGACGTTGTTCTTGGTTGCCTGACGGGCGGCTTTAAGAACCGCTTTGATCTCGACCGGGTGATGACCGTAATCATCAATGATGGTCACGCCATCGACTTCACCGGTTTTGGTGAAGCGGCGTTTAACCCCGGTAAAGCCATCAAAGGCCGAGACGATCTTTTCATCCGGAATGCCAAGCTCAAGCGCCACCGTGATGGCAGCGAGCGAGTTTGAAACGTTGTGATCACCAACCATCGGCAGGCGGACATCTTTGATCACGCGTTCCTGGCTGTCGACACGGTCACGAATGACAACGTCAAAGACACTATCGCCGATATTGGTGCGCACATTCACCGCACGCACATCAGCCTGCGGCGAGAACCCGAATGTGAAGATACGGCGATCGGTCACACGGCCGATCAGGGCTTGAACTTCCGGGTGGTCAATGCACAGAACGGCAAAGCCGTAGAACGGGATGTTCTGAACGAAGTTTTTGAATGCTTCGCGCAGCTGATCGAAATCTTTCCAGTGATCAAGATGTTCCGGGTCGATATTGGTCACGACCGAAATGGTCGAGGGAACCTTCACAAAGGTGCCGTCCGACTCATCGGCTTCAACCACCATCCAGTCACCTTCGCCCAAACGCGCATTGGTGCCGTAAGAATTGATGATGCCGCCATTAATAACGGTCGGATCAAGACCGGCCGCATCAAGCATGGTTGCGACAAGTGATGTGGTGGTGGTTTTGCCATGCGTGCCGCCAATTGCGATGGCAGCCTTAAGGCGCATCAGCTCGGCCAGCATTTCAGCGCGACGGACAACCGGGATCATTTCTGCGCGCGCAGCAACCACCTCGGGGTTATCAGACTTAACCGCGGTGGAAATCACGACGACCTTGGCGTCTTCAACATTGGCACCCTGATGACCGACAAAAACCTTGATGCCAAGACCGCGCAGGCGCTGGACATTGGCATTGTCGGAAATGTCCGACCCTTGCACCGAATAGCCAAGGTTATGGAGAATTTCGGCAATACCGGACATACCGATGCCACCAATACCGACAAAGTGGATGGTGCCGATGTTGAGCGGCAGGGTGTTCATTGCGTGTCTCCTCGGTCTTTGCTCATATTTTCGTTGTTCGGGCTTCCAGCCGGGTTCAGTCCCAGCATATCAAGCACCATATCGGCCAGCCGTTCAGCAGCATTGGCGCGCCCGCTGCTTTTGGCGGCCTTTGCCGCACGCGTCAAGGCCGCGGGATTGGTCAAAAGCTTTGCCAGGCGCTCAGTGACGACTTCGCTCGTGAAGCGATCCTGTGGCAAAAGCCACGCGCCACCGGTATCTTCAATTTGCTGGGCATTAAAACGTTGATGATCATCAATGGCATGGGGCAGGGGAACCAGAAAGCCCGGCCGTCCTGCGGCGGTCAATTCGGCTACGGTTGACGCACCCGAACGGGCAATCACCAAATGGCAATCGCGCAGGCGTTCGGGGATATCATTGATGAAGGATGCCAATGTTACATCGATCTTTGATCCGTCATAGGTCGCGCGCACCGCATCGATATCCTCTTCGCGGGCCTGCTGGGTCACAACAAGACGCTTGCGCAAATCTTCGGGCAAATTGACCAACGCATTGGGCAGAACTTCGGACAGGACGCGTGCGCCTTGCGACCCACCTGTGATCAGAATGCGGATCGGGCCGTCATTGGTCGGCGCGTCATATTCGGAACTGGCAAGGGCTGCGACTTCGGCGCGCACCGGGTTGCCGGTCCAGATCACCTTGGCCTCATCGCCTGACGCAATCATGGTGACCTTGGCAAAGGATGTGGCAATGCGTTCGGCGTGTGATGCGACCAAACGGTTGGCGCGCCCCAAAACCGCATTCTGTTCGTGGATGGCAAATGGAATGCCGAGCCACTTTGCTGACATGGTCGCCGGGATTGATGCATATCCGCCAAAGCCGATCACGGCAGCCGGTTTGGCTTTTTTGATCAGGGAACGTGCCTTAAGGGTGCCAAGACCAAGACGGGCTGCGCCCAGAATGCGGCCCTTGATGCCCTTACCGGCAATGCCGCCCGCCGGAAGGATGATGGTTTCAACACCGTCGACACCCTCGGTATAGCGCGCAGCACGGGCATCGGTGAAAAACAGCACCTTCGCGCCACGACGGACAAGGGATTTGGACAAGGCAACAGCGGGGAACATATGTCCACCGGTTCCGCCCGACGTCAAGGCAATCACTTGGCCCGCAAGCGGCGCCTCGTCGGCGGAAATATCAAGTTTTGTGAAGTCAGTCATCTTGTCCACATATGAAACGACGGCGGGCCGGGATGGCTCCCGGACAGTTACCCCCATCAGAACCCGACAAAGGTTAATATCCCTTCAAACCGCGGAGGGATTACGGCCCGATTTTGTCGTTTTCATGCAGATTTATCAGAAGAGGCTGAAACTTCTATTCGCCGGGGCGTTTACGCGTCAGGGCAAGAACAAAACCCATGCCAATCGCAATGCCGATGGTGGCCGAACCGCCATAGGATACGAACGGCAAGGTCATGCCCTTTGGCGGGACAAGCTGCAGGGTGGAGGCCATGTTAATCACAGCCTGCAGGCCGAACTGCACCAGAATGCCGGTGACCGCCAGAACGACAAACAGATTGCGTTCTCCCATCAGGCGCGAAAGCCCGCGCATGATGATGAAGGTAAAGACACCGACCACCAGCACGCAGAACAGAAGCCCGAATTCCTCGCCGGCAACGGCAAAGATGAAGTCTGAATGCGCATCAGGGATGGAGTTTTTCACCCAGCCTTCACCGGGGCCGCGCCCCATGATGCCGCCACTCATGAAGGCTTCCATCGATCGTTCGATCTGATAGTTATCGCCCGATGCCGGATCAAGGAAGCGATCTACACGCGACTGCACGTGCGGCAGGATCAAATAGGCGCTCACCGCAAGCCCAACCGCACCAAGCCCAAGGCAGAACACCAGAATGATCGGAAGGCCGGCCAAGAAAATCTGCACCGACCAGATCGATGTCACAACCACTGTCTGACCAAAGTCCGGCTGGATCATCAAAAGGAAGATACACACCGCCAGCATTAGGCTGGAGACGATATAACCCGGGAAGTTCGGGTTCAGTCGCCCTTCGGCAAACATCCAGGCAACCACGACCGCAAAGGCAGGTTTCAGGAACTCGGATGGCTGAATGGTCACACCTGCAACATGGATCCAGCGCACAGCACCTTTGATCTCGGACCCGACGAACGGGGTGATAATCAAAAGGCAAATCACGCCCAAAAACATAAAGGATGCAATGCGCCGCACCCATTTCACCGGCAAAAGCGAAATGGCAAACATGCAGCCAACCGCCAGTCCAAGGAAAACAAACTGGCGGGTGACGAAGTGGAAGCTATCGACATTGATGCGGTCCGCAACTGGTGGACTTGCAGACATCACAAGCAGTGCGCCAATACCCATCAAAAGAATGATGGCGGCAAGTAACCAGCGATCAACGGTCCACCACCAGATCCCCAGAACCGAGGTATCCGCACGCGAGAAGGCGATATTGGTGTTATTGCCAAACAATGACTTCATGCGCGCACCTTCCCGGTTTCCCCGGCAGCAGCCAGTTGGGTAAAGAGATCACGGAACGCGTCACCGCGTGCTTCGAAACTTTTGAACTGATCAAACGATGCACAAGCAGGCGTTAACATCACCACAGGCGCGTCATCACCACTCGCCTTGGCATCTTCAAATGCCGCCTTGGTCGCGACATCAAGGGTTTCGCATTTCGCCCATGGCAAATCATCGCCCAGCGTTTGGGAAAATTCATTGGTCGCAGCACCGATCAAATAGGCCTTTTTGATGTGGGGATAGAATTCCTCAAGCCCCGCGATGCCGCCTTCCTTGGCTTTGCCGCCGACAATCCAGTAGATGTTTTGATAGGCCGAAAGGGCCTTTGCCGACGCTTCGGCATTGGTGGCCTTGCTGTCATTCACAAACACAACGCCATCAAGTGTGCCCAACCGTTCCTGACGATGTGCCAGACCGGGGAATGACATCACCCCGTCAATGATCTTGGTTGCATCAACACGACGTGCGCGGCTCAGGCCATAGGCAAAGGCAATGTTTTGCCAATTATGGCGACCGGGCATGTGGGTGACGGTGTTTAGATCAAGAATGCGGGTCTGTGCGCCACTCATATCGTCGACCAGCCAACCATCGGCATCAACATAGATGCCATGATCGACAGGCTTTTTAACAGAAACCTCGATGATGTGGCGGCCACCTTCACGGGCGAGCTCGACCGACATCTTTGCGCACGGTTCGTCATCAACGGAAATGATCGCCCATTTCGGACCTTTGTTACGCGCGAAAATCTGGCGTTTGGCCCCAATATAGCCATCCATCCCGCCATGGCGATCCAGATGATCCGGCGTAATGTTCAAAAGCGCACAGGCATCGAATTCGGCATGTTCGAGAAGATCAAGCTGGTAGGATGACAGTTCCAGTACCAGACAGTCATTAGCCGTTGATGGCTCCAACCCAAGGGCTGCATTGCCAAGATTGCCGCCGGCCTGCGTTTTGATCCCGGCCTGCGCAACGATATGCGCGGTCAGGGCCGTGGTGGTTGATTTGCCGTTCGTGCCTGTGATGGCGAGTGTTGGAACATCGGGCTGTGCGGTACAAAGAAGCTCGACATCGCAAATGATCGGCTTTCCGGCGCGACGTGCCTTTTCGGCAACCGGATGCGGGGTCGGGAAGGTGGACGGGATACCCGGGCTGATCACCAGCATATCGGGTTCCGTCCAGTCACATTCCGCTAGATTGATCGGTGCCAGACCAAGCGGTTCGATCAGTTCGCGGCCCGCGGCGTTATCGTCCCAGACCCAGACAATCGCCCCCGCATTGATCAATGCCTTCACACTGGCAAGTCCGGATTTCCCCAGACCCAAGACCGCAATGGTTTTGCCGTGCAGATGCGAAAGATCAATCACGATGGGGCGTCCTTACCGAAGTTTCAAAGTTGCAAGTCCAACCAGCGCCAGGATCACGGCGATGATCCAGAAACGGATCACGATGGTCGGCTCCTGCCAGCCTTTTTTCTCAAAATGGTGATGAAGCGGTGCCATGCGGAACACGCGCTTGCCGGTCAGCTTGAATGAGCCGACCTGAATGATGACCGACAGGGTCTCAAGAACAAACAGGCCACCGATAATTGCCAGAACCAGTTCGTGTTTGGTGACAACCGATACCGCACCAAGGGCACCACCAAGGGCGAGTGATCCGGTATCACCCATAAACACCATGGCTGGCGGGGCGTTGTACCAAAGGAAACCAAGTCCAGCACCAACCAGTGCGCCAAGGAAGATGGTCAGTTCACCCGATCCGGCGACATAATGGACTTGCAGATATTCAGCGAACTGAACGTTACCGATCAGATAGGTGATCAGGGCAAAGCTTGCCGCTGCAATCATGACCGGCACGATGGCCAGACCATCAAGACCGTCCGTCAGGTTGACCGAGTTCGATGCGCCAACCATGACAAACATGGCAAACGGGACAAAGAACCAGCCAAGATCAAGCAGGAAATTCTTAAAGAACGGGAAGGCAAGGGCGGTCGAAAGCGGATCGGCGGTGTTGTACGAAATCCACCATGCAGCAAGGGCCGCGATGGAAAACTGACCCAGAAGCTTGAGCTTGCCCGGAAGTCCCTTGGTGTTCTTTTTCGAGACCTTGAGATAATCATCAAGGAAGCCAAGGAAACCATAACCGATGGTGACCAGAAGAACCGCCCAGACATAGGGGTTGGAAAGATCCGCCCACAAAAGGGTCGCGATTGATGTCGACAGCAACAACAAAAGCCCGCCCATGGTCGGCGTGCCTTTTTTCGTCAGAAGGTGGCTTTCAGGGCCATCTTCGCGGATCGGCTGGCCTTCGCTTTGTTTGGAACGCAACCAGTTGATCAGGGACGGGCCCAGAACAAAAGCCAGGATCAACGATGTAATGATCGCACCACCCGTCCGGAAGGTAATATACCGAAACAGGTTGAGTACCGGCATCTGATCAGCAAATTGATAAAGCAGATTATAGAGCATTGCTCTGGTCGTTCCTTTTGCGACTGAGGGTCAGCGCTGACTGATATGTATGAAATGGTTGGTCGAATTTGTGCGGAAACTCGGAGCTAGGCAGCAGGAAGATATGAATCTTTCAATGCCTCGCGACACAGTAGGCCGTGCAAATTCGATCAATCCGAAGGACAACAGCATTATGTGCGAACTCCAGCGTCAAATCCCTTGAACGGGATAGCACCCAGTTCTTCAGGCTTTTCCTCGTATTTCGCACATAATGCTGTTGCCATTACATTCATATCAGTCAGTCCTGACCCCGTGCTGTTGCGGTTGTGGGTTATTCCACCACGCCACAGGATTTTAGGGCCGATACAATTTTCGAAACGTAAATGCCAAGCGATCCTTTGATCAAAACAACGTCGCCATTGCGCAAATCGGCCTTGATCGGCTCAATCGCGTCTTCGGCGGTGACAAAGTGACCGGCATTTTTCTCAGCAGGCAGGGTTTTATCAAGCTCGGCCATCAGCGGCCCAACCGAAAAGACCCGATCAATTTCAAGGGCGCTCAGGGGCTGATGCAAATCGGCGTGCAGGCGAACCGCATCGTCGCCCAATTCGCGCATATCACCCAAAACGGCAATCTTGCGGCCACCGTCACCCGGTTTGCTTGATGACAGGACCTTGATCCCGGCCATCATCGATGTCGGGTTGGCGTTATAGGCATCGTCAATCAGCGTAAAGGTGCCGTCACCCGACGGCAGCTTGACGATATGGGTTTCACCACGACCAGCAGGCGGGGTGACATCGGCCAAATCCTGTGCTGCGCGAACGCTATCCGCACCAATGGCATCAACACATCCCAGAACAGCCAGTGAGTTCATCACCCAATGTTCGCCCGGGCAGCCAATGAAATATTCCAGATCGCGGCCACCCACACGTGCACGCACAGCACTGCCATCGGTAACGATATTGGCTTCAAACAGGCGGTAATTGGCGGTGGCATCGGTGCCAAAGCACTTCATGTTGGCAATGCCAAGTTCCTTGGCCCGGCGTGCCAGCGCAAAGTAATGCATGTTGTCGCGGTTCAGGATCACCATGCCATCGGCATCAAGGCCGTCAAAAATCTCGGCCTTGGCCATGGCAATTTCGGCTTCGTCCTTGAAGAATTCGGTATGTGCACCAACGACCGTGGTGATCACGGCAACCGATGGTTTGACCATCTTGACCAGGGGGCTGATCTCGCCTGGATGGTTCATGCCGATTTCAAATACGCCGTATTCTGCATCCTCAGGCAGGGTCGCAAGCGTGATCGGAACGCCCCAATGGTTATTGAAGCTTGCCGGGCTGGCGTGCGTTTTTCCCTGCTGGGATAGTACATATTTCAGGGCTTCTTTCGTGCCGGTTTTACCGACACTGCCAGTGATGGCGACGATTTTGGCGTTGCTCCGTGCGCGGCCCGCATGACCAAGGCGCACAAGTGCTTCCATCGTATCATCAACCAGGAGGACTTTGGCCGTGTCGGTAATGCCGCTGGCGTCCGACACCATGACCGCAGCAGCACCCGCATCAAGGGCGGCTTGGGCAAATTTGTGACCGTCGAAGTTCGGACCTTTAAGCGCGATGAAAAGATCGCCCTTGCTGACTTTGCGGCTGTCAATCGAGATGCCGGTAACTGTCCAATCGCCAGAAGTCTTGCCATTGGTTGCAGTTTCGGCGTCCTTTGCCGTCCATAAAACAGCCTTGGTCATAACGTCACTTTCTTTTCGGTCAGGCCGTCACGGCCGGAATGCCGTAACGGGATTTTAGGTCAGTTGCCGCCAGCAAGGATGCTGCGCGCAACAGATGCATCATCAAACGGAAGAACCGTATCGCCGACAATTTGGCCTCTTTCATGGCCTTTTCCGGCAATAATAAGAACGTCGTTGCGCTGAAGGATGCCGATGCCGCGTTTGATCGCCTCTGCACGGTCGCCGATCTCGACCGCACCATCGCATTTCGCCTTGATGGCGGCGCGAATGGAGGCCGGATCTTCGCTGCGCGGGTTGTCATCGGTGATGATGGCAATATCGGCGAATTCCTGTGCAACAGCGCCCATCAGCGGGCGTTTGCCAACGTCTCGATCTCCGCCGGCACCAAATACACAAACGATGCGGCCTTTGCAATGCGGACGGACGGCCTTGATCACGGTTTCCAGTGCATCCGGGGTATGGGCGTAGTCAACAAAGACCGGTGCGCCGAAACTTGTTTTACCAACCATCTCAAGACGGCCACGAACACCTTCAAGCTTTTCAAGCGCCATGACGGCTTCGTCAAACTCGGCACCCGATGCGACGACGATCGAAAGTGCTGCCAGCGCATTCATGACCTGGAAGCTTCCCATCAGCGGCAGGTGAACGCTGTATTCGCCCTTATTGGCGGCAAGCGTGATCTTGGTGCCGGTGCTGTCCGGGGTCGCATTGATCAATTTGATGTCATCGGCATTCTGGCCATAGGACAGAACATTTACACCACGCTTTGCGCAAAGCTTTTTGAGCAGCGCGAACTGTTCAACATCGGCATTCAGAACCGCGGTGCCATCAGATGCCAAAAGCTCCGAGAACAGGCGTGCCTTGGCAGCAAAGTATTTTTCA
This sequence comes from Thalassospira sp., assembly GCA_965228275.1. Lineage (GTDB taxonomy): Bacteria > Pseudomonadota > Alphaproteobacteria > Rhodospirillales > Thalassospiraceae > Thalassospira. Next base: position 940,644 of record OZ245802.1, on the reverse strand, counting down.
AACGTGCCGTGATAATCAAGATGATCGCGCGACAGGTTGGTAAAGGCCGCAACCGTGACCTTCACACCATCAAGGCGGAACTGATCCAGCCCGTGTGAACTTGCTTCCATCGCGACATGGGTAACACCGATGCCACACATTTCATCAAGGCTTTGATGAAGGGCAACAGGGTCCGGCGTGGTCAGCGATCCGGGGATCTTCGCACCAGCGGCACGAATGCCAAGGGTCCCGATCGAACCTGACATGTTGCCAAGGATCGTCCAAAGCTGTTCGGTAAAGATCGCAGTGGATGTTTTACCGTTCGTACCGGTGATCGCAGCAATGTTTGCCGGCTGCTTGCCATAGAAACGGGCGGCAAGCTGGGCATAACGTTTGCGCGGGTTTTCAACCGGGATCAGCGGAACAGTGGCCGCGGCTGGTCTGGGGGTGCCGTCCTTTGCCAGGATGGCAGCTGCACCAAGCTTGATCGCATCGGCGATATACTTGGAACCGTCGTCTCGGGCACCGGACAGGGCGGCAAACATATAGCCATCCTTCACGGTGCGTGAATCTGCTGTCAGGCCCGTAATGTTCGGGTCCTGTCCTTCGGCATGTTTCAATGCCGCTTGATCACCTGCCATGAGCTCAGAAAGACGCAAGTTTGCGTTCCCCCTTGCGAAGTTCGATCTGCAGCGCTTGCTCGATCTCCGGCGCCTTCGCATTCGCCGGTTCAATGCCCAAAAGGGGAGCAATACGTGTCACAACCTTGCCAACCGCAGGGGCGGACACCCAACCTGCTGTGGCAAATCCATACGTTTCTTTGGTGCCTTTGGGCTCGTCTAGCGTCACCAGAACCACATATTTCGGGTCCTGCATCGGGAAGGCGGCGACAAAGGTCGACATGCGGGCGTTCTTTACGTAGCGCCCGTTTACAAGTTTCTCCGAGGTGCCGGTCTTCCCGCCAAGGAAGTAACCCGCCACTTCGGCTTTTTTGCCCGAACCTTCGGTAACCACGAGGCGCATCAAACGGCGCAACGTTTCCGAAGTTTTCTGGGAAAACACACGTTCACCCGCCGGTGCGCCATCCTGTTTAAGGATGGTTGCCGGGCGGCGAATACCGCCATTGGCGATGGTGGAAATGCCACTGACAACCTGAAGCGGGGTGACAGCCAGACCATGACCAAATGAAATCGTCATGGTGTTGATGTCTCGCCACGGGCTGGGCACCAGCGGCCCGCCAACTTCAGGAAGTTCGATCTCTGGCTTATCAAGCATGCCAAGCTTTTTCAGGTAACTGCGCTGTGCTTCGCCGCCAAAGGCCAATGCCATGCGCGCCGAACCGATGTTGGAGCTGTGCACAAGGATTTCCGGCACCGTCAGCCAGCGGTTTTCAGCGTGATAATCACGGATGGCAAAGCGTGCTACGCGAAGCGGCTCGGTTGCGTCATAAACGGAATTAAGGGTCGAAGTCCCGGTTTCAAGCGCGATTGCCGTGTTAAACAGCTTGAACACCGATCCCATTTCGTAAACGCCAAGGGTGGATCGGTTAAAGCGCGCATCCGCCGGTGCCTGACCCGGACGGTGCGGGTCAAAGTTTGGCAGGGACGTCATGCCGATGACTTCGCCGGTATAGATATCCATTACCAGACCCGCAGCACCAACCGCGCTATAGGTTTCCATCGCCTGTTCGATTTCTTCCTCAAGCGCGTATTGCACACGGGTATCAAGCGACAGCTGAAGCGGACCGTTATTGATGCGCAGTTCATTGTCGAACTCGCGCTCGGCCCCGGCGATGCCGTTATTGTCGATATCGGTGAAGCCCAGCACGTGGGAGAACAAGCGACCATGTGGATAAACGCGGCGCTCTTCACGCTGGAAGTTCAGGCCCGGAATACCAAGCGAGTTGACTTCATATTGCTGTTCCGGCGTCAGGTTGCGGCGGATCCAGACAAATGCCTTGCGCGAACTCAGATGCCGGATCAGCGTATCACGATCCAGATCGGGAAGGGCGGTCAGAAGCATGTCGGCGGATTCAACCGGGTCCTTAACCACACGCGCATCTGCATAAAGCGAATTGGTCGGAAGATCGGTCGCAAGCAGCATACCGTTGCGATCAACGATATCGGCACGTTCTGTTTTCAGCTCACGCGTATCGGTTCCCGAAGCAACAGCCGGTTCATTGCCCTGACGCAGAACCGATGCATCGACCAGGCCATAGGTGATCCAGCTAAAGCCGATGATGAACATCGCACCCGTGATGAAGATACGGTTGCGCGCGGTTTCAAGGGCCAGGCGTTCGCGCTGATCCGGGCCCAGTTCCGGGCGATCACCGCGCAGCCAGTATGAAAAGCGGGTGAAGCTCATTGGGTGCCCCCCGTGCTTGCCGCAACGGACGGAGCATCAATAATCATGGTGTCAGCGGCTTCGTCATACATCAAATCACCCGGACGGGCGCGCGGGACCGGCATGAAGGCGACCGCTTCGCCAAATTTGTCGATGCGATACTGATGTAAATCTGCGTCTTCTGGCAGATCATCGATGCTTGCCATCTGCAGAACCTTGATCTGATCAAGGCTCAGATATTCCTGCGACAGACGTTCGATACGTGCGGGATTGTTCAGATAGCTCCATTCGGCTTCAAGAACATGGATGCTTTCCTGTTCGGCCAGAATGTCGGACTGAATTTCCGCATAGCGCTTTTCAAGGCGTTCAACCTCGTGGCTGACCCAATAGGTGCCAGCACCAATCAAAATGGTCAGGAACAAACCAAGGAACGTTACCGCACGGGTCATTTACGACCTCCCTGCGATGATGCGGGCTGTTCATTTCGGGCAACGGCGCGAAGCTTGGCTGAGCGCGCGCGCGGATTGGCTCGGATTTCGTCCTTTTGACCGGTCACGGCTTTGCGCGTGATGGTCGTAAACGTCGGGATTGCGACTTCGGGTTCGCCCGGCAGACGGCGCGACATTTTCTTTGGATCGCCAGAACGCGCCTTCATGAATGTTTTGACCTGGCGGTCTTCGAGCGAATGGAAGGTCACAACGACCAAACGACCGCCGGGTTTTAGCAGGGTCTCGGCCGCGTCCATGGCGCGCTCAAGCTCGCCCAGCTCGTCATTCACATAAATGCGCAATGCCTGGAACGTGCGGGTTGCCGGATCAATGCCGTCCTTGGATTTGCGGACAACAGACCGGACGGCACGGGCCAACTGGGATGTGGTGGTAAACGGTTCTTCGGCGCGCATTTCAATGATCTTGCGTGCAACCTTGCGCGATGCGCGTTCCTCGCCATAGCGATAGATGACATTGGCAATGTCTTCTTCTTCGGCGGTATTGACGAAGTCAGCAGCCGTCGGCCCAGACATCGACATACGCATATCAAGCGGGCCATCTTCGCGGAACGAAAAGCCGCGATCTGCCTGATCCAGCTGCATCGACGAAACGCCAATATCAAGAACAATACCGTCAACTTGTTCCGGGCCAGCAGCCGGGATCAAGCGACCGATATCGCCAAAGCAACCCTCAACCATGTGGAACCGACCGTCATATTCGGTCTCAAGCTTCTGGCCGGTGACGACAGCGGTCGGGTCACGGTCGATGCCGTAAAGTTCGCAATTGGCGGAATCAAGAATGGCGCGGGAGTAACCGCCTGCGCCAAAGGTGCCGTCAACCATGATCTCGCCATCGGCGGGTGCAAGAGCTTCTAGCACCTCGCGAAGCAAGACCGGCTTATGCGGACGGTCTTCTGTGGCAAAGCTTAGATCCTTGTCGCTCATGATGCGTCCTCCTCATTTGTGGTGCCGGGACGTGCACCCTTGGGGAGGTCGGCAATCGGTTTGAGCTTCAATGTCGCGCCACGGTTCAGCGTGCGGGTCCGGCTGGCATCTTGCAGGGGCTTGAAGATGTCCGGGTTCCACAGGCGGAAGGTGCGACCACGGCCGACAAAGGCGACCTGATCTTCGATACGGGCAAACTCGATCAATTCAGCGGGAAGAATGATCCGGCCCTCGCCGTCGTAAGGAAGCATATGCGAGGAGCCAAGGATGGTATCTGCCAGGTCATCAGCTTCGTCAGAGAACATATCAAGTTCATCAAGCGATGCGGCAATGCGTTCCATGTGGCTGTGGCTACAGCCTTCAAGCGCGCTTTCCTTGTGGGATTGATACAGGTAGATGCCGGCGAATTCTTCAACCTCAAGGGCCGCACGGAACCGCTTGGGGACGGATACGCGTCCCTTCCGGTCCAGCTTGTGAATGTGCGTCCCTGTGAACAGCACTTCGCCATTCCCCTGATCAAAAATAATCCGATCTCAAAACAAGGCCCGGAACGGGCGGTCATGTGACCTGTCGATGTTTGAAATGGATATGCCCCGCATGGCACAGAAAATATGCCTGCTTATGGGGTACCATGGGAAATGATGGGGGTCAATGGGATTTGATGGGGTCAACTGTGACGATTTGGTGCTTTTCCGCGGATTCTGCGGTATATGCGAAACCTCTGAAATCTGCCAAAAACACATTGAATCACGGTCTTATCCATCGGCTGCCCATGAAATCCCAGGAACGTTCCATGGGTTCCCATGGGAAGACCATAAAAATGCGCTTTATGGGTTCTGATGGTCAGGTGTTTGAAGTGCGGGCGAACTCCTGCAAAATGTCGCTACAACTTCGTGGAACCCTGATCAGGCATCCTTAAAACAGAAACCAGAGATCAAAACGCAGGTTGCTGACGGGGTAAACCGATGCCAGATTGTCGGGCATAAATTGCTGTCGCGGGGCAGCGTCAGCGAAATGAAGGAAGCGATTGTTGCGGATAAAAGCTGCCATTCTATTAATGGGTTGCGCATTGTTTGGCGGAACCGTGCTTTCGGGTTTTTCCCCGCATGGTTTTGGTCATGCGCAGGCGCAAGGTCTTAGCCTTGATCAGGCGGGCGGATCATCCAACTCGCCCGAAGTCAGCTCGCCCCAGATGCGCGAACTTCTTCCCTTGATCATGCAGCAGTTACAAAACAATCCCGAATTGATGTCGCAATTTGGTTTGGGTGGATTGTCCGGCCTAAGTGGTCTTGATGGGGCCGCTGGCGCCAACGGATTGCCAGACGGTGCAACCGGTAATGTGCCGGGCCTGAACGAAGCCATTGCCAAGGCACTGGCGCAGAAAAACGGTGGTGCGGGTGTCGTCGGATCAGGAACGCCAGAGCAGGTCAAGCTTTACCGCGAACAATACCACCCGATCGACATCGACCAAAACGGACGCATCAGTGCGGATGAAGCCGCATCCTATGCAAGCTGGATGTTCCGCAGGCGTGATATCACCGGCGATAATGTTCTGGTCGCACGCGAATTTGCCGCCGTCGAACAATTACCCGGATCGGCTGATGCCAATCGCCAACGGCTTCGAACCGAAAGTCGTCGGTTGGAGCTTCTGTTCCCGTCCTTTGATGCGGATGGTGACAAGATGATCAGCAAGGACGAGTTTTTGGACCAAGTTCGCACAACATTTGATGACAAACGCGGAACCGACCCTGATATTGATCCGTTCTCGTTTCAGACGGTCTTGCCGTTCTGATTTTGCGCGTCATTGAACAATCATTGTTCGGCGCGGCATCTTTCGGGTTGGATGGCTCTCCGATCCCCATATGACAGCAAAGCGATAATCTGGCATCCGCAATTGGCAAGCCAGCAGGAATGGAGAAAGCTTATGGATACCAACGAATTCTTTGCCCCGGTGCGTTCAAACACCGTTGATGGCAATGGTGCGACCGATCACGTCGCCAATAACGTTGGTGCCCAAGGCAGTGATGCGCCATCCACCAAGTCGGTCGTTGCCAAGGTTTCTGCCAATTCCCTGTCGCCTGCGCCCAAGTCCGATGACAGCTCGGATGTGGCGAAGCCTGAACGCCTGCCGGTTTGGGTTGATTTGTTGTCACCGACTTCCGATGAAATTCACGAGATCGAAGAACGTTTTGGCATCGAAGTCCCGACCCGTGAAGAAATGCAGGAAATTGAGCTTTCATCGCGCCTTTACGATGAAGACGGTGCGCTGTTCATGACAGTGTCGGTTCTTACGCGCGCAACCACAGATGCGCCGCAGACAACTGCGGTAACCTTCATTCTGGTCAAAAAGACCCTGATCACACTCCGCTATGCCGATCCGGTACCGTTCAAAACCTTTATCCGTCGCGTGAAGCGCAGTCCGTCGCTGGCAAACAGTGCCGAAGCCGTTTTGTTTGGCTTGCTTGAGCAAATCGTTGATCGCCTGGCCGATTTGATGGAACAGACCACCACCGATCTTGAAGCGCTTTCCAATCAGGTTTTCGCCAATCCCGAAGATCGCGGATCAGACCAGGATCACCGCGAAACCCTGCGTCAGATTGGCCGTACCGGGAACCTGTCGGGTAAGGCAAAAGACAGTCTTTTGAACCTGCATCGCGTTGGCTTGTTCCTCTCAACCCAGGCGCGGTTGAAAAAGGATGCCAAGGCAAGGCTTAAGGTGATTTCGCGCGATATCGTGTCGATTACCGAACACGCCAATTTCATCGCCAACAAGGTCACCTTCCTTCTGGACGCGACCCTTGGCATGATCAGCCTTGAGCAAAACAATATCATCAAGATTTTCTCGGTTGCAGCCGCAGCCTTCCTGCCGCCAACCCTGATCGCCAGCATCTACGGCATGAATTTCGAATTCATGCCGGAACTTGGCTGGGAGTTCGGCTATCCGGTGGCCATCGGCCTGATGGTGCTATCTGCTGTTCTGCCGTTGCTGTATTTCAAGCGCAAAGGCTGGCTGTAAGTTTCTCCGATGATGGCGCAAATGGTGGGATAATTGTCATTCCCGCCAATGGTTTGTTTGGTAAAGTGCGGTTCGTTCGTCACCACCAACTTTTCAAACCGGAGCCCCACAAATGACCCAGACCGCCTTGATCCTGATTGACTGGCAACAAGGATTTGATGACCTTGCCTATTGGGGTAATCGTAATAACCCCGATGCAGAAGCCAATGGCGCGAAGTTGCTTAATCACTGGCGCAAGATCGGTCAGCCGGTTTTCCATGTGAAGCATGACTCGACTGAACCGCAATCACGCCTGAACCCAAGCCATCCGGGCAACGCGATCAAGGATGCATTGGCCCCCATCGGTGACGAGCAGCTTTATGGCAAGAACGTCAATTCGGCCTTTATCGGAACAACGCTTGAAGCTGATCTGCGCGCGGCCGGGATCAATAAGCTGGTTCTGTGCGGGATCACGACCGATCATTGCGTGAATACCAGTACCCGTATGGCAGGCAATCTTGGGTTTGAGGCGACCATTGCCGCTGACGCCTGTGCGACATTTGATCGCAAGCTTCCCGATGGGCGTGTGTTTGAAGCAGCACTTGTTCATGACGTGGCCCTTGCCAGCCTGAATGGAGAATTCGCGGCGGTGAAAACCGTTGATGAAATCATAGCAGACTGATCGGCAATTGACTTGCGTTCTCAAGTAACGCAATTTCGCCGCCTGATTCCCGCATAAGGTGTGCCTGCAATGACCAAAATCGATACCCAGGAAAAACTCCGCGCGATCTACGGACAGCCGATGGAAATTGCCGTTGCCAAGTGCCTTCCGGCCCTTGATCCGCACTGCAAGCATTTCATCGAACTGGCACCGTTTGCGGTGATTTCATCGGCAGACTCCAATGGCGATGCCGATGTCAGCCCGCGTGGTGATGGCCCGGGTTTTGTAAAGGTTATTGATGACAACACGATTGTCATGCCTGATCGTCCTGGCAACAACCGCATCGATACGCTGGCCAATATTGTCGATAACCCGAAAGTGGGCATGCTGTTCTTTGTGCCGGGTGTGAATGAAACACTGCGGGTCAATGGTAAGGCCGAAATCAGCACAGATGCGGAGCTGCTTGGTCTGTTTGCAGACACGCCAAAGGCACCGATCACCGCGATCAAGGTCACGGTCGAGGAAGCCTTCCTGCATTGTGCGAAATCGCTGATGCGCTCCAAACTGTGGGACCCGGCATCGCAGATTGACCGCAAGACCCTTCCGACCCTTGGCAAAATGATCAAGGAACAGACATCAACCGACATTCCGGTTGGCACGCAGGAAGAAGCGGACAAGTACTTCGCGCAATCGATTGCCGAGCGCGGCTGATCCGGGCTTTACACCCGATCAGATTAGTTCCGGCGATGACGGGAAGCTGTCATCGCCATTTTCATAGCTGAAAAAGAAATACCAGATGGCCTGTAAGCCGGGTTCTGTCCATGCGGCGAACCGCACTGGATGGCTATTCATCTGGGACGTCCGTCGCCGAACGCCTCCTGCAACCAACCCGAATGGTGGCGCGAAAACCCACCTGCCGACAATGCCGAAGCATCCGGCCGACCATTCCTATTAGGTTTTGCTCCCGGTGGGGTTTACCATGCGTCCCGCATTGCTGAAGGACCGGTGCGCTCTTACCGCACCCTTTCACCCTTACCGACAGGCTTGCGCTGTGTCGGTGGTTTGCTTTCTGTGGCACTTTCCCTAGGGTCGCCCCCGCCAGACGTTATCTGGCACCGTGTCTCCGTGGAGCCCGGACTTTCCTCCCCGCTTGCGAACAAGAAGGGCAGCCATCCGGCCATCTGGTGGTGCGGATGTAGGTTACATCACGCGATGCGTCAAGAAAAAGCGGTGTGGGTAGTCTCAGAGTGTGGAGCGGAAATCAGATGTCCATCTGATCGACAAGCGCTTTGGCAATCGCAATGCATTCTGCATCGACAAGACCCGAGATATCCGACGCCCGCCAATGGCGCTGAAAGGCAATTACGCGTTTGATCGGATCAACATCCGGGTCTTCACCAAAACCGATCTGATCAAGAAGGCGATCAAACTGCTCAATGTCGGCTTCCGACGTTGTGGGTGATACCGGTTCCTTTGGCCAAAGACCGATGCCGTTGGCCGCCAACTGATCCCACGGGAACAGCTCACCCGGATCTTCCTTGCGGTCTGGTGCCATGTCGGAATGGGCAATGATGCGGCAGGCAGGGATTGCATGACGCGCGATAATGTCACCAGCCAAGGCAATGACAGATGCAATCTGGACATCCGGAAATGGGCGATAGCCAAATTCATGACCGGGATTAACGATCTCGATCCCGATGGAATGGGAATTGACGTCGCTGCAATCCTGCCATTTACCGCGCCCGGCATGCCAAGCGCGTTTGTCCTCATCAACCATCTGGAATATGCGCCCATCTTCCTCAACCATGTAATGGCAGGAGACAGAGCTTTCCGGATCGCACAGCCGATCAAGGGCAGCCTTACCCGATGTCATGCCGGTATAATGCAGAACCAGAATATCAATCGCGCAACCATCCGGGCGCGGGCCGAAATTGGGCGATGGGTGTTTGATGATGCGATCTTGCCAATTGGCTGTCATCTTCCCATCGCTCATAAATATTAATCCATCCCCTGGGTTTTACGCTGTACCGGTTTGCGCAGCATGATCACGCCAACTCCGGCCAGAACAATCACACTGCCGACAATTTTAAGGGCCGAGAACGTTTCGTCAAATACGACAAACGATCCAAGCACACTGATCACGGGCGCCAGAAGCGACCAAGGCACGACGGAATTCACATCCTGCGTTTTAAGCAAATGGTACCAGAAGCCATAAGCAACAATCGATGACATCACGACGGTGAAGCTGAGGTTTGCCCAGGCAACCCAACTTGCATCAAGCACAGCCTGATACGCACCGGGTTCAAGGATCAGTGAAAGGATCAGCAATTGAGGTGCAGCCATAACAGCCATCCAGCCATTGAGCTGGAATGTGCTGATGTCGCCCAGTTTCTTGATCATGACATTGGCAACCGCCCACATGAAGGCTGCGAACACAACAAGCAACAGCGGTAGCTGCAAATCGGTCATGGTCGGGTCCCAGAACATGATCGTGACGCCGATAAAGGCCAATGCCATACCCGAAAGCCGTTTCCAGCCCAGCCGATCATCAAAGAAATAGGTCGCCAGCATCGATGAGAACGGCACACCCAGAAGGATGATAATCGCCACCGGTCCGGCATCAATCATCGACAGCGCAAAGAACAGAACGCCGAAATGAAGACTGCCAAATGTGACGGAAATGATCGCAAGCTTGCCCATGCGTCCGCGTGGCATGCGCGTAAACGGCACCAAAAGCACGGCAACCGCGCCAAAGCGAATGGCTGTTAGCATAAAGGGCGGGATTTCACCGACCGCACCCTTCACGGTCAGCATATTGATGCCCCAGATAATAGCAACGGACAGGGCCATAAGCATGGCTTTGATCGGCATGATGCAAGCTTTCAGCAAAAGGGGCGACATCATGTCGATGTCAGATTGGTGGCGGCCGCAATTTGGGCGCGCAAGATCTACTCATCCCTTGATCCGCTGTTTTGCGACAAAGGACAAATGAGTTGTTCTCAACCCAGAGCTAAAGTGTGGCGCAAGTGCGGGGCCGGGTAAAGGCCAAGGCGTGATGGTTGAGGTGGCGGTTGGGAAGGGGATGGTCGGTCAGACTTACGCCTGACCGAGTTCTTCACGCATCATTTCCAGTTCAAGCCAGCGTTCTTCGGATGCCTCAAGCTCGGAGCGTGCCGCATCCAGACGGTCAACCTTTTTCTGGAAGTTGGTCGGGTCCTTGGTAAACAGGCTGCTATCTGCCAACGCTTCTTCAAGGATAGCGATTTCGCTTTCGAGCTTGGCCATCGCACCTGGCAGATTGTCATATTCGCGCTGATCCTTATAGCTCAGCTTTCCAGCCGGTTTGGCTTTTGGCGCACTTGCCTGTGCGGTTTTCTTAACCTGTTTGGCGGCAGCTTTTTCTTCCTTAGCGGCCTCGGTGCGCGAGAGTTTGCGTTGGGCAATATAGTCGGAATAGCCTCCGGCATATTCAATCGCCGTTCCGTCACCTTCCATCGCGATCGAAGACGTCACAACGCGATCAAGGAAATCACGATCGTGGCTGACCAGAAGCAGCGTGCCTTCATACTCGCTCAGCATTTCCTGAAGCAGATCAAGCGTATCCATATCCAGATCGTTGGTCGGCTCATCCATGATCAGAAGGTTGGTCGGCTTTGCCAGCTGCTTGGCCAAAAGCAACCGATTGCGTTCACCACCCGAAAGCGCGCCAACCGGGCTTCTTGCCTGTTTCTCGTCAAACAGGAAGTCGCGCAGGTAACTGACCACATGGCGCGGATTACCGCGCACCATGACCTGATCGCCACCAACATCGCACAGCGTATCCCAAAGCGTTTTGGTGTCATCAAGGGCAACACGCTTCTGATCGAAATAGCTGGGATTAAGGTTAGTGCCGATCTTGATCTTGCCGCTATCTGGTTCAATCTGACCGGTCAGCATCTTCAGAAGGGTGGTTTTACCTGCACCGTTCGGACCAATGATACCAACCTTGTCGCCGCGCAAGATACGGGTCGAGAAATCCGAAATGATCTGACGGTCGCCAAATGACTTGGCGATATCAGTCGCCTCAATCACGACCTTGCCCGACGTTTCACCGGCATCTGCCGCAAGCGATACATTACCGATACGATCAACCTGCTGGGATCGCTGTTCGCGCATGTCATAAAGACGGCGCAGACGGCCCTGGTTACGTTTTCGACGCGCCGAAATGCCCTGAACCGACCAGACGGTTTCTTGCGCAATCAGCTTATCAAGCTTTGCGCGTTCTTCGGCTTCTTTGCGATAAATCTCTTCCGACCATTCTTCAAACTTCGCAAAGTTGATGGCACCCTGATGCATCACACCGCGATCAAGCCATAACACACCGTTTGAAACGGCATTGAGGAATGCACGGTCGTGCGAGATTACGACTACAGCACCACGGAAGTTTTTGATCTCGCCTTCAAGCCATTCAATGGTTGGCAAATCAAGGTGGTTGGTCGGCTCGTCAAGCAGCAAGACCTGCGGGTCGGCAATCAGTGCGCGTGCAATCGCGGCACGGCGACCTTCACCACCTGAAAGCTGCTTGGGATCGGATTGCGGGTCCAGATCGACCGATGCCAGCAACATATCGGAACGATAGGCATATTCCTGTTCATGGTCATCAAGCGCTGCAAGAACGAAATCCTCGACCGTGTCATAGCCGTCAAATTTCGGTTCCTGATTAAGGTACGCCACCTTGCAACCCGGCTGCACAAAGCGTTCGCCGCCATCCGGCTCGATCTCGCCGGCGATGATTTTAAGCAGGGTCGATTTCCCGCCACCATTGCGCCCGACAAGGCACAGGCGATCACGTTCACCAATGGCAAATGACACATTGGAAAACAGATCGTTCCCGCCAAAGGTCAGGTGGATGTCATTAATATTGATCAGCGGTGGCGCCATGGGAAAACCGATAAGCTTGAGAATGAAATTTGGGTCACAATGACCGGTCCCCTGCAAACAGCAAATTGCGCTCTGTTGCAAGGGAAATCATGTTTAACAGATTGGATCGTGCCAAGTGGCCTTAGCGAATGCCGCGCTCTTTGCGGATCTGATCCCAGGCGGCATTGATGCGGGCCATCTTGTCGTTGGCCTGCTCGATAAATTCGGGCGGCATGCCTTTGGCCATCAGGGTGTCCGGATGGTTTTCACGCGATAGTTTGCGATGGGCGGCCTTAAGCTCGTCATCGCTGGCATCGCGACCAACACCAAGCTGTTCATAAGGGTCCGGGCCGTTCGATGATGTAAACGCATGATGCACACGGTCAAAATCGACTTCGGCAAAGCCAAAGATTTGCGCGACCTTTTTCAAATAGTCCTGTTCGGCCGGGTGCAATTCACCATCGGCCATGGCGATCTGATAAAGTGCTTCAAGAATACCTTCCAGAAGGGCACGTTCGCCGCGGAACATGGTGGCAATTTGATGGGCGTAAATTTCAAACCCGTCTGATGACTTGCGCGCCATATCAAAGATGCGGCCAATATTCTTTTCCTCACCCGGTGGGATATGGAATACGCGCTTGAAGGCGTTGATCTCATCGCGGCTGACATGACCATCGACCTTGGCCATCTTGGCGGCCAGAACAATCACACCGGTGGCAAAAGCCATCTGGCGCGGATCATAACCACCGATCTTCGGTCCATTTAGCGCCGTGCCATTCTTGATCTTGTCAACGACATGGCCGGCTGCTGTTCCAAGAATTGCGCCCAATGGCCCGCCCAAGGCAAAACCTGCTGCTCCGCCAATAATTTTGCCCCAGATGCTCATGGGTGATGTTCGTCCTGTTCCGATATGTTTCGTCGCGCCGGTGGCGTAGGCTTGCGACCATATCACCTTTGGCAAACCACCAACATAGTTCGCAGACGCAGGAAAGAAACGGCAAAAGCGCATGTTTTAAAGTGTTGGGCGCTCAGATTATCAATTGGTCTATATTTAAGTCTTTATTGATCTACCTTGGGTATAGCTGGTCTATTGTGTTGAATGTCAAAAATAAGAAAAAAGCACAAGACGATAACAATCGGGGTGGAACATGTCCTTTTTGTCGCGGATGAAACTGGTTTACCAGATTTCACTACTTAGCATCGTCGCGTTGGCGATTTTTGCCATCGTCGGAGCAACCCAATTCATTGCTGATCAACAGCGCCAATCGGCACAAGAAACGGCCAGGGCCGCAAATGCGGATCAACTGATCGTTGACGAGGTGTCGCTTGAATTTCTCAATGCCCGGCGTCACGAGAAGGATTTCATCCTTCGCCGGAACGAGGAATATGTCGCATCCCATGCAACGGCCGCCAATATGGTTCGTGCCGGACTCGAAGAACTTGCTGGTCGTGAAGAACTGGCAAGTCTTTTGGGGCAGGTTGATGAAGCACGAACCTCGATCGAAAGCTATGTCAGCGAATTCGCAACCGTAGTTGATCTGCAACGAAAGGTCGGGCTTGACCAAAATAGCGGCTTGCTGGGCGAAATGCGCAGTGCCGCGTCCGAGGTCGAAGCTGCACTTGGGGAAGTCGCCAAGCTTGAAGCAATGCTGGGCTTGAGCGCGACCAAGGATTTGTCGATTGCCCTGCTGAAAATGCGCCGCGACGAGAAGGATTTCCTTAATCGCCTTGATCCGGCCTATGTCGACAGCGTCGAAGCAAATGCCAAACAGTTCGACGCAGCCCTGCAAAAGGCAGGCAGCATTCAGGATGACAAAAAGGCCCAGCTTGCCAAGCTGATGAATTCATACGTTGCCGATTTCAGGGCATTGGCCGATGCGACACTGGCACGTGAGGCATCCTTGGTGCGCCTTGGCGATTACTACGCCGCGGTTGAACCGGTGCTGGAGGCACTAAGCGACGAAATCGGTACAGTCGCACAAGCCATGCAACAGCGGGCTGAGGAAATCGCCCATACAGGTGTGCAGGTGACTTTTGCAATCTTCATTGCCGGTGCCTTGATCCTGATTCTGATGTCGGTTGTTCTGGCGCGTGCAATTGTCGGGGCGATCAAGGGGCTTACGGCCAAGATGGCAAAACTTGCCGCCAATGATTTCGAGGTTGAGCTGAACGAAGCCAATCGCACGGATGAAATTGGCGAGATGGGCCGTTCTGTCGTGGTGTTTCGTGAAAACGGGTTGGAACGGCAGAAACTGGAAGCGACCCAACGCGAAATCGACGAGCAGCAACGTCAACGGATCGAGATTCAGGAACGCCATATCCGCGAATTCGACAATGACGTCGTTGAAATGATGAGCGAGGTCGGAACCGCCGTTCAACAACTGCACTCGGTTTCAGAAGTGCTGCGCAATAGTGCCTCAACCGCCAACAGCCAATCGACAACCGTATCGGCGGGCAGCGAAGAAGCGTCATCGAACGTGCAACTGGTGGCAACGGCTGCGACCGAACTTTCCGCATCCATTCATGAAATTGCCGGACAGGTCAGTGACACATCGCAAATGGCCATCTCGGCCAGTGAACGCGCCCAATCAACCAATGATGAAATTCAGGGATTGAATGCAGCAGCCGTGCGTATTGGCGAAGTCATCGGCCTGATCAATGATATTGCAGGCCAAACCAACCTTTTGGCCCTGAATGCGACCATCGAAGCGGCCCGCGCCGGTGAGGCCGGCAAAGGTTTTGCCGTTGTCGCAAGCGAGGTCAAAAACCTTGCTAACCAGACGGCAAAGGCCACAGAAGACATCACCAATCAGATCAGCGACATTCAATCCGCAACACAGTCGGCTGTTAGTGCGATTGACGAGATTGTGCAGATGATTTCTGATATCAGCGAACGTGCGTCAACCGTTGCGGCAGCTGTCGAACAACAAACCGTTGCCACCAGCGAGATATCGCAAAATGTCGAGCAGGCGGCATCGGCCACCAGTGAAATCTCTGGCGCGATGCAGGGTGTTTCAACTGCTGTTGCACAAACTACCGAAGCGGCAAGTGATGTGCGCGGATCTGCAGACAATCTTGGTCGTCAAAGCGACAATCTAAGCGAGCGTATTGATCGCTTCCTTGAAGAGATGCGCTCGGTCTCCTGAATGGCATGATATGTTGAAAAACACACAGGTCTATACGAAGGAATAGGTAATTCTGCGCGTGGCCCTTGTTTTGTGCGCGGTCGGTGCAAATGTATTTGATTGAAGCGAAAACAGAAGATTGGCGAGTTGGATATTTCCGCCAGTTTGCTGCCTGTGATGCGGAAATCAAGCGTTTGTAACAAAACTGTCACATTTCACGTCTGATAAGCTGGCAGCAACATCCCAAAGTAGAACAGTGGGGTGACGAGGTGTTTTCGCATCGTCTATCAATACGAACTCGGGCGCGGATGGAAAGAGACACCACCAAAGCATAGTCCGGGTTCAATACTTGGGGGTTAAGATGAATTTCCTGTCCCGGATGAAGCTTCTGTATCAGATCTCGCTGATCGGTATTGTTGCACTGGTCATCTTTGTTGTTGTTGGCGTTGTGCAGTTTGTTGCCGAACAACAAAGGCAGTCAGCACAGCTTGTTGCCGAGGCAGCCTTGGAAGACAAGCTGATCGCAGACGAGATATCGCGTGATTTCCTCAATGCGCGTCGGCGCGAAAAGGACTTCTTGCTCAGGCTGGATGACAAATATGTCGGACAGCATGCCGATGTGGTCACGCATGTGAATGCGGGTCTGGAGATGCTGGAATCTGATCCATCGCTGACTCAGTTCGATGGCCAGCTTGATCAAATTCGGACTGCCTTCTCAAATTATAGTGCGAAATTTGCAACCGTAGTTGGCCTGCAACGCGAAATCGGCCTGAACGAAGAACAGGGTCTTTTGGGAAGCTTGCGTGGCTCGGTTCACAATGTGGAAGAGGCGCTTAAGAAGTATAACGCCGACAACCTCACCGTGATCATGCTGATGATGCGTCGCCACGAAAAGGACTTCTTGGCCCGTATTGATGCCAAATATGTTGGTCGCATTGATGATCGTTTGGCGGAATTCGGACCGGCCCTTGCGGCATCAAGCATCCCGGCAGATGAACAGGCTAAGATCACCGATCTGATGAAGTCCTATGTCACGGACTTCAAAGCCCTGTCTGAAAAGATCCTGCAACGTGAAGCGGAGTTGGGCTTTCTTTCGGATTTCTATGCTGAAGCAGAACCTATCCTTGAGAACCTGAGTGCTGCGATTGGCGATATTGCAGAAATGCAGAAAAGTCGCGCAGACCAGATTGCAGCCACCAGTTTGACGATCACGGTCGTGATGTATCTGGTCGGTGTGCTGGCCTTGATGGGGCTGTCTTATATCCTGTCGCGCGCGATTGTGAATGCGATCAGTGGACTTACCAACAAGATGACGCGACTGGCCGAGAATGACTTTGATGTGGATATCAACGAAGTCAAACGTGCGGATGAAATCGGAACCATGGGACGGGCTGTTCTGGTGTTCCGTGAAAACGGTATTGAACGTGTAAAGCTTGAAGCAGCGCAAAAAGCCGAAGACGAAAAACGCCGCAAACGCATGGATACCCAAGAACAGTATATTCAGGAGTTTGATAAAGCCGTTGTCGCTGTGATGGCCAATGTGGGGGCAGCCGTCAGTCAGCTTCATCAGGTGTCAAATGTGCTGCGCCGGAGTGCCGATACGGCGGCTGATCAATCCATGGCCGTATCTTCAGGGGCAGAAGAAGCATCATCCAACGTTCAATTGGTGGCAACGGCCGCGACCGAGCTTTCTGCTTCAATCAACGAAATTTCCGGCCAAGTCAGTGAAACATCAAGTATGGCGCAGTCGGCAACCGAACGGGCGCGCAGTACCAATGACAATATTCAGGGGCTGAATGACTCGGCGATCAAGATTGGTGAGGTGATTGGCCTTATCAGCGATATTGCCGGTCAAACCAACTTGCTCGCCCTGAACGCAACCATTGAGGCCGCGCGCGCCGGGGATGCAGGCAAAGGTTTCGCCGTGGTCGCAAGCGAGGTGAAAAACCTTGCGAACCAGACTGCCAAGGCGACCGAGGATATCACCACCCAGATCAACGATATTCAGCAGGCAACCGGCCTTGCGGTTAGTGCAATCGATGAGATCGTCAGAATGATCTCGGATATTAGCGAACGTGCGGCGGCAGTGGCAGCAGCCGTTGAACAACAAACCGTTGCCACCAGTGAAATTTCGCAAAATGTCGAACAGGCCGCTGCCGGGACCGAGGAAATTTCATCGGCCATGCAGGGCGTGTCGGCAGCAGTGAGTGAAACCAACACGGCGGCCAACGATGTCAATGCATCGGCCGATAACCTTGGTCATCAGAGCGATGATTTGCGGGCCCAGATTGACGGCTTCCTGGATCGCATGCGCGCACTTTAACGACGAATTGATGACATTGATGAGGCGACTGGGGCTTTACCCAGTCGCCTTTATTGCGATAAAATTCCGACAAAGTTGCGATGTTTTCAGATGAATTCGTACGCAATCACCATGCAAATATGAAAACAGGAAACGTCGGATGGCCGATAAACCGCGGATTGTCTCATCATCACACCTTGTCTCGGAGCGTGCTGCAGAGCTGTCCGAGCTTGAATTTGCCCTGATCCTGTCGGGCAACGCGTTTAACCGCTGGATGGTGCGGTGCATGCGGGCCGCTGGTATGCCCGACGTATCGGTCCTTGATATTTTGGTGCTGCACAACGTCAATTCGCGCGAACGTGAAAAAAGCCTGTCTGAGGTCTGCTTCGTGCTGAATGTCGAAGACAGCCACCTTGTGAACTATTCGCTGAAAAAGCTGCGCAAGCTTGGTCTGGTTGAGGGCGTGAAACGCGGCAAGGAAGTCCATTACGCGACGACGCCTGAGGGCCGCGAGATGTGCGAGAAATACCGTGAAGTGCGCGAAGCCTGCCTTGTCGAAACGTTCCAGCGTCTTGGCGTGAACAGCGAAGAGGTCGGCGATGTCGCCAAGACTCTGCGCGCAATCTCGGGCGTTTATGATCAGGCATCCCGTGCCGCGAGTGCGATGTAACAACCGCTGTCGCCATCGTTCCCCGATGGCAATGTACGTGGAATAAGCTGATGCCAAAGACTAAGGCGGGCAGTAACACATTGGTGTTGCTGCCCGTTTTGTTTGGCGAAGGCTTCTATGCAAAGGTGATTTCGAGATACGTGAAAATACACAGGGTTGCAGTTTATGCATGGTAGTTATGAAATTACATTGACAATTTGTCAGCAAAATGTGATTAATGTGTCGGGAGGCTACTTCGGAGTCTCGATACGCAAAAGCTGTATCGGCTCTCACCACACACAGGGAGACTTGAATAATGCTTAAAAAGGCACTTTCGACGGTCGCAATCGCAGCGATCACCATGTCAGCCGGTCTGGCTACTGCGGCAGAAAAGTGGGATATGGCGACCCCGTATCCAGATGCGACTTTCCACACCCAGAACATCATTGAATTTGCCAAGGACGTGAATGACGCGTCTGGTGGCGAGCTGACCATCACCGTTCATTCCGGTGGTTCGCTGTTCAAACATGCCGATATCAAACGTTCGGTTCAGCGCGGCCTGGTGCCGATTGGCGAGACCCTGATTTCGCTGCTGGCCAACGAAAACCCGATCTACACCGTTGATGCGATCCCGTTCCTGGCGACCTCCTATGACGAAGCCAAGAAACTTTGGGAAGTTTCGCGCGCTGGTATCGATGCGGCTCTTGAAAAAGACGGCCTTAAAGTTCTTTACGCTGTTCCGTGGCCGGCACAGGGTCTTTACACCGCAAACGAGGTGAACACTGTTGCTGACCTCGAAGGTGTCAAATTCCGTGCATATAACTCCACCACCTCGCAGCTTGCGGATTTGACCGGCATGGTCGCGACCCAGGTTGAAGTTCCGGAAATCCCGACCGCATTCGCAACCGGCATTGTTGAAGCAATGATCACCTCGCCGTCGACCGGTGCGAACTCCAAAGCTTGGGACTTCGTTTCGAACTTCTATGACGTTCAGGCATGGCTTCCGAAAAACATGGTTGTCGTGAATGCAAAATCCTTCGACCGTCTTCCGGCTGAAACCCAGCAGGCTGTTCTTGATGCCGCTGCCAAAGCCGAAGCACGTGGCTGGGAAATGAGCATGGCCGAAGCAGACGAGAAGAAAAAAGTTCTCTCTGACAATGGCATGAACGTTGCCGCACCGAGTGCTGAACTCAAAGCAGGCCTTTCCAAAGCTGGCGAAACCATGGTTTCCGATTGGCTGGAAAAAACCGGCGATGAAGGCCAGGCCATCATCGACGCTTTCAAGAACTAAGCTTCTTGATCTTCGCGGGATCGGGCAGACGTCGTCCTCTGTCCGATCCCGGACAAACCCCACAATTTGATGTTACTGTTCTTTGGGAACAATCAATCAGCATCGCGAAATCGCGGGCGGAAAGGGGACTGCTGTGCGCAGATTACTAGATTACTTATTCAAGTTCAGTGCCGGGCTGGCCGCGCTCTTTCTGGTCGCAATTGCCCTTCTTATTCTGGCGCAATCGATTGGCCGCCTGGTTGGAATTGCGGTCCATGATGCCAACGAACTTGCAGGCTTCAGCCTTGCTGCGGGAACCTTCCTTGCCCTTGGTCCGGCGTTTCGTGCCGGCACCCACATCCGGGTGATGATTGTTCTATCCCATCTGTCGGGTTCAATCCGGCGCGTGATCGAAACCATCACGCTGATGGTGGCGACCTTCCTTGGTGGTTACTTCGCCTGGTGGATGGCGGTTCTTGCCGAAGAAAGCTTTTCGTATGGTGATACATCGCCCGGTGTTCTGGCCTTTCCGCTTTGGATCCCGCAGACGGCAATGGCCTTCGGACTGATCGTTTTCACCATCGCCATGATCGAAGCATTGATTGATACAATTGCCGGTCGTGACCCCGCCTTCGCCCTTGGCGAAGCCAATGAACTCAACGAATAGGAAAAGGTCATGGAAGTACTTGAAATTGGCCTAGTCCTGATGGGACTGCTGTTCCTGTTCCTTGGGGCTGGTTTGTGGGTCTCTCTGGCATTGTTTGCCATTGGTGTCTTTGCGCTTGATTTCTTCACCAGTGCCCAGACCGGCCCGATCATCGCGACCACCGCGTGGGCAAGTCTTGCGACCTGGTCTTTGGCACCGCTGCCACTTTTCATCTGGATGGGTGAAATCCTGTTCCGCTCGCGCCTATCCGAGGACATGTTCACCGGCCTTGCGCCGTGGCTGAACAAGTTGCCGGGTCGATTGCTGCATGTGAACATTCTTGGCTGTGGCATCTTTGCTGCTGTCTCGGGTTCTTCGGCAGCAACGGCGGCAACGATTGGTCGCATGTCGATCCCGGAACTGCGCAAGCAGGGCTATGCCGATAAGCTGATCCTTGGCACACTTGCCGGATCAGGCACCCTTGGCCTTCTGATCCCGCCTTCGATCATTCTGATTGTCTATGGCGTGTCGGCCGAACTTTCGATTGCCCGCCTGTTCATTGCCGGTGTTTTGCCCGGCGCGATGCTGATCATCATGTTCATGAGCTTCGTTGGCATCTGGGCCACCGTAAACAAGGACAAGATGCCGCCTGCGGCACCGACCCTGCCATTTGCTGAAAAGCTGCGCGCATCGGGTCGTCTTATTCCGGTCATTGCTCTGATCGCTGCGGTTATCGGTTCGATCTATGGCGGTGTTGCCACCCCGACCGAGGCAGCAGCATTCGGTGTTGTCGGTGCGCTGATCTTGTCGCGTCTGAGCGGTTCACTGACATGGGAAAGCCTGATTGACGGCATCATGGGTGCCACGCGCACATCCTGCATGATCTGCTTTATTCTTGCAGGGGCTGCTGTTCTGACCGTTGCCATGGGCTTTACCGGTATCCCGCGTGAGCTCGCCGCATGGATTGCGCATATGGAACTGTCACCCTATGCATTGCTTGCCGCACTAACCGTGTTCTTCATTGTTCTTGGATGCTTCCTTGACGGGATTTCGGTGGTGGTTCTGACCACGTCTGTGATCCTGCCGATGGTACAGGCTGCCGGGATCGATTTGCTCTGGTTTGGCATCTATGTGGTTCTGGTGGTCGAAATGTCGCAGATCACCCCGCCCGTAGGCTTCAACCTTTTCGTTTTGCAAGGTCTGACAGGCAAGAACCTGTTTGCGATTGCGCTGGCTGCTTTGCCCTTCTTCTTCCTGCTGTTGCTTGCCGTTCTGATGATTACGATTTTCCCGGAAATCGTGACCTGGCTGCCGCAGCAAATGAACGGCTAACCGGCTTTTTGAAGATCTGATCGTTCGTACAGAATTTTATGACTACAGATGCCCAAGGAGACAGCATCATGGCTTCTCACGACCAAAATTCGCCCGCTTCGCAGACCACCGGCCAGCCAAAATGGCAGTTCTGGATTGATCGCGGCGGCACCTTTACCGACATCGTTGCGCGCAAACCCGATGGTTCGCTTGTCACCCACAAGCTGCTGTCGGAAAACCCGGAACGCTATCGCGACGCCGCCATTCAGGGCATCCGCGAACTGCTTGAAGTTCCTGCTGGCGAAAAAATCCCGGCCGAGAAAATCGAAGCCGTAAAGATGGGCACCACGGTCGCCACCAACGCGCTTTTGGAGCGTAAAGGCGACCGCACGGTTCTTGTCACCACCAAGGGCTTCCGCGATGCGCTGCGTCTGGCCTATCAGAACCGTCCGCGTCTGTTTGATCGCAATATCAAACTGCCAGAAACCCTTTATGAAAGCGTGATTGAGGCCGATGGTCGTTTCGACGCCCAAGGCGCGGAACTCACCCCGCTTGATCGCGACACGCTGCGCAAGGACCTTCAGGCGGCTTATGACAGCGGCATTCGTGCCTGTGCCATCGTCTTCATGCATGGCTATCGTTATACCGCGCATGAAAATGCTGCCGCTGAAATCGCCCGCGACGTTGGCTTTACCCAGGTTTCGGTCAGTCACGAAGTCAGCCCGCTGATGAAGCTGGTATCGCGCGGTGACACAACGGTTGTGGATGCTTACCTTTCGCCGATCCTGCGTCGTTATGTAGATCAGGTCGCATCCGAGCTTGGCGGCGTGAAGCTGATGTTCATGCAGTCCAATGGTGGTCTGACCGATGCAGCCAAGTTCCAGGGCAAGGACGCGATCCTGTCTGGTCCGGCTGGCGGTGTTGTCGGCATGGTTCGTACGGCCGAAATGGATGGCTTCAAACAGGTCATTGGTTTTGATATGGGTGGCACGTCAACCGACGTTTCGCACTATGACGGCGAATATGAGCGTGACTTTGAAACGCAGGTTGCCGGCGTGCGTATGCGCGCGCCAATGATGAAAATTCACACCGTGGCCGCCGGTGGTGGTTCAATCCTGCATTTCGATGGTGCCCGTTTCCGCGTTGGTCCGGACAGTGCCGGTGCAAATCCGGGACCAGCAGCCTATCGCCGTGGTGGTCCGCTGGCAGTAACCGACATCAACGTCATGCTGGGAAAGGTTCAGCCGGAATTCTTCCCGAACGTGTTTGGTCCCGAAGGCAACGAACCGCTGGATGCGGATGCCGTTCGCGCGGGCTTTGCCGACATGGCGCTTAAGATCAAGGAAAGCACGGGGCAGGTCAGAACACCCGAAGAAGTCGCCGAAGGTTTCCTGCGTATTGCTGTTGAAAACATGGCAAACGCTATCAAGCAGATCTCGGTTCAGCGCGGCTATGACGTGACCGATTACATCTTGCAATGCTTTGGCGGTGCCGGTGGTCAGCATGCCTGTCAGGTGGCTGATACCCTTGGCATGACCAAGGTGTTCGTCCATCCGTTTGCCGGTGTCTTGTCAGCCTATGGCATGGGCCTTGCCGATATCCGCGCAATGCGTGAACAGGCCGTCGAAGCCAAACTGGCGACCGATGCTCTTTCCGGTCTTGGCGAACAGCTTGATGCGCTGGCCGTTGATGCCCGTGGTGAATTGCACGAGCAGGGCATTACGGATGCCAAAATCTCGATGCTGAAAAAACTGCATCTGCGTTATGACGGTACCGACACTCCGCTGATCGTTGATTTCGGCGATGTTGACGCCATCAAGTCGCAGTTCGAAGAACAGCACAAACAGCGCTATGGCTTCGTCATGAGCGAAAAGCCGCTGGTCGTTGAAGCCGTCGCTGTTGAGGCAATTGGCGAAACCCAGGGCCTGCCAGACGCTGAAGCCGAAGCATCCCACGAAGATGTCGCAATCAATGCCCTGGCATCACGCCGTGTTGTCTTTGATGGCGAGGCACAAGAAACCCCGTTCTACAAACGCGAAGCCCTGAAACCGGGGGCGACGGTGCGTGGCCCGGCCGTGATTGTCGAGCCGGTTGGCACCACCGTGATCGATCCGGGTTGGGAAGCAAAGGTCAACGGCCGTGACCATCTGGTTCTGACCCGCGTTGTGCCGATGAAACGCTCCGAGGCGATCGGAACCCAGGCCGATCCGGTGATGCTGGAAGTCTTCAACAACCTGTTCATGAACATCGCTGAACAGATGGGCGTTACCCTTGCCAACACTTCGTACTCGGTGAACATCAAGGAACGTCTGGACTTCTCATGCGCCGTGTTTGATCAGGAAGGCCTTCTGATCGCCAATGCGCCGCATATGCCGGTCCATCTTGGATCGATGGGTGAGTCGGTTCAGGCCGTCATTGGCAACAATGCCGGTAAAATGAAGCCGGGCGACGTTTATATGCTGAACGATCCTTATAATGGCGGCACGCACTTGCCTGACATTACGCTGATTACGCCGGTCTTTGGTGATGATGGCAAGGATGTTCTGTTCTATGTCGCATCGCGTGGTCACCATGCCGATGTTGGCGGGATCACCCCGGGCTCCATGGCGCCGAATTCCCGCATTCTCGAAGAAGAAGGCGTTCTGATCGACAACTTCAAACTGGTTGATCAGGGCAAGTTCGATGAAACTGGCCTGACCGCGTTGCTTGAAGGGGCAAAATACCCGGCCCGTAACCCGTATCAGAACATCGCCGATCTGCGCGCACAGATCGCCGCCAACGAAAAAGGCGTGCAGGAACTGCGCAAGATGGTCGATCACTTTGGCCTTGATGTTGTCCATGCCTATATGGGCCACGTTCAGGACAACGCCGAAGAAAGTGTTCGTCGCGTGATTGATGTGCTCAAAGACGGCGAGTTTTCGTATGAGATGGATAATGGCGCGGTCGTAAAGGCCAAGGTCACCATCCATAAGGAAACCCGTTCGGCAACGGTCGATTTTACCGGAACGTCTGATCAGCTGGATAACAACTTCAACGCACCGTCGGCGGTAACCCGTGCAGCTGTGCTTTATGTCTTCAGAACCCTTGTCGATGATGACATTCCGCTCAATGCCGGGTGCCTGAAGCCGGTCAATCTGATCGTGCCCGAAGGGTCCATGCTGAACCCGCGCTATCCGGCCG
Organism: Thalassospira sp.; assembly: GCA_965228275.1. Classification (GTDB taxonomy): domain Bacteria; phylum Pseudomonadota; class Alphaproteobacteria; order Rhodospirillales; family Thalassospiraceae; genus Thalassospira. The sequence continues at coordinate 915,852 of OZ245802.1, read as the reverse complement.
CCGTTGTTGCCGGTAACGTTGAAACGTCCCAGCATGTCACCGACACCCTTTATGCAGCCCTTGGCGTCATGTCAGGTGCACAAGGCACGATGAACAACTTCACCTGGGGCAATGATACGCATCAGTATTATGAAACCATCTGCGGTGGTTCGGGTGCCGGTCCTGACTTTGATGGCACCAGTGGTGTTCACACCCATATGACCAACTCGCGCCTGACCGATCCCGAAGTCCTTGAGTGGCGCTTCCCGGTCATGCTCGAGAGCTTTGAAATCCGCAAAGGATCGGGTGGTAACGGCAAACACAAGGGCGGTGATGGCACCACCCGTCGTGTTCGCTTCCTTGAAGACATGACCGCATCGATCCTGTCCAACCACCGTCGCGTGCCCAATCAGGCCGTTGCCGGTGGCGAACCGGGCCAGCTTGGCCGCAACGCAATTGAGCGCGTTGATGGTTCCGTGATCGAACTTAAAGGCACCGATGGCGCAGAAATGCATCCAGGTGATGTCTTCATCATCGAAACACCAGGTGGTGGCGGTTACGGCAAGGCCTAAGGCCAACTGCCCACGTTATCATCCACTTCTGACCGGAAACGCTGATTTCCCCCTTAAAACGGCGTTTCCGGTCACAGCCCTCCCTGCTAGCAGCACCTTGGCCGCCCGGAGTTTATCTCTTGGGCGGCATTTTTCTTGAACTTGGCACGACCATCCCTACATGGTGAAGAAGTGGGGACTTCTTTAAAATCAACGACATTGCCATTGAGGCTTGCGGGCAAATCAGGGATGATCGCAGGCAATGCTGCAATCAGGGATCGGTTGCCAAGGCCTGCCCGCACAGGTGGTAATCAGGGATCCTTCAGGTCGACCTGAAAAAACAGGATGAGAGCACCGTGAAATTCTTGATCTTGAACCAGCGCTATTTTGTCATAGGCAGTGTCGCGCTTTTGACAGCCATTTCCGTGATTTGTGCTAGCACTGTCGATAGCTGGTTCTGGGTGCCAGCCGTGATCTTCGGGCTGTTGCTTCTGGTCGGTGCGCATGACCTGCATCAGCACAAACACTCCATCCTGCGCAACTATCCCATCAGCGCGCATATCCGCTTTATCCTTGAAAGTTTCCGCCCGGAAATCCGTCAGTATCTTCTCGAAAGTGATCAGGACGAAATCCCGTTCAGCCGTCAGGCACGCGGTCTTGTCTATCAGCGCGCAAAGGGCGTCGAAGACAAACGCCCGTTTGGTACGATCGAGGATGTCTATAAATCGGGCTATTCATGGATCACGCACTCGGTTGCGCCCAAGCACATTACCGATACCAATTTCCGGGTGCGTGTGGGCGGCCCGCATTGCAAGCAACCCTACGATTGCAGCCTTTATAATATCTCGGCCATGAGCTTCGGCGCGCTTTCGGGCAATGCGATCCTTGCCCTGAACAAGGGTGCGAAAAAGGGTGGCTTTGCCCATGACACGGGCGAAGGCAGCATTTCGCGCTATCACCGCGAAGGCGGTGGCGATCTGATTTATCAGGTGGCGTCGGGTTATTTTGGGGCGCGCAACGAAGATGGCACATTTTCCGAAGAAAAGTTTGCCATCACCGCCTCTGACCCGCAGGTCAAAATGATCGAGGTGAAGCTAAGCCAGGGCGCTAAACCCGGCCATGGCGGTATGTTGCCGTCAGCAAAAATCTCGCCCGAAATCGCCGAAGCACGCGGCATCCCGATGGGGCAGGATTGTGTGTCGCCTGCCGCACACAGCGCCTTTGACACCCCGATTGGCCTGATGGAATTCATTGGTCGTTTGCGTGATCTTTCGGGTGGCAAACCTGTTGGCTTCAAGCTTTGCATTGGTCACCGCCGCGAATTTATGTCGATCATCAAGGCGATGCTTAAAACCGGTATCACCCCGGACTTTATCGTTGTTGACGGCAAAGAAGGCGGGACGGGTGCCGCCCCGGTCGAATTCGCCAACCGTGTTGGCATGCCGATGCAAGAAGGCCTGACATTTGTTCATAATGCGCTTCGTGGTGCTGGCATACGTGATCAGATCAAAATCGGTGCAGCGGGCAAAATCGTCTCGGCCTTTGACATTGCCCGGACCCTTGCGCTGGGGGCTGACTGGTGTAATGCCGCGCGCGGTTTCATGTTTGCACTGGGCTGTATTCAGGCGCAAAGCTGCCATACCAACTGCTGCCCAGTCGGGATCGCGACACAGGATAAAATCCGCCAACGCGCACTTGATCCGGGTGATAAAAGCGAACGTGTTGCGCGTTTTCATAAAAACACCATGCATGCATTGGCCGAAATCACGGGTGCTGCTGGCCTGACCGATCCGCGCAACTTCATGCCCTATCACTTCATGGTCCGCCAAAAGGACAACGAATTCCTTGATGGCAACGAAGCTTATCCGTACCTGCCCGAAGGGTTCCTTGTTTCAGGCAACGAGATCGACGAGCTTTCTGATTGGCATTCACGCTGGGACCGTGCATCGGCCGAAACCTTTGCCCCCAAGGAAATCCCGTTCGGTCCCTATAAACGGGTTAAGGACATCCCCAACGAAGAAGCCGCCCAATAGCCGTACACTAAACACAAATAACAGGACCATCGCCCCAATGGTTGTTAAACGAATTGTCGCAAACTTTGCGGTCGATGACATCGCAAAGGCCGAACGTTTTTATGAAGATATCCTTGGCCTTGATACCGTCATGGATCATGGCTGGATCAGGACCTTTGCCGTTGCCGGTCAAACCATGACCACACAAGTCAATTTCGCCACCGAAGGCGGATCAGGTACGCCTGTTCCTGATATGTCAATTGAGGTCGATGACCTTGATGATGTGCTTGGCAAAGTGACCGATGCCGGGATTGAAATAGAATATGGCCCGGCTGACGAGCCATGGGGTGTCAGGCGGTTTTACGTCCGCGATCCATTTGACAAGTTGATCAATATCGTCATGCATAAATGAAGAAAGCCCGGCCATTGGCCGGGCTTCTTGTTAGCGTTGAAACATCTCCGCGCGGACCGCAACCAGCCCTTCGCGGGTAATGCGATAGGGGGCACCGGCGCGGGACCGGATAAAGCGGCGTTTGCGCAGTTTCTTGAAAACCTCGATCGTGCAGGCGGTCAGAAACCAGCCGTCACGGGTAATGCAATCAGCTTCGAGGATACGGTTACGGTCGTCCTTGATCACTTTGATCAGGCCGCCTTGTGCGAGTGCATGAAGCACGCGCTGTTCATTCTTTGAAATATTCAATGCTCAGAGTCCGAAAACCAGTAAAGAAAACGGTTTCCGATCGGGACGGGCACAACAGTACCGGTCACGCGCACCCGAATGTTGGTCGGGCAGGCGGTCCGATCTGCTGATCAGCGGTCTGGATGGTCAGGCTTTCAAACCGCGATCAGCGGCTGTGCCGGGACTCTGACATAAAAACTCCGATTAAATTCAGAACGGCAGATAGCCGTTCTGAGATCAATCTGTCAAGCAGCGCGCTGCATTTCTACTGTCGGGATATCGCGGTCCGGGACCGGTCCGGTGACCAGAAAGCCGAATTTGCGATAAAATGCCTTGGCGCGTTCATTATGCGCCACCACCGTCAGGCGGACATTGGTGCGTGTGCCTTTTTCGGCCAGCGCATCAAGGGCTGCGATCATCAGTGCCTTGCCAGCACCGCTACCATGGGCGGCGGGGTCAACCATGATCCAGTCGATTTCCGGGATTTCGTGAATGGCAATCACATAGCCCAGAAGGATGTCTTCCTTGGTTGCGACATAGACTGAATGGTTTTGACTTTCCAATGCCTTGGAAAAGACGTCAGTCGACATTTCGACATAGTTGGCAACAACACCGGTTGCCGCATCGCCCATGCCATCAATGAAATAAGTCGAATCGGTAGCCCGTTTGGTCAGGTCGCGAATGAAGGGAAGGTCGTCGGCAGTGCCTTTGCGGATCTGCATTTTTTGTAAGCTCGTGAACGTTATTCTTTGCGGGACTTTTCGCCCGGGCCGCAGTGTCGCTGAAAAACGATACCATGTCGTTAATGATTGTTGAGATCGCGCAGAATTTTTGGTGGTGGCACAGGGAAAGGGACGGCAAATCTCAGCCGTCACAAGTACATAAGGCGAGACTATTTTTTACGGCTTTTCTTGTCGCGATACATTTCGAGATCCGCCATCGCCATCATGTCTTCAAGGCTTTGATCAAGCGGCTCGAAAAACACCGATGCGCCCGAACTGATTTCCGGCGTTTCGCGGATGGGGGATTTGGGATTGGACACGACGAGTTTGGCACGGGTCAAGGCGTTGCGAACGCGGGCAATTATGGTGGTCAAATCCCCGCGATTACGTACAAAGCCAAGAACCGCGAACTCATCGCCGCCAACGCGACCGCAAATGTCGACTTCGCGGATGCTGTCCGTGATGGCATCGGCAACCGCACGCAAGGCGGCGTCACCTGCGGCATGGCCGTAATCATCGTTCCAGTGTTTCATGTTATCGAGATCGATAAAGATGATGCCCATATTGTGGTGGTAGCGCTTGGCGATGCGGATCTTCTGATGAGCCAGAAGCTCAAACCCGGCACGGTTATTCAAACCTGTGAGCGGATCAGACATCGACAGCGTTCGCATGATTTCGAACTGTTCATACAAACGCAAATCCGCCTCGATCAGATCGCGGAATGATTCCAAAAGGTTTTGAAGCGTTGCGTCATAGGCGGTGGGCTTTTTGTCGAACACGCACAGCGTTCCAAAAACATGCCCGTTCGGCCAGACCAATGGCACGCCGTAATACGAGATATAACCGTCTTCAATGATTTCCGGATTGTCCTGCCATTCGGCTTTGCCGGTGGCGTCGGGCTCATAAAACGGTGCCTTGTCATTCACAACACGGCGGCAATAGATGTTGCTGGTAATTGGTTCGGCTTTGCCAGAAACCGTCCGATTGGGGTTTTCGGGATTTTGGCTTGTGATGGCGGCGCGATATCCGTTTTGCGCATTGTATTCAACAACATAGCCCGCCGTCGCACCCAGAAGCCTTGTCATCAGGTCAACCGCGCGTTGCCACTTGTCCATCGGCGCGATCATGGTGTCGTCCAGTGCGAGCCAATCTGCCGGTTTACGTGCTGCCATCCTGATCGCTTTCGTCATCTATCGATAAAATGACCGAACATCGGTTCGGTAAGAAAGTGCGGGGCTTTTATTCATATTTGTCCCGTGCGGGGCGAGAACAAGCTGTCTTTTCCATCATTTACGCCAACAAGCCCACCCGGGCGCAGGACCAAAATTGCGGCAAGTAATCCGAAAACAGCCACGTCACGATATTCACCCCCGAAATATCCCGACCAGAATGCTTCCATCAGGCCAATGACAAATCCCCCAAGCCAGGCCCCGCGCATATAGCCAATGCCGCCAAGGATTGCCGCGACAAGCGCCTTGAACCCGAACAGCGTACCGGAGTGAAAGTTAATCACGCCATAACGAAGCGCCATCACGGCCCCGGTGATCCCGCACAGAAACCCTGCTAGCAAGAATGTCTGTGCTTCAACGCGTTGCAATGACACGCCGCAAAGCGCAGCAGCAATCCGGTCCTGGCTGATCGCGCGCCATTGCCGCCCGAACGCGGTTTTGGCCATGCCCCAGACAAGGGTGCCACCGATCACACAGGCCAGTCCGATGGATAAAAGATCAAAGCCCAACAACCGTACCACAAAATGGTCGCTGCGTATGAGCGGGATCGAATATTGCCAAAGTGGCGGCAGGTTAAAGTTCCGCGCTGATATGACGATGCGAACGAACTCCTGAATGAACAAAACGCAGCCAAGCGATGCGACAATCATCGCTCGCCCGCCTGCGGCCTTTTGCCCCAGCGGGCCAAACACATTGCGCCATGTCAGGTGGCTTAATCCCGATCCGACAAAGGCCGCCATCGCCGTTGCGCCGATCACAATCAGCGCAATGTTCCAACCCATCATGGATGACAGGAGCAATCCAAAGATGACTGTGGACAGGGCGGCTGTCATGACAATCTCGCCAAAGGCCAGATTGATCCGCCCGATCAGCCCGTAAATAAGGGTAAAGGACAGGGCCAGTAACCCGTAAATCGCACCGCGCGACAGACCGTTGATCGTGATCTGCAACCCATAAGCCAGATCGCCATCGATCTCTGGCACATTAATTTGTAGTCCCTGATCGACATTCTCGTAGCGATCAAGGGCAGCGCGCCCAACCCGGTCTAGCCAGAACCGGTTCAAGATCGATAGATGCGTCGGCGAAATCACGCCATAACGGCTGCTTTCAATGCCGATCAGCTGGCCCGGCATATTCGGGCGGTCGGGAATGGTGAAGTGACAGGTCAGGCTGTGAATTGGGGGCGGTGTTGGTCGGTTTGCGGTGGTGTCCGTCAATAACTGATAATTCAGCGTGACGGATGCCGGATCGGTGATTTCGTTAAACCGGGTCAGAAGCCGGATTTTTGTCGCGTCATCCTCGATGCCGGGAAGGGCAATGCGGCAGATATTGAAGTTCCACGGATCATCAGGCGTACAGGCAATAAGCCCCATAGCCAAAACCGGCAGAAGGCAAAGCAAACGCCATAAAATCCTGATCTGGAACCGATAATGCACGCAGGCCTCCGGCGGATCGCGAAAGTGATATCCTGCTTGATTTTCAACTTTTTACAAGATGCTGCTGTGTTTGTTTGCCGGATTGTTGCCCCTTTTCCTTGCGATCAGGATCAACAGGTTTCAGACTTGGCCGATTAACCAATTTACTTTGATAAACAGGAGCTACCCGCATGGCAGACGTGATCGACTATGTAATCCACGGCGAAGAGATGCAGTTGGTCGAAATCGAACTAGATCCGGGCGAAGGTGTCCGCGCCGAAGCTGGTGCCATGATGTATATGGGCGACGGCATTGCCATGCAGACCGGAACCGGTGGGGGCATCTTTGCCGGCTTTAAGCGCATGCTGACCGGCGAGGGCTTCTTTATCACAAGCTTTGTCCATGAAGGATCGGGCAAGGGGCATGTTGCCTTTGCCGCCCCCTATCCGGGCAAGGTCGTTCCGCTGAACCTTGCCGAACATGGTGGGGAAATCGTCTGTCAGAAGGACGCGTTTTTGTGTGCAGCGGCGGGCATTGATATCGATATCGCCTTTTCCAAGAAGCTCGGCGCTGGCCTGTTTGGCGGCGAAGGTTTCATCCTTCAGCGCCTTAGCGGCGATGGTATGGCGTTCATGCATGCGGGCGGCACCATCATTCGCAAGGATTTGCAGCCGGGCGAAACGCTTCGGGTTGATACCGGTGCACTTGTCGCCATGACCCCGTCGATTGATTATTCGATCAAGTTTGTTGGTGGCTTTACCAATGCACTGTTTGGCGGCGAGGGGTTGTTTGTCACGACCCTTGAAGGCCCCGGCACCGTATGGCTGCAAAGCCTGCCATTCTCGCGTCTGGCGGATCGTATTGCCGCAGCCCTGCCGCAGGATCGCAATAAGGGATAATGCACTCCAGTTGGTGTGAATGTGTCGGGCGACAAGGGCAGGGCGATTGCGCCAGCCCCTGTCGCCCTGATCACTTTTTTACTTCTCAGGGTTAAAAGGTAATACCAATTTCGGATATCTGGGCGTAGGGTAGGTGCCGAACAATTTTGGCCAGTTGGTCCGCCCCACAACGTGACCGACGCCCAACCGCCACCAGGACCAAAGAGGAAACCCATGTCAGATCGTCAATATGAACGCATTGAAATACCCGAAAGCCTGATCAGCGCCCTGCGCGAGATGCTTGGGGATCGTCTTTCAACGGCGCAGGCCGTGCTGGAACAGCATGGCAAGGACGAAAGCTGGCATGCGGCATCTCCGCCCGATGCGGTTGTTTTTGCAACCTCGACCGAAGAAGTCGCCGAGGTCGTCAAACTTTGTGCATCCCACGAAGTTCCGATTGTGCCGTTTGGCACTGGATCGTCGCTTGAAGGCCATGTTGCGGCCCTTCGCGGTGGGATTTGCATTGATGTGTCACGCATGGACGCGATCCTTGAGGTCAATAACGAAGACCTTGATTGCCGCGTGCAGGCAGGCGTCACCCGCGAACAGCTTAATGATCATTTGCGCGATACCGGCTTGTTCTTCCCGATTGATCCGGGTGCCAATGCATCGATCGGTGGCATGACGGCTACCCGTGCATCAGGCACCAACGCGGTGCGCTATGGCACCATGCGCGAAAACGTCATCAGCCTGACGGTTGTCACCCCGGATGGCAAAATCATCAAGACGGCTAATCGTGCACGCAAATCATCGGCGGGCTATGACCTGACCCGTTTGTTTGTTGGCTCCGAAGGGACCCTTGGTGTTATCACCGAAATCGGTTTGAAGCTTTATGGCATCCCCGAAGCAATGTCGGCTGCTGTTTGCTCCTTCCCGTCGGTTGAAGCTGCCGTTGATACCGTGATCCTGACCATTCAGGCCGGTATCCCGGTCGCGCGTATCGAGTTTCTCGATGAATTGCAGGTCCGCGCGGTCAATAACTATTCCAAGCTGGGTTATAAAGAAGCACCGACCCTGTTCTTTGAATTCCATGGCACTGAAGCAGGCGTTAAGGAACAGGCAGAATTCGTGCAATCGGTTGCCGAAGAATATGGCGCCGAAGAATTCCAGTGGGCCACCCGTCAGGAAGATCGTAATAAGCTTTGGGCGGCGCGCCACAAGGCCTATTACGCATCCCTTCAGCTGGAGCCGGGCAAGGCCGGTATGCCGACCGATGTCTGTGTGCCGATTTCAAAACTGGCCGAGGCAATCACCGAAACCCGTGCTGATTGCGATGCCAGCCCGCTGACCTGCACCATCATTGGCCACGTTGGAGATGGCAACTTCCACACCCTGATCCTGCTTGATCCGGAAGATCCGGCGCAGATGGAAGAAGCCAATCGTCTGCACCGTCGCATGGTCGAGCGTGCCCTTAAACTGGGCGGGACTTGCACTGGTGAACATGGCATTGGTTATGGCAAGCTTGACTTCATGGTGACCGAGCATGGCGAAGATACGGTGGCGCTGATGCGCACCCTTAAAGCCGCTATTGATCCCAAAGGTCTGATGAATCCCGGCAAGCTTATCCCGGGTCTTTGATATCATCAGACAAATAGTTCAACGCATTGAAAACGGGGTCATTTGGCCCCGTTTTTGTTTCTGTGCTGATATGATCAGAAGCGGAAGGACAGCGACAGCGACCCAAACTGATCCGCGCCACTTTGGGCGGTGAATTCCGGTGTGCGATACACATGGGTGTAAGTCAGGCGGGCTTGGCCAACGATGATGGCGACACCAACCTGAAGATCGCCGACCAATGGTTCCTTGTCCACCGAGGCCGAATTGGCAAAGGTATTGCCATCAAGGGTGATGTCACGCGCAACATAACGCCCGGCAAAACCGGCAAAGATATAACCGCTAAGCGGAACGCCTTCGGTATCAGGCACGAAAAAGTCCGATCCCGGCAAGCTCGGGCGAATACGCGGCGGGCCGTAATCGGCCGGCAGGTCAAAGCCCATGCGGAACATGGTGCCCAATTCCGCATTGGTAAATGCGTTACCCAGCGTGACAGCCCCATGCGGGGTTGCGTCAAACTCGACACCTAACAAATCGGCTTCAAACCAGCCGCGATATTTACGCTCATAGGTCAGGCCAATGATCGGTTCATTCTTGATCTGATTGTCCCAGCCTTCGGGATGGGGGCTATTGATCAGCTTGTGCACAAAGCTTTGCGTTTCGTCAGCAAGTGACGCCGGACCCACCACACCCAAAGTCAGCTCCAGCGTATCAATGCGGGAATAATTGCTGTTCTCGCCCTTTTTCTGAAGGCCCGTATCAGACAGAAGCCCCGCCGTTCCATAAAGCATCCCGGCCCATGGACGGTCATCTGGCTGCGGCCCGGATTGGGTGATGTCATCGGGGGTATACATCGTCTGACCGAACGAATAGCTGGTGCGAATGCGTCCTTCTGATGCGAAGAACGGAACCTGTTTGGCGATGTTCAGGAACGATGCCGGTGCGCTGTCTTCGGGTGAGATAAAGGCAAGCCGCACACCATTGGTGTAATGCTGGTCGCTGTTGGTCGGCGTGAACAGGTCATTTTCAACAGACAGCGACACGCCCCATTTCTCATCCGGTGTGCGGGTTGATTGCGGGCCAGACGCGGTATCGGTCTGCGCAAATGCGCTATCCGTGCCAAGCGTCATGGCAAAGAGTGAACCGGAAACTGCGATAACATGGCGGAACGCAGGGGCGTGAGGCATGATGGATTTATCTCGTCAATGCAGATGGTTGCAGAATGTCTACCTGTTGAACGCTGATTTTGGACAATTTGTGGCGAGCATGCCAGTGATGATTGTGCGCAGGTGAACAAGTTCGCAGACCATCCTGCTACGACACACGATGACCATCTGTTTAAACTCCGCCACATGGATTTTGTTCCCATCGCCTTTATTCTTGGTGCCGATAAACGAAAACGCCGCCCCGAAGGACGGCGTTTTACCGTGCCAAACATATGATGTCGGATTACGGAACCTGACGGCGCAGCCGTGCCACGTCGGCCTGGCTTTCATCAATGATCCCGCGATAGGCATGCCAGCTGGCAAAGCCCAGAAGCGGCATTGTGATGGCAAGGCCCAACATGAAGACCACCATGCCGCACGCCGACAGGATGGCGATCACACCGGCCCAGCCGATCAGAACTTTCCAGTTCTTGCGAAACGCGCTGACACTGATGATGACAGCAGTGATCACATCAACATCGCGATCCACCAAAAGCGGGATCGAGACCACCGAAATGGCAAAGACAATGATGGCAAGCCCGCCGCCAATGATGCTGCCGGTGATCAGGAATGTGATGGCATCGCGTGAGAAGAAGGTTTCCCACACCAGAACATCAAGCGATGGCATGGTGCCATTGTGAAACAGCGCGAACAGCAGCATGGCAATGCGCGTCCATGCCAGGAAAAACAGCATCAGGACAACGCCAATCGCGCCGATCTGCCCCGGATTACGGCGAAAGCCATTCAGGCTGTGCCAAAGCGTTACATTCTCGCCCATTTCAAGGCGGCGGCTGGTTTCATAAAGTCCAACCGCCACCAGCGGGGCGAGCAACATGAAGCCCGCTGCCAAGGGCAGGGTCAAATAGGGCTGCCCGGTTCGAAAAATGCTTAAGACCATAAGCCACCCGGCCAATGCGCACAGTGCGCCATAGGCAAGGCCAATGGCAGGGGTGCGTTTGAAATCTTGCCAACCGGCCTGTAGCCACGCACCGGATTGATCGGTGGTGATGGTGCGTACAGTAATGCCGTGCTGACCGGGTTCGACCGCGTTTTCTGGCGTTTTGATTGTTGTATCGGTCATTTTAATCCTCCCTGTCGCAAATGCCTGCAACGATCTTTCGTTAGGAATGAAAGTCAGGATTGAATTTATTGTTTTATAAAATGTATCATTTTAAAGGCGGATTTCCAGTATCCAATTGATTTTAAACTATCTATCTGGATTTCAGGGTGTTGCCAAATCGCCATTTACGGTTTTGTTTCCGTGTTCTCCGACCTTGTTTTTATTTGTTAAAAACAAGGTGATATTGGTGCCAAGCTTGATCCGGGCCCGTGGTCAACTCACATGAAGATGGAAGCAAACGGCCCCCGTGATGTGGTGTGGCGTTTGACGCAAACTGAACGGGAAAAGATGCTCGCCTGAAAATAGCTACATTCTTTCGCCATTTTCTGTTGCGAGAGCCTGCACGAGCCTTATGCTTTTAGAATTAAAATCAAACCTTTGAGGGTCACTGCCGGTTGGCAGAATGAACTCGCGAGCAAGCGGAGCCTGACTGTTGAAAAAAATCCTTGCCGTAATCGGTGCATTACTTGTGGTTCTTGTGGCCGCATTGCTGATTATTCCGTCCTTGATCGACTGGAATGGGTACAAGGCGCAAATCAGTCAAGCTGTGCGCGATGCCACCGGACGTGAGCTTGCCCTTAAGGGCGACCTTTCCATGTCGCTGATCCCGTCACCCTCGCTTTCGGCATCTGACGTTACCCTTGGCAACGTTGCCGGTGCGCAGGATGCCGATATGGTGTCGATCGGTGAAGTTCGGGTGTCTGTTGCGCTGATGCCGCTTCTGACCGGCAATGTGCAGGTCAAGGAAGTCAGCGTCATTGATCCTGTGATCTCGATCGAGACATTCGAAGATGGCAGCAACAATCTGGTCTTTGATCCAGACCAGGCGCAGAAATCCGGCCCGGATGCCGGAACAATCAGCACGCCAAATACCGGTACGCAAACCGAAGTTGCCCCAGATGCACCATCTGATGGCGCGTCCGATACCGGCAGCAGCGATATCGCCAGCACGATTACGGTCGATAGTCTGGAAATTGAAAATGCCACCATCATCTATCGCGCGCCCGGGACCGAGGAACGCATTGAAGGCCTGACCCTTGCGGTATCAGCCGATACGCTTAATGGTCCGATGGACGGCGAAGGATATGTATTCTATCGCGGTATTCCGCTGACCTTTGGCTTTAACGTTGGTCAGATCAGTCAGACCGCGCCGTTCCCCGTCAGCCTGAAGGTCGGCCTTGATAAGGTCGACGGTGGTGTGACGCTTGCGGGGCGTGTTGATCTGTCATCGGAAAATCCGGGATTTGAAGGCGACATCGATAGCGACTTCAAAGACCTTCGTGAAGCAGCCCGCCGGATTGCTGGCGAAGATGCTGATATTCCCGACATCGCGGCCAAGCCGCTTGATCTCGGCGGGCATATCACGGCAAACGCCAAGTCGGTGACGCTGAACGATCTTTCGATCCGCTTTGGGGAAACCCGTGGATCGGGCGCGATTGCGATTGATCAGGAACCCAGCATGCGTGCCGATGTGGCACTGCGCTTTAACCAGCTTGACCTCGATAGCATTCTGGTTCTGGCAGCAGATATGGGGGATGATGCGGCTGCACCTGCAACGGGTGGCAACACTGCCAATGGTGGTGGTGCGGCATCCGATGGTGGATCGGGTGCGCAATCCATTCCGTCGCAAAGCTCTGTTAAAAAAGGCACCGCTGCCAATGCACCGGCCATTCCGGCTGATTTGACGGCGTCTATCGACTTTGAAGTCGAAACGCTGATCTATAATCAGACCCCGGTTCATAACGCACGTGTCAATGCGGCAATCGCCAACAGCAAAGTAACCCTGAACGAAGTTTCTGCCGGTCTGCCTGGTGGAACCGATGTTGCGGTCTTTGGCAGCATTTCAGGTGAAAAGCCGAAACTGACTGCGGCACTAAGTTACGAGATTGCATCAGAAAACATTCGCGCGGTCATTCGTTGGCTGGGCGCAGATGTTGATGGCATCCGTGCTGATCGTCTGCGTCGTTTCTCGCTTACCGGCGGGATCAAAGGCACGCCTGATCAGCTCAACATCTCCGATCTTGATCTGCGTGTGGATGACACCGCGATCCGCGGGGCCGTCGTTGCCAATCTTGGTGGTGAGGGGCTCCCGGCACTTGGGATCGGCTTGAAGCTCGATAAGATCAATCTTGATCAATATATCGCGGCAAGCACGACTGGAGACGCCGCTGCGTCATCTGGATCAAGTGGTTCAACCGCATCTTCGGGCGGATCGGCCGGTTCGGCGTCATCGGGTGCAGGATCAGCTGCCACAACCGAACAGGATATGGTCAAGGTCATCAAGGATGCCTTGGCACCGCTGAACGGATTGGCGGCCAATTATCGCCTTGCTGCTGATGAGATCATTTCATCAGGTGTGGCGGTTCGTGGCATCACGATTGATGGCAGCATCAATGGCCCGGACATTACACTGAATAACTTTGCGATTGCCGATGCGGCGGGTCTTGCGGCCAGTGCAAAGGGTGTGTTTAACGGCGCGGCTAATGTTCCTGCCTTTGACAAGTTCTCGGTCCGGGTAACTGCGAAAACACTCGAACCGCTTGCGAAGCTTACGGGCATTACCCTTCCAGCACCGGCAAGCAGCTATAAAAGCATTCAGGCAAATCTCGGTGTAAATGGTCCGGTAACGGGTCCGACCCTTGATCTGGAAGTTTCCAACCCGCTGATGCAGGTCGCCCTTGATGGTGTTGTGTCGCAGGTGTTTGGTGCAAATCCGGGCCTTGATGGAAAGCTTGCCCTGCAGGCATCCAGCCTGAACCGTGCGTTGGAACTGCTGGCACCTGATTACACCCCGTCTGGCAATATTGGCCGACTGGCTGTTTCAAGTGCTTTAAAAGGCAATGCCCAGAATGTCACGCTTGATGGTCTGAAGCTGGTCGTCGGGGCGTTCGAGACCGCAGGGAACATCAAGTTCGATGGTTCGCAGGCACAGCCGAAACTCTCGGTAAACCTGTCTGGCGGAACCCTTGATGTTGATCCGTTCCTGCCAGCGGAAAAACGTGCAGGCCTGATGCCCGGAAGTGGCAGTGGCCCGCGCAAAGCGGCCTTTAATCTTCCCAAGACCATGACCGTCACGCGGGTTGATGCCCGTGATGGCACGCCGTGGGATGACACGGTGATTGATGTATCAGCACTTCGTTCGCTTGATGCCGATATCGCCATTGCATTGGATCAACTTGATTTTGATGCCTATAGCCTTGTGAAGCCGGACCTGAAGGCAACATTGGTCAGTGGTCTTTTGACCATTTCAAACCTGACCGGTCTTTTGGGTGACGGTAACCTTGGCATCAATGGCACGTTTGATGCGCGTAACACCGATGTGCCGCAACTGGCCCTTAAGGGCAGCCTTGACGGCGCGCGCGTTGAAAAGCTGACCCCGATTAAGGTTGCCAATGACTCTATCCTTGGTGGGGCGAACCTGAACTTTGATGTGAAGGCATCGGGCAACACGTCGCGTCGTTTGGTATCAGCCCTGAACGGCACATCCAATCTGGTCCTGAGTGAGGTTCGCTTTAGCAATGCAAGCAAGCGTTCTGTTGATCCAAGCCTGAATGTTCAGGCGCTTCTGAGCCAGGGCCCGCAGGCCATGGTGGTTGAAGGGGTTGGCAATAATGACCTGTTGCAGTCGCTCGAAGCGGATATCGCTATCACCAACGGCATTGCCAAAACCACCCGTGTTGCAGCGCTGTCGCGGGTGGGGACTGCTGACGCGGACGCCACCCTTGATCTGCCGAAATGGACCATGGATACCAAGGCGGACTTTGATTTCTCGGAAAAGATCGAAGAACTGCCGCCATTTAGCGTCTATGCCAAAGGCAAGATTGATGATCCGGTCATCACCGGTCAGATGGACAAGATCGCGGTTAAGGTACTCGACAAAGTGCTTGATAAAGTACTCGGCGGCAGCGGGTCGTCCGGATCCGACAGCGGGTCGAGTGGTGGTTCTGCCGAAGATGCGGCCAAGGGATTGCTGAAAGGCCTGTTAAATCAATTCGGTCGTTAAGGCTCCAAGACCCCCGATTTTCACAAACGGCTCCGCATTGCGGGGCCGTTTTTCCTTTATGGTCAGGTGCTTGACTGATCATTGTCATATAACCGCAAAAAAACCTTAACAAAGCGGCTCGGCTTCGACATGATCCGCCCGTCGATTCCCTTTGGTGGTAACGGTTGATTATGTCGGTAAAGAAAACTGCTCTGGATAAGGATCTCAGGTGGCAGAAGCGCATGGATGCTGGTCTCGGACAGACCAGCTCGATCAGCGCAAAGATTGGTCTGTCTATTGTTTTCCTGCTTGCCTGTAGTGCGTTTGTCGCCTTTCACTTGGGGGGCTTGCCGCAAAGTGGCTTCCTGATCGCTGCTGCCGTGATCGGCGGTTATATGGCGCTTAACATTGGTGCCAACGATGTTGCAAACAACGTTGGCCCGGCAGTGGGTTCCAAGGCGCTGACCCTTGTGGGCGCGCTTGTGATTGCGGCGATTTTCGAAGCTGCTGGTGCAATCATCGCTGGCGGTGACGTTGTCGGAACGATCAAAAACGGCATCATCGATCCTTCCCAGATGCCCGATACCCAGACCTTCGTTTGGGCTATGATGGCAGCCCTTCTTGCTGCTGCCCTTTGGCTGAACCTTGCGACCTGGCTGGGCGCACCGGTTTCAACCACGCACTCCATCGTTGGTGGGGTTATGGGCGCTGGTATGGCTGCTGTCGGCTTTGGCGCGGTCAATTGGCCGACCATGGGTACGATTGCCGCAAGCTGGGTCATTTCCCCGGTTCTGGGCGGTTTGATTGCTGCTGCTTTCCTGGCCTTTATCAAATTCCGCATCATCTATACCGAAGACCGCGTATCGGCTGCACGCAAGTGGGTTCCGATCCTTGTTGGCGTGATGGTTTCCGCGTTTTCGATGTATCTGATGATGAAAGGTGTGAAGAAAATCTGGAAAGCTGACACCCCTGTGATCATTGCGATTGGTGTCGCTGCATTCTTCCTCACCGTTATTCCGGTGCGTCAGGCGGTTATTCGCGCGTCTGCGAACATGACCGGTCGTCGCAAGGAAATTGCGTCCCTGTTCCGCATCCCGCTTGTGGTATCAGCTGCCCTTCTTTCCTTTGCGCATGGCTCGAACGACGTTGCCAATGCCATTGGTCCGCTTGCTGCGATCGTATCGGGTGTTGGCAGTGGTGAAATCGTGACCTCTGCGCCGATCCCGCTTTGGGTGATGGTCATTGGTGCGGTTGGTATTTCGGCTGGTCTGATCCTGTTTGGTCCGAAATTGATCAAAACCGTCGGATCAAAAATTACCAAGCTTGATCCGATCCGCGCCTATACTGTGGCCCTGTCCGCAGCACTGACAGTGATTGTTGCATCGGCCCTTGGTCTTCCGGTCAGCTCGACCCACATTGCGGTTGGTGCGGTGTTCGGTGTTGGTTTCTTGCGTGAAAGCCTGTCGCACCGTCGCCGTCAAGTCGCACCGCCAATGCTGGTTGATGGTGGGGATACCGAACAGTCCAACGAACATATCGAAGCCCTGCGTCAGATCGATCCGAACGAAGCCGAAAAGGCCGAGAAGAAGTTGCGCAAGCGTCTTCTGGTGCGTCGTCGCTATGCGTTCACGATTGCGACCGCTTGGGTGGTGACGGTTCCGGCAGGTGCCTTCCTTGGTGCATTGCTGTTCTTCACCATTCGCGGCATCATGCTGTGATCCGACGTTAAGACAAGTTTCGCGGCACGGAAGTCCCAATTTCCCCGGGACGACTTGCAGCGATCTGCAGCGGCGGTCAGGGTTCCCTGACCGCCGTTTTTCCTTGACCCCCGGTTGGGGTGGGCGTAAACACCCCCTCCAAAGCTGAACAGAACCCGGTCTTGATCGTCGCCCAGTTAAGGTGGGCCGCGAGATTTGTTATGCGTGGGTTCCCCTTTTTGAAGGACGAGAAGATGAAAGCGATCATTTTCGGCATTCTGGCAATGGCAGCGACCGTTGTTGCATCGAACATTCTGGTCGAATACCCGCTTCCGGGTGTGCTGGCGGATTGGCTGACTTATGGTGCCTTCACCTATCCGGTGGCATTTCTTGTGACGGATCTGACCAACCGGGCGCGCGGTGCCAATGCCGCACGCATTGTGGTGTTGGCGGGCTTCGCACTGGCTGTTGTGTTGTCGCTGATCTTTGCTGACACGCGTATTGCTATTGCCTCTGGCACGGCCTTCCTGATTGCGCAGATGCTTGATGTCACCATCTTTGACAAATTGCGTCAGGCAACCTGGTGGAAAGCACCGCTGGTGTCATCGGGTATCGGGTCGGCTGTTGATACGGCCTTGTTCTTTTCCATCGCATTCGCCGGTACGGGTCTTCCGTGGGATACCTGGGCACTCGGTGATTTCACCGCAAAGGTGATCATGGCGCTGACTTGCCTGGCACCGTTCCGCCTTTTGATGGCGGTGATCACGCCGCGGATGAATACGGCACCTGCACAGGGCTGATATGCCGCGTGCCTGCTTGTGATTTATGGCGAAGGGGCGCATAAAACGCCCCTTCGTTTGTTTTCAATTGACCGAGAATAGCCCCGATCCATGAAAGTCGATCTGTTCGATTTCGAATTGCCGCGTGAACGCATTGCCGAGCATCCTGCATCCCCGCGTGATGCAGCGCGTATGCTTGATCTGTCTGGTTCCAAGACGCATGACCGTATCGTGCGCGAGCTGCCAGATATCCTGCGTCCGGGTGACTTGCTGATTTCCAATGACACGCGCGTTATCCCGGCGCGACTGTTTGGCAAACGTGGCGAGGCCAAGGTCGAAGTCACCCTGCACAAGCAAGAAGGTCTTGGCACCTGGGTTGCCTTTGCCAAACCGGCCAAGAAGCTGCGCATCGGCGAGACCTTCATTGTGAACGAAGAATTCGAAGCCGAAGTCCTTGATAAGAAGGATGGCGGCGAAGTGACTTTGCGCTTCAACAAATCGGGTGCGGACCTGATTGCAGCGCTTGAAAAATATGGTGTAATGCCACTGCCACCCTATATCCGTCGTGAGACGGGTGGCGATGATCAGGACAAGTCCGATTATCAGACCATCTTTGCGCAAAAGGATGGTGCTGTGGCAGCCCCGACCGCAGGCCTGCATTTTACGCCGGATCTTCTGGCCAATCTTGACGCACGGGGCATTAACCGCCGGACCATTACCCTTCATGTCGGTGCGGGCACGTTCCTGCCGGTGAAGGTTGATGATACCGAAGACCACAAGATGCATGCCGAATGGGGATCAATCAGCAAGGAAATTGCTGATCTGATCAACGAAACGCGTGCCAATGGCGGGCGTGTCGTCGCGGTTGGAACCACGTCGCTTCGATTATTGGAAAGTGCTGCACGCGAAGATGGTGTGGTTGAACCGTTCGAGGCGGAGACCGACATCTTTATCACGCCAGGCTATAAATTCCGCGCAGTGGATATGTTGCTGACCAACTTCCATCTGCCGCGTTCGACCCTGTTTATGCTGGTGTCGGCCTTTGCCGGCTTTGACCGGATGAAGGCGGCCTATATGCACGCGATCGAACGTGAATACCGTTTCTATTCTTATGGCGATTGCAGCTTGCTTGAATGCGCCAACAAAATTGATGCACGGACATAATCAGAAATGACCGAATTCCGTTATGAATTGCTTGCCCAGGATGGCAAGGCCCGTCTGGGGCGCATTCACACCGCACATGGCGTGATTGATACGCCGACCTTTATGCCGGTCGGCACGGCTGCCACGGTTAAGGGCATGTTGCCCGAAAACGTTGCGGACACAGGTGCGCAGATCCTTCTGGGCAATACGTATCATTTGATGCTGCGCCCGGGTGCGGAACGTATCGCGCGCCTTGGTGGCCTGCATAAATTCATGAACTGGGACAAACCGATCCTGACCGATAGCGGCGGGTATCAGGTCATGTCACTGGCGAAGCTTCGGAAGATCACCGAAGAAGGTGTGACCTTCAAAAGCCATATCGATGGCCGCAAGTTCAACCTGACGCCGGAACGCTCCATGGAAATCCAGCATCTGCTGGGCTCTACCATCACCATGGCATTTGATGAATGCACCCCGTTCCCGGCAACGGAAAAGCAGGCAGCAGATAGCATGCGCATGTCCATGCGCTGGGCAAAGCGTTCCAAGGATGCGTTTGTCGAACGCGAAGGCTACGCGCTTTATGGCATTCAGCAGGGCAGTGTTTTTGAAGCCTTGCGTCGTGAAAGCTCCGAAAAGCTGGCGGAACTTGATCTTCCGGGCCATTCGGTTGGTGGTCTTGCAGTTGGCGAAGGCCAGCAGATCATGTTTGATACGCTTGATTTCTGCGTCGATATGCTGCCAAGCAACAAGCCGCGCTATTTGATGGGCGTTGGCAAGCCGTCTGACCTTGTTGGTGCGGTTATGCGCGGGATTGATCAGTTTGACTGTGTTCTTCCGACCCGTTCGGGACGTAACGCACAGGCCTTTACCCATCGCGGGACGTTGAACCTTAAGAATGGTCGTCATCGTGATGATGATCGTCCGCTTGATGAGCAGTGCGGTTGCCCGGCTTGCACTAAATATTCGCGTGCTTATCTGCATCACCTGATCAAGGCGGGGGAAATCCTCGGTGCGGTTCTGCTGACCTGGCATAACCTTGCCTATTATCAGGATCTGATGCGCGGCATGCGTGAAGCCATTGCCGAAGGCCGGATGGAGGCGTTTGCGCGCGATTTCCATGCCGGTCAGGAAGGCGGGGATATTGATCCCGTGCCGATCATCGAAGATTAAGGAGGCTGTCATGGCAGATCAGACGATTTACGACAATCTCACCATGCTCGGTGGTGATACCGTACAGCCCGCATCCCCGGATGAAGCGGTTCTTGAACGTGTCGCCAACCCGCAGGCCGGAACTGATTACTGTGTGCGCTTCGTCGCACCGGAATTCACATCCCTGTGCCCGATTACCGGTCAGCCCGATTTCGCCCATCTGGTGATTGATTATGTGCCCGATGACTGGCTGGTGGAAAGCAAGTCGCTCAAGCTTTTCCTGACCTCGTTCCGCAACCATGGTTCCTTCCATGAAGATTGCACGATCAAGGTCGGCAAACGCATTGTTGAAACGCTTGATCCGAAATGGCTGCGCATTGGCGGCTATTGGTATCCGCGTGGCGGCATCCCGATTGACGTATTCTATCAGACCGGCCCGGCACCGGATGGTGTCTGGATCCCGGAACAGGGCGTAGCCCCTTATCGCGGTCGCGGTTAAGTCAGATCAGTCAAGCCATTTGAAAGGGTCATCTTGAATTTCAGGATGGCCCTTTTTCTTTGTTTCAGTTGGCGTTGAAGCTATACGCAAAGTTATTGATAATTATTCGCATTGTTATTTAATGGTGTTCCTGCTAATGGATGGACTTGGCGAGGGTACTTGCCACTTATCTGTGATTGGCCAGGTTGGAATTGGCGATGGCGCGTCAAAGCGCAGCAGTCCTCATTGCGAGCTTTCAGGAAAACTATGAACAGCTTTTGCGGTTTTTGACGCGAAAGCTGAATGGTGATTCTGATCGTGCTGCTGATGTGGTGCAGGATACCTATCTGCGCCTTGCCAAGACGCCAGACAGCGACGATCAAATTGATAATCCACGCGCCTATATCTACCGGGTTGCCGGGAACCTTGCGATTGATCAGATCCGAAGTGATCGCCGTCAAAATGCCCATCAGGATAACGATATGGGTGACACTGGCGTTGCCGACATCAGTGATCCTAAACCAGGCCCTGAAAACATCTTTTTATCGCGCGAGCAGATCACGCTTCTGGATCAGGCGCTGAATGAATTGCCGGCAAATGCCCGTGCGGCACTACTGATGTTTCGGGTTGAGGGGCTTTCGCATAACGAGATCGCGGAAAAACTCGGTGTTTCAAACAGCATGGTGGCCAAATATATTGGCCGCGCGCTCAAACATTGTCGTGACGCATTGTTGGCGGGGGGCGAAAAATAATGTCAAAAAATTTGGCAGTATTTGTGTCTCTCACTCGTCTAAGTAATAGGGACGGTTATTTGTCGGGAACGGCATTGGATCAGGATTGGGGGCGAAAACTTTGACGTCGCAAAATGCGGTGCATAAGCAGCCTGTGCTGCAGGGCTATGACGATGCCATGATCACGCTCAGTGATCAGGCGATCGACTGGCTCGTGCGCCTGCAATCTGACGATGCTTCTGATCAAGACCGTGTGGCGTTTGCAAAGTGGCGAACCCTAAGCGATGCCCACACCAAAGCCGCAAACGATGCAGAAGCCCTGTTTTTCGGGGTGGATGAAACATCAAGCGCACGCGAATGGTCGGGCGTGCCAGAGGCACCCAAACCAACACCAAATACGCGTCGTTTCCACCGCCGTAAGCTGAATTCTGCGCATCCGGTTAAGCTCGCGGGGCGCCGCATTACCTATCTCGCAGCAAGCCTGTGTGCTGTTCTCGCACTTGTCATCGTTGGTGCAATCGGCAACAGCGATCCATGGGCGCGGTGGCAGGCAGATTACGCAACTGAGGTGGGCGCGTTTGAAACGGTTTCCTTGCCCGATGGTACGATTGCGCATCTCAATACTGCATCGGCCTTTTCGATTGATTATTCGGGCGGCGTCAGGCGTATCGAACTTGCAATCGGCGAGGTCATCTTTGACGTCGCCAAAGATCCCGAACATCCCTTTATCGTTGAAGCCGCCGGTGGCGAGGCCATGGCAGTTGGAACGAGCTATGGCGTCCGTATTGACGATGATCAGGTCAAAGTCACGGTTCAAGAAGGCATCGTTGAAGTTGGCACAGGTACGGGCAATTCAATCCGCCTGACTGCGGGCGAACAGGGGTCTTACCAAGCAGGTTATGCGCCAAGCTTAAATAACGATGCGGACCTCGCGGCCTATGGCAGTTGGCAACGGGGCAAGCTGATCTTTAACAGCCAGACCCTTGCCGATGTGATCAAAGAAGTTCAGCGCTATAAGTCGGAACACATCATCATTGCGCGTGATGAGTTGCGTGATCTTAAGATCACAGGCGTTTTTGAAACGTCCGAGCTTGATGCTTTGCTGAGCTCGCTTGCGCAAACAACAACGGCCAAGGTCGTCAGATTGCCGTTGCTGACGGTCATCTACTGAGCGTCTGAGCTTAGATAGCCGCAGCTATAATTCCGCCCGCGACGACATAAATTTCAAAAAAATGAAAAAGCTGGTGCAAATCCCGTTGGGTCAGATCGTCATAAGATCAAAAGCGAATGATTTCGGTTCTTAACTTCATTCGCAACAAGGGGAAGATAAACCAGAAGGCCTTATGATGAATGCAATGAATTTGTCGGTGCAAAAGACTTTGATCCGCAAACCTGGATCATACGCGGGGGGTACGCGAAACGTCTGGATAAAGCGCCTTGTCGCAACCACTTTGATTTCCGGGTTTGCAGCCTTTAGCCCGTGGCAAGCAAACGCTGCGGACTTGGCGCCAAAAAGCATTGAAATCGCCCAATCCACCATGGTGCGCCTTGATATCCCTGCACAGGGACTGGATCGTGCATTGACCAGCTTTGCTGATCAGGCGGATTTGAAACTTCTGTTCCCGTCTGATGGTCTTGGTGATTTGCAGGCACCGGCACTTCAGGGGGAAATGTCGGTTGATGCGGCGCTTTCAACGCTTTTGAGCGGTTCTGGATTTACCTGGCGCTTTACCGATGACGGAACCGTCACCATCGAAAAGATCGCGGCAAATGGCGAAAATGTTCTCGATCCGGTTCGGGTCGAAGCCAATGCGGTGACAGAGCAGCCAGATGGCCCGGTTGCCGGATATATCGCGACCCAATCACTTGCGGCGACCAAAACCGGCACGCCAATCCGTGAGACATCGCAAAGCATCTCGGTCGTTACCAAGGATCAGATGGAAGATCAGGGATCCCAGACGGTCATGCAGGCAGTGCGCTATACGCCGGGCGCATTCACCGGGCAAGTCGGTGCATCCAATCGTTATGACTATGTCATCTTGCGTGGTCTGGTTGATCGGTCAATCGACAATATCTATCTCGATGGCCTGAAAACCATGGGGGATGATTCAACCTATAGCTCGATGCAGATTGATCCCTACTTTGTTGAACGTGCCGACGTGGTCAAAGGTCCGGCTTCTGTCCTTTATGGCCGCAGCTCGCCCGGTGGTATTGTCGCCCTTTCCAGCAAGAAGCCGCAGTTTGAACAGCAGGGCGAGATTGAGGTTTCCTATGGCAACCGCAATCAGCGCGGTATCGGCTTTGATCTTACCGGTCCGCTCGATGATGCCGGAAAGCTTGCCTTTCGCGTGACGGGTAAGGCGGATGCCGCAGATACCCAATTTACCGGGACCGAGGAAGAACGTTATGCGATTGCACCTTCGCTAACGGCAAACTTCACGGATGATACGCGCATCACACTGATGGCCTATCTGCAAAAAGATCCCGAAGGTGGCACCCATAATGGCCTTCCGTCTGAAGGCACCTTGTTCCCGCGCAATGGCAAATACATCTCGACCGGGTTCTTTGATGGTGACCCGTCACTTGAAGCGTTTGAAAGAACCCAGAATATGCTGGGCTACCAGTTCGAGCATGATTTTGATGATCATCTGACCGCGCGGCAGAACTTCCGTTTCCTTGATGCATCGGTTCATATCGATCAGATATATCAGACCGGATGGGACGGATCGACTGATAACCTGAACCGCCGCTATGGCGGTGGCGATGAAGACATGCGTGCCTACGCGGTCGACAACCAGCTTCAGGGGGAGTTTTCGACAGCGGATATCGATCACACCGTGCTCGGTGGCTTTGACTATCAACATCGTCGCGTCGAAAATGCCTGGCAGTTTCCAAGTGCATCCAGCATCAGTGCGTTCAGTCCGGTATATGGAAGCCCGGGCGTAACGCTTGGCGCGCCGACAACCAGCAGAGTCCAGACGCTTGAGCAAGCAGGTCTTTATCTTGAAGATCAGTTGGAATACGAAAAATGGCGCTTTTCAGTAGGTTTGCGGCAGGACTGGGTCGAAACCACCAAACATGACCGCCTGACGCAGAAAAATACCGGTGAAGACCGCCAGAAGCTTACCAAGCGGGCAGGGGTACTTTATCTGTTTGACAATGGTGTCGCGCCCTATGTCAGCTATTCTGAATCCTTCAATCCAAGCCTCTATTCCGATGTTGATGGCAATCCGATCGAACCATCCGAGGGAACGCAATATGAAGCGGGTGTGAAATACCAGCCTGAAAACGGTAACCTTCTTTTGAGTGCAGCGGCCTTCTATCTCGAACAGGATAATGTTGCGATTTACGACTCATCGACCTATGCCTACGATCCGGTTGGCAAGATCGAAAGCCAGGGGCTTGAGCTTGAAGCGCGGGCGAACCTGAACGAAAATCTCAGTGTGATCGCGTCTTACACCTACACAGACGCTGCCTATGATGCACCGGGCGACACCAAAGACGGCAAACAGCCGATGCAGGTGCCTGAACATATGGCGTCACTTTGGGGCAATTATTCGTTCTATTCCGGTATGTTGAACGGTCTGTCGATCGGGGCTGGTGCGCGGTTTGTTGGTGAAATGGCTGCCAATGAAACCAACACGATTACGGTGCCGGACTACACCATTTTTGACCTGTCGCTGAACTATGACATGGCCAATGTTGGCCTTGAAAACACCGATCTTCGTGTGAATGTGAACAACCTGCTGGATGAGGAATATGTCGCATCCTGTTTGATCACGTCGTCTTCGGATAACTGTTACTACGGCGAAGAACGTTCAATCTTGGCAACGGTTCGCTATCGGTTCTGATCGCAAGGATCATTCAGACCAAAGGCCGCAGCTTCGTACTGCGGCCTTTTGCGTTTTTGGCAGATGATTATATAAGGCAGCAGAGAGAGGCCAAAACAAGACAAACCCAATCAATGCCATGACGACCAAGACGCGCGCGACCATCACGTTCGATATGCTTCAGGCCAAAGCCCGTGAAATCGGCTTTGATGTTTGTGGTGTGGCGCGGCCAAAAATTGATCCGCGCAATCAGAAGCGTCTTGATGAGTTTGTTGCTGGTGGCGAATACGGCTCGATGGCGTGGATGAATGATCCGGAACGCTTGCCGCGCCGTCGTGATCCGGAAATGCTGTGGCCTGATGTTAAATCGGTCATTGTTCTGGGCAGCAATTATGGTCCGGCGGAAAATCCGATGGCACTGCTTGATCACCCCGACCGGGCGATGATTTCGGTCTATGCCAAGAATAAGGATTACCACGACCTGATCAAGAAACGCCTGAAGCAACTGGCCCGCTGGTTGGTCGAGCAATCAGGTGGGGCTGAGCAGGTCAAAGTCTTTGTTGATACCGCCCCGGTTTTGGAAAAGCCGTTGGGACAGGCATCCGGAATTGGCTGGCAGGGCAAGCACACCAATTTGGTGTCACGTGAGTTTGGCAGTTGGCTGTTTCTGGGCGAGGTGTTTACCACCATCGGTTTTGACGAAGCCACGCCGGAAGTCGATCATTGCGGATCATGTTCCAAATGCCTGTCGGCCTGTCCGACGGATGCCTTTCCGGCCCCCTATAAGCTTGATGCACGTAAATGCATTTCCTATCTGACGATCGAGCATGACGGAATAATCCCGCATGAATTTCGCAAGGCGATGGGCAACCGCATTTATGGCTGTGATGATTGCCTGGCGGCTTGCCCATGGAACAAGTTTGCCAGCCGGACCGAAGAGTTGGCCTTTATCCCGCGTGCGGAACTGACCGCACCACGGCTTGCTGATTTTCTTGAACTGGATGACGAAGCATTTCGTGCCTTTTTTACCGGATCGCCGATCAAGCGGATTGGTCGGGCAAAGTTTCTGCGCAATGTGCTGATTGCGGCTGGCAATAGTGGTGCATCAAATCTGATAGCCCGGATTGAAGGTCTGCTTGAAGATGAAAACGCGCTGATCCGTGCGTCTGCTGTTTGGGCTTTGTCTCAGCTGATGACTGATACGGCGTTTGCCAGCCTCAAAGGCACACGGGCAACGTTGGAGAGCGATCCGACCGTTCAGGCGGAATGGGATCAGGCAAGTAAGGTTGCCTGATCGGTATTAGAAATCGAACTTCACAAAATCGAAGTGATAGCGAAGCCCGCCTTCAGCATCGGTAAAGGCGATGCCATAGCCCGGGCCAAGCGGATTGCGATCTTCGAGTTCTTCTTCTTTCTCATGACGGAAATCAAGTGGCTCTCCGCACTGGGTGCTGTTGCCTAAAACGAATGGCACACCCTTCCAGGTGCCAGTGGCCGGACGATGCAGATGGCCAAAGAACAGATATTTGATCTGTGGATTGGCGCGGATGATTTCGGCCAGTTCATCACCGGTATCTAGGCGAATGGTATCCATAAACGGCAGACCCATCTCCATCGGCGGATGATGCATGAACAGGAAAGTCGGCAAGTCGCGAT
Organism: Thalassospira sp.; assembly: GCA_965228275.1. Taxonomy (GTDB): domain Bacteria; phylum Pseudomonadota; class Alphaproteobacteria; order Rhodospirillales; family Thalassospiraceae; genus Thalassospira. The sequence goes on along the minus strand of OZ245802.1, from coordinate 889,003 downwards.
GGGTGGCAAGCTCAACGCGCAACCAGCCAAGACGCTGTTCGCATAGCGTTCCGTGATGATGATCTGGCACGATGCTATCCATCATGACAAGCCGCACTCCGCCAAAGGTTTGACCGAAATTAACAAAACCGTTGGCATCAACGCCTGTGGTCGGGAAGGCATCCTTGAACGCCTCGCGCACATCATGATTGCCCGGAATGATTAGGTAGGGGATGGCAAGCTCGGACAGGATGTCGACGGCTTGTTCATATTGTTCGGGCGTGCCGCGATGGGTGATGTCACCCGTGATGACACAGATTTCCGCATCATTATGAAGTGCATTTACTTCGGCAATAACCTTACGCAGGGTGGCGGCCGCATCAGGCTTTCGCGACATATCATTGCGGGCAAGAATATGAAGATCGGAAAGATGTATGAATTTCATGTCGATGCCCTATCATGACGGAAAGCATTTGAAATCATGGCCGCTTTTGCCATTCGTGAAAAGATATAAACGCCGATGGAAGACGCCGTTCGTAAAAGATCAGTGACAATCGCCGGTCACAGAACCAGCTTCTCGCTTGAGGATGCGTTCTGGGAAGAACTGGTTGGAATTGCCCAGCGTCGCGACATCACGCTGGCCGAATTGGTTGTCGAAATTGACTCTGAACGCGAAGGCAATCTTTCAAGTGCGCTGCGCTTATACATCCTGCGCGATCTGCAGACACGTGTCGCCGGTTCGGATGATGACGCGGACTTCCCCGAAGATGACCTCAATGATCAGGGCTAAGCAGGGCCGATAATGTGCGCAATTGCCGGGCTCACAACTTTCAGCGATGAAAATGTGGTGGCCCGCATGCTTGATCTGCTTCGTCACCGGGGACCAGATGGCATTGGCGTTTGGTCCGATCCAAACAGTGGCGTGACACTTGGTTGTGCCCGGCTGGCCACCACTGATCCATCAAATGCCTCTAATCAACCGCTGCAAACAGCTGATGGCCGGTTTGTTCTGGTGTTTAACGGCTACATTGCCGGGCACCGCAGCAAGATCGCAAAGGCCCGTGAGGATAGGCAGCCTATTCAAAGTCAGAACGACGCGGAGCTTGTTTTGCATTTGCTGGCAGATGCCGTTCTTCGCGGTGGAGAGATCACCAACGTGCTGGCATCCTTGTCCGGGCAATATGCCTTGGCGCTTTGGGATAAGCTTGATCAACGCCTTTGGCTGGCGCGCGATCCGTTGGGGATCAAGCCGCTATATGTGATGCATTTGCCATCTGGCGGCATCGCCTTCGCCTCCGAGCCATCCGGTCTGAGCGCAATTGTGCCGCTGGCGCCTGATACAGGGGGCAAGCCCCAATACCTGTCGCATCTGTTTGTGCCTGCCCCAAAAAGCGGTCTGGTTGGTGTTGAGCTGTTGGGGACGGGAACCGTGTTGAGCTGGCAAGGCGGGTCGATCAGCAGAAGCAATGTCCCGCATCCCGCGCACAATGTAAAACCCCGTCGGGTTGATGATCTGCTTGTTGCAGAACTTAGCAAATCGGTTCGGCAATCCGTTGCCGATGCTATGGATGCGGACCGTGATGTCGGGTGCCTTGTTTCGGGTGGGCTGGATAGTGCCGGCGTTTCTGCAATGGCGTGTGATATTGCACGGGAACGGGGGGAGCGTCCGCCGGTGGCTTTTGTGATGGGGTTTGTTGATCCTGCGCGGGATGAAACCAAAGCTACGCAAAAGCTCTGTCGGTATCTTGGGCAAGAACTTCATGTGTTCGACGCGCCAAATGATCCGGAAGAAATTCATGGGGTCATACTTGCTGGGCTTAAGTCCATTGGAGCCCCCTTTGCCAATCCATCGCTTGTTCTGATGCGCACACTTGCCAAACAGGTCAGCGCGCATGTGCCGGTTTGTTTGTCCGGCGATGGTGGGGATGAGCTGTTTGGCGGCTATCCGCGTTATCGTGCTGCACGGCTTTATGATCGGTATTGGCGGCGTCTGCCCGTGCCTTTGCGGAAGCTGGCCAGGGCACTTGGTTTGCGGATGACGAAACGTAACCTTGGCCGGTTTCTGCGTGGTGGGGCTGGTGGTGGGGAGGATGCGTTTGCGGCCTGGAATGATCGTTGTGCCATCCCGGAACTATCGGGGCGGATGGATGTTTCCAATGGTAATGCAGCGTCAAACGATGATTTGGTTGATGCCATGATGCGGTTTGATCGCGACGTGACCCTGTCGGGCAATCAGCTTTTGATGTCTGATCGGTGCGGGATGGCGTTTGGGCTGGAATATCGTTTGCCGCTGTTGGGGCATGACGTGGTGTGCTTGGCTGCATCAGTTTCGGGGAAGACGCATCTGCGTGGCGAGGCGAAGGCAATTTGGCAGCAGGCGATCGCGCCCTATTTGCCAGCAGATCATGTCCGCAATCCCAAGATCGGCTTTAATCCGCCGGTTGCTGACTGGTTGCGTGATGTCGCGGCGTATCGCTGGGGAGATGAGCAACGCATCATCAATGCGGTCTTTGCCGATACGGATGTGGCAACGACGCGCGCGAGGGGATATTGGAAACGCGCAATATTAGGTCGCGATCTTGATATGTCGCTTACCGTTTGGGCGTTAATGGTATGGCAGATATGGCTTGAGCTGGATGACAGCGAAGAGCCTCTATCAGATACGCGCGTCACTGCCGATGTGACGTGACCGGCGATAAAGGTTCAATGCTGTTAATGCGGTTGGGGCCAGTTGAACGACTTGGCGCGATAACGAGAGAACACGATCTTCATCAAGCTGGCTTTCTTCAAAGATCGACTGGGTTGTTTCGCAAAGCTCGGAAAGTTGACGCAGGCCAAAGGTGCCCGAGGTGCTTTTAAGCACATGGACCTCATTCTTGACCGTGGTCAGGTCGTCCTCGGACAGGGCCTTGTCGATCTTGACCAGTCGTGATTCCGTTTCATTGATGAAGATATCAATACCGCATTTCGCCCCTTCATCCCCGGCATCACTGTAAAGCTGTTCGAGAACGCGGATATCAAGCACGGGGCTTGTGAGTGATTCTGGTCGCTGCGGGCGCCCAAGACGGGCACTTTTGCTGCGCAGATGCGGTGGCGGTGTTTGTTTGGGATTGCCACCCTTCGTCGTGCTGGGTGCGCGCGAAATCAGATCCTGCATGGTTGCGATCAGTTTTTCGCGCTGGATCGGTTTATTGATGAATTCATCAACACCCGATTGCCGGGCAATCACATTCCAGTCGCGCGACTGATGAGCTGAAAGGGCAATGATCGGGGTGTTGGAAACAGGACCTGGCATATGGCGGATGCGGCGCGTGGTATGCAGCCCATCCATATCGGGCATTTCAACATCCATCAGGATCAGATCGGCATTCACACCCCGGCGGAGCATGTTCAAAACGGTCTGGCCGTTGCTGGCTTCGACAATGCTGTAGCCTTCGGCCTGAAGGATACGGCGCGCGACCATGCGGTTGCTTTCGCTGTCATCAGCAATGATCACAGTGCCGATTTTGGCATCATTGGCCGAGCTTTTGATATCGAGTTTTTCAAGTGGCAGGAGCTGTGGTTTGACAAAGCAAACGGAAATCATGCCGCCATTGGCAAGTTCGGTTTCATTGAAAATCAGATCTTCTTCGGCGACACCCGTGATCAATTGCTCCCACGCCGGATTGGCATACACAATCCGTTCGTCAGCATCAAAAAGAGCTATGCCCGCTTGCGTCTGCGCAAGCGCATCAATGATCTGGTTATCCATTGGCCACCTACCGATTCGGTGCCCAGTCCCATACCAAGAGGCACATTTTTCTTGTTTGTATGAAACGTTAAGGTTTCAACTTTGATTCCTTACATTGTTACAGTTTTTCCTAATAAGTCCATGTTTTTTCAAAGCCGCAGCTAATTTAGCAGACGGCAAGATGAAACACTTATGTGAAACAGATGTTTCATGCTGAATTCATTTCGAAACATATGTTGTGCGGGGGCGTTGCTTGTGGCGTAATTCCATCTGTCGTGATGCACAGGGGTGCCGGGTTGATGGGGCTGTATTCAGATTTGCGCGAAAAACTGATTTCAGATTACGCAAAGCTAAGTCCGCAGATGCAAAAGGCTGCGCGCTACATCCTTGATCATCCCAATGATGTTGCCCTGCGCTCCATGCGCGCACTTGCTCGTGCGGCTGACGTCCCGCCAAGCACCATCACCCGGCTGATGGCCGCCATCGGTGTCGAAACCTGGCAGGAATTTCGCGATCACTATCAGAACCGTCTGCTCGATCAGCCCGCAAGCTATGCCCAGCGTGCGCGTGAAACCCAAAGCACCGAACATGATGCCAACCGCGATGAGCATCTTCTTGAAAGCATCGCACGGACCGAGATCGATAATATCAGTGCGGCCTTCAGCCCCGATCTTGTTGCAAAGATGATTGAAGCCTGTGCTGCGATCGAAAGCGCCCGGCATGTGTTTATCGTCGGTCGTGGGGCTGCCTATCCGGCGGCCTATCAGTTTGCATATGGCTATCGACTGTTTCGCGATAACGGCATCTTGGTTGATGGCCATGCCGGTGCATTTGGCGATGAACTGCGCGGGATTGGTCGACGTGATTTGCTGATTGCGGTGGGGGCTAAGCCCTATATCCGCGATACGGTGCGTGCGGTCGAATTTGCCCGCGTCCAACATTGCCCGGTCATCGCGATCAGTGATTCAGATGTTTCGCCAATCGCACTTGATGCGCTCACCAAACTTGTGGTGCGCGATACATCACAATCGTTTTTCCAAAGTTTTACCGCCGCACTTTCGGTCATGCAGGCATTGGTTGCTCTGCTGGTCGCGCGTGGCGGTCAAAAGGCCCTGCAACGGATTGCCGCTGCAGAAGAACAACTTGCCGCTTTCGATACCTATCTTGATGATAGAAACACCTCACGGAACCCCCGATCATGACAGCTTCGTCAAACACTGCATCTGCCCCCAATGCATCGACCCATGTTCTGCACAGAACAAGCATCAACACCCCGCCGCGCGCGGTAAAGGGTGAGGGGATCTATATCTTTGATCATACCGGCAAAAGTTATCTTGATGCCTGTGGTGGTGCGGCGGTGTCCTGTCTTGGGCATTCCGACCCGGAAGTTCGCGCGGCGATGCATGCCCAGATCGATCAGATCGCCTATGCCCATTCCGGGTTCTTTTCATCCGATGCGATGGAGGAACTGGCCGATGAACTGGTCGCAAGCGCACCGGCAGGCATTGATAAGGTCTATTTCGTATCAGGCGGGTCCGAGGCGACCGAGGCCGCGCTTAAAATGGCGCGTCAGTATTTCCTTGAGATCAGTCAGCCGGAACGCAAATACGTCATTGCCCGGCGTCAGTCCTATCACGGCAATACCCTTGGGGCTCTCTCCGTCGGTGGCAATATGTGGCGTCGTCAGCAGTTTGAACCGCTTCTGATCACCGCGACCCACATCGCACCGGTCTATCAATATCGCGACCAGCGCGCCGATGAAACGGCAGAGGCCTATGGCCTGCGTGTTGCCAATGAACTTGAAGCCGCCATTCTGGAACTGGGTGCGGACAATGTTGCAGCTTTTGTCGCGGAGCCCGTGGTTGGTGCAACAGCCGGTGCCCTTGCGCCAGTGCCGGGATATTTCGAGCGCGTACGCGAAATTTGCGATCAATATGGCGTCTTGCTGATTTTGGATGAAGTGATGTGCGGCATGGGCCGCACCGGGACACTGCATGCGATTGAGCAGGAAGGCATTTCAGGCGATTTGCAAACCATCGCCAAGGGACTTGGTGCAGGTTATCAGCCGATTGGTGCGGTGCTTGTGTCAAAAAAGATCAATGATGCGATCGCCAATGGATCTGGCTTCTTCCAGCATGGGCACACCTATCAGGGGCACGCGACGGCGTGTGCCGCGGCACTTGCGACCCAGCGCGCGATCAAGAACCGCAATCTTCTGGCCAATGTCGTCAAGCAGGGTGAAAATCTGGTGGATGGTTTGCAGGCCAAACTGGGCCAGCATCCCTTTGTTGGGGACATTCGCGGACGTGGATTATTCCGGGGTGTTGAACTGGTTGCCAATCGCGAAACCAAGGACCCGTTTGACCCAGCACTTAAGATCAATGCCAAGATTAAAAAGGCGGCCTTTGCCCGTGGCCTGATGGCCTATCCGATGGGCGGTACGATTGATGGTGTACGCGGAGATCACGTGTTGTTTGCCCCGGCCTTCATCGTGACCGAAGACGACATTGCCAAGATCGTCGATCTGTTTGCCGGTGCACTTGATGATGTGTTCAAGGCTGAGGGGCTCGCCTGATGGCATATGGCGATACCCCGTTCCTGATCGCATCCGCGCCAAACGGTGCGCGCAAGACCAAGGCAGATCAGGCAAATATCCCGATCACACCGGCCGAAGTTGCCAGCACCGCTGCCGAATGTCAGGCGGCGGGGGCTGCAATGATGCATCTGCATGTGCGTGATGATGATCAAAAACACAGTCTTGATGTCGGTCGATATCGTGAAATGCTGACCGAGGTGAAGGCAGCTGTTGGCAATGATATGTTGCTTCAGGTCACGACCGAAGCTGTTGGCATGTATTCCGCAGCCAATCAGATGGACATGATCCGGGGTCTTGTGCCTGACGCGGTATCGGTCGCTATTCGTGAAATCGCCCCGGATGATGCGGACCTGAACGAATTGAAGGCATTCTTTGCTTTCATGCGTGAAGCATCGATTTGCCCGCAATTCATCCTTTATGCGCCAGAAGATGTCGCGCGGTTTAATCAGCTGGTCGAACTGGGTGTTCTGCCCGGTGAAAAGTTCCCGGTCTTGTTCGTTTTGGGGCGTTACACAGTCGGGCAGGTTTCAAGCCCGGCGGACCTGCTGCCGTTTATCGGATCAAGCAATTATGTCTCGGAATGGATGTTGTGTGCGTTTGGCGCGTTTGAAAATGCCTGTGTGCTAACCGGGGCCGGATTTGGTGGTCATGCGCGAATCGGGTTTGAAAATAATCATCTTAAGGTTGACGGATCGCCCGCATCGAACAATGCTGAACTTATTGCTCAGGCACGAGACGGTTCGATCTTGATGGGACGCAAAATCGCGACAGGTGAACAAGCCAAGCATATCATGCAACCCATGTGGTAGGAGGAATCACAACGAACCGTCTAATCAGCAAAAATATTGAATTCCGTCAGGAGGTTTCAGGGTTATAGGCTTTAAATTCGGATTGCCGGACACTATAATCCTTTAGTCGAAACATCTGATTTATCTGATGTTTCCATATAATTCTTCTGTTCGTCGTCGAATGGTTGAATGCCTTATAACAGGGTGTACAAGGGAGCTAATCCTAATGAAAAAACTTATCGCTGTAGCGGGTGCAGTCGCAGCTATTGCTGGCGCATCGCTCTTTGCCGGTCAGGCCTCGGCACAGGAAAACCGTTTCATCACCATCGGTACCGGTGGCGTAACGGGCGTTTATTACCCGACCGGTGGCGCAATCTGCCGTCTGGTAAACAAAGATCGTAAAGAGCACGGCATCCGTTGCTCCGTCGAATCCACTGGTGGTTCGTCCTACAACATCAACACCATTCGTTCCGGCGAACTGGATCTTGGTGTTGCTCAGTCCGACATTCAGTACTACGCGCTGCATGGCGAAAAAGCCTTCTCAGAAGTTGGTCCGTTCGAAGACCTTCGTGCTGTCTTCTCCGTCCATCCGGAGCCGTTCACCGTTGTTGCCCGTGCTGATGCCGGCATCAAAACCTTTGACGACCTCAAAGGCAAGCGCGTGAACATTGGTAACCCGGGTTCCGGTCAGCGCGACACCATGGACATCGTTATGGCAGCCAAAGGCTGGACCCTTGATGATTTCTCCCTCGCGTCCGAACTGAAGCCGGCTGAACAGTCCCAGGCACTTTGCGACAACAAAATCGACGCGATGATCTACACCGTTGGTCACCCGTCCGGTTCGATCCAGGAAGCGACCACTGCATGTGATTCGGTTCTGGTTGAAGTTGCTGGTGATGCGATCGACAAGCTGGTTGCTGACAACCCGTACTACCGTGTTGCGACCATTCCGGGTGGCATGTATCGCGGTAACCCGGACGACGTCAAAACCTTCGGTGTTGGCGCGACCTTCGTTTCCTCGACCGCAACCGATGCAGACATCGTTTATAACGTTGTCAAAGCTGTCTTCGAAAACTTCGACGACTTCAAAAAGCTGCATCCGGCATTCTCCGTTCTGGTCAAAGAAGAAATGGTCAAGGACGGTCTGTCTGCACCGCTGCATGACGGCGCTGCGAAGTACTACAAAGAAGCAGGCCTGATGTAATTCAGTCTGGAACGGAGGGCAGAAACTGCCCTCCGTTTTTCTTTCTTTCGCCCAACGGGTACGACCAAAAAACTTAATTAAAACGGTATCTTACATTGATACCAATGTGCTCCGTGGGCGACCGGGTGTGTGTCGACGGAGATTTTTTGATTCTGGGCCTCCAGACAGAAATCTTCGCTCAGACCGGGAGTTTGTAATGACCGACGTGAACAACGCGAACCAGGCTGCTTCCGATCAGGATCTGCAAGACCTGATCGCGGAAAATGATACAGGCGCGCGCCAGCCAACCGGCATGACAGCGAAAGTGCTGCTCTATGTCGCGGTGGCTTGGTCCTTGTTCCAGCTGTGGCTGGCTTCGCCATTGCCTTATATTGTCAGCTTTGGTGTTTTCAACTCGACCGAAGCACGGTCGATCCATTTGGCATTTGCTGTATTTCTTGCGTTTCTGGCCTATCCGGCCTTCAAGAATTCACCGCGCAGCTATATCCCGATCCTTGATTGGATATTGGCCGCGGCTGCCGCATTTTGTGCGGCATATATTTACATCTTTTATCGCGATCTTGCCGGTCGTCCGGGCCTGCCGATTACGCAGGATCTGGCCGTTGCCGGTGCCGGTCTTGTGCTGCTGCTTGAAGCAACCCGCCGTGCCCTTGGCCCGCCGCTTATGTGTGTGGCGGTGATCTTCCTCGTCTATGTGTTCTTTGGGAATGCATCCTGGGTGCCCGAAGTTCTGCAATGGGCAGGGGCCAGCTTCTCCAAGGCGATGTCGCATCAGTGGATCACGACCGAAGGCGTGTTTGGTATCGCCCTTGGCGTATCGACAAGCTTCGTCTTCTTGTTCGTTCTGTTCGGCTCGCTCCTCGATAAAGCCGGTGCAGGCAACTATTTCATCAAGGTTGCGTTTGCAGCGCTTGGTCACATGCGCGGTGGTCCGGCAAAGGCAGCTGTTTTGTCATCGGCAATGACCGGTCTTATTTCCGGCTCGTCGATTGCAAACGTTGTGACGACGGGTACCTTCACCATTCCGCTTATGAAGCGTGTTGGTTTCTCGGGCGAGAAGGCCGGTGCAGTTGAAGTCGCATCCTCGGTCAATGGTCAGATCATGCCGCCGGTCATGGGGGCTGCTGCCTTCCTGATGGTGGAATATGTTGGCATTCCGTATCCGGAAGTCATCAAGCATGCCTTCCTGCCAGCGACCATTTCCTATATCGCGCTGATCTATATCGTTCACCTTGAAGCACTTAAGGCGAACATGAAAGGTCTGCCGAAACGCGTGACCTCGACGCTGAGCCAGACGCTGATCAGATCGCTTCTGTTTGTTCTGTCACTCGTGGTTCTGTCAGGTGTGGTTTATTACGCCATCCTGTTACAGAAGCAGCTGTTCGGGAATGCGGTTGGCTGGGTTGTCGCTGTTGAATGTGCGGTGATCTATCTTGCCGGTCTGTATTACGCGGCAAAATATCCCGACCTTGAAATGGATGACCCGAACCAGCCGGTTGTCGAGTTGCCAGCCCTTGGTGAAACTGCCAAAGCCGGTCTGCATTACCTGCTGCCGGTCGTGGTGCTTGTCTGGTTCCTGATGATCGAACTGAAATCACCGGGTCTGTCGGCCTTCTGGGCGACGGTTCTGATGATCTTCATCATGCTGACCCAGCGCGCAGCCAAAGGTTTCTTCCGCAAACAGCACAATCTGGTCGCAGACCTGAAACTGGGCTTTGCTGATGTGATCGATGGCTTTGCCACCGGTGCACGCAACATGATTGGTATTGGTGTCGCAACTGCGGCGGCCGGTATCATCGTCGGTACTGTGTCGCTGACCGGTATCGGTCAGGTGATGGTTGAGTTCGTCGAGTTGATTTCAGGCGGCAACTTGATGCTGATCCTGATCTTTACCGCGGTCATCAGCTTGATCTTGGGCATGGGTCTTCCGACCACGGCAAACTATATCGTGGTATCGAGCCTGATGGCGCCGGTGATTGTCGAACTTGGTGCGGAAAATGGCCTGATTGTACCGTTGATCGCGGTGCATCTGTTCGTGTTCTATTTCGGGATCATGGCCGACGTTACCCCGCCGGTTGGTTTGGCATCCTTTGCGGCCGCCGCCGTTTCGGGATCTGATCCGATGAAGACCGGTGTGGTCGCATTCTTCTATTCGATGCGTACAGCGGTTCTGCCGTTCCTGTTCCTGTTCAACACCCAGCTTCTGATGATCGGTTTGGATCATCCGGTGGATGTGGTGATCGTGATCATTGTTTCGACAATAGCCATGCTGGTCTTTGCCGCAGCAACGCAGGGGTATTTCTTTGCCCGTTCGAAGCTGTGGGAAAGTGCGGCATTGCTTCTGATCGCATTCACCCTGTTCCGTCCTGGTTTCTGGCTTGATCTGATTGAGCCGCCTTATGAAAACCTGCCGGCAACAACCATCATCGAAGACGCTGCCAAGATGCCGGAAAATGCCAGCATCCTTCTGGATGTCGAAGGCATGAATATCGAGGGTGAGGAAGTATCCAAGTCCGTGATGTTGCCGCTTGGTCCGGCGGGTTCGGGTGAAGATCGTCTTTATAATGCAGGCATCGCCGTTCGTGACGAAGATGGCCGCATCTATATTGATGATCTGGTCTTTGCCGGTCCAGCCGAAAAAGCCGGTCTTGATTTCGACTTTGAAATCACCGCGGTAAAGGTCGAAGCCGATCGTGAACCGAAGGAAATCTTCTTCATTCCGGCCTTCCTGCTTTTGGGCGGGATCATTGTTCTGCAACGCCGTCGTAAGCGCAATGAAGATGCGCTTGCCGCAGCCTGACAGGGAGAGTGAGCATGTATAAGGATATTCTGGTTACAGTAGACCTTGATCATGAGTCTTCCTGGAAGAAGGCCGTGCCGGTAGCCATCAAACAGGCGCAAAGCTTTGGCGCGCGTCTGCATGTTCTGACCGTGGTTCCCACGGTCGGCATGTCGATGGTCGGTCAGTTCTTCCCAAAGGGCTATGAGAGCAAGGTTCTTGAAGCCTACAACGAGCGCCTGCACACCTTCGTGTCCGAGCATATCCCTTCGGACATCAAGGTTCAGCACATCGTTGGCCAGGGAACGGTTTATGAAGTCATCCTGAAAATGGCGAAGCAAACCAATTGCGATCTGATCGTGATTGGCGCGCATCGTCCGGAGCTTAAGGATTATCTCCTTGGTCCGAACGCAGCACGTGTTGTTCGCCATGCAGATTGTTCGGTGATGGTCGTTCGCGACTGATACTGATCTGATCTTGATGAACGAACAAAGGGGCGATGCAGTGCATCGCCCCTTTGTCATTGGGGAACGCCCGAGGGAGACTTAAGGGCGTTTATTTCGCGGCACACGGGTTGGCCGCGCAAGGATTAGCAGCGCACGGGTTGGCTGCTGCACACGGATTTGCTGCACATGGGCTGCACGGGCTGCAAGGATTGACGATTTTCTTGGCAGCACACGGATTGGCAGCGCAAGGGTTTGCCGCACACGGGTTCGCAGCACACGGGCTGCACGGTGCGCAGCTTGCAACTTCGGCGGTCGGGGCCGGAAGCGGGGCAGCCATCGCCATCGGGGCCGCCATCGCCAGCGTGCCGACTGCGAGTGCCGGGATCAGTGCCTTCTGTGCAAAGCTCGTGGATTTCTTGGTCATTATTGCCTCTCTGAAAAGTCCTGTAAAACTGTGGCCGACACGAACTGTGTGGTCGTCGGTAAGCGCACTATGAGCGAAAAAATCCGCCTGCTGGCGTCACATAGTTTCACTGTTCTGTGAGAGAGGCGTGTGGGAACCCCGGCCCCTTGCAGCCTTAAGTGGCGGTGCTTGGTGATGAGCTTCATCACAAATTCGGGAATAATGTCGTCAAACCGATTGAAACAACGGTCAATTTTACTCATGTTATTGGTAAGAAACAAAATTAGCCAAGGTGCTTGAAGCGGTTAAAGAAACCGTGAGAACGAGATCCCACTAGGACGGATTTGCTTATGAGAGTCGGGGATAGTATCGCAGCCATTCACAAAATCTGCGCGGTTGCGTGTCTCGCATTCGGGGCTGGCGGTGCGTTTTCGCAAGCCATGGCTCAGGAAGTTCCCGAACTGGTTTCGGTTCCGTCCGGCTGGTTCTGGCAGGGGTCCGACTCTGTCGAACGCCAATATGCCTATGACATTGATGAGCAGGTCTATGGTCATGATATCAGCCGACGCAATCGTTGGTACGATATTGAAGGCGAAAAATGGCGTGTGCATTTGCTGGGCTATGACATCGGTAAGACCCCGGTTACCAATGACCAATATGCTGCTTTCATCGAAGATACCGGCCATCCAACCCCGGAGCTGAGCCGCGATGAATGGAACCGTCAGGGGCTGATTTACAATTACGACACTATCGAGCCGTTCCTGTGGTCAAATGGCAAACCGCCGCGCGGACGCGGTGATCATCCCGTCGTTCTGGTGTCCTGGCAGGATGCCAGTGCATATGTTCAATGGCTGAGTGCCAAAACCGGTAAAAACTGGCATCTGCCAAGTGAACTGCATTGGGAAAAGGCTGTACGTGGCCCGGATGGCACCTTCTATCCGTGGGGCAATATCTTTAAGCCCGAAATGCTCAATAGCGGTGATCGCGGGCCGTTCGACACAATGCCGGTTGGCCAGTTCGAAGCGGGCCCCTATGGTGTGATGGACGGTGTTGGTCAGGTGTTTGAATGGACAGCCACTTCGTCGCAGGCAGGCTACCGCATCGTAAAGGGCGGGTCATGGGATGATCGCGGATGTGGCGTCTGTCGCCCAGCCGCACGTCATGGCCGCCCGGAACATCTTAAGCATATCCTGATCGGTTTCCGGGTCATGCGCGACAACTGATATTGCGTGACAGCATGTCAGAAATCCGACGCCCGTGAATGATCTTGGTTGCAAACCACGTTGAAATCACTAACTGTTGAACGGGTTTCACTGGCCTCCTGGGTCAGAATGCCGATTATTCTGCCTTTGCGGAAATTCTTGAGCGGATCGCAAAGATGCTGGTGCTGGTATGACTGAAATTACGATTGATTGGGCTTCTATCCCGACGGGCCAACTTGAAAAGATGTTGGAAGCCGGGCGCGATGTTATGGAATGCCACCGGGTTTTGACGGCCACGGGCGATAACATCGTTGGTGAGCTGATCAAAGGGTCAGGGACGTTTTATGAATGGTCCCATTATCCCGAGGGCGACGTGTATGACCGACAGTCGCACGCGCAATTCTATTATCATGCCCATCCCAAGGAAGAACGTCGGGATTGGGATGAACATGGCCATTTCCATACATTCATGCGCCCGCGCGGAATGCCTGATGGCTGCAAGCCCAAACAGATTGACGGATTTGATTATCCCGAAGGTCCGAACGATGCGCTATCGCATCTTGTCGCCTTTTCAATGGACGAGTTTGGCTTTTGCCAACGCCTGTTTACCACCAACCGCTGGGTCACCGGCGAAGTCTGGTATGAGGCTGAAGACGTGATTGCCATGCTTGATGGCTATATCATTGATCATGCGCAGCCATCCTGGCCGGTTAATCGTTGGGTGTCGGGGATGATGATCCTGTTCCGGCCCCAGATCAAACAGCTGATCCGACTACGTGATGTGGCAGTGGGCGAATGGGTGGCAAGGCATCCGGATCGCGATGTCTATGAAGACCGCGAACTTGAAGTCACATCGACACATGATGTTGCCGTCGTCGAACAGATGCGCGCAGTCGGCGAAGAACTTGGCCGACGCCGCCAAGCCGCCTGAGGCATTGCGATCAGATACCAGCACGTAAAACGAAAACGGCCGGGGCATAAACCCCAGCCGTTTTGTCTACCAAATGTCAGGACGACTTATTTGGTTTTGAGGAACTCGATGATGTCTGCGATGTCAGAGTCTTTTTTCAGTTTGAACGCCATTTTCGAACGTTCCTTGGAGCCCGCGATCTCGCTCAGCTTTGCAGACGGATCTTGGAGGTAATCAGTCAGGAATGCCTCGTCGGCAACAAAGCCCTTGTCGCAAGCAGCCTTATAGCCTGCGCCATATTTGTAGCCTTCAACGGTGCCGCACTGACGACCAACTGAACCGGCCAAGCTCGGTCCGACCTTGTTCACGCCTTCATCAAGGCTGTGGCAAGCCGCACAGCGTTTAAACAGCTTTTCGCCATTTGCAGCATCGCCAGCAATCGACGGGGTGGCAGACAGAATGAACAGGGAGCTGGCAACCAGAGCCAGTTTACGCGGGAACGTCATTAGTGGGCCTCTCTCTCATTTAGGTGATCCCGTTTGCGGGATAACGTGTCTTGTGTCTAACGCATGCAGGGTAACCGTCAGGTCAACGCATCGGATTTTCGACTGTTGATCGCACTTGACGGGCACACAAACCAAAATCTGTCGGGAATATTTAGCACGTCTGTGGCTCGTTCAATTTGAGTTTAGTCAATTTAACCGCTCGCCCAGCGATTTTATCGCGCTGTGGAATATGCCAATTCGGATACCCAAGTAACACTGAAAGAAGTGTGGTTTGGATGGGCTGGTTTATCAAGGTCTTTGATCTGGCGATCTTGATTAGGCAGAAGTTAAGTTTGTCATGCCATGATCAGGATGGTTGAAAATCAGGAACTTGTGTCCCATTTGAGGAAATTATGATTGTCGATTTCCTGCCAAAAGTATAATCTTGGTTGGTTGTTTGGCAGCCATTAGAGAAGCGTGCCAGGAGATATCTATTGCCACGTATCACTAAAGAAGATCTGAGTAAGCTGGTTCAGGACCCATCCGGGTCGAACCGTGCGGACACAGCCGATAAGATCAGTCGCGAGTTTTCAACAGAAGGCTTGTCTGACAGTGAACGTGTTCTTGCCGAAGACATCTTTCGCCTGATGATCCGCGACGCGGAAGTCCGCGTGCGTAAGGCGCTTGCCAAGAACCTGGCCCAAACACCGCTTGTGCCTCACGATGTTGCAGCGACCCTTGCGCGCGACGTTGATGAAGTTGCCTTGCCGGTTCTTGAATTTTCCGAAGTTCTGAATGACGACGACCTTGTCGACATCATTGGTGACAATGCCGATAGCGTTGAAAAGCAGCGTGCCATTGCATCGCGCGCCCATGTGTCCGAAGTCGTGTCTGCGACCCTTGTCGATATTGGCCACGAAGACGTGATGGTTGATCTGATGTCGAACCAGGGTGCTGAAATTAGCGAAGTGTCGCTTCAGAAAGTCGTAAGTGACTTTGGCGACAACGAACGCATCCAGAAACCAATGATCGAACGCAACCATTTGCCGATTACGATTGCCGAACGTCTGGTGACACTGGTGTCTGATCGCATGCGTTCGCAGCTTATTTCGCGTGGACACATCCCCGAAGGCATTGTTAATGCTGTCATGACCCAGTCGCAGGAAAGTGCGACGATCGGGCTTTTGGGTGACGGTGTTGAAGAACGTGATGTTGAGTTGCTTGTTGAGCATCTGCATACCAATAACCGACTGACCAGTGGCCTGATCCTGCGGGCGCTTTGCATGGGCGACGTGGCGTTCTTTGAAGCGGCTTTGGCGCGGCGTGCCGGAGTGTCTTTGATCAATACCCGTATCCTTATTCACGATAGCGGGCCTTTCGGGCTTGAGGCGATCTATAACAAGGCAGGCCTGCCGGAACATTTCTTCCCGGGTGTCCGTGCGGCCATTGAAGTCGCCCGCGAAACCTCCTTTGACGGGGAAGAGCGTGACAAGGAACGTTATTCGCGCCGCATGATCGAACGGGTCCTGACCCAGTATGGCGACCTTGGTGTTGAGTTTGACTCAGATGATGTCGATTACCTGATGGGCCGCATGTTGCAGCTTCCGGGTGAGCGGGCGATGCATACCTGATTGAACTAGTGCGTAACGCCAGTCATTGGTGCGCAATCACATAAACCGCCCGATCCTTGATCTGGGCGGTTTTGTTTTGGGTTGGTGATACTGGTGCCCGGATACAAAAAAGGCGCTGTCGTGAAACAGCGCCTTTTTGATTGGGTATGTATGACTTATTCGAGGAACGTGTTTGGCATCCAAAGAGCCAATTCCGGGAAATACATCACCATGATCAGGCCGATAACCTGCAGAAGCACGAAGGGAATAATGCCTTTGTAGATCTGCTGGATCGAGATCGATTTCGGTGCCACGCCTTTGAGGTAGAACAGGGCAAAGCCAAAGGGTGGCGTTAAGAAGCTTGTTTGCAGGTTGACCGCAACAAGGACCGCAAACCAGGTCAGAACCTGTGCTTCGGTTGCTTCAAGACCACCGATATCAAGGTGATGGCCGAAATCAAGCTGGGCAATAACCGGGGCAAAGATCGGCAGAACAATCAGGGTGATCTCAACCCAGTCAAAGAAGAAGCCAAGGATGAAGACGATCACCATCAGCAAAAGCAGAATGCCCCAGGAACCAAGGCCCGCGCTTTCCACCAGATCGATCACAAGATCATCGCCGCCAAGCGAACGGAACACGTAAGAGAAGACCGTTGCACCAGCAAACAGGAAGAACAGCATCGCACCGGTCAGAGCGGAACGTTCGCAAACGTCTTTCAAGACCGGCCATTTCAGACGACCTTTAACGAATGCTAGGAAGGTCGCGCCAACCGCACCAACACCTGCGGCTTCGGTCGGGGTTGCGAAACCGGCAAAGATCGAGCCCAGAACCAGAACAATCAGGAAGACTGGCGGCAGGAAGCTGCGAATGACCATTTTCGCAAGATCGGTACCATGGACCGCCTCATCGCTTGGAAGCGGTGGAGCCAGCGACGGATTGATCTGGCAACGTACAAAGATATAGATCGTGTACAAGCTGGCCAGAAGCAGGCCCGGAATGATCGCCGCCAGGAACAGATTACCAACCGATACTGACAGAAGGTCGGACATCAGAACCAGCATGATCGATGGCGGGATCAGGATGCCCAAGGTGCCCGATGCGGCAATGGTCCCTGTCGCAAGTGACGGGTCATAGTTACGACGCATCATGACGGGCAGGGCAAGCAGGGTCATCATCACAACAGATGCGCCGATGATGCCGGTGGTGGCTGCCATGATCGTACCCATCAGGGTCACAGACAGGGCCAAGCCGCCCGGAACCTTGCGCAGCAGCATGTTGAGACATTCCAGAAGGTCTTCTGCAACGCCACTTTTTTCAAGCATGGTCCCCATATAGATAAACATGGGAACAGCGACCATCACCATATTTTCGGAGATGCCGCCCCAGATACGCGAAACGATATTGAAGAATTCAATAAAGGAGAAAACGTCATAGGCCATGCCAAGGAAGCCAAAGGCGATCCCGATGCCTGAAATGACAAATGCGACTGGTAGACCGGTGAAAACAAGAAAGCCTAACGAGGCAAACATGAACAGCGGAAACCAGTCTTCGATATAGAAGTTACCCATTTGGATTGATCCCCGTTCGGCTTAGTCGTCGAGCTTGGCAGCGTCGCCAAGGTCTGCGTGGTGAGTGCCGACATAGTAGCCCGCACGCTTGTGCAGGTTGGTCGGGCCAAAGACAAAGACGAAGCATTTCAGGAAGATCGAAAGCCCCGCCATGGCGAGAAGGCCAAAGCCGATGGGAATGGTTGATTTGATAATCCAGCGATGGGTCAGGCCCGTCGTCGCAGCGGAAACTTCGTTGCTTTCAAACGATCTGGCAACAAAATCAAAACCGAAATAAAGCACCAAAGCGCAAAACGGTAGAACACAGACAATGCCGCCGATCATTTCGACGATGGCGCGCGTACGCGGGCGAAGAGTGTCTCGAATAAGTTCAATGCGCACATGAGAATCGCGAATATAGGCGAAGCCAAAGCACAGCATGAACAGACCGGTATGCAGGTGCCATTCAAGTTCTTGCAACTTGATGGAGCCCTGACCACCGAATTTACGTTGGATTACGTCATACATGATGACGATCATTAGCGGGATCGCAAGCAGTGAAGCCAGCTTTCCAACGCGGGTAACAACATTGTCGATACCGTCACTAACTTTTAGTAGCGCTTCCATAGAAGGTCTCCCGGGTCTCTTCTTCGCGGTCAAGGCCGGGGCACTGGGCACCCGGCCTTGCCGAGACTTGTTCTTATGACTGCCTTAGCAGTCTGTCAGACCTGTTGGATTAATCGAGATAGCCGATGTCTTTCCAGATCTTGTAGTTCGCCCGGAATTCCTGAAGGCTTTCATATGCCATTTTGAAGTTGGCATCATCAGCCGAAAGTTCAGCTGCGACTTCTTCCCAAGCACCTTTCATGGTTGCCAGCATTTCCGGCGACCACTTCTTGATGTTCACGCCTTTTTCCTGAAGTTCTTTCAGAGCGTTGAACTGGATTGCTTCACCTTCAGCGAAACCGTAAGCAAGGTTGTCGTTACAAACTGCTTCAATCTGTGCCTGCTGGGTTTTGTCCAGAGCGTCCCACTTTTCCTTGTTCATCATTAGATCGAACAGGGTGGACTGCTGGTGCCAACCCGGGAAGTAGTAGTATTTCGCGACCTGATAGAAGCCGAGCTTCAGGTCAATTGCCGGCATGGAGAATTCGGTTGCGTCAATGGTACCAAGCTCAAGTGCCGGGTAAATGTCGCCGCCTGCAAGAAGCTGGGTCGAAACGCCAAGCTTTTCCATGACCTTTGCGCCAAGACCGAAGAAGCGCATTTTCAGGCCTTTAAGGTCTTCAACAGAGTTGATTTCCTTGGAGAACCAGCCAGATGCTTCCGGTGCGATCAGGCCGCAGAACAGCGACTTGATGCCATGTTCGGCATAAAGCTTGTCAAAGATTTCCTGACCGCCGCCAAACTTGACCCATGCAAGGTATTCACCAGCCTGCGGGCCGAACGGAACAGCACCGAACAGCTGCAATGCCGGAACTTTACCTGCCCAGTAACCCGGGGTGGAGAAAGCAGCATCAATCGAGCCGGTCGAAACGGCATCGAAAACTTCCAGTGCCGGAACAAGCGCACCCGGCTCGTAGAACTTGATGTTGATATTGCCACCGGAAACTTCGTCGATCTTGTCATCAACGCGCTTACCAAGGGTGCCAAGCTGGGTCAGGCTGCCCGGATAGGTGGAGCCCATTTTCCAGCGAACACGCTCTTGTGCGTCCGCATCAGACGGAGCTGCAGTGAATGCAGCAGCGGCAAGAACTGCGACGCAAGTTGCCGATTTAAGCAATTTAGAAAAAGTCATTCGTCTTCCTCCCTAAGAAGTCCGAAATTGGTAATACCACGTGAGGCCGACTACCGCCTTTTGCTTTTATTATTGGGCGGTTTTCTCCCCGATCTTTATGTTGCAGGGCGAAGCATAAGCGTATTTCGCAAGTATGAGCAAGTTTGTTTCACCATTTGCGCAAGAAAATATCTTCGCGCTTGCGCAAAAAATAACTTGCATTGCAGCCCAAAAGCAGGATTTCCGCACGGGAATGCGCATTTGCATTGCGCGCTTTTTAGGTCAAAATACTATGCGAAAAAGCGCCATGATCCTCGTTGTTTAGCGTATTTTGCTGCTCATACCCCTGCTTTTGGTGTGGGGATTCGATGCGGGCTCCTATACGTTCGAGGATCAAATTGCGTCAAAGGTCGAAAGCAAAGGAAAGTGACCGTGTCTGACTTTGCAGATGCAATATCGCAGTGGGATGGCAAGACCACCAGTTGTCTTGCGAACGTGCATGATCGGTTTGTCCGAGATGTTCGATACGCTGATGATTTGCTTGATGTCATGCGTGATCGATCAAAACAGCGTGCGGCAACTTGGCTGATCAAACATCATCTTGAGCAGGGCGGTGCAATCAATGCGTGTGCGCTGAGTGATATTCTATCAGATCAGGATGTTAGAGCGGGTGTTTTATCAGACAAACATAGCCATTTGCATGTCCTGCAAATCATGCCTTTGATTCGTGGGGCGCTGCCTGACATCGCGGAATTTGATGATCAGGTATGGCAAGACATAGTCGCGGCCGGTCAAAATAGTCCACACAAGTTTAACCGTGCATGGGGCTGGCAGGGGGCGTTTGAGCTGCTTTTGGTGCGACATCAACTTGCCGGCCAAGAGGGGATGGCCAAGGATGCTCTGGCGCTTGAGACAGACCGCTTTGCGCAGGATGTTGCTGCGGCGCTTGAGGTCGAAACCGGTTCGGTTGCCGCGCGGTTGCGGCAAATTGCCAAGGGGCTTGCGCGGCTTTGACGGGATGGCAGATGGGAATGTTTGGTAGCAGAAATGAAAACGGGCGATCTTTCTATGAAAGACCGCCCGACTGATGGTCGGAGCGAGAGGATTCGAACCTCCGACCCCTGCCTCCCGAAGACAGTGCTCTACCAGGCTGAGCTACGCTCCGTCAGTGGGCGGAGGTTTAGCCCTTCTTTCCGCGCGGATCAAGCAT
This sequence comes from Thalassospira sp., assembly GCA_965228275.1. Classification (GTDB taxonomy): domain Bacteria; phylum Pseudomonadota; class Alphaproteobacteria; order Rhodospirillales; family Thalassospiraceae; genus Thalassospira. Next base: position 868,337 of record OZ245802.1, on the reverse strand, counting down.
AATCCGGATGTTTTGGTGGAAAAAAGTTGCCAGTTTGGTTGCCCGCAGCACGTAGTTGCTTGTGGCCTGGAAAAATCACCTCAAGGCTGAGTGGTGGGGCGCAATGTGGGGCAAAGTCTGAAACGCAAAAGGCCCCGAAACGATTGCTCATTTCAGGGCCTTTGAATGATGGTCGGAGCGAGAGGATTCGAACCTCCGACCCCTGCCTCCCGAAGACAGTGCTCTACCAGGCTGAGCTACGCTCCGTCATTCTGCGAAGCCGGGTGATAATGGTTTATCTCAGATGACGCAAGACATTTTTGCGACAATCCGGCGCGACCCCGGCATGCGATACGGGTATGGCCCTTAGTACGGGCGCGAGATGCAAAACTCGACAGCTTCGATCATGGCATCCTTGATCGCCCCATCGTCAAAGCGGGTCAGGGTATCAATCGCCATCTGACCATATTCACGCGCACGATCCATTGATGCATCAAGCGCATCATATTTGCGGATCAATGCCTGTGCGCGATCAAGATCGCCGTCTTCGAATTCCTGATCTTCCATGCAACGACGCCAAAATGCTTTTTCATCCTCGTCGCCCTTGGCATAGGAAATGATGACCGGAAGGGTGACCTTGCCATCGCGGAAGTCATCACCGACGGTTTTGCCAAGCGTTGCCTGATGAGCCGAATAATCGAGCACATCGTCAATCAGCTGGAAGGCAGTACCAAGATAGATCCCATAAAGACGAAGGGCTTCTTCATCCTCGGCCGAGCGATTGGAAATCACTGCACCGATTTGCGATGCCGCGCCAAACAGGGCAGCGGTCTTTGCCGTGATCACTTCAAGATAGGCATCCTCGGTCGTGCCCATGTCATTGGCGGTCGAAAGCTGAAGAACTTCGCCCTCGGCAATGACGGCAGATGCCTGTGCCAGAATATCCAGAACGCGAAGCGATCCGGTTTTGACCATCACGACAAAGGCGCGCGCAAACAGGAAGTCACCGACCAGAACACTGGCTTCGTTGCCAAACAGTGCATTGGCAGATGCCTGGCCGCGGCGCAGCAGGCTTTCATCCACCACGTCATCATGCAGAAGGGTCGCGGTGTGGATGAACTCAACACAAGCCGCAAGGTCCACAGCGTTCGGACCGTCGCCATAGCCACAAAGCTGGGCAGATGCCAGTGTCAGCATCGGGCGCATCCGTTTGCCGCCTGCGGCGACAAGATGGGTTGCCAGTTGCGGAATCAGGGCGACTTCGCTGTGCATGTTATCGATGATCACCTGATTGACGCGCTTCATGTCGGCATCAACAAGGCTGATCAGTGAATCAAGGCTCGGCTGAGTCTTAGGCTGCGGTGCGGTATTGGTCACGCTGTATTCCGACTTCTGTAATGGCATCTTCGCTGCCTGCATTGGGCGAAGTTTGCAAATAACACCAGGCGGCCTCAACATAGATAGGCCAAGCTATTGTGGTCAAGTGGACAAATGCGCCCAAAGCACGTAGGAAAATCACGATAAATTGCGGTTTTACCGGCAGGTTTTTGAAAACCACGCCTGCAAACCCCTACATTATACTAAGAATATTGTGTTCAGATCGCTTTGTGGTGGCAAAACAGACCACATCTTCCATCCATAACACCGGGGAAATGCCATATGATCGAACTTTTCCGCAGCAATGATCCGATCGAACTGAGCTGGGCCCAGTCCGTGCTGGCTGATGAGGGCATTATCAGCCATATCTTCGATTACCATGCCAGCATCATCGAAGGATCTATTGGCGCATTGCCGCGGCGGTTGATGGTGGATGGCGAGATGGAAAGTCGGGCGAAATACATACTTGATATTGCCAGACGGGATCTGGATGCGCATAACGCAGCAACCGATTCCAACGATGCCTTTGCATCCGAATAACTGACCAACCCGGTATTCAAGGACACTTGATGGCAAGCACAGCTGCAACGATTGATGTGCCCGACTTCCCCGAAGATCGGATCAGCCACGATTATCTGCTTGGCGGGTCGGTCGTGCTCAAGCAGCCGGTTGATGGATATCGCGCAGCTGTCGATGCCGTTTTGTTGGCCGCATCGGTTTCCATCAATTCACGCCGCGATGAAAAGATCCTTGATGTCGGGGCCGCTGTCGGATCGGCCGGGCTGTGTGTTGCCAAGCGTCTTCTTGATGCCAAGGTCACCGGGGTTGAGCTGCAAGACGATCTTTATGCGCTTTATTGTCGTAATGTGCGCGAAAACGAATTCGTCGGGCGGGTCACGCCGATCCATGGCGATATCAATGACAAAAGGCTTCCACTGATCGCTGAAAGCTTTGATCAGGTCATTTCAAACCCGCCTTATTATGCGGGCGGAACACGTCCCGCCAATGAAAGCCGGGCGACCGCGCATCAGGAAGGCAGTGCTGATCTGAAAGACTGGATTGGCTTTTGCCTTAAAATGGTACGCCAAAAGGGGCGCATTACCCTGGTCCACCGGGCCGATCATCTTGATCGGATCATTGGTCTGTTGCATGGACGGGCAGGCGATATGACGGTTTACCCGATCTGGAGCAAGGCCGATGCAGACGCACCTTTGCGCGTGATTGTTTCGGCCCGCAAAGGGGTCGCGTCACCGCTTACCATGCGCCGCGGGCTTGTTTTGCATGATGCCAGCGGTGTTTATCTGCCGCAAACCGATGAACTTTTGCGCAATCCATTACCATTGCCCGGTTTCTAAATTGCCCGAATTTTAATATAAAGGCGACTTGGCGTTGCGAATAACGCAGAAACTATCGTGCTTTGGGATCAGACATGCTGAGCTTTTCGAAAATCATCTTTACCGCCTTGGTCATCGTTGTCGTATGGCAGGGCTTCAAGCTGTTTAATCGCGCAAAGCAGGTCTCAAGCAACGATCAGCCAAAGCAGACCCGCCATCAAAAGAAAAAACAGTCCGGTTCCGCGCCGCAGGACATGAATAAATGCCCCAATTGCGGTGTCTACCATGCCGAAGGTCTGGCACATCGCTGTGACAGCTAAGGTCTGACCGTGAGCCGGAGTTAAAAGTCGACTGCCATCGGATGGCCACATATTCGACTTTGGATGGAATCCTTGGAATTTCGCTTGGAAAAGTGATCCTGATCGTTCATCTAGAATGCTGCGACGCAGTATAAGTGCGACATCTGGATGCAAGGGTTGCAAATTCAGCGCATCTCAGGGCTTTTGCCTTCTTGACCGCAAGGGGGCAGGGCGGTAGCTTGCCGCCTTAAATTTATAGAAACAGTAATAGAGAGTTTGCGCCATGGCGCTCGACGGGTCGCAACGTCCCCCTTCATTCCAGGAAATCATTCTTCGACTGCAAAGCTATTGGGCCGAACAGGGGTGTGTCATCCTGCAGCCTTATGACTTGGAAGTCGGTGCCGGTACCTTCCACACCGCGACAACCTTGCGCGCGCTTGGTCCGGAAACCTGGAATGCAGCCTATGTTCAGCCGTCCCGTCGCCCGACCGATGGTCGCTATGGCGAGAACCCGAACCGTCTGCAGCACTATTACCAGTTCCAGGTCCTGATGAAGCCGTCACCGGCCAATTCGCAGGAACTGTATCTTGGCTCGCTCAAGCATCTGGGCATTGACCCGATGGCCCATGACATCCGCTTTGTCGAGGATGACTGGGAAAGCCCGACTTTGGGCGCTTGGGGGCTTGGCTGGGAAGTGTGGCTTGATGGTATGGAAGTCACCCAGTTTACCTATTTCCAGCAGGTTGGCGGTTTTGAATGTAACCCGGTTCCGGTCGAGTTGACCTATGGTCTGGAACGTCTGGCGATGTACATTCAGGGTGTCGAGAACGTTTACGATCTTGATTACAACGGCAATGGCGTAAGCTATGGCGACGTGTTCCTTCAGAACGAAAAAGAACAGTCGACCTATAACTTTGAAGTCGCGAACACCGACATGCTGTTCCAGCACTTCAAGGATGCCCAGGCCGAGTGCGCGGTAAATATTGAACGCGGCCTTGCCCTTCCGGCATATGAGCAGGCGATGAAAGCATCGCATATCTTTAACCTCCTTGATGCGCGCGGCGTGATTTCTGTCACCGAACGTGCGGCCTATATCGGCCGTGTTCGTGACATGTCGAAATCCTGCTGCGAAGCGTGGCTGCGGTCGCGTGGCCATCTGAATGAGGAGGCATAAGTTATGGCCGAATTGCTTCTTGAACTGTTTTCCGAAGAAATCCCGGCCCGTATGCAGGCCCGCGCAAGCGAAGATCTGACCAAACTGGTCACTGACGGTCTTAAGGCTGCTGATCTTGGTTTTGACGCTGTTGAAGCCTATGTCACGCCGCGCCGATTGACCCTTATTGTCAATGGTCTGCCCGACAAACAGCCGGACCTGCGCGAAGAACGCCGCGGTCCGCGTGCCGATGCGCCGGAAAAGGCGATCAATGGCTTCTTGACCGGCAATGGTGTGACGCTTGAGCAGTGCGAAAAGCGCGAAACGCCAAAGGGCGTCTTCCTGTTTGCAATTGTCGAGCAGAAAGGCCGCGCTGCGTCCGAGGTGATCAAGGACATCGTCGAAGACGCGATGAACAAATTGCCTTGGCCAAAATCCATGCGCTGGGCCGATCAGAAAATCCGTTGGGTGCGTCAGCTTGACCGTATCCTTTGCCTGTTTGATGGCAATGTTATCCCGGTAACCTATGGTCCGGTCACCGCCAATAACACGACGTCTGGTCATCGCTTCCTGGCGCCTGCTGAATTCAGCGTTGCCAACTCTACCGAATACAAGGAAAAACTGCGCGCTGCCAAGGTCATGATTGACCGTGAAGAGCGCAAGCAGGTCATCCTTGATGGTGCCAAGAAACTGGCGGCGTTCGAGGGCTTTGACCTTCTGGAAGATAACGGTCTTTTTGAAGAAGTCTGTGGTCTGGTTGAATGGCCGGTTCCGGTCATGGGCAAGGTCGATGACCAGTTCATGGATATCCCGCGCGAGGTTCTGGAAACCTCGATGCGTGAACACCAGAAATATTTCGTGGTCGAAGACAAGGCAGGCAAGCTTGCTGCGCGCTTCATCACGGTTTCGAACATGATCACCGCTGATAACAATGCGAAAATCATTGCCGGTAACGAGCGCGTTCTGCGTGCACGTCTGCATGATGCAAAGTTCTTCTGGGATCAGGATCGGAAAGTGACGCTGCAATCGCGTCTGCCGAAACTTGAAAACATCGTCTTCCACGCCAAGCTTGGCTCGCTTGCCGAACGCGTATTGCGTTTGCGCGGCCTTGCACGTGAACTGTCTGCTGATATCGCCAATTGCGATGTCAAACTGGCAGACCGCGCAGCAGAAATCGGCAAAGCCGATCTGGTGTCGCAGATGGTGTTTGAATTCACCGAACTTCAGGGGCTGATGGGTAAATACTATGCCGAAAATGACGGCGAAGCACCGGAAGTCGCCAATGCCATTGCCGAACATTATGCACCGGCAGGTCCGTCTGACATTTGCCCGACGGCCCCTGTTTCAGTTGCGCTGGCACTGGCTGAGAAGCTTGATACCCTTGCCGGGTTCTTTGCGATTGATGAAAAGCCGACGGGTTCAAAAGATCCGTTTGCTTTGCGTCGTGCGGCACTGGGTGTCATCCGTCTGGTTCTGGAAAATGGTCTGCGTTTGCCGCTGCGTCGTGCATTTGCATTCGCTGTTTCCCAGTACCCAGCAAACATTCGTCGTGACGAGGCGGTTGAAGACCTTCTGGCCTTCTTTGCTGACCGCCTGAAAGTCCATCTGCGTGAACAGGGTGTACGCCATGATCTGGTGTCTGCTGTGTTTGCACTGGATGGCGAGGACGATCTTGTCCGCCTGCTGGCCCGTGTTGAGGCGCTTTCCGATTTTGTTTCGGGTGAAAGCGGCGTCAACCTTATGGCTGGCTACAAGCGCGCGTCTAACATTCTGCGCATCGAAGAGAAAAAGGACAACACGTCCTATGACGCGGATGTGTCCGCATCTCTTCTGAGCGAGGAAGAAGAACGCAAGCTGTATGAGGCGCTCATTGATGTCCGGCATAAGGCCTTGCCGCTTCTGCGCGAAGAGGATTATGCCGCGGCTATGACCGAATTTGCGCGGTTGCGTGAGCCGGTCGATGCATTCTTTGAAAAGGTTACGGTAAATAGTGACAAGGCAGACGAACGTGCCAACCGGCTGAAATTGCTGGCGCAAATTCGTACTGCATTGCATGACATTGCCGACTTCTCAAAGATCGAGTCATAAATAGGTCAAGGTTGCGGGGCTTTCCCCATCCGGGGAGGCCCTTGAGGGCCTTGACCAGATGAGGAAAAGGCAAGATGACCAAGTGGGTGTACGGTTTCGGTGGCGGTAGCGCCGAAGGCCGTTCGGATATGCGTGAACTTCTGGGCGGCAAGGGGGCTAACCTTGCCGAGATGAGCAATCTCGGACTTCCAGTTCCGCCCGGCTTTACCATTACAACCGAAGTTTGTACGGCGTTTTATGACAACGACCGTGCCTACCCGGATGGTCTCAACGACGAGGTCGAAGCCGCCCTTGGCGCGATCGAGAAGCTTGTTGGTCGCAAATTTGGCGATGCCAAAGACCCGCTTCTTGTGTCGGTTCGATCTGGCGCACGCGCCTCCATGCCTGGCATGATGGATACGGTTCTGAACCTTGGCCTGAATGATGAAACGGTCGAAGGTCTGGCATCTGTTTCCGGTGATCGTCGTTTTGCCTATGACAGCTACCGCCGCTTCATTCAAATGTATGGCGATGTGGTCCTTGGTGTGGATCACTACCATTTCGAAGAAATCCTTGAGGTTCACAAGGAAGACAAGGGCTATTCCCTTGATACCGAAATGGGTGCCGATGACTGGGCCGAAGTTGTTGACCAGTTCAAAAAGAAAGTCCAAAGCGAACTGGACGCCCCATTCCCGCAAGACCCGCGCGAACAGCTGTGGGGTGCGATTGGTGCGGTATTTGGCAGCTGGATGAATGCCCGTGCCAACACGTATCGCCGTTTGCACAACATTCCGGCAAGCTGGGGCACCGCAGTCAACGTCCAAGCCATGGTCTTTGGCAATATGGGCAATGATTGTGCCACGGGTGTTTGCTTCTCGCGCAACCCGTCGACCGGCGAAGACCGTTTCTACGGCGAATACCTTATCAACGCGCAGGGCGAAGACGTTGTTGCGGGTATCCGTACCCCGGCACCGCTGACCAAAATCGAACGTGAAGAATCCGGTTCTGATCTGACCTCGATGGAAGAAGCACTGCCGAAGGTCTTTGGCGAGCTTTGTGAGATCCGTGACAAACTTGAATCCCATTACCGCGACATGCAGGACATGGAATTCACCGTTGAGTCCGGCAAGCTTTACATGCTTCAGACCCGTGCGGGTAAACGTACGGCCAAGGCGGCATTGCGTATTGCGGTTGAAATGTGCCGTGACGGCGTGATTTCCAAGGAAGACGCGATCATGCGCGTTAACCCAGCACAGCTTGATCAGCTTCTTCACCCGACCCTTGATCCCGATGCTGCGCGCAAGGTGGTTGGCATGGGGCTTCCGGCATCGCCGGGTGCGGCGTCCGGTCAGATTGTCTTTTCGGCCGAAGCAGCTGAAGAATGGGCAACCAATAAGGGCCGCAAGGTCATTCTGGTGCGTATCGAAACCAGCCCGGAAGATATCGCCGGCATGCATGCAGCCGAAGGTATCCTGACCTCACGCGGGGGAATGACCAGTCACGCGGCCGTTGTGGCACGTGGCATGGGGACGCCCTGCGTTTGTGGTGCCGGTGCAATCAAGATCGATTATGCCAACAAAACCATGATTTCCGGTGGCGTGACGCTTAAAGAAGGCGATGTCATCACCCTTGATGGCAGCACCGGTGAAGTCATGCTGGGCGAGGTTGCAACGCTTAAGCCTGATCTGTCTGGTGATTTCTCCCAGCTGATGGAATGGGCAGACGAAGTTCGCCGCCTTAAGGTCCGCACCAACGCCGAAACGCCCGATGACGCGGAAACCGCACGTGGCTTTGGCGCAGAGGGCATTGGCCTTTGCCGTACCGAACATATGTTCTTTGACCCGGCACGTATCATTTCCATGCGTGAAATGATCCTGGCGGAAACCGAACAGGGTCGTCGTACGGCACTTGATAAACTTCTGCCCTATCAGCGTCAGGACTTTATTGATCTGTTTCGCATCATGAAGGGGCTTCCGGTGACGATCCGTTTGCTCGATCCACCGCTTCATGAATTCCTGCCACATGGCGATGCCGAAATTGCCGAAGTGGCAAATGCGGCCGGCGTATCAGAAGCCATCGTCAAACGCCGTTTGCTGGACTTGGCGGAAGCAAACCCGATGCTGGGTCATCGTGGTTGCCGTCTTGGCATCAGCTATCCCGAAATTTACGAGATGCAGGCGCGCGCCATTTTTGAAGCCGCGATTGAGGTTTCCAAAGATGGGGGCGATCCGGTCATTCCGGAAATCATGATCCCGTTGATCGTGGGCAAGAAGGAACTTGAAATCCTCAAAGCTGCGATCATTAAGGTCGCAGCCGACGTCGAAGGTGAAAAATCAGCCAAGCTGAACTTCCTTGTCGGCACCATGATCGAGTTGCCACGTGCAGCCCTTCGTGCTGGTGAAATCGCCGAAGAAGCCGAATTCTTCAGCTTCGGGACCAACGATTTGACGCAGACCACCTTTGGGCTGTCCCGTGATGACGCGTCACGCTTCCTTGATACCTATATTGCCAAGGACATCTTTGCAGGTGACCCGTTCGTGTCACTTGATCAGGAAGGTGTTGGTGAGCTGGTTGGTCTTGCCGCAGAACGTGGCCGTGCGACGCGTGGCGATATCAAACTTGGGATCTGTGGTGAACATGGTGGCGATCCGGCGTCTATCGCGTTTTGCGAGGCACAGGGACTGGATTACGTATCCTGCTCGCCGTACCGCGTGCCGATTGCCCGTCTGGCAGCCGCGCAGGCAGCACTGAACAGCAAGTAATCGCCAAAATAAAAGTTGCCGTTGATCGCGGCACCTTCGAACATCGTTATGACGGCAGCAAGGAAACCTGCTGCCGTTATTTTTTGCCGGTTTGCGATCCGTTTTCGGCGCGCTGTGCCAGATGTTTCATCACCAGCATCCCACCAACCGACAGGCCCAGAAGCAGCAGAACGATGCCGCCAATCTTGAAGATCTTTTCATAGAGGGCAGCATTGCGAAATTCGGCTTCTTGCAGATCGGTCAGATGGGTGATGACCTCATGCAGGTGATCGCGATAACGCATTTCAGGGGCCAGCGTGCTTTCGTAACGCACAGCACGCAGCAACATGTTCACCCGCTCAACCGCGTCGAAATAGTTTTCTTCGGTCATGCGGGCCTGCGCGATGGTTGGTTTGGCTGCGCGCGTTTCGTTCGGTCCCAGAAAATGGCCCGGATAGTTTTTAAGATCAGGCCATTGTGTGTCGATGCAATCGCGGACATTGGTTACCAACGCGCCACACGGAACGATTTTGCCGGAATAAAACCGCAACAAGGTGCCCAGCGTCATCTGTTTGATCTGCTCACCCTTGCGGTTATAGGCCTGGGTGATGGTTGCCAGTTCCTTGTTGGCTTCGGCAATCGACATGTCCGAGACGGGCTTGTCGCTAAGTTCCGGGGCCTTTTGTTGGGCCAACGCGTTTGGTGCTGATACTGCCAATGCGCAAAAGGCAAATGCCAAAAAGGCCAAATAGCGTGCGGCAAAGCGCAGTTTCATTGTGTTTTCCTGTTCCATCCTTCCCTTAACATAAGGGGTAACTTTTCCCTCGAACAGACTTGAATGCAAAACGGGCCCCGAAAAACGGGACCCGTTAAGATGAGAAATCTTGTATCTGTGCCGGGGGCTATATCAGGCGGCACTTTCAGGCAGCTGTACCCAGCCCGGAACAGAAACCGTGATTTTTGCACCGTCGGCAAGAAGCTCCGCATCATCGCTGATGCGCTCAAGCCGGATCAGGGCAAGACCACCATCACCATGAACCGAACGAATGATACCTGCTTCCTTGTCGCCATTCATGATGGCTGTGCCAGCAGCAGGTGCATTGCCATCGATTTTGATCGGCAGCAGGCGTTTACGGACCAGGCCACGGTATTTGGTACGCGCGGTCAGTTCTTGGCCCATATAGCAGCCCTTTTTGAAATCAACGCCGCCCAGCTCTTCAAAGCCGTTTTCAAGCAGGATGGATTTTTCGATTTCAAGTTCTTCACTGCCATTGGGCAGGCCCAATGTGACGCGAAGCTTGTGATAGCTCTCGGCATCGCTTTCGGTCGCGCCGATGGCCGCCATTTCAGCCAATGCGTTTTTCGGCAGAAGGACACGTGCACCCATATCGCTCAGGCGTGGGTCAACGGCCTTGATACCATCTGCATTGCGCGCAGTCGTGCCCGGCGTCGCATCAAGCGACAGGCTTGAAAGTGCATCTTTGCCAAACACGGTAAGCACGTCATAACTGTCGCTGACATCACTCAGTTCGGCCTTGGCACGCAGTTTATACATGCGCAGTTTCTTGAACAGTTCTGCAGCACGTTCGCCATTTTCGCCGCGTTCACATTCGATCAGAAGGCTGTCTTCGTCTTGTTGATAGACAAAGAAATCAAACAGGAATTTCCCCTGTGGGGTCAGAAGCGCACCATAGCCGGACTTGGTGGCAGTGATGGTTTCGATATTGTTTGATACCAGCCCTTGCAAAAAGCTGACGCGGTCCGGACCGCTAACACGGATAACCGCGCGGTCCGACAGCAGGGCATAGAAAGTCTCACTCATTTTTATGGGCTCCGGTAAATCGGATTTGTTTGGGCGAAATGTGGGGCAATCGCACAAATTTCGCAAGACCTGTCTGTGGGTATAAGGCCACGGCAAGGATCAAGAAAACCCTTCATAAAATCCCTGTGAACAGATAGAACCAAACTTATGAAAATCTTGATGCTTGATCAGTCTATCGGCTTTGATCCCAAGGATCGTGAAGCCCGCCCGCTGGGAACCTGTCAACGTGCTTTTATCTCGTTGGCCGAGGCCCTTGTTGCACGTGGTCACAAGGTCGAAGCGCGCCGCAATGGCGGGATCGACAAGGACATGCACGGTGTAGCTTGGCGACAACTTGATGCCGAATTGCCGCCGTTTGGTGGCGATGCGGTCAATATCGTTATTGTCTGGCGTGATCCGAACCTGCTCAAACATGCGTCGGTGCCGACTGGTGCGACCGTTGCCCTTTGGTTTGATGGCGATCCGGCAGAACTTAATGCCGATGATATTCGCCTGGTTCTTCAGGAAAAGAAGGTGCAGGTCATCTTTACCGATGATGCGCAAGCCAATGGATTTGATGCCGACCTTGCCAAAAAGCCGATTGTGGTTAAGCCGGGTGCGACGGCGTCCTTTACCATGGCATCGAACATGCACTGGGCGTTTGAGTCCCGTGACGAGCTGGCCGTAACGGTTGCCAATACCACGACGGGGATCGCGCAGATCATTCGCATCTGGGAAGCCTATGTCGCGCCCAAGTCCCCCAAGGCGATCCTTGAAGTCTATGCCTTTGATCTGTTCACCGCGATGGCAGGCGAAAATGACGAGGTTTCAAGCGACATCGTCGATATGGTGCGGGGCGCGATTGATAAGGGTGTACGTATTTTGCACCCGAAACCAGAGGCCGACATGGCTGACACTGTCGCCAATGCGCGTGCATTCTTGCATCACGGTAAATACGGCACCGATTACGTAGGGCAGTGGATTGTCGATGCGCTTGGTGCGGCAACGCCGGTTGTGTCCTACGGCGGGATTGCCAAGAACCGGGTTGAAGATGGCAAAACGGGCTATATCGTTCCGGACGAGGCAGCGTTTGGCAATATCACCAGCCAGCTCCTGACCGACCGTTCCTTCTTTGCCAGCCAGTCCGAAGCCGCGCGCAATGATCGCCGCGAATGGATCCATGTTGCTGGCGAGCTGGAGAAACTTTAAACCGTGCGCCTTCTGTTCATTACGTCAAACCGCCTGGGTGATGCTGTTCTCTCGACATCGGTCCTGCGCCATTATGTCGAAACCTATCCCGGCATTCGTGTGACGGTTGCCTGCGGCCCAGTGGCGGCACCAATCTTTGCCGCTGTCCCGAACCTTGAACGCATCATCGAAATGCCCAAACAAAAACGCGGCATGCATTGGTGGAAACTCTGGAAGTCCGTTGCATTCAAATGGTGGGATATTATCGTCGATCTGCGCGGCAGTGCGACGGCCTATGTCCTTCCGGGCTGGAAGCGTGTGGTGCTTTCGGGGAATGATGATCGGGTGCATCGGGTTGAGCAGCTTGGTCAGTTGATCGACGTTGTACCAGCACCCAATCCCAAGATTTGGCTTGAGGATCAAAGCCGCGACCGTGCGAAGCAAGTATTGCCGAGTGACGACAGGCCGTTACTGGTTGTCGGTCCGACGTCAAACTGGATCGGTAAGACGTGGCATTCCGAGCGCTTTGTTGAAGCTATTGAAAGCCTGACAGCGGTTGGTGGTGTGCTTGAAGGGGCTAATATTCTGGTAGTTGGCGCGCCAAACGAACGTGACATGGCTGAACAGGTTATCCGATCAATTCCCGAAGAACGTCGTTTTGAGATTTTTGGAACTGAGAATCTTTTGACGGTGGCTGCGTGTCTTGAGAAGGCTGACCTTTATCTTGGAAATGACTCAGGACTTATGCATTTGGCTGCTGCGTCAGGTGCGCCTACGATTGGTTTGTTTGGACCATCTCGCGAAGAACATTATGGTCCGTTTGCGAAATGGGGACGGGCTGTTCGGACCGAATGGTCTTATGACAAGATCATCGCAAACCGAGAAAGTCGTTTTTCCAAAGAGAATTTGATGGAAACCTTGCCGGTCGCAAAGGTTGTTGAAGCTGCGACCAGGCTGGTGACAGAACATCGTTTGCAGGAACATGCTAATGGCTGACATGCCCCGTATCTCGGTCGTGCTTTGTGCACATAACGAAGAAAAGCGTTTGGCTGCCTGTCTTGAGAAAGTCGGCTTTGCTGACGAGATCGTTGTCGTTTGTGACAAATGCACGGACCGCACAGAAGAAATCGCCAAGGAATTTGGTGCCAAGACGGTTGTCGGTCACTGGGACATTGAAGGTCATCGTCGCAACAAAGGGATCGAAGAAGCCACTGGCGACTGGATCTTTGAGCTTGATGCAGATGAACATGTGAATGAAGAGCTCGCGCGCTCTGTCCGTGCAGCTGTCAATAGTGGCGCATTTGATCGCTATCTTATCCCGGTTGATAACTATGTCGGCAAACGCTTGGTCCGGTATGGTTGGGGGGCGTCATTTGGCACGTCGGCTGTCTGGCGACTTTTCCGCAAGGGTCACAAGGTATGGGGTGAACAGCGCGTTCATCCAGCTATTAAAATGACAGGTAAGCAGGGGCCGAAGCTTGAAGGCGCGCTCGTACATTTCGTGGATCGCAATATCTCGGACATGATCCGTCGTCTTGACAGTTATTCAAGTGCGCGTGCCGCTGATCTGCGTGCCAGCGGAAATATCGGATCGTTTGCCCATAACTTTCGCCGCATTATTTCACGCTTCTGGCGTTGTTTTGTGTCTCGCAAAGGATACAAGGAAGGCGGTATGGGCTTCCTGATTGCCCTGCTTGCCGCACTGTTCCCGATGATTTCCTATTTGAAAGCGCGGTATGACGATGAATAAACCGGCTCAATTTGGGAAATCACAATGACCTTTCTGCTGCAAACAATGGCCGGTAGTCCGTTTGGCGGGGCAGAGGAATTCTTTGTCCGTCTTGCCTGTGGCTTTCAGCGTGCCGGTGTTGATCAGCATTGCGTGGTGCGCCCGAATGCAGGGCGCAATCCGGTCTTGGCGGCAAATGGTGTTTCGTTTGATGAATTGCCGTTTGGTGGACGATTGGACATTCGCACACCATTTGGCCTGCGCAAGCAGATCAAGAAACACAAACCCCGAATTGTTCTCAGTTGGATGAACCGTGCGAGCCGGATGACGCCATCTGGTGATTTCACCAAGGTTGCGCGCCTTGGCGGCTATTACAAGCTCAAGAACTTTCGCGATTGCGACCATTTGATCGGCAATACCAAGGACATCTGCGATTATCTTGTCCGTGAAGGTTGGCCGACCGAACGCACACACTATTTGCCCAATTTCGTTGATGCAGCGCCGGGCAATGCGATTGACCGTGCACAGTTCAATACGCCAAATGACGTGCCCCTGATCCTCGGACTGGGCCGTCTTCATGAGAACAAGGGTTTTGATAACCTGATCAAGGCGCTGGCCGAAGTGCCAAACGCCTATCTTTGGATTGCCGGGGCGGGCGATCTCAAGGACGATCTATTGAAGCTGTCTGGCGAATGCGGTGTTGCTGATCGTGTCCGATTGCTTGGTTGGCGCCGGGATGTGGCCGATCTGTTTGCGACCTGCGATGTGTTTTGTGCATCATCGCGTCATGAACCGCTTGGTAATATGGTGATTGAAGCTTGGGCGCATGGAAAACCCGTGGTCGCACAGGCAAGCCAGGGGCCGGTTCAGCTTATCACTGCGGGGGAAAGCGGATTGCTGTCACCGCTTGAAGATGTGAGCGCCCTTGCATCTGATCTTCGTGCGGTTCTTGACGACAAGGCGGTATCCGACACATTGTCGGCAAATGGGCGCGCAGCGTTTGAGGCAAATTTCACCGAAGACGTTGTGGTTGCACGCTATAAGGCTTTCTTTGACGAGGTTGCGCGTTAATGTGCGGAATTGCCGGATACATCGCCAAGGACAAGCAAACCCTTGATCCTGAAATTCTTGATCGCCTGCGTGATGCCTTGGGCCATCGTGGACCAGATGGCGATGGGCGCTATGTCAAAGGGCCGGTTGGTTTCATACAGACCCGTCTGGCGATCATCGATCTTAGTACCGGTGATCAACCACTTTATCACGAGAATGGCAGTGCCCTGATCGCCAATGGCGAGATTTATAACTATCTTGAACTGCGTAAAAATCTGGGTGAAGACGGTTTTAAAACCAAGTCCGATAGCGAGACAGTTTTGCGCGTTTATGCGCGTGACGGGATTGATGGTTTTGATAAGCTGCGCGGCATGTATGCCTTTGCTATCCATGACGTAATTGAAAATCAGGTTGTGTTGTGCCGGGACCCGTTTGGTATCAAGCAGGTCTATTACGTCGAAACACCGGAATTCTTTGCCTTTGCATCCGAAGCACAGGCATTGGTTGCCGCGGGATTGGTCGGGCGCGAAGTACGTGATGATGCGCGCGCCGAACTGCTTCAGGTGCAGTTCACAACCGGAAGCGACATGATCCTTGATGGAATCAAGCGTTTGCAACCCGGTGAAACCATTGTTCTGAAAAACGGTCGGATCATCGAGCGCAGCAGACGTCAGGTTCTGGGTGAGAAGGGGGCTGTTGGCAGCAACCTTGATGGTGCGCTTTATGAATGGGATCGGGTTTTCGAAGAGTCCGTTCGCCTGCACCAACGATCAGACGTTGATTACGCAATGTTCCTGTCAGGTGGTGTCGATAGCGCGTCCCTTCTTGGTATGATGCATCGCCTGAACGAGCGCCCGGTCACGGCCTATACCGCAGCATTTGAGGCATCAAGCGTTCATGATGAACGCGAACTTGCTCGCGAAGTCGCCAAGGCATGCAACGCCAATCACGTTGAAGTCATGTTCTCGGAACGTGACTTCTGGACGCTTCTGCCCCAGGTGGCGGCCAAAATGGATGATCCCGCAGCAGATTACGCGATTTTGCCGACCTATAAATTGGCAGCAGAAGCCGCGCGTGATTTCAAGGTTGTCCTGTCTGGCGAAGGCGGGGATGAGCTGTTTGGTGGCTATGGCCGTTATCGGTCCGTGATGCGTCCATTGCTGCTTGGTGGTCGTGTGATGCGATCCAAGGGCACGTTTGATAAGATTGATGTGTTGCGCCCGGACGTTCTTGAAGGATGGCGCGACGGGATTGCAGCATCAGAAAGCCGTGAAAACCGTGGCAAAAGATCACGGCTGGCGGTGGCACAGGCGGTGGATTGTTCGGACTGGTTGCCCAATGATCTGTTGCTTAAGCTTGATCGTATGTTGATGGCCCACGGGCTTGAGGGACGAACCCCGTTCCTTGATCCCGCGGTGGCTGAATTTGCGTATCACCTGCCAGACCGCCTGAAGGTTCGCAAAGGCGTTGGCAAGTTCCTGCTTCGCAGTTGGCTTGATCGGTGTTTGCCGATGGCACAACCCTTCGCAAAGAAGCGCGGATTTACCGTGCCTGTTGCGGAATGGATCGCCGGGCAAGGCAAACGCCTTGGTCCGCTGGTTGCCAAGCAGGCCGGGATCATGGAGATTGCTGATCCGGCTCATGTGGAAAAGCTGTTCACAACGCCTGGCAAGCGCGAGGGTGCGGCATGCTGGCATCTTCTGTTTTATGCGCTGTGGCATCAGGCCAATGTTCTTGGTCATGCGCCAGCTGATGACGTGTTTGAAACACTGGCCCCTTAACCCAAGGACAGGAGCATCTCATGGCACAGTTCAAGGCATCGGCATGGATGATTGTACCAAACCTGTTGCGGACATTGTTGCGCAGTGATGTTGCCCTGAAATCCAAGCTGATCTTGTTGGCCGGGGTGGTTTATCTGATCAGTCCCGTGGATTTGTTGCCCGATCTGTTGGTGGGATTGGGCTGGCTTGATGATTTGATCATTGTGCCGTTCCTGGGCTGGCTTTCTTATCGCAGTTTGCCTGTGGCTGTTCAGGATGAAGTTGTCCCGCGTGAAGAGGGGACAGAAGCTTCGTCCCGTCGCATATATCTTTATATCGGTATTTTGATTGTTGCCGTGATTGTCATCCTCGTATTCGGTGGCACAGATACCGGAATTGACGCCAGCGGTACAGGCACAGTCAACTGACGGCCTAGGGGCGCTCCGACCAAGGGCGGGTTTGACCTGTTTGCCGGTGCACCATACTCTTGATCCATAAACACATAGATCGGGAGGATATCCATGAGCGAAGCATTTCGCGCGCTGGTGCTTAATCAGAACGATAAAACCATTTCCGCAAGTTTTGAAAATCTGACTATTGATGATTTGCCTGACGGCGAAGTCCTTGTTCGGGTCAAATGGTCGACGCTTAACTACAAGGATGGAATGATCCTGAATGGGTTGGGGCGTTTGGTTCGGACCTATCCGCACGTTCCGGGCGTTGATTTCTCGGGCGAAGTCGTTTCTTCAAGCGATGATCGCTACAAGATGGGCGACGAAGTCGTCCTGACCGGCTGGCGCGTTGGCGAAGCACATTGGGGTGGATATGGTCAATTGGCACGGGTGAAGGCCGACTGGCTTGTCCCACTACCAGACGGGCTTGATAGTGCGCAGGCCATGGCGATCGGAACAGCCGGATTTACATCCATGTTGGCGGTGATGGCGCTTGAAGAACAGGGTGTTTCGCCTAATCAGGATGGCGAGGTGCTTGTTACAGGTGCTGCTGGTGGTGTCGGATCGGTTGCGGTTTCGATCCTTGCATCCCTTGGTTATCGCGTGGCAGCATCAACCGGCCGTGAAGAAACCCACGCTTATCTGCGTGATCTTGGCGCCCAGAGCATTGTCGATCGCAACGAGTTGACCGATACAAGCAAACCCCTTCTGACCGAACGGTGGGTTGGTGCGATTGATAGTGTGGGTAGCACCACGCTTGCCCATGTGTTGGCGGAAATGAAGTATCACGGTGTTGTTTCTGCCTGTGGATTGGCCGGTGGACCCGATTTGCCTGCGACGGTTATCCCGTTCCTGTTGCGCGGTGTGAAATTGATCGGGATTGATTCGGTCATGTGCCCTTATGAAACGCGCGTGAGGGCTTGGCAGCGACTGGCAAATGAACTTCCCAAAGATCAGCTTGCGGCCGCAACAACCAAGGTCGCACTTGGTGATATTCTGCCGTGGGGCGAGAAAATTCTGAAAGGTCAGGTCAAGGGACGGCTTCTGATTGACGTTCAGGATTGCTAACGATCTGACAAACATGCAGAATCAATGGGTTTCTATCGCGTTTTGCGGACCGGAAGCCCATTGAGTTGATGATTGGAAAAGACAACATGGCCGAACAGCGGTTTCGAATTCTTCTGGTGGAAGACAATCCGGGGGATGCGTTTCTGGTTAAAACGCTTCTGGAAGAAACCGGCGAACTTTTTGATATCGAACATCGCAGTGATCTGACCTCGGCCATGGCTGTTTTGAATGGCGATGGGGCAGAGGCAAAGTTTGATGTTGTCTTGCTTGATCTAACACTCCCGGATTCATCTGGTGTGGAAACCATCAGCCGAATTCGTAGTTGTGCCCATGTGGCACCGGTCGTGGTTCTGACAGGCCACAAGGACGAAGAGCTGGCCTTTGAGGCGCTTCAACATGGTGCTGAAGATTATCTGACCAAGGAATTCCCGGACGGCCGCACCATTCGCCGATCCATCCGTTATGCGATCGAGCGGTCGCGTTCCGAACGCGCGCTTAAAGAAAGCGAAGAACGATACCGCAAGCTTGTTGAGCTGGCGCCTGAGCTGATTTCGATCCTGAGCGGCGAGGAAATCGCCTATATCAACCAACAGGGCCTTTCGATCCTTGGTGCCGGCGATACAGCAGAGCTGGTCGGTCGATCCTTTATGGAGATGGTTCACCCAACCAGTCGTGAGACGCTTGGCGAATATATCGCACGGTATCAGAACGGGTATGGTGGACGTGCTGATTTTACCATCATCTGTCAGCGCCCGGATGGCGAGAATGTTGAACTTGAAGTCTCTGCCATTGCCTTCACCCATGAAGGCATGCCCGCGATGCTGATGCTGGCCGAAGACGTGACCGAGAAGCGAAAAATTGAACGTCAATTGGTGCAGACCTCAAAGCTTGCGACCCTTGGCGAAATGGCGGCATCCGTCGCCCATGAAATGAACCAGCCGCTTAATGTCATTCGCATGGCGGCAGATACCTGCGCACTTCAATATGATCTGGATGCGGTTAAACCGGCCTTTCAACGTGAACGCTTGTCACTGATCAGTGGTCAGACTGAACGCATGTCCGAGATCATTAAGCATCTGCAAATTTACAGTCGGCCGGATGACGATGATTTCGAGCCGTTTGAAGCGATGAGGGCGGTCGAGCGCGCTGTTGACATGATCGAGCATGATTGTCGTCTGTCGGGCATCATGATTGATGTGGTCCCGCCTGCGCAGAAGTGTTTTGTCACAGGTCGCCAGGTTCAGCTTGAACAGGTTCTGGTCAATATGCTGACCAACGCACGAGATGCGATCAACGAAAACTATGATGATAGCGGAAACATCGGTGGCCTGATCCGCATCAGTGCGATGGTTGATGCGAAAAACAAATGCCTGAAGCTTGCAGTGAACGATAATGGCGGTGGTGTGCCGGAAGCGGCGATTGATCTGTTGTTCCACCCGTTCTTTACCACCAAGGATGTCGGCAAAGGTACTGGTTTGGGCCTGTCGGTCAGTTTTGGCATTGTTGAGGCCATGGGGGGCAAGATAGACGTGCGTAACGAGGGTGACGGAGCGTGCTTTGAAGTAACTCTGCCGATTGCAGATGTTCACGTGACGGATACGCCTGCCATGCTTGGGGACCAGCAAACATCCGATGCGGCAGAAGACTGTCATCTTTCGGCAGAGGCACGTGAGAAGATCAGGGTTTTGGTGGTTGATGATGAGATCGATGCGATGGAAATCATATCGGGCTATCTCGAAGCACAGGGCTTTAATGTGTCGGCCGCAAGCAATGGTGAAGATGCCTTGGCAATTGCCGGTATCATCCAGCCCGACATCCTGATCACGGATATTCGTATGCCACAGATGGACGGGAATTCATTGGTAAAGGAACTCCGTGAAAGAAATCCGTCCTTGCCAGTGATCGTTATGACAGGTCATCCGGGCGATGCAGATCGACCTGTCGAGGACGATGACGGTGCAGATGCACCCGTGATGGTGATGTCGAAGCCTTTGAACCTTAAGGAACTGCTGGCGATCCTTGATGAACTCACTGAGGTTTGCGTGTAGTAAAGGTTGGAGTGGCTGAAAACAAAAAAGCCCAGCAATGCCGGGCTTTGTCGTATCTGTACAGGGATGCTGCCAATCAGGCTTCCCAGCCCAACTGCATAGCGATCTTCACTGCCTGTGTACGGTTTGCTGCGCCAAGTTTCTTGAAAATACCGGTCAGGTGAACTTTGACGGTGATTTCACGAACGGTCAGCTGCTTGGCAATTTCCTTGTTGGAAAGACCTTTGGTCAGAAGACCCAGTACTTCGCGCTCACGGTTGGTGAGCTGGCGAAGGGGGTTATCCGGTGCCAAACCATCCAGATCAATCTCGCCCGGGCGGATTTGCGATCCGTCATCTTCAAGCAATGCAGACGGAATGTATTTTTCACCAGACAGGATCAGGCGAAGCGCATTGATCAGCGACTTGCCCGAGAGGGTCTTGGGCAGATAACCCGACGCACCATGTTCCAGCGCATTCAAAACATCGCTGCGCTTGACTGAACCTGACAAGATGACAACCGGGATCTCCGGATGCTTCTGGCGCATGACCGTCAGACCAGACAGGCCGTTCATACCTGGCATGTTCAGATCAAGGATGGTCAGTTCTACCGGGGTTTCCCCGTCAACCACGGCAAGTGCCTCTGCGAAGTCTTTCGCCTGTGCAACTTCAACTTCCGGCGCTGCGAGTTTGAGGAAGGAAGTGATCCCGTCTCTGACGAGGTCGTGGTCGTCTGCTAGCAGGATATTCATTTTTATGCCGTACCCGTTCTTGTCCGAAGCTCTAACATCTGGTGATTGGCTTCAGAAACGCGCCCCGCAATCAAGACACGGTTTCGCGTGATATTAGTTTGTCAATCCAAGCGTCCCCCCGGACGCGAGCGCAGCATTCAACAAAACCGGTGCCCTGTCAAACGGCAGGATAGTTTCTGATAACTGCAACTATTCCATCGCATAGGTATCTACGTGCAAGGGTAAGACTTTTCTCGCATGTTGCATAGTATATAAGAGGTCTAAGGAGGTTCCGCGAGGGGGCAACCTACACGGCAATCGAGATACGTTGCTGCGCGTCGTTCTGTCCTGACGCGGTTTTGGTCACGGATTCTTTGCTGGGATCAAAGATTCCTGCATCATCATTGCTGGTTGCACGCAGCATGCTCGCCTGACGGAATGCCGCCATGTCGGCACCAGACGGCGCGTTGGGCGCAAGTGCCGCGTTTTGAAGCGTTGCCAAGGCGCGATCTCGATCCGCAGCACTGCCCGATATTGAAACACTGACATCAACATGTCCGCCAATTGCGTAAGCATTGCCATCAGGGCCGATCTGATAGGTGTATTGCGGAGCAGAACCATATAGACCAGCGGCGGCGGCGTGGGCTTCTTCTTCCTGGCGCACGGCAGAATCACGGGCGCGTAGCTGATTAACAACAGCCTGCTCAACCGGATCCAAATTGTTGCCCGCTGACGTACCGCCTGCCGCGTTCACGTTATCTTCGTTGTTCTCACGTGCTTCACGGTATTCTGCGCGGCTGATGCCACCGGCAACTGCTTGTGCTTCGGTCAGGGTACGCGGATCAACAATCCGGGGTCGCGCAGCGTCCGAGCCTTGACCCGCAACAGAATAGGGTGAAACAGGAGTGCCGTTTGATGTTTGGTGTTGAACTTCGACTGCTTCATACTCGGCCAAAACACGCCCATCGGCGGTTTGTGCAATTTCCCGAACATTCAGGATAACGCCCAAGCCACCGCTATTTGGGTTAGCTATGGTTTGACCAGCAGTGATCATTTCTTTGTCTGTTTTCCTAGTTCACAGAACACGCCTTACTGGTATTTAAGATAGCAGAATATGAGTTGCGAGTCTCGCGTTGCCTTTTTGCGTAAAATCGGCGCGGCTGGTGGCTTGCGTATTGCAATCCATGCTGGTATCAGAAATGCCAAATTCCGGCGTTACATTGATGAACGCCCATTGCATTTCAATCAGGAATTCACACGCACATGCCCGACTTTGTTATCCCTGCCAATGAAAAGGTGCTGGTCACTGGTGCTGCCGGTTTTATTGGATCGCATCTTTGTCTCAAACTACTGGGACAGGGATCGACGGTTATCGGGCTTGATAACGTCAATGACTATTATGACGTCAATCTGAAAGAAGCACGTCTCGCGCGCCTCGAAGGCAAGCCGGGATACAAGTTTGTCAAGATGGACCTGGAAGATCGCGAGGGTATTGCCGATCTCTTCGCGACAGAAAAGCCGACCTATGTGGTTAACTTGGCTGCGCAGGCTGGCGTGCGTTATTCAATTGAAAACCCGCATGCCTATGTTGACGCCAACCTTGTCGGGTTCATGAACATCCTCGAAGGGTGCCGCCACAATGGCGTGAAGCACTTGGTTTATGCATCGAGCAGCTCGGTCTATGGAATGAACACCGAAATGCCGTTCTCTGTGCACCACAATGTCGACCATCCGATCAGTCTTTACGCGGCGTCGAAAAAGGCCAATGAACTGATGGCACATACCTATAGCCATCTTTATCGCTTGCCGACGACGGGCCTTCGTTTCTTTACGGTTTATGGTCCCTGGGGCCGCCCGGACATGGCGCTGTTCCTGTTCACCAAGGCGATCCTTGAAGGCAAGCCGATCAATGTTTTCAATCAAGGCAAAATGCGTCGCGATTTCACCTATATCGACGATATTGTCGAAGGCGTGTATCGTTGTATTTCAACGGTTGCGGCACCAAATCCTGACTGGAATTCGGCGAAACCTGATCCTGCAACCAGCTCCGCGCCTTACAGTGTATTTAATATCGGGAATAACAGTCCGGTTGAGCTGATGTACATGATTGAAACCATCGAGAAGGCGCTGGGCAAGACCGCAGAAAAGAACATGTTGCCGATGCAGGATGGAGACGTCCCGGCTACCTATGCGGATGTCGAAGCCCTGACCGATGCTGTCGGGTTTAAACCTGCGACCTCTATCGAAACCGGGATTGGCAACTTCGTTGAATGGTACCGATCCTTTTACGGATAAGCTGATTTGAAATTTGCCGCGATATTCGTGCTGTTCGCCAATGCATTCTCGGCGGGCATGATGTTTCTGGCCAGCGTGTTTATCTCGCGCTATGGCGGTAAGGAGCTGTTTGGCTTTTTCAGTGTTATCCTTGGTGTCGTTGTTATTGGTGCAAAGGTTACGACGTTAGGGCTTGACGTAGCTATAGTGCGCTTCTTGCCAAAATATCGGACCGAGGGTCAACTGACCGCGTCGGGAGGTATAAAGCGCGCAGCGATAGGGGTGACGTTTGTGCTCTCCGTGATCGCTGCAGTGATGTTTGCCCTTTTACTTCACTATCTCAGAGGGTTCCCCACCGCTGTATCAATCGCTGCAGCAGTTTCATTGCCGTTGGCGGCAATGTTGGCGGTCTTCCAAAACATTATCAGAGCAGATGGAAACGTTTCGCGTGCGGTCGTGGGTGAAGCTGTTGTGCGACCAGCAACCTTTATGGGAGCAGTCCTGCTGTTCCATTTTGCGCTGATCCCGGGGATTGGTAACTTTGGCGTGGGACTGGCATATAGTATTGCACTTGCCTTCGCCTTGTTGGTTGGCATTTCTCTTGTGACTTTTGACAGGAAGGTGAACTGGGCTGGCTCGTTCAGTCTGCGAACCAATCATTTGCGAGAATGGCTTTCGCACGGCATCAATTTATTATTGTCGGAATCAGCAACTGCATTGCTGAACCAGGCACCTATTCTTCTTGCTGGTATATTGCTTTCAGCGGCTGAAGCCGGTGAAATGAGCGCGGTCATCAGGCTTGCAATGTTGGTGATTTTCGCACTGACCGCAGTGCAGTCGATAATTACGCCATTCCTGTCGCAGGCGATGTCAAAGGACAATCAGGCAGAGTTGCAAGCTCTTGTCGCTAGGGCGACGGCGTTTACGATGATCGTTGCGGTGCCAGTGTGTGGTGGCTTCGTTGCCTTCGCGCCGCAACTACTAAGCTTCTTTGGTGACGGATATGTAGAAGCGGTGCCACTTCTCAGGGTCATGTTAGTGGCATACTTGATTTACGCGGCTGCCGGGCCTGCGATTGCTTTGCTTACCATGACTGGGCACCACCAAGTGGCGCGCACAGTGGTTTGCTCTGCAGCTATCATTATGACAATTGCCGGTGCAGTCGCTATGATGATTGGTGGATTGGTTCCAGCAGTGTGGGTAGCTGGTGCGATTGTCGCTATCTATCCAATGATCTTGGCCTTGCTGTGCCACAAAACACTTGGCGTTGATCCAACAATCCTGTCATTGCGGTTTCTGGCAAAATAAACAACTATTCCGGACTTGATTGATCGCAAAGGCTCGGAATGCTTGAAAAGCATAAAGCCCTCTTCGTTTCGAGTATCGCTTCCAAAAAATGCTCAGTACCAAACTTGATCGCAGGAAGCTTTTCTCTGCTGTCGGTCATCTGGGTGGTTGGATTGTTAATCTCCGGCCTCGGTGTACCGTATATGCTTGGCTTCAGGTTAACGAACGACTTCCCATTCGGCTATACGAAAGCCATTGCGATTTCCAGCTGCTTGTTGACGCTTGTTCTAGGGTTTTGGTGCTATCCTTGGCGTTGTCGTCTTAGCAAGGAGAGCCTTGCTCTTTGCCTTCTCGGGCTCATGCTTTCAGGCGCGTTGTTTTACAAACTTTTCCAAGGCATTCTGGAACATCCTGCAGCTGAGGATAACGTCAATTGGTTAATGCTCTCGTGCCTGATCTCATTTGTCTGGGCTGTGCTGGCGTGGCGCGTTTTTTCCAACGGGCTTTTTGTCTGTTGCGCTTTAACTTTGGTTTTGCTTTCTGTTGGGCAGTCGACCCTAGGGCAGGACGAGATTATCGAGCGAATTACGGGATTTTGGCTAGTCAAGTCAGGCGCATGGAGCACTTGGTCGAAGCTATATTTCGCGGTATCTACCCCTTGTTTGTTCGCATTTAGGGCGGATCAGACTGCAACCGGATATCGCTACTTGAAGCGCGCTTGTGTTTGGATCGCCCGAGTTTCGTCTTTGCCGCATTCCATCTTAAGGTTCCTAACTGGTAAACATTTGTTTTGGACGAAACTGTCGCTTGTAATTGTGCCACTCTTGATGGTGGTCGTTCCCTTTGGTTTAAGCGGTGGGATAGCACCAGTTTTATGCATTTCGCTCTTTGCTGTCGGGAGTCCAATCATCGTTGCCCGTATTTTTGGGGAAAAGACAAAAGGATTCGGCAAAAAGCGTACGAGAACTCTTGTCCTCTCTAGTTTGATGGTTTTGAGCTACTTTGCTGCAGCTGTTGCTATGCCAAGCTTAGTGATCGGCGCGCTTTTCGCCGCTGCGCTTTCTGTCGGAGCCGAAAATGAGGCTCACAACCGAAAGGCCACAGATTTTGTGCGCAAAGGAGTATCTATCGCATATTGCGGTATGCTGCTCATTTTGATTGCCTCACTAATTGGTTTGGCTCTCATTTTGATTTCGATTTGTGCGGAATACATCGATTTTGGCCGAATGCCAACATCTTGGGCTTTCGTGAGTTGCATCGTGCTGCCAATGCTGTTTTTAGGGGCGTTTGCACTTTTACGCGGAAGTTTCGTCGGTGCGTCAAACGATGCTTTGGTAGCTGGATTGACTGCGTTTGTGTTTTTCGCGGCTATCCAAGGAAGCTCACCCGGGCTTTCTGGTGCTTTTGCAGTTCTGGCAATGCTGTCAGGGACGATGTTTGGCGCGATTGCATCGGCTGTAATTGACGCGCGAAAAAGTCTGTTGATTGCTCTATGTGCCGCAGCGTCGGAGATCTATGGGTGGGCAGTGGGAAGTGCTTCAGTGCTTGTTGCACTATCTATGATCGCAGTAATGGTTGCTGCTTTCGGCAGTATTGCCTACTGACATGAACCGGAATGGCATGTCGAGAGCCATTATTGTCACGATCGTAAAGCATAAACATCTATGGGGAAATGGTGCTGCTGGGGAGATTTGAACTCCCGGCCTCTCCCTTACCAAGGGAGTGCTCTACCCCTGAGCTACAGCAGCCCGATAATCAGGCTAACCTATGGGCAAATGGTGCTGCTGGGGAGATTTGAACTCCCGGCCTCTCCCTTACCAAGGGAGTGCTCTACCCCTGAGCTACAGCAGCGTATGCCCTTTGCGGTGCGGGCGGGTTATAGGCCACGTATCAGTAATTGGTCAAGCCTGAATTATACGAAGTTTTTCGATTGTTCGCACTTAGGGGCTTTTCGCCCTGTTTTCGTCAAGATCGGCTGTAATTTTTCGCCTGCTGTTTTATAACAGGCCCAAGGAATGAACCCGTATTTGAACCAACAAAGCCCAATCGACCATGACAGCCAAGAAATCTGATATCCGACCGGCCGTGAATGAAGAGCGTCTTCAACGTGAAGCCGAAGCGCTGCGCGCCAATCTGGCCAAGCGCAAGCAGCAGCAAAGATCGCGCAAAAGCACGACTTCCGATTCTGCGAAGGACTCCAAGTCCGAGGAATAGCCGGACGTAAGGGAACGTAGTTCGAAGTATGCCTTGCAGACGACCTCGCACTAACCCTTAGAAAGTCAGCATATGTGTATCGTTTGGTTGATCTGATGGGCGTCGCACGGGTAAAACCGAAGGGGCCAAATACGTGAAGTCGTTTTCGTAACAACAGGGGTGGCACAATGTCGGTAAGACCGGATCACTGGATACGCCAGATGGCGCAGGAAAAAGGCATGATTGAGCCGTTTGTTGACGGTTTCAAACGTGATGGCGTGATTTCCTATGGTGTCAGCTCTTATGGCTATGACGCCCGTGTTGCCGACGAGTTCAAGATTTTCACCAATGTCGACTCGGCCATTGTCGATCCCAAGGAATTTTCCGATGACGGGTTCGTCAATCGCCAGACCGATGTTTGCGTGATCCCGCCCAACAGTTTTGCCCTAGCGCGCACTGTCGAATATTTCCGCATTCCGCGCGACACGCTGGTGATCTGTCTTGGCAAATCGACCTATGCCCGTTGTGGCATTATCGTCAATGTCACCCCGCTTGAGCCAGAGTGGGAAGGTCATGTGACGCTGGAATTTTCAAACACGACACCGCTTCCGGCACGCATTTACGCCAATGAAGGAGCCTGCCAGTTTATTTTCCTGAAAGCCGAAAGCGAGTGCGATACCTCCTATGCGGATCGCGCAGGGAAATATATGGGCCAAAAAGGTGTCACATTGCCGCGCCTGTGATAAAGGCTTGGCAACAATATCTGGCATGGATGTGCCAAGACACGCGTTTGCTGTGCCACTGCGCGCAGCACAAAGAGGATTGAATGGATAAGATCAAGATTTCCGGTGGTCGCCGGTTGCAGGGCAAAATTGCAATTGGCGGTGCCAAAAACGCGGCACTGCCGCTGATGGCAGCAGCCCTGCTGACAGATGAAACGCTGACCCTTTCGAACCTGCCGCATCTGGCAGATATCACATCGATGGCCAATCTTCTGGCTCAGCACGGTGTGGCGTTGCATCTGAACGGGCATGCACCCAATGGCGGGCATACGGGCCGCGTTCTGGAAATGACCGCCAGGGAAATCACGTCCACCACGGCACCTTATGATCTGGTCCGCAAGATGCGTGCATCGGTTCTGGTGCTAGGCCCGATTGTCGCGCGTTGTGGCATCGCCCGCGTGTCGCTGCCCGGTGGTTGCGCGATTGGTAACCGTCCGGTTGACCTGCATCTCAAGGCACTGGAAGCCATGGGGGCAGAAATCCATCTGGCAGAAGGCTATATCGAAGCCCGTGCACCAGAAGGCCTTAAAGGCGGCCATATCCTGTTCCCGCAGGTCTCGGTCGGTGCAACGGAAAATGCCCTGATGGCAGCATCACTTGCCGATGGTGTTGTCACGATTGCCAATGCCGCCCGTGAACCGGAAGTTTCCGATCTTGCGCATTGCCTTGTTGCGATGGGGGCCGAGATCGAAGGCATTGGTACCGATACGCTTAAAGTAACTGGAAAGCCACGCCTGCATGGTGCGGAATATTCGGTTGTGCCCGATCGTATTGAAACCGGCACCTATGCGATTGCTGCCGCCATCACCGGTGGTGAGATCGAGCTGACGGGTACGCGCATGGAGCTGATCGACAGCCTGGTTGATGCGATGCGCGAAGCCGGTGTTGAAGTCGAAGAAACCGAAGAGGGCCTTAAGGTCCGTGGTAACCGCGCGACGCTTAAGGGCGTTGATGTGATGACCGAACCCTATCCGGGCTTCCCGACCGATATGCAGGCGCAGTTCATGGCGCTGATGTCGGTGGCCAATGGCGCATCCATGATCACGGAAACCATTTTTGAAAACCGCTTCATGCATGTGCCGGAGCTCAGCCGTATGGGCGCTGATGTTAACGTGCATGGCCGTTCGGCGATTGTACGTGGCAGTGCGAAGCTTTCAGGCGCCGAAGTGATGGCAACCGATCTTCGTGCATCGGTATCCATGGTGCTTGCAGGCTTGGCAGCCGAGGGCGAGACGGTTATTAACCGTGTCTACCATCTTGACCGCGGCTATGAGCGGCTTGAAGAAAAACTGAGCTCCTGTGGGGCGCAAATCGAACGTGTCCGGGTTCCGGCCTGATACCACGCCCCCGGACAACTGAAAAACGCGTAAGGCGATTGATTGATGAGTGACGAGAAGCTGGTGCTGGCCCTGCCGAAGGGGCGCATTCTTGACGAGGTAATGCCCCTGGTCCGATCCGCCGGGATCGAACCCGAAGCAGCCTTTGATGATCCGAAATCCCGGGCCCTTCGATTTGCCACCAACCATCCGCATATCGATATCATTCGTGTGCGCAGCTTTGACGTCGCAACCTTTGTTGCCTTTGGCGCGGCCCATATCGGTGTTTGCGGCAATGATGTCCTGATGGAATTTGATTATCCCGATATCTATGCGCCGCTGGATCTTAATATCGGTCATTGCCGGATTGCGGTTGCCGAACCCGAAGAAATGATTGATGGCGATGACCCTTCGCGCTGGTCGCATGTTCGCGTTGCCACCAAATATCCGAACATTACCCGCACGCATTTTGCCAAACGCGGTGTGCAGGCGGAATGCATCAAGCTGAACGGCGCGATGGAACTCGCACCGACCCTTGGTCTGTGCCGCCGCATCGTTGATCTGGTTTCCACGGGCAATACGCTTAAGGCCAATGGCCTGCGCGAGATTGAACATGTCGCAGACGTCACGTCGCGCCTGATCGTTAACCGCGCAGCGCTTAAAACCCGCCCGACCGATATTCAGCCCTGGATCGACCGTTTCTCCGAGGTGCTCAATGCCGCTTAAGATTTCCAATACTGACGCAGGCTTTGAAGAAGATTTCGTCAAGCTTCTGGGCATGAAGCGCGAATCGGATGCCGATGTTGATGCAGCAGTTGCCGATATCATCGCCGATGTTCGTGCGCGCGGCGACGAAGCCGTTTGCGAATACACCAACCGCTTTGATCGCCTGAACATCGATGCCAAGGGCATGGTGGTGACCAAGGAAGAGGTCGATGCGGCAATTGCCGAGATTGATGCCGACCTTCTGAAGTCGCTTGAGCTGGCAGCCGAACGCATCGGGTCTTATCACGCCAAACAGATGCCGGCCGATGAACGCTACACGGACGCGACCGGTGTTGAACTTGGTTGGCGCTGGCGCCCGGTAACGGCAGCGGGCCTTTATGTGCCCGGTGGTCTTGCATCCTATCCGTCATCGGTTCTGATGAATGCGATCCCGGCCAAGGTTGCCGGTGTCGAGCGCCTTGTCATGGTGGTTCCGACCCCGGACAATAAAATGAACCCGCTGGTTCTGGCCGCGGCCCGTATCGCAGGTGTCGACGAGATTTACCGCATTGGCGGTGCGCAGGCGGTAGCAGCCCTTGCCTATGGCACGGAAACCATCAAGCCGGTTGATAAGATCGTTGGTCCGGGCAACGCCTTCGTTGCCGCAGCCAAACGCCGCGTGTTTGGTCAGGTTGGCATTGATATGATTGCTGGCCCGTCGGAAATCCTCGTGGTTGCCGATGGCAGCAACGATCCAAGCTGGGTTGCAGCTGATCTTTTGTCGCAGGCCGAACATGACCCTGTCGCGCAATCAATCCTGATCACCGATGATGCCGAATTTGCCGATCGTGTGCAGGACGCCATTGATAAGCATCTGGAAACCCTGCCGCGTGCGGAAATCGCAGGGGCAAGCTGGCGCGACTTTGGTGCAATTGTTTTGGTCGAAAATCTGTCGCAGGCTCCGGCCCTTGTGGATCGGATCGCACCGGAACATCTTGAACTGGCGGTCGATGACCCGGATGCACTGGCAGAAGAAATTCATCATGCCGGTGCGATTTTCCTTGGTCGTTACACGCCAGAAGCCATTGGCGATTATGTCGCCGGGCCGAACCACGTCCTGCCAACCGCGCGTTCTGCACGGTTCTCGTCTGGTCTGGGCGTGCTGGACTTCATCAAGCGTTCATCGCTGATCAAGTGCACACCTGAAAGCTTGGCCAAGATCGGACCCGCCGCAATCGCACTTGCCGAAAGCGAAGGTTTGCAGGCACATGGACTTTCAGTAGCGATCCGGTCAAACCAGATGTAAGCTGTTGCAGTGCAGCGAGTAAGGGGACCGCAGGGAGAGAGCCATGGCACCAAATCAATGTATTGCCGGTATCTATCTGGACGAAAAGTACACGATACGTCGTCGTCCTGAGGTCGAACACGAACAGGCGGTCGCGATCTATGACCTGCTTGAGGAAAACCATTTCGAACCTGCTGGCGGGTTCGAAGGCCCTTACTCTGTGCATATGCGCATCGAAGACAACCGCATCTATATGGATGTGCGCGGCGATGATGACAGCGAAAATCTGACAACCATTCCGGTTCCGCTGTCGCCGTTTCGCCGGATCGTCAAAGATTATTTCATGATCTGCGAGAGCTATTACGACGCGATCAAGAAGGCGAGTGCTGCCCAGATCGAAACCATCGATATGGCACGGCGTGGTCTTCATAACGAAGGGTCAGAACAGCTTCGCGAACTTCTGACCGACAAGGTGACGATTGACGAAAATACCGCGCGTCGCCTGTTTACGCTGATTTGTGTCCTTCACATTCGGGGTTAAGGCACGGTGGCAGAAGAACTTCCCGGCTCGGTTCTTTTTGCCTGCAGCTACAATGCCGTTCGTTCCGTGATGGCGGCTGCATTGATGCGCCATTATCATGGAGCGCGTATCTATGTTGAAAGTTGCGGTGTGCGCGCAGGCGACGAAGACGGTTTTGCCATCGCCGTGATGGATGAAATCGGGCTGGATATTTCGACTTATACCTCCAAGACATTCGATCAGCTTGAAGATGGGTTCTTTGATTTGATCATCACCATGTCACCAGAAGCCCAGCACCGCGCAGTTGAAATGACCCGCACGATGGCCTGTGATGTCGAATTCTGGAATACCTTTGACGCGACCATGATTGAAGGATCACGCGAAGCCAGGTTGGAAGCCTACCGTCAGGTGCGTGATCAGATCAAAAATCGCATCCTTGAACGCTTTCCGCTGGGGCCTGCACCCAAAGTCTAGGCCAAAATGACCTTAGGACTGGGCAAGGCTTTCAAATGCGGCACCGTCCAGTACGAAAATCTTCTCATCTTCGGCGTGGCACATGCCAAGTTTTTCATAGAACCGCTGACCGATCTGATTTTCTGCATCAACCGAAAGCCGGATATAGGCTTTGTCCGTGTCAAATGCACGTTTGGCCACGGCTGCAACCATCTGGCGGGCAAACCCGCCGCCGCGATGAGTTGGCGCGACATAAAGGTCCTGAATATAAAGCCCGGCCTTGCCGCGAAATGTCGAATAGCTCGGGAAGTAAAGGCACACGGCTACCGGCGTTTCACCGTCCATGGCAATCAATGCCTCAAACGCAGGGTTTGCACCAAACCCGTCACGGGCCAAGTCATCAGGACTGCTTTTGAACTTGTCTTCGCATCCTGTTGCCTTGGCAATGCCAAGCAACATGGCATGGATGGCGGGTGCGTCATGGATTTCGGCAAGACGGATGTGGGGCAGGCGGGTGGTAGACATTTAAGGCCTTCCTGATCGGCAATTGTTGTGCGTTTTGCCAAACAATAGGCACCCAATGCGCCAAGCGACAAGGTTTTCAGCGCCAAATAGCGTGTCTTTTCATCCGAATGGCTGGATTTGCGCTGTAAAATGGGGCTGCCATGCCGTTGATGCAGTGCTGGGACGCCGTGAGCCCCGCGTGAAAGGACTTGACCTTTTGCCCGGTTCAGAGCAGTTTGCGCCCCACCGGTATTTTGATATTGCAATACGAAAGCTACGAGACACATGGCTAAAGAAGACGTTATCGAGTTTCAGGGCACTGTCGTTGAACTTCTGCCCAATGCGATGTTTCGCGTGAAGCTGGACAATGACCACGAAATCCTTGCTCACACCTCGGGCAAAATGCGCAAGAACCGTATTCGCGTTCTCGCTGGTGACCGTGTCAGCGTCGAAATGACCCCTTATGACCTGACCAAAGGTCGTATTACCTTCCGTTTCAAGTAATCTGAAACCACCAAAAGCGGCAAATTGACCTTGTCTGGCGTGCGGTTTACCTTTGCGCCCAAGGACTCATTTGCTGTTTTAAGGGCAGATGCGAATAGTGCATCTTGTCCCATGGTTTGAGAACCGATATCCGGGAGCCGCGTCTTGTCGAAACTGATACTGGCATCTGCATCGCCGCGCCGTCTTGAGCTGCTTGCGCAGATCGGAATTGTGCCAGATCAGGTTGCCCCGGCTGATATCGACGAAACGCCAATGCGCGATGAAAGTCCACGCCGACTGGCATTGCGCCTTGCCGAAGAAAAAGCCCGTGCCGTTGCCAAAAGCAATGGCGGGGCTTTTGTGCTTGCTGCGGACACGGTTGTGGCCTGTGGCAACCGGGCAATTGGCAAAGCCGAAGACGTGGCCGAGGCCCGCAAATTCCTGACCCTGCTGTCTGGTCGTCGCCATCGCGTATATGGCGGCATGTGCCTGATTGCGCCTGATGGGACCGAACGGTCGCGCGTGATCGAAACGCAGGTCAAATTCAGAACCCTTGGGACCGAGGACCTGAACCGCTATCTGTCGCATGACGAATGGCAGGGCAAGGCTGGCGCATATGCCATTCAGGGCCATGCGGCGACCTTTGTGAAGGCGATTTCCGGTTCCTACTCCAACGTGGTTGGCTTATCGCTGTGCGAAGTGGATGGCCTGCTACGTGGTCTTGGCTACCAACCCAAAGAGGTCTGAAGATGTCAGGTGGCGGAACCCATAAACACCGCCTGCTGATTGACGCCGTTGCGCTTGAACGCAGGGTCGCCCTTCTTGAAAATCCCGATCAGGACAACGAATGCCTAAGCCGCGTCTGGATTGACCGTGGTGGTCCGGCGCGCTTTGATGTGCATCTTGGCCGTGTCACCAAGGTGATGCCTGAACTCTCTGCTGCGATGGTTGCCCTTGATGGCATATCTGATGGCATGCTGCCGCTTGATCGTGCATCCCGCCCACTCCATGAAGGGCAGTGGGTTCTGGTGCAAATTTCCCGTCTCGGTTTTGAAGACAAGGGTGTCAAACTGACCGGGCGGATCGCCATTGAAGGGGCGGGCATGATCCTGCGCCCAGGTGGTCGGGTGATCGAACTTCCGCGCAAGCTTAAGGACGATGCCAAACGCGCCGAACTGGCAGCGCTTTTGAAATCCATTCAGACAGATGATGACGGTTTGATGCTGCGAAGCATCGCCCTTGAATGGGATGCACCCGCGATTGAGGGCGAATACAGGCTTCTGAAATCCCAATGGCAAAAGGCACAAGCCGCCCTTGCCAACCCGACCAAGCCATTGTTGGTTTGTAAGGCGCAATCTGATCTTGATCAGATGATTGAACGCCACCTGATGGCGGGAGGGGAGTGCATTGTGGATGGCACGGACGAGTTCGTGCGTCTTCGTGGCGAACTTAAGGCGCGCGGATGTCCTGATACCAACCTGATGCGCCACGTGGGCAAATGGCTTCTGTTTGATGATCAGGACGTGGAGGCAGCCCTGTCCGACGCACTGAACCCGCGCGTTAATCTGGTTGGTGGTGGCTGGATCGCCATTGATCAGGCAACGGCACTTTGCGCGATTGATGTGAATGCCGGTGGATCAGATGCCGGGCGCGAGGCAGAGGCACGCGCGATTGATCTGAACCTGCGGGCAGCGACCGAGATCATCCATCAGATTCGCTTGCGCAATATTGGTGGTCTGGTCGTGATCGACCCGCTGCGCATGAAATCAAAAGCCGGGCGGGACAAGTTTGATGACGCCATCAAACAGGCCTTTGGCGCGGAACTTGATGGTGCGGTTCAGATCGGTGGCTTTACGCGGTTGGGTCTTTATGAATTCAGCCGTCAGCGCGCAGGCGAATCGCTTGCCGCGCAAATCGTTTCAAAGCCGGATCATGTCCGTATGAGCGAACAGTCGGCCCTGAACGCGATTGTGAGGGCGGCAATTGCCGAAGCACGCAATGGCTTGGCGGGGGCGTTGAGGCTGACAGTTGCACCACGCATGGCCAAAAGGCTTGCGGATCACGCTGATGCCATCCAGATACTGGGCAAAGAATTCGGGGTTGCACCGGAAATTGTCGTTGACCCCACCCTTGATGAAGACGCCTACCGGTTGGAGAAGAAATAGAATGACCGAAAAAAAGACAACGAAAACAGTCAGCTCCGACTGCGTGGTTTGCGGCAAACCGGCCGAGGAAAAATACAAGCCGTTCTGCTCCAAGCGCTGTGCTGATCTTGACCTTGGAAAATGGTTGAATGAGAGCTACGCAATTCCCGCAAGTGAGCCGCCAGAGTATCTCGAAGACCTTGAAGATGAAGAAGAATTTTAGTCCGAACATGTTTGTCAAAAAAAATGCGATTTGAGGCTAGACAAGCCCCAAAGGAGTTTGTATAACCCCGCTCGTTCCGCAGGGAACACTCCGGAGACGGAGAGGAAAGTCGGATTTGCCCAGGTAGCTCAGTTGGTAGAGCAGTGGACTGAAAATCCGCGTGTCGGTGGTTCGAGTCCGCCCCTGGGCACCACTTTCGGTAGCCAAAAAAGACCCAGCCTTACGGCTGGGTTTTTTTGTTTCTGGCCTCTGAAATCCAAAAGGTCAGTTCGGGATCGGTAGATCAAAGCTGACTTGCTCGCCATTAATATCAGCACCCGTTCCCTTGATATTGCCAAGCTCGGTCAGGCGGAAGTTACCCGCAGCATAGCTGTCATCCGGGCAGACAATTTCCCACCAGCCATTGGCCGGTAGCATGCCGTCATTACGGACAAATTTTCCAAGACAGGTCTGCGCCCCGTAAACATCAATCTGACCACCAAACAGGTTGGATCGAAGCCAGGTGTCATAGCGCGAAAATGGACCAATCCGTGACCAGTTCAAATTGATTTTGACGATCTCGTTATGGGTATAGCCCATGCGCGGCGGCGTTTGCCGGGCTTTCCAGCCTTCATAGGAGATATCGGGCCTGTTCGCGCAGCCACTGATCAACAAAGTGGCGCTCAGGCTGATGGCGGTGATCAGGGTGGACAGACGCATCTTCATCCTCAAATCGGGCATTGGTTCCGTGACTTTAACGCCCGACGGGTAATGCGCAAGCTGTCCGTTCGGGGGAAGGGGATTTTTGATCGTGCGTCGGTAGAATCGCGTAGCATTGCGTGATCATCGCCAAATGCGTGATTGCCCATGATCAGCAATTTTATCGCTTCAGGCCGGGGTAAATGAACGCTGGTTGAACAATTCGTTTTCAAATGAAAACAGGTGCTTGAGCAAAGCGGACATTGCCCGTTTAAAGCTTGATTTCAATGACGTTTCAGCCTTTTGTTGCGGAAATTTTACATTCCGCTACCCTTTCCGGCAGTGCTGTCTTGCAGCATATTCGGATCAGGTTTTCAGGTAATTGGTTGGTATCCGCACCACAAAAACAAGACGCCTAGGGGACATAGATGGCCGAGAAACAGATCGAGATCGAACTTAAACTTCGCATCGATCCCAAGCATGTTGCGCGTTTAAAAAACGCGCCGGTCCTGCGTGAAGTCAAAGAAGGTCGTCGTTTGATGACGACCCACCTTGTGTCCATCTATCACGACACCCCGAAGCTTTCGCTGGCCGCCAAGGGCCTTGCCATTCGCGTGCGTAAAAAGGGCACCAAGGGCTGGGAGCAAACCGTCAAAACATCCAATGGCCTTCGCGAAGCATTGCCATCGCGCCATGAATGGACCGTGGAGCTTGAAGATGGTGCGCTGAACCTTGATCTCTTTACCGACAAGGACGTCAAAAAGCTTCTGAACAAATTCGCCAAGAAAAAGAAGATCGACCGTATCTTTGAAAGCGATTTGAAACGAAGTGCCGTTGATCTGACCTATCGCGATGCGATCATGGAGCTTGCCATTGATCAGGGCGTCGTTCGATCGGGCGAGAAAGAAGTTCCGATTTCCGAAGTGGAGTTTGAACTTAAAAAAGGCCACCCGGCAGCTCTGTTTGATTTGGCGCTTGAACTGCAACGCACTGTGCCGCTGCTTTTGAGCATGCGGACAAAAGCATCGCGCGGGCGTGATCTTTATCTTGGCAGGGGTCCCGGGGCCTATCGCGCTGCGCCGGTTGAGCTGACATCTGATATGTCAGCCGAAACCGCGTTTCGTGCAGTCCTTGCACAGGGGCTTCGCATGATCCTCAGTAACGAAGTCTGCGTGCGACAAGACCTTGATGTTGAAGGCTGCCATCAGATGCGGGTTGGTATGCGTCGCCTGCGCGTGGCGCTGAACCTGTTTAAAAAGAACCTTCCAGCAGGCGAAGCCGTTTTGCTGCGTCGCTTGTTAAAGACGTGCAGCAAGGGGCTTGATGGCCTGCGCGACTGGGATGTGTTTCTTGGTGAAACCCTGCCCATGATCGAGGAGCGATTCCCCGATCATGCGGGTGTTGCTGAACTGCGCAAGGCCGCACAGACGCAGCGTGCCAAGGCACTAACGGCTGCGCGCACCATGCTTGATCAGCCGGAATATGGTCAGCTTCTGATCATCCTTGGCGCTTGGGCGACCTATTCGCGTTGGGCATCGGGCGCCAGTGCGACCCAGATGAAGGCGATGGCAGCTCCGGTGACCGAAATGGCCGAACCACTGTTGGACCGCGCTTATAAACGCGTTCTCAAACGCGGTGATGATGTCGGGGCGCTTAGCGTGCCGCAGCTTCATGCGTTGCGTCTTGATATCAAGCAGATGCGCTACGGAACGGAATTCTTTGGCGCGGTTTATCCGGCCAAGAAGGTCAAAAAGTTCCGCTCCAAATTGACAACGATGCAGGAAATCCTGGGCCAGCTTCAAGATGCCGCCGTGGCCGAAGCGCGCCTGTTGGCGCTGTCACCGTCGCTGACCAAAGACGGGATGATCGCGGTTGGTCTGGTGTCGGGCTGGTTTGGCGCGCGCGCGGACCACAAGCTTGAGGGCCTAACTGAGGCAACCAAGCAGTTCGCCGAGCAGAAAACCTTCTGGAAGTAAGTATAGGGAATTACAGGCTGTGCTTAGGCTACAGCCTGTTTCATATCCTGATAGGCGCTTAGAGCCCGCTCACGGCCTTCTTTCAGTCCAATCAAGGGTTCGGGGTAGGTCTTGCCTAACGTCACCCCAGCGGCCTTCAGGATCAGTGGGGAGGCCTCCCACGGTTTGTGGATATATTGTTCGGGCATGTCGCGAAGTTCTGGCACCCATTGGCGAACATATTCGCCCTGCGGATCGAACTTCTCGCCCTGA
Source organism: Thalassospira sp. (assembly GCA_965228275.1). GTDB lineage: Bacteria > Pseudomonadota > Alphaproteobacteria > Rhodospirillales > Thalassospiraceae > Thalassospira. Next base: position 830,507 of record OZ245802.1, on the reverse strand, counting down.
AGGATCGGGTTGAAAATCCGGAAATAGGGGGCGGCATCGGCACCACAGCCCCCAATCCATTGCCATGAAAACGCATTATTGGCCGGGCAGGCATCGACAAGTGTGTCATCAAACCATGCCAGCCCATCACGCCAATGGATCAAAAGATGTTTGACCAGGATCGATCCAACAATCATCCGCACCCGGTTATGCATATAGCCCGTGTGCCAAAGCTCGCGCATGCCGGCATCGACAATCGGATAGCCTGTTTGCCCCTTCTGCCAGCGTGTCAAGGCTTCTGGGGCATCTGACCATGGGAAATGCTTGAACTGGCCCTGAAGCGGCACAGACCGCAAATCGGTGGCATGAAACAGGATGTGATGGGCGAATTCGCGCCAGCCCAGTTCGGAAATGAATTTCGATGCGGTCTTGCCCTTGCCCGGATTGGCATCGGCAAAATGGTTTGCTGTGTGCCAGACCTGATAGGGGCTGATTTCACCGAACCGCAGATGCGGTGAAAGTTCCGACGTCACCCGATGATCTGGCCGATCACGCATATCGGCGTAATCGACAAGCCGCTCATCGATAAAATCAAACAGCTGATCCTTTGCACCCTGTTCGCCCGGCGTGAAACGCTCGGAAAATCCACGGGCCCAGTCAAACGGCTTGGGACCAAGATCAAAGGCCGCGAGATCGGTTTCATCGCCTATTTCGCCTTCAAACAGTTTGATGCCTTCAGGTGCCTTTATCGGTTCGCGCGGGGGCGGGAATTTTTGGCAGGCGCGCCAGAACGGGCTATAGACCTTGAAATCTGTGCCGCCACCGGTTTTGACTTCCCACGGCTCAAACAGTAGGTTGGCCTTAAAGCTCTCACATGTCAGGCCGTGATCCTGAAGCGTTGCCTTGATTTCGGTATCGCGCGCGGTCGATGGCTTGTCATACAGCCGGTTCCAGAACACGGCCTTGATCGGCGTTGCATCAGCAATGTTTTCAAGCACCGGGCCAGCATCGCCGGTAAACAGGCGAATGCCGTTCTTCCCATTGCCGAGTTTTGAAAGGCTTTCACCAAGCGCGCATAGGCTCTTCTCAAGCCACCATTTGGTGGCCCCGCCAAGCTGCGCAGAAATTACCGGATCAAGGATGAAGACCGGAAGGACGACGCCGTCGTTTTGATCGGCCCATTTGATTGCGGCGAGAAGGGCAGGGTTATCAGACAGCCTCAGATCATTTCGAAACCACATGAGTGCAATCGGGCGTTCAGTCATCTGGTTTCCTGACCTTGTTTGGGCACGTTTTTGGAAGATTTGGTCGCCGGAGGGGAGAGAGCGTCTCGACTGTGACAGCGTATAGAGGGGATGTCGTGGCGCTCTCTCTGGCTCGGGGTACATTACGCATTACGTTTCAGGATCTCGATCAGTTCACCGAAACTTTCAGAAAGTTCACTTTTTTTCCATGCAGCAAAACCAAGAACCAGTCCTTGCGGATATGAAATGCGATTTTCTTCTGATTTATCATGGTAATAGGATGACAGTGCCCGGCAATCGAGTTGGGCTTCGATCATCTTTTCCTGCACAAAAATATCGTCATGCCCGGCAATCAGGCGCGCGCAAATATGCAATCCGCCATCCGATGGCATGACTTCCAAAAGATCCGATGCCGATTGATTGATCATATCCAGTAAATGCGCCCGCCTCTCGCCGTAGCGCATGCGCATCTTGCGCACGTGGCTGCCAAAATGTCCCTCGGCGAAAAATGCACCCAATGCTGCCTGCGTGGTCGGTGCGGGTACGCCATCGGCAAAGCCGCGAATGCCACGGAATGTTGAAATCAATGCCGGGGGCAGAACAAGATAGCCAAGCCGGATACCGGGAAACATCACGCGCGAAAACGTTCCGACATAGATCACCCGATTATTGGTATCCAACCCCTGAAGCGATGATAGGGGCGGCCCGTCATAGCGATAATCACTGTCGTAATCGTCTTCGACAATCCAGGCGTCATGGTCCTCAGCCCAGTTCAAAAGGGCAAGACGGCGTGCGAGTGACAGTGTGGTACCCAGCGGATAGTTACGCGACGGGGTGGCGACAATGATGCGCGCCGGTGTCGGCGTTTCAGATAATCCGTCAACACGAAGCCCGTCCTGATCAACCGCAATCGGATGCACGACCGCACCACTGGATGCCAACACACCGCGGATGCCTTCATATCCCGGGTCCTCGGTCGCGATCACATCGCCCGGATCCACAAGCGCACGTGCGACCAAATCCAATGCCTGCTGCGCGCCAGAAACGATCATGACCTGATCGGCATGGCAATTGACCCCGCGCGATTGACGCAGCCATTTGGCGATCTCATCGCGCAGAAGCGGAAGGCCAAGCGGATCATCAGGAATGGTCAGATCAATATCCGGTGCCCGCCAGGACCGACGCAGCAAACGCGCCCAAAGATCAAATGGAAATCCATCAAGGTCCGGGGTTGCCGGGCTAAACGGGCGAGCGACGCGAAAACGCGGAAAGCGCCGTTGATAAGCCAGCATGCGTTTGGCACTTTGACTAAGCCTTGGTGCTCGTTCCTTGGATGTTTGGCTCGTTTCAGATTTATCTTTACGCTCGGCTTCCATTTCCCGGTCGGGCAGGGACCCGGCAACGAAGCTTCCCGCACCAATCCGGGTTTCCAGATATCCCTCGGACGTTAAAAGATCAAAGCTGGTCACGACCGTATTGCGCGAGATACCAAGCGATTTGGCCAGATCACGACTGGCCGGAAGCCGTTCACCGGGACGAAGCCGGCCATCAAGAATAGCGGTGCGAATACCGTGATAAAGACGGCGATAGGCGGTCGATGCTTCGCCCATCTCACTATCATTGGTCTGGCTTGGATAAATCCAACTGTAATCACTGCGCGGCATGGCGGGGGTATGTCTGTTTAAATTGGCTCTATCAATTTTATTACAATGGACCTTTTTAAAAGTCCAATTTTGGCGATGATGAGCCTCCCCGAACGCCACCACCAGAATATAAGAAATGAGGCCACGCCATGTCAGAAGTGATTGATCCGCCGAGCACGTCATCCAGTGAATATGAAGTTCACCCGCATACCAAGGTCGTACGTGGCCCCAAACGCGCATCCTATGACCGCGAATTGGTCCATGGCATCATTGATGATGCGCTGATTTGCCATGTGGGTACGGTGGTGAATGGCCGCCCGGCCATGATCCCGACAGCGCATTGGCGTGTTGGCGAGCGGATTTATATCCACGGTGCATCAAAAAACCGGATATTGGCATCCATCGCCGACGGTGCCGAGGCCTGCCTGTGCATCACCCATCTTGATGGTTTGGTCATGGCACGCTCTGCCTTCCATCATTCTGCCAACTATCGTTCGGTCGTGATTTACGGCAAGGGCGAGATCGTTGAAGACGAAGAAGCCAAGATGGAACATTCGCGCCTGTTTGTTGAAAAGCTTGAGCCGGGCCGCTGGGGACAAATCCGCGTGCCCAACAAACAGGAACTCAAAGCTACCATGTTCCTTGGCTTTGACCTCGCCGAGGTTTCGGCCAAGGTCAGAACCGGTGATCCGGTTGATGATGACGAGGATTATGATCTTGATGTCTGGGCCGGGGTCATCCCGTGTGTCACCCAATGGCAGACCCCGATTGACGACACCAAGATCAAGCGGGGCTTTGAAGGCAAAGGCATTTTGTCGCGCTAGTCGCGCGAAACGCAAAACAGGCTGGCAGATAACTGCCAGCCTGTTTTTGATTTGGGCATGTGGTCCGGGGTTAACCCGCCATTGCTGCCGCGATCTTTGCGCCAAGGCGCGCATTGTTGCGCACAAGCGCAATATTGGCTTCAAGGCTTTTGCCTTCGGTCAGTTTGGTCACACGGGCCAAAAGGAACGGCGTGACATCACGACCAAGAACGTTCTGTTGTTTGGCTTCTGCCAGTGCGTCATCAATCGCACCTTCGATAGCTTCGCGTGCAAGGGCCTTGTCTGCTTCTGGCGGGTTGCCAATCACGACACCGCCATCAAGACCAAATTCCCATTTGGACTTCAGAAACGCTGCCATGTCTTCCGGGCTGTCCAGGCGAAGCGGGGCTTTATGGCCGCTTTCAACCGAATAGAATGCCGGGAATTCATCGGTGCCATAAGCAATAACCGGCACGCCAAGCGTTTCGAGATGCTCAAGCGTTTTGGGGATATCAAGGATCGCCTTGGCTCCGGCACAAACAACAGCAACGCTGGTTTTGCCAAGCTCGGTCAGATCGGCAGAAACATCGAAATTGCCGGCAAGATCGCGGTGAACACCACCAATGCCACCCGTGGCAAAGACCCGGATACCAGCCTTTTCAGCCAGGATCATGGTAGCTGAAACCGTGGTCGCGCCATCGCGCTTCTTGGCGATGCAATAGGGGATATCGCGGCGCGACAGTTTCAGGATGTCCGAACCCTTGGCGAAATATTCCAGTTCTTCGGGCGACAGGCCGATTTTGCAACGACCGCCAATTACGGCGATGGTGGCAGGAACAGCACCGTTATCGCGCACATCCTGCTCAACAGCCTGCGCTGTCTCAAGGTTCTGCGGATAAGGCATGCCATGGGAAATGATGGTTGATTCAAGGGCCACAACAGGCTTGCCAGCGGCAAGGGCTTCGGCGACCTCGGGGGCGATATCAATATAGTCCGACATTCCGATATGCTCATATCTGGTTTAAAGTTTTAAAGGCCAGAATTAAACAGATCTAACACTGAAATCTAGTTACAAGTTTGGAAGATGGGGCTTCCGGAGCGAAACTTTGGTTTTGCCGATTTTACATGATTTGTTTTTGAATAACTTTCTTTCTGAGGTTAGCAAGAGATGGAACAGAAACAAGGTTTTCAGTTCTTTACAGTTTTATGGATATCGGGCTTGTGCGGTGTCGCCGCTGTCTTAATTCTCATTGTGATCATCTATCAGCCGATCGTTTCATTCATCGCTTTCATTTATCTGGGTTTTTTGGGGCACGTGATCAGCGAAGCTCTCCGCCCACCTGCAATGTTCCTGCAGGTACCGATTTATGTGGTTTCAAAAATAGCGTTCTGCGGGGGGATGCCATTTGCTGTGATGCTCGGCGGTGCAACATATTTGGGTAAAGCGCAGAGAGAGTGGGGTGAATGGCCGGTATATGGTTGTATTTGGCTCATCTTCACTGCAATTGCCTTTGTGTTTCTCGTTCTAGATGAGCGAAACAAAAAAATTGAACAAATCGAAAGTTAGATTTGTGCTGGGGCTTCTGACAGGTACTTCATTGTAAGTGGCTGATTTGCTGGGTATCTTGTGAAAGTCACCCATCGATGAAAGTGCATCCCACATGCAATCCAAGCCCACCCTGACGCGCGGACTTCTGGCCTTTATGGCGGTCGGAAGCGGCCTGTCCGTCGCAAGCCTTTACTATGTGCAGCCGCTTTTGGAGCTGCTGGCGCGTGAATATGGGCTAAGCGAAACCAGTGCCGGGCTTTTGGTAACGGTTGCACAGCTTGGCTATCTGACCGGCTTGATTGCGGTCGTCCCGCTTGGCGATCATCACGAGCGGCGCAAGCTCCTGACAATCACCTCGGCCCTGACGGCATTGGGCCTGCTTGCCATGGGACTGGCACCGTCATTCCTGATGCTTGTCGCCTTTAGCATCACGGTGGGAATTACCTGTGTGACGGCACAGATCCTTGTGCCATTGGCTGCCCACCTTGCAAGTGATGACAAACGCGGCTCAGCCGTTGGTGCGGTGATGAGCGGCCTGTTGCTGGGCATTCTTCTGGCCCGGACATTCTCGGGCATCATGGCGGAACTGGCGGGCTGGCGATCAGTCTTTATCGTCGCATCGGTGTTGATGGCGTTTTATTCGATTACCTGTTACCGCATAATTCCGCATATCCCGCCAACATCCCATACAAGCTATCGCGCGCTCTATGCATCAATCCTGCATCTGTTTCGCGATGAAGCTGTCCTGCGCCGTCGAAGCCTGATTGGTGGGCTGCAATATGCCGTGTTTGGCATTTTTTGGACGTCGATGGCCTTCATGCTCGTGCGCCAATATGACATGTCCGAAGCCGTGATTGGCCTTTATGGCCTGATCGGTGCGATTGGCATTTTGGCCGCGCGTATTGCCGGAAAGCTTGCCGATAAAGGCTGGGCACGGCTTAGCACCGGTGGTTTCCTGATGACGACGGTTTCAAGCTGGGTGTTGTTATTTTGGGGGCAATGGTCGCTTACGGCCTTTGCTGTGGGTGTCGTGTTGCTTGATCTGGGTATTCAGGGCGCGCACATCTCCAACCAAAGCGAAGTTTATCGCCTGAACCCCGAAGCACGCAGCCGCCTGACCACGGGCTATATGGCAAGTTACTTCCTCGGTGGTGCTTGCGGGTCGGCAAGCTCGGCTGTGGCCTATGGCATGGGGGGATGGCCTGCTGTGGTAACACTTGGATCAGCGGTGTCGATCCTGTGTGTCGTCATTTGGGCCATGACCGAATTGCGGTTCCCGGTACGACAGATGAAGCACGGCGCATAAGAAGCAGCCATTCCCAAAACCCCCAAAGCAAAACGGCCGCCCCATCGGGACGGCCGTTTGCGTAAGAAGGATCTAAGCTGTGCTTAGTTCTTTTCTTTGTCGACGAGCTGGTTCGCAGCAATCCACGGCATCATAGCGCGCAGTTTGGTGCCAACTTCTTCGATCGGGTGTTCAGCATTCAGGCGACGGGTTGCCTTGAACATCGGCTGGCCGCAATGCATTTCCTGAACGAAGTCACGAACGAATTTGCCTTCCTGAATGTCAGCAAGAACTTCTTTCATGCGGTCTTTAACAGACGGATCGATCACACGCGGGCCGGTGACATAGTCGCCGTATTCAGCAGTGTTGGAGATCGAGTAACGCATGTTGGCCATGCCGCCTTCATACATCAGGTCAACGATCAGTTTAACTTCGTGCAGGCACTCGAAATATGCCATTTCCGGAGCATAACCAGCTTCGGTCAGGGTTTCGAAGCCGTATTTGATCAGCTGGGTCAGACCGCCACAAAGAACAGCCTGCTCGCCGAACAGGTCGGTTTCGCACTCTTCACGGAAGGTGGTTTCGATAACGCCCGAACGGCCGCCACCGATTGCCGATGCATAAGACAGTGCAACTTCAAGCGCATTGCCAGAAGCGTTCTGTTCGATAGCAACGAGGCACGGAACACCGCCGCCACGCTTGTATTCGGAACGAACCGTGTGGCCCGGGCCCTTCGGTGCGATCATCATGACGTCAAGATCAGCGCGCGGCTCGATCAGGCCGAAGTGAACGTTCAGGCCGTGTGCGAACAGAAGGGCTGCTCCTTCTTTGAGGTTGTCACGCAGTTCGTTTGCATAGATCGCTGCCTGGTGTTCGTCCGGGGTCAGGATCATGACAACGTCTGCCCAAGCAGCAGCTTCTGCCGGGGTCATGGTTTTCAGGCCAGCATTTTCAGCTTTCTTGCGCGAAGCGGAGCCTTCACGAAGGCCGACAACAACGTCTTTAACGCCGGAGTCATGGAGGTTCAGCGCATGGGCATGGCCCTGCGAACCGTAACCGATGATGGCAACTTTTTTGGTTTTGATCAGATTAACATCTGCATCGCGGTCGTAATAAACACGCATCTTTCGATACCTCTGGACGTTGGACCACGCTGATTTTTATGCGTGGTGGATGGTAATAATTAATTCGGGGACAGACCCCAATGCCTTGCCCGATGCGGATCACCAGGCAGGGCAAACTCACATCGTTAGTGTGCCGCGTGAAATCGCAGCCACACCGGTACGCGAAATTTCCGAAAGCCCAAGCGGCTCCATCAATTTGATGAAGGCATCAATCTTTTCAGGGCTGCCGATGATTTCATAAACGAAGGAATTGTTGGTCGCATCGACTGCGCGCGCCTTGAAGATGTCGGCAATACGCAGGGATTCAACACGCTTTTCACCCGTTGCGATCACTTTGACCAAGGCAAGTTCACGTTCGACACTTGGACCAGCCAGGGTCAAATCGCTGACCTTGTGAACCGGGACCAGGCGCGACAGCTGTGCCTTGATCTGTTCAATCACCATCGGAGTACCCGAGGTAACAACAGTGATACGGGACTGGTGGGCGTTGGCATCGACTTCGGCAACGGTCAGGCTTTCAATGTTGTAGCCACGGCCGGAAAACAGGCCAATAACACGGGCCAGAACGCCAGATTCGTTGTCCACCAGAACGGATATGGTGTGTTTCGAAATTTCGGTTTCTTTCACGGTTTCGCTCCGCTAGGGCTCGGTCGGGGGCATCTGCGTGCCGCCCGAGCCGGCCTTTTCATTATGGTTTTGATGATATCTTATCGCACAGTTTGGTGTGCAGATCAGACCAGAACCATCCCTTCGTCGGAATCGATGGCTTCATTGCCGTCGGTATCCTGCCCAAGCAGCATTTCGTTATGCGGCTTGCCCGACGGAATCATCGGATAGCAGTTTTCCTTGTCATCAACGGCGACATCAAGAATTACCGGACCTTCAATCTCGAGCATCTTCTTGATGGCATCATCAAGATCAGCCGGTTTGTCACAGGTCATGCCGGTAAAGCCGAAGGCCTCGGACAATTTGACGAAGTCGGGCAGGGTTTCGCTATAGCTTTCGGAATAGCGCGAACCGTGCAGAAGCTGCTGCCACTGGCGGACCATGCCCATGTAACGGTTATTCAGGATCACGGTTTTGATCGGCAGACGATACTGCGTCATCGTCGCGCATTCCTGAATGTTCATCATGATCGACGCATCACCGGTAAAGCACACAACCGTCGCATCCGGATGGGCAACCTGAACGCCAAGAGCTGCTGGCATGCCATAGCCCATGGTGCCAAGACCACCGGACGTCATCCATTCATAAGGATGCTCGAACCCGAAATGCTGGGCCGCCCACATCTGGTGCTGACCAACGTCAGTGGTGATGTAGGTCTTGCGATCACGTGTCAGCGCATGGACACGGCGGATAACGTGCTGCGGCTTGATAACGTCAGTTGGCTGTTTGTAGGACAGGCAGTGCTTGCCACGCCATCCTTCAATCTCTTTCCACCAGCTATCAAGGGCTGCTGCTTCGACCTTGTACTGTTTGGCTTTCCAGATCTTGATCATGTCTTCAAGAACGTGACCAACATCGCCAACGATGCCGATATCGACCGGAACGTTTTTGTTGATCGAACTCTGATCAATGTCGATCTGGATTTTCTGCGAGTTCGGCGCAAAGAAATCGAGGTTGCCGGTCACACGGTCATCGAAGCGCGCACCAATCGCGACCATAACGTCGCAATCATGCATCGACATGTTCGATTCATAGGTGCCGTGCATCCCGACCATGCCGAGATACTGTTTGTCCGATGCCGGGTACGCGCCAAGACCCATCAGGGTCAGCGTGATCGGCGCACCGGTCATGCGGGTGAACTCGGTCAGAAGCTTGCAAGCCTGCGTGCCGGAGTTGATAACACCGCCGCCGCAATACAGGATCGGCTTCTTGGCCGATGCCAGCATTTCCATGGCTTCTTCGATCTGGCTGCGTTCGCCCTTGACCACCGGGTTATAGGTGCGGTGCTGAACCTGTGCCGGTTCCAGATACGGTGCCTTGCCAACCAGAATATCCTTGGGAAGGTCGATAACAACCGGACCCGGACGGCCGCTGGATGCGACATGGAAAGCTTCGTGCATTGTGCGCGCAAGCTTGTCCGGATTTTTCACCAGATAGTTATGCTTGGTGCACGGGCGGGTAATGCCGGTGGTGTCGGCTTCCTGGAACGCATCATTCCCGATCAAGTGAGTCGGAACCTGACCCGTCAGGCAAACAACTGGAATAGAATCCATCAACGCGTCGGTAAGGCCCGTAACGGCGTTTGTCGCACCCGGTCCCGAGGTCACCAGCACAACGCCGACCTTACCGGTCGAGCGGGCGTAACCTTCAGCAGCGTGGACAGCAGCCTGTTCATGGCGCACTAGAACGTGACGAATCCGGTTTTGTTTAAATATCTCGTCATATAGCGGTAGGACAGCGCCGCCGGGATAGCCGAACACGACTTCCACACCCTGATCAGCAAGGGCCTGCAACACTACTTCCGAACCGCTTAAAATACGTTCTGCCATGATTTTCGAGCCTCTTTACTTAGCGACAACAACGTGTCGCGTGATAACCGCGTGATTGAAACATGATCCAATTATCCTCGAATTGGAGTTGAAAAATCCGCCTAAACGGCGGTTTTCCGCCATTTCGGCGGGAGAAGCGCCAACCTATCGCCTCACTTTGGCGTGGTCAACAGAAATTGGTTAACATCATGACGCATTTTTGCAGCTAAACTTTCCGAATATTTCGCGTCGATGATTTCCTTGTCGGTCATTTGGTGCCTAAACCACGTTAATTGACGCTTTGCATAGCGTCTGGTTTCGCGTTGTGATTTCTCTTTTGCCGTATCAAGATCAATCTCGCCTGCCAGATACGCGCCAAGCTCACGAACGCCCACAGCCTTCATAACCGGGGCCGTTTCAGGCAATTCCAGCGCAATCAGATCGCGGACCTCGTCAATTGCACCCTGTTCAATCATCAGATCAAAACGCCGATTGCAGCGGTCATAAAGAATGTCGCGCGGCGGCATGTAACAAAGTTTCTTGAATTTCATATTTTCCGGTGGGGTGATGACTGGTTCCTGATGCCAACTGGTCAATCCACGCCCGGTATGGGCAAAAACTTCGGCTGCGCGAATCAGTCTTTGGGTGTTGGTGCCATCCAATGTAGCCGCCGTTTCGGGATCATCGCGTTTAAGCTTTGCAAAAAACGCCTCATGACCCAAATTTTCGAGCTCCGTTGTCACATCTTCGCGAATCCGGGCGGGGACATCGGGGATCGGTGCGATCCCCTCGGTCAGGGCGTTAAGATACATGCCCGTGCCGCCCGTGATGATCGGAAGTTTGCCATTGGCGTGGCAATCGGCAATCTCGGCCATCGCCATTTCCCGCCATTTCCCGGCCGAACATGCTTCGCGCCCGGAAAGAACACCATAAAGACGGTGTGGTGCACGCGCGGTTTCGCTTTCATCGGGGCGGGCGGAAAGAACGCGCAGTTCTTCATAAACCTGCATGCTGTCGGCATTGATCACCACCCCGTCAAACGCATCGGCCAGATCAAGGGCAAGTGCGGATTTGCCGCTGGCTGTCGGGCCAGCAACGATCAGGACGGGGGCAAAGGAGCTGTTGGCGGTGATGGCCGACATAAAGGCACTTTCAGGTTCGGTTGCTTTATGGCCCGACAGTCTATTGTCTTCATGGACAAAGGCATAGGGCTTTGGTCATGAGCCTATTGGCAAAAAAACCGTAACCATGGCAGCTCGTGCGAAAGTTCTCTTGTCAGACGGGGGCGCAACTCGGATAAAGACGACAAATCTGTTTAATGCCTTTTCCCGCAAGGAGCCCGCAGACCATGAAATTGGTACTGACCCTGATTGCCGCCCCGAATTCGAATGAGCTGACCGATGCTGTCATCAATCAGGCATCGATCGCACTGACCGGTGCCGGTGCCTTGGTGGGTGAAGTTGTGTGGCTGGCCGAAGGCGAAGCATGCGATCTTGTCTTTGATGGCATTACCCTTGATGTTGCTGACACCACCTTGGCCGAGGCGGAGCTGTCGGTTGATGCCGTCACCCAGAAAATAGCCAGGCGCCGCAAGAAGCTTCTGATTGCTGATATGGACAGCACAATGGTGACGGGCGAAACCCTTGACGAGTTGGCCGAGTTTGCCGGTGTTAAGGACCGGGTTGCTGCGATCACTGCGCGCGCAATGAATGGTGAACTTGATTTCGAAGAAGCCCTTGATGAACGTGTCAGCCTTCTGGAAGGCATGTCGACCGATATGCTTAAAGAAGCATGGAAAACCATTGAATATACCAGTGGGGCCAAAACCCTTGTCGCGACGATGAAGGCCAATGGCGCATTCGCAGCCCTCGTTTCTGGCGGGTTTGATTTCTTTACCGGTGCAGTCCGTGCCGAGCTTGGATTTGATTATGATCAGGCCAACGTTTTGATCGAAGAGGGTGGCAAGCTGACCGGCAAGGTCAAAAAGCCGGTTCTTGATCGTCAGGCAAAGGTCGATGCGCTTGAAAACCTGTCAGCCCAGCAGGGCATCACAGTTGATGATGCGATTGCGGTTGGCGATGGTGCCAATGATCTTCAGATGATCTCGCTCGCCGGGGCAGGTGTTGCTTTCCACGCGAAACCATCGGTTCAGGAACAGGCACGCATTTGCATCAATCATGGTGATCTGACGGCCCTTCTTTATATGCAGGGTTATGCCAAATCTGATTTCGTTTCCTGATCGGGAAACATCGCAAATAAAAAGGGCGGCCTGATGATCAGGCCGCCCTTTTTTGTGTCTAGAGCCGTTGGCTTATTCAGCCGCAGCCAGTGTCAGGCCGAAGTAACGCGGGCCAGCTGATGTTTCGATCAACATCAGGATGGTGCGTTTGTCGTCATCAAGGGCGGCTTTGACCGCATTGGTGACGTCTTCAACATTTGAGACCGAGCTGTGCGACGCTTCGATGATGATGTCGCCCGGACGGACACCTTTTTCCGCAGCATAGCTGTCACCGGCAACTTCGGTCACGATCACGCCTTCGGTGCCTTCGGCAAGGTTGTAACGCTGACGCAGCGCATCATCGACATTGGCGACCTTCATGCCAAGTTCGGTAATGTCTGCTTCGGCGATTTCAGGTGCTTCCTGTCCTTCGGACGGTTCGGCACTTGCGGCAACGACTTCTTCTTCAAGTTCGCCAAGCTCGACCTGAACGGTCTGCTTCTTGCCATCGCGCCAGATTTCAACATCGACATCCTTGCCGATTTTGGTTTCTGCAACGATACGCGGCAGGCGACGCATGCTTTCAACGTCCTTGCCATCAAATTTCAGGATGACGTCACCCTGTTTGATGCCAGCAGCCTTGGCCGGGCTTTCATCTGATACACCGGCAACCATGGCACCGGTTGCGGTATCAAGACCGACCGAGTCAGCGATGTCTTCGGTCACGGTCTGGATGTGAACACCAAGCCAGCCACGACGGGTACGGCCATATTCTTTCAGCTGATCAACAACGCTTTGTGCGATGCCAGCCGGAATGGCAAAGCCTATACCAACTGAACCACCGGACGGGGAATAGATCGCGCTATTAATGCCGATCACGTCGCCTTCAAGGTTAAACAGCGGACCACCAGAGTTACCCCGGTTGATCGACGCGTCGGTCTGGATGAAGTCATCATACGGACCCTGGTTGATGTCGCGGTTACGTGCGGAAATGATACCGGCTGTTACTGTGCCACCAAGACCAAACGGGTTACCAATCGCCATCGCCCAGTCACCGATACGTGCACTGTCCGAATCCCCCCATTTGACGAATGGCAGGTCTTCTTTGGGCTCGACTTTCAGAAGGGCGACGTCGGTTTTCGGGTCACGGCCGATCAGTTCGGCTTCAAGGGTGTCACCATCATGAAGGCGCACGGTGATTTCATCGGCACCATCAATCACGTGGTTGTTGGTCACAATGTAGCCATCCGGCGAGATGATGAAGCCTGAACCAAGTGCCGTTGCACGGCGCTTTTGCGGAGCTTGGCCACCTTGGCCGCCTTGGCCATTGCGATCCATGAAGTCACGGAAAAGGTCTTCAAACGGGGAACCCGGAGGGAACTGGAAATCTGGTCCCTGACGTTCAGCGACCATCTGGCTGGTAGAGATATTCACGACGCTGGGCAGAAGCTTTTCTGCCAGGTCTGCGAAACTGTCAGGAGCGGGGCGGGCATTCGCGATCTGCGAAACACTGGTCACGCCAAGGAGAACAATCACCAGTGCTGCGCTAACTGACGTCCGCACCGGGTTGTATAATGCTTGTAGCATGTGTCTGATCCTGTTCGTTGCCGCGTTCACGGTATTTGTAATTCTGTTTTAGCAGCGCACGGCGGGACTGTATTTCACCCGTCGCTTAAGTAACCAAATTAACCCCGACTTTGTCAGAAATTGGGCGACCCTTTGGAAAAAAATGGAATTTTCGGCACATTATCGTGGCGCCTGATCCAGCCAATGGGCGCTGTGGGGCTTAAAGCCAGACCCGGACTGCCCAAATTGCACCGATCGCGACGACGGCTGCAACCAGTCCTCCGATGCGCAACTGTGACTCAGGGATTTCCTGAACCAGTTCCATCACCCTTTTGGCGCCGCCCGGGAACAGCGAATAAAACATGCCTTCCAGCGCAATTGCCAGAAGTATGGCTGTAGCAAGTTCCTTCATGGGTGCGGACGTTCCGGCGTTTCTTTGTGCTTGCTGTACGTGCTGTGTCAGCAAGACATAATTATAAAAACAAAAAGGGCGACCTGACTAATATGCCGGTCGCCCTTATGTTTTGTCTAGCGGCTTGTCGCCGGACCAGACTTATTAAAGTACTGGAAAAACTCGCTGTCTGGTGAAAGCACCATGGTCGAGCCGTTCGAAAGCGCCGTTTTGTAGGCTTCTAGCGAACGATAGAATTCAAAGAATTCCGCGTCCTTGCCATACGCTTTACCCAGGATCACGTTACGCTGACCGTCGCCTTCACCGCGCAGGACTTCTGCCTGACGGTTGGCTTCGGCGATGATGCCGATACGTTCGCGATCTGCTTCTGCCTGGATTTTCGCCTTGAGCTCTTCACCCTCTGCGCGAAGCTGTGCGGCTTCGGCAATACGCGAAGATCGCATACGGTTATACACCGCCTGCGAAGTTTCCTGCGGAAGGTCGGTACGACCGATACGGACATCAATCAGCTCAACGCCGAATTCCTTGGCTGGCTCAACAAGCGTTGCCTGGATCTTTTCCATGATCTGTGCACGGTTGTCCGAAAGCATGGACACAAGCGGGGCCTGTGCCAGTTCACCACGGATAACCGAGTTCAGACGCTGACCAAACAGCTGTACAAAGTTGGCAGAGTTGGTCGCACGCTGACGGAAGGTCAGCGGGTCGGTGATTCTCCAACGCGCAAAGCTGTCAACATTGACACGCTTCTGGTCAGACAGAAGAACCTGCTGAACCGGCGGATCAAGTTCAAGGATACGACGCTCGTAATATTCCACGTTCTGGATCGGCAGTTTGAAATGCAGACCCGGCTCGGAAACCGCATGAACCGGATTACCGAACTGAAGAACAAGTGCCTGCTGGTCCTGACGAACCGTAAAGACACACATCGAACCAACCACAGCAGCAATAACCAGGACGACGCCTGCGGCAATAAGTTTAGGACTTGCCATTAGTTGTTGCCTCCTGCATTCGCGCGTTTCTGAACTTCAGGCAGCGGCAGATACGGTACAACGCCGTTACCTTCGGCATTACGCTCGATGATCACCTTGTCTGACTTGTTCAGGATTTCCTGCATCGTTTCGAGATACAGACGACGGGTGGTTACGTCTTTGGCCGTCAGGAAGGAATTGTAGATCGAGTTGAAGCGTTCTGCTTCACCCTCTGCTTCCTTGGTCACACGGTCTTTGTAAGCACGTGCCTGAAGAACCTGACGTTCTGCTTCACCCTTTGCGCGCGGGATAATGTCGTTGCGGTATGCAAGTGCTTCGTTCTGGGAACGATCACGGTCCTGACGGGCACGCTGCACATCGTTGAACGCATCAATAACGTCACGCGGCGGATCCACCTTCTGCATCTTCACTTCTGCAATGAAGATACCGGAATCATAACCATCCATGATTTCCTGAAGCAGGGTGCGGGTCTGTTCTTCAACCCGGACACGGCCAACAGTCAGGGCCTCTTCAAGGTTGGTTTTACCGATCACTTCACGCATCGCACTTTCAGATGCGAGCTTGATGGTGTTTTCCGGATCGCGGACATTAAACAGATATGCGCCAGCGTCGCTGATACGCCACTGAACAACATAATCGATGTCGATAATGTTCTGGTCACCGGTCAGCATCAGGCTTTCTTCCGGAACGTCACGTGACCCGTTCGAGGTCACGGTGCCTGCACCGCGATAGCCGACTTCGATCTGGTTGGTCCGTTCGACGTTCGGTTTGATCACCTCGCCAATCGGGGCCGGAAGGAAGTAGTTCAGACCCGGACCAGTCGTGCCAACCCATTTGCCAAACAGAAGTGTGACACCCTGTTCGCCCGGCTGGACACGATAGAAGCCGGTCAAAAGCCACAACCCGATCACAGCGATACCGATCAGGACAAAGCCCTTGTAACCGCCACCACCGGGGAACAGCCGTTTCAGGCGTTCCTGGCCTTTACGAATCATTTCATCAAAATCAGGGGGCGTGTTTCCACCACCGCCGCCACCACCCGAAGGACGCTGTCCCCACGGGTTCTGACCGCCGCCGTTGTTTCCGCCGCCACCCCAGGGGCCGCCGCCCCCTTGTGAATTCCAAGGCATCGAGTGTTTTCCTCTTCTTGCCGTTCGGTGTTTATCTTTGTTTACCGAGCTCGGGGACGTTACCCCCAACGCATGCTCCGTCCAACAAGATCCAGTATGCCATTTCGGCCCCGGCCTTTAACAGGCCACAGGCGTGATCTGGCTGAATTGACATTTCGCACGATCAAGACCGGTTAAACCGGCCAAACTATCGGGCGATCAGTCCTTAATCACCAGTGACATGACTGCAATGTCATACGTCAAATGGTGGTGCAACCGATTGCAGGCCAAAGCAAACTCGCTAAATCTTGTTGGACGGAGCATGCCCTTAGGCCTTATATGACAGCTTGCCTTGCAAAACAATGTTACGCGCCTGCAAGTTCTGTGTGATCACGGACTTAAGCCAAAATTTGGAGACTGCAATATGACTTCGCCCAACCGTGAACAGATTATCGCCGCACTCGACAGCGTAATCGACCCGGTCGATGGCAAATCAATCACAGCCAAGGACATGGTGCAAGGTATTGATATTAATAACGAAGCCGTGAATGTGATGATCGCCGTGGATCCAAGCCGCGGAGCCGCCCTCGAAGATCTGCGCCAAGCCGCTGAAAAGGCTGTGGCATCTGTGAACGGGGTCACAACAGCCCGTGTGGCTCTGACGGCGGAACGACCACAGGGTGCAAGTCAGTCTGCCCCACAACAATCTGCGGCTGCACGTGCGCCGCAGCCCGGACAACGCCCGCAGGGCGGGACGCAAAAACCGCTTGAACTGCCAACCGTACGCAGCATCGTAACGGTCGCATCGGGCAAAGGTGGTGTTGGTAAATCCACAACGTCGGTCAACCTGGCCCTGTCGCTGGTGGCCAAGGGGCTTAAGGTCGGTCTTCTTGATGCGGATATTTATGGCCCGAGTCTGCCGCGCATGATGGGGCTTCGCGATGCCAAGCCGACCCCGTCGTCCGAGCATCAGGGTAAAATGATTCCGCCATCAGCGTTCGGCATGCGGATCATGTCGATTGGCTTCATGATCGATGAAGATCAGCCGGTGATCTGGCGCGGCCCGATGGCGATGGGCGCGCTTGAACAGCTTCTGCGTGATACCGATTGGGGTGACCTTGATGTGCTGGTGGTTGATATGCCGCCGGGCACGGGTGATATCCAGCTTTCCATGGCGCAGCGCGTGCCGGTTACAGGGGCCGTTATCGTCTCCACCCCGCAGGATATTGCGCTTCTGGATGCCAAAAAGGGCCTGAACATGTTCCGTAAAGTGAACGTGCCGGTCTTTGGCCTGATCGAAAACATGTCCTATTACAAATGCCCGGAATGCGGTCATGTGGACCATGTGTTTGATCATGGCGGTGCGCGTAAGGCCGCTGATGAGCTGGGTGTGCCGTTCCTTGGCGAAATCCCGCTGGACCTTAAAATCCGTCTGGGGGCCGATGAAGGCAAACCGATTGTTCAGAGCGAGCCTGATGGCGCGCATGCCAATGCCTATGGCGCAATTGCGGAAAAGATCGCAGCGGCGATTGATGAACAGGTCGGTCCGGCCGAGGCGCCCAAGAAAAAGGGCCTGTTCCCCAAGATCAGCTTTAAATAATCATACAAAAAAGGCCGCATATTTTGCGGCCTTTTTTATTTGTCTGAGGATTGCCAATCATGCGATGGCCATGGTTTGTGATTGGCCCAACATGCGATGTTCAAACGCGGCAAGCCCGCAAACCGCGATGGCCTGAACAATCACAAAAGCATAACCAAGCATTGTCGGCGCGATGGATGTCAGCATCAGGATGCCAATGCTGACAACAACCCAGCCAAGATTGCCAATAATGATCAGCCAAACCAGCACGGCACTGGGGGTGGCCTGTCGGCCAGTGATGGCCATCAATGCCGCACAGGGAAACAGGATCACGCCCGCATAAAACAAAAGGGCCGAGGGCAAACCAAGCCAGCTTGCCAGAAGCTCTGCAGCAACGGTCAGCAAGATGCCAAAGCCAAGGCAGGTTGCGGCATCAACCATCAAAACAGTTTTCAGAAGTTTCACACTCAAAGATGCAGACATCGATCTAACCTTTCGGGTTGTTGTGATGCGCTGACCTTGCCCCGATCAGGGAATGAATACGATTACCTCAGAGGTAATGTTTAATCGTTTTCTTTGGTGATAGGCTTTTGCTGTCATCACCAAAGGATACCCGGCATGCCCCATGATTCGTTTGGAAACACCCTGAAAGCCTGGCGCAAACAACGCAGGCTGAGCCAGCTTGATCTTGCGGGCGATGCGGATATCTCAACCCGGCATCTCAGTTTCCTTGAAACCGGGCGATCCAAACCCAGTCGCGACATGATCCTGCATCTGGCGGAATGTCTTGATGTGCCGCTTCGTGAACGCAACGGGCTTTTGGTTGCGGGTGGGTTTGCGCCGATCTATGCCGAACATGATTTCGCGGGCGAGGGGGCATCTGCCATTCGCACGGCGGTGGATCAGATCTTGTCCGCCCACGAGCCTTATCCGGCACTGGCTATGGACCGGCATTGGAACATGGTGGCCGCGAACAACATTGTGCCGCTGATGTTAGGCGGGATTGATGCTGATCTGTTACAGCCACCAATCAATCTGTTGCGACTAAGCCTGCATCCAATGGGCTTGGCATCGCGCGTGGCAAACTTCACCCAGTGGCGGGATCATTTGCTTGATCGTTTGCGCCGTCAGATTGAGGTTACTGCCGATCCGGAGTTGATTGCGCTCTTTGATGAGGCAAAGCGATATCACCCACCGGAACCATTGACCGAGATCGAAGATAACGGGGATGATGCGATCAACAGCCTAATTGTGCCCTTGGTCCTAAAGACTGATGCCGGGATGCTACGTTTCATCAGTACGACCACAGTGTTTGGAACGCCTGTCGAAGTCACCCTGTCCGAGCTTGCGATTGAAACGCTGCTGCCCGCCGATGAGGCAACAGCACAGGCGCTTCGTACATTGGCAGAAGGCCTATAAAACAAAACCCCGCCAGATTGCTCCGGCGGGGTTTTGATAACTAAATCAGGTCTGCTTACTGAACGGCTTCTGCCATGAAGGACGGCATCCAGCCTTCGTTCAGTTCACGCAGTTCAGCCAGCGTTACCTTGGCATCGCCATCGATGCTGACAGCGTTGCCACCAGCCTGACCGATGATGACAGCAGCAACGTTCGAGCTGCTTGCGGCATTGAGAACCTTGTCCGGATCGCGGGTCGCGATCACGTAACGGCCCTGATCTTCGCCAAACAGCCATGCGACTTCGCTACCAGCTTCCGGCAGGTGCAGGTCGGCACCGATATTACCCGCAAGGCACATCTCGGCAACAGTGACCAGAAGACCGCCATCAGCGATATCGTGGCAGGTACGGACCAGACCAAGCTCGATCAGCTCACGGACCAGCGTACCGGTACGTTTTTCAGCATTCAGATCGACCGGCGGCGGTGCACCTTCTTCGCGACCTTCGATGGTCTTGAGATACAGCGACTGACCAAGTTCACCAGTTGCAGCACCCAGCATGATCAGCGCGCTGTCATCGCGTTTGATGCCAATCGTTGCGTGGTGACCAAGATCGGAAATCACACCAACGCCACCAATCGCCGGGGTCGGCATGATGCCAACGCCGTTGGTTTCGTTGTAAAGAGACACGTTGCCCGAAACGACCGGGAATTCCAGTGCGATACAAGCTTCGCCAATACCCTGACATGCGCCAACGAACTGACCCATGATGCGCGGACGCTCCGGGTTGCCGAAGTTCATGTTGTCGGTGATGGCAAGCGGCTTGGCACCGGTTGCAACTAGGTTACGATATGCTTCGGCCACAGCCTGTTTGCCGCCTTCGACCGGATCGGCAAGAACGTAACGCGGGGTGCAGTCGGTGGTCGCAGCGATACCCTTGTTGGTGCCCATGACACGGACAACACCGGCATCACCACCCGGACGGACAATCGTGTTGCCCATGACAAGGTGGTCATACTGTTCCCAAATCCAGCGACGCGATGCGAGATCGGGCGATGCGATCAGGGTTTTGAGCGCGTCAACATGGCTGACCTTGGTCGAAATGCTGTTCGGATCGATGCGATCCTGTTTCGGGGTCGGTTCCCACGGACGGTCATATTCCGGCGATGCTTCGGCCAGCGGATCAATCGGCAGATCGCCAGCAACTTCACCATGCCATTTCAGAACCATGCGCTTGGTATCGGTAAGGGTACCGATCACGGCAAAGTCGAGTTCCCACTTGTCAAAGATTGCCTTTGCGGCATCTTCACAACCAGGTTTCAGAACCATCAGCATGCGTTCCTGCGACTCTGAAAGCATCAGCTCATAAGGTGTCATGCCTTCTTCGCGCATCGGAACTTTATCAAGCCACAGCTCAACACCAACGCCGCCCTTGGACGCCATTTCGAACGAGGACGAGGTCAGGCCAGCAGCACCCATATCCTGAATAGCAACGATCATGTCAGTTGCCATCAGTTCAAGGCAGGCTTCCAGCAGAAGCTTCTCGGTGAACGGGTCACCGACCTGAACGGTAGGACGCTTTTCTTCGCTGTCATCATCGAATTCAGCAGACGCCATGGTCGCACCATGGATACCGTCACGGCCGGTTTTCGAACCGACATAGACAACCGGGTTACCAATACCCGCAGCCGCCGAATAGAAGATGTTATCCGCATCGGCCAGACCCACGGTCATAGCATTGACCAGGATGTTGCCGTTGTAAGATGCGTGGAAGTTGGTTTCGCCACCGATGGTCGGAACGCCCATGCAGTTGCCATAACCGCCGATACCCTCGACCACACCGCTCAGAAGGTGGCGGGTTTTCGGATGATCGGGCTCGCCAAAACGAAGGGCGTTCAGGTTGGCAACCGGACGTGCACCCATGGTGAAGACGTCACGCATGATGCCACCAACACCAGTTGCTGCACCCTGGTACGGTTCGATAAAGGACGGATGGTTGTGGCTTTCCATCTTGAAGACGGCTGCCTGACCATCGCCAATGTCAATGACGCCAGCGTTTTCACCCGGACCCTGAATGACCCAGTCAGCCTTGGTCGGAAGGGTTTTGAGCCATTTCTTCGACGATTTGTAGGAGCAGTGCTCAGACCACATAACCGAGAAGATGCCCAGTTCGTTGATGTTCGGTTCGCGACCCATAATTTCGAGAACGAGTTTGTACTCTTCCTCGTTCAGGCCGTGTTCCTTGACGAGTTCCGGCGTAATCGGGGTGCTGTTGAAATCGTTCGCGCTCACGATACGGCCTCCACCATGCTTTTAAACAGATTGCGACCATCGGTGCCGCCATGCAGCGGATCAATCGCATTCTCCGGATGGGGCATCATGCCAAGAACGTTGCCCGCCTCGTTGATGATACCGGCAATGTTACGCTGCGAACCATTGAGGTTGGTCTTCGGATCAACAACACCATCGGCATCGCAATAACGCAGGATCACGCGACCTTCGCCTTCAAGGCGGTCAAGCGTGTTGCTGTCTGCGAAATAGTTGCCGTCATGGTGGGCAACCGGATAATCGACAACGTCACCTGCGGAATACAGGTTGGTGAAGCGGTTATCGGTGTTTTCGATCTTCAGATGCGTGTTCTTGCAGATGAATTTCAGGCTGGCATTGCGCATCAGCGCGCCCGGCAGAAGACCGGCTTCGGTCAGTATCTGGAAGCCGTTGCAAACGCCAAGGATGGTGACACCCTGTTTGGCGCGGTCAGCAACTGCGCGCATGATCGGCGATTTTGCAGCCATGGCGCCACAACGCAGATAGTCACCATAGGAAAACCCGCCCGGGACCATGATGATGTCGCTTTGCGGAAGGTCGGTTTCGCCATGCCAGACCAGCGTCGGCTTGGTGCCGGTGGCCTGCTCAAGTGCTGCAATGGCGTCATTCTCCCGGTTGATACCGGGGAAGAGGATGACAGCGGATTTCATGAAATACCGTCTCTCGATTAGTGTCCGTTACTAAATCCCGATAGACAAAGGCCGTGCGATCGCATGGCCCCGCCTTGGCGATTAGGCCAGCTCGATGCTGTAATCTTCGATCACGGTATTTGCGAGAAGCTTCTCGCACATTTCCTTGACCTCGGCTTCGGCCTTGGCGGCATCGGTGCCATCCAGTTCGAGTTCGATGAATTTGCCCTGACGGACGTCGTTGACGCCATCAAAACCCAGGCCCTGGAGGGCGTGGTGAACGGCTTTACCCTGCGGGTCAAGAACGCCGTTCTTCAGGGTGACATGAACACGTGCTTTCACGAGAAGCTCCTTTAAGTTCGCAGGCGCGGGGCTCGCGCTATTTTGTTTGCAAACAAAGCGCTGACCGACGGAATGGGCATCGGTCAGCCATAAGAAAAGGCCGCGCGAGCGCGGCCTTGGGGTGTTATTTGGTCGCGTCTTTGTTCAGCGACTCTATCTCGGCGGACTCAGGGAGGACACCAAGACGGCGTGCAACTTCCTGATAGGCCTCTTCGACGCCGCCCATATCGCGACGGAAGCGGTCCTTATCCATCTTTTCGTTGGTGATGGCATCCCAGAGGCGGCAGTTATCCGGGCTGAATTCATCAGCCAGAACCAGCTGCGGGAAGTCGCCTTCCCAAACGCGGCCGAACTCAAGTTTGAAATCAACCAGTTTCAGGCCGATACCGCGCATCAGACCACACAGGTAGTCATTCACGCGAAGGGTCATGCCAACGATTTCCTCAAGCTCTTCGGAGCTGGCCCAGCCCAGAGCGAGGATATGTTCGTCAGAAACCAGCGGATCACCCAGTGCGTCGTCCTTATAATAGAACTCGACGATCGGGCGCGGCAGACGTTCGCCTTCTTCAAGGCCAAGACGCTTTGCCATGGAACCGGCAACGATGTTACGGACCACGACTTCGATCGGAACAATTTCGCATTTCTTGCAAAGCTGTTCACGCATGTTCAGACGGCGAATGAAGTGGGTCGGGATACCGATTTCGCTCAGACGGGTCATGACGAATTCGGTGATCATGTTGTTCAGGACGCCCTTGCCGGCAATGGTGCCGCGCTTCTGAGCGTTAAACGCAGTGGCGTCATCCTTGAAATACTGAATGATCGTACCCGGCTCAGAACCTTCGTAAAGAACCTTGGCTTTACCCTCGTAAATGGGCTGCTTTCTGGACATTGGCGGGATCTTTCACATCTAGGCCTGCAGTGCGATGCAGCAGGCACCCTGAAATTCGCGCCCCCCGTATAGCAGTGCTTGGCGAGAAACTCAATTGTCGCTTAAGCTCTATTTACGCAATCTTGATAATCAAAAATTGCAACCGTCACGGATCGCTTTCAACCCGTGACGTAATTCAGGGTCAACTATTTGGCGTTGCACCATTTTCCCGATTGGGCCTGATCAGACATTGACCGGGTGGTACGGGGTTTTGTCAGGTTGGCCTTCGGCAAATAGCCACACCGGACGACGCGGCAATTCATGTTCCGAGGTGGGAATCGCCGGTAATCCGATCAGCGATGAGCAAACCGTCTCAAACCCGATATTGCTGCGAACCAACATTGCATCCGCGCGGATGTCATGATGTTCGGGATCAGGGGCCTCGATACCGGTATCGGCCATCAATGCCTGCCAGGCAAACCAGTCATCTGCTTCGGGGTTGGGCGCTGGCGCACTGACAAAACGCGGCAGATTGCGACGCGTGCGCGCACTTTTGCTGACATCGTTAAGATCATGGGCGGTCAGGATCGACAGGCCTTCAGGGATTTCGGTAATCTCGATTTTGCCAGAACCACGGTTGGCCAGCCAATAGGCATCGCGGTTATCGGCAATCACCATGTTAAACGGTCGATAGGCGTCGCCATCAAGTTCGGCCAAGGCTTGGGCTGCATCAATGGCATCGGCGTGATCAAGCGCTTCGAGTGGTAATTCACCACGCGATCGCTTGCCATCAGCCGGACCAAGCGTGCCGAACCGGTTCAGAACGGCCGCAACAACACCGTCCTCGTTAACGCCAAGCCATGTGCCGCCAGCCGTTTCATCAAGGCCTGCGATCACGTCTGGTCGGTCTTCCCAATGGCGTGCGGGGGGCTTCCAGGGGCGCTTGTTCATTTCGTCGCGATTGGCACCGATGATAACGGGCCAGTCATGGTCAGGGCGGCGGAGAATAATGACTGTACACATGAGCCAGATCAAAGCGTGTTGCCACGCAATTTGTCAAATTCAAAAGTGTCGAGCAAAGGGGTGAAAACGGCATCGTTTGTTCTCAAATAATAAGAGTGTCGAGCAACAAGACGTAGCTGTCGGGGCCCTTTTACAGGGTGGATCCAATTTCAGGAGGGAACAGTATGAGCAGCTTTAACGATCGTGAACGTGGCTTTGAGGCGAAATATACCTTTGATCTTGAACAGGATTTTCGTGTTGAGACCCATTTATACAAGATGCTGATCACCTGGGCGGGGGAAAAGATGGGCATGAGCCAGCAGGAATGCGAAGGTTATACACGCAACATCATTGGCGAAGTCGTTGCCAATCCGCGTGAAAATGGTGTTGTCGCCCTGTTGTTGGCGGACTTCGGGCGTAAAAATATAGATATCACGGTTTCCGCGTTAAATGCCAAGCTCGAAGAACTACGTCCGGTTGCGCGGGCAGAAGTTCTGTCCTGATCGGCATTCAGGCATCGCTCTTGGGAAAAACTTCTAGTTTGCAAACCACTAGGCGGTCTCGTATCCTGCATCCCGAAAAGAAAAGAGTGGGTGCAACCTTTTGGTGTGGTATCCTTCACAGGTAGGTGGGGGAGAAAGGGGCACGGTCCCAAGTAGGTAGAAGAAGGGCAAGAGCTTTGCGTATCCTTTTGGCGGACGATCACGATTTGGTTCGTGAGGCTATTTCACTGCTGTTTCAGCAATATTTCGAGGACTGCGAAGTTGCCGAAGCAGGAGCATTGGAGCCGGCACTTGATCTGATTGCGGAAAACAACACGTTCGATCTGGTTCTGCTTGATCTGCGGATGCCGGGCATGAACGGTCTTGAGGGCCTTAAGCGCGCACTGGAGAAAGTCGCGTCTTCGACCTTTGTTGTTCTGCTTTCCGGGGCGTATCGTAGCGACGATGTACGTCATGCCATTGAGGCAGGCGCACATGGATTTATCCCCAAAACCCTGCGTGGTCAGGCACTGGCGAATGCCGTGCAACTGGTTCTTGCAGGGGAAAAATATCTTCCGTCTTCCATCCTGAGTGACCTGAGCGACGGTCTTGTCGGTGGTGGTGACGGCGACAGCCGCATGGCTGGCGGTTTTGGTAATGAGGGCGACTTTGGCCGTCTGACCCCGCGTGAGCGTGAAGTTCTGGCATTGCTGTCAGAAGGGCGTCCGAACAAGGACATTGCCCGTCACCTTGATCTGCGGGAAATCACCGTCAAATACCATCTGAAGAACATCTATCGTAAACTGAATGTATCGAACCGCGCACAAGCTGTAAAAATGGCGCTGGAAGATATGGCGCGTGCTGGAACTTTGTAGTACGTTCGTCAAAGGCAGCTTTGTTTACGCTCAAATCCCGGCTCGTGAAATCACGGGCCGTTTTTTGTTGCGCTAACCCACTGCTTTCCCTCGTAATGTCACCTAAAACGAGGATTCCTCATGTTTATTCGAATTGCACTTGTCGGCGACTTTAACTCCAATGTCACCGCCCATCAGGCCATTCCACCTGCCCTTGAACTTGCGGCCAAACAGCTTGGCAAAAGCATTGCCTATGACTGGATTGCGACACCGTCGTTTGATGATGTCGATGCCATGACGGTATTGGATGGTTATCACGGTGTCTGGTGTGTTCCGGCAAGCCCGTATCAAAGTCTGGAAGGGGCGGTCTCGGCCATTGGTGCTGCACGCTCAAATCTCATTCCGTTCCTTGGAACCTGCGGCGGGTATCAGCATGCGGTGCTGGAATATGCCCGTAACGCGCTTGGTCTTGCCAATGCGGCCAATGCCGAAGTCGACCCGGATGCGGAAATCCCCCTGATTGCGCCCTTGGTTTGTGCGCTCGTTGATCAGGATGGCGGGATCAAACTGTCAAAAGGCAGTCAAATCCAGTCCCATTATGGCGTGGATCAGATCAGCGAAACTTATCGCTGTAGCTACGGGTTTAATCGGGAATATGCCGGTATTCTTGATGGTCGCGATCTGTCGATTTCCGCTTGGGACATGGATGGTGATCCGCGCGCGGTGGAACTTTCCGGTCATCCGTTCTTCATCGGAACCGCGTTTCAGCCGGAACGTTCTGCCCTTCGGGATGAAAACCATCCGCTGATCATGGCTTTTGTCGCAGCCGCCGCGACCTATGCAGGCAAATAACACATAAAAAAAAGCGCCCCCCGGTTTCGGGGGCGCAACCTTCGAGACAGGGAGCTCTCAGGCATTCGGGCTGGTTGTGAACCCGAAGATCGATTGTCAACAGGGGGCTTTGATCTGAGGTGGCGTTGTTGGCGTAGCGGTACGTCCTGATTGCATGATCAAGACGCCCCCCAAAATGATCACCATCGCGATCAGGTGAAGGGTCGTGACTGTTTCACCCAGGATCAGGCTTCCGGTCAAAAGACCGATGACAGGCGGGATATAGGTCGCGCTGGCGGCTTTGACCGCACCCAGTTTTTCCACGACATAGTAATAGCAGATATAGGCGATCCCGGTGCCAAACAGCCCAAGGCCAAGGATCAATCCAGCAGCAATCATCGGATCGGTAAAGATCGCCTCGGCATTGGTCATGTCAGTCACAGTCAGCATCGTGATTGAAGCAATGCCAAGCTGATAGGTGCAAAGTGCCAATGGCGAAATGCCAAGCGGGCTTAGGAACCGGCGGGCATAGACAAATGACAAACCAACACAGCCTGATCCAAGGGCGATATAACCAATACCAGCCAGGTCAGCGACCACGACATTGCTGTTCCAGGGCTGCGCGATCAGGGTGACACCGGCAAAGCCGAATAAAAGCCCACCGATGGAGCGGCGATTGATCGGCTCATTACGCAGGAAAATGGCAGCGGCGACAAAGGAAAACATCGGAATGGCACCCGATAGCATCCCGGCAACACTGGATGGCAGAAGTGCGATGCCGCGCGCAAAGCCAATATAATAAACCGATGCAGCCAGCAGCGACATGACGATAAAATGATGCGTGTAGCGCAGGTGCGACCAATGCAGTTTGCGTCGAACCACTGCCACGATGAAGACCGGAATAAAGCCCATGACAACGCGGGCAACCACGATCTGTTCTGGTGTGATCAGCGAACTGGCGGCTTTGTTGAACAGGAAAGTCATGCCCCAAACCAGGGCGAGAAATCCAAATACGATATAGACGTTCTTCTGCATGGCGGAAAATCCGAAACAAGATGTATCCGCGACTTTTAGGTATTTTCAGGGTAGTCTACAAATCATGCTATCTGGATCATGATATAGAAAAACTGCATTATGGTATCTTACCCGCCGTTAAAATCACTGCCCGCGTTCGAGGCTGCCTTACGGCTGAACAGTTTCTCGCTGGCGGCAGATGAGCTGAATGTCACGCCAGGTGCGGTGGGGCAGCAGATCCGCAAGCTTGAAGAATGGCTGGGCGCGGAATTGTTTGTCCGCACGGTTCGTCAGGTTTATCCAACGGCAGATGGATTGGCCTATGCCGCGCGCATCGCCCCGGCCTTGCAACAGATTGCCGATGCAAGCGCGCATTTGCGCCGACGCAATGATCATTCGGTTCATTTCGTGATGCCGCCAAGTTTTGCGGCCAAATGGTTTTCACCCCGCATGGCGCGGTTTTTGATCAAGCATCCGACAACCGCCCTTCATGTCGGCTCGACCGAGGAAAAGCCGAACTTTGATCAAAACGGTCTTGATATCGCGGTGCGCTATTTCAATGGCAATGACGAAAATCTTGAGGCGGTTTTGCTCTATCGCGGGCAGGCGGCCGTTTTTTGCGCGCCAAGTTATCGCGATGCGTTGGGCTTGAAACAGCCAGGCGATCTTGTGCGGGCAACATTGATCAATGACACCAAACATCATTGGTGGGTCGATTGGCTGGAGCGGTTTGCCGCAATGAGCCGATCTGATGCCCAGGCAATCAAGCATATCGATATTGATCAGACCGCCATGGTGATTGAGGCTGCCATTCATGATCAGGGGGTGGTGATTGCCAACCCGCTTTTGGCGGAAGAAGATGTTCAGGAAGGTAAACTTGTGCATCTGTTCCCCGATCAGGTCCTGACTGTGCCGTTGGGATATTATCTTGTGCATCCGAAAAATCGGGAACTGCGCGGGCAGGTGAAGCTGTTTCGTGATTGGCTGCTTGATGAGGCGCGCGAGCTAACTGCCACGCAGAAAATCTGATCCCGGCACAAAAAAAGCCCCGGCAAAACCGGGGCTTTTATCATTTGGTCCGCGATGCTGTTAGTCAGCAAACACACGGGCAAAGATCGTGTCGACATGTTTGGTGTGATAACCAAGGTCGAACAGTGATTCGAGTTTATCCATCGGGATTTTCGCGGTAACGTCTTCGTCGGTTTTCAGAAGTGACAGAAGATCGCCTTCGCGGTTCCAGACTTTCATCGCGTTACGCTGAACGATGCGATACGAATCTTCGCGCGAAACACCATACTGGGTCAGGGTAAGCAGAACGCGCTGCGAGAAGACCAAACCACCCATCTGGTTAAGGATCTCGTCCATACGTTCCGGATAGATGACCAGGTTATCAACAACGTTGGTCAAACGCATCAGAGCGAAGTCAAGCGTTACAGTCGCATCCGGGCCGATGTTACGTTCAACCGAGCTGTGCGAAATGTCGCGCTCGTGCCACAGGGCAACGTTTTCCATTGCCGGGATTGCCATCGAACGTACCAGACGGGCAAGGCCGGTCAGGTTTTCGGTCAGGACCGGGTTACGCTTGTGCGGCATCGCCGAGGAGCCTTTCTGGCCCTTGGAGAAGAATTCTTCCACTTCGCGAACTTCGGTGCGCTGCAGGTGGCGAATTTCGGTTGCCAGATGTTCGATCGACGATGCGATAACACCAAGGGTCGCGAAATAGGCGGCATGACGGTCACGCGGGATAACCTGGGTCGAAACCGGTTCCGGTTTCAGGCCAAGTTTCGCTGCGACATGTTCTTCAACGCTCGGATCGATGTTGGCAAAGGTGCCAACTGCGCCAGAAATTGCGCAGGTCGCGATTTCATCACGCGCGACGACAAGACGATCACGGTTACGTTTGAATTCCGCATAGAAGGTCGCAAGCTTCAGACCGAAGGTGACAGGCTCTGCGTGGATGCCGTGCGAACGGCCCATGCAAGGGACATCTTTGGTTTCATAGGCGCGCTTTTTCAGCGCAGCCAGAAGCTTGTCCATGTCTTCAAGCAGGATGTCGGTTGCCTGGGCGAGCTGCACGTTAAAGCAGGTATCAAGAACGTCAGAGCTGGTCATGCCCTGATGCACGAAGCGGGCTTCTTCGCCAACCTGTTCGGCCAGTTCGGTCAGAAACGCGATAACGTCGTGTTTGACTTCGGCTTCGACGGTGTCGATGCGGTCAATACGGTCCTGGGTGTAGGGCTTGTCGCCTTTTTCCCAAACAAGTTTGGCAGAGTCAGTCGGGATAACGCCAAGTTCAGCCAGTTTGTCAGCTGCGTGCGCTTCGATTTCGAACCAGATACGGAATTTGTTCGCCGGTTCCCAGATTGAGGTCATCTGCGGACGGGAATAACGGGGGATCATGCGGTCGCCTCCGGGCAAGATGGTTGGGTGCCGGGGAATGATCGGAATGCGTGATCAATTGCACGATCATAGGGCCGGCACGCTTTCACCGGGTCGGATAGTCCATTCCGGGCCGATTGGCAACCCTGCAGAGCGGTATGGCAGAGTTGTGAGGGGTAATTTACCTGCCAAAAACTTGTGATCTGTTAGAATCATAGCAACTTAGGTAGCATATGCTTTGATTATGGGTTTTGCGTATTTGCTGTTACCTTGACGATCAGATTGCGAAGTGGGCGGAAATTTTATGGCGCGTGAACGCGACGGGGCAAAGAGTCACCAGAAAGAAGTGACCGAAAGCCATAAGACAGACGCGAACTATCTCGCACAGCTGGTGGATTTGGGGATTGCGCTTTCGGCCGAACAGGGCCGCGAAGAGCTGAACCAGAAAATCCTGATGGCTGCGCGCAAGTTCACCAATGCCGATGGTGGATCGCTTTATCTTGTCAATAGTGACGAAAGCGAACTGCATTTCCGCATCCTGATGAATGACACGCTCAACACATTCTTTGTCACCGGCCGCGAGGCGGAAAAACCGTTCCCGCCACTACCGCTTTATGACGTCGAAGGTCGCCCGAATTATCACAATATCGCGACCTATGTGGCACTTAGTGGCAAGTCGATCAATATCGAGGATGCCTATAGTGCCGAGGGTTTTGATTTTTCCGGCACACGCGCCTTTGATGCCAAAACCGGCTATCGATCCAAATCATTCCTGACCGTCCCGCTTAAAAATACGCGCGGCACGGTGATTGGTGTCTTGCAGCTGATTAATGCGCAGGACGAGAAGGGCAATGTCATTGCCTTTGACCCGGATATTGAGCCGATCATTAACGCGCTTGCCAGTCAGGCGGCTGTGGCAATTGAAAACAGCCGATTGCTGGTGGCACAACGCGACCTGATGGAAAGCTTCGTTCGAGTTCTGGGTCACGCGATTGACGCCAAATCCCCGCATACAGCAGATCACTGTTCACGGGTTCCAGTGATTGCCCGCATGTTGGCGCAGGCCGCAGTGGATGACAAATTGGGGCCGTTTTCCAATTTCTATCTGACTGATATGGAATGGTACGAGCTTGATCTGGCGGCCTGGCTTCATGATTGCGGCAAGATCGTAACGCCTGATCATGTGATGGAAAAGGCGACCAAGCTTGAAACCATCCATAACCGCGTTCACGAAATCCGCACACGGTTTGAAGTACTTAGACGTGATGCCGAGATCGAGATGCTCAAGCGCAAATTGGCGGGCGAAAATCCCGATGCCTGTGACGCCGATTTTCACGCCAAGGTGGCTGAACTCGAAGCACAGTTTGCCATGGTGGCGGATGCCAATATCGGTGATGCGGAAATTGATACCGATACGATCTTTGCCCTGCATGACATTGCCGAACTTAAATGGACCCGCCATTTTGACCGCACACTTGGTCTGTCATGGGCGGAAAATGAGCGGTTAAGCGATGCCGATCTGGCCGGGTTGCGTGAACCGGGTGTCGAAACCGTTCTGATGGACCGTGAAGATCATATCTATCAGGGCTTTAACCGTGGCGAGCTTTATAATCTGTCAGTTCCGCACGGCACCCTGACATCCGAAGAACGTCAGGTGATCAATGATCACGTGGTGATCACGCAGGACATGTTGGCCCAATTGCCCTATCCACGTGAATTGCAACGCATCCCGGCGATTGCGGGTAACCATCATGAAAAGATGGACGGATCGGGATATCCGCATGGTCTGACGGGGGAGGATATGGGCATCCTCGAAAAGGTCATGGTGATTGCCGATATCTTTGAGGCCTTAACGGCAGTTGATCGGCCTTATAAACGGCCAAAGCTGTTGTCGGAATGTATCGCGATACTGGGTGATATGCGCGACAAGGGACAGATTGATAACGATCTGTTTGAGCTGTTCCTGGTGAACGGCACCTATCTTGAGTACGGGAAAAAATATCTGCGCCCCGAACAGTGCGATGAAGTCGATATCGAACAGTTCATTCTTTCCCATCACGACTAAACACTCCTTCCAAACTTGGACAAAAAAAGACCGCCACAAGGGCGGTCTGAGTTCAGGGTGCAATTTATTGGGAGGCTCTTGTTGAACTAGATACTGTCATGGAAGTGACAGGCGACTTCCTGACTGTCCGATACCCGATCGAGCATCGGTTGATCCTGTGCGCATCTGTCCTTGGCGAACGGGCAGCGCGTGCGGAACACGCAACCCGATGGCGGGGACAGTGGACTTGGCAAATCCCCGGTCAGAACAATGCGTTCCTTGTTGCGTTCGATCTCCGGATCCGGGATCGGAACTGCTGAAATCAGTGCTTTGGTGTAAGGATGCTTGGGTGCTGCATAGATGCTGTCGCGATCAGCCAGTTCCATCACATTGCCAAGATAAAGCACCATGATGCGGTGGCAGATGTGCCGCACGATCGAAAGATCATGGCTGATGAAAATCAGCGAAAGGTCAAATTCACGCTGCAATTCCTGCAACAGATTGACGATCTGGGCCTGAATCGACACATCAAGGGCTGAGACCGGCTCGTCACAAACAATCAGTTTGGGCTCCAGGATCATGGCGCGCGCAATACCGATACGCTGGCACTGACCACCGGAAAACTCATGCGGATAGCGGTTGATCATCTGCGGCAGAAGACCCACACGTGCCATCATGCGTTTGACGCGTGCCTTGATCTCTTCCTTGCCGAGTTCCGGTTTATGGGTCACCAGCGGTTCGGCAATGATTTCGCCAATCGTCATGCGCGGGTTCAGGCTGGCCAACGGATCCTGGAAAATGATCTGCAAATCACGGCGCAGTGGCTGCATTTCCCGGTGCGGGGCACCAACAATGTTTTTGCCAAGCCATGCAACCTGTCCGCTGGATGGCGGGATCAATTGCAGGATCGCGCGGCCCAATGTGGATTTTCCGCATCCGGACTCACCAACCACGCCAAGCGTTTCGCCGGGATAAAGATCAAAATTGACCCCATCAACTGCCTTAAGCTGACGATCCGGCGTAAACAGACCTTTGGGCGGGATGGGGAAATGAACCTTGAGATCGCGGACCGACAAGATTGGCGAGCTGTCCTTTTTAGGTGATTTGTTGTTCATGACACTCATTGCCCGTCCTCCCGGAAGCAGGCGCTGGCGCGACCATCACCGAAACCCTTGAGCATCGGTCGCTCCAAACAGCAACGATCCGACACATAGGCGCAGCGTTCCTGATAAGCACATCCCTTTGGCAGATTTTGCAGGTTGGGCGGCTGACCGGGAATGGCAAACAGGCTTTCTTCATTGGCGTGATCGATGCGCGGCATCGATTTCAGAAGGCCTTCGGTATAGGGATGATGGCTGTCGTAATAGATGTCGCGCACCGATCCGGTTTCGACAACACGCCCGCCATACATCACCATCACCCGATCACACAGACCGGCTACCACGCCAAGATCATGGGTGATCATGACGGTCGCAGTGTTGAAGTCCTTTTGCAGGTCGCGCAGCAGATCAAGGATTTGCGCCTGCACGGTGACATCGAGGGCGGTGGTCGGTTCATCGGCAATCAGCACTTCCGGATCGCACAAAAGCGCCATGGCAATCATGACGCGTTGGCGCATACCACCGGAAAATTCATGTGGATACATATGAACACGCTGGGCTGCACCGGGAATACCAACGCGATCCAGAAGCGTGATGGCGCGTTTCAGCGCATCGGCCTCTGACATGCCGCGATGCTCAACCAGCACCTCGGTCATCTGGCGCGAGATTTTCAGATACGGGTTAAGCGATGTCATCGGATCCTGAAAGATCATCGACATCGATACACCACGAATCTTGTTAAGCTCACGCGCCGGAAGGTTCAGGATTTCCCGATCCTTGTAGCGCACAGAGCCGGTCGATTTGCCGTTTTTGGCGAGCAAACCCATCAGGGACAGGAAGATTTGCGTCTTGCCTGAACCGGACTCACCCACCACACCAAGCGTTTCGCCCGGATCGATATGGAAATTGACGTTGTTGACGGCCTCAACCTCCCCATCAGGGGTCTGAAAGCGGGTGGTCAGGTTTTCAACGGTCAGAATATGATTTGTCGTCATGATGTTTTCCTTGCCTTCCCTTACCTGTCCTTCGGATCAAGCGCATCGCGCAGACCGTCACCGATGAAGTTGAAACAGAACAGGGTGAGTGCCAGGAATACTGCCGGATAGATCAGCATCCATGTCGATGCCTCGATCACTTTGGCACCTTCGGAAATCAGAACCCCCCAACTGGTCAGCGGCTCCTGAACGCCCAGTCCAAGGAAGGACAGGAAGCTTTCGGTCAGGATGACCTGTGGGATGGTCAGCGTCATATAGACAATGACCGGGCCCAGAACGTTGGGAATGATGTGGCGGAAAATGATCTTGAAGTTCGAAACACCCGTGGCATGGGCGGCTTCGATGAATTCGCGCCGACGCAGGGATAATGTCTGACCACGAACAATACGTGCCATGGTTAGCCACTCAACCGCGCCAAGTGCGACAAAGATCAGGAAGATGTTTCGGCCAAACACCACCATCAACATGATGACAAAGAACATGAAGGGCAGGGAATAAAGGACATCGACAAAGCGCATCATGATGCTGTCGACCTTGCCACCGAAATAACCGGCAACCGCGCCATAGGTGACACCGATAATCAACGACACCGTGGTTGCCAGAAGGCCAACCGCAAGTGATACGCGCGCGCCATACAGCACACGGATAAACAGATCACGTCCATTGCCATCGGTGCCAAAGATATGGCCGTTTTCCCAATTCGGGCCTTCCTGGATATAGCCCCAATCGATCTGGTCATAGGCAAAGGGGCTAAGCAGCGGGGCAAAAATCGCAAGCAATGTGATAATGCCCAAAATGATCATGGAGCCCACGGCCGCCTTGTTGCGGAACAGGCGAATACGGGCATCGCGCCAAAGGCTGCGACCTTCGATTTCTTCGGTCGCGCTGGTTGATTGCAGCAGAGCTGTTTTTTCAGATTTATTCATCATCAGCGTGACTTCAGTTTGGGATCAAGAAGGCCATAGACCATATCGACGAGGAAATTCAGCATGATGATCATCACGGCATAGACAATCACCACACCCATCACCAACGGATAGTCACGGTTCAGTGCGGCCTTAACGAAATAGGTTCCAATGCCGGGCACGCCAAAAATGCTTTCAATCACGACCGAACCGGTCATGACAGCAGCGGTTGCCGGACCAAGATAGGAAACAACGGGCAACAGCGCGCCTTTGATGGCGTGGCGATTAACCACAAGCGTTTCACGCAGGCCCTTGGCGCGTGCGGTTCGGATGTAATTGGAATGCAGAACTTCCACCATCGAGCCACGGGTCAAGCGCGCGATATAGGCAATCTGCGGCAGGGCTAGAGCGATGATCGGAAGGATTTTATATTCAAGTTCCCCGTCACCCCAGCCAGCGGTCGGCAGAAGCGAAAGATAAAGCCCGAACACCAGCGACAGAAGCGGTGCCATCACGAAGTTCGGAATGGCAATCCCGATCATTGCAACGCCCATCACGACAAAATCAACGGTGCTGTTTTGTCGAAGGGCGGCATAGGTGCCAAATCCGACCCCGAACACAAGTGCGATGGCGATGGCCGTCAAGCCAAGCTGCATGGAGGCAGGTGCGCCAGCCATGATCAGTTCAGCAACGGAAAAATCACGGATTTTGATGGATGGACCGAAATCGCCTTGGAAAAGCTTGCCGATATAGATCGCGTATTGTTCGATCAGCGGCTTATCAAGGTCATAGGCAGCCTTGATGTTCTTTTCGATTTCCGGCGGTAACGCGCGTTCCTGATCGAACGGGCCGCCCGGTGCGATACGCATCATGAAAAAGGCCACTGTAATCACGATGAACAAAGTCGGGATCGCGATCAACAGGCGCCGAATGGCGTAAGATAACATTTTCTCTCTCATCCCCGTCGGGGTGGCCACAGGCTGCGGGCGGGAGGAACACCACACAGCCTGCGACACGAAGGCAGGATTTACTCGGCGATGTCGAGCCAGCGGGTCAGGTGACGATCCGGGGCGTTATCGATCCAGCCCTTGATCTTCGGCGAGACGAGCTGTTTCGAGACATAGTAGTAAATCGGGATGTAGGACTGTGCCTCCATCATGATGGCTTCTGCGCTGTGCATCAGTTCTGCGCGTTTCTTGAGGTCACCCTCATTCTCGGCAGCAAGCATCAGTTCGTTGTAACGCGGGTTGTCGAACGCTGAATAGTTCAGCGGACCGGTGCGTTCTTCACCCAGGAACAGGAAGTTCTGGGCATCGTTATAATCCGCAATCCAGCCAGCGCGGGCGACTTCAAAGTCACCAACTTTCAGATCGGCATAATGGATTTTGCCTTCGGAGTTAAACAGTTCTGCTTCAACGCCGATCTGTTTCCACATGTTCTGGATCGCGATTGCGATACGCTTGTGGTTTTCCGAGGTGTTGTAACGCAGGGTGAATTTCAACGGGTTGTCAGCGGTGTAACCGGCTTCTGCCATCAGCTTCTTGGCTTCTGCGACCTTGTCACCATAAGACAGGTCTTTCCAGGAAACATATGCAGGTTCGGTGTAGTTGCCGGTTCCCGGCGGAACGAAGGAATAAGCCGGAAGTTCGCCGGTTTTCAGAACCGCATCGGTGATGGCTTCGCGGTTGATCGCAAGTGAGAGAGCCTTACGAACATTGGCGTCCTTGAACTTATCTTTGTCGGTACGCACGGTGTAGTAATAGATACCGGCATACGGCGCGATTCGCAGGCTGTCAGACAGGTTGTCGCGCAGCCAGGAAATCTGTTCGGATGCGATGTCACGCGCGACGTCAAGTTCGTCTGCACGGAAACGGTTCTGCATCGCAGTGCGATCTTCGTAGGTGTAATAGATGACTTCGTCGATCGGAACGTTTGCTGCGTCATAGAACGCGTCGTTCTTGATCAGCTTGGTGTGAACGTTCGGTAGCCATTCAACAAGCTTGTAGGCGCCGTTTACGACGATGTTTTCCGGCTTTACCCAATCCTTGCCGTATTTTTCAACCGTATGACGCGGAATGGCGAAAGCGGTCTGGTGGGTCAACTGTGCCAGGAAGTAAGGGGCCGGTGCAGTCAGTTTGACTTCAAGGGTGTGGTCATCAACGGCTTTGGCTGCGAGTTTCGCGCCTTCTTTGCCGGTGTTAACACCCTCGGCACCTTCGATGATGTAAAGAAGCGATGCATATTCAGCACCCAGTTCCGGATCAAGAAGGCGTTCCCAACCTGCGATGAAGTCCTGTGCGGTGACCGGGGTGCCGTCCGACCAGTTATGGTCGCGGATCTTGAAAGTGTAAGTCATCCCGTCTTCGGAAACGGTCCAGCTTTCTGCTGCACCGGCAACCGGCTGGCCATCCGGGCCATAGGTCAGAAGACCCAGCGACATATCATCGGAGATACGGCTGGTCTGAACGGTAGAGATGAAATGCGGATCCATTGACTGCGGTTCGCCGTCGTTACCGATACGCAGGATCTTTTCAGCCTGCGCATGCGTGGTCGACAACATCGTCATCGAGCCGGCAATCAAGGCGGTACCAAGCACAAAAGCACGTGAGGACTTTAGCAGTCCATTCACGAGACCTTTTGCGGTCATCGCGTTGTCTGACATTTGAGATGTCTCCCTCAACAATTATGATTTGTCGTTACGCACTCCCTGAAAGTACGTACGCAAAAATACTGAGGCTGCTATGCGCATACTGCAAGTCAGATTTCACCGAAGCGACACAATTAGTCGAACTTTGCGCCAATTCGGGTGATTTATGGTTGAATTTTGCGAGTATTAGCAAATAAGTCAGCTTTTCTGCGGGTTCAGAAAAACCTATTCTGGCATCGAAGAAATTGGCGCTGGCGATAGGTTTTGTGCGGATTGACGCGTCAAGGTTGCGCTGTTTCTTGTGAAACAGTTCACATTCAACGGTTTGACAGGTCGCGCGTTTGATCCGAATCGGCGTGGAATTACAACGAAAAGATCAATTGGCGGGCAAAACGGCGATTATTAATATTTGATGCATCCCTGTATTAGCCGTTGAGAATTCGGTTCGCAGGCGCTACGGGTTATTGCCTAGGGGAGTTAACGAACAAAAGCGCCGGATAATATGTTCCAGTACATCGATGTGCTTTCACTGGTGATTTCCGTGATGGGACTGCTGCAGGCGGCATTTCTTTTCATGGTGTTGCGCAATGAAGGCGTCAGTGCCTGGCAATCCAATCGCTGGATGAGCATTTTCCTTCTGGCGTTATCTTTGTCATTCCTGCGCGATATCATTTTGTTGTTTGGCGGAACTGCGGTGGCCTTGATGGTCGAGCCGTTTCTGTTTGCTGCCTATTTCGCACTGGGTCCGTCGATCTATCTTTATCTGCGCGAAATGTCTGGTAACCCGGCACGCAACCCGATCCGTCATCTTTATCCTGTCGTGGGAGTGGTGATTTGCGCCGGACTTATGATTGCGATGGTGTTTTGGAAATATGGCGACGTGTTGTTGGGCGGTGCGCCATTGCGGATCACGTTTGAAAGCGACTTTGCGCTTAGTGTGATTGCGTGCGGCCTGTTATTTGGCCTGTTTGTGTTTGTCATCACCTATCACATTGCCTTTAGCAAAACGGCCTATGTCTATTGCTGGCGTTTGCGCGCAAAGGGGGACGTTGAAAGCCTGGCGCGCCGTCGCTGGGTGCTGAGCGTTCTTTTGTGTTTGCATGTTGTTTTGTGTGGCTTTGTCCTGTCGCAAGTGCTGCAAATGGCGGCAAGCGACATGCATTGGTCAAACCTTCTGGTCAATGCGGGCTTTGTATTGACCTTGCTACGCCTGAGCTTCCTTTTGGCTAGTCAGCCATTTCGCATGGGGGTTCGCAATGCCAGGCCAGTGGCAACCGGTTCGGTAAGCCGGGTTAAGTCAGTTGTCGTGGATGAACAATCCGCAATGATCTGCGCAAAGCTTGATGATGTGGTTGCAGACAAAACGACCCTGTTTGATCCGCTTTTGACCATGCCGAAACTGGCCGCAAAGATCGGCGTTACACCCAATCAGCTTTCCCACACGCTGAACAATGCGTTGGGGCAGTCATTTTTTGAGTTTGTGAACACCGTGCGCGTACGCGAAGCGGCAAGACTTTTGCTCGAAGATCAGGACCGCACAATTCTTGATATTGCCATTGCAGTTGGATTCAATTCAAAATCGACATTCAATCTTGCCTTCAAACGTGCCACCGGAACAACGCCAAGCAATTATCGGACATCATCAGCCGGTAAACTTGATGAGCGTGACCAATCGTTTAACCAACGCACTGCTACAACCGCCTGAAATCAAATTCCGTCACCGCCAGGATGAAGAATGGAAGCGCCCCAAATCGTTCTTTTGCTAATCGCTGTTGTTGGTCTTGCCCAGGCTGTCTTTTTGATGCTGCTGTTGCGGCACGAAGGCAAACGGGCATTTCGCGCCAATCGGTGGCTGATGGTATTTGCCGGGGCGGCGTGTTTGTCTTTTATCGAAGATATTTCTGACGTCGTTCTTAGTGCGCAGATGGCGTTGTATCTGGCCCCGTTTTTCATCCTGTCGACATTCGCTTTCGTGCCGTCAATTTATCTGTATTTCTGTGAAGTTGCCGATAGACCGGTGCGCCATCCGCTTTGGCATTTCGCCATTCTTGTGCCGATGGCAGGTTTAAGTGCGGCTGCGGTGTGGATCATTCTGAATAACTTCATGCCAGACCCCGCCACCAGTTCGACGGTCGAGATTGATATTGAATTGGACGTGCATTTGCCGCTGACCATCATGCTGCTTGTGGTGTTTGTGTCGCTGTATGCGCAACTGATTACCTACATGATCAAAATTTGGCGGGTGGCGATCGCCTATTTGCGTCAGGCAAGCGAACAGCTGGGGGCGGACCAACATGCACTGCGTCGCTGGATCCGTGAAATCCTGATCGGGGTCAGCTTCATCTTCGTGATTTTCACCGCAACATCGATGATTGATATCTTTGTCGGTGAAAGCGACTGGCTCACAACGATTGTGCAGGGCGCGTTTGCATTGGTGTTCTTCCGGTTGTCGCATCTTTTGGCGCTCAATCCGGCCCTGTTTGTTCAGGCCGACTGGAAGTCCGAGGATGACATTGATGCAGAAGTTTCCGCACCAAGGCGCAATGTAAGTCCGGAATGCCCGGATCCGGTTGGCAATGCTGCGCGTGCGTTTCTTGATGATGATGACATCGAACGGATCGCGGCAAGACTTGGGCGCGTCGTGGATGAAACCGAAATTCTGTTTGATCCGTTATTATCGATGCCAAAGCTTGCCAACACCATTGGCGCAACACCCAATCAGTTGTCGCATGTGTTGAACCAGCATCTTGGCAAAAGCTTTTTTGATTTCGTCAATGAAGTGCGCACACGTGAAGCATCCAGGCTTCTGATCGAGGAGCCTGATCGGACGATTCTGGATATCGCGACCAGTGTTGGCTTTAACTCCAAGTCAACATTCAATCTGGCTTTCAAAAAAATCACCGGTCGGACGCCCAGTGTCTATCGCAGTGAGTTTCTTGAAAAATCAGATGCTTAGTACGTGTGAATGATCATTCGTACCCCGAATGCGCGATCTATCGGTTCGATACTATAGAACCGGACGCCAGTAATTCCGGCACAGGGCATGTTCGGCGCACCTAATCATTTCAAGGTGTTTCGATAAATGTCTGTTTCATACGTTTTACGCCGTACTGGCGATGTCATGGTTCTGACCGGTCTTGGCCTGTGCAGTGCCGCAATTATTATGATGGCGGCTCTTCCGGCTTATGCGCAGCAGGCCAAAAAGGAAATCCTGCGCGAACAGGTCAATCCAAAAACCGATGACGGGCTTGATCCGTGGTTTGGCGGGAACTGGCAGGTCGGTGCGTTTGGCTCAGCAAGCAACAACCCATATCGTGGTACGGACAGCGCCAATCTTGGTCTGTTGCCACTGGTCGCCTATGACGCCGAACGCATGCATATCGGTATTGATGGTATCGACGTCAAATTCTTCAAAAACGACTATTTCACTGCATCTGTCATCGGGTCGCTTCGCACCGAGCCGTTTGAAAATGACGATGGTGATTATCTGCGCGGTATGGAAGAACGCGACATGGCCTATGAAGCCGGTCTTGGTTTTACGGCCCGGATTTGGCGTGGCGAAGTTGTCGCGAACTATTTGACCGATGTGAATGATGCCCATGACGGTCATCAGGTCGATGTCAGCTATTTTGTCCCGGTCCAGTGGGGTGATGTGAATTTCAACTGGGGTGCCGGTGTGGGCTGGCAAAGTGAAAAGCTGGTCGATTACATGGTTGGCGTGCGTCGCAACGAGGTGCGCAGTGACCGTGCTTACTATTCACCGGATGCGGCCTTTGTGCCGCACCTTGATCTGACGGTGGCCTATCCGATTACCGAGAAGCTTAACCTGATCGGGACCGGTGGTTTCCAATACCTGACCGATGAATATACCGACAGCCCCCTGATTGATGAGGACTACATCATGAGTGTCGGTATCGGTCTGGTTTACACCTTCTAATCTGCTTTTCTTACCCTCGTGTCATCAACACTCGTCGGCGTGCGGTCTGGTATCGCCGACATGACGGGCCGGCATTTACCCCGCTATTGCATCCACCTGCCGGTCCGTCTTCTTTTTTTCGGGAGTAATGCCATGATCCGTCACAAGCTAAGTCTGTGTGTGCCTGTTGCCGTAATGGTCCTGTCTGGTTGCAGCGGTACCGGCAGTGAATATGAACCAGTCGTTGATGGCCCGCGTGATGAGGTTTATCTGGCGGACCTCGCCGAATGCCGCGAGCTTTCCAAACAAAGCGAATATCTCGGCGGCAAAACCAAAACCGATGCGACCATCGGTGCCGGTCTTGGTGGTGTGATCGGTGCGATTTCCGATGGTTGGGAAGGATTGCTGGTTGGGCTTGGTGTTGGTGCCGCCCTTGGCGGTGGGGCTTCAGCCTATGAAAACATCGAAAAGCGCGAAGAAATCATCGGCAATTGCATGGAAGGGCGCGGACATAAGGTTGTTGGGTAACCCCAAACCTACGCCTTGAGTTCAAGCAAATCCCACTTGTTGCCATAAAGGTCTTCAAAAACCGCCACTGTGCCATATAGCTCATAACGCGGTTCTTCAAGGAACGTCACGCCAGCTTTGACCATGCGCGCGTGATCGCGGGCAAAATCATCGGTGTTAAGGAAAAAGCCAACCCGGCCACCGGTCTGATTGCCAATGGCGTTTGATTGATCATCATTGCTTGCCTGTGCCAGCAAAACACGCGTTTCCGTGGCACCCTTTGGCGCGACAATCACCCAACGTTTCCCGCTGCCCATGTCGGTATCCTCAATCAGATCAAAGCCGACTTTTTGGGTGTAAAACGCAATCGCTTCGTCATAGTCGCGCACGACAAGAGCGAACAATCCGATATGGGGCATGGGTGTCTCGTTTTGGGAAGTGGATCAGGAATGGCAGCTATATCAGGCCAAGCGTCTTAAAGGAATTATATCCCGCATGGCTGATGATGATGTGGTCATGCACTGTGATATCCATTGCCGTGGCAGCCTCAATGATTTTGCGCGTCATATCAATATCGCCCTTTGACGGGGTGGCATCGCCGCTGGGGTGGTTATGCACCAGGATCAGGGCAGATGCATGCAGCTCAAGCGCGCGTTTGATCACTTCGCGCGGATAGACCGGGGTGTGATCGACCGTGCCGCGTTGATGGCATTCATCGGCAATTAGCCGGTTCTTGCGATCGAGAAACAGCAAATGCAGTTCTTCGGTCTTCAGATGCCCGATCCGCACCCGGCAATAATCAATCAGCTGTTCCCAACTGGCGATCACCGGTTGCTCCATTGCGCGTTCGCGTGACAGATGCTGTGCACTGGCCTCGGCGATCTTGATCGCGGCAATCCCGGCTTCGCCCAAACCCTTGGCGGTTTGAAGGTCTTCTGGTCGGGCAGCCAAAACATTGGCGAAGCTGCCAAATTGCGTAATCAAGGATTTTGCCAGTGGTTTGACATCGCCGCGCGGCATCGCCATGCAGAGCATCAGTTCAAGCAGCTCATAATCGGCAAGGGCAGTAGCGCCGCCCTTGATAAAGCGTTCGCGCAGCCGTTGACGGTGGCCGAGATAATGAGGCTTTGGCGTCTTTTCCTTGGGGGATGAGATATCTGCGACAGCGGGGCCGACAATGCTGGATGCGGTCACATCGCGGGTCTGATCAAAAAAGACCCGCGTGCCGTCATCAATTTCTGATGCAGTTCTTTGGGGCGTTGCGGAAGCAGGTTTGCGATCTTCTGTTTCGCTCAAATCTGCTTCCCCTTTGTGTTGCCCTTATTGTGCCGCGGCACTCAGATTATAGGGCGGCTTGTCCAGACCGGCAGGGGATCGGGTAAACACTTCAAACCCGTCTTCCGTCACGCCGAGCGAATGTTCAAACTGTGCGGACAGTTTGCGGTCTCGCGTGACAGCTGTCCAGCCATCTGGCAAAATTTTACAGGCATAGGTTCCCTGATTGATCATCGGCTCAATCGTAAAGATCATGCCCGGTTCAAGGACGATGCCTTCGCCCGGCTTACCGTAATGCAAGACATTTGGCGCATCATGGAACACCTGACCAAGGCCGTGACCACAGAAATCACGCACAACCGAGAAACGTTCAGCCTCGGCATAGGACTGAATGGCATGGCCAATATCGCCAAGGGTCGCACCCGGCTTCACCGCATTAATGCCGCGCCAGAGTGACTCGTAAGTCACATCAACAAGACGCTGTGCCATGACTTTCGGCGTGCCAGCGATATACATGCGCGAGGTGTCGCCATACCAGCCATCAAGGATGACGGTGACGTCGATATTCATGATGTCGCCATTGCCGAGTTTCTTGTCACCGGGAATACCGTGACAGACAACATGGTTGATCGACGTGCAGATCGATTTCGGAAAACCGCGATAGCCAAAGCAGGCGGAAATCGCATTATGATCGCGGATATATTCATCACACAGGCGGTCAAGCTCGCCGGTGGTCACACCGGGAACCACATGCGGTGTAATCATATCAAGCACTTCCGCAGCCAGCCGTCCGGCGGCGCGCATGCCTTCAAATGCTTCGGGGCCGTGAAGCTTTACATTTCCATTCGCCACCCGAAATCTCCTTAAACGCGGCTAGGTATTTAACTGTTCTATAGCTCAATGACATAAAGCCACCGGCCAGAATTGGCAAGGATTGGCTGATATGCAGGGACTTGGCGGCTGATCTTACGGTCCAACAATCGGCAGGGGTGCGCGCACGGTAACGGCACTGGTATCAATCGCGCAATCATAGGCAATGGCTTCAACCCCTTTGGACCGCGCGGATTTGAACCGTTCGCCATAATGCGGGTCGATGTCGGTTGATAGGGTAAAGCGATCACAATCGGTGCGCTGGATTAGATAGAACATCACCGCCCGATGGCCTTCGGCAACCATATCGGCCATTTCATCCAAATGCTTTGCCCCGCGCGCGGTAACCGCATCGGGGAATTCGGCCAGACCCGGTGCGTCTTCATCGCGTTTGAGATGGACGTTCTTAACTTCGACATAGCAAAGGCCACGGTCCGGATCAGACAGTAAAATGTCGATACGGGAATTCTTGCCGTATTTGACTTCGCGCTTCAGCGTCTCGTACCCGGCAAGTTCGGGGACCTTTCCGACTAGAATGGCTTCTTCGACAATCGCGT
Organism: Thalassospira sp.; assembly: GCA_965228275.1. Taxonomy (GTDB): domain Bacteria; phylum Pseudomonadota; class Alphaproteobacteria; order Rhodospirillales; family Thalassospiraceae; genus Thalassospira. The sequence goes on along the minus strand of OZ245802.1, from coordinate 785,592 downwards.
TGGGGTGGGCTGTATTGATGCCGATCCATGCATCGCCGATCTGGCACAACTCCCAGCTATATTTCAGTTTGCGTTTGGGATTGTCGGATTGCGACAGCCAGACATCAATGCCCGGTTCCTTAAGGCCGATCATCCCGCCCGGATTGGCGCAATGGGCCGTAATGACATCCCCGTTATCAAGTTCGACATCGGCAAGAAAACGTTTGTAACGTTTGATCAGCTTGCCGTGGATCAATGGATGGGGGAGGTGCATGTCAAACCTTTCGCAAAACTGTCCTGACAGAAACTGTCATGTGAGAAGTCGGGACCGGGTGCCAATTTCGCGGGAAACAAGGCATACATCAACCCCTTGCGATCAATCGATAAAGACGGAGCCATCATGCGTCAAAGCCTGCGCGACAAGATCATTACCGTATGTGACAAGAAAATCGCGCAAAAGGGCCCGGATGTCGGCCTGTCATTCTATGCGTTCTTTGCCAATCGCAATGATGATCCGGGACTTTTGATGGAAGCAGCACGCTGGTGGATCGAAACCCACCAGCTTGATCATTTCGAAAAGGCCACCAAAATCCGCGAGATGGTTGTTGCGGGTGATTAACCCGGCGCGACGCCATCAGGATTTCTTGGCGTCATCACCCAAAAAATCAACCAGACTGACCTGACCAGAGCCACGACGTAGCGGTTTGGGTTGGTTTTCATCCGGTGCCCAGGCCGTCAGATAGATCACCTGAAACTTCGCCATGATGCGACCATCAGAACGCGCGTGGCGTTCGTGATAGATGGCAGCGGCCCGCGCAAGGGTGCTGCGTTTGGTGAATTTTTTGGATCGTTTGGTGATCAGGTTGCTTTCACCCATCCCTGAGAGATCGCGCATCAGTTTCAGCGCATCGGGATAATCGATATAGATGTCATCGGCATCAACAACGGGCAGGGCAAAGCCGCTTCGTTGCAGCAGTGCACCGGCATCCTTCACATCGACAAACGGGGAAACGCGCGGTGATACGCCGCCTTCTTCTTCTGCCTCGGCAGTCATAAGGGCTTCGCGCAGGTCTTTAAGCGTTTCACCACCGAGCATACAGGCCAGAAACAAGCCGTCGGGCTTTAAGCTTCGGCGTGCCTGAAGCAACATGCCGGGCAGATCATTGACCCAATGCAGGCTGAGGTTTGAGATGATCAGATCAAGTGATCCTTCGGCGAAAGGCAGGAATTCCTCATCGGCGACAAGGGTGCCTTTGCCGTTATTGGCGCGTGCGGTTGTGGCATAGCGTGCGGAAATGTCGGTCTGATAGAGCGTTTCAATGCCACCACGCGTGCCAATGATCTGGCCCAGCTCACCACTATGGCAGCCAAGATCAACTGCCATCGGGAAATTGCGCGTGGTGTCATCAAGCCGATCAGCAAGCCGTTCGGCAGTTTCGGCAAACAGGAAGTTATAGTCCTGTGCCTTGGTGGCTGCGCGATCACGGCGCAGCTTTAGGATGTCTCGATCAAAGACAGTGATCGGATCGGCCATGAGGCGGGATGCTCCGGCTAAAGTCGTTATAAAAGTTACGACCTAGATAGAGGCTCTTTCCCCAAGACGCAATCGGCCTTGCGCCATATCAGGCCTGAGGCGCACTCATGCGCAGTGGAAATGCCGCGCGGCGATAGACCCATTTGGTCGGGCTAAAGGTCACCAGACGTTCAGCACCCTCATACTGCCCCACCATGTTACCAGCCAGAATGATCTCGGCCGTGCCGGTCAGTTGCAGCATGTCGCCAGTGGCGAAATCAACAAACACCAATCCTGCACGCGGATTGATCACAAGATTGCCAAGCGTGTTAAAGAACCGGTTGCCGGAATAATCGGGAATGATCAGTGTTCCGGTTTCATCAATATCGACAAAGCCCGGCGCACCGCCACGATGGGAAACATCGACTTCGCGGGTATCCTCATCCCGATCAACGTAGCTTGCGATAAAGAATGTATCGGCTTTGGCAATCATGGCGCGGGTGGCGTCATCCAATATGGTGCCGGCTTCAATTACGCCATCCTTGGTAGGTGTGATGTCGCGGGCGAATTCCAGTTCGCGGGGATGGATGTATTTCGGGCAATTGCCAAAGCTGTGCCCGACTTTGATGTCAAAGGATGTCTCCGTACGGCGCGAAATCGTTCCGTTCAGGCGATTGCGACGCCGTGTATGAAGCTCGATCCCCAAAAGACCGATGGCATTACCATCATCCATACCGGGATCTGCCGGATCCTGTGGGTCACGCGGAAGCGTCACCGCAAGATGATAGATGTCCGTGGCAAACAAAAAGCCCGGCTGATTGGCGCGAAGGGTGGCCCATGGATAACCGTCCTGATCAACGCTACCCAGAACGACAAACGGTAGTTGCGGGTAAAACAGGCGGTGCTGTTCGATCAAATGATCGCGCAGGACCTTGCGGCCGACCTTGTCCATATGGGCATCGACACCCAAAACCTGCTGAAGACGGATTTCTCCAGCATGCCACGGCGTGGGGGCGCTGGGTGGCGTTGGCGGTTCGGGGGATCGCGTGTTCGGGGTGTCGATGCGTTCTGTCATATCAAGCCATCCGGTTTGGGTGGTGCGAGGAAACGGAATGTTCAGGCCGTGGCCAAAAGTCCGACCGGGGATTGGGTGAACGGTACAAAGCCCGGAAGGTCTTCAATACGTTTGAGCCAGTTGCGCACTTTGCCATAGGCAGCCAGATCAACATTGCCCTCGGGCGCGTTGGCGATATAGCTGTAAAGTGCGACATCGGCGATGGTCGGGTGATCCGATGCCAGCCATTCATTGTTGGCCAGATGACCATTGACCAGACCAAGGATGGCGTGCGCGCGCGTGATGACTTCGTCTGCATCAAACTTCGCGCCAAACAGGGTGACCAAGCGCGCAGCGCAGGGGCCAAAGGCAATCTGACCCGCAGCAACCGACAACCAGCGTTGAACATTGGCCGCACCAATCGGATCTTCGGGCAGCCAGTTGGTCGCGCCGGTTTTCTTGGCAAGATAGACCATGATCGCCACGGAATCGCTGATGATGGTGTCGCCATCTTCTAGAACCGGCACCTGCCCAAACGGGTTCATGGCAAGAAACGGTTGGGATTTGTGCGCGCCACTCATCAGATCGACTTCGACCAGCTCATGCTCAACGCCAAGCAATCCAAGAAACAGCTGCGCACGATGCGCATGGCCGGATAACGGGTGATAGTGCAACTTCATGACAAGCCTTCCTGTATCGGGTTTTGAAACTGTCCCAAGAATGGCTGTTTCGTGAATTTTATGGAATTCGCGTTATCTGCAATTTATTATTCCAATTAGTGCAATAATGATGTGATGCCGTTCGGAGGGTGATTTGGACCGATTTCATGCCATGAAGGTCTTTGTACGTGTGGCAGAAGAGCAAAGCTTTGCTGCGGCTGCACGGGCACTTAATATCAGTCCGGCGGCCGTAACCCGTACCATTGCACAGCTTGAAGATATCATTGGCGCAAGGCTTCTGACCCGAACGACCCGCTCTGTCACCATGACCGAGGCCGGAACGCGGTATCACGCCGATTGCAAAAGACTGCTTACCGATCTGCAGGAGGTAGAAGCCGCCGCCGGTGGTGCCTATGCCAAGCCAAGTGGTCTTTTGACCATCACCGCACCCGTGCAGTTCGGGCAGATGCATGTCGGGCCAATTGTTGGACGCTACCTTGATCAATATCCCGACATGCGCGCGCGGCTTTTGTTGTTTGATCGGATTGTGAACATCATCGAAGAAGGCATCGATCTTGCAGTGCGTATTGGCTATCTGGCGGACTCATCGCTAAGTGCCGTCAGGGTCGGGCAGGTACGCCAGATCGTTTGCGGATCGCCGGATTATTTCGCCCGCAATGGCACGCCGAAGGCGCCTGCAGATTTGAGTCAGCACAAGATCGTCGCAACGACAGGGTCATCAGCACGTCTCGATTGGCAATTCAAGTCCCCGGGCGGCACGGCGCGCAATGTCCATTATTCACCCGATGCGAAATGGCAAACCAACTCGATCGAAGCCGCACGCAACGCAGCCCTGGAAGGATGGGGCGTTGTTCGCATGTTGTCCTATCAGGCAGCGCCGTACTTAGTGGATGGGCGGTTGCAAACCGTGTTGGATGATCATGCGCCCGATCCGGTGCCGGTTCATCTGGTTCATCCCGAAGGCCGCAATGCACCGGCCAAAGTCAGAAGCTTTATCGATCTTGCCGCAGAAACGCTGCGTCAGAACCCGGTGTTGCAGGTCGATTAGGTGCTGGTCGGGCGGTGTGCGGGGTCATTCCGGTTTGGGATCGCCTGCCTGATCTGTCAGGAACCAACCGGCATCAATTTCAGTGATCATTTCAGGGGTAGAAAGTTGCTGCCCCATACGGCCACGTTTGACAAAGCGATGATCAAATGAAATTGCGCCCTTGCCAATGACGAGGTCGCGGAACTCGTCAATGAAACCCTGTTCAAACGTGCTGTTATAGGTGTTGAACAAAATCACGCGTTTGCCATCAAAACGGTGCTGGTTGGCAAATTCCCAGATAGGTGGGGCAGGGCTATAGAGCCAGATCGGTGATCCCAGATAGACCGTGTCAAAGGGCGTCAGGTTAATCTTGTCCGGGGTTACAGCTGCCCCGTGATTGCGGGCATCCATCAGTGCCTTGATCCAGCCGATGATACCCAATTCATAATCGGATGCCTCGATCCGAAACAGGCGTGCGCCAAGGCGCGCGGCGATGTGATCTGATGCGATGGCGGTATTGCCCGACCGGGAAAAGAATACAACGGCAGTGGAACTGTCCGTTACAGGTTCGCGGTTTTGCGCATCAAGGTACTTTTCCGCCTGACGGGCCTGATAGTTTTCGGTCTGCGTAACAAACAGGGTGAGTGAAAGAACCCCGATCACAGCAATGCCAAAGATGCCAATGGCGATCCAGTGCCACATCGTCATGATGATTGCGCCTGTGTTTGGTGTTTCGGGGACAGGATTTCGATCGGATGGCCGATATTGCGAAGCTCAAACGTACCGTGCGATTGCCAGTCGCCGGGACGGATTGCCGCAAAGGCATCTGATACCAGAATGGTTTCAGACAGGTCCTTGCACTTGGCCTCAATGCGGGCGGCTTCATTCGCTGCACTGCCGATCACGGTGAATTCGATCCGTTCCTTGGTGCCGATATTGCCATACATCACCTTGCCCGTATGAAGACCAATGCCAAACTCGAGTGCCGGTTCGCCACGTGCGATCCGGTCCTTATTGATCAGTTCAGCGCGCGCAATTGCGTCATGGGCAACTTTAAGGGCCGCATCACAGGCATCAATATCGCGGTCATAGCGTTCAAACGGAAAGATCGCGAGCGACGCATCGCCGATATAACGAAGTACCTCGCCCCCACCGGCAATCACGGCACCGGCAGTGATGTCGTAATAGTCATTGAGAACACCAAGGAACCCGGCGAAGCCATAATGCTCAGCCAGTTTTGAAGATTGGCGCAGGTCGCAGAATAGAATGACTGCATCAATCAGATCGCCGTCCCCGCGCTGGATTTGCCCGGAAAGAACACGATCCGTTGAATAGTTGCCAAGATAGGCACGCAGGATGTCGCCAACCAATCGGCGTTGCGACAGGCCTTTAAGCTCTGCACTTAGTGGCAGGCGCAAGCGCCTAAGAAGTTCGACTGCGCCGTCGTCAAAACCGCCCGGCGCATTTGTCGTCCAGCTAAAGATCGTTCCTTCCTGACCGATCAGATTGGCTTCGCGGTTGTCAAAGCCGGTCAGTTGGATGATGTAATCCGTCGCACCCTCGGCCGCGAAATTGGCAAAGATGTCAAAGCGGTTTCTGTCCTTGCCAGCGATCTGATAACGCGCTTCTTCCTGCCCGCTGATAAAGGTTTCGCGCACCGGGCTATGAAGCCAAGCATCGGTTTGTTCAAGCCCGCGGTCATAAGTCTCGGCAATGATGCCGCGCGATCGCGACCAGGAATAACTGCCCGCAACAAATAACGGATGCAGCATCGGCATGCCGATATGCACCCGGATCAGATTAAGTCCGGCCTCGTTGAGCTTGACCACCAGTTCATTGAGCAACGTTTCCGCATCCCACCCCTGAATGGAGCGACGATGCAGCCATTCGGTCAAGTCGTCATAAAGGCTGTTTTGGGTCAATGTCGCCATCTGGGACCTCGGATCGGGGTTGGCGGGTCAATAAGCTTAGCATCATTTAGGCATTGCGGGTCGGTATCGCACGGCATCAAGGAAAAGTTTGAATGCCGGGGAATGGTGCCGTCGGCTTGGATAATAAAGGTGATAGGCCGGAAGTGGCGGAACAGCATCAGCCAGAACCTTGACCAGTCGTCCATCGGCAAGCGCATCTGCCACCTGATCTTCGGGCAGGCAGGCAATACCAAGACCATTTAGCGTCGCATCGCGAATGAGATCGATGGTGTTGAACACAAGCGGTCCATCAACGCGGACCCGCATTTCTTCGCCATTCTGAACCAGCGGCCAGGCATAAAGGGTTTCCGAACTTGGCAGGCGAAGGTTGATGCCACGATGCTCTGCCAGATCCTTTGGTGTTTGCGGAACAGTGTGAAGTTTGAAGTAATCCGGCGTACCGACAATGCACATGGGAATATCGTCACTGATGCGCATGGCAATCATATCGCGAGCCACATGTTCGCCAAGGCGCACACCGGCATCAAAGCGGTCGGTTACGACATCGGCCAATCCATAATCCACCGTGATTTCGACCGAGATATCGGGATATTCCCCAAGCAGCTTGGCCATGGCCGGATTTAAAACGGTCTTGGCCGCGTGTTCGACTGTGGTGATGCGGATGGTGCCCGCAGGCTTGTCGCGAAATTCGCTCAGGTCAGCGATGCTTTGATCAAGTTCATGCAGCATGGGTGACAGTTGATCGACCAACCGTTGCCCGGCATCGGTCGGTGCGACGCTTCGTGTTGTGCGCGCAAGCAACCGAACACCCAGGCGCTCTTCAAGGCGGCGGACAATCTGACTAAGCGCTGATTGCGACAGGCCAAGTTTGCCTGCAGCACGGGTGAAGCTGCGGGCTTCTGCGACAACAACAAAGGCTGTGAGATCAGCCATTTCATCGCGACGCATTTATCACCTCATTTATAAGTTCATGCACAATTCAGTATCTAATCACTTTCTTGGCGATGCGCTACCTTTTGTTTGTCGCTGATTGATCGATGGTTTCGGACTTCCCCCGGTCCCCTGTCCCGACAGACGCGACACAGATTTTCTGAATTGTCCGCAAATTGGACAGCGTTGCAAAGATCGGAGAAACACCATGAAAACCGTAACCTTCCCTAACCGCAATATCGCAATGGCTGGTCATCTGTATCTTCCTGATGACTTTTCTGAAACCAAGTCCTATGCCGCGATCGTGGTTGTCCATCCGGGCGGTGGCGTCAAGGAGCAGGCAGCAGGCCTTTACGCCAAGAACCTCGCCAAAGAGGGTTTCGTGACCCTGGCGTTTGACTCATCCTATCAGGGTGACAGCGGCGGTGATCCGCACTTCCTTGATATGCCGATGAACCGGGTCGATGACGTTTTTAGTGCCGTCGACTTCATCACAACTCTTTCCTATGTCGATAATGAACGGATCGGCGTGGCCGGTGTGTGCGCCGGTGGTGGTTATGCCGCAAAGGCAGCGTCGCTTGATCATCGTATCAAAGCGGTTGCGACTGCGAGTGCGGTCAACACCGGCGCAGCGGCCCGCAAGGGCTGGGACGGTAATGGCACGGTCGAACAGATGCGTGCTACACTTGCTGCAGTCTCCGGCCAGCGTTCCGCCGAGGCCGCAGGTGCAGACGCCCTGCATGTGCCCTATGTCCCGGAAGTCGGCGATACATCCGCACCGCGCGATTTGCAGGAGGCAGCGGATTACTACCTGACCCCGCGTGCCCAGCATCCCAATGCGGCAAACAAGATGCTGTTCAATGCCTTTGCATCCTGGATCGGATTTGATGCGTTTGACACCGTCGATACGCTTCTTGATCAACCGCTTCTGGTGATTGCCGGTGATGAGGCCGGGTCGCTGTGGCACAGCGAAGAGCTTTATGCCAAGGCACTTGGCGAGAAGGAGCTTTTCCTGATCAACGGGTCTGCCCATATGGACCTTTATGATGGTCAGGGCGCGGTAACGGCCACGGACAAAATGGCCCCATTCTTCATCGAGAACCTGTCAGTCGACGCCACCAAAAGTGTAGCCGCTGAGTAAGTACAAAGAACCCCGGATATCAATGATTACTAAAGATATCCGGGGTCCTTTCCCATCCCCGGAATTCGGAGAATAACGATGTCTCGTATGTCCAAGGAACGCATGGAAACCGCGTTCAAACAGCTCGAAACGATTTCACCCGAAGATTACGCAAAGGTTCAGGGACTGGCGGCAATTGTGCGTCCGCTGCGCAGTGTGATCCACAAAACACCAGATGATTACGGCATGACCGGTTGGCATGATCTGGTCATTCCGTCAGATGACGGTGTACCGCTTGAAGCTTGGTACATCCCGGCAAAAGGTGGTGAAAGCAACAAGCTTGTGATCTTTAACCATGCACTGCCGATGTGTCGTGCCGGTTTCCCGGGCCATCTTGGTGCGCCATGGAGCGCCTATGACGCGGTCGAGATCGACTTTGTCATTCAATATAAACATCTGACGGATGCCGGTTATAACGTTCTGACCTATGACATTCGTAACCACGGCAATAGCGGTTCTGCCAATGGTGGGCTTAGCGGGATTGGTCAGTGGGAATGGCGTGATTGCGTTGGTGTGAAGAAGTTCGTCGACAATCATCCGCGCCTGTCAAAGATGAAGGTCGCGCTTTACAGCCAGTGCATGGGCGGTAATTCGCAATATCATGCAATCCATCGTCACCCGGAATTGTTTGAAAATGTCGCCTGCATGGTCAGCCCGATGGTTGTGTCGATGGCAGCCATTTATGACGCGTTTTCCGAGCTTCAGGGTGTTTCGCAATATCAGGAGCTGATTGATCTTGAATTGCTGAAAATGGGTGGCTTTGTCGCAGACGAAATGACACCGCATCTTTGGGCGGCGAGTGTGAGGATGCCGGTTCTGATGGTTCAGGTTCTTGAAGACGCCTGGACGCGCAACCCGGTGGACGGGCAGAAGACCTTTGATCTTCTGGGCAGCACGGACAAGGAGCTGTTCTGGATCGAAGATACGCCGCATCGCTTCAAGGATGGTTACAACCACTTTGGCCGTCATCCGGAAAATGTTTTGCGCTTCCTTGCGCAATATATGGATTGATTGCGGATTTCCAATCTTGCTTGTGCGCGAGTGTCTTGATAAAGACACTCGCGTTTTGCGTGTGGTATGCTGATATTATGCGTAATTAATGATTTTTGGAAATTCGAATGATGATGGCATTTCTTCGCACAGCAACGCGCATGGGGATTGATGCAATCCTGCCGCCGCGCTGCGGGGGATGTGGCACCATTACCGATAGCCCGCATGCGGTTTGTGCCGATTGTTGGGCGGGTTTGCGGTTTATCAGCGCGCCGCAATGTACCTGTTGCGGCTATCCGTTTGAACTGGATCAGGGTGATGACATCGGGAATGTCGCAGGCGCGCATGACGATGCCGGGCAGTTGCTGTGCGCAGGGTGTCTGCAAAAGAAACCTTCCTTTGATCTGGCACGCGCAGCCCTGGTTTATGATGATTTCAGTCGTGATTATTTACTGCGTTTCAAACATGCCGATCGTGGTGATCTGACGCCGCTTTTGGCGCGATGGGTTTATCAGGCGGGACAGGGCATCTGGGATCAGGCTGATGTGATTATTCCGGTGCCGTTGCATCGCCGTCGACTGCTTGCCCGGCGGTACAATCAGTCGGGATTGCTGGCATCACGCCTGTCATCCATGACCGGTGTGCCGTGGGATGGTTTGGTTTTAAAACGCAAAAAACACACCCGGTCGCTTGGTGGTTTGGGGCCGTCATCGCGCAAACGCGAAGTCGGCGGTGCGTTTGAGATTGATGAAAACCGTGCTGCACGTTCCGGCCTATCGGGAACGCGGGTTGTGTTGATTGATGATGTTTTGACCACCGGGGCGACGGTCAATGCCTGTGTCCGGGCGTTAAAACAATCAGGTGTTATGCACGTATCTGTGATCACAGTTGCACGTGTCGTGCGATGACGCATTGAACTAATTCTGATATACAGCGTTCATCTGAAGATATTTCCGCGCCGTATCAAACGCTGTAAGCCCGGTAATCCGGGGCTTTGGTCATGATCGGCTGCAAGAAGAAGGATGACTGCTAGATGGCAAAAGTTGAAGTTTATGCCACCGAATGGTGCCCGTATTGCAAGCGCGCGCGCAAGCTGCTTGAGGAAAAGGGTGCGAAATACCAGCTGATTGACGTGATGATGGAGCCCAAGCGCAAAAAGGAAATGATGGACCGTGCAAATGGCCGTCATACCGTGCCGCAGATCTTCATCAATGATGAGCATATCGGCGGTTGCGACGAATTGATGGCGCTTGAAGCTGCAGACAAGCTTGAAGCGAAATTGTCTGCCTGATCACTGTTTGGTCGATCAAAGACAATAGTCATACAAAACCCCGGCCAATCTGACCGGGGTTTTTCTTTGGTCTGAGGATTATGGTGTCAGCCAAAGGTTTCTTCCATTTCCTTGCGAAATGCGATGGCCGGGTCCTTGGCATCAAATTCCACATCATCCCAAGTCAGGGTCTGATCAACGCCGACCGGTCGCTTGATTTTCAGATGATGGGCCAAACCAATCGGCAGGGCATTGCGTGCCTTTGAGCTATGGGCTGGCATCAGTTTACCATAGACCGTATAGCCGCCTTCGCCATCAAGCATCTCGCCCGGTTTTAACTCGCGTTTGGCTGTTGCGACCGCATCCCCCGACCATGCCCGTGATGTCCCGGTCGCTTCACCACGAAGGGCGGCAGAGGCGACAGAAATGCCAAGTTCCAACCCGATCAGGTGATAGGGCTTGAACATGGTGGAGTATTGGCCGCTTGGATCGGTCAGAAGGCCATATTCATTAAAGCAGCGCGCGACATAGTCGCTGGGTGCTTCGAACGTGACATAAACACCCCAACGCAGATCGCGAAATACCGGGCGGGTGTCACGTTCAAGACTTGAAACCACCTCGACCGTGCCTTTGCGTTCGAGGATGCCGCCGCTATCACGCGGGCATAGCAATCGGGGCAAATCATCGACGCCGCAGGCCGGGAACTGCAATCCACAATCTTGGGGCACAAGATCGCAGGCGTTTGAAACAGCGGCCATTTCAATGGCGGATTTGGTGCCATCGAGGAAGCTGTTGAAAATTTGCGGGTTCATGCCGCCCGCCTGTGCCTGTTCGGGTGTCAGGCCATAATGATGCCAGACGTCATCGGGGGTAACATGATGATAGATCGGAAGATATTTGGTGCCTTTGCCAGTACAGGTGACGGGCAGGCCAATCGCGCGCGCCCAATCAACCATTTCTGAAATCAGGGCAGGCTGATCGCCATAGGCCATGGAATAAACAAGCCCTGCCGCCTCGGCCCGTTTGGCAAGAAGGGGGCCCGCCAGAACGTCGGCCTCAACATTGACCATAATGATGTGGCGGCCATGTTCAATGGCCTTAAGTGCAAAACGAATGCCAGCCGCCGGGCTTCCGGTCGCATCAATGATGACTTCAAGACCGTCTGCGGCAATCAGCGCATCGGCGTCTTGTGTCAGCCAGGTGGTCCCTTCGCGATAGGCGGATGCGGCGTCCTTGGCGGCAAACTGATCATCGGTCCAACCCACTCGGCGCAGGCTTGCCTTGGTACGATCAATACTTAGATCGGCAATGCCCAGAACGTGATAGCCAGGGTGATGCCCAGCCTGACTTAAAAACATCGAACCGAATTTACCAGCGCCAATAATGCCGACACGGACCGGATTGCCGTCATCGGCGCGTTTGCGCAGTTTTGCGTCAAGATTCATGGATGAACTCCCTGAATGCGGATTTTTATCGTTGGATTGTTTTTCAATATGGGGGCAGGCGCACCCGATCAAAGGTCAATCGGGCATTTGGTGGTGCAAGGAGGACGGGACAGGACCGTCAGACCATCGCATTCACGCGCGAGACCAGCCGTTCGCGGGCTTTTCGCGTGTGGGCAATCGACAGACTTTCGGCAAGAGAACCATCGCCGACGCAAATCGCATCGGCGATGGCTTCATGTTCGGTCCAGATCGGATCGCGGAAAGATCCGTTCTGCAGGTAGATATGCATCACGCGCCGGATCTGAAGCCAGACGGCTGCTGATGCTTCGGGCAACAGGGGATTGCCCGACAGACGGTAGATCGTTTGGTGGAATGCGACGTCGGCTGCAACAAGTTCTGCGGTGTCGCCGCTGCCCAGAGCGTGGTGTCCCTGTGAAATAGCAGCCCGCAAAGCCGATTCCCGATCTGATGCTGGTGATTGGGCCGCAAGACGGGAGGCAAGCCCGTCAAAGGCTTCGCGCAAGTCATAAACGTGACGAACAAGATCGGTATCAACAGGCGCTACGCGATAACCGCGCCGCCCCATTGGTTCGACCAAACCGTCACGACGCAGCAACCCCAGAGCCTGCAACACTGGTTGCCGCGAGACATTGAGCTCATCAGCAATCGCTTCCTGACGCAATGGTGTCCCGGGAGGGAGTGCACCGGAACACAGCGCATCGACCAAACGGTCATGCACTTCGTCAGTCAGGCTTTTGCGACCGGAGAGAGGTTCCATCTTCGATCCTCGTTAAGTGTACGGAATACTGTATACACTAATTTCAACTATTGGAAGAAGATTGTTTGGGGGATGAGTCTTACTGGTTTTGATTTGGGTCTAGGTGTCGGGCGACTGAGTGTCGGGCACGAACGTGCCGTCCAAAATTCCGCGATGGAGGGATCATTAAAATAGGACGGTTATGAAGGGTCTCGGTCCTTTCAACCGCCATGCGCTATCCCAATTGTGTATTGCGGCCCAAAGACATGAGGGCCATCATAAAAACGGATAAAGATAAAAAGGAGAATGCGTCATGACCCGTTTCATTGCAGCCTGTGTTCAGCTTAATTCACGCGATGTGATGTCGGACAATCTTGCCCTTGCGGCGGCTTATGCCCGCGATGCGCATGCGGCTGGTGCCAGATTGATCGCGTTTCCTGAAAATGTGTCCATGATGTCGTTTGGCGGGGAGAATGTCCGAACGGCTGCCTATCCCGAAGATCAGCATCCGGGATTGGTGTTTTTCGCCGATCTTGCCCGGGAACTGCAATCGACCCTGATTGTCGGATCGCTTCATGTGAAGGTTGAGGGCGAAGACCGCGTTGCCAATCGCTGCTTTATCATTGGGCCGGATGGCGCGGTGATCACGTCATATGACAAGATCCATATGTTTGACGTCGATCTTGCCAATGGCGAAAGCTACCGCGAAAGCAAAACCTTCCGCCCCGGCGATGCTGCAAGACTGGCCAAGACCGATCACGGTACCATTGGTGTATCGATCTGTTATGACGTGCGTTTCCCGCATCTTTTCCGGGACTATGCCAAGGCAGGTGCGCAAATCCTGAGTGTTCCGGCGGCCTTTACCCGCACGACCGGGCAGGCGCATTGGCATACCCTTTTAAAGGCACGTGCGATTGAAAATGGATGTTTCGTGATTGCCGCGGCCCAGTGCGGAGATCATCCGGGCAATCGCCAGACATTTGGCCATTCCCTGATCATAGATCCGTGGGGTGAGGTTTTGGCAGATGGCGGGACCGATCCCGGCTTTATCACAGCCGAGATCGATCTGGATCGGGTCGATGAAATCCGCCGCATGGTGCCATCACTTATCAATGGTCAAACCTATAAGCCCAGCGAGGCAAGCGGCTTTTGATTTCGGGCGAAGTGGTCAGGAATAGCTGACCACTTCGAACTCGATATTGTTTTCGTCGCGGAAATAGAACCGGCGACCGGGTTCGTAATCGGCGTGATTGCCCGTGGTGTATCCAGATGCCTTGATCTTGTCCTCGGTCGCGTCCAGATCATCGACAACGATGCCAAGATGGTTCAACCCACCACGGGTTTGATACGAACTTTCACTGCCTTCCTTTGGCTTGCCTGGCGAATAAAGCGCGATATAGCTGTCATCGCTTCCGACATGATAGGTCACGCCATCATAGATCGACGGACCATGCCAGCGCACGTGCCAGCCAAACCAGTCGCACAGTTGCTGCGCGGTTTTCGCCGGATCGGTCACGGTGAAATTCACATGTTCCAGAAATGCTTGTGTCATGGCGGTACCCTTTCTTGAACGGTATTGTTTTTCCTCTGATGTTTCTTTCCTAATTCCTCAACATTGGTTTAGGTCAAGGGCAATTTATCTCTGTTTCATATGGGAAGTTTGTCTGAACTTGTCGCGTGCTCACGCGTCCTCACGAAACAGTGTCGCAACGTCATTTCGATTTTCGGGCCTCATCGTTCAATCTTGGGTCATCACAGAACTCAAACTGGAGCGACAGGGATGGCTTTGAAGAATTTCTTGATGGGATCGGCACTGCTTCTGGCGATGGCAGGAACGGCACAAGCCGGTCAGCAATATGTGGATGAAACCGGTTTTGCGATCAGCGGCTATGACGCGGTCGCCTATTTCAATCTGCCGCAAAAAGATGTCGGCATGGATCAGCCCCATGCAGTTCCGGGCCGGGCTGACATCACCGCAGAATATAATGGTGCGACCTGGGCGTTTTCGTCCGCAGAAAACCGCGACATGTTCTTGGCCGATCCGGCGAAATATGCCCCGAAGTATGATGGTCACTGCGCCTATGGCATTTCAAAGGGTGGCAAGGTTCCGGCAAACCCGAACCTGTGGCGCATTGTCGATGGCGAACTTTATCTGAACATCACGCCGACCGTGGTTGGTTTCTGGACGTCGGACATTGGTGGCAATATCAACAAGTCTGAAGGCAACTGGACCGGTCTTGAAAGCAAGGCTGCGTCCGACAAGAGCTGGATGGCGATTTCTGATAATGACGGCACCTACGATATGGCAGCGCCGATCAAATAGTTTCCTCCGTGCGTCCCAACAAAACACCCCGGTCAGGTTCGCCTGCCGGGGTGTTTTACGTTGGATATATTTGCAGGTTCAGGAGCTGCGCAAAGCCGCCACAACCGGACGACGATACAAAAGGAATGCTGGAAGGGTCGCAAGCACCAGCCCGACCAGAACAAAACCACCAGCCAGTGACAGCTCGGACGCGCCAAGCGATGCACTCATCGCCATCCCGGTTTCAGCGGTAAAGACCTGTGACACCGATTGCGCAACCATCCAGCCAAGACCAAGACCGACAATAGCGCCCGAAATCACAAGGATGGAGACGTAGCTCCAGATTGCCGAGAACACATAGGCACGTGGTGCGCCCAGTGCGCGCAAGACCGCAAACTGTTTGCGATAAAGCTGCATCAGGGCAAGGACGGCGGCAAGAATAGCCGCAACCACTAGGGCCTGAGACCCCAGCGCCATCCAGCGCATGACCGAACCGGCATTACCCAGCAAACGATACATCTCAACCAATACCTCCGCCGGGAAGAACGCCGTTGAATGATCAGTGCGATAGTCTGAACGCAGCGTATAGGCTGCAGCTACACTGTTGGGGCGAACGACAATTGCCGGAACGCCCGGAAGTTCATAAATGTCAAACGGTGGGCCGATGCGCGTAATGTGATGATCTTCATGTGCATGATCGTGATTGTCGTCATGTGCTTCGTCATGATGTTCATCGGCGTGAGATGCGTGATCATGTTCGTCATCATCATGATGCTCATCAGCATGTTCGTCGTGATCCTCGTGGGCGTGATCTTCATGGCCTTTATGATCATGTTCATCATGACCGTGGACTTCATCACCATCTTCACCTTCGTCCCTGTGGCCGGTGGGCAGGGCATGCAGATCCCAGACCTGTTCGACGGCAACGATGATCGCACTATCCCACGGGGTGCCAGTGGGCTGCATTTTGCCGACCACATGAAGCTCCGCACCATGATGGTGATCAAGGGCTTCTTCCGGGCCATGGCCGTGGCTTGGTTCAAACTCATCCCCGATTTCAAGCGGGACGGCAGCACCTATCACAGCCTGTTCGATATTTTCAAACACATGACCGTCTTCCAGACCGCCAGACAAATAGGTCACAAACTGTGGTGTCGATCCGACAATTGAATGGCCCTGCCAGCTATCACCAAAGGCAAGGGGGGCTGCGATTTCAACACGCGGATCATCAAACAGCGCGCCCCAATGCAGGCCATCAAGCAGATTGATCGCGCTATGTTGCAGGAAGATCGAATTCATGACGATTTCAGTTTGGCTTCCCGGCGCTGCGATCAGGATGTCAAACTTGTCCGCTGCATTGGCACTGCCCTGACGCAGGGCACGTTCCTGGGCGGTGATGCCAACACCAATTGCAACGGCAACTGCGATCAGAAGAACAAACAGAATGTTCATGATCCAGTGACGTTTCAGGCTCGCCATGACGATAGGAAACGGGTTCATGCCAAATCCTCCGCCCGGATGGAGGATCGATCTTTGATGAGATGCCCCTTGTCAAATTCAAGCACGCGCGCGCAGCGTTCGATCACATCATGATCGTGGCTGACAGTGATGATGGTGCGGTCGGGACCGGCCAATGAAAACAGAATGTCGGTCGCGGTTTTGGATGCCGCGTCATCAAGGCTTGCGGTCGGTTCATCGGCCAGAATGATGGCCGGATCAAACAGAAGGGCGCGGGCAATCGCGACCCGTTGTTGTTCACCGCGTGAAAGGTCAGATGTGCTCTTGCGCGCAGTCGGAACGCCAACCTGATCCAAAAGATCATGGGCGCGTTTGCGCGTGCTCGCATCGATACGCCAGCCTGAAAAGCTTGCCGGGATCAGAACATTTTCAAGCGGGCTTGCTTCGTCTATCAGATGGAAATCCTGAAACACAAAACCGATGGATTGGCGGCGCCAGCGATCTGTCGCCCCTTCGCCCAATGATGTGATGTCCGTGCCATTCCAGATGATTTTGCCGTGTGTCGGCTTCAAAAGGCCGCTGATCAGATAAAGCAGGCTTGATTTGCCAGACCCCGATGGGCCGGAAATGCCAACGGTTTCGCCATCACGGATCGCAAGATCGGCGATGCTGAGCACCGGGGAGAGATCGCGGCCATATTGCAGGCTAAGCTCTTCAATCCGAAGAAGCGCTGCGTGGTTCGGCTCAGACGAGTTCAAATTCTGCGTCGACAAGTCGGACAAGGCTGACAAATCCGGTTTCCTTATCTTTGGCTTCCCCGAGTTCGAGGATGCCGGTCGTGATGATCGGGCGGTTAAAGGCGACGGCTTCGACCGTTTTGGTCGTGCGGACAAAAACGATGTCACTTGGCCAGTCAGCCGATGTTTCACAAAACGGGCAGACAGCCATCGGGCGCTGGGTCAGAACAAAGAATGATGCTTCGGCCTTCAGCGGTGGCGCCATGAAGCCGGTGATTTCGATGGTTTCACGCGTCTTGGCAAAACCTTTGGCCTGGGCGGAAAATTCGGCCTGGGTTTTGTAAAGATCGCGGATTTTGATGCGTTCGCGCGCAAAGGCAGGCGGGGCAACCATCAATCCGGTCGCGGCACATGCACCGGCAAGAAATGAACGGCGTCCGATAAGCATAGGAAGTCTCCGAGAAACGCAAGCGCCGGTCGCAGCGAACTGCGACCGGCAAAGATGTTCGGAACGTGCGGGCTTATTTAGCAGCCATACGATCCTGAATTTTCGAGGCATGCGCCATGACGTGGTAGATGAAGTTCTGCTCGACAACACCTTTGAACAGGTGCGACCACGGACCAGCGGCGAAGATGGCAACATCGTCACCCGCGTGGGTTTCGCTGCTCATCGGAACCAGTGCCTGCTGCAGGTAATCAATGTCGGTAACGTCAACATTGGTCAGGTCAGCGCGGAGTTCGCTTTCGAGCGCACCCGGGCCGTTGGTGTAAGCAAGGGTGGTGTAAGGCTTGCCATCCGAAGCTTCGCCCTGCGAAAGGCCAAGGATCGGGTGGCCGCGTTCTGCATAACCGGAAATGGTCATGGTGTGCGAGTGGTCAGCGGTGACGACGATCAGGGTGTCGTTCAGGTTGACCTTGCCCATGGCTTCCTTGATTGCATCATTGAATGCGAGGGTATCTTCCAGTGCACGTGCGGCGTTGCCAGCGTGATGCGCATGGTCGATACGGCCTGCTTCAACCATCAGGAAGAAGCCGTTTTCGTTTTTCGACAGGATGTCGATGGCTTTGCCGGTCATTTCAGCAATGCTCGGCTCGCCAGCGGCGTCTTTTGCACGGTCGGCTTCATATTCCATGTGCGAACGGTCAAACAGGCCAAGAACCTTCTTGGTTTTCGACGGATCAATGCTGTCGAACTGTTCTTTGTTCCAGATGTAGGATGCGCCTTCACCTGCGTCCTTGAGCCATTCTTTGGTCAGGTCGCGGCCATCAGAACGCTGGCCCATTTTGCCAGCATCTTCCGGATCTTCCATGATTTTATCCATGAACATACGACGACCGCCGCCCATGGCGACTTCAAAACCATCGCCGCCTTCTTTCCAGGCAACCATCTGTGCTGCGATGTCAACGCAACCAGCAGCTTTTGCTTCTTCGGTCAGATCGGCATCGGTTTCCCAGTTGCGATCGGCGGTGTGAACATAGTTCGCAGCCGGTGTCGCATGGGTCAGGCGTGCGGTCGAAACCCAACCGGTCGACATGCCTTTTTCTTCGGCCTGTGCAGCGATGCTGATGATGTGGTTGGCTTTCTGAGCTTCGCAGTCGCGACGTTTGACGTCTTTGCCAACACCGATGGTGCCGTTATTGATCTTGATACCGGTTACCATTGCCGATGCGGTCGGAGCCGAGTCAGCAATCTGTGCATCATGTGTGTAGGTTTTTGACAGTGCAACGTTCGGGAACTGGCCGAAGACGAGGCTGTTGCTTTCGCCGTCGATACCGCGCTTCTGACCATCATAGATGCGTGCTGCGGTAACGGTCGGGATGCTCATGCCATCACCAACGAACAGGATGATGTTTTTCGCACGGTTGGTGTTGTCCTGTTCCATCAGTTTCTGCTGAAGGGTCTGCTGTGCAGACAGGAAGTAAGAATCATTGGCCTGCGGAAGCATGTCTTGCGCATGGGCAACGTTCGCGCACATGGCACCTGCCAGCGCGGAAGCCAGAAGAAGGCGTTTCATTTCGATAGTCTCCCTTATCGAATAATTTGTTCGCTGCTATCTGCCCAGCAGCGAATGATTCGCATCTTAGGGAGGGTGGGCGTCTGTTTTGTGAAGCCTGTGTGATTGATCTGTTACAATGTTCAATTGAACGATTTTATTGTGTGTTTCGAACGTGCTAGACTGTTTGAATGTTTCTAAATGTCTGGAAATGAATGATTTTGCAGATTTGTTCATATGATCAAGGTTGGTGCCGAAACGAACAATGCGCCGACAGATAACTGTCGGCGCATTGCCTTTGGTAGATCAAATTCGCGATGGATTAATCAGCGATTTCGCCGCCATCTGATTTGGTAACAGCGACAACCGACGGACGCGGTGGCATGCCATCGGCAAAGTCCGGCCAGCGGGTGCTTGGTTTGTCGTAGCTGGAACCATCTGCCGGGTGCTGAACAGCGAGGAACAGGGTGGTTCCATCAGGGGTGAATTCCGGACCACACATTTCTGCACCAACCGGGCAGGCAAAGAAGAACTTGGTCAGAGCACGGCCCGGACCATCAACATCGGTTGCCCACATACCGTCAGGAATGTCTGATCCTTGTGCGCCGTCAGACGAAATCCAAAGACGGCCACGATGGTCAATTGCCATGTTGTCCGGGCAGGATAGCCAGGATTCAGCCGCCGGATGGTAAACAGCCTTGTCGTCAGGGTTGGACGGGTTACCAGCAGCAAGCATGATGTCCCAGGTGAAACGATCTGCGGTGTGATCGGCATCCTGACCACGACCACCCGGAGGGGTCAGTTCAAGAACGTGACCATGCGGGTTGGCCGCGCGCGGGTTTGGTGCGTTGCCTTCCTTGCGTTTGGAATTGTTGGTCAGCATGACGTAGACCTTGCCGTTGACCGGGTTCGGTTCAACGTCTTCCGGACGGTCCATTTGGGTCGCACCCAGAAGATCAGCAGCGCGGCGGGTTTCGATCAGAACATCTGCCTGGCTGTTGAAGTCGTTCTCAGCCGTCAGCGGACCTTCACCAAAGATCAGCGGCATCCAGTCAAGCGAACCGTCATCGTTGAATTTGGCAACATAAAGCGTGCCTTCATCAAGAAGGTTCATGTTCGCTGCGCGGTCATTCGGGTTGTATTTGTTGGTCGCAACGAATTTGTAGAGATAGTCAAAGCGCTGGTCATCGCCCGAATAGGCAACAATCGAGTTGTCCTTGTTTAGGACAACGGTTGCGCCTTCGTGCTTGAAGCGGCCAAGGGCGGTGCGTTTTTCGGCATCGAGGTCGGATCGTACGGATCGATTTCGACCATCCAGCCAAATTTGTTCGGCTCGTTCGGCTCTTTTTCAACGTTGAAGCGGTCGAAATACTTCACCCACGAATACCAGCTGTCCGGGCTGATGCCTAAGCGCTTGTAGTTGCGTTCTTCGTTGGTTTTGGCAATATCGCCGCCGAAGTAACCGTTGAAGTTTTCTTCGGAGATCAGAATGGTGCCCCACGGGGTCTTGCCGCCAGCACAGTTGTTGAGCGTACCGATAACGCGGGTGCCGGTATTGTCCGAGCTGGTTTTCAGGCGGTCATGGCCAGCAGCCGGACCGGTGATTTCCATTTCGGTATCAAGGGCAGAGATGCGGCGCGCATATTGCGAACCATCAATGACCTGCCACTTGCCATCGGTTTTCTTGATCTCGACGATGGAATGACCATGGGCTGCGATTTCGTGCAGTGCCTGTTCCTGCGATGCACCCATCGAATCTTCAAGGCCCGGCCACATCAGTTCGGCGTTAGTGTATTCGTGGCTGATGCACAGCAGGCCATGGTCAGAACTGTTCGAACCAACCGGAAGCGGCATATAGCCAACATAGTCGCAGTTATAACCGAATTGCTTGTTCTGTGCTGTCGCGTCAACCTGACCCGGCACGAATGCCGGTGCGTCAGCGACAACCTTGTCACCCCAGCGGATCAGCACGTCGGCTTCGTAGCCTTCGGCGACAGCGTGGGTTTCGGTGATTTTCTGCGGGATCGACTTGAAGGTCAGGGTCGATGCGGACTGAGCCTTTGCAACGCCGCGGGTCGCGATGCCAGCTCCAACAACGGCGGAAGTCGCCATCAGACCTTTGAAAAATCCACGGCGCGAGAAGCGGGCGTCGATCAAGTCTGCGATACGCGGGTTGCGGGTCGGGTTGGACGGAATGTCGTCGCGATCTTCAATGATTTCGAATTGTTCGTTCATGGCTTTTCTCTCTCTATGCCAGTGCCTGATACAGCGACGAGAAGATGCCAGAAGACCTTCAGAAAATTTGTGATGGTTTTGTTATGTTGTAACGGTTTTCACAGTGGCTGAAAATACCAAGGAAAAGCTTGCGGTTTTCTGGTGCATGTGACTCGAACTGCGATGCTTCTGACGGTCCTGTTCAATGGCTCAAGCTGGTTTTCGAACCGCGATGGATTGCTTTAGTGCAGTGATTTCAGAATCGTTGTTTGCAAAGACGGGGCCTTGGGCGAATGCGATGATGTCCCAGTCGGCAAAGGCATCTGCCAATTCATCGGGATTGAGCAAGAAGTCAGGTGATCTTGGGCGGCCATAGGCTTCGTTGCCCTGCATGAATGTTTCATAGATCAGTATGCCATCCGGGGCCAGTGCCGCGCGCAGATCAGTGAAAAGCGGGCGGTGTAAATAGTTGGTGACAACAATCAGATCAAACTGAGCATTCCCCAACGGCCAATCTCCGCATTCAAGGTCAGCCTCAATCCAGGAAATGTTTGGTGAACTTGTTTGATCCGTATCGCCAAGGTCGCGATCAATGGCCGTTACATCCCATCCCAAACTGGCCAGATAAAAACTATGCCGCCCCTTGCCGCAGGCCAGATCAAGGGCGCGGTTGTTAGTCACCTTTGGGGTGGAGGTATGGCTGGTGATCCAGGGCGATGGCATTTGAGATGACATATTTGTAAATCTTGTTTATTGAGTAATCCGCCTGTGGCTGGCGGTTGGTGCAGTTGCAGGCCATATAATCTGTATGTTTTTCTTATCGTCACGCGATTGGTTCGGCTTCCACAAGTAACATCATGATTCTATTTCAGCTTAAATGCGAACATGATCACGAATTCGAAGGCTGGTTTAAAGACGGCGCAACCTATGACGCACAGGCTGCCAGCGGGGATTTGTCCTGCCCGGTTTGTGGGACATCAAGTGTTGGCAAGGCCTTGATGGCGCCGCGTCTGCGCACCTCGCGCCAAAAAGAAGATGCCGCTGAAAAGCAACGCCAAAAGGCGGTTGCCGAAGCAACCAAAGCCGCAATTGCCGAAATCCGCAAGCAGGTCGAAACCAATTGCGAGCATGTTGGTAACAAGTTCGCCGAAGAAGCCCGCAAGATCCATTACGGCGAAGCTGAAAAGCGCGGTATCTATGGTCAGGCGTCGCTTAAGGAAACGGCAGAACTTGTCGACGAGGGCATTGACGTTCATGCCCTGCCTTGGGAAGACGAAACCAAGAAGAACTGACTTTCCTGTTTGACCGAAATAATGTCGGGCAATCCCGGTTAATGGCGTTGGCCTGATTACGCTCTGACAATCACGCTTTGTCTGACCGATATTCTGTTCTGAACAGATATCAGATAAATCAGATATCAGATAAATATAGTGCATTGCGCAGGCGCATGCCGTTGAAAAGCATCGTCCGGTGCTTATTTAAAATCCAAAGACTATCCAAAAGTGGTGGCTGGGACGGCTTGTTATCAGCCAGTGCAAATGGCCTGGCCAAAGTACTGGTGCGCATTGATTTATTCCCTGCAGCTGATCGCGTATCCGGTCAGGGCGGCGCTCGATGTGTTTTTTGGGGATTGTCTTGGCTTCTCGCACAGCAATTGTTGATTACGTGCCTTACTTGATTGGCGCGCTTGGTGCAGCGGCACTTGTATTCGTTGCGTCACTCTTTGGGATATTGACCCGTCCCGAAGGGCTTCTTGCTGTTTTGTGGCCAGCCAATGCACTGTTATTGGCGGCCTTTGTGCGCGTTCCCACTATGAATACGCCGATCGGCTGGTTGGCGGCCTTTGGCGGATACATGTTGGCCGATCTGATGACGGGTAGTGATCCGAACAAGGCGATGTGGCTGACATTTGCCAATATGGCCGGTGTCGCGGTTGGTTTGGTTCTTATTCGCAGGCTTAGCCCAGAAGATCGTAATATGCGGCGTCCTGCCGCCATTTTGTATTTGTGCCTTACCGGCGGGGCAGCTGCGATCAGTTCCGGGCTGATGGGGATCGCAGTTGCCATCATTGTCTTTCAATCTGACCCGGCGATGGCATTCCTGTTTTGGACGACGACTGAATTTGCCAATTACGTTGTTATTCTGCCTTTTGCCCTGACAGCGTCACGTTGGACGACGATGCTGGTGATGGTTCAGGGCGCCTGGAACGAAGTGCAGCAAAACTGGAAGGCCGCCAAGGCAGGGTTGCCGATCCTTTCTCTTCTAGTCAGCATGCTTCTTGTCGGCGTGATCGAAGGCCCCAGTGCCATCGTCTTTCCGGTGCCCGCTCTTTTGTGGTGTGCACTGAGTTACCGGCTTAACCTGGTGGCCTTGCTGATCATGGCGATGTCGCTTTGGATGATGGTTGAGTTGGAGCTTGATCTTCTTGCGCATTTGCCCGAAGGCGCGGACCCCTATTATGGTGTGATGTCAACGCGCATGGGGATTGCGATGCTTGCGCTTGGTCCTTTGACGGTCGCGTCAATTGATCGTGCGCGTGCTGCACTTGTTGAGCGCCTTGACCATGCTGCAAAGCATGACTTCCTGACCGGGGTTTTAACCCGGGGCGCCTTGATGCCGTTGGGTCAGGAAATGGTGGATCAGGCGGTTGCGCATAAAGGTCGCTTGACGATCATGGTGATGGATCTGGATCACTTCAAAGACATTAATGATACCTATGGCCATGCAGCGGGCGACCGCATCTTGGTCGAGGTATCGCGCGTCATTCAACGGAACCTGCGTGGCAGCGACTTGTTTGCCCGGTTGGGCGGCGAAGAGTTTGCTGTGCTTGTGCCCGATATTGCGCAGGTTGACGCACAGGGGCTGGCACAGCGTATTCGCAAGGCCGTCGAAGAGGCCAGCATCGCTGCCCCGGATGATACCCGCATTCACACCACAGTTAGCATCGGCTTGCTGTGCCGTGATCTTGAAAAGGCAGTGTCGCTTGATAGCTTGGTTAACGAAGCCGACAAGGCGATGTATGAGGCCAAGCGGGCAGGCCGCAATCGGGTGGTAGAACGCTAACGCTGTGCGTTATGCCGCGTCAGGTTTGCGGGCAATGACCATGTAATTGACATCAAGATCACGCGGAGCCGGATACCATTTGTCATTGATCGGGTTGTAAGCAACGCCGGTGATATCGGTCATCTCAAGACCTGCACCACGCAGGAAAACCGACATTTCAGACGGTTTGACAAATTTGCGCCAATCATGCGTTCCGGCAGGCAGCCAGCGCAAAATGTACTCCGCGCCGATTTTGGCCAGTGCCAGTGATTTGATCGTGCGGTTCAGCGTTGCGACAAACATCAAGCCACCCGGCTTCAAAACAGACGCGCAGGCCTGCATGAAGAATTGCGGGTCATCGACATGCTCGATCACTTCCATGTTCAGAACGATGTCAAACTGCTTGCCCTCATCGGCCAGAAGTTCCGGCGTGCAGCAACGATAATCGATCTCAAGGCCGGACTGAGCCGCATGAACCTTGGCAACTTCGATGTTGTTTTCAGCGGCATCGATCGACGTCATTTTTGCGCCCATACGGGCAAGCGGTTCGGACAGAAGGCCTGCGCCACAGCCGATATCGATGATCTCGACATCTTTAAGCGGTTCGACCTGTTCCGGATCGCGGCCAAGATGGGCGCAGATATTGTCACGCAGAAGCTTTAAGCGCACCGGGTTGAAGCGGTGCAGCGGCTTCATCACGCCATTCGGGTCCCACCATTTTTCGGCCATTGCGGAAAATCGTGCAATTTCCTCGGCATTGGCGGTACGGCTGGTTTTGGCGGCTGCTTCCGACATGGGCGTGCTCCGAAGGCGTGAAATCATTTTGCAGTGCGTTGCCCTGTTTACGCGCGCATGCCCGGCAAGGCAATACCGAGCTGACAAAGCACGTAATTTGTTCTGTGAAATCAGTATGCCCTTAACCAGCATGACACCATACGCAAAGCGTATGGATCGTCAGGGTTTTTGGGTAAATGCACGCGCATATTTCCGTTAATTGCCACTGTCGGCTGGTTTGGCGGCAAATTTGGGCAGGAAATTTTGCCTTTGGGGTGTGATTGGGCTGCGTTGATGCTTGTTTCGCGATGATTATGGCAGTATTGATAACGCCGCCCGGATCAGGAGAAGCGCCGTAACCATGGCATGCACTCGACGTTCGGGACCGGATCACATGCCGTCACTTTCGGATAGCCGACCGACGGCGAGCTTAGCGGGGATACTTCATGGCCCGTATTGTCATGAAATTTGGCGGCACTTCGGTCGCTGATGTTGATAAGATCAAGAATGTCGCGCGTCGCGTGAAATCCGAGGTGGATGCAGGCAACCAGGTTGCTGTTGTTGTCTCGGCCATGTCTGGCAAAACCAATGAACTGGTTGGCTGGGCACAGGAAGTTTCACCGATGTATGATGCACGTGAATATGACGTCATCGTATCGTCGGGCGAGCAGGTTACCGTTGGTCTTCTGGCGATGGCCCTTCAGAGCATGGACGTGCCGGCACGTTCCTGGCTTGGTTGGCAGATTCCGATCAAGACCGATGGCGCACATGCCAAGGCACGCATCAAGGAAATCGATACCACCGAACTTGATAAACGCATGAATGGCGGCGAAGTCGTTTGTGTCGCCGGTTTCCAGGGGATTGCACCTGATAACCGTATCACGACTCTTGGTCGCGGTGGTTCGGATACGTCGGCTGTTGCGCTTGCTGCTGCATTGAATGCAGATCGTTGCGACATCTATACCGACGTTGAAGGTGTTTACACCACCGATCCGCGTATTGTGCCCAAGGCGCAGAAGATCGAAAAAATTACCTACGAAGAAATGCTGGAACTGGCTTCGCTTGGTGCGAAGGTCCTGCAGACCCGTTCAGTCGAGATGGCCATGAACCATCGCGTCCGGGTTCAGGTCCGTTCGACCTTTAGCGAAGCAGAAGGAACACTTGTTGTAGACGAGGACGAAATCGTGGAACAGGAAGTCGTCAGCGGAATTGCCTATAGCCGTGACGAAGCCAAGATCACCTTGGTGAAAGTTGCTGACAAGCCGGGTATTGCCGCTTCAATCTTCAGCCCGCTGGCTGATGCAAATATCAATGTCGACATGATCGTGCAGAACGTCTCTGAAGACGGCAAAAGTACCGACATGACCTTTACCGTTCCGCGTGGTGAATTCCAGCGTGCGCTTCAGGTGATCGAAAAGAACAAAGACAAGATTGCCTATCAGGAGCTGCTGAGCACTTCTGATGTCACCAAGGTGTCGATCATCGGTGTTGGCATGCGCTCCCACGTGGGTGTTGCACGCAAGATGTTCGAAACCCTTGCTGAGAAGGGCATCAACATTCAGGTCATCTCGACCTCGGAAATCAAGGTCAGTGTTCTGATCGCCGAGGAATATACCGAGCTTGCAGTTCGTGCCCTGCACACTGCCTACGGTCTGGATGCGGAATAATTTCAACAGTTCGGTCGCTTTGATGCGATTAAGCCACTGTTAAATTACGTGTAATACTACATACTAGCTGGAACGATGTGTTTCGGCCTTTGAATTGAAATGGCAGGGAACCTATCGGGTTCCCTGCATTTCTGCATTGGGGTACAGAGAGAATGAGTGATCCGAAATTTGACGCAGCACACGCGCGCCTGGAAAAGCTGTGGGCAGCGGGCAAGGAATTCCTTGGAACCGACTACGCCATCATGGCAGGGGCAATGTCGTGGGTGTCTGAACGTCACCTTGTTTCGGCTGTCTCGAATGCGGGTGGTTTTGGTGTGATTGCCTGTGGGTCGATGACCCCGGATTTGCTGTCAGCTGAAATTGCCGCCACCAAGGAACTGACCAAAAAGCCGTTTGGCGTAAACCTGATCACCATGCATCCGATGCTTGATCAGCTGATCGAAGTTTGCCGTGAGCATAATGTTGGTCACGTTGTTCTGGCCGGTGGTCTTCCGTCATCTGCTTCGATCAAGCAGGCCAAGGAATTTGCCAAGGTTGTCTGTTTTGCCCCTGCACTGGTTCTGGCCAAGAAGCTGATCCGTTCGGGTGCAGATGCGCTTGTGATTGAAGGTAGCGAAGCCGGCGGCCATATCGGTCCGGTGTCGCTTACGGTTCTGGTTCAGGAAATCCTGCCGAACGTGACCGATATTCCGGTTTTCTGTGCAGGTGGTATTGGTCGCGGTGAAGCGATCACCGGCTTGCTTGAGCAGGGTGCTGCGGGTGTTCAGATCGGTACACGTCTTGTTTGTGCTGAAGAATGCATTGCCCATCCAGACTTCAAAAAGGCCTTTATCCGTGCAAGCGCGCGTGATGCGGTCACCACGGTTCAGCTTGATGAACGTTTCCCGGTTATTCCGGTCCGTGCACTTGCCAACAAGGGCACCGACGAGTTCCTTGATACCCAGCGCAAAGTGATCGAGAAGTTCCGTTCCGGTGAGCTTGATCAGGGTGCGGCACAGCTTGAAATCGAACATTTCTGGGCTGGTGCATTGCGCCGTGCTGTCATCGATGGTGACGTCGAAGGCGGATCGGTTATGGCAGGGCAGTCGGTTGGTATGGTAAAGAAAGAACAACCGGTTACCGAAATCCTTCAAGAGTTGGTCGAACAGGCCGTTCAATCCCTCGTTAAGAGAGACAGCTAAGTCAAATGAGCATTCCGTCCGCCGCAGTCACTGGTCCGCGACGCCTTTTAAAGCGCGTCCGCGACGTCATGGCTGGTCCGGGGACTGCTGAGGAGCGCCTTGGCAAGATCGTGACCATCATTGCTGCCGATATGGTGGCTGAGGTGTGCTCGGTCTATGTCATGCGTGCGGGCGAAGTGCTTGAGCTGTTTGCGACATGTGGTCTGTCCAAAGAGGCCGTCCACATGACGCGTCTTCGCGTTGGCGAGGGGATTGTTGGTTTTGTTGCTGCCCATGCGCGGCCGCTTAATCTTAAGGATGCGCAAGGCCATCCGAACTTTGCCTACCGTCCGGAAACGGGCGAGGAAATCTACCACTCCATGATCGGTGTTCCGATCCTGCGCGGTGGTCGCATCATTGGTGTTCTGGCCGTTCAGAACCGGACCGAACGCCTTTATTCCGAAGACGAACAAGAAGCGCTTGAAAACGTCGCCATGGTCCTGGCCGAAATGGTCGCCGGTGGTGAGCTTGTCAGCCGTGAGGAGCTTATCCCCGCTGATGGCATCGCACTTCTGCCGTTGCGTCTTGGTGGTGCGCGCCTTGCGCCTGGTATCGGCAAGGGGGTCGCGGTTCTGCATGAACCACGCATTGTCATTGACCGGATGGTTTCCGATGATCCGGAAGAAGAGCTGACGCGTCTGCGCGAAGCGATGCATGGGCTTCAAAACCATCTTGATAAGATGCTTGAAGCCGTATCAGACATTAACGGTGTCGATGACGGTGATGATCCGGGCGATATCCTTGAAGCCTATCGCATGATTGCTCAGGATACCGGTTGGCTGAACCGGATTACGGAGGCGGTTCATACCGGTCTTACGGCCGAGGCAGCGGTTCAGAAGGTTCATGATGATACCCGTGCACGCATGGCGCAGGTCACCGATCCGTATTTGCGCGAACGTTTGCATGATCTTGAAGATCTGGCGAACCGGTTGCTTCAGCACCTTTCCGGGCAATATCAGTCACCGGCATTTGGCGATCTGCCAGATCACATCATCCTGGTTGCACGCAATATCGGCCCGGCAGAGCTTCTTGATTACGATCATACTCGCTTGCGCGGTCTCGCGCTGGAAGAAGGCTCGCACACGTCGCACGTCGCCATCGTTGCGCGTGCGCTTGATATCCCGGTGCTTGGCGGTGTTAAGGGCGTTCTTGATAAGGTCGAAGGCGGAGATCCGCTGATTGTCGATGCCGACAATGCACAGTTGTTTGTCCGTCCGTCCGAAGATGTGCGTGCGGTCATTGATGGTGCCTTACGCGCGCGCGCTGAACGAAAGGCGCTGTATGCCCAGATGCGCGACATGCCTGCGCGCACGGTTGATGGCGCCGATGTTTCGCTAAACGTCAATGCGGGTCTTTTGATCGACGTACCGCATGTGATTGAAAGTGGTGCGGATGGTATTGGTCTGTATCGAACGGAAATTCCGTTCATGGTCCGCTCTGCCATGCCGGATATCACCGATCAGACCCGGCTCTATGATCGTATTTTCGAACAGGCAGAGGGGCGCCCGGTCGTATTTCGTACTCTTGATGTCGGCGGTGACAAATTGCTGCCCTATTGGGAGGATATGACTGAAGAGAACCCGGCAATGGGTTGGCGGTCAATCAGGATCACATTGGATCGTCCAGCAGTGCTTGTGCATCAGCTACGTGCGCTGATCCGCGCAGGTCATGATCGCGATCTTTATGTCATGTTCCCGATGATTGCTGAAGTTGCCGAGTTTGATCAGGCAAAAGCCCTTCTTGATCAGCAGCTTAAACGTGAAGCTGCACGCGGTTTCGTGCCGCGCAAGGTTGAAGTCGGTGCGATGCTTGAGGTTCCTGCATTGATTTGGCAGGCACCGGCATTGCTTGATCGGGTCGATTTCCTGTCGGTCGGGACCAATGATTTGCTGCAGTTCATGTTTGCAGCGGATCGTGGTAATCCAAGGATCGAAGGACGTTATGATACGTTGTCACCAAGCGTATTTGCATTTATGCGCCAGTTGGTGACATTGTGTGACGAGCGGAATGTACGCCTGACCATTTGTGGAGAGATGGCTGGGCGTCCGCTAGAAGCGATGGCCCTTATTGGCTTGGGAATCAAGCGTTTATCAATGGCGCCTGCTTCTGTCGGTCCCGTAAAGGAGATGGTCAGAAGCATGAGTAAGGCCGAAGTTGAACGCTATGTCCTGTCAGTAATGGATAATTCAACCAGATCACTGCGTTCGCGTCTTAAGGCTTTCGCAATAGATCACGGTGTAAAACTTTAAAAACAATCGCTTTTGGTGGGGTTATCTGCTATTTTTATTGCTAGATCGTAACGTGGGGGTGCGGAGTTGGCGATCAAAAAGCGAAAGGAAGATCATTTGGACGACAAGGCCCGTGGACGACTTCGGTTCAAACCATTGTCCGGGGATAAGCCGTCGAATGATGTCGTGATGGACGCAGAGAATAACCAGCTTGGTGGCTATGCCGAGGTCGGGAGTCTTCTTAGGGCAACCCGTAATGGTTTGGGGCAAACGGTGGAAGACGTTTGTCGCATGTTGCGTATTCGCAAAATCTATATTGAAGCCATTGAGAACAGCGACTATTCGGTGTTGCCGAATGGCCCGTATGGCCTTGGCTTTGTCAAGGCCTATGCCGAACATCTTGGCTTGGATGGCGCAGAAATCGCGCGCCGCTTCCGCGAAGAAAGCAATGCGCCTGCAGTGCGCAGCGAGCTGTCCTTCCCAAAGCCAGTTCAGGAAAGCCGTGTTCCGGGGGGAGCCGTTCTTCTGATTGCTGTGATGTTGGGGCTGGGGGCTTATGGCGGTTGGTACTATCTTTCCAGCCAGGGCAAGACCATTGCCGACTTGGTGGATCCATTGCCAGAGCGTCTGGCAAGCTACTCCACCATGACGAATTCAGAATCCGAACCGCGCAATCTTGAAAATGCGGCAGAAGCACAGGCCGCAGAAGCAGAAGTTGCTGCGCCGGCACCTGTCGCCTCCGTTTCAGAACCTGTCGCACCGGTGGAAGAGACAGTAGAAGCATCTGATGCTGAAACAGCACCTGTAGCTGAGGTTGCTGAAGCTGTCGAGAGTTCGGAGCCCGTTGAAAGTGCGCCAGTCGTAACCGAAAATGCGACGGCACCAGTACCTTCAGAAGAACCTGCTCCAGTCGTGGCCGAACAACCAACTGTTGAACCTGCGCCTGCGGAAGCACCTGCAGAAGTGGTCGAGGCACCAGCGGTGTCCACAGTTGAACCGCAAGTAGCGCCTTCCCCTACGCCAGCAGCACCTGCTGCCGAAATTGCATCGGTTCCGGCTGCGCCGTTGGTCGATGATGCAGGCGGCGCACGCGTCTTTGGTGCTGTCAATGTCGACAGCCGTGTAACGATCTCAGCGGTCGAAACCAGCTGGGTTCGCATCCGTGAAGCTGATGGAACTGTCTTGCTGACACGTATGCTGACATCTGGTGATACCTACAAAGTTCCGAATCGTGATGGTTTGAAACTTGAAGTGGGGAATGCCGGTGCGTTGACCTACAGCATCGATGGTTCGGAAGCCCAGCCGGTTGGTGATTATGGCGCGGTGATTTCGGACTTCTCGCTGAATGTCGGTGATCTGACACAGGCCGAACAGCCAACCGTTCAGTAAGTTTTCCACCCCATATTGGGGTGATAAGACAGACAAGTTACAAAAGGCGATCCATTCGGGTCGCCTTTTTCGTGCCTGCCATGCAAAAACTGGCGGAAAATCTGTCAGGCAACGGTTTCTAATCCGCGCTTGATAAGCTATATACACCCCCAAGACATCTTGAACATTTTGGAACCGGAAATGAGCGTCCGCCCATATCGCGATATTGAACGCCGCCAAAGCCGCAAAATCCGTGTTGGTAATGTGGAAGTTGGTGGAGATGCGCCGATCTCGGTGCAGTCGATGACCAATACCCTGACCACCGATGTGAACGCGACAGTTGCGCAGATCCTTCGGCTGGAAGAAGCCGGTGCGGATATCGTCCGTGTATCTTGCCCGGATCAGGAATCAACGGCAGCACTCAAGGACATCATCAAGCAGGTGAATGTCCCGATCGTTGCCGACATCCATTTCCATTATAAACGCGCGATCGAAGCTGCCGAAGCCGGAGCTGCCTGCCTGCGGATCAACCCGGGCAATATCGGATCAACCGATCGTGTTCGCGAAGTGGTCAAGGCTGCCAAGGATCGTGGCTGTTCTATGCGTATTGGCGTGAATGCCGGTTCGCTTGAGAAAGAACTTCTGGAACGTTACGGCGAACCATGCCCGGAAGCGATGGTCGAAAGTGCGCTTAACCACGCCAAAATCCTTGAAGATCAGGATTTCCGCGAATTCAAAATCTCGGTCAAGGCATCTGACGTGTTCCTGGCCGTTGCGGCCTATTACGGCTTGGCCGAGGCGTGTGACTATCCGCTGCATCTTGGCATTACCGAAGCCGGTGGCCTTCGCGGTGGCACGGTAAAGTCATCGATTGGCATGGGCAATCTTCTGTGGGCCGGTATTGGCGACACACTGCGCGTGTCGCTGTCTGCCGATCCGGTTGAAGAAATCCATGTTGGTTTTGATATTCTGAAATCGCTTGGCCTTCGCACCCGTGGTGTTCAGATCATTTCCTGCCCGTCTTGCGCACGTCAGGGCTTTAACGTGGTTGAGACCGTGGCAGAACTTGAAAAGCGTCTTGCTCATATCTCCACCCCGATTTCCCTGTCGATCATTGGTTGCATCGTCAATGGTCCGGGCGAAGCGCGCGAGACCGATATCGGTTTGACCGGTGGTGGTGGTGGAAACCACAAAATGTATATTTCCGGCCGTCCCGATCACAATATCAGCACGGAAAAGATGGTCGACCATATCGTCGAACTCGTCGAAGAACGTGCGGCCAAGATCGAAGCCGAAGAAGCAGCAAAACAGACTGCCGCCGAATAGCAAGGCTGTATTGACCAATTTGGGCTTTCCGCCACACCGGCGGAAAGCTATTTTCATGTTCACATGAATTTGCGTGTGCTGATATTTCGCGCAAATGTCTGGAATTCAAGTTAGATCGGAGACCCAAAGTGGCATCGCTTCAACCCGTCCGTGGTACGCACGACCTTCTGCCTGATCAGAACCGTCTGCAGGATTACATCGCGAATACTGCACGCGAAATCGGCGAGTTGTATGGCTACCATCGCATGACCACGCCGATCTTTGAATTCACCGATGTCTTTGCCCGTACCCTTGGTGACACGTCTGATGTCGTGACCAAGGAAATGTACACCTTTGAAGACCGCGGTGGCGAGCAGATCACGCTTCGTCCCGAAGGAACGGCTGGTATCGCGCGTGCTTATGTCTCGAACGGCATGCAGCAGATGTCCCCGGTTAAGGTCAGCTATTATGGCCCGATGTTTCGCTATGAACGCCCGCAAAAGGGCCGTCAGCGTCAGTTCCACCAGATCGGTGCCGAGCTTCTTGGCGTTGAACAGGTCGCCGGTGATATCGAGATCATCGGCTATGGCGCACACATCCTCAAGGCTCTTGGCCTTTGGGACAGCATTACGCTTGAACTCAACACCCTTGGTGATCCGGAAAGCCGTGCGGCGTATCGCGATGTGCTGGTGGATTACTTCAAAGGTCATTTCGACAAGCTCTCAGAAGATAGCCGCAACCGTCTTGAAAAGAACCCGCTTCGTATTCTTGATTCCAAGGATGATGGGGATCGCGAACTGGTGGCAAATGCGCCACTGTTTGCTGAATACCTGAACGAGCATTCCAAGGAATTCTTCAAGAACCTGACCGAAGGTCTGGGTGACATCGGCATCAATTATGAACTGAACCCGCGTCTGGTTCGTGGTCTGGATTACTACTGCCACACCTGTTTTGAGTTCACCACCAACACCCTTGGTGCGCAGGGAACCGTGATGGCCGGTGGCCGTTATGATGGCCTGATTTCGACCATGGGTGGCCCGCAGACGGCTGGTGTTGGCTGGGCAGCTGGTGTTGAACGTCTGGCATTGATGGTTGGTGAAGCGCCCGCTGGTGCGCGCCCGGTTGCCCTGATCCCGATGGGTGAAGCTGCCGAAGCAAAGTGCCGTACCCTTGCCCAGACGCTTCGTGAAGCAGGTATCGCGGTTGAACTTGGTTATTCCGGGAACATGAAAAAACGCATGAAGCGTGCTGACAAGGCAAATGCCAATATGGCTGTGATCCTTGGCGATGACGAACTTGCCAAAGGTGTTGCGCAGCTGCGTGATCTTGATAGCGGTGAGCAGCAGGAAGTTGCCCTTGAACAGCTTGCTGATGTAATCGGCAAAAAGTGAGAACGGTGTGACGGACGCGATTTCGCATGATGATGCCGGGGATTGGCCGCTTGATCGCCTGATGGTGATCGGCACCAATCATCGGCGCTCAAGCGAGGATACTCGCGACCGTCTGTTCATTGACGAAGCCCGCCTGCCGCAATTCTTGGCCGCGATCAAGCAGGCCCTTTTGGGGCAGGCGGTTGTCGTTTCGACCTGTAACCGGACCGAAATCCATCTGCTGGCATCCGAAGCCGAACGCGGTCGTGAACGTCTGATCGATCTGATGTCGCTTTGGGCGGATCTGGATCGGGACCAACTGGCGAGCGAGCTCTATATTCGATCCGGCCGGGATGCGCTTCGCCACATGTTTGCGGTTGCGGCATCCCTTGATAGCCTTGTGATTGGTGAGCCGGAAGTATTCGGGCAAGTCAAGGACGCGCACCGCATCGCGCGCAAACATGATCTGGTCGGGCGTGAGTTGGAGTTGGTCTATCAGACCGCTTACGCGATTGCCAAAAAGGTCAGAAGCCAGACCGGGATCGGGCAGGGTGCCGTATCAATTGCCGCTGCGGCGCAATCTGTTGCCCGCGACCTGCATGGTGATCTGACCAATTGCACGCTTTTGCTGGCCGGAGCCGGGGATATGGGCGAGCTGATTGCAGCATCCCTTGCCGAACGGGGCATTGGCCGCATTCTGGTGACGGATCGATTGGCAGCACGTGCGCGGCTTGTTGCGCGCAGGCTTGATTGCCATTGGTCGGAAATTGATGATCTGGACCGATTGTTGGCAGAAGCCGACCTGGTTCTGACCGCAGGTGGATCAAGGCGCTACATGATCGACAAAGATCGTGCGCTGGCATCGGTCAAACGTCGCCGGTTCCGCCCGGTTCTGATGATTGATACCGCGGTTCCCGGTGATATCGATCCGCAGGTTGATGAAATTGATGAAGTGTTCTTTTACCGGATCGAAGATCTGGAAAAGATCGCTGCCGAAGGGCGCGGCGGTCGCGAAGAGAAGGCAGATGAAGCCTGGGCGCTGATTGAGGCGGAGCTTGATGGCTTTGTCCGCGATCGTGCACAGCGTGCAGCCGTTCCGGCAATCGCCGATCTGCGCAAACGGTTTGAAGCCGTGCGTGACGATGCCCTTCGTGAAAGCCATGGAGATGCGGAAAAGGCGACAAGGCTTTTGATCAATCGCCTTTTGCATACGCCGACCCAGGCCCTAAAGGATTTGGCGACGACAACAGATGGTGCGGGCACCGTTGAATGGGTCAAGGCCCAGAAGTTGTTGGCGCGTTTGTTTGAACTTGATGACAAGCCGGTTGGCGGCGATAACGCCCCGACGGACCACGAACAGGAGAATAAAGAGTGAGTCTGGACCTTGGTAAACTTGAGGGCGTAACGCGCCGGTTCGACGAGCTCAATGCGCTGCTTTCAAGTGGTGAGCTTGATGGGGATGGTTTTTCCAAGCTGTCGCGCGAACATGCGGAATTGGCCCCGGTTGTAGAGGCAATTGACGCCTATAAGCGGTTGTTGAGCGATCTGAAAGAAGCCGAAGAACTTCTGGCTGATCCGGAAAGCGACCGCGATATGCGCGAGATGGCCGAAGCTGAAAAATACGATATTCAGGAAAAGCTTCCGACGGCCGAGCGCCAGATGAAGTTGATGCTGATCCCCAAGGACAGTGCAGATACCAAAAACGCCATCCTTGAAATTCGTGCCGGTACCGGTGGCGAAGAAGCAGCCCTGTTTGCTGCCGACCTTTATCGCATGTATCAGCGCTATGCGGAAAGCCGTGGCTGGAAGTTCGAACAGATGGATGCCAGCGAAAACGACCTTGGCGGGTTCAAGGAAGTTATCGTCAACGTTTCTGGTACGGATGTGTTTGCGCGCCTGAAATTTGAAAGTGGCGTGCACCGTGTGCAGCGTGTTCCGGTGACCGAAGGTGGTGGACGTATTCATACGTCGGCCGCGACCGTGGCTGTTTTGCCCGAAGCCGAAGAGGTTGATATCAAGGTCGATCCGAAGGACCTGCGCATCGATACCTACCGTTCGCAGGGTGCCGGTGGTCAGCACGTTAACACCACCGACAGTGCGGTGCGTATCACACATATCCCGACCGGTGTTGTCGCGGCCAGCCAGGAAGCAAAGTCGCAGCACAAGAACAAGGAAAAGGCGATGAAGATGCTGCTTTCGCGCCTGTATGATCAGGAACGCGAAAGCAAGGATAGTGCGCGTGCAGCCGACCGAAAGTCGCAGGTCGGTTC
The DNA here is from genome assembly GCA_965228275.1 of Thalassospira sp. Taxonomy (GTDB): domain Bacteria; phylum Pseudomonadota; class Alphaproteobacteria; order Rhodospirillales; family Thalassospiraceae; genus Thalassospira. The sequence continues at coordinate 748,887 of OZ245802.1, read as the reverse complement.
CGGGGATCGTTCCGAGCGTATCCGTACCTATAACTTCCCGCAGGGCCGTGTATCGGATCATCGCATCAACCTGACGCTTTATCGTCTGGATGATTTCATCGCCGGTGGCCCGTCAGTTGATGAAATGATTGATGCCCTGATTGCCGAAGAACAGGCACAGAAACTGGCCGAGATCGAAGGGTAAGCATGTCTTCGAGCGCTTCATCGACAACCTCATCAACAACTTCGTCAGCAGGGGCATCAACATTGGGTGCCCTGATGGCAGAAGGTGTTGCTGCTCTGAGCGCGGCGAATATCGAGAATGCGCGTATGGATGCGCGCATCTTGTTGGCGCGTGCAGCGGGTGTTGATGGCGGGCGAATTTCCGCTTGGCCAGAGGATGAAGTTTCGGCTGATCAGGTCGCGGTATTTCAGGACATGATTGCGCGCCGCTCAAGAAACGAGCCGGTTGGCCGTATTCTGGGTGAGCGGGATTTTTGGCGCCATACGTTCAAGCTGGCGCCCGATACCCTTGAGCCGCGTCCTGATAGCGAAACACTGGTCGAATGGGCGATCGATTTCCTTGAAGACAATGACGCGCCACGCATCATTGATTTCGGAACGGGGACGGGGTGCCTGTTGCTATCGGCGATTGGCGATCTTCCGGGTGCTAGCGGTATCGGCCTTGATATCAGTGAGGGTGCAGTTGCCTGTGCGCGCGAGAATGCGCAGCTATTGGAACTTGATGATCAGGTCGCGTTTCGGGTTTCTGATTGGGATAGTACTTTAAGCGAAGCCGAGCGCAAGGACGGCTTTGATCTTGTGATGTCCAATCCGCCCTATATCACGGCGACAGAAATGGAAACGCTGTCAGCCGAGGTGCAGAAGTTTGATCCGCGCCTTGCGCTAACCGATGAGGGTGATGGACTTGCGGCCTATCGGGTATTGTCCAAGGTCGCCTTTGATCTGGCGCGACCCGGTGGATTTGTGATTTTCGAGATTGGCCGTGGTCAGGAAAAAGACGTTGGTCAATTGTTGGTCGAGGCGGGCTTTGTCGGGGTCGAATATCGTGAAGACCTTGGCGGAATTGTACGTTGCGTTGCGGCAAAGAAAACGCGCTGTTCCGTGGGGCGCTGCGTTATCTGAGTTTTGCAACTGTGTGACGTAAAAAAAGCGATCAGCAGTGAAAAAAACAGTTGGAATAACAGATCAAGCCATATAGGTTGGTTTTAACGGGCCGGGTGCCCGACGCGCTTACGAAAGCGCCGTGTTCCCCTGTAAACAGTCAACAATCTCCGTCCCTTTGATGGTTCTCGGCAGGTTTGTATTAGTGCCGTTTGATCGGCGCTGTTTAGCGGGAAATATGTTTTTCAGACGGAGTGGTTCCGGGGCGGATGACGCCACCGGATTGTCCTTCAACACCAAAGTCATGTTGATATGAGAAATAACAACAATAAGCGTCCGCGCGGACGGCAGCAGTCGAATAAACGTCCAGTAAATCCAAAGTTCCAGAATTTTGATAGCAATGGGCCGGATGGTCGCGTTCGCGGCAATGCCCAGCAGGTCTATGAAAAATACGTTTCGCTGGCAAAGGATTGCACAGACGATCCTGTCCTGGCTGAAAACTTCTACCAGCATGCTGAACATTACCATCGTATCCTTCAGGCAGCCCAGGAATGGGAAAACCAGCGCCGTGAAGAACGTGGCAATGACAACCGTCAGCGCAATAATCGCGGCAACCGCGATGATCGCAATGATGGCCCGTCAAACCAGGGTGATGACCAGAACGGTGAAAACACCGAAAATGCTGCTGTAGCAGCACAGGACGGTGACGACACCGCGTCTGATGCGGAAAACACCGCGTCTGACGTCACCGAAGCAGCATCTGATGATGCTGGCGAGGAAAAGCCGAAACGTGCACCGCGTGCGCGTCGCACCGATGGTCGTAGTACCGGTCGTGGTCGTCCGCGCAAGACTGATACCGCTGATGCCGCCGCAAGTGGCGAAAGCGCACCGGTCGAAGCATCGTCTGATGAAGCGCCAGCTGCAGATGCATCCGAGCAGGCAGAAGACGGCGAAAAGAAAACCCGCCGCGCTTCAAGCAGCACCACCCGGACCCGTGGACGTCATCCGACGGCACGTCGTGGTCGGAGCCGTGCTGCGGGTCGTGACGATGAAGAAGGTGCGTCGTCCGACGAAAGTTCGGAGCCGGTTTCGGCTTGATCTGAACGACAAATCTCAACATGACAAACAGCCCTGCAAGTCATCGACTTGCAGGGCTGTTGTCGTTCTAAGACCAATTTCCAATTGATTGTATGCCTTTAACAGGATGAACCTGTATAATTATAGAGCGGAATATGTCGTGCAACCTTTGATTATTGTTGATATCACTTTAGGAAAATCACAAATAAATCCGTGAGGTTACCGTTATTGGCGCAAAGCTGATCGCGCATCACGGATGGCGCGTATTCTTGGGAGTCTTTGATGGGGACAGGCTTGTTTCGTGTCGTCATGGTGTTGTTATGGGCGCTTGGCGGTATGGTTATCGCCCTTGGGCTGTTTAACGGCGACTATGAGTTGGCGTTGCTTGGCGGTGTTTGTTTCATCATCCCGATGTTCCTGCCTTTGGTCGTGATTGCGATCAACCGTACGCGATCCTCTTCCCCGAAAAAGTCCTCCAAGTCAGTCAATCCGGCCCAAGCCGCGAAGATAAAGGCCGAAGGTCAGTGGGCCCAGCGCGAGGATTTGACTGCGCGCAAGCTTTTGGAAAATAACCCTGATCTGGTGTTGGGGCGCTGGGGGGATGAAAAACGTCTTATCGGTGCAACAGGGCTTCGTCGTGTCCTGACATTTTCTACCAAGCCCGAGGAGTATTATCGTTCCTCGGCAGAGCCAAACGCATTGCTGCACACTGGAAACCTGTTTGTATATGAGCGGTTTGGCAGCATTTTCCGCGCGATCCATGACCGTCGCACCAAGTTGGGGCAGAAGTTGATTGTGATTGATCCCCATAAACAAACTGGTGTTGAGTCCCATCAATTCAACCCGTTTGATTTCATCCGCCAACAGGGCGAGGGGATGATCACCGATACAGGCTTGATCGCCGATACACTTTTGGCGCCGATGTTTGTTCAGGAACTTGATGAGCAGGAAGTTCGCGTTGCTAGAACGCTTCTGCAAGGCTTTATCGTTCATACGATCCAAAAAAGCCTCAAGGAAAACCGCAACCTTGGTGAGGTCCGCCGCAACCTGATCATGCCATCGCACAGGTTCTATAAGATCCTTGAAGAACTGATGGGAATTGAGTCAGCGGACGGGCGTATTTCGGAAGTCGCTTTGAACATCCTTGATATGACCGAAGACCAGCGTATGAAGATCATCGAGGCCTGTCGTATGGCAACGGCCGAGTTTGATAATCCGCAAATCTCGCGCCTGCTCAGTGCCAGCACCTTCACAATTGACGACATTATGCAGGGTGGCGTTTCGATCTTTGTGATCGGCCAGCTTGGGGGGGAGACACCAGATGTTCAGCCTTCCTTTAGCCGGGTAATGCTGGCAAGCATGATGAACCTGATCAATCAGCGTGGCTGGAAATCGGGCGATCCCGAGTTCCTTGTCCTGATGGACGGGATTGAACATGTCGGGCGTATGCCATTGTTTGAGCGTTTGCTGGGCGGCGGGTTTGGTGATGGCATGATTGTTTGGCCGGGTTTCTCGGGCGTGAGCGGTTTGATGGATGTTTGCCTGAATTGGGAAAACGTTGTTGGCCGTGTTGATGCGATCTCGGTCTTTGGCCAAGAAGGGGCATTTAATCTTGATTGGGTATCTGGCCTGACTGCGATGTCGAAATTTGATGATACCGGTGGCGGCGCTGATACCAGTCGACCGGTTCATTTACGCCCCCAGGATAACCAGCCGATCCTCAAATCACCGGAAGTCGCACGTTTCCCCAAAGAAGAACAAATTCTGTTCCGCAAAGGCTGTCCGCCGATCCGGGCCTATCGGATGGATTGGTACCATGACGATTTGTTTACCGGCATGGCGGTTCATGCACCAACCTTCTCGACCGAAGAAAGTTAGAACGTGTTTGCCCTGAACAAAAAATCCCTGCCAGGGTTCTATTGCCCGGCAGGGATTTTGGTTTTGAAGCTATCAGCGTGACTTAAGCGGCAGTGATGGTATCACCCGGCGTAAGGGTCGCATCGTCAATTGCTTCGACATAGACGCCCATATAAAGATGGTTCACACCCTTACGCAGCATCAGCGGCACATTGATATCGGCAATTGCCGTGTCCGGATTAACACTTGTGGCCTTGCAGCGCGTAATCGGATGGATAACGCGGAAAGATGCATCATTGATCTTAACGATCTGGCCTTCTTTCCATTCCAGTTCTTTCCACGGATCAAGCCCGTCAATCAGAAGATTGCCGCGGAACCGCATCGGATCGACTTCGGCCTGAACGATACGCGTACCAAAATCGCGGATCGATGCCAGGTTCAGGATCGAGATATAGGGCTCCTTCATATCCCCGAAATTGGTGTCGGGAACGGAATAGATCTTTGGCGTGCCAGCAATATCGTTTTTAAGGAATGCCTTCAGGAAATCCTCAATCACGGTGCGGCCCATTGCGTCGTCAAGCTTGCCCTTGCAGATCGAACGACCATTGCGCAGCACGGTCAGCGTGCAGGTCGCATCATCATATTCGGTGCCAAGTTCGGCAAGCTTGGGCGTATTGACCAACTGCAGGAAGTTGCTTTTGCGCGCCCATTCATGCACCCCGTCCTGACCAACGGATGATTGGGTGGCGATCACGAACCGACGGTCATCGGTGATCATTTTATGGGCGGCAATCTGTGCGCTTGGCATATCAACGCCGCGCATGCCCTTAACCGGGTATCTTTTGATGGCTTTTAGTTCGACCGTCATGTCTTGTCTTCCTGTATGGCGCTTTGGCATGCGGGTGATTTGGGACGAATCGCATGCTGATAGGGCGACGTTAGAACGTTGTTTTGCCAAGGGCAACCCTGATGCAGGCGCATATTTCATGCGTCTGGGGTGCGAGCTGGAATAATGACAGAAAATCGTGCTGCAGCGCACAAATAATTCTTGCAACTTTTGTAGGGGTATCTGGTTGCAAACGCGTTAGACTGAGACATATCAATGTTGTCACTGTCGAAATAATCTATAATTTTAGAATTCGGTAATGACGACAAGGCCGTGGATGCTTCCAAGAAGGTCCACATTGGTTGAATACTGTTGGCTCAAGGAGTGACAGGAATGGAATTCGAAAACTTTACGGACCGGTCAAAAGGCTTTCTGCAGTCCGCGCAATCGCTTGCGCTGCGTGAAAACCATCAACAATTTGTACCGATCCATCTTCTGAAGGTTCTGCTGGACGACGAAGAAGGTCTGGCAGCCAATCTGATCAAGGCATCGGGCGGCAAGCCGAAGCTTGCCCAGGAACGGTGCGCGCAGGAACTGGCAAAGCTGCCAAAGGTTTCTGGCGGCAATGGTCAGATTTATCTCTCATCGGAATTTGCACGTCTGATTGATCAGGCACAGGAAGTCTCCAAAAAGGCTGGTGACAGCTATGTCACGGCTGAACGGTTGTTGCTGACCATTGCCCTTGATCCGAAATCAACTGCGGGCAAGGTACTGGCTGATGCGGGTGTAACCGCGCAAAGCCTGAACGGTGCGATCAATGACATTCGCAAAGGTCGTACAGCAGATAGTGCCGGTGCAGAAAACCAGTATGACGCATTGAAAAAATATGCCAGCGATCTGACGGCGGCAGCACGCGATGGCAAGCTTGACCCGGTGATTGGTCGAGACGAGGAAATTCGTCGCGCGGTCCAGGTCCTGTCACGCCGGACCAAAAACAACCCGGTCATGATCGGTGAACCCGGTGTAGGTAAAACCGCCATTGCCGAAGGTCTGGCGCTGCGCATTGTTAAGGGTGACGTGCCCGAAACGCTTAAGGAAAAGAAACTCCTGTCGCTTGATCTTGGGGCACTGATTGCCGGTGCCAAGTTCCGTGGCGAGTTTGAAGAACGCCTTAAGGCGGTGCTGAGTGAAATTGAATCTGAAGCCGGCCAAGTCATCCTGTTTATTGACGAGCTTCATACCCTTGTTGGTGCGGGCAAGGCCGAAGGATCGATGGATGCGTCGAACCTTTTGAAACCCGCACTGGCGCGCGGTGAGTTGCATTGCGTTGGTGCGACCACGCTTGATGAATATCGTCAGCATATCGAAAAGGACGCGGCCCTTGCCCGGCGTTTCCAGCCGGTCTTTGTGTCCGAGCCATCGGTTGCAGATACGGTTTCGATCCTGCGCGGCATCAAGGATAAATACGAACTACATCACGGGGTCCGTATTGCAGATACCGCCCTTGTCGCGGCGGCAACGCTTTCGAACCGCTACATCACCGATCGTTTCCTGCCCGATAAGGCAATCGATTTGATGGATGAGGCATCATCGCGTCTTCGTATGGAACTTGATTCCAAACCCGAAGAAATCGATGAACTTGATCGTCGTATCATCCAGCTCAAGATCGAGCGTGAAGCGCTTAAGAAAGAACAGGACAGCGCATCAAAGGATCGCCTTGGTCGTTTGGACAAGGAATTGTCGGAACTTGAAGGCAAGTCAGCCGAGCTGACGGCGAAATGGGAAGCCCAGAAAAAGGAACTGGCTGCATCAACCCATATCAAGGAGCAGCTTGATCAGGCGCGCATCGAACTTGAACGCGTGATGCGCGATGGCAAACTTGATCGCGCCGGACAGCTTCAATACGAAGAAATCCCGGCACTTCTGAGCCTGCTTGAAAAGGCGGAAAACGACCCGTCGCGTGGTATCAAGGAAGAAGCGGTTACCGAAAAGCACATCGCGTCTGTTGTGTCACGTTGGACGGGCATCCCGGTCGACAAGATGCTTGAAGGCGAACGTGAAAAGCTTCTGGAAATGGAAGACACGCTTCGTAATCGCGTTGTTGGTCAGGATGACGCCGTACGTTCGATTTCAAACGCGGTGCGTCGTGCCCGTGCCGGTCTTCAGGACCCGAACCGTCCGATTGGATCGTTCTTGTTCCTTGGCCCGACCGGTGTTGGCAAGACCGAACTGACCAAGGCATTGGCGCAGTTCCTGTTTGATGACGAACAGGCGATGGTTCGGATTGATATGTCCGAATTCATGGAAAAACATGCGGTGGCCCGCCTGATCGGTGCGCCTCCGGGCTATGTTGGCTATGAAGAAGGTGGATCACTGACCGAGGCGGTGCGTCGTCGTCCCTATCAGGTTGTCCTGTTTGATGAGGTCGAAAAGGCACATCCGGATGTGTTCAACGTCCTGCTTCAGGTTCTTGATGAGGGTCGTTTGACCGACGGGCAGGGCCGGGTTGTTGATTTCCGCAACACGCTGATCATTTTGACATCCAATCTGGGCGGCGAAATCCTTGCCAATCAGGAGCCGGGCCATGACAGCGGTGAAGTCCGTAAGCAGGTGATGGAAGTCGTCCGGGCATCGTTCCGTCCGGAATTCCTCAACCGTCTGGATGAGACCATCCTGTTCCATCGTTTGCAGCGCGAACAGATGGGCAAGATTGTTGATATCCAGTTGGGCCGTCTGGCGAAGCTTCTGTTTGATCGCAAGATCGACCTTGATCTTGATGAGGCCGCCAAGGATTGGCTGGCCGAAAAGGGCTATGACCCGATCTATGGCGCGCGTCCGTTGAAACGTGTGATCCAGCGTTATCTGCAGAACCCGTTGGCGATGCAGATCCTTGAAGGCGGGATCAAGGATGGTGATACCGTCCCGGTCTCAACCGAGGGCACGGACCTGTTGCTGAACGGCAAAAAGGTCGAGGTTGTTGAATAACGCCCGCTGAAATCTCACATCAAAACCCCGGCTGTTTAACCGGGGTTTTGTCTTTTTCGGGCCATGATTTTCGATCACTATCAAAGACCTGATCCAAAACGTTCTGCCAACAACCAATAACCGCCGGGACATCACATGCAGACGAAATCATCCTCCTTCTTGACCAAGGCAAGCACCATCGCACTTGTTGCCGCCTTGATGACGGCAAGCATCAGCCAAACAGCAACGGCACAGTCATTCTTTGACAAGGCCAAACAGGCATTGGGTGATGCCATGAATTCCGGCGGTAGCACGACGGGATCAGGAAGCGGAACAGGTATTTCGGCACTGTCATCCGATACGGTGGAAAAGGGACTCAAGCAGGCGCTTGATATTGGTGTGGACCTGGTGACCAATCAGCTGGGGGCCAAGGACGGTTTTAACGCCGATCCGGTCGCGCATATCCCGTTGCCCGAGAATGTCAAAAATGCGCAGAAACTTCTCAATGCCGCTGGGCTTGGCAGTTATGCCGATGAGATCGAGCTTCGTATGAACCGTGCAGCCGAGCAGACCATGAGCGATGCGGGCGACATTCTGATCAATGCGATCAGCCAGATGACGGTTTCGGATGCCAAGGGCATTCTTGATGGCCCGGATGATGCGGCGACCAGCTATCTGCGCCGGGTTTCCGGAACGGATATCGAAGGGCGTCTGCGCCCGGTTATCACCGATGCATTGGCGCAAACGGGGGCCTTGTCGCTGTATGATCAGATGTTGGGGCAATATGCCAAGCTGCCGTTTGTTCCGGATTTGAAGGGCTCATTGACCGATCATGCGACCGCCAAGGCAATGGATGGATTGTTCCATTACATCGCCCTTCAGGAGGCAGATATTCGATCTGATCCGACGCGCTGGACGACAGATATTCTTAAACAGGTATTTTCTGTGGCAAAGTAGACGCGCAGAACGGCGGGGATTGCCTAGCGATATTCGGCCGGCAGTTCTTCCCAGCGATTCCGCATATCGGCAAGGGTTTCATCAGGCACCTGATGAATGTTCTGAAACTGGCCGTGGCATTCAACGATTTGCAATGCCACGGCCAGTTCCTTGGCCATATCGATATAGGCCTTCATTTCCCAGAACCGGGTAAAGGTATTGGAAATGATGGTGTTTTTGCCGTTTTCCAATGCATCGCGGCATTGGTCTTCGCACTTGGCGTGGGTTTGACGCAAACGGCGCGGATCAAAATCATAAAACCCCTGCCGATCGACCATGAACATGTCGGCCTCAAGATGGACTGCACCGGTTGCCTCGGCCAGATGTTTGGCCAATGTCGACTTGCCTGATCCGGGAAGGCCCCGGATCAGGGTCAAGGTCACATCGGGATGTTTACCGGCTTTGGCCTTTGGCATCGCTGGGCTTACTGGCCTTTGCGTTTGCGCTGATAAAGGCCATCAAGCTGTTTGGCATAGGCCTCGCGGATTTTGTGGCGACGGATTTTCATCGAGGGCGTGAGCATTTCATTGTCGATGCTAAACGGCGCCTCGGCAAACATGAAGCTGCGCACCTTTTCAATCGTCGACAGACGTTCATTCACGCGGTCAATTGCGGTGCGGATGATCTTGCGGAACTCTTCGTTTTTCGACAGTTCCTCAATATCGTTTTTCACCGAATTTTCGCGGGCAAATTCACGCATGAAATCCTCGTCCGGCCAGACAACGGCAACCAGATACGGTTTGTCATCGCCATAGACCATCGCCTGGGAAATCTCGGTTTCAAGCGTCATCAGGCCTTCGATACGCTGCGGCGAGATATTGTCACCACCGGAATTGACGATGATGTCCTTCTTCCGGTCGGTGATCATGACGCTGCCCTGTTCATCGAACTTGCCGATGTCACCGGTGTGTAGCCAGCCATCGACGATGGTTGCGGCCGTCACGTCAGGCAGGTTCCAGTAGCCCTTCATCATGCTTTCACCGCGAAGCAGGATTTCGCCATCATCGGCGATTTTGACCTCGGCGCCGACCATCGGCGGACCAACGGTGCGAAGTTTGTTGTTTTCGGCACGGTTGCACGAAACAACCGGGGCAAATTCGGTCTGGCCATAGCCCTGCAGAATGCGGATGCCGCACGATACGAACAAAACACCCAGTTCATAGTTCAGTGGCCCGCCGCCCGATACCATCGCCTTGATCCGGCCACCGAAACGCTGGCGAAGCTTGCGGCGCAAAAGAAGTTCGCAGGCAAGGTTCTGGAGCTTCTCGACAAAGGTAAGGCTTTCGCCTTCGTAATTCTTGCGGCCAAGGCGGAGCGTCAGATCAAACAGCTTCTGCTTGATGCCGCCTTCCTTCTCGACCATGCGGCTCATGCGCTGATACAGCATTTCATAAAGGCGCGGGACGGCCGTCATGATGGTCGGGCGCACCTCGGCAAGGTTTGCTGCAAGCTTATCAAGGCTTTCGGCGTAATAGATCTGCGCACCGATACTGATCGGGAAATAAAGACCCGCAGTATGTTCATAAGAATGCGACAGCGGCAGGAATGACAGGAAGATTTCATCATCAATGCCAAGGGTATCGATGATGTCAAACGCACCCATGCAGTTTGAAATGATCGCCCCGTGGCTGAGCATGACACCCTTGGGCGAGCCACCGGTGCCCGAGGTGTAGATCAGGCAGGCAAGATCATCACGCTTGATGCCATCGACCCAGGCATCAACATCGTGTGAAAGACCACGGCCCTTGGAAATCAGGTCATCCCAGCGTGAAATGGTGATGTCGCCGACAAAGCTCTGGCCCCATTCTTCCATCATGATCGCATGACGGCAGCGCCCGCTATCAAGGGCGGCATGCAGGAACGGTTGGGCCAGCTTCTTGGTCGAGATGATGGCTATTGCCGCACCACTGTCTTCGATCGCGTGCAGATGATCGCGCTCGGTGTTGGTGGTGTAGGCGGGAACGGTCATGGCACCGACGCACATGATGGCGATGTCGGCAATGCCCCATTCGGTGCGGTTTTCCGAAACCAGAAGCACACGGTCACCGGAACGTACACCGATATCATAAAGTGCACGTGCAAGGGCACGGACCTGATCGGCGGCTTCGTTCCAGGTGGTGGGGACAAATTCGTTGGTATCGCTGTTTTTCGTCCAGAGGAACGGCGCATTGCCGTATTTTTTTGCCTGATCAAAAAACATCGAGGGCAAGTTTTGCCAGTCGGCATAATCCTGCAAGCTCGTCATGACGTTTCCTTGCCTTGTTGCTTTTCCCGCGTGTGAACAATCTTTGTGTTGTTCTGATCTGGTTCGTGTCGCCTGTTTCATTCTACTGGCGCAAAGTGCGGCCGGATCGAATTAAACGAACGTTCCAAGACGATTTTGTTATCAGGGATCGCGATGTTTCGCAGCCTGAAAATGACATTTATCTTACCGTTTTATCGTCTAACGTTTGATAATCACTGAAATGGGATCAAATTTCCACGATCAACATCCCCATTCACGCATCTTGTGAACACATTCACCATGCTTTGCTGTTGTGAGTATGCGCAGTCGCGATATGATCTGAAAAACTGCGATATTGCGTATCGGTATTCAGGGCTGGTGATCTGATTTTGACAGGCTATATATCGGTATCGGGATTTTATGCGCAGGGCATGTAGGAACATGTTTGCGCAAGCAGGCGCGAAAGCAAGATTAGTCTGGAGGACAAATGAACGCGATCAACAAGAATTTGCCGACCTGGGATCTGACTGATCTCTATAACGATCCGAAAGACCCGAATATCCGGCGCGATCTTGATGATGCCAAAAGCCGCTCACAAGCGTTCCAGAACAACTACCAAGGCAAGCTGAACGACCTTTCGGGGGACGCGCTTGCAGGCGCGATTGCCGAATACGAAGCCATCAGCGAGATTTGCGGCAAGATCGGCTCCTTTGCCCAGCTTCTTTATGCGGGTGACAGCTCGGACGCCGCTATTGGTCAGTTTTATCAGTCCGTTCAGGAAGAAATGACCGGCATTTCCAGCCTGTCGCTGTTCTTCGGGCTTGAGATCAACCGCATTGAAGACGCCGCGATGGACGCGAAATATGCCGAAAGCGAAGCCCTGCGTCGCTATCGCCCGTGGCTTGATGAAAACCGTGCCTTCCGCCCGCATCAACTGTCTGACGAGGTTGAGCAGGTTCTGCATGAGCGCCGCGTTGCCGGATCGTCCGCGTGGGTGCGTCTGTTTGATCAGACCATGGCCGAGCTGCGCTTCCCGATTGATGGCGAAGACCTGACCATGTCTGATGCAGCCAATATGCTGTCATCAAATAAGGTCGATGACCGTAAAAAGGCAGCCAAGTCGATTGGCGAAGTGCTTGGCAAAAACATCAAGCTTCTGGCGCACATCACCAATACCCTTGCCAAGGACAAGGAAATTGATGATCGCCTGCGCAAATTCGCAACGCCGGTATCCTCGCGCAACTTGTCCAATCAGGTTGAAGACGAAGTGGTTGATGCGCTGAACACGGCTGTGAAAAACAGCCACGCTGATCTGTCGCACCGTTATTACCGCCTGAAAGCCAAATGGTTTGGCGTTGATCAGCTTGATTACTGGGATCGTAACGCACCGCTTCCTGATGATGATGATCGTCAAATCGATTGGGATACCGCGTGCTCGACCGTGCTTAAGGCCTATGGCGAGTTTTCCGAAGAATTGGCTGCTGTTGGTCAGAAGTTCTTTGATAACCCGTGGATCGATGTGCCGCCGCGTGCGGGTAAATCATCGGGTGCCTTTGCCCATCCGACTGTGCCGTCCGCACACCCGTATTTGCTTTTGAACTATCATGGCAAGACGCGTGATGTGATGACGCTTGCCCACGAACTGGGTCATGGCGTGCATCAGGTTCTGGCTGGTGAACAGGGGTATTTCCTGTCTGATACTCCGCTGACGCTGGCGGAAACCGCATCGGTGTTTGGTGAAATGCTGACCTTCCAGTCGATGCTGCGTTCGGAAACGGATCCGAAGATGAAGCGCATCATGCTGGCTGGCAAGGTTGAGGATATGCTCAACACGGTCGTGCGCCAGATCGCGTTCTTCGAATTTGAGAAACGAGTGCATGACAAGCGTCGCGAAGGCGAATTGACCGTTGATGAGATCTGCGACATCTGGCTGGCCGTACAGCATGAAAGTCTGGGCGATGCCATCCGGTATGAAGACGAATACAAGTACTACTGGTCTTATATTCCGCACTTCATCCATTCACCGTTCTACGTTTATGCCTATGCCTTCGGCGATTGCCTGGTGAACTCGTTGTATGACGTTTATCAGGGTGCCGAAGACGGCTTCCAGCAAAAGTATCTTGATATGCTGAAAGCCGGTGGCACCAAACGCCATCAGGAACTGCTTGCACCGTTCGGACTTGATGCATCGGACCCGGCCTTCTGGCAGCGGGGCCTTAATATGATCAAGCGCATGATCGACGAGCTGGAGGAGCTTTCCTGAGATGAGCGATAACGACGATGATTATACTGCCCCCTCTGAAGAAAACAGGTTCGGCGGGCGGGTTCGTCGTTATGCAAAGGTTGGGGCGTCGGCCAGCAAGCTGGCCGCGCGCCTTGCCACGGGTAAAGTGTTCGGCGGCGAGATTGATCACGCGAAATACGCCGCCGAACTGACCTCGGCCTTGGGCGGGCTTAAAGGCCCGCTCATGAAGGTCGCGCAAATCCTTTCAACCATCCCCGATGCCCTGCCCAAGGAATATACGCAAGCCCTGGCACAGCTTCAGGCAGATGCGCCCAGCATGGGCTGGCTGTTTGTCAAACGCCGCATGCGCAGCGAATTGGGGGCCGGTTGGCAATCAAAATATACCGAGTTCAGCCACGATGCGGTTGCTGCCGCATCATTGGGGCAGGTGCATAAGGCAACCCTTCCCGATGGGCGCGATGTGGCGTGCAAGCTGCAATATCCCGATATGTCGGCAACGGTTGAAGCCGATCTTAAGCAGCTCCGCGCGGCCTTTGCGATCTATAAGCGCTATGACAGCGCGATTGATGCGCAAAACATTCAGGATGAGCTGACCGCACGCCTGCGCGAAGAACTGGATTATTCCCGTGAAGCCAAACATATGCGCCTTTATGGACATATGCTGGCCGATGAAAATGCGGTCCATGTGCCAGAACCGGTTGATGAACTGACCACCAGCCGTCTTTTGACCATGACATGGCAAACAGGGCAGAAATTCCAGAAGTTCCTTGATAGTGATCCGGATCAGGATGCGCGCAATAAGGTCGCGCTTAATATGTTCCGGGCCTGGTACGTGCCGTTTTATCGCTATGGGGTTATTCACGGCGACCCACATCTGGGCAATTACACGCTGCGTGATGATTTGTCGGTCAATCTTCTGGATTTCGGCTGTATTCGCATTTTCAAACCCGATTTCGTCAAGGCCGTTATCACGCTTTATGAAGCATTGCGCGACAAGGACGAGGAAAAGGCGGTTGCCGCCTATGAAAGTTGGGGGTTTGAAAATCCGTCACGCGAACTGATTGATGTACTTAACATCTGGGCAAGCTTCGTCTATGGCCCAATCCTTGATGATCGTGAACGCAAGATGGGTGAAACCAACTCTGTTGCCTATGGCGCAGAAGTCGCGGGCAAGGTCCATCAGGAACTGCGCCGTGTTGGTGGGGTAAAGCCACCACGGGAATTTGTTCTGGTCGATCGCGCGGCTGTTGGACTGGGGGCTGTGTTCCTGCGTCTGGATGCGCATGTGAACTGGTATCGCCTGTTCCATGACCTGGTGGGGGACTTTGACGTCACCAAACTCGAATCCCGTCAGAAAGATGCGCTTGATCTTGTCGGATTAGAGCGTCCGGAGGCCTGATCGGGGTCTGAAAACGACAAACGATTCGCCTTTTTCGCGTCGGAATCGGACATGTTTTGTCCAAATCAGGGTGTGGAAATCGGAATTTTTGCATCCTAATCCCACCTGTTTTTCAAAAAATCGAGATTATTTTCGCGAACTTTTTGCCGTTCGCGACGTTCCTTATTGGTTGCTATGCGGTCAATAAGTGAAGACTTATACGTTCGTTTGTAAGATAATGTTCACTTATCACGTGGGGTAAAAACAGGGGAAACTGCCGTAATTCAACGATCTAGTGTGTGACGGATGGGATCAAGACCTGTTCCGTGGTGGAATTAAACTGTGCGAATTTCCGCACAATGCCAAATTTTGAAGATATTAACTTATATATAGTTAAACTGTTTTTTTATGGGTTTTTGACATTGTGGTTGTCGGTGAGAAATCGCATCTTGCTTTCAACGCAGACATGGCAGGGCGTCATTGATTGTTTGTCCTGAGCACCAATGGCGGGTGGGACCTGACATGTCACCAAGGCTTTATGCCTCGGAATGCGTGGTGGGAAAGTGGGCGGTTTCTTCTGCGTAAGCTGGAAGAACCGCCTTTTTTCTTTCCGGGCCGAATTTGCCCGCAATGGATAAGGGTAGCCAGTGGCTGGTCCAAAATGAACGCGTGCGACGTTCTGGAACCGGTTGCTTTGAATAAGAATAAGAATTGCCAAACTTACCAAAACATTAGGGAAGGAGGTCGAACGCGATGAAACTGGCCGTTCCAAAGGAAATATGGCCCGGAGAAAAGCGCGTTGCCGTCACACCAGAGACCGTCAAAAAGCTGAAGGCTCTGGGGTTCGACGTTGCAATTGAGGCTGGTGCCGGATTAGACGCCGCCATACCGGATGATCGCTTTGTCGATGCCGGTGCAACTATTGCCAAAACAATGAAAATCACCGTGAAGGATGCCGATGTCATCTTCAAGGTGCGCCCACCTGTCATTGATGGCAAAACGAACGAACTTACTGCTTATAAAAAGGGGGCTGCGGTCGTGGCCCTGCTTGAACCATTTGATCGCAAAGACCTGATCGACGCCATGGCACAGGCCGGTGTTGACGGCTATTCCATGGAATTGATGCCGCGTATTTCGCGTGCGCAGTCGATGGACGTTCTGTCATCGCAATCCAACCTTGCCGGTTATCGCGCTGTTTTGGATGCTGCCCATGAATTTGGCCGCATCTATCCGATGATGATGACCGCTGCTGGTACTTTGCCGCCTGCACGTATTGTTGTGGTTGGTGCCGGTGTTGCCGGTCTTCAGGCTATCGCAACGGCCAAGCGCCTTGGTGCCGTGGTTTCGGCATTTGATGTGCGCCCGGCGGTTAAGGAACAGGTCCAGTCGCTTGGCGGTACCTTTATTGAAGTCGAAGATGACAACGCAGCAGACGCCGAAACATCCGGCGGCTATGCCAAGGAAATGTCTGACGACTACAAAAAGAAACAGGCCGAAAAGCTTAAAGAGGTTCTGACAAAGACCGATATCGTGATCACCACGGCATTGATCCCGGGTCGTCCGGCACCGGAAATTGTCACAGACGACATGGTTGCCGGGATGAAGCCGGGCTCGGTCATTATTGACCTTGCGGCCGAACGCGGTGGCAACGTTGCGGGCGTCAAACTTGGTGAAACCGTGATTACGGCCAATGGTGTGAAGCTGGTTGGTCCGGAAAATATCACCAGTTCCGTCGCGACCGATGCAGCGGCAATGTATGCCAAGAACCTTTTGAACTTCATCACCCTTTCGGTCGACAAGGAAAAAGGCGCGCTTGTGTTTGATGGCGAAGATCAGATCGTCAAAGAAACGCGCCTGACCCATGATGGAAAGGTTGTTCATCCGAAATTCGGCGGGGAGGAGGTCGCAAATGGCTGATCAATCCGTAGCCCAGAATGCAAATGAACTGCGCGATGCCGCCCTTGGTCTGGCAGAAAAGGCCGCCCAGCTTGCCGATAGTCTGGCAAATGGTGCGTCTGACGTGGCAAATACGGCAACTGTTACCGTCCAGGGATCGGGTGTCAGCCCGACTGTACTTGGACTGACCGTGTTCGTACTGGCCTGCTTCGTCGGCTATTACGTCGTGTGGAAAGTTACCCCGGCCCTTCATTCACCGCTGATGGCTGTGACCAACGCCATTTCCTCGGTGATTATTGTCGGTGCGCTTCTTGCAGCAGGCCCGGTGGAGATGAACTTCTCCAAGATGATGGGCTTCATTGCGGTGGTGTTGGCATCCGTCAACATTTTTGGTGGCTTCATCGTCGCCCAGCGCATGCTGCATATGTTCAAGAAAAAGAAGTAGGGGGAACACACAATGTCGGAAAACCTGTCGGCTTTCCTGTATCTGGTGGCCTCGGTCTGCTTCATTCTTTCGTTGCGCGGACTTTCGTCACCTGAATCAGCCCGTACCGGGAACATCCTTGGCATGGTGGGTATGGCGATTGCCATCTTTACCACCCTGGCATCCCCGTCGGTGCTGTCTTACACAACCATCATCATCGGTATTCTGATCGGTGGTGCGATTGGTACTGTGATCGCACTTAAAATCCAGATGACCGCACTGCCACAGCTTGTTGCGGCCTTCCACTCTTTGGTTGGTCTGGCGGCGGTGTTTGTTGCCGGTGCTGCGCTTTATTCGCCAGGTGCCTATGGCCTTGGCACGGCGGGCAATATCGGTGCGGCCAGCATGATTGAAATGGGTCTTGGTGTTGCGATTGGTGCGATTACCTTTACCGGCTCGCTGGTTGCGTTCGGTAAATTGCAGGGCATCGTATCGGGCACTCCGGTCCGCTTTAAGGGCCAGCATATGCTCAACCTTGCCATCGGTATTGGCATTGTTGTCTTTGGCATCATTCTGGTTGCCACCGAAAGCCATACCGCATTCTGGATCCTGGTTGCCCTTGCCCTTGTGCTTGGCATCACGCTGATCATTCCGATTGGCGGGGCGGATATGCCGGTTGTTGTTTCCATGCTGAACTCCTATTCGGGTTGGGCAGCATGTGGCATCGGCTTTACCCTTCAGAACAATGCGCTGATCATTACCGGTGCGCTGGTTGGTGCGTCGGGTGCGATCCTGTCCTACATCATGTGCAAAGGCATGAACCGTTCGATCTTCAACGTCATCTTTGGTGGCTTTGGAGCCGAAGGCGAAGCTGCAGCTGGTGGTGGTGGCGATGCTGATCGTGCGGTGAAATCCGGTTCGGCTGATGATGCGTCCTTCATCATGAAAAACGCATCAAGTGTCATCATCGTGCCGGGTTACGGCATGGCGGTCGCGCAGGCACAGCACGCACTTCGTGAAATGGCCGATATCCTCAAGGCTGAGGGTGTGAATGTCCGCTACGCCATCCATCCGGTGGCAGGTCGTATGCCAGGTCACATGAACGTGCTTCTGGCCGAGGCGAATGTTCCCTATGACGACGTTCTGGAAATGGAAGAAATCAACCGTGATTTCGGTTCCGCAGACGTTGCCTTCGTCATTGGTGCCAACGACATCACCAACCCGGCGGCCAAAACTGATCCGGCCAGCCCGATCTTTGGTATGCCGATCCTTGAAGTCGAAAAGGCCAAAACGGTTCTGTTCATCAAACGCGGCATGTCAGCAGGCTATGCCGGCATCCAGAACGAACTGTTCTTCAAGGACAACACCATGATGCTGTTTGGTGACGCCAAAAAGATGTGCGAAGAAATCGTCATGCATCTCGATAACTGATCAAACCCATAGGTTTGTGATGGCAAAGGCGGCTCCGATGGGGCCGCCTTTTTTGGGCCGGTTCAACGCGTTATAACGGTGGGATCGGTTTGGATTGCACGGCAATGACATGGAAGTCTGAATGTTTCGGGTCGTCAGGGTCTCATTGTTTATGGTGATCGTTCTGTCGCTAGCACTGGTTGCCTCGATGGCGCTGAACGTGTTGACCTATGTGCGCCTGACGGCGGAGACGCCGATTGCCGCGATGTATTTTGACAAGGTGGCAGATGATGTTTTTACCGCCCATCTTGTTTCCGATGATGAAGGTGTCAGTGGCACCTATGAGATCTTTGGTGATCAGTGGCGCATTGATGCGGAGTTCATCAAGTTAAAGCCATGGGCCAATATCATTGGTATGGATGCGCGTTATCAATTGGTGCGGTTCGAAGGGCGTTATAGCGATACGCAACGGCAAAATACCGCACCT
Source organism: Thalassospira sp. (assembly GCA_965228275.1). Lineage (GTDB taxonomy): Bacteria > Pseudomonadota > Alphaproteobacteria > Rhodospirillales > Thalassospiraceae > Thalassospira. The sequence goes on along the minus strand of OZ245802.1, from coordinate 729,999 downwards.
TTTCGGGCCTATGACCTTGGAACAGGTGACGCGCTTGATGTCGTCAATTATCTGTCGGAATGGAACTTTTTGGTCGATGCGGAGTATGGCAGTTCGACCTTTACCGATATCGACGAAGATATGGTCTATACGGTCTATCGCACCCAGTCGGGCATCATTGTACGGTCTGAACCGATGCCAGACCCGATCGGCTACGAGCCGGGCCTGATAGATCAGTTCCAAAGATGGGTTGCGGGCAAATAATCCCCATCAAGGCTTTGAAATATCGCCCTAAAACTGCGCGTCCGAAACTGGCGAGCAGCCGTGATCCCATCGTCCTATCCTTTTTTCATCGTTAATCGCATCACCGTTGGATCGGGGATGCCAGATGGAATGGATGGATCATGTTGCTTAAAGACAAGGTTGTTATCATCACCGGTGCCAGTTCCGGTATCGGGGCGGCGTCAGCCAAATTGTTTGCACAAGAAGGGGCCAAGCTTGTGCTGGCCGCGCGCAATTCGGATCGGCTTGATCAGGTCGTGACCGAGATCGTCGGGGCGGGTGGCGAGGCCTTTGGTCTTGCTGGTGATGTTTGTGATGAAGCGTTTGCCAAGGCGTTGGTGAATGCGGCCGTTGGCGAATATGGCGGGCTTGATGTCGGCTTTAACAATGCCGGGCGTTTGGGTGTGATGGGACCGTTGAATGAAATCACGGTGGAGGATTGGGAGAAAACACTTCGCACCAATCTGACATCGGCGATGTTTGCCGCGCGTGCCCAGATGCCTGAAATCGCCAAGCGTGGCGGTGGATCGGTGATTTTCACATCGACCTTTGTTGGTCACACCATCGGAATGCCCGGCATGACGGCCTATGCCGCGAGCAAGATGGGTTTGCTGGGCATGGCGCAATGTCTGGCGGTGGAATATGGCGCGGCCAATATCCGGGTGAATGCATTGGTGCCGGGTGGCACCGATACGCCCATGGCAGAAAGCTTCACCAGTGATCCGGAAACGCGCGCCATGGTCGAACGGTTCCATGCGCTTGGTCGTATTGCCGAGCCGATGGAAATTGCCAAGGCGGCCTTGTTCCTGGCGTCGGATGCCTCAAGCTTTGTGACCGGATCGGCGATGTTGGCCGATGGCGGTACATCGATCTGCAAAGCTGCGTAAAAGTGAAATCCCCCCGCCGATGATTTGGCGGGGGGATTTTGATTTAGCCAAAGGCGCGTTGCAGGGCCGGAACGCGTGACAGGATCAGCACATCAAGTGCCAGAACGGTCACAAGCGTAATCCCGGTCAGCGGGAAGGCCAGTGACAGGACCAGCATCAAGAACACCGCACCCTTCCACAGGGGCAAATTGTTCGGAAGTGGCGGCGGGGTCAAACGCAGACCTTTCGCATTTGCCGGGCGGCGCATCCACCACATGACGATGCCACTAACACATAGGAAAATCACCGTCAGGCAGAACAGCGTATTGGCAATGATGTTCCACCAGCCAAGATCACCCTGATGCAGGGCAATACCAACCGCCATGCTTTTGGCCGCGACCGAGTAATCATCATAGGTAACTTCGGCCAAGACCTTGCCGCTATATTGGTCTATATGGATGGTGCGATCACCGGTGGGGGCGACGCTATCGCCGCTCATGCTGTCAGCGGAAAGCGTATAAACACCATTTTCGCCACGCGGCAGGTTGATGCGGAACTGTCCGACAAAGCCGATGGAACGCGCAAAGGCATCAATGCTATCAAGAGTAACGGCACTTCCATCGGGCAGACCGGTTGCACCGACATCCGATCCCGATGCGGGCATCGGGGTTTGTTCAAGGCCCCAAGGTGCGTCATGCAAAACACCGTGGTTCATGTCGGCATGGATGTCATCAGACAGCGGGACATTGTCCCACTTTTCAGCGGGAAAGGTGCTCCAAGCCTGAACAAACTGACCGCCCCAGATACCCGCCCAGGACAGACCGGAAATCAAAAAGAAGAACAAAACAACCGAGATGTAGAAGCCCGACGTTACATGCAGTTCTTTCCAGAACGTTCGACGTGTTGCCGAGAAATCCGGCCACAACACACGGCCGAGACCCTTGCCATCGCGCGGCCACCACATGTAAAGGCCCGTCACGATCAAAACGATACCAAGGCCTGCAGCAATTTCGATCAAACGATCGCCAAGATCACCGATCAGAAGTTCACCGTGAATGTCGCTTGCCCAATAGAACCAGCTGTCATCCTTGATGATGGTTTCGACGACATCGGTAGTAACAGGATCAACCGTCACGACATGCTGTTTGCCGCCACTATTGACCAGAAACATGGTGGCAAGATTGTCTTCAAGCGGTGCGATATATTGGCTGACCGATCCTTCGGGAAGGCTTTTTTCTGCTGCTTCTGCCTGCAGGGTCAAGGGCTGATGCTGACCACTTGATGCAAGGATGCGGTCGCCAAAGCGTGTTTCGATGACATTGAAATACATCATCATCAGGCCGGTAACGGCCAGCATCAACAGGAACGGCACGACATAAAGCCCTGCATAAAAGTGCCAGCGCCATGCGGCCATATAGAATTTACGTGAAATTGTACGTTGTTCGCGGTCGTTTGCGGATGCATTCGCGTTTGCGGTTTGCAGTGTCATTGCGAAGTGCCTTCATTGTCTGGAATGCGGGAAACACCGCAGGCACGCCAAAAAAAAGGCGCGTCAAAGCTGCGATGATCGAATGGGCAGATCAGACGATGAAAGGTGGCGCCCGCGGGACAGCAGGCGTGTCATGAAGGCTTGCGCGTAGTTCAGCCCGTTTGGGCAGATGGGCGAAAACGCGCGTTGTGAATTCGATGCGTTCGGGTACAGCTGGATGATCGGGCAGGATCACGGCGGCTGCGATACGACAGAATTCACAAGTATCAAGCAGGCCTGCGGAATTGTCCGGGTCGCTAACCTGACCGCTCAAGCACAAAACAGGCAGTGTGCCATCGGGCAGGGCGTAGTTAGCAAGGTCGGCATCGGGGACGGGACCAAAAGATGCCAGTTTGTGCGAAACGCCAGCAAGCATCAGCGCGATCACGCATAAAATGCGGACCGTTATCTGAACCTGTGATCGCAATCCTGACATGGATCATCCCCCAAATGCTGTCATTGGCCAATGTGCAATGACAGCTACGCACAACCCCAATAACGGGTTTCAGGAAAAAGCGCCATGACAATTGTCATGGGCGTGAAATGCGTCACTGGGGTCAAAAGGGAGGCATAGAAAAACCAAACCCGCCTGGATTGCTCCGAGGCGGGCTTGGCGCACGGGTCCGAACTTGGCAAGCCAAATTCGATCGTACAGTCACGTTCGAGATACCCCGAAAGTGAAAAAGACTAGAAGCCTTCGCGCTCGATGCGCTTACGCTCCAGCTTGCGGGCACGACGGATTGCTTCCGCCCCTTCGCGAGCTTTCTTCTCCGACGGCTTTTCAAAGTGGCGACGGAGTTTCATCTCACGGAAAATGCCCTCGCGCTGCATCTTTTTCTTAAGCGCTTTCAGAGCCTGATCGACATTGTTGTCGCGAACGATTACCTGCACGGAAACCACGCTCCTTTCAAAAAAACAAAAACACCCGGAGTGGCGGAATGCCCTCCGGTTGGATTTACGGTCACACTGACCGTGGCCTGTATATAGTGCAAACCAGCCAAAAAGAAAAGAGGGAAGGGGATATTCGCCTTTGACGTTTATTCATGGCTGGGCCGCAAAACGTCAGGGCAAAGCGCGCTTTTAGCATGTCTGTTTCATGAATACGGTCATTGCGCGAAATATAAAGTCAAAATTAGCGCAAAAGTTGATATAGTGCTTTGACAAGATTGAGATATTGCCATGCGGGCATCGGGGCGAGCCAGCTGAAATCATAACAATAATCCAGAAGTGGCTCGTATTCAGGTTGGGGTATCACGATGGAAAACTCATTGCGCGAAGCTGCAATTGCACATGCGCCCTTTTTCGTAACAGCACCCGGTGAAACGGACGTTTTGTTCGTCGGGGTTGTCTGGTTTGTGGTTATTGCGGTGTTCCTTGTCGGCGCATTTTATCTGAGCTTGCATGCGCTGCCGGAACGTTTGGCCCATCACGCCAATCACACACAGATCCAACTTATTGGCATTCTGACGCTTTTAGCGTTGTTCACCCATAACAATGTCTTCTGGGTCGCGGCCTTGGTGTTGGCGGTAATCAAGTTCCCCGACTTCATTTCCCCCATTCAGGCAATGGCAAATGCACTGAAATCCTTAGCGCAGGCCAAAGGCGGGTTTGCCGAGTCGGTTCCTGAAGCCGCGTCCGCGGATGCCAGTGGTGCACCGGCAAAGACCGAGAACAAGGAGCACAAAGATGTTTGAGCTTCTTTTATGTTCATTTTTCACCATTTTCCCCGATTACCTGATCCGTCGATACCGTCAGGGCAAACGGATTGGTCATGAAATCACGCTGTTTTCCGTTTGGTATGAGCTGCGTTATGGCATCACAGCCTGTGCGATCCTGACAGTAAGTCTGATTTCGGTGATCTTCTATTTCCATCCATCGACCATGCATGTGCAGTCCTTCTTCCGCACGATCACGATCCTGCCGGAAAAGGGCGGGCGGGTTGTCGAGATTTATGTCGATAACGATGATGTGGTGCGTGGCGGTGATCCGCTGTTTCGCATTGATAACCGGATCGAGCGCGAAGCGGTTGCCATGGCGGAACAACGCATTGCCGAAATCAGGGCACAGATGGCGGTTTCGCGTGCCGACCTTGCGGTGGCCGAGGGCAACTTGGAACAGGCGCGTGGTGCCTATAATCAGGTGCGCGATGAACTTCAGGTCAAATCGGATCTGCTGTCACGTGGGACCAATGCGGTATCCCGGCGCGAAGTCGAACGGCTTGAAGTGTCTTTGACAACTCGTCAAGGCGGGCTGAATGCGGCCGAGGCCAGCATGAATGTCATTGAAACCAAACTTGAAAGTCTCCTTCCGGCGCAGCTTGCCAATGCCCAGGCCAGCCTTCGTTCCGCCGAGGCCGAGCTATCGAAAACCGTGGTGCGTGCCGGTGTGGCTGGCAAAATCCAGCAATTTGCCCTTCAGGAAGGTGATTATGTCAGCCCGATCTTGCGCCCTGCCGGCATCCTGATTCCGGAAAAGGCAGGCGAGACGATTTATCAGGCGGGCTTTGACCAGATCGCAACACAGGTGATCAAGCCCGGTGTGATTACCGAGGTTGCCTGTGCATCGCTTCCATTTGAAATCATTCCGATGGTGATTACGGATGTGCAGCCGGTAATTGCCGCAGGCCAGTTCCGCCCAAGTGATCAACTGCTTGATATCACCGAACGGGCAAAGCCCGGCACGTTCCTGGCCAAGATGTTGCCGCTTTATCCGGAATCTGTTGAAAACGTGCCACTTGGCAGCAAGTGCGTTGCCAATGCCTATACCAACACCCATGACCAGCTTGAAGATCCTGATATCGGAACGGGTGAGTGGCTCTTCTTGCATATGGTTCAGACAGTTGGTGCTGTTCACGCGATCCTGCTGCGTGTTCAGACATTGTTGTGGCCGATCCAGACATTGGTGCTGAGCGGTCACTAGGGTTTGGTGTTTTAGGGGCTTTACAGCCGGGCAATTTTGGTTGGATATAACGCCATGTCGATCCTTAAAATTGCCCGGATGGGCCACCCGGTTCTGCGCCGTGTTGCGGACCGGGTCGAAGACCCGCTTGATCCTGAAATTCAGCGCCTGATTGCTGATATGAAGGACACCATGAAAGATGCAGGGGGCGTTGGCCTTGCGGCACCGCAGGTGTTTCAGTCCAAGGCGATCATGGTCTATTACGTGCCAGCCTTGCGCAAAAGCGATGATCCAGATGACGGCGAAGTGCCGCTTAGCGTTCTGATCAACCCTGAAATCGAGCCGGTTGGCGATGAAGTCGTCGATGGGTGGGAAGGCTGCCTGTCCATTCCGGGGCTGCAGGGCGTGGTGCCGCGTTGGAACAAAATCCGTTATCGCGGGTTAAATGAACAGGGCGAGGAAGTGGAAAACATTGCCGGTGGTTTCCATGCCCGCGTGGTTCAGCATGAATATGACCATTTGATCGGGGTGATGTATCCCGAACGTATGGAAGATATGACACTGCTTGGATTTAACGAGGAATTGCGCGAAAACCCGCCTGAGACTACCTTTAGGCAGTCAGCCGCGTCGGGCCGTGATGCCGACGAGACGGACGCGCATTCACGTGATGAGGAGGCCTGAACAATGTCTGTTGCCCAAAGCATGAGCCGTCTGCAAGCCCAGCGCGAAGCACTGGTTGAAGCAGCACTTGAGCATGTTCCATTTGATGGCTGGACCAAACAGGCGCTGCTTGCAGGTGCCGAGGGCCTTGATCTGGCACCCGGTGAAGTCGATCGTTTGCTGCCTGACGGCATTCGTCAGGCGATCAAAACCTATGTCGAGCTGGTTGATCGCAAGATGCTGATTGCCCTTGATGAAAAGGGCCTGGGTGAAATGAAAGTCCGCGAACGGATTGCGACCGCGGTTCGAACCCGGCTTGAGCTGGTAGAAGATCAAAAAGATACCGTGCATGCAGCGCTGGCCTATTTGGCATTGCCGCAGCATGCAGCCCTTGGTCTGAAACTGACCCATGGCACGGTTGACAAGATGTGGGTCGCTGCTGGCGATACTTCGACAGATCATAACTGGTACACCAAGCGCATTTTGCTTGCCGGTGTCTATGGATCGACGCTGGCATATTGGCTGGATGATAAATCGGAAGGTCATGCAGATAGCTGGGCGTTTTTGGATCGCCGTATTGGCAATGTCATGCAGATCCCGAAACTGACCGCAAAGCTTGGCAATGTTGGCAAGCTTGCCACGGCCCCGTTCAAGCTTGGTTCCAAGCTGGCGGGGTGTGTGCCGACACCAGGCCGGATACGTCGCCAGTTTGGTGGCTAAGCCAGCCTAAATACCAAGACCAGAATCAAAAACGCCACCAGCTTCAAGCATGGTGGCGTTTTGTTTTGGTCGGGAAACTCTTTGGAGTGTCTGGCTCAGAAGGTCTCGCTGAGGAAGCTCAGGACCGAGTTTTTCGGGGCATTGGCGCGTTCCATTTCCGCTGCCAGATCGACATCGATAGCCGGGCGTGCGCCAAACAGATGGTCGCGGCTGTTATCCGTCCCGCGCTCTTTGCGTTCGCGCGCGTCATCCATCGATTGATACTGTTCCGAGGTCGGCTTGGCAGCAAGTGCGACCAGTTCGGACGGGGGCGTGCCCATCCATATGCCTTTGCGGCCCTCCTTGGCAAAGGCCTGATCACGCAAATAGGTCTCGCAACTTGGATGGGTTTCGCAGCTGACCATATCGACCATCGCCCAGCCTGCGCGCAGGATCAGGCGGTTCAGGTCATTCTGGCCAATGCGGCATTCGGTAAGCATCGGGAACAGCTGCACATCAGATACTTGCTGACATTTGATGGCATAATTTTCAATGATGCGATCAAGCGCCTGGGCGGCGGCGGCACCGCACTGGAATTCAACCGATCCGGCCCGGCAGATCATGCCGGGTTTGGGCGCGCGAATGCCAAACAGTTCGACCACCAGATTGCCAAAGCGCAGCTTGTCGCCTTCAAGCACATCGGGGAAGCCAGCTGCACCAGGCGTGGTGGCATCGGCAGTATTCATACGGCTTTCCGTGGCAACCATGCCAAGGGCCATTGAAAGAATGATCAGAAGCTTCTTCATCACGTTCCATCCGCTAAGAGTTTCCTGCCTCTACAACAGCAAACCCGATGCCAATTGACTGGGCATAAACTGCCAACCCGGTTCAATTGGCCATAACGCGATGAAACACATATGAAAAAGCCCCGAACGCGTGATGCGCCGGGGCTTTTTCGGAATAATTTAGGGCAGCACGTGCCAGCTTATTTTGGCAGAACCCAGGTCACGTGACCCATTTTCCGACCTGCTTTTGCTTCGGCCTTGCCATAGAGATGCAGCTTTGCATTCGGCTCGGTCAAAATTGCCTGCCAGTCATTGATGTCATCACCAAGCAGGTTCTTCATGCGCGCCTTGGAATGATGGGCCGGATCGCCCAGCGGCAGGCCGCAAACAGCGCGGATGAACTGCTCGAACTGGCTGGTAATGCAGGCATCAATGGTCCAGTGACCGGAATTGTGCGGACGCGGGGCAACTTCATTGACCAGAATATCGCCATCAGTCGTGACAAACATCTCAACCGCCAGAAGACCGACGAACTCCATCGCATTGACGAGTTTGATCGCGATTTCTTCGGCCTTTTTTGACAGATCATCAGCGATTTCTGCCGGGGCAACCGTGACATCGAGAATGTGGTTGGTATGGACGTTCTCAACCGGGCAGAAGCAAGCCGTGTCGCCCTTAACACCGCGCGCTACAATGACCGAGATTTCGCGTTCAAACGAAATGAAGCCTTCAAGAATGGCTTCTGCACCAGCCATCTCGTTCCAAGCAACAACAAGATCGGTGTCAGCGGCAATCTTGACCTGACCTTTGCCGTCATAGCCAAGTTCAGTGGTTTTCAAAACAGACGGACGGCCAAGCTTGGCAACGGCTGCTTCAAGGTCTGCAAGCGAACGAACGGCTTCAAACGGCGCGGTGCCGATACCGTTTTCATTGCAGAAAGTCTTTTCGCGCAGACGGTTTTGGGAAATATGCAGGCATTTCCAACCCGGACGGACCGGAACTAGATCGGATAGAAGCTTGACGCTGTCGTGGGGAACGTTTTCGAACTCAAACGTTACCACATCGACGTCTTCGGCAAAGGCGCGCAGTGCTTCTAGGTCGGTGTAATCGGCAACGGTTGCCTTGGCGCATACTTGTTCGGTCGGGCTATCGGTACCCGGACCAAAGACATGGACTTTATAGCCCAGCTCAGCCGCGCAGAACGCAGCCATTCGGCCAAGCTGGCCATTGCCCATGATGCCAATCGTGCTGCCCGGTGCGATTACGCGCGTGTCGAAGTCTGTCATGTATTCCTCGATCAAAACTCTTCCCGGTGGGAAGGCGTTGCCAGATAAGGCAACCATCAAACGTGGTGGATAAACAAAAACGCGCCCGATTGGGCGCGCCTTTCACATCACAGGGCCGGATCAACCGGCTCGTCGGCGACCGATGCGGTCTGCTCTGCGCGCCAGTCATCAAGGCGGGCGGCAAGGCCGTCATCCATCAGCGCCATGATTTCGGCTGCCATCAAACCGGCATTCTTTGCACCGGCCGAGCCAATCGCAAGGGTTCCAACCGGAACGCCGCCTGGCATCTGAACGATGGAAAGTAGGCTATCAAGGCCCTTAAGCGTGCGGCTCTGAACTGGAACACCCAAAACTGGAAGCGGGGTCATGGCAGAAGCCATGCCCGGAAGGTGGGCGGCACCGCCAGCACCGGCAATGATAACTTTCAGGCCGCGCGATTTTGCCGTTTTGGCATAATCATAAAGACGATCAGGCGTGCGATGGGCAGAGACGATTTTGGTCTCATACGGGACATTCAGCGCATCAAGGACATCTGCTGCATTTTTCATGGTTTCCCAGTCTGACTGGCTACCCATGATAATGCCGATGACCGGTGATTGATCGCTCATGATGGCGGCTCCGTTTCGGGCGGTTTCGTGAAGGGCCGCATTATATGCAGCGAAAACGATCATGCAAGCTTACTTGAAGGATTGTCGAACCTGCAAAACCGCTATATATCAGGCGCCGCTTATCAAGAAGTTCGAACTATTCCAAAGAGTAGCGCAGCTATTCTTGCTATGGATTGAAAATAGGGATGAACTGATTGCCTTTTTGATCTATTATTTACCATTAACTCATATAACTGTGCAGGTAGCACGGAAGGTCAGACATGAAAGTCACAAGACCCGGTTCGACAACACCCTCTATGGGGGGAGGGGATGGTAGATATCCATCAAATCCGTACGGTATTTTTGCCTATGGCAAGGATGCCGGGCAACGTCGTGCGCCTGCCCAACATACTGTCGATATCGATACGGGCAATTTACCGGACCACGAAGACGAACCTCCGTTCCATACACCCGACATTGCCAATGTACTTGGCATCCCCGATAGTCAGGTAACACCCGCTGTCGAGCAGGCAATAGGCCGGTTGATGGTGCGCATCAATGGTTTGACCGAAAGTCTGTCGGACCTGAAAAAACGCCAAGCCCATCTTGCCCGGACCGAGGGGCGCGATCCATTTACTGGTGCGCTGAGCCGTCCCGCATTTATGCAAATCCTTGAAAATGAAGTTGCCCTTATTGGTGCAGACCGGACAACGCGTACCGTTCTGATATGCGAGCTGGCCAATATCGAAGATATCCTTCAGCGCTATGGTCAGGAATGTAAAGACGGTCTGTTTAACTATGTCCGGCGCATCATGGCCGATTTCATCATGTCGCCGCATCATCTCGGATATCTGGGCTGCAATGACTTTGTTGCACTGATGTATAATGTTGATAGCGATGATGTATGGCAGCGGGTTGATGCAATTGCCCGTTGGCTTGATCAGCATCCCTATTCGCATAATGACAGGTGGATCAAGGTCTTGCCGGTCTTTGGCATGTATCAGGCCAAAAGTGGTGATACGCCGTCCTCGGTCCTGAACTCGGCTGACTCAGCCCTGCGCGCGCAAAAGGAAATGCGTCTCGCACAGCTTGATCGTATCCCTCAGGGGATCTGATCGCAGGCATTTGTGATGCCGTCCATGGCAAGGCCCCACCTTGCTTTCCTATCCTGATCTGACTTCTTCGCAAAGTTTACGTCCAACTTCGCATGCCAAGACATGCACCATCAGTGCTGACGATAGGAATGGGCACACAGGCAATTAGCTATGGGTCAATATCGATCAAATTGTGGGGACGTTTGGGTGCCGGTGGCACCTGTATTCAGGCGATAATATCAGGGACAAGCTGCGACTCGACGTAGCGGATTTCGTCCTTAAGGGCCAGTTTGCGCTTTTTCATCCGGCCAAGGCGCAATTGATCATGATGCGCAGTCTGAACCATTTGTTCGATGGCGATATCAAGATCGCGGTGTTCCTCGCGCAATGAAAGAAGTTTCTTTTCAATCTCGATCTGATTGATTTCGTCCATTTTTGATCCAGCTTAATAATCAATGCGAAGGGATACTGATAGTATCAGATAAGAGTTGGGCAACCCATATGATTTGTACCAATCTGTAAAACAATAATGGCTTCGTTGGGAAGGAAACTCATGCGGATCGGAATTTTGACCAGTGGTGGCGATTGTGCGGGCTTGAACGCCGTAATTCTGGCCGTCGTGCGGCGCGCTGTTCTTGGTTATGGCTGGGATGTTGTAGGCATTCGTCAGGGAACACACGGCTTGATGCAAGATCCGCCGTCGGCGATTGATCTGAATGATCAGGTCAATAATGACGGGATGCTGCGTTTGGGCGGTACCATCCTTGGGACAGTCAACAAGGGCGATCCGTTCCACTATCCGATGCCCGATGGCAGTTTTGCCGACCGATCCCAGGAAGTGATTGATGGCTATCACAAACTTGGTCTTGATGCCCTGATCGGGGTTGGTGGTGATGGCAGCATGGCGATCTTGCATCGATTGGCCAAGATGGGCGGGATCAATCTGGTTGGTATTCCCAAGACCGTTGATAATGACCTAGCCCAGACCGAATATTCGATCGGCTTTACGACAGCGGTAAACGTTGCCACCGATGCGCTGGATCGATTGCAGCCCACAGCCGCATCCCATGATCGCATCATGATCCTGGAAGTCATGGGCCGTGATGCCGGCCATATTGCGCTCTTTGCTGGGGTGGCCGGTGGTGCTGATGTTATCCTGATCCCGGAGATGGATTATGACCTGGATGAGCTAACCCAGCATTGTCTCAATATCCGCAAAAGTGGCCGTAATCATGCGTTGGTGATCGTGGCAGAAGCCGTCAAACGTGATGACGGAGCGGCGGTGACATTGGGCGATGACGGGCAAAAGGTCCGCTATGGCGGGATTGGTCATTGGCTGGCCGATGAGCTGGGCGCGCGGACCGGCTGGGAAACGCGTGTCACGGTGCTTGGTCATGTGCAGCGTGGCGGGACACCATCACCACGTGACCGGGTCATTGCATCGGCCTTTGGTGTGCATGCGGTTGATTTGATTGCGCAAAAGCAGTTTGATCGTGTTGTTGTCTGGTCAAAGCGCAAAGTCAGCGATGTGGCGATGAAAGATGTTATTGTCGGTCCGCGTCTTGTCGATACGGCCGGTACTATGGTTTCAACCGCCAAGGGACTTGGTGCCTATATCGGGCATCCACCAAAAGTGACCCGCACGGCAAAGACCGTGTGAGCAGAGCAAACAAAACAAACGATAAAGGTTGGGTATGGATAGGCAAGAAGTCTGGACCTTTACGGTCGGGATGTATGGCCGTGACGGCGTTGCAAAGCTGTGTCTTGAGTTGCAGGACCGCTGCGGACTTGATGTGAACATGTTGCTGTTCATGTTCTTCCTTGGCCAGAAGGGACTGGCACCGCATAGCATCAGCGCACTTGAGGACGCGGTGCGTGACTGGCGCGACAATGTGATTATTCCACTGCGCCAGACCCGCCGTTTCCTGAGTGATCAGGCGCGTCAAAGTGCGCAGGAGCTGCGCCAAAAGGTCAAATCCGACGAATTACTGGCCGAACAGATCGAACAACATATTCTGTGTGATGCCGTCCAACCTGTTCCCAGCAGCGACCCGTTTGCTGCTGTCAGCGCCTATTTGTCGCCCAATCGCTTCGACCTTGATCAAGATGAATGTGATCAGGCGTTGGGTGAGCTCGTCCGTCTGATGGGGTTTGATCGTTAGGGCTTAGCCGCGGTTCTTTGGTTTGCCCGTAACAGGAATATGGTTGGCGGCGTCTTCATCGCCCCATCGCGCAGTTTCGGGTAGATCAATGTCAAACAGGTCCAAAACCCGGCCACAGCTTTGCGTCACCATTTCATCAAGCGACTGCGGGCGGGCATAGAAGGCCGGGACAGGCGGGGCAATGATGGCGCCGTTTTCGGTTGCCTGCGCCATGTTGCGGATATGCCCGGCATGAAGCGGGGTTTCGCGCACCATCAGCACCAAACGACGGCGTTCTTTCAGCATTACATCGGCTGCACGCGCGATCAAATTATCTGCGACTCCGCTTGCAACCTCCGCCAGAGACTTCATCGAGCACGGTGCGACTACCATGCCGCGGGTGCGAAAAGAACCGGACGCAATCGACGCTCCGATATCTGCGTTATCATGGAGGACGTCAGCCATCTCCTTGATATCACGGATTTTAAAATCGGTTTCATAGGCGATGGTGCGCTCGGCTGCCTTGGATAAGACGAGGTGTGTCTCAATTGGCGTGTTTTTCAGCAGCTGTAAAAAACGAATACCGTAAATCACCCCGGACGCGCCGGTTATGCCGATGATAAGTCGATCCTTTTGCGTCATGCCGTTCCTTGCCAGACTGTGTTCTTGTTCACGATCTTGATCGAAACACTGGAAATCATGTTACGAAATTACTACCATCTTTGTGTGGGCAATGTCAGATATAAGGAGTAGGCGAATGAGCGTTCAAAGCCACATCGAAGCTCTTACTGCCAAACATGCTGCACTTGAGCAGGAACTCCACCTCGAGACGCGCCGCCCGGCGCCCAACGATTCCGTTGTCGCAGACATTAAACGTCGCAAGCTTGAAATCAAGGACGAGATAAACCGAATAACCCATTAGCCGTTCGGGCATGGCCAAACGCGTGATGAAAAACATGCGATCCACCATGCGGACGGTTTGACGACCTCATAGATTTCCTAACTCTTGCTTTGCCGCCTCCGATTGTCGCCCACGCGTGAGGCGGCAACTTTATGTCTGCGCTTCAAATCCTTTGGCGATACCCCCAGATAATCAACATAGCCTTAGATACATACGCGCGATTGGTCGCTTTCGATCATTGCAGTGTTCCGTTTTGACTAATTTTAATCCGCACAAAATGGCGGTTTACCGGGCATCTACCAATGTCTAAGGGGTAAGTTCGATTTAAATCGGTATTATGATGCCGATTTATGAGCATGTCACAAAAGACGCGTTCCATTTGGGCAAAAGACCCATCGCCGCGGGAGGATGTTTCGCCAATGACCGGTCGCTATCAGCAAATCTATGATCGCTCCATTTCGGATAAGGAAGGCTTTTGGGCAGACGCTGCCGAGGGCATTTCATGGTACCGGAAATGGGACCGCGTTCTGGATGACAGCAACGCACCTTTTTATCGCTGGTTCACCGGTGGCGAGGTCAACACCTGCTACAACGCACTTGATCGTCATATCGAAAACGGTCGTGGTGACCAGCCGGCCCTGATCTATGACAGCCCGGTCACCGATACTGTTGAGACCTTTACCTATTCCCAGATGCGTGACCAAGTCGCCCGCCTTGCTGGTGCCTTGCATGCGCGCGGTGTGACCAAGGGGGATCGCGTCATCATCTATATGCCGATGATCCCGCAGGCCGCGATGGCAATGCTTGCCTGTGCGCGTATCGGTGCGATCCATTCAGTGGTGTTCGGCGGATTTGCCTCAAACGAGTTGGCGACCCGCATCAATGACGCCAAACCGAAAATGATATTGTCTGCCAGCTGCGGTATCGAAGGATCGCGCGTGATCGAATACAAGCCGCTGCTCGACAAAGCGATTGCCATGGCGGACCACAAACCCGAAAGTGTGATCCTTTATCAGCGTCCGCAAAGCGACGCGCTTCTGATTGATGGGCGCGATTATGATTGGGCGGTGGAGTGTGCCAAGGCGGCCCCGTCTGATTGTGTGCCGGTGGCGGCAACCGATCCGCTTTATATTCTGTATACGTCCGGCACGACCGGACAGCCAAAGGGCGTTGTGCGCGACAATGGCGGGCATATGGTGGCGCTGAACTGGTCGATGAAGAACATCTATGATGTCGAGGCCGGGGATGTGTATTGGGCCGCATCCGACGTTGGCTGGGTGGTTGGCCATTCCTATATCGTCTATGCGCCGCTTTTGGCGGGCTGCACCACGGTTATGTATGAAGGCAAACCGGTCGGAACCCCGGATGCCGGTGCGTTCTGGCGGGTGATTTCCCAGCATAAGGTCAAAGTGCTGTTTACGGCACCAACGGCGTTTCGTGCGATCAAACGCGATGACCCCAAAGCAGCCCATATGGCCAATTATGACCTCAGCTGCCTTAAGGCGCTTTATCTGGCTGGTGAACGTTCAGACCCCGATACCTTGCAATGGGCAGAAAACAGTTTGGGTGTGCCGGTGATTGACCACTGGTGGCAGACTGAAACCGGTTGGTCAATCTGTGCCAACCCGCGCGGAATTGAGTTGCTTCCGATCAAGTATGGCTCGCCGACGGTTGCGGCGTGTGGCTGGGATATTCAGGTTCTCGATGAAGCCGGAAAGCCGCTTGAGCGCGGAAAGATCGGCGCATTGGCGGCCAAATTGCCGCTGCCACCGGGAACACTTCCTACCCTTTGGCAGAACGAAGACCGATTTAAGTCATCCTACCTTGAAGAATTCCCGGGCTTCTATGCCACGGGGGATGCGGGCTTTATTGATGAAGATGGTTATATCTATGTCATGTCACGTACTGACGACATCATCAATGTCGCTGGTCACCGTCTGTCGACCGGGGCGATGGAAGAAGTCCTTTCGGGGCATCAGGATGTGGCCGAATGCGCGGTCATTGGTGTGCATGACGATCTTAAGGGGCAATTGCCCCTTGGCTTTATCGTTCTGAAGTCCGGTGTGAGCCGCCCGCATGACGCGATCTTGGCCGAAGTCGTTGCCATGGTGCGTGATCAGATCGGCCCGGTTGCCGCTTTCAAGCAGGCAACGGTGGTCGATCGCCTGCCAAAAACCAGATCGGGCAAAATCCTTCGCAAAACAATGCGCTCGATTGCTGATGGTGAAAGCTACAACACGCCAGCAACGATTGATGATCCATCGATCCTGCCAGAAATCGCCGAGGCGCTCAAAGAGATCGGCTACGCCAAGTAATCCCCAACGAATGTGAACTCCCGCTCCCGCACTCACGGAGCTTACTTGCACCCGCTTTGCTTCCATAAGCGGGTGCATTTTTATATGGGGTTTGGCGTGTCTCAGGCCTTGGGGATGATCGGGTTATGATCGCCAAGGGGGCGTTGCATCAAAACGGAATCGAGCCAACGGTCAAATTTGTAGCCAACCTTTTTGAATGTCCCGACCATCTCAAAGCCGTGGCGTTCATGAAGGGCGATGGAGGCTGCATTTTCGCTATCACCGATGGCTGCAACCATCTGACGCCAGGGACCGGCTTCGCAGCGCTCAATTAGGGCCTTCATCAATTTGCTGCCAATACCCTTTCCAACGCAGTCCGGTGCGACATAGATCGAGTTTTCAACCGTATGCCGATAGGCCGTGCGCGGGCGATAGGTGCTTGCATAGCAATAGCCGACAATTACATCGTCCAGGATCGCGACCAAATAAGGCATGTCCTTTGCCCGGATGGCGTTAAACCGGTTGGCAATTTCATCGGCATCGGGCGGTGTTTCTTCAAAGGATGCAGTCCCGTTTAAAACATGGTGACGATAGATCGCGGTGATGGCCGGGATATCATCAAGTACGGCATCACGCAGGGTGATCGTATTCCCCGAAATATTTGCAGACGGGCTATTGGCGTCGATGGTCAGGCTCATGGTCGTATCCGGTGTTGAAGATGTTTGATCTGACAATACGATCAAACTTGTCATAAGGTAAGATTTGATAAATTATGCAGATCATAAGGAATAGTTTGATATGCGCGCGCTTAATCTGGATCAGCTTCATGCCTTTGCCGATGTGATTGCGCTGGGCAGTTTTTCGGCTGCGGCGGACAAGCTTAACCTGAGCCAGCCTGCGATTAGCCAGCAAATCAGACAGCTTGAAAGCAAGATGGGTGTTAAGCTTGTCGAGCGTGTTGGCAAGCGTGCCGAAGCTACCCCGGCCGGGCAGGCGCTATTGGCGCATATTGGTACTATTGATGCCTCTGTCCGTGCGGCAATGGATTCTGTTTCAAGCTATGCCAGCGGCACTGCCGGACAGGTTCGAATTGGCACCGGGGCGACGGCGTGTATCTATTTCCTGCCAGCGATCCTTGAGCAGCTTCAGCGGCGCTTTCCAAAACTTGAAATCATGGTGCGGACCGGCAATGCCAATGACATTGTCCGGGCGATTGAAGACAACCAGCTTGATCTTGGGCTTGTCACCATGCCGTGCGGCGGGCGGAGCTTGTCCGTCACACCGATCATGACCGATCCGTTTGTCGCGATTTTCCCGGCCGATGCGGATGTGCCCGATATCGTTGCACCACAGGATTTTCAGGATCGGCCGCTTGTTCTCTATGAACGCGGTGGGCTGACCCGCACCTTGGTCGATGGCTGGCTGCGTGATGCCGGGGTAACCGGGCATTCGGTCATGGAGCTTGGCAGCGTGGAAGCCATCCGCGAGCTGGTCGGGGCAGGGATTGGGGCGACGATCCTGCCGGAAATGGGGGCAAGACCCGATCGAACCCAATTCCCAATCAAGACGCGGCCGCTATCCCCGCCATTGGCGCGCGATCTGGCATTGGTGATGCGACGGGATAAAACCCTGACACCGGGGCTTAAGGCCGTGTGCAACAGTCTGACGAGAGCCGCCAGTGACCGCGCAAAGCAATGAGGCGGTCACTTGAAATCGGTTGTAGGTGATCAGTTATCGTCAGAGATAAAGATCGTCGGGAAATCGGCATTTGGTTCGGGCACATGAAGGGCCACACCAGATTTCGCAATCATCTGTTCGATATGGTCCGGTGGCGGGCAATCGGTAAAGAATGCGCTGACATCGGTTACTGAACCACCACGAACAACAGCGTTACGGCCAAACTTGGTGTGATCTGCCACAAGATAGGACTTTCGTGCGTTCTTCAGGATTGCCGAACGCGCGCGGACTTCCTGTTCGTCGAAATCAAGCAGGCTACCATCCGGATCAATACCACCGACACCGAAGATGCCGTAATCGACTTTATAGCTGTTGAAAAACGCCTCGACCTCGGGACCCAGAACGTCCCGGTCCCGGTTGCGCAGGCGTCCGCCAATCAGGGTGACGTCAAAGCTGTCATTGGTGGCCGCGACATAGGCCACGTTGAGGTTGTTGGTAAAGATGCGCAGATCACGATGCTGCAAAAGCGCACTGGCAACCAATTCCGGTGTGGTGCCGATCGAAAAGAACAGCGACGCCCCATTGGGGATTTCACGCGCAACGAGGGCTGCGATCTTACGCTTCTCATTGACGTTAAGCACTTTACGTGCGCGATAGGCGATGTTTTCGTGTTCAAGGGCCGGCTCAACCCCGCCATGGCGGCGGCGAAGCAATCCTTCGTCACACAGCGCGTTTACATCACGACGGATGGTTTGCGGGGTTACATCAAAGCGTTCTGCAAGCTGTTCGATGGTACGGAAACCATCAGCACGGACAAGTTCAACAATGCCAGCCTGGCGTTCGGTCGGACGTTTTTGCATGGAAACGTTTCTTCGGTGTTGTTCGTCTGAAATCAGGCGAATGGTATGCAGCATCTATGTCGGTTGCGTTACGGTTTAACGTCAATCCTGTGAAACAAACCTTACGCAATTAATTGCCTGAGTAACAAACAAAAAAAGGGCCGCCCGATGGGCAGCCCTTTGAATTCGATCAGGAACGGAAGAGATTTTCTGCCGCTTCCATATAGTCGGAAGTGGTTGGCTCTTCTTTCTTCTCTTCGCTCTTCTTGCCCGGATAATCCGGTTCCGGATTGATCTGCAGTTCTTCTGGCAGCGGATCCGGCTCGACATCCTTGGCGATCTTTTCCGGGTTCTTCGAACGCGCGATCACAACCTGCTTTTCAAGGTCAAGCTCGGTGCAAAGGCCCATAGTAACCGGGTTGCGCGGGGTCAGGTTCGCGGAATTCCAGTGGCTGCGATCACGGATCTTGCCAATGGTGTCCTTGGTGGTGCCGATCAGTTTGCAAACCTGCGCGTCCGACAGCTCCGGGTGATGCTTAAGCAGCCACGCAATCGCATTCGGGCGATCCTGGCGCTTGGAAACCGGGGTGTAGCGTGCACCTTTGGCCTGCGCGCGCGGGCGCGGCAGGTCGGTTTTTGCCATTTTCAGGAACTCGCGCGGGTCTTTTTCGCAACGCGCGATTTCTTCCTTGGTCAGCTGACCATTGGCAACCGGGTCAAGGCCAACAATGCCCTGTCCGACATCGCCATCTGCGATTGCCTGAATTTCAAGCTCGTGCAGCTCGGTAAAGGCAGCAATCTGCCGGAACGACAAGCCGGAATTGTCGATAAGCCATACGGCCGTTGCTTTGGGCATGAGGGGCTGTGCCATAATTCCTCCTGTTTCCTTCTTTCTCTCTGGAGACCGGCAATGGGTATAAGGCCCAAAAAGCGCGGGAATGTATGCCCCAGAATATAATCTCTTTTGGTGGTCCGGCAATGCTGCAACTGCAAACCATGGGTTCACCCAAGGCTGCTGCGCATCGTCGGACCCGCCATTGCGTTCTTTTCGATCAATGTGCGGGTAAATGCAACAATCTGTTGCGGTCGCATGAAAAGAATATTTCTCTTCGCAAACCGCAAGCATCGTCATGTTGCCATGGATTGGTCTGATAAAGCTCTCAGTCCTTCGTCCATAAACGATCAGTCAACTTCAAGTATCACTTTTCCGATGTGCGCGCCACCCTTCAATATGGCATGGGCCTCTGCCGCTTTTGCAAGTGGGACGGTCTGATAAATCACCGGCGCAATTTTCCGAGCATTAAGCAACGGCCAGACCTGTTCGCGAAGCGATGTCGCAATCGCCCCCTTACTGGCAACCGGTTGCGCGCGAAGAGTCGATCCCATCAAATTCAGGCGTTTTAGCAAAAGCGGTGTGAAATTGGTTTCGGCTTTCGGCCCACGCAAAAAGGCAATGATCAGGATGCGGCCTTCAAAGGCGGCCGCCTTGAAATTGCGGCTGACATAGTCGCCCGCCACCATATCAAGGATCACGTCAGCCCCTTTGCCATCGGTTGCGATTTTAACTTCCTCAACGAAGTCCTGGGTCTTGTAATTGATTGCCACATCTGCCCCCAAATCACGGCAAGCTTGGCATTTCTCATCCGATCCTGCGGTGGCGATGACCTTTGCCCCAAACGCCTTGGCAAGCTGGATCGCGGTTGTGCCGATACCAGATGTCCCGCCATGGACCAAAAATGTCTCACCGGCCTTAAGCTGTGCCTTGTCAAAAACGTTATGCCAGACGGTAAAGAATGTCTCGGGTAAGCCTGCAGCTTCAATCATGCCAAGGCCATCGGGGATCGGAAGACATTGTGCTGCTGGAACGGCGGCATATTGCGCATAGCCACCACCAGTCACCAGAGCACAAATCTGATCGCCAACTTTCCAGTCTGTAACGCTTGCACCAATTGCAACGATCTCGCCGGCCAGTTCCAAGCCCGGGATTTCAGATGCACCCGGCGGGGGCGGGTACATGCCAACCACCTGCATCAGGTCAGGCCGGTTGACGCCCGCAGCCTTCACGCGCACCAAAACATCCTCAGCGCCATATTGCGGCATGGCGGTTTCGCCCAGCGCAAGGTACGGGGTTTCGGTGTCTTTGCGGATCTCGATCGCTTTCATCTGGGCGGGAAAATCGGACATAGACTTGGTAACCTCTGTGGCGAAGACTGTGATTTATAACTATCTAGTCAGTCTGATGATTGAAAGCCTGTTTCAGAATAAAGGAGGATGATCGTGAATGAAGATGATCTTGCACTCGCCAAGGCCGGTGAATTCGGTTTGCCGCGTAACCTTGAAGGTATGTCGGTTGAAAGCCTGAAAGACTACCGTGTGGCTCTGGAGCAGGAAATTAAACATGTTGATAATGCGCTGACTCATCGCAAAGGGGCGGCGGCAGGTGCCGAAGCATTATTCAAGAGTTGACCCAAGAGGAGGGGCAGAACAGGAGCGCCCGTTCTTCAGGCTTTCCAAATACTAGACGCAAGGATAATTTTTTTAAACCTGGGGTTAATTGAAATTTAAACTTGTCGTCTTATATGTGGAATAGAGGGTCATCTGTTGACCCCCTTGTCGAACGTGATGTTTCGATGCCTCCCTGTTAAACTGAGCCGCCCTTTTTGGGCGGTTCTTTTTATTTATACTTATTCCGCAAAGTCTTATGTGCTGCGTTGTGCGCGGCTTCTGGCGTGTCGCCTTCGATTAAGGCGTAAATGAGTACGGGTTAATACGTATTGTCACAATTGTGCAATTAATAGCCTTGACCGCTTATGAACCGCTGGCTAAAGTTCGCCTCACAAGAAGAACAAAACCAAAAAGTCCGGCAAGTTTAGCAGGTTGAGGTGAGACCGCCCCGAAAGTGGGCGGTCTTTCTATTTGGTGGCTCCCTGACTTGAAGCAGCCCTGCCAATTCCCAATATGAACAGGATGACACACGAGCATCCACCGGCGTCTGAAGCGGCGTCGTACCAAAGCAATTTCGCGGTAGTTCACTTTTCGCGCACCTATGACGAGGCCTTTACCCTACTCGTGGAGGCAAGGAATTATCTCACTGCTCATAGGGGCCGTAACAGAGGACGCCGCAACCGCGAAGCCATTGCTCAATGCGTGGAAGAAATGCGTATGACCACGCGGTTGATCCGGGCGATGGCGTGGCTTTTAACTGTTCGTGCAGTCGAAGAAGGTGAAATGGATTGGGAAGAAGCCGTTGATGTCGATGATTTGATGGTCGATCTGCGCATCTGTATCGATGATCACCGCGATGATTGCGGTTTACTTTCCCCGGCTTTGATGGATTTGATGGGGCGTGCGCACGCGCTTTATATGCGCACAGCCCGGATGGAGCTGCAGGTTGCTGCACGGTGCAGCAGCTAAGTATCCCTAAGCCAACCCAGGCAATAACCACTGCGAAGGTACGACATAAAAACGCCCGCAAAATTGCAATTGCGGGCGGTATTTGTTGTGTTCCGAATTACGTCACCGTCGTGACTGCACCTGGAAAACTTCAATCGGGTCTGAGAAGCCCTTCATCTGGCGGGTGCCTTGGGAAATGAATTTCGCCCGACTGCCGCTATAGGTGTTCTTGACGTTCTCAGACACCAGCGTTTCATCCCCGCCTGCCTGCGCACAGACGCGTGCTGCAAGCTGAACAACACTTCCAAACAGGTCGTTTTCTTCGGCGATGGCTTCGCCCGCATTGATGCCAATGCGGATTTGGAATTTCATATCCTGGCTGGCATTGTGGGTGGCCATGTTCTTCTGGATTTCAATTGCCGCTTCAACCGAACTTGCCGAAGACGGGAACACGGCCATGATGCCGTCGCCCATATGTTTGACTTCCTTGCCATAGTTATTGATCAAGGCCGTGCGCACGATCTGGTTATGGATATGAACCATCTGTTGCGCGCCATGATCACCCAGTTCCTGGGTTTTGGCCGTGGAATTCACAATATCGGTAAACATCAACGCATGAAGCTTCTTGCCTGCACCTGCCTGTGGACCAGCGGCAGGTTTCTCGCTCCAATCGGCGATGGCGCGTGAAACCGATGTGATGATGCTTTTCTCGTCCTTGATATAGGCATCCATCGATTTACGACCGGCGCCGTACATATCCTTGTATTTCGGCTCAAGGATATAGTCGTCGACATTCTTGCAGAATGTATCGGCCATGCTTTTGTTTGCACCAAGGGCCGAGATGCAGTCACGCAGGATGTTGCGCCCGTCCTTTTGATCAAGTGCATTCTTTTCGCTACATGCATCGCATGCACCAGCAACATACAGGTTCACACCAAACTTGTGATAGGCATCAAGCTTGGGAACAGTGCGTTGGATTGCATCCATGGACCCGGAAATAAACGCCTTCATTTGATCACGGGTGTCGCGCATCTCGCGCGTTTCGACCAGTGGCTTGTTCGGGCGATCGTCGCTTGTGTCTTCTGATGGGCTGTTATCGCCGGACTTTGTGGCTTCTGCAGAATCCTGATTTTCTTCAACACCGTCCACGTCATTGGCAAGTTCCTTTGCCATTTCGGCGGCCGATCTACGTGTTGCGTCACTGCCCGAAACATTACGCGCTGTACGCGTGTTTGTGCCGCGTGACGATTTCGACGATACTTGCCGTGTGGCGGCTGATTTGCGGGGGGCCCGACCTTTGAACTTTTTGGTCAGGGTCATCAACATCGGCACGACACTGGCGAGGAAGCCAACGGTAAAGGATATGAAGTTGGCCTTATCATAGAAGCCCTGGCTGATATTCATGCCCATGCTTGGCAGATATTCCAGTCCCTTTGCTGACAGCAGCATGGTGGCAAGACCAATCGCAATCGCCATGCAAAAGGCAATCATCAGTTTCAGAGCAAGACCAACGATGCTTTGACCTTCATCAGCGGCAGCCTTGCGGCGAGCAGAAGCAATAGCAGCCTTCGCGTCGACCTTTTCATCACTGTCTGAGCTGCTGGCGTCAGATTTGCTGTCGAAAGACGCAGATGGGGAAGGGGCAGAACGGTTTGCCTGTGGGGCGGCTTTGGTAACAGGGCGCTTGCGCTTATTGGCAGCAGCATCAATGGCGGCATTTTCCAACTTTCCCTGACCGCGCGTTTCATACACCACATATTCGTCAGAGCTGTTGGTTTCGTGATTGTAAACTTCACGAATCACCTTAACGCCCGTAACGTGGTTCGCACGTTCGATCTGCTTGGCTTCTTCTTCTGCCTGCTTTTTTTGCGTACCAGAAAAGTGGCCGTGGATTTGCCAACGGCCTGAACGGTCTTTTACATAGACCTCATAACTAACCTGGTTACGCGCTGCCACTTGGTTCATCAATATGCCTGGTCTACCCGCAAGAGATTGGGCAGCGACTCTGAGGCTGCCTTATCCTAACGAATGGGATTATGGCAAAAAAATGCCCGAATAACTATTAGATATGGTGCATGGCAGATGCTAGTTGAAGTCATCCCAAGGTTTTTAGACTTCTGCGCACTGTATTTCTCGCACCCGCAAAAGAAAAACGCCCGCAGCATCAATAAGATGCGGCGGGCGCTGATCCCACAGAACACATAATGCGTTCTTTGCTTAGTTGCCGATATTGAAACCAGCGAAGCGCTTTTTGAACTTAGCAAGCTGCCCGCCGCTGTCCAGAAGACGGTGAACACCAGTCCAAGCCGGGTGGCTTTTCGGATCGATGTCGAGCTTCATCACATCGCCCGGATTGCCCCAGGTCGACTGCGTGGTGAAGGTGCTGCCGTCAGTCATCTGAACGGTGATCTCATGGTAATCGGGATGGATATCTTTTTTCATCGCCTATCACTCCGGAATTTGAAGCGCGGTGTATAGTGTAAAAAATCGGCTCGCGCAACCCCTGTAACCGGTAATTATCCGATTCACGTAAAACGAGGGGAGTGCAGTAACGATCAAGCGGTCGTTTAGCAGCCAGCAGCCCACGTTTCAAGCTTTTCTCGCACGGGTCTTCTTATGCATACTTGCACAGCACTCTTTATATAGTATGGTGCGCCAACAATTGATTATCGCCTTGCCGGGGGCGGATTACCCCCGATGACAGACGGAGAACAAGACTGTGGCCCTTGAGGAAACCCGCTTCCATCAGATTGCAGACGAAACGATCGAGACTCTCTCTGATATCATTGATGACGCGCTGGGCGATGACCTTGAAGTCGATTTGCAGTCGGGAATCCTGACAATCGAACTCGATTCGGGCGAACAATTCATCATCAACAAGCACGGTCCCAACCGTCAGGTATGGCTTTCATCCCCGGTTAGTGGCGCAAGTCACTATGACTTTGACGAGGACAATGAAACCTGGACCTCGACCCGTGGCTCGACCACGCTCAATGATCAGCTCGCAACTGATCTTGCGGTCAAAACCGGAAACAAGCTCGATCTCGGCTAAGCCCTGATCTGTCCTGTGATCCCTTTTCATACGGGATGAAGTGCCTTGGCGCGTACACCAACTGCTTCTGCAAAGCTTTCTGATCGTGAAACCAGCCGGAACTTCTCGGCTCTGCGGGTGATTGTACCGTTTGTCGCGAAGTATCGTTTGCAGGTGATTGGTGCATTGATTGCACTTGTGACCGCATCGGGCACTGTCCTTGCCATGGGCAATGGCCTGCGCATGTTGGTCGACGAAGGTTTCGCCGAGGGCGATGGAGCACTTCTTGATCGTGCGCTGTTTGTCCTGTTTGCCGTGACGCTTCTTTTGGCCGGGGCCAGCTATATGCGCTTCTTCCTGGTTTCCTGGATCGGGGAACGCGTGGTGGCTGATATCCGCTCAGCGGTGTATCGCCATATCATTCGTCTTGATACTGCCTTCTTTGAGGTCACCCGTACGGGCGAAGTGCTTTCGCGTCTGACCACCGACACCACTTTGCTTCAGGCCGTCATTGGCTCAAGCGTCTCGATTGCCCTTCGCAATGCGTTGATGTTTGTCGGTGGTCTGACGATGCTTGCCATCACCAGCCCGAAACTGACCGCACTTGTTCTTCTGGTCGTGCCGCTCGTTATCGTACCGATCATTGGCTATGGTCGTCGGGTGCGTCGCCTGTCACGCGAATCTCAGGACCGAGTTGCCGATGTCAGCGCCTTTTCCGAAGAAACCCTCAACGCGCTGCGCACGGTTCAGGCCTATACCCATGAAGAAATCGAAAGCGGGCGCTTTAACACTCATGTTGAAGGGGCCTTCAAAACCGCCGTTGCCCGGATCTCGGCCCGCGCACTTCTGACCGCGATTGTCATCGTCATGGTGTTTGGCGCGGTCGGAACGATCCTTTGGATTGGTGGTCATGATGTTCTTGATGGCACGATCTCGGCTGGCGAGCTTTCAGCCTTTGTCTTTTATGCCGTCGTCGTCGCCGGATCCGTTGGGGCTATCAGCGAAGTGATCGGCGATTTGCAGCGTGCGGCAGGTGCGGCTGAACGTCTTGTCGCCCTTCTTGCGACTGAACCTGCGATCAAGGCGCCAGAAAATCCGGTGGCGCTGCCGGTCCCGCATCAGGGAC
This sequence comes from Thalassospira sp., assembly GCA_965228275.1. GTDB lineage: Bacteria > Pseudomonadota > Alphaproteobacteria > Rhodospirillales > Thalassospiraceae > Thalassospira. Next base: position 703,933 of record OZ245802.1, on the reverse strand, counting down.
ATGTCAGCTTCGAAGACGTGACTTTCCATTATCCTGCCCGCCCGGACACTTCCGCACTCGAAGGGCTCAGTCTTTCCGTCGCACCGGGTGAAACGGTGGCACTTGTCGGTCCGTCCGGTGCGGGTAAGACAACCGTCTTCCAGCTTCTTCTGCGTTTCTATGACCCGGCACAAGGTGCGATCCGTGTCGATGGTGTCGATATTCGTCATGCCGACCCGGTCGATGTGCGCGAACGTATCGGTCTGGTGGCGCAGGACCCGGTGATCTTTGCGGCCAATGCCTGGGACAATATTCGCTATGGTCGCCCGGGTGCCAGTGACGCGGATGTCCGTGCCGCGGCCGATGCCGCTCATGCCAGCGAGTTCCTTGATCGTCTTCCGGATGGCTTTAACACCTTCCTTGGTGAGAAGGGTGTACGTCTTTCCGGTGGTCAGCGTCAGCGTATCGCCATTGCCCGAGCGATCCTGCGTAATCCGACGATCCTGTTGCTGGATGAAGCAACCAGCGCATTGGATGCTGAAAGCGAACAGGTGGTTCAGACAGCACTTGAAACCATCATGACGCAACGCACCACCCTCGTGATTGCGCATCGCCTGTCAACTGTCCTGCATGCCGACCGGATTGCCGTGATTGATGATGGCAAACTGGTCGCGATTGGCTCACATCAGGAACTGATGGAAAGCTCACCGCTTTATGGACGTTTGGCCAAGCTTCAGTTTGATCGTGATGCTGCCTGACCCTGTTGATTGCAATGTGACCTGATGGCTTAAGCCCCGACCAATGGCTCGGGGCTTTCATGTGTCTAGGGGCTGCCTGAAAGTGATGTGCGATCTGATGGTCGTAAGACGCTTGGTCCCGCTTGCAATGTCCTGTTCAATAAAAAAGCCCGCCATGCTGGCGGGCTTTGAATGCTTTTGGTGTCCAAGGCCTTAGTCAGCGCTGGCGATCTTTCTGTTGTCAAGCGACAGCTCGGCATATTGCTTGCGCAGGATATCTGCGTCGGCCAGGAAGGTATCAAGTTCCTGACCTTTAAGCTTCTTGCCGCTTGGCATCTTGATCTTGATCGGGTTGACCTGAACGTTGTTTTTCAGGATCTCGTAATGCAGGTGCGGGCCGGTCGAACGGCCGGTGGTGCCAACATAGCCAATCACATCACCTTGCTTGACGCGCGAACCCTGTTTGAGACCTTTGGCAAAGCCCTTCATATGGGCATAGGCAGTGTCGTAGGAATCATTGTGGCGGATCATAATGTAATTGCCATAGCCACCATTGCGGCCAATCTTGGCAATCGTTCCGTTACCAGCAGCAAAGATCGGCGTGCCACGCGGCGCGGCAAAGTCGATCCCCTTATGCATCTTGGTGTAACCAAGGATCGGGTGCTTGCGCTGACCGTAACCTGACGACAGGCGTGCACCATTGATCGGGGTCCGCAT
>OZ245802.1:0-697500 GCA_965228275.1 Thalassospira sp. | reverse complement strand
TTAGAAGCAGCCATCGTTTAAAGAAAGCGTAACAGCTCACTGGTCTAAATAAGCTGTCCCGCGCCGAAGATGTACCGGGGCTCAAGCCACACACCGAAACTGCGGACTTGTCTTTGACAAGTGGTAGCGGAGCGTTCCGTAAGCCTGTGAAGGTGTACCGTAAGGTATGCTGGAGGTATCGGAAGCGAGAATGCTGACATGAGTAGCGATAAAGGGAGTGAGAACCTCCCTCGCCGAAAGCCCAAGGGTTCCTGCGCAAGGCCAATCCGCGCAGGGTGAGTCGGCCCCTAAGACGAGGCAGAAATGCGTAGTCGATGGGAAACAGGTTAATATTCCTGTACCCGTGAGAAGTGACGGCCTCTGGAAGTAGTTTTTCCTTATTGGATTGGAGAAGCTGCCAAGGAGGTCCAGGAAATAACTCTCACATATGGACCGTACCCCAAACCGACACAGGTGGGCAGGTTGAATATACCAAGGCGCTTGAGAGAATGGTGTTGAAGGAACTCGGCAAATTGCCCCCGTAACTTCGGGAGAAGGGGGCCCACCGTGAAGGCAACTTTACGGTGGGGGCACAGACTAGGGGGTGGCGACTGTTTACTAAAAACACAGGGCTCTGCGAAGTCGCAAGACGACGTATAGGGTCTGACGCCTGCCCGGTGCCGGAAGGTTAAGAGGAGATGTGCAAGCATTGAATTGAAGCCCCGGTAAACGGCGGCCGTAACTATAACGGTCCTAAGGTAGCGAAATTCCTTGTCGGGTAAGTTCCGACCTGCACGAATGGCGTAACGACTTCCCCACTGTCTCCAACACCAACTCAGCGAAATTGAATTCTCCGTGAAGATGCGGAGTACCCGCGGTCAGACGGAAAGACCCCGTGCACCTTTACTACAGCTTTGCAGTGGTATCAGGATGTGAATGTGCAGAATAGGTGGGAGGCTTTGAAGCCATGGCGCCAGCCGTGGTGGAGCCACCTTTGAGATACCACCCTTTTGCTTCCTGATATCTAACCGAGGTCCGTTATCCGGATCCGGGACCCTGCATGGCGGGTAGTTTGACTGGGGCGGTCGCCTCCCAAAGAGTAACGGAGGCGCGCGATGGTAGGCTCAGGCTGGTCGGACATCAGCTTAAGAGTGCAATGGCAAAAGCCTGCCTGACTGCGAGACTGACAAGTCGAGCAGAGACGAAAGTCGGTCATAGTGATCCGGTGGTCCCGCGTGGAAGGGCCATCGCTCAACGGATAAAAGGTACGCCGGGGATAACAGGCTGATACTCCCCAAGAGTCCACATCGACGGGAGTGTTTGGCACCTCGATGTCGGCTCATCACATCCTGGGGCTGGAGCAGGTCCCAAGGGTTTGGCTGTTCGCCAATTAAAGTGGTACGTGAGCTGGGTTTAGAACGTCGTGAGACAGTTCGGTCCCTATCTGCCGTGGGCGTAGGATACTTGAGAAGAGCTGTCCCTAGTACGAGAGGACCGGGATGGACGCACCTCTGGTGTACCGGTTGTTCCGCCAGGAGCATCGCCGGGTAGCTAAGTGCGGAAGGGATAACCGCTGAAAGCATCTAAGCGGGAAGCCCCCTTCAAGACTAGGTATCCCTATCAGATCCCTGGAAGACCACCAGGTTGATAGGCTGGGTGTGGAAGCGCAGCAATGTGTGAAGCTAACCAGTACTAATTGATCGATCGGCTTGATTGATCCCTCTTGCTACTGTCCTGCAATATGACTTGCGCAGCGGTAAAATCAGCAAGACCATTACAATACGCACCAACAATAGTTCACGATCTTACGAAATATCCGATCTCTTCGCTGTGTTTTGACGGCCCGGTGGCCATAGCGGCCGGGAACCACCTGATCCCATCCCGAACTCAGAAGTGAAACCAGCCTGCGCCGATGGTACTTTGTCTTAAGGCACGGGAGAGTAGGTCACCGCCGGGCCTTCTAAACACAGCAATTCATATTCCCTATACCCAACCAAACATCAAACGCCGCTTCAAACATGACGCGGCGTTATCTGTTTAAATGGCCCGCAAAGCCATTACAGACCACTGACGCGGGGTGGAGCAGCCCGGTAGCTCGTCAGGCTCATAACCTGAAGGCCGCAGGTTCAAATCCTGCCCCCGCAACCACTCTTTCTGATCCGTTGAGTTTTGAGATATAGACTCGACGGATTCGCGAAACAAGAGAAAAAGTTCGGGTGCATGCCTCTAACAGAGGAGGCGGCACTACCGAGTTTCATTTTTCCCGGACTTTTCAAATAGATAAAGAAAAACCCGTCGGCGGCAACCAACGGGTTTCTGAAAAGGCTTAAGCTGCCCTCGGCTTCGAAATCTGAGGTAAAGTTTAGGCGACGGGATCGCTTTGTCAAGTGCAAATGCGATGTTTGAACTCTGCCGATACCACGCATGACATCTTCATATTCCCAAGCGCACACCGGCGCGGCTGCTAAACAATCAGCACCCGTCGGAACATCTGCAGTTGCCCGTTGGCACTGGGTGCAAACACAGATCCTCCATCATCCTGATTTATCGACAGCCGAGATCTGCGTTGCCATCGTTTTGGCTTCGCACGTCAATGATCGCACGCAGGCATGCTTTCCCAAGATTGAAACGATTGCTCATGAAACAAGCCTGTCTGATCGTAAGGTGCGTCAGGCGCTTAAGCGTTTGACTGAACTTGGATTAGTAGCGAAGTCGAGCCGGGTCGTTGGCAGGCTTCGCAATCGCAACGCATATCAGTTGATCGGTCTTGGTTCTAAACCGGCATCTGGTTCCCTCATTCCGGCATCAGATTCCGGTGTTAAACCGGCACGTGGTGCCGGTTCCAATAAGAAGAACACGGATAAAGAAGAAAACACGGATGAAAGGGAACAGGCGAATGCCGTTTCTGGAACCGGAGCAACCGTCCTTCCTGCCGTCGATGATCAATGTTTGATTTTAGCTAGAGAGTGGCAACGGCTTTGTTCAGAACCTTGGACATTAGCAAATGCGTGCTTGCGGGTGAATGAAGCGATCGATCGCGTTGGCATTGATGCCGTTAGGTCGGAGCTTGGTAGTTTGCGACAGAAGGGAAAAAGACCTTCGAGGCTTAGGATTCTTGATGTTCTGGATAGCCTGGCTCCTGAGTTCGCAGATGACGAGGAGCTCCGAAGTCTTCCTGCGCCATGCGATCCGACTGACCCACCGGAATGGCAGGAAATATGCCGAATTATCTCTCATGTGGACGTGCCTGGATGTAGAAACCCTCGTATCTGGCTGTCTCAGATAGAGGCGACTATTGCTGGGGAAACGCTTCAGTTGGTTGCTAAAAACCGATGTGTGCGGGATAGAATCCAACATCATCTCTTGGATACAATTAAGTCGACTGCGAATTGTTACGGGCTAGGAGTTGAATCAGTTTCGTGTTTGATTTAATTGCTTCTAATCAGCGGCTAAATCGAAGGTGAGTTTACAATCGAATAGTTGACTGCAGGCATAAAAAATTCAGCGATCAGTAATTATCGTGCTCGAAATCCTCAATACCTAGTTATAGTTGATCGCACTTATCGGCGCCCAGACTTGCACTTATCGCGTTTTTCCGGCTCAGATTATGTGATTTTATCGCCATAGCAAAAATCACATTAGCTGCGAATGTGATCAGATTATTTGCCACCAGCTTGCAATTATCACCGTGAAATCACATTATCTGCCACTGAAGATTGTAGCGTTAAACTCTATAGGATCGAATGAGCCTCTTGGCCTGGTACTGATAGCCACTTCGCCCTTCTTGGGGGCAAAGCAAAACAGCCTTTGAGGTATGATTAAAAGCGTGCAGGCGAGTTCAAAGGTTGTATTCCGCACTACAATACAAGGCCTCTAGAACAGGACATTCAGGCACATCGTCTCCTGAACATTGAGCTGCCGTTTCCGCCAAAACTTGTTCGATCCGTTTCAGGTCATCAATTTTTGTGCGCACATCGGCAAGATGGCTTTCCGTACGCTGTTTGACCTCCGAACATGTTTGCAACTGACCATCTATAAGAGTCAGCAATCCCCGGATATCTTCAATCGAAAAACCCAGTTCGCGGGCGCGCAGGATAAACCGCAAGCGGGAAACATGTGTTTCGTCATATAGCCTGTAACCCGTTTTGCTGCGCCGCGGATCCGGCATCATGCCGGTCTTTTCATAATAACGGACCGTTTCAAGGTGGCAGCCTGTCACCTTCGACAATTCTGCTCGCTTTAGTCGTCTCCCGGAATTGTGATCGTCCATGTGATCAAAACCTTCTTGAGTCTGTAGCAACTACAGACTGTATCTTAACTGCGAATCGAATTCGAGGTAAATCACATGAACGATATCAAATCGGACGACCTGTTGTCGGATGACGGGAAGCAGACAAAAAGAGGTCTGCTTGCGACTGGTGGTGTGGTCGGAGCCATTCTTGCATCCGCCTGCTGTGTGGCGCCGCTCCTGCTTCTGATGCTGGGCGTATCAGGGGCATGGATCGGCAATCTGACGGCCCTTGAACCTTACAAACCACTCTTCGCGACGGTGGCTCTGATATTTATCGGGCTGGGGTTCTGGCAGGTCTATTTCAAGACCAAGCCAGCTTGTGACGACGGGTCTTACTGCGCCCGTCCGGAATCCGCACTGATCACCAAAGCCGCCCTGTGGTTCTCAACCGTGCTGGTGGGATTGGCCCTGACAATCAACTGGTGGGCCTCGCTGTTCTATTAGGAGAAATCGAGATGAAACGAACAGGCATTATTCTGGCCGGGGCATTTGCCCTGGGACTGGCTGTCATATATCCGGGAGGCTACCTCCCAACTGCGGCGCTTGCTGCCAGCGCCACAGCGCAGGATGAACAAACAACCGTTTTCGACATCGAAAACATGACCTGCGCCCTGTGTCCGGTGACGGTCAAAACCGCGATGGAAGCCGTCACCGGCGTAGAGGCCGTAGACGTCAACTTCGATAAAAAAACCGCAACTGTCACCTTCGACCCGTCAGTCGCCAATGTGGAAACCATCGGGATCGCTTCGACAAATGCCGGTTATCCGGCCAAGGCGCGGGATTAAATAATGCGTGGCAACACCATTTTCAAAACCGGGATCGTCGGAACAATTTTTGCTGTGATCTGCTGTTTCACACCAATCCTTGTTGTCACGTTCGGGGCCCTTGGACTCTCGGCATGGCTGGGCTGGATAGACTATGTCCTCATACCCGGATTACTCCTGTTCATTGCCCTGGCACTGTACGGCTACCGACAACGAACCCGTGCGCGCGCTTGCTGCGAGACCGATACACAACCAACCACCCGGAAAGGAAAATAATATGAACAATTGTTGTTCGACCGACAAACAGGAATATGACCTTGCTGTCATCGGCGCGGGTTCGGCCGGTTTTTCGGCGGCGATTACGGCCGCTGAACAGGGCGCAAGGGTCGCACTTATCGGCAAGGGAATGATTGGCGGCACATGCGTCAATGTCGGGTGTGTTCCCTCCAAAACCATGATCCGTGCCGCAGAGGCCGTGCATGGTGCAGCGGGTGCTGCGCGTTTTCCCGGCCTATCCGGAAACGCTCATGTCGCTGACTGGCAGTCCCTGATCAAGGCTAAAGAGGATCTGGTTTCCGGTTTGCGTCAGAAGAAATATATCGATCTGCTGCCCGAATATGATGGCATCGATTATCTCGAAGGGGATGTTGTATTTAATGACACCGGTCTTCTGCTTGACGGCAAAAAGCTTGTTGCAAGAAAGACAATCATTGCAACCGGCACATCCCCGTCATTTCCCGATATTCCGGGCATTGAGAATGTCCCCTATCTGACCAGTACAACGGCACTTGAACTTGATCAGCAGCCACGATCACTTCTCGTGATTGGCGGAGGATATATCGGTTGTGAACTGGCTCAGATGTTTGCACGGCTCGGCAGCTCGGTTACGCTGGTGACACGGTCACGGCTTCTTCCCGAAGCAGAACCGGAAATTGCTGCATCGCTCACTCAGGAGTTAAGTAATGAAGGGGTATCCGTTCGCACGGGCCTCACCTACGAGAGGGTTGAACGGAAGAATGATAAAACGGAACTGACCATTAATGTCGAAGGCCAAGCCGAGGTTCTTTTTGCTGAACAGATCCTGGTAACGACAGGCCGTAAGCCGAATACAAACGGATTAGGCCTCGAAACGGCTGGAATTGAAGTAAATTCGAATGGCGGAATTGTTGTGGACGCGTACATGCGGACGACGCGTCCTGATGTATATGCTGCGGGCGATGTGACCGGGCGCGACCAGTTCGTTTATATGGCAGCTTATGGCGCCAAACTTGCGGCAATAAATGCCTATAACCGTGACGAACAGACATATGACAACACAACGATGCCCTGGGTTGTCTTTACCGATCCACAAGTTGCTGGCGTAGGTCTCTCCGAGGTTCAGGCACAGAAACGGGGCTTTGTGGTCAAGACATCTGTCGTGCCGCTTGATCAGGTGCCCAGATCACTTGCCGCCCGTGATACACGCGGTTTGATAAAACTCATTGCAGATGAAGCAACTGACCGCTTGCTGGGCGCTCAGATACTGGCACCCGAGGGCTGTGACAGCATTCAGACAATGGCGCTGGCCATACGGTTCGGGATGACCGCCAAAGAACTGGGGGAAACAATCTTCCCATATCTGACAACCGTAGAAGGGCTTAAGCTGGCTGCACAAACATTCAACAAGGACGTATCGAAACTATCTTGCTGCGCTGGATAGCAAATAGCCTGACGATCCAAGCAGATTTAAAACAGAAGATCGTCAGGCTAATCATTGAAAATACGGGAACATTATGATCTCGCCAAATTTCCCCAAAAAAGCTGATGGATCAGACAATACTTTGGTTCGAAGTTTCTCGGATTCCGGCAATATCGGGACTGCATGGCTTCTGAGATGCAATGGAGCCTACCGGCATGCACTCCTACCGTATCCTGCTCGAAGGCGCATTAGAGCCTGCGGGGTAATTCTTTAGCCTAGGGTGTGTTTTGTAATGCTCGAGAACATATTTGGGGTCTCCGATATGTTAAGATTTTTATCTTAATGATTTGGCATTACTCGTTGCCTGTATGTTTCGGATTTTCAACAATATTGGTTCGATTAAGGAGCCAATTTTTGATGTGCTTTCTGGCCGCTTCTCGGCTTTCAGTATCATCATCTTTGAGAATGCGATCAAGGTGCGCTAAAGAGCAAGGATCTGCTCGATATTTTGCAACGTACTGTCCCACTGTAAAGAGAGTATGATCAGCTGGTTTTATGATGTAATGTGGTTTATCTGGCTGATTTTTTTTAAGTCGATCAAGGTCGATGAAAGCTAAGTATATCCAGTGCTCGGTTAGTTTTCGGTCAAAATCAAGAATACAATCATTATCGCGATCTGCGTGTTTGAAAAAATTATATGCGTTGTTGAGTTTTCTTTTGTCACCGATTTCGTCAGTAACATCCCAGAGCGTTTCGTAAATAGAAAACCCTGTGTGTTTATTAGCAAGTACACGCAGAATACTAATGGCAGTGCATACCAATACGTGCGCCGAAATCATGTCGCGACTAAGCAGTTCACATGCTCCGTCTAGCGCGACCAATAGAGGACTTAGTTATAGTCCATTCTTCACTCACAATAGAAATCTCCTTAATTTGGATAGGTCCTGAGCCTAGGTCATTATAGATAATTCTATTCACATAAGACTCAATAAACTGCCCCCCATGAAGGGTAGTACCCTCTGCGAAAGTAGTGAAGATGCGGATGAATCGCCCCGCCTTTTCTAGACATCCTGCGGGTTCAGTTATTTCGATGGTTACTTGACCAACGGAATGTCCGTCCAACGGGTGGTATAGCAAGGTGAGCGATTGCTTGCTGTCATGTACCAATCAGGTTTTTGTTGATTGGTCAGCCGACCAATTGTGACAGTCTCTTTGCCAAATCGGTTCTCTATCTGATCAAGGGCTGCCATCAGAGTATTATCGGTGGTGCAAAGAGGCATTAGCAGGTCTTGTGGAGCTTTTGAAGAAGGGCATAAGTCCATCATCAGAATACCTGCTTTTTTTTACGCTCATACCATCGCGCCATATTCGGTCAAGATTGTGGGAAATGCTCTTTGAGAGTATTCTGGTGTCGTTTGTGTATGGAACAAGCCCAACATCGCAGCCCTTTGAAAACTGTGGTTGGTTAGGTTTGAAGCGATTGCTCAGGACATATATCTGAAACCGACCAGCAACAAGATCGAAGCGGCGTAGTTTTTTGCAAGCACGTGCAGCGAAGGTCAATAGAGCTTCCTTCAGCGTTTCTACGTCGGTCACTTCTTTACCAAAAGATCTGGAAACACACACGGTTTCCCTTTGTTTCGGGCTATCTTCAAAATCGATGCAACGCAGGCCGCGAAGCTCCAAAACGGTCTTGAGCCCCCCGACAGTCATCATATTACGGGCGTTACGGTCAGGCATATCTCGAAGCTGCTTGGCCGTCGTGACCCCAATACTGGCAAGTTTGCGCGAGAGTTGTCGACCAATGCCCCAAACGTCTTTTGTTGCGGTTCGTTCCAGTGCAAGGTCGATCCACTTTGGGGTGTTCAGCACAAGGCATCCGTCTGCTTTACTTGATTGTTTGGCCAATTTATTGGCAGCTTTGGCGAGTGTCTTGGTTAGTGATATGCCGATCCCAACTGGTATGCCTGTTTCGCGTAGGATTTTATACTTAAGCTCGCGTGCCCATTCAGTGTGATTAATCGTCATTCGATCAAGATCAACAAATATCTCATCAATAGAATAGATTGTGCTCTCAGGAGCACTATCAGTGACTATCGTCATAACCCGTTGGCTGATATCTCCATAAAGAGCGTAGTTGCTTGATTTGACGACGACGTTGTGATCACGAACAAGGTCGAGGATTTGAAATAGGGGTTGGCCCATTTTGATCCCTAGAGCTTTCGCCTCGTTGCTTCGGGCAATAGCACAGCCGTCATTGTTTATATTACATTTAATATAGTTCGTTATTATTCAGAGCTCTGATTTAAAAGAGTAAATACAAGTATATTATTATTTTTGTTCATACAAAAACTGTTCAGTCAAATTGTATAGGCGGTTAGAAGATAAATGCATCAACACTGACTCGATGAAAATAGATTGGCCAATTGATGATGATCGCATGTATGTAACCCTACAATGTAAATATACAGGATTGCATCTATCGGTGCGTAAACTCGAAATTATCAAGGTGAAAATAGATTTCTGGCTACCAAGTGTAAAAAGCCGACAGATGAATTTTGGGAACGGATCAGAAGAGATTTAAAGTTCTGAGTGCTGGCTGGTATGTCATTTAAAATGGGCGAGGGGTGAACTGTCTTGTATTAAAGTCAGCCTTGTCTGGTTCACCCCTCGCCCAATCAGTCAATATTGGGATGCTAGTAACTTGCTCGACGTAACCTCAGTGCATTCGCAATGACTGATACCGAGGATAAGCTCATGGCTGCAGCTGCAAACATTGGTGAGATGAGAATGCCAAAGAACGGATAGAGCAGACCCGCAGCAACAGGCACACCGGCTGCGTTATAGACCATCGCAAAGAAGAGGTTTTGCCGGATATTGCGCATCGTTGCTTCCGAGAGTTCTCGGGCTCTAACAATCCCGCTCAAGTCACCTTTGACGAGGGTGAAACCAGCACTTTCAATTGCAACATCAGCGCCCGTACCCATCGCAATTCCGACATCAGCCTGAGCAAGAGCAGGGGCGTCGTTGACGCCATCACCTGCCATGGCTACCTGATGGCCTTCAGCCTTGAGTTCCATAATTAAATTGGCTTTGTCTTCTGGGGAGACATCGGCCCGAATCTCGTCAATGGAAAGTTTATTGCCAACGGATTTTGCTGTTCGTTGGTTGTCACCGGTTGCCATGACGATTCTGAAGCCTTGCTTCTTGAGCGCCTTTAAAGCCTCCAACGTCGTGTCCTTGATCGGATCGGCTACGGAAATGAGCCCAGCAATCTTTCCATCAATAACAACATGCATTACCGTCTCTCCCATATCTCGCCGATCATTTGCTATTTTATCAACAGCAGAATGATCGATATTGAGAGTCTGAAGGAGTTTGCTATTACCTAGGGCAACCGACTTGCCACCCACCTTTCCGGTGACGCCCTGACCGGTTACAGCTTCAAATTCCTCTGCCTTATCAAGGGACAATCCGCGCTCCTGAGCAGCACTGACAATGGCGTCAGCCAATGGATGTTCGGATCCCTTTTCCAGCGCCGCAGCGACAGAAAGAACTTCCTCCTCCTGAAAATCCGGTTGGGCGATTACACCTGCAAGTTTTGGTTTACCCTCTGTCAAAGTCCCGGTTTTATCGACAATGAGCACATCGATCTTCGCAAATCGCTCCAAGGCCTCTGCATTTTTAATGAGCACACCAATTTGTGCACCACGGCCGGTCGCTGTCATGATTGACATCGGCGTTGCCAAACCAAGGGCGCAGGGACACGCAATGATCAGAACAGCAACCGCTGCGACAAGCCCGTATGACAATGACGGATCGGGCCCCCAGATGGCCCAAGCGACGAAGGCGATCAAAGCAACCAGGATAACAGCAGGCACAAACTTGCCTGCAACCGTGTCTGCAACCTTTTGGATTGGCGCTTTGCTTCGCTGAGCATGGGAGACCATATCAACGATTTGGCTCAAGACAGTATCTTTGCCAACCCGTTTGGCCTGGATGATCAGGCTGCCATTTCCGTTGATTGTTGCTCCGGTGACATCATCATCTGGATTTTTTTCAATTGGAACGGGTTCACCCGAAATCATGGATTCATCAACTGACGACCGTCCTTCAACGACAACGCCATCGACAGGTATCTTGTCACCTGGGCGAACCCTCAAACGCATTCCGACGGTTACATCCTCAAGAGGAACTTCTCGTTCAGAACCATCATCTTCAATAATGCGGGCTGTTTTCGCAGCAAGACCCAATAACGCTTTGATTGCCGAGCCGGTTCGTTCCCGAGCCCCCAATTCCATTAGTTGGCCAAGAAGCACAAGGACAACGATGACAGCTGCAGCTTCGAAATACACACCGACATGTCCCTGTGCGTCTCTGAATCCATCAGGAAAAATGCCCGGAGAAATCACTGCGACGACGCTAAATATATAAGCTGCGCTAACGCCCATCCCGATCAAGGTGAACATGTTGAGAGAACGGTTCACCACAGAATGCCATCCACGAACCATGAATGGGAAGCCGGACCACAGGACAACAGGCGTTCCGAGAACCAACTCCACCCAAAGAGTAACGCGTTCTCCAATCATTTCCCGGATGAAGCCCAAACCAACAAACGGCCCCATCGTTAGGACAATCAGCGGCACCGTAAGAGCTGCGCCTAACCAGAATCTCTTTTTGAAATCCTGAATCTCGGGGTTTGGTGCGTCATTTTCTGTTGGCATATCCATCGGTTCCAGTGCCATTCCGCAGATCGGACAGGAACCAGGTTCGGATCGTATGATCTCTGGATGCATCGGGCAGGTGTAGCGACCCGAAGTCGATGACGAAGCGCTGTTTGCAGCAGATGTCTCTTCCTCTGAGGACAATACGCTCTCAGGAGAGCTATCGAACTTGCCCTTACATTTCTGCGAACAGAAATAATATGTCTCACTGCCGTACCGAGAGCGTGGTGTATCGGCATCCACCGTGACCGACATACCGCAAACAGGATCCGTCGACTGTCCTGATTGATCAGACATTTTGTGATTATCCTGGTGCTTCTTATGATGATGATCAGACATGGTCTGCTTCCTGCTGTTATGCTGCAATGTCACTGCGGATAATCAATGTTCTGAGTGATCGTGACTGTGCGCCTTGGCCGATTGGTTTATCCAGTTTGACAGGAACCAACGTTCAAAAATGAACACAGCAACGATCATCAAAGTTGCAATGAGAACAATGGATGGGTCGCTTTGCAATTTCATGCCGGCGAAAACGAGCAGCACGATGATGTCAAAGACAATTGCTGTAATCATTACAAAGCCGCGTGCTCCTATTTCTTGTCGTAGGTACTTAAAGCATCCCCAGTGGATGAGCACATCCATGACCAGATAGAAAAACACGCCAAGTGAAGCGATCCGGCTTAAATCAAAAAAGATTGTCAACAGCGCTGCCACGACAACCGTGTAAACAAGTGTGTGGTCTTTGATTGAACCCGACATTCCAAAATGACTATGCGGGATCATCTCCATATCGGTCAGCATCGCGAGCATTCTTGACACCGCAAACACGCTTGCTAGCAAACCGGACGCCGTCGCCACGACTGCGAGCAGCACAGTCAGATAAAATCCGATGGGCCCCAATGCTGGCTGTGCAGCTTGGGCGAGGGCATAGTCTTTGGCTTTTATCAGTTCGTCCAAGTCAAGGCTTGAACCAACAGCAAGCGCCACGAGAATATATACGACAACGCAAATCAGGATTGAGAACGTAATCGCACGACCCACATTCTTATGAGGGCTCACGATTTCAGCACCACTGTTTGTGATCGTTGTGAACCCTTTGAAGGCCAGAATTGAAAGAGCAATTGATGCGACAAAACCGGCCAATGGAAAGCTCGCGCCGTCGGGTGATGACGGCTCGAACGAGTATCCACCAGCCCACAGCGCTGCAATTGCAAACAATGCAATGCCGCCGATCTTCAACGCGGCCATGACCATTGAAAACAGGCCAACCGATTTGTTGCCAGCTCTGTTAACAGCATATGCAAAAATTATCAGGCAAACACCCAATACCGGTATAAGAACTTCAAGCTCTGTCAGGTCAAACGCCCGCAAAACATAGGTTCCAAATGTTCTTGCGACCAAACTCTCGTTGATGACCATCGAAAAGGCCATCAGCAATGCTGCGCCGCCTGCTATGGCTCCCGGCCCGTATGCTTTTTGGAGGATCATTCCGATCCCGCCTGCAGACGGGAAAGCATTGGACATCTTGATGTAGGTATAAGCACTAAAAGCAGTGACAAGTGCGCCAAACAGGAACGACAACGGGAACCACTTTCCTGCAAGTTCGGCAATTTGTCCGGTCAAAGCAAAAATTCCTGCTCCGATCATAACACCGGTGCCCATGGATATGGCGCCAAGGAGCGAGATACTGTTTTTCTTGTATTCTGCCTGATGATCCATTCCTGCCTCACATTTGGTGTTTTTGGTACGCGATGCCGTTTGCTTCTTGCAGCTCGCGTATATAACGAATGATCCGTGCTACCTGTTCCGAACTGACCTGAGGCTGGGCTGGCATATCGCCAAAGGGCCAGTGATGTTGTTTTGCCCCGTTTTGAACAGCTAGATAGAATGCGCGATCTGAATGATGTCCCGGATTGTAGATTCTGTGCATCAGCGGCGGGCCTTGCTCTGTGCCTGTTGCATTGCCTCCGTGACAAGCAACACAGTTCATATCGAAAAGCTGCTTTCCTACCATGGCTTCCTTGCTGAAACTGGGGAGCGCAATTCCGCTATCGGTCAGTTCAAGATCTTTGATGTCATCTTTCCCGGGCAGAAACGAATTCAGGGTCATGGCGATGATCCCTACTGCGAAAAAACCGATAACCAAATACTTTGGCCAATTGATTTGTTTTTTCATTTTCTTCGGGCCTTTGTTTTATGCGTATGTATCAAATATTCGAAGACACGTGAGACCAAGGGAACTAGTCAACCTTGGTCAGGGTGGTGCCGCCTATGATTTCGCTGAACTAGCTTGGCGATACGTGAGTTTGTCGGCTAACTGCGCTGCTATCGACATAGGTATCTGGCGACACTTCAAACTTCGAACGACAGGTGTCTGAACAGAAGTAGAATACTTCACCGCCATGAATGGTTGTTTTGGCGACGCGCGGATCGACAGTTTTATGACAAACCGGGTCAACGGCGGACTGAGGGTGCTCCCATCGGATTGCCTCGGCATGACCGTCCGCTTGTTTCTTATTGTGGCTGTGCTTTTTGTGGCCAAACATGTGAGCACCGCAACCAAAGCGCATCATCAATATGATGAAGGCTCCCCAAAGCAACCAACTGAGAATATTTTCCATTTCTCTTTGCCATCCCATAAATACCTTTAGGTGTGACTGTTCCGTCTGAAAACAGCATGGTGCAGAACACCGATGCGCGATCTGTACGCATGCCATCGGCAGGTGCAGAAACCAGAACAGTTATTCGCTATTTGTTTGGGAGGATCAGAATATGGGAGGCTGGAAAATCCATGACCGAGATACTGGCTGAAGGGACACTTCTTCTATCCCGTTCTGCACAGGGGAAAACTCTGAAACCGGAAGGATAATCTCGGTAAGGACCGCTGATGTGGAGTGACAAGAAACCTGAGGGCAGCACGAAGCCAGGTCATGCTGGTGTTCAACGTCAAAATCATTGAGTTCTGCAGAATGCGCAGGAAAAGATCCATTCGACGCGACTGCATTATGGGGAGCAAGCATTATAGCGCTTATCCCGACGAGCAGGATCAGTACGGCGCGTATTAGTGCGTGCTGTGCATTCATTGATCAAATTTCCTTTGGGCAGTAACGTAACACTTATGCCCTTAAATATCGAGTTACGTTGACCTACCTCAATCAAGGGGACGTTTTTTATCCGACTTCAGACAGAACCGTTACATCTGCAATCCGGTTGTCCGTACTGTTGATTTCCTTTGAGATGTAAGGTTTGATTTCGGAGTATCTGACGTGAGCATCGGCTTGTGCCTGATAGTAGCGAAAGAGCTCTTTTAGCGGAGCGCCCATGTCTTTGTATGCTGTTAATACTGCGATTAGAGCCCCTAGCGTGAGATCGCCTTTTATCACCAGATATCCCCCTATCGTGTAAAAGAAGAAGGGCGTCATCTGTGATATGAAATTGTTTAGAGACTTCATGGCGAACTTGTTTTTGTGGATAGAGAGACGAAGGTCGTGAAGTCGCTTGTATGACCCGTAAATATCCCGGGCACCTTGCTGGTTATCGTTTGAGATGTTCCCTATCTTCTCGCCGAGAACTCTGACTTCCTTCAGCCGCGTTCGAGACAAAGCATTAATTTTCTTCTGGAATCTGGGGATGACAAAAATCTGAAGCGGCAACAGTGCGGTTGCGGCGATGCCCAAAACTAAATCTTGCACGAGCATGAAAGTCAGAATCGTCAGGAATGTACCGCCTTGTAACAAAGGCAGCACAATAGACTCCGCAGCATATCCAGCTACGGGCTCTACCTCCTGCACAATAACCGGAATCAATTCCCCTCCTTTGGGGGATGGCTTTCGAAAGCTGAATTTTGAAATATCAAGCCGTAGGCGGCGTGACATGTGTTCAGCCAGCGCACCGGATTGCAAATTAACCTGATATTTCAGCCAGCCATGCACGCCAATCGCCAATAAAAAAAGCAGACAGAGAGCAAGTAAAGCCATCGTTTGAGAGAACTCCATTCCTAAATAGGTAGCTGGAAAATGTCCTGACTCAATGGCGTTGTTGATGATCAACTTCGGAAGCTCAAGGCTCATGTAAAGAGCTGGCAAAGAGGCCGTCGCCAGTAGGCCCAGTTTTAGCTGCCGCTTCCATGAAGCGTTGAATATGTACTGCAGGAGCGCTGTTCCGCTCTTTGCCGAGGGCTTTTGAGCCTGTTGCGCAAGAACATATCTGCGGCGTCTTAAAACCCTGTATCCCGTCGCGCTGAGAATAATAATTAGCGCAACCGGCACCCCAAACACCACCAAATGGAATACAAGATGAACCCACCAGTGTGCATCGCTTGATATGTAGTGCGTCAAGCGATGCCCCATATCGTGGACGATTTCCATCATTGCAGTTAGGTTCCTGTAGAAGGTTCGGCAAAACAGACAGGGAGGAAAGTCCTCCCTGTCGTGTGATGCTTAGAAAAGAAGGCGGAGACCGGTTACGAGGTAAGTTGCCTCATAATCTTCGCCGTCATCTTTTGCAAAGTCTGCGGTTTTTCCGAGTTTCCGCTCATAGGCAACCCCGATATACGGTGCAACGGCACGGTCGATCAGGTCATAGCTAAGCCGCAGCCCGATTTCTGCGCTTGAAAATCCGCGTCCGACCTCAATCTCACGATCGTCAGAGAACGCAGCATTCAGCTCAATCGAAGGTGTGAGGATTAAACGATTGGTCAGCAAGCCCTCATACTCAACATCAAGCCGTGCACTGCCGTCTCCGGTCTCGCTGACAAACAGATCAGCGTCGACTTCAAACCATTGAGGAGCAAGCCCCATGACTCCAACGGTTCCATACCAACGATCTGTTGTGCTGGGCGTATCCAGACGAATACCGGCCTTGGCATCGAAAAAGTCGCTGATTGGTGTTTGCAGGACCAGTCTGTTCTCGAAGTTTTCGTAAAGGTCGTTTTTGAGATCACGCTCACCTTCGCCTTGCCAGCGTAACTTCAGTTCGTCGGTTCCAACAAATGCATCACCATCCCAAACAAAGAGATTTTCACCTTCGTCACCAGAGCGGTATTCAAACTGCTCCATTTGAATGCCATAGAAGATGTGATTGTCTGCTTTGGCAGTGAACGAGAAGGACAGGATCGTGGCAAGTACACCACCACCAATCGCAGCCAAAGTTAGGGTTTTCATTGTTACTGAACTCCATTCTCAAGTGCCGCGACGGCTGGACCGCCCTCAACAATCACTTTTCGGAACATGCCAGAAGCCATGTGATAGCTAAGGTGACAGTGGAAAGCCCATTGCCCAGGTTCATCAACTTCGGTTTCCGAATAAACGGTCATGCCAGGGTTGATATTGATGGTGTGTTTAACCGGATCCCATTTACCGTTGCCAGTATCGAGGATTGACCACATCCCGTGCAAATGCATCGGGTGTGACATCATGGTCTCATTGACGAACTTGAAGCGCACCCGTTCGCCATATTTCAAGCGGATAGGTTCTGCATCTTCATATTTGACGCCATTGATTGACCACGTATAGCGTTCCATGTTTCCGGTAAGGCGCAGTTCAATTTCACGCGTTGCAGGCCGTTCAGGGTACAAAGGCTTCTGTGCCTTCAGGTCGGCATAGGAGAGGAACTTTCCGCCATTGGCTGCTTTTGGTGTCAAACCACTTCCAGCGGCATAGAAGGGATCATCTTTGGACATTCCCATCTGAGAATGATCCATTCCGGCCATATTCGAATGGTCCATTCCAGCCATACCGTTCTCGTTACCACTGCCCATCGAAGAATGATCCATTCCGGCCATGCTACCGTGATCCATTCCCATGTCCGCCATTGTCAGCAACGGAGCGTCCATGCGTCTGGCTGGCATTTCAGCTTTCAACCCTTCTTGCGGCGACAACGATCCGAATGCATAACCCGAGCGTCCCATTGATTCGGCCATGATTGCATACGGCTTTTCAGCGGTCGGCTGAACAATCACGTCGTATGTTTCTGCAACCGAAATGCGGAATTCATCAACCTTGACCGGTTGAACATTGTTGCCGTCGGCCTGGACAACAGTCATTTCAAGTCCCGGAATGCGGACGTCGAAGTAAGTCATGGCCGATGCATTGATGAAGCGCAGGCGCACACGTTCGTTTGGCTCAAATAGTCCGGTCCAGTTTTGTTCCGGTGATTTACCATTGATGAGGCCGACGAAGCCCTGAACGTCTTCAATATCTGTTGGCATCATGCGCATGCTGCCCCAGTCTCCACGTTCAGAGAGAGTTTCTCCCAAACCGTTTTCCGAAACGTCGGAGATGAAGTCTCCGAGCGTGCGTTGGTTACGGTTGTAGTAGTCCGGCATCATCTTTAGGTTGCGCAGAATACGCGCCCCGGAATGAGGGTGCTTGTCTTTCAGAACAACGACATATTCACGGTCGAACTTGAATGGCTCGCGTTTTTCGGGTTCGATAACAATTGAGCCGTAAGCGCCATCTGGTTCCTGGAAGCCAGAGTGGCTGTGAAACCAATAGGTCCCGCTCTGTTTGACAGGAAAGCGATAGGTAAAAGTCTCGCCCGGTTCGATCCCGGTGAAGCTGATGCCCGGCACACCGTCCATCTGGTAGGGAAGGATCAACCCATGCCAATGAATAGATGTGCTCTCGTCAAGGTTGTTCGTCACGTTGATGACAGCATCTTCGCCTTCTTTGAGGCGTAAGGTCGGGCCAGGCGATGAACCATTATAGCCAATTGCTTTGGTTTTCGTGCTGCCAGTGTCAATTGTTACATAATCGACAGAAAGATTATAAGTTGCTGCATGCGCTGCTGTTGACACAGCAATAGCGCTTAGTGCCCCGAACAGGGCACGACCAAGAACTTTTCTCATTCTTATGATCTCCTATGGTTGAGGTGCGCCAGAGGCAACAGGGAGGGATTCCCTCTGGCGCGAGACCCTGCGCTATGATTACTGCAGGCGAACTTTACCGACCATGCCGCTCTCGTAGTGGCCTGGTACATTGCACGCAAATTCTAGTTCTGCGTCTTTCGGGAAGGTCCAGATCACCTCGGCAGAATCACCCGGCTCCAGAAGCACACTGTTCGGATCATCGTGCTTCATGGTTTTACCGTTCCCCATGTCCATTTCCATCATGTCCATGTTGATTTTATCTACTTCAAGGGCCCCGTGTTCCATCATCATCATCATTTCTTTTTGATGATCCGCGTGCATTGCTGCCGTGCCGATGTTGAATTCGTGAACGAACTCACCCTTATTTTCGATCAGGAAGCGAACGGTTTCGCCGCCACGAACAACGATCTTTTCCTTGTCATAGAAGTTGTCTTCCATCGAAATCTGGATTGTTCGGCGGACATCAGAGATATCGCCAGGCGCACCGATTTCGACGCCATCATTATGACCGCCACTATGACCTGCACCAGCAAATGCAGAAGTTTGGATACCAGCAAGGCTACCCATTGCAAGGGCAGAAGCAACAGCTAGGCGAAGGACAGAAGTAGTGTATTTGGGCATGAAAATGCTCCCGAGATAATTCAGTATAAAGGATCTCGTTACGCAAACCTTGCACAGAGTCATAGATCAGACTCACAGCGAATGATTACGTCACGAGCGCAGTTTTGATAAGGAACTGAATATCTTAGGCGCGGGGAGGTTTGACGCTGACATCGAGCTCTGCAGACGAGAGCGTTCTGTCTTTTGCCCAGTACTTTACAGACAACAAAATAGGTGCAGCGTTCCAGTTACCAGACATTTGCTGCACGTAAGGACCACAAACAGCCATGCCACAAACATCGTTGTGCGATGGATCCTGTGTGTGTGAACTGCTGTCAGCCATGACGGAGACAACACTGTGATGGCCACTGTTGATATCAGCGGCTTTGGCGTGCACGGCCTCAGCGCCAGACAGCATTACTGTCAACGCAATGATAACCGAAAGTATGCACGAGATAATTCGCAAAAGGAGAATCCTATCACAATGTTGCAGCGCAATGGTTATCTTGATGTATCAATGCGGTCAAGTGGCAATATTGTGGCAAACTTGTCGGAACTTTGATGCTTAAGCAGTTGTGAGCATTTCTCTCGATTTAAACTAGGCGCTGTTTTGCTCTTGCGTGCCAGAGATGTTGGCTAGTTAATTCCAAGGAACAATAGATCGATAATTCAAGGGAATACAACTCAGTTTTGGCTTTGATGAATAGTGATAAGAGCGTCGAAATCAAAATCGGCAAAGCAGGCTCGTTGAACGGGACCCTCATGCCTCGACTGGAACGTTTTTAGGATAATCCGATTAATAGTTTGCCTTAGGGGGCCGACTGCTTTTGGATCTCGTGACCAGTTCAATAGGCATGAAATCAACTTTTGGTGTCTCTGGATAATACCGGCGAGTTTGCGTGGTAGGGCGCTGTCTGAAAGCTCACGTTTATGAGTTGCGATATCAAGTTTCGTACGTTGTATCTGTTCTGCTTTATCGTCAAAAAACGCGCGTATTTCAGCTGAACGTGCGTCCGGGCCCAAGGCATCAATAACCTTGCTGATGCTGGCGCGAAGATCTTCGAGATGCTGAGACAGGCGTTCAATCTCGCGTGCGTGATGAGCGCGAACTTGTTGGATTTCATCGCTCTTGAAATGCTCAATGATCTTTGCCTCGTCGAGTTCAGCGACGGCATCCAATACTAGCTTGATGATCTCGTCATAGTGAAGGTTCCTGTTCGCGCAGCCTTTAACAGGGCAAGAATAATGCTTTGCATAGGTTGCTGTGATTTTCTCATTGTGCTCCCCGCAATAGAGTTTGCCGCCAAACAGAGCATTGGCACGCTTCTTCGTGACAGCCTGTTTGCGACGCCATTCCTTCGAGCGGCGAATGGATGTCTCGCGTTTCTCCTCTTCTGTCATCACAGTGGGTATCATTTTGCGCTGAAGGTGTTTGCTGGATCGTTCATCAAGAGCCTTCTGGACCTTTGCGAAAGTCTCATCGTCAATGATGGTCAATTCGGGGATTGGGACTGTGATCCATTCCTTTTCCGGACGCATGATTGATAGGCGTTTGCCGTTCTCCGGATGCTTGCGGTACTGCATTTTGTTGAAGGTGACGACGCCGTTATAGAGCGTCTGACGAAGCATTCCGGTTTGTCGGACAAACGAGCCTACAAGGCTCGAAGGTGCCCATTTACCACCCTTGGGGGAATCAATGCCGCGCCGGTTCAAATCGTCGCAGATATGTTTCAGCTTTCTGCCCTCGGCGTAATATTCAAATATCTCTCGAATGATTGCAGCTTGCTCGTCGTTGATCTTACGCTTGCCTCGGATGGGTTCACCAAATTCATCAAGGGCATGCACAAGGTCGTAGCCGTAGAGTTGACCTCCCGGCACACCACCACGCAGAACAGCTGCGATCACGCCACGATGGGTCTTGTCAGACAGATCCTTGAGATAGAGCGCATTCATGGTGCTTTTCAGACCAATATGCAGCTCGTTGATTACTCCATCTGTGACGGTCTCAACAGGAAGGCCCAAGAACATCATCTTTTTGAAGAAATTGGCAGTGTCGGCCTGATCTCGACTGATGCGACTCAGGTCCTCCGCAACGACACCCTCAAACCGTCCGTTTAGTGCTGCGACCAGAAGGGAACCTATGCCAGGGCGGTTGGCAATGTGAGAACCTGAAATGCCCTCATCAAAAAACACGTCGGCAACCTGATAGCCTTTGACGCTGCAATATTCTCGGCAGCGGCGGATCTGATCCTGAGTACTGGTTTCCTGTTTGTCCGTTGAGTGGCGGGCGTAGATTGCTACATGCACTGATTGTATCCTCGAAGGTTGGATCAGATTGATTACCTTTCGGGATTGCTGATGCGCAAGGGTAAAACAGCGATTTCTCTTAAGGATAGGTACTTAAGAAAATGCTGTAAATACAATGTACTGCATGTGATTGCATGAGAGTGCATAAGATTGCACGAAAATGCAAAAGATTGCATGATAGTACACGAGATGGCACAACTTTCACCTGTCGTGACGGGGGCAGGATAGGTTTGGTGGGCCCACCAAACAGCCCAAATGGGCTTCCTGCTTATTCGCATGGCGGTGCCATACTCAACGTGAGATAAATCACATAGGGAATGAAAGGTAATTGTCCTGCGGTTTACAAAGCTCTTAATCGGAAACCTGTTCTGGCCTCTGCCAAAGTCATGGAGTACAAGCTCTGAGAGTAGGCTGTGTACATCGTGATCTTGGTATTTGATAGTATAGAAAGGCAGTGGACTGAATGTGATTACGGAATACCATGCAAAGCTATTTGCACACGAGCTGAGCCGTAGGCATTCAGTTGGCGACTCAGAGAAATTTGCCAGCACGCTTCTGGATGCGCAGGTGGATTTAAATCCGCATCAGGTGGAAGCGGCGCTCTTCGCCTTCAAGTCACCCTTTTCCAAGGGGGCGGTCCTCGCCGATGAAGTCGGTCTCGGGAAGACAATCGAAGCCGGTCTCCTGCTTTCCCAGAAATGGATTGAGGGAAAGCGGCGGATCATTATCATCGGCCCGGCTAACCTCCGGAAGCAATGGTCGCAAGAGATCGAGGAGAAATTCTATCTCCCAACCATGATCCTTGAGGCCCAGAACTACAACCGTATGGCCAAGGATGGCGTCCGGAATCCCTTCGATCAGAAGGTCATCGTCATTTGCTCTTTCCAGTTTGCAGCGCGACACGCGGAAGATCTGATGATCAGGCCTTGGGACTTGGCCGTAATCGATGAAGCGCACAGACTGAGGAATGTCTATCGCACCGACAATAAAATCGGAAAGGCGTTGAAATCCGCGTTGTCCAACGCGCCGAAGGTTCTGCTTACGGCAACGCCACTCCAAAACTCGTTGATGGAGCTGTACGGCCTCGTCAGCATCATCGACGACTACGCTTTCGGCGACGCCAAAAGCTTTCGCGCCCAATATGCTAGGATCACAGGCGATCATCAATTCAGTCAACTCCAAGAACGACTGAAGCCGATTTGCCACCGCACGCTGCGGCGGCAGGTACTGGAATATATCCGCTACACAAACCGTATCCCGATCACTCAGGAATTTGTGCCGACCGAGCAGGAGCAGGTTCTCTATGACATGGTGTCGGACTATCTCCGTCGGCCCTCTCTGAACGCACTACCGAGCAGCCAGCGAACGCTCATGACGCTGATCATGCGCAAGCTTCTGGCCTCATCGACGTTTGCGATAGCGGGCGCGCTAGATAGCCTTGCGCGTAAGCTTGAACGTCAGCTCAAAGAGGACAAGGAGCTTAGGCAGAACCTCGAAGAGTCCGAGGGTGAGGAGATCACCGCCGATTTCGATGGCTTCGAAGAAGAGGCCGAGGAATGGCTGGACGATGAAGAAGAGCCGGAGCTTCTTAGCGACGAAGATATCGTCGCGATTGAGCAGGAAATCGAAGACCTGCGGGCGTTTCGCGACCTTGCGGTCTCAATTTCCGAAAACGCCAAAGGGCAAGCGCTTCTTGAGGCGTTGAAGGCCGGGTTTGACAAGGCGGAACAGCTCGAAGCGCCGCAGAAGGCGATCATTTTCACGGAATCTCGCCGCACGCAGGTGTACCTGCAAAAGCTGCTTTCCGAGAATGGCTATGAGGACAAGCTCGTCTTGTTCAATGGGTCAAACTCCGATCCGCAGTCCAAGGCCATTTATCAGCATTGGATTACCGACAACAAAAACACCGACAAAGTCACAGGTTCTCGCACAGCGGACATGCGGGCGGCGCTCGTGGATCATTTCCGCAAACACGCCCAGATCATGATTGCGACTGAAGCCGCCGCTGAAGGCATTAATCTTCAGTTCTGCTCCATCGTCGTGAACTATGACTTGCCTTGGAATCCGCAGCGTATTGAGCAGCGCATTGGCCGCTGTCACCGGTATGGTCAGGCACACGACGTTGTCGTGATTAACTTCCTGAACAAGAACAACGCAGCCGATCAACGCGTCTATGAGCTTTTGGCCGAAAAGTTCCACCTCTTTTCAGGTGTCTTCGGTGCAAGCGACGAAGTTCTTGGCGCTGTTGAATCTGGTGTGGAGTTCGAGAAGCGGATTGTCGGAATTTATCAAAACTGCCGAACCACCGAAGAGATCGAAACGGCTTTCGAGCGATTGCAGGAAGAGATGGCAGCCCGCATCGACGAGACGATGCAGGACACGCGCAAAAAGCTTCTGGAGAATTTTGATGCCGAGGTCCACGACCGGCTCAAAGTCAACTTGGATGAGGCCACCGAGTACGTAGACCGCTACGAGCGAATGCTCTGGCATTTGACCAAGCATGAACTCAAACGCCATGCGGATTTTGACAATGGCTATCTCAGCTTCACTCTGAAAAAGGCCGTGGATGGCGTGAAGGCTCCGCTAGGAGGCTATCACCTAACCAAGCGGGGGCTGGATGGGCATCGTTATCGTCTCGGGCATCCGCTGGCACAGTTCGCTATCGGACAGGCGGGGAGCCGTTCGTTAAACGGCGCGGATATCACCTTTGATTATTCCGCATGGCCTCAAAAAGCGGCCAGCATTGAACCGCTGGTTGGTAAGTCCGGCACTCTGACCGTTCACAAGCTTTCCATCACCGGTGTCGATGCGCAAGATCACGTCATCTACTCGGGCGCCGCAGACGACGGCACAAAGATGCAATCGAGGGCGGCTGCGCGGCTATTCGAACTACCAGTACAAGCGCGGGAAGACGCCTATGTCGAACCCAGCGAAAAGCTCCTGCATGGGATCAAAGCCCGAAAGCAAACCATCCTAGAAGAGCTAGCAGCGCTGCAGAGCGACTGGTTTGATGAAGAGATGGAGAAGCTTGATAACTGGGCACGGGACAAGCGTGCCGGGCTAAAAGCCGA
The DNA here is from genome assembly GCA_965228275.1 of Thalassospira sp. GTDB lineage: Bacteria > Pseudomonadota > Alphaproteobacteria > Rhodospirillales > Thalassospiraceae > Thalassospira. The sequence continues at coordinate 673,218 of OZ245802.1, read as the reverse complement.
CCTAAAGGACTACGACGACCAGATCAAGGAGCTAAAGAAGCAGGTTCGACAAACCGGGAACCTGCCTGACAAGCTGACGCTTCAAAAGAAAGCACGCGGTCTGGAACAGAAGCGTGAAGAGGCTTGGCGCACCTATGATGAGGCCGCCAAGGATATCGAGAAACAGAAGGATGCATTCCTGGACGAGGTCGAAGGCCGCATGAGTCAGGACGTGTCAGAGCAACACTTGTTCACCATTCGGTGGACTATCGAATGAAGAGGCCGATTTGATGGACGCTGAAAAGAAAATGACGATGCAGGAAGCGGCAGACAAGGGCCTTCTTAGTCAGGATGTCGCGGAGGAGAAGCGCGAGCAGTTGAAGCAGCTTTTCCCGGAAGTTTTCACTGACGGCAAGATCGACTTCGAACAGCTCCACCGGGTGCTGGGCGACTGGATTGAACCCGGTAAAGAGCGTTATGGTCTGAGCTGGCCGGGCAAGACCGACTGCATGAAGGTTATTCAAGCTTCGAGCATGGCAACACTTAAACCTGCTCGCGACGAGAGCGTGGACTTCGATGATACGGAAAACCTGTTCATCGAGGGCGACAATCTGGAGGTATTGAAGCTTCTTCAGAAAGCATATTTCGGCAAGATCAAGATGATCTATATTGATCCGCCCTATAACACCGGTAAGGAGTTCATTTATCCAGATAAATATCAGGAGACGCTAGATACCTACTTGGCTTATTCAGGACAAGTAGATGGGGTTGGCCGTGAATTCTCTACTGATACCGAAAAGACGGGCCGCTTTCACTCGTCTTGGTTGAGTATGATGTACTCCCGTTTATATTTGGCCAGAAACCTTCTCAGAGACGACGGTTTAATATTTATAAGCATTGGTGATGATGAACAGGCAAGTCTTAAGTATCTTTGCAATCTCATATTCGGTGAAGAAAACTTCTGCGCGCAATTAGTATGGAATACCGAAGGTAATACCGACAACCAGTATAAAATTAAAGTAAATCACGAGTATATACTAGTTTACTACAAGGATGTTAAATACTCGGATCAGGCCGTCGGGCGAGTGATCGACCCAAATACCCCTGAGGATAGCAATCTGAGGAAGGGCTACGCCGACAACAATATAAACAAAAATAACCCCGAGAACCCGCCTTCGATTGTCGAGTTGCCAGCCGGTTTCCCATGCTCGGAAAAAGAGCTGCGTTATGATGCCAAGGACGTCGATGAGAGGTTTTTTGAGATCGCAAATAGAGAAAAGTTCATTTCAGATGAACTGAAGAAGGAATATGGCATAGAGAACAAATCTGGCCTTCCATTCAAACTCGATGACATGGTCGTTAAAGATTACCGGCTAGTTTCTCCCTGCCGCATTTTTGTCGGCATGGCGAATAAGAACAAGCTACTGGAGTTTATTGATAACGACTGCGAGCCTATCATTGAAGATGGCATGCCTTTGAAGTTCTATATAAATGCGAATGCGGCGGTTAGATATAGAAAGGAAAACGAAAACCCAAGAAACATCTTGTCCGTTTTAAGGGGCCTTGGAACGACTGAAAAGTCAAAAACGAGCCTTCGCAGGTTGGGGATATATTACGACTATCCCAAACCCGTCAATCTTATGAAATACCTACTAGAAATAGGTTGTCATGGTGACGGCGATATTGTTCTGGATTTTTTTGCCGGATCGGGCACGATTGCCGAAGCTCTTTATCAACTGGAAGCCGAAGAACAGAAAAATAGAAGATATATTCTTGTCCAGCTACCAGAGAAGATTGATCCCTCAAAAAAGGAGCACAAGGCAGCCTTCGATTTTTGTGAACGTGCTGGAAAGCCTCATGTCATCTCAGAAATTTCAAAAGAAAGACTTAGGGTCATTGGGAGGAATATTGCTGACGAACGAGCGGGACAACTTGAATTGGGGCAAGTAACCAATTCCGATCTTGGGTTTCGAGTTTTTAAGTTATCTTCGTCCAATTTCCGTATCTGGGATGGAGATGCAGACAAGATAGACGACCTTGCGGAACAGCTCGAGCTTCATATCGATCATATTGATCAAGCTAGCGGCCCAGAGGACATTCTCTACGAATTGCTCATAAAGGCAGGCTTTGAACTCACGACTAAAGTAGAAAAGCGCACTATGGCGGGCAAAGACGTTTACGTCATTGCCGATGGTGCGCTGCTTATTTGCCTCGACAAGGAGATCACATCGGAGCTGATCGATGCAATTGCAGATGCCGACCCGCTCCAAGTCATTTGTCTCGACGAAGGCTTCAAAAGAAACGACCAGCTCAAAACCAACGCCGTTCAGACCTTCAAATCGCGCGCCAAAGAGGACGAAGAAGCAATCGTCTTCCGCACGGTTTAGGAGGCGGCGTATGAGTGACACTTCACAAAACGGTCGTACGATTCGGATGTTCCTCGTCGATGGCAGTGCCAATGGCGTCATCACCGCCGAGATCATGAACTGGACCGGGCATGCCGTTGTTGGCCCCCGGTCGAAATTGCCGGAGCTGTTAGGCCGGGACGAAGCGGCCAGAACCGGCATTTATTTCCTTACCGGCCCCGACCCCGAAAGCGGCAATCCTAGCGTGTATATTGGCGAAGGAGACGATGTAGGGAAGCGCCTTCGATCTCATGCAAAAGACGGGTCTAAAGACTTTTGGGAAAAGGTCTGCTTCATCACCAGTAAAGATCACAACCTCACGAAAGCGCATGGCCGGTATCTGGAAAGCCGCCTGATCGAGATCGCAAAGGCAGCGGGTCGCGCAGCTCTGACGAATTCCACAAATCCAGAAGCGGTGAGATTGCCGGAAGCCGATGTGTCGGACATGGAATATTTCATAGATCAAATCCGGCTTGTTTTACCCGTGCTCGGCATGGATTTCCTTCGCCCTACACAAGCGGTGGAAACACAGCGGAAGTCGGATGAGGTCGTATTTGAGCTCAAGAGCCGCAAGCATTCACTTGATGCACTCGCTGTTGAGCGAGACGACGAGTTTGTCGTCCTGAAAGGGTCGGCAGCCCAACCGACTTGGATCGGGATTGGAAGCGAAGGCACGAGCTACGGCCAACTCCATGATGCGCTTCTCAAAAAGGAGAAGATTGCCCTGGGTACGGATGGCAATGCGTGCTTCATCGACGACGTGCCGTTCAAGAGCCCCAGCGCGGCGGCTGCGGTCGTTTTGGGAAGGCCGTCCAATGGCCGCTTGGAATGGCGAGTTAAAGGGACAAGGACAACTTACGCCGATTGGCAGAACGAGCAGCTCGACGCCGTGAAGGGGGATAGCCATGAAGCTGAAGTTTGACCCTTCGCTCGAATACCAACGTCATGCGATTGACGCCGTCGTTGACGTCTTCGACGGCCAGCCTATCGCTCAGTCCAGTTTCGAAATTAGCCAGACGACAGGCGGCCTTGGCCTCGTTCAGACAGAATTGGCCGTCGGCAATGCCGTGACGCTGGAAGCCGAAAAGATTCTTGAAAATGTCCGTGCCATTCAGGAGCAGAACGACATCGAAATGGTGACCGAGCTTCAGGGCATGGATTTCTCCATCGAGATGGAGACCGGCACCGGTAAGACCTATGTCTATCTCCGCACGATCTTTGAGCTGAACAAGAAATACGGCTTCAAGAAATTCATTATTGTGGTGCCCAGCATCGCGATCCGAGAAGGTGTGCTCAAGAGCATCGAAATTATGGAGGAGCATTTCCGCACGCTCTACGACAATGTGCCGTTCAAACCGTTCGTGTACGACTCCAAGAAGCTGGAAAAAGTGAATGCCTTCGCCAAGGACAATTCACTTCAAATCATGATTATCAACATCCAGTCCTTCCAGCGCGAAGCCAATATCTTTAATCAGGAGCACGAGCGCTCATACGGCTACCGCCCGAGTGACCTCGTGAAGGCGGCGCGACCGATCCTGATCATCGACGAGCCGCAGAACATGGAAGGCGAGCGCTCGGCGGAGGCCATTCGGAATCTGGAAGCCGTCGCCACACTGCGTTACTCGGCCACCCACAAGAACTTCTACAACCTGCTCTACAAGCTTGATCCGGTCCGCGCTTACGACCTTCGGCTTGTCAAACAGATCGAAGTGGCCTCGATCCGCTCGGATGATAGTTTCAACCACGCCTACGTCAAGCTGCTCCAGACCGACAATACGAACGGCATCAAAGCCCAGGTCGAGATTCATAAGCTCAAACGCGGCGGCGAAGTCGGCACCTTGAAAATCTGGGTCAAGCAGGGTGACGATTTGTTCGTCAAATCGGGCGATATCGAACTATACCGCGAGGGATATATCGTTCAGAACATCGATTGCACCCCCGACGCCGAATACCTCGAATTCAACCAAGGCAAGTTCCTTGAACTTGGTCAGGAAATGGGCGGCATGGGCGATGATGTTATGAAGGCCCAAGTCTATGAGGCAGTCGAGCAGCACCTGAAGAAAGAACGCGCCCTTAAGCGCAAGGGCATCAAAGTGCTTTCCCTTTTCTTCATCGACAAGGTGGCTAATTATCGAGTCTATAACGACGACGGATCAACCGGGCTAGGAAAGATCGGCCTGTGGTTCGAGGAGGCGTTCGCTGAGCTTTCAGAAAGGCCGCTCTACAAGGGCCTGATCGATCACCCGGTCGAAAAACTCCATAACGGCTACTTCTCTCAGGACCGGCAGGGCCGCGCCAAGGACACTAGCGGTTCGACCAAGGATGATGAGGATACCTACAACCTCATTATGCGCGAAAAGGAACGCCTGCTCGACCCGGAGGAGCCTCTGCGTTTCATCTTTTCGCATAGCGCCCTTCGAGAAGGCTGGGACAATCCCAACGTCTTTCAAATTTGCACCCTCAATGAGACCAAATCTCAGGACAAGAAGCGGCAGGAGATTGGCCGGGGCTTGCGCCTCCCCGTAAACCGCAAAGGCGAGCGCGTCCACGACGAGCACATCAATCGGCTGACCATCATTGCCAATGAATCCTACGAAGAATTCGCGAGAACGCTTCAAACAGAGTTTGAGCAGGATTTCGGCATCACCTTTGGCAAAGTCGATACGATTGCATTTTCCAAGCTCGTGCGCCCGTCCGACTCCGAAGAGATCGCGATTGGTCAGGACACGTCAAAATCCATTTGGGATTCTTTGGTCGCGAACGGCTATCTCACCGATGACGGCGAGATCACGGACAAGTTCGATCCCAAGAATCCGCTTTTCGAACTGGCCTTGCCCGAGGAATTCGCGGAGCTGCGCCCGGCGGTTATCGATGCAATTCAGTCTCGCCTTTTCAAGAACCGGGTGGTGAATGCGCGAGATCGGCACACGATCAAGTTCAATAAACAGGTCCAACTCAGCCCTGAATTTGAAGAGCTTTGGAGCCGCATCAAGCACCGCACCCGCTACCGTGTGGAATTCGATACTCAGGAATTGATCGAGAAGGCCGTCAAGCGGATCGATGCCTTGGAACCTATCCAGCCCGTCCGCCTTTCAATGACCCGTGTTGGCGTCGATATCACGGACGCTGGCGTTCAGGCGGACCGGACGCTAGAACAGCGCACGCGAGACGCAGCTCCCGTCAAGGTGCTTCCGGACTTGCTCGCCTATCTCCAGAAGGAAACGGAGCTAACGCGCCATACGTTGGTTGAAATACTCAAGCGGTCCGGAAAGCTTGAAGAGTTCAAGGTAAACCCACAGGCGTTCATGACCGTTGTTGGCCGGGAGATAGGCCGCGCCCTCCATGACCTGATGTTGGAGGGCATTCAGTACGAGAAGCTTTCCTCCCAGGAATGGGAGATGAGTCGGATCGAGCCGCAGAGCGAGACCGAGCTGACCCGCTATCTAAACAATCTTTACGAGGTCCAGAACAAGGACAAGAGCCTATTCGACTTCATCGAATTCGATTCCGAAGTCGAGAAGCAGTTCGCCAAGGACCTGGACAACAACGAGAACGTGAAGCTCTTCGTCAAGCTGCCGCGTTGGTTCAAGATCGACACGCCGATAGGCCCTTACAATCCGGACTGGGCATTCGTCACTGAACGCGAAGAACGCCTCTACTTTGTTCGCGAAACAAAGAGCACGCTCGATAGCGAGGAACGGCGTTCGAAGGAGAACCAGAAGATCACATGCGGCAAACGCCACTTCGAAGCACTTGAGGTGGACTTCGACGTTGTCACCAAGCTTTCGGAGGTGGCGATATGACCGATGTCTGTAAATAAAGGCCTTTTTCGCCTGATTCCATGGAGGTGAGCACGTACCTTGTGGCCGAAAAACAGCCGATGAGGGGCCTCGCCCTATTGGAGGACTGTGGGCTGATTTGCTTTACATGGGAAATGTCGGCGTGCTGACGGCAACTGGATGATGTTTGATTTACGTAGAGGCCTCATGACAAGGTAAGCGGAAAGCATTCTTGAATGCGTGGTGCGTAAGCGTCGCACATGGCTAGCTTGACTGAAGAATGTTTTGGGGTTTGCTGAGGTGATCAGGCTTTTGCTTTATGTGTGTGTGTAAGGTCATAAGACCAAGAAATTCACGATGCGCCACAATCAAGACCATGGCCAGAGGATCCTGAGAAGCTTCCATTAGCAGAAACATCTTCCAGTTTCGCATCGCGCGCGCCGCCAGTCCGGGCTGGCGGGGCACGAGCTTCCGTTTACCGAGATAGCGCCGCCAAAGGGTGAGCGTGTTGCGGTGCCGAATGAGTGGGCGGAGCTTGTAGCTGCGTTTCGCTTTGACCTGTTGCTTGTCTGTGTTGTGCCGTTTGCGGGGCGGAGCTTCAAACAGCCCGAATCGCGATTCAAGCTTCTTCTTGCTGCAAGATCGATCCAGCTGGCTGACCTTCATCGTCTGCCCGTCCGGGCTCATCAAAACCATACCATTGCTCCGCAGCTTGAGGCTGATGTCATATCCGGCGAAAACCTCGTGCGCTTCCCGCCAGTTTTTGGCCTTCCCTAAACCTTCCAGTATTTCCTCACGATGTTTCAGCACATGCCGTTGGAATGATTCCTGCCAGGTATGGGCCTCATAGTTCCGTGCTGCAGGTGAGAGTTTGTTGGGGCCACGCTCCTTGCCATCGGTCATCCCAGGGTCGATGGTGAGACCGTACTTCTTCTCCATCTCGCGTGAAACCTTGGCGAGGATTTTAAAATCTCTGTGCGGAGTAATGACCTTGAGCGTTTCCGGATGCACCTTGTTAAAAGCAATATGCATATGGAAATTATCGGTATTGATGTGTGTTCCCGCCACACGCTGATGATCGCCGTAGCCAAGTGCCTTGGCATATTCCGCCTCGATGGCCATCAGATCATCTGTGGTCAGTCTGTCCTGCTCGCCGGGACGGAAAGAAACGACAAGGTGATAGGTTTTATCGGCAATATCGGGCTTTTGACGACGAACCGCCTCGATTTCTAAAAGTGCTAGATCGAGATCCTCTATATTTGTGCCGGCATCGCAATTGCGGATCCAGAACTGATGGAGCTTCTCACCTTTTTCCTCGGCAGCGGCGATATATTGGCCAAGACGGGTGTAATTGTCCGGCACACCAGATTTCTTGCCGATCCGGGTTGCAATCATGATTTGTCCTGCAGGTTTTTGCCAGGCTGAAGCTGCATCCGGATCTCACCAATCGCCGCTTTGAGCTCGGTCTGGGTCGCTTCGATATCGCGGTTCAGGCTGTCGAACTTCTTGAGCAGATCTGCCGAGAGCGGCTCATCAAGGGCCAGCTTGAACAGGTTGCCCAAGCGGGCCTGATCGGCATTGACCTTGAGCAGATCCCGAATGCCCTGCCATGCGGCAAAATCACTGGCACTGGGCAGTTTGGTATTCATCAGCAAGCGTTTGAGCAGTTCCGAGCGTGACAGGCGCAGCTGGTGGGCAAGCTGATCAATGCGGGCTTTCTCTTCGTCGTTGAGATAGGTTTTGATGACGTGACGTTCGGTGGCCATTTCTTGTTCCGCTATTGCCCGGAAGATCCTGTGGGAGAACCGCCAGGCATCATTTCGGCCCGGATACTCTCGGGAAGGGTGGCATCAAAACCGCCAACCAGATTGACGATGCTGCGTGTAAAATCCGTGCCGAACTTGCGCTCATAGACCTCTTTGGCCTTTGCGATGAGATGCGGCTCCCGCTTGTCGGGATTGCTGTAATTGATCAGGTTTGCAAAATACCCTGGATCAAAGGTGATGGTTTTGGCGAAGACCATATTGCGATCCCCATCGCAGACTTCAAACTCGACCATCTCGATCAGGCTGTCGTCTTCGGTCTTGCGACGGTAATCAACAAAGCACCAGGTCACTTCATAAAATTGATCCCCTTTTGTAATACGACCATTTTCATCAAAACGGGCATGGGGAATGCCTTCGATGATCGCCTGACGCAGTTCGTCCTGTCCCTTGCTGATCTTTTGCCCGAAGATAGAGAGCCCCTTGGAGCGATAGGCAAACATCCAGGGGATGTTGCGCAGGGTCGCATCATGGAAGCGATAGCCATCTGCTTCAATCCAGTTTTCCAGCACGGCGAGTGCAATTTTAGGCGAGATCCAGATGCCGGTCTCTTTGCGAATGATGTAAATCACCCGGTCAAACTGGGTCAGAACGATGCCAAGGATCTTTAGAGAAATGCCTTCCATGCCGCGCTTGCGACTGCTGCCTTTGCTCTGGTTCTTGCGCACATAGGGACACCATTCAAAATTATCGGCATTGAAATAATCAAACCCGGTAACCGGTTTGCCTGTGTGGCGACCATAGGGGCGGTCGGTATGAGGAAGCTCCTCATAGAGCCCTACCAGGCGGATCGGATTGTCACACGCGGGGCACACGGCATATTCGCGCTGTTTGTCGTCGGTGACCTGATACCAGGGCTCAAGTTTTCTGGTGTCGCGTTCAAAGGCGGTGCGCTCGATCTCTTTCTCGTCGATTGTCTGCGCCTGCAATTTATAGACGTGCATTATCGGATCTCCCGGCGACGGTCTCACGGAGGGAAGAGCCGATATTATAATGGTTTATAACACTGTTCCACCACGCGGCACCCAGCTTGGGAACAGATGCCTTCTGCTCGGCAAGGTGGAGGCATTGCAGGAGGGTTGGCAGATCAAGCGAGAAGGTGTTTTCGCCTGCCTGCAGGGCGAAGACCAATGCCGGGCCGCACACGTTGCAATCAAGGTCCTGAGCCCCTTCAAGATTGGCGCGCTTTTCAAAAATGTCCTTCATATGCTGTTCGGTCATGAGGCGTTCTCCTGGTAAACTGGTGAATAGAAAAAGGTGCCGGTGGCGTGCATCGCGCCACCGGCATTCGGGGATCAGACCGCCAAGCTGGCAGCCTGCTGCTCGCGTCCCCGTGTTCTGGATTTGGCTTTCGGTTTGGTCAGGCCGATCTGTTCGGTGACAAGGCGTTTCAACGCCTCAAGACCACGTTCCCGATGGATGTCGTTGAAATCGGTGAGGCCTTTGGCCTTCTCGTCGTCACTCAGATCCGGGCGCAGGATCTTCGCGCCGGTCAGTGCAGAGGCCCGTTCGGCTCCCTTGATCCCGGCATTAACCTGCTTGGCGTGATCGTCATCGGCGGCAATCACCAGGGCGCGATCCGGATGCTTCTTGTGAAGGGCTTCAGCCACCGGGGCCAGATTGCCGGAATCAAGTGCGACCACCACCGTCAGACCACTGGCCATATGCAGGCTTTGGCCGGTGGAATAGCCTTCAGTGACGATCATCGGGCCTTTGGGATCACCTTCGATCACATGCATCAGACCGCGCTTCTTCCCGTCCTTGAGATACATTTTGGTGCCATCCGGATGGATGGTCTGGACGTTCTCTATAAAGCCTTTTTCATTGGCCATCGGCATCAGAAGGTTGCCCGATTGATCAATGCGCAGATCCCCGGCGGGCACCTGTTTGTTTTGTAAATAGGGGTGATTGCCTGGTGCTGGTTCGGCGTTTTGGAAAATCCCATAGGCGCGTTTGGCCACGGCGCGATATTGCGCGCGCAGTTCCTGTTCCTGGGCTGCCTTGCGCGCCGCTGCTTCGGCTCTGGCCTGTTCCAGTTCCTTGGGATCGACCTTGGTGCCGGTGGCCACCCATTTGACCGGATCCTGACCGGATTTGTAATTGGTGATGTTGCCTGCCGGGAGACCTTCAAGGAACCCGCGATAGGAGCCGCTTTTCTGGCCCTTGCGATCCCCTTCAACCGCAACCCGATGCCATTTGCCATCCATGGTCGGCGGCCCATCAAGGATCAGGCCGTTTTCTTTGAGTGCCTGGGCAAACTCTTGTTCCGGGCTGATCTTGGGTTCAGTTGTTTTGGCCTTGGTCTCCTGCCAGCGTTTAAAAGGCGCAAGCTCCATATCATCGCGGGCATACCATGCCTTGGCGCGGCGATCCCATTTAGCCCCGAGTGCTTTGGCCTCATCCTTTTCACTGAACGGCACATTGAGATAGATGCGTTTGGCAGCAGATACTTGAGAAAGGCTTGTCGTTGCTTCCTTCCGATCCGAAGCCAGATGCTGATCTTGCCGAGGTTTGAGATTTGCATTCGGATCAAATGGCGTTGTGAGACGCTTGAGTAATCCATCTGCTCTTTGCTGTGCTGGAATGTACCAATCTGGCTTTTGTCCGGATCCTTGCGTTTGCGGACCATCAATATCCCAAAGGGCGGATAGCAGCTCTTGATGTTTCGGAGATCGCGCGGCCTCTATTGCGAGATCTGTCAGAACGGCGTGCTTGCCAGGCAGACCCGTCTGCTGCGGATCGGAAGGACTGTTATTGTCCAAGGACCAATCAATTTTGCCAAAACGCTCCGCCAAAGAGGCGACGTTTTTATGATCCCCGTCCGGTCCCAAAATCGAATAGGCCATATTGTTCCAGTTGGCCATCTCGGCAGATTGCCGAAGGAAACGAACCAAATGATCGGTGGACAGATCAGAGGACAGCAACCGTTCCTTAAACTGATCGGCGGGCAACAATTCGGTGTCTTGCCGCGAACCGGTCAGCACCAATGAATCCTGTATCCGCATGGCCCAAAGTGTCGGATGTGCGGAAGGATGGTTCTCAAACATCTTCTCGATGGCGCGTTGGCGCTTTTCGGCCATGCTATCGACAAAGGATTGCTGCTTTGACACAGACTGAGATTGCGATTTCTCTGCACTTTGTTGTTTGATCGGGGTAAGGGACTGGCGCATCTCGGGCTCCATGATCCAGGTACGGATGTTTTCTGCATCCCGCGCAGCGGCGAACAACGCATTGCGGTCTTCCTTGATCGCTTTCATCCAGGAGCCAACATAGGCGGCGTGGCGTTCCGGATAGTGGCCAAGGCCAAGCTCGGTGGTCAGCATGTAGCTTGCGATCTCGGCCCGCAGTTCTTCCTTGGCGTAAACTTCCGAGCCAAACGGCCCGAACTCGCGGGCCATCCGCGATCCATGGCCGGTGGCATGCCCAAGCTCATGCAAGGCGGTGGCGTAATATTCGTACTGGCCTTTGAAGGCGGCCTGATGGGGCATGTGGATCTGATCGGTCGAGGATCGATAAAACGCCCGGTCATTCTGATCATGGAAGATCGGCACATTACCCTGCTTGAGGATTTGTTCGGCGCGTTCAACCGGGCTGAAGGTCGGTTCGGGTGCGATGTAAGGGGCAAGGCCATCGATCTGTTCGGCATTAAACACGACAGCATGAAACACCCTTGGCCGATCAAGGCGAACTTCACGGGTTTTGGCGATGCCCTTGTCGTCAAGAACCGGCTTGCCATTGTCATCCAAGACCTTCTCACGCTCGGACCATTTCCAATATTCGATCATGGTGCCTTTCTCACCCTTGCGGACTTGCGCGTCCTGGGCCGCCGCCTGGCGATAGGTCATCCAGCGCGGATCGGAGCGCCCGCGCATTTCAAGCCAAAGCGCATTGATGCCACGATAGTCCTTGCCGGAAACCGGATTGAACGGGGCCATGCGGATCTTTCCAGGTTCCCATGGTTTTTGCCATGGGGCGGTGCCTGCTTCGATATGGCCGAGCAGTTCTTCGACCACCTGATCACGATAGCTTTTCTTATCAGCCATGGTTCGAACCCTCCGCATCAGCGGTTGGATCAATCCCGTCAAAGTGACTGTCGAGCGCGTCATCAGCGGAAAGCGCGTCCTCAGCAAAAGCCCCCATGGCCTCGGCAATGTCCGGATCGACCGGTACAGGGCCAATCTGGCTTTCGGCATTGATCATGGAAGAGGCCAACGCGAGATAGTCCTGGTCATTCAGGGCTGCAGAGGAGGCAGTGGTGCTAGGCGTGTTTGGTGACTTCATGGTTTGGTTCCTTTGAGAGAGGCGGGTGTGTTGGAAGAGAGAGCCATTTGGGGCGGCGTCATTTGCGAGCGGCGTGAAAGCTCGCGATCCAGAAAATAGAGCTTTTGACGGCCAAGGATGGGCGGCAGACCGGCGACAAAGATCAGGGCATCACCGGGGACCGGTTTGCGGCCCTCGGTATCAATGATCTGCAGGCGCATGCATTCATCAGGGGTGAGAAGCGGGCGGGAAGTTTCGGCAAGATTGTCCGAGACAGATCCGAGATCGCCCATTCGGCCAGAGCGCGATCTGCGTTTCTGGACGATGGTTGCTTTGCCGGTCATGTCCGAGAGCAGCTTGGCGGTTTCGAGCTTGTTTGGCGTGAAGGCGACCCGGATCTTGCAGTTGGCCATGATCGACTCATCACGCCCATAATGCTTGAAGAGCTGTTCGGTGTTCTGAACAATGATCATGGCCTTGAGGCCGTAGCCCGCCATGAAGGCCAGTGATTCCTCGAAGATCTCCAGCTTGCCGATGGAGGTGAACTCATCAAGCATGAGGAGCAGGCGGTGCTTGTACCCGGCGACCGTCTGGCCAGATCCAAACTCCATGCGCTCGGTCAGACGACGCATGAACAGGTTGAGGATGATACGCAGCAGGGGCCGCAAGCGATCCTTGTCTGCAGGTGAGACAACAAGGAACAATGCCATCGGCGCATCGCCATTCATCAGATCATGCAGACGAAAATCGCTGGTGGCCGTATTCCGTGCAATGATCGGATCGGCAAAGACGGTGAGCTGTGTTTTGGCGGTGGAATGTACGCCAGAGCGTTCTTGCGGGGCCTTGATCATCATGCTGTTGGCCCCGCGCCGAACTTCCTTGTTCACATGGGCTTTGCCGTGATCAAAGGCGGCCATTTCAGCAAGGATATGCTCGAAATTGTCATCAGCTTTTTCCGCCTGGCCGTCTTCGCATGGCTGTCCGGTGATGCCGGAAAGAAAGATGTTCACATCATCAAAGCAGGCAATCCGGTTTTCATCGCGTCTTACGCGATAGATCACATGGAGCAGTACGACCGAGAGCCAGCCCCAACCTTCCTCGCGCCAGTAATTCCCCGACATGCCCTTGCCGTCCGGATCAATGATCATCGCGGCAATGTTCTGACAGTCGGCGATGTCCTGTTCGCTATCAATCCGAACTTCGGCCAGCGGATTAAACCGTGCTGAGCCCGACGGGGAGGCAGGCTCAAACCGCAATACCCTGTGACCAATGCTGGCAAGCCTGCCACCTGTCTTGGCAAAGTTCTCGCCTTTGATATCAAGACAGAGAATGCTTTCGCGCCAACTGAGCAGGGTGGGGAGGATCAGGCTCACCCCCTTGCCGGTGCGGGTTGGAGCCCAGACCAGAACATGTTCTGGCCCATCGTGGCGCAGCTCTCGGATCCGACCAAACCATGATGGCCAACCACCGATGACAACCCCGTCCTTGCGAAACAGGCGTGCTTTCTTGAGGTCCTTCAGCTTTGCCCAGCGGGCCGAGCCATGCAGTTCGTCGCCTTTGCGGTTCCCCTTGAGCGTGCTGTTATTGGCCCGTGCGGCCAGCGCCAGCACGCCGAACATGCAAAGCAATCCAGTGATGCCAATCCAAAGAGCCGGATAGAGCATTTCATTAGGTAGGCCTGCTGGATGCGTGGCGGCATCGAGCGACCATCGCCACCAGCGCAGATCAAGCGCGTCAAAGCCAACGGCCAGATGCCACTGCCAGAGAATGGCAGCGATCATGGCAAGCAGGATGACGGGAAGAGAGAGGCGGTAAAGAGCAGTCATCACACCACCTCCTTGCCGTCTTTAAGCACATAGCGATTATTGCGCGGTTCCCAGATATCGGTGATCCGTCGCCAGCCATCGGCGTTACGTTTGATCTGAACGACAACATCAACTAGCTCGGCCAGAAACTCCGGAACGCGGGGCATGGTTTCTCCGGCCCAGGCAATGTTCTGATCGAACTTGCGGTGAATGGCTTGCCATGGGCTTTCGGCATGGATGGTGCACATAAATCCGGTGACACCGGAATTAAGGGCTGCCAGTGCGGCAAAGGCGTTCTGGGTGCTGATCTCACCAAACAGGATATGGTCAGGCGTGATCCGCATCAGATGATCATAGATCTCGCGCCAGCCGACCATGCCGCTGCCCGTTCCAGCCTCACGCGCCGCAATCAGGCCATTGCCATCCCAGAACTGCTCGATATGAAGTTCCGGGGTGTCCTCGATGGCCAAGACACGTCGGGCCGGGTCAATGGTGGCGAGCAACATATTAAGCAAGGTGGTCTTACCCGTGTTGGTCGCACCACTGATGATCATGTTGGCGTCATTTGCGACCTTATCGATCAGATAATCGCGGATGGCTGGTGTCACGCCAGCCTGTTGCCAGGACGGGGTGAAGGGATGCTTGCAGCGGATCGCGAGGCTCAGATGCGATCTGACCGATGCACCAACAAGGATCTCGCAGCGATGATTGCCCGGCAGGATGCAGGAGAGCTTTGGATTGTCATCGGGATTGAACTTCAAGCCTCGCTGGTTGGCGAGGCTGATGGCAATCCGTTCGATGGCAGCCAGTGTAAGAGCAGGATCTTCGATCTCGCGCTTGCCTTCCCCGCGCCGTTCAGTCACGACGCGGTGCGGGCGGTTCATGCGGATTTCGACGGTTGAGAGATCGCCGTAATAGATGGCCAGAGGGCCGAGGATCTTCTCAAACAGGGGATTGGGGGAAAGGGCGTTCATTACCACCACCCCCAACTGCCCATGCAACCGCTCTTGATGCTGTCGGTATGTGCAGGATAGTTGTATTTGTTCGGCTCATAGAGCGTCCAGTAATCGTTGCCGGAACGCTTCTGGTGGATTGAGCTTTGCGCAGAGAGCGTGGTGCAAGTCTTGCTGCTTGGTTCGCCGATTGTTTCGCCATCTTCGCGAACTGTTGTTCGGGTGCCGACTGCTGCTGAATAGTTGCAATGGTTGGAGTTGTAGACCGTGCGATTTTCGTTATAGCCGTCAGAACCACCTACCCGGACAGTGACGGTGCCGGTCGCATTGCCGCATGGTCCGCCCGTATGGTTCTGTGGAGCTGTCCAACTCGAATGCGTCGGATCTGCCCATTGAACCGTCGCACTGCAGACATTCCCCAGATTGGCCGGTGTCGCTTCATCGACCTTCAGGCCGTAGGTTGTACCATCCGGGCGCTTATAGGTGTTTACAAGGTCGCGCCCTTCAAACCGGGTGCAGTCCTCGTACCAGATATCACCATTGGCTTTCGGTCCCTGACCATCATAGACATAGGCGGTCTGTGGTTCACCCGGCAGAACTTCACTGGTCTTGATGTTGTAACGACCTTTCGGCGTGCCTTCGATATAAACCGTGGTCAGGCGATAGGCGAATAGCTGGTCATCATGGTTTTGCCAGCCGGTGGTCTCGACATGATGCGGGTAGGCAACCTCGCTATCCTGGCATTCGGTGACATATTGCGGAATGCCATCGAGCAGATAGTAAAACCGCTCGCGACCATAACTTGTGCCAGCCGCAAGATCGTGGTTCCAGAGTGAAGGATTGTCACAGCCATCAATCGTCGATTGGATGGCGATATTGGTGCTGTCGGGTTTGCATTCGGTGATGAATTGCTCAACCCCGTTAACCACGATCTGTTTGCGGCTTTGGCGGGTAACAGTGCCAGCCGCCTGATTAATGACCGGGGCGCAAACTTCCTGACCGGCAGCACTTTTATAGACGGTTTCGTGTGGGTATTCGGTGCCATTGTCCGAACAGGCATCGGCCTGCCAGGTTGTTCCGTTCAGCTCATAGATATGACGACCGGTCTGATAAGAGCGACCAGCGGCAAAATCATGCCGGATTGAGCAGCCATCGGTTACTGAGACAAGCGGAACCGAGGCAATTTCTTCGGACGGTTCGCAGCTACGCACCTGGACTTCATTGTTGCTCGCATTGACATAGACAAGCGATGCCTGCGGAACGGCCATCATCTCGTTATAGTCAAGATAGACCGAGCAGGCCGAGGTCTTCTCTGTGATGTCAAAGACCTTGTCTTCATCCTTCAGGCAGTCAGTAACTTCCTGACGGTTGCCGCCGCCATCGGTGTAATACAGCAGATACTGTGCGGTTGCCTGGCGCGTCTCCATATCGATGGTATCGCCACAAACTGAATAGCTGCGATCCAGCGGATAGCGATCTGCACCATCTTCGCAGGCCCCTGCGCTTACATTGCCGTCTTCGGTGGTTTCGACACGGCTTTGCTGGACAGCGACGAGTTGGGCCAGATCAACGCGGATGTTACAGCCTTCTGTTGTGACACGCACGGTCGGTGTGCTGGTACCTTCCTCAACATCAAGGGCTGATGGTGTCGAATAACCGGCAGCATCTGCATTCTTGGAAGCATTCGATCCAACATTGTTTGATGCACCGGTATCAGCTTCAGCGCTTTCGGTTTCCTTTTCTTCCTTGTCGTCCTCTTCCTCGACATCATTCAAGCGCTGCAGAGCCGCAAGCAGAGTTTCCTGATCGCCCTCAATGGTGACAACAGACGCCGGATCGAGTTCGGGGCTGTCAATATTGAATTGGGCGACAAAATCGTTTGAATCGAGTGGTTCCGATTTGCCGTCTTTTTCAACGCCGGTCAGCACCAATTGGGCAATCAAATTGTCCTCAAAGGTGACATAGCGGGCATAAGCCTTGGCGGTGACACCTTCGGTCAGTTTTGGAGGCGCACCAGGGACATCGACCAAGCCAAGATCAATGGCCATTGGTTCGTTTTCTGAGACGGCGGTGCGGGTTTTGGCGCGGGTGACGATATTCACTTTGCGCACCATTTCCTCGATGCCTGGCTCAGCCTTAGAAGATGTCGTGCCGGTTGTTTCTTGTATCTGAGCCAGTGCCGGAGAGACCAGGCAGGACGACAGGAGCAAACACCAAAGGGTTCGTTTGTTCATGCTTTTACTCCACATTTGCAATGTACCAGTCCGTTGCCGGACGGATCTGAAGGCGGGTGCCTTGGGGGATGGTGATGATGGGTTGCAGTGAAAGCGTCTCTTCAAGGACGCTGGCGCTGATCTCGCCAAAGCGGGTCGAAAGTTCTTCGGCAGCTTTCTCGGCAGCCGCCGTTGCAACTTCTCCGTCGCTGTCTTCGGAATTTGTGGTGGCGGCGGCATAGCGTACAGCCGTCGAAATGCCGGTCAGCATGAAGGCGGTGCCGTAGCGTTCCCAGAAGCGGCGATCTACTTCGCCTGCAGCCCCTTGGCGGCCCTGAATGTCGCTGATCGGGGAGGCAAGCTGGCGGATCTCGGCACGGTGTCCGGCAATCAGGATCCGTTCACAGGCAATCGACAGGCGCGAGCTGCCCATATCCTTGGGTGGATCATAATTGCAGATCAGTCGGGATCCTTTGGGGATCAGAACGTTGCGCCCGTGATAGCCATAAACATCACGCGCCGACTGAACAATCACGGTTCCAGTTGCATCACCGCCAACCTGACTGTTGATCCCGGTTTCGAGGATCACCGTGATATAGCGATCTGCCGTAATGATCCGACTGTTATCGACTGGAAGCGTGGAAGTCCGACGTGGGCCTTCATAGTCGGCTTTCTCTTCATCGCTGATTGGTAAATCGAGCGGGTCGAGCGCGGCAGGGGTTGCCATGCCAGGCAGGGCTGCATGGCCCGAAGCCCCGGCTATGTCAGAAGACTGCCACGCCGGGGTGCCCCAGTCTGACGACAAGGAAACGCGATGTTGCCAGGCAGCCTCCAAGGCCATGCGATAGGGATCCGGCGCGGGGGCCTCGGCAACCGGCTCAGGTTGCGGCACAGGTTTGGGAGCCGGAGCAGGCTCTGGTTCCGGTTTGGCTTCCTTTATGATGATTGGTGGCATAGCTGGGGCAGGGGCCACCGGTGCTGGCGGCGGCGGGGCTGGAAGGGCCCAGACCGATGGATCATCAGCGGGCAAGGTTGGCGGTTCATTGACGACCGGTTCGGCACATACACCCCCAAAGGTCAGGCCCAGCACCAGTGCGACATCACAAAATGCACTCATGCGCCTTCCCCGGTATATTCAACACAGAGGAAGCTCTTACCGCTTTTGAGCGTGATCAGCGGGCGAGTGCTTTCAATGATGTAGGTCTCGCCCTGGACACGGGTATTGACCAGCTCATCAATGCCATCGACCACCACATAGGCAGTCGGCAGTTCGATATCCTTCCAGCGCTTGCCAAAGCGGATATAGGTGAAGTGGTCATCCCGAAAGACTGTCTCCGGGCGCAGTGTTTCATCGCCCCAGAGATCATATTCACCCCAGCCATGCAGGGCGTTCGGATCGAACGGAGATTGTGCAACAAAGTCGCCTTCAGGCGTGCCCGGATTGGTGTCGCTCAGTCCGGCAATCGCAGTATCGATAGCTGCAGACTTGTTGCCTTGCCCAGGAACAGACATCGCCGGAAGGCTGGCCTTACCTATGTCGTCAAAGCCCTCAACTGCCGGATCGCTTTCGATCTGAACGGACCCTTCAATCCGCACAACCAGATCGGGCACATTGATCGAATTGAAGCTCTCGGCCCTCAGATAAAACGGATAAACGGCACCTGATTTGCCATAGACGACAAGTGAGGTGTCATAACCGTATCCGCTAGGGCGCACAGCCAAACGACGTTCACCGCGTGGCTTGACGGAAAATCCTCCATCATCGCCAAGATCGACCGCTTCAATCTTTTCACCGCGTGGCAATTCAAGCACGGTGACCATGAACTCGCGGGTGCGGATCTTGTAAGTACAATCATCACACAGATCGGTCGCATAAACCGCATCACTCGGATCTGCTTCATCCCACACATCCTGAACCTGGCCGCTGGTACGCGGACGGCTCATTGCGTTGAAATAACCTTCATTCTGATCGCGGGCCTGATCGACCACGCTCTCGGGCACCGGCATGGCTGGCGCGGATTGTTGCGGGTTGATTTGCGTACCAGAAAACGGTTGCTGCGATTGTCCCGGCATTGGCGGGCGTGCAGCGGTCTGCGCATTGGCCTGTTTGTAGCCAAGAATGAGGACGGCCAGAATGAGGCTGCCAAAGACAAGATGGAAAACAAGATTGATCAGGCGTTTCATGACGCGCCTCTTTCTCTAAGCACCATGTCGAGCACGGTGACGCCAAAAGGGTTGGTGTATTTGTCGGCTTCGGAGACGTTTTGCGGACGGGTGGCCAGCGTCAGGTAAGCGCGCAAGTTTTTGCGCGATATCTCTTTGCCGCGACGATGGTCGATCTGGATGAAGTCGACCGCGTATTTATGGTCTGAGGACAAGGTGGCGATGGGGTCGATGGAGACGATCCGCACTTCGCGCTCGATGCCTTTTTCAAGAGCTTCAGTGATCAGGCCGCTATCAATTCGCTCGCGTTTGAAGCGTTCCCAGAAGCTGGCATCAGAAAGTCTGGATGCTTCGCGCTGGCGTTCTTGCTGTGTGACCGGATCGATCTCGTTGCAGATGAGAACGAAACGCTTTGCCTGAGCTTCAAGAAAGACTTCAAAACCTTCGACCTTCTTGCTGACCGGTTCGACAACATAGGTGCGGTCATCGGGACCATAGGTCCGGACCAGAGCAATCTCGGTTTCTTTGAGCGGGACGAGATGAGCAACCGTTTGCACCAGAACGACGACGCCAGCGCCAAGCACAATGTTGGTCCCGGCAGACAGGCGCAGCATCCAAGCGAGCCTACGATGGCTGGCCTGAAAGCTGAACGGATCTGCTGCAACGGTGGCTTTATGCGTTGAGGTGGTTTTGATCATCGACTTGCGCCCGCTATCGCGTTTGCCGATGCGCCCTAGCCAAGCCATGAGAAGCCCTCGCCATTAAACTCAACCGGATTGCAGACACAGGGGCTGAGTTTCATCTCATCGGTGCCGGTTCCGTCTTTGGGGATCTCGCGGTCTTTTGAAACGGAGACACAACCGGACAGGAAAACGGCAAGGCAAAGAATTGGGACGAAATGTTTGGGGATCAGGCGCATGGCTGCGATCCTTTCTGATTGGTGGCAGTAGATGAGGATGACGCGCCCACGCCAAGAACAAGCTTGGCAAGGGCAAGGATGATGGATAGGGCGATCCAGATATGAACGGCACTGCGCATCAGACCGGCCAACTGGTCCGCATCGACTTCGCGAAGGGCCATGACGAAGACGATCAGGCTTTCGGGTGAAAACATGCCGGTCAGAACCAGCAGCCAGAGTGCGACGAGGGGAAAAGCGGCGATGGTCAGAAAGACATCACGCAGGAATTGCTTGAGACGGTTCATGGCTTGCCTCCCCGATCAAAGGTCGGTGTCTTTAAGCGTTCCATGACAACATTCTTGGCGGCAACAAGACTGTCTTTGGCTGCCCCTGCAGCTCCAACCGGATTGCGGGCAGCGCCCGCGCCCAGAAGAACAGCATCAAGGGCCGCAGATGCGCCGCCCGGCGCGTATTTTTTGGCAGCATTGACAAGGGAGAGACCGGTTGCGGTCATGCCTGCGGTAATGACCGCTGCAGCCTGATTGGTCAGTTGGGATCCGGCAATCGAGTTGGCCATGCCCGTTGCCTCGGCCATAAAGGCTGTACCCATCCAGCCGAGAACGATGGCAACCCACAGCCCCGGATTGTCGATTGATGTGATCTCGCGAACATTTTCTGTGTTCTGGATATCAAGCGACGCTGCGCCATAGAGACACAATGCCAGAGCCAGCGTTGAACCAAACAGCACCATGAAGGCGGCAAAGACGGTTCGAACCCCCGTGATCGCCATGCCACGTCCCCAACCGAACCCGACGGCAAGCATCAGGATTGGAGAGAGGGCCGAGAACATCATCACGCGGAAGATGCTGACAACAACCTGACTGAAATAAACAATGATCAGGATGATGTAGGGCAGGGCGAGCAGGACGCCGTAGACCCCGGCCATCAGATTGCCGAGCGAGATGGACGACCAGATTTCAAAGGCGATGCGCAAGACAACGAGTAAGCCACGCTCGGCGACGTAAACGAGTTGTGCCATGCCGCCCAGTGAGGAGGCTTCACTCGGGATCGTGGCGGCTGTAATGCCACCTTCCATACCGGCAGACAGAACAACGCCAGCAGCACTACCCATCGTTGATAAAGCCATCTGATAGATGGAATTTACGAGAGTGGGCCCTTGTCCGCCGAGCAGCAGACCAGCTATAATGATGAACGCAAATTCATGAGCGAATCCAATTAGATCGCCCTTTCCCATGATCATCTTGCCGCCATGAATGACGATCCATAGACCAACGACGGAGAGATAGATGAACCACATTGGGTCGAGCAGCACAGTGCTCAGGTTCTGGGTGAAACTGTTTGCCAGATCGACATACTCCGTCACCACGTCGCATGTCAGGCACATCAGTTCATTCGTCACTGTTTCATCCATGACGTTTTTCCTTTTGATTGGCGCAGCGCAGGCGAGTTCTCTCGGTGTGGCGCTGAACAAAGGGGACTATTTGGATTGGGAATATGCTGTGTCGCTTTGGACTAAGTTTGATCGCCCAGCTGCGCTGGAGGAGTGGGATCTGGTGATGCCGGTCTATGACGCAAATAAAGACCTGATCGCAGGCACTCGCGACGAGGTTTTGCAGAAGCTTGCCAATCACCCGCAGGGTGATCTGATCAAACGCGGTCATGACCTGCGTCTGGTTTACGACGTTTGGAAAGATGCGTACCGTTCGATCCTGCCACCAGGTGCGAAGGCGCAGCCATGGAACCAACTCACTGGCTGGAATTGTACCTATGTTAAGAGGCGCAACATCTTCACCGATGGCTGCAATGACATGCCTGACTGGCGTACCGAAGCTGATATCAAGAACCACAATGCGTTCATCGCCAGAGGCGGAAAGTAAGCCGATCATTCTGCTGCCTCCGCATCTTCACGCTGTTGGGGCGGCAGGTATTGCAGCAACATGGTTGACTGGATTTTGACCAGTTGCGCCATGAGCTGCTGCTGTTGAACCTGCTGGCGATTAGACATCGCCATCCATTTGGCAATTGCCATCAGAAGACGCTTCATATCCGCCGCACCGTTGGTGCCAGCTTCAAGCTCTTCAATGGCCTGCTGAATTTCTTCTGCGCTTTGAACGGTCAGATCGCTCTGAGCCAAGCCTGTTGTAACCGCGTCTTTGGCCAGTTCTTCGCGTCTGGCTTCGACCATGGCACGGGCTTGCTGCTGGGCCTGCCATTTGGCTTTGTTGACCGGGTGATCCGGATTGGACCAGACACCGCTGCCGGAACCTGAACCATTGTTGCTGCCTGCAAACTCACTTCCTTCCGGGAAAGTCCAGGTCGAAGGATCGTTCGGATCAAACCAAAGCGACTTGCGATAGATGCTGCGACCCTCGCAGATGCTAAAGAAGTCGAGATCATCGAGGTTCATTCCCGGCATCAGGCCGGACAAATCCGGCGTCAGGCACTGGATGTCGCGCATGATCCGGCTTGTGAGCTTCTGCATGTTTAGCACTGGCAGGGTGATTTGCCCCATGGCCCCGATGGCATCAATCGTGCCCTGGGCTTGAGCGCTCAATTTGGTCAGCCACTCGGTATGTTGCTTGAGCTGATCAATCTGCTTTTGCATCTTGCTGAGCTGTTCACCCAACTTCGCAATGGCGGACACATCGATCACCGGATAGGTGGCGTAAGCAATTGCCGGGGTTGCCAGAACAATCCCGAAAGCAAGAGCGACAGAACGAAGACGCTTGTTCATGATCGACCTCCTGCCAGAAGCAGGACAAGCATGAAGATCAGGACAACACTGGTAGCGAGCGGCCAATGCATCATTGCAATCAGGCCGACAGCACCAACGAGGCTGGTTACAGCCATCATTAAAAGGGATTGTTTGATCATGTCCGGGTGATCGCAGTTGCTTACAGATGGCTTGGCCATGCGTCCCCCCATTTGGTTTGAATGGCGGCCAGATCGTTATTGGCATCCGGCCCGGAACGGTAGAACCGCGTAGCATCGCCAAGCGGTGTCAGATCGACATCGAGAATGGCACTTTCTTCGAAGCCGCTGGCCTCGTCGCGCTTGATTATCAGAACCCGCCGATCATTCTTCTTGCGTGATCGCGTGCGGCCCTGGACAAACAGCTTTTGCTCTTCATTGAGGTTGAACGGCTTGAGGCTTTCTTCCGTAACCTTGGAATTCGGGAAGAAGATCATGGTGGCGGTGTTTTCGATGATCGCTTCAGCGGCCCCGGTTTTGCCAAGGCCTGCCGGATCCTGAAACGCCATGCCGACCGCACCGCCAAGTTTGCGGTATTCGCGATACATCTCAGCCCCGAGATCCCGGAAGCCGGGGTTAGAAAGAAGCTTGGCCGCTTCATCAATGAAGATGACAAAGCCACCATTACGCCCGGCAACCGACTTACTGATCGCTTCAGAGATATGACCGACCACCGGTCCACCAAGTGCCGGATCTGCCAGTGCCTCGTTCATGTTGATCCCGACCATGTGCGACTGGTTCAGAAGACCGCCGAGGCTGTCATGCGGTGCATTGAAGATGTGGCTGCGAAGACCTGTATTGCCTTTGTCATCCGTCACCCACTGAGCAAAGGCACGACGAAGGGCAGAGCGACGGGCAAAGGCAAAGGGATAGATAGCATTCAATGTGCGGTGTGGTGGCTCAATCTGGAATGCCAGATCGACGGCATGATTAAGTGCATCGATGTCGCCATCTTCCAGATCAATCCCGGCAAGTGACTTGAGGATCGCATAGACACGTTCGCGGTTCTTTGGGCTGTCTTCCCCGACATCCAACGGGTTGAGCGATAATCCATCATAGGCTTGATAAAGACCCCCCATGGCTTCGACCATGAAGCGTGTGCCTTCCTTGGAATCAAAGATGTAAGACCGCACATTCTCAAACTTCGCAAGGCCACCCATCAGATGCATGATTAGAGTGGACTTGCCGACCCCGGACGGCGCAAAAACCAGAAAGTTGCCAAGCGAGAATGGCTTGTTGACCACCTGAAACTGGAATGCATAGGACTGGCCGGTAGGTGTTTTAAACCAGCGCACGGGTGCCGGGCCAAACTGGCTGGCCAACATGCCGGTTGCCGAATGCGGCAAAGCCCAAAGGGCTGCGATGTTCTGATCGCGCAGATCCAGCGGGGCCATAAACTGACTACCAGGCAATCTGATCTTGCGTTTGGAAACGACAGGCAAGCGGTTAAACCAGCAGACAGGTGCACCCTTGGTTTGCACGGCATAGCCGATCCGTTTGTTGCCAAGGATCTCTGTGATCTCGCGGATAAGGCTGTTGAGTTTTTCCTCGGTTTCGGCACGGGGAATGATCTGAAACTGGGTGGCAAAGAGGGTTGTTTTGCCTTCGGCCAGAAGATCCAGAAGCGTTGAGACTTCTGCTGCAGCAGCAGGATTGCCAAACCACGAATTAGACTCACCAGCCATGCGGCGCTTATTGACCAGCATCGCCTGATCACTGCCCCACGGATCACAGATCTGGCAAATCTCGATGTCACCCTGCAGGGCGAGGATTTCGCCGATCAGATGGCCCGACACTGTTTCCGGCCAGAGTGTAACCGTAATGACCTTGTGAAACTGGCGGGCCGGAACATGGGTTGTGATGGTGCCGGTCACCTTGTCGCAATGAAGGTCAGATGCCGGAAGGTTTGCAGATAGATTATGACTGGTCGCCGGAAGATCACGGCGATAATCGCCACTGACCAATCCATTGAGAAACCCAGAAAGCAAACAAGGCTGATCGTCATCAGAGCGCACAAGAAGCTCTGGACGGTACTCTGAGAGGATGGCAGGGATTTTCTCTTCGGCATCCAGCAAAGGCTGCATGGTCTGCGCCGTTGCCATCAGATACCAGTCGATGAAGTAACTTGATTTATATTGTCGTGCTTCTGCGGTGCCGATCTCATCAAGCACGCTATTGGGCCAGTTTGCATGAGCGATAATCTCACGCTGGCGTTTGACTGCGAACAACCGAACAGTGACTGACCGTTTGCCAAGCTCTTGCAAAAGAGATTGGCGACCGAGCAACAAGGTTTGTTGCTCGCTTTCGATACGGGCGTCATAGCTGGTCCCTTGCAGGTGCCAGATACGCGACAGCGACCCGTCCTTGCCGCGTACAGTGACGCCATCGACCGGATCAATCCCGTCGAGCTCAAGTTCGTCCTGCAGCCAGTCTTGCTCAATATCCCCAAGCAAAAGGCGACGACCTGCCGGAACGATCAGTCCGCCTGCCATGCCGGTCACAAGACCTGTGGTGATCACATCGGTCCAGATCATTTGCGACCTCCCGTGGTCAGGAGGCGCTCACCCTTACGGCTGCCCCAAAACATCGGGGTCACCAGCAGATCGCGGTCATAGTTCGGATTGATCCGCTGATGTTTGACGAGATAGATCCATGCGCTGACAAAGCCGACGATCCCGCCTGGTATAACCAGAGCAGGAAAGTCGAATACGACGGGCAGGACAAAACCCAGAACGCCAGCGAGACCGGCAACAAGCAGGAGCGGGATCGGTAGACCGATCAGCGTCATCTGGCGCTGGACCTGAATGAGAACAGCACTGGCGGCTTTCATTTGAGAACCCCCAGAAGACCCGAAGCAATGGCCGGTCCTGCTGTGACAAGGATGCCGCCAATTACCATCATGATGCCGCGTTGCGGATCCAGCCTGCCGGTGAAGGCCCCCCAGCCACCATAAACAACCAGACCAAGACCTAGTGCGATGGCAAAGATCTTGCCAAAGCCTTCGGCCAGAAGTTCAAGGAAGGAGACAACCGGATCCCACCAGTTGCCACCTGTGGTGTCTTGAGCAAAAGCGGGTTCGGTCATGGCCAAAGTGGCAAGACCAGCGATGACGGCAATTTTGAAAAGGTTGCGTTTATCCATGGTGTGTTTTCCTTGTCGTCAGATCGTCAAAACGGTGAGGACGCCCAGCGTGAAGACGACGGCGACCAGATTGAGAGCGGTTAGGAGGGAGATCAGCTTGACCATCTTGCGAAAGCGGTCCTGAGCCGTGTCGGCAAGACGGGCGGCTTCCTGCATCGCAGACAGACGTTCCCGCACGGCATCGGTTAGAGCTTCATTCTTGAAGTCCTCGATGGCGGCGGTCACATCGGTGGTAAAGGCTTCAGCCTGTGTCTGGATGATCCCGGACAGGGTCCGGTTATGCTGATCAATCAGGCGGCGATGCTCGTCGAGCACAACCTTGTGGATGGTGTAGATCATGAGCACCGGGTCACCATCCTCGACGGTGACCTGATGAACTTTCCACAAATGGGTGCGCAGCTCTTCGATGCTGTCCATGGTCAATGGCGGCGGAGGAGTCTCATCAAGAACGCTGGTCATCACAGCACCGCCTGTTCCATGGAGGCCCCAATGCTGCGCCAGGTCATCATCAGACGCTGGCGCGACATCAGGGGAAAGTCGGCATGGCTGCCCGCTTCATCGAAGGTCAGGCGGGCACGCATCATTTGTTCGATGTCGTGGCCAAAGGTTTCTTTGCGAACCTCGGGCAGACGCATCAGCGCGTGAATGCGCGACTTGTTCTTTTTATAAAGTCCGGAATGCTCGAAGCTTTCGACTTCGCCCGATGCGGCCTTGCGTTCAATCCGCCCGAAATATTCGTTGAGCCACACGACAACCGGAATATCGGGAACGCTCTGCAGAACCTGATGCAGACCTTGCATCGTGTCATTGAGCGCCTGCCCACCGGTAAGCACGGTATGGAGGCGAACCTCATGACCGGCATCAGCCAGCATCTGCAGCGCCTGTGCTTCAACCATATAACCAAGCAGCGGCAAGAAAGTGCTGGCCCCGTTATCGATCACGACAACGCTGTCTTCCGGGCCGGTCATGATCTGTTCGATCAGGGCATCGAAATAGCGTGGATTGATCTCGTCAGGACGTTCGCCCAGGCGAATGGTCTCGACCGGAAATGCCTTGTATCCTGCAAAGGTCTGGTTGACCGGATCCGTGTCATAGCAATGAAGCGGGGTGTCGCGTTTGAGGTAATGCTGCGCAAGAAGGCTTGCGACAAACGACTTGCCGACCCCGCCCTTGCCCTGAAGGGTAAGATTAATCAACGCCATCAGCGATAACTCCATCTGAAATGATAATTTTGATGCCCAGCACAGTGGCGAGGCGGAACACGTGGGCTGCAGACAGATCCGTCCTGCCAGCCTCAAAATCCCGATAAGTGCGTTCGCACACACCGATACATTCACCTGCACCAGCTTGGGTGAGGTGTTGGCTCTCGCGGGCTTGCCGCAGGCGGGTGTGAAGGGTGAGGTAGTCTGATTGCCAGGAGCTCACGGAGTTTCCTCCGTGTTGTCCGATGACCCTTCCCACAAGCGATCAAGTTCTTCTTGCTCTTCGGCTTTGAGGCTTGGGAGCAAGTTGCTTGTGGCTGGCTTCGACTTCTCAGTCAGGTAGTTCTGGATTGGTTTGGTGGTGCGCCCAGTGGATTGCGCAGAGGTATTGCGCGTGGGTTTCGATGCTTCCGCACGCAGTCGTTTCACACGGTCATAAAATGACCGGCGAGACATTGTGATACGTCCCGACGCACTCAGTTCTTCGTAGATTGTTCTGACCAGAATGCCTTGCTCAAGCTTGCCGAGAATTTCATCTCGCAAAGCAAGGATTTCGATCTTCGCCTGACCCCATTCGGCTGGCATTGTAGGACCCCCATCATGCCGTTAACGACTTGACAAGGATCGGAAATGTATGGTCTCAATTCTCTACCGAGTGCACCAAAATCTGATGTTTCTCGGGGAAAAGAATTGGGCAAACAGGTATGCCCCCGCAACCAATAAAAAAGGCGGTCCCTTACGGGGCCGCTTTTTTATTTGCTGCAGGGTCTGTGGATCTGAACCTCGCAAACAGGCCCAAAGCCTGGTTGCATAAGGTTCTTTGCGAAGGCCGTAGGCCGGAGCTGAGCAAGCAAAGCGAGCGCTAACCCTGCCCCCGCAACCAAATCAATCTTTAGCCGTCAAAAACATCGGCCCGCCTTTGTGACGCGGGAAGCCATAGCCGTTGATCATGACTACGTCGATGGCGTCTGGGCTGGTAGCGATGCCTTCCGAGAGGATCTTTTCACCCTCATTGCGCATTGCAGAGAGAATCGTCTCGATGATCTCATTGTGGGTGAAATCTCTCCGTGTGATGCCTTTTTTCGCTGATTCTGCGATGACGAGTGCGTCAACTTCTGGGTCTGGTTGAGCTTTGCCGTTTTCGTCGTAGTGATACCATCCGAGGCCATTCTTTTTGCCAAAACGGCCCATTTCGCAGAGGTAATCGCCAAGTGCCACGTAGCGTTCTGCTGGATCGCGGAACGGGGCGAGGCGTTTGCGGGTTGCCCAGGAAATTTCAAGGCCTGCCATATCCTGCATGGCAAAGAGCCCCATCGGGAAGCCGAATTCGGCCATGGCGGCATCGATCTGATGGGGGAGCGCGCCGTCTTCGAGCATGTATTCGCAATGCTTGCGATAGGCCGACATGATGCGATTGCCAATGAACCCGTCGCAAACGCCACAAGGAACCGCAATCTTGCCAAGGGCGCGGCCAAAGGCAAAAGCGGTTGCAAGGCTTTTGGCGTCGGCCTTTGCTGTCTGGACCACTTCAAGAAGTTTCATAATATGGGCGGGGGAGAAGAAGTGAAGGCCGATCACACGGCCCGGATTAATGCAGCGTGCTGCAATTTCGTTGATGTCGAGATAGGATGTGTTTGACGCGAGAACTGCATCAGCCTTGCAGTGAAGGGATAGCTTGCCAAAGACGTCGTGCTTTACTGCCATATCTTCGAAGACGGCTTCAACCACCAGATCGGCATTGCCAAGATCAGCATAGTCGGTGCTGGTCGAAAGGGCCTTCATCAGCGCGTCAAACTTATCCTGACTGATCAGACCGCGTTTGAGGCTGCCGGTCAGGTGCTTTTCAACTGTTACCTGGCCATTTACGCAGGCCGTTTCATCGCGTTCGATGATGGTAACCTTAAAGCCAGCAAGCAGGGATGCTGTTGCGATCCCCGCACCCATGATGCCGCCGCCGATGACGCCGATCTCGGAAAGGTTGTTTGGTTTTACGCCATCAAGTTCCGGCAGTTTGGCGACGGAGCGTTCGGCAAAAAAGATGTGACGGAGGGCCTTGGATTGATCGCTGTCTCGAAGGGTGACGAATGTTTCGCGTTCACGCGCAAGGCCTGCGTCCGCACCCTGTTCAATACCGGTGCGGATCGCATTGAGTGTGGCAACCGGTGCTGTTTGACCGCGGGCTTTTTTCGTCGTGGCGGCAGTCAGTGCATCCCATTCATTTGAGCTTGGCACTTTAACGGGTGCACGTTTAGTCAATGGGACGGGAAGTTCGCAATCAACAATGGTTTTGGCAAAATCAAACGCAGCATCCCGGAGCGGGCCATGCGTGACTGCATCAATCAGACCGATTGCATTGGCTTTGGTGCTTGCGATCGTTTTGCCGCCAGTGATCATCTCGATAGCGTCCGTAACCGGAACAAGGCGGGGCAGGCGGACTGTGCCACCGGCACCGGGGATCAGGCCAAGATTGACTTCCGGCAGGCCCAGTTTGGCCGATGCATCGGCGATGCGGTAGTGACAGCCCAACGCGACCTCAAGCCCGCCGCCAAGGGCGTGGCCATGAATGGCGGCGATGATCGGTTTGGTACATGCTTCAAGACGTTTGATCACGTCTGGCAAGATCGGGTCCTTTGGCGGTTTGCCAAACTCCGTGACATCAGCACCGGCAATGAAGGTTTTGCCATCGCAAATCAGGATGGCGGCGTGCACCCCATCATTCCCATCGATCTGATCGAGTGCATCGACAATTCCCGCACGAACCACGTGGCTGGTGGCATTGATCGGTGGGTTATCAATTGTGATGAGGGCAATGTCGCCTTCATAGCCAACAGTAACGGCGGTCATATTAAATGTCCTCCGCGCTGATCGGGGTGAGCAAGCAGGCAGTCAGATCAGATTCCGGATCGGCCAGATCGGCAATCACATTAAAATGGTGTTTATCAGGTGCATGAACCGCACGCGTTGAGGCGCCAAGACCGGTCCAAATATTGGTCAGAAGATCGTTCTGACGGACAAATTCAGGGCGCTCATCCGCACCAACCCAACAGGTGATCGAGCAAGGCAGCGTTGGGTGCAGAAGGGCTGCACTTTCAACGCAGGCTTCGTCCTCATCCAGTTCCAGCACATCATTCATGGATGTTTTCAGGAGCGGTCGCAGATCATGCAGGCCCGATATCGAAACCGTATTTTCAACGCGCGCCAGAACGGGTGGGGACAGGGGCGAGCTGTTGCTGACCATACGGCTGACCAAATGTCCGCCGGCTGAGTGTCCGGTCAGATGGATGGGGCCGGAAATCCGGGCTGCGACATGATTGATGGCCGCTGCAACCTGACGGGTGATGTGCGACAGGCGGGCATCCGGGGCGAGGGTATAGCTTGGCAGGCACACAGCCCATCCCTTGGCGACCGCGCCATTGGCCAGATGCGACCAGCTTGATTTATCAAATGCCTTCCAATAGCCGCCATGAACAAACACAACCAGCCCCTTTGGGGTGCCGATCGGCAGGAACAGATCGTATTTTTCACGCGGGGCATCGCCATAGGAAACGTCAAGTTCCGCGCGATTGTCGCTTAGGAGTTCTTCGCGAAACTTGGCGGATTGCCCTGCCCACATGGCCGGGTACGTGGCGGCATCGGCAATGTAATCGCCATTGGCGTAAGCATCATCCCAGTCGGTAATCATGGCGGCTTTCCCTGTAAATCTGTGTGGTGGCCCGTGATGTGATCGTCGGACGCATCTTGTTTATAGGCGAAATTCTAGGCAAATTCACAGATATTTCAAACTTAAAATATTTGTGCTTGAAATAAAATAAAACGAGGCGTACCGTTTTATCAGTTTCCCGAAGCAACCAAACAAATCAGGAAGGGAAAAGCTGGTGAGAGTAGCTTGTCTGGGTGGCGGTCCTGCGGGACTTTATTTTGCAATATCGATGAAATTGCGCGATCCTGCGCACGAAGTTGTCGTGATCGAACGCAACAAGCCTGATGACACATTTGGCTGGGGTGTTGTTCTGTCAGACGAGACTCTGACCAATCTGGCGGAGAACGACACAAAAAGTGCCGAAGCCATTCGTGCCAACTTTTCCTATTGGGATGATGTCGCGGTTCAGTATCGCGGTGAGAAGACGATTTCGACCGGTCATGGTTTCTGTGGTATTGGCCGTAAAAAGCTTCTGATCTTGCTGCAGCAGCGCGCCCGTGAATTGGGTGTTGAGCTGCGTTTTGAGACTGAAGCCGAAAGTGCCGCGCATTATGCCAAGGCCTATGACCTTGTCGTTGCCTGTGATGGATTGAATTCCAGAACACGTACCGAGTTTGCCGATCAGTTCCAGCCAGATATCGATACCCGCAAATGCAAGTTTGTCTGGTTGGGAACGCATCAGAAATTTGATGACGCCTTTACCTTTATCTTTGAAGAAACCGACAAGGGTTGGGTTTGGGCGCACGCCTATCAGTTTGATGATGAAACAGCGACCTTCATCGTCGAATGTTCACAAGAAACCTGGGATGCATTTGGTTTTGGCGAGATGTCAAAGGAAGAGTCGACCGCGACCTGCGAAGAAATCTTCAAGGATCATCTGGGCGGCCATGACCTGATCAGCAATGCGCATCATATCCGCGGATCAGCATGGCTGAGCTTCCCGCGCGTTCTGTGCAAAAGCTGGTCACATGAAAACATCGTTCTGATGGGCGACGCGGCGGCGACCGCGCATTTCTCCATCGGATCGGGCAC
Organism: Thalassospira sp.; assembly: GCA_965228275.1. GTDB lineage: Bacteria > Pseudomonadota > Alphaproteobacteria > Rhodospirillales > Thalassospiraceae > Thalassospira. The sequence goes on along the minus strand of OZ245802.1, from coordinate 641,093 downwards.
CAAGCTTGCACTTGAAAGTGCGATTGCGCTGGCAAACTACCTTCATTCCGAAAGCGACCTTCCATCCGCCTTTGGCAAATATGAAGACGAACGCCGTCTTGAAGTACTGCGCCTGCAATCGGCTGCGCGCAACTCGATGGAATGGTTTGAAGAGATCGAGCGGTACTTCGATTTCGATCCGACCCAGTTTACCTATTCGCTTTTGACACGTTCGCAGCGCATCAGCCACGAAAACCTGCGTGTGCGCGATGCCCAATGGCTTGAGGGGGCAGAACGCTGGTTCCAGCGGAGTGCCGGGATTTCGGAAAGTGAACCGGTGCGCCATCCGATGTTCGTCCCGTTCAAGCTGCGTGATATGGAGCTTAAAAACCGTATCGTTGTCTCGCCAATGGCGCAGTACAAGGCGGTTGATGGCAGCCCAACCGATTGGCATCTGGTGCATTATGCCGAACGTGCCAAGGGTGGTGCGGGGCTTGTTTATACCGAGATGACCTGTGTGTCGCCCGAGGGCCGGATCACACCGGGCTGTCCGGGCCTTTATGATGGCAGCCACGAACAGGCCTGGAAACGCATCACGGATTTCATTCACATTGAAACCGAAGCCAAGGTCTGCATGCAGATCGGCCATTCCGGGCGTAAGGGTTCGACCCAGCTTGGTTGGGACGAAATGGACGCACCATTGCCCGATGGCAATTGGCCGCTTTTGTCCGCATCGGCAATTGCATGGTCGGACGGCAATGCGGTGCCAAAGGCAATGACGCGCGATGACATGGATATGGTGCGTGATCAGTTTGCGGCATCTGCCAAAATGGCTGATCGTGCGGGCTTTGACATGATCGAAGTCCATGCCGCGCACGGTTATCTTCTGTCATCTTTCATCAGCCCGGTTAGCAATATCCGCGATGATGAATATGGCGGGTCGCTTGAAAACCGCATGCGTTATCCGCTTGAAGTCATCAATGCAGTGCGTGCGGCGTGGCCGGCGAACAAGCCGATGTCAGTGCGTATTTCGGCCAATGACTGGATCGGTGATGCCGGTGTTACGCCAGAAGAGGCCGTTGAAATCGCCCGTATCCTGCAGGCCAATGACGTCGATATCTGTGACGTTTCTGCGGGGCAGACGACCAAGGATGCCCGCCCAGTTTATGGCCGTATGTTCCAAACGCCGTTCTCTGACCGTATCCGTAACGAAGCAAATATGGCGACCATGGCGGTTGGCAATATCTATGAGGCAGATCACGCCAACTCGATCCTGATGGCCGGTCGTGCTGATCTTGTTTGCCTGGCGCGCCCGCATCTTGCGAACCCGTATTGGACGCTGCATCAGGCAGCAGGCCTTGGCAATCGCACGGAAAATTGGCCAGCCCCTTATTATGCAGGCCGCGATCAGATGTGGCGTCTGGCCGAGCGTGCTGAAACCATGACCGGAAAGGTGTAATCAACCATGTCTGATCTTGCCGTGAAATGTGCATTGATCACCGGCGGTGGTTCCGGGGTGGGGGCCGTTATGGCCCGCATGCTGGCTGATGCCGGGGTAAAGGTCGTTGTTTCAGGCCGTCGCGCCGAAATGCTGGCCGAGGTTGCACAGCACGCCAATATCACGGCAATTACAGCAGATGTAACCGATGAAGCATCGGTGCGCGCGATGTATGCCAAGATGGTCGATGAGGTCGGTGCACCGGATTTGGTGATTGCCAATGCAGGCATGGCCGAAAGTGCGCCGATTGGCAAAACGTCGGTCGAGCTTTGGCAACGCACGATGGGTGTCAATCTGACCGGCACGTTTTTGACGTTCCGCGAAGGACTGGCCGTGATGGATAAATCCAAACCGGGGCGTCTGATTTCCATCGCATCAACCGCCGGGCTTAAGGGCTATGCCTATGTCACGGCATATTGCGCAGCCAAGCATGGTGTTGTTGGCCTGATCAAAGGAATGGCGGCCGAGCTTGCCAATAGCCCGATCACGGTCAATGCGGTTTGCCCGGGTTTCATGGAGACGCCGATGCTTGAAAAATCGGTTGAAAACATCGTTGCGAAAACCGGCATGAGCACAGATGCCGCGCGTACAAGCCTTGCCAAAATCAATCCGCAGAACCGTTTCATTCAGCCAAGCGAAGTGGCCGACACCGTTCTGTGGCTTTGTAGCCCGAATGCGGCATCCATTACCGGACAGACGATTTCCGTTTCGGGAGGAGAAGTATGAATATGAACAAGTCCGAAGGACTGCCCGAGCATATGGAAAATGAAACGTCTGATCTTTCCAAGGCGCGTTTGCGTGCATGGCTTCAGATTTTGAAAGTCTCGCGCAAGATCGAAGGCGAGCTTCGCGAGAAGATGCGTGTTGAGTTCGGATCGACCTTGCCGCGGTTTGATGTTCTGGCGGCCCTTTATCGCGAACGCGATGGTATGCGCATGAGCGAGCTTTCCAAATCACTGATGGTATCAAACGGCAATGTCACCGGCATTGTTGATCGTCTGGTGGCCGAGGGACTGGTTGTCCGTCTGCCGGTCGAAAATGACCGCCGTGCATCCATCGTGCGCCTGACCGAAGCCGGTGAAAAGGACTTTGCCGAACGCGCGCTTGTGCATGAAAGCTGGGTTTCGGATCTGTTTTCCGATCTGTCATCGGGCGATGCGGATGCATTGATCCGAATTCTGCGTACCATTTCCCACCATAACGAGGCGCCCCACCATGACTAAGATGGCCAACATCAAGCCAACCCATTTCAACTGGCGCATGGAAGGCGACGTTGCGGTCATTTCACTGGACCGTCCGGATCGCAAAAACCCGCTGACCTTTGATAGCTATGCCGAGCTTCGCGATACCTTCCGCGATCTGGTTTATGCCGACGACATCAAGGCGGTCGTGTTTGGCTCGAACGGTGGCAATTTCTGCTCTGGCGGGGATGTGCATGACATTATCGGCCCGCTGATCGACAAGGACATGAAGGGACTTCTGGAATTCACCCGCATGACCGGTGATCTGGTCAAGGCGATCATTGGCTGTGGCAAGCCGGTGATTGCTGCTGTGGATGGCGTTTGCGTGGGTGCGGGGGCAATCATTGCCATGGCATCCGACTTGCGTCTGGCAACCGAAGCTTCCAAAACCGCCTTCCTGTTTACCCGTGTTGGTCTTGCCGGATGTGACATGGGTGCGTGCGCGATCCTGCCGCGTATCATCGGCCAGGGCCGTGCGGCCGAGCTTCTTTATACCGGTCGCGCCATGTCGGCAGACGAAGGCGAGCGTTGGGGGTTCTATAACCGCCTTGTTGAGGCCGACGTTCTTGAAGCCGAAGCCATCGAACTTGCCTCCCGCATTTCCCGTGGCCCCAACTTTGGTCACATGATGACCAAAACCATGTTGGCCCAGGAATGGAACATGTCGATTGAACAGGCGATCGAGGCCGAAGCACAGGCGCAGGCGATCTGCATGCAGACCGAAGATTTCAATCGCGCCTACAAGGCATTCGTCGCCAAGGAAAAACCGGTGTTTGAGGGGAACTGATGGCTGATACATCCTACCTCGACTGGCCGTTCTTTGAAGATCGTCAGCGTGAGTTGGCGGTAAAGCTTGATGCATGGGCCAGCGCCAGTCTTGATGGCATTGATCATGAAAATGTCGATGCTGCCTGTCGCGATCTGGTCAGTCGTCTGGCCGATGGTGGCTGGTTGCACAATGCGGCCGTTGATCCGGATGATGCCAGCTCAAAGCTTGATGTCAGATCGCTTTGTCTGATCCGCGAGACGCTGGCGCGTTATGATGGTTTGGCTGATTTCGCCTTTGCCATGCAGGGCTTGGGCAGTGGGGCGATTTCGCTGTTTGGCTCGGACGCGCAGAAATCCGAATGGCTGCCAAAGGTTCGTAGTGGCAAGGCAATTGCCGCCTTCGCACTGACCGAACCACAATCGGGATCCGATGTTGCCAATATTGCGCTTGAGGCAAAGCGTGATGGCGATGACTTTATCCTGAATGGCGAGAAAACCTGGATCTCAAACGGCGGGATTGCAGATTTCTATTGTCTGTTCGCACGTACCGGCGAAGCACCGGGTGCAAAGGGGCTGTCGGCATTTATCGTTCCTAAAGACCTTCCGGGCTTTGAAATTGCCGAGCGTCTTCACACCATCGCACCACATCCATTGGCACGGCTTAAATTCACTGATTGCCGTATTCCGGCATCAAGCCTTATGGGCAAAGGCGGTGATGGGTTCAAGATTGCGATGTCGGTTTTGGATGTGTTCCGATCGACTGTTGCGGCAGCGGCCCTTGGTTTCGCGCGACGTGCCCTTGATGAAACCATCACACGTGTTCAGGACCGCCAATTGTTTGGTGCACCACTGTTTGATCTTCAGATGGTGCAGGGGCATGTGGCCGATATGGCGCTTGATATCGATGCATCGGCCCTTCTGGTGTATCGCGCGGCATGGCTGAAAGACAGCGGTGCTGCACGGGTCAGTCGAGAAGCGGCAATGGCCAAGCTTTATTCCACCGATCATGCACAAACCGTCATTGATAAGGCGGTGCAAATTCATGGCGGCGATGGTGTGCGCAGTGGGCACATCGTTGAAACGCTTTACCGGGAAATTCGCGCCCTTCGCATTTATGAAGGCGCATCCGACGTCCAGAAAATAATCATCGCACGGCAAACGCTGGCGTAAAAATATCTCTATCAGGGACTTCACAATGCTCGGACCAACCGCACATATCGATAGCTTCACCCGCGATAAACTTCCGCCGTTCGAAGAGTGGCCGGAATTCAATCTTGATGGATTTGACTATCCTGAATATCTGAATGCCGGGGTCGAACTGACCGACAAAATGGTCGAACAGGGTTTGGGTGATAATACCGCGCTGATCGGCAATGGACGTCAGCGCACCTATAAGGAACTGGCTGACTGGACCAACCGGATCGCCCATGCTCTGGTCGAGGATTACGGCGTCAATCCGGGCAATCGCGTCATGATCCGTTCGGCAAATAATCCGGCGATGGTGGCGTGCTGGTTGGCTGCGACCAAGGCCGGGGCGGTTGTGGTCAACACCATGCCGATGCTGCGCGCAGGTGAGTTGGGCCAGATTGTCGATAAGGCCGAGATTGAGTTTGCCCTCTGTGATACGCGCCTGATGGATGAAATGGTGGCCTGTGCCAAGGGCAGCAAGTTTCTGAAAACGGTGATCGGTTTTGATGGCACGGCCAATCATGATGCCGAACTTGACCGCATTGCGCTGACCAAATCGGTCAAGTTCGAAGCGGTTAAAACCGGTCGCGATGATGTTGCCCTGCTTGGTTTTACGTCCGGTACGACCGGAAGCCCGAAGGCCACCATGCATTTCCACCGTGATCTTCTGATCATTGCTGATGGCTATGCCAAGGAAGTGCTCAACGTCACACCGGATGATGTCTTTGTTGGCTCCCCGCCGCTTGCCTTTACTTTTGGGCTTGGTGGTCTTGCGATCTTCCCGCTTCGGTTCGGGGCAACGGCGACTTTGCTTGAAAAGGCATCGCCGCCCAACATGATCGAGATCATCGAAACCTATAAGGCTACTGTTTGCTTTACCGCACCAACCGCCTATCGCGTGATGTTGTCGGCTATGGAAGATGGGGCTGATTTGTCTTCGCTGCGTGCAGCAGTTTCGGCGGGTGAAACCCTGCCAGCGCCGGTTTACGAAGCATGGATGGCAAAAACAGGCAAGCCGATGCTTGATGGAATTGGCGCGACCGAGATGCTCCATATCTTTATTTCCAACCGTTTTGGCGACAGCCACCCGGCCTGCACGGGCCGTCCTGTCACGGGCTATGAAGCCAAGATTGTTGATAACGACATGAACGAAGTTCCGGTCGGAACCGTGGGGCGTCTTGCCGTGCGTGGACCAACCGGCTGTCGTTACCTTGATGACGTCCGTCAGAGTGTTTATGTGCGCGATGGTTGGAACCTCACAGGGGATGCGTTCTTTGTGGATGAGAACGGCTACTATCATTTTGCTGCCCGGAATGACGATATGATCGTCTCGTCTGGCTACAACATTGCCGGTCCCGAGGTTGAAGCGGCCCTTCTGTCCCATGCAGCGGTTGCTGAATGTGCCGTTATCGGCGCACCGGATGAAGAACGTGGAACGATTGTTCAGGCCCATGTTGTTCTGGCAGCCGAATATCATCCGACGCCCGAGATGGCCAAAGCACTTCAGGATCATGTAAAAGCGACGATCGCGCCGTTTAAATACCCGCGTTCCATCGTCTTTATCGAGACACTGCCAAAAACCGCGACTGGGAAAATCCAGCGCTTCAGACTGAAACAGGAAATGTCTGCATGACCGACTTTGCCGCCACCAAATCCCTATTCCATATCCCGAAAGGTGTGATCTACCTTGATGGGAACTCGCTTGGCATGCTGCCGAAAACGGCTGCAAACCGAGCCAAGGCGATGATCGAAGACGAATGGGGGGAAATGCTGATCCGGGGCTGGAATGATGCCAAATGGATGGAGCAACCCGAACGTGTTGGCAATCTTGTCGCGCGTTTGATCGGGGCGGCACCCGGTACTGTGGTTATGGGCGATACCCTGTCGATCAAGGTTTATCAGGCCTTGGCAAGTGCGCTTGAAATGCGCCCGGATCGCAAGGTTGTTGTTTCTGATAACGGCAACTTCCCGACTGACCTTTATATGGCCGATGGCCTGATCAAAAGCCTTGATAAAGGTCATGTTCTTAAAACACCGAACCCGGAAGATGTCGAAAGCCTGATCAACGAAGATCTTGCTGTATTGATGCTGACCCAGGTGGATTACCGCACGGGCCGCATGCATGACATGAAACGCATCACCGATCTTGCCCATGCGGCGGGTGCGATCGTGATCTGGGATCTTGCCCATTCTGCGGGTGCGGTACCGGTTGATCTTGCTGGTTGCAATGCCGATTTCGCAGTCGGTTGTACGTACAAGTACCTGAATGGTGGACCGGGCGCGCCGGCATTCATCTATGTGCGTCCGGATCATGCCAAAACCGTCCGTCCGGCATTGTCTGGTTGGCTTGGCCATGCGGCACCATTTGCGTTTGACCGCGAATATACCCCGGCTCCTGATGTTTCGCGCATGCGTGTTGGCACCCCGCCGGTTATTCAGATGACCGTTCTTGAAGAAGCGATGAAGGCTTGGGACGGCATTGAAATGGCCGATATCCGCAAACGCAGTATCGAGCTTTGCGAACAGTTCATTGCCGGTGTCGAGGCAAACTGCCCGATGTTGGAACTGGCAAGCCCGCGAAATCCGGAAGAACGTGGTTCGCAGGTTTCGTTCAAGTTTGATCCGGGGTATGCCGTGATGCAGGCCTTGATCGCACGTGGTGTGATTGGCGATTTCCGAGCACCGGACGTGATCCGCTTTGGCTTTACCCCGCTTTATATCGACAATAGCGATGTAGATGGGGCGGTAAAGATCCTTGCGGAAATCATGGAAACGCGTGCTTGGGACAAGCCGGAATTCCACAAACGCAATGCGGTGACCTGATCATGGCAAAGCAAACCACACCATATGATCCAAGCTCTGAGGGTGCGCGCACGGATTTCTCCGATCAGATGTCCTATGGCGATTATCTGTCGCTTGATGCGATCCTGACCGCCCAGCACCCGCAATCCGATGCCCATGATGAGTTGCTTTTCATCATTCAGCATCAGACATCCGAGCTTTGGATGAAGCTTGCGATCCGGGAAATCGGTGCGGCACGTCGTGCGATCCATAATGGTGATCTGCGCCCGGCATTTAAAATGTTGGCGCGTGTGTCGCGGATTTTCGAACAGCTTAATAATGCCTGGGATGTTCTGCGCACCATGACGCCAAGTGACTACACTACGTTCCGTGATGCGCTTGGCCCGTCATCGGGGTTCCAGTCCTATCAGTATCGTCAGATCGAATTCATGTTGGGCAACCGCAATCACGCGATGTTGCGCCCGCATGCCCATCGCGACGACATCACCGAGATGCTGAAGGCCGAACTTGCAACGCCAAGCCTGTATGACGAGGCCCTGCATCTTCTGGCGGGCGAGGGGATTGAACTTCCCGATCATGTTCTGAACCGCGATGTTTCAGCACCCTATACCCCCGATGATGCGGTGATTGCCGCATGGCACAAGGTTTACAGCGACCCGGCAAAGCACTGGTCGCTCTATGAGCTGGCTGAAAAGCTGGTCGATTTTGAGGACTATTTCCGTCGTTGGCGCTTTAACCACGTCACCACGGTCGAACGCGTTATTGGTTTCAAACGCGGGACTGGGGGTACAGGTGGGGTGAGCTACCTTAAAAAAATGCTGGAAGTAGAACTGTTTCCGGAACTCTGGCGGGTAAGAACCACGCTTTGAGGATAGACGGACCTGATGCAAATACTGCAAGATCAGGGGCAGGCATCAGGTTCGTTAAAACCGCGACGAAAAATGAATAAAAAGTCGTGGGATCAACGTGTTGCTAAACGAACAAATGTATAAACACGGAGGCTTTAATGAAGGGTATGAAGACAACGATTGCAGCGGTTGCTGCATTGTTTGCAGCTGGCGCAGCGCAGGCTGAGCCGGTCAAGGTTGGCATGATCACCACGCTTTCGGGCGGTGGCGCTGGTCTGGGTATTGATGCACGTGACGGCTTTATGCTTGCTGTCAAACAGGCAAATAATCCGGAACTCGAAGTCGTGATCGAAGACGATCAGCGCAAGCCGGACGTTGCTGTTCAGCTGGCTGATAAAATGATCCAGCAGGAAAAAGTTGATGTTCTGACTGGTATTATCTGGTCGAACCTTGCGATGGCTGTTGTTCCGTCGGCAGTGGCGCAGGACAAGCTTTATCTGTCGGTTAACGCCGCACCGTCCCAGCTTGCTGGCAAGGGCTGCAACGCTAACTATTTCAGCGTTTCCTATCAGAACGACAACCTGCATGAAGCAGCCGGTGGCTATGCCGCAAGTGCCGGTTACAAGAACGCCTTTATTCTGGCGCCAAACTATCCTGCCGGTAAAGATTCCCTGTCTGGTTTCAAGCGCTTCTTCCTTGGTGACATTGCTGAAGAAGTCTACACCAAGCTTGGTCAGACCGATTACGCAGCCGAAATTGCACAGATCCGTGCTTCGGGTGCAGACAGCGTCTTCTTCTTCCTTCCGGGCGGCATGGGCATTGCGTTCATGAAGCAGTACGCTCAGTCCGGTGTTGATGTTCCGCTGATCGGTCCGGCATTCTCGATGGATCAGGGCATTCTTGGTGCAGTTGGTGATGCTGCACTTGGTGTGAAAAACACCTCGAACTGGTCCAAAGACATCGACAATCCGACCAATGCTGCATTCGTTGAAACCTTCCAGGCGGAATATGGTCGTCTGCCGTCGCTTTACGCTTCTTACGGTTTTGACACTGCAAACCTTCTGCTTTCGGCAATGGGCAAAGCAAACATTTCTGACAAGGAAGCGTTCCGCGATGCCCTGCGTGCTGCTGATTTCAACTCGGTCCGTGGCAAGTTCGTTTTCGGCCCGAACCAGCATCCGATCCAGGACATCTATGTTCGTGAAGTCGTCAAAGAAGGCGACATCCTGACCAACAAAATCGTTGGTACGGCACTGACCGATCACGCTGACGCATATGCGTCGGAATGCTCGATGTAATCACGAGCTGACAAGCGGCCAGGGGCCGGTTCCGATTATGTAATCGGCCCCTGACTGCCTTGTGACGGAGTTTCCAATAATGTTCTCTCTTTTTCTGGAGCAGCTGTTAAACGGCCTTCAGTCTGGTGTGATGCTGTTTTTGATGGCATCGGGACTGACGCTTGTTTTCGGTGTGATGGGGCTGATTAACCTGGCCCATGGTTCGCTCTATATGGTTGGTGCATTTGCCTGTGCGGCTGTTGCGGCATGGACGGGTTCATTCTGGCTGGGTCTTGTTGCCAGCCTGATGGCGGCAGCAATTGCCGGTGCGCTGGTCGAAATGTTGATTATTCGCCGTCTTTATAACCGCGATCACCTTGATCAGGTTTTGGCGACTTTTGCTCTTATTTTGATTTTTTCCGAAGGCACGCGCTGGATTTTCGGGTCTTTCCCGCTGTTCCTGAGCGTCCCTGACTTCCTGACCGGAACGGTTGTTTTAGGTGGATCGTTCGAATACCCACTCTTCCGCCTTGCAATCATTATCGCCGGGCTTGTGGTGGCGGCAGGCTTGTTCCTTTTGATTGGCAAGACCCGCCTTGGTATCCGCATTCGGGCCGGTGAAGCCGACCGCGGCATGATTGCTGCCCTTGGTGTTGATATTGATCGTCTTTACACCGTTGTCTTTGCGCTTGGTGCTGCATTGGCGGGGCTTGCCGGTGCGTTTGTTGGCACCACCCAGTCAGTTCAGGTTGGCATGGGCGAGCCTGTTTTGATCCTGGCCTTCGTCGTGATTGTGATCGGCGGTATCGGATCGATCAAAGGCGCGCTTGTTGGATCGCTTCTGGTTGGTTTTACCGACACGATGGGCCGGTTCCTTCTGCCGCATGCATTTGCAACTTTCCTTGATCCGTCCAGCGCGACCGCGATCGGATCGGCACTTGCATCCATGTTGATTTATATCGTGATGGCGTTGGTTTTGTTCCTGCGTCCAAGCGGTTTGTTCGGGACGGAAGCCTGATATGACCATGAACCGCGAAACACTTATCAATATTGTTCTGGCCATTGCGCTGGTGGCTGTGCCGCTCATCGCACTTGGCATGGATGAACCATTTATCATTACCCTTGCCACCAAGGTCGCGATCCTTGCGATGGCCGGTGTGGGGCTTAACCTTGTGCTTGGTTATGGCGGGCTTGTGTCCTTTGGCCATGCTGCGTTCTTTGGAATTGGGGGCTATGCCGCCGGTATTCTTGCCAGCCATGCGCTGAATTACGAACCGATCATGGAAAGCCCGTTCCTGATCGAAGGCACAACGCAGATGATTGCTATCTGGATTGTTGCCTTGATCGTTTCGGGTCTTGTGGCACTGGCGATCGGTGCGATCACGCTTCGGACCAGTGGTGTTTATTTCATTATGATCACACTGGCTTTTGCGCAGATGATCTATTACTTCGCGATTTCCTGGCCGGCATATGGCGGGGAAGACGGTCTTTCGATCTATGTTCGCAACGGCTTCCCGGGGATCAATACCCTTGATCCGATCAGCTTCTTTGCACTTTGTGCGGTGATGCTGGGCATTGCCATGATCTTCTCGGCTGTTTTGATCCGCTCGCGCTTTGGATTGGCCCTTCAAGGAGCACGCCAAAACCCGCAACGTATGACAGCCGTTGGTATTGCGCCGTTCCGCATTCGTCTGGTGGCGTTTGTTATCTCGGCGATGATCACGGCCCTTGCCGGTGCGCTTTATGCCGATCTCAACCGTTTCGTTAGCCCGACGATGCTGTCCTGGCATATGTCTGGCGAGATCATGGTGTTTGTCATCCTCGGCGGTGTGGGACGTCTGTTTGGTCCGCTTGCGGGCGCTGCGCTTTACATCATCCTCGAACATTTGCTGGGCAGTGTGTGGGAGTTTTGGCAGCTGCCGCTTGGCGTATTGTTGCTGATTGTTGTTCTGTTCGCGCGCGGTGGTCTTGTTGGTGTATTGGCGGGGGAGCGTAAACATGCCTGATGCCATTCTTTCCCTTTCAAATGTCACCAAGCAGTTCGGATCGCTTCTGGCCAGTGACAATGTGACGCTTGATCTTATGCCTGGTGAAATCCACGCCCTGATCGGTCCGAATGGTGCAGGAAAATCGACCCTGATCAAACAGATCGCGGGCGAGATCACATCGGACAGTGGCGACATCCATTTTAATGGTCAGCATATCAATGGCCTTGATGCGGTTGCCCGGTCACGCATGGGGCTTGCAAGAACGTTTCAGGTGTCATCGCTGATGCCGGAATTCTCGGTCCTTCAGAACGTTATGCTGGCCCGGCAATCTGTCAGCGGCAAGGTATTCCGTTTCTTCCGTCCGGTTCTTGGTGATGCGTCCCTGGTGGAACCGGCAATGGCACAGCTTGAACGGGTCGGGCTTGCGGATCGTGCGCAGATGCGTGCGGCCGATATCTCACACGGTGAACGGCGTCAGCTTGAAATGGCAGTCGCCCTTGCGCTTGAGCCAAAGGCGTTTCTTCTTGATGAACCGATGGCAGGTATGGGGCCGGAGGGTTCCAAACGTTTGACCGGGTTCCTTGATGGATTGCGGGCACAAGCACCGATCCTTTTGGTCGAACATGACATGGACGCAGTCTTTGCCTTGGCCGATCGTATTTCAGTCCTGGTTTATGGCCGGGTGATTGCGACCGGTACCGTTGATGAAATCCGCGGCAACGAAGATGTCAAACGCGCCTATCTCGGGGAGGAAGCCTGATATGACTGCTCTTCTCGAACTTAATGGTGTGACGGCGTTTTACGGCGCATCGCAGGCCCTGTTTGGAATAGATCTGTCGCTCAATGAAGGCGAGGCGGTGGCGCTTATGGGCCGTAACGGCATGGGCAAGACCACGACGATCAAGACCATCTGTCGCATGATGGAACATCGCGATGGTTCCATCCGCTTTGCCGGTCAGGATCTGGCGAAGATGCCATCGCACAAGGCAGCGCGCCTTGGCCTTGGTCTGGTGCCGGAAGGACGTCGGTGTTTTGCGCGTCTTAGTGTGACTGAAAACCTGATCGCGGCCGCACGTCCTGGTGAATGGGATTTTGACCGGGTGGCGGGTTTGTTTCCGCGCTTGGCCGAACGCCGTGATCAGAAGGCGATGACCCTTTCGGGTGGTGAACAACAGATGCTGGCCATTGGCCGGGCGCTTATGACCAATCCGCGTTTGCTGATCCTTGATGAAGCGACCGAGGGGTTGGCGCCGGTTGTGCGTCAGGAAATCTGGGCCGCGATCAATCAGCTCAAGCAATCTGGTTTGACGATCCTTGTTGTCGACAAGTCGCTTAAGGAGCTTTCGGGTGTTGCGGACCGTTATGTCGTTGTCGAGAAGGGTGTGACTGCCTGGACCGGTAAGGTGGATGAGCTGACCGAAGAGTTGGCTGATCGGTATCTGGGGGTCTGATATGGCGGTTTTCACTTATCACCAGAAGGTCCTGTTCCAACATTGTGATCCAGCGGGGATTGTTTTTTACCCCCGCTATTTCGAGATGGTGAATGCGACGGTCGAAGAATGGTTTGATGTGGTGATCGGCTGTGGCTTCCCGACCATGCATGGTCCGATGCAGGCAGCAGTACCGACGGCCGGGCTTTCAATTGCCTTTACCGCACCAAGCATGCTTGGCGATCAGTTGGAATTCCGCTTGAAGCCAACACGTATCGGCCGGTCGAGCCTTGAGCTTGAAATTGCAGCCTTCGCAGGTGACGAGCAACGCCTGAAAACAACAGTAACGCTGGTCTTTACGAAAAAAGGGGCCGGAAAGTCAGTGGCATGGCCAGGTGATTTGCGTGCCAAAATCGAAAAAGAAATCAATCAAGTGGTAGAAAAAAATGCATAAAATCGTTCAGCCAGACGGATGGAAAGAGCCCAAGGGATACGCAAACGGTGTGTTGGCACAAGGTGCGACGCTTTATATTGGCGGTCAGATTGGCTGGAACGCAAATCAAGTGTTTGAAGCCAAGGATTTCGTTGGCCAGATGGAACAGGCGCTTAAAAACATTGCTGCCGTTCTTGAAGCAGCAGGCGGTAAACCCGAACACCTCACGCGCCTGACCTGGTATGTCATCGACAAACAGGAATACCTCGCCAAACAACGCGAAGTCGGCCAGGCATACCGCGCCGTCCTTGGCAAAAACTTCCCGGCAATGACCATGGTGGTGGTGAGCGCCCTTGTCGAAGATGAAGCGTTGCTTGAGATCGAAGGTACGGCGGTTATTCCAGCTTGAGTTTCAAGCCAGATCAAGAGACCGAGATCAGAGAGCAGCTCTTGGCTGCTCTTTGTTGTTTGTGTAAAAGGCAATGTACCAACAGTTTTGCTTTTCCAACGCCGCTGAACTAAGCTTTTAAAAAACAAAAAATAAGTTTCTGCGGAGGAACATCATGAGATCGACCGTTTTGGGGGCGTCCGGTGAGGATGCGCCTGCTGTTGGTAATGACGTTGGCTATTCCGGTTTTGGTCCTGAATTCGGGCCGTGGCTGGAAAAGGCGTCGATCCTTGTTGTCGATGATGAACCGGGCATGCGGAACTTTTTGGTGCGCACGTTGGGCCCCCGCGCCAAGCGGGTGGAGGAGGCCGCTGATTGCGAAGAAGCCACAGCCCTACTGGATAAGCACCACTTTGATGTCGTCATTCTTGATAACATCATGCCAGGCAAAAGCGGGGTCGAGTGGCTGACCGAGCAGCGTGAAATCGGCTTTTTCTCTGACGCGATCCTGATGACGGCTTATGCCGATCTTGATACCGCGATCAAAGCATTGCGGGCAGGGGCCGTTGACTTTGTCCTGAAACCTTTTCGCTCCAACCAGATTTTGAACGCCGTTGCGCGTTGTCTGGATCGCATGCGGTTGCGGCGTGAAAACCATGTTTTGCGCCATGAGTTGCGGGCAACATCCGATCACGTTTTGCTACGTGACAAGCTGATCGGCTATTCTCCGCAAATTCAGGAAATCCGCGAAACCATTGCCCGAGTGGCGCCGCTGCCGACATCCATTCTGATTTCCGGGCAAAGCGGGACTGGTAAGGAAGTGACCGCACGTTCCTTGCACGCGCTGTCAGATCGCGCAGAAAAGCCGTTTGTGCCAATCAATTGCGCGGCTATCCCGTCGGAAATGATTGAGGCCGAGTTGTTTGGCCATGTCAAAGGGGCATTCACCGGAGCACAAGCCGCACGCGATGGGCTTTTCATGCATGCGCAAGGCGGCACACTTTTCCTCGATGAAGTCGGTGAATTGTCGCTCGCCACCCAAAGCAAACTTCTGCGCGCGATTGAAAGCCGCCGTATCCGCCCGGTGGGATCAGAACGCGAAGCACCCGTCGATCTGCGCTTTATCTTTGCGACCAATGCTGATTTGGAAGCGGAGGTCGAAGCCGGCCGTTTCCGCGCCGATCTGTTTTACCGCATCAATGTCATGCATATCGAAATGCCCCCGCTTTGTGAGCGCGGGGATGATGTGCTTGAGCTTGCGACCCTGTTCATGACCAAGCTTTCCAAGCAGCTTGGCGTGCGCGAGGTGCCAATGGACGCTGCCGTTCGGGCCGGGCTGACGCGCTATGACTGGCCGGGCAATGTGCGTGAATTAAGGAACCTGATTGAGCGTACTCTGATCCTTGGCCGGTTCCCGAACGAATTTCGGGATATCGAGGCAGAAGTCGTGGCGCAGACTGATGGTGACGAAACGCTTGATGAGATGGAGCGCCGCCACATTCTGGCGATGCTTGATAAAACCGGTGGCAACCGGAACGAGGCCGCAAGGCGTCTTGGTGTATCGCGCAAAACGATTGATCGTAAGTGCGCCAGCTGGGATCAGGAATGACGCTGTTTTCGCGATCACTCGTCGATAAGCCCAAGCGCACCCGATCTGTTCGGTTTAAATTGCTCGCGATCGCGTTGCTGCCGACTTTGGTCATCCTGCCTTTATTGCTGGGCGTCATGATGGTGCGCTGGAACAGCAAATTTGACGCGCTTCTGACCTCAAAGGTCAGTGGTGATCTGACAATCGCCCATCAATATTTCACCCATATCCTTGAAAATACCGGCGAGCAGCTTGACGCACTTGGTCAATCGGTTGCACTTCAGGATATCTTGGCGGCCAATGATAAGGCTGCGTTAAACGCATTGCTCTCCGCGCGTCAACAGGCACTGGGTCTTGATTTCCTGTATCTGTCCGATGGTGAAAGCCATGCCCAGGGGCGGCATCGTGATGGCGATTGGCCGGTGATTACCAGTGCGCTTACCGGTCAATCCTCGACCAATATCGATATCTTTAGCAATACCGACCTTGCCGCCATTTCATCGGATCTGGCCGAACGTGCGCAGCTTGAGTTGATCGAAACACCCAATGCCGTGCCCACAACGCGCGACCGCGAAACGCGCGGCATGGTGGTGCATTCGGCAAGTCATGTGGCATTGCCGTCGGGCAAAACCGTCGCTCTGGTTGGTGGTATCCTGCTGAACCAGAATTTGGGCTTCATCGATACCATCAACGATCTGGTCTATCGCCAAAGCAGTCTGCCCGAAGGGAGTCAGGGGACGGCGACCCTGTTTCTGGATGATGTGCGCGTAAGTACCAATGTGCGCCTGTTTGCCGATCGCCGCGCACTTGGCACGCGTGTATCAAGCATCGTGCGCAAGAAGGTGCTTGAGGACGGGGAGGTCTGGCTTGATCGCGCTTTTGTCGTCAATGACTGGTATATCTCGGCCTACGAGCCGATCACTGACAGTTACGGCAAACGCGTTGGCATGCTGTATGTCGGCTTTCTTGAGGCCCCGTTTGCCCAGACTAAATATGAAAGCCTTCTGATCCTGGTTGGTGCTTTCCTGTTTGTCGCCATCCTGTCGGTGCCACTGTTTCTGCGTTGGGCGCGCGGCATTTTCAAACCGCTTGAAAAGATGACCAACACCATTGCGCGTGTCGAAAGCGGGGATTATTCCGCGCGTACCAATATCGATCGGGTGCAGGATGAAATCACGCTGGTGGCGGATCATCTCGATGATCTTCTCGATCAGGTGCAGGAACGTGATAAGCGCCTGCGCGCCTGGAATGATCAGCTCAATGCCCGTGTTGACGCCCGCACCAGTGAATTGCGCGAAGCCAACCGCGCGCTTGAAGAAACCACCCGGCAATTGATCATGTCAGAAAAGCTCGCAGCGATTGGTGAAATCACAGCGGGTGTCGCGCATGAGATCAACAATCCCGTCGCAGTCCTTCAGGGTAATCTCGATGTGTTGCGCGATCTATTGGGCGAGCATGCCTATCTGGGTGAAACCGAATTCCGCCTGATTGACGAGCAAGTCAATCGCATCAATCTGATCGTGACCAAACTTCTGCAATTCGCCAAGCCAGAGGAATATGCAGGTTTTGTCGAACGCCACAGCGTTGCCGAAGTGATCGAAGATTGCATGCCCCTTGTTGCCCACTTGCTGGGGCGGGCAGACATCAAGGTCATCCGCGATCATAAATCGACCAGACTGATCCTGATGAACCGTACAGAGCTTCAGCAAGTTCTGGTCAATCTGATGGTCAATGCTCTTCACGCCATGCCTGATCTGGGGACCTTGACCCTGATTGATGTTGATGATGTGCGCGATGAAAAGCCCGGTGTGCTTATAACCGTCCATGACACGGGAACGGGCATGGAGAAGGATGTTCTCGATCGTATTTTCGACCCGTTCTACACGACCAAACGCCGCGAAGGGACTGGTCTTGGTCTATCCATTACCAAGACACTGATTGATCGCCAAGGTGGCTTTATGGATGTGAAAAGCACGCCCGGCGAAGGCACTGAATTCACCATCTGGTTGCCCGAAGCCGATTAAAGCCGCCAAGAAATTCCGCAGATAAATGCTGCAAATGCGAGTGGACATTTTGTCCATATGCGCGTGTTGCGTGCATTTCATGGTTGGACATTTTGTCTATGCGCGTGCGCTGCAGTATCGCCTTTTACTTTTGAAAAGTGACAGAAAGCTTTGCAAGTGACGCTGTGGCACGATGATTGCCACGTTGTGAATTCCGGAACGAACCGCGTTTGCCCTGCACCATGACCAAAAAGTGCGACGGGGAAGGGCATGAAAATCATAATACCGGGAGGAAACAACGTCATGTTTGACAAGCTAAAGAAAGAACACATCGTCGCTGGCGACGATTTCAATCGCTGGAAAGTTCCACCAGCATCCATCGCCATTCATCTTTGCATCGGCTCTGTCTATGCCTGGAGTATCTTTAACCCACCATTGATCAAGGAATTCGGTGTGGTTGCCGCAAGCTCCGGTGACTGGGGCCTGCAATCTGTTGTCTGGATTTTTTCGGTCGCAATTGTGGTGCTGGGCTTGGCCGCGGCATTTGGCGGCAAGTGGCTTGAAGAAGTCGGCCCGCGCATGGTTGGTGTGGTTGCCGCATTCTGCTGGGGCGGTGGTTTCATCGTTGGCGGGGTCGGGATTGCGACCCATCAATTGTGGCTGGTTTATCTTGGCTATGGCGTGCTTGGTGGGGCCGGGCTTGGGCTTGGCTATGTTTCACCGGTATCAACCCTGATCCGCTGGTTCCCGGACCGGCGCGGTATGGCGACAGGCATGGCAATTATGGGCTTTGGCGGTGGTGCGATGATCGCAACCCCGATCAAGGAAGGCCTGCTGTCGGCATTCTATAAAGTTCCTGAATATCTTGGTCCGGAAAGTGCCGTGAACCTTGTTACCGAAGGTGGCAAGCGCATGGCCGAAGTCGGCGGACAGATGGTTGAGGTCGTTGTTGCTGGCGCCGCACAGGTGGCATCCGCCCCGGTTCCGATCGAAGAAGGCGTTTATATTGCGGGTACGGGTAATACCGGTGCGGCATCGACCTTCTTCACGCTTGGTGTTGTCTATTTCATCGTCATGATAATTGCGGCGTTCTCCTATCGCGTTCCGCGCGAAGGCTGGTTGCCAAAAGGCTGGACGCCGCCGACTGCGGATACCGCGTCCAAGCGCATGATCACCCAGAAAAACGTCCATATCGATCAGGCACTGAAAACCCCGCAATTCTATCTGCTGTGGATTGTTCTGTGCTTTAACGTGACGGCGGGCATCGGGGTGATTGGCGTTGCCAAAACCATGATGTCGGAAATCTTTGGTACGACCTTGCCGCTTGTTGTGAATTCCGCCTTTGCCGCGACCTATGTGTTCATGATTTCGGTCTTTAACATGTGTGGCCGGTTCTTCTGGGCATCCATGTCGGATTATATCGGGCGCAAGAATACCTATTACTGCTTCTTCATTCTGGGCATTGCGCTTTATCTGTCGATCCCGTTTGCCGCAGAACAGGTCAGCATTAACCCGGCTGTGACCTATCTGGTGATGTTCTATGCCGCAACCATGATCATCTTCACGATGTATGGCGGTGGCTTTGCGACCATCCCGGCATATCTGGCGGATATTTTTGGTACCAAATATGTCGGTGGTATCCATGGGCGTCTTCTGACGGCCTGGAGTACCGCTGGTGTGCTTGGTCCGTTGGCAATCACCCAGTTGCGTCAGACCTCGGTCGCCAATTCGATCAAGGATCTGGCAGCAAAGGTCGATCCGGCAGCCTTCCAGGCGAAATTTGGTGCGGGCATCGAACAGCTTGATCAGCTGGTCGCAGCCAAAACCGTTACCATCGGGCGTCTGATGGAAATTGCGCCGGCAGGGACGGTTGATCCGACTTCAAGCCTTTATAACACCACCATGTATGCCATGGCGGCTCTTCTGGCGATTGCACTGATTGCCAATAAGATGGTCCGTCCGATTGACGAAAAGCACTACATGGAAACCAAGGAAAGTGGTGTTGGCGCAACCGGACGCGAAGCAACGTCCGAAGCGTAAGCGACCATGGGCGTCGATCACCGCACCCCTGTGATCGACGCCCGATTGGCTGACGATGTCTGTCCGTTAGCCATGTGGGGCATGATTGGCACAGTCATGTACGGTCATGTCTTGGGTCCGGGTTCCGTTCATCCGATCCGGATCCGCGTTCTGTTGCAGGAATAACCTTTAAGCCCGTAGGGGTAATCGGTTATCCTGCAATCAGGATGCCGCCCAGCGCTTTCGGTGTTCATCCACAAAAACGTGCATCCAATCAATGTGATGCCAGACGCCATGCCGGATATAAAATGATCGATAAGCTCGAAATGTTTATGGTGCTTGCTCGTGAGCAGCATTTTGGCCACGCCGCAGAAGAATGCGGTGTGACACAGCCAACGCTGTCCAGTGCTTTGCGCCAGCTTGAAGACCATCTTGGCGTGGTTCTGGTAAAACGCGGATCACGCTATCAGGGGCTGACGCCCGAAGGTGAACGTGTTCTGGAATGGGCGCGTCACATTGTCGGCAGCACGCGGTCCATGCGTGATGAAATGCGCGCAATGCGGTTTGGCCTGACCGGACAGGTGCAAATTGCCGTTATCCCGACGGCGCTTTCGATGGTGCATGAATTAACCACCCCGTTTCGCGAAAAGCACCCGGATGTCAGCTTTGCCATCCTGTCGCGGACCTCGACGGAAATTCAGGCATTACTGGATGATCTTCAAATTGATGCCGGGATCACGTATCTGGACAATGAACCGCTTGGCCGGGTGACATCGATCCCGCTTTATCGCGAACGGTATCATCTGGTGACGTCAAATCTGGACGAATTGGGCGATCAAAACGCGATCACCTGGCATGAAACGGCGAAGCTGCCCTTGTGTCTTTTGACACCGGATATGCAGAACCGACGCATCATTGATCAGCATCTTGATGCAGCCGGGGCAAAGGTCAGTGCGACCTTGGAAAGTGACTCCATGATTGCCCTGTTCAGCCATGTTCAGACCGGC
The DNA here is from genome assembly GCA_965228275.1 of Thalassospira sp. Taxonomy (GTDB): domain Bacteria; phylum Pseudomonadota; class Alphaproteobacteria; order Rhodospirillales; family Thalassospiraceae; genus Thalassospira. The sequence continues at coordinate 620,636 of OZ245802.1, read as the reverse complement.
AATTGGGCCAGCATCATGCCCGAAAAAATGGTCGAAAGTTTTGGCATGCGCGATCGGGTCAAATCCATTCCGATCATTGAACCGGATGCCAGCCACATGGTGGGCTTGATTGCCGCAAAACGGGAGCCTGCAACCCCAGTGGTTTCAGCGCTTTTGAAAGAAGCCGCCCGAATTTCCGAGCTGCAAACCGTTTGATAGGTTTTCGCTATCGCGTAACGGGATGGCTTTATTGAACAGACGGGCCAGATGCCCGAAACTGTCAACAATAATAAATACATGTTCAACATGCTTGAGAGAGAGGCTTGCATGTCGGAAACGACCGAGGACCAAAACGTCCGCGTCGCCGCCATTTGTGATCAGTTGATCACGTTGGAAGGGCCGCTATTGCCAATCCTGCACGAGGTGCAGGAAGAATTTGGCCATATCCCCGAAGGTGCGCTTCAGACCATCGCCAAGAAACTTAATCTCAGCCGGGCAGAGGTCCATGGGGTTGCAAGCTTCTATCACGATTTCCGCAAGGAAAAGGCAGGCAAGCACGTCGTCAAGATTTGCCGCGCCGAAGCTTGTCAGGCCATGGGCGCAGATGCGCTTGGGGAACAGGTGCGCCGTCATCTCAATGTTGACTGGTCGCAAACCACAGCGGATCGCAAAGTCACCCTTGAACCGGTCTTTTGCCTTGGCCTTTGTGCCTGTGCACCGGCCGCGATGATTGATGGCAAGGTTGTTGGCCGCGTCAGTGCCGATCGCATTTTGGCAAAGGTGGGATCATGAGCATCAAGGTTTACGTACCACTTGATTCCGGTGCCGTCGCACTTGGTGCCGATGACGTCGCAGCCGCCATCGCGCAAAAGGCATCATCTGCCGGGGCTGATATCAAGCTCGTGCGCAATGGTTCGTTTGGCATGTATTGGCTCGAACCGATGGTCGAGGTCGAAACGCCGCGCGGTCGTGTGGCCTATGGCCCGGTGACCACCGATGATATCGATGCGTTGTTTGCGTCTGATTTCCTGACCGGCGGGGAACATCCGCTTTATCTGGGCAAGACCCAGGATATCCCGTTCCTGAAAAGCCAGTCGCGTTTGACCTTCCAGCGGTGCGGGTTCATTGACCCGGTGTCGCTTGAGGATTACCGCGCCCATGATGGTCTGACCGGGCTTGAAAACGCGCTTAAGATGTCGGATGCGGAAATCGTTAAGGCTGTTACCGACAGTGGCCTTCGCGGCCGCGGTGGTGCCGGTTTCCCGACCGGCATTAAATGGAACACGGTTCGCGAAGCAAACGCCGATCAGAAATACATCGTTTGTAACGCCGATGAAGGCGATAGCGGCACGTTCGCCGATCGCATGATCATGGAAGGTGAGCCGTTTGTTCTGATCGAAGGCATGATCATTGCGGGCCTCGCGACCGGTGCGACCAAGGGTTATGTCTATACCCGTTCGGAATATCCCGATGCCATCCGCATCATGAACGAGGCGATCGAAGTTGCCCGTGCTGCCGGTGTTTTGGGCGATAACGTCCTTGGATCTGGCAAGGCGTTTGATATGGAAGTTCGCATGGGCGCGGGCGCCTATGTCTGTGGCGAGGAAACATCGCTTCTCAACAGTATGGAAGGCAAGCGTGGTGTTGTCCGCGCCAAGCCGCCACTTCCAGCACTTGAAGGCTTCATGGGCCGCCCGACGGTTGTGAACAACGTGATTTCGTTGTGCTCGGTTCCGGTGATCCTCGAAAAGGGTTCGGAATATTACCGCGATTTTGGCATGGGCCGTTCGCGTGGCACCATCCCGATCCAGATTGCTGGCAACGTTAAACATGGTGGCCTTTATGAGGTTGGCTTTGGTTTGACGCTGGGTGAAATCGTTGAGCAGATCGGCGGTGGCACAGCAACCGGACGTCCGATCAAGGCGGTTCAGGTTGGCGGTCCGTTGGGGGCCTATTTCCCCAAGGAACTGTTTGATACGCCCTTTGATTACGAAGAATTCGCCAAGCGTGACGGTCTGATTGGTCATGCCGGTGTGGTCGTGTTCGATGACACCGTCGACATGATGAAGCAGGCGCGCTTTGCCATGGAATTCTGCGCGATTGAGTCGTGTGGCAAATGCACGCCATGCCGCATCGGTTCAATCCGGGGCACCGAAGTTGTCGACAAGCTTGAACGCGGTGAAGACCCCGAATTGCAGATCGAATTGCTGACCGATCTTTGTGAGACCATGAAGTTCGGATCGCTGTGCGCATTGGGCGGCTTTACGCCTTATCCGGTGATGAGCGCACTGACCCATTTCCCTGATGATTTCAAGCCACGCGCGCTTGATATAGCTGCGGAGTGAAACGATGTCCTTGATCAAAGAAGTCGACTACGGAACCCCCGCGAAGAATTCAGAAAAGACTGTCACCCTGACCATTGATGGCAAGGATGTGACGGTGCCCGAAGGGACATCTGTCATGCGTGCCTCGATGGAGGCGGGCATTCAGGTCCCGAAACTCTGTGCGACCGATATGGTCGATGCGTTCGGATCCTGCCGCCTGTGTCTGGTGGAAGTCGAAGGCCGCAACGGCACGCCGGCATCTTGCACCACGCCTGCGATGGACGGGATGGTTGTTCGCACTCAGACCGAACGGCTTAAGAAAATCCGCAAAGGAGTGATGGAGCTTTATATCTCTGACCATCCGCTTGATTGCCTTACCTGTGCGGCCAACGGCGATTGCGAATTGCAGGACATGGCCGGTGCGGTTGGCCTGCGTGACGTGCGTTATGGTTATGAAGGCGGTAACCATGTTGAGGTCCGCCAGAACGGGGAAGAAAATCCGCGCTACATGGCAAAGGATGAAACCAACCCGTATTTCACCTATGACCCGTCCAAATGCATCGTCTGTTCGCGCTGTGTCCGTGCCTGTGAAGAAGTGCAGGGCACCTTTGCCCTGACCATCGAAGGTCGTGGGTTTGAATCCCGCGTGTCACCTGGCATGCATGAAGACTTCCTTGATTCCGAATGCGTGTCGTGCGGTGCCTGTGTGCAGGCCTGTCCGACCGCAACGCTTCAGGAAAAGTCGGTTATTGAAATCGGTCAGCCGGAACATTCCGTCGTTACCACTTGCGCTTATTGCGGGGTCGGCTGCTCGTTTAAGGCGGAAATGCGCGGCGAAGAACTGGTCCGCATGGTGCCCTATAAGGACGGTAAGGCCAACCGGGGTCATTCCTGTGTGAAGGGGCGCTTTGCCTATGGCTATGCCAATCACAAGGACCGCATCCTGAATCCGATGATCCGCGAAAATGTCGAAGACCCCTGGCAGGAAGTCAGCTGGGAAGAAGCACTTCGCTTCACCGCTGACAATTTCAAAGGCATTCAGGCCAAGTACGGCAAGGGTGCATTGGGCGGGATTACCTCGTCTCGTTGCACGAACGAGGAAACCTTCCTTGTTCAGAAACTGATCCGTGCCGGTTTTGGCAATAACAACGTCGATACCTGCGCACGTGTTTGCCATTCCCCGACCGGTTATGGTCTTAAAACCACCTTTGGTACTTCGGCCGGGACGCAGGACTTTGATTCTGTCGAACACACCGATGTCGTCATCCTGATCGGGGCCAACCCGACCGATGGCCATCCGGTGTTTGCATCGCGCCTGAAAAAGCGTCTGCGCCAAGGTGCGAAACTTATCGTGATCGATCCGCGCCGGATTGATCTGGTGCGTTCCCCGCATATCGAAGCGGTTGCACATATCGCCCTTCGTCCGGGCACCAACGTTGCTGTTCTGACGTCGCTTGCCCACGTTATCGTGACCGAAGGCCTGTTTGACGAGGCGTTCGTACGTGAACGTTGCGACTGGGACGAGTTCCAGGATTGGGCAACCTTTGTGTCTGATCCGAAACACAGCCCCGAAGCCATTGCCGATATGATCGGTGTGGACGGGGAAACCATGCGCAAGGCCGCACGTGCCTTTGCCACCGGCGGTAATGGTGCGATCTATTACGGTCTTGGTGTGACGGAGCACTCACAGGGGTCCACCACGGTTATGGCGATTGCCAACCTTGCCATGGCGACCGGCAATATTGGTCGTCCGGGCGTTGGCGTGAACCCGCTGCGTGGTCAGAACAACGTTCAGGGTTCATGCGATATGGGATCGTTCCCGCATGAGCTTCCGGGCTATCGCCACATTCAGGACAGCGCATCGCGCGATATCTTTGAAGATATCTGGGGCGTCAAACTTGATGACGAACCGGGCCTTCGTATCCCCAATATGCTCGATGCTGCTGTCGAAGGTACTTTCAAGGGCATCTATATTCAGGGCGAAGACATTCTTCAGTCAGACCCGGATACCAAACATGTTGCAGCCGGTCTGGCGGCGATGGAATGCGTGGTCGTCCATGACCTGTTCTTAAACGAGACGGCGAACTACGCGCATGTGTTCCTGCCCGGTTCGACCTTCCTTGAAAAGGATGGAACATTCACCAACGCCGAACGCCGTATCAACCGTGTTCGCAAGGTGATGACGCCGCTGAATGGCTTTGCCGATTGGGAAGTCACCCAGAACCTGGCACGTGCGATGGGCCTTGACTGGAACTACACCCACCCGTCACAGATCATGGCTGAAATCGCCAAGACGACGCCAAGCTTCACCAATGTCAGCTATGACCTGCTCGAGCGTGAAGGTTCGGTTCAATGGCCATGTAATGACAAGGCACCGCTTGGCACGCCGGTCATGCATATTGATGGCTTTGTCCGTGGTAAGGGCAAGTTCGTTGTTACCGAATATGTTGCGACCGACGAACGGACCGGTCCGCGCTTCCCGCTTCTTCTGACGACGGGGCGTATCCTTAGTCAGTATAATGTGGGGGCGCAGACACGCCGTACGGAAAACACCGCCTGGCATAAAGAAGACCTTCTGGAAATCCATCCGCATGATGCCGAACAACGTGGCATTCGCGAAGGTGACTGGATCCGTCTTGCATCCCGATCAGGTGAAACATCCCTTCGTGCTACCATCACCGATCGTGTGGCACCGGGTGTGGTTTACACCACTTTCCACCATCCGGGCACGCAGGCCAACGTCATCACCACCGATTACACGGACTGGGCAACCAACTGTCCGGAATATAAGGTGACGGCAGTGCAGGTTTCACCCAGCAACGGTCCGTCCGAATGGCAGGTGGAATATGATCGTCAGGCGGAAATGTCGCGCCGGATCAAGCCGCGCGTGGATGCCGCCGAATAGGATGCCCTGCCAGACATTGTGCTATACTCCCTTGGCATGATGTCTGGCACCTCCTTTACCTGAAAAGTTACAGCCAAAGAGTGAACAGCAATGGCACCTGACAAGCTTGTCTATATGGCTAATCAGATCGCGACCTTTTTCAAATCCCAACCCCATAATGAAGGGGTATCGGGTGTTGCCGGTCATATCAGCGATTTCTGGGAACCGCGCATGCGCAAGCAGCTGTTTGACATGATCGCAGCTGGCCATGATGGTTTTCATCCGCTGGTGATCGAAGCAGCCCCGTCGATCCGCAAGGTCAAAGAAACCGCATGACGCCCAAACCATCTGAGAACCGCATCCTTGATGGCCGTGATTTTGATATGGCACGTGCCGTATCGCGCGATGATGGCAATGATGATGCACCCATTACCTTGCAGCCGGAAGTCCCGGCTGCATTGACGTTTAATGGGCAGTCGCATGCGGTGATGATGGTATCCCCCCATGATCTGGAAGACTTCATGATCGGCTTTTCCCTGTCTGAGGGAATTGTCGATGATGTTTCGCAAATCACGTTGCGCGATGTGCGCAAAACCCTTCAGGGCTATGTGATTGAAGCCGACCTTCATGATGATGTTTTTGATCGTCTTGATGATAAGAAACGCACGCTTGAAGGTCGATCTGGCTGCGGCCTGTGTGGTGTGCAATCGCTTGAGGCTGTGGCAATGGATAAAATCGGCAAAGTCACCCCGTCAAACATGGCGCAAGATGTCGTCCTGCGCGCGATTGATGAATTGCCCGCCCGGCAAACGCGCAACCGTGAAGGCGGTGGGCTTTTGCATGCCAGCGCCTTTGTCGATGCGACCGGGGATATCAAACTGGTCCGCGAAGATATCGGCCGTCATAACGCACTTGATAAGGTGCTGGGTGCCGTTGCGCGCGAAGGCATTGATACAGAAGGTGGCTTTGTTCTGATGACCAGCCGCTGTTCTTATGAAATCGTTACCAAGACGGTGCAATGTGGCGTTGGCGGGCTTGTGACCTTGTCCGGTCCGACCTTAACTGCGGTCAATCTGGCCCGTCAGGCAGGGCTAACCATGATTTGCCGGGAACGTCGTGGGCTGTTTCGCCGCTTTGCCTGATTGATCTGATCAGGTCGATGCGCGTTCGATAATCTCAAATCCGATATCGATTGTATTTGTCGGAAGTGGCCGGTTTTCAATCCGGGCCACCAATGCCTCTGCCGCTTGTTGGCCAAGGTGCGGCCGGTCGACCTGCACCGTTGTCAGAGCGGGCAGGGTGAAGGGCGAAAAATCCTGATTACCAAAACCAAGCACGGCCATGTCTTCGGGGACGCGAAGACCACGTACCTGCGCTTCGATCAGGATGCCGTGGGCCAGAAGGTCCGAGCTGCACATGATAATGCCGTTCTTAAAACCCTTTTCCAGTCCTGACGTCAGGCCATTGCGTCCGCGCTCAATCGTTGCTCCTGCTTCATACAGAACCTCAATCGGTGCATTTCCCGTCAGTTGGGTGAATTGCGCGGCAAAGGCGTCTTTACGACGGACTGCGCGTTCATCGCCAGCTGAGACGATAAGCGCCTTGTCATAACCCTTTTTGACCGCATAGCGCGCCATTTCTTCACCGGTTTTGATGTGCGAAAAGCCGATGCAAACATCAAGCGGGTTTTCGGTAATGTCCCAAACCTCAATCACCGGAATACCAGCGCCAAGAAGCATACGTTTGCAGCCTGCAGAGTGATGGATGCCGGTCAAAAGGATGCCATCGGGCCGGCGGCTGAGCATGGTGGAGACAACAGCTTGTTCTTCATCTTGTGAAAAGCCGGTTTCGGCCATCAAAACGTGATAGCCCGATCCGCGAATGACATCGATGAAGTTCTGCATCATGTCGGAATAGATCACGTTCGTGATCGATGGCACGAGGGCGGCGATAAGCTTGCTGCGCTTTGATGCCAGCGCACCTGCAACCATGTTGGGAACATACCCGGTCAGCTCGATGGCATCCTGAATACGTTGCAGCGTCTTGGCCGAGACCTTTTTGGGATCATTAAGCGCACGTGAGACCGTAACTTGCGAGACACCCGCGATACGACCCACTGTCTCCATCGTGACAGTACCGCTTTTGATCTCGGCTGCGGTGATCGGATCGCTGTTTTTCGCAATGGATGACAAGTGCTTTTGTCTCTTGATCTGGTGACCTGACAATCAATTGCCCGGCGGTGTTGTGGCGCAAAGTCGGCCAATATCAGTCTGTTTCGGACATTACATCAGCAAAATAAGGGGGGCAAGAAGCGTGGCCAGGGTGGGGACCACTTTACAATACAGGGAGAGGATTGCTGCTTCTTGCCCGGCGGTGTTCGGTCTTTCGGGTTACTGGTCGGATCCTTCGCTCATGCGTTTTTTCTTGCGCGCGACCGAGATGGAAAACGCGATCGAAATCACAATCAGGACCCATAGCAGCACCGCGATCCAGCTTTTGGTAAAGAAGATCGAAAACGTGCCAAAGGATTCCAGACTTTTGACGAAATAGATTTCAGCCGACGGACCCAGGATAAAGCCGATGATAAAGGGGGCGATCTCAAGCCCGATCTTGTGGGCGAGGTAGCCAAACAGGCCAAAGATCAAAAGCGTCCAGACATCGAACATTACCCCGTAATTGATCGTATACGCGCCAACCACGCACATCATCAGGATGATCGGGAACAAGATGTTTTTCGGAACCGTGACCACCTTGGCCAGATGACGGATCGCAAGCACCATGACAAGGAACATCACGACATTGGCCACAAGCATGGCAATGATCATCGCATCCCAGGTAATCGGGTTGTTGCCGATAAACAGCGGGCCAACCTGAATACCCTGAAGGGTAAAGGCACCGATCAGAATGGCGGTGGTTGAATCGCCCGGAATACCAAGCGACAGGAGTGGCACCAGCGCGCCACCCGTCAGGCCGTTATTGGCACTTTCCGATGCAATCACGCCAGCAGGCGCACCCTTGCCGAACTTTTCCGGGTTCTTGGAAAAGTTCTTTTCCTGGCTATAGGCCAGAATGGACGCGGCACTGCCGCCGACACCGGGCAAGATGCCAACAAAGGTGCCAATCGATGACGAGCGGATCAGGTTAATGAATTGGCCTTTGAACACCGAAAGCTTGAACGGCGCACCGCCGATCTTGACCTTCGACAGGCCCTTTTCATCTTTCATGCCTCGTTCGGCGTCAATCAGGATGGTCGCCAAGCCAAACAGGCCGATCAGAACCGGCAAAAGCGAAAAGCCGCTTTCAAGATAGTATTCCAGAAATTCCGGAACCAAACGCAGCTCGCCATTGCCGCCGCGCGAAATGTCATAAGCGCCGATCAGGCTGATGAAGATGCCCAAAAATCCGCTGAATATCCCAATCAGAAGGCTGCTTGAAAGGGCTGCCATCACGGTCAGTGCAAAGAAGATGATCAGGAACTTCTCGATATAGGAAAACTTGATGGCAAAGTCGGCCAATGCCGGGGCGAACAGGTAAAGCGCTGCAAGGCTGATCAGGCCGCCAACCAGTGACGATGTAATGCCGATCTTAAGCGCGCGTTCGCCTTCGCCATTCTGGGTCATCGGGTACCCGTCGAGCGTGGTCGTGATCGATGATGGGGTGCCCGGAATGTTTAAAAGGATGGCCGGAACAAGGCCGCCGGAAATCCCGCCAACATAAAGACCCAGCAAAAGTGCCAGACCATTTTCAAGTCCCAGCGAATAGGTCAGCGGCAAACAGACAGCAACCGCCATGGTCGCGGTCATGCCCGGAATGGCCCCAAAAATAATGCCGATCACGGTGCCAGCGGCAACCAGTCCGAAAAACAGCGGGGTAAGAATGGATAGAAGTTCCATAACAAATCTCTTGGCTCAATCCGCGCCAATGGCGCCCGTTGCGGGGCCTTAAGGCAGCGAGATGTTGAAAAGTTCGGACAGGATGTACCAGACGACACTTGGTGCGATCAGCGCATTGGCGCCTGCGATCGTAAGGGTTCGACGGCTGCGTTCATGCAAGAACAGCGTGCTTAGCGCGAACAGATACGGGATCGAGCACAGATAGAACCCAAGTCCGGTATTGGGGAAAATATCGCCGACACTTGGCATGGCAAGGAAGTAGACCATGGTCAAAGCCAGCGTACCAAAAAAGCGAACATGGTCGATGCCCGCAGGCCACCATGTGCCATTGGTAACCGTCGCCAAAATGGTGCTGCCGCGTGTGATCAGGATCGAGATGAACAGAATGCCAAGGATTACGGCGATAATCGTTGGGAAAATCAGATGTGACGAGCTGAAATCAACCGTCACATGAAAGGGGGAGTCAAACGACATGGGACGCCTCCGATATGTGCCTGTTTTATCCCCATGGTACTGATTTCCAAGCACAATGAAAATCGGATCGGGGTATTTTTAGCGGGATTGGCTGGCGGGGCGCATAAAGCCACCAGATCAGGCAAGGATGGCCCGGCGAACCAACGCCGGGCCAAAGCCATGATTAGTTGGTCGCGATGGAGTCAATAACCTGACGGTACTGATCGCGTTTTGCCTTCAGGTAAGCCGAAGCTTCAGCCTGCGGCTTGTAGTTCGGAATGAAGAAGGACGCTTTCTGGGTTTTCTGGATGTCGCCCGCGTCATAGACTTCCTTCAGCGCGGTGTCGATTGCCGCAATCTGTTCTGCATCCATGTCCTTGTTGAACAGGAAGAAGAATTCCTTGTCGAAGGTGAAGTCACTTGATCCATCAAGGGTGACGCTGACATTCGGAGTGGTGAAGGCCAGAAGTTCGTCACGGGTGGTGTCGCCCATGCCTTCCGGGTTTGCCTGTTCGATGGTTTCTTCACGTGCGGTCAACCAGATGAAGCGCATTGCTTTCTGATCTTCTGCAGCCAACTGGGTAAACTGTTCGTTTGCCTGAACCGAACCGTTGATGACGTCAGCCTGACCATCAAACATCAGCTGGTTTTTGTCAGCCTGGGAGCCGGTATTGACCGGAACGATGTTGGCTTCCGAACCCGGGTTCATCACACGGGCTGCGTTTTTCATGGCCGAGAAGCCAATCTCGGAAACGCCACCTGCCTGAATGGCAACGCGAACGCGCTGACCAGCGGCTGCCGCAGCAAAGACGTCTTCCATTGACTGCATCGGCGAGTTTTTCGGCACGAGGTACGCGTTGCCCGGGTTGATCGCAACGGTCGGGCCGACGATGTAGTTTTCAAAGATATCGTCATAGCCGCGAACACCATACAGGTTCCCGAGATAGGACTGATCATGGAAGATCATGATGGTGGTGCCGCGTGAGTCGCGCTGCAGCGCCTTGAAAGCTTCGCTCGAACCAACAGCATCGACCTTAACATTAATGTCGAGCTTCTTGGCGAGCGCCTCGGCGACAATCGCGCTGTTCTGATAGGTGTCGCCACCGGTTGATTTTGAACCGATGACAAGGCGGATGTTGCTAGGCAGATCAGCAGCAGAGGCGAGAACAGGCGAAGCAACCATGGCAGCAAAGCCAGCAGCGGCGGCGATGGTTTTAAAGAGTCCGGTCATAAGATTCCTCCCGAATGACGTATTCCTGAATATGGGGGTGTCCCCGGTATCCCCAAGGTGTGGTTCCCTTAAGGCGTTGGTGTTGCTTGTTCTTGTTGTTATTCAGCTTGTAAACTAACAAGCGTTATGTATGCGCATACATATTTTGATACATCTTGTTTCAAAGCCTGTCAATTGTTGAATCCGTAAGTCATTTTGCGTAGAGAAAATCATGCTGTGCTGCTTGTAAGGATGCTTGACATCCTGTCTATGTATGCGCATACATAAAACATCGATCAAAAAACTACAGGTCCCTTGATCTTATGTCGTGTGACAGATTGGCGGGGCCGAACGACGGGAGAGACGTCATGTCCGACAAAATTAAAAAGTCCGCAGAAGATTTGAGAAGTGCGCGTTGGTTCGCGCCTGATGATCTTCGTTCGTTCGGGCATCGTTCGCGTTTGATGCAGATGGGCCTTGATCCCGAAGATTGGACGGGGCGTCCGGTGATCGGCATCCTGAATACCTGGTCGGAGATCAACCCGTGCCACCTGCATTTCCGTGAGCGTGCGGCTGACGTCAAAAAGGGCGTGCATCAGTCGGGTGGTTTCCCGGTCGAGCTGCCGACTATTTCCGTCGACGAATCCTTCACCAAACCGACCTCGATGCTTTATCGCAACCTGCTTGCGATGGAGACCGAGGAAATGATCCGTTCTCACCCACTTGACGGCGTGGTTCTGATGGGCGGTTGCGATAAAACCACGCCGGGCCTTGTTATGGGGGCGCTTTCGGCTGGTGTGCCAATGATCTATCTGCCGGCTGGTCCGATGTTGCGCGGCAACTATGCCGGCAAGATCCTTGGATCGGGTTCGGATGCCTGGAAATACTGGGACGAACGCCGCGCTGGTAACATCAGTGACGAAGAATGGGTTGGTGTTGAAGGCGGTATTGCCCGTTCATACGGTCACTGCATGACCATGGGAACCGCTTCGACCATGACCGCCATTGCCGAGGCAATGGGGCTTTGCCTTCCTGGTGCGTCTTCGATCCCTGCACCGGATGCCGGTCACATGCGCATGTCGACCCAATGTGGTCGCCGCATCGTTGATATGGTCTGGGAAGATTTGACCCCGAACAAGATCGTCACCCCGGAATCGGTTCGGAACTCTGCCGTTGTTGCAATGGCGACCGGCTGTTCGACCAACGCTGTTGTCCACTTGCTGGCCATGGCGCGTCGCGCAGGCATCAAGATTACCCTTGATGATCTTGATGCGCTGGGCCGTACCACACCGCTGATCGCCAATATCCGCCCGTCGGGCAAAGGCGATTACCTGATGGAAGATTTCTTCTATGCCGGTGGCCTGCGTGCTCTTATGGCGCAGTTGGGTGACAAGCTTGATACGTCTGTAACGACCGTGACCGGCAAAACCCTTGCCGAAACACTCGAAGGCGCGGTGGTTTATAATGATGATGTCATCCGCCCGCTTTCAAATCCGGTTTATCATGAAGGATCGCTTGCGGTTCTGCGCGGGAACCTGTGCCCGGACGGGGCTGTGATCAAGCCTGCTGCCTGTGACGAGAAATTCCGCAACCATCAGGGCCCGGCACTTGTCTTTGACAGCTATCCGGAAATGAAAAAGGCGGTGGATGACGAAAACCTCGAAATCACGCCAGATCACGTGATGGTTCTGCGTAATGCGGGGCCGCTTGGTGGGCCGGGCTTCCCGGAATGGGGCATGCTTCCGATCCCCAAAGCGCTGATCAAACAAGGTCATCGTGACATGTTGCGTATTTCGGATGCGCGTATGTCTGGCACATCTTATGGCGCCTGTGTGCTTCACGTCGCACCGGAAAGCTACATTGGTGGTCCGCTGGCACTGCTTAAGACCGGCGATATCGTCAAACTTGATCTCGATAACCGTTGTCTGGACATGCTGGTTGACGACGCGGAACTCGAACGCCGTCGTGCCGCCTGGGTTCAGCCCGAACCCCGCTATCAGCGTGGATATGGCTGGATGTTTGGCAAGCATGTCACCCAGGCCAACGAAGGCTGCGACTTTGATTTCCTTTCGCCGGAATTTGGCGAGACCGCAGGCGAACCAGACATCTTCTAAGTCAAAGATACCGATAAGAACCAGGGTCCGGGGTGGAATGCGCCCCGTGACCCGCAGCATTCAGGGATATTGATCCATGGCACTTTCCAAATCCGATCTGCGCGGCGTGCTGTCGGGAATTTCGGGCATCCTTGTCACGCCCTATGACGAAAACGGTGATCTTGCCCCCGCCAAGCTCAAGCCGATCATTGATCGTGCGCTGACTGCCGGAGTGCATTTCCCGGTCGTGAATGGCAATACAGGCGAGTTTTATGCACTGACCACAGACGAAGCCATCACCATGGCAAAATCTGTTGCCGAGATGCTTGATGGTCGCGCACCGATGTTGGCCGGGATTGGTCGTGGTGTGCGCGATGCCTGTGCGCTCGCCAAGGCATCGGCAGAAGCCGGGGCAGAGGCGCTTATGATCCATCAGCCGCCAGATCCCTTCGTCGCCCCGCGTGGTGTTGTTGAATATATCAAACGCATTGCCGATGCATCGGGTGGTCTTCCCATGATGTTGTATCTGCGCAATGACACCATTGGTACCAAGGCGATTGCCGACCTATGCGCCATCGAAGGTGTTGCTGGTGTTAAATGGGCAACGCCAAATGCGATGAAACTGTCCGAGGCAATCAATGCCTGTGATCCGGATATCGTCTGGGTCGGCGGGTTGGCAGAAACATGGGCGCCGGCATTTTATGCGGTTGGTGCACGTGGTTTTACATCGGGCCTGATCAATGTCTGGCCGGAACGCTCCATGGCGATCCACGCAGCTCTTGAAGCTGGTGACTATGCCAAGGCACGCCAATTGATTGGCGATATGAGTGCCTTTGAAGAAGTCCGTGCTGAGGAAATGAACGGAACGAACGTGACCGGTGTGAAAGCCGCACTGAAATTGCTGGGTGATGATTGTGGTGCGACGCGCCCGCCATCTGCTTGGCCACTGACCGATACGCAGCATGCCAAGCTGGTTGGCTTCATGCGCGAAAACAATCTTGTAAAATAAGCGGCCCCGCCGCACCAAGGAGGCACCTATGTCCTATACCCTGACAGGAAAACATCTGATTGCTGGCGAGTGGGTCGCAAGCGATCAGACCTTCCAGTCCGAACCCGCTCACGGCCCGGCCAATACCTTCCCGGTCGGAACGCCTGCACTGGTTGATCAAGCTGCCAAAGCCGCCGAAGAAGCGTTTTGGAGCTTCGGCTATTCGACCCGTGAAGAACGCGCGAAATTCATCAACACCATTGCCGATGAAATCGATGCGCGTGGTGATGAAATCACCGAAATCGGTACGCAGGAAACCGGCTTGCCCGAAGCCCGCCTTCAGGGTGAGCGCGGTCGTACGGTTGGGCAGCTTCGTCTGTTTGCCAGCCACATTCTTGATGGCGCTTATCTGGATCGTCGTTATGACGAGGCCCTTCCGGATCGCGCCCCACTGCCACGCCCGGACCTGCGCTTGATGCAGCGTCCGATTGGCCCGGTGGCTGTGTTTGGCGCGTCAAACTTCCCGCTGGCATTTTCGGTTGCGGGTGGTGATACCGCATCCGCACTGGCGGCTGGTTGCCCGGTCGTGGTCAAGGGCCATTCAGCGCATCCGGGAACGGGTGAGATTGTTGCGCAGGCCATTGATGCGGCGATCAAGAAATGCGGTATCCATCCGGGTGTGTTTAGCCTGATCCAGGGTGGCAAGCGTGATGTCGGCCAAAGCTTGGTGCAGCATCCAATGATCAAGGCGGTTGGCTTTACCGGTTCGCTTGGTGGTGGTCGTGCGCTGTTTGATCTTTGTGCGTCCCGTCCGGAGCCTATCCCGTTCTTTGGCGAACTTGGCTCGGTCAATCCGATGTTCCTTCTGCCCAATGCGGTGAAGGCACGCGGTGAAGCACTTGGCACCGGTTGGGCTGGATCGCTCACCATGGGGGCAGGGCAGTTCTGCACCAATCCGGGGATTGCTGTTGTGATTGATGGGCCGGATGCGGATGTATTCGTTGCCTCGGCTAAAGAAGCCCTTTCGGGTGTGGCGGCGCAAACCATGCTGACCGATGGTATGGCAGAGGCCTATCGCGCCGGAGCGAAACGCGTTGCCGCAACATCGGGTGTCAAAGAAGTTCTGACCACGTCATGTGATCTTCGCAATGCGACGCCGTATCTGTTTGAAACGACCGGTGATAACTGGCTTGCCAATCATGAGCTGGGTGAAGAGGTCTTTGGGCCACTTGGTCTTGTCGTTCGTGTTTCTGATGTTGCCCAGATGCGCACGATTGCCAAATCGCTTGAAGGCCAGCTGACCTGCACACTGCATCTTGATGCGGGCGATGCCGCCGATGCGCGTTCGCTGATGCCGATCCTTGAACACAAGGCAGGCCGTGTTCTGGCCAACGGTTTCCCGACCGGGGTCGAGGTATCCGATACCATGGTCCATGGCGGACCATATCCGGCATCGACGAACTTTGGGGCAACCTCGGTGGGCACGATGGCGATCCGTCGCTTCCTGCGTCCGGTTTGCTATCAGAACATTCCGGCGGATGTGTTGCCAACTGACATCGCGTAACTGCTTTTCAACAAGATGCGGCCCGATCAGAAATGCTCGGGCAAACCCACGGAGACGAAATATGAGTGATTATGTCCTGAGCAGTGCGACACGCGACAAGCTCAAGAAAGTCAGCACCGCTTCGCTGTGCACCGCGCTATATAAGCGCAACCTGCGTAACCAGTTCATTCAGAATGTGCATCAGGTCGCGACCAAAGAAGAAAACATGGTCGGGCAGGCCTATACCTTGCGTTACATCCCGGCGCGCGAAGACCGCAACCCGATCGAGGTGTTCCGCGATCCCAACCATCCGCAGCGTATTGCGGTTGAACAATGCCCGGCTGGTCATGTTCTGGTGATGGATAGCCGCAAGGATGCACGTGCGGCATCTGCTGGTTCAATCCTTGTCACCCGTCTAGCACAGCGTGGCGTTGAGGGGATCGTTACCGATGGCGGCTTCCGTGATGCGGATGGCATTGGCAAACTTAACATTCATTCCTATCACTCCCGCCCGAGTGCCCCGACCAACCTGACCCTGCATGAGGCCTATGACCTTAATGTACCGATCGGCTGCGGTGATGCGCCGGTCTTCCCGGGGGATGTTCTGGTCGGTGACAAGGATGGCGTGGTTGTCATCCCGGCCCATCTGGCAGATGAGCTGGCGGATGAATGCACCGGCATGGAAAGCTTCGAGGACTTCGTTCTTGAAGAAGTCCTTGCGGGCAAGTCGATCATTGGTCTGTATCCGGCAACCAAGGATGAAACCAAGGCCAATTACGAAGAATGGCGTAAGAAGACCGGACGTTAAGACCGGATGATTCGCTAACGAAAAAGCCGCTCCAATCGGGGCGGCTTTTTATTTTTGGGTGTTGGGATCAGTTGACGACAGGTGCTGCCTGAAACATGTTTTCATCATGTCGCAGAAGGCTTTGGCCAATCGCGCCCTGCAATGCCAAATCCTTGTCCCATGCCAGATGGGTGATTTGCGGACCGCGGCGGAGTTCAGGTACCTGTGCCTGACTAAGGCCGCGCTGCAATTCCGGTTCCATCATGTCATAAGCGCGTGCGCCCGATCCGGTGATAAAAATCTGTTTGGGTCCCAAAAGGGCGATCAGATTGGCAATGCCATATCCCAGAACCTTGCCGGCATGGCGGAACAGGTCGGCCAAATCTTCGTCACCTTTCCGCGCGCGTTCGACCAGATCCATCATCTGTTCTTCGCTTGGATGCAGGCTGTTGGCATCGGGTAGATCAATCAGGCCGCGTGCATCGCGAAGGATGGCGTAATCACCAATATAGG
Organism: Thalassospira sp.; assembly: GCA_965228275.1. GTDB lineage: Bacteria > Pseudomonadota > Alphaproteobacteria > Rhodospirillales > Thalassospiraceae > Thalassospira. The sequence continues at coordinate 603,969 of OZ245802.1, read as the reverse complement.
CCTCAAGACATCCACGCCGTCCGCAATTACACAGCGGTCCATCGGGTTGGTATTTGGTGTGACCAAATTCAGCAGCCGTTCCGAAATCACCATTATAGACTGATCCATTCAGGACCAGACCCATACCAATGCCATAGCCGAGCATGATGACGGCAAAGTCGCCATCGCGATGCAGGTTGGTATTTTGCGAAATGGCGGTGGCGATGCAGTTGGCGTCATTTGACATCTGCACAATGCCGCCAAACCGTTCGCCAAGTGCCTTGGTCAACGCAATGTTGCGATGGCGCAGGGCCGGGGACCAGATGATTTCGCCGGAATTGCTGTCGCATACGCCCTGAACCGCAATGCTGATGCCGACTGGTGGGCGCGATGAGAAATCCTTGTGATCGGCGATAAACCCATCAATCAGTTTGATCAGGGTCGCGATCAGTTCGGCTTCATCAAGGTCGCGGGTGTTGATGCTATACTCGGAACTTGTTTCGATTTCGCCTTTGAAATTGCCAAGTGCAATTTCGATCAGGTTAATCGTGATCTTGACCCCGATGACGCAGGCCGCATTTGGCACCAGATCAAGCAGAACTTTGGGGCGACCGCGCGTGGTGCCGTGGCCGCCATTGGTCGTACCATTTGTGCCATTGCTGCCCTGGCTTTCTTGCACCAAGCCTTGTGCCATCAAGTCGGCGGTCAAGGATGTGACGGTTGCCGGGCTGAGCCCCGTGGCAGTGCCAATATCGATACGTGCCGCAGGGCCATGGATGCGCAAATAACGCAAAATCGCGATCTGGGATGGTTGGCGCGGGGTATCTGCGTCAGTGCGGCGGCTCATGAGGCTGGTCTATATCCTTTGAAATGCGCAAGGCGGGCGTTTTGACCGCCTTGTTGATATGGGCATTTTTTATCCCGTTTTGGCAAGGGATTAGAGCAGGCGGCGTGCCGCCAAATTGGTCATAAGTGCTGTAATGCCAAACTGCCACGGATTGATCGCATCAGATCGATCCACCTGATTGATCAGTTTGCCAAGGCTTGGCGTCGAGATGGTGACAATATCGCCCATTTCATGGGTGAAGCCCTTGCCAGCGCCGCCGCGATCATCGGTGGGTGCAAACATGGTGCCCAAAAACAGCATGAAGCCATCCGGGTATTGATGATGGCGGCCGATGGCCTGCCCGACAAGGCTTTCAGGTGTCCGGCTGATCTGGCTCATGGAGCTTACCGCATCAAGGTGATAGCCACTCTTGCCATCAACCGCCATGGCAAGGTCGGCTGACTTCACGGTTTCCAGGGTGAAGTGATCGTCAAACAGGCGGATAAAAGGCCCGATGGCGCATGAGCCGTTATTGTCCTTTGCCTTGCCAAGCAAAAGGGCTGATCTGCCTTCGACATCGCGCAGATTGACATCATTGCCAAGCGTCGCGCCGACGATCTTTCCCATCGAGTTGGCGGCAAGAACGACTTCGGGTTCCGGGTTGTTCCAGTTTGAAATCGGATGCAGGCCGACATGTGCGCCATATCCGACAGCAGACATAACCGGGGCCTTTGTGAAAATCTCGGCATCCGGGCCGATCCCGACTTCAAGATATTGCGACCATGCACCTTTCTCAATCAGGATGCGTTTGATCTCGGCGGCCTTTTCCGATCCCGGCTCGATCTGTGATAGGTCATCACCAATAATGCCGGTGATTTCAGTTCTGATCTGATCGGCTTTGCTGGCATCGCCGCGTGCCTGTTCCTCAATCACGCGTTCCAGAAGGCTTGCGACAAAGGTGACACCGCTTGCCTTGATTGCCTGAAGATCGTTCGGGCTTAGAAGGTGGGTGGTTTTGCTATTAGCACCCGGACGGGATTGTTCAATCACCTCGCCAAGGGATGCAACCGTCGGGAACGCGGACGCATTTGACAGTTGGGCAACCAAATCGTCGCGTTCGAGTAGTTGGCTTATGGTTGGGGCGATGCTGCTGATATCGCGCAGCGTTTCGCCGTCAACCTGAACCGGGGTTGGGCCCGACACGCGTGGGTCCCAGATACGCCCGATCAGAACTGCGCGATTGGCGTCTTCTGGCAGGATGTCGGTTTGGTTTGCCGGAAAGCCATGGGTCATGCGGTGGCCTCATCTGTTTTGCGGTTGGTCGCACCTGGGCCTGCCAGATGCAAAAGATGTTCAGGCATTTTGCCCAGAATGATCATGCCAAGGACATCGTCATGGGTGACGTCTTCGGTTCGAACACTGCCGACCAGTTTGCCGTTCTTCATGACATGCAGCCGATCAGAAAGATCAAACACATCATGAAGATCGTGGCTGATCAACAAAATACCCAGCCCGTCACTTTTGAGCTGATCAATCAGCTCGCCAACCATTTTGGTTTCATGTACGCCAAGGGCGGCACAGGGCTCATCCATGATCAAAACGCGGGCTTCGAACAAAAGCGCACGCGCAATGGCAACCGATTGGCGCTGCCCGCCCGATAGGGCGGAAACAGGGGATGTGAACTTCTTGAAATTCGGGTTCAGGCGATGCAGGACTTCACGTGCCTTGTGTTCCATCGCCGCATCATCAAGAAAACCGAACTTGTCGATGACTTCGCGGCCCAAAAACAGGTTCTGGGCAGCATCAAGATTATCGGCCAATGCAAGGTTCTGATAGATCGTCTCGATATTGTTATCGCGTGCATCACGGGCATTTTCGATCCTGGCTTCCTTGCCATCGACAATGATCTGGCCACTATCGGCCTGATAGGCGCCCGACAGGATTTTGATGAGCGTCGATTTGCCAGCACCATTATGGCCCAGCACGCCGACCACTTCGCCGGGATAAAGATCAATCGAAACACCGTCGACGGCCTTGACCCCGCCAAAGCTGATATGGATGTCGCGCATTTCGACCAGCGGATCATTCGTCATATTGGTATCAGTCATATCCGGTCTCCTTACGCGGTCGGGTCACTGTAACGACGGTGGAAATACTTGTCGCTAAACACGGCCAGAACAAGAACCAGCCCGATGACAATGCTTTGAAGCGATGTATCAACACCCAAAAGCGCCATGCCGCTTTGAAGGCTTTGCATCACCAATGCACCGATCAGCGCGCCATAGATCGTGCCGACGCCACCGGCAAGGGATGTGCCACCAATGACGACAGCTGCAATAACGCGAAGCTCATCCAACGTGCCAAGGTCATTGCCTGCTGATTGCAGGCGGGCCGATGAAATCGCTGCACTGATCGCGCACAGCACACCCATCAGGGCAAAGACGGCAACGGTCATGCGTTTGACATTGATACCGGCAAGCTCGGCTGCCTGCGGGTTGCCGCCAATGGCAAAGATATAGCGGCCAAACCGAGTGCGTTTGACGACAATGGTCAGAACAATCGCCACCAGCGCAACGATCAGAAGCGGGATCGGGATGCCGTGTGAGATTTCAAGATTTTCCGGGGTGATTGGAATGCCCTTGTTTTCCAAAAGGCGTTCGGCCGCGCGGGTTGGCAAGTGATAGGCGTTAAGAGTGGTGATCACCATCAGAACCAGACCGGCCTTTATAATGGTGTTGGTATATTCCGCCCAAACCGGTTTGACTGGGAATTCAAATGAAAGCCTGCGTCGGCGTTCCATGATTGCGGCATAAATGATGGCAAGGATTGCAACCAGTGCAGCGATCCAGCTCCAGGTCGCGCCAATCGTGCCTTCAATCCCGCCACCCAGCAAAATGAAATTATGGTCAAGCGGGGCAACCGTGCGGCCCTGTGTTACCCACCATGCCGCTCCGCGCCAAACCAGAAGGCCGCCAAGCGTGACGATAAAGGCCGGAACACCAAGATAGCCAACGGCAACGCCTTGAAGCCCGCCAATGGCTGCACCCAGTGCAATGCCAACCAGAACGGTCAAAATCCAGGTGATCGGGTGGTTGTAATCAAGGAATTGCGGCAGGATATCGGTCTGAGCAACGCCCATGATCATGGCCAGAACACCCAGCATCGCACCGACCGAAAGGTCGATATGGCGGGTGACAATGATCAAGACCATGCCGCAGGCCATAACAGCGACAGACGCGGTTTGAACAGACAGGTTAAAGATGTTGCGTGGCGTGATAAATCGCCCGCCCGATGCGATGTCAAAACCGACCCAGATGATCAGCAAAACAACGGCAAGGCCAACCAGACGACGGTTGACTTCCATTTTCGAAAGCAGTCGTGACATGAAAAAAGCTCGTAAGGCAGCGGGGCCGACATGCTGTGAGGGAGTGTGCGGGTACAGCCGTCGGCCCCTTGTTAATCAAGGCAGGAGGAAACAGGTATCGCCTTAGTTACAGGCTGCTACCTTGCCGCTTGATACACCTTTGCAGACGACATCCTTGGAAACCCAGCCAGCATCAATCACCAGATCAAGTTTGTTCTGGGTGATCGCAACCGGATCAAGGAAGAAGGATTTCATCGTGACGCCATTCGGGCTCTGCCAATCCTGGGTGCCGTTTACATCGCCAAGCTTGGTGCCAGACGCCAGATCAACCGCGATTTCCGCTGCGCGCTGACCGAGAAGGCGGGCATCTTTCCAGACAGAAACCGTCTGGGTGCCAAGGGCGACACGGTTCAGCGCCGCATGATCGCCATCCTGACCGGACACCGGGATGCCTTGCATGCCTTGCGCTGAAAGGGCGGCAACCACACCGCCCGCCGTGCCGTCGTTGGATGCGACAACCGCATCAACCTTGTTATCCGCAGCGGTCAGGAACTGTTCCATGTTGCGCTGTGCGATCGCTGGCTGCCAGCTGTCGGTATAAGCTTCGCCGACAACATTGATCGAACCTGAATCAATGGCTGCCTGAAGCACTTCAAGCTGACCTTGATGCAGGATGTTGGCGTTCGGATCGGTCGGTGCGCCCTTGATGAAGACGTAGTTGCCTTTGGGCTGCGCGCCAAAGACGGCTTCTGCCTGCAGGCGACCAACTTCCTTGTTGTTGAACGTGATGTAATAGGCGTTCGGGTCTTCGATCAGGCGGTCATAGCCAACCACCGGAATGCCTTCGTTCAGTGCCAGCTCGACAGCCGGGCCGATGGATGCGGAGTCTTGTGCCAGAACGATAAGGGCATCTGCGCCACGTGCGATCAGGCTTTCGATATCGGAAAGCTGTTTGGATGGATTGCTCTGTGCGTCAGCGCTGATGTATTCCGCGCCGGCTTTTTCCAAAGCAGCCTTGATGGCGGCTTCATCGGTTTTCCAGCGTTCTTCCTGGAAGTTGGACCAGCTGACGCCAACGGTCAGGTCGGCCGCAAAGGCGTTGGCAGACAAAAGCACGGTACCGGCCAGCATGGCCGTTGAAAGGAGTTTTTTCATCGGTTTCTTCCCTGAATGAGTTGTGTCTTGCGATGACATTTATTTTTGTTGTCGAAAAAATGTTGACGCGAAGAAGGCGTCCTGTCAAATTTTTTTTAGTGATTAAATTAAAAATGACGATATGAGCGCGAAATTGATCACAAAATCCTGTGCTAAGGGTTGATAAAAGTGTCTTTTCGTCTGTTGCGTCGCACAATTTAATTTAACGATAGAAAATAAAATGAAGAATGACAGGGAACGTTATGACAGCGAGTTATCACGACATTGATGGGAAATCGGTGCTGGTTACCGGTGGTGCGTCGGGCATTGGGGCTTCAATTGTCCGCGCATTCTGTGCGCAGGGTGCACATGTTGGCTTTTTTGACATCGATGATGATGCTGCCGCCAAGTTAATCGATCAGATTCGCGATCAATATGGTGTGGCACCGGTCTATAAGTCGCTTGATTTGCGCCAGCAATCAGCCATTCCGGCCGCGGTTCGGGAAATCTCGGCGGCGATCGGGCAGATTGATGTTTTGGTCAATAATGCCGCCCGTGATGATCGTCATGTGCCAGAAGATATCGGACCGGATCAATGGCGGGACGGCTTGGATGTTAATCTTAACCATCACTTCTTCTGCGCACAGGCGGTTGCCCCGGCTATGAAGCAAAAGGGGGCTGGCAGCATCATTAATTTCAGTTCCGTAAGTTATATGATGGGACTTCCTGATCTGGTGACTTATGAAACGGCAAAGGCCGGGATTATTGGTCTGACCCGTGCACTTGCACGCGATTGGGGCCATGATGGCATTCGCGTTAACGCCGTAACGCCGGGCTGCATCATGACCCAACGCCAGCTTGATCTTTGGATTTCACCTGAAGACGAAGAACGCATTCAGGAACAGCAATGCGTCAAGCGCCGCCTTGTTGGTGATGACGTCGCACAGATGGTTCTGTTCTTGGCGTCCGATGTGTCATCGGCCTGTTCATCGCAGAACTTCATTGTCGATGGCGGCATCGTCTGATCGCGCCCCTTTTGCCTTTCCGCCAAGTCACGCGTTAGTTTGAGTACCCATCACCATGTCGCCCACCAACCTGCCCGAAACCCCGATCATCATTGATGAAAAGGCCAACCCGTATCGCGATTGCATTCAGGGATTGGCAAATCAGCCCATCACCGTGGTGCGTCTGTTGCGTGATGCCGTGAATGAAAACCCCGTCGTTGCGCGCGATCGGCATTTTGCAGTGCCTGAAATAAAGGACGTGGTGGGTCGACTTGTGGAAAACCGGCCGCGTATCGCCATCATTGCCGGCGCACCGGATCATCCGGCACATTTGTTGGACCGCCCGCAGGCCCTAATGGCGGCGATCCGTATTTGGGAAATGGGTGGGGTGCCGTTCCTGTTTCATGTGCCGGTGATTTGCGATGGCACCGCACAAAACAATATCGGTCAAAGCTATTCACTGGCGTCACGCAATCATACAGCAGCGGCGGTCAACATTACGTTCGAAGGTCACAGCTATCACGCGGCGTATGTCATTGCCGGATGTGACAAATCACCTGCTGCCGTTGTTGCGGGGCTGGCTGCCGCCGATCATGCGCGCGCCTATCGGGGCGATCAGGCGCCGGTTTGGGCGGTTTTTGCGCCGTCGCATGTTTTAAAGGGCGGCGAAATTCCCGATGGCACGCGCCGGCTGTTGGAGCATATCGCATCTGATGCCGATGAGGCCGGGCATGATGATCTGGGTTCGGATATCCGCGAAAACATGCGCTATATCCTGCAATGTACCTCGGACGAGGCCTTTGCTGGATTGTTGGAGCGCGCCCGTCTTCTGGGGATCATTGATGGTGCACATGAACGGCGTGTGCTGGATCAGTTGGCCGCAGCAACGTGCGACTCAAAGGGCGGCATCTGTGCCTTTAACGGAACAGGCAATTCATCGCGCACCATGTTGGCAGCCTTTGGGTTGACGCCGCCAGAGTTGGAGCTTCTGACGGACGTGCCACCATTCAGTGCAGTGGCCGCCGGGATCGATGCGTTGTTTGGTGTATTCAATAAGCCCGAATACGCGATTGGCAACTTGCTCAAAACCAATTTCGCCAATTTCGTTCGCATCCACAATGCAACAGGATCAAGCAGTAACATGTTACTCCATCTGCCGTTCATGATGCGCTATGCCGGTTTTGATGTGTCGATTGATGATTATCAGGATGTGCGTATCAATACGCCCGTGCCGGAAATCTTCGCCCATAGCCTGACCGAAAACCGCGACACATTTGTTCTGGCCCAACAAATGGCCGAGGGCAAAAATCGCGGCATGGAAAGCATCTATCGCATTTTGACTGATCTTGGTGTCGCGATGGATCTCGATGCGCCAACTGTACTTGGCATGACATGGGCGGAGCGGATTGCGCATCTTGATAACCCGATTGATCTGTCGCTTGGCGATGCTTCGGTCATCCGCGCGACGCCGGTGCGCCAACGATCAGGTGTGGATGTTTTGAACGGCAGTTTCTTTGAAAACTGTGCGGTCAAAACATCGGGTATGAGCGATCATTTACTGTCGCATTTCGATGATCATGTTTTCATCGTGCGTTATTACGAGAATGAACATGTCTGTAACGCCGACTTTGCATCACCTGATCTGGTAAAGCGTCTGATTGAAACTGATGGCGTGGACGAAGCACTGATCTCCGCCGTCGTTCGGCGCAATGGTGGCAATCATGTCGATATGACCCACCCCAAGGAGATTCTGGCACAAGGGCATTTATCCTTTGCCTTTGTGATTGGCGGGCAGGGTCCGGAAGCCTATGGCATGCCTGAAATGTTCTCGCCCTCTCAGAACCTGCGCCATCACCGCATTCTTGAAGCATCATCGATGCTGATTACCGATGGGCGTTATTCCGGTGTGACCAAGGGCGCGTGCATTGGTCATATGGTGCCAGAGGCCTTTGCAGGCGGCGGGATCGGCTATTTGCGTGATGGCGATGTTCTGCGCTTGAACCTGACCAGCTTGAAACTTGATTGGCTGGACCCGAAAGCCTTCTTGGAAGGTGAAGAGCTGGCCGCAGACCCAAGATTGCACGAGGATCGGCGTGATCTGTTTGACAGGCGGATGCTGCGCATGGAAGCCCGCCAATGTGATATTGCCGCAAGCAATGTTCTTGATGCGATTGGCAATGCCGCGCGGGGCATTGTTCCGCGTGCGGTGGATCGTCGTGCGATCAAGTCTTGGCGTTAACCTTGCTCTGTTTTTTGATCGCGGGCCCTGTGATGTCACAATCAGGGCATAACTGATTGGCACAAAGATCAAAACACGGAGGACGATTGCGATGACCATGCTTGCTGTAACCACCCCGGACGGAAATTTTGATGCCTATGTGGCGATGCCCGAAACACTTCCCGCACCGGTTGTTGTGGTTATTCAGGAAATCTTTGGCGTCAATGCGGTGATGCGCGGCATTGCCGATGATTATGCCAAGCAAGGCTATATCGCAGTCTGCCCCGATCTGTTCTGGCGCATTGAGCCTGGCATCGACATCACCGATCAGTCAGAAGAAGAATGGAAGCAGGCCTTTGGTTATTATCAGGCATTTAATGTCGATAAGGGTGTTGACGACATTGCCGAAACCATGAAGGCCGCACGCGGCATTGATGGTGCCAATGGCAAGGTCGGTGTGGTGGGCTTCTGCCTTGGTGGTTTGCTCACCTTCCTCTCTGCGACCCGTACCGATGGTGATGCCTTTGCGGCCTATTACGGTGGGGGCATGAACAATTACATGGCCGAAGCTGACAATATCTCTAAACCGCTGATCGTTCATCTTGCGGGCAAGGACGAGTATATCCCGGCCGACGCGCAGGAAGTGATCAAAGAAGCGCTGGGCGATCATCCGTTGACTGAACTTCATTTCTATCCGGAACGTGATCATGCTTTTGCGCGCAAAGGTGGTGCGCATTATGACGAGGTCGATGCCAACACGGCCAATGGTCGCACAGCAGAATTCTTTGAGGCCAATCTGGTTTAAGCCGAAACAGGCACAAATGAAAAAGGGCTGCGATCATCGCAGCCCTTTTGTCTTTGCGGGTTTTGGTGGTCGGCTTGGCTTACTTCACCAAAACAGCCAGAAGCTTATCAAGGAACGCTTCGCAACGGCCAAGCTGATCAAGTTCGATGAACTCGTCGGGCTTATGTGCCTGTTCGATATTGCCAGGACCACACACAACAGTCGGGATATCGCCAAGGGCGGAAAACACGCCGGCTTCCGTGCCAAAGCTGACCTTTCCGGTGGTGTTTGCCCCGGTTAGCGCCATGACAAGTTTGGTGACTTCTTCATCATCACCGGTGGCAAGGCCCGGCATATCGGAAATGACTTCGATCTCAACCCCGACATCGTCATAGGTTTCGCGCATGTCCGGGATCAGGGTGTTTTCCAGATAATCGAAAATCTGCGCCTTAAGCGCGTTACGATCGTCATTTGGCAGATTGCGGAATTCAAAATCGACCGTGCAATTTTGCGGAATGATGTTGAGCTGCGTGCCGCCCTTGATCACGCCGGTATGGAATGTGGTGTGGTTTGGAACAAACTCATCATCATGCGGGCCTTCGTCACGGCATTTGCGGCCCAGTTTGCGCAGGAAAACAACAAACTCTGATGCAAACTCAACAGCGTTAACACCTTCGCCCGGAAGCGATGAATGCCCGGACCGGCCAGTGAAATGCGCGCGTGCGGAATATTTGCCTTTGTGCTGGGTGATGACCTTCATCTCGGTCGGTTCACCGACAATGCACATGGCGGGTTTTTGCGGCAGATTGTTGATCGCCTCTACCAGGCTCGGCACACCAAGGCATCCGACTTCTTCGTCATAGGTAAATGCCAGATGGATCGGTACACGCAGGTTAGCATGCTTGAATGCTTCTGCCTTGGCCAGAAGGCAGGCCAAAAAGCCCTTCATGTCGCATGATCCACGGCCATACATCTTGTCGTCGCGAATATCGATCGCGTAGGGATCGGATGCCCAGTTCTGGCCTTCGGTCGGGACCACGTCGCTATGACCAGACAGAATCACACCGCCATGAACCGCCGGGCCGATGGTGGCATAAAGGTTGGCCTTGGTGTTGCTGTCGTCGCGGACAACCAGCGTTTCATAGCCAAGCTCGTCAAGGAAGGTTTTCACTTCCTCGATCAGGGCCATGTTTGGCGTCATGCTGACGGATTGATGGGCAATCAGTTTGCGGCACCATTCAATGGTCGCGGTGGACGGTGCAAGTGCGGCGGTAGTCATTCGACGAATTGTTCCTTAAGGATACGTTCTTCGAGATTGTGTTCCGGATCAAACAGCAGCTTGATCTTCATGCTGCGGTCTTCACGGATCTTCACATGGGATACGTCACGGACCTCGGTATAGTCGGCCACGGCAGATACCGGGCGCTTTTCCGGGTTCTCGATCTGAAACACGACTTCGGCCCCGTGCGGCAAAAGCGCACCGCGCCAGCGACGCGGGCGAAACGGGCTGATCGGGGTCAGTGCCAGCAATCCGCTTCCCATCGGCAGGATCGGACCATGGGCCGACAGATTATAGGCCGTGCTTCCCGCAGGCGTGCATACAAGTGCGCCATCACAAACAAGCTCGGCCAGGCGTTCTACGCCATCAACCTTGATGCGAAGCTTTGCCGCCTGACGGGTTTCACGCAGAAGCGATACTTCGTTGATCGCAAGCGCACAGAGGCTTTCGCCAGAAACGGTATGGGCTTCCATCTGAAGGGGATGCAGCTCAACGGTCTGGGCTTCCTTGATGCGATCGGTCAGATCCATCTCGCGGAATTCATTCATTAAAAAGCCGACCGTGCCCCGGTTCATGCCATAGATCGGCACTTTACGACCCATATAGCGGTGCAGGGTTTCAAGCATGAAGCCATCCCCGCCAAGGGCGACGATCACTTCGGCCTTGTCAGGCGCGATGTGGCCGTATCGATGTTTCAGCCGGTACATCGCATCCTGTGCGATTTTGGTTTCGGCTGCGACGAAGGCGATGGAATCAAGCTGCATCTGCTTTCCGACGGGTAATTGGGGCTCTGTCCAAAAGGACAATGGCAGACAATAGAGTACGCTTTGCATTGAATTGCAAGGGGCTGCGTCATGTCCATGATCGCACAACGGGCTTTCTGCGCGGGCTCTCTCTCTGTTGACCTTGCCGGGAAAAGAGTGGAACCTGACAGGCAGGATCAATTCCAATTCAGATTGGCGCAATGTCAAAAGAACCCTTTAGCATATCAGCAGCCCTTTCACGCATTACCGGTCACGATGACGATGTGCTTGAAGTCGGCGACAGCATGGAGCTTTCTGATGCAACCGCCGGGGCGCTGGTGCCAAAGCGTGTGCGCGATCCTGATGCTACCCGGCAAAAGCTCTTGGATGCCGCATTTGGCGAAATCCGCCGGGCCGGATTTGGCGGGGCCTCGATCAATAATATCCTTGATCATAGTGGCTGCACCAAAGGCGCGCTGTATCACCATTTCTCGGGCAAGGCCAAGCTCGTCAATGCCGTGATCGAAGAATGCTTGCCAGGTTATGTTGATGAAGTCTGGCTTGATGAGCTTGAAGGTGTTGACGACATTCTGCCGGTGATGATGGGGCAGGTGGATCGACTTGGGCGCGATGATGCGCCAGAACTTCTTGATGGCGGCTGTCCGCTGGCACGCCTTGCATCCGGGGCGGGCGAGCTTGATGAGGGCCTTCGCAAACGCATTGATGGGGTCTATCGTTATTGGCGGCGCGGCTTGGCATCACATATTGGCAAGGCGCAGTTTAACAAGACCGTACGAACCGATGTCGAGCCATCATCGGTGGCCGAGTTCCTGATCGCATCCCTGCATGGATTCCTGACGCGGCCGCCTGCATTGCGTAATCTTGAAACCCAGGATGCGTTCGCTCGCGAATTCGCACGCTATCTCAATAACCTTCGTCCCTGATATTCGCTCAGACATTTTCGGCACGCTCAATGTGTTTGGATGCGCTGTGTTATTAATAACAATAAAAAACTGTTGTATTTGTGTTATTGACATTCAATTTCGATAAATTACATATATTCCACAAATTAATGACTTTCTAAACTATGGAGACAGGCCCCATGCGCTCTCTCATTCTTTCTGCAGTCGCGGTCGTAGCTTTTGCCTTTGCGGGCAGCACTGCGCAGGCGGAACGCCTTACGGAAAAGCCGTTGGTTGATGCCAACTGGGTTGAAGAAAACCTCGAAAACCCGTCCTTGGTGGTTGTTGATATTCGTTCGATGACCAAGGATGGCAGCCCCTATGATGCGGGTCATATCCCCGGTGCGGTTTATGCGCCATATGGCAAGTTTGGCTGGCGCGCAAAGGTCGATGACGTTGTCGGCATGCTGCCGCCCGTTGATGTCATTTCCAAGCGGATTGGATCCCTTGGTGTTGATAACGACAAGCAGGTCGTGATCGTGCCGGCGGGTGACAATAGCTCGGATTTTGGTTCCGCAACGCGCGTTTACTGGACTTTCAAAGTTCTTGGCCATGACGCCGTCACCATTCTTGATGGTGGTCAGCGCGCATGGCTTGCCGCAGGCAAACAGGTTTCCAAGGATGCAGTGGCGCCAGTGGCTGTTGCCTTTAATGCCAATTTCCGCCCGGAGCTGATTGCTTCTGCGGATGATGTGGCCAAGGCCCGTGCTGAAGGCATCGAGCTTATTGATGCCCGTCCTGTTTCACAATTCAAGGGCGAAGCCAAAAGCGGTGTCGTTGCCCGTGCCGGTGCAATCCCGGGTGCGAAAAACATTTCGCAATCAGAGTTCTACAATGATGCAGAAGGTGCGTTTGTCGTATCCGACGTGATCGAGAACCTCGTTGGCAATGCAGGCGTGGCAAAGGATGCCAAGGAAATCACCTATTGCAATACCGGTCACTGGGCATCTGTCGCGTGGTTTGGTCTGTCTGAAGTGATGGGCAACAAGAACACGGCGATGTATGATGGTTCCATGACCGAATGGGCTGCCGATCCGAGCCGTGAAGTGGTTATCCCAAAATAACCAGCAGGCTGTAAAAGCTGATCAGCAATGTCAATTTGGACGGAACCGGTGCCTGCCGGTTCCGTTTGCATTTGAATAATTCCATCAGAGTTTTGAGCGTCACCATGTCTGAAACCACCCTAAAAGCGCGCCCGGATGTGCCGGGCTTTGACTTTGACAAGGGACCGGCTGCGATAACGGCTGTGTTGTTTGTTCTGGTCGGGATTGCCATCGCCCAAGCCGTCGATCTGCATCAGGCAGTTCTTTATGGCCTTGGCGGATTGCTTGGCATTTCGCTTTATCATGCGTCCTTTGGTTTTACCGGCGGTTGGCGTCGTTTCTCGGTTGAAAAGCGCGGGCGTGCGATGCGTGCGCAGCTGCTTATGATCGGCGTGGCCGCAGCAGCATTCATTCCGATGCTCGCCCTTGGCAGTCCGCTTGGTAATCCGATTGTCGGTGCCGTTGCCCCGGTGGGCACGTCGGTTTTGATTGGTGCGTTTCTGTTTGGTCTTGGCATGCAGCTTGGTGGTGGCTGCGGGTCTGGCACATTGTTCACCGTTGGCGGTGGCAGTGCGCGGATGCTGCTGACGCTCGTCTTCTTTATTATCGGGGCTGTGATCGGAACGGCACATCTGCCGATGTGGCTTGAGCTGCCGTCGCTTTCGCCCATGAGTGTCGGGCGTGAATTCGGTGTTGCTGGCGGGTTGGCTGTCACCTTCGGTGGTTTGGCGCTGATTGCCCTGATCACGGTGCTTGTTGAAAAGCGCGCCCATGGATCACTTGAAGTCACGCCCGTCGCCCCGCGTTCAGGTGCTGCTCGTCTGTTTCATGGTCCATGGCCGCTGGTCTGGACCGGACTTCTTTTGGCCGGGCTTAATATCGCGACCCTTTTGATTGCGGGCCACCCGTGGTCGATCACCTTTGGCTTTGGCCTTTGGGGCGCAAAAATCGCGCAGGTTATGGGTATTCCGGTCGAAACCTGGGAATTCTGGAATTGGGCGGGGCCCGCCAAGGCGCTTGGCAATTCGGTTCTTGAAGACAACACTTCGGTCATGAATTTCGGCATTGTCATCGGTGCTGCGTTTGCAGCCGCTTTGGCGGGTAAATTCGCGCCAAAGGTTTCTGTGCCGCTTGCCTCACTTGTCGCCGCTGCGATCGGTGGTCTTTTGATGGGTTATGGTGCGCGCTTGGCGTTTGGTTGCAATATTGGTGCATTCTTTAGCGGAATCGCATCGGGCAGTGTGCATGGTTGGCTTTGGTTCGTGCTGGCATTTGCTGGCAGTTGGGTCGGCATCGCGCTGCGTCCTGTGTTTGGTATGGATGGTTTCCGGAAATGAGCGAGAAAAACACACTGCTGTTTGGTGCGGTCTTCCTTGCGGCAACCGGTGCCGTTGCACTTGACCATTACAGCCACAGCAATAACATCCCGGCGATCGCCAACCCGGCACCGGCAAAACTTCCAAGTGCCAGTTCAAATCCATGTGCCGGGAATCCATGCGCTGCGAACCCATGTGCTGCAAACCCATGCGGGGCGAATCCCTGCGCGGGATACAACCCGTGCGGGGCCAATCCGTGTGGCGCCAACCCCTGCGCTGCGTTTAATCCGTGTGCCGCAGGGAATCCATGCAGTCCCTGTAACCCATGTGCGGCGATAAACCCGTGTGCTGCCGTCAACCCCTGTGGGGCAGGGTATAATCCATGCGCGGCGTCCCCTTGTGGCGCTTCACCATGCGGTGCCTATAATCCTTGTGGTGCATCGAACCCGTGTGCGGCCTTCAATCCGTGCGCGGCTTCACCTTGCGCAGCTTCTCCATGTGGGGCGTCACCGTGTGCGCCAGCATCAAGCAATCCATGCGCAGCAGCAAATCCTTGTGCTGCCTATAACCCGTGTGGCGCGGCAAATCCGTGTGGGGTAAGTAACCCTTGTTCGGCTTACTGAGCGCCAAAAATCGGTTGAAAAGCATCTGATCATAAATAGGCCCGGCGCGCATTTTCGCCGGGCCTGTTTGCGTAAAACGCGGGGCTGTAACAAATATGGCGTTTGACAAGGTGGGCAAACTCTGCGCATGGTGTCGCTGATATTTGATCGCTCCAGAGGCGTAGAGGGGATGGAAATCCCCCACTGTTGAGTGGTTGACGTAAGAACGCATTGAAGTGTCCAGCTACGCGGGTGCTTCCAGAACTGCAAGGCGCAGACCTGATTACTTTACTTCACCGGGCACCGACCCAGCTGTCTGCAGCCTCTAATTCACGAGTTACCTTTATTTGACCCAGTTTTCCGAACTCGGCTTGGCCGAGCCGGTCCTTCGCGCATTAGCGCAAGAAGGCTATGACGTGCCGACACCCATTCAGGCGCAGTCCATTCCGTCCCTGCTTGAAGGTAAGGACCTGCTTGGTATCGCTCAGACCGGTACCGGTAAGACGGCAGCATTTGCGTTGCCGATCCTTGATCGTCTTTCCAAAACCGAAGGCCGCACGCCCAAAGGCGCTTGCCGTGTGCTGGTGCTTGCACCAACCCGCGAGCTGGCAGCCCAGATCGGAGACAGCTTCCGTGCATATGGTCGTTTTCTGAATGTCCGTGTGGCCGTTGTTGTTGGTGGCGTTGCCCATGGTCCGCAGATCAAGGCAATCACGCCGGGTGTAGAGGTTCTTGTTGCGACCCCTGGTCGTTTGCTTGATCACGTTGATAGCGGCAAGTTGACGCTTAAGCATGTTGACGTGGTTGTGCTTGATGAAGCCGACCATATGCTTGATCTTGGCTTCTTGCCGCCGATCAAGCGCATCATCAAGATGCTGCCAAAAGAACGTCAGAACCTGTTTTTCTCTGCGACCATGCCGACCCAGATCGGTCAGCTTGCAGGCGATATGCTTTCTGATCCGGTTAAAGTTTCGGTCACCCCGGTTGCCACCACGCAGGAGCGTGTTGATCAGTCGGTTTATCTGATCGAACGTACCCGCAAGCGTCAGCTTCTGGCAGAACTTCTTGATAACCCGGTATTCAAACGCACCCTGGTCTTTACCCGGACCAAGCGTGGTGCGGATCGTGTTGCCCGTCATCTTGAAGCCAACAAAATCAGTGCCGCCGCCATTCACGGCAACAAAAGCCAGAACCAGCGTGAACGTGCCTTGAACGCATTTAAGGACGGTCAGATTGGTGTGCTTGTTGCGACCGATATCGCCGCACGCGGTATTGATGTTGATGGCGTAACCCACGTTGTGAACTTCGAATTGCCGAACGTTCCGGAAAGCTATGTGCACCGTATTGGCCGCACGGCCCGTGGTGGTGCCAGCGGTACGGCGATTGCGTTCTGTGATGAAGAAGAACGGGGTCTTCTGCGCGACATCGAAAAAACCACCCGTCAGTCGATCCCGGTGATTGATCGTCGTGATGCCGAAGCTGCTGCTGAACAAGAAGCGCAATCGGCCGAAGCGCGCGAAACCAATCGTACGCGTCGTGGCAATGGCGGTGGTCAGCAGCGCGGCAATGGTCGCGGTAATGGCAACAGCAATGCTGGTCGTGGTCAGGCTGGCCGTGGTGCAGGCGGTAATGCGCGTCGTTCTGGCGAAGGCAGCCGCAATGCATCGGCAGCTGGTCGTAATGATCGCCCGAGCCGAAATCCGGTCCAGCGTCGTGATGGCGAAGATCGTGCAGCTTCAGCTGAAAAGGTTGAGTTGAACCCGGCACTGGAGAAATCCAAAAGCCGTTATAAGGGCGGGTTCAAGTCCAAACCGGCACAGGGTCGCGCCAATGGCAGCGACGCAGGCGCTGGTTCTGCCGAGGGTCGCAAGCGCCCGGTCAAACGTGTGGATTCCGATGGAAACCGCCGTGATCGTGGCCGCAATGAGAATTCAATTTCTTCCGGTCTTTCCTTTATGGGTAGCACCGAAGAACGCCGCGCGAATGGTAACGGGGGCAAAGGCGCTCGTAATGCCAGACCGCAAGGTAAAAGCGGCGGTGCAAACCGTAACCGCAATCAACGTGGTCCACAGTCTGGCGGGCAGCCGGGCAGCTCGGGCCGCAACACTTCTTCGAACAATCAGAGAAGACGCGATCGCGCCTGATTTGATTGTCGATCCAAAATAGGCGCACCCACGCGGGGTGTGTCGTAACGCCAATCAATACTCGATAGGAGATTTAAAGATGGCAACTGGTACCGTTAAATGGTTCAACGCAACTAAAGGTTTTGGTTTCATTCAGCCGGACGAAGGCGGAAATGACGTATTCCTGCACATCAGCGCTGTTGAACGCGCTGGCATGGGCCACCCGCAGGAAGGCGACAAAATCAACTACGAACTGCGCACCGATTCCCGTTCGGGTCGCGTTTCGGCTGACGATCTGTCCGCTGCCTAATTCGGCTTGCCATTCATTTTGAATGGCACCGCATTAACGAAGCCCCCATCCGCGAAAGCGGGTGGGGGTTTTGTTTTGCGTGGGTTTCTGTATCTGGCGTGACCGACCTATTCCTAGGGGCGCAAAAACGCGATCTTGGCCCGGGTCGCGGCACTTAGAACATGAAAATGCATGGCGTCACGCGCGCCTGACGGATTGTGTTCGCGGATATGGCGCAGGACCTGCTCATGTTCTGCCAATGGTGCGGCAATCGCACTGGCATTGGCAAATGGCAGCATCTGGTTTTCATGGATGGTCTGCGCGGCCGGATGCATGGCATCGGCAAACATCGGATTGCCCGATGCCAGCAAAAGAATTTCATGAAAATCCGTATCGGCCATGGCGGCCGCAATCAGGTCGTCCGCATCAAGGGCAGAGCGCATGTCATCAATGCTGCTTTGAAGCGCGCTTAGATGGTCCTTGGTGCGCATTTGGGCCGCCAGTCCTGCGACATAGGGCTCAATCGCCAGGCGGAACTGATAGACCTGTGCGGCTTGTCGATTTTTGATCTGATCGCGTGGTGTATGGGTCTGGCGATCGGCAATGTATACGCCTTTGCCTGCATGGATATGCACCATGCCCAATGCTTCGAGTGTCGCCAGTGCTTCGCGCAGGCTGGTGCGGCTTATACCAAGCTCAAGCGCCAGGCTTCTTTGGGCGGGCAGCGAGTCACCAGCTTTTAATCCTTTGTTTTTAATCAGATTTCGAATGTCTCGAGCGGCGCGCTCTGGCGTGGTTTCGCTGCGTATCATGTCGTTCCCTGTTTCTGGTCAGACCAGTTTAGGCTGCGCTTATATGTCAAAATCAAAGGTTTTAAGCGGTATGTGCCGTTCCCTGATATGGAATTTACGACGGTCGAAAAAATATTCATAGACAAAAGATCAAAAAATATGCAGCAATTTATGCAGGTTAAAAAACATGCATATTACATTCAAAAATCGGGTAGAGGCTCATGAAACATTTCTTCAAAACCGCAATCGCGGCTCTGACCATGCTTGCCGCACCGCTTGGTGCGGCACAGGCAGGTGCGCTTGACAGTATTGCCGAGGCAGGCGTTCTTAAGGTCGCAGTTCCGCAGGATTTCCCGCCATTTGGTTCGGTCGGAACCGATATGCAGCCAAAGGGTTATGACATCGATATGGCGGCCCTGATCGCCGAGGATCTTGGCGTTAAGCTTGAACTGGTGCCGGTCACGTCAAGCAACCGCATCCCGTATCTGACCACCGGCAAGGTCGATCTGGTGATTTCAAGCCTTGGCAAGAACCCGGACCGCGAAAAGGTGATTGATTTCAGCGATCCATACGCACCGTTCTATAACGGCGTCTTTGGCCCGGCTGATTTCTCGGTTGAAAAGGCAGCTGATCTGACCGGTATGTCGGTCGGTGTTACCCGCGGTGCGATCGAAGATCTGGAGCTGACCAAAATTGCGCCGTCCGATGTCGATATCAAACGTTACGAAGACAATAACGGCACGATTTCCGCGTTTTTGTCGGGGCAGGTTGACCTGATCGCAACGGGTAACGTCACTGCTGCGGCGATCATTGAACGCAATCCGCCGCGCAAGCCGGAGCCGAAATTCCTGATCAAAAATTCCCCCTGCTATGTCGGCCTGAACAAGGAAGAGCCGGAATTCATGGCCAAGGTCAACGAGATCATTGCTGCTTCGATGAGTGACGGTCGTTTGAATGCGATTGCCGAAAAGTGGCTTGGCATTCCGCTTCCGGAAAAGCTGTAAGCCAACTGGCTGATTGACAGGATCGTTTGAGATCAATGGCATATCAATTCGACTTCGGCGCCATCGTGCCGCATTGGGAGCTACTGTTTGACGGGGTCATCTTGACCACGGAGCTAACAGTGATCGGGGCTGTGGTTGGCGTCGGGCTTGGTATCATGGGGGCGTGGGCGCGTGCGTCGCGCGCCCCGGTGATCAGCCAAATTGTCGGTGTGTATGTGGAACTGATCCGCAACACACCGTTTCTGGTGCAACTTTTCTTTATCTTCTTCGGGCTTCCGGCCCTTGGCGTGAAACTGACGGAATTTCAGGCCGCTGTTTTGGCGATGATCGTCAATCTGGGCGCCTATTCAACCGAAATCATCCGTGCTGGTATTCAGGCCATTCCACAATGCCAGATTGAGGCTGCACAAAGTCTTGCGATGAACCGGCTGCAGATTTTCCGTTATGTCGTGATCTTGCCAGCGCTTCAGAAAATTTGGCCGGCTCTTTCAAGCCAGATCGTCATTGTCATGCTGGGATCGTCGGTCTGTTCACAGATCGCAGCCGAAGAACTGACCTTTGGTGCGAACTACATCCAGGCCATCAATTTCCGCGCCTTTGAAGTCTATTTCGTTGTCACGGGATTGTATCTGGTGATGTCGATTTTGCTGCGCATGGGGCTAAAGGTTCTGGGCAACGTCCTGTTTGAACGGCGGCGTCATGTCTGAATTTTCTCTATGGGACATCGTTTATAACCTGCTGATGGCCGGGCGCTGGACGGTGTTGCTATCCCTGACTGCCTTTGTTCTGGGCGGGGTGGTTGGCCTGATCCTTTTGATGGTGCGGACCGCTGGCAATCCGTGGGCCGTTCGATTGGTGCGCGGCTATGTCGAGCTGTTTCAGGGCACGCCGCTTTTGATGCAGCTGTTTATCGTATTTTTCGGATTACCACTGATCGGGCTTGATGTGTCGCCCAGCGTGGCGGCGACGCTTGGTCTGACCTTGTTCACAAGCGCCTTTTTGACCGAGATCTGGCGCGGATGCGTTGAATCAATTGGCAAAGGCCAATGGGAAGCATCGGCCAGCCTTGGCATGAATTTCACCCAGCAGATGCGCTATATCGTGCTGCCACAGGCGCTTCGTATTGCTGTTCCGCCAACGGTTGGGTTTTCGGTTCAGGTGGTTAAGGGCACGGCTGTTGCCTCGATCATTGGATTTGTTGAACTGACCAAGGCCGGAACCATGATCACCAACGCCACTTATGCGCCTTTCACGGTCTATGGCTGTGTGGCGGTGATGTATTTCCTGATTTGTTATCCGCTATCGCTTTTTGCCCGTCATCTCGAAGAAAAGTTCCGCCATGTCGCTCGTTGAATTGCATGCCATCCATAAAAGCTTTGGCGAGCTTGAAGTCCTTAAGGGCATTGATCTTTCAATCGATGAAGGGCAGGTCATCGCCCTGATTGGCAAAAGCGGGTCGGGCAAAAGCACGCTTTTGCGCACGATCAACGGGCTTGAGGCGATTGATGATGGTGTGATTATGGTCGGCGGGAAAAAGATCAGCGAACGTGATGCTGATATGCTGGCGCTTCGGCTTCAGGTCGGCATGGTGTTCCAGCAGTTCAATCTGTTCCCGCACTATACCGCGCTTGAAAACGTGATGCTGTCGCCGCAGGTGGTCAAAAAGCAATCCAAGGCCGAGGCAAAGGAAATTGCCGAAGAAATGCTGGCCAAGGTCGGGTTGGCCGACAAGATGATGCATTACCCTGATCAGCTTTCCGGCGGCCAACAACAGCGCGTGGCAATCGCCCGTGCGCTTGCGATGAAGCCCAAGGTCCTTTTATGCGATGAAGTCACATCCGCCCTTGATCCCGAATTGGTCAATGAGGTGTTGGCCGTTGTCCGCCAATTGGCCGAAGAAGGCATGACCCTTGTCATGGTGACCCATGAAATGCGCTTTGCACGTGAAGTCTGTGACAAGCTGGTCTTCATGCATCAGGGTCGCATTCATGAAACCGGCGATCCGGAAGATGTCTTTGCCAATCCAAAAACGCCGGAGCTTTCAAGCTTTGTCGGTGGCCTTGCCTAATTGCGCCAAGCCATTTCGTGATGCTTTTATGACATCTGGTACGTAAGACGCGGAAATGTTTAACCATTTAAGGTTGAGGCGCTAGAAGAACTCCTTGATGCCATAACAGGTGATAGGAGCGATTTTGATGCGTGATGATGGGGCAAGTGATCTTGGATCGGGCGGCAAGGCCGTGCCGTCGCCAATCATCGCACTTTTGGATCGCTATCCTTTCCTTGTGCTTGGCCTTCTTCTCGTGGGGGCGTTTACTTCATCCAGTGCGGCACCACTGGCCGGGCTATATGTGGTTGAAGGACTTGGGCAGGCACCATGGAAGCTAAGCATGGTTGCGATCGTTCAGGTCTGTGTGACCCTGATCGTTAATCGCAGTTTCGGTCGCGCGATTGACCGTGCTGTTCCGGTTAAGTTGCTGTTGATCACCAGTATCCTGTGCTTTGGGATTGGCATGGCGTCGCTGGGCACATTTGCCAATTATTGGGTCTATCTCAGCATTGTGTCGATCCTTCTGGGGATCGGATCCGGGGCGCTGTCGGTCATGTATTCGTTCGGTCGGTTGTTTGCCGAGCAGACCAATCGCGATGTCGTCAAATTCAACGGTTTCCTGCGCATGCAGACATCGCTTGGCTGGATGATCGGACCTGCAGCAGCGCTTTCGTTTTACGGTGTGTTTGGATTTGCCGCGACCTATTACGCGATTGCCGCCTTGTCCGCAGTTTGGTTCGTTACCTGTTTATGGATCGTCCCGGCAGCGTTTAAAACCCATCACCCCAACAGCCTGAAACACGGGCAAAAAGTACCGTTTAATTTCGGACTTCTGAGTGCTTGCATCCCGGTATTTTTCATCGGGGCGGCCAATGTGGTGTTTGTATCTGCCATGCCGCTTTACTTCTCGACCGAGCTTGGTCTGATGGCGTCATCGGCGGGCTTTGCATTAACCGTGAAATGCTTTGTCGAGGTCGTGGTGATTTACTACTGCGCATCGCTGATCAAGCGGGTGGGGGAGCGTAAGGGCATGCTGATCGCAGCCCTTCTTGGGGCTGTGTTCTTCGGTCTGATCCACGAGGCGACCACGCTTTCAGATGTCTTGGTCTTGGCCATCCTTGATGGGCTTTATTACGGCATCTTCGCCGGGATCAGCATGACATTCGTTCAGAATTTCGCACCTGATCAGCCCGGTGTTGCCACAAGCTACTATGTCAGCACGCTTTTTGTTGGCGGTTTGATTGGCAATCTTCTGACGGGTGTGATCGCCAGTATGTTTGATTTCCAAACGACCGTTTTGATGGCGTGTGTGTTTGCCTTTGTCGGTGGGATGGTCCTGTTTGTGATGCGTGATGCCAAGCCGAATGTCGCGACCACATCCTGATCAAGATGGCTTGACTTTAAAGCCGTCCCGGTGATGATCGCGGCATGTCAGAAAATACTGAAAATACCCGTCCGCGATTGCTTGTTGATGCTGATGCCTGTCCGGTAAAGGCTGAATGCGAACGCGTGGCAGAACGTCACCGGCTTGAGATTATCCTAGTCTCGAACGGTGGTATCCGCCCGTCGCGCAATCCGTTGATCAAGATTGTCATAGTACCGCCTGAACCCGATGCGGCTGATGACTGGATTGCCGAAAATGCGCGCGCACGCGATGTGATCGTCACCAATGATATTCCGTTGGCGTCACGCGGGCTTGAGATTGGTGCGCGTGTGCTGAAGGCCAATGGTCAGGAATTCACCGAAGCCAATATTGGCAATGCCTTGGCGGGGCGTGAAATTGCCGCCCATATGCGCGAAGTCACTGGCGAGCAGGGGCGTAATGCGTCTTTTACCCAGAAAGACCGATCGAAATTCTCAAGCGCGCTTGAAGTGCTGGTTCAGGCCGTATTGCGCGGCTGATCCTATGTCCGAAACGACGCAGGCCGCCAAAGCGCGGAGCGTCTGGCGGCCTGCACACAGGTCCTGATTTGTAAGGGAACGTGGGTACAAATCAGGCTTCCCCCCTGCGTAACTTGATATCAAACGGGCAGGGGTGCCGCCCGGCTGACAATATGGTTCGGTTTAGAACGGGTAATGGCGTTTGCCGCTCTGGATCGTGATCCAGCGCATTTCGGTGAATTCATCAATCGATGCCTGCGATCCGAAACGGCCATAGCCAGACGATTTCACACCACCAAACGGCATCTGTGCTTCGTCCTGAACGGTCGGGCTGTTGATGTGGCAGATGCCGCTTTCAATGCGTTTGGCAACTTCCATCGCGCGCGGGATGTTGGTCGAGAATACCGCAGATGACAGACCATATTCGCTGTCATTGGCGATACGAACTGCTTCGTCTTCGTTGCCAGCACGGATGACGACACAGATCGGACCAAAGCTCTCCTCGGAATAGATCTTCATCGCAGGCGTTACGTGATCAAGAAGGGTCGCGTCCATCAAAACACCGTCCTTGGCCTTGCCGGAACCGGCAACCAGTTTTGCGCCCTTGGACACGGCATCTTCGACAAGTTCTTCGATACGGTTGACGGCTTCGACGTTCACAACACCGCCAAGAATGTGCTCGGCCTTGGCCGGGTCACCTGCGGTCAGTGTCTTGGCCTTGGCGGCCAGTTTCGCGACAAAGTCATCGGCTACGGCATTGTCAACGATCAGACGTTCGGTCGACATGCAAATCTGGCCCTGGTTCATATAGGCACCAAAGGCCGCACCATTGACCGCTTCGTCCAGATCAGCATCATCAAGGACAAGGAACGGTGCTTTGCCACCCAGTTCAAGCAGAACCGGTTTAAGGTGTTCCGCACCCAGTTTGGCAATGATGCGACCCACACGGGTCGATCCGGTAAAGTTGATGCGACGAACGGCTGGATGGGCAATCAGGGTTTCAACGATTTCCGGGGCATCTTCCGGTGCGTTGGTCACAACGTTCACAACACCGGCCGGTGCGCCAGCTTCGACCAAGCATTCACCAATCAGGCGATGCAGGGCCGGGCAAAGTTCAGACGCCTTAAGGATCACGGTGTTGCCGCAAGCAAGTGGCATGGCAATTGCGCGCGTGCCCAAAATGACGGGTGCATTCCATGGGGCGATCCCCAGAACAACGCCAACAGGCTGACGCACACCCATGGCCATCAGACCCGGATGGTCAGACGGAATGATGTCGCCAGTGATCTGGGTGGTCATCGCACCCGCTTCACGCAGCATATTGGCGGCAAGATGGGCGTTAAAGCCGCCCCACATGCGCGTGCTTCCGGTTTCATCAAGAACCAGCTGGCCGAACTGATCGCCTTTGGATTCCATGATATCGGCGGCCTTAAGCAGGATCTTTCGGCGTGCGCCCGGACCCATTTTTGACCATTCCGGGAAGGCAGCAGCGGCTGCGTCCGCAGCCTTGCGCGCATCTGATGCATTGGCGGCGGCTGCAACGGTGGCGGTTTCGCCGGTTACCGGGTTTTTGCGTTCAAACGTTCGGTTGTTTGATGCGTTGACGTCCTGGTTGTCGATCAACAGTTTGACATCGTTCATGACGTTTCTCCTGACTTTCTCATGTTCTGCTGTGTGGTGGCGAAAGGCTGCATCAAGCAGCCCCAAGGCCAAGGAAGGCCTTTTGCACAGCAGGGTCGGATTGCAGAGCCTTGGCAGTGTCCTGCCCGGTAATGGCTCCGTTTTCGATCAGATATCCCCGATCTGATATGGCAAGGGATTGATGGGCGTTCTGTTCGACCAGAAGCACACCAACCCCGGTTTTGCGAATGGCAGCAAGTGCCTTGAACAATTCCCCGGTCATGATGGGCGACAACCCCAAAGACGGCTCATCAAGCAGAAGGATATCGGGATTGGACATCAATGCGCGCCCGATCGCGACCATCTGCTGTTCACCGCCACTCATGGTACGGGCTGCCTGATCAAGCCGTTCAGCCAGTTTCGGGAAAAGATCAATCACCCGTTCAAGGTTCTGTTTCTCTGCCGCCCGGGCCCGTTTGGCAAAGGCACCAAGTTCAAGGTTCTCGCGCACGGTCAGTTCGCCAAAAATCCCGCGACCTTCAGGCACAAGAGCAAGGCCCGCCTCAACGATCTTATGGGCGGAAAGTTCGGTCAACTCGCTGCCCGAAAGATTGATTTTCGTATCGCTTTGCGGGGTAACAAGACCAGCGCATGCCTTAAGCAGGCTGCTTTTGCCTGCCCCGTTGGCACCAAGCATCACAACAATTTCACCGCGATCGACAGTAACATCAACGCCGCGAAGGGCTGCGTGCTTGCCATAGGAAACCGACAGGTTTTTGATATCAAGCATGGCTGTCTCCAAGATAGGCACGCACAACTTCGGGATCGGACAAAACATCATCCGGGGTGCCATCGGCAATCTTGGCCCCGGCATTCATCACGACACAGCGGTCACACAGGCTTCGGATCGCATCCATCACATGTTCGACCATGATGATGGTAAGCCCTTCGTTCTTGAGCTTGCGCACAAGGGCAATGCCATCCTGAAGCTCGGACGGGTTAAGACCAGCCAACCATTCATCAAGCAAAAGCAACTTGGGCTGCAGGGCCAATGCACGGCCAAGCTCAAGACGTTTCTGATCGATATAGGTCAGATCACCGGCAGGCGTGTGGGCCTGTTTGGCAAGGCCAATACGTTCCAGAAGGACCATTGCCTCTTTATGTGCTGCATTCCCCCAAAGCGGGTTGGTGCGATAGGCCAGACCCGCTTCGATATTTTCGATGCAATCAAGATCGGGCAGAACGCGCACCAACTGGAAGGTGCGGGCAATACCTGAATGGCTGATCTTGTGGGCTGGAAGACTTGTGATGTTTTTGCCGCTTATGACAACTTTGCCTTCATCGGGCGAAAGGGCGCCTGAAATCAGGTTCATCACGGTGGTCTTGCCCGATCCATTGGGGCCAAGCAGGCCGACAATTTCACCGGTATAGACATCAAACTGCATCTGGTTGACGGCAATCAACCCGCCAAAGGCCTTATGCAGCCCGGAAATGGACAGAAGGACTTCTGTGCTCATGCTGCTTTCTCCTCTGACTTGGGGGTGTCGCGGTTGCTTTCGGTCGAAAGCGCGCGCTTTTTGGGTGCGCTGTATTTCTCATACAGGCCGACAACGCCACCGGGCAGAAGATAAACAATGACCATAAACACGCAGCCCAAAAGGATGCTGAAATGGTTCGGGAAGCTTGCGGTCAGAACTTCGAACAGAAGGGTCAGCGGAATGACGCCCAGAAGCGGACCAAGCAAGCGGCGCGGACCACCCAGAAGCGCCATAATGACGACCTGGAAGGACAGCATCGGGTTAAAGGCAATGATCGGATCGATATAGGTCCAGCGCGGTGCCATGATGGCGCCAGTCAGCGTCATGAACAACGCCGAGAGAACAAACAGCGCAACTTTGACGCGGGTAACATCAATGCCGCAATGTTTGGCGACGGTTTCATCTTCGCCAATGATGCGAAGTGCAAAGCCAAGGCGCGAACGACCCAGAATAAAGCCGGTCAGAAGCAATACAGCAAACAACGCAAGCAACTGCCAATAAATGTCATTCTGGGTTATATCAAGGAACACATAGCGTCCCATTTCACGGGTGACGTTGACTTCGTACCAACTGACCACCTGGCGTACCAGTTCGGTCAGGCCAAAGGTAAAGATCACGAAATACACGCCCGCCAATCGCAGGGTCGAAAAGCCAACCAAAAGGGCAATGACCGATCCGGCCAGACCCGCGATCAAAAGTACCAGCGGGAAAGCCAGAACTTCGCCCAGAACTGCGACGGTATAGGCACCAATGCCAAAGAATACGACAGATGCCAGCGAGATATAACGCGTCGGGCCAGAGAACATCGACCATGCGGTCGCAAGGATGGCAAAGCTCACCACGCTGATCGCCAGTGACATGTAATAGTTGTCAACGAGCGAGGGCAGAAATGCCAAGGCCGCAAAGATCACGGCACCAATGCCGACCGGTTTGATGAAATCAGGTTTTACGATGCTCATGACGCAGCCCTCCCGAACAGACCAGACGGCTTGATCAGCAAGACCAGCAGGAAGATCACATAGGTCACCGCAATGGTCAGACCCGGATCGATATAGGTCGCAACAAGGCTTTCGGCGATGCCAAGAATAAGTCCGGCAATCAGCGCGCCAAGCAGGTTACCGACACCACCCATGATCACAACGATCAGGGCCTTCATGGTAAAGACAACACCCATCGAGGTGGAAAACGTCAGGAACATACTGACCAGAACACCACCGACGGCGGCAATGGCACCACCAAGTGCAAAGGCAAAGCAGGATGCGAAATTGACATCAATTGCCACAAGGCGGGCCGATGTCGGATCAACGGCAACCGCGCGAAGGGCGGTGCCAATGCGCGTACGCGTCAGGATCAGATAGAAGCCAAGGCCGATCACAACGGCAAAGCCAAGTGCCACCAGACGGTTGGCTGCAATCGCTGCGCCAAAAACGTCGACAGCGGCATTGAGAAAATCATAGCTGTAATAGCTGCCACCAAACCAGACCAGCAACACGCCCTGAACAATAAACAGCAGGCCAAAGGTGGCCAGAATGCTGTCGACTTCAAGCATGCCACGGTTCTTTGCGCGTGCGACCAGCGGGGTCAGCAGGATGCGATAAATCGCCCAGTTGAGCGCAAAGCTTGCAGGGATGATGATCAAAAGACCGACAATCGGATTGATGCCAAGAGCGGTCATGAAAACAAAGGCAATAAAGGACGCGACAATGACCAGCTCGCCATAAGCGAGGTTCATGATGCGCGATACACCATATTGCAGGGTCAACCCCATGGCGACGAGTGCATACATGCCGCCAAGTGTGATCCCGGAAAAGACTGCGTAGCTAAACATTCACTTTATCCAAAGTGGGCGCCGGGGCCTGCGCAGGTTTTGCGAAACACAAACCCCGACGTCCTTATCAGGTGCGCTTACTGCGCAGCTTTCCATTCAGGCTTCGGGAAGACGAGCTCGGCTGCACCTTCCATGCTGGTTGGTGCAAGACCAACGAACTTGCCGTCCTGCCACTGGCCAACCTGCCAGAAGGTCTGATCGCCGGGCTTGTAGGTGCCAAGGATGGTGTCAAAGCCACCTTTGGCCAGTTCTGCATTGATGGCTTCGCGATCGGTGGAACCGGCGCGCTCTATTGCCTGTTGCAGAGACTGCAGGGTCGACCAGTTAACGATGGATGCCCAACGATCAGGCTCGCGTTCGGCAAAGGCAACATGACGCTTGATGTAATCAGCAATCATCGGATCGTCTTCGCTGGCACCGCCAAGGCTGACGACACCTTCGGCATTTGCGCCAAAGCGGTTTTTATAAAGCGGGAAGGCCGTGCCAACACCGGCATAGAAGACTTTCGGGTTGAAGCCCAAAACGCGCGACTGTTCGGTCAGGCCAAGGGTGCCCGGCGGGTAGGAGAAGGCAACAAAGGTATCAGCGCCAAGTGATTTGATGTCATTGACGATGGTTGCCAGATCCTGGGAGCCCAGCGGATAGGTTTTGTCATAAACAAGATCAAAGTCGCGTTCTTCAAGTGCTTCGCGGCCAGCTTTGGAAAGCTCGATGCCAAAGCCGTCAGCTACAGCGATCATCGCGACCTTGTCGTTGATCTTGCCTTCGTCTTTCAGGCCCTTAAGGAACTCAGCCATCTGAACGGCATATTGTTCACCCGTACCCAGCAGCCAATAAGAGTTTTTCCAACGCTGCGCCAGCTGCGGCGCTTTGTCGGTCACAGCCGTACCGGCAAGATGTGCATAACCCGCGCGATCAAGGATCGGTGCGACCGCAAGGTTAAGACCAGTGCCCCAAGGTGACAGGATGAAATCAACCTTGTCCTGGTTGATCAGGCGTTCGATGGCGCGAACAGCTTCTTCGGAGCTCGAACGGTCGTCATACTCAACAACTTCGATCGGAAGCTGTTTGTCGCCGACTTTAAGGCCTCCCGCATCATTGATTTCCTTAACCCACATTTCGTAGTTCGGGATGGTGCTGGTGGCGGCACCCGGTGCAGCCGGGCCGGTTTTCGAAATGGCATAACCAATGCGATATGTTTCCTGTGCATTGGCGCCAAACAGCGTCGCGGTGCTCATGACGGCAGTGGTTGCCGCGGCAATGGTCGCGATGCGCAGTTTTGCAGAAATTTGCATGCTATTCCTCCTGATCTCTTATGCAGAGACGGTTTTCCCGTTTTCGCGCTGTATCAGGAGTTTAGGCAAAGAGATTCTGTTATTTACTTCGCAGTGCAAAGTAAATCTCCGGCGTATCCTCCCGCCCATTAGTTCGCATATGCAAAATAACGGGAACGCATTCTTGATTTGTATTGTTGTTTTTGACGGTTTATTTGACCGTCACTCTAGTAAGCGACGGAACCGTTCTAATGTAAAGATAGCGAAATTGACATTTTAAGACGAAAAATTGTACTTTTATACGTATAACCATTTGGAATGGATAGGTGATAAAAAGGCATGTCTCCGCAATCTGAACGACATATCCCGGTTTCAAGCCCGGTCAGGCTGTCAGATAATCCGTTTGAGGATCTGGTGCCGGTCACCGCCCAGGCGATGATGGATCGGTTTGATCATCCGCTGTCTGTTCAGAACTGGGTGATGAATGATCCGGGGCGGCGTGATCGCTGCTATGCGGTGTTGTTGCTGAGCGGCCGGGCGCAAATCGGTTTGCGGCAGGGGACAATTGAATGCCGCGCACCTGCTCTTGTCTGGTTGCCGCTTGGCGAAACGCAGCGCTTTGCTGTTTCGGCGGGCGGCGATGGCTATTTGCTGTCTGTTGCAGATGATCTGGTCGCACGTCACTGCGGGGATGTCGGCGGTGGGGCCAATTCGGCGGGGGGCGGGTTGCCACTGCGATTTGCCGCTGACACCGTGCATAACGTGATCCCGGCAGAAAACAGCGAAAACCTGTCACTTTTAACACGCAGTTTCGAAGCAATCCGGGCAGAGCTTATGCAAAACGCGCTTGGTGCCAGCCTTGTGGTCGGTGCGCATTTGCAGATCATCCTGACCATGGTTCTGCGTCTGGCCGAAGGTGTCATGGAACAGCGTGACAAGCATGGTCCGGGCTCAATCACGTTTCAGCGGTTTTTACAGGTCCTTGAATTGCACTTTCGCGAACATTGGAATGTTGCTGAATATGCAACCGCGCTTGGGGTCAGTGAACGTCGATTGGGGTCGGCTGTTTTGCGTGCGACTGGCAAGCCGCCCTTGACCGTCATTCACGAACGGGTCTTGCGCGAAGCTTGCATGCGTCTTGAACAGTCCCCACTTGGCGTGGCACAGATTGCCTATGGGTTGGGTTTCCGCGATCCGGCCTATTTCAGTCGGTTCTTTAAACGCTATATGGGGGAAGCCCCCGGCGGATATCGCAGGCTCAGACGCGCAGCCGAACGTGTCCGCGACGATACCTTTGCTGCCTGGCCATAAGGTTCCTTGTTTCGATTTGAAACAAGTTTGTCGCGAAAATGTATCAGCGACTCACGGCTTGTTTACCGGATTGCCCCATTGCGAAGCCTTTTTTTGATCCTACTTCTTCGCTTTGGCCGTAACATTAGTGCAATCTCATTTCAGACAGGACCGATCCGTTGCGAAAAGGCAGAATTTTTTTTGTTGGTTTATTAGCTGCTCTTGTGCTGCCTCTTGGCATCAGCCTTGCGGAAAATCCGCCCGGTGAAAAGGAACAACAGCGTTATACCTGGCGCAATGCACCGCGCCATTCATCGGGTGTGGCCCCTGATCCGGCAGCACATGCCGATCAGGCGATTGTTATGGTGATGGCGGCTGATACATTCGGCTGGCGTGGCTATTTCGCCGTCCACCCATGGATCATTTACAAGCGCCCGGGTGAAACCAGCTATACCCGCTATGACGTTGTTGGCTGGGGCGGTGGTAATGTTATTCGCCGGAACTATGCGATTTATGACGGGCTTTGGTTTGGCTCCAAACCAAAAGTTCTGGCCGATCATCGCGGCGAAGATGCCGAAGCCCTGATTGATCAGGTCGAAGCCGCAGTTCAAACTTATCCGTTCCCGCGTGAATATCGCAGTTACCCGGGCCCCAACAGCAATACCTTCATCGCCCATATTGGGCGTGAAGTACCTGACCTTAACCTTGATATGCCGGCCAATGCGATTGGCAAGGATTACCGTCCGATCAGCAATCCGGTCGGATTGTCATCAAGCGGGCAGGGCATTCAGGCAAACCTTCTGGGTGTGTTTGGGTTCTCGCTTGGTCTGGAAGAAGGGATTGAGTTGAACCTTATGGGGCTGAATTTCGGGATTGATTTTAACCGTCCGGCATTGCGTTTGCCATCGGTCGGGCGTTTGGGCATGGATAATGCTGCCCCGCATGATGATGACAGTGCCATCGCCAAAACAAGCGAGAGCGAAGCCGCAGAAGCCAATGCGGAGCTTCTGACGGGGCCAAGCAGCTAAACGGAAGTTGCGGCTTCTATAAGTGCTTGCAATTTCTTTGAAATGCGGCCAAGCCTTTGGGATAATAACCATTCGCAAGGCTTGGCCGTGTTTTCCCATCTCAGTCTTTTTGCCCGACCGGGCAGTATTCCCAAAACCGTCTGGGTTCTTGGTTTTGTCAGTCTTTTGATGGATGTGTCATCAGAGATGGTGCAGACCCTTTTGCCGCTTTATCTGGTGTCGGGGCTTGGCCTGACGGCGATCAGCATTGGCGCGATCGAGGCAATTGCGATTGCCACGGCAACGGTGACCAAGCTGTTTGCCGGGGTGTTTTCCGATCTGATCGGATCACGCAAATGGCTTGTTGTTCTGGGTTATGGCTTGGGGGCGGTGGCAAAACCGTTTTTCCCGCTTGCCGATGGTCTGGGGACAATTGTTTCGGGGCGTTTTATTGACCGGGTTGGCAAGGGCATCCGCAGTGCGCCGCGCGATGCACTGATTGCCGATGCCGCGCCTGCGGATAAACGGGGGGGCTGTTTTGGGCTGCGCAAATCACTTGATACGGTGGGCGGTTTTGCCGGCCCGCTGATTGCCGTGTTGGTGATGTCGCTGTCTAGCGGGGATTACAGGCTTGTATTCTGGCTGGCGGTTATTCCGGCCTTTCTGGCTGTTGCGATGCTTGTTACCGGTATTTCCGAAAAAGGCAGCAAGGCGATAAGGCCGGAACGTCCGGGGCTGAGTGGATTAATCCGCGGTGCGGCCGGGTTGAGTGCCGGTTTCTGGCTTGTCATGGGGGCAGCGGCGATATTGATGCTGGCCCGGTTTAGCGAGGCGTTCCTGTTATTGCAGGCAGGAGAGATCGGCATTGCTGTCAGCTATGTGCCGCTTGTTCTGGTTTTGATGCATCTGGTTTATGGGCTGTGTGCCTATCCGGTAGGGGTGTTGTCAGACCGGATCGGGCGCAAGGGGCTTTTGATTGGCAGTATCGTCGTGCTTGCAGGGGCCGACTTGATGATCGCCCTTGTGCCGGGGATGGGTGGATATTTGATCGGTATTGCGCTGTGGGGGCTGCATATGGGGATGTCACAAGGGTTGATTGCGACACTGGTTGCCGATCACGCGACAGACAGCCTGCGCGGTACGGCATTCGGTATTTTTAATCTGGTCTGCGGCGGGGCCTTGATGATTGCCAATATTGTTGCCGGTGTGGTTTGGGATCAGTTCGGGACAGAGATGACCTTTATTGTCGGGGCGGGTGCGTGTTTTGTTGCGCTGGCTGTCTTTTGCCTTGCGATGCTGCGCAGCGGGGCAAGAACGGCATAAAGCAAAACCCCCGTGGCTTGACGGGGGCTTTGGGCGGGGCTTTATCCTGGCGTGATGTGACCGATCAGTTACGTGCCCAGCGCGGGAAGGGATCATGAAGTTTGGCATATCGTGATGGATCGAAGCGCATCGAAAGAACATCGTCATCGTCATCGACCAGACATTCCGACAGACGTTCGCGCAAAGCGGCTTCGTTCATATCCTGACCGATAAAGACGATTTCCTGGCGGCGGTCGGCAAAGACCGGATCCCATTTTGACAGGACGAGATCACGCCATGCCTGATTGTCGGGCCATTGTTCACGCGGAACCGCACACCACCAGGTGCCCAGTGCCTCGGTCTTGACGGCAGCCCCGGCCTGACTGATTTCTCCGACCCATTCTGGACGCGTTGCCAGCCAGAAATGACCCTTTGCACGCAGGACGCCCGGCCATTCACTGTTGATAAAGGCGTGGAACCGTTCGGGATGAAATGGCAATGACGTGCGGAAGGTGAAACTTTTGATGCCATACTCTTCGGTTTCGGGCACATGATCGGCAAAGCCATACAGTTCCTTGGCCCAAAGCGGATGGTTTTGCGCCCGGTCAAAGTCAAACCGGCCGGTATTGAGGATGCGTTCCGGGATGACGATGCTGTTGGTGGTTTCGATGATTTCGGCATCGGTATTCAGTGCCTTGATGATGGCAAGAACCGATTTGCGTTCGTCATCCGTGATCAGATCAAGTTTGTTCATGACAATGACATCGGCAAATTCAATCTGGTCAACCAGCAGATCGACGATGGAACGGTCATCGGCGTCACCAAGACTTTCGCCACGGTCTGACAGCAGATCGATCGAGCTGTAATCGGCGATCATGCGGGCAGCATCAACCACGGTAACCATGGTATCAAGGCGCGATATGTCGCCAAGCGACTGGCCATTTTCGTCACGGAAATCAAAGGTGGCGGCCACAGGAAGCGGTTCGGAAATGCCGGTTGATTCAATCAGCAAATAGTCAAAGCGGTCCTGTTCAGCCAAACGGCGGACTTCTGCCAGCAGGTCATCGCGCAATGTGCAACAGATGCAGCCATTGGTCATTTCAACCAGCTTTTCATCGGTCTGGGACAGTTCCGAGCCGCCCTGACGCACAAGATCAGCATCAATATTGACCTCGGACATGTCATTGACAATGACAGCGACCCGCAAACCGCGGCGATTGTTCAGGACGTGATTAAGCAGGGTGGTTTTGCCCGCACCAAGGAAGCCGGACAAAACAGTAACGGGAAGGCGTTTCACGGGATACCTCGATATGATGGAGTATTTGTTATGTTATAACATAACGTTTATCGATCCAGATGGATCAAGGCAACCAAAAATTTGCGCAAACCCAGTTCAGGTTGCATGTGTTGACAGTGCTTATCGGGGAACGGATCGGTTGGAGCGCTCAGAACGCCCTAATTCGTCACCGACTTGATGCTTCCGATCATATCGGCAAAATAGGGGTTCCAAGTCAGACGGGCGTGATATTTTCCCGGTTCCATATGGCCCCAAGCACTGCGCCACAGCTTCTTGCTGTCATCGGGAAGTGCGACGTCTTCCTGACCGTTTTCAACAAACACAAAGCTTCCATCCACCCCGTAATAAGGGTTGGAGGGCGAAAACAGCGCACTTAGATGTGAAAAGTTGCTGATCTGCTGATCGGGCAGGTTGCTGTTTTTACTTTCAACCCGGCTGTCCTTGGATGGGGCAGGATTGACGCCATACCAGACCATGCGGGATGCCGGGTTGGTAAAGCCTGTTTCAAACCGTTGAAGTATCGCCACTGGATCAAGCACGCTGTCATGCGCGCTCATGGTGATCAGGGCCGGGCGATCAAACGGTTTGGCATCAAGTGCGTCGCTAACGTCGGTCACACTGCGATAATAAAGTGCTGACGCCTTGGTCGACAGGGACTGATAATTGATCATGTTGTCTTCTGGATCGGCATCCACCCAATCCCAAAG
The DNA here is from genome assembly GCA_965228275.1 of Thalassospira sp. Classification (GTDB taxonomy): domain Bacteria; phylum Pseudomonadota; class Alphaproteobacteria; order Rhodospirillales; family Thalassospiraceae; genus Thalassospira. The sequence continues at coordinate 568,714 of OZ245802.1, read as the reverse complement.
ATACTGAATGACCGGTGTCAGGAACAGCAAGTCCGTACCAGGCTCGATCCCCGGTGAAAACAGCAACAACCCGGCAATGTCGGAATGACGCGCCGCATAGCTGGTAACAAGGTTGCCACCGGTCGAAAAACCACCGAGCCAGACTTCATCCACCTCGCGTTCAAGCAACTTGACCTGATGGGCGACCGATCCGGTCCAGTCATCATAATCAGGCAGGCTCAAATCACCGGGCCGTGTGCCATGCCCCGGCAGCAACATCGACCGTGCAAGCCAGCCATTCTGCGCCATTGCTGATGCGATATCATGGAAATACCACGGGCTGGCGCCAAGCCCATGGACAAACAGGATACCGCGACGTGGGGCATCGTTGCTTGACGCTTGGTTGCTTGATGTTTGCGGGAGGATTTCAAACGGGATGTTGCGTGCGATCTCGGTTTCATGGTCATCGGTCAAAAAGACCCGATGGGTCGCAACCCAGTCACGCGTTTCAGTCACATAATCGGTAAAGCTATCCTGCTCATATGGCGGGATGTCAGGCGATTGTTGGTAAAGGGCGGTATCGGGCGGGAATGCGCAGGCCGCCAGAAGCGATGAAAGGGTGAATGCCATCAGGGTCGTGCGGATCAGACGCATGGTGGCTCCTTTGACCGGACGTGCGCGAAGAGGATAACGGGGATTGATGTAAATCGCTGAAATATCTACGTCAAACGCGTTTTGACGGATCACGCTTTGGTCTGGCAGGCAGTAAGGGACTGACGCCCGGCATTTGGGCAGGGCGTCAGTGTAGTTTCTTACTTCTTGGCTGAATTGGCCGTCTGACCGAACAGGACTTTTTTGTCCTCTTCGCTCATCTTCCAATTGCTAAGCTCTTCACCGGCTTTGTATGCAGCTATCGTTGCTGCGCGGGCCTTGATGCTCTCAAACCAGCGTTTCAGGTTCGGGAAGTCATTCAAGTCCTGTTGCTGCTTTTCATGGCTGACGATCCATGGATAGGACGCCATATCGGCAATAGTGTAATCGTCACCGGCAATGAATTTGCGACCTTCAAGGCGCTTGTTCAGCACACCATAAAGACGATTGGTTTCATTGACGTAGCGCGTGATCGCATAAGGGATCTTTTCCGGGGCATATGTGCCAAAGTGATGATTCTGTCCTGCCATCGGGCCAAGACCGCCCATCTGCCAAAACAGCCACTCCATCACGGTCTTTCGGCCGCGCACATCGGTCGGCAGGAACTTGCCGGTCTTTTCGGCGAGATATTGCAATATGGCACCGGACTCAAACACCGTGATCGCATCACCGCCATCTGCCGGATCATGGTCAATGATCGCTGGCATGCGGTTGTTGGGCGAGAATGCCAGGAATTCGGGTTTGAACTGATCACCTGTGCCGATATTGACCGGGACGATTTTGTAATCAAGGTCGGCTTCTTCAAGAAACAGGGTGATCTTATGGCCGTTCGGGGTTGGCCAGTAATACAGATCAATCATGGGCCTAGGGCTCCTTCAATTCTTGTCTGGTGGCTTCATCAATAATCGAAGCTTGCCAATTGAGGTCTAATCGGTCAATTTAAAACGAACGTTCCAAAATGCAAGTGCAGGTCACAGTTTCGTGTGAAATCCACGCTGAAGCACTCGATCTGCAAGGAGACCAAATGATCCGTTTCTATTACCACCCGACGCCGAACCCGCAGAAAATCTCGATGATGTTGGAGGCCACCGGCCTGTCATACGAGGTGCTGCCGGTCGATACCCGCAAAGGTCAGCAGCACGATCCTGCATTCCGGGCGATCAACCCGAATGGCAAGGTTCCAGCAATCGTTGACACCGATGGTCCGGGTGGCAAGGAAGTCCGCGTATTTGATTCAAACGCGATCCTGCTCTATCTCGCGGAAAAGTCCGGCAAGTTTCTGGGCAAGCCTGAAGACCGCGGCGAATTCCTGTCATGGCTGATGTTCATCGCAACCGGACTTGGCCCGTTTTCGGGTCAGGCCGTGCATTTCCAGCATGTCGCGCCAGAAGGCAGCGACTATGGCGTAAACCGTTACCGCAACGAAATCGCGCGCCACTATCAGGTGCTTGAAGATCACCTTGAAGGCCGCGAGTTCATTGTTGGCGACGAAATGACGATCGTTGATATCTCGGCCTGGGGCTGGGTTGATAAGGCACCGTTCGTGCACAAGAACCCGGAAGTCTGGGCGAAATACCCGAATATCAAACGCTGGTTTGATGCCATTAACCGACTTCCGGCGGCGGTCAGCGCGCGCGAAGTCGGCAAGGATCACGTTTTCAAAACCGAAATGGACGAAGACGCAAAGCGCGCCATGTTCCCGTCCAACTACGCCTAAGGGAGGCGGCAACCTCACCAGAGGGTTTCGCCATTGCAATATGCGCGACGCCTCACTGCCATGTTGGGGGACATGATTTTGATGTGACCGTTTCGGGATCGTCTGGCTGAGGTTGCCGTTATCACCCACCCATAAGAAAACACCCCGGTCAGATTGACCGGGGTGTTTTGCATTCAAAGCGATGTCAGGCAAATCAGTCGGTGGTTTTCGCACCGAACTGTTTGTTGAACTGCAGAACCACAAGCGTGACAACAGCACCTGACAGCAGATAGGCACCAACACCGGGCAGGCCAAACTTGTCGCAAAGATAAAGTGCGATCAGTGGTGCAAAACCAGCACCGAGCAGCCATGCAAGGTCAGAGGTCAAAGCCGAACCGGTATAGCGATATTCACGTTTGAAGTTCGATGCCAGCGTGCCAGCTGCCTGACCAAAGCACAGGCCAAGAACAGCAAACCCGCCCAGAACAATCATGCCTTCATTAATGACATTGAAGTTGTAAAGAAGCGGCGTCAGAACAGCACCCAGCAAGATGATGCCAGCACTGTAACCAAGCAGACGACGACGGCCCAACTGATCGGCAATGAAGCCCGATGCGATAATGCCAAAGGCACACAGCACCGCACCAACACCTTGGGTCAGAAGGAACTGACCCGGATTGCCGTTGGCATAAAGATAGACCCAGCTGAGCGCAAAGACGGTTACCAAGTGGAACAGTGCGTAGCTGACCATCGGGACCAAGGCACCCAGCACAACGGTACGACCGTTATGTTTAAGGGTATCCATGACACGGGCTGCTTCGAGTTCGTTCTTTTCAAGCAGATGGCCGAATTCCGACGTTGCAACCAGACGCAGGCGGGCAAACAGCGCGACAACGTTAATGGCAAAGGCAACGAAGAACGCATAACGCCAGCCAAAGGCCAGGAAGTCATCCGGATGCAGGGTAAGCAGCAGATACGCAAACAGGGATGATGCCAGCATGAAGCCAAGCGGCGCGCCCAGCTGCGGGATCATCGCATACCAACCCTTGCGGTTGTCGGGTGCGTTAAGTGCCAGAAGTGAAGCCAGACCATCCCATGCGCCACCCCATGCAAGACCCTGCAGGAAGCGGAACGCACACAGAAGGTAAATCGCAACGATACCAGCCGAGGCAAAGCTTGGCAGGAATGCCATTGCAGCGGTTGATCCGCCCAGCATGAACATTGCGATCGTCAGTTTCACGCCGCGGCCATAACGGCGGTCGACCGTCATAAAGACAAGCGATCCAACCGGGCGGGCGATGAAGGCCAGAGAGAAGATGGCAAAGGAATACATGGTGCCGACAAGTGCGGTTTCACCGGGAAACAGCAATTGCGGGAACACAAGTACCGATGCGATGCAATAAACGAAAAAGTCGAAAAATTCCGATGTCCGGCCAATAATCACGCCAAGCGCAATCTGACCCGGATCGTTGGTGGCGTCGGCGTTATGATGCCGCGCATCGCGTTCCAAACCCGAAGAGGTGGCGGTCGCGTAGTTTTCTGTCGTTTGGTTCACGCCGTTCTCCCTTATTCACTGGTCGGGCCTTTTGGCCCTAACTGCTTTTGATTGGATCACAAATTCGGATCAGAAGACGATACGACTTTGGATCGAGTCTAAGTATAGACATGTGAATTGCAAACGTCAGTGTCAATTATTGTTCCGCACCGCACAACGCTGGGTTAACATCGGAATGATAATTGTCATTAAGACCCAGCTATGCGCCGCAGGTACCTTGACATTGCTGCGATGCAGCTATAGCAATTCCCGCGAATTTCCTATTCGGCATTTTTTCGAAAAAAAATTGCCACTTTTGTGCCCTTTCCGTGGATGTCTGGAATTATAATTCCTATATGGGGTTGCGGCAGGGTACGACGCGTGGCGACCTTCGGTGGGTCGTTCATGCGGCTCGCAGGCATATGGTTGTCTGTGAGAACATCTTCCAGAGACTGAGGAAGTATGAAGCGCATGCTTTCAAAACTTGTACGCGGCGTCGCTGTAGCCTCGATGTTTTCGCTTCTGGCCGGTTGCAACCTTGTTGTGATCGACCCGTCGGGTGATATTGCGTCCCAGCAGTCCGACCTGATTATCGTTTCGACCATCCTGATGCTGCTGATCATCGTTCCGGTGATGGCACTGACTGTTTTCTTTGCCTGGAAATACCGTCAGAGCAACAAGGACGCGGAATACGATCCTGAATGGCACCATTCCACGAAACTGGAAGTAGTCATCTGGTCTGCACCGCTGGTGATCATTATCGCCCTTGGCGCGATTACCTGGGTTACCACGCACACGCTAGACCCTTATCGTCCGCTCGACCGCATTGATGCCGAACGGCCGCTTCCCAAAGATCACGAACCGATGGTGATCGAAGTTGTTTCCCTCGATTGGAAATGGCTGTTCCTGTATCCGGAACAGGGTATTGCGACCGTTAACGAGCTCGCGGCTCCGATTGACACTCCGATCCAGTTCAAGATCACCTCTTCGGGTATCATGAACTCCTTCTTCATTCCGGCTCTTGCGGGCCAGATCTATTCGATGGCAGGCATGGAAACCAAACTTCATGCCGTGATCAACGAAGAAGGCGTTTTTGATGGCTTCTCGGGGAACTATAGCGGTGAGGGCTTCTCTCACATGCGCTTCAAGTTCCACGGCCTGAGCGAAGACGGGTTTAATGAGTGGGTATCCAATGTGAAGTCCGATGAGAACTTCCTTGGCCGTGCCCAGTATCTTGAACTTGAAAAACCCAGCGTCAAAGAACCGGTTCACTACTACAGCTCAGTTGATCCGGAACTCTATAAAGCGATCCTCAATATGTGCGTCGACCAGTCGAAAATGTGCATGAACGAGATGATGGCGATTGACGAGAATGGCGGTGGCGGTCTGGCCGGTGTCTATAACGTTATGTCCCTGACTTATGACGTTCCGCAGATGCGCGGCAGCCAGCCTTTGCCCGACAGCAAGTCCTACGTCGCAACGCTGTGCACCACCCCTGAAAGTGGTTTCTCAAGCGAGATCGCGAACCTGCCGCTGTTTGATCGCGCGCAGTTTGAACGTGATCGCGCCATGAGCGTTGCGCCCGCAGGCGTTTCGACAGGGTTCTGAAGCAGTGCCGGTTGGTGAATGCCAACCGGCCCTTCGCAGTTTTAGCACCGGGTAACCGGTGCCTTTCTGCATTTGAAAGAAGAGTAATCCGATGTTCTCTAATCCGGACCTTTTACACTTTATATTTGGCCGGTTGTCCCTCGACTCCTTCCCGTTCCTCCATGATCCGATCATTCTTGTGACGTTCCTGGGGGTGGTTGTTGGTGGCATCGCCGTTGTTGGCGGTCTGACCTACTTCCGTCTGTGGGGATATCTGTGGCGCGAGTGGATCACCTCGATCGATCATAAAAAGATCGGCATCATGTATATCATTCTGGCAATCATCATGCTTCTGCGTGGCTTTGCCGATGCGCTCATGATGCGTGCCCAGCAGGCAATTGCCTTTAACGGGGCAGAAGGCTTCCTTCCGCCGCACCACTACGATCAGATCTTTACCGCGCACGGCGTGATTATGATCTTCTTCGTGGCAATGCCGCTGGTGACTGGTCTTATGAACTTTGTCGTGCCGCTGCAGATCGGCGCACGCGACGTTGCATTCCCGTTCCTGAACAATTTCAGCTTCTGGATGACCACGTGTGGTGCTGCGCTGATCATGGCGTCGCTGTTTGTTGGCGAATTCGCAATGACCGGCTGGCTGGCATATCCGCCGCTGTCTGACATTGTTTACAGTCCGGGGGTGGGTGTTGATTATTACATCTGGGCCTTGCAGATCGCGGGTGTCGGTACGTTGCTTTCAGGTGTGAACCTGATTGTGACCATCGTCAAAATGCGCGCTCCGGGCATGTCGATGATGAAGATGCCGGTCTTCACCTGGACCTCGCTTTGCACCAACATCCTGATCGTTGCTGCCTTCCCGGTTCTGACCGCGGTTCTGGTTCTGCTTGGTCTGGACCGTTACGCAGACACCAACTTCTTCACCAACGATCTTGGCGGTAACGCCATGATGTACATCAACCTGATCTGGATCTGGGGTCACCCGGAAGTGTACATCCTGATCCTGCCGGCGTTTGGTGTGTTCTCTGAAGTTGTTTCGACCTTCTGCCGCAAGCGTCTGTTTGGTTATAGCTCGATGGTCTACGCCACCGTGGTTATCACCATCCTGTCCTATATCGTCTGGCTGCACCACTTCTTCACCATGGGTTCGGGTGCAAGCGTGAACGCCTTCTTTGGCATCACGACCATGATCATCTCGATCCCGACCGGTGCAAAGGTCTTCAACTGGCTGTTCACCATGTATAAGGGCCGCATCAGCTTTGATGTCCCGATGCTGTGGACAATCGGCTTCATGCTGACCTTCGTTATTGGTGGCATGACCGGTGTTATGCTTGCTGTTCCGCCTGCGGACTTCGTGCTCCATAACAGCCTGTTCCTGATCGCGCACTTCCATAACGTGATTATTGGTGGCGTGGTGTTCGGGATGTTTGCCGGTATCGTTTACTGGTTCCCGAAAGCATTCGGCTTCAAGCTGGATGAGTTCTGGGGCAAGATGTCCTTCTGGCTCTGGACCATTGGCTTCTACTTCGCCTTCATGCCGCTTTATGTACTCGGCCTGATGGGCGTTACCCGCCGGATGAGCCAGTTTGACGATCCGTCGCTGCAGATCTGGTTCATCATTGCTGCCTTTGGCGCGCTTCTGATTGCCGGTGGTATCGGTTCCTTCATCCTGTCGATCGTTGTTGCGGTAATCAAACGCGACAAGCTTCGCGATGAAACCGGTGACCCGTGGGGTGGCCGTACGCTGGAATGGTCGACTTCGTCGCCGCCCCCGGCTTACAACTTCGCCTTCACCCCGGTTGTTCATGAGCTCGATGCCTGGGCTGACATGAAGAAACGTGGCTTTGTACGTCCGACGTCTGGCTTCCTTGATATCCATATGCCGAAAAACACCGGCGCTGGCTTTATCCTGGCAGCTATCTCGCTCGTTCTTGGTTTCGCTCTTGTCTGGCACATGTGGTGGCTTGTTGTTGCAAGCTTCATCGCACTGGTTGGCGGCGCAATTGCCCACACCTTCAACTATGACCGCGATTATCACATCCCGGCATCCGAAGTTGTAGCGACCGAAGACGAACGTACTGCCCTTTTGGCAAAACAGCAGGCGTAAGGGAATGACAATGGCGAATACTACTGCCTCTCAGACCGAAGCGCCGGTCTTCTATCTGAAAGAAGAGCATCACCCGGAAACGGGTACCATGCTCGGCTTCTGGATCTATCTGATGAGCGATTGCCTCATCTTTGCGATCCTGTTTGCAACGCACGGTGTTCTCGGTCGCAACTATGCGGCCGGGCCATCGCCGGCAGACCTGTTTGATCTGGGTCTTGTCGCGATCAACACCTCCATGCTGCTGTTCTCGTCCATCACCTATGGCTTTGCCATGCTGGCGATGGAAAAGGGCAAAATCGCAGGCACCCAGATCTGGCTGGCAATTACCGGTCTGTTCGGTGTGGCCTTCGTTGGTCTTGAGATCTACGAATTCCATCACCTCTGGAGCCTCGGTGCGACCCCGATGCGCAGCGGCTTCCTGTCGTCGTTCTACACGCTGGTGGCAACGCACGGTCTGCACGTGACCTTTGGTATCATCTGGCTGGTTACGCTGATGGTGCAGGTTGGCAAGCATGGCCTGATCCCGGCCAACAAGCGTCGTCTGATGTGCCTGTCGATGTTCTGGCACTTCCTTGACGTGATCTGGATCGGCGTCTTCTCCGTCGTTTATCTGTTGGGAGTTCTGGGATGAGTGCACATTCACACGCACATGATGACCATCACGGCGATGGTGCCTCTCACGGTTCGTTCAACAGCTATATGATCGGCTTCGTCCTGTCAGTGATCCTGACAGCGATCCCGTTCTGGCTGGTCATGGACGGTGTTCTTGACAGCAAGGTCGCCACTGCAATGTGGATTATGGGGCTTGGCGTGATTCAGATCGTGGTTCACATGGTTTGCTTCTTGCACATGAACACCAAATCCGAAGGTGGCTGGAACATGCTGGCGTTGATCTTTACCCTTGTGATCGTTGCGATTGCCATCGCCGGTTCGCTTTGGGTTATGTATCACCTGAACACCAACATGATGCCGCAGATGGATCATGAGATGATCAAAAGCTTCGGCTGATTGATCACTTGATTTTCAAAGGGGGCGCGATACTTAAACCGGTATCGCGCCCTTTTTTGTTTCACCGATGATGACGCGTTTGAAAGAAAGCGAGATGACGGATAACCGCATTTCCGAAGGTCCCAAAGACCATGCCAAAACCGGTCCTTCCCTGGTCACCCGGATTGTTGTTCTGAGCTTGGCGGCAATCCTGTTTTCCGGGTTCTGTGCGCTTGGCATCTGGCAGATTGAACGCCGTGCCTGGAAGCTTGATCTGATTGAACGGATTGATGCGCGCGTACATGGCGATCCGGTTAGCGCGCCACTGCGTGATGATTGGCAAAATGTCAGCCGCGAACGTGATGAATATCGCAAGGTTTCAGTGACGGGCACCTATCGCAATGATCTTGAAACGCAGGTCTATACTGCGACCGATTATGGGGCGGGCTATTGGGTGATGACGCCGCTTTCACGCGCTGATGGCACCATCGTCATGATCAATCGCGGCTATGTCCCGACTGATCGCCGCGAAGCCGATAGTCGTCCGGAAAGCCATGTTGAAGGTCAGGTGACCGTGACAGGTCTTCTGCGCATTGATGAGCCGCTTGGCACCTTTATCCGTGACAATGTGCCCGAAGAAGACCGTTGGTATTCACGTGATGTGCGCGCCATGGCAATCAAACGCGGGCTTAGTGGCGATGATGTCGCGCCCTATTTCATTGACGGGGACGGGGCGGAAAACGCGGCCAAGCTTCCGGTTGGTGGCCTGACCAAGATCAGTTTCCCGAACAATCACATGACCTATGCTCTGACCTGGTTTGGGTTGGCGGCATTGACCATCGTTGCTGCGTGGATTGTTTTGCGTCCGCGCCGTCGCAAGGCGGATGGTGAAGACGGCGATGATGACTAAGGCCAAGAACCTCTGATGTCTTTGTAAAAAGCCCGGTCCATTGTGATCGGGCTTTTGCTTTTGGGGGAGTATGCGCTGACATCCTCCTGCCATACAGGTGTCAGGAACCTGTCGCTGGTGTGGTTTACATTGCTGAGAAACAAGGGGAAATTGCCGTTCGACATCGCACAAATAACACGAGCAAACGCAAGGAGCCCAAAAAATGCGATCAGACCGGAACCTGACCTTTTATCACGCGGTCCCGTCACGTAGCGGAACAGTGCATTGGATGTTGCACGAACTCGGTATCGCGTTTGATACCAAACTGCTCGATATCCGGGGGGGAGAAGGGCGGAGGCCCGAATATCTGGCCCTGAACCCGTTGGGCAAGGTTCCGACCATCGTGCATGGTGATACCGTGATCACCGAGGCGGCGGCAATTTGCTGTTATCTGGCTGACGCATTCCCCGAGGCCGAATTGGCCCCGGCCCTTGATGATCCGATCCGTGGCGAATATCTGCGCTGGTTGTTCTTTTCCCCATCCACGATCGAGCCTGCCTTTATTGATCGGGTTCGCCAATACGAAGCCGAAGACAGCAGCCAGAATTCCTATCGCGACTGGGAAACACTGGTTCCGATCCTGCTTGATGCTGTTGGCAAAGCTGATCCGTGGCTGTTGGGGCAGAAGTTCACGACCGTCGAAGTTGTGATGGGCTCGACAATCCGGTTTGGCTGCATGTTTGGCATCCTGCCAAAAGACCCGATCTTTGAGGCCTATATTGCCCGGATTGACGCGCGCCCGGCTTATCAGCGTGCGCAGGAAATCGACGCGCCGCATTTTGCCGCGGCCATGGCAGGGTAATCGGATTTACCAAATAGTATGAAGAATAAAACGGCCGGTTCCTGCGATTTAGAACCGACCGTTTGGTGTTTTAGGCGTCTTTTGATGTCGGCTTAGGGATTTGTATGATCAATGACTTCGCCCCGTGCCGGATAGCCCTTGGCAATCACGAAATCAAGCGCACCCAAAATCTGATCAAAAGCCGGGCGGGCGAACGGCATGGTCTGAACCGTGCCGAAATAAAGCGTGCCATCCGGACGGACCAGGAACAGGCCAGGTTCGGAGAAAATGGCCGGTTCTTCATAACCGCTTGAGGTCACACCGTTCGAGGTCGAGATATAAAGACCCCATTCACGGGCTTTCTCAAGGCTAAGGCCATAGCCAAGATCAAGGTTCTCAAGACCCCATTTTGCCTTGGCCTCAACCGCGCGGTCTTCGGCGTCCGAAGACAGGACAACAACATTGACGCCGCGCTTGGCGAAGTCTTCAAGCTTGTTATCAAGGTCTTTGAGGTACTTGCCGCAAATCGGGCAATGCAGGCCGCGATAAAACACGACCATGGTGAAGTTTTCCGGTTTCTGATCGGCAAGCGACCAAGTGCCACCACCAACAAGCGGGACGGACAGGGACGGGACGTTTTGGCGCGGAATAAGCGGGGTAATTGCAGACATTTCGTTCCTCATGACTTGGGTCGGGAATAACTGAGATTGATTATGGAATGATCGTTCCAAAAATCAACATCTATTCATTCTGATCACTGAACTGTGAACCTAAGTCCGGGATGTTTTGGCGGAATTCTGCGCTTATCGGCGTTTGGCGACCAGGAACCGTGATCCGGTCTTGGCCGGGTAAACACCGCTTTCGATGATCTCGAACCCTGCATCGCGCATCATGTCATCAAGCTCGACATAGCCGATGAAATGAACCATCGGCGCCATGCCGATCTTCTGCATCACCCAAATGATCGGACGCAGAAACTTCATCTTCTCGGCAAGACAGGGCGTTTTGGAAATGAACAATCCACCGGGTTTGATCAGATCATGGATCTGATGAACGGTTTGGGCGGGGGCCTCCATCAGATGGAGCATGTTAAAGGCAGTTACGACGTCAAACCGGGTTTCCTGTACCAACAGTGTTTCGGTCGTTTCCTTGGCAAAGCGAACATTGGTGATGTTTTGCTCATTCGCCTTTTCGGTCGCGATTTCAATCATGCGTCCGGAAATGTCGGTCCCGGTTATCCGGGCAACCAAAGGGGCGAGTTTAAGGGCGGTTGTCCCGGTACCACAGCCAACCTCAAGAACATGGTCCTTGGGGGCAAGGTGGGTGGATGTGCGTTCGAGCGTTTTGGCGTAGGCCGCCTCATCGCCGACGGGTTTGCGTGCATATTTGTCGGCCGCAGAATCCCAGAAGGTATCACTGGCTTTCATGATGGTTCCGCAATTTGGACCCGAAGGTGGGGTCGGGTTGGTGACGGGTAAACTATCAATCAGCGCACAAATCTTCGCAACCCGAAATAAACATCGCGGATTAGAAATAAAACCGATGATCAAACAGGATCAGTGGTGCTGCGGGATGCGAGTTAGTCCAGTGCAGCCAGAATGGTGTTGGTATAGTCTTCCAACGTTTCCTGATCCGCACCACGGCGCGACATCAGTTGTACTCCCTGAATAGATCCGGCAAGGAAACGCGCCAGGGCACGAACATTCTTGTTCTTGGGAATGGTGCCGCCTTTGATACCGCGCGTCAGAGCTGCTGCAAACATGTCCTCAACCCGGCGGAAAGCCTGATGGGCGATGGCCGCAGTTTCCGGATCATGTGGCGCAAGCTCCATGCCGGAATTCACCATCAAACAGCCTTTGTGGCGGCCTTCAGCGCAGCCGGTTTTGGCAGTGTCGCGGAAGGTTTTTTCAATGGCCGCGCGGCCATCTTCCATTTCGCGCAGATCGGCAAAGCGCTTGGCACTGATTTTCTGGCTGTAGTGATCAAGAACGCGAAGGAACAGGGCCTTCTTGTCGCCAAAGCTTGCATACATGCTGGCACGGTTAAGCCCGGTTTCATCCACCAGATCCTGAACGGAGGTGGATTCAAACCCTTTGCTCCAGAAGATGTTCATTGCGTTATCAAGAACGCTTTCTTCATCAAACGCGCGCGGCCGTGGCATGGCATGTCCTTGGGTCTTTGGCAGAACACTGGAACGAGTGTTCTATAACTCATGTAAAGATGTATCGTATTCCTGACAAAATCAACCATCATGGGATCACATGGATGTGTCTCCTGTCAGGTTTTATCCCTGTCAGCGACGCTGCAAGGTGACAAAGCTGTAATCCGGGCCATCCGCATTATCGATCTTCTGGCGCGCAGTTTCATTCCACTGATCCGCGGGAAGTGGATCAAGGAACGTGTCGCCATCGATATCGGCATGGACTTCGGTAAGCTCGTAACGCGTCGTGTAAGGCAGGGCGAGGTGGTAAATCTGCGCACCACCGGCAATGATGACTTCATTGACCCCGTCGGCGCGTGCGATTTCATCACCAAGCTTCACCGCACTTTCAACATCGTGACAAACGCGGACATTGTCATGGTCAAACGACCAGTCCTTATCGCGGGTGACAACGATGGTGACGCGTTTGGGCAAGGGGCGGCCAATCGCCTCAAACGTGACACGGCCCATGATCATGGGTTTGCCAAGCGTCAGTGCCTTGAACCGCTTAAGATCTTCGGGCAATTCCCACGGCATCCAGCCATCCTTGCCAATCGCACCATTGGCGGCCGCAGCGACAACTGCAACGCGTTCAACCTTTTGATCGCCCATTAAACCGCCACCTTGCCGGCAATGTGCGGATGCGGGTCATAGCCGACCAACTCGAAATCATCGAACTTGAAGTCAAAGATTGATTTGACGTTCGGATTGATCTTCATGGTTGGAAGCGGACGGGTTTCGCGCGACAGCTGCAATTCAACCTGCTCAAGATGGTTGGTGTAAAGATGTGCATCCCCCAGCGTATGGACAAAGTCACCCACGCCAAGGTCACAGACCTGCGCAATCATCATGGTCAGCAGCGCATAGGATGCGATGTTAAACGGCACGCCAAGGAAGATGTCGGCACTGCGCTGATAAAGCTGGCAGGACAGTTTTCCATCCGCGACATAGAACTGGAACAGGCAGTGACAGGGCGGAAGTGCCATGTTGGGCACATCGGCGACGTTCCAGGCCGAAACGATCAGACGGCGGGAATCGGGATTGTTTTTGATCTGGTTGATCAGATCGGTGATCTGGTCAATCGTCTCGCCGTTCGCACCGCGCCATGAACGCCACTGACCTCCGTAAACCGGGCCCAGATCGCCATTTTCATCGGCCCATTCGTTCCAGATGCGCACACCATTGTCTTGCAGATATTTGACGTTGGTATCGCCATCCAGGAACCACAGCAATTCATGAATGATCGATTTCAGATGCAGCTTCTTGGTGGTGACCAGCGGAAAACCTTCGGCAAGGTCAAAGCGCATTTGATGGCCAAAGATCGATACAGTGCCGGTGCCGGTGCGGTCTTCTTTCCGGGTGCCGGTGTCGCGCACCAGACGCATCAGATCAAGATATTGCTGCATGCTGTGTCCTGCATTTTTCGGAATCGTGTTTGTCGCAGCATAGTCAGGTCAGCGGGCAGGGGCAAGCGGTGCCAGATTGCATTGAAAAGCAGGCTGGTTTTCGTTCTGGTTGATAAAAGATTTTCCCGATTCCCCTTGTGAAACGGGTTGGTTTTGACCTATATAGGGGCTGTCGGGGCAACCTGACTACGGCGCTAAACTGCGTGACAGAATAGGCTTTACGGACCCGGGGGCGGTACCCGGCGGCTCCACCAAATATACGGTTGTCCGACTCAGACAATCTTCGTGGGGCCGAAATAGGATCGACGTGAGCAGTAAAAGTCAATGTGGGCGCTCGGCATGGTACCACCGCATCGGGCCAATGTTTGTAAATGCAAACGACAACAATGCTCCGGTTGCTGCTGCCGCCTAAGCGGTACTAGCACCAAAGCGAAATTCCGGTTGCCGGGAGCGGTAATTTGGTGGGGGACGGGGCACCTAGCAACAGAACGCCCCACTCTTGTATTTCTTCCCCGCTTCGTTATGAATAGAGTCATTAATCGGCCCACCAAGATGTAATTGGTGTGCAGAGATGCTATATGACAATGACGGGATTGGCCGGAAATCGCCGGTATCCCGCCAGATACAGGATTACTGATGCAGAAACCGGAAGAATTCCGTTACGATCTTATGGTCGACCAGGCGCTGCGCGGCGTGGTGAAAGACATTCTTGCGCGCGTGGCCGAAGAAGGCCTTTTCGGCGAGCATCACTATTACATCACCTTCCAGACCAATCATCCCGGTGTTGCCCTGCCTGAAAGTCAGCGCAAAGCACATCCGGACAACATCACCGTTGTTTTGCAGCACCGGTTCTGGGATTTGAAATCCGAAGATGATCACTTCTCGGTCGGAATGAGCTTTGATGGCATGCCGACCACTGTGGTCGTTCCGTTTGATGCGATGCTGGCCTTTGTCGATCCGTCTGCCAACTTCATGCTGACATTCAGCGTCGAAGAAGAAATGGATGACGATGATTTCGATTACGAGGAAGAAGACGATCTGGATGCTGATCTGATCGTTGACGACGAAGACGCAACCCCGACACTGGTTGCTGAGCCGTCCAAAGCACGCAAAAAGCCGAAACCGGATGCCAGCGAGACCGGCGAAGTCATCGCACTGGATGCGTTTCGCAAGAAATAAGCAATTGGCGGCAAGTCCGACCAAGCGCGTAAAAGATACACGGGTTCGACATTGTCATGTTGGACCCGTTTTCTTTTGGGTCAGGCGATTGCCAGATAGACCGAAAGTGTCCCGATTGAAAGGATCGTCGTGATCAGGATCATCCGCCCCGTCAGGATGCTTTCGCGGTTATAAAACTCGGCCAGCATGAAGGGGCCAGTACCGGTTGGCAGGGCAGCGAGCAGGATTGCCAAATGTGCAAGGTGACTGGGCAGACCCAAAATCGGTACGGCGGCAATCCAGGTGAGGGCAGGCTGGGCAACCAGTTTTAAAATCACGAACAGTCCCGTAGCGCGCCAGCTTTCCTGTTTTTGCTCGGCCGTGCGATCGGCCAGAAACAGACCCAAAGCAATCAGTGCACAGGGGGCCGCCGCACCACCGACCAAACTTAGATAAACATTCACCGGATCGGGTAGTTCCCACGGCGAAAGCATTATAACCGTGCCAAGTGTCGGTGCGATCAGAAGCGGGTTCTTGATCAGGGCCTTGATGGTTTTGAAAACAATCGCGCTTCGGTTGCTTTCGGTCTGAAGGCCAAACTCGATCAGGATGATGGCAAAGGCAAACAGCACGCAGGCTGTCAGGATGGTCGCGATCAGGGTTGCAGCCATGCCGCTTTCGCCAACAACGGCCAAGATCAGCGGAAAGCCAAGGAAACCCGCATTGGCATAGCTGGTGGTCAGGCCATCAATCACTGCATCGACCAAATGATGCCCGGTCGCCATCCGCACGGCGATGGTCAAAACAAAGACAACCGCACAGCCAAATCCAAAGGCCAGAATGAAATCGGGCTGCCAGATTTCATGGGGTTCAGCGCGCGCCATGATGTCAAACAAAAGGGCGGGCAGGGCGAAATAGACAACCAGCCGGTTGATTTCGCGCGTGGCCGTGGGGCCAAGTGCGCCGCTTTTGCGTGCAATCGATCCGGTCAGGATGAGGGCGAAAATTGGCAGGATGATTAAAATCTGGGACAGCATGAACAAACCTGAGAAACAGCACCCGGTGGCGTGATGCCCATCCTTGATGCACTGAGCGGTTGGGAATTGTCCACTGCAATATCAATCAATTGGGCATTGGGCTGCGGTTTATTAGACTTTTGGATGTTAAATCGCGCAATTCGGTCCGCAGAACTGCGTAGTTCGCGACTAAATGCGTAAATCCGGGCAAAGAACATGGATATTTGCCCGCCAAGGCGCTATGTTCCGCGTCAATTATCGAGAAAAACAATCCCACCTTGTTTTGAGAGAGACGAGAGCTTCCCATGAGTGATTTTGTCTATAAACCGATGTTTGAGCAGGGTAAGGACACCACGCCTTATCGCAAGATCGGAGATGAAGGTGTTTCGACCGTTGACGTCAATGGCGAGACCTATTTGGAAGTCGAACCCGAAGCGATTGAAAAGCTGACCCTTCAGGCTTTCTTTGATTGCTCGCACCTGCTGCGTCCGGGGCACCTTGAACAGCTTCGCAAAATCCTTGATGACGAAGAAGCCACCCCGAACGACAAATTCGTGGCGATGGACCTTCTGAAAAACGCATCCATCGCGTCTGGCGGTGTTTTGCCGATGTGTCAGGATACCGGTACGGCAATCGTCATGGGCAAGCGTGGTGGCAAGGTCATCACCAATGGTTCTGATGAAGAGGCGCTTTCGAAAGGCATCTGGCAGGCCTATCAGATGCACAATCTGCGCTTCTCGCAGGTATCGCCGCAAAACATGTTCGATGAAAAGAACACCGGCTCGAACCTTCCGGCACAGATTGATCTCTATGCGACCAAGGGCGATGAATACAAATTCATGTTCATGGCAAAAGGTGGCGGTTCTGCCAACAAGACCTTTTTGTTCCAGCAGACCAAGGCACTTCTGAACCCGGAAAGCCTGCGCAAGTTTTTGGATGAGAAAATCCGCACACTTGGTACCTCGGCGTGCCCGCCTTATCACCTTGCCATCGTTATCGGTGGTACGTCGGCAGAAGCTTGCCTTAAGACCGTGAAAATGGCGTCCGCACGTTACTATGACAACCTTCCGACCGAAGGTGGTGATCATGGTCAGGCTTACCGCGATCTCGAATGGGAACAGAAGGTTCTTGAGATGACCCGCGAGATGGGCATTGGCGCGCAGTTCGGCGGCAAGTATTTCTGCCACGACGTGCGCGTTATCCGTCTGCCGCGTCACGGTGCAAGCTGCCCGGTTGGTTTGGGTGTTTCCTGCTCTGCCGATCGTCAGATTCTGGGTAAAATCACCAAGGATGGTATCTTTATCGAGGATCTCGAACATGATCCGGCGAAGTACCTTCCGCAGGTGACGGACGAGCATCTTGATGACGAAGTGGTCAAGGTTGACCTTAACCGTCCGATGGATGAAATCCGCAAGCAGCTTTCGCAATACTTGGTCAAAACCCGTCTGTCGCTGACCGGTACGGTGATTGTGGCGCGCGACATCGCGCATGCCAAAATCAAGGAACGCCTTGATGCCGGCGAAGAGATGCCCGAATACCTCAAAAACCATCCCGTATATTATGCAGGTCCGGCAAAGACCCCGGAAGGCATGCCTTCGGGTTCATTCGGCCCGACCACGGCGGGTCGTATGGATGCCTATGTTGAGCAGTTCCAGGCGGCTGGCGGTTCGTTTGTCATGTTGGCGAAGGGTAACCGTTCGAAGGCCGTCAAGGATGCCTGCAACAAGTATGGCGGGTTCTATCTTGGCTCGATCGGTGGTCCGGCAGCACGCCTTGCGCAGGATTGCATCAAGAAAGTCGAAGTTCACGAATATCCGGAACTTGGCATGGAAGCCGTCTGGAAAATCGAAGTGGAAGACTTCCCGGCCTTCATCGTTATCGATGACAAGGGCAACGATTTCTTCTCTGAATTCGGCATCTGATTTAGGCCTGATTCAAGCGATTTGGCCAAAACGGCGCAGGGGAAACCTTGCGCCGTTTTTTGTTTGCATAGCTGACCCGTGGTCAAAGGTCTTGCCGTATGCCGCCTCACATGGTCTGATTTGGGCAAAATCAAACCTTTATCGGAAAATCTGATATGTCTGAAACTTCCGCGCTTCGTGCCACCAGTACTGCGGAAAGCCGACTTGTTGGTGTGACATCAGCGCTTGCCACGGTGTTTATCTGGGCGGGTTGGCTGATTGCGACCCGCTATGCGATGACATCAAGCTTTACGGCTGTTGATATCGGCCTTTTGCGCTTTGTCGTGCCGTTTGTTCTGTTGGCCCCGATCTGGATTAAAAAAGGCATCTGGCCCAAAGGGCTTTCGATTGCCAATGGTTTTTTGATGCTGGTTGGCTCCGGGGCGTTTTATACGCTCATGGTTGCCAGTGCCCTGCAATTCGTTCCGGCAAGCCACGTTGGCATTCTTCTGCCCGGCGTTATGGCCGTTTGGGCTGTTTTGATTGCCGTCATCATGTTTGGTGAACGTCCGGGAAAAGTCCGCATTGCCGGTTATGCCGCCGTTATCATTGGCGTGTTGTCACTTGTTGCCCTAAAACCGGCTGGCGTCATCAGCAGTGAAATGCTGTTGGGCTATGGCCTTGTGTCGGCCGGTGCATTCATGTGGGCGTGCTACACCCATGCCATGCGTCAAAGTGGCCTCGGTGCGCTTGAGGCAGCTGCCTTTGTCGGCTTCTGGTCGTTTGTCATTATGGCGATCATTGCCCTGTTTACCGGAACGACCCTTGGCGAAGCACCGGTTGGGGATGTGATGATGTTGCTGACCGCTCAGGGGCTTTTGGCGGGTTGTGTCGCCGTGATCACCTATGGCCTTGCCGTGCGTCACATCGGATCAACCGGGGCATCTGCATTTGGTGCCATGACCCCCGCACTCACCGCACTTGGCGGTGTGGTTCTGCTGGGCGAACAGGGCAATCTTGCCTTGGTCCTTGCGGTGGTTCTTGTGATTTTGGGCGTGATGATCGCATCAGGTGTGTTTCGGCGTAAGAAACACTAAGCCCTTCTGGGAAAAGTATATTTTGTCAAAGGGCCCTGCGCCCAAGATCAAAACAGCAATAAATTGTGCTGCACACGCGAAATGTTCTTTTCGCGTGTGCAACGTTACGCTAATATACAGGCTGTGAAGGCAACGGAGCCATTCACGCAAAAGTTTTATCGGCAAGCAACGAGGCTTGCGCAACTTGGTCGGTATCTCATCAGGGTGCCGGGTGGTTTTAGCCTCGGAGTATCAATATGTTTGCCGGCTTCATTCGTTCCGTATCCCCCGAAAATGATCGCGAAACAGGCCGCCCCGCAAAGGGTGCTGCTTTGGCTGATATCTTGCGCTTGTTGCGCACGGTAAGCGCCGTTGCCGATGACGCAAGCGAACGCAACGTTGCGATTGCCAAAATCCTTGATGCGGTTTGTGATTACTGCAAATGGCCGGTCGGGCATGCTTACCTGCGTGATGGTGATCAATTGTCCTCAGCCGGGATCTGGTCGATCAGCGCGTCTATTGCCGACTACGAACTCGCCGAGTTCCGCAAACAATCCGAAGCAACCGTGTTTGCCCTTGGTCAGGGCCTGATTGGATCGGTTGCCGCCAATGGTGAAGCAGTTTGCATTGCTGATGTTACGGTGAAAGACGGGTTCCTGCGCGCCAAATCAGCTGCACGTAATGGATTGCGGGGGTGCTTTGCGCTTCCGGTCAAACTGTCGGGTGTCACGGTTGGCGTGATCGAGTTCTTCAGCCCCGATACGGCCAAGCTTGATGCTGAAATGCTTGAGCTTCTGGGATTTGTCGGTGGGCAAGTTGCCCGCGTGCTTGAGCGTGAAGACGTTCTGAAATCGCGCGAACAATTGGCATCAGACTTTGAAAGCCAGGTACAGGGCACGGTCGGCATGCTAGGCGCTGCTGTGGCGCAAATGCGCAGTGCCCTTGATGTTCTGGGCGATAGTAATGACCAGACACGTATTTGCAGCGATGGCATTGATCAGGCAGCAATCCGTGCACTTTCGAAAATCGAAAATGTCGCCGATCAGATGGAAACCCTTAAACGCCAATTGGTCACCGTTGGTGCGGATGCGGCCGAAACGGTTAAAACCACCCATAACATTGGACAGCAGGCACGCGATATGCGCGATGGCTTTGCCACTCTTCAGACGCGTGCAGCGGACGCGGAAAAGATGTTGGCATCCATCTCGGCCATTGCCGCACAAACCAAGATGTTGGGCCTGAATGCCTCAATCGAGGCCGCCCGCGTTGGCGAGGCAGGCAAGGGATTTGCGATTGTCGCCAAAGAGGTCAAAGCCCTTGCCGGGCAATCAGCCAGTGCAACCGATGAAATTTCGCGCTGGATGAGCTCGATGCTTGATGCGATCGCCAAAGCCGGTGGCGATATCGAAACCATTGCGCTCGCCATGGATGATCTTCAAATCCGTGCGGAGGCAACTGCATCACAAACTGAACAACAGGCGGATATCTGTATTTCGGTAGCAACCGATGCAGATGCGGCCGTCGGTGAAGCGCGTTTGGTCGGTGAAAGTGTCGCAGAAATTACCGCGGCCATCGGCCATAGCGAAACGGTTTCCAGCGAACTCGGTGATGCGGCCAAAAACCTTGAGGCTCAAGGGGCAGAGCTCAGCACCCGGGTTGAAGGATTTGTAGGCAAAATTCTTGCGATGTAGATATCCCGTGCACATGCCATTACGGCAGCTCTGCCATTTAATAGCCCGTGAATTGGGGTTTTAAAAATGGCACCTGTAAAACGGGATAACGTGCATGAATATCAAATCAATAGTCTTTGCCTCAGCCACCATGGTTGCGGGCATATCGGGCCTTCCCAATTCGGCCAGTGCGTGGGATGCGGACGGGCATCGTGTCGTATGTCAGGCCGCGCATATCCTAACGGATCCAGCTATTGGCACCTTTGTCGATGACATCTTGGCTACCGATGCAAATGCCGATGGGTGTCTTTGGGCTGACAAGGTTGCCGAAACTGATGATTACGCCTGGAGCCGTCAGAACCATTTCATCAATGTTCCCGCTGATGCGACCAGCATCGATATGACCCGTGATTGCCCGGTCGAGTTCATTTCGGGCGAGGGCGGGCCGCGCAGTTGCGTTGTGGATGCGGTGAATTTCTATGCCCATCAGATTGCGGCGACGGATGTCGATAATGCGCAAAAGGCGATTGCGCTCAAGTTTATCGGCAGCCTGATGGCTGACCTGCATCAACCGTTTAATGTGGGCCGGGCACTGGATCGCACGTTTCCGTCAATGGGATGAAAACCACCTTGTCAGCATTGGTCGATCAGGCACAGCCAGAAGGAAGTGCCGCAGATTGGGATCGGGCTGTCAATCAGTTTGCCTCAGATATTCCCGTTGCCAACCTCACGGCTTACGCCAATGGCAAACCGGTTGATTGGGCAAATGAAAGCCTGCAGTTGGGGCGCTCCTTGTCTGATAAAGCACAAAGCATGGATGGTGTGCTTGATGACGTTGCGCTGGACCATCTTCAGGCAGAGGTCAATTTGCAACTGGCAAAAGCAGCCGTTCGCCTGGCAAGAACGATCGAAGAAGCTGCGGCGCGGTATCAGGCCGCAAGATAGAGCGGGCTCAAGAAGCCTAAAGCATCAGAAGGGAAAGACGTGTGATCGCGTCTCTCCCTTTTTCGTTTCTAAAGTCCTATCGGACGGTCTGTATCGAATTTCGGTGAACGCTTGGCAATAAAGCGCGCCAGTGACGGACCAAATGCCAGAACAGCAAAGAAGCGGGTCGCTTGTAACACCAGAATGAATGATAGATCGACATTGGTGCTGGCAGCAATAATGGCAACTGAATCAAGCCCTCCGGGGCTGGTGGCCAGATAAGCGGTCAGCGGATCAACATCCATGAAGATCACAAGCAATACCGATATCCCCGCGCAGAACCCGATCAAAACAAAGATCGATAGGAGAATTTTGGGTAATGCTCGGGCGGCATAGCGTAATACGGGCGGGGTGAATTTAAGTCCGATCACCCAGCCGATCATTGCGTATGTCAGGCCCAAGAACCATTCGGGCAGGACAACATCAATGACGCCAAGAAGATGCAGAACCATCGTGACAATGATCGGCACCAAAAGCGTACCGGACGGCAGACGTGATTTCGCGCCGATAAAACAGGTCGCAACAACCAGCGCAAGTGTCAGGGCAAAACCGCCAATATCAAGCGGCGGGAACCAGCTTGTGGCCCCCATCAGTGCGGCAATGGCCGGATCAATCCAGAAATTGGCAACACTTGATGCCACACCAACGACGATCACGACGCGGACATATTGCATGAAGGCGACAAGCCTTGCATCTGCGCCAAAGGCCTCGGCCATGATCACCATGGCGGATGCGGCACCCGGCGATGATCCCCAGATGCCAGCGGTGCCCGGCAGAACCTGTTTGATGCAAAGCACCCAACCCAAAAAGCTGCTGGCAAGAAGTGTCAGCGTCGTAACACCAAGGATCATGGGCCAATCGTGGGCAAAGGAGGTCAAAATCCCCACGGTCATCGACCCGCCGATCATGACGCCAAGAACCGACTGGGCCCCAAGATAAAGCGGCTTGGGTGGTGTTATGGTTGCGCCATTGGTTCCCATGACAATCCCGATGATCATCGGGCCGACCAAAAGGGCGGCGGGCACATGATAGTAATGAAGGAAAGCCGATAACAGGAGTGAGATGCTGACCATCAATATCCATTGAACGGTCTTGGGCAAACGGCCAAGCCGTTCTTTCGGGGGCGAGGCAGGTCTTTCCATATGATCTGGTGACACGATTGGGGCCTTTGCAAAAAGGGACAGGCACGGCATCGCGGGTGGCGCGATTGGATAGTTTGTCGACAAACGGGGCGTGTCGACGCGGTGGGATTTGCAATTATAGTCTTAAACCATCACAAGAATCGAGCTTTGCTTACGGCAGTGCAGCATGTGCGCCCTTTGTGTCGATTGCGTTTGGACAGAGACGATCAAGTTTCGTAGGTATGGTTAATGACTTTCCAGAGCAGATTGAAAAATCAATGACGACTGAGCCGATTGCGTTTTTGTTTGATGGGGATGGGGCATCCGGTTTGACTGTGGTGCTGGCGCACGGGGCTGGTGCGCCAATGGATAGTCCGTTTATGGATGCAATGGCAGCCGAGATTGCCAAGTTGGGAGTCCGCGTTGCGCGGTTTGAATTTCCCTATTTGGCCAAGCGCCGTGTTGATGGCAAAAAGCGTGGGCCGGATCGTGCGCCGGTTTTGATTGAGTATTATGGCGACGTCGTCCGGCAGCTTGGTGATCCGGCAAAGCTGATCATTGGCGGAAAATCGATGGGTGGGCGCATTGCCAGCATGGTGGCAGATGACCTTGGGGTAGCAGGCCTTGTTTGCCTTGGTTATCCGTTTCATCCGCCGGGAAAACCAGAGAACCTTAGGACCGAGCATCTAAAAGGTATGAAAACGCCTGCGCTGATCTGTCACGGGACGCGTGATCCATTTGGCAGTCCTGATGAGGTTGCAGGCTATGGCCTGTCTGGTCAGATCGCCATGCATTGGGTTGCCGATGGCAATCATGACTTTGCCGCGCGCAAGAAATCCGGTCATACGCAGGAAGGCAATATCGCCGAAGCAGCGGCAGCAATCGCGGCATTTGCCAAAGGAAAAGGGTGACGCGTTTTACGTCACCCTTCGAAGCCCAAAGCCTTACTGGGTTACCAGCGCGCCATATGGATCATCGAGAACAATGCGCCAGGAATTATCCGCTTGGCGTTTCAGCACAGAAACAGAAAGTCCGCTGTCGCTGATTGTACTGCCATCGGGGGCGGTGCCCTTCATGTCCCATGGGGCGATATGAAGGGCGGTGTCACCGGTGACGACCACTTTGTGCCCGCCGTAATCAAAGGCGGGATTGATGGCAAAGAACTGGTTGAACTGTTCGCGGATGTTTGATGCACCGCTGGTTGGTTTACCCGGTTCAAAGCTGATGACGGCATCATGGTTGTAATGGGCCAGAACGGCTTCAATGTCGCGATGCTCAAACGCGCGGGTCATTGAAAGCACGGTTTCAAGAACTTGTTTCTGCGTTTCGGTCATGGGGCTTTCCGTTTCGGTTGCGGCTGCCGGGCGTGAAAAGCCCAGCAGAATTAGAGTGATTAAAGTGGGGATCAGAAGGCGGCTTTTCATGATGCGTCATCCTCGCCCGGGACGTAGCAAACGGCTTCAATATTCACGCCGTCCGGATCAAGGATGAAGGCACCGTAATAGTTCTCGCCATAATGGGGGCGTAGTCCCGGTGCGCCGTTATCTGTTCCACCTGCGGCAAGGGCCGCAGCATGGAAAGCATCAACGGTTTTGCGGTCCTTGGCGCGGAATGCCACATGGGTCATGTGACGGTCCGCCTTCATCAGGCCACCCAGCCAAAAGGCAGGGCCGCTTTCATTGCCAAAACCAACAAAGTCAGTGGTGCCGGTAATATCGACACTTTCTTCGTATTGGATGCTGACACCCAATGGGGCGAGGGTGGCAACATAGAAGGCCTTTGATTTCTCAAAGTCGCTTACTGGTATGGAAACATGGTCAAGTATCATTGGGGCGTTCTTTCGGTGTGGTGCGCGAGAGGGATCAGGCGAGAGCTTTGTCGCCGGTTTCTGTGAATTGTTGGGCATATTCCGGGGAAAGCTCGGCGGTGGGGCTGCCGATATCGATGCGAATGCCATTGGGATCAAGAAGGGCGAAATGGCGCTGCCCCCACGGTTCGTCACGTAGTTCCATCGCAAACTCGAAACCCGCTTTGCTGAGGTCTTCGGCAGCATCGCGTGCTTCGGGGACTTCCAAACCCAGAATGGTGCCTTCGCCCATTGTTGGGGCGCGGAAGATTTCAGGTTGGCTTTCATGACCGGGTTTCATCAGGCCCAACTGAACCGAGGGTGCGGACGGCCAGACAAGCTGGCAATACCAGTCGCCATCAAAGACGGGGGTAAAGCCGAGCTTTTTGTAAAAAGCACGGGTTTGCGTGAACTTTTCGGTAGTGATGATCTGAAACGCATTGGTGACTTTCATCGTCATGCTCCTGACATTTATGTTTAATCCTGTCCCGATTTCGCAATGGTTGCACATCCCTCCTGACAGGAGCCTGTCAGGAGCGGTATGATAATTTTCAGGGCAGGATGACGAAGGAGCGATCATGAGAAGGGCCGACCGATTATTTCGCCTTGTTCAAATCTTGCGCCGCAGGAAATTATGCCGGGCATGCGATTTGGCCGAGGAACTGGAAGTTTCCGAACGTACGATTTACCGCGATATTCGCGACCTTGCAGCATCGGGTGTCCCGGTGGAGGGTGAGGCCGGTGTCGGCTATATCCTGCGCGATGGATATGATTTGCCGCCATTGATGTTCGATGCCGACGAGATCGAGGCATTGGTGGTTGCCGCACGCATGGTGCAAAGCTGGACCGATCCGCAAATGGCCCGTGCAGCGGGTGATGCACTTACCAAGATTGAGGCTGTCTTACCCGAAAAGATGCGCGGTCTGGTTGGTGGCGTGCCGATTGCGGTGGCTGAAATTGCTCAGGAACCAATCGCGATTTCCATGCCCGACCTTCGGCGTGCCATTCGCGAACGCAATCTTGTGGATCTCAATTACACCGATGCCAAGGGTGATAATACCAAACGCCGTGTCTGGCCACTTGGCATGCTGTTTTTTGGCAGCACCTGGCTTTTGGCCTGTTGGTGTGAGTTGCGTGAGGCATTCCGTGTGTTTCGGGCCGATCGTATCCACAGTATGGAAATCTCGACGACCCGCTTTAAACCGGTTCCGGGGCGCTCCCTGCGCGACTATCTGATTTCCGAAGGGGTAGAGGGCGAGATACTCAATGGCATCGGTCGATAACGAGTTCGTGCTGACAGTGTCAGAACTTCTGGCATCCCTTGGCCATATTCGTCCCAAGCGGATGTTTGGTGGTTTCGGGCTTTATTGCGATGGCGTCTTCTTTGCCATCATTGCGGACGATGTGCTGTATCTCAAAGGTGATGTGCAAACCAAAGATGCCTATGAAGCCATGGAAATGGCGCCATTTGTGGTGCCATCGGGGCGGGCACAGACGCTTTCATATTTTGAAGTGCCCGGTGAATGGCTTGAGGATGTGGATCAATTGATCGAGTTTGCCCATATGGCACTTGGTGCGGCCAACCGTGCACAGGCGCTTAAGGATGCCAAACCGGTCAAACCCCGAAAATCAAAGGCACCGACTTCCAAGAATTGAGCTTCGCATGTAGCAAGATGCACCCATGTGATGCTGCGCGGGGTTGTGTTTCTGCAATAAAATTCGATTTTTTTGATATGCAAGGCGTTCCGGTGCGAACTGGGGATGTTCTAGGCCATGTTTTCTGTGTAATATTTTTTCATGACACAGAATGCACTGGATTTCTGACGGGTGGCATCGGGAAATTTTTGGCACAGCGTTGCCGAGATCACAAAGGTACATACAGACAAGCCGGAGCTGATGCGTGCCCAGGTAAACGCATTGTCACGCCAGATCCCGGTTCTTTACATGCTGCTGCTCGCCAACGCGGTGGCACTTGCTTACACCCACTACGGTGTTGCACCCGATTGGATGACGATTTACGCGGTCATCATTCTTGGAACCATCTGTATTGTCCGCGCAATCGCCTGGAGCCGTGCTCGCGTTGATGTTGATAACATTGATGCCTGTATCAAGCATCTGAAACGCATCAGGGTTTTGGCGATTGCCGTTGCGGTGCTGTTTACCGCATGGGCTATCACTATGTTTGGTTATGGTGATGCCTATCAACAGGGGCATGTCGCCTATTTCATATCGATCACGGTTGTTGGCTGTATTTTCTGTCTGGTGAACTTTCCACCGGCCGCCTTATTGGTGGTGGTGATTGTTCTGGGCACCTTCGTGCTGTTCTTTGGCTTTAGCGGCAACGAAGTCTATGTCGCGATTGCGGTAAATATGGCGCTGGTGTCGGTCATGATTGTTCAAATCATCCGGAGCTTCTATGCCAATTTTTCCGGTCTGATCGATACCCAGCTTGATCTAGAAGATCAGCATAAAACCACGATCGAGCTTTCCCGACAAAATGAAGCATTAGCCCTGATTGATCCATTGACGGGACTTTCAAACCGCCGGGCATTCTTTGCCAAGCTTGATGAAACGGTAGAGGAAACCAAGAAAGGTGATCGCTTCGCCGTCGCCATGATTGATCTGGACGGGTTCAAGCCGGTCAATGACGTGCATGGCCACCCGGCAGGCGATGAGTTGCTGATGCAAGCTGGCGAACGCCTGCGTGCGGTTCTTGGGCCTGAAACCTTGCTTGCACGGTTGGGCGGGGATGAGTTTGGCATTGTCTTGCACGCATATGACGATGCGATGGAACTGATTGAGCTGGGCAAGACGTTGTGTCAGACGCTCAATCGTCCCTTTGTACTCAGTGGTGGAACGGTTCAGGTATCGGCATCACTTGGGCTTGCGACCTATCCGATTGTAGCGCGCAGCTCCAACGGGTTGTTTGAACGCGCGGATTTTGCACTTTATCACGCCAAAAAGAATTGCCCGGGCGAGGCCGTGTTGTTTGCTGCCCACCATGAAACCCTGATCCGGCATGATTCCCAGATTGAGCAGGCGCTCCGCAAGGCAGATCTTTCGACCGAGCTTAGCCTGCATTACCAGCCAGTCTTTGATATCAAAACAGGCCTAGTCAATTCCGTTGAAGCCCTTGCGCGGTGGGATAATGTTCAGATGGGGCGCGTGTCGCCGGCAACGTTTTTCCCGGTTGCGGAAAAGACAGGGCAGGTTGGCTTTTTAACCCGTGTTTTGTTCGAGAAGCTATTGGTCGATATGGCGTCGTGGGGCAATGATGTGCCGGTGTCTTTTAACCTTTCTGCACGCGATATTGTTCTGTCTGATACGGTCGAATGGCTGATTGGGGAAATCAAGGATCACGACATTGATCCCAAACGACTCACATTCGAAGTCACAGAAACCGCGTTCTTGCGCGATTTTGTAGCCGCGCGCACCAGCATCCGTTATTTGCGCGAGCACGGCGCACGCATTGCCCTTGATGATTTCGGGATCGGGTATTCCAGTCTGCGTTATGTGCATGAGCTGGAATTTGATGTGCTGAAAGTAGATCGAAGCTTTGTTACACCGCTGGCAAGTAACAAGCGCAGCCGACGGATTGTCAAAACCGTGATCGATATGTGCATCAATCTCGGCATCGATTGTGTGCTTGAAGGTGTTGAAACCGATACCCAGCGTGACGCGATCATTGGTCTGGGTGGGCGTTTGATGCAGGGATATTACTTTGCCCGACCAAGCCGCGTGCCGACGATGGATGCACTGACCGAGACATTTCAGTCCTAGCCGCGGTTGATTATTTGCGTGCCAATAAGTTCTACCAATAGTGATCGCAAACGACTCGGTTAATAATCCCGCAACCAGATGGCGTTACTCTGTGTCGCATGGGACCATCGAATGTTTCAAACAGCACGGTGTTCGGTCCCGAATTTCAGCGGGAACGGGGCGTTTGACAATGTCATCGCAGACACAGGTTTCACAGTCATTTGGAATGGCCGCAGCAGGCGAGATTGATCTTGCGCCCGAAATTCGTGATCGCCTGCGCGGATTGATAGACAGTCTGCCCGATCAACCCGCCAGACTGCGTGTTTTGGGCCATGTCTTGCTTGATCTGGGGCTTGGCGAACTTGCATTGAATGCTTTTGGTCGTGCGCTTTTGCTTGATGATCTTGATGCGGCAACGCATTTGGGCCTAACCAGGGTCTATATTCAGCTTGCTCGCCGTGAGACGGGCCTTGAGCATCTGGAAATCGCCATAAGCCTGCGCCCTGAAGCACGCGAGCTGCGCATTTTGGCCGCCGATCTTCTGGGATGTCGGGACAAGATGCGTGCGCTTGATCAATTGGGTAGTGTTTTGGCCGCAGAGCCCGGGCATAGCGGTGCGCGCAAGGGCCTTGCCAATCTCGTCCGAACTGTCATCGCTGGTCGTATTCAGGCAAAGCGCGAAATTGTCATTCGCGAACGTCCTGAAACCATCGTTGATCACAGCCAGTTTGTCTGGGGTGATGCAGAGCCGTTTGGTGATCTGGTTCGTTCATCCGTCGGACGCGCACGCTACGTCACGCACTAACATCTGCGCACGCGGTTATCAAATGGCGCAGGGGATTGGTGTTGATTGCAGGGATACGATTGTAAAGTCATCTGCCAATTGTGCCGGCGCACGATCCATAAACTGATCTGCAATCTGTGCAGCAAGATCAATTTCCCGACAACTTTCAAACAAAGTGCTTTTAAGCATCTCAAGCAGCTTTTCCTCGCTCAGGAACTGCCCGTCATCAAGGGTCGTTTCAATGAGCGCATCGCTATAGAGTAGCAGGAAATGTTCTTTGCCAAACGGAATAGTGCGGGTTTCGTATTTTGCATCGCGGATCACACCAAGCGGTACGCCAGACCCATCAAGATACTTGGCTTGTCCACTTACACTATTGCCCAGAACGGGTGATGTGCATGCTGCACTGGCATAGGAGAACGTCTTTTTCTCACGATCAATGATGCCATAAAGCATGGTGGCATATTGCCCAATTGGCAAAAGCCCTTTGAGGTGACGGTTTAGTATTTCAAGATATTCGCCCGGCTCATGGTCACGCAACTGATCTGACCAGATCAATGAATGAAGTCGGAACGTGTTTAGGGCTGCACCCAGGCCGTGCCCAGCAAAGTCAACGATATAAACACCCAATCGATGGGCGTCGAGCGGCACAAGCCCCCACATGTCTCCACCAAGTTCGGATGACATCTGAAACGTTGCGCTGATACGCAGGCCATAATCAAGGCCGACGCTGCGATAGTTTTCAGGCGCAGGATTAAGGTTCTCCTGCATGTCGCGGGCAAGCTCAAGCTCGGAGCGGGTGCGTTCCTGATATGCTTGGAGCTGTTTGACCAGAAGACGGTTTTCAAGGTGGATCTTGGTTCGAGCGATCAATTCTGCCTTGTTGAGTGGCTTAAGGATCAGGTCCGTTGCGCCATCATCAAAGATCCGCGTGCGGCCTTCATTTTCTTCTAGTGCTGTCTGGGCAATAATTGGCGTCTCGGCATAGGCAGGATCAGCACGGACAGCTTTACAGACACCATAACCATCAAGTTTCGGCATGATGATATCGAGAATGATCAGGTCTGGATCATGCGTTTTGATTTGATCAAGCGCATCTTCGCCATCCTTGGCAAACACCAGATTGGTAAACCCATCAGCGCGCAAATAGGATGCAATGATTTCGCGCGATAACATGGTGTCGTCCGCAATCAGGATTGTTGCGTTTTGCGGGTTGCGTATGTCTGCTGCCGATGCATTGCTTCCACCACGTTCCATATCGGCCAGAAAGGCCGAATTTGCGGGTAAAACATCGGTTTTGTCATGGTCAAAGGTCAACTCGATCGTGCGGCCATCGCGAGTGAAACCGACCGAATGGCAAAGGCTTTTAATCAGTGGAAGCCCACGTCCAAAAGTTGTTTCCTGATTGGGTAAATCTGAGGGCGCATTCTCGTCAGGCGGGATGAAACCTTGTCCCTGGTCATTGATCGCGACCATTATCTGGCCGTTCTTGCGTCGCCGCGCAGTTAGCATAATCGCGCGCGCGCCGTGCTTTGTAGATTCAAGACGACGTTCGGTTTCTTCTCCGAGTGCGGTAAATCGATCCAAAGACAAATGGCCGCTGGTATCAAGTTCCAGATTTCCATGGATCAGCGAGTTGGCGAAAGCTTCCTGCACGGCCATTTCAACCGCCGGGGCAATTGTTTCGCCGATCAGGCCGCGATGACGAAGACCCGTTACGAATTTGCGGGCGACAGGAAGGTGATAGGCACTGCGCGTTGACATGCACAATACAAGGTCATGTTGCTGTGCGCCCTTTCCAGACAACAAGGGACCCAAGTCGCCAAGTTCAAATTCCGGTACGCATTCGATAAATGTCTTACAGTTCAGGCGGATCAACCCGCCAAGCCATTCGCGGCCGCTTTCAGCCGGGAAAAGACATGCGGAGAAATTTTTGGTGTTGGGAAAGTCTTCGGGGGTTTGGCCAGAAGTCTGTGTAATTGAAACACCTTCTGGCCGCGCCCACAAACTGCTGCCAGCCAGCAGCCGGGTTACATCATCTGAAGCAAGTGACTGTGCAACAGCGATCGTATGTTTTGCCCGTGCGTCTGCGCCGACTGGCATATGTTAGTCTTCCAGTTTGAAAAGAGTATCGAACCGGGCAACTTCAAGCATCCGCTTCACTTGGCCCTGTGCACCACGGATGACGACAGCAGCATTGGTTTTCTCACCCTCATCGCGCGCAAGCAGGAGCATGCCAAGACCAGCCGAGTCAATAAAGTCGACACCTGAAACATCAAGAACATGAGTGCTCGATTCATGAGCACGAATTTCTTCGATCAGTTTGCGGAAGCTGGAATGATCGCCAAATGTAAAGCGACCCGTCAGTTCCACAGTGGTTGTGCTATTGGCTGTTTCTGTCTGGTAGTTCAAGTGCGGGTACTCCTAGCGTGGGGCAACATAGTAAAAACTATGATTTTTTAACGTTAATCTGATTGTGTATGGTTTGGACAGCGACTGCAAGAATGTTAGAAGTTATTGATCCTCACTCAGTCAGTTTGCTGTGCATTTATGGCTATATCGGGACACGAACGAGAAAATGCCAGAGCAGGCACGCATTGTAATTGTAGAAGATACACTTTCGCTCGCGCGGGTGTATCAGGACTATCTGCGTGCCGATGGTCATATCGTTGAACATGTTGTAAGTGGAACAGATGCAATCAACCGTTTGCAACATGACGCCCCGGACATTCTTGTTCTTGACCTTGTCTTGCCCGATATGGACGGGCGTGAAGTTCTTAGAGCTGCGTCAAACATGTGTCCGGACTGCAAGATTGTTGTCATCACAGCGCATGGGTCGATCAATATAGCTGTTGACGCAATGCGCGAAGGGGCGTGGGACTTTTTGCTCAAACCTTTCACAGCAGACAAGCTTCGTGAAACGGTTGCAAAGGCTCTGGCTGGAACGCTTCCGCACCGGAATGACGTCCACGCAAATGATGGTGAGCGCGACACCGATGAGATGTATTTTGATATCATCGGTGGTTCGGACAATATGCGTGACATTTACCGAATTATCGAGAATGCGGCGCCAAGCCGCGCTACGGTCTTTATCACAGGTGAGTCCGGGACAGGTAAGGAGCTCGCAGCAGAAGCAATTCATCAGCGTTCGGAACGGTCGAGAGAGCCATTTATTCCATTAAACTGTGGTGCCATTCCAAAAGACCTGATGGAAAGTGAGATCTTTGGCCATGTCAAAGGTGCCTTTACCGGGGCCGTTTCGGATCGTGAGGGCGCAGCACACAGGGCAGAGAACGGAACCCTGTTCCTTGATGAGATCTGCGAAATGGATCTGGATCTTCAGACCAAATTGCTGCGTTTTATCCAGACCGGTACTTTCCAGAAAGTCGGTGGTAGCTCGATCGAAACGGTAGATGTCCGGTTTGTTTGTGCGACCAACCGTGATCCGCTTGAAGAAGTTCGTGCCGGCCGGTTCCGCGAAGATTTGTATTATCGCCTGCACGTCATTCCGTTGCATATGCCGCCACTGCGCGACCGCGACAATGATATTCTCCAGATCGCCAATTTTTATCTTCAGCGTTATACCCGCGAAGAGGGGCGTGATTTTGAACGTTTCAGCCCGGATGTATCGGCGTTGTTCGCACGGTATTCCTGGCCCGGAAACATCCGCCAACTGCAAAATATCATCCGAAACATCGTTGTCTTGAACAATGGCAACGAGGTCACTCTTTCAATGGTGCCGCGGCCGGTTAATATCGGGACAGACGACGACCGTTTCGGCTCTGGTACAATTGAAGCGCCGCCGCCCCATCCTGTTGTTTCCAATGAGGGTGGTGCATCAGGGCGTTTGTGGGAAGGTGATCCCGAAGCATTGGCGTTTCTTGCTGGTGCGCGTCAGATGCGCAAGGTGGTTGAGAACCACCAATCTGAAAAAAGCAGTCAGTTAATTGGTGTGGGCGCCAATGATAAACGAGCTGTCTCAACCCATTCTTATGACTTCGGCGACGCAGGTATTGGAGAAATAAAACCGTTGTGGCAGGTCGAAAAGCAAGCGATTGAGGAAGCAATCAAGCGTTGTGGCGGATCTATCCCGCGCGCCGCGGATGCCCTTGGTGTCAGTCCCTCGACGATTTACCGCAAGAAACAATATTGGGAAGATAACGGCCTTTGATCGTCTTATCGTCTACGCAAATCTGCCCACTGCGATAACGCTGCATCAAGGCGATTCCAGTCAGTCGTAGATCCAGGAAAACCAAAACGAACTTTTTGGTCGTCATGGTCAAAAAGCCTGATCAGGATGCCATTGCGTGCCAAATGTGTGGCAATGGCTGAGCAATCTGTGCTGTCATAATATGTGAACAAATCGGTCGCACCACTCGGACGCAGAGGGGTATGGGCTTTGATCAGGTCATTCAGTCGAATTCTGTCATCACTTAGCCGTTTGCGCGTCAGGTCTTGCCATTCCGTATCGCAAAAGGCACGTATGCCAAGTGTGATCGTAGGGCCCGGAATTGCCCACGGTCCAATACGGGCTTCCAGCTCTGTGACAAGCTCGGCTCCCATTATCGCGCAGCCAAGGCGTACGCCGGCCAGCCCAAAGAATTTACCAAATGAACGTAAAATGATGGTACGCGGCATTTGTTCAATCAACGAGCAAACAGACTGATCCGGTTGGCAATCCATGAATGCTTCATCAACCAGCATCCAACACCCATTTGCCTGTGCTCGATCAGCAAGTTTCAGAATGTTGCTTGGTGATACTAGCTTTCCATCAGGATTGTTCGGATTGACAAGAATGAGTACGGAGCCCGGACGGGCAGATTCAATGATCTCATGCGCTTTATCTAGCCGCCGGTCTGGCATTGTATTATGTACAACACATTCATGACCCGCCCGCCGCCAACATTTTTGATGTTCGCCGTAAGTTGGTCCCATGATGTGAACTTCAGTAGCTCCGGCCATGTCTTTGTACCAGAACGGAATTGTCTGAATGAGTGCTTGAGTGCCCGGGGCAAATGCCAAAAAGTCTGTGTTTGCCACACCGTAATAAGCTGCGGCGGCATTCTTTAGCGCGATCAGTTCTGATGCCAGCGGAAGTCGCTGCCAATGACAGGTTTCAATGTTGGTTACAGGATAGGCAACAGGATTAATCCCAGTTGAAAGGTCAAGCCATTTCGTCGCAGGAATTCCGTACTTTTGAGCCGCGAGATCGATGGCCCCCCCATGATTGATCGGGGCAGATGGGTCAAGCTTGTTGGAATTGTTTGCCATGTTGGGAGCCAGGTTGGTTTTGCCCAGTTTGAATTTGTCTGTCTAATGTGCGGGATGCGGTGTGGGATGCGCATTTTGGCACCTTGCCATCGTAGCGCGCCCTGCGTATCGTCCGGCCATCTTCCATACCGGACATTTGTCGATGATCACACCGAAAAAAGCCACCCTGTTTGAGGTCTGGCAGCAGCTTAATCCACAATTGACGATCTCGGAACCTGCACAGGCGGTGTCAGATGTCAGAGAAATCGGCGCTGATGACGGCGGGTTTGATGGTGGCAGATTGTCTGATCGGTTCTGGGAAGAAGGATATTTTCTGATACACGATGTTTTACCAACTGATGACCTTGTCAAACTGCGGCAAGGAATTGAAACGTTGGTGGCTAGTGGTATGTCGCCATCGCTGATCTATCTGTATGACGAGGCTTGGGACGTTTTCAGACGTTTGCGTCCATTGCTTAGTCATTTTCTAGGGGAGCGAATTGGGCTTTTGCCGCACTTTTGGGCTTGGCATGTTGATCCACAATCCAGTGGGCGGGGGTGGCCGCCACATCGCGATTATCAGGGCGAAAGTACGATTGGTGACGACATGTTGATCAGTTTGTCTCTGTGGGTGCCACTTAGCAATGCAGTGCCGGACAACGGATGCATGTACGTATTGCCGCGTTCTTTTGAAAAGTGTTATGCTTTACCAGTTTCTAAACCAGAAGATGTTGCGCTTCAGGATGTAAGGGCGTTACCCGCAGGACCGGGCAGCGTTATGGGGTGGCGGCAAGATCTGTACCATTGGGGTGGTCGGGCAAGTCGTCATGCCGGGGAAGCAAGGGTCAGCCTTTCTTTGGAGTTCCAAAATGCTGCCTTTGATCCACTTGCAGAACAGCTTCTGAGTTTGGAACAACCGCCTGCGTTCCATCAACGTTTGAGGCTGATTGCAAGTCAGTTCGAAAAGTATCAACACATGCAATCAATTGATGCCGATACCGTAAAGTGGGCAGAGCTGGTTCTGAAAGAGTGTGCGCTAATAAGTCGGGGAATGTAGGACTCCCCGATCGATGTCGGGGGACAGCAACTATATGCTCCGTTTACTGGCCTATTCAGGTTTTACCCTCGCGTCATTCCTGACCATTACGCCGCTGTTTCTTTATTATTCTTCCTTGCCAGATGACATTGTTGGTGAGATCGCGTTTCCGGTCATTGTGATGGTTGAAATCGTCGCACTGCTGACGATTGCGATTGGCTGGATGGTCTATGAACTGACCAGAAAAGCACAGTATGTTTGTCTTGTCGCAATGATGGGCATTCTTCTGTTTGGCGATCTTTTGGGAATGCCGAGCCTGATTAGCAACGATGTTGTTTTGGGCAGCGAACAGGCGCGCGGTACATTTACCGGGTTGCTTATTCTGGTGACCCGATTTGTTGCTGCGGGGTTGTTTGTTCTGAGTTGGCATTATGCCAACAAAGACGATCAGATTTTTGTGCAGGAACAAAACATACTGGCAACCGGTGTCGTCTTGGTGATCGGTTCTGCTGCCATGGCAGTTCCAACCTATTTTCTGCCAGATATCGAGTTCGGTTTTGGCCATGCCTTTCAAGATATCTCGACCCTGATTTTGATGCCGACCCTTTTCATGATGTTGATGGGGGCAGGTGGGTATCTGGTACGTTGCTTTGTTCGTCGCTCCTGGATTGAAGGCATGTTATGCGCGCCAGTGATGATCGGCGTTTTCAATCATCTCGCACTGTTTTATTTGGCGCCAAACGGCGCGGAATTGGCGGCACGGTTCATCATTCCTTCCAGAGTACTGAGCTACACCCTTATTCTCGGATATATGCTGTTTTCCATGCGGCACCATTTCCGCCATTCCTATCAGGCGAGTTCTGCCAAAAGCGAATTTCTGGCAACCATGAGCCATGAGATCAGAACACCATTGAATGGCGTTCTGGGGCTTGCGCAATTGCTTCGGGAAAGTGGCTTGAACAATGCCCAGATGGAGCGTGTGAACGGTATCCTTTCTTCGGGTAGGGCGTTGATGGAGTTGCTCAACGATATTCTGGATATGAGCAAGATTGAAGCGGGACGAGTTGAGCTTGAAAGCAGGCAGTTTTACCCGTCTGATATCACCTATGACTTACAAAAGGTGGTCGGCTCTGTTGCCAGAGAAAAAAACCTGACGGTCGTTCGTGAAGATGAAATCCTTGATAATCTGTTGTTTACCGGTGATGAAGTCCGTTTGCGTCAGATACTGTGGAACCTGATGTCCAATGCGGTGAAATTCACCAACAAAGGGTCGGTGCGCCTTGAAGTCAAAAAGGTCGATGAGCGCCCTTCGAATTTGGAAGATGTACGCGCTTTGCGCGAGGGTGAGATACTTTTCCATTTTGCGGTGATTGATACCGGTATTGGTATTTCCGAAGACCGCCTCAAGATGATTTTTGCGCCTTTCACGCAGGCTGATAACTCCACAATGCGCCAGTATGGCGGAACCGGGCTTGGTCTTTCTATCGCCTATAGTTTGACAGAACTGATGGGCGGGAAGATGACGGTCAGTTCTGTTGAGCGACGTGGGACCCGCTTTGATGTCTGGATCCCGTTCAAAGTCGATGTGACAGAAGGGCATGTCGTCGGCCATGCAGATGACATGAGTGCTAAAGCCGATACCGTCTTAAGCGGTGCGCGCATCCTTGTGGTTGAGGATAACGAGATCAATGCCAATGTGGTCGGTGGCATGCTTAAACGCCACGGGATCGACATCCATATCGTTCCGAATGGCCGCGATGCAGTTCATGCCTTCCGTGATGGCGAGTTTGATCTGATCCTGATGGATGCACACATGCCTGTTCTCGATGGTGAGGGGGCAACTCGACATATTCGAGAACTTGAACGGTTTAACGGCGGCGCGCGTATCCCCATTATCTGTCTGACAGCAGACGCGTTTGTCGACCGACATCGTGATTTTCTGGCGGCTGGTATGGACGAAGTTCTGACCAAACCGGTTGAAGAGCGCAAACTATACAGCACACTGCTGCGTTTTTTGCGAGACCGGGTCAGAAACCATGTCGAACCAAAGGGCAATCAGGACAGGGCCGAAAGCGAACCCAAGGACACTCAGCCGCGCGAACGACAAACCGAACCTGCGCGTGAAATTGCTTCCACGTCGGGTGTAAACAGGAACTCAAGTTATACGGAAACGGTTTTGGTTGAGGAATCCAAAGAGAAAACCGATACTGGGCAGACGTCGAAGAAAAAAGAGATAAGAATGGAATTGATTGATCGATCGCGGTTCGAAGAAGTTTGCGCAGCCCTTGGTAAGGAACAATTATCCATGCTGGTTGGTTTACTGCCCGCATCCTATCAGGAAGAACGCGGCCGCATGATCGAGGCAGCAAACAATAGCGATCTTGATGCATTACGTCGCGCTGCGCATACGATCAAGGGCATGGCAGCAAATATGGCTGGGCAGAAGCTTGCAGATGATGCGCGCAAACTGGAAAGCTATGCAGGTGATTTTGGCGAAGATTTTGGTGCGCAGATTGAAGCGCTCGACAAGATTGCCGAAGACACCGTCGCTGCAATGCAAGAAGCACTATCTTAAGCGACATTCAACAAGCTCGGTTTTCAAGCAAAAGGGGCGTTCATCATGATCGCCCCTTTTGCTTGTCCTGATCATGGGGGGCTCACCCCATTTTGGTGTCCTCACCCTGTTCCGATAAGAGGTTCCACGTGGGGAAAGCTGGTTGCACGGGGAGCAAGAAAACATCCAAGTAGCAAATTTACGACAAATTCAAACCGTTGGATAACAAGCAGCACTTATTTTTTGTTGTGTCATCGGTGGTTAGCAAAGGTTCACGCGGAAATCTCCATTCGAGGAATAGAAATCCTGGCATTGTCACCTAAATGAAATGTTACGGCATTTGTACTTCCCCGGGAGAGGAGTACGCCGACAGCGCTTGTGACCGTCCCATAAAGGAGGCAAGAGTGGCGAGCTTTAGAAAACTCTCTGGCGAGATTGAACGGGAAACTTCGATCTATCGAAACCATCGGACGCCTGCCTATGACAAATGGCGGCGAGATGACCTGTATCATTTGGCCCAGCAAAAAGGCATCGAAAACCGCGCGAACATGACGAACGAAGAACTCGCACGCGCTCTAAGCCGGGTTCAATCCGGGGCGCCGTAAGCGGCGCGATGCTTCCGAAACCACATTCATTGTGATCAAGTTTTTGATCTGGTGAACACTAATGGCACCTGAAATCGATCGGCTCACCAGCGGTCACAGGTAACGGAAGGGTTTTGTCATTTTGGGTTCAAGGCACATGTAAAACATGCATGGCCCCTATAAATTGACCTCGATGGGTAAATTAGATATTTGGACTGTACGCGGTGGGGAGCCGGTTCAGGCTTCAGGCTATTCTTCGGGGATCAGGATTTGCTATACTTTTTTATGCGGCTGCTTGCCTTTGCATTGTTGCTTGGTGTGACAAGTGTACAGGCATTGGCGCAGCCCAATTCCGCCAGTGATAAATTTTCCCCAATTCGCGTCGCATTTATTAATCCAGGACATGGTGACCACGGCTTCTGGAAGGACGTCCGTGGTACGATGCAGGCTGCTGCCGATCAGTTTGGGTTTGAATTGATCGTATTTGACAGCGACCGAGACTGGAAAAAAATGATTGCCAGTGCAAAGAGTGCCTTTGCCTTGGATCCAGCGCCCGATTTCATTATTGCAGTGAATGAACATCAGCAAGGCACGCGGATTGTGCTTGAGGCTGAAAAGCGCGGCATTCCGGTTGTTATGCTGCTCAACGACCTTACCCGTGAACAAAAAGATACCTATGGCTATCCAGGACGCGACATCAAAAACTGGATTTTGACGTTAACGCCAGACAATGAACGTGCCGGGTACGAAATCGCCAAATCGTTGATTGATGGTGCGCGCCTTGCCAATGGCGATCAGCTACAAAAGTCACTTTGCCTGCTTTCTATTGCAGGAGACCGCAATACACCTGCATCATTACAACGCCTTGATGGCCTTGATCACGCTCTTAGCCGCTTTCCAGTCCTCAAGGAACAACGCCGCCTCATTGCCAACTGGTCCTATGACGAAGCCTTCCGTCAGACACGCGCGTTGCTCGAGCGTGGAACATGTGTTGATGTCGTTTGGGCTGCGAATGACGATATTGCCTTGGGTGCGATCGCCGCATTGGAAGCTGCGGGACGTGTACCGGGCAAGGATGTGTTTGTCGGTGGGTTAAACTGGTCTGCGAAAGGGGTGCAAAACGTAACTGATGGCAAGATGACAATGACACATGGTGGCCATTTCTTTGCAGGCGCATGGGTGATGGTCTTGCTTCATGACTATATTAACAATGTCCCGTTTCTCAAAGAAAACACCGAGATATCATTCCGGATGGAAGCAATAACACGTGAAAATTTATCTTATTTCGAAGACGTGCTTCTGAGCCGGAATTGGGGCAGTATAGATTTTTCCCGGTTTAGCCTTGCCAATTCGTCGTCGGAGGCCGAGTATCATTTCGGGTTGCAGCCGCGAAGTGATCGTGATGAATAGGTTCATCGGCTGCCCGTAATCAGGTCACGATGACAAGGTAAACACGATTGATAAACCAGCCTGACGAAAAGGACGATGACGCACTTTCAGGCCTTCGTCTCGGAAGTACGATTGCTGCTAGACAGCTGAAATATTCATTGTTCTTGGCGCTGGGGTTGGGCCTGTTAATTGTCGCCGTTCGTGGGTATCAGGACTACGAATGGTTAAAAGACATCTATCAGCAGGGAAACCAGCGTCTTTTATCGTCAAGTGTCCCCGTTGCCACGAAAATCCTGGTCGAGCGTGATCGCGATCTTGCCGACGTAATGGCGCGAGGCATGCTTAATAACCGGTCGATCGCAAGTGTAACTCTTACTAATGCCGACGACGGGATCTTTTTTGAGCTCAAACGTCCGGCCGGCGAAATTCCGACATCTCGTTGGGCGGAAAAGCTGTTTGGCGGTCTGCAGACAATTGTTGTGCCGGTCCGTGACCCAAAAAGAAAACCAATTACAACAGTTGGCGAATTGATCATTGAGCTCAATCCCCAGGTTTATGTCGGCGCCTATATGTCTCGTATGTCTTGGACATTTCTGGCAACCATGGTGCTTGCTGTCGTGATGGCGGTCGCCTTTGCGGCAATGAGCTATTACGTCTTCTCAAGACCATTGGTGCGACTTGGCAATTATCTGGTCAAGTCAGACCCGACGGATGCCAACCGACCACTCGAAATGCCGCCGCACCATCGTTATGATGACGAGGTGCAGCTGCTTGGCTCGGTAACGGTCGGGTTGTTTGGCATGATCCGAGGACAAGTTGGCCAGTTGCGCAAGGCACGCGATGAATTGCAGGACGCAAACGTCAATCTGGAGGCACGGGTTGAGAAGCGTACGCGTGAACTTAATGACGCGATGCAGAAGCTTGAGGTTTTGGCTTCAACAGATCCTTTGACCGGACTACCGAACCGGCGCGCATTCATGAGCCGCTTTGAAGAAGCCATTTTGACATGGCGCCGTCGCGATACGCCAGTTTCAGTTATCTTGCTTGATATTGACCGGTTCAAGGCATTCAATGACACACATGGTCATCAGGCAGGAGATGCTGTTTTGGTAGCACTGGCCAAGATCATGACGGATACGGTGCGTGCAATTGATCTTCCAGCGCGTCTGGGCGGCGAGGAATTTGCTGTATTACTGCCAGGGGAAGAATTGGAGGGGGCAATGAAGCTTGCAGAACGCCTGCGTGTTGCCTTCGAAGAAGCGACAGTCCCGTATGGAGGGAGTGAGCTTTCCTTTACATCTAGCTTTGGCGTATCGGGTTTGCCATCGGCGATGGATAGCGTGACATTGGGTGGAGAGCTTTGCAGTCAATTGGAAACTCTAAAGTCGCATAATGATACCGATATTTCCGATGCGTTGTACTCGATGGCGGACACTGCACTTTATGCCGCAAAAGAAGGTGGCCGCAATCGATGCGAGCTTGCTGATATGAAAGATCTTTCCAACCACACGCATGTCCCCACTTTGTAATCTGATTAGCGCGAACCTAGGTCGTCCTAAACCAGATTGGTGAAACAGTGGCTCGACTTATCTGGAGATTACGTCGCGTGACGGGCTCCTAGTTGCGCCCGTCGTCATTGCCTTGTCGTGAAATCCGGATGTCACGATGGATCGAGACACTCATTAGCAAGCCAAAGCTGACCAGAATGGTCATCATCACCGTGCCACCATATGACACCAGCGGCAGCGGCACGCCCACAACCGGGATCAAGCCCATCACCATGGCGATATTGATAAAGACATAAAGGAAGAAGGTCGACGTTACACCAATGGCGACCAGGCGGCCAAACTGGTTGTTGCAACGAAGCGCAATCACATAGCCATAGGTGATCACCAGTGCGTAGAGGGCTAGTAAGGCAAGCCCACCGACCAGACCGAATTCCTCGCCCAGCATGGTAAAGATAAAGTCCGTCTGTTTTTCCGGCAGGAAGTTCAGATGGCTTTGCGAGCCCAGCATGAAGCCCTTGCCAAACAGGCCACCAGACCCAAGCGCAATCTTTGACTGCGTAATGTGATAGCCAGCACCGAGCGGATCATTCTCCGGGTTGAGGAAGGTCAGAACACGGTTCTTTTGATAATCACGCAGGAACTGCCAACCGATCGGAATGGCAGCCAAAGCACCGCCGAGGATCAGGCCAAATTTCCAGACCCGCACACCGGCAAGCCAGAAAATCACGCCACCACCGGCAATCAGAAGAAGCGCAGTCCCAAGATCTGGCTGGCGCAAAACCAGCGCAGCCGGGGCCAAAACCATCAAAAGTGGCGGGATCAGAAGCGGGATGCGTCCGGCTTCTTCAACTGTCAAACCATGAAAATATCGCGCCAGTGCCAGCACAAGCGAGATTTTCATCAATTCGGATGGTTGCAGCTGGAAGAAACCAAGATTGATCCAGCGTTGTGCACCCATGCCGATGTCACCCTTGATCTCCACGCCGACCAGTAAGACAAGAGCGACAAAGTAGGAGAAATAGGCAAGCTTGAGCCATATTCGGATGTCGGTGACGGCAATGATGATCATAAGCGCTGCACCAACTGCAAAACGCATCATCTGGCGTTCTGCCCATGGTTGCAGCGATCCGTTCGCCGCTGAATACAGCATGGCAAAACCGATCCCTGAAAGGGCAGCGATCAAAAGAACCAGCGTCCAGTTCAGCAACAACAAACGTCTGCCAATCGGAACGTAGTCGGGATCTTCACCGATGCGGAATTTGCTCATGGCCATGGATCAGCCCTCACTCTCGTCATTACGGCGGTTCGGGCGAAGTTGGGCGCTTGTTGGCAGGTTGGCCGCAGAAATGCCCTGGCGTGCAGATTGCAGTTCCTGCGCCTTTTGCAGAAGGTCGCGGACAATTGGTCCGGCAACACTGGAACCGCCGCCACCATGTTCAACAACAACCGCACAGGCATAGCGCGGGTTATCAACCGGGGCAAAGGCAACAAACAAGGCATGGTCACGGAACTTCCAAGGGAGTTCATCATTGTCCAGAACGCCGGTGGTTTGGCGTTCGCGCATGGTAATGCGTCGGACCTGACTGGTGCCACTTTTACCAGCCATTTCCATACCCTTGATCTTGATGCGCGATCCATAACCGGTTCCGCGCAACTCGTTGGACACCCCATTCATGCTTTCGCGAATGCGCGCAAGGTTGGCACGGCTGACTTGCAGTTCCGGGAACTCTTCAGCCTCGCGGCTTTTCACACCTTCTGGTGTAACCAGATCACGCGTCAGGTGCGGTCGGACGGCTTTACCTGATGCCAGGCGCGCGGTCATGGTGCAAAGCTGAAGCGGGGTCGTTAGAACATATCCCTGACCGATCGAAGCAATCAGGGTTTCACCACCCTGCCAACGTTTGCCAAGCTGGATTTCTTTCCAGTCCTTGGTCGGGATCAGACCACTACGTTCATTCGGAAGGTCAATGCCGGTATCTTCGCCCAAACCAAGCTTGTGCGCCATTGCCGCAATGCGATCGATGCCGATTTTTTGCGAGATTTCATAGAAATAGACGTCGCAAGAATGTTTGATCGAATCATGCAGGTTCATCCAGCCATGGCCGCCACGCTTCCAGCAGTGGAAACGCGCATTGCCCAGATCAAGATGGCCGCTGCAGAAATGACGCTGGTTTGGCGTAATGATCCCGGCTTCAAGGCCAGCCAGGGCGACGCACATCTTGAAGGTCGAACCCGGTGAATAGGTACCATTGACCGCTTTGTTTGACAGCGGTGCATAGGGGTTGTTGACCAGACTGTTCCAAAGCTTGTGCGAAATACCGTTGGTAAAGGCATTCGGGTCATATGTCGGATGTGACGACAGCGCCAGAACTTCACCATTATGGATGTCCATCACGACGGCAGAGGCACTTTGTTGCTCTGACAGGCGCTGGTTGGCGTAGCGCTGCAATTCCAGATCAAGGGTCATGACGACCGTATTGCCGCTTTCACCTTCTTCACGTTCAAGTTCGCGAATAACTCGGCCAAGGGCGTTCACTTCAACCTGACTGGTGCCAGCTGTGCCGCGAAGGGCAAGGTCATAGACCTTTTCAACGCCGTTTTTACCGATGGTAAAGCCTGGAAGCTCCAGTAACGGATCGCCGGTGAGTTCCTTTTCGGAAACAGCAGCGACATAGCCCAGTGTATGGGCAAGATGTGGGCCTTCGGGATAGTCCCGTGATCGACCCGCATCAATGATCAGGCCGGGCAGGTCAGGCGCATTGACACCAACGCGTGCGACTTCATCCCAAGTCAGGTTATCGCGAACTGTGACTGGCACGAATGACCGACGACGGGCAACATCGCGTTCGACGCGTTCGATGGTGTCGGGACCGAGTTCAATGATCTGATCAAGGATTTCCAGTGTCCGGCGCACATCAGGCGTTTGTTCGCGCACAATCATGATGTGATAGTTTTGCCGGTTCACAGCCAAGGGCGCGCCAAATCGGTCGGTAACAAGCCCGCGCGGTGGTGGCAGCAATCGATGGGAAATCCGGTTTTCATCAGCAAGGGTGCGATAGCGGTCGCTTTCAAGCACCTGCAGGTAATACATACGCGCAGCCAATCCGGTCAGCAAAACACCTTTGCCAGCACCTAGCATAAGGGCGCGTCGGGTGAATGTTCTGAACCTGTCTGAGTCGCGATGCCACATAGGCGTGGGATACCTGTCTTAAGTCGATGGCCGTGGGCCAATATTTACTGGTTCTTGCCCGTTCTAACCATGTTCAAAGGGCTTGGGAACCATCATGTTCAAGCATAGCCGATAGCCGTTGCCAAAACATCAATTTTACGCGCAATTTAGTAGCTGCCTAGGGCTGTCATACATAGCGCAGAAGGGTGTTCTGAGCCCGCGCAAGAACCCATGCCACGATGGGAAACAGGACAGCGGTCAAAACATAACTGATCAATGTCGCCTTGATCGGAAGAAGCGCG
Organism: Thalassospira sp.; assembly: GCA_965228275.1. Taxonomy (GTDB): domain Bacteria; phylum Pseudomonadota; class Alphaproteobacteria; order Rhodospirillales; family Thalassospiraceae; genus Thalassospira. The sequence continues at coordinate 523,715 of OZ245802.1, read as the reverse complement.
CCGATAAGGGCAGAGCTGATCAACCACTGCATCAGAAGGGCCGGGATCGCAACCAACGCAAAGCCCCACCACATAACGCTAAACGGTTTGTTGTGGAAAAAACGCCCCTGGCTTGCTGATCCTGTCTGCACCAAAAGCAACACCAGTGAACTGACGCCAAGCGGCAATCCCATCAAAAGGTCCTGAAGCAGGCCAAGCAAGAATGCCGTCATACCGGTCAGAAGATCCGGGCGGTTAACTGCCCAGTAAAACACGGCCATCAGCGCAAGCGCAGGTGATGCGGTTGCCAGAAGCGGCACGCTGATCGGAAGTAGGTTAATCAGCAAAAGAACAAAGACGCTGAATGCCGGAAAAAGACCACGCGCAATCAGGTCCAGCCGTTGCCAGACGCCGGGTTTCACGGAAGTTCCCCTACAGGCGCTTGGGGTTGGACGGCATCACTGCCATCTGCGGGTGCGGCCGGAACAACGCCAACACCTGCCGGAATATCCGGGGAAAGCTGGGTGTCGTTGGTATTAGCCGGTGCCTGGCTTTGGCGGATGCGTTGATCGCTCAGGATACCTTGCAGGCCGTAATCGGCCACGCGCAGATATTCAAGCTGATGACGACGGAACAGCGGTGCAACCCGCACAGCATTTTCCGAAACCGATGACACAACACCGATCGGAATACCGGGCGGGAACGCGCCGCCATGACCTGATGTCAGGATGCGATCACCCGGTGCGACGGCGGCATCAGCCGTCAGGAAGGTCAGAAGTGGACGGTTGGTGTTGTCACCTGACAGGAATGCACGATCGCGCGAGTTCTCAACAATCACCGGTACGCGCGAGTTAATGTCCGTGATCAGTAGAACGCGCGACGCCTGATATCCTGCTTCGGCAACGCGGCCGACAAGGCCTTCGTCGGAAAGAACTGCCTGACCCTTGGAAACACCATCGCGCGAACCGGCTGATATCATGACGCTATGGGCATAGGCACCGCCCATATCGGCAATCACGCGCGATGTCACAAGATGAAGAAGCGGCGGTCCGGTATATTGCGACAAATCGCGCAGTCGGGCATTTTCATGCGACAGATTACGTGCGGCCTGCTGCCACGCAAGAAGTTGCAAGTTCTCGCGGCGCAGACGTTCGTTTTCCTCGTACAGATTGGCGAGGTTGTAAATCTTGTCGGTAATTTCGTTGATGCTGGCGGCCGGGCGGGAAACAATATTCATAACCGGGGAAACAAGATCGGCAGAAGCGGCGCGAATGCGTTCGATAAGAACCGTGTCAGCCTTACCCAGAAGCATCAAGCCAAACGCCGAAAAGATCAGCAGTATAAAAGCGAAGCGGTGAAGCGCCGTGCGTAACGGCGAAAAGATTCGCTGCTGCGGACCGCCATGCTGTGCCAATGTATTCCCCGCAATTCCCAAGTGGTTGTTTCGCATCCCGAGCGGGATATTCAACCATAACGAAATCACCGAGTCGCGTCCAGTGCGGATACGACCCGGTGATGATATTTAAAGCCGGTATTTTATTAGTATGCTGTGTGCAGAACGTTGCGCAGCATCTTTTTCTCTTCCAGCGCGCGACCGGTACCCAGTGCAACGCAAGAAAGAGGATCATCTGCAATCGAAACCGGAAGGCCGGTTGCATGACGCAGAACATAATCAAGGTTGCCAAGCATCGCGCCACCACCGGTCAGGACAATGCCCTTGTCGACGATGTCAGCAGCCAGTTCCGGCGGGGTCTGTTCAAGGGCGACTTTAACCGCCTCAATGATAGCCGATACAGGTTCTGCAAGGCTTTCTGCGATCTGACGTTCAGAAATCAGCAGTTCCTTCGGAACGCCGTTCATGAGGTCACGACCACGGATTTCAACGGTTGCGCCATCACCATCATCAGGTGCGCAGGCCGAACCGATTTCTTTTTTGATGCGTTCTGCGGTGCTTTCACCGACCAGAAGGTTATGGGTGCGACGGATGTAAGCAATGATTGCTTCGTCCATCTTGTCGCCACCAACGCGAACCGAACGTGCATAGACGATACCGCCCAGCGACAGAACTGCAACCTCGGTGGTGCCACCGCCGATATCAACAACCATGGAGCCGGTCGGCTCGGTCACCGGAAGACCGGCACCGATTGCAGCTGCCATTGGTTCGTCAATCAGCCAGACCTTGCGTGCGCCAGCACTTTCAGCACTTTCCTGAATTGCGCGGCGCTCAACAGCGGTCGAGCCGGACGGTACGCAAATGATCACTTCCGGGCTCGCAAAATTGCGGCGGTTGTGAACCTTGCGGATGAAGTGCTTGATCATTTCTTCGGCGATGTGGAATTCCGCAATAACACCGTCACGCAGCGGGCGGATCGCCTGAATGTACCCCGGGGTACGGCCGAGCATCTGCTTGGCTTCTTCACCAACTGCAAGGACCTGTTTCTTGCCTTTTTCGTCGGTAATGGCCACCACGGATGGTTCGTTCAGGACGATGCCACGTCCTTTGACGTAAACCAGTGTGTTTGCGGTGCCCAGATCCACCGCCATGTCGGAGGATAAAACCCCAAGAAGCTTGGAAAACATTCCTGCCCTATGCCCCGGTTAATAGTAAAATCTTGAAAGCGAATGTACCGGCTTTGATAGCGCAAGGATTAAGCCGATGCACGAATAATCTGCGCAGGGGATTGAGGAATAATTAAGGCGCACGATTTTCCTCAATTAAGGCGTCAAAAACATGATCAGGATTATGGTCTTGGCGGATTAATTCAATTTCGGCCTATATTTTTTGCGATCCCCATTGCGGAAAGGAAATCCGTCACCAGTGTTACTACTTCGGAGCTGTTCTCGATCTCAAGTGTTTTGCGAGTCGCTTGTTTTTCAATCATTTCGTCGCTTTCAAACAGCTCAAACCGGACTGGTTCCCGTTCCGGGTTAAGGTCTCGATCCATGCGCCAATGACACCATGCGGGCGGATTGAACGGATCATCTTTTACCCCGATCAGAAGACTGGGCACAAAATTATCCATTTCGGACATACATTGTGGCCGAAGACCAACAAGTGTCTTGAAGCGATGATCGAAATGCTTTGCATGGCCTTTGCGATAAATCGCCAATTGTGCTGCGCCAGCCCCATAGCCATAGCCAAAGATCGCAATGCGTTCTGCGTCAACGCCGTCCATCCCGACCAGATAATCCAGTGCGCTGATGGCATCAAACGCCCAATAGGTCAGGCCGTGTTTCGGGTTGGCAAGCGATCCTTCGCTGCAATAGCCCTGCGATGGATGAGCCTGATTGGGGGATATCAACAAAACGCCAATGCCCTGTTCCTGAAGGGTCGTTATCCAGCTTGCCGGGAAGCTGTCATCGCAATCGGGAAGAGCAATGACCGCTGGATATGTCGCGTCCCCATCAGTTTCCTCTGTCGTCGGCGGGTAATATTGGCCGGGAATATCGGCCTGCAGGCTGACATCAACCGGGCTCAGGGATTTTCCCTCTGCCGCCAATCTCTGGCGCAGGCCGCTTTGCGGGTAGGGCAGGGCCGGGATAGTTACTGATCGGACATCCCTGCTGGTGGCGGCTGTTGGCTGTGGCGCAGCAAAATAAGTCGCAGCACCAAGAGCAATTCCAACCAACAGGCATCCAAGGCGCGAGGGGGCATTCACGTTAAAGTTTGGCATGACAGTTCCCTTTCGTGAGGCCACCACAGCATAACACGTTGTGTCCATGCTGGATATTCACACGAAAGGGTGTGTGGATAATCGGTGTTAGTTATAAGCGATGGTGCTTCCCTCTGCGATTAGGTCAATGCGGGTTTGGGCGAAGTCCGTTTGCTCAATCAGGCGTGAGACGGGCTCAAGATAAAGCGGGTAGGTGCTGTGATGGATCGGCAGGATGTTGGGCTGACCAAGGGCTTCTGCCATCTGTAAAACCTGTTCTGCGCCCATGCTGATTTGGCCAAGTGGTCCGGTCGTGCCCACAGCACCCATATGCGGGATCAGGATGTCAGGCGTGCCGTGTGATTTGACGGCTGCCATGACGGGATCCGTCGGGAAGGTATCGCCGGTCCAATAGATGTCTTTGCGCCAATTACCGGCTTCGAAAGTCAACCAGTAGCCGTTTCCTTTGCCCAATATCGCGTTGATTTGCGGGTTGGGCGAATGGTCTGCGGGTATCGCCGTTATGGTGATTTTACCGTTCTTGGTTGCGATGGAAGTGGATTGTCCCCAATCCATGGCCAACTGATTTGTGAAACTCTTGCTAGTCAGGTTTTCCGCATCATTGATCGGAGTGATGGTGCGAAGGGATTTCGGAAGTGACTTTTCCGCTAGCTGATCAAAATGATCTTCGTGCATGTGGCTGATCACCATCAAATCGACCGAAGATACATCAAGCCCCGGAAAAGGTGTCGTGCGGGCGTGGTGGCGGGCGTTCGGGCCCCTGGCAAGATCAAACATCTCGTTGGGGTCGGCCATGAAATAGGCTTGCTCACCCTCGCCAAAGGTCGGGTCGGTCAGGATGCGGTGACCATCAAAATCGATCAGCATCGTCGCACCACCCAGCCAGGAAATATCGACGGTTTGTGATGCGTTGGTGGTTGTTGAAGCGGCACTGGTGCTGCTGTTGGCAAGCATACCGGTTGCGGTTGCCGCCATGACGGCAGAGCCGGAAAGAAGGAAGTTGCGTCTGTTGGTTTTCATAAGGTTTCTCATCTGAATTACGGGTGATGAGGAAGCCTACGATCAGAACCTGTGTTCAAGAAAGACAGGTAATATTGAACATATAAACCGAAATAAATGGACAATACGTGGCCCGGCAGGCGATAAACTCGCATGAACCTGTCACAAATTCAGACCTTTATCGAAGTCGTCGATGCCGGAAGTTTTGCCGGTGCGGCACGACGCTTGTCGCTGCCGCGTTCGACCGTCACGGCGCGCATCGCCGCGTTGGAAGAGTATCTGACGGTGCGGTTGCTGCATCGGACCACCCGGCAGGTGACATTGACTGATGATGGGCAGCGCTATCTTGAGTATTGCCGGTCTGCGCTTTCGTTACTGCAGCAAGGTGAAGATGATCTGTCGCAACGGTCCGCCCCGTCCGGACAAATCAGGCTTTCGGTTCCGGTTGACTATTCCAAGGCCCTTTTGGCCGATCAGATTAAAAGGTTTCGCCAAACTTACACCGACGTCCATTTCACAGTGAATGTCAGTGATCAGTTGGTTGATCTGGTTGGCGAAAACTATGACCTTGCATTGCGCGGTCGTAATCCCGGGCGCGACGGGTTGATCGCACGCCGGTTACGGTTTGAGCCGATGGGCCTGTTTGCCAAACCAGATGTGTTTACCGATAACACATGGCGTGCAGGGGAAGCTCCGGCGCTGCCCATTCTTGATCACGCGCAGATATTACATTCGGGCGGATATGATTTCAGTGATCTTCCGGCAGCGCCGATCAAAACCGGCAACTTCGAATTGGCTCGTATTCTGGCCGCATCTGGCGAAATAGCCGCAATCCTACCCATCAATGGCTGTGGCGATGATGTGGCAAGCGGCAATCTGGTGCAAATCAAGTGCCCGGTGACGCTTGATGCTTTAGCACTCTATGTTGTGATGCCCAGCCGAAAACAATTGCCGCGCCGTGTGCTACTGTTTGTCGATTTTCTGGTGGCAGAGTTCAAGTAGCCCGACAAAGAGGGCTACAAAAAAGGGCGGCGTAATCGCCACCCTTTCTTTGGTCGTATGCGTTGAATTCCGATCAGGATGCCATCGCATCCGGTGCGGTTTTCTTGCTTTTTTCGATCAGTTTGTTGACCGCAGTGACATAGGCCATGCAAGACGCAACAACCGTATCGGTGTCAGACGCATTGCCAACAACAGTACGATCTTCGCCGTCGAGCTTGACTGTCACGGTGCCTTGCGCGTCCGTACCCTCTGTCACGGCATGGACCTGATAAAGCTTCAGGCGCCAGTCATGCGGATAGATTTCCTTGATCGCGTTAAAGGTCGCGTCAATTGGGCCATCGCCGGTGGTTTTGGCCGTGCGAACTTCGCCATCAACCGACAGCTCCAGTTCTGCGGTCTGCGGACCTTTGGAGCCACAGGTAACGGTCAGGCCAACGAATTTGATGTGTTCGTTATCGCGCATGCCGTCATCGACCAGTGCGACGATATCGTCGTCATAGACTTCTTTTTTCTTGTCAGCCAGATCCTTGAAGCGCGCGAACGCGTCTTCAATGGTGTTGTCGCCCAGATCGGCAAAACCCAATTCTTTCAGCTTTTCCTTGAAGGCATGACGACCGGAATGTTTGCCCATAACCAAGCTTGATTTGTTCAAGCCGATGGTTTCCGGTTTCATGATTTCATAGGTCTCGGAATTCTTCAGGAAGCCGTCCTGGTGAATGCCGCTTTCATGGGCGAATGCGTTGGCGCCAACAATTGCCTTGTTCGGCTGAACAACAAAGCCCGACACGGCCGAGACCAGACGCGAAGCATTCATGATCTTGGTGGTATCAATGCCCGTGGTGAACGGGAAGGCATCGTTACGGGTGTTGATCGCCATAACGATTTCTTCGAGTGCAGCGTTACCTGCACGCTCGCCCAAACCGTTGATCGTGCATTCGATCTGACGGGCACCGGCATTGACCGCCGAGATCGAGTTGGCAACAGCCATACCCAAATCGTTGTGGCAGTGAACCGACAGGATCGCCTTATCGATGTTCGGCACGCGGTTAAACAGCATGGTCATCAGATCGGCATATTCGGTCGGGGTCGTGTAGCCAACGGTGTCAGGGATGTTGATCGTGGTGGCACCGGCATTAATGGCGGCTTCGACGCAACGGCACAGGAAGTCATGTTCGGTACGCGAACCGTCTTCTGCGGACCATTCGACATCATCGGTGAATTTGCGGGCCAAAGTGACGCTTTCGATCACTTTTTCCAGAACGCGTTCCGGCTCCATCTGCAATTTGTATTTCATATGCAGGGGGCTGGTTGAGATGAAGGTGTGGATACGCTTGTTTTCAGCAGGCTCCAACGCCTCGGCCGCGCGTTCGATGTCACCCTTGGCAGCACGGGCCAGCGAACAAATGGTCGGGCCTTTGATCTGTTTTGCGATTTCATTGACGGACTGGAAGTCGCCGTTCGATGCAATGGCAAAGCCCGCTTCGATAACATCGACCTTCATTTCCGCCAGTGCATGCGCCACGCGCAGTTTTTCATCAAGCGTCATCGAAGCACCCGGGGACTGTTCCCCGTCACGCAGGGTGGTGTCGAAAATGATGACGCGATTGTCGTTTGCACTAGCCATTATCTTGTTTCCTGATCAAACGGGCTTTGCCCGGTATGTAAATTCTGTCTGGAAGGAGTGCGGGCCGTCTGGCGCGACTTTTTCCCCTGAGCTGCGGTAAGTGGATCGACTTAATGTCTTCTGATCCTTGACCGGCATGGTTCGCTCAGGGGCGAGTAAGTCGTAGCGAGCCTAGGGCTGCAAGACCAAGGAGACCGAGAATTAGGTTTAGGGCAGACAGCACAATGGTGCGCGAAGCAGAGGCTTCGGCACGATCGGCATATGCATCAATGTTGCAAATGTCTGCGGTCATCGGTCTTCATCAATTGGCTTTACATGCCAGCCGTAGCTGGCGACGCCCCCAATTTCGTTGGACCGCCCGCCGAGGTCAAGTAATTTTTGTATATTTCGCTGCCTTTTTAGGGTGGAATTTAGCGGCAGGAAAAAAGCTGCCTTCTTTTCTTTCTGTTACACTGCCTGATCAGGGGAGCGGTTTTTACATAAAATTGCGCTAAACAATTCACCCATTCCAAAATCATGCTGGTCGCAAATCGCGTTATCAGATAGTGCTTTCGCTCTGATTTAAGGTCACAGACCTTGAACCATAACGCGCGCCACCTGACACCATTGGAACCAACCATGATCAGCCTTTCATTGATTGGGGCCTTTATCCCCACGGCCTTTTTCGTTTCCATCACGCCTGGCATGTGCATGACACTTGCACTGACCCTGGGCATGACCATTGGCCTTCGCCGCACGGTCTGGATGATGATGGGCGAACTTGTTGGTGTGGGTATTGTTGTAGTCGCATCAGCACTTGGTGTGGCGGCAATCATGTTGCAGTACCCGGCGGTATTTGCCGTTCTAAAATATGTAGGCGGTGGTTATCTGGCATGGCTTGGTATTCAGCTTTGGCGGTCGCGCGGCCGCATGGCGATTTCGTCAGAAGTCGAAGGTGCGAAGACTGCGACGGCAACCGGGCTTGCGACGCAAGGCTTTGTCACCGCAATCGCCAACCCCAAAGGCTGGGCCTTCATGATTTCACTGCTGCCCCCCTTTATCAGTTTGGAGCACGCGATTGCCCCGCAGCTGTCGGTTCTGGTGGCGATCATTCTGATCACTGAATTGATCTGCATGACGCTTTACGCGACCGGTGGACGATCGTTGCGCCGGTTCCTTGAGAAAAGTGGGAATGTTCGGATGCTTAACCGTATTTCGGGAACGCTGATGATAGGTGTTGGCGTCTGGCTCGCGAGTAGTTAAGAGCCAGAACAAGGATCAGGTTCACATTCTTGCAGCGTTAATGTTTGTTTTGTTGTTATGCAGTAACCATGTGTAAACAAACAACTGTTGGCAGGATGATCTGGCATGCGCGAGATACGCTGTATCGTTTTTGATGATGGCGAACTGATCAAGGCACTGCTTGCCCATGGTCGCAGGACGGGGAAGGGATTGCCGGCTGGGCAAATCAGCAGCTTTGAAATCGAGCGATCAAAAGAAGTCATCGCGCGTATGACAATTACATCAGATGCTGGTGAAAAAACGATTGTGCCGACATCAGGTGCAGAGTTGGCCGCAGCGATGATTGCGTATTGCATTGACCGAAAGGTTCCCGTTCCGGCGCATTCGGCCAAGTCCATAACCGTGATTGATGATCACGTCGCGCTTAAAATCAAATTGAACGACGATTGACCATCTGGACGGCAAGCTTGTTCGTAAAGAAAAAAGGCGCGAAACGTAGTTCGCGCCTTTGGTGTTTTCAGGGGCAATGGATTACCACTGCATCATCTTTCCTTTAAGCGCACCCATACGTTCATCTTCATTCTTGAAGCTGTGTTGCTCGGACACGCCGCCTTGCATCTTGGTGATCAGCAGCCATTCCTTGACCTTCATGAAGCGCGGGGCAAGGAACTGATAGGTTTCCTTGACCAGGCGCACTGCCAGCGGGCCGCGTTCCAGTTCAAGTTCGTCCCACTGAATGACCAGCGGTTGCCAAGCGCGCAAGCGCTTATAAAGATCATCGCGTTTACTGCGAATATATTGGCGCTGAGACGTGAAGTTGCGCAAAACCGACATGATTTCGCCAGTGTTGGCGTCAAGTTCGTCAAAGGTGTTCTCGAACTTTCTTTTCGCATCATCAAGCAGGCGGATTGCCTGTGTCACCGTTTCAAGGACGCCTTTTTCATGGGCGTAGATGCGACGTAGTTCCTGCATCTTGCGATCAACCATCAAGATCTTGCGATACCGCACACGAAGAGTTTCGATATAGGACAGCTCGTCGGCTACCTGATGCACGAGATTGACGACTTCTTCGCGATTGTCTTTGCCAAGGCCAAGTTTCTCGGCGACTTCATCGAAAGCCTGATTGATCTTCTTTTTGGTATTCGGATCTTCTGCAATTTGCATTAACTCGTCCGGGTCGGTGATAAGCTCTTCGCTTCCCGACATCCAGGTGACAAGCTGCATGGTAATTCGGTTATAGGCAATCGCCTGGTGTTCTTCGTCGACTTCCCACGATGCTTCGCCGGTTAATACCTCAAGCGGAAGGTTATCGCCTGGGCGCAAAACGCTCACAAAGTTCAGGGCCTTGTCGATCAGACTGATCAGATCACCATCTTTCGATTCCGGATCAATATCGAACTCGCGGCAAATAGCTTTAAGCGGCAAAGACACGACAGATCCTTCTGCCATCTTCAGGACAAAGAGGGCTTCGTCCGAAATGTCAGACTTCTGAAAATGGCATTCTTCGAACGTTTTGAAAATCTTGTGCTCAAGCTCGATCTTGCGTTCGCTTTTGGGTGTCTTCATTCGGTTGCTCCGCCCTGCAAAGCCTTTGCACTTTTATGTTGTACATGACAGGAGAGATTTTAAGTGGCTCAAACCTGTTCATTTGGCATGGCAGGACACTGTTTTTGCTCGGTGTCGTCGTGTTTAATTACGATATCTCGATTTGCTGAGACTTAGGTATTCACGTCCTGATTAGCCAGTATGTCGAGTGCTATTTATTATTGTAATACGCAAGTGTTCCTGCCGTCCTGCTTCGCCTGATAAAGGGCGCCGTCAGCACGGTCAACGAACTCAAGTATATTCTCCCCTAGTTGATAGGACGTCAAGCCAATAGAGACCGTTAACCTACCGAAATCTTTACCAGTTTTCTTGTTTATGATCCGCTGGTTCGACACGTTTTCGCGTAGCTTGTTGGCAAGCTTCTCGGCATTTTCACGTGTTGTGTCGGGCAAAATGATCGCAAATTCTTCCCCGCCATAGCGCGCAACCGTATCCGCCCCCTTGGTCGAGCTGACCAATACGCGGGCAACAGCCTTAAGCACGCCATCCCCGGCGCGATGGCCGAAATTGTCGTTAAAGTCCTTGAAGAAATCGATATCGATCATCAACAAGGAAAGCGGTGCACCAGATTCCATGGTCGTCGTGACAGCATCACGCAGGGATGTGTCGAAATTCTTGCGGTTGGCAATGCCAGTCAGCGTATCGGTCAATGCATCGCGGCGAACCATTTCAAGTTCGGTGCGAACCCTGCGAACTTCATTGTGATATTCTTCAAGGCTGCCGTTAAAGGTGCCGTAGCAATTACGAGCACGATCGGTCGTAACCGAAAGATTGCGACTGACATTGCGTGCATCATCAAGTGTGATGTCCTCGGCCAGCAATTGACGCGATGCGTTATCAAGTTCGCCACAGAACTGGTCGGTTTCAAGCATGACGGAATGGACGGCTTCTTCGACGCGTTCAACCGCGGCCTGAAGTCCTTCGACGCCAAGTTTAAGGTGCTTGTCCAAGGCATGCGACCCAAGATACTTGTGATAAATCCGGTAAACGGTTTCCTCATCAAGTTCCTGTGTGTTGCGAATGAGAACTTTCACAAGCTGGCTAAGTTCAGGCACTTCATCTGCGAAGTAGCTGTAGAACACATGATAAACCTGCGGTGTTGGTTGCAAGTTCAATTCACTGATCAGCTTCATCACATTGTGCGCAATATCGCGCGGGTTCGCGATCTTTGTCGTCGCTGTCACTGCTTGTTATCCGATCCGAAATCCATACCCATTCAGTTATCGGTGTCCCATTCATCTGTTTTGGCATCCTCTTGTGGAATGCTTTGCCCGTTTTAGAACGCGTTTTGAAACGCGTAATTATACTATTGGAACCATCATCGTTCGAAGCAAGGGTCTTTGTCACGTGATTCCATGCATCTGAAAATGACAAAATCAGACATTTTTTAATTCAGGCACCCTAAATACTTGATGGGATGCGCTTCTTGAAGTCGCATCTTGCGCGCGCCACATGCTCGTAATCGGGAAGTGAAATGCCAGGAACGTGCACATGTTGACATCAGGATCTGTTTGCCAGCGATCGGTATTGATCGCCTTGGGGCTGGTGGTGCTGATGACACTTTGCCTGAAAACGTCGTTTGCAGATGAAACGCAAACGGGTGCTCAGGGTGCGGAGGGTACTCAGAGTGTCCGGATTGGCAATGTCGCACGTATCACAGATGAATTCCGGTCCCGCCTTTCTGATGGTCAGCTTAAATTCTATGACACACTGATGTCGGCACCTGGCATCGTCTTTAATGACGGTCTGCCGTATGGCAGATTGGTTGAGCTTTATAAGCGTGAAGAACTTGATTGCGTCATCGATCAAACGCACTTGCCAACACCGGCAACGATCTTCTCATCCCACGAAATTCGCTTTGAAATGGTGATCTTTGGCAGACGCGGTGAAAACTTGTTTGATCGCAATGTTGTCACAGTCGGCTATCTGGCAACTTTGCCTCAGTTCCCTGTGCCGTTTGTTCAACCAGTGGAATGGTACGGATTGCGGACCATTCAGCAGGGCGCAGAACTGGTCAAGATTGGCCGCATTGATGTTCTGATTGCGCATGCCGGAATGTTTCGCGATGACCCGTTGATTGAAACCATGCCATTCCCGCCGGTTCGGGTAGTTGAACTGACACTTCAATGTCACGACACGCCAGCGGCACGTGATTTTCTTGCTGCCTTTGATCGGCAAATGAACCTCGTCCGTGAGCGTAGTGACCAGTCTATGACGATCAAAGAACAATCCGCGGTGATGTATCTTACCAACTAACTCCCCAAATATGATGTCGGGCTTTCGATGATCGATTGATCGTAACGAGAACAGTTTTGGTCAAATTGGGGAAGTTTTTGCGTAGGTTTGCACTAGCTTGGATGCTGAACGCGATCACCATCGCTGTGCTGCTGGTGCTGGGGCCCGCGCAGGCGGACGAGGTCAAAGCCCCTGTTCGCGTGGGCGGGGTTGCTGAAGTCACCCGTGAATGGCTGGCCACCATGCAAAAACACCAATCCGATTTTTACGGAACCCTGGCGTTCGAAATGGATATCGATTGGCACGACGATATCCCGTTTGACCGGCTAAAGGAGATGTATGGGGCAAACCTGCTTGATTGCATCGTCACCAACGTGATCTACCTTGAAACGGGCATGGTTCATTCAACCCATACGGCCCGATTTGAACTGGTGTTGTTTGGTCGGGCAGATGACAGTCTTGTTGGCAAGCGGGTGGTAACGGTCGGACTCTTGGCGACGGTTCCTTATGTCGCTTTGCCGCTCACGCAGGAAATTCAATGGTACGGTTTAAGGTCTTTTGATCAGGGCGCAGAACTGGTCAAGGCGGGGCGCATTGATCTTTTTATCGCGCATACCGGGCTTTATGATCGTGATCCTATGATCGAAGAGGTTATGGCGTTGCCATCAATCCGGCTGCTTGAACTTGCCGTACAATGTCACGACACACCGAGCAATCGTGCATTCTTGAAGTCCTTTGATGCGAGCTTGTCGCGGATTGAGCATGAGTCCCCGCCAAGCCTGCCGAACTGAGCAAGACAATTCATTTTAAGCAACGGCTGCATATTGAGGTTGGAAACGTGTTTCAAAAAGCGTGCTTGCTAGTGCTCGTTGGGGGCGTTTTTTCCGTGGTTGGCCCTACGAGGGCAGTTGCGGACGAACCCGTACATGTCGCCAGTACAGTCGGGTTTGAACAAAGCTGGATGTCGCATGCGCTTCCCGATCAAAGACGGTTTGTCTCTGTGTTGTCGAACCAAAAAAGGCACGTAATTTTTGATGTCGTGCCCCTAAACCGTTACGACGACTTGATGACGACAGAGCAGACAGATTGCGTGATGAGTGCGTTTCCGGCTGAATTTGGCAATGTCGTCGTCGCAAAAAACGCGATAGCGTTCGAACTTAAGCTGTTTAGCCGAAAGGGCATTCCGCTAGATCGCCTTGATGTTGTGGAAATAGGGCATCTGGCAAATATCCCAAAGCCCCCGGTTCCGTTGAACGGACAGTTGCGATGGCATGATGTGCGTTCGATCGAGCAAGGAATAGAACTTCTGGATGCACGTCGGCTTGATGTGCTTATCGCGGACAGCACACATGTTCGGATGCATGAAAACTCACAGATCGTAGAATTGAACTATCCCCCGGTCAGGATTGTCGAACTGGCACTCGTTTGTCGGGATACTGTGCCGTTGCGCGAATTTGTGAATGGTTTTGATACAGCGATGGCGAAAGACAAGTTCGAAGGGTCTATCCCCCGAAAGGCGACGTATGATCTGGTAAGTGCTTGGTAAGGATTTGTCGATCTGGGCCATCGCTGATGTCTGGTCTGGAATTCAATTAGTGTGGTCTTATGTGCAAATATGCACCGGGCGGGACGGAAGCTTGAACTGCAATTGGGTCTGTTATTCCGCAATCAAGGGCACGAGATTGAGCGCAAAAAACAAAGTAACGAAAAAGCTGGCGGGTATTCTTGGGGCGGTTTTATGTGCCGGACTGTTCATCATGCCGGGTGTCAAGGCGCAAGAGCCGGTGCGTATTGCCAGCAATATTGTCTTTGACGATGCCTGGATCAAACATGCGCGTGGCGATCAGCGCGAATTTATTGCCAAGCTTGGTGATCAAAAGCGCGCCGTTTCATTTCAGGTCGTGCCCTATAACCGTTTCTCCGAGGTAATGGACAACAATCAGACCGATTGTGTAATGGCGTCCAAGATCGATGACTTCGAAGACAGCTTTGCTGCACAAAGCCGTATCCGGTTTGAGCTTCGATTGTTCAACCGTATCGGGGTGGAGCTAAAAGCCCTGCCATTTATCGAGATCGGCATTCTGGCCAACTTGCCGCGACCCAAGGTGCCGCTTGATGCGGAAATCCTTTGGCATGACCTTCGAAACCTTGAGCAGGCGGTCGGATTGCTGGATGCCGGGCGACTTGATGCGATCATCGGCGATGACACCAATATCCGGATCTATGACAAGGCCGGGATCGAGCAAGCTGATCTTCCGCCTGTCATTGTCGTCAATCTCAAACTCATTTGTCGGGACACTGAACCCCTGCGTGAATTCATCAGTGACTTTGATTCATCTATGGGTGTGTCGAGTTCTTTGGACTTTCTACCGCAAGATGGTCGCCACTCAGCCGAGAATGTCTGGTAGCGAAAAAAAGAACTTCGTACATGAATCCATTGCACTACGCCAAAAATTCGGTAATGATTGAAACGATGCAGTGCATCTTTCAGGTGCGTGGTTGCTTTCTGGTTGAGGGTGATCGTGCCTCTATAAGGTGCAAAGCAGAGGTTGTTTTCTTGCATCTCCCGCTCTTTGGGAAATGCGCATACTAAACTAAGGACGACTACGGATATGGCTACCGGAACGGTTAAGTGGTTCAATGCGACCAAGGGTTATGGCTTCATCACCCCGGACGAAGGCGGTAAAGATGCATTCGTGCACATCACCGCTGTTCAGCGCGCTGGTTTGCAGGGACTTGATGAAGGGCAGAAAATTCAGTTTGAGCTGATTGAAGGTCGCAATGGCCGCATGTCGGCAGAAGAACTCGCCATTCTCTAAATTCTATCTGGCTTGCAGCTTTTTTGCTGACAACCGTTAACGCGCCGGTTTCCCGGCGCGTTATGCGTTTATGGGGATTTGTTGTAGGCTGCGCCAAACACCAACAACAGAAAACAGTGTTGCGCCCATGAGCCTTGAACTCCCCGCCGCCCCGCGTAGTGGCAGCGTCGAAAAACAATCAGAATGGCGCCATGCTGTCCGGCGTGTATTGCTTGGTTGGCGATCCGCCCTTGATGCCGCGACCCATCAGCATCTCTCAGATCACATCCGTGGGCATTTCGAAACTTTCCTCAAAGACCGTCCGGCTGCCACAGTCGGATTCTATTGGCCAATCCAAAACGAGATTGACCTGCGTCCTGTGATCGAACGCCATATTGCCCATGGCGGGACCGCGGCCCTTCCAGTCGTGCCGGGCAGGGATCAACCGATGCTGTTTCATGACTGGACACCGCAAACCGAAATGGTGCCGGGCTTTGCCCGTATCCCGGAGCCCCGCGATACACAGGAAGTCCCGGTTCATGTGATGCTGGCCCCGCTGGTCGGGTTTGATCTTGCAGGTTATCGATTGGGATATGGCGGTGGCTTTTTTGACCGAACGCTGGCTGCGGTCAAACGCAGGCCGTTGGTGGTCGGTATCGGGTTTGAAGCCACCAAGCTTGATGACATTTTACCCCATCAATATGACGTGCCGGTCGATGTGCTGATTACTGATCAGGGCATTCGCCATATCGATACAGCGGCCACTGGTGACGCCGACAAAACCGATCAATCGTCGCCACCTTGCCATCTTGGTGAGTAGGGTTTGGCTTAATCTTCGTTGCGGCGATCAATTGTTCTGTCGCGTTCGTAATGATGTTTAAGCGGAAGATCAGGCAGCCATTTCTCACGACGGATCGTCCAAAGCTCGTATGTCGGTACGAGCTGATCAGGTTCATCAAGTGACCCAAGATTGATTTCGATCTCGTCAGCGGTCTGCGAAAAGACCGATGATCCGCAAGACGGGCAGAAATGCCGTCTGTGATAGTCATGGGTTTCACCCGTGACCGTGACGGCGTCAGCTGGAAAAACGGCGGACGCATGAAACAGTGCGCCATGAAATTTGCGGCAATCCATGCAATGGCACAGCCCGACGCGATAGGGTGCACCAACGGCTTCGACCCGAACCTTGCCGCATAGGCAGCCGCCTTTGAAGTTTTCCATTTGATGCCTCTGCTAAATCCTGACGGTCCAAACAGTTACATCAAACCAGACGGGATGGCCAAGCTGATAGCAGCAAAAGGAGGATCTGAAAGAGTGATGTAACAGAAATGTCGTGACTGAACCGTCGGCAAGGGGAAGATCAAAGTGGCTGGGGAACCTGGATTCGAACCAGGACTGACGGAGTCAGAGTCCGTAGGTCTACCGTTAACCTATTCCCCAGCAGTACTTTGGTGTGCGTTATTTATACCCCGGACCGCGTGTTTTGCGCAATGTTGGGCCATTGCAACGTCCGGCAAAGTTGGCTGGGGAACCTGGATTCGAACCAGGACTGACGGAGTCAGAGTCCGTAGGTCTACCGTTAACCTATTCCCCAACAAAACTTGGTCCGCCTGACACGCGATGTGTCGTGGCGTGGGCCGCTATGTATAAAACCCGTCCGGTTTTGGCAACCCCTTTTTTGTTTCCATATGATCAACCATGCGATTACTGCATACGGGATTTGCCTTGTCTCCGATTGTCGTTACACTCATATAGCTGATTCGCCAGATCGTCATATAAATGTCGTGATGGTCGGCGATACAGATAGTGTAACCACAGATGAAGGCAGGTTTTGAAAGGTGAAGCAGGTTAATCCCCATAGCAACTCGCACAGGGCAAACAGCCCGGCAGGCGGCGCTGCATTGGGCGATCACGCCGTGCTTGATGGGCCTGATAAGCCGGGAATGCCGCAGCCGGGCACCGAAGTCCGTGCGCCTGAGGGTAGCCAAAAAGCACCCCGCATTGTGGATTGCATCACAGCACCGCTTTATGCCGCGATCGATTTGGGCAGTTCGAACTGCCGCCTTTTGGTCGCGCGTCCGTGCAATGATGGCTTCAAGGTGATTGATGCCTTTTCGCGTGTTGTGCGCCTTGGTGAAGGTGTGCGCGAAAAGGGATATCTGTGCGAAGCGGCAATGGAACGCGCAATTGATGCGCTGCGTGTCTGTGCCAAAAAATTACGTCGCCATCCGGGCGCACGCCTGCGGGCTGTCGCGACCGAGGCCTGCCGTACGGCCAATAACCGTGATGAGTTCGTCAAACGGGTGTTTGATGAAACCGGCATCACGCTTGATATCATCAATCCGGATGAAGAAAGCCGTTTGGCGCTTCAGGCTTGCTCGGCCCTTTTGGATGAGCGCCCCTATGCGGTGGTGTTTGATATTGGCGGTGGCAGTACTGAAATTTGCTGGATCAAGGTCGATAAGACCGGCAAGACCCAATGCATTGAAACGCTATCCATGCCGTGTGGTGTGTTGTGCCTGACCGAACGATATGCCTCGGTCGAACAACGCCGGGAACGGTTTGAAGCCATGCGCACCGAAATCCGCGAGCGCCTTGAAGAATTTGCCAAGCGCAATTGCTGCACGGATATGCTTGATGATGACAAGGTCCAGATGGTCGGTACATCGGGAACCGTTACCACATTCTGCGGCATTGCCCTTGGTCTTGAACGCTATGAACGTCACAAGGTTGATGGGTCAGATCTTCGGTTCGATGATGCCGAACGTGTGACCGAACTTCTTCTTCGGATGGAAGCAGACAAGCGCAAAGGCCATCCATGCATCGGTAATCAGCGTGCCGAGTTGATGGATGCAGGGGCTGCGATCTTTGCCGCGATTCGCGATATATGGCCTTTGGCGACGCTTAAGGTCGCCGATCGGGGCCTGCGCGAGGGTATTTTGGTCGATTTGATGCGGGCAGACGGTCATGCTATTGACCCGTGCGACGCGCGCCGTCATACAGTGTCGCATATTCCGGCCTCCTCCTGATCGGTTGACGTCATCGTCCCGACAGGTCACTGGCCAAAACAGAATTCAGTTCAGGAAAGATCATGAGCGATAATCGCAGCGGAAAAGGCGGGCAGCGCCGCCGCAAGGGTTCGGCCATTGCAGCCATTGATACCGGCGCACGTCGTGGCCTGCGTACGCGTGTCAAAAGTGCCAAGGGGCGCAAAATCTCATCGACACGCTGGCTCGATCGGCAGCTCAATGATCCTTATGTGCAAGAGGCCAAGCGCCTTGGCTATCGTTCGCGCGCGGCGTTCAAACTGATTGAAATCAACAATCAGTTTGATCTTCTGCGTCCGGGCATGCGCATTGTTGACCTTGGTGCGGCACCGGGTGGCTGGACGCAGGTTGCCGTTGACATGGTTGGCTCCAAGCACGGCCGTGGTCAGGTTGTTGGTCTTGATATTCTCGAATGGGAAGGCCTTTCTGGCGCAACCTGTCTTCAGGCCGACTTCCTTGATCCGCATGCACCTGACATGATCAAGCACGCCCTGCAGGGGCCGGTGGATGCCGTCATTTCCGATATGTCCCCGGAAACCACCGGGCATCGTCAGACCGACCATATCCGCATCATCGATCTGGTCGAACATGCATTGATGTTCGCCGAAGAAGTTCTGGCACCGGGGGGGATCTTTATTGCCAAGGTGTTTAAGGGCGGAACGGAAAACGATCTTCTAGATCGCGTGAAAAAGAACTTCCGCGTGACCAAGCACGCCAAACCGCCAGCATCGCGTCCGGAAAGCCCGGAAGCGTACCTGATTGCGACCGGTTTCCGCGGGCAGAATAATGCCGAAGACGATATCAAGAATGCCGAGGTCCGTGACGATGATAGTTGGTCCCCGGTAGAGTAATTTGAGGACTTTTCCGGCCTTGGTTATTGATTTTGTGTGCTTTATTGCCCGCTAAATTAATCATCACCGATATTGCGTTACATCAAACATCCCAGCCCAACTAGCAGGTTATACTTGCGGGTAATGCGTAGCCTTTTGGCTACGTAATGAAAGCGCCTCTTGGGGGAGGCATTTTTGTGGGGTGTGTAACCAATGATCCAGGACAAAGTATTCCTGACAGGTGTCGAAAGGCACTTTGACGAACACGACATCATCGTGTCGAAAACCGACCTTAAAGGTCGGATCACATATGCAAATGATACGTTCCTGCGCGTGGCAGGGTACCGCGAACGCGATATCCTTGGTCAACCGCACAGCATCATCCGTCATCCGGACATGCCACGGTGTGTCTTCTCGTTGCTGTGGCAAACCATCGAAGCCGGGCGCGAGATTTTCGCCTATGTCATTAACCGTTGTTCAAACGGCGATCATTATTGGGTGCTGGCCAATGTGACACCGACCTTTGGTCCGGGTGGCAACATAATTGGCTATCATTCCAACCGCCGTGTGCCGCGACGTGATGCGCTTGAAAAAGTAATCCCGCTCTATAAGACCCTTTGCGAAGAAGAAGCAAAAGAACGCAATCGCAAAGAAGGCATGGCGCGCGGAACAGCCATGGTCACCAGTCTCTTGACGGATGCAGGTCTGGATTATGATCAATTTGTTTTCACTCTCTAACCTGCGTGCGTTCCTGGCTGTCAGTTTCATTGCAAGCCTTGCCGTGACCGCATCAATGTATGTCTGGCCAGGCTTTGTGTTGACCGGTTTGCTGGTGCTGTGTTGTGTGGCGGGTCTTTTGACCATTCATCGTCAACAAAGCTATTTGACCGAGCTGTGCGACACCATATTGGCGGCTGCGGACGGCAATATGGATGCGCGCATCTGTAATCGGCAATCGCGCGGCAAGCTGGCCAATCTGCAAAATGCAGTGAACCAGTTGCTGGATCTGACCGAAGCCTTCACCAAGGAAGCCGCGGCTGCGATGAATTGTGCTTCGCGCGGGGAATATTTCCGTAAAATCCTGCCGCGTGGTTTGCGTGGTGACTTGGTGGGTTATGCCGAAAAGGTCAATCATGCGCTTTCGATGATGGATGAACAGACCGAAACGTTTCGCAGCAGTGCGGGGCGGATCGGTGATGACATTCGCTTTGTCGTAAGTGACCTGTCGAATAGCGCGGAAGTCCTAAGCTCAAATTCGGACTTCCTTTCACAGAACGTTGGCAAGATCGCAACCCAGGCAACCGACATGCGCAAGGCCGCCGAAGAAAGCAGTCAGGCGCTTGATGGTATTGCAACCGCAACCGAACAGTTCAGCGGCTCTATCCGTCAAATCGGTGCGCAAATCGAAGGGTCGGCCGCACTGACAGAGGCCGCCGTATCACGTGCGCGAACTGCGGATGAACATATGGCGCGCCTTGATGCCTTGGCTGTTCGCATCACCGGGGTGATCAACCTGATTACCGAGGTGGCCGAACAAACCAACCTTCTGGCGCTGAATGCCACAATCGAAGCCGCCCGTGCCGGTGAAGCAGGCAAAGGGTTTGCCGTGGTCGCGTCCGAGGTCAAAGGGCTTGCCAATCAAACAAGCCACGCGGCCGAGCACGTGATCAAGGAAATCGGTCAGATGCAGGACATGACCCGCGAGGCTGTGGCGTCTGTGCGTGACATTGGCGAAAAGATCGCCGAGATCGATGACGGTGCCCGTCTGGTGGCCGATGCCACCCGTGAACAGGCCAAAGCCGTTGCCGAGATCAGTGATCGGATTGATCAGGCTGTCGAACGCATGCGCGATATTGTTGATAATGTCGGCAATGTTGCCAGCGGTACGCAGGCATCAGGTGATGTGTTGATCAAGTTGCATGGCGAAGCCAAAAACCTTTTGGGGCAGGCGCAATCGCTTGACGGGGATGTCGGCAAGTTCATTGGACAGGTTTTGCGTAAGCCAGAAGCGCACGCTTAACGGCCAGGGATTTGAGCTTTGTGGATGAATTTGTTGGCGGATTCACAGCATTGCTTTTGGCAAAAACTTCGCAGCAATGCTTTCCTGCGCACTGGTCAAAAAAAAGGGGCTCGCCTGACGGCAGCCCCATCGACCAGTTTCTAACGCAATGCACAAAATAAAGCATCAATAAAATCACAGGGCTGTTATGGGCGCAGAAAACTTGGCATTTAGGGCGTAACGTGTATAAATTCCGCGCCAACTCAGATTAACGAGGTGGCCAGATGACCCGCATTGTAGAAGCCCTGACGTTTGACGACGTATTGATCAAACCCGCCGCATCCGAAGTGTTGCCGGCTCAGGTGCAGACCAACACCCGCATTACCAAGAAAATTGACCTGAAAATCCCGCTGCTTTCCTCGGCTATGGATACCGTAACTGAAAGTGCAATGGCGATTGTCATGGCTCAGCATGGCGGCATGGGGGTCATTCACAAGAACCTCGATATCGCACAGCAGGCCGAAGAAGTTCGCCGTGTGAAGAAGTTCGAATCGGGTATGGTTGTTAACCCGATCACCATCCATCCGGACCAGACGCTGGCTGATGCGCTCGATCTGATGGACCTTAACCACATTTCCGGTATTCCGGTTGTCGAGCGCGGCTCGAACAAGCTGGTTGGCATTCTGACCAACCGTGACGTTCGCTTCGCATCCAACCGTGCACAGCCGGTTTCCGAACTGATGACCCATGAAGGTCTGGTTACGGTCACCGAGAATGTCGATACCACCGAAGCCAAAAAGCTCCTGCACCAACACCGCATTGAAAAGCTTCTGGTTGTTGATGAAGCATATCGTTGCACCGGCCTGATTACGGTCAAGGACATCGAAAAAGCCAAGCTGCACCCGAATGCTTGTAAGGACGAAAGCGGTCGTCTTCGTGTTGCTGCGGCAACCGGTGTGGGCGAAGCTGGTTTCGAACGTGCAGCAGCACTGGTTGAAGCAGGCGTTGACGTTCTGGTTATTGATACCGCGCACGGCCATTCGGCTGGCGTGATCAAGGCTGTTGAGCAGATCAAGGCACAGGTTGGCGATACCCAGATTATAGCTGGTAACGTTGCAACTGCCGAGGCGGTCAAAGCATTGGCCGAAGCCGGGGCGGACGCGGTCAAGGTTGGTATTGGTCCCGGCTCGATCTGCACTACGCGTATTGTTGCTGGCGTTGGTGTGCCCCAGCTGACCGCTGTTTTGGATTGTGCC
Organism: Thalassospira sp.; assembly: GCA_965228275.1. GTDB lineage: Bacteria > Pseudomonadota > Alphaproteobacteria > Rhodospirillales > Thalassospiraceae > Thalassospira. Next base: position 501,446 of record OZ245802.1, on the reverse strand, counting down.
GAAGTTGGTCTTAAGCTTGATGTTCCGATCATTGCCGACGGTGGTATCAAGTTCTCGGGCGACATTGCCAAGGCGATGGCAGCGGGCGCAAGCACCTGCATGGTCGGGTCCCTTCTGGCCGGTACCGACGAAGCACCGGGTGAAGTGATCCTCTATCAGGGCCGTTCCTATAAGTCCTATCGTGGCATGGGTTCGGTTGGTGCGATGGCACGTGGTTCAGCAGACCGTTACTTCCAGCAGGACGTTCAGGACAACCTGAAACTGGTCCCGGAAGGCATCGAAGGTCGCGTACCCTACAAAGGCCCTGCAGGACAGATCATTCACCAGCTTGTTGGTGGTCTGAAGGCATCGATGGGCTATACCGGTTCTGCAACCCTTGCTGATTTCCGTGCCCGTGCAGAATTCGTTCGCATCACCAATGCCGGTCTTCGTGAAAGCCACGCACATGACGTGACCATCACCCGCGAAGCGCCGAACTACCGTCCGGGCGGCTAAGGGCCGATTGCCGCTTTTAGATTGGCTGGGCTGCCCTGCGTTTGACGCGGTTGGCGAATGGCCAAAGCCATGATAAGAGCGGCGCAGAATTTGGATGGCGGCAGGCTTAACCTGCCGTCATCGTCTTTTTTATCGTAAGGTGTATTTGCGCTTCCCATATCCGGAGCAGCATCAACACCCACAAAACAGGTTGGAAATCGCTTTGAAACCCGGTGCCCGCATAGCAGCCGTTATTGAACTTTATGATGGTTGGACCCATACCCGAGATGACGCAGACCGCGTCGTATCAGGCTATTTCGGATCACGCCGTTATATCGGTGGCGGGGATCGTCGTGAAATCAGCGAGCGTTTCTATAACCTGATCCGTCATCAGGCCCGTCTGGGGTGGTGGCTGGCAGAAGTCGGTTATGAGTTTCAGGATGGCCGCGCGCGCATGATCGCCGAGCTTGTCGTCAATGATCGTCTGGACAAGGCCGACATAGAAGAACGTTTCTGTGGCGAACAATTCTGCCCGGATATTCTGCGCCCGAATGAAAAGCACCTGATCAACAAGCTTGCTGACAAGACCCTTGATCACGATGCGCAGCCAGGCGCGGTAAAAACCGAATTGCCAAAATGGCTGTACGGCGAGTTGATGAAGCTTCATCACGAAAACCTGAATGCCGAAATGGTGGCTTATAATCAGCCAGCCAAACTTGATCTGCGTGTTAACCGACTGCGTGGTTCTGTTGAAGACGCGATCAAGTCGCTGAAAGCGGATGGCATCAAGGATATCGAACGCACCCCGTTCGCGCCCAATGGTCTTCGTTTGCCGCTTGGCCTGAATATGCTGGTGACGGCGGCCTATAAGGATGGCCTGATCGAAATTCAGGACGAAGCATCGCAGATTTGCGTGAAACTTGTGGATGCGAAGCCTGGCATGACCATCCTTGATATGTGCGCAGGTGGCGGCGGCAAGACCCTTGGTCTTGCTGCAGACATGCGCGGCAAGGGCCGTATCCTTGCCTGCGATACCCATGGTGGCCGACTGGATAATGCGCGCAAACGTGCACGTCGTGCGGGTGCAGGCGATTGCATCCAGCAGCGCATCATTGCTGATGAACGTGATAGCTGGCTGCGGAACAAGTCCGGTTTCTTTGATCGCGTGTTGCTTGATGTTCCGTGCTCGGGTCTTGGTACCCTGCGTCGTAACCCGGCATTGCGTTGGCGAATTGGTCAGCGTGACTTGCGTGCACTGATGGGGCAGCAGAGCAAGATCCTGAAGGCCGGTGCTGCCAAGGTCACCAAGGGCGGTCGTTTGATTTATGCGACTTGCTCGATCATGCCAGAAGAAAACGAACGCCTGATTGAGACCTTTATGCGTGATCGCAAGGATTTCAAACCGGTTTCGATCAATGAAATCTGGCCGGACGCGCCGAAATCGGTTCCGGTTCCCGGTGGCAAGGACAAGCCGTGGCTTCGTCTGTCACCGAATGTGCATGGCACGGACGGGTTCTTTGTTGCGGTGTTCGAACGAACCGCAAAAGGCAAGGTAAAGTAATGACAGTGGGGGCTTTGGCATATGGAAACCAGACCAAGCCTTGTGCCGCCCTTAATCTGCCTGAACTGAAAAAGGCCCTGCGAGTATCGCTCGCAGGGCCAGTTTTGTTTTACCGTGAACGCAAGATTGCGTTTAAAGGCTCTTCTGCAGATTGCCGATCCCACGGTGCCCCGGATTACGTCCGGGATGATGTCCAAAAGCCGTTATTCGGTTTTCTGGGCCGGTGCATCAAAGATGGTGGTCGGCTCATTCGAGCTATCCGAGTTTTCCAGATTGTTCATGCCCGGAACGCCTTCATCTTCGGCACCCGGAATGGTTTCCATGCTTTCCGGGGTGGCTTCGCCGGTTTCAGCGGACGGTTCCGGAAGGATGGTTTCATTGGTGTTGGCAGGAGCGGACTCCTCAGTGCCAAACAGCGGAAGTGCCGCGCCGTCTTCTTTCTGGGTCATCGCGATTGCGGTTGCAGTGCCTGCGACCAGAACAAGACCGGCGATGGCCATTGCGATTTTGCTGCCTTTGGAAGTGCTCATGGTTCTGTGTCCCTTGCTTCGATCAAGTATGTGTTGCTCAAACCTGGACGCGATGTTTCCCGCGTTCCGTTGATTGGGATACTGCGCGATCATTGCGAAGGAAAAAGGGACCAAATGTGGGTTTTTCAGGGATTGAAGCGCGTAAAAACGCCGCAATCGTCCCCAAATGCCCGTGTTTCGGGTGAAAGTTTTTTGAATGCATCGTTGGGCCACCACCTGCGCCGGGTTGCCCATGACGATGGTTTGGCGTATGTACGGCGCAACCCCATCTTCGACGGAGATACGGCCCGATGACTGATCGCGTGCTGATTATTGATTTCGGATCCCAGGTCACCCAGCTAATTGCACGTCGCGTGCGTGAAAGCGGTGTCTATAGCGAGATCCATCCTTTTAATAACATCTCGGATGCGTTCCTTGATGAATATGCCCCCAAGGCCGTGATCCTGTCGGGTGGCCCGGCGTCTGTCCATTGGGACAAGGCACCGTCGGCACCGGCAAAGGTATTTGAGCTTGGCGTTCCGGTTCTGGGCATTTGCTATGGTCAGCAGACCATGGTCAACCAGTTGGGCGGTAAGGTTGCGACGTCTGATCATCGTGAATTTGGTCGTGCCTTTGTTGACGTGATCGAAGATTGCGCGCTGTTTACCGGTGTTTGGGCAGCTGGCGCACGCGAACAGGTCTGGATGAGCCACGGCGACCGTGTCGACGCACTGCCGGATGGTTTCCGCGTTGTTGGTAAATCCGAGGGCGCACCGTTTGCTGCCATCGCCAATGATGACAAGAAATTCTATGCTGTGCAGTTCCACCCGGAAGTGGTTCACACCCCGCATGGTGCACAGCTGCTTCGTAACTTTACGCATGGCGTTGCTGGTTGCTCTGGCGACTGGACCATGAATGCCTATAAGGACGATGCGATCGACAAGATCCGCAAGCAGGTCGGTGATGGCAAGGTCATCTGTGGTCTGTCGGGCGGTGTTGACAGCTCGGTCACTGCTGTTCTGATCCACGAAGCCATTGGCGATCAGTTGACCTGCGTATTTGTTGATCATGGTTTCATGCGTTCGGGCGAGGCCGATCAGGTCGTATCGCTGTTCCGTGACCATTACAACATTCCGCTGGTTCATGTTGATGCGTCTGAAACTTTCATCGGTGCCATCGAAGGCGAAACCGATCCGGAAGTAAAACGCAAAACCATTGGCCGTCTCTTCATCGAAACCTTCGAAGAAGAAGCCAAGAAAATTGGTGGCGCAGACTTCCTCGCACAGGGAACGCTTTATCCTGACGTGATCGAAAGTGTGTCCTTCACCGGGGGCCCGTCGGTCACCATCAAGTCGCACCACAATGTGGGCGGTCTTCCGGAACGCATGAACATGAAGCTGGTTGAGCCGCTTCGTGAGCTGTTCAAGGATGAAGTCCGTGATTTGGGTCGTGAGCTTGGTTTGCCTGACAGCTTCGTTGGTCGCCATCCGTTCCCTGGACCGGGTCTTGCGATCCGTATTCCGGGTCAGCCGATCACGCGTGAAAAGCTCGATGTGCTGCGCAAGGCCGATGCGATCTATCTCGAAGAAATCCGCAATGCTGGTCTGTATGACGCAATCTGGCAGGCATTCGCCGTTCTGCTGCCGGTTCGCACCGTTGGAGTGATGGGCGATGGTCGTACCTACGATTACGCCTGTGCACTTCGCGCAGTCACCTCGACCGATGGCATGACCGCAGACTTCTATGCGTTCCCGCCGGAACTGCTTGGCCGCATCGCCAACCGCATCATCAATGAAGTTAACGGCATTAACCGTGTGACCTACGACTTCACGTCCAAACCACCGGGAACCATCGAGTGGGAATAAGTTTTCCGATATCGGAAATAACAAACGGCGCGTCCATTGGGCGCGCCGAATTTTTTGCCACGACTGCTTGGCTTTAGTATGTAGAGACTACTAAAATAAGCAGCAATAAATGATAAACTTCCTTTTCCAAAGACGATTTAAACACCTTGATCCAACCTCTATTCTATACGAGCGGAAACTGATTGAATGACAACAATTGCTATCAGGAAGTGTCGTGCAGAAGATAGTTTGGACCTTCTTTCTTGGCGGAACGATCAATCAAGCCGCTTGATGTCGATTAACTCGAATTTGGTAAAGCTGGACGAGCATCAAAAATGGTTTGCAAGCAAACTGGCTGATGAGGACTGTACCTTGTTTATTGGACAAGTTGGTTGCTCTAAGATTGGTATGGTGCGGTTTGATGTTGGCGAAGACAAGTTAACAGCAGAAGTGTCAATAAACCTAAATCCGGAGTATCGTGGACGAAAGATGGCAAAGCCACTTCTCCGCGGGTGTGTTGAGGAATTTAGATTATTGTGTGACTGCGTGATTTTTGCCACTGTCAGGCCCGAAAATGTGGCAAGCAATAAGGTCTTCCGGTCTGTCGGATTTGTCGAGGTTTCATCGAACAATGATACTGTTCGCTATCAACTGGTCTAACGCTGAATAGATTTTCGACGGGTGTGAATGAAATGAAAACTGAGATATCTTTTGCGGAAGTGAAAGGTAGCGAAGATCAGATTGCAGATCTTTATGACCTTCTATCTAAAAGAGTGCATAACATCAGCCACCGGACCACTCCAGACTATAGTGAACACAAGGCCTTCGTGTTAGGAAACCCGTATAGAGCTTGGTATCTCGTTTATGTGGGGGATGATTGTGTGGGATCTTGCTACGTAATGGATACCAATTGCATATCAGTGTTTCTAATCGAAGGTTACGAAGACCAATTGCGATCTGCGATTGAATTCATCGTGCAAGAACATAAGCCATTGGAAGAGTTGAAGTCTGTGCGACCACCAAATTTCTTCATCAACGTTCCTGCTGGAAACACTGGCATGAAAGAACGGGTTTCGGGCCTAGGTTGGACTGAGGTACAAACAACCTACGCTCTCATTTAGTTTGTTCATTTATTCGAGGAAAAATTGTTCACGATTTCAGGCAGAGAGTTAAGCCGATCACAGACTCCTTATATCATTGCGGAGTTGTCTGCTAATCATAACGGATCAATTAAGCGGGCAAAGAATAGTATTCTTGCGGCAAAACAATCCGGTGCAAACGCTGTTAAATTACAAACTTACACAGCCGACAGTATGACAATCGACTGTGATAGAGATGATTTCAAGATCAAAGGTGGTCTCTGGGATGGTTACACTTTGCACCAGCTCTATGCAGAGGCACACACGCCTTACGACTGGCATGAAGAACTCTTCCGGTATGCAAAGGAAATTGGAATTACAATCTTCTCATCTCCATTTGACGAAACAGCCATTGATTTGTTGCAGAATTTGGATGCTCCAGCATACAAAGTTGCCTCTTTTGAGCTTACTGACCACCCGCTGATAGAGCGGATCGCTGAGACAAAAAAACCAATTTTGATGTCCACCGGTATGGCAAGTGAAAGCGAGATTGGCGAAGCTGTTGAGGTTGCCAGAAGTAGTGGTATCCGCGACATTCTCCTATTCCACTGTATCAGCAGTTATCCTGCTCCTGTTGATCAGTGTAATTTGAATAATATGCTTTACCTGAAGAAGGTCTTTGATGTTGAGGTAGGGCTTTCTGATCATACGCTTACCAATACTGCTGCTATATCTGCTGTGGCATTGGGAGCCGTGGCTATCGAAAAGCATTTTACTATGAGTCGGGCTGAAAAGGGTCCAGATAGCACGTTTTCATTGGAACCTGATGAATTGCAATCATTGGTTTGTGAAACTAAAAATGCTTGGCTGGCCCTGGGGAAAGGAGAGTTTTCGCGTGCTGGTGTTGAAGCTGCAAACAAAGCTTTTCGTCGGTCGCTTTACTTCGTGCGGGATATTCCCGCTGGAGCAACGGTTTCCGACACTGATGTGCGTCGAATTCGTCCGGGCTTTGGCCTCTCGTCAAAGCACTATGCGCAGGTCATTGGAAAGAAAGCAGTAAGGGACATCGTGCGTGGTCAGCCCGTGAGCTGGGATGTCTTGGAAGACTAAGTTTTTGCGGTTTTTCGTTAGCTGAGGCACTGTCATTGAGGCCCATCTGACCCGCAATCGCCTGTCGAGTTACACGCATTTGACAGGACCTGTTGAACGCTGCGTTCCCAGTTGAAGGTTAGGCAGGATGACAGGGCCAATGTTGCGGTCAAAGCGCTGATCAGGCGAAGCGGGCGCATGGTTTCATAGCCTTTACTTTCGGCGGAGCGCAGGCAAGCCAACGCCAGTTGTTTCGAACCCGCCGTCTGCGGCGACGATTTGGCCGGTGACAAAGCTTGCCTTGTCCGAGCACAGGAAATGGATGACTTCGGCGATTTCGTTCTCTGTGCCGTATCGGCCAAGCGGCATGGCATCAAGATAGGCCGAGATAATTTCAGGGGAATGGACCGCCATGGCGAGTTTGGTTTTGACCGGGCCCGGGCAGACGCAGTTGGCGCGAATGCCGTATTCGCCCAATTCGGCGGCCTGTTGTTTGGTCATGTGAATGACCGCAGCCTTTGATGTGCCGTAAGCGACACGAAGGGTCGATGCCCGCAGGCCCGAGATGGAGCCGATATTAACGATAGCGCCTTTGGTGTCCTTGAGTGCCGGAATTGTGGCCTGTGAGACGAGGAATACGCCATCAAGGTTGGTTTCCATGATCCGGCGCCAGGTGGCGAAGCTGGTTTCTTCGACCGGCAGGAAGTCGGCAACACCTGCATTGTTCACCACCGCATCAAGTCGCCCAAAGGCCGTAAGAACCGCATCGACCATCTGGTCAACTTGGTCGGGGTCTGAAACGTCATACTCAAACGCAGATGCCGCATCCGAAACAGTTTTTGACGCAGCTTGCAGATCCGGTCCGTCGCGGTCGATCATGGCGACTTTCCAGCCCTGTTCGATGAACAGTCTCGTGGTTGCAAGTCCAATCCCGCGCGCGGCCCCGGTAACCAATGCGACTTTCTGCGTCATGTAAAACGTCCTTTCCTGAAGCATTCCCTGTTGCCAGCACTTTGTGTGCGGCATTGTTTGCATTCATTAAGGCAAAACTCACGACGCCCGGCAAGCGCCCGATTGGTTCGGTGCGAAAATCAAAGCTTTGGCTTAGGCCAGAAACAGTTGGGTAGCGTAAACCAACATGGAAAACAGGCTGACGAAATAGGCGATGGAGCGCACGCCATTGACGCCCGGAAGCCGCGTGATACCGGCAAGGTAAAAACCGGCATGGGCGATGCGGGAGACAAAAAAGATTGTCGTACAGGCAATCGTGACGTTGTTTGACGCGCCAATCACATGGGCAATCAGAACGATGATGGCAAAGGGAACCAGATTTTCCAGATGGTTTTGATGGGCGCGTACGCCGCGCGCGGCCATGCCGGTGCGTTCGGGCAGTGCATCACGGTTCCCCATCAGGCGCTTTCCACCAACACCGGGCTGTTTGGCATAAGCATAGTTATATGCCCATGGGAAGGCGAGGCAGAGAAGGGCGTTAAGCACCAAGATGGTCAATTCGTAAGTCACTGGAAATCCTGACGTTGGAAGTGGTGTGTGACTTACGTTGGGAAAGAACCCGGTAGATCATGTTTGTGGGGATTAAATCCGCAGACCCCAGAAGGAAAAGCCGGGCATTATGGGATGCCCGGCCTTTTACGTTAGCTGTCTGCTTGATATTCCAGAAGGTCGCCCGGCTGACATTCAAGTTCCTTGCAGATGGCAGCCAGAGTTTCAAACCGCACACCACGGACCTTGCCCGATTTCAAAAGGGACAGGTTCTGTTCACTAATGCCGATTTTCGCAGCCAGGTCCTTGGATTTCATCTTGCGGGTGGCCAGCATGACATCCAGTCGAACGATAATCGTCATCAGACAAAGCTCCGATTTTCATCATCGATCCGCGCAGCTTCGCCAAGCACCCAGGCAATAACAATGATCAACCCGCCGAGAAACAGCGTGCTGGCTTCGGCGTCGCTCAGCCCGATGGACAAAACGCGTTCCCCCGCCGGGCGGTGGAAGGTAGCAAGCACCGAGGTCGCCGCACCCGAGAGCGGTTTGATCATGGTCTGTGCCAGAAGGGCGGTGCCAAAGGCCTTAAGGTGGCGGATTGGTTCAGGCTGGAAAATCGCGTTATTGGCAAAGGCACCAAACATCTTGCGCAGGCGATAAAGGCCATAGGCCATGACAAGGGACGGGATCATCATCACCGCCATGGTGAGGTATTTCTGCCAGCCAGTCAGGGCATGAAGGTCTTCAAGGCTGATGGTAAGAAGGCTGGTGCTGGCTTCAACCCAGCCCGGCACATGCCAGATCAGCGGGACAAGGCAAATCTCAAAGACAATGGCGATTGCGCAGACCCAATAAAGAAGGGTGCTGACGGTGCGAACGTTTTTTAGGGTATTAACGGGTTGATCGAACGACATGTGGGGCTCCTGAAGGGGTAAATAGCGAATCAAGTTATTTAATTAACGTAAAACATGAATAATTTATCGAAATGAGTCAATGCGATTTATTTCGGCAATCGTGATGGATGGCTGAAAGCGGCCGAAATCAAAGGTCCCGCTTGCCTTGGCGCGGCAGGCATGGAAAATAGTCCCCATGTCAGAGAGCAAAACAAAAGCCCGCACCCAAAGCCCCGCAGCTGAGAATGAAGATTGTCAGGAATGCGATGCTGCCGCCCGTCTTGGTCTAAGCACCGAGCAGGGCGAAGCCGTAACCCGTGATGCGTCACGGGTCGTTGGTGCGAATCTGTCTTTGCCTGATGTCGAAGCGGCGGCAAAAATCTTTTCGCTTTTGGGGGATGCCGGGCGGTTGCAGCTTGTTTTGCGCTGCATGGAAAAGCCGCAAACCGTAAGCGAGCTTGCCGATGCGACCGAGATGTCGCAATCACTTTGCAGCCATCACCTTCGCCATTTGCGCGATCAGCGGATTCTCGCATCCGAGCGGCGGGGGCGACATATTTTCTATCAGATTGATGATGAACATATTTCATGCGTGGTGCGTGATGTGTTCGCCCACGTGACGCACGACTGATCAGTTTTTGTTCGTAAGTTCAATGTCTTAACGTGCCGTTCTGCCGGGAATGGCGCGGATCAAGTGGTGTATCCAATTACAACATTCAAATGGTCGTTTGAATATTATTGACAGGTCAATATATGAAGCATAGTTTGAATATAACATATGAATGAAAATTTGATCGTAAGAGGTCTAGAATGTCTTTCATCGCCAAATGGGATGAACTGCCAGCGATTGGTCATTGCACTCAATGTCGGGAATCCCTGATCAACGCCTTGAACAAAGCGGTACCTGATCACGGCTTTTCAAGCGACGCGCAGGGGATTTCAGCAAAGGCTGATCTTAGCACTGCCGATGATGCGAAAATGCGCGATGTGCTGCGCAAACAAGGTTCTGCCGTTACCCATTACCATTGGCAGGTCGCCGGGATGGATTGCGGATCCTGCGTTGCCAAGATCGAAACCGCCCTTGGCAAGTTTGACGGGGTTTCCTGCGTTGATGTCTCGATGATGCGCGAAACCGTGACGCTTGGCATTGATGCAGACCATGATCAAACCCGATCCGATATCACCAAAACGCTGACCAAGCTTGGCTACCCCGCGTCGGAAAAAGATGCCCCGGGTGACGTCAAGTCTTCGGGTACTGGTTGCTGTGGTGGGGACCACATGCATGCACCTGCCAAGCAGGATGACACTGCAGATCTCAAACAAAGCTTTCTGCGCCGGGTGGCTCCGTGGTCATTGGAAAATGACGAGATCGCCTTTGCTGCCCTTTGCTTGCTGTTGGGCGGGGTGATTGGTACGCTTGTTCCGGCGACGGGGCCATATGCCATGTCGGTTGCATCCGTGCTTGCCGCATTGCCGGTGATGAAAAAGGCGATCCGGTTGGCGCAAAGCGGTGCCATTTTCTCGATCGAGCTTCTGATGTCGGTTGCCGTCATCGGTGCGGTTGCAATTGGCGAAAGCCTTGAGGCTGGGATGGTGGTCTTGCTGTTCGCCATTGGTGAACGTCTTGAAGGCGTTGCTGCCGGGCGGGCCAGAAGTGGTGTTATGGCCCTGATGAAACTTGCGCCGGAACAGGCGCGTCGCGTTAATGATCTGGGCTTTGAAAACGTAACTCCGCGCGATCTTGTGATTGATGACATTGTCGAGGTTCGCCCAGGCGAACGTGTGCCGTCTGACGGGGTTGTTGAAAACGGTGCTGCCGAGATTGATAACAGCCACCTGACGGGTGAATCTGTTCCGGTTTATAGCCAGATAGGCGCGGAAGTCTTTGCCGGTGCGATTGTGACTGACAGCCCGGTGCGCATCCGCGTGACCCGTGCTGCGGGCCAGACCATGCTGGATCGTGTGATCGAGCTGGTTGAGCAAAGCGAAAAGCACAAGGCGCCGGTTGAACGCTTTGTTGCAAAGTTTGCCCGCATCTATACGCCGATCATTATGGCGCTTGCCCTTGCAACGGTCGTGATCCCGCCGGTCCTGTTTGGTCAGGCATGGGATGAATGGGTCTATCGCGGTTTGGCGCTGCTTCTGATCGGGTGTCCTTGTGCATTGGTGATTTCAACGCCTGCTGCGGTGACTTCTGCCCTGGCGCGTGCCACCAAGATTGGATTGTTGGTCAAAGGTGGTGCCGGGCTTGAGCTGATCGGGGCAGTGCGCACCATGGCGTTTGATAAAACCGGCACATTGACCGAGGGTAAGCCGAAGCTTGCGGCGATCACCACGGTCGAGGGTTATGGTGAAAATGGTGTGCTGAGCATTGCTGCTGCACTTGAAACGGTGACGTCCCACCCATTGGCGCGTGCCGTGGTTGAGGCCGCCGAAAACCGTAATCTTGAACTTCCGGTGATTGAAGGCGCCAAAACGATTGCCGGTGCCGGGGTCGAAGGCCGGATTGATGGCGTGATCAATCAGATTGGCGCTGCCAAACGTCTTGGTGTCACGCCAAGCACGGAAATTGCGCAATGGTTGTCTGATCAGGAAGAAGGTGGCAGCACGGCTGTGGTCGTTCTTAAAAACGGGCAGGTTATTGGTGCGCTGGCACTGCGTGACGTCGCCCGCGAAGATGCCAAGCAGGCGCTTGCGGCGCTCAAGGCGCTTAACATCACTCCGGTGATGCTGACCGGTGATGCGACCCGCGTTGCCAAACGCATGGCGGCAGAACTTGACATGGATTACCGGGCTGAGCTGATGCCAGAAGACAAGCTTAAGGCACTTGCCGCCTTACGTGATGACCCTAGCCGTTCTGGCCCGGTTGCAATGGTGGGCGATGGCATCAATGATGCCCCGGCACTCAAGGCAGCTGATGTTGGTATTGCGATTGGCGGTGGCACTGATATCGCGCTTGAAGCCGCCGATGCAGTTGCGGTTAAGGATCGGTTGGGGGATGTGGTCAATCTGGTGAAGCTGTCGCGCGCGGCACGCCGCGTGATCCGCGAAAACATCACGATTGCGATCGGGTTGAAGGCCGTCTTCCTTGTCACATCCATCACCGGGCTGACCGGATTGTGGTTGGCGGTTCTGGCCGATACCGGTGCGACCGTTCTGGTGACGATCAACAGCCTCAGGCTTTTGATTGCGCTTCGTGGTTCGAAATAAGATTGGGCTGAAAAGAGAAAGCGGCGGTTATCGTTTCCCGCATCGATAACCACCGCTTATCCACCTTGAGAGGCCTACGGGGAGAGAGGACCCGTAGGTGAGAGACAAGCCATTTTGGGGACAAATGCGAATGGGTTGCATTCGCGGGCTGTGTCGAGACCTGTTATAGGTGAGGAAAAAGATAGACGCAAGTGAAAATCGTTCTCATTTGTGAAGAATTTTTGGTTGATGATCAAGTGGGTAATATATCCCGACTAAAACAGTCGGTTAGTTTCCCGGTTTTCTGCGTGTTTCAATGCCTTAAAACAACAAAACCCGCATGATGTGTGCGGGTTTTGTGCTGTTTATTTGGTCGGGTTATCAGGCACTGATCCGTCGTAAATGGTTGTCCCAGTGAAGTGATTTATGCGAATCGTCTGGAAGTTCTACCCGTTTTCGGCGAATCGCATCGATGCGCCAACCATTGCCAAGCCCGCTGGTTCCAACAAACTCACCAGCACGATCTGTTGCCGCAAGACCACAGCCATCCGGCGCTGCGATATGGGTCAGGAAGCCGTTTGATTTCGCATCCCAGAATGTCACCAAGCCGCCACGCGGGCAGGAGATGCCAAATACCTGCCCTGATGCGTCAAACCGCACCGACCCGCAATATTGCCGCATGCGGTATTGTACCGTGTCAGGCGCCTCAATCGGGCGGATGTCCTGACCCGGCTGCCATACACCAACCAATGGTACCTGATCGGTGACTTCGCCCTGATACTGGAACCCAGCGGCAATGGTGCCATTCGCACTGACATCCAGATGGCGGATCGATAGTTTATGCCAGTCATGTTTCAGGGCAGCCTGATGGATCAGCTTGCCTGTGTGCCGATCAATGATCGAAAGGTTCGGTTCCATCGAGCTGATGTTAAGCGGGGTGCGCCCATCCTGATCGGGATGGGTGTGCAGGCCGCCATTGGCGATCACCAACTGTTCGCCGCCCGGCATCAGGTGCAATTCATGCGGGCCAGTGCCAAAGCTGTCAAACTCGGCCACGCGGCGATAGCCATCCTCGGCATCCCAGACGGAGACAACACCGCGCGCATAATCGAAATCATTTTCGGTGATGTAAAGGAACCGGCCATCATTGGAATAGATCGCATGGCCATAGAAGCGGCGATCTTCTGGGCAATGCAGTTTTGCACGAACTTCGCCGGTATGACGATCAAGGATCAGTCCATAAAGCCCCGGGCGGCGTTCCACAGCAGCCACATCAACATGATTGGGACGAAGCCCGATATCATGGCCGCGACCGGGCAGGGCCTGTTCAAACAGGATTTTGCCAGATGCGTTAAACGCACTGACATAATAGTCGTCATTATTCCCGGCACTGGCAGAGATATAGACAGCACGATCCTCAATCTTTGGGGTGCTGGCTGCGCGCGCGATATCGATCGGTAACAGGGTGAATGCCCCGCCAACACCCATGAGTTTCAAAAACTCCCGACGTTGATGTCTCATTTCGTTTTCTCCAATCAAGAGAGCCCTGTTCGCCAATCAGTCGCCGTCCAACGCATTAAACCCGCCACCAAGCTGGGTGTTGCCACCCACATCGTTTTCAACAAGCGTGGTTAAAAAGCTGATCTGACCTGTTAGATCAGAAAGCTTCTGATAACCGTCCGGCTGATCAAGCAATTCGCTCACCGACGGCGGCAGGTCAGAAACAGTTTCTTGAACCGTTTGCCAATTCAGCCTGAAGGATCGATCAAGCAGGCTGCTATCAAGCAAGGCGGCAAGACCGGCACCTTCCGTGCCGACATCTCCCCATTTGCCGTCATAAATGGCGAAAAGCCCGGTCAGGTTATGGGAAATATTGCGAAGGGACCGTTTTGATGTTTCGCTTTCGGCACGGCTGGCTTTGGCGTCCTCGGCATTTTCACCCAGCGGTCGGCCGAGCTTCTGGGTGGTGATGATCAACAGGCCTTCGTGAAGCGCGCGATAAAGATCCGTCGCAGCAAACTTTGCGGTCGGATAATCCAAACTATCGGGGCCTGCTTCACTCATGGCGGAGGCAAATTCAGGCCATTCGGCCTGCAATTCACCCGTCAGACTGTTGAGGTTCTTGGCAATCGCGCTGCCATAGGCACACAGATAGATGCCATCCTCATCCGCAGCCACCAGTTGGTCGGTATGCCTGTCATCAAACAGAACTTCTTCGAGCGCTGGGAACCCCTGAAGGGCTGCGCTGGCTTCGGCCAGTTGGGCCGGGTCGGTATAGGCGGCCGGTTTATCAAACATCAGTTTGCGGAATTGACGGGCGGCCGTGCCGTGTTTGTCCGGCCAGTATTCAATATGCTGGTCGCGACCCTTGGCAACCAATGGGCCCATGCGCCAAGGCTGAATTTCCTGCCAGATATCCATGGCCGTGTGAAACGCTTTCTGGCTGTCTTGGAGCCCGTCCTGATCAGGTTCGGCACAGAAATTATCAAGTGTCTCGACCAGATCGTCGGTTGCTGCGTGAAACGTGTCAAGCTTGGGCGGCATCACCTTGGTCAAAAGATGTTCAAGAACAGGTTGATAGTTCTCATCAGGGATATCGGCACGTGCTGCAGAGGCAGCTGCACCCACTACAACGATGGTCGTGGTCGAAAGCAACACGTTACGCCAACAGGATCTAGAGAACATATGTCTTTCCCGAAAATTGGAGTGATTTGAAAGCCTTATAATGACTTCAGAAAAGCAAGAAGCTTACTGCGCTCTGATGGTGGCAGCTTTGTGACTTTGGTCCGGGCTGGCTCGGCTTCGCCCCCATGCCAAAGGATTGCTTCAAGAATGGTCGTCGCCCGGCCATCATGCAAGAAGCGCGCACGCGGATCAATTTCCTGCGCGCGGCCAATTCCCCAAAGCGGTGGTGTGCGCCATTCCGTACCGGATGCCTGGGCCTCGGGCCTGTGATCCGCCAATCCATCGCCCATGTGATGGAGCAACAGATCAGTGTATGGCCAAATCACTTGGCCGGATTGCTCAACCATGTCGTTGCGCGCGGGCAGGTCATAACGCGGCGTGTGGCAAGATGCGCAACCGATCTGATCAAATATCTTCTGCCCGGCAAGGACATCGGGATCATCGGCATTGGTTCGAACAGGTGGTGCGATATTGCGTGTGTAATACAGCACAAGATCCGTAATCAGCGAATGGGCTTCAAGGTTTTCAAATTCGGGACTATTGCCGTTTGGCGCCGTCAGGCAGCTTTGCTGTGCCGCTGTGCAATCGCCCGCACCGTTGGGGTAAAGCGGGGTCGAAAGCCCGATATCAAATTGAAAGGCATTCTGGTTTTGCTGATCGAGTGTCGGCATACCTGCTTTCCAGCCAAACCGACCAATTGCCATCTTCTCATTGGCAATATCCCAGACCCGGTTTACCCGTCCGGAAATGCCATCACTGTCTTCATCTTGCGGATCCGCCGTCGCAAGCAAAACGTCATCAGGGATGGCTTCAAGCAAACCCAAACCGATCATGGGTGGGGCCAGTCTGGGTGACACCATGACATCAGGATGAAGCGGGCCATAGGCAAGGTCCGTCATCTCATAACTTGGTTTGCGCAACGTGGCGATTTCACCGCCATCAAGTGGGACATCGAAATAGCTGTAGCTGACCTTGACCCGTCCTTCGGCCTCTATGCCCGGAACCGAGAAATCCTGAAACTGGCCGCCATAGACAGGATCGGGAATAGTGGCGAGTTTGCCATCAAGATGGTCACGCAACTGATCAGTCGTTTGGGGCGGGATCGACAGGCGCAACAACATGGATGTTGCACCGGCACTTTCATCATTCTCATCAATCGGATGCCCGCGGCCATTGCGGATATGGCAGCCATTGCACGCGCGCGAATTAAACAGTGGTCCAAGTCCGTCTGCAGCCTTGGTGCGCGTTGGGGCCGTTACCCAAAGCCTTTGAAAAAGGGCTTCGCCAAGCTTGAAATCAAGCCGCTTTTCAAAGGTCATGTTGGCAGAGTAATGGGTGAAGGCATTCCGGCCATCTGGCTTAAGCCAGGTTGTCGCGCCGCCCGGAAAAGCCAGGTCGGCTGCTTCTTGCGCATGAGCCGAGCTTGTCGGCGTGGCAAGCAACAGGCTTACTAAGGTTGTTGCGACAAGAGCAGGGACTGTGAGAGCGGGATGGTTCATGGAATGCTTCTAAGTCGGGGCGTTAGAAAATGCAAAACGGCGGGAGAAACCATCCCCCGCCGTTTTGATCATTCAGGCAGGTGCCTGACAATCATGATTAGTTGACAGCAGACGGATTGTCGAGGCTGTCGGAACCTTCGAATTCGATACCATCAATGCCAACAGCAGCGATGATCTGTTCGATGGATTTGGTCTGATCGACAAGTGCATCAACAAAGGTCTGAACAACCGCGTTGCCTTCGTCATTGCCCATTGCGATCAGCTGATCGAATGCTTCGCCGCCCTGTGCACGGGTGACCATTGCCTTGCCAGCCAGAACAGACGCTGCAAGCTTGCCACGTAGTTCGGTATCAAGCGCTGCGTCCTTGGCAGCAACCAGATCGGAAAGCGATGCGCCCTCGACGACCGAACCATCAATACGGGTGTAACGGCCAAGGTAAACGTTCTGGATGCCCAGTGCGTCATAATAGTGGCTGTTATGAGTATTGTCCGAGAAGCAATCATGTTCTTCTTCCGGATCATGGAGCAGCAGGCCAAGCTTGGTGCGCTCGCCGCCAAGTTCGCCATAAGACAGCGAACCCATACCGGTAACAATTGCAGTCAGACCCGGTGCGCCGTCGCCTTCAAGAACGGTGGCACGTGCTTCGCCGCCTTCGGCCCACTGTGCGGTGATCCATTCAAGGTCGGACACCATCAGGTCCGCAGCAGCCTGAAGATATTCACCACGACGGTCGCAATTGCCGTTGGTGCAAGCATCACCAGCTGCATAATCGGTCCATGCACGCGCGCCAGCACCTGCATCCGTACCATTCAAGTCCTGACCCCAAAGCAGGAATTCAATCGCGTGGTAGCCAGTGGCAACGTTGGATTCAACGTCATCAATTTCATGCAGGCTTTCAAGCAGCGCTGCATCAATGGTCGAAGCATCAATGGTTTCGCCAGAGATGGTCAGCGTCGGATTGGCGATGACATTGGCGGTGTAAGCCGGGTTTTCTTCGCTTTCTTCGCCGTAAAGAGCGATTTCGACATAGTCGATCAGACCTTCATCGAGCGGCCAAGCGTTAACTTTGCCTTCCCAGTCATCAACAATGGCGTTCCCGAAACGATAAACTTCGGTCTGCTGGTACGGTGCACGGGCTTCAAGCCATGCCGACTTGGCAGCAGCAAAGGTTTCTGCTGACGGCGCAGCAACCAGCGCGCCAATTGCGGTCTGAAGGTTTTTGGCGGTGATCAGCGAATCTTCGTAACCGGCATGCGCGATATCCGCATAGGTCGTCAGAACGTCTTTGGCGGCTGGTGCGGCATAAGCCTGCGCGCCAAGGGTCGAGACCAGTGCGGCCGTGCCCAGAATTTTTGCGATCTTCATAGGAGTTCCCATCTATCCCTGAAAGGTGAGCCAAGGGCAAAGCCCCGTTGATCAAGGTGAAACCAGAGCGCGCGAATGTCTGAAAATGCGCCCTGAAATGTGACCCTGATCACTATGCTTCCGCATAACTGATACTGCTTGTGATAATGATTTTCAATTAGAGAATCCTGCATTGGACAAATTTTTACGGTTTTTGAATGTGGTAACCACAAATTGATCTGTTCTTAAACTTCTCAGAAGGCATTATGGCCGTAAGGTTACGCGCCAGATCAGACCACCATGCATCCCGGAGAGGGCAACATGACTTCGCAGACGTCAGACGAGAAAAAAGTCAAACTTTGGGATTTCCCGATCCGCCTGTTTCATTGGGCATTGGTCATTGCCATCGTGACCGCATGGTGGACCAACCGTCAGGTGATGATCGATATCCACGCGATTGCTGGTTACAGCGTTCTGGCCTTGGTGATTTTCCGCATCATCTGGGGCTTTGTTGGCAGCTCCAACGCACGGTTCACATCCTTTTTGACAGGGCCGGGCAAGGTGTTTGGCTATGCGTCGAAAATCCCAAATGGATCGATGGATGATTTGACCTATGCCGGTCACAACCCGGCGGGCGGCTGGATGGTGATTGTGCTGATCCTGCTGGTCGGTATTCAGGCCGTCAGCGGCCTTTTTGCCAGCGAGGATACTTTCCTGTTTTTTGATGGTCCGCTTGTTGCCTATGTAAGTTCGGACGTGGCCAGCCTGATGAATTGGATCCATCACACCAATATCAACCTGATATATGGCGCGGTGGGGCTGCATGTGTTTGCCGCCTTGTTCTATCTGGTGGTCAAACGCGAAAACCTGATTGGCGCGATGGTAACAGGCGCACGCAAAGTACCCGTGGAGCTTGCTGATCGATTTGCCAAGATCAGTTTTGCATCGCCGATTTTAGGTGTTGGTATATTAGCTGTGTGCGGTGCTGTGGTCTGGATCGGTGTGACGCTTGCGCGTGGCTAGGTTGGTCTCGCAAACATGACCTGCATAATGAACAAGAGCCCTTTGTGATGACAAAGGGCTCCTTGCTTTTGGGAGGTAAAATCCCCCGGTCAAAATTTTCACGTGCGCTGAGGGTTCAGCATTGGGGGGAAGAAAACCAGACCGGGGGAGCTCGCCAGGGGTAACGGCGAGCGAAGTCAAACTCAGTTATTTGGTACGGAATTCATCATGGCAGCCTTTGCAGGTCTTGCCGAGATTGCCCATCGCTGCACCCATTGCCGATTTGTCGCCAGCAACTGCTGCCATTGCAAGGGCTGCTTCTTTAAGCTCCGGGAAGCGACCAGCGAAATTGTCCCAATCGGTCCAGACATTTTCCTTGGCGGTGGTTTTCACCGAGGCGTCCATGGTTTTGGGCTCAAACGCGCTTGGGGCTGCTGTGGCAGCAAAGGCTATCCCATTTGCAAGATTGCGCACTACGCCATCGGGCAATTCGCACTGGCCTTTCAAATAGCAGCCAAGCGTTCCCATCGCCCCGCCAATGCCATCCATCAGCATTTTGCGGTTTTCGACAGTGGCATTATCCATCATCTCGTCCGCATTGGCGGCCATTGGGGTGATAGATCCAGCGGCGATCATTGCGCCCAGCAGGCCCGCAGTAACAAGGTGCTTCATGGCTTCTCTCTATTGTCGTTTTGCTCTCTCTCTGATCGCGAAACAGGCTTTGGTTTCTTATCTCTATAAGAAGCATCTTGTTGCTTCGTGCCTGCCGCTCGGCTTAGTGTCCCAGTTGCGCCTCCGAAACTGGAATCACAAGCGCGTGAATGGAGAATTATTTTCTCGACGCATGCGCCAAAGGAAATGCCCCGATATGTCGTCCGCCGCCCCACATGTTACCGCCGATGCCAACGAAGCCGCTATCCATGAAGGCCGTGCCCGTGCACGCAAGCTCATTCGTGATTGGGAATTAAAGCGCGCCTATATCAATGGTGTTTGGCGTGATGCCGATAGTCGCGAAACCCTTGATGTCATGGACCCGGCAAAGGGCGATGTGATTGGTGCAGTGCCCTTCATGCGGACATCCGAGGCCCGTCAGGCGATTGATGCGGCCCATGCGGCATTTCCGGCCTGGTCGCGCAAACTTGCGCGCGAACGTTCTGATATTTTGCGGCGCTGGCGTGATCTGCTCGAAACCCATCAGGAAGAACTGGCATCCCTGATCACCCTTGAGCAGGGCAAACCCTATGATCAGGCGCTGCGAGAAGTCGTCGGGGCAATTGCCTATGCTGAATGGTATGGCGAAGAAGCCAAGCGCGCTTATGGTCAAACCATGCCCGCCACCCAGCGTGACCGCCGTGTTGTTGTGCAAAAGCATCCCGTGGGTGTGGTGGCGGCTATCACGCCCTGGAACTTCCCGCTGACCATGGTGGTACGTAAATGTGCACCGGCATTGGCCGCGGGATGCACGGTGATTGTCAAACCGGCCGAAGATACACCGCTTTCTGCATTGGCTGCCGCCAAGCTTGCCGAACAGGCCGGGTTCCCGGCCGGTGTGTTTAACGTTGTTACGGGACTGCCTCAGCCGATTGGTGAAGCATTGACCGGGGATGAGCGCGTGCGGATGCTGTCCTTTACCGGCTCGACCGAGGTGGGCAAACGTCTGATGGCACAATGTGCACCAACGATGAAAAAGCTGTCGCTTGAACTGGGGGGCAACGCACCCTTCATCGTGATGGATGATGCCGATATTGATGCAGCGGTCGCCGGGGCGATGATTTCGAAGTTCCGCAATAGTGGTCAAACCTGCGTTTGTGCCAACCGCATCTTTGTTCAGGATGGCGTCTATGATGCATTTGTTGAAAAGTTCATTGCCGCCAGCAAGGCGCAAACGATCGGCAACGGATTCGTGCCGGGGACTGAAATCGGCCCGCTGATCAATCGTCAGGCCGTGGCAAAAGTTGAGCGCCTTGTGGAGAACGCCAAGAAGGCTGGTGCAACACTGATCTATGGTGCGGAGTTGCCAAAAGATGGACATTTCACAAGGCCCTTGGTTATGACCGATGTGCCCCATGATGCCGATTGCTTTAACGAAGAACTGTTTGCACCGGTTGCGCCGATCTATCGGTTCGAGAGCGAGGCAGAGGTGATCGAACTTGCCAATCGGGTTCGCACCGGCCTGTCGTCTTATCTTTATAGCCGCGATATCGGACGCATTCAGCGCATTGCCGATCAGCTCGAAACAGGTGTGGTCGGCATCAATGATGGCACCACCAGTCATGAAGGCGCACCTTTTGGGGGCGTGAAGGAAAGCGGGCAGGGCCGTGAAGGTGGTCATTGGGGCTTTGAGGAATATCTTGAACCCAAATACCTTAACTACGCGCTCAGCAATCATTGATCCTTTGACCATCCAGGTCGCCTGAATTTCAGGATCGCAAAACGGCAATAACCAGCCTGGTTATTGCCGTTTTTCATTTCAGCGATAAGCTATGCAAAATTGTCTGGTATGACTCCGGCGATAAAACCCGGTGAATTTATCGTAATTGGCAAAAAATCCGTCCTGTACCAAACGGTTTTGTCGTGCATTTCTTCTGCCAAGAAGGCGATTGTGCCAGCTCATCAGAGCTTAAAACCGTTATCTGATATAGTATGAAGGCATATGGCGGGTATCCCCGAAGATAAAATATCAAGCAAATCGAGGGCTTTATTTGTCATGATACATTCATGCGCTGATCGCATGTGATGATTGTGTCGAAATTGTTTCATGTTATGCGTCGAGCGCATGGGTGGAGTGAGGAATCTCTGCTCGTCGGGCGGATCAAACAGGCGTACATCGGTCTCAACGAAATACAACGCAAAACCCAAGCGCGAGAAGTGCTGGATGCTTTTGAAAGGAAACGGACATGAAAATGTATCGTGATTATGACCTGGTTGCCCTGCAGCGCGAAGCAGAACGTCTCCGTGCACAGGCTATGCGTGACATGATTGTTGCTCTGGTACGTAAAGTTGGCGCCCTGTTTGGTGCGAACCGCAAGCCGCAGGGCGGCGTACCGGCTGGCGCATAAGCGTTACCGAAAAGAGTTCCGGTGCCTGACCGAATGGCTGGCACCCTTAAAAAAACACCTCCGCATTCCTCCCATGCGGGGGTGTTTTTGTATGTATGCTTCACCTTGGGGCATTGGGCGGCTATTAAAGGGGAAAGATACCTTTTGTTTCCCGGAGAAGTTGGTTCCATGAAACTCGCCCACTACGCCTTTGGTGAAGAAAACCGCGACAATGGCACAATTGTCATCGTGCATGGCCTGTTTGGTCAGGCGCGCAACTGGACGGCGATTGCCCGACGGTTGGCGGAGAAATACCATGTGGTGACCGCGGATCTGCGCAATCACGGGCGATCGGATTGGGATATGGAAATGACCTATCCGGCGATGGCGTCCGATCTTGCCGAACTGATCCGCGATGTATCGGACAAGCCGGTCCATCTGGTTGGCCATTCGATGGGCGGCAAGGCATCAATGGTGCTATCGCTCTCCGCTGATGCCGGTTTGGTTGCCGATCTTGTGGTGGTCGACATCGCACCTGTTTCCTATGACCATGATTATAGCGGCTATATCAGTGCCATGCGCGGGGTTGATTTCACCGCAGTTTCACGCCGGGCCGAGGTTGAAGATGCTCTGTCATCTGGTGTGTCGGATAAAGGTGTGCGGCAGTTCCTTGCCCAGAATGTCACGACCGATAAGGACAGCGGGGTGATGTCATGGCAGGTCAATATTGGTGCCATGGCTGAACATCTTGGCGATATTATCGGTTGGCCCGAAGGTGACCTTACCGCTGCACAATATGACGGCGACGTTCTGTTTATCTCTGGTGCGAATTCGCACTATGTCGATCCCAAGGATCGCACTCATATCAAGTCGCTGTTCCCAAAGGCGGCCTTTACCAGCATCAAGGGCGCAGGGCACTGGGTACATGCGGAAAAGCCCGATGCGATTCTTCTGACCCTGTCTGCTTTCCTGAAACGATAAGAACGGTAGGCGATCATGTATGATCTTCCAAAAGGCTGGTCTATTCCCGATCAGGATCATGTGCGGGTCAGCAACATCGAATGCCTGTCAGATAACTGGTATCGGCTGTATCGCGTCAGCTTTGATTTGAAGCGCTCAGACGGATCATGGCAAAGCCAAACGCGCGAAGCGTATGAACGTGGCAACGGCGCAGGGATCCTTCTTTATAACCGAACCGACCGCACCGTCATTCTGACCCGACAGTTCCGTCTGCCATCATTTGTGAATGGCAATGAAGACGGCATGTTGATCGAAGTCCCCGCCGGGTTGCTTGATGATCGTGATCCGGCCTCGGCCGTGATTGCCGAGGTCGAAGAAGAAACTGGCTACAAAATCGGTAAGCCACGTCAGGCCTTTGACCTTTTCATGAGCCCGGGCTCCGTCACCGAACGACTCCATCTGTTTGTTGCCGAAGTTACACGCAATCACCGCGCAGGGGACGGTGGTGGCCTGCATGAAGAGGGTGAGGATATCCACGTTCTTGAGATCAGCTTTGATGACATCATCCCGATGATGGCCGATGGGCGGATCCGCGATGCCAAGACGATCATTCTTTTACAGCACGCCCTTCTGACAAAGCTGTTTGATTAATTCCGGATTACCAAGGCAGTTCCGTGCCGTCATAGGCAAAGAAACCGCCAGATTGTGATGCATTGAGCTGATCGATCACGTTCAGCATATTCGCACTTGCCTGTGCCGGGCTTTGGACATTAAGCCCAGATTTGGCAAACGGCCCGGAAAGGCCGGTATCGACCGTGCCGGGATGCAGGGCCACGCAAACGCAATCGCGCTTGGTGCGCCCGATTTCAATTGTCGTGCATTTCACCAACTGGTTAAGCGCTGCCTTGGCCGCGCGATAGCCATACCAACCCCCCAGACGATTATCGCCAATGCTGCCAACCTTTGCCGAAAGCGTCGCGAAGACCGCCTTGTCTGATCGGGGCAGGAGCGGGCAGAAATGCTTCATCAAAAGGGCCGGGCCAATTGCATTGATCTGAAACTGCTTGGCCATGTAATCGGCATCGACCTGACGGAGCGACTTTTCCGGCTGGAACGTTTCATCATGCAGATATCCCGTCGCATCAATGATCAGGCGGATATCACATCCGCCATCTTTGGCACGTTGCTTGGCATCTTCCGCGCAGGCGGCGATGGAGGCTGGATTGGTGAAATCCAGTTCGGGCTCGGTCTTGCGGGCATATTCCAACACGGCTGAAAAATGCCCTGACGCGTTCAAATGATCGACAAAGGCGCGCCCGATCCCCCCGGTCGCCCCAATAACAATGGCAATCTGACCGGGCGGGATAGAGGCAAAGCTTGGGGACGGGATATCTGACATCGCGGGCACCTTTTTGTTTCTCAGTGTCCTACGCAGTCAAGGCATTGGTGGTTCAAAACAGGGGCTGGTGATGCCATCTGGTCATGACGGGGTTGGGGCCTCGGTCGCTTCGGGCTTCTTTGTACCGTCCTGCTCATCACGTTCATCGCGCATGATTTCAAACAGGGTTTCGTTCTGGGCGCGCATGGTATCGATATAGCCCTTATCCATGCCATGTTCGTTCCAGCGTGCACGAAGCTTATCGAGCGTTTCCAGATCGTGTTTACGAAATGCCGTCTTTTTGCGTTCTGCCCCGGTTGGTGTCAGGCCGAGTTCGATCAACGCATCGCGACCAAGGTTCAGCGCACTTTCAAATGTTTCGCGTTCCACGCAATGGGCACCGGCATTTTCAAGCTCATAGACATGGTGGCGGTCAAGCGCGCGGGCCAGAATGCGAACATTGGGGTAATGTTTGGCAACATGGGCGACCAACTCGGTCAGCTTTTCGCGGTCATCAATGGCGGCAACGAACAGCTTGGCTTTTTCTATCCCGGTATTGTGCAAAAGATCAGGGCGCATGGCATCGCCGTAATATCCGCGGAAGCCAACCCGACCAAGGTTTTCAATGACTTCCGGATCGTGATCAAGAACCACGATCTTGTAGCCATTCGTTGCCAGAAGACGGGTGACGATCTGACCAAACCGGCCAATCCCGGCAACCACGATGCAGCCGGTCTGATCAATTTCATCGGCTTCGCGGTTTGCTGTTTTTATCAGGCGCGGGGCCAGCAGGCGTTCATGGATGATAAAGGCCGCGGGCGTCAGCATCATGGTCAGTGCGACCGCAAGGGTCAGTTTCTGCACTAGATCAAGGGGCAGGACCCCAACGCCAAGCGCCATACCAAACAGAACAAAGGCAAACTCGCCAGCCTGCGCCAGACCAACGGTAAACAGCATACGATCAACGCCACACATGCGCACCGTGGTGGCGATAACAAACAAAACCGCTGCCTTGATCACCATGATGCCAATGGCAATGGCAAACAGGGTGGCCGGTTCATCAAACAAAAGATTGAAATCAATCCCGGCGCCAACAGTCAGGAAGAACAGGCCCAGCAACAGTCCCTTGAACGGTTCGATGTCGTTTTCAAGTTCATGGCGATATTCGCTGTCAGATAGAACCACACCGGCAAGGAATGTCCCCAGCGCCGGGCTAAGCCCGATGGCATTCATCAAAAGGGCCGTGCCGATTACCAGCAAAAGGGCAGCTGCCGTGAAAACCTCGCGCAAATGCGCCTTGGCGATGAAGCGGAAAATCGGGCGCATCAAATAACGCCCGCCGACCACGATGGAGGCAATCGCGCCAATAATCACAAGCGGCTGCGCCCATTCGGGTACAAGATCAAGCAGCATGCCGCCATGGGCCGATCCATGATCAACCCCGCCTGCATCCGCGCCAGCAACGACCAGAAGCGGCATGATCGCCAACATCGGGATCACAGCAACGTCCTGGGTCAGAAGGACCGAGAACGAGCTTTTCCCGCCAACCGTTCCAAGCCAGCCTTTTTCACCAAGGGTTTGCAAAACAATTGCGGTGGATGACAGTGCGAGCACCATGCCAATCGCGACCGATTGCTGCCATGTGAAACCAAGCGCATAGCAGGCAGCCCCAATGATCGCAGTTGTGCCCAGAACCTGCATTCCGCCCAGACCGATCAACTGCCCGCGCATCGCCCAAAGCATGGCAGGGCGCAGTTCGAGGCCGACCAGAAACAGCATCATGACCACGCCAAATTCTGCGAAATGCTGAAGGTCGGCTGCCTCCGCCCCGACAATGCCCAGGACCGGGCCAATCATGACCCCGGCAATCAGATAGCCAAGCACCGATCCCAATCCAAGGCGCTGGGCAATTGGTACAGCGACCACTGCGGCCACAAGATAGATAAAGGCAGAAGACAGGATTTCCATCAGGCAGGCTCCGGCAGTGATGCATTTGGGCGGGGCGATCCCAATGATGCGATTTCAAAGACCATTATAGCGGATTTTGGAATGGCTTTAGTCAGGTTTAGCCTGCTTGTGGGGTGAAGGTAAATCACCCGTGTGTGTGCCATGCCGTCACATGTGCTTGAAGTCACTGGTTTTCGAGAAGGCCAGAAACGAAAAAGCCGCCCGTTTGACGGGGCGGCTTGATACGCGATTTATAATCAGGGCTTATTCAGCGGCATTGATATGCGTGACATTCGGGGCACTGCGTGCGCCTTTGCCTTCGTGATCGTGACGGCGGATGAATTCCTTGATCCGCGGGCTGATCTGTTCGCGCCAGCGACGACCGTTAAATACGCCGTAATGGCCAACACCCTGCTGCAGGTGATGCATGCGCATGCTATCAGGCAGGTTCTTGCACAGCTTGTGGGCCGCGCGGGTCTGGCCCATGCCGGTAATGTCATCACGCTCGCCTTCGACCGTCAGAAGGGCTGTCTTGGTGATGGCGGACGGATCAACCGGGACACCCTGCCAACGCATGGTGCCTTCCGGAAGACTATGTTCGTGGAACACAACTTTCAGCGTCTGCAGATAGAATTCTGCGGTCATATCCATGACAGCCAGATATTCCTGATAGAAGGTGCGCTTTGCATCGGCGCTTTCGCCGTCGCCTTCGACCAGATGCAGGAACATGTCATGATGGGCCGATACGTGACGGTCCCAGTTCATGCTCATGAAACCGGCAAGCTGCATGAAGCCCGGATAAACGCGGCGCATCACGCCTGCATGGGGCAGCGGTACATGCGAAATCACATGGCGTTCAAACCAGTCCAGGCTGCGCTGTTTGGCGAAATTATTGACCTCGGTCGGGTTTTCGCGGGTATCGATCGGTCCACCCATCAGGGTCATGGATGCAGGCTGGCAAGCTTCGTTGCCCGCCGCCATCAGCGATGCGGTGGCGACAACCGGCACAGACGGCTGACACACAGCCATCATGTGGGTGTTCGGGCCAAGCTTGCGCAGGAAGCGCATCAGATAATCAATATAGGTATCAAGATCAAAGTGACCCTGATGAACCGGCACCAGACGAGCATCAATCCAGTCGGTGATATAAACGTCATGATCGGGAAGCAGAGCTTCGACCGTGCCGCGCAGAAGGGTTGAGAAATGACCCGAAAGCGGGGCCACAATCAGGATGCGCGGATCATCAGGCTGCGTCTTCAGGTGCCCGGTTTCACGTTTGAAATGCAAAAGGTCACAGAATGCTTCGCTGTGAACCACTTCTTCGGTGATCGGAACGGTTTCGCCGTCAATCACAGTGGTTTCAAGACCGAATTCCGGTTTGCCGTAACGATGGGTGATATGGGTGAACACGTCACATGCTGCCGCAGCTGCCCGACCCTGATGGGTATAGGACAGTGGGTTGGCCGGATTGCGCAGCCACTTTTTGCTGGCATCAGCAGCCACGCGCAGCGGGCTTATTGTGGCGTGCTGCAATTCATAAAGGTGATACAGCATTTATTCTCACTCCCGGGTGGCTGGTTTTTGCGGGCCGGTGCCACCACTGGTTACGGCATTTCATCCTGTTTCTTTTCGCGCGCAGCGTATCTGCAAGACGCGTTTGGCTTGTCGGTTTCCTGATCGGGGGTAAACGTAATGACCTGATCCCGATCTGGCGCACAGCAGTTTTGGGCCGGTTACCAGTCTCCAGAAATCCATTAATTGCTGTGAAGCCTACGACAGTTGGCCCTACATGCAATAGCCATTAAGTATGATGAAATTCCAAATTTACGTTTTTCACGCTGATTCAAGCGAATATTTACCCTGGTGTCGAGTGAAATTTTGCAATGCAGCGTAAGTTGTTGCGTTGCAACAAGTGTTTCAAGCGTAAAAGTATACACTTTTGCCGCTGCTAAGCCCTTTTGGGCAGGGACTAAAAAGACTCGTGATTTTACCGCTGATTTGATGCCGGGCGATATGTGTTGTGCGGCACAAAAGAAAAAGCGCTGCTATCGGGGAAATAGCAGCGCCAGGTATGCGGAGATCATTATAGCGGTCAATGAGGCCCACTTGGGGAAGTCGGGCGTTGAGGGAAGCTCTGGCCGGCAGGCGGGACAGGGTATGGGTGCGGGGTTGCCTGCCGACCAGATGCCCGTGATGGACAAAAGCTTGGTGGCTTAAAGTCCGGGCCTCACAGATTTCAAGTAGATTTCAATTGGGAACTTTTAGACGAAACCGCGAAGGGTCTGAGCCATGCCAAGCGCGATCACGAACAGGAAAAATCCTGTGCTGCCGACAACAGCAACGGTGCTGCAAAGCTCGTTCAAGCGGGTCGGGTTTTCGATCAGTTTCAGCATGGTCTGTCCTCCTCAATCTGTCTGAAGAAAACATACTGTTCTGATTTTGTTCTCGCAAGAACAAAATTGGAACAAATAGATTGATGCGCTATTAGTATGTTGAAATTAAACAAAAATATTTTGTTCTCAAATGTTCTCGTTTTTGATGAAAAATGAGAACATTTGTCCGAAAAGAACAGAGCTGGGTTGAATTAATCCCGCAGAAAACCTCGCTTTTGCGCGAGTCTTGATAAAGAGAACGCCGATGTTCTCTTATTCGGCGGCATCAATCACGGTTGCCGGGATGGCTGTTCGTGATGGAATACCATCGACATCGCTTGGCAATGGGCGGGCGGGAACGGCACCGGCAACGGCGGCGGGCGTTGGCGGATGGTCCGGGAATTGGCCATGGACGCGGATGTTCTCGCGATAGGCATTGGCGGATTTGCCGCGATATTGTCGGAAACGACGGTTGAAGTTTGACAGATTGGGAAAACCGTTATTTTCCGCGATCTGATAAATCGGAAGATCGGTGCGCGATAGCTGAACACACGCACGCGAGATACGGTATTCGTTCAAATACTCAACCACACTGCGCCCGGTATAGCGTTTAAACAGGCGATAGAAACTGCTTTCACTGACTCCGGCGACATCGGCAAGGGCGGAAACGCGCAAGGGTTCGGCATGATGGGCATGAATGAAGGCAAGGGCGCGATCCACCCGGATCGATTCACTGTTATGCCCGGCTTCACCCCGGAAGTTCGCGGATGCCAGCGGGCGATCAATTCCTGCCAGAAGCGTTTCAAGCAGTTCGATCATCAGAATGAAACGCGCGCGCGGCTTGGCGTCATCAAGTTGCGGGCAGATGGTTTGGGTCTTGGCGACCGCATCATCGGTAAATGAAAGGCCACGACGCGCGCGGTCAAACAGTTCGTGGAAATCGGCAAATTCGACAAAATCATGGGTCAGGTTCTGCACCCATTCCTGCGACAGCCACATCACATAAACTTCGATTGGGCGGGATGGATCAATGCGTTTGCATTCCCAAAGATGGGGCAGGTTCGGGCCAACCATGGCAAAGTCGATGCCATCAAAATCCTGACGATGATCCCCGATCAAACGCGAGCCTTTGGCATTGAGGGTCAGGGTCATTTCATATTCAGGATGCTGGTGCCAGTTACAGCGGAAATCATCCCAAACGTAATGAAAATAACCCCAGCTATACCCATCTGGGTTGGTAATACGTTCCTGGATGATTCGCATATTGCCCCGTCAATTGTCCGACTATTGGCGATGAATTTGCAGAATAGTATCATCCTTTGAAGGATATGACACTTTGAAAAGGTCATATCAGGCGTATCCTTTTTCAATCGGATGGTTCCGCACCGGGAAAGCAAAATCCGATTTGATTGCAGCCGGATATTGCGACTGGGGTCTTGGTGCGGAGCCCATCCTGCATAGAAATACGTCCAATAAGAACAAGCAAGGCAGCCGCCAAAAGGCTGCGTGGGAAACAAACAACAAGCTAGGGAGGTCTCTATGACCTTGATGAAGAAGTTGCTCGCCACTGCGGGTGTCTTTGGCGCAGCCATCGCGATTGCCGGAACTGCCAATGCCGCTAAAATTTCGATCTCCTGTGGTGCGGTAGGTCAGGAGCTCGCACTG
The DNA here is from genome assembly GCA_965228275.1 of Thalassospira sp. Classification (GTDB taxonomy): domain Bacteria; phylum Pseudomonadota; class Alphaproteobacteria; order Rhodospirillales; family Thalassospiraceae; genus Thalassospira. The sequence goes on along the minus strand of OZ245802.1, from coordinate 471,415 downwards.
TGTCAGGAAGGTGTTGATGCCTGGGCTGCCAAAACCGGGAACGAGGTTTCGGTGATTTCGACCCCGAACTCGACGACCGAACGTTTGGCGCTGTATCAGCAAATTCTGGCGGCCGGTTCTGCCGATATCGATGTGTTCCAAATCGACGTTATCTGGCCGGGCATTCTTGGCAATCACTTCATTGATCTGAATGATTACATGGGCGAAGAGGCCAAGGCACATTTCGAAGCCATCGTAGCCAACAACACGTTTGAAGACCGTCTTGTTGCCATGCCGTGGTACACCGATGCGGGCGTTCTTTATTACCGCAAAGACCTTCTGGAAAAATATGGCGAAGCCGTTCCGGAAACTTGGGAACAGCTGACCGCGACCGCGCAGAAAATTCAGGAAGGCGAACGCAAGGCCGGCAATGACAAAATGTGGGGCCATGTGTTCCAGGGTCGTGCATATGAAGGCCTGACCTGTGATGCGCTGGAATGGGTTGTGTCCTATAACGGTGGATCGGTTGTTGAGCCAAATGGCGACATTTCGATCAATAACGATGCCGCCAAGGAAGCCATCCGTACCGCCGCTGGCTGGGTCGGGACCATTTCGCCAGAAGGCGTTCTTGGCTATGCCGAAGAAGAAGCACGCGGCGTGTTCCAGTCGGGTAATTCCGTCTTCATGCGCAACTGGCCTTATGCCTGGGCTTTGGCAAACTCGGCTGATAGTCCGGTCAAGGGTAAGGTCGGCGTTGCTGCCTTACCAAAGGGTGGTGAAGATGGCCGTTCTGCCGCAGCCCTTGGCGGATGGCAGCTTTCGGTCTCCAAATATTCCGAAAACCCGGAACTGGCAGCGGACCTTGTGAAGTTCCTGACGTCATACGAGGAACAGAAACGTCGCGCGATCAAGGGATCGTACAACCCGACGATTGCTGATCTTTACAAGGATGAAGAAGTCCTGTCGGCCAACCCGTTCTTTGGCGATCTTTATGACACCTTCACCAGTGCCGCACCGCGTCCGTCGACTGTAACCGGTTCGAACTATAACAAGGTATCAAGCGAGTTCTGGCAGGCTGTGCATGGTGCATTGTCTGGCACCCAGACTGTTGATGAATCCTTCACCGGGCTTGAGCGTAGCCTGAAACGCATCAAGCGTTCCGGCTGGTAACACCCATCTTGTGCGCGGGGTATCAACCTGATGCCCGGCCGCAGATGAAAGGCCGGTTTGCGCAAATGGCCATGCCCGAAGTGGCGGCTGTTAACATCACTTGACTGCAAGCCGGGTGACTGACGGGTGTTTGCCCCGTCTGACTTCAATATCAAGAGCAGTAACATGGCGCAGGTTTCGTCCCTGACACGTTCAAGACGGCGTTCGGCCTGGTTGTTCCTGACACCGATGCTGGTCATTTTGGCCGCGGTGGCAGGGTGGCCGTTGCTTCGAACGTTTATCTTCGGCTTCACCGATGCAAATCTGTCTGATCTTGGCAGCTATGGCTTTATCGGGTTTGAGAATTTCTATGCTGTCTATGACGGCGAGACATTCGGTCTTCTGGCCGATCCCGAATGGTGGCAGGCGGTCTGGAACACGATCTATTTTTCGGTGATTTCGGTTTCGCTTGAGACCGTGCTGGGCATCATCGTTGCCCTTGTCCTTAATCAGGAATTCAAGGGACGCGCGATTGTCCGTGCGGCTGTTCTGATCCCGTGGGCGATCCCGACGATTGTGTCGGCCAAGATGTGGAACTGGATGCTGCATGACCAGTTCGGCATTCTCAATGACCTGTTCATTGCCCTTGGCTTTATCGACGCACCGATTGCCTGGACTGCCAATCCGCAAATGGCGATGGCAGCCGTCATCATGGTCGATGTCTGGAAAACAACACCTTTCATGGCGCTTTTGACATTGGCCGCCCTTCAAATGTTGCCAAGTGATTGTTACGAGGCCGCCAAGGTCGATGGCATTCACCCGGTACGTGTGTTTTTCAAGGTGACCTTGCCGCTAATCAAGCCGGCCCTGATGGTTGCGGTGATTTTCCGTGCGCTGGATGCGCTGCGTGTGTTTGACGTGATTTATGTTCTGACACCGAACAATCCCAACACCATGACCATGTCGGTCTATGCCCGACAAATCCTGGTCGATTTTCAGGAAGTCGGATATGGCTCGGCCGCATCCACCTTGCTGTTCCTTGTGATCGCGTTCTGCATCATGGCCTATATCATGATCGGCCGTGTGCGCCTTGATGAAGGGGGACACTAAGATGGAAATGAACTTCAATGAAATCGCCAAAAAGGTCGGATTTTACCTTTTGGTCGGTGTGATCGTCCTGTTTGCCGTTTTCCCGTTCTATTACGCGATCCTGACCGCGTTCGAGACCGGATCGGCGCTGTTTGAAGTCAACTATCTGCCCGAAAGCTTTAGCTTTGCGAACTATCTGTCCGTGTTCGAAGGTCAGCCATTTGGGCGCAATATTTTCAACTCGATCTTTGTCAGCGTTCTGGTGGTTGCCTTGTCACTTTTGATGGGGGTTACCGCATCTTATGCCTTGGCGCGGGTGAAGTTTGCCGGGCGTGGCTTGTTGCTGGTCACCATCCTGTCGGTTTCGATGTTCCCGCAGGTGGCTGTTCTGTCGGGCATGTTTGAGCTGATCCGTGCGGTTGGTCTTTATAACAGCATGTTTGGTTTGGCGATTTCATACATGATGCTGACCCTGCCATTTACGGTCTGGATCCTGACCGCCTTCATGCGTGAACTTCCGCGTGAATTGGAAGAAGCAGCCGTCATGGATGGGGCCAGCCCATGGACCGTGATCACACGTGTGTTCCTGCCGGTCATGTGGCCCGCCATGGTCACGACGGGGCTTTTGGCCTTCATCATGGCATGGAACGAATTCCTGTTTGCCCTGACCTTTACGTTGACCAATGAACAGCGCACCGTGCCGGTCGCCATCGCACTGATTTCCGGTGCCAGCCAGTTTGAAATGCCATGGGGCAATATCATGGCGGCATCCGTTATCGTCACGGTTCCGCTGATCATTCTGGTTCTGATTTTCCAACGTCGCATCGTTTCCGGCCTGACGGCTGGTGCTGTTAAAGGCTGATGCGATCTCGTCCCACATTGACTTGAAGGTGATCAAAAATGGCTTTGGCCGGTGATCAAAACTGGTGGCGCGGTGGCGTCCTGTATCAAATCTATCCGCGCAGTTTCTTTGATTCCAACGGTGACGGGATCGGCGATCTGCCCGGTGTGACCCAGAAACTGGAATATATCGCATCGCTTGGTGTGGACGGGATTTGGCTGTCGCCATTCTTTACCTCGCCAATGAAGGATTTCGGCTATGACGTGGCCGATTACCGTGATGTCGATCCGATGTTTGGCACGCTTGCCGATTTCGATCATCTGGTTGAACGCGCCCATGAACTGGGCCTGCGGGTGACGATTGATCAGGTGCTGTCACACAGTTCCGATCAGCATGCATGGTTCAAGGAAAGCCGGTCATCGCACGATAATCCCAAAGCCGACTGGTATGTCTGGGCCGATCCGAAACCCGATGGTACGCCGCCCAATAACTGGCTGTCGATTTTTGGCGGATCGGCTTGGAAGTTCGATACCACGCGCCAGCAATATTACATGCACAACTTCCTGGTCAGTCAGCCGGACCTGAATTTCCATAACCCGGATGTGCAGGCCCAGTTGCTTGATGATGTAGAGTTCTGGCTGCGCCGTGGCGTGGACGGCTTCCGCCTTGACACCGCGAACTTTTATGTTCATGACGCGGAGTTGCGTGACAATCCGCCATGGGTTCCGGGTACACACCGCCCCGAAGGCGCGCCAAAGGAAAACCCCTATACCCGTCAGATGCATGTCTATGACAAGACGCGCCCGGAAAATATCGCGTTTCTGCAAAAGCTGCGTGCGGTTCTCGATAAATATCCTGGCAGCACGACGGTGGGTGAAATTGGCTCGGACAATTCGCTCGCGACCATGGCGGAATATACATCAGGCGGGGATAAGCTTCACATGGCTTACACCATCAATCTGCTGGAAAGCCCGCTTGAAACCGGCCTTGTGCGTGAGATGCTCAAAAACGTGTTTGATGTTCTGGGCGATGGTTGGCCGTGCTGGGCTGTGTCAAACCACGACTTCATGCGCGTTGCCAGTCGCTGGGGCAAGGACAAAGGCGGGGACAATGATGCGCGCCTGCGCATGATCCCGGCACTTTATACGTCCCTACGTGGCACGCCATGTATCTATCAGGGCGAAGAACTTGGCCTTGAAGAAGCAGTGGTGCCTTATGAATTGCTGCAAGACCCCTATGGCATTGAAATGTGGCCGGAATTCAAGGGACGCGATGGATGCCGTACACCGATGCCGTGGCTTAATGCCAATGCACCGCATGGCGGATTTACCTTTGGTGATCAGCCATGGTTGCCGGTTCCAGCAGAACATAGCGCACTTGCGGTTGCCGATCAGATTGATGACCCGAAATCATTGTTGAGCTTCTATCGCGATCTTCTGGCTTGGCGCAAAAGCCATCCGGAAATCATCGATGGCGAGATTGAGATGCTGGAAAATCTGGGCAACGACGTCATCGCCTATGCCCGCATGGCCGGTGTTGTTCGTACGATCTGTGTGTTTAACACCAACCCCGATCCGGTGACTGTCACGTTGCCGGGACAGTCCGAACCGAACTGCCCGTTTGCCACTGGCTCTGTTGCAGGCGATCGCCTGACGCTGCCGGGCTGGGGTTTCTATTTCGGGACCATATAACAAAAGAAGTCTGAGGGAAGTTTAAGATGTCTGATGTTGTTCTAAAGCAGGTCGAAAAGCGGTTCGGGCCGGTTCATGTTATTCACGGTGTGGATATTGATATCCGGGAAGGGGAGTTCTGCGTATTTGTTGGCCCGTCGGGCTGTGGCAAGTCAACGCTTCTGCGCCTGATCGCAGGGCTTGAAGATATTACGGACGGGGAACTTTCGATTGGCGGCAAGGTCGTCAATAACGTGGCCCCCAAGGATCGTGGTGTTGCCATGGTGTTTCAGTCCTATGCGCTTTATCCGCATATGTCGGTGTTTGATAACATGGCATTCGGGCTGGACTTGGCCAAAAAGTCCAAGGACGAACAACATGAACGCGTCATGCGGGTCGCCAAAGTCCTGCAACTTGAAGAACTTCTCGATCGCAAGCCCAAGGAACTTTCGGGTGGTCAGCGTCAGCGTGTCGCGATTGGCCGTGCGATTGTTCGACAGCCGGGCGTCTTCCTGTTTGACGAGCCACTATCGAACCTTGATGCGTCCTTGCGCGTCCAGATGCGCATCGAGTTAACAAAACTTCATGAAAAATTGAAGTCCACGATGATCTATGTGACGCATGATCAGGTGGAAGCGATGACGATGGCCGATAAAATCGTCGTCTTGCGGGCTGGTCGGGTCGAGCAGGTGGGAACTCCGCTGGAACTTTATCATCACCCGCAAAATCAATTTGTTGCAGGCTTCATCGGATCGCCTAAAATGAACTTCGTTCCGGCGGTTGTTGAGGCCGTATCGCAACAAACTGTTACGGTTAAACTGGATTCTGGTAAAGACGTCGTTCTGCCCGTTGATGGCAGTGGTCTTGCCTCCGGAGATCGTGTAACAGTGGGCGTCAGGCCGGAACATTGCAGCATTGCTGATCAGGACACAGCTTTGTTCGCAGGGACGGTCGATGTGGTTGAACATTTGGGCGAGGCTGGCCTCGTCTATGTGCAGACCGGTGCCGAGGAGCTTTTTGTTGCCCGTGTTGCTGGCGATACGGCAATTGCATCAGGAAGTTCAGTGGGTGTCAGCGCCCAGGTGCAGGATTGCTATTTGTTCGACCAGAATGGGCAGGCGAAGCGCCGTCTTGCGGTTGATAATGCACCGCTTGCAGCACAGCTGTCTGCCAGATAGGCAATTTCGGAAACGCCGGGATTGCCACCACGGCAAAATGCCGTGTCCCGGTCGTCTGCCAGGATCAAAAGATCCGGGGGCCCACCTTGGCGACGGGAAGGAAACGTTGGAAGGCTAAGGGCATAATGAAACAAAGGCTGAAGCATCGTATCGCTGATATCGTGATTTTCGGTGGGACCGGAGATTTGGCGCTACGAAAACTTTTCCCCGCACTTTACGAAATGGAACGGACCGGGCGTTTCGACGAAGAGACCCGTATCTTTGGCGCATCGCGTAGCGAACATAGCGACGAAGCATTCCGGGCCAAGCTCGAAGAAGCCGGGAAGAAGTTCATTCCCAAGGGCGAGTTTGAAAAGGAAACCTGGGCAAAATTCGCAAGCCGCGTGTCCTATGTTCAGGTGTCCGCCGGTGACGAAGCCGGTTTCAAGGTTCTTTATGAAAAACTGTCCGATCAGCCTGATCGTGACCGTGTCTATTATTTCTCAACCAGCCCGTCGCTGTTTGCCGACATGGCCTTTAACCTGAAAAAGGCTGGTCTGGTAACGCCGAACTCGCGCGTTGTCCTTGAAAAGCCGCTGGGCCACGATCTTGAAAGCTGCCGTGAAATCAACGGCCAGATCGGTGAAGTGTTCGAGGAAAACCAGATTTTCCGTATCGACCATTATCTTGGCAAGGAAACGGTGCAGAACCTTATGATCCTGCGCTTCGCCAATGCGATGTTCGAACCGCTTTGGAACAGTGCGCATATCGATCATGTGCAGATCACGGTTGGCGAAGAAGTCGGCGTTGAAGGACGTTGGTCCTATTACGACGATGCCGGTGCAATGCGCGACATGGTTCAAAACCATATGTTGCAGCTTCTGTGCCTTGTCGCGATGGAAGCCCCCTATGTCCTTGATCAGGACGCGGTACGCGACGAAAAGGTTAAAGTCCTTAAAGCCCTTCAGCCGATTACGGACGCCAATATCGATAGTTCCACCGTGCGCGGCCAATACCGCAAGGGTGCCGTTGGTGGCAAGGAAGTACCAGGTTACCTTGAAGAAGAAGGTGCCAATGTTGACAGCACGACGGAAACCTTTGTTGCCATTCGTGCGGAGCTAAACAACTGGCGCTGGGCTGGTGTTCCGTTCTATCTGCGGACTGGTAAGCGTCTGCCGAAACGTCATTCGGAAATCGTCATTCAGTTCCGTGACGTTCCGCACCAGATTTTCCCTCTGGCAAAATCCATGACCAACTATCAGGCCAACAAACTGGTCCTGCGTTTGCAGCCTGATGACGGAATCCATCTTGTCCTGAACAACAAGAACCCGGGACCGGGTCTTGTGCGTTTGCGTCCGACCGCATTGAACCTGTCATTTGCCGAGGCCTTTGGCGGTCGCAGCCCGGATGCTTACGAGCGTCTGTTGCTTGATGCGATTGATGGCAATAACACGCTGTTCGTCCGCCGTGACGAACAGGACATTGCCTGGCAGTGGGTCGATGCCATTCAGGAAGCGTGGCAGAACAATCATGTTACGCCAAAAGGTTATACGTCCGGAACATGGGGGCCGTCGGCCGCCATTGCCTTGATCGAACGCGATGGCCGGACCTGGAACGAAGAAGCCGGGTTCTAGAATTGTGCTGCCCCGGCGCGAACGCGCCGGGGCCTTGCGCAAGCTCTGCGTTACCCCCAACTTCGGGAAGAAGACATGACAAACGAACGCATTTTTAAAAGCGGCGATGAAATGCTTGCGGCAATGGTCAAGGAAACCATTGAGCGGCTTGAATTTGCTATTGCGACCCGCGGCCATGCCAGCATCGCTGTTGCCGGTGGCCGGTTCCCAAAACCGCTTTTCCAGACCCTTTCGACCGCACGCCTTGACTGGGCCAAAGTCACCGTGACCCTTGGCGATGATCGCTGGGTCGGGCTTGATGATGATCAGTCCAATGAAAAACTTGTGCGCGACAATCTGTTCATCAACGAAGCCCAGAACGCCCGTTTTGTGTCGTTGAAAACGGCTGATAGCAATCCGGAAGACGCGGTGGAAACCGTAAGCGCGCGCCTGCGTACCGAAATGCACTGGCCGCTTGATATCGTATTTCTGGGGATGGGGGATGATGGTCATACCGCATCACTTTTCCCGTCCTCAACACCCGAAGCCCTAGATAAGGGGCTTTATCCAAAACATGGCGAACTGGTTGCTGCTGCACGCCCGACCGTATCCCCGGTCCCGCGTATCAGCATGACCTTACCTGCTATTCTTAACGCCCGGTATATTGGTCTCCATATTACCGGACAATCCAAATGGTCGACCTTTGAAACCGCGAAAAACGGCACAGTAATCGAAGAGATGCCGGTTCGCGCAATTTTGCAGCAGAACGATGTCCCCGTCGATCTGTGGTGGAGCGCCGAGAACCCGAAAGGCTGAACCCCATGAAACGTGAAATAGAACAGATTACAAAACGCATTGTCGAGCGTTCCAAACCAACCCGCGAAGCCTATCTTGCCAAGATCGAAGCTGCCGCTTCAGATCGCCCGCATCGCTCATCGCTGTCATGTGGCAACCTTGCCCATGCGTCAGCAGGCTGTAGTGCGGCGGATAAAGAACGCATCAATGGTGACGAAGGTGCTAACCTTGGCATCGTGACGTCCTATAACGACATGCTTTCGGCTCACCAGCCGCTGGGCGTTTATCCCGATCGCATCAAAAAGGCCGTGTTTGAAGCTGGCGCAACCGCACAGGTTGCCGGTGGTGTTCCGGCCATGTGCGATGGTGTGACGCAAGGTCGTCCGGGCATGGAACTGTCGCTTTTCTCGCGCGATGTGATCGCGATGTCGACGGCGGTTTCTCTGTCCCATGATGTGTTTGATGGCGCGCTTTATCTTGGCGTTTGCGACAAAATCGTTCCGGGTCTTGTCATGGGCGCTTTGTCCTATGGCCATATTCCGGCGGTGTTTGTTCCGGCTGGTCCGATGCCATCGGGTCTTCCGAACAATGAAAAGGCCCGCATCCGTCAGCTGTATGCGCAGGGCAAAGTCGGCCGCAAGGAACTGCTTGAAGCAGAAACCGCGTCTTATCACAGCCCGGGCACCTGCACCTTCTATGGTACGGCGAACTCCAACCAGATGCTGATGGAAGTCATGGGCTTGCATTTGCCGGGTGCGGCGTTCGTTAACCCGAACACCGATCTGCGTGATGCCCTGACCGAAGAAGCCGCACGCCGCGCGCTTCAAATCACCAAGCTTGGCAATGATTATCGTCCGATCGGCAAAATCCTTGATGAAAAGGCATTTGTGAACGGCATCGTTGGCCTTCTGGCAACCGGTGGTTCGACCAACCATACTCTGCATCTGCCAGCCATGGCGCGTGCGGCCGGTATCGAACTCCGCTGGGATGACTTTGACGAATTGTCACGCATCGTGCCGCTTCTGTGCCGTGTTTATCCGAACGGTCAGGCAGACGTGAACCACTTCCACGCTGCTGGCGGTATGGGCTTTGTGATTTCTGATCTGCTCAAGAACGGTATTTTGCACCCGGATCTTGAAACGATTCATAATGGCGGCATGGCTGCCTATGGCACCGAGCCGTATCTTGATAATGGCAAGCTTGCATGGCGTGATGCGCCAGCCGACAGCCATGATGAAGAAATCCTGCGCCCGACCGAGAAGGCATTTAGTGCCGATGGTGGTCTTCGTATGCTTTCGGGCAACCTTGGCCGTTCTGTCATCAAGGTTTCCGCTGTTAAGCCGGAAAACCGCGTAATCGAAGCACCGGCTGCGGTCTTTACGTCCCAAGAAGCGATGATGGATGCCTTCAAGGAAGGCAAACTCCATCGTGACGTGGTTTGCGTTGTGCGTTTCCAGGGGCCGAAAGCCAACGGCATGCCGGAACTGCACAAGCTGACCCCGCCGCTCGGCGTTCTTCAGGATCTTGGTTACAAGGTCGCACTTGTGACCGATGGCCGTATGTCTGGTGCATCGGGCAAGGTCCCGGCTGCGATTCACGTTACGCCAGAAGGCATGATGAACGGTCCGATTGCCAAGGTGCAGGACGGTGACATCATCCGTCTTGATGCGGAAACCGGTGAGTTGATCCTTAATGTAACCGCGGGCGAGATGGAAAAACGTGCCTTTGCAACGTTTGACAATAAGGCTGAACATCAGGATGGCTTTGGCCGTGAGATGTTTGATGTCTTCCGTGAACATGTTGGTCTGGCCGAGCTTGGCGCGAGTGCTGCCTTCCCGGGGGAGGCTGAAGTCGCGTAATGCAGCTGGTTGGTGATATCGGCGGGACCAATGCCCGCTTTGCCTGGCTGGACGACGCTGGCAATCCCTTTACCCCGATGACATTGCCGGTGCGTGACTATGCCACCATCGGCGATGCCATGCGGGACTTCATGGCGAAAACCAATGCCACGGAGCTGCGTGAATTTGCTGTGGCGGTGGCATGCCCCGCCATGGCCGACACGGTCAAGTTCACCAATAATCCGTGGGTGTTTTCCAAAGAAGCACTTAAGGCCGAGTTCAATCTTGATCGGCTTGTGGTGGTCAATGACTTCACCGGCCTTGCCATGTCGGTGCCCTATCTTGGCCAAGAAGACCTGATCACGTTGTTTGATGGTCCGGGGCGTCCGGGATTGCCATTGGCAATTGTTGGTGCGGGTACGGGACTTGGTGTGTCGGGTCTTTTGCCGCATGAAGGCAAATGGCTTCCGATCCAGGGTGAAGGCGGGCATGTATCCTTGCCAGCTGTTGATGATCTTGATTACGAGATTGTCAAATTCCTGGGGCAAGAGCTTGATCGGGTATCGGCCGAACGTGTGCTTTCGGGCATGGGAATTGAAAACCTGTACCGTGCACTTGCCGCCATTGATGGTGTCGACGTTGCGCCAAAGTCAGCGGCCGAAGTCGTTGATGGTGCGCTTAAAGATGGTGACGCCCTGTGTCTTAAGGTTCTGGATCGCTTCTGCTTGTTTATGGGCGGGGTGGCTGGTGACCTTGTTTTGACCCTTGGTGCATTTGACGGTGTCTTTATCGGTGGCGGTATTGGTCCGCGCATTGCCGATTACATGAAACAAAGCGGCCTGAAAGAGCGCATGATCGCCAAGGGCCGTTTCCGTGATTTGATGAATGATGTGCCGGTGCGCCTGATGACGGCGAAATACCCGGCCCTTATCGGTTGTGCCAAAATCCTGACGGCCTGACCGGGAAACTGGAGGAATAGTTTATGAGCCTTTCATCGCGTGAGATTCTGTCCAAAGCCCCGGTTGTACCGGTTCTGGTGATTGAAGACGTCAATGACGCGGTTCCGTTGGCCAAGGCACTTGTTGCCGGCGGTCTGCCGGTTCTTGAAATTACCCTGCGTTCTGATGCCGCCGAAGAGAGCATCAAGCGCATCATCGCCGAAGTCCCTGATGCGATCACCGGTGCAGGCACGGTTGTGAATGCCAAGCAGATGGAACGTATGGCCGAAATCGGCTGTGCCTTTGCTGTATCGCCCGGCCATACCGATGGTCTGCTGAAGGCGGCGGCGGATACCGGTTGCCCGCTTTTGCCGGGGGCGGGGACGCCGTCTGAAATCATGAACCTGATCGATCATGGCTATGACACGTTGAAATTCTTCCCGGCTGAACAGCAGGGTGGTGTTTCGATGCTTAAAGCCATTTCCGGTCCGCTGCCGCAGGTGAAATTCTGCCCGACCGGTGGTGTATCGCTTTCCAACCTTGCGGATTATCTGGCCCTGCCAAACATCATCACCGTTGGCGGTTCCTGGGTCGCACCGAAAGATGCGGTCAAGTCTGGTGACTGGGCGACGATTACCCGTCTGGCACAGGAAGCAACCGATAAGGTCAATGCCCTGCGCGGATAAGCGTTGGGTGTGAGACAAACAGAAAAAGGGACCCGATCGGGTCCCTTTTGCATTTGTGGGGCGCTGGTATCTTACCGGCCGCGAGCAGGAAGCTCGTTCGACATACGGTCGATAAACCAGGTCGATCCATTGAATTTGCGCTGCAGGCCGAGATCGGCAAGTTCTGCGTGGCTCATATTCTCAAGAAGGTTGCGGTGGCTTCTGCGTTTCGCCGCGTCCTTCGGACCATTGAGCAGACGATTAATCACGCTCGCAAACGGCATGCGCGCGGTGAACGGATCGGTAACTGCGTCGAACTGGCTGTTGCCAGAAAGCTGATGTGGCATGGTGGCCTCCTGGTATCTCAGGGTTGAAAAACTCATTTGCTGCCCGCTGTATCTCACATGCAAAATTAAACGGGAATTAGGTTGTTTCGCATAGCTGGTGTGCAAAAATGAACGAAACGTCTCGGGCATAAACGACTATGGTACGGATATGAACTGGAACGATTTACGCTACTTCCTTGTTTTGGCAGAAGAAGGCAGCCTTTCTGGGGCTGCCCGGCGCCTGCGCAAGGAGCACACGACTGTCGCCCGCCGGATCGAAGCACTGGAAGGCGATGTAGGGACCAAGCTTTTCGACCGACTGCCACGCGGCTGGCAGCTGACTACGGCGGGCAATAATTTGCTGCCGGTGGCGGAACGAGTCGAAGAAGAAGCACTGGCGTTCGAGCGTCAGGCCAAGGGCGATGAAGGTGCGCATGGTGTTGTGCGCATTTCTGTTCCGCCGGTTGCCGGGCGTGTTCTTTTTGCGCCACGTCTTGCCCGATTGCTTAAGGCGCATAAAGGGCTTGAGTTCGAAATCATCGGGGCTGCGAGTGTTGTAAACCTTGCCCGGCGTGAAGCCGATGTTGCTGTTCGCATGGTGACCCCGCGTGAACCAGGCCTGATTACCCGAAAATTGGTTGAACTGGGTGTCGGGCTTTACTGCGGGATTGGTTATCGCGACCGTGTGCCTGAAAGTGATTGGGAATTCTGCGGTTACGAAGACACAGCTTATGGCGCATCAAAAAAGGAATGGGTGCGCAATGTGCTGGGCCGAGAACTTCCTTGCCGGTTCCGGGCCGATGAAACCGAAACTGTGCGTCAGTTCATTGCAGCGGGGCACGGGGTTGGGGTTTTGCCGCGCTATCTTGGGGATCGGGACGAAGAACTTGAACTGATCCATGCCGATGTCGATGGCGAAAGCCGCGAAACCGGATGGATGGTGGTGCATCCCGATATGCGCCGATCACCCGGCGTCCGACTGGTGATGGATGCGCTGATCAAGGCGGCCGACAATATATCCGAAGAATTTCAGGTCTGAACCAAATCAAAAGGCCCCCGAAACGGGGGCCTTTCTTTTGCCTTGAGGGAGGCATTTCAAACATCTCCGTACCCCTACGGGGATGTTTTGGTATCCAAAGCCAGTCGATTGCCAATGGTTCAGGGCCAATGGCGGCTTTGATCAGATCCGATAACGTTCACGCGACACAATGCCATCGCGGGTCCGTTCCAGACCGATATCGCACAGTTGCTCGTCACTTAACCGGGTAAGGGCAACACGGCTTTGATGGCGTTTATAGGATTTCGCAACTGCATTAAGGATCGCCGGGATGATCGCACCAACGCCCATTGCCTTGGTGTGGCGCGAGGCGGGGGAAGTCAGGCATTGCGCGATCATCTCCGACGATGACTTGGACGAAACACATCCAACGACGGGATGGCATTCAAGCTGTTTGGTCATAGCCATTTTGATGCTCCTTGATCGTGGTGGCTGTTTGATGAGGCATACTCTGACATGTGTGGAAATGTGATGTAATTCCGATAAACTGCGCTATGATTGTGCAAAATTGCGCATGTCATGCATTTGGGTATTTCAATATGAACTGGAATGATCTGAGGTTTTTCGTGGCCCTTGCCGAAGAAGGCACGCTTTCCGGGGCTGCACGACGCTTGGGCAAGGATCACACCACTGTGGCCCGACGGATCGAAGCACTTGAAACCCATCTTGGTGCGCATCTGTTTGATCGTCTGGCAACGGGCTGGAAACTGACCGATGCGGGCGAAAACCTTGTGCCTGTCGCTGGCCGCATCGAAGAAGATGTTCTGGCCTTTGAGCGCCAGGCACGCGGCGATGAAACGGCTCATGGCGTGGTTCGGATTGCCGTACCGCCCGCGGCAGGGCGTTTGTTGTTTGCACCCCGTCTTGCCGAATTGCTGCGCGATCAGAAAAACCTTGAATATGAAATCCTTGGATCAAGCGTGATTGCCAACCTTGCCCGGCGTGAAGCAGATGTTGCTGTGCGTATGGCGACACCCGATCAAAGCGGTCTGATTGCCAGACGGTTGACCAATCTTCGGTTCGCGGTCTATGCGGCAAAGGGATATACAGCCCGTGTTGCGCGAAAGGATTGGGAGTTTTGTGCAGATGGCCGCAATACATTTGGCGATTATCAGCAAGGCTGGGTTTGGGAAACACTGAATGGTGAATTGCCAACCCGAGTGAAGGCAGACGACAGCCAGACCGTGTTGGCCTTTGTTGCTGCGGGTCACGGGCTTGGTCTTTTGCCGCGCTATATGGCCGATCCTGATGAGCGGCTTGAGCTGGTTTTTGATGATGAACTGGGCGAGGTCAGTAAACCGGTCTGGCTTGTGGTCCACCCCGATATGCGCCGGGCACCGGGGGTGCGCATGGTGATGGATGCGCTGGTCAAAGCGACCGAGAGCATCCCGTCAGAATTTAAATCATAAATAGTAGTCGAAGTTTGCGATCAAACTGATCAGGTCCGCTGTTTGCTGCGTAACAAGAAATGGCTCGGGATTTTGGTCCCGTATTTTACTTCTAAGTGCGTGTGACTTCGGTTTTGCGTACGCACGGCGGTGGTTATGACAACGACCCGGGATCTTGAAAATCTGCTTAAACAGTCGATCGATGGCGATATGGATGCCTTCGAACGACTTTATCATGCAACATCTTCGAAACTTTTTGGCATTGTGCTGCGTATCTTGAAGAACCGCGCCCAAAGCGAGGACGCGCTTCAGGACATTTATGTCCGTATCTGGCAGAAAGCAGCAGATTTCGAGCCGGGTCGTGCATCGATCATCACATGGATGTCGACGATTGCACGTAACCGGGCGATTGATATCGTGCGCCGCCAAAAGCCGGAAGTTGATGCCGATGATGCCGAGATCGAAACGATTGCATCTGAAGTGTCGATATTTGACGAAGTCGTCCTTGCCAGCGAAGTGCGCCAGCTTGACCTGTGTATGAGCGGTCTTGAAGATGATCGTCAGGAAATGGTCAAATTGGCGTATCTTGAAGGCTGGTCACGGGCCGAGCTGGCAGAACGCTTTGCCCAGCCCGTGGGAACGATCAAGACCTGGCTGCACCGCAGCCTGAGACAACTGAAGGAATGCCTTGGATCATGACGGATCGGGACAATATTGACATGCTGGCGGCGGAATATGTGCTTGGCACACTTGAATCCGCACAACGCCAGTCTGTAGTGGCCCGTCGCATGAACGAGCCTGACCTTGACGCGGCCATTCGTGAATGGGAAGTGCGCCTGTCGCCACTTAACTCCCACTATGATGCGGTAATCCCATCCAAAAACCTGTTTGCCAATATCCGCACCCGGATTGACGAGGCGGGCAAGATAATCACTGATCATGTACCAAGCCTGGCCGAATTCGCCAAAATGAAACGCAAGCTGGCAATGTGGCGTGCAGGCGCACTTGGGTCTGCCGCGATTGCCGCAAGTCTCGTCATTGCTGTTTTGGCAACTGACGTCAGCGCACCGCTTCAGGATGACGGGAAGTTTGTGGCGGTATTTCACCGCGATGATACCCAGCCTGCCTTTGTCATGAGCGTTGATCTGGAAACCCGTGCGGTTACCATCCGCCCGATCGAGGCCACGGTTCCCGATGGCAAAACCTATCAGCTTTGGATCGTTTCGGAGCAAACCGGGCCGAAGCCAAAATCGCTTGGTCTTCTGGAAAATATCAGTCAGCCAACGACCAAGCAGCTTGGCGAATTTGATCCGGCGATGCTGCGCAATGCGACTTTTGGCATCAGCCTAGAACCGGCGGGTGGCTCACCAACCGGGCAGCCAACCGGTCCTGCGATCCATGGTCGTCTGATCTCTGTCGAACATTGACGAAAAAATATCTCCTTTTCTGAAACCCGATTGATTTGCCTGCGTAGCTTCGGTGTGTGCGGTGAAAATCCCACAATAAAACCGAGATACGAGCGAACCGCAAAATGCGTGTTCAAGATCAAAAGCAAAGGAGACTTCACATGACGTTCAAAGCCAAAGCAACCGCAAAGGCAACCGGTGTGATGACGGCAATGATGCTTAGCGCAGGTTTCATTTTCTCGGGCGCAACGCCCGGATATGCGATGGGTCCAATGGTCGAAGCCATGGATCAGGATGTCTCAGGCGGGACTGTGACCGCATCAAAAATCATGGCCGGTGAAAATGGCTGGCTTGTTGTCCATCGTACCAACAAGGACATGAAGCCGGGCCCGGTAGTTGGTTATGCCCCGATCAAAAAGGGTGAGAACATGGATGTCGCAGCCATCCTGCAGGAACCGGTCAAATCCGGCGAGATGCTGATGCTGATGATCCATGCGGAAACCGGTGGCATGAAAACCGGTATCTTTGAATATACCCTGGGTGCCAAGGAAGACGGCCCGATCAAGCCGGATGGCAAACTGGTGATGAAAGTCGTCAGCGCGAAGTAAGCGCTGAGATTGAGGATTTCCAACAGCCCGCAGGTTCATCAACCTGCGGGCTGTTTTCGTATGTCAAAGCCAGCCGAGCTGACGGGCTGACGCCATCAAAAGAAGTACGCCAAATAACGTGATCGTTGCCGCACCGGCAAAGCCAACGGACCGGCGGATCAGGCCAGATGAGCTTTCCGAGACGGAAAACAGATGCTGGGTCCCGGTGCGAATGCCGATTGCGGCCAAGCCGATCAGGCTAATGGTCAAGGCAACGCCAGCCGCCATTGCAAAGGCGGCACCAACCCCGATCAGAACCATGCCGTTTGCCAGCGTAAACAGCAAAACAAGGATCGATCCGGTGCAGGGGCGCAGGCCCACAACAACCCCGCTTGCAATCATCTGCCAACGGTTCTGAGGGCGCGGGGCATCCATATGTCCGTGATCATGGTCGCAGGCATGGCCGTGATGATCGTGGTGATGATCATGCGTATGGTGATCGTGTTCATGATGGTGGTCGTGATGATGGTCATGGTGATGCGCTGGACCATGATCGCAGCAATCATCACGGCCCTGCAAAATCCGAAGCGCTATCAACGCACCAAGTCCGGCAATCAGAGCATAAGACACGGCTTCAAGAATAAGACCGTTTTGCGTGATCGCCGCCGGGCCAAGGTTCAGGATGATCGCCATGCCGCCGACCAGGACAATCGCGGTGACGGCCTGCACGGCTGCAATCAGGGTTCCCATGGCAACACCCTGTTTCCAACCGGCATCGCGCGACAGGAAATAGGTGGTAGTCACCATTTTGCCATGGCCCGGGCCAGCCGCGTGAAACACGCCATAGGCAAAAGATAAACCGATGATGACAAGCCCCGGCCAGAAGCTGTCGCCATCCTTGGCTTCGCGAAGGGTTGCGGTGATTTCACGGTTAAGCTTGGTCTGAATGATCACCGCCTGACCGACGATATCGGAAAGCCAATCGGGCAGGGTGATGAGGCTTTCATCTTCGGCGGCTTGGCTGGTGGTCGCAGGGGGCGGTGCTTCGCTTGTGCCCGCACCGCGCCCCAGCAGATTGGAAGACTGGGCGATTGCCGAATTATTTGACGAGAACGAAATCGCCAGGAGCAAGACCGCCAGTACCGCTGCCATCTGCCACTTTGCCCGCGCAAACAAGATCGGCACGGACCGGCGCGACAAGGTCAAAATAGATGCGGTTCTTTTCATCTTCGCTCATCTCGAAATGACAGGAGAGTTCCTTGTTGCCCGAAAACAGGATCGGGTCGACCTGTGTGAAGGCAACATCGATATAATATTCGGCATCATAGACCGACAGGCTGACGTCATCCTTTGCCGGATCAAGTGGTTCGGCAAGCGTGAGCTTGAAGTCGTAACTCACCCGGCGGTCATCGGTGACATCGGCCTTGAAATCGGTCGCACCGGTAAAGCCGACCAGATTTTCATTCTGGCGCAGATGGGTCAGCCAGGAAACGTCGGCCAGTGCGGCAAAGGCATTGTCACGCACGGCGATGTTTTCTTCATCAAAGAACCGGGTGTCGTGATTTTTGTCGAACTCGTCAATCAGCGTCATGCTGAACAGATCATCAAACAGCCAATGCACCTGAATGGCCGTGATCTTGTCATCCTCAAACACAAATTCCGCATTGGCATCAATCCAGACATGGGGATGTGCTAATGCGGAATGGCTGGTTGCCAGCATGATGATGCCAGCAACCAGCGATGCCGTAACTTTGTTACGAATCTTTGCTGAGGCAGTCGACGAGCGCGTCCACATTCTGGCTAAGGATTTGCTGATAGGCATCCAGTCCGGCAGCAATGTTTGCGCCCAGTGGATCAAGGGTGCCGCCGCGAATACCGGTATC
Organism: Thalassospira sp.; assembly: GCA_965228275.1. Lineage (GTDB taxonomy): Bacteria > Pseudomonadota > Alphaproteobacteria > Rhodospirillales > Thalassospiraceae > Thalassospira. The sequence continues at coordinate 453,034 of OZ245802.1, read as the reverse complement.
AGAGACAACAGCTTCGACAATTGCCGGACGGAATTGTGGTTCGGCAAAGATGCAGACAGCGCCTGTGTCACGAATTTTGTCTTCAATTTCATGAAGGCGTTTGGCTCCGGGCTTCTGTTCGGGCGATACGGTAATTGACCCAACAGCATTCAACCCATATCGGGCTTCCAGATACTGATAGGCATCATGGAACACGACAAAAGGCTTGCTTTGGATCGGCGCGATTTTCGCGCTCAGATCATCGCCAAGAGACTGCAAACTTGCAAGTAACGTTTTGAGGTTCTCACGATACGCGTCGGCATGTTCCGGATCGATTTCGATCAATTCTTCGCTGATCGCACGTGCGATCGTCGCACCGTTAACCGGATCAAGCCAAATGTGAGAATCTACACCATCATGTTCATGATGGTGATCCTCGTGGTCGTGTCCTGCATGCTCTTCATGATCATGGTCGTCGTGCTCATGGGCATGTTCGTCATGATCGTGGTCGTCATGGTGCTCGTGATCATGGTCTTCGTCATGAGCATGTTCGCCGTGATCCGCGTGGTCATCATGATCATGAGCGTGTTCTTCGTGATCATGATCTTCATGCTCGCCATGGCCTTGATGGTCATGAGAATGTTCTTCCCAGGTTCCGCCCGAACGCATCTTGTGCAGTTCAAGGTCTTTGAGCGCGATGAGCTCAAGTTGATGCTTGTCTCCCGACAAAGACGCCAGCGGCTTTTGCAAGAACGATTCTAGGCTGTGCGAGACGTAAACCACCAGATCTGCTTCATTAAGCGCACGGGCTTCGCTGGGACGCATGGAATAGGAGTGCGGCGACGATGCACCATCAAGCAAAAGCACCGGTTCACCAACATCCTTCATGATGGCGCTGGTAATGCTGTGGATTGGTTTGATCGACGTCACGACATTCGGTGCACCATGGTCATGGGCAAAAGCCGGAGATACCAACCCCATCGCCACTGGCGCAGCAGCAATCAAGGACGTGGTAAGAAGCAGGCGACGAACAGCGGAGGAGATGGGAGGCATGAGATCCAGACCATGTTGTGATGTGCTATGAACTACGTCACTTCTTGTTATGTTATATCATAACAAATCGTCAAGAGTAATTTGGCGTGAAATTGACATCACATCGATCAATTGATTGAAAATATGAACGGCGGTGAAGGCAACATGGCACCGTTGGTTTACTGTGATTTCCCCAAGCCTTGTCTCGTCATTATACCAAGCCATAAATGGATGATTTGATCCAATTAAGATCCATTGCCTGATCGAAATAGGTGCATTCCATATCCGAAACAAAAAATCCGCACCTGTAGTTGATGCGGATTTTTGGCTGTTTTCCAAAGGAAAGGAGAAGTCCGGTTAAACCCGAACACCTTTGCCGAGTTTTTTCTCGATGCGGCTTTGGATATATTCAAATGTGCCTGACATGACCCAATAAATGATCGCAGCCGAGATCAGCATTTCCATATATTTGAATTCCGACCGGCCATGGGTACGCGCCAGATACATCAGCTCCCATACTCCCATAACGGATACCAGTGAAGAGTCTTTGAGCATCGAAATGAACTGATTGCCCGTGGGCGGGATCACCAATCGAAGGGCCTGGGGCAGAACAACCAAACGCATCACTTGCCAGGGTTTCAGGCCAAGCGACATGGCGGCTTCTGATTGGCCTTCGGGAACCGCTTCGATCCCGGCGCGGAAAATCTCGGCCATATAGGCGCCGTAACAAAGCGACAGGGCAATGATGCCGGCAGGCACCGCCGAAAGAACAATCCCGATCTGCGGCAGGCCAAGATAGATCAGCATCACTTGGAGCAAAAGTGGCGTGCCGCGGAAGAAGGATGTGTAAAAGGTCGATACGCCAAAGAACACGCCGCTACGTGACAGACGCCCAAGGGCGGCAAGCAACGCCAGTAAGATCGCGCAGAAAATCGATATCAGCGAAATAAACAGGGTCAGCACCGCACCCTGCAAAAAATCGCCCTCTAGCGAAAGACCGAGTAGATAGGGCAGGCGCGATCCGATGAAATCAAAGCTCAGATCAAAGCTGTAAAAGAACGTACCAAACAGGACCAGAAGTTCAGTCCAGATGATGGCGGTTTGCAGCTTGAAACTTAGCCGGTGCAGAAGTTTGAAATGCGCCCAAAGGATTGCCGCAGCCGCAACCGAAATCCCGAAGTCCATCACATAGCTGTCTGCACCAAACCAGACGCCGGGACGGGCAGACAAAATGATCAAACCGCAAATGGCTGAAAACAGTCCAAGTGGCCAGCCCGGTTTATGGGGCATTGTTGGCGAATTGGCTGTTTCTGAGACGGGCATGTTCATTGGCACTGACAACTTTTGGGATTTTGTATACAAGGTTTGCCAGAACTACACAAAAAGTGAGCCCAATGAAATGAACTTTAATTCAACGAAGATGCTTCTGGCTGGTGTGGCGATGTCTGTGGCACCGCTGATGACAGCTACGGCTGGCGAGACGCTTGATCGTGTGATGGAAACCAAAACACTGGTTGGTGCAACGGCAGACGGCTATCCGCCGGTCGCCTTTACCGATGAAAACAACCAGCTGACTGGTTTTGACGTTGAAGTCGCCCGCGAAATTGCCAAACGCCTTGGCGCGGAATTCAAACCTGTTACCCCGTCATGGGAAGCACAGGTTGCCGGTAACTGGGCCGGTCGTTGGGACATTGCTGTTGGCTCCATGACCCCGACCAAAGCACGTGCAGAAGTTCTCGACTTCCCGGCTGTCTATTACTACACCCCGGCCATTCTGGTCGCGCACAAGGACAATACCAGCTTTGAAAAGGCATCTGACCTTGATGGCAAGGTGGTCGGTGCCTGTGCGGCATGTTCTTATGAAGATTATCTGCGCCACAAACTGGTGATGGATGTCGAAGGTGTTCCGGCCTTCGAATATGAAGTCACCCCTGGCCGTATCCAGACCTATGAGTCTGATGGCATGGCATTTGATGATCTGCGTTTGGGCGATGGCGTACGTGTTGATGCAGTCCTGTCAAACGTTCCAACCGCTACGGCGGCGATTGAAAATAACATGCCGTTCCGCATGGTTGGCGAACCGCTTGTTTATGAGCCGCTGGCAGTTGCGGTTGACAAGGGTGACGCAGAATTTTCCGCCAAGATCACTGAAATCGTCGATGCGATGCGTGCTGATGGCACCCTTAAAGCACTTTCGGAAAAGTGGTTTGGTGTTGATCTGACCAGTGCGAACTAATCCGGCTTAGTCCAAGCCACAAAGCAAAGAGCCGCCCACTGGGCGGCTCTTTTTGTTGGATCACTTCGAGACATTCTTGAAGTCAAAGAAGAAGCCCGACGGATGGATGCGGTAGTTTTCCAAATCCTTGGTCGAGGCAACCACAAACACCTTATGCACCAGCGGAATGATCGGCGCGTCATCATGAAGCACATTCATCGCCTTGGTGTAGGTTGCGACCTGTTCTTCGCCAAGATCAAGGGTACGGCCCTTATCCACAGCAGCGTCAAAGTCGGCATTTTCCCAGAACTGATAGTTCAGGCCCGCTTTGGAATGGAACTGTGATTTCAGATGAAGGTCCGGGTGACCGGTCATTTCCGGGGTCCAGAAGACGACAGAGACGTCATATTCACCCTGTTTGACCAGATCAAGCATCCCGCCCCAGGTATACATGCCAACTTCGGTGGCAATACCCTGTTCGTTCAGAAGGGCGGCCATGGCCTCGGTGATCATCGGCATTTCGGTACGCGATGAATAGCTCAGGATACGAAGGGTAAGCTGTTCACCATCCTTCGTCCATTTACCATCGACCTTCGCGTAACCTGCGTCTGACAGAAGTGACGCAGCCAGTTCCGGATCAAGGGCATATTTGGCATCGGCCTGCGGTGCCCAGTCAAAGCCCGGCGCAAAGAATTCCCATGCCGGTTCGCCGACGCCATCAAGCGCACCTTCAACCAACAGGTCGCGATCAACAAGGGCATTAACCGCCTGACGGATGCGCACATCAGACAGAACGCTTTTCTCACCGGCATTAAACGCGCCGTAATAAAGACCAGATGTCGGCTCGGCATAGACCTTGAAATCGTCATCTTCAGAAAGGCGCTTCACATCAGATGGCAGCATGTTGGTGACGAAATCGATCTCGCCTGCTTCAAGTGCAAGCGTGCGCGAATTGTGATCCGGGATGAAGCGATATTCGATTTTTTCCAGTTCCGGCTTTTCACCCCAATAACCATCAAAGCGCGAAACGATGGTGCGGTCCTGTTTGCGGTATTCTTCAAATTTCCACGGGCCGGTACCAACCGGTTTTACGAACTCACCCGCATCATCAAAGGATGATTTGGCATAAACAACCGTGATTGCATCTGAAAGCTGGTTCGGCAGGGCTGCGAACGGTTCGGTGTTTTCGATTTCAACGACCAGCGGTGAAACCGCCTTGATCGATTTGATGTTCAAAAGGTCAGCGGCATAGGGCAGAAGCGCAATCACCCGTTCGAGCGAGAATTTGACAGCTTCGGCATCAAGCTTGGTACCATCATGGAAGACGACGTTTTCACGCAGTTTGAACTGCCAGATAGTCGGTGATACGCGATCCCAAGCGGTCGCCAGACCCGGGATCGGCTTAAGGTCATAATCAAGCTTAACCAGGGTATCGAGGATTTCGCTTTCATTAAAGAAGCGCGAGCGGCGCGGCTTCATCGCAAGCGGCTGTGATTCCCACATGGTGCCGATCACAAGGGTCTTGTCGTCGGATGCCTTGGCATCGGTTACCCCAACCGAAAAACTGCCAAGTGCAATGGCTGCAAAGGCAGCGCCAAGAAGTGTCTTTTTGATCATCTTACGGTCTCTGTCCATCTAATGAAGGTAGTTGATCTGACGAAGTCGGAAACGGTCTCCCAATAGGTCTCCGAGTAGGTTTACCGCGACGACGAAGGCCGCGATGGTCAGGCCAGGTGCAAGCACAAGGCGTGGGTAGTCGCGCAGGTAATTGCGCGATTCAGCAATCATCAGGCCCCATTCCGGGGTGCCCGGCTCCACACCCAGTCCAAGGAAACTCAATCCGGCAAAGGCCAGGATCGCCCAAGACATGGAATAGGCCGCCAGTGTCAGAAGCGGGCCGATGATATTTGGGAAAATGTGACGGTGCGCGATGCGGTGGCGACGCGCGCCAAGTGCCTCGGCCGCCATGACATAGGGTTTGGTGCGCTCAACAATCACGGCGTTGCGGACAACCCGGGCATAATCGGTCCAATGCACCGTGATCAACGCAATGATCACTGCCTGCAAACCAAGACCCAAGGTGCCAGCAATGATCATGCAGATGGCCAGGGCCGGAAAAACCGACATACCTTCGCAAAACCGCATGATCATTCGATCAAGAATGCCACCAACCATCCCGGCAAAGGCGCCGATGGCACTTCCGATCAGCGACGCACTGACCACAACAATTAATGCCGATGCCGTGGTCAGGCGCGCGCCATACATCAGGCGCGATAAAACGCACCGTCCCAACGCATCGGTACCAAGCGGGTAATCCCAACTTGGCGGTTTCAGGCGATACAGGAACTGCGCCTTGTAAGGATCATTTGGGGCAAAGAACGGCAGGATCAGGATGGCCAGAAGGATCAGGACCATCACAAGCGCATAGCCGCGAAACACGTTGCGCCGGGCTTGAAACAGCTTGCCACGGGTAAACGACATCTTGTCGATAGTGACCGGCATCAAACAATCTCCCGCGTGCGGGGATCATAAAGGGCGATGCACAGATCAACTGTCAGATTGACCAGAATGTAGCTTGCAGCAATCAAAAGGAAACAAGCCTGAATGGCCGGGTAATCACGGTTCAAAAGGGATTCAACCAGAAACCGCCCGATGCCTGGCCAGGCAAACAGGGTTTCAACAATGATCATGCCATCGAATATCCGGGCAAACTGCATGCCTGAAAACGTCAAAACGCCCGGTGCGATATTGGGCACTGCATGACGCAAAACCGTGCGCAGACGACTAAGCCCCTTGGCCTTTGCTGTGCGGATATAGGGTTTGGAAAGTTCTTCCAGAAGGCTTCCACGCACATAGCGCGATAAAACACCGGCGACCGATGTCGCAATCACCAAGGTCGGCAAAACTGCATGGGCCCAGGTGCCATGTCCGCCGGTTGGCAACCATCCGAGCACAAGCGAGAATAAAAGTGCCAACAACAGCGAGTACCAGAAATTCGGGATCGACATGCCAATGACACTGATCATCCCGGCAATGCGATCAATTCGACTGCCGGGATAGCGCGCGCATAAAATGCCAAGTGGCACTGCAATCAAAAGGGCCGTGATTAGCGATAAAACCGCCAGCAGCAACGATTGTCCCAAACGAAGCGTGATGTCGTCCAGGATCGGTTCATTGGTGATAAACGACTTGCCAAGATCGCCCTGCAATACGCCCAAAAGCCACCGTGCATATTGCTGTGGCAATGGATCGTCCAGACCATTCTGGCTGGCAAACAGCGTAACGTCATTGGCGGTTGGCAATGTGCCATCCATCTGCGCCATCAAAAGAATTTCGGCAAAGTCACCCGGCATTAACCGCAACAAGGCAAAGCCGACCACCGATACGATGAACAGCAAAATTAATGCATGGGTTATGCGTGCGGTCACGCGCGAAGCCATAAAACGGTCTTCCTATCCGGCGCAATCGGGGCGAGGTGGTTTGCTGATGGCTAATTTCGAAACTAATAATCATTCTTAAATTAATGACGCAACTGATTTTCGTTATTAATTGAATGGTTTCGAATTTTGGCGTGGATAATAACTCTCATGCGTGTTTTAGGATTTTTAAAAACATGCATAAGTAGCAATTTTGGCCTATTTCACGTCATGGAACTGTACGTAAGGGGTGGGAAAGTGCCGGGAGTCGGATTGCCAGTGATGGCGTCACATTACAGCGACCGCTCAGTCATCTGTGAAAAATGCACAGAGGATGCCGTGATGAAGCGATAGGAGCTCTGGCAGGCGATCCGTTGCCTGCCAGATCTTCGGGCGTGTAGTTCATTTCATGCAGGATCTCGCCGCTTTCATAATCAACGGCCTGCAAAGTAACGCCATAGCCCCATAGTTGGCCGATATAGCCCAAGGTCATCTGCGCTTCGGATTTGTCCAGGCGGACACCTTCATGCTCGGTATGCTGGATATAAAGTTGCCGGTTGCCGCGGATATCAACATCAACCACCTGCATGTCCGGCTCGCGCACAGATATGTCATGCATGCGCGCAAGGGACCGGCGAACTTTGCGATATCCGTTGTCATCATGGATGGCGGCGACTTCAAGATGTGGCGATGTGCTTTGATCATCGATCATGAACATCCGCATATCACGCATCACCTTGGGCGACAGGAATTGCAGGATGAAGCTTTCATCACGGTAATGCGCCCAAGCTTCTTTAAGCGTTTCAACCGGTTCGTTATTCCCGGCGATATCGGGGAACCATTTGCGATCTTCTTCGGTCGGATCGACACAGATGCGGTGAATGTCCTGCATCATGGCAAAGCCAAGCGCATAGGGGTTAAAGCCCGAATAGCGCTGATCATCAAATTCGGCCTGAAACACAACGCGCGAATGGTAGTCGATGAACTCCATCATCGCGCCCTCGGAAATCAGGCCCTTGTCATAGAGGCTGTTCATGATGGCGTAGTGCACGTAGCACGCACAGCCTTCATTCATCATCTTGGTCTGTTTCTGCGGATAGAAATATTGCCCGATATTGCGCACGATGCGGAGTAATTCACGCTCCCACGCTTGCAAGGCCGGTGCGTTTTTTTCAAGGAAATACAAAAGGTTCTCTTCAGGCAAACCAAACTGTGCGCGGCGTTCTTCGATGCGCATCTTGCGTTTAAGCTCGTCTATATCCTGATCATCCTGATCAAGTTGGGGCAAGGTGCGCCACAGATCGTTATAGGTTTCGTCTTCGTATTTCGCGCGTTCGCGTTCACGCTCCAACTCGACTGCCAGATTGGGTTTTTCCGGATGGGAATAGCGGTTCACACCCTGTTCCATCAGGGCGTGCGCGGCATCCAGAACCCGTTCAACCGCGTCAAACCCGTATCGATCTTCGCATTTGGCGATGTAGCCTTTGGCAAATTGCAGATAATCCAGAATGCCTTCGGCGTCGGTCCATTGTTTGAACAGATAGTTGTTTTTAAAGAAGTGGTTATGGCCGAATGCCGCATGGGCCATAACCAGGGTCTGCATGACGATGGTGTTTTCTTCCATCACATAGGAAATGCACGGGTTGGAGTTGATCACGATCTCATAGGCCAAGCCCTGATAGCCCTTGCGATACATCACATCATCGCGCACGAACCGTTTGCCAAATGACCAGTGATGATACATTAGCGGCATGCCTATCGATGAATAGGCATCAAGCATCTGCTCGGATGTGATCACCTCAATCTGATTGGGATAAACGTTAAGTTTGAGCTCGTTAAGTGCGATATCCTCGATCGCGTCATAGGTGGCCTTAAGGGTCTCAAAATCCCAATCAGCAGTGGTGAAAAGCAGTTTGCTGGTATCGGCCTGTTTGGCATTTCCGGATTTGGTTTTGGTGCTCATACCCGGACCTCCGAACGATTTTTGGCAAAGAGTTCCCTAAATACCGGGAATATATCGGCAGCCTTTGTCACGCGTTTAAGGGCAAAGCGCGGATTGTCTCTGGCAAGCGGGGCATATGCCTTCCAAAGGGCAGTTTCGCCCTCGGCTGCGGCAAAAATCTCTGCCTCACGCTCATCTGTGATTTCGATATAGGCGTAATATTGGCATTTCGGCAGAAGGTCTTCGGCAAGAAGGCTCGTGCATTTCGCGCCGTCATTGGAATAGTTGTCCCCGTCCGAGGCCTGGGCTGCATAGATGTTCCACTGATCGGTCGGATAGCGATCCACCAGAACCTTTTTCATTTCCTCAAGTGCGGTGGAAACAATCGTCCCGCCGGTTTCGCGTGAATAGAAGAAGGTTTCTTCATCGACTTCGGATGCGCGCGATGTATGGCGGATAAACACCACTTCGACATGCTCATAGCGACGATGCAAGAACAGGTGCAGCAACATAAAGAACCGCTTTGCCAATTCTTTCATCTGCTCGGACATCGAACCTGACACATCCATCAGGCAAAACATAACTGCCTGTGTATTGGGATCGGGGATTTGCTGAAACTGGTTGTAGCGGGTGTCGATCGGATCAATGAAAGGGATCGCCTTCATCCGGCGCTTGGCTTCTTCACGATCAGCCAGAAGGGTATGAAGCTTTTCGTCATCCGCCTTGGTTAGCTTGCCGTTCGGGCGCTTTTCCGCCTTGGCCTGAAGGGCTGTGATCTGTTCTTCAAGCTCGCGCACTTCGGACGTTTTCGGGCGCCGAAGGCCAATGCGGCGCGCCAGTGAATTGCGCATGGTGCGCACAAGGCTCAGGTTCGAAGGCGTCCCTTCGACCGAAAAGCCTGCCCGTGCATTACGAAAGGCGGTGGTTTGCTTAAGGCTCTTTTTCAGAAGGTCAGGCAGTTCAAGGTCTTCGAAAAAGATATCAAGGAACTCGTCACGGGTAAGCGTGAACTGAAATTCGTCTTCGCCTTCGCCGTCGGGGCTGGCTTGTGATCCACCCGCACCGCCATCCCCGCCATTGGGGCGGGCGATACGGTCGCCTTGAACGAATTTCTTGTTGCCGGGCAGGACATAGTTACGGTTTCCGCCCCGACCTTGATGATGAAAACCCGGTTCTTTCAGGGTCTTGCCCGGAATGGTGATTTGGTCGCCACTGGTAATATCGGTGATCCCGCGGGAGCGGATGGTGTCTTCGACCGCTTTTTTGATCTGTGCCTTGGCCCGGCGCATGAAGCGCTGTCTGTTGCCAAGGCTTTTGCCTGTCGGGTTCTTGCGACGGTCAACGATATAAAACATGGGCAGTCACTTCCTTGGACGGGCACATCCTGCGCAAAGTCTAGGGTCTGACTTCAAGATCGTCTGTGCCCCGGTCATCCACAGGATGCGACACGTGATGTCGCATCCTGATTTGGAAAGAAGACCGGGCGGACAAGGGAGAAAAACCGCCCGGTAGGGTCGGAAAGCCGAGGGCGTGGCTTATCCGGCCTTGTTCACGCGCATATACCATTCGACCAGACGGCGGGTCTGACGTTCGGTATAGCTCCGATCGATCATGCGTTTGACGAACTCGTTGTGCTTCTTCTCGGTTTCGCTGTCTTTCTTCGAACCGAAAGAAATCACCGGCAGCAGGTCTTCGACCTGACTGAACATGCGTTTTTCAATCACATCACGCAGTTTCTCATAAGACGTCCAGGCCGGGTTCTTGCCCTTGTTGTTTGCACGTGCGCGCAGGGCAAATTTGACGACCTCGTTACGGAAGTCCTTCGGGTTGGCGATGCCAGCCGGCTTTTCGATTTTCGAAAGTTCCTGATCAATGATCTTACGATCAAGAAGCTGACCGGTATCAGGATCCTTGAAGTCCTGATCCTCGATCCATGCATCGGCATAGGATACATAGCGATCAAACAAGTTCTGGCCGTAATCGGAATAGCTTTCGAGATAGGCCTTCTGGATTTCCGCACCGATAAACTCGGCATAGCGCGGAGCCAGCTCGGACTTGATAAAGTCCATATAATCCTTCTCGCGTTCTTCCGGATATTGTTCGCGCCGGATCGCCTGTTCAAGCACATACATCAGGTGGACCGGATCAGCCGCGACTTCATGGGTATCGTGGTTAAAGGTTTCCGAAAGTACCTTGAAGGCAAAGCGGGTTGAAATGCCGTCCATCCCTTCATCCACACCCGCTGTGTCACGGTATTCCTGCATGGATTTTGCTTTCGGATCGACGTCTTTAAGCGTTTCACCGTCATAGACGCGCATCTTGGAATAAAGGTTGGAGTTTTCATGCTCATGCAGGCGCGACAGAACCGAAAACTGTGCCAGCATCTTAAGCGTTCCGGGCGCACAAGCCCCTTGTTCAAGCTCTGATCCCTGAAGAAGCTTGTCGTAAATCATGGTTTCTTCAGAAACACGCAGGCAATAGGGCACCTTGATCACCGAGATACGGTCAATAAAGGCTTCGTTATTCTTGTTGGCCTTGAAGCTTTGCCATTCTGCTTCGTTCGAGTGCGCAAGGATCAAGCCCTGGAACGGAATAGCGCCAAGGTTTTCCGTACCGATATAGTTGCTTTCCTGTGTTGCGGTCAGCAACGGATGGAGCATCTTTATCGGGGCCTTGAACATCTCGACAAATTCAAGAAGTCCTTGGTTCGCGCGGTTCAGACCACCGGAATAGCTATAGGCATCCGGGTCGTTCTGGCTGAAATATTCCAGCTTGCGGATATCGACCTTACCAACCAGTGACGAGATATCCTGGTTGTTCTCATCACCGGGTTCTGTTTTGGCTATCGCGATTTGACGCAGGCGCGACGGGATCAGTTTGACGACCGAGAATTTGGAAAGATCACCGCCAAATTCATCAAGGCGTTTGACGGCCCATGGGGACATCAAACCCGTGAGGCGGCGTTTGGGTATGCCGTATTTATCTTCGATCGCATCACCCATTTTGGCCGGGTTGAACAGGCCAAGCGGGCTTTCGAATACCGGGCTGATTTCATCACCGGCTTTCAGAACGTAAATCGGCTCGCGTTCCATAAGTTCCTTGAGCCGTTCGGCAAGGGAACTTTTACCGCCACCAACCGGACCCAACAGGTACAGAACCTGTTTGCGTTCTTCGAGCCCCTGTGCGGCATATTTAAAGAAGCCGACGATACGTTCGACGGTTTCTTCCATGCCAAAGAAGTCGGCAAAGGCAGGGTAACGTTTGATGGTGCGGTTTAGAAAGATGCGGCCGAGGCGGGAATCTGTCGATGTATCGATCAGTTCCGGTTCTCCAATCGCCGAGATCATGCGTTCAGCGGCCGAAGCATAGGCCGTTGGGTCTTCGCGACACAGATTGAGGTAATCGCGGATGGTCAGTTCGGTTTCTTGCTTTCCGTCATACCCTTCCGCATACAGCTCGAAGATGTCCTTGTCTTCAGCCATGGCGCGGTCTCCTTTCAAACGTTATCGCACGCGTGTCAAACTTACGTTTCCTGTCTTTCCTGTTTTGCGTTGCAGCAGGCCAGATGATGGCCGTCTGATTCTGTGTACGTCGGCAAATGTCGTTTCGATGTATTCGCCTGACGGTAAATATTTTAAAGAAGTCTATTTAGCTTAAGGTTAATAGATGGCGGAATGTGCCAAGAGTTTGAAACTGCTGTACTTGCCATTTCACAATCAAATATTTGCTACTTTGGGTTGCGATATTTGGGCCCCATTGCGGCGACCCTTAAGGTCGTCTTGCGACCCGTTTGGGCAAAAACCTGTCGGGTGACCATGGTTTTTGCCATCGGAAAATGTCCTATTAATTGACTTGGGAAGCACGAACAGGTTCCGCAAGGTAAGACCTAAGTATTATCGAAGGAATTTCGGTTTGTGCGATCACGTGTCGGTGACCGAATTGTGGGGGCGGACCTTGGTTTTGCGCTATCTGGTTGGCACGAAAATATTTTGCGTTTGCACAATTGCAATGCCGGGCTTTATCACTGCACCTCATTGGGACCATTTCAAAGTCGCTGGTGCGGATCACCAACAAGGAAGTTTTTAATGACCGATGGTGCAGTAAAGTTTGTCGAACCCCACGAGCTGGATCTTCTGATCGGGCAGGAAACGGTGACGGTTATCGACGTCCGCGAACCCGATGAATTTGCCACAGGGCATATCGAAGGGGCGATTAATATCCCGACCTCGAACTTCGATATTCCGGCCCTTGTCGACCTGACAGATGAAAACGAAACCGATCTTGTTTTTGTCTGTGCGGTGGGGCAGCGATCCTTTGGTGCTGCGAACGCAGTTCTGCCCCATGTCGATTGCGACGTCAGCAATCTAAAAGGCGGCCTTCAAAGTTGGAGCCGTGCCGGGTTTGACCTGGAAGACGGCAAATAAGCTGTCATTCCCATCTGATCCATGACGGGGCAGGGGCCGATCTGTGACGCATCCGCCCACAGTTGCCCCAATGCCCGCAAGCCAAAAGCAGGTTTAGCTTTCTTGTGGTGTCACCAGAACACCTGCGGCCAGGCATTCAAAGGCGGCAATTGCCTTATGCATTGTATCTTCGGGATCATCGCTTGCCGCGACCCAAAGGGCAGCGTTTAGCGCAACACCGTTGAGCAACCGTGCCAATGCTTCGATATCAACCGATTTGATCGCACCCTGATCCGCCAAAGCTGTCAGCGTTTCAATCGTTGCCTGCAGGCAGCGGTTCTGACTGGGCCATTGCGATGGATCGCCCAAAAATGCAGGGCCATCGCGCAGAACAATGCGCTGAATTTCCGGGTCGCGTGCCAGCTGGATATAGGTCCGCCCTTCAGCCATCAGCCCGGTCCAGCCACCACCGGCCGCCGTTCCGGCATCTTTGGCCTGTTGCGCCATGGCCGAGTCTATCTCGTCAACCACGGCTGCAAGCAACCCGCGCTTATCCCCGAAATTATGATAAAGCGCGCCGCGCGTTAGTCCGGCGTTGGCGGTAAGCTCATCCATGGATGCGTCGGCATATCCCTTTTCGGCAAAGGCTTTACGCCCCGCTGCGATCAGTTTGACGCGGGTTTCTTCCATCTTTTCAGCACGGGTCTTGGCAGCCATCCGGCACTCCAATTTTAACATACGTCACGTATGTGAGTTGACATACGTTGCGTATGTGAATATATCTGCGTTCACGTACGCAGCGTATCTGAAATGAGTTCGAAACACCATACCCACTGAATTTATCCAAACAGGAGGTCCCCTATGACCCTCGCAAACGAAGCAATCTTTCCGCCGAAACGCCATGCCCTTTATGAGGCGCACGGTTACTCACCTGCGATCCGTTCCGGTGATCTTCTTTTTGTTTCCGGTCAGGTCGGCAGCCGCGAAGACGGCTCCCCCGAACCGGATTTCAAAAAGCAGGTTGAACTGGCATTTGAAAACCTCAAGGCCATTCTAAAGGCCGCTGGGGCCAGCCTTGATGACATTATCGATGTCACAAGCTTCCACACCGATCCGGAAAACCAGTTTGCCGACATTATGGAAGTGAAAGGCGCCGTCTTTAACCAGGCACCGTACCCGAACTGGACTGCTGTTGGCGTCACCTGGCTTTCCGGCTTTGATTTCGAGATCAAGGTTGTTGCCCGTATTCCTGCTGGCAACGCCTAAGCCCGCGAACTCGCGTAGCGCCTAGCTTAAGTTAACGGTGAACCGGCCCTGCCATCACACGGTGGGGCCGGTTTTTTAGCTTGACCAATTCTCATAAATGGAAAAATATCCCAATATTGAGATTCGAGGTAAAAGATGGACGATATCGAAACACGGCTTGCGGCCCGCTTGTCGTCACTGCGCTCGGAACGCGGTTGGTCATTGGATGAGCTGGCCAAACGAAGTGCGGTCAGTCGCGCCAGTCTGTCACGCATTGAAAATGGTGATGTCAGTCCGACGGCCAGTGTGTTGGGCAAGCTTTGTGTTGCCTTTGGTGTGACCTTGTCGCGCCTGATGCAGATGGTCGAAGAAGATTTTTCGCCCCTGATTGCGCGGAACGATCAGGAAGTCTGGACAGATCCTGAAACCGGTTATCGCCGCCGCTTGGTTTCACCCGCTTCGCGCCATTTGTCGGCAGAGGTGCTCGAAGTTGAAATCGATCCGGGTAAACGCATTGAATATGCCGGATCGCCGCGCGATGGACTTGAACACCACTTGGTGATGTTGGACGGCGAACTTTCCATGGACATTGATGGGACAATCCATCGGCTGGGGCAGGGTGATTGCCTGCGCTATCAGCTGCGCGGCGGCAATGTATTTGAAACGCCAGAGCATACAGGCGCGCGCTATCACCTGTTCATCATCGAATAATTTAACCAGTCGTAACTCAGATACGAGAACCCAAAATGACCACCACTACAGCCCCACAGATTATCGCGCTTGATGCTGATGAGCTTGCTGCCAAGCTCGATCAGTTTGGCGACATGCTTCATGCCTGCGTTCATGACGGGGCTAGCATCGGTTTCATTGAACCCTTCCCGGTTTCCGAAGCCGTTGCCTTCTGGCGCGACCGTATTGTTCCGTCCTTGCGTGATGGTAAGCGCACCCTTTATGTAGCTCTTGATGGGGATCGGGTGGTTGGCACGGTTCAGCTTGATACCGATAGCATGCCCAATCAGCGCCATCGTGGCGACATCAGCAAACTGATGGTCCGCCCGGATTGCCGCAGACGCGGGATTGCCAAATTGCTGATGCTGGCCGCCGAACAGCGCTCGAGAGAACTGGGCCGAAGCCTTTTGACACTTGATACCCGCACCGGGGACAGTGCCGAAGTACTTTACACCGCACTTGGTTTTGAGACGGCGGGTGTGATCCCGGAATATGCCCGCGATCCATTTTCCGAGAAGCTCAGTGCTACCACGGTGATGTTCAAACGACTGCCTTGATACGGCGTTGAAAACCCGCCCGATTCTCGTAATTGTATTAAGAATGACCATTCTGGCATGCCAGAACCATTTCCGAACCAATCTGGTGATCCACAAATTGCACTACTGCATTGCCGTAAAAGATATGCGTGCAAACAGGCGCAATCCTTTTTGCCGTAACGTTTTGCGCATCATTGCAATGCACTAAGGGTTTTCCGATAGAGGGTTATAGCACGCCAAAACATGTTGAACGGGGCCTGCTATTGGGCGCATCTTTGCTTCCGAAGCTAGAGAAATAAAATAATAGTTCTCGGAGGACGTTCATCATGAAGAAACTTGCTCTTGCCGCAGCCCTGATGGCGGCAGTCGGATTTTCGGGTGCAGTTCACGCAGCCGATTTGACGTTGCGTATTTCCCTACAGCTGCCGATGAAAAGCCACCTTGGCCAGAACCTGCTGATGTTCAAAAACGAGGTTGAGGAAAAATCAAACGGCGACATCGCTGTTGAGATTTACGACTCAGCACAGCTTTATAAGGACAAGGAAGTCCCGGCTGCTGTTGGATCGGGTGCCATTGAAATGGGTGTGGCGTCGCTGACCCGTTATGTCGGTGATGTTCCGGCCGTTGATATCTTCTATCAGCCGTTCCTGTTTGATTCAGAAGACAAAGTCCGCAAAGCCGTCGCACCGGAATCGCCGGTTCGTGGTCCGCTTGATGCGGCAATTGCCGAAACCGGCTCGACCGTTCTGTGGTGGCAGGCTTATGGCGGTTCGATCATGCTGTCCAACGATGGCCCGATCAAAGGCCCGGATGGCCTTAAGGGTCAGAAAGTTCGCGTGTTCTCCAAAACCCAGGGTGATTTCATCTCTGCTGCTGGTGGCGCACCGACCCTTATTTCCGGCTCCGAGCAATATATCGCCTATCAGCGTGGCACGGTTGATGTCGGCATGACCGGCATGTCGGGTGTTAAATCCCGTCAGCTTTGGGAAGTTATGGATACGGTTACCACCACGAATGATGCCGATATCGAATTCATCGTAGTTGTGAATACCGATTTCTGGAACGGTTTGACCGATGCGCAGCGCGACATCATTTCGACCGCAGCGGTAAATGCCGAAAACGATGTGCGTGATCGCATGTCCACGATTGAGGCAGAGGCATTCGCAGAAGCCAAAGCCAATGGCATGACCATCTATACCCCGACCGCAGAAGAACTGGCTGCTTGGCGCGAAGCGGCAAAGCCGGTTCATGCTGAGTTCCTGGAACATGCTGGTGACCTTGGTAAACAGGTCTTTGAAGCTGCCCAGAAGTTCTAATGATTTTCGCCGATCACCAATGAGTGCTTTTCTGATTGGTGATCGGCTGTCTGCCTTCATCAGGCTCGGTCCCAAAACTGCTTTGCCACCAAGCAAGACCGTGCTGTGATGTTCCCCATCCCTTGAAGTTCAGGAGATCGCCGTAAAAGATCGTCGGTCAATCGGCGTGATCGCACGGCATGGATGAAATGATGTTTGATCGGTTGACGCTGTTTCTGGCGTGGGTTGCTGCTTTGCTGTTTGTGCTGGCGGGTTGCATGCTCACCTATGAAGTCATTGCACGTTACTTTTTTATCCGTCCGACCATCTGGGCGGCAGAACTGTCACAGCTTTGTCTGATCTGGGGTTCTTTGATGGGGATGCCCTGGGCCTTGGCCGCACGCCGACATATTTCGGTCGATGCCGTCACAAGGCTTTTGCAGCCCAAGATGCAGCGCGCCGTCGAAATCTTGGCGATGGTCTGCATTCTGGCCTTTTCCGTTATGGTGACGGTCAAGGGCTGGGACATTTTTTATGAAAGTTTTGAACGCGGACGCACCAGCGGCACCATGCTTGATCTTCCGGCATGGGTGGCGGAGCTTCCGGTTGCCATTGGCTTTGCATTGCTATCGGTTCAATCCGTGATCGAGATTGTCGGTCTTCTGCGCGGCAAGGACATTCCAAAAGGGGCCCACGAATGACGATTGTTCTGACCCTTGGTGCGATGTTCGCGCTGCTTTTGATGCGTGTGCCGGTTGCCTTTGCACTTGGCGGACTTGGCCTTGCCATGTTGGTGCTCGGTGGTTTTTCGCCGCTGATGGCACCGCAGGCGGTTTTATCGACGCTTGATGGCTTTATCCTTTTGGCTGTGCCGCTGTTTTTGTTGATGTCGAACATCCTTTTGCGTGCTGGTGTCGGCAATGACCTGTTTGCTGCGGTCAGTGCATGGGTTGGCCATTGGCCGGGCGGCCTGGCGGTTGCGACCATCCTGTCATGCGGTGTGTTTGCGGCAATTTCGGGATCGTCAGTTGCAACGGCGGCGACCATCGGCACGGTCGCCATCCCGGAAATGATCAATCGCGGCTATAACAAGAAATTCGTCTATGGCCTTTTGGCAGCGGGTGGAACACTTGGCATTCTGATCCCGCCATCAATCCCGATGATCATTTATGGCTTTGTCACCGAAGAATCGGTGATTTCGCTGTTCCTGGCCGGGATCGGACCGGGCATCGCGCTTTTGGTGTTCTTTATCATCTTTTCGATGATCTATGCCCGCATGGGCGGGCAGGAGCTCGAACCGAAAAAGGATTGGGCTGAACGCAGGCGGGCGACGTTCAAAGCATTGCCGTCGGTGATCCTTGCCGTTTTGATTATCTCTGGTATTTATTCCGGCGCCTTCACCCCGACCGAGGCGGCAGCCATCGGCTTTGCCGCAGCTCTGATCATTACCGGGCCGATCATGCGGGTTCTGACATGGGATGCGCTGAAAAAGGCAATCTTTGATTCGATGGCGACCACGGTTGCGATCATTCTGATCATTGCCGGGGCAAAGATATTTGGCAAAGCCATCACGCTTTATCGAATCCCCCAAGACATCTCGATGATAATCACCCAGGGGATTGATACCGATCTTGGCTTCATTCTGGTCGTCACGGTGGTTCTTCTGGTGATGGGGCTGGTGTTTGAAGCGCTTTCGATGGTGCTGATCATGACGCCGGTTCTATTGCCCGCCGCCTTGGCCCTTGGATTCGATCCGATCTGGTTTGGCGTCTATATGGTGATCATGGTCGAGTGTGCTTTGATCACACCACCCGTCGGACTGAACCTTTATGTCATTCAATCCGTCGCCAAGGCCCGCTTGGGCGAGGTCGCCAGTGGCGTTGCCCCGTTCCTGATCCTGATGTTCCTTTGTGCCGCCATTCTATATGTCTGGCACGATCTCGCACTTTATATACCGTTCAAGCTGTAAAGACCGATGACACATTCAATATCACCTGCCGATCACCTGCGCGCGCTTCTTGCCACCGGTGATCTGATTACGATGCCCTGCTGCTTTGATGCGCTTTCTGCCAAGCTGATCGAACAGGAAGGATTCGGACTGACCTTCATGTCGGGCTTTGCGACCTCGGCGGCACGGATTGGCGAACCTGATCTGGGTTTGATGTCTTACGGCGAAGTGCTTGATCAGGCGCGCAACATCACCGATGCGGTGTCGATCCCCGTCATTGGTGATGGCGATACCGGCTATGGCAACGCGATGAATGTCAGACGCACCGTGACCGGCTTTGCCAAGGCGGGCTGCGCAGCCGTCATGATCGAAGATCAACTCGCACCCAAACGCTGCGGCCATACCAAGGGCAAGGAAGTTGTCGGTCGTAACGAGGCATTTGATCGTATCAAGGCTGCTGTTGATGCGCGTGACGCCGGGGCGGATATCCTGATCCTGGCGCGTACTGATGCGCGTCATCAGCACGGATTGGCTGAGGCGATTGACCGTGCGGCGAAGTTCAAGGAACTGGGCGCCGACATCCTGTTTGTCGAAGCTCCCAAATCCATCGATGAAATGCGCACACTTTGTGCCGAACTTGCCGGACCAAAAATGGCCAATATCGTCGAAGGTGGCGAAACACCCGATCTTTCCCCCGAAGAGCTTAAGGAAATCGGCTATCAGATTGCGGCCTATCCACTCTCGCTGATGGCAGCTGCAATGAAGGCGATGGTTGATTGCTTGCAAACCATGAAGGCCGGTCAGCCGCGTACAGACAAACTGATGGATTGGGCCGAGCTTCGCGAACGCATCGGTTTTGATCAGTATTATAAAGAATCGGAACGCTACGCATCTTCGCGCCGTGACGGATAGGCTTGGCAAAGTGCTGTGGTTCCAGAGAACGCTCTCTCAGCACTGACTTGCGCCTTCCCGTCATTGGTAACAGGCATTGCTGGAATGTTTTGGTCCGCGTCGATCAAATTTCCAAGGCATGTAAGGAGTAGAATTCTTTCCTCACGATGGACATATGGTAGGAAGCACCTCATGTCACAGCGTTTCGGGAAAGACGACTTTTGATTAGAAACATCCTGGCTGCGGCCGTTTTGGTGATGCTCGTTCTGCAGGTTCAAGCTGCACGTGCGGAAAAAGTGATCACCATTTGCTTTGAATATTGGCCGCCTTTTGCTGAAGTGCGTGATGGCGAAGCCAGTGGTCTGCATATTTCCCTGATGCGCGAAGCTTTTGCACGCGTCGGATACGGGGTGGCGTTTTTCAATTTGCCTTACCAAAGATGCCGCCACGAAATGAAAGCGGGGCACTACGATGCGATTCTGGCGGATTCCGAATCCGTTGGTGAACTCCATACACAGGTATCGGTTCTAAGCTGGAATGTCGGGGTTATCGTTCACAACGATTGGCCGGGTGATCAGCTCGATTCAATTGATGCCCTGGATAGCCTTAGTGCTGGTCTGGTGGATACTTATCCCTATCCAGACGTTATCGAGCGTGCCTCGTCTGGCTGGGACATTCAATACGCACCGGATGCATTGTTTAATCTGCGCAAACTGGCCCTAAAGCGTATCGATTTTGCGATTGTTGATGTTCCTTGGGCTGTCATGGCGATTGATCGGGATGATCTACCGCTGAAGCCCCTTTGGCCGATCCTGTATTCGGAGCCCCAATACACGGTATTTGTTCCAGGCTATGAAGACCTTGTTGTGCGGCTTGATCAGGCATTCACCCAGATGATCGAGGATAAAACAGTAGAACGCGCTTACCAGTCCGTGTTCGGCGCGAAGTTACCTGCAGGCATGTCTTTCAACTAGTCGCGATAGCATCGCGCTGTCCTCGGATTAAACCGGGTATAAAGAAAGTTTGCAGACCGAATCCGTCATGTTTGCAATAACCAGAACAACAAACATCAGAGGGGCAGGGGATGAGCAACATTCATCATGGCAGTTGCCTGTGCGGCGCGGTCACCTATGAAGTCGCAGGCGCGTTTGACAGTTTCTTTCTCTGTCACTGCAGCTATTGCCGCAAAGACACCGGGTCCGCTCATGCCGCCAATCTGTTTTCAAAATCGGCAAAGCTAAAATGGCTAACCGGGGAAAATCACATTACGAGCTTTACCGTGCCTGGCACACGTCATGTCAAAACATTCTGTAAAACATGTGGCTCAGCAACGCCGCGCGCGCAGTTTGGCGGGCGCTTGGTCGTTGTTCCGGCCGGAAGCCTTGATAGCGATCTATCCCAACGCCCCAATGCACATATCATGATGGCGAGTAAGGCCGCGTGGGATGATTGCCTGCACGAGGTCGAGGCACTGGAAGGATTGCCGGGCTAGGTGATCGCAAATACGTAAAAGAAAACCCCGCTGCCAGAAGCAAGCGGGGTTTTCTTTTAATGGTGCCGGCAGAGAGACTCGAACTCCCAACCTTCTGATTACAAATCAGCTGCTCTACCAATTATAGCTATGCCGGCGTGAGCGGCGCGAAACATAATCCGGGCCGCGTATGAATGCAAGACTTCAAAACAGGGAAAATGACATCCCTGTATTTGGTCCCAACCGAAGCTGAATTTTACTTACGATACAGCTCGTAAAGCGCAACTGCAGCAGCGTTTGAAACATTAAGGCTTTCGATGCGATCAGACATCGGAAGCTTGACCAGAAAATCACAGCTTTCGCGCGTCAGACGACGCAGGCCTTCGCCCTCGGATCCCATGACAATACCAACACGGCCATGCAGTTTTGCTTCGGCCAAGGTCTGTTCGGCATAGCCATCCATACCCGCCAGCCAGAAATGGGCACCTTTAAGCTTATCAAGCGTCTGGTTGAGGTTGCCTGCATGGATATAGGGAACGGTTTCAAGCGCGCCACTGGCAGATTTGGCAAGAACACCGGTCTCGGGCGGCGCATGACGGTCGGGCACAATCACGGCTGATGCGCCAAAGGCCGCCGCACTGCGCAAGATGGCGCCGACATTATGCGGATCAGTGACCTGATCGAGAATAAGAACAGTACATTGTTCCGAATCCCGATGGTCTGCGATCAGCTCTTCTACAGAAAGCTGGGGCAGGGGGGCGCAATGCATGGCCATGCCCTGATGAACGGTCCCCGGTGGCAGCATTTCATCAAGATCGGTGCGACCGGCCGAATCTACGGCGATGTCGGTGCGCTCGGCATCTGCCAGAGCAGCATTGACCTCATCACGGACATTTTCCGTTGCCCAGATTTTGTGAATCGTGCGCTGCGGGTTGGCAATTGCCATCATAACAGGGTGACGTCCGAAGAGAATCAGGCGTGAATTTCCACCACCTGTTCCGCTATCGCGGCCGCGCTTTCGTCCACGGCGCGAATTACCTTCGCGGTTTTCATCGTTGTGCGGGAGGTTATCCTGCCCGACGTCACCTTGATGACGATTTCCTGAACGTGGTTTGTTGCGTCGCGACATAATGGCGGAAACCTCCGGGCCGTAAGGAACTGAATGCACTTTGTTTGACTCTGAGAGCAGAGCTTGGGGAACATATAGGAAAGGAAATGCGATTTCGTGTTTTTTTTGCTGTTGACAACACATGCTCCTCCACCGTATTCCCTCCCTCGCCGCAACGAGGTCGGGGTCAAAACCCGGACGACGTTACGACCCTGATGGAGGGGTGGCAGAGCGGTCAAATGCAGCGGACTGTAAATCCGCCGACTTAGTCTACGCAGGTTCGAATCCTGCCCCCTCCACCACTCTCTCGCCCTCGCGAGAGCTCGCAGATAAAAATATGCGGGTGTAGCTCAATGGTAGAGCAGAAGCCTTCCAAGCTTACGACGAGGGTTCGATTCCCTTCACCCGCTCCAATTTTATGATGCAACCCGTCGGCTCGTGCGGTGGGTTTCTACGTGTTTTTTTGGTTCGGATATAGGATCTGAGGGCAATGGCCAAGGAAAAGTTTGAGCGTACAAAACCGCACGTTAACGTAGGCACCGTCGGCCACGTTGACCACGGTAAAACCACGCTGACCGCAGCAATCACCAAAGTTCTGGCAGAAGCCGGTGGCGCTTCGTTCCAGGACTACAGCATGATCGACAAAGCCCCGGAAGAGAAAGCTCGTGGTATCACGATCTCGACCGCGCACGTCGAATATGAGACCGAGAACCGTCACTACGCGCACGTCGACTGCCCGGGCCACGCTGACTATGTCAAGAACATGATCACTGGTGCGGCACAGATGGACGGTGGCATCCTGGTATGCTCCGCTGCAGACGGCCCGATGCCGCAGACCCGTGAGCACATCCTGCTCGCACGTCAGGTCGGTGTTCCGGCTCTCGTAGTCTTCATGAACAAAGTTGACCAGGTCGACGACGAAGAGCTTCTCGAGCTCGTCGAAATGGAAATCCGTGAACTTCTGTCGTCCTACGACTTCCCGGGCGACGATATTCCGATCATCAAGGGCTCGGCTCTTGCTGCTCTGGAAGGTCGCGATGACGAAATCGGCAAAAACGCAATCATCGAACTGATGGCTGCAGTTGACTCGTACATCCCGGCACCGGATCGTCCGAAGGATCGTCCGTTCCTGATGCCGATCGAGGACGTGTTCTCGATTTCGGGTCGCGGTACGGTTGTAACCGGTCGTGTTGAAACCGGCGTTGTTAAAGTTGGCGAAGAGATCGAAATCGTCGGCATTAAAGACACCGTTAAAACCACCGTTACCGGCGTTGAAATGTTCCGCAAGCTGCTCGATCAGGGCGAAGCTGGCGACAACATCGGCGCACTGCTCCGTGGTACCAAGCGTGAAGACGTTGAGCGTGGCCAGGTTCTGGCACACGTTGGCTCGATCACCCCGCACACCAAATTCGAAGCAGAAGCTTACATCCTGACCAAGGATGAAGGTGGCCGTCATACGCCGTTCTTCTCGAACTACCGTCCGCAGTTCTACTTCCGTACGACTGACGTTACCGGTTCGATCGAGCTGCCGGCTGGCACCGAAATGGTTATGCCGGGCGACAACGTTCAGATGGTCGCGACCCTCATTGCACCGATCGCAATGGACGAAGGTCTGCGTTTCGCAATCCGTGAAGGCGGTCGTACCGTCGGCGCGGGCGTTGTTGCGAAAATCATCGAATAATTTTTAAGATTTTGCACGATTGAGTGCTTGATCTTGGATGTGCGGGCGGCTATAAACCGCCCGCACACCCCACCACCCGGGTGGGGATGAGCCAGAAAGAAGATAAGTTTTTCAACTTTCTGACGATCTTGTAGGAGTGTAGCTCAGTTGGTAGAGCATCGGTCTCCAAAACCGAGTGTCGGGGGTTCGAGTCCCTCCTCTCCTGCCAATCTTTCCGGGTTGTGAATTTAAGCAATAGAAAGCGGTGTAACCCCGACAATGGCTAAAACGTCGCCAGCACAATTCGTCCAGCAGGTCCGCTCCGAGGCAAAGAAAGTCTCGTGGCCGTCCCGTAAGGAAACGACCGTATCGACCATCATGGTATTCGTAATGGTCGCGCTTGCGTCTGTTTTCTTCTTTGTTGTCGACCAGCTCCTCGCTTGGGGTGTTAAGCTGGTCTTTGGTGTTGGGGGCTGATATGGCGCATCGTTGGTACGTATTGCACGTTCACTCTGGCTTTGAGAAAAAGGTCGCCCAGTCGATCCGCGAGCAGTCCATCAAGAAAGGTCTTGAGGGCGAAATCGAAGAGGTCCTGGTTCCGACTGAAGAAACTGTCGAGATGCGTCGCGGCACCAAGGTCAATGCCGAGCGGAAGTTTTTCCCGGGCTATGTCCTGCTGAAGATGGATCTCACTGACGAGAGCTGGCATCTGGTCAAAAACACCGCAAAGGTCACCGACTTCCTCGGTAGCCGCGGTAAGCCGATGCCGATTTCCGAAAAGGAAGCTCAGCACATTCTGCATCAGGTGCAGGAAGGTGTTGATCGTCCGAAGCCGACCATCGCTTTCGAGGTTGGCGAGGAAGTACGCGTTTCCGACGGCCCGTTTGCATCGTTTAACGGTGTTGTCGAAGGAGTTGATGAAGAACGTGCACGCCTGAAGGTGTCTGTTTCGATCTTCGGTCGTTCAACTCCGGTCGAGCTGGAATACACCCAGGTCGAGAAGCTTTAAAAACGATCTTGAAAATTTAAGTCGCTGCCTGTATACGCAGGCAGCAATCAAGGCGCGGGAGGTCAGCCATGGCCGGACCGCGCGCTTCTGTAAGAGGTACTCTAATGGCGAAGAAAATCGACGGCTATATTAAGCTGCAGATTCCCGCCGGCAAAGCCAACCCGTCGCCGCCCGTCGGCCCGGCTCTTGGTCAGCGCGGTGTGAACATCATGGAATTCTGCAAAGCGTTTAACGCTGCTACCCAGCAGATGGAACCTGGTATGCCGATTCCGGTCGTCATCACCGTGTATTCCGACCGTTCCTTCTCGTTCGTTTCCAAAACCCCGCCGGCATCCTACTTCCTGAAAAAGGCAGCAGGCATCGCCAAGGGTTCCGGTACCACCGGTAAAGGTTACGTTGGCAAGGTTACCAAAGCACAGGTCAAAGAAATCGCAGAAGCCAAAATGGCTGACCTCAATGCATTCGACATTGATGGCGCGATGGCAATGATCGAGGGCTCTGCCCGTGCTATGGGTCTCGAGGTAGTGGAGTAAGACGATGGCCAAGACTGGTAAACGCCTTGCCCAGGCCTATGAGGGCATCGACCGTAACACCCAGTACGAACTTGCAGCTGCTGTTAAGCTCGTCAAAGAAGGCGCAAAAGCAAAATTCGATGAAACCATCGAAATTGCAATGAACCTCGGTGTTGATCCGCGTCACGCTGACCAGATGGTCCGTGGTGTTGTTTCCCTTCCGCATGGTACCGGTAAAACCATGCGCGTTGCAGTCTTCGCAAAAGACGCAAAAGCAGAAGAAGCCCAGAAAGCTGGTGCAGACGCTGTTGGCGCCGAAGACCTGATGGAAGCAATGCAGAAAGGCGATCTGAACTATGATCGCGTTATTGCAACCCCGGACATGATGGCTGTTGTCGGTCGTCTCGGTAAGGTTCTCGGCCCGCGCGGCCTGATGCCGAACCCGAAACTCGGCACCGTTACCATGGATGTTGCTACCGCCGTTTCCGACGCAAAAGCTGGCCAGGTCCAGTTCCGCGCTGAGAAAACCGGTATCGTCCATGCAGGTATCGGCAAAGCTTCGTTCAGCGAAGACCAGATCGTCGAAAACGCAAAAGCATTCGTCGATGCGATCGTTAAAGCAAAACCGACCGGCGCAAAAGGTGTCTACCTGCAGCGCGCGGCGATCAGCTCCACCATGGGTGCTGGCGTCAAGCTGTCGATTGCTGATATCGCATCGAAGTAAGAAGTTTTTCGAATTCTGACCGATCTTCGGATCGGTCAGGACCGGAGAGGGCTTGATGCCCTCTCTACCTGTCTGTCCCAGACTGCAGGTGAATGGCATCCGCCATTCTTAATCTCCTGCATAGGCAGAGGTTCCGGTTCTTAGTTTTTCCCCGAACGGGGCATCACACAAGGCTTGGACATCTGGCAAAACGGACGGGCGTCACAGACCAGTTCGAAAGGATTGGTCGCGTCTGTGAACCTCCTTGTGGGGTTCAGGGCAATAAGCAATGTCGGAGACTAAAAGTGAACCGCGATGATAAACAACAGTTCGTAGCAGAGATGCGCGAAGTGTTCGAAGGTGCGGAAGGTGTAATCGTCACCCAGTATAAGGGTCTGACGGTTTCTGAAATCACCGCTCTTCGTGCACAGATGCGTGCTTCTGGTGCGGGCTTCAAGGTCACCAAAAACCGGCTTACGCGACTTGCTCTGGAAGGCACCAAATTTGCTGGTCTTGCAGACTACTTCACCGGCCCGACCGCGATTGGCTACTCAGCTGATCCGGCATCGGTCGCAAAAGTAGCCTCCGAGTTCGCAAAATCCAACGACAAGCTCGTTCTTGTTGCTGGTGCCATCGGCGAACAGGTTCTCGATGAACAGGGCGTTAAAGCTCTGGCAGAACTGCCGTCGCTGGACGAACTGCGTGCAAAACTGGTTGGTATGATCCAGACCCCGGCACAGCGTATCGCTACGCTGACCTCCAAGCCGGCGGCTCAGATCGCCCAGGTGCTGAAGGCATACGCCGACAAAGGCGAAGCCGCGTAAACCAAATTATCCAGATATCTAAGATATCTAAGTTCAAGCCTAGGAGTTTATTACAATGGCCGATCTTAAGGCACTCGTTGAAGAGCTTTCCAAGCTCACCGTTATTGAAGCTGCAGAACTTTCCAAAATGCTCGAAGAAGAGTGGGGCGTTTCCGCCGCTGCTCCGGTAGCTGTTGCTGCTGCTGGTGGCGCTGCTGCCGGTGCTGCTGCAGAAGAGAAAACCGAATTCGACGTTATTCTCGCTTCTGCTGGCGACAAGAAAATCAACGTCATTAAAGAAGTTCGTGGCATCACCGGTCTTGGCCTCAAAGAAGCCAAAGACCTGGTTGAAGGCGCTCCGAAAGCCGTCAAAGAAGGCGCTTCTAAAGACGAAGCCGAAGCTATCAAGAAGCAGCTTGAAGAAGCTGGCGCAACCGTCGAACTCAAGTAATCGACGGCTTCTTGCCAAGGTTTGGGTCGGCGTCCTTCGGGCGCCGGCCCTTCCGTCTCTGTGCACCCCGGCAATCGTGCCGTGTCCGTGCAGGGGCGCGAACAGGAATTTAACGGTTGACGCTGCCAAAGGTAATCGTACATAACGTAAGGCCGTTTAGGTCAGAGGTTATCTTTGACGGCGTCGACAGCCGAGGGATCAGTGATCTCAATCAAGTTGGATGTCAAAACACATCCACGGTCATAATCAAGTGAACGCCCGCCCCGTACGGGGCTCGGGCGTCGTTGTGCTGTATGCGTTTTGCGCAAGTCGTAAGCGATACAGGGCAGGGACGAACGAGTTCGGACGGTGTGGGGAGGCGCGATTAAAGGAACGATGATGGATAAGTCCTTTACTGGTCGAAAGCGCATCCGCAAAAGCTTTGGACGGATCAGCGAAGTCGCTCCGCTCCCGAATCTCATCGAGGTTCAAAAGAATTCCTACGATAAGTTTTTGCAGACCGGGACCCCGCAGGAGCAGCGGGACGATGCAGGTCTCCAGGAAGTGTTCAAGAGCGTCTTTCCGATTAAAGATTTTTCGGAACGCGCAACTCTTGAATTCGTTTCGTATGAGCTTGAGCAGCCGAAATACGATACCGAAGAGTGTCGCCAGCGTGGCATGACCTTTGCCGCACCGCTGCGTGTAACACTGCGCCTGGTTGTTTGGGATATCGACGAGGACACGGGCGCACGCTCGATCCGCGATATCAAAGAGCAGGACGTTTACATGGGCGACATGCCGCTCATGACCGAACACGGTACCTTTATCGTGAACGGCACCGAGCGTGTGATCGTTTCTCAGATGCACCGCTCGCCGGGCGTCTTCTTTGACCATGACAAAGGCAAAAGCCACAGCTCGGGCAAATACCTGTTTGCTGCGCGTGTTATCCCTTATCGTGGTTCCTGGCTCGATTTTGAATTCGACGCCAAAGACATTCTTTATGTCCGTATTGACCGTCGCCGCAAACTGCCGGCGACCACGCTGCTTATGGCTCTTGAAAACGAAGAGTCCGAACAGCTGCGTGCTCAGCGTGCCGAAGAAGGGCGCTCCGTCGATCCGTCGGAAATCGAAGGCCTCACCCCGGAAGAAATCCTCAACTATTACTATGAGTCGGCTGAATACCGCCGTACCGCAGATGGTTGGGTAACCGATTTCAGTGCAGATCGTTATATCGGCCAGAAGCTGGTTAACGACCTTGTTGATGCAAGCAACGGAGAAGTTATTGCAGCAGCCGGTTCGAAAATCACCAAGCGTTCTGCTGCCAAAATCACCGAACAGGGCGTTAAAGAGATCCTCGTTCCCGAAGAACAGCTTAACGGCTGGTTCATGGCGGACGACCTCATTGACGGCGAAACCGGCGAGATCCTGGCAGAAGCCGGTCACGAACTGACCGAAGGTGTGTTCGAGCAGCTTAAAGAATGGGGTGTAGATTCCGTTCGTCTGCTGATGATCGACCACAACCAGGTTGGTCCGTATCTGCGCAACACCATGGCGCTGGACAAGAACAGCAACCGCGAAGAAGCCCTTGTGGACATCTATCGCGTGATGCGCCCGGGCGAACCGCCGACCCTCGAGGGTGCGGAAGCCATGTTCAAGGGCCTGT
Source organism: Thalassospira sp. (assembly GCA_965228275.1). Lineage (GTDB taxonomy): Bacteria > Pseudomonadota > Alphaproteobacteria > Rhodospirillales > Thalassospiraceae > Thalassospira. Next base: position 424,044 of record OZ245802.1, on the reverse strand, counting down.
TCTTCGATGCAGAGCGTTACGATCTCTCCGCGGTTGGTCGCGTGAAGATGAATGCGCGTCTGAACCTCGAATGTGCAGACACCGTTCGTATCCTGCGTCGCGAAGACATTCTGGAAGTCGTCCGTGTTCTGATCGACCTGAAAGACGGTCGTGGCGAGATCGACGATATTGACCACCTCGGTAACCGTCGTCTGCGTTCGGTTGGCGAGCTGATGGAAAACCAGTTCCGTGTTGGTCTTCTGCGTATGGAACGTGCGATCCGCGAGCGTATGAGCTCGGTCGAGATCGACAACGTCATGCCGCATGACCTGATCAATGCCAAGCCGGTTGCGGCTGCTGTACGTGAATTCTTCGGCTCCTCGCAGCTGTCGCAGTTCATGGACCAGACCAACCCGCTTTCGGAAATTACCCACAAACGTCGTCTTTCGGCGCTTGGCCCGGGTGGTTTGACCCGTGAGCGTGCAGGCTTTGAAGTTCGTGACGTTCATCCGACCCACTATGGTCGTATCTGCCCGGTTGAAACGCCGGAAGGTCCGAACATTGGTCTGATCAACTCGCTGGCGACCTTTGCGCGTGTCAACCAGTACGGCTTTATCGAAAGCCCGTATCGTAAGGTTGTCGACGGCAACGTCACCGCAGAGGTTATTTACCTCTCGGCGATCGAAGAAGGCCGTTATGTCATCGCACAGGCGAACGAACCGCTTAACGATGATTTCAGCTTCACGAATGAACTGATCAACACCCGTAAAGCCGGTGACCACTACATGGCCCGCTCCGAAGAGATCGACCTTATGGACGTCTCGCCGAAGCAGCTGGTATCGGTCGCATCCGCGCTCATTCCGTTCCTTGAGAACGATGACGCGAACCGCGCACTGATGGGTTCGAACATGCAGCGTCAGGCGGTTCCGCTGATCCGCTCTGAAGCTCCGTATGTTGGTACCGGCATGGAAGTTCCTGTCGCACGTGATTCGGGTGCAACCCTGATCGCACGTCGTGACGGTGTTGTTGAATCCGTTGACGCGACCCGTATGGTTATCCGCGCAACCGGTGACATTGCCGCTTCGGAATCGGGTGTCGATATTTACACCCTGCTGAAATATCAGCGTTCCAACCAGGGCAGCTGCATCAACCAGCGTCCGCTTGTGAAAGTTGGCGATGTCGTCGAGAAGGGCGATATCATTTCGGATGGTCCGTGTACCGATATGGGTGAACTGGCTCTCGGCCGTAACGTGCTCGTCGCGTTCATGCCGTGGAACGGTTACAACTTCGAGGATTCCATCCTTCTGTCCGAGCGTATCGCACGTGATGACGTTTACACCTCGATCCACATCGAGGAATTCGAAGTCATGGCCCGCGATACCAAGCTGGGTCAGGAAGAAATCACCCGTGATATTCCGAACGTCGGTGAAGAAGCGCTCAAAAACCTCGACGAGGCGGGCATTGTCTACATCGGTGCGGAAATCAAACCGGGCGATATCCTTGTTGGTAAGGTAACGCCGAAGGGCGAAAGCCCGATGACGCCGGAAGAAAAACTTCTGCGCGCCATCTTCGGTGAAAAAGCATCCGACGTCCGTGATACGTCGCTGCGTGTCCCGCCGGGACAGTTCGGTACCATTGTTGAAGTCCGCGTGTTCTCACGTCGTGGCGTTGACAAGGACGAACGTGCTCTGGCGATCGAGCGTTCGGAAATCGAACGTCTTGCACAGGACCGTGACGATGAGCGCGCAATTCTTGAGCGTAACTTCTACGGCCGTTTGAAAAACCTTCTGCTTGGTCAGCAGCTCGTGGATGGCCCGAAAGGCCTGACCGGCGAGATCACCGAAGACAGCCTGTCGGGTGTTGCACGTGGTCTGTGGCGTCAAATCGCCGTTGCTGATGACAATGTCATGTCTGACATCGAAGCCCTGAAAAAGCAGTTCGAGGAATCGATCTCTGTTCTTCAGGCTCGTTTCGACGACAAGGTCGACAAGCTGCAGGCTGGTGATGAACTGCCGCCGGGCGTCATGAAGATGGTTAAAGTCTTCGTCGCTGTTAAGCGTAAGATGCAGCCGGGCGACAAAATGGCCGGCCGTCACGGGAACAAGGGTGTCGTATCGCGCATTATGCCGGTTGAAGACATGCCGCACCTCGAAGACGGTACGCCGGTCGATATCGTTCTGAACCCGCTGGGTGTTCCGTCGCGTATGAACGTCGGCCAGATCCTTGAAACCCACCTTGGTTGGGCTTCCCGTGGTCTTGGCGAACAGATCGGCGAGCTCGTCGATGCTGTTGCTGACGGTCGTGGCGAGATGGATGACCTGCGCAGCAAGCTTAATGATGTCTATGAAGGCGACGAATATGTTGCTGGCATCAAAGAGCTGTCTGATGGTGAAGTCATCGAGCTTGGCAACAACCTGCGTCGCGGCGTCCCGATGGCCACCCCGGTCTTCGACGGTGCTCGTGAACCTGATGTTGTTCGTATGCTTGAAAAAGCCGGCCTTGATGGTTCTGGCCAGGTTGACCTCTATGACGGTCGTACCGGTGAGAAATTCCATCGCAAGGTGACAGTGGGCTATATCTACATGCTCAAACTGCATCACTTGGTCGACGACAAGATCCACGCACGTTCGATTGGTCCGTACTCTCTTGTTACCCAGCAGCCGCTGGGTGGTAAGGCGCAGTTCGGTGGCCAGCGTTTCGGGGAGATGGAAGTGTGGGCACTCGAAGCTTACGGTGCTGCATACACCCTTCAGGAAATGCTTACGGTCAAGTCGGACGACGTTTCGGGCCGTACCAAGGTTTACGAAGCCATTGTTCGTGGTGAAGACACCTTCGAGGCAGGCATTCCGGAATCCTTTAACGTTCTCGTTAAAGAACTCCGTTCGCTTGGTCTCAATGTCGAACTTGAGCAGAACGAATATTAAGTGTGTGGCTGACAGAGGTGCCCGTTTGGGCATCTCTGTCGCCATTTCGCATCTTTCGGCCTGAAATTGGCGAAACCCGGCGAGACCGGGCATAGCGGGAGAGCCTTTATGAACGAGTTGATGAAGATCTTCGGGCAGCCGCAGGGCACCCAGAGCTTCGATCAGATCCGGATTCAGATTGCCAGCCCGGAGCGTATCCGCTCCTGGTCCTTCGGCGAGATCAAGAAACCGGAAACCATCAACTACCGGACCTTCAAACCGGAGCGCGACGGCCTGTTCTGTGCGCGCATTTTTGGTCCGGTGAAGGATTACGAATGCTTGTGCGGCAAGTACAAGCGTATGAAGTATCGCGGCATTATCTGTGAGAAATGCGGCGTCGAAGTGACTCTGGCCAAAGTACGTCGTGAACGTATGGGCCATATCGAACTGGCGGCACCTGTTGCCCACATCTGGTTCATGAAGTCGCTGCCGAGCCGTCTGGGTCTGCTGCTGGACATGACGCTCAAGGATCTTGAGCGCATTCTGTACTTCGAAAACTATGTGGTGATCGAACCGGGCCTTACCCCGCTTAAAATGGGTGAGCTCCTGTCCGAAGACCAGTATATGACTGCCCAGGAAGAATATGGCGAAGACAGCTTCCGTGCCGGTATCGGTGCAGAAGCCATCCGCGATATGCTTGCGGCAATCGACCTTGATGAAGAACGCGAAACCGCGAAACTCGACCTCAAGGAAACCAATTCCGAAGCCAAGCGCAAGAAGCTGGTCAAGCGTCTCAAGCTGATTGAGGCCTTCCAAGAATCTGGCGCGCGTCCGGAATGGATGATCCTTGAAGTTATTCCGGTTATCCCGCCAGAGCTGCGCCCGCTGGTTCCGCTCGATGGTGGCCGTTTCGCAACTTCGGATCTGAACGACCTTTACCGTCGTGTGATCAACCGTAACAACCGTCTGAAGCGTCTGATCGAACTTCGTGCGCCTGATATCATCGTGCGTAACGAAAAACGTATGCTTCAGGAATCGGTTGATGCGCTGTTTGACAACGGTCGTCGCGGTCGTCCGATCACTGGTGCCAACAAGCGTCCGCTCAAATCGATGTCGGATATGCTCAAAGGTAAGCAGGGTCGTTTCCGTCAGAACCTTCTGGGTAAACGCGTCGACTATTCCGGTCGTTCCGTTATTACCGTGGGTCCGAACCTGAAACTGCATCAGTGCGGTCTGCCGAAGAAAATGGCACTCGAACTGTTCAAGCCGTTCGTTTACGCGAAGCTGGAACTGTACGGGATGGCAACCACCATTAAAGCTGCAAAGCGCATGGTGGAAAAAGAGCGTGCCGAAGTTTGGGATATCCTCGAGCAGGTTATCCGTGAACACCCGGTCATGCTTAACCGCGCACCGACCTTGCACCGTCTTGGTATTCAGGCGTTCGAACCTACTTTGATCGAAGGTAAGGCCATCCAGCTGCACCCGCTCGTTTGTACTGCGTTTAACGCGGACTTCGACGGTGACCAGATGGCTGTCCACGTACCGCTGTCGCTTGAAGCTCAGCTTGAAGCACGTACCCTGATGATGTCGACCAACAACATCCTTTCGCCGGCTTCGGGTAAACCGATCATCGTGCCGTCGCAGGATATTGTCCTTGGTCTGTACTACATCTCCATGGAGCGTGACGGTCAGCCGGGCGAGGGCATGTCGTTTGTAAACATCGCCGAGATCGAGCAGGCCTTGGGTGAGGGTGTTGTTAACCTGCACTCCAAGATCAATGCCCGTTACCACACGGTTGATGAAAACAACGAACCGATCACCGTTCGTGTTGCTACGACCCCGGGTCGCATGTTGCTGTCGGAACTTCTGCCGCGTCATCCGCGCATTCCGTTCTCGACCATCAACAAGCTGCTCACCAAAAAAGACGTCTCGAACGTTATCGATGTCGTCTACCGTCACTGTGGCCAGAAAGAGACCGTTATTTTTGCTGACCGCATGATGGGCCTTGGTTTTAACTGGGCATGTAAAGCCGGTATTTCGTTTGGTAAGGATGACATGATCATTCCTGATGCCAAAGAACCGCTGGTTGGTGGCACCCACGACAAGGTCAAAGAATACGAGCAGCAGTACCAGGATGGTCTCATCACCCGTGGTGAGAAATACAACAAGGTTGTTGATGCTTGGTCACAGTGCACCGACGACGTTTCCGAAGCGATGATGAAAGTCATCTCGGCAACGGCTGAAGGTGACAACGTGAACTCGGTTTACATGATGGCGCACTCCGGTGCCCGTGGTTCTGCCGCTCAGATGCGTCAGCTGGCTGCTATGCGTGGCCTGATGGCGAAACCGGACGGCTCGATCATTGAAACGCCGATTATTTCGAACTTTAAAGAAGGCCTGACCGTGCAGGAGTACTTCAACTCCACTCACGGTGCTCGTAAAGGTCTTGCTGATACCGCACTGAAAACGGCGAACTCGGGTTACCTTACCCGTCGTCTCGTTGACGTGGCCCAGGATTGCATCATCACTCAGCATGATTGCGGTACTGATCGTGGCCTCGACATCGCAGCAGTTGTCGATTCCGGTGAAGTTATCGAAACCCTGTCTGATCGTATCCTCGGTCGTTTCACCGCTGACGAGATCGTAAATCCGTCGACCGGCGAAGTCATCGTACCGAAGAACGAGATGGTCGAAGAAGACCACCTTGATCTGATCGAAAAGGCTGGCGTTGAAATGGCGCGCATCCGTTCGGTTCTGACCTGTGATGCCGAGACCGGCGTTTGCGGTCATTGCTATGGTCGCGACCTGGCACGTGGTACCACGGTCAACATCGGTGAAGCTGTCGGTGTTATCGCTGCTCAGTCGATCGGTGAACCGGGTACGCAGCTTACGATGCGTACGTTCCACATTGGTGGTGCCGCGCAGCGTGGTGCCGAGGTTTCCGGTGTCGAAGCGAACTTCGATGCAACCGTGAAGCTGAAAAACCGTGCGGTTGTTGCGAACTCGGCGGGCGTCAATATCGTTATGGCGCGTAACCTCGAGATCCTGCTGATCGACAAGACCGGCCGTGAACGTGCGAAATACCGCGTTCCGTACGGTGCGAAGCTTCTCACCGATGAAGGTGCACAGGTAACCCGTGGCCAGAAACTGGCCGAGTGGGATCCGTACACCCTGCCGATCATCACCGAGAAAGAAGGTTATGTGAACTATGTCGACCTTCTCGAGAACGTAACCATTCGCGAAGTCTATGACGAAGCGACCGGTATCGCCTCGAAAACGGTTATCGACTGGAAGAGCATGCCAAAGGCGTCCGACCTTAAGCCGCGCGTTACCCTGCGTAACGAGTCGGGTGAGGTCATCAACCTGGATAACGGTCTTGAAGCCCGTTACTTCCTGTCGGTTGACGCTATTCTCTCGGTTGAGAACGGTCAGAAAGTTCATGCCGGTGACGTGCTCGCACGTATTCCGCGTGAAGGTTCGAAGACCCGTGACATTACCGGTGGTCTGCCGCGTGTTGCCGAGCTGTTCGAAGCCCGTAAACCGAAAGAACACGCAATCATCGCGGATATCGCGGGTCGCGTCGAATTCGGCAAGGACTACAAGAACAAGCGTCGTGTGATCGTGCATCCGCTGGAAGACTCGGGCCTGACCGAACCGGTCGAATACCTGATCCCGAAAGGAAAACACCTTGCGGTTCAGGAAGGCGACTTCGTCGAGAAGGGCGATCAGCTCCTCGATGGTTCACCGGTTCCGCACGATATTCTGCGTGTTATGGGCGTTCCGGCACTGGCAGACTACCTGGTCAACGAGATCCAGGAAGTTTACCGACTGCAGGGCGTTAAGATTAACGACAAGCACATCGAAGTCATCGTTCGTCAGATGCTGCAGAAAGTGGAAATCACCAAACCGGGTGACACCACGCTTCTGGTCGGCGAAATCATTGACCGCGTTGATTTTGATGCTGAAAACGATCGTGCTCTTAAAGAAGGCGGCGAACTGGCCGAAGGCGCACCGGTCCTCCAGGGGATCACCAAAGCCTCGCTCCAGACGCACTCCTTCATTTCGGCCGCGTCGTTCCAGGAAACCACGCGCGTTCTTACCGAAGCAGCAGTTTCGGGCAAAACCGATACCCTTATCGGTCTGAAAGAGAACGTCATCGTGGGTCGTTTGATCCCGGCCGGTACCGGTGCGGTGATGAACCGCTTCCGTGCACTGGCTGCCGAACGCGACAAATCGGTCCAGATCGAAGCAGAAGAAGAAATCGGCGACAACTTCGGCCCGCAGGCCGATGCCGACACCGCATCACTGCCTGCAGGCGAATAAGTTCGTCGCGTCAGACAGTTAAAGAATCAGAGGCGAACCGGAACTCTTATCGACGCACCGGTTCGTCTCGGCGTTTGAAGCGCCAACTCGAAGGTCCAGAGGGTTTTGCTTGACGCAAAAGGGGGCCGTCACTAGTATGCGCCCACCGAATCTAGGGGGGTGTAACTGTGCCGGTACCGTTTTGTGCGGTAGCGGGCGGTTTTCGCCCCCCATCGCTTGAGTGCGACTCTGACGGCCGTCGAGGCAGGAACTCCTGCATTTATGGGCGTCCGCGCGTGTTTTCATACCCAGTATGAAGACGCGTGGTCGCTCGTCGTGCGTCGATAAGAGCAACGCCCTAGTGGCGTCCGTTGAAGTAAAAGGGAAAGTTAATGCCCACTATTAACCAGTTGATCCGCAAGTCGCGGACTCCGCGCACCCAGCGCGATATGGTTCCGGCACTGGAAGCATGCCCGCAGAAACGCGGCGTTTGCACCCGTGTTTACACCACCACCCCGAAGAAGCCGAACTCGGCACTTCGTAAAGTTGCTCGTGTCCGTTTGACCAACGGTTACGAAGTAACTTCCTACATCCCGGGTGAAGGCCACAACCTGCAAGAGCACTCTGTCGTGATGATCCGCGGCGGCCGTGTAAAAGATTTGCCGGGTGTTCGTTACCACATCATTCGCGGTACCCTCGATACGCAGGGTGTCAAAGACCGTAAGCAACGCCGTTCGAAATACGGCGCGAAGCGTCCGAAATAAGGAGCAGCTCAGATGTCACGTCGTCACGCTGCTGAAAAGCGCGAAGTTTTGCCTGATGCCAAATATGGCGATAAGGTTCTGACCAAATTCATGAACGGCCTTATGCTGGACGGTAAAAAATCCGCAGCTGAGAAAATCGTTTATGGTGCACTCGAAGTCATGGAAGGCAAAGGCGCCGATCCGGTCGCTCAGTTCCATGAAGCCATGGACAACGTGAAGCCGAACGTTGAAGTTCGCTCGCGTCGTGTTGGCGGTGCTACTTACCAGGTTCCGGTTGAAGTTCGTTCCGAGCGTCGTCAGGCTCTGGCCATTCGTTGGCTGGTTGACGCTGCTCGCAAGCGTTCCGAAACGACCATGATCGGTCGTCTCGCCGGTGAATTGATGGACGCTGCCAACAACCGTGGCACCGCTGTCAAGAAGCGCGAAGACACCCACCGTATGGCTGAAGCTAACAAAGCTTTCGCTCATTATCGCTGGTAATTCAGACCTCAAGATCAAGAGTCGATTATGGTACAACGTACTCCGATCTCTCGGTATCGTAACATTGGCATCATGGCACACATTGATGCTGGTAAAACCACGACCACCGAGCGAATTCTTTTCTACACCGGCAAGTCCTACAAAATCGGCGAAGTCCATGACGGCGCCGCTACCATGGACTGGATGGAACAGGAACAGGAACGCGGCATTACGATTACGTCTGCTGCAACCACCTGCTTCTGGAACGACCACCGTGTGAACATCATCGATACCCCGGGCCACGTTGACTTCACCATTGAAGTTGAACGTTCGCTTCGTGTTCTCGATGGTGCCTGCGCAGTTTTCGACGCCGTTTCCGGCGTTGAGCCGCAGACCGAAACCGTGTGGCGCCAGGCTGACAAATACCACGTACCGCGTATGTGCTTTGTCAACAAAATGGACCGTACCGGTGCGGACTTCTTCCGTTGCGTCGAAATGATCAAGGAACGCCTCGGCGCGAATGCTGCTGTCATGCAGCTGCCGATCGGTTCCGAAGGTGAATTCGAAGGTGTCATCGATCTGGTTCGCAACAAGGAAATCGTCTGGAAAGACGAAAGCCTTGGTGCAGAATTCGAATATCGCGACATCCGTGACTCCCTTGCTGACCAGGCTGCGGAATACCGTGAATCTCTGATCGAGCAAGCTGTTGAGTGCGACGAAGCTGCCATGGAAGCTTACCTCGAAGGCGAAATGCCGTCCGAGGAAGTGATCAAGAAGTGCATCCGTAAGGGTACCATTGCTGGTAACCTGGTTCCGGTCCTTCTGGGTACCGCGTTCAAGAACAAAGGCGTTCAGCCGCTTCTTGATGCCGTTGTCGACTACATGCCGGCTCCGGACGACATCTCCGACGTTCGTGGCGTTAAGCCGAACACCGAAGATGAGCCGGATTCCCGTCCGCTGACCGATGAAGCACCGTTCTCGGCTCTTGCGTTCAAGATCATGTCTGACCCGTTTGTTGGTTCGCTGACCTTCGCACGTATTTACTCCGGTGTTCTCGATTCCGGTTCGTATGTTCTGAACTCTGTTAAAGAGAAGAAAGAACGTATCGGTCGTATGCTTCTTATGCATTCGAACAACCGTGAAGAAATCAAATACGCTTGCTCGGGCGACATCGTTGCTCTGGTTGGTCTCAAAGACACCACCACTGGTGATACCCTTTGTGACCCGGCCAAGCCGATCATCCTTGAGCGCATGGAATTCCCGGATCCGGTTATCGAGATCGCTGTTGAGCCGAAATCGAAAGCCGACCAGGAGAAAATGGGTCTCGCCCTTGCACGTCTTGCACAGGAAGATCCGTCGTTCCGCGTTAAATCCGACCACGAATCCGGCCAGACCATCATTTCCGGTATGGGCGAACTTCACCTCGACATTCTTGTCGATCGTATGAAGCGTGAATTCAAAGTCGAAGCAAACGTTGGTGCGCCGCAGGTTGCTTACCGCGAAACCATCTCGAAAGAAGTCGATATCGACTACACCCACAAGAAACAGTCGGGTGGTTCGGGTCAGTTCGCGCGTATTAAGCTCACCTTCACCCCGGGTGAACCGGGTACGGGCTTCTCCTTCACCGATACCGTTGTTGGCGGTAACGTTCCGAAGGAATACATCCCGGGTGTTCAGAAAGGTCTCGAGAGCTCGCTGCAGAGCGGTGTTATCGCAGGCTTCCCGGTAACCGACTTGTCGATCAAATTGACCGACGGTGCCTACCACGACGTTGACTCGAGCGTCATGGCCTTCGAAATCGCTGCTCGCGCAGCATTCAAAGAAGGTCTTGGCAAAGCTTCTCCGAAGCTGCTCGAGCCGATCATGAAAGTCGAAGTAGTGACCCCGGAAGAATACATGGGCGACATCATTGGCGACCTGAACAGCCGTCGTGGCCAGGTCCGTGACATGGACTCCCGTGGTATTGCCCGCGTTGTTAACGCGTTCGTACCGCTGGCGAACATGTTCGGTTACGTCAACAACCTGCGCTCCATGTCCCAGGGCCGTGCCCAGTTCGTGATGCAGTTTGATCACTATGCAGACGTCCCGCAGGCAGTTGCGGACGAAGTCAAAGCCAAATCGGCCGGCTAAGGCCAAGCCAGAATAAACGGAGTTAGAAATGGCTAAAGAAAAGTTTGAGCGTACAAAACCGCACGTTAACGTAGGCACCGTCGGCCACGTTGACCACGGTAAAACCACGCTGACCGCAGCAATCACCAAAGTTCTGGCAGAAGCCGGTGGCGCTTCGTTCCAGGACTACAGCATGATCGACAAAGCACCGGAAGAGAAAGCTCGTGGTATCACGATCTCGACCGCGCACGTCGAATATGAGACCGAGAACCGTCACTACGCGCACGTCGACTGCCCGGGCCACGCTGACTATGTTAAAAACATGATCACTGGTGCGGCACAGATGGACGGTGGCATCCTGGTATGCTCCGCTGCAGACGGCCCGATGCCGCAGACCCGTGAGCACATCCTGCTCGCACGTCAGGTTGGTGTTCCGGCTCTCGTAGTCTTCATGAACAAAGTTGACCAGGTCGACGACGAAGAGCTTCTCGAGCTCGTCGAAATGGAAATCCGTGAACTTCTGTCGTCCTACGACTTCCCGGGCGACGATATTCCGATCATCAAGGGCTCGGCTCTTGCTGCTCTGGAAGGTCGCGATGACGAAATCGGCAAAAACGCAATCATCGAACTGATGGCTGCAGTTGACTCGTACATCCCGGCACCGGATCGTCCGAAGGATCGTCCGTTCCTGATGCCGATCGAGGACGTGTTCTCGATTTCGGGTCGTGGTACGGTTGTAACCGGTCGTGTTGAAACCGGCGTTGTTAAAGTTGGCGAAGAGATCGAAATCGTCGGCATTAAAGACACCGTTAAAACCACCGTTACCGGCGTTGAAATGTTCCGCAAGCTGCTCGATCAGGGTGAAGCTGGCGACAACATCGGCGCACTGCTCCGTGGTACCAAGCGTGAAGACGTTGAGCGTGGCCAGGTTCTGGCACACGTCGGCTCGATCACTCCGCACACCAAATTCGAAGCAGAAGCTTACATCCTGACCAAGGATGAAGGTGGCCGTCATACGCCGTTCTTCTCGAACTACCGTCCGCAGTTCTACTTCCGTACGACTGACGTTACCGGTTCGATCGAGCTGCCGGCTGGCACCGAAATGGTTATGCCGGGCGACAACGTTCAGATGGTCGCGACCCTCATTGCACCGATCGCAATGGACGAAGGTCTGCGTTTCGCAATCCGTGAAGGCGGTCGTACCGTCGGCGCGGGCGTTGTTGCCAAGATCATCGAGTAATTTTTTCTCTTGATCTTTGTGAAGCGGGCGGCTATGTAGGCCGCCCGCAACACTTTTGCGGCAATCGTCAACTCCAGTTGAGGGGCCGGTGTCCTTTTGAGGGCTCCGGTACATAATTACATGGATAGTCAGAACATTCGCATTCGCCTGAAGGCGTTTGACCATCGCGTGCTGGATCAGTCCACACGTGAGATCGTCAATACGGCGAAGCGCACTGGCGCAGAGGTCCGCGGCCCGATTCCGCTGCCGACCCGCATTGAAAAATACACTGTTCTGCGGTCTCCGCACATCGATAAGAAATCGCGTGAACAGTTCGAAATCCGTACGCACAAGCGTCTTCTCGACATTGTCGACCCGACCCCGCAGACCGTCGATGCTCTTATGAAGCTCGATCTGGCTGCCGGCGTCGACGTCGAGATCAAACTTTAATCGGGAGTAAGCCGCAATGCGTAGTGGACTTATTACCCAGAAGGTCGGCATGACCCGCGTCTTCCAGGACGATGGTTCCCACCTTCCTGTAACCGTTCTGAAGGTCGAAGATCTTCAGGTCGTCGCCAACCGTACCAATGACAACGACGGCTACGTCGCTGTTCAGCTTGGTTATGGCAAAGCGAAAGTGAAAAACGTATCCAAGCCGATGCGTGGCCACTTCGCCAAAGCCAAGGTTGAGCCGAAAGCTAAACTTGCTGAATTCCGCGTTAGCGAAGACGCCCTCATCGAAGTTGGTGCAGAACTTTCTGCAACCCATTTCGTAGAAGGCCAGTTCGTTGACGTAATCGGCACGTCCATCGGTAAAGGTTTTGCCGGTGCGATGAAGCGTCACAACTTCGGTGGTCTTCGTGCGTCGCACGGTGTGTCTGTATCGCACCGTTCGCATGGTTCCACTGGTCAGTGCCAGGATCCGGGCCGCGTCTTCAAAGGCAAGAAGATGGCTGGTCACCTCGGTGCCGCTCGTGTGACGGTTCAGTCCCTTAAGGTTGTCGCTTCCGACGCCGACAAAGGTCTGATCCTGATCCACGGTGCAGTTCCGGGTCACAAGGGCGCATACGTCCTTGTTAAGGATGCCGTGAAACGTGCTGCACCGGAAGGTCTTCCGTTCCCGGCCGCGCTTAAGGGTGCTGCCCCGGCTGCTGAAGAAGCTGTCGCCGAGGATAAGGAATAAGCATCATGAAGCTCGACATTCTTAAACTTGACGCTTCCAAGGCAGGCAACATCGATCTCGCAGAAGAGATCTTTGGTCTGGAAGTACGTCGTGACGTCCTGCACCGTATGGTGAACTGGCAGCTGGCAAAACGCCGCGCTGGTACCCACAAGGTGAAGGAAAAGTCGGAAGTTTCCGCAACCACGAAAAAATTCGTGCGTCAGAAGGGTAGTGGCGGTGCTCGTCACGGTTCCCGTAAGGCTGCACAGTTCCGTGGTGGTGGTACCGTGCACGGTCCGCGCGTTCGCGACCACGCACACGATCTGACCAAGAAGTTCCGTAAACTCGCGCTTAAGACCGCTCTGTCGGCTAAAGCAAAGGACGGTAAGCTTATCGTTCTTGATAACGCGGAATTCTCGGACGCCAAAACCAAGAATCTGGTCGCAGTTTTCGATAAACTCGGCTGGAAATCTGCACTGATCATCGACGGTGCGCAGGTCAATGAGGGCTTTGCACGCGCAGCGCGCAACATCCCGCAGATCGACGTGCTGCCGCAGGTTGGTGCTAACGTCTATGACATCCTGCGCCGTGACACCCTGGTGCTGACCAAGGGTGCGGTCGAAGCGTTGGAGGCACGTCTCAAATGACGATCATCAGCAAAGAGCGGATGTACGAAGTCATCCGCGCCCCGCATATCACTGAAAAGTCGACGCTGATTTCTGAACACAACGCAGTTGCGTTCAAAGTTGCGATCGACGCCACCAAGCCGGAGATCAAGGCTGCTGTGGAAGGTCTGTTCGGGGTGAAGGTCAAGGCGGTCAATACCTCTGTGGTAAAAGGAAAAACCAAGCGTTTTCGCGGTGTTTCCGGTCGTCGGAGCGATTTCAAGAAAGCGATGGTAACCCTCGAAGAGGGTCAGTCCATCGACGTGACTACGGGAATCTAAGACAATGGCTTTGAAGAAGTTTAAACCAACCTCTCCTGGTCGCCGTCAGCTGGTTCTCGTGGATCGTTCTGATCTCCACAAGGGCAAGCCGATCAAAGCGCTGACCGAAGGTCTTCGCAAGAACGGTGGCCGTAACAACACTGGTCGTATCACCGCCCGCCGTATTGGTGGTGGTCACAAACGTCGTTACCGTATTATCGACTTCAAACGTACCAAGTTTGACGTCGTCGGTACCGTCGAACGTTTGGAATATGATCCGAACCGTACCGCGTTTATCGCACTGGTTCGCTATTCCGACGACGAGCTGGCCTACATCCTCGCACCGCAGCGTCTCGCTGTTGGCGACAACGTTGTTGCCGCTGAACGCGTAGACATTAAGCCGGGTAACGCCGCACCGCTGAAGAACATTCCGGTCGGTACCATTGTCCATAACGTCGAACTGAAAGCCGGTAAAGGTGGTCAGATCGCACGTTCAGCGGGTGCATACGTGCAGCTCGTTGGTAAGGACCAGGGTTACGCCCAGCTTAAGCTGTCCTCCGGTGAGGTACGTTTGGTACGTGGTGAATGCATGGCTACCATTGGTGCTGTGTCCAACCCGGACCATCAGAACACTAACCTTGGTAAAGCCGGCCGTAATCGCTGGCTCGGCAAGCGTCCTTCGGTTCGTGGTGTTGCCATGAACCCGATCGATCACCCGCATGGTGGTGGTGAAGGTCGTACTTCGGGTGGTCGTCACCCGGTTACGCCGTGGGGCAAGCCTACCAAGGGCAAACGTACCCGCTCGAACAAAAAGACCGACGCGCTCATCATGCGCCGTCGTCACAAGAGCTAACGGAGGAGGCTAGACTATGGCGCGTTCCGTTTGGAAGGGTCCGTTTGTTGACGGATACCTTCTTAAGAAAGCCGATACTGTCCGTGCCTCAGGCCGGAATGAGGTAATTAAGACCTGGTCGCGGCGTTCGACGATTCTGCCGCAATTCGTAGGCCTCACCTTTGGGGTTTACAATGGCCAGAAATTCCTGCCGGTGCTGGTGACTGAAGATATGATCGGTCACAAGTTCGGTGAATTCTCGCCGACCCGTACCTACTATGGTCACGCGGCCGACAAAAAGGCGAAGAGGAAGTAACGATGGGTAAAAAAGCTGACATCCGTCGGCTGGCGGATAACGAGGCTGCGGCTTCGCTCCGGGCAGTACGCATTTCCCCGCGTAAGCTCAACCTCGTCGCCGAGTCGATTCGTGGAATGAAGGCAGAAGCTGCTTTGGCAGAACTGACCTTCTCCAACAAACGTATTTCGCAGGACGTCAAAAAGCTGCTGGAATCGGCAATTGCTAATGCCGAGAACAACCACCAGCTCGATGTCGACCGTCTCTACGTTAAAGAGGCATCTGTTGGTAAGGCCTTCGTGATGAAACGTTGGCGCGCCCGTGCACGCGGTCGCGTCGGCAAGATCATTAAGCCGTTCTCCAACATGCGCATCGTCGTTTGCGAACGTGAGGAGACCGAGTAATGGGTCAGAAAGTAAATCCGATCGGTCTGCGCGTTGGGATTAACCGTACCTGGGATTCCCGCTGGTACGCCAACAAGACCGATTTCGCTGGTCTTCTTCACGAAGATCTCGCGATCCGTAAGTACATCTTCGACCGCCTCAAGCAGGCTGGTGTTGCGAAGGTGATTATCGAACGTCCGGCGAAAAAAGCCCGCATCTCGATCCACACCGCTCGTCCGGGCGTTGTTATCGGGAAAAAAGGCCAGGACATCGAGAAGCTCAAGAACGATCTGCAGAAACTGGCGAATGCTGAAGTGCAGGTTAACATCATCGAAATCCGCAAGCCGGAAATCGATGCCAAGCTGGTCGCTGACAACATCGCCCAGCAGCTTGAGCGCCGTGTTTCGTTCCGTCGCGCTATGAAGCGCTCGGTTCAGAACGCAATGCGTCTCGGTGCTGGTGGCATTCGTATTAATGCTGCTGGCCGTCTTGGTGGCGCTGAAATCGCTCGTACCGAATGGTACCGTGAAGGTCGCGTTCCGCTGCACACCCTGCGTGCGGACGTTGATTATGGCACTTCCGAAGCACACACCACCTACGGTGTTTGCGGTCTGAAGGTCTGGATCTTCAAGGGCGAAATCATGGCACACGATCCGTTGGCTTCTGAGCGTAAAGCGCTCGAGTCGACCGGTTCAGGCCGTAAGTAAGGAGATCCAGATATGCTTTCTCCGAAACGTACAAAGTTCCGTAAAGCCCACAAAGGCCGCCTTAAAGGTGAAGCCAAGGGTGGTACGGATCTTAATTTCGGCGCTTATGGCTTGAAAGCCTTGGAGCCTGAGCGTATAACGGCGCGTCAGATCGAAGCGGCTCGCCGTGCGATCACCCGCCACATCCGCCGTCAGGGTCGTGTGTGGATTCGCGTTTTCCCGGATCTCCCGGTCTCGCAGAAGCCTGCCGAAGTCCGTCAGGGTAAAGGTAAAGGCTCGCCTGAATATTGGGCGGCACGCGTTAAACCGGGTCGGATCATGTTTGAACTCGACGGTGTTCCGTTGGATCTTGCACGCCGTGCTTTCGAGCTGGCGTCGGCAAAGCTGCCGATCAAGACCAAGTTTGTCACTCGTCTTGGTGAAGGGGAGTAATTAGTGATGAAAATTGCTGATCTCCGCGCTAAAAGCGCTGACGAACTGAAACAGCTGCTGCTGGACCTGCGTAAAGAATCGTTCAACATGCGATTCCAGCAGGCTTCTGGTCAGTTTGAAAACACTGCGCGGGTCCGCCAGGTCCGTCGTGATATCGCCCGCATCAAAACCCTTCTCGGTAACGAGAAGGGTGCGACCGCGGCCTAACTGGACACGCAGAGGAGTAACAACACATGCCGAGGCGTGTATTGCAGGGGACAGTCGTTTCGACCAAAAACGACAAGACCGTGGTGGTCCGTGTGGAACGCCAGGTCATGCACCCGCTGTATAAAAAGTACGTGCGCAAGTCGAAGAAATTCCACGCGCACGATGAAGAGAACCGCTTCAAAACGGGTGACGTAGTTCGCATTCGCGAATGCAAGCCGATCTCGAAGTTGAAGTCTTGGGAAGTAGTGGTCGAGGAGTGAGTCCTCAGCCCAATCATAGTCAAGGGGTAAACCCATGATCCAGATGCAGTCCAATCTGGACGTCGCCGACAACAGCGGCGCTCGCCGCGTCCAGTGCATCAAGGTGCTGGGCGGCTCGAAGCGCAAAACCGCTCACGTTGGTGATGTTATCGTGGTTTCCGTTAAGGAAGCCATCCCGCGCGGTCGCGTAAAGAAGGGTGCAGTTCACAAAGCTGTCATCGTTCGCACCGCAAAGGAAATCCGTCGTGCCGATGGCTCGGCGATCCGCTTTGACCGCAACGCTGCCGTTCTCATTAATGCGAACGGTGAGCCGATCGGCACGCGTATTTTTGGCCCGGTAACCCGTGAACTTCGTTCTAAAGGTTACATGAAGATCATTTCGCTCGCTCCGGAGGTGCTGTAATGGCTGCCAAGATTAAAAAGGGCGACCGCGTCATTGTTCTGACGGGTAAAGACAAAGGGAAGACCGGCGAGGTTCTCGCCGCATTCCCGGCCGAGAACAAAGTTCTGGTTTCGGGCATCAACCTGGTGAAACGTCACCAGCGCCCGACCGGTGCTGATGCCGGCGGCATCGTCGAGAAGGAAGCAAAAATTGCTGTTTCCAACATCGCGATTGTCGACCCGAAAGAAAACAAGCCGACCCGCGTCGGTTTCAAGACCCTTGATGACGGTCGCAAGGTTCGCTTCGCGAAGCTCAGCGGCGAAGTCATCGACAACTGAGGGACGGAAAAATGACGCGCCTGCGCGAACATTACAAAGAAGTGGTGCGTGACGCACTCCTCAAAGAGTTCTCCTACGAGAACTCGATGGAGATTCCGCGCCTCGAAAAGATCGTGATCAATATGGGTGTCGGCGACGCCACCCAAGATCGCAAAAAGCTGGAAGGTGCAGCTGCGGATCTCGCTGCTATCACCGGTCAGAAGCCTGTCTTCACCAAAGCGAAAAAGTCCGTTGCGGCTTTCAAACTTCGTGAAGGTATGAACATCGGTTGTAAAGTGACCCTGCGTCGCGACCGTATGTTTGAGTTCCTGGACCGCCTGGTCACCATCGCGCTTCCGCGCGTTCGTGACTTCCGCGGCCTGAACAAAAAATCTTTCGATGGTCGTGGCAACTTTGCCATGGGCTTGAAAGAACAGTTCGTCTTTCCTGAGGTAGAGTACGACAAAGTCGACTCTGTTCGCGGGATGGATATCATCATTTGTACCACGGCTAAGTCCGACGCTGAAGCTCTTGCCCTTCTTAAGGGTTTTGATCTTCCGTTCGGAAACTAACGGAGGTTGGCCCATGGCCAAGAAAAGCGCTGTAGAGCGTGAACTCAAACGTGAACGCCTGGCTAAGCAGTTTGCTGCCAAGCGTGCCGCCCTTAAAGCGGTTATCGCAAACCGCGAGACGTCCCCTGAGGACCGTATCGTGGCTGTGATGAAACTCGCCCAGCTGCCGCGTAACTCGGCTCGTATCCGTCAGCGTATTCGCTGCCAGGTATCCGGTCGCCCGCGTGGTGTCTATCGCAAATTCCGCCTGTCCCGTATCGCCCTTCGCGAACTTGCTTCGCGTGGCCAGATCCCGGGCATGGTGAAGTCGAGCTGGTAAGGAGGACATCACATGTCGATGACTGATCCAGTCGGTGATATGCTTACGCGTATCCGTAACGGTCAGCGCGTTGGTAAATCCAGCGTTGTCTCGCCGGCTTCGAAACTGCGTACCGGTGTGCTGGATGTTCTCCAGCGCGAAGGTTACATCCGCGGTTACAACATTAACGAAATTCGCAAGGGCGTCAGCGAAATCACCATCGAACTCAAATATTTTGAGGGCGATGCCGTGATTAAGCAGATCGACCGCGTCTCGACCCCGGGTCGCCGCGTATACTCGAAGATCAAAGATCTTCCTAAAGTATATAACGGCCTCGGCATCGCAGTCCTATCCACTCCGAAAGGGGTTCTATCGGATCAGGAGGCTCGCGAGCAGAATGTCGGCGGCGAAATCCTCTGCAAGGTATTCTAAGGAGGGCCAACGATGTCGCGAGTAGGAAAAAATCCGGTGGTCGTGCCTAACGGCGTTACCATCACCTTGACCGAAGAGCAGATCAGTGCAAAAGGCAAGCTCGGTGAGCTTAACCTGGCTCTGACCTCGGACGTAGCCGTCACTCAGGAAGATAACCAGATCTTCGTGAACCCGAAAAACGATAGCAAGCGCGCTCGTGCCCTTTGGGGTACCACCCGTGCGAACATCGCGAACCTCGTTACCGGGGTTTCGGAAGGTTTCACCAAGAAATTGGAAATCACCGGTGTTGGTTACCGTGCGCAGGTTCAGGGTAAAAACCTTGTTCTGCAGCTTGGCTTCTCACATGACGTAGAAATGGAGATCCCTGCGGGTCTTAACGTCGTCGCTGAAAAGCCGACCCTTATCGCCATCTCTGGCGCAGATAAACAGCTCGTTGGTCAGTTCGCTGCAAATGCACGCGGCTGGCGCGGTCCGGAGCCTTACAAAGGCAAGGGTGTCCGCTACGAAGGCGAGTATATCTTGCGCAAAGAAGGCAAGAAGAAGTAAGGACAGGCACGATGAAAAACGTGAGAAGCCTATTCGAACGCCGCAAGCGTCGCGTTCGTTTTGCGATCCGCCAGAAAGCGGCCGGTCGCCCGCGCCTCAGCGTGCACCGTTCGAACGCACACATCTATGCTCAGATCATCGACGACGTCGCTGGCACCACCTTGGTGGCTGCTTCGACGATGGAGAAAGATCTGCAGGCGAAAGGCAGCAATGCCGAAGCCGCTGCTCTGGTTGGCAAAGCTATTGCCGAGCGCGCAGTCAAAGCTGGTGTGAAAACGGTCGTCTTCGATCGTGGCGGGTATCTGTTCCATGGCCGGGTGAAAGCTCTGGCCGATGCCGCCCGTGAGGGCGGTCTGGACTTCTAAGGAGCACGACCATGGCACGTAACCAGAATCAACAGCAGCAGGCGCCGAAAGCCCGTGAAGAAAACGAACTCGTCGATAAGCTGGTTGGCATCAACCGCGTCGCGAAAGTCGTTAAGGGTGGCCGTCGTTTTGCTTTCTCCGCAATGGTAGTCGTCGGTGACCAGCGCGGTCGCGTCGGATACGGCACGGGCAAAGCTCGTGAAGTTCCGGAAGCGATCCGTAAGGCAACCGAAGCTGCTAAACGTAACATGATCCGCGTACCGCTGCGTGAAGGTCGTACCCTTCACCATGATACCCAGGGCCACTTCGGCGCAGGCAAGGTTATCCTTCGCTCCGCTCCGGCTGGTACCGGTATCATTGCAGGTGGTGCGATGCGTGCGGTTTTCGAAACCATGGGCGTTCAGGACGTTGTGTCCAAATGCACCGGTTCGAACAACCCGCACAACGTGATCCGCGCAACCCTTGACGCTCTGGTCAACGGTGCTTCCCCGCGTCAGGTCGCTGCAAAGCGTGGCCTGAAAGTCGGTGACGTCGTTGCCCGTCGCGATAGCGGTTCGGCTGCTGCCGCCGTTCTCGAAAAGGAGTAATTCGATATGGCTGCTAAGAAAAAAGCGACCGTTCGCGTTACCCAGACGGGTTCGCCGATCGGACGTCCGGCTGATCAGCGCCAGACCCTTGTTGGTCTTGGCCTGAACAAACTGCACCGGACTCGTGAGCTGGAAGATACCCCAGCTGTTCGCGGTATGATCGCAAAGGTCAAACACCTCGTCCGTGTGGACGAGGCTTGATTGACCCCAGATCGAAAAGGTGTTGAACGATGAAACTCAACGAACTTGCCGATAACCCGGGTGCCCGCAAGGCGCGCACCCGCGTCGGTCGCGGCATCGGTTCGGGCAAAGGCAAAACTTCTGGCGCAGGTCAGAAGGGTCAGAAGTCCCGTTCAGGTGTAGCCATCAATGGCTTCGAAGGCGGGCAGATGCCGGTCTATCGCCGTCTTCCGAAACGCGGCTTCAAAAACCCGTTCAAGAAACAGTTCGGTGTTGTGAACCTTGGTACCCTTCAGACCGCCGTTGATAACGGTGTTCTTGAAGAAGGTGCGAATGTCACCATCGCTGTTCTGGCGGAAAAAGGTCTGGCCCGTCCGCAGAAAGACGGTCTGCGCCTTCTCGCTAAAGGCGAACTGAAAGCGAAACTGAACATCGAGATCTCCGGTGCTTCCAAAGCAGCTGTCGAAGCTGTTGAGAAAGTTGGCGGTTCGGTTAAAGTTCTTGCTCCGGTTGCTGCAGCAGAAACCGCAGAATAAGACTAGAATGACTTCGTGAGGGTCCGGTTCCAGTAATTAACGGGACCGGACCCTCCAGTTTATGTGTATTGGGAGATGAGTGCATGGCATCGGCCGCCGAGCAGCTTGCCGCGAACCTGAATTGGTCCGCTTTTTCGAAGTCGACCGAGCTTAAAAAGCGTATCTGGTTCACTTTGGGCGCGCTTATTGTTTACCGTCTTGGAACCTATATTCCGGTTCCTGGTGTTGACCCGTCCATTCTTGCTGACATTTTCCGTCAGAATGCGGGTGGCGTTCTGGGCATGTTTGACATGTTCGCCGGTGGTGCGCTGGGTCGTATGACGATCTTTGCGCTGAATATCATGCCGTATATCTCGGCCTCGATCATCATTCAGCTGATGACGACTGTTTCGCCAACGCTTGAGCAGCTCAAGAAAGAAGGCGAGCAGGGGCGCAAAAAAATTAATCAATATACCCGCTACCTTACAGTTCTGATCGCAACGGTTCAGGCGTGGGGCATTGCTGTTGGTCTGGAAAGCATGACCGGTTCGACCGGTGCTGCTGTTCATGATCCGGGCATGTTCTTCCGTTTGACCGCCGTGATCACGCTTGTTGGTGGCACCATGTTCCTGATGTGGCTTGGTGAGCAGATCACCCAGCGCGGCATCGGTAACGGTATTTCGCTGATCATCTTTGCCGGTATCGTCGCAGGTCTTCCGAGCGCGATCGCCGGTACCCTCGAACTTGGCCGTACCGGTGCAATTTCCGCACTGGTTATCGTCGCGATCATCGTTCTGGCGATTGCAGTTATTGCTTTCATCGTCTTTGTTGAACGTGCGCAGCGCCGTGTTCTGATCCAGTACCCGAAACGCCAGGTCGGCATGAAGGTCATGGAAGGTCAGAGCTCGCACCTGCCGCTCAAGATCAACACTGCCGGTGTTATTCCGCCGATCTTTGCAAGCTCGCTGTTGCTGATGCCGCTGTCGGTTGCTCAGTTCACCACTGGCGTTGATGCGCCGGCTTGGTTGACCACTGCGACTGCACTGCTTGGCCGTGGCCAGCCGCTTTACATCGCGCTTTATATCGGTTTGATCGTCTTCTTTGCCTTCTTCTACACGGCGGTTGTTTTCAACCCGGAAGATACGGCAGACAACCTGAAGAAACACGGTGGCTTTATTCCGGGCATCCGTCCGGGTAAAAATACCGCGAATCATCTGGATTTCATTCTGACCCGCCTGACCGTGATTGGTGCAGCGTATCTCGCATTCGTCTGTATCCTGCCGGAACTGCTGATCGCGGAATGGTCTGTTCCCTTCTACTTTGGTGGGACTAGCCTCCTGATCGTTGTCACGGTAACCATGGATACCGTTGCACAGATCCAGTCTCATATGCTGGCTCATCAGTATGAAGGCCTGATCAAGAAATCCAAACTGCGTGGTCGCCGCCGTTAAGAGCGGCCACGGAATTCAGGGGGACGACAATGAACATTATCCTTCTTGGCCCTCCCGGTGCAGGGAAAGGAACCCAGGCTAAGCGTCTCGAAACGGGACGCGGCATGATCCAGCTGTCGACTGGTGACATGCTTCGTGCAGCTGTTGCTGCCGGTACGGAACTGGGGCAGAAGGCAAAAGAAGTCATGGATGCGGGCCAGCTCGTATCCGACGATCTGATGATCGGTCTGATTTCTGAACGACTTGACCAGGATGATACCAAGGGTGGTTTCATTCTGGACGGGTTCCCGCGTACGACGGCCCAGGCTGAAGCCTTGGACATCATGCTGGAATCCAAAGGACTGGCACTTGATTACGTGATTGAACTGCGTGTTGACGATGCAGCATTGGTGGCCCGTGTCGTGGGTCGCTATACCTGCGCTAAATGCGGGCAGGGATATCATGACGAGTTCCAGAAACCCGCTGAAGAAGGTGTCTGTGACGTATGTTCGGGCACTGAATTCAAACGCCGTGCAGATGACAACGCCGAGACGGTTACCTCGCGACTGGAAGCTTATCACAAGCAGACAGCACCGATCATTCCTTACTATGAAAAGGTCGGTAAGCTGAAAACAGTTGACGGGATGGCCGAAATCGACGAAGTTACGCGCGAGATTGAAGCCATCCTGGGGTAATTTCCCGGGCAGGGCGTTTTTTTGCTGGCGGGTTGGCAGTAATGCTGGCCCGCTTTTGCAGCGTCCTACCCTACCGGATCTGCCCTTGGGTTTGTTAACAGGAAACAGGAGTTCACATAGTGGCTCGTATTGCTGGCGTAAACATCCCGACCGCGAAGCGCGTCGTGATTGCGCTTACCTACATCACCGGTATTGGCCCGGCTAAAGCCAAAGAAATTTGCGCAAAGGTTGGTATCGAATCCACCACCCGCGTTCATCAGCTTTCTGATGACCAGGTGCTGAAGGTTCGTGAAGTCATCGACGCTGATTACACCGTTGAAGGCGACCTTCGTCGTGAAACCGCAATGAACATTAAACGTCTGATGGACCTGGGTTGCTATCGCGGCCTGCGTCATCGTCGCGGTCTCCCGGTACGCGGTCAGCGTACCCACACCAACGCTCGCACCCGTAAGGGCCCGGCTAAGCCGATTGCTGGCAAGAAGAAGTAAGGTAGGGGAACGACAATGGCGAAAGCTCCTCAGACTCGCGTGCGTCGCCGCGAGCGCAAGAACATTACGAACGGTATCGCGCACGTAAACGCGACCTTCAACAACACCATGATCACCATCACCGACGTTCAGGGTAACACCATTTCCTGGTCGACCGCTGGTGGTATGGGTTTCCGCGGTTCGCGTAAATCGACTCCGTATGCTGCACAGATGGCTGCCGAAGACGCAGGTAAAAAAGCTGCTGAACACGGTATGAAAACCCTCGAAGTACAGGTTAAAGGCCCGGGTTCGGGACGTGAATCTGCACTGCGTGCGCTTCAGGCTGTCGGTTTCACCATTACGTCGATCAAAGACGTAACGCCGATTCCGCACAACGGTTGCCGTCCGCGTAAACGTCGTCGCGTCTAATCGCGTCGATCTTTGCGGACGACCCCGCGTTTGGGCCCGGGTACACCGGGCCTCTTCGCGTTTCTCGCGAGGGCATTTTTCATGCCCTCCTTACCATAGGCTCCAGTTGCGAAGGTGGGTCTCGTGATTCAAAAGAACTGGCAGGAACTGATTAAGCCGACGAAGCTTGATGTTACTCCGGGTACTGATGCCAGCCGCGTTGGTACGATCGTGGCGGAACCGCTGGAGCGCGGTTTTGGTCAGACTCTGGGTAACGCGCTGCGTCGCATTCTGCTGTCGTCGCTCCAGGGTTCGGCGGTGACTGCGATCCAGATCGACGGTGTATTGCACGAATTTTCGTCGATTCCGGGTGTGCGTGAAGATGTTACCGACATCATCCTGAACATCAAGACCATGGGCGTGCGTATGCATGCTGAAGGTCCGAAGAAAATGGCTCTGAAGGCGACCGGCCCGGGTGCCGTCACCGCAGGTCAGATCGAAACCGGTGCGGATATCGAAATCCTTAACCCGGATCTCGAGCTTTGCCATCTTGACGATGGTGCAACGCTCAACATCGAATTCACCGTTGATAACGGTAAAGGCTATGTTGCAGCAAGCTCGCACAGCTCTTCGGATGCGCCGATCGGTCTTATTCCGATTGATGCGATTTTCAGCCCGATCCGTAAAGTGGCCTACAAGGTGGAAAACACCCGTGTTGGTCAGGATACCGATTTTGACAAGCTGTCGCTGACCGTTGAAACCAACGGCGCGCTGACCCCGGAAGACTCGGTTGCACTTGCTGCCCGTATCCTCCAGGACCAGCTGTCTCTGTTCGTCAACTTCGAAGAGCCGGAAGCGGTTGTCGAAGAGAAGAAAGAAGACGAACTGCCGTTCAACCGTAACCTTCTTCGTAAGGTTGACGAGCTTGAACTGTCGGTACGTTCGGCGAACTGCCTGAAGAACGACAACATCATCTATATCGGTGATCTTGTTCAGAAGACCGAAGCAGAAATGCTCCGTACGCCGAACTTCGGCCGTAAGTCGCTGAACGAAATCAAAGACGTACTGGCTCAGATGGGCCTGCATCTCGGTATGGAAGTCGGCGGTTGGCCGCCGGAAAACATCGAAGAACTTGCTCGCAAGTTCGAAGATCCGTTCTAAGAACGGGTCTTCGGCCTTCGGGCTGTTATCGGAACATTTATGTTCCAAACCGGATAACCCAGTTGTTTGGGCGTCCGGCGGGCGAGTTGCCCACACCGCACGTGCATAACCTGGCCTTTCATTGAAAGTGATCAGGGTGGCGGCGCGGTTTTACAATCGGTTTCGTGAGCGAAGCCAGGCTATTTAGGAGAGTTACCATGCGTCACGGTATGCAAGGCCGTAAGCTTAATCGTACTTCGTCCCATCGTAAGGCGATGTTTGCCAACATGGCAGTTTCGCTGCTCACCCACGAGCAGATCAAAACCACTCTTCCGAAGGCCAAGGATCTTCGCCCGTATGTCGAAAAACTGATTACGCTGGGCAAGCGGGGCGACCTGCATGCACGCCGTCAGGCCATTTCGATCCTGCGTGACGATAAAGTTGTTGCCAAGCTGTTCGGCGAAATCGCTGACCGCTACAAAGAGCGTTCGGGTGGTTACACCCGCGTTCTCAAGGCCGGCTTCCGTTACGGCGATGCGGCTCCGGTAGCTGTGATTGAACTTGTCGATCGCAACGTCGAAGCAAAAGGCGCGGAAGACCGTGCTCGCCTCGAAGCAGAGGGCGAAGGCGAAGAAGCTGCTGCTGAATAAGTAGCGTTTCGGCCTTTAAGAAACAGAAACGGGCGATACCTAACGGTGTCGCCCGTTTTCTTTTGCCTAAATGACATTGTCGGGCCATATGCCACTTTGTTCATATTTCTGCCAAGGTTGCGCGTAAGGTCTAAATTCCCTAATTGAGGTATCGGTCAGCCCGCTCGGCATCCCGCAATGCCAAGCCGTTCTGACGATGCCAATCAAAGCCGGTCTATAACCACCACCTTGAAGAAGAGAGTGCGACGTGCAGGCAAAATGGATTTCGACCATTGTGACAATTGCGATGATCAGCATGACCGCAATTGCCGGTGTGACCAACACGGCCCATGCCCAAAGCGATGAAGTTGCGGTTGATCGGCGCCTGCCGTCGAGTCAGACCGAAATCAAGATGTCGCTTTCGCCATTGGTCAAACAGACCGCACCGGCGGTCGTTAATATCTATACCAAGAAAGTCGTGTCCGAGCGCCAGCGTACGCCATTCTTCAACGACCCATTCTTCAAGCAGTTCTTTGGCGATCGTTTCAACGGTGCCTTTGGCGCACCGCGCCAGCGCGTCGAACGGTCTCTTGGCTCAGGCGTGATTGTTTCAAGCGATGGGACGGTCGTTACCAACCATCACGTGATTGATGGGGCGAGTGAAATCCGCGTTGTCTTGCATGATAACCGTGAATTTGATGCCGACCTTGTAGGGTCTGACGAACGTACTGATTTGGCGGTGTTGAAACTGCGCGCAGTTGAACGTGAACTTCCCGCCATTCCGTTTGGCGATTCCGATGCGGTTGAAGTCGGCGATCTTGTGCTGGCGATCGGCAACCCGTTTGGCGTTGGTCAAACCGTCACAAGCGGGATTGTTTCCGCATTGGCCCGTGCCGGTGTGACCGGACAGGATTATCAATCCTTCATTCAGACCGATGCCGCAATTAACCCTGGTAACTCCGGCGGGGCGCTGGTTGATATTGATGGCAAGCTGATTGGTGTGAACTCGGCAATCTTCACCAAGTCTGGCGGTTCCAACGGTATCGGCTTTGCGGTGCCAGCCAATATGGTCAAGGTCGTGATGCGCGGTTTGATCAGTGGTGATTTGCGTCGTCCATGGCTGGGTGCTGCCGGGCAGGCGGTGACGGCTGATTTGGCGGCATCGCTGGAACTTGATCGCCCGCATGGTGTTTTGATCAACAAGGTCCGTGATGGCAGCCCGGCTGATCGTGGTGATTTGCGTTCCGGGGACGTGGTGATTGCGGTAAACGGCCTTCCGGTCGATAACCCGAATGAACTTAAATTCCGTATTGCCACCCTGGAGCTTGATGGCAAAGCAGAGCTTTCCGTGCTGCGCCGTGGTGTTGAAACCAAGCTTGCCATGCCGCTTGAAGTCGCCCCGGAGCTACCGGCACGCGATGAAAGCATTATTGATGGCACGAACCCGTTCAGTGGCACCAAGATCGCCAATATGAACCCGGCACTGGCCGACGAGCTTGGCGTCGATACCCTGACGCAGGGCGTCATGATCCTGGCCGTGGCCCGCGATAGCCTTGCGCGTCGCACCCGTCTGCAGGCCGGTGATTATATCGTTGAAGTCAATGGGGAGCCGATAGATAGCGTCGCGCGCCTCAAAGAAGTTGTGCGTGCTGGTGAGCGCGGTCGCGATTGGAAGATTGCTGTTAAACGCGATGGCAAAATCCTGACCGGGGAATTCACCCTCTAAGCCAGCCTTCGGTCAAATTTAAAAAGGGCGCGATGCCATTGGTGTCGCGCCCTTTGTCGTTTGCACATGATCGCGTGCTAGGATGCCTTGCCATGCCGCAACATCATCAGGGCGGCAAATGTCACCAGCCCAAGGGCGATGGTCAGGAAAATGGCGTACTGCCCGTAATCATCGATCAGAAGACCAAACAGAAACGGTGCCGCAGCCTGGGCAAAGCGCGATGGCGCCATGATGAAGCCTTGGCGTGCGCCATAACCATTGGGGCCAAAGATGGCCAATGGCAGAGTTCCTTTGGCGATGGTGAGGATCCCGTTACCAACCCCATGCAGGCTGGTAAACAGCATCCCGACAGGCCCGCCAAACACCAGCAGCAAGACCGCGCCAATCGGATGAGTAAGGGCGGACAAGCGTGACGAAATCAGCGGATGCATCTTTTTAAGCAACCCGAACTCCAACAACCGACCTGCCACCTGTGCCGGTCCGACCAAGGATGCCGCAATCAGCGCACCCGTGGCATCCATGCCAGATATTTGCAAAAGACGCGGCAAATGTGCCGCCATCGCGGTTGCGGTAAACCAGCTTGCAGCAAACACAACGGCCAACAGGATCATCGGTGCGTTCAGGATATCCTTCCGCGCAAGCTTGGTTGGGGCAGGGGATGGCTTTGTCGCAAGATCGCCATCAATGCTACTTGATGCGGTTTGTTGCTTGGTTCTGGGGATCAAAAACAGATTTAAGGGCAGGCCAAGGACGATATGCATCGCGGCCCAGAAATAACATGCTACGCGCCAGCCAAATTCGGCCTCAAGCCCGGCTGTGATCGGCCAACAAATCGTACTGGCAAACCCCGCAATGAGGGTAATGCCGGTAATCGGTCCGCGCGCGTCATGGCCGAATATCCAGCTGAGCGTCGCAAAGGCCGACTCATAAAGCCCCATCGACATGCCAATACCAATCACGCACCAGGCCAGACACATCATGACAAGGCTGTCAGACATCCCCAACAGGGCAAGACCAGCGGCAAAGATCAGGCTTGAGATCGCAAGAATGGTCCGCCCGCCAAACTGATCAATCCGCGCACCTGCCGACGGCCCCAAAATGGCGGCAAATATCAGTGCCAGGGAAAAGGCACCAAATGCCCAGCCCGGCGGAATGCCAAGCTCAATCGCCATCGGCTCGGCCAGAATGGCCGGAAGATACAGTGTCGTCCCAAACGCAAGGGTTTGTCCGGTGCCAAGCCCCAGAACGATGGGCAGTTTTGATGGGCGTGCTGGAATGCTCATGCCATGCCCCGATGTGTGGGGCAGAGCGGGAAAGCTGGGCGGGGGGTGTCAAACCTCACAATCGGTCACTTCTGCTGTTTGGCGTGGTGCGCGCGGTTCTATCTTGTCGGTAAATCGGGCAGAAAGCTATGCCCGGCTGATGGGGCCGTCAATTGCCGATGTTTCGTCTGTCATCAATGTCATCAGCATGTTACTTTTCGCAGCATCGCTGCCCCAATCTTTTCACCATCACGATGACGCTTCATGGTTTCCCTGTTTGAAAGTCAGGTATCGCGCCCTTTGGCCGACAGACTGCGCCCCGCCAAGCTTGATGAAGTTGTCGGGCAGGGACATCTGTTTGGTGATGATGGCCCAATCACTCGCATGATCAAGACCGGCCGAGTGCCGTCGGTGATCCTGTGGGGGCCGCCGGGCTGTGGCAAAACCACTTTGGCGCGGCTGATGGCTGATGTTGCTGACATGGCGTTCGAACCGCTTTCAGCGATCTTTTCCGGCGTTGCTGATCTACGCAAGGTGTTTGAACGTGCGCGCGGTCGCCGTTCCACTGGCGGTGCAACACTTCTGTTCATCGATGAAATCCATCGTTTCAACAAGGCGCAACAAGACAGTTTCCTTCCCTATGTCGAAGATGGCACCATTACGCTGATCGGGGCGACCACCGAAAACCCGTCCTTTGAGCTCAATGCAGCACTTCTGTCACGCTGTCAGGTGCTGGTGCTTAAGCGGCTGGATGATCAGGGCCTTGAAGAGCTTCTGGTACGGGCAGAAAAGGAAATGGGTTTCGAGCTGCCCGTAACGCCAGAGGCGCGCGAAACGTTGCGCGCCATGGCCGATGGCGATGGCCGTTATTGCCTCAACCTTGCCGAAGAACTATTTCTGATGCCGCCCAGTGATGATGGCCCGCTCGGTGTGGCCGAGCTTGCCCGAACTGTGCAAAAGCGTATGCCGCTTTATGACAAGGGCGATGACAGTCATTACAATCTGATCAGTGCCTTGCATAAATCCATTCGTGGATCAGATCCGGATGCAGCCCTTTATTGGTTTAACCGTATGCTGGCCGGTGGCGAGGATCCGAAGTTCCTTGCGCGCCGTTTGACGCGCATGGCGGTTGAGGATATCGGTCTTGCCGATCCGCAGGCCCAGCAGTTTTGCATTGGTGCGTGGGAGTCTTATGAAAGGCTTGGCAGTCCGGAAGGGGAGCTTGCCTTGGCGCAAGCCGTGATCTATCTGGCCTTGGCACCGAAATCAAATGCCGGATACTCGGCGTATAAAAGGTCGCTCAAGATCGCGCGTGAAACCGGATCGCTGATGCCACCCGCCCATATCCTTAATGCGCCGACCAAACTGATGAAGGATATCGGTTATGGCACGGGCTATGCCTATGACCATGATCAGGAAGACGGTTTTTCCGGGCAGAACTATTTCCCCGAAGGCATGCGCCGTCAGAATTTCTATGAGCCGGTCGAACGCGGTTTTGAACGTGATCTTAAAAAGCGTGTGGAGTATTTCGAACGGCTGCGCGCAGAACGTCAAAAGAAAAACAATCAAAGCAATTGATGCGCGATTGGGTATCGTTTTGGAAACAATCTGGTGAAAACTCTCTGGGTAAACAAGCGGCGCGATCAGCGGTAATTTCAGGTCAACAAACGAACACGCATTTGGAGACCTCAAATGACCCATATTCTGCACGTGAATGCATCTGTGAACGGTGAGAACTCGAACTCCCGCCAGATCGCGTCCAAACTGATCGAACGCATTGTTGCTGCCAACCCGTCCGCGACCGTTACCGATCGTGACGCCAATGCAGCGGAAATCTCTGCACTGACCGGTGAAACCGTCGGTGCCTTCTACACCCCGGAAGAAAGCCGCTCTGACGCACAGAAATCCGTCATTGCTGTTTCTGACAAAATGGTTGCCGAAGTTCAGGCTGCCGACATCCTTGTTATCGGCGCACCGATGTACAACTTCTCGGTTCCGTCCACGCTTAAAGCCTGGGTTGACCTGATCGCCCGCGTAGGTGTGACTTTCCAGTACACCGAAAACGGTCCGGTTGGTCTTCTGACTGGCAAGAAAGCCTACGTTGTTGTTGCAACTGGTGGCACGCCGGTCAACAGCCCGGCTGATTTTGCGACCCCATTTTTGAAACAGGTTCTTGGTTTCATCGGCATTACGGATGTTGAAATCATCAATGCATCTGGTTTTGCGGTGAACGCCGAAGAAGCCATGCAACGCGCAATCGCCAATGTCGAAGCGGTTGAACTTCCAGCTGTTGCCTAACAAGTTTCGTCTCCCGACGTCTTGCAAGACCGGGACACAGCAAAAGTAACATATCCCCCCCCGCTTTGCTGGGTTCCGCGTTTAGCACAAATGATGCCCGACTGTTTCCCCGGTCGGGCATTTTGATTCTGTTTGTTTCCGTACTATTGTGGTTTCCTATGAACGCGCCGGTTACACTGGATGGCGCTTACAGGCAGACAGGTGGTGCGATTGAGACGGCTGATTATGTTTGCGATATGGGGACTTGTGGTTCTGGCAGGGATATTTGTCGTCATCCGGTTTACCGGATTGATTGACCATATGCTGCCGGCGGGCGACCCACCCAATTTCACCTTTGCCCCGGATGCAAGCGTCCCGCAAAGCCGGAATTATTTCATCGTCTGCCCCGCAGACCGATCCCCAAAAACTGACCGCCGAATGGAAAGCCCCAAGTTCGAGACGGCTGTTTCAACCCTGACCGACCTTCTGGTCGAAACAGCACCGGCCCATGGCATGACATTGATGAGTGGCATTGCCGGATCGGAACCCGGACGGCTTTATTTCCTCGCGCGCAGCCCGGTATTTCATTTCCCCGATTGGGTTGAGGTCGAATTGATCCTGCCTGAAACCGGCAATGAGATTACCTTTTGCCTGTTTGCCCAATCGGTTTATGGCCTTGATGACATCCAGCAAAACGAGAAACGCACACGTGCGTGGATTTCCGATGTGATTGCCAGAATGGGGCAGGCGGGCTAAATAGTTGAAATCAATTATGATGTGCGGATCTTTGATGGATCCGTGTGTTGGCGTCCAGATGCCATTTGATGGGCCCTGTTATTGCCATGGCCCCATGCCGTTTTCACACGTGACTTTTGATGTTTGAAAGAATAGGTTCCGCGCCATGCAATTTTCACCGTTGTTAATCGCTTCCATTGCTTTGGGCGGCGCCATTGGTGCGGTCGCACGTCACAGTGTGTCAGTCATGATGGGCTCCATGCTCGGTAATGGATTTCCCTGGGGAACCATAACGGTCAATATCGTTGGTTCGTTCCTGATGGGGGTGTTGATCGAAGTCTCGGCCCTGAAACTTTCCATGGGACCAGAGATGCGCGCACTCCTCGTGACCGGCTTTCTGGGGGCGTTTACAACTTTTTCGACTTTTTCGCTGGATGTGGCGACCCTATATGAACGGGGCAATATGGGCTTGGCGGCCCTGTATGTGATTGTTTCCGTCGTGGTTGGTATATCTGCGTTGTTTGGCGCGTTTGCGCTGGTAAGGGGTATTCTGCAATGAGTGGTGTCACTCTGCGCAAGGTCAAAGCTGACGAAGCCGATATTCGGCTTGATCGCTGGTTCAAGCGCAACTGTCCTGAATTTACCTTCGGGCAGGTTCAAAAGTTCCTGCGTGGCGGTCAGATCCGCGTTGACGGCAAACGTGCCAAGGCCAACCAGCGTGTTGAGCCGGGCCAGGAAATCCGCGTTCCGCCGCTTCCGGTGATGTCGGGTGGCGGTGTTGGCCCATGGGCCGAAGAAGGTGGTAACTACGCCTATAACCCGGCCGAAGTTCAGCAGCGCAAACAGGTGGGCCCGTCAAAATCGGATGCCAGCGAAGAAGAGCTTCAGGCATTGCGCGATTCCGTCATTTTCTATGACGAAGTCGTTCTGGCGATCAACAAGCCGGCCGGTCTTGCTGTTCAGGGCGGGACCAACACCAGTCTTCATGTCGATGGCATGCTTGATGCGCTGAAACTTGACAGCAAGGAACGCCCGAAGCTGGTGCACCGCCTTGATAAGGACACCAGTGGTGTTCTGCTTTTGGCGCGTTCGGCGTCAGCTGCCCATGCGCTGACCAAGGCGTTCAAGGACAAATCAACCCGCAAGCTTTATTGGGCGCTGGTTGCCGGTGCACCGGCAGAACGCGAAGGCCTGATTGACGCACCGCTTGCCAAGCTTGCTGGCAAGGGCGGGGAAAAGATGGTGATTGACGAGAAACAGGGCAAATCAGCCCAAAGTATCTTCCGTCAGCTCCACCGTGCGGGTCGCAAGGCAGCATGGCTTGCCCTGTCGCCGCTGACCGGTCGTACCCACCAGCTGCGCGTACACTGCGAAGCCATCGAATGCCCGATTTTGGGCGATGGTAAATATGGTGGGGCGAAAGCATTCCTTGATGGGCTTTCAAACCAGATGCATCTGCATGCACGTGCGATCGATTTCCCACACCCGGTGACCGGTCATCGCGTGGTGATCGAAGCACCGGTACCGCCGCATTTTGCCGAAAGCCTTAAAGCGCTTAACTTCGATCCGAAAACGCCGACCAAATTCCTGACCCCGGAAATTCACCGCGAGAAGGAAGAAAAGCCGAAACCAAAGGCCAAGCCGTCGCGTGCGCGTAAGAAATAACGCCGGATTGACCAAGCCCTAAAACCGCGAAAAGCCGACGCAGTGCGTCGGCTTTTTCGTCCCTGTCAGAGGTCAAGACCAAAAGGCGTTGAATGACATTCGTAAGGTATCAGCGGTGATTAGTGTTTTCCGAAACGCTGGATGAACGCATCATGCACCCGGTTCAGATGCTGGGCATGAACCGTATTTCCCGATCGTTCACAGATTTCGGCCTGGCTTTTGATCATAATCGCAATGCGTTTTCGGCCTTGCGATGTGTGGACCATGCTTTCGCCTTCCTCCAAGGCGGTTACAATTGGAACCTGCTCACACTCGGCAATGGCGAGAATCTCTTCCTCCTTAAGATCGCTGAAATCAATACAATCACGAAGAGTGAGCATCTTTCTGCCTCCGCTGTTAAAGGCCAGACGATCATAATATCGCGCCTTTAAGGTGATCGGAAGCGGATCGAAATTTGTCTGTGGTTTCTGATGCTTCCGGGGATGCGCAAAATGGTTCTGCATTGCAGATGTGCGGGACTCGATCTTTGGTCCTCTTTGGATTAGGTTCTGGCTTTCCGAATTACAGGATGAAAGACCCCACATGGCCAACGACCCGCTCAGACTTGTTGTATTTGATTGCGACGGCACCCTTGTTGACAGCCAGCATGCGATTGCGCATTGCATGGATCATGCCTTTGCCCAGCATGGGCTGGACTGCCCGGGGCTTGAAAATACCCGCACAATCATTGGTCTGAGCCTGCCCGAAGCCATCACCAAGCTTGCGGCACCGACCAAGATCGATGATGCGCTGATTGATGCGGTTACGGCCGCCTATAAAACCGCATTCTTTACCCTGCGTCAGACGCCCGATTTCCACGAACCGCTTTTCCCCGGCGTTCGTGAAGTTCTCACTGAGATTGATCGTCGCCAGTGGCTAAGTGGTGTTGCGACCGGCAAGGCGCGCCGTGGTCTGGATGCGGTTCTGGCCCGCAATGCGCTTGAAGGTCGGTTTGTCACGCTTCAGACCTGCGACAATCATCCGTCAAAGCCCAATCCGGCGATGTTGATGGCCGCCCTTGATGAAACCGGGGTGGATGCGCCCAATGCGGTGATTGTTGGCGATACCAGCTATGACATCGAAATGGGCCGTGCGGCAGGAATGATCGCCATTGGTGTTGATTGGGGATATCATGATGTCGATACATTGCATAAGTCTGGTGCGCATGCCGTGATCAGCCATTTTGACGAGCTTGCATCTGTTCTTGAAGAGATTTGGGAAATCGATCGTGACGCCGCTTAAGAACCCGGAACTGGCACCGATCAGCTTTGAGCTGACCCTGGCCGTTGATCCCGATGCTGCCTTTGACGCCTTCACCGAGGGCTTTGGTGAATGGTGGCCGACCGATACCCATTCGCTGTCGAAAAAGGAATGCATTGCGGTTGAGTTCAATAGTGGCTTTGGCGGTCAGATTATCGAGCGTGCCAAGGGCCGCGATAACATTGTCTGGGGGCAGGTGGAAACCTGGAAACCGGGCGAGAAGCTTTCATTTACCTGGCATCCGGGATGGAATGCCGGGGATTACACCCTTGTGGAAGTCACCTTTGGTCTGAATGACTTTGGCCGCTGCGTGATCCGACTTGAACACAAGGAATGGGAAAATGTCGGTGAAATCGCACCAGCCTTGCGCGATGGTTATCTCAAGGGCTGGGAAATTGTCTTTGGCGAGTGCTTTGGCAGTTACCTGCGCAAGAAACGCTGATCGCAATGCGCACCACAGAACAAAGAAGGGCACCATCTGGTGCCCTTTGCCATTTGAAGTCTAAGCCCGATCAGAACAGGCGGTATTCGATCAAGTCGCGCTGCAGCTTGACCGGATCGCGGAACCAATGGGTGATAAAGCCCATCTCGCGCGCCTGCTGGATATTCTTTTCACTGTCATCGATAAACAGCGTCTCTCGCGGGTTGAGTTTGAAACGATCACAGGTCAGTTCAAAAATCCGCGGGTCAGGCTTGGCGAGTTTTTCCTGACCTGAAACCAGAATGCCTTCGAAATGGTTCAGGAATTCAAAGCGTTCCAGTGCATGCGGCCATGTTTCTGCCGACCAGTTGGTCAGGGCAAACAGCCGGACCTTGTTGCGCTTTTTGAGGTCTTCCAAAACCGCAACGGTGCGGTCAATCGCGCCATTGAGCATTTCCGGCCAACGATCATTCCATGCGGCAATCTGATCATGATAGTGCGGATAGCGGTGCTGCAAATCCGGGATGGAATCCTTGAAGCTTAGCGCACCTTTGTCATGCAGGAAGTTCCAATGCGGGTGGCAAACCTCGTTCAGGAACTTTTCCATCTCGGCCGTATCATCAAAAATCTTGCGATACAGATAGCGCGGATCCCAATCGACAAGAACACCACCAAGATCAAAAAGAACGGTTTCGATATCGCGCATGGGGGCTCCTTGGGGAATTGATGATTTGGGTGACGACAAACTGCGGTTCCCGTTAAATCAGGTGACGTGCCCATCCGCAAGCAGCAGTTTCTTGAAAAGACGCAGATGCGCTGATCCTGCGGGGCAGGGGCAACGTATGGAATGCGAAGGCAAATTTGCCTGATGACGGGATTGTCATTTGCCAAGTGCAGGTGTCCTTGCAGATGATCGTCGTCGAACAATCAAGAATCAGAGGAGGCTTGAACATGTGTACGCTTGATGGATGCGGCTCCCACGAACATCTTGGCCCGCCGCCCAAGGCAACTGATGAACAACGTCGACTGTTTCTAAAAGGTGCGGCGGCCTTGCCGCTTGCCGTTATTCTTGCCGACCCGATGCTGGCCCATGCAGCTGGTCACGGGCTTGATAAAGTCACCATCACAACGCCCGAAGGCGATCAGATGGTGGCTGAAATCGCCATGCCGACAACCCTTCCGGCCCCGACGGTGATCCTGATCCATGAATGGTGGGGCCTGAACGATCATATTCGTGCGGTTGCAGCCGAATATGCCAAGCAGGGCTATATCGCGCTTGCTGTGGACCTGTATGGTCAGGCCCCGGCGACCACACCGGATGGCGCACGGGCATTGATGTCGGGCATGGACCCGGTCGTGGCGACCCGTAAATTGCAGTCATCTGTCGAGTTCCTGCGGGGACATAAGGACTCAACGGGCAAGGTTGGCTCGGTCGGGTGGTGCTTTGGTGGAGGCTGGTCGCTTAATACGGCGCTTGCAACCGATGTCGATGCAGCTGTGATCTATTATGGCAATGTCAAAAAGACGCCGGAACAGGTCGCGACGCTCAATGCACCAATCATGGGCCATTTCGGTACCCTTGATAAAAGCATTAACAAGGAGATGGTCGACGGGTTCGAGCAGTCCCTGCGTGTGGCGGGCAAATCAGATTACGCGTTCTTCTGGTATGAAGCCGACCATGCCTTTGCCAACCCGACGGGTGGTCGCTATGACAGCGAGGATGCGATGCTGGCCTGGGATCGCACCATGGCGTTCTTTGGCGAACATCTTGGATGAGATTTCCAATCGTGTGACAAAAAAGGCCGGGAAAAATCCCGGCCTTTTTATTTGTCTGATGAATAAGCTTAACCCGTCGGATTGCCGCGGTTCGCCCATTTGGTGGAGCGCCGTTCGATCACGTTAAAGATCTCATACATCGCAATCCCCATCACCGCGATGACCAGCAATCCGGCAAAGACCAGCGGCATGTTGAATTTCGATGATGCCGACAGCATCAAATAGCCAACGCCAACATTCGATGCGACGGTTTCCGAAATAACCGAACCGACAAAGGCCAGCGTGATTGCGACCTTAAGCGATGCAAAGAAGTACGGCATTGCACGCGGGAATCCGACCTTGATCAGGATGTCACGACGGGTCGCGCCGAGCGACCGCAACACATCACGCAATTCCGGTTCAAGCGTTGCCAAGCCGGTGGCGACGTTCACCACAATCGGGAAGAACGAAATCAAAAAGGCAGTAATGATCGCCGGAACCGTGCCAATGCCAAACCACATGACCAGAACCGGGACAAGGGCGACTTTCGGGACCGAGTTAAAACCAACCAGAAGCGGGTTGGCGGCGTCATAGATTGCCCGGCTTGATCCGACCAGGGCACCCAGCACCACGCCAAACACAACCGCAATGGCAAAGCCCGCCAGCGTCGTATAAAGCGTGTGATAGGCATGCATCCAGATCGCTTCATGGAACTGCCATCCGACAATGATGCTTTCAGACGGGGTTGGCAGGACGTAAGGCGGGATGTTGAAAATCCGCACCACCAGTTCCCAGAACACAAACAGGCCAATGGCGCTAAGCCAGGGCGTTGCTTTGGTAAGGTTGAATTTCTTTTTCATGATCTGCCCGCCTCATACCAAGGAGTAGTGATAATGAACGTTAGAGACGCATTCTCTCTGTTCCCGACTAGGAGCGGTTCGCGTAGCGATGCTTGGTATCGGAAGCGGAATGCGACGCAGTCCGGGGGCTGAGAGAATGCGCCGTTCCGGTCGCGCAAGCCCCCTTCGAAGGGCGTCAGCAACCCTTGCCGATAGAGGATATCGCCTGTGGGTTGCTTCCTACTCGACGGAGCGCTTGCACGATCTCTATCGATCATTATCACTACTCCTTGGTATTTTATGATTCTCGCACGTCACGGATGTGACTGCGCAGTTCGTGGACAAGGTCGGTGAAAGGCTGAGTAAAGGTGGTTTCCTGATCGCGCGGGCGCGCCAGGGTGTTTTCACGTTCCACCAGAATTTTACCCGGACGTTTGGACATCACATAAATGGTGTCTGCCAGATAAGCCGCTTCGCGCAGGTCATGTGTAACCAGAATGACGGTGAAGGGCTTGATCATCCAAAGGTTCTGCAATATGTCCCAAAGCTCTTCACGGGTGAAGGCATCAAGGGCGCCAAACGGCTCATCAAGC
This sequence comes from Thalassospira sp., assembly GCA_965228275.1. Lineage (GTDB taxonomy): Bacteria > Pseudomonadota > Alphaproteobacteria > Rhodospirillales > Thalassospiraceae > Thalassospira. Next base: position 385,571 of record OZ245802.1, on the reverse strand, counting down.
ATCAAAAGATCAGGTTCATGGATCAATGACCGGCACAAAGATGCGCGTTGCTGCATGCCGCCGGATAGTTCCCACGGATATTTGTTTTCATGACCTTCGAGGCCGACCGTTGCCAGAAGCTTGCGCGCGCGTTCTTCATATTCTGCGCGATGTTTGCGCAGGCGGTGGCGATGCGGTTTGACGATTTCCATGGGCAGCAACACGTTATCGAGCGTCGTGCGCCATGGCAGAAGGGTCGGGTTTTGAAACGCCATGCCAACGATTTTAAGCGGGCCTGTGACTTCCTTGTCATCGACAATCACATTGCCCTCGGAGGGCGGCATCAGACCGGAAACCAGTTTAAGCAAGGAAGACTTGCCGCAGCCCGAAGGACCCACAACAGCGATAAACTCGCCCTTGTCAATCTTCATGTTGGTGGTTTCCAACGCCAGCTCATCGCCTTCGCTATAGCGGAGCTTGACGTTATTTAATTCAACGAAACTCTTCGACACTGCAGTTATTCCCCCTGCTTGTCCGTATCGGTGTTTTTTGTTTTTGGTGGGATCATTATGAACCGGGGCGGTTTTACCGCCCCGGACATCAAAGTCGCTTACTTGATTTTACGGTCTTCTGCACCCGGCATGAAGATATCGGTGAAGATATCGCCAACTTCTGGCTTGTTTTCAAAGCCGAATGCCAGTGCGACCTGATCAATCGCCTTTGCCATACGATCAGTCTTTACCAGACCCATGCCGTTTTCAATGGTGTCAGGCGTTACGACGTTTTCATCAATCGCCATTTGCAGACGCTGCAGTTCCAGATCGGAGTCAATTAGTGGATCGACTTCTTTAAGGGCCTCGATGGCGGATGCCGGATCGGCAATGGCTGCGCGCCAGCCTTTAACGATGCCACGCAGGAAGCCGCGCAGTTCTTCAGGATGGTTTTCCATCATGTCGGGCGATGCCAGAAGGCCATTGCCATAGAAGTCCATACCGAAATCCTTGTACTGGAATACCGTCAGGTCATCTTTGGAGATGCCCTGTGCCTTCAGGTTCAGGATCGAGGTGAAATAGTGACCCGAGATCGCGTCAACATCACCACGCACCAGCATCGGTTCACGCAGCGGCGGATCCATGCTTTCCCAGGTGACAGCATCAAGCTCAAGACCGGTTGCCGAGGCAAATGCCGGATAGAGTTTGCGCGATGCGTCAAAGACCGGTGCGCCAAGGGTCTTGCCGATCAGGTCTTCCGGTTTGGTGATGCCGGATTTTTTCAGCATGAACAGCGAAAATGGCGGGCGGTCATAGACCATGAAGATCGACTTCATCGCGCGATCCGGGTTCGATGCATTGAACTCGACCAGCGAGTTGATATCTGCAAGCGAAACGTCATAGGCACCGCTGGCAACGCGTGTGATCGCACCGACCGAGCCATTGCCCGAGTCAATCGTCACATCCAGACCTTCTTCTTCGAAATAGCCGTTCTTTTTGGCCAGAAGATACGGTGCTGCCGGACCTTCATATTTCCAGTCGAGCGAGAACTTGATTGCCATTTCTGCCATGGCAGCCTGTGCGCCAAGTGCGACAGCAACGCCGACTGCTGCACCCAATAGACGGTTTTTAAGCGTGGTCATGTTATTAGAAGCCTCCTGTTTCGGGCCGATTATGCCGACCCAGCAACCGAATAAATCCCCTGATGACACAGCAATGCACATGCCATGTCGCGAATTTCCCCGCGTTGTCGCGGTTTTGTAATCTTCACATTGCAGAGTAGTGTTGTTTATTATTTGGTCAATGGGTCAAATTGATCAAAAATTATACAGAAATTTTTGATAATCGCCCAAATGACGTTCTTCCAGGCACAGTAGCGCAAAACCCCTTGCGCAGCGTGCCAGTTTTAGGCATATGGCGATCATGCTTACAAAAACGATCAATCGCTTCTACAAAAAAGCCGAAGCTGTCGCAGATGACAGCGGTTCGGGTTGGCGCGTGCATCTTGATGGTCGCGCGGTGAAATCCCCGGCAAAGGCTGAATTCCTGCTGCCATCCGAAGTGCTGGCGCGCGAAATCGCTGCGGAATGGGACGCGCAAGGCGAGAAGGTTCAGCCTTCAACCATGCCGATCATGCAATTGGCGGCAACCGCCATTGACCGCGTGCGGCCAAACCGCGACGCCGTGATTGCAGAGCTGACCGGATATGGCCGGTCTGACCTGTTGTGCTATCGCGCGACATTCCCCGAGGACCTGATTGAACGTCAGGCAAAGGCATGGCAGCCGCTTCTTGATTGGGCGAAAAGCGATCTTGGTGTCACCCTTGCCGTGACCGAAGGCGTCATGCCGATTGCGCAGGACGATCAGTCCTTGTTGACGTTGCAAAGCCATGTTGCCGGGTTTGATGATTATTATTTGACCGCATTGCACGGCCTGACGACGGTATCGGGTTCGGTCATTATCGGTCTTGCAGTGATGAACAAGCAGATCGACGCACAGAAGGCATTTGAATGCGCGATGCTTGATGAAGAATACGCGATCGAACAATGGGGTGATGACGCCGAAGCCGTCGCGCGCCGTGATCGTCATCAGGCAGAATTGCTGGCCACCGGCCGTTATCTGGGGCTGTTGTCACAATAGGTGGCGGATCATCAAGTGATTACTCTCAAAAAGCGGGTCCTTTGTTGGGCCTGCTTTTTTTCTTTGGGCTTAAGATATTGGCGTGGGTTTGCGATCCGGGTTGATCATTGATTGCTCAAATGCAACCTGGCCTAGACTTTAGTCCAGCCCAATCTCATATATCGCGATGACGTTAGGGAAATCAGGCGTTTGCGCCGACTTTTGCCATGTCGTGACAATGCGAAAAATAATTGGCATTCCAGTACCGAATAATGCTATTTCATTCTCAGGACGCGCACATTGGGCGAAATGTGCAAAACGCCCGATCACAGCAAGGAAAACGCAACATGCAAGATATCGTCGCCAAACTCGAAGCGAAGCGCGCCGAAGCCGCCATGGGCGGTGGCCAGCGCCGCATTGATAATCAGCACACCAAAGGCAAACTCACCGCGCGTGAACGCCTTGATGTGCTGCTAGATGAAGGTTCCTTCGAAGAATGGGACATGTTTGTAGAACATGATTGTGTGGATTTCGGCATGACCGAAAACCGCATCCCGGGCGATGGTGTCGTCACCGGCCACGGCACGATCAATGGCCGTCTGGTTTTTGTCTTCTCGCAGGATTTCACCGTGTTTGGTGGCGCGCTTTCGGGCGCGCATGCGCGCAAGATCGGCAAGATCATGGATCAGGCCATGAAGGTCGGCGCACCGGTGATTGGCCTTAATGATTCGGGCGGGGCGCGTATTCAGGAAGGCGTTGAAAGCCTTGCAGGCTACGCCGACGTGTTCCAGCGCAATGTCGAGGCATCTGGCGTCATTCCGCAGATTTCATTGATCATGGGGCCATGTGCTGGTGGTGCTGTGTATAGCCCGGCCATGACCGACTTTATTTTCATGGTCAAGGACAGCTCTTATATGTTCGTGACGGGCCCTGATGTGGTTAAAACCGTGACGCATGAAGAAGTTACCCACGAACAGTTGGGCGGGGCATCAACCCATACCAGTGTTTCGGGTGTGGCTGATCTGGCGTTTGATAACGATGTTGATCTGCTGCTGCAGACCCGTCGTTTCATGGACTTCCTGCCGCTGTGTAACAAGGAAGACCCGCCCGCACATCTGTGCGAAGATTCGATCACGCGTGATGACTTCTCGCTTGATACCCTGGTGCCAGAAAACCCCAACATGCCCTATGACATGAAGGAACTGATCACCAAGGTTGTCGATGAAGGCGACTTCTTTGAAGTTCAGCCTGATTACGCCAAAAACATCATCATTGGCATGGCGCGTATGGATGGTCGCACGGTCGGTGTTGTCGCCAACCAGCCGATGGTTCTGGCCGGGTGCCTTGATATTGACAGCTCCAAGAAAGCAGCACGGTTTGTGCGCTTCTGCGATGCCTACAACATTCCGATTGTCACCTTTGTTGATGTTCCGGGCTTTATGCCGGGGACCGCACAGGAATATGGCGGGATCATCAAACATGGCGCGAAGCTACTTTATGCCTATGCCGAGGCTACCGTTCCCAAAGTCACCGTGATCACGCGTAAGGCGTATGGCGGTGCCTATGACGTTATGGCGTCCAAGCATCTGCGCGGCGATGTCAACTACGCATGGCCAACGGCCGAAATCGCCGTTATGGGCCCGAAGGGTGCGGTTGAGATCATCTTCCGTGCGGACATGAACGATCCGGCAAAGATCGAAGCCCGCACCGAAGAATACCGCGAAAAATTCGCCAATCCGTTCGTCGCGGGTCGCAAAGGTTTCATCGACGATGTCATCATGCCGCACGGCACGCGCCGTCGCGTTTGCAAGGCACTTGGTATGCTGCGCAACAAAGACATCAAGAACCCGGAAAAGAAACACGGCAACATTCCGTTGTAAGCCGCCAAGACAGATTGGGAGACATCCATGTTTACGAAAATCCTGATTGCCAACCGCGGTGAAATTGCCTGCCGTGTGATCAAATCAGCCCGCAAAATGGGAATTAAAACCGTCGCGGTTTATTCCGATGCGGATAAAGCAGCCCTTCATGTGCAGATGGCTGACGAGGCCGTGCATATCGGTCCGGCACCGACCAACCAGTCCTATCTGATCATTGATAAGATCATTGATGCCTGCAAATCGACGGGTGCTCAGGCCGTTCATCCGGGCTATGGCTTCCTGTCGGAAAACCAGGCCTTTGCCAAGGCGCTTGATGCCGCCAACATCGCCTTTATCGGCCCGCCGAATGGCGCGATTGCCGCAATGGGTGACAAGATTACGTCCAAGAAAATTGCTGCTGATGCCGGTGTTTCGACCGTTCCTGGCTATATGGGCGTGATCAAAGACACCGACGAGGCGATCAAGATCGCCAATGAAATCGGCTATCCGGTGATGCTTAAGGCGTCAGCTGGCGGTGGCGGTAAGGGCATGCGTATTGCGCGCAATGACGCCGAATGCCGCGAAGGCTTCGAACGTGCAACGTCAGAGGCCGCAAGCTCGTTTGGTGATGACCGCGTCTTTGTTGAAAAGTTCGTCGAAGAACCGCGCCACATTGAAATTCAGGTGCTGGCGGATAAGCATGGCAACGCGATCTATCTCGGTGAACGTGAATGTTCCATTCAGCGCCGCCACCAGAAGGTCGTCGAAGAAGCCCCGTCACCCTTTATCGATCCTGAAACCCGCAAAGCCATGGGCGAACAGGCCGTGGCACTGGCCCGTGCGGTGGATTATTGCTCCGCCGGGACGGTGGAATTCATCGTTGATAAGGACAAGAATTTCTACTTCCTTGAAATGAACACCCGTCTTCAGGTCGAGCATCCGGTGACCGAGCTTGTCACGGGCCAAGACCTTGTCGAATGGATGATCAAGATCGCCGATGGTCAGGAACTGACCCTTCAGCAAGAAGACGTCACCTTGACCGGTTGGGCAATGGAAACGCGCGTCTATGCCGAAGACCCGTTCCGTGAATTCCTGCCATCCACGGGCCGCTTAGTGAAATACCAGACGCCTGCGGAAAGTGCGACGGTCCGCGTTGATACCGGTGTGTATGAAGGCGGCGAAATTTCGATGTATTACGACCCGATGGTCGCCAAGCTGATCACTTATGGTGAGACGCGTGATCTGGCGATTGCTGAAATGCGTGCGGCCCTTGATGGCTATTACATTCGTGGTATTTCGCACAACATCCCGTTCCTGGCGGCTGTTATGGCCAATAAACGCTTCCAGGATGGCAATATCACCACCAACTTTATCGCCGAAGAATATCCCAACGGGTTCTCGGCCGACGACTTGCCAAATGAAGACCCGTCAACTCTGATCGTGGTCGCGGCTTATCTGAACCAGCGTTATGCCGAACGTAATTCCGGCATCACCGGTCAGGTCAGCGATCATCCGCTTCAGGTTGCCGAAAGCTGGGTCGCGGTAAGCGGTGATGACCACACGCCATTTGATATCGAGTTTGATGGTGTTAACGGTGATTACATCGTCGCCATTGGCGATCGCAGCTATGGCGTGACATCTGATTGGAAAATCGGTGATCCGATGTTTATCGGCGAAATCGATGGCGCACCGGTTTGCGTGCAGATCGACATCGAAGGCATTGGCTTCCGGCTGTCATCAAACGGCATTCAGCGCAGCTTCAAGGTACTTCTGCCGCGCGTGGCAGAGCTTCAGAAACTGATGCCGTTCAAGGCACCGCCAGATATGTCGAACTTCCTGCTTTCTCCGATGCCGGGTCTTTTGGTCAAGGTTTCCGTTACCGAGGGCCAGACCGTCCAGCCGGGGCAGGAGCTTTGCATTCTCGAAGCTATGAAGATGGAAAATGTGCTCAAATGCGAAAGCAAAGGTGTGGTCAAAAAGATCCACGCCGAACAGGGCGCAAACCTGTCGGTCGATGCGATCATCATCGAGTTCGAAAAAGACGAATAGGCAGCCTGATCCCTCAAGTGTGATGCTTTATGCGGGCGCCAGCGACTAACTCGCTGGCGCTTTTTTTATCTGCATTTCATTGGGGAATTAGAATTCAGACGTAACGGGAAGACTCATCGCCAATCTTTTCGCAGCCGCAATGGCCTGTGCGCGATGGATCGGATAGCTCTGAGTTAAGCCTTCAATAACGAGATTGATTTCGACCTCGAACCCACGCCTTTGGGATCGGATGGCCACCGTTTCTGCAACCTCGGACTTATGCCGGATCAGTAATTCTTGCAGGACTTGATCTTGAGGCAATGCCGCAACAGCGGCATGAAACAAGCAGCCGTGGCTTGCTTCTTTTTCCATCCAACTACCAATGCGTTCAATTGTTGCGATCAGGGCCATGTCTGGCTCGTAAGGCAATTCAGTCAAGAGAACCTTCAGATATCGCTGGTGGCGATGTTCAAGTGCGATATGGACCATATCCGCACGAGACGGGGCGTACTTATATAGCGTTCGCAAGCTGACATCGGCGGCGGCGCGCAAGTCATCGACACTTGGCTCGGCAAAGCCGCCAGTCGCGAATGCGCGTTCCAGCCCCGCGGCTATTTTCTGTTTTGTATCCCTCATGTTGACTCTTGTAGAGGGATCGTTTTACTTTGGCAAGTAGAGTGATCGTTTTACATTGAGGAAGTCATGAATAATATCCCTGACAAGATGTATGGCATGGTTCTGACTGGCCATGGTGGGACAGACCAATTGCAATGGCGCGCCGACATCGAAACGCCAATGCCTGATGCGGATGAAGTATTGATCAAAGTCGGTGCGGCATCCGTCAACAATACCGACATCAACACGCGCACCGCCTGGTATTCCAAGGCTGTTCGCGCAGCCACGAGTGAAGGAAGCGAAAGCGGTTTCGATGGCGTGTCGCATCATGATGCTACGTGGTCTGGCGCAGCGCTTTCATTCCCGCACATCCAAGGTGCGGATTGCTGCGGAACGATCGTTGCAGTCGGAAAAGGCGTGGATGCTTCTCGTGTTGGGCAAAGAGTGATGGTTCGTGCATTGCAGTCTCATGAGAATTCTGACGGAACTTTGCGGGTTGAGACATTTGGCAGTGAAACACATGGATCTTTTGCGCAATTCACCAAAGTCCGTGACAAGGATGCCATTCCGATAACTTCGGACTTGTCAGATACGGAACTGGCATCTTTTCCATGCGCGTTTTCAACGGCAGAGGGCATGATCCAGCGTGTCGGCCTTAAAGCCGAGCGTGTGCTGATTACTGGTGCGTCTGGCGGTGTTGGCTCCGCAGCAATTCAATTGGCCAAGCGGCGAGGGGCCTATGTCGTTGCCATATCAAGCATATCAAAAGCGCCTATTCTAAAAGAGCTTGGCGCAGATGAAGTCCTTGATCGAAACGACGATCTCCCTGCCGAGAGTTTTGACGTCGTGATTGATCTCGTTGGCGGAGGTCGTTGGTCAGAAGTGATCGATACGCTGGTGCGCGGTGGCCGCTATGTTTGCGCCGGTGCAATCGCAGGCCCAATGGTCGAGCTTGATCTGCGGAACTTGTATCTGAAGGATTTGACATTCTTTGGCTGCACCCACCAGGACGATCAGATATTCGAAGATCTGGTTCGCTATATTGAAAAGGGTGAAATTCGCCCGCTGATCGCCGAAACCTATGATTTGCGTGACTTGAGGCTGGCGCAGGACAGTTTTGGCGCAAAGTCGTTTGTAGGCAAGATCGTGCTGCGCGTAAGTGATCAGTAGGGGCGTTTAATTTCTCCTCTAAACTCTATGCCGTTGGCAATAATCATTGAAATAATCAGGCGCTTGCGATCACTTGCTGGCGCCTTTTCTTTTAACCTGTTCAAACACTTGTGTTTTCAACCCCTTTCGCAAGCCATTCGCGCATATTAAATACAAATATCGGGGCTTTACGGAGGGTTTGCGCTGCCATATGGTCGGAAATCGAGGCCGTATTCCCTAGGTCCTGACCCTAAGAACTGTGGCCATCCAATAACAAGAAACGAGGCGTAAACATGTACAAGCTGATTGCTTTTGATGGCGACGATACCCTGTGGCACAACGAGCCGCTGTTCCGCGAAGCCCATATCCAGCTGCGCGAGATGCTGAGCCACTATGTTGCTGCTGATCAGGTCGATGACCGTCTGTATCAGGCCGAACTGGCCAACCTTTCGATCTATGGCTATGGCGTGACGGGGTTCACGTTATCCATGATCGAAACCGCGATTGAACTTTCTGAACGCAAAATCAGCGCAGAAGACATCCACAAGCTTGCCGAAATCGGCAAATCCATGCTGCGCGCACCGACCCGTATCATTGAAGGGGCAGAAACGGTGCTGCGTCATTATGCCGATAATCCACGCTACAAGGTGGTTCTGATCACCAAGGGTGATCTGATTGCCCAGCAGCTCAAGATCGACCGGTCCGGGTTTGAAGACCTGTTTGACGGGATCGAGATTGTCTCGGAAAAGGATCCGCTGACCTATCGCAATATCTTTGGCCGCTATAATGTCGAGCCCGAAGACGCGATCATGATCGGCAATTCGATGAAGTCCGATATCCTGCCTGTCCTTGCGGCGGGTGGGGCTGCGATCCACATTCCCTATGAAATCACCTGGGTCCATGAAATGGTCGATCAGACCGAACTGGAAAACCAGAATGTTCTGACGGCCGAAAGCATTTCAGATGTCCCGGCCATGATTGAACAACTTGAACAACATCGAACTGCTGGAAGTATGGAACATGTCTGATTGTGCCGGTTCTGAAATGTCGACGGCGGCGGTGATGGCCAATGGCCCGGCAGCCGACCTTGATCCGCAAACCAAACTGGAACTTGAAGCTGCTGCGTTTCGTGGGTTTGTTGCCCATCTGCAGGACCGCAAGGATGTTCAGAACATCGATCTGATGAACCTTGCCGGTTTTTGCCGCAACTGCCTGTCGAAATGGTATCTGGCAGCTGCGCGCGAAAAGGGCGTTGCCATGGATTATGACGGCGCACGCGAAGTCGTCTATGGCATGACCTATGACGAATGGAAAGACAATCATCAGGCCCCGGCAACCGATGAGCAGAAGCAGAAGTACCAAGATACCGCCCATCTGCATGCCAAAATCCCCGGTGCCAAGTAATCCATCCTGACCCATCGGGACGCGAGGAGGTCGAATATGACAGATACACGACCCGATCCGGCCACTGGAGCTGGCAATATTGCGGTACACGCCCGGATCGAAGGGCGGGTGCAAGGTGTGTGGTATCGCGCCTGGACGGTCGAGGAAGCACGCAAACGCGATCTGACCGGCTGGGTGCGCAATCGCCCGGATGGTTCGGTCGAAGCGGTGTTTTGCGGGCCGGTCGATGTGGTTCAGTCGATGATTGATGCCTGTCACGACGGCCCACCCCATGCGCGGGTTGATCGCATTCACGAGGAACCAGCCCTTGAAGACGGTTTCACCGGGTTCGAGAAACGACCGACCGGCTAGTATCGCAGTTTCGACGTCGTCTTGGCGCTATTTTCAAATCACTGGCAAAAGCCTTTTTCCGCGTAAATGTGGAAAAAGGCTTTTTATTTGCCGCACTGCGATGGCATGCTGTTGAAATCCTGTCTGCATGGTCAGCATCCACGCAGACAGGATTCCAACAGGGAGATAAAAAAATGACCTTTATCGCGAAATCTTTTGGCGTTGCTGCCATCATTGCGACCAGCGCGCTTTGCGCATTTGGCGCACAGGCAGAAGAGCCAGCCCAGAATGATGGTCTGAACGGCACGCTTTGGCTGCAGACCTCTGTCGAATATAAAACGACTGCAAAATCCGTTTTTGCCGGTGCAACCCGTCTGCTTGATGCGGCTATTGGCGATCACAGCTGGACCGCAGCCCTTGAGCAGGACGGCAACTATATGTCCAAACCGCCGGCGGTTATCCTTGATGTCGATGAGACGGTTTTGGACAACTCCGCTTATCAGGCATGGGTTGTGACCGAAAGCACCTATTACAGCTCCAAAACTTGGGCGAAATTCGTCCATGACATGATTTCCACCCCGACACCGGGCGCACTGGAATTCACCAAGGCTGCGGCGGCAAAGGGTGTTGAAGTCTTCTATGTGTCAAACCGTAAGGCACCGGAAGAAGCACCGACCATCGAGAATTTGAAGAAATACGGCTTCCCGTATGCGGATGAAAAGCACGTGATGCTGCGTGGTGAAGTCGAAGAGTGGGGATCGAACAAAACCCCGCGCCGTAAGGCCGTTGCCGATGATTACCGCGTGATCATGCAGTTTGGCGACAATTTCGGTGACTTCACCGATGAGATCGACGGCACCATTGCCGAGCGTCTCGACGTCATGAACAAATACGACACCTATTGGGGTGAGCGTTGGTTCATGCTGCCGAACCCGAGCTACGGTTCATGGGAAGAAGCCGCATTCGGTGGTGATTGGGGCAAGTCGGGCGGCGAGCGCCGTCAGGACAAGCTCAACGCCATGGATCCGTGGGCAGGCCCGGGCGAATAAGCCTTCTGCTTTGATCCAGGATATTGAAGGGCGTCCCGACGGGGCGCCCTTTTTTGTTGGGGATTATTTCAGAACCCAGCGAAAGGCGCGTCTAAGTTCTGCCACGGCATCGGTTTCATACCAGCGACCATGCGCCAGGATGACGCGTTTGGGGTTCCAGTCGATCATGGTTTGCACGCATTTGCGGACATGATCGCGATGGCCAAAGAACGTGGCACGCATGTCGCGCGGTGCGGAGCCGTCCGGGTCCATGGTGCCGAACAGTCGAAGCATGAACCGCCAGAACGGGCTTTGGACTTTATGGGGCTCAAAATTTTCGATCAGGTCGGTCAGGATCAGGGTTTCGGATGCGCTATGGAAAAAGACTGCCTCATTCAGATAACTGCCACGTACCAGAACCTGTTTGATTTCATTTGTCCATTCGACCTCCGCCGTATCAGCGAGTTCGCCATCAAAGGAAACAGCAATACCGGCCGATTTGGCGCGCTTGATTACGCCGGGCGCGCAATAGGCCTTGGCACCGGGATAGGCGCGCTGCCAGTCGGGCACACCGGCATAGTGAATGGTGTTGGATGCAATCAGATAGGCGACTTCGCCCAGTTCATCGACGGCTGATTTAAGCTGCTCGGTCAGGCGGATCGGGGAGTGGACAAACAGTTTGCCATTGGTCAGCCGCACGATGGTCATGCGGGTGGGGAAGGGCATGGAAAACCCGAAATTCTGAAAGCCGATCACAGGACCATCAATGATCCAGATGTCATCAGCAATTGGTTTGGGAATATCAAGCGGCGCATAGGTATCGACCGAGAACATGGGGCGATCTCCGGCAAGTCATCGAAATTGTGTGGGGCTACACAACTTTACCGGGGTTGAGCCTACCATCGGGATCAATTGCTGTCTTGATCGCGCGCAATAACTTCATTTTTTCATCACTGGCATAATGGGCAAGCTCATCACGTTTGAGCTGGCCAATGCCATGTTCCGCACTGATTGATCCGCCGAGATCAGTGACGATATCGTGGATGATGCTATTGAGGCTTTCCCAACGGGCAAGGAAGGCGGATTTTTCCATCACCACAGGCTGGGTGAAATTGAAATGGATATTGCCATCGCCAACATGGCCAAACGGGCAAGGACGGATGCCGGGGATCAGCGCCTGTGACGCTGCCATGCCGCGCTCGAGAAGGTCCGGCACGTTTGAAACTGGCACTGACACGTCGTGTTTGATCGATCCGCCTTCGAACCCTTGCGCTTCGGGGATGCCTTCGCGGATCGCCCACAGGTTTTTGCGCTGGTTTTCGGACTGGGCGATGGTGGCATCGGTTGCAATGCCGATCTCAACCGCCTTTTCCAGAAGATCGACCAACAGGGTTTGAAGGTCATCATTGGGGCGCGATGAGCCAAGCTCGATCAAAACATGCCAGTTGGTTTTGGTGGCAAGCGGGCGCTTGATGTTGGGCAAATAGGTGACTGCGACCGTGTGGGCGAAGTCGCTCAGAAGCTCAAACGCACTGATCGCGTCCCCGCTATGGCGCCGCGCAAGGGCCAACAGATCAATCGCACATTCCGGTGACGGCACGGCAATCCAGGCCGTCGCGATATGTTGTGGCTGGGCAAACAGCTTGATCGTGGCCTTGGTGATAATGCCAAGGGTACCTTCCGCGCCAATAAACAGATCGCGCAGATCATAGCCGGTATTGTCCTTGCGAAGTTTCGAAAGCCCGTTCCAGATGCTGCCATCAGGCAGGACGACCTCAAGCCCCAGACAAAGATCGCGTGCATTGCCATAACGAATAACGTTCAGGCCCCCGGCATTGGTCGCAAGATTGCCACCGATCTGGCAGCTACCTTCAGACCCGAGTGACAGCGGGAATAGCAAATCACGCTCGGCACAGGTGTCCTGAATCGTTTGAAGGACCGCGCCAGCCTCGACGGTGGCGGTAAAATCACGCTCGTCAATTTCAATTACGCGGTTCATGCGTTTCAGGTTCAGTAAAACCTGTTTGTTACTCGCAACTGCCCCGCCGCAACGCCCGGTATTGCCGCCCTGTGGGACAATGGTGATGCCATGTTTGGCACAGATCGCGACGGCCTTGGCAACCTCGGCCGTGGAGGCGGGGAAGATCACCAGTTCTGCGTGGCCGGTGAACTTGCCGCGCGCTTCGGCATTATGTGAACCCAGAACGTCCAAATCCGTGCTCCAGCCCTTGGGGCCAAGCAGATCTTTCAGATCATTGATCACGGCATCTGGCAGGAACGGCATCATCGTGTTCCGGTTATGGGGACGGGTGGGGTGCACGCGGGGCGGCCGCGCGCTTCATGCGGTCATTGATCGCAAGCCCAAGTCCGCTTTGCGGGATCGGTGCGATGGCAATGCCATCAAAGCGTTTTTGATCGGCTTCATGCAGCTTGGCAAACAGATTGGCTGCCGCTTCGCGGTCATCACCGGATTTCGATAGCCAAAGCACGGCATCAAATCCCTTGGTCACGCAATCGCCAAAGGCCAGCAGGACTTCATTGCCGTATTTGGTCGTATTTGGGGCCGTCGCATCAAGGCGCACAGGTAATCCCGGCGCATAATGGCTGGTTAGCATGCCGGGGCTTTTCGGCGCGGTGTCGTCGGTTTCGGCCATGACGATTTCGGTACCAAGAATTTCGGCAACCTGATCCATCGTAATCCCGCCGGGACGGAGCATCACAACCCGATCGGTTGTCAGATCAATCACCGTGCTTTCAAGTCCAACACCACATGGTCCGCCATCCAATATCATGCCAATTGCATCGCCCAGCGAATGGGCAACATGGCCTGCCGTGGTCGGGCTGATGCGCCCGGACCGGTTGGCCGAGGGGGCCGCAACCGGACGTCCGACTGAACGGAGTAATTCACGTGCCATCGGGTGGGCTGGAACACGAACGGCAATACTGGGCAGGCCCGCCGTGACCAACTCGCAAACTGTGCTGTCTTTTTGGCGTGGCAAAACCAGCGTCAGGGCACCGGGCCAGAAGGCTGCGGCCAGTTTATCGGCCCGCTCATCAAACACGGCATGTTTGGCGGCAGCGTCGCGATCCGGGAAGTGGCTAATCAGCGGATTAAAGCTTGGCCGTTTCTTGGCGGCATAGATGCCTGCAACCGCATCCGCATTGGTCGCATCTGCACCCAGCCCATAGACCGTCTCGGTCGGAAAGGCCACGAGTTCACCCGCACGCAGTTTGCCTGCGGCCTGGCTGAGCGCGCCTTCAGAATATGGACGAATGGTGAGTGCTGGTGACATGCAACAATCTCTGAAAAGATAATCTACTCAGATACCTAGCGACGATGCATGCTGATGACAAGGAAGAACGCCCTGATACCTTGCGATAGCAGCCAAAAAAGAATGACATATCGGAAAGAATTTGGGCCCAAACAGCGCAGAGCCGCCATGAAATGGCGGCTCCAATTTACGCTCTAGCCCGATTTCGCCCCGCGGTGGTGAAATTGGACCGCGTCGCCGTGATTCCGGCGGCTATTTACGTCACCTACACTCTGTGTGGCGATGAATTCTATGTACCGCAAATCAGGGCCAAAGTCAACGAAACTGCGGTTTAGAGCATTTCTATTTTTCGCCAAAACAAAAGCGGCCTGCCTCATGTGCGCTGCACAAAAGACAAGCCGCTGATTGGACGTGAATTTTTCCAAAAGCCTTCGCTTCGCGGAAAATCAGGCTTGGTATTTTACCGGCACAGATGGGCTGCGCGCGATGAAGAACGGATTGCGAAATTCTCCTTTGCCATAAAGGAATCGCGAGCCATCCATATTCTCGACCACCCCACCGGCCGCAGCCAGAACCGCGTGACCCGCACCAATATCCCATTCCATGGTCGGGCCAAGGCGCGGATAAAGGTCGGCTTCACCTGCCGCAACCAGACAAAGCTTGAGCGAGCTGCCCGCCGGGCGGAGTTCCTTGACCGCAAGATCGCCCAAGAACGCCTTCATGGCTTCGGGATCGCCGTGGGATCGGGAACCGACAACAACAACGCCGTCTTCTGGCATGTCGCGCACGGTGATGTCGGTGGTCTTGGGTTCAATGACACCTTCGATCAGCTTCGCGCCATCCGGGCCACCGTAATAAAGCTTGTCGATTGCCGGGGCATAGACAACGCCCAGAACCGGCTGACCCTTGGAAATCAGGGCGACATTGACGGTGAATTCGCCATTGCGTTTGATGAATTCCTTGGTGCCATCCAGCGGATCAACCAGCCAGAAGAAATCGGTCTCGCCATTCACGTCGGGTACGTCACCCTTGGCGGCACTTTCCTCGGACACAATTTTAACATCCGGGGTCAGGGCACGAAGACCCGGCAGAATGACGGCTTCGGCTGCTTCGTCGGCCTCGGTGACCGGGCTTGCATCATCCTTGGAGCGGACTTCGAAATCGGTCTTGTAGATTTCCATCATGGCCGCGCCGGCTTTGCGCGCGATCTCGATCAGTCCGTTTTCAAGCGCTTCTGCGCTGGCAGGTAGGGCAAGGGTCATTGCAGTCTCATTTCCTTGGCGTGAATTCTTTGATGGATTGGGGATAGGGAATTTTCGCGCCAAGGTCCAGCCTGACGTCACATGCGTAGGTGTTTTAACCTATTTCCGGCCAAACCGTGCGGTCATGGCGGCCTTAACACCGTTCAGCAAATCGCGTTCAAACTGGTCAAGGTCGACAATGACGGGCTTCTGGGACGGGGTCGGGGCGATGCCGGCGACAACACCGTTCGCACGCCATTCCATCATCAGGTTTTCCATCAGTTCAACCAGTGTAATGGCACATGGCACGTGATCGGTCCGGATGCTGGCGCCCCAGCTTTGGGCTGCTTCGTGCGTTGTGAAAAGCGGGCAATGAAGGGCAGTGGTCTCGCCGCGATGAAGCAGCCAGCCATTGTGATACAGGCCCCAAACACCTTCCCATTCGCAAACCGATTGAATGAAGCTTTGGTAACGCGCGGTATCTTGTGTGTCGGGCTGTGTGATTGGACTGATCCTTTGAGTGTGTATGCAGATCAAGCAGACTGGCGCAGCTTGAACCGGTTGCGGTAGCTTGCCGGTGGTGTTCCGGCGATATCGCGAAAGGCGATGCGAAATGTCTCAAGCGATTGAAACCCGCATTGCTCGGCAATATCGACAAGTGCCAGATCGGTTTCTTCAAGCAGTTTCATTGACCGGGTAATGCGTTCACGTCGCAACCATTTCAGTGGTGACAGGCCCGTACCATCGCGAAACCGGCGCAGGAATGTGCGTTGGCTCAAACCCGACTGACGGGCAAGGTCGCTGATTTCAATCGGTTTGCCAAGGTTTTCGCGCGCCCAATCAAGGACCACGGCAATCGACTTGCCCGGTCGCTCCTGAATGGGGGCTTCGACATATTGCGCCTGCCCACCATCGCGATGGGGCGGCATGACAAGGCGCCTTGCGACCGTGTTGGCCACCTGTGCGCCATGGTCGGATCGAATGACATGCAGACAGGCATCAATTCCCGCACTGCTGCCCGCAGAGGTAATGATGCCATCATGATCGACATAGAGCACATCATCGACAATCTCGGTATCGGGGAACATCGCCCGGAACCTGTCAACATAGCGCCAATGGGTTGTTGCCCGGCCATTTTGCAAGATCCCGGCATGGGCCAGAACAAACACGCCAGAGCAGATCGTCACGATCCGGCATCCGCGTGCATGCGCCTTTTGAACCGCATTAATCAAGGCCGGTTCGGGCAGGGCATCCGCACCGCGCCAGCCCGGAATGATGATGGTGTCGGCCATTTCCATCAATTCCATCCCGGCATCAACCGCGACGGAGAAGCCACCCATGGCCCGAATATGCGGATCAATCCCGGCAATCGAACAGCGATACCACGGAAAATCAAATTCCGGGCGCGGCAGGGCAAAGGCCTCCAGCGCGATGCCAAACTCGAACGTGCACAATCCGTCATAGGCCAGAACAACAACGTGATGGCGATTATCGGGGGTAGCGATGCTGGTCTGATGGGGGCTTTGTGCCATCTGTGATCACTTTGGCGAAAAATTACTGAATAATGGCATTTTGGTCACTGTTGCAAAATCGGGCAAGGCCTAAAATCGGCGTCATCAATTTAACGGAGATAGAAGATGACCAGCCTGATCAATGAAGTACCAGCAGCCCCATCGCACATTGCGCGCGCACATTTCGACGCCTTGCTGGCGTTTGAAACTGATTGTTGGGACACGCATGCATCCCTGCAATCGGGTGAAGATGACTTCATCCTTCTCGATGTGCGTTCGCCCGCCCTTTATGAAAGCGGGCATATCGAAGGCGCGCTTAATCTGCCACATGGCAAGATGACCGAACGCCGCATGGCGGAATATCCGGCCGGCAAGACCTTTGTTGTCTATTGCGCCGGTCCACATTGCAACGGCGCTAACAAGGCAGCCTGTCGCCTTTCGGCATTGGGCCTTCCGGTCAAGCTGATGATTGGCGGGATTACGGGCTGGATTGACGAGGGTTTTAGCCTCGTGACCGGCAAGAACTGAATATCACACCCCGCCGTTGATCACATCCGGCGGGGTTTATCCCGATGATGAAAGGGCAAGTTCTTGGCAACCGATATTGTCATAAGGCCGGTTCGTCCCGACGATTTAGATGTCCTGATTGACCTGATCACGGATCATGCCGCGTTTGAACGCGCAGAAATGGACCGAAATCACCTGCGTGAAGCCTTGCCGCAAAACATCTTCGGCGAGGCACCACGTGCAGTTATTTGGGGCGCTGTTTCGGGCTGTGACATTGTGGGATATCTGTCCGCCAGCGTCGAATTTTCGACATGGAAGGCGGCAGAATATCTGCATATGGACTGTCTTTATCTGACGCCAGAATGTCGGGGGAAGGGGGCTGGCCGTATGCTGATGGACGCAGCCGTGCGTTATGCCCGTGAACGCGGCCTTGGCTGGATGGAATGGCAGACGCCCGATTGGAACACCGATGCCATTCGGTTCTATGCGCGTGCGGGCGCGGTGGCAAAATCCAAGGTGCGGTTTTCCCTAGCTGTTGAAGGCACCTCAGGTGCGGTTCCAGAACCCGCTTGTGGCGATGCCGGCGCTTGAAACGCCGCGCGTGATGAACCGATCAGCCCGCATGGTATCGGACCAATGATCCATCGAAAGACCCGCCTTGCGCTTCAGGTGGGCAAGGAAGTCTTCTGGTTCCGGTAATTGATCCCAGACCTGGGGCAGGAACAATCCCCGACGATTGCCATCCGATAGAATGATGCCGTCTTCAAACGGGGTCAGCTTGCTGATCAGATCAGCTTCGCTTGTGAACGGAAAGGCATGCGGCGGGGACAGGACCGAGATTGAAAGTTCAAGATCATCATTGACCTCGTCTTCGCGGAGCCCTGGAAAACGCGGATCCCGAAATGCGGCCTTGAACGCGTTTTCACACAGATCATTGGCCAGATCGCGCTGGGCAATGATTGATCCGATGCAGCCGCGCAGTTGCCCGACCTTTTTAAGCGTCACAAAACATGCGCCCGGTGCGGCAAGGGTCGGGTCAAATTCGTTGGGTGAAACGTGCAATGGCGCACCATGTGCAAGACCATGCAGGATCGATTTACGGCAAAGATCAAGCATTGCCGCACCATGATCCGTGATCAGTTGCTCGGTCGCTTTGGTGAAGTCGTTTTCTTCGCCGGATGTGCTTTTCATGGCCGCTTCCTGTGCCTCGTAAATCGCCCAGGCGCCATATCCGACCACGCGGGATTTATCGCCTGTAACATCGCCTGAATTGCGCATGCCCAATGTCTTGATCGTCATCTTGCGATTGCGCGCCGAAATCAGCATTCCGGCCACAGGCAGCGCGCCACAGGCATCGTCACTTCCGATGCTTTCGGCATCAAACTGTTCGATCATGGTGCGCGTTCGGTTATCCATGTGCTTTGCGGTGTCGTAATCATGGAAATGAGACAAGTCCGATGAAATCACGATCAATGTTTCCGGCCCGCCCCACAGCCTTTCGATCACTTCATTGACCTGACGCGGACTGCATCGGCTGACCAAAAGCGGCACGATGCCGATATCGGCAGTCTCGCCAAACAGGCGCTGGATGAAGGGAAGCTCGATCTCAAGCCCGTGTTCTTGCCTGTGCGCGTCATCAAGAATTTGAACCTGCGGCAGGGCAAGAGCGGTTTGCAGGGCAGGTAAATCACAGCGCACATTGCCAAGCGGGGTGGCAAAGCCATCTGCCTTGGCCAATGCAATCCCCTGAAACGCCATGCGATGCGCCGGACCAACGATCAGGATGCGTTTGATCCGTTCTTTGAGCGCGCGCACGGTGGCAAAGCCAAGGGCGGCCAAGCTTCCGGAAAACATCAAACCGGCATGGGGAACAATGATCGCCTTGGGCGTTGCCGTTTCCTGCATCACATCAGAATGCAGAGCCGCATCAATCAGCCCGTCAATCTCGCTTCGAAGAATGTCGGCATCGGCAGGATAAAAACTTCCAGCAACGGCAGGCGGGCGAATAATGCTCATTCATGTTCCAATCGCATGACTTCCTTTGAAAAAGATAGCGATCAGGACTAGATTTTCAAAGAGTAAGCTTCGCCAAAAGAAAGCCCGTTTGATGAACCAGACCACCCCGCAGGTCGATACGGTCCCTGGACGCTACTGGCACCATCTTGATGATGGGCGCATTCAGTGCGATGTCTGTCCGCGCTTTTGCAAGCTCAATGACGGGCAGCGGGGCTTGTGTTTTGTTCGGGCGCGCGAAGGCGATCAGATGGTCCTGACCACTTGGGGGCGGTCATCGGGATTTTGCATTGATCCGATCGAGAAAAAGCCGCTTAACCATTTTTTGCCAGGAACGCCGATCCTGTCCTTTGGCACGGCTGGCTGTAATCTGACCTGCAAGTTTTGCCAGAATTACGAGATTTCCAAAGCGCGTCAGATGGACACGCTTTCATCGCTCGCCACCCCGGAAATGATCGCCAAGACCGCCAAGGCGCATGGGTGTTCATCTGTTGCCTTTACCTATAACGATCCGGTCATTTTCCTTGAATATGCGGTGGATGTGGCACAGGCCTGCCGCGAGATGGGATTGCGTACCGTGGCGGTGACGGCGGGATATATCGGGGAGAAAGCGCGCGAGGAATTCTTCCGCCATATGGATGCGGCCAATGTCGATCTTAAGGGCTTTACCGACCGGTTTTATCATCAACTGTGCTCGGCCCATCTTGATGATGTGTTGGAAACGCTAAAATACCTTAAGCATGAAACAGGCGTTTGGTTTGAGCTGACCAATCTTGTCATTCCCGGTGAAAATGACGGGGATGCGGAATTTGATGAAATGACCGGTTGGGTTCAGTCCGAACTGGGGGCTGATGTACCGATGCATTTCACTGCCTTTCATCCCGACTGGAAAATGATGGATACGCCGCGAACCCCGCCTGAAACATTGCTGCGCGCACGCGATATCGCGATCAAAAACGGTATTCGGTACCCCTATGTCGGCAATGTGCATGACAAGTCGGGTTCAAGCACATATTGCCATGGCTGTGGCGAAATCCTGATCGGGCGGGACTGGTATCAGTTGTCCGACTGGAACCTTGATGCCCATGGCGCGTGCCGGAAATGCGGTACCCATTGTGGCGGTGTGTTTCAGGCAAAGCCCGGCGCATGGGGGCCCAAACGCCAACCGGTGCGCTTGATGGCCGGAACCAAGTAAACAAAACCTATAAAATCTCAGGCACAAATCCACAGGAAGGACGTCATGGAAATCAAACGCGCGGGATCGCAGGCCTCAACCGCTGGATCACCGGAATATTTCACCGGGCAGGTCCGGATCGAACCGATTGTCAGTGCTGCCGACCCCGCACGGGTGGCCGCAGCCAATGTGACGTTTGAACCCGGTGCGCGCACCACATGGCACACCCATCCACTGGGACAGACCATTATCGTCACCGCCGGATTTGGCCGGGCACAGCGCGAAGGCGGTTTGATCGAGGAAATCCGTCCGGGTGATGTTGTCTGGTTTGAGCCGGGAGAGAAGCACTGGCATGGGGCGGGTCCCGATACCGCGATGACCCATATCGCTATTCAGGAAAAGCTCAACGGGTCGCCGGTTGACTGGCTTGAGCCCGTGACGGATGCGGATTATCTCGGCCAATAATCAGGTCCGCCGATGTTTTTGCTGGTACTTGTCGACGGCTTGGCTAAATTACCGCCGGTTTGAGACGCGTTCGGGAAAATCAGCATGGCCGGAATGAAAATTCGCAAAGCACGTATTGGCGATGTCGGGGCAATTTTTGCTATCCGAAGCCGTGTGCGCGAAAACCATCTTTCGGCATCCGAGCTTGCCGAACGTGGTGTGACCAAGGCCGCCTATGGCAAGTGGCTTTCAGATGGTTATGGCATATGGATTGCCGATCTGGATGGATCGGCGGCGGGCTTTGCCATTGCCATTCCCAAGGAAGCAACGCTTTGGGCGTTGTTCGTTGATCCTGATTTTGAAGGGCGCGGGGTTGGAGCTGCATTACTGCGCACGGCCGAAGAATGGCTGTTTGCCCAAGGATGTAACGACATCTCGCTGACCACCGGGGCCAACCCGAACAACCGTGCGCATGGTTTTTATCAGATGCATGGCTGGCACTGCACCGGTGATGTCGAGAACGACGATGTCGAATACATCAAATCCAACCCGTCGCTCTCGCTATTTGATTTTGGCTGATGCCAAACTGATCGAACCTATGCGACTGGTTCGTCCTGTTTGGCTTCTTTTTTCACGCCCGGCATAAGCTGGACCGGTGTGACGCCCATGAATTTGAAATACTGATGAATGTGTGTGGCATAAATCAGATTACCGAGTTGGGAGAGCGATCCGCTTGCGCCGGGCGGGTTATCATTGGTCAGTGGATTGCCAAGCGTGAATTCAGGCCATTCAATCCATTGGGGATCGACATTGATAACATAGCCGATGGGGCCGACCGGGTGGTTCCAGCTAAAGGTGCCCCAATAGCTTGAGAAATCGACCGACCCGTGTTTGTCATGCGGGATATTTGCGTAATCAACACCGTTTGGACGGTTTTTGAAATACGCAACCATGTCATGCATTTCTTCACCAACGCCGGGGTTCGTAAGCGTCGATGCCTTAATCACCCCAAATATGCTGTCATAATATTCCTCGCCCTTGGCAAGACCATGGCCGTTATCGGTCAGTGCGGTTTTGCGGTCCGAGATAATCTCGTCGATCTGGTTCCAGCCATGCGGGACAACATCGTGAATGTTCATGTGGTCCATCACGTCGGGATATGTTGCGCGAAATGCATCAAGCCAGGTCTGATTGCCCGGTGTCGCCCCGGCATAGGGATAAATCTCGACACTGCTCCAGGGCGTTTCCTTTGACGGATATAGGTAAAACGCAAGGCTTGGTGACAATGCGCCGCCAAGGCTATGGCCGGTAAAGACGATCTTGTCGTTCTTGTTGGCAACGGTATCCAGGAATTCAGAGATGGACTTCCCGGTCGCCTCGTCCTTCATTTGGTGCAGCAAATTGCTGATGCCAAATGCGGTGCTTCCCGAAACCAGCGCGTCACTGTTTGGATATGGCTTGTGGTCTTTGGGGGTAAACGGCATTTCCGGTGGCCAGGTTGACGTCGTGCGTTCGCCGATATTCAGGTCTTCTTCTTTCCAGTCGGAAATGTTGGCCGGATTTGTTCCGGCGATTGCGACGACATAAGCTGCACGGGCCTTGCTATAGGCAACATACATTGAGTTCGTGGCGAGCCCGCCCAGCGGATGGATTGTTCCGGCAGCATGTTCGACATAGACGCTCGGTCCCCAAACAACGGTCCAGTCTCCGCCGTCCAGAACAGAATTTTGTTCCGGGAAGTAGCCCTTCCAATATCCGCCGTTCCAATGATGGAAAGCACCGTTTGTCGAGGCATTGGCCAGATCGCCGCCGCCAAGCGCAATTTTCATGTAATCGGTAAGGTCGGTCTTATCGCCCGTTTTATTTTTACAAGCCTTGATGTCAGCAACGGCGTTTGCCGCCATGCAAAGGCTGAAAACTGTCTGCTCCCAAGAGTAGCTCATCGCTTCGTTCTCCATTCTCCGGATTGAGCGGGTTTCTTTTGAAACCAACGCAGTGGTAGATGGGGCAATGTCAGTGGTCTGAGGTGCCTGAACGGTGACAGTGACGCGTTTGATAAGGCAGTTTGGGGCTCAATTTCAGGCGCAACCTATAGTAAGTCCGTCGCGCGCCGTGCTCCACTGCGCTTAAGAATAGGAAGCGGGGGCAAAGGTAGAGCCTGCTGGTATTGAGCTGATCGGGGGCGGCCAACTGGGGGCGAGCTACTGCACCGGAATGCCGCGTGTTTTCTTTTGCGATGGGCCGAGTAAAACCGGCGCATAACCCATCAAGAACGCCAGCCATCCGCCAAGCCACATCAGGGTCGCGATGGCGAGGATTGTGACATAGTGCTCATTACTTTGGCTGGCTGCGATCCGAAATACGGTTGAAAACCAGATCAGGCCAAAGGCGGCATTAAGCATCATATTCGCGCGCACTTCACGCCCCGTATGGCCAAGGGCAGCGCGCCCGGCAATGGCAATAATCATGCAGGCCATCGCCCCGCCGGTCAGCGCATGGAGCGCATCGCGACTGCCGATCATATCAGGCCAAAGGACCGACAGACCGAGCAATCCCAATCCCGCCGGCACCCAGAAGTAACCAAGATGGAGCATGGCAACGATCGGTTCGCGCCAGCTATAGATTCCGCGCCAACGGATCAGGCGCACACTATGCAGCGCACTTGCCAGAAGCAGTGCATAACCAAACGTGGAGGAGGTCGGGGCGACAAGTCCGGCAATGATGCAAAGCGCGATACTTGCCAAACAGGCCATGTCAAACCGGTTAAACATGGCGGGCATGGGGGCAGTCATCTGTTCACGGGTCATCCAGTTGCGCGTAAAGGCTGGAATGACGCGCCCGCCAATCAGCGCAATCAGCAAAATGATCGTCAGGATCGCGGTTTGATAGAGCATCATCGGATCAAGGCTGATCACATCAAGGCAGGATGCGATAAACAGCCCGTCAAAAAGTGTAATCACGGAAATCACCGCGATCACCCGCATATTCTTGAAATTGCGCGCGGCAATCAGTTCGCGTGCCGCCAAGGCGATCAGGAAGACGAAATAGAATAATGCTCCGGCGATCGCAGCAAAGACGGGCAGGCTTTCCGCAAAACCGATGGCGAACCGTCCCAAAAGCCATGAGCATGTTAGTGCCATTAACATCGGGCCATTGATCGATGGTCGGCCCGTCCAATTGGCAATCGCGGTCAGAAGGAAGCCCCCTATTGCTGCCCCGCCAAACCCGAAGATCATTTCATGGGCGTGCCAAAATGACGGTGTGCCAAGGCTGGGCACCGCAATTCCATGAACAAAACCCGCGACCCACCAGACGACAGCGACAATCGCAAGGACACCCGCCAGCAGGAAAAGCGGGCGAAACGCGCCACTCCAGAACGGGTGGGGGTGGGCGCTTGGCTCGGTGATCATGATTGGGGCTGGTTGGGCGGACAAGGTGGCCTCCTGCAAACGGGGATGGGCCATTCTATCGATGTTTGGCATCGCGTCTTTGACGTTGCGCAATTTGACGGCAAAGCCGTTGATCGAGACAACGCATTGCTTTTGCGTGAAATCCCGCAGCTTTTTCGATGATAAGCCTTTTCAAGCGCGGATATCACGCTAGATTAGGGGCAGTATTTTTCAGACACAGTATGAAAACTGTGCGCCCCGAAACATGACAGGAGTCCTGTTCACCATGAAGATCACGTTTTCCGATCTCGCCATTCCGTCCAGCGGTGCCGTTATTGCCTTTGCGACCGAAGGTGCCGATCTGATGCCAAGTGCGGTTGCACTTGATGAAGCAACAGGTGGTTCGATCACCAAGGCGATCAAGGCGTCGACCTTCAAGGGTAAAGCAGGCCAGAGCCTTCAGATCCTTGCACCGGCAAATGTCGATCTGTCGCGCGTGATCGTTTTCGGGATTGGCAAGGAAGCCGAATTTGACGTGATCGCAGCCCAGAAACTGGGCGGTTCGGTGACCGCACGTGCACTTGCCACTGGCGAGAAAGAGCTTTCCGTTCTGTTTGATATGGAAGGCATGGCGTGTGATTTCGCGACCGGTGCGATGTTGCGCGATTATCGGTTCGATAAATACCGCACGACCGAAACCAAGGATGACAAACCGGTCCTTAAAGGTTTGAGCGTCTGCGCGCGCGATCACAAGGACGCCAAGAAACAGTTCGACAGTGCCAAAAAGGTCGTCGAAGGCGTGTTCTTCACCCGCGATCTGGTGTCTGAGCCGGCTAACGTTCTGTATCCGGAAAGCTTCGCCAAGGAAGTCTCCGCACTCGAAAAACTCGGTGTCGAGATCGACATCCTTGATGAAAAGGAAATGAAGAAGCTTGGCATGGGTGCTCTTTTGGGCGTTGCCATGGGCTCGGCGCGTAAGCCTGCCATGGTCATCATGCGCTGGAACGGTGGTAAGAAAAAAGACGCGCCCGTTGCCTTTGTTGGCAAGGGGGTGACCTTTGATACCGGTGGTATCTCGCTCAAGCCTGCTGCTGGCATGGAAGACATGAAGTGGGATATGGGCGGTGCCGGTGTTGTATCGGGTCTGATGAAGGCATTGGCTGGTCGTAAGGCGAAATGCAACGTGGTTGCCGTTCTTGGCCTTGTTGAAAACATGCCGTCTTCGACCGCACAGCGTCCGGGTGACGTTGTGACTTCCATGTCGGGTCAGACGATTGAAGTCATCAATACCGACGCCGAAGGCCGTCTGGTTCTGTGTGATGCGCTGACCTATGTGCAGGAAAAGTACGATCCGCGTCTGATCGTTGACCTCGCGACCCTGACCGGTGCGGTGATCATCGCGCTTGGTCATGAAAATGCCGGTCTGTTTTCCAACAATGACGATCTGGCCGCCCAGATCACCACTGCCGGTTTTGCTGTTGATGAAGGCGTCTGGCGTCTGCCGCTGTCACCTGCTTATGACAAGCAGCTGAAATCCGACATTGCGGATATGAAAAACGTTGGCGGCCGCCCGGCAGGTTCGATCACCGCGGCCCAGTTCCTTAAGCGCTTTATCACCAAGGATCGTCCGTGGGCGCATCTTGATATCGCCGCCATGGCATGGTCGACCGCAGACAAGGAAGTTGTTCCCAAAGGTGGTACCGGCTTTGGCGTGCGTCTGCTTGATCGCTTTGTTGCCGATAACTACGAGTCCTGATTTCAGGGCGGAATTCTGATTTAATGGCGGGGCAGGGTGATGATCATCTTGCCCCGTTTTTGCTTTCGCGATACTGAATTGGCTTATGGCTGATATCTGGTTTTACCATCTCACCAGCTTGCCGCTGGAACGTGCATTGCCGACCCTGCTTTCCAAAACCTTGGAGCGGGAAAAGCGTGCTGTGGTCATGACCGGAAATGAACAGCGTATCGAGGCGATTAACACGCTTCTTTGGACCTATGAGCCTGCAAGCTGGCTTCCACACGGTTCCAAGGCCGATGGCGCCCCGGAACTTCAACCCGTCTGGCTGACATCCGAGGATGAAAATCCAAACGGTGCACAGTTCTTGTTTCTGACCGACCGCGCCATGAGCGAGAAGGTCGCTGATTACGAACGCGTCATCATGCTGTTTGATGATCGCGATTATGATGCGGTTTCCGAGGCGCGCACCCGTTGGAAAGACTGGAAAGAAGCTGGTCACAAGCTGTCCTATTGGCAGCAAACCCCGCAAGGGTCGTGGGAGAAAAAGGCCGAGAGCTGATTTGATCTTGATGGCGATGAAAGTTTCATCGCACCAATTCAGTGAGTTAATTTGAACAAATTATTTGTGTTGTATAATTCGACATCATACGCGGCATGCGTAAAATGCATGCTCATTCCCATTGAAGAATGACATCGGGTCAGATACATATTGCATATCGAACGCGCCGATTTGCTCCTCAGCTTGCGGGCGCGATAAAAATGCGGCTAAAGCGAGAGGGCGTATATGCTCCGTATGTACGACCGCCTCGGTTACGCCGCGGCGGTTTTTTTGTATCTACGGAAAGGTTGGGGTCCATGATCCGGCTCTCGAACGTCCAGAAGACTTATCCAGCGCGGCGTGGCAGCGCAGAACATACAGCATTGCGCGGTATCGATCTTGATATTGCAGCAGGCGAAATTGTTGGCGTTATTGGCCGTTCCGGCGCTGGTAAGTCGACCCTTATCCGCTGTATCAATCTTCTTGAAGTTCCGACATCGGGTTCCGTGACCGTTGATGGCACCGATGTCACCAAACTTTCCAAACGCGACCTGCCGCTGTTTCGTCGTCAGCTTGGCATGGTGTTTCAGCATTTCAATCTGCTGTCTTCGCGCACGGTCTATGACAACATTGCTTTGCCGCTTGAACTTGCCGGCGCGTCCAAGGCCGAGATCGCCAATGCGGTTGATCCGCTTTTGCCACTTGTCGGGCTTGAGGAAAAGCGAGATCGCTATCCGGCGGAATTGTCCGGTGGTCAGAAACAGCGTGTTGGTATTGCACGCGCCCTGTCATCCAGCCCCAAGGTCTTGCTTTGTGACGAGGTTACATCCGCCCTTGATCCGGAAACCACCCGTCAGATCCTTAATCTGCTTAAAGACATCAACAAACGTCTTGGCCTGACCATGGTTGTGATTACCCATGAAATGGCGGTGGTCAAAGCATTGTGTGACCGCGTTGCGGTGATGGATGGTGGCGTGATCGTCGAAGAAGGGGCTGTTGATGGCATTTTTGCCAATCCAGTTCACGACACGACCAAGTCGCTTTTGGCAGATGAATTTATTGAATTTCGCGCCGGTCAAAACGCCGGGCAGGAGGGCTAAGTCATGATTTCAACTCTTGCACCGATCCTTTTGCAGGCGACGTTTGAAACCCTTTACATGGTGGTTGTGTCGCTTGGCATCGCGACCGCCTTTGGCCTTCCGCTTGGCGTGCTTCTGGCGACGTCTGGCCGTGGGGAGCTGTTTGAAGCCATGTGGTTCCAACGCGTGTTTGGCCCGCTGGTCAATGCGACGCGTTCGGTGCCGTTCATCATTCTGGCGGTGGCGATCATTCCGTTTACCCGCCTGATCGTCGGCACCTCTATCGGGACGTCGGCTGCGATCGTGCCGCTGACTGTGGCGGCCATTCCGTTCATCGCGCGCATCATCGAAGGTGCCATTCGCGAAGTTGATGGCGGGCTTATTGAAGCAGCCCAAGCCATGGGCGCACGTCCGGTTCAGGTCGTCACCAAGGTTCTTTTACCCGAAGCATTGCCGGGCATCATTCATGGCCTGACCCTGACTGCTGTCACCCTGATTGGCTATTCGGCGATGGTGGGGGCCGTTGGTGCCGGTGGTCTTGGTGACCTTGGCATTCGCTATGGCTATCAGCGGTTCCGCCCTGATGTGATGGCGGCTGTTGTGATCACGTTGATCGTTGTTGTGCAGGCAGTCCAGAGCCTTGGCGACTGGATGGCGCGCAAGGCTGACAAACGAAATATCTGAGTTTTACCGATCCAAGTTCTTCGAATTTCGCCCCATTCGAATTTCGAATTCCCGCAAAATCCAAAAGCAAAGAAGGAGCTTTAAAATGCGGTTTCTGCTTAAACTGACGGCTGCGGCTGTTCTGGCATCGGCCCTGACGGGTCAGGCACTTGCCAACGAAAAAATCAAAATCGGCGTCACCCCGGGTGCCCATGAAGAAGTCATGGAAGAAGTCGTCAAAGTTGCGGCGACCAAGGGTCTTGATATCGAAATCGTCAGCTTCTCGGATTACGTCATTCCGAACCAGGCGCTTGATGATGGTGATCTGCAGGCAAACAGCTTCCAGCACAAGCCGTATCTGGACAACCAGATCCGTGATCGTGGCTATGACCTTGCTGTTGTCGGTTACAACATCCTGACGCCGATGGGTATCTATTCGGACAAGATCAAAAGCCTTGATGAACTTCAGGACGGTGCGGAAATCGGTATCCCGAATGACCCGACCAATGGTGGTCGCGCGCTTCTGGTGCTTCAGGCACATGGCCTGATCAAGGTTGATCCGGCTGCTGGTCTGGTTGTCAGCCCGCTTGATATTATCGAGAACCCGAAAAGCATCAGCTTTGTCGAACTTGATGCGGCACAGCTTCCGCGTTCGCTTGCCGATCTTGATGCGTCTGCGATCAACACCAACTACGCGCTTGAAGCCGGTCTGAACCCGATCAAGGATTCGATCGCGATCGAAGGCAATGACAGCCCGTATGCCAACGTGATTGTTACCCGCACCCAGGACAAGGATGCGGCATGGGTCAAAACCCTTGTTGAAGCCTATCACGATGATTCCATTCGTGAATTCATCGAAACCAAATACGAAGGTTCGGTTCTTCCGGTCTTCAAAATCACTGAATAATCAGCTCGATTAATCAGCGACAAAGTCAAACGCCCGCAAGCCAGAAGGTTTGCGGGCGTTTTGCATTTTGGGGCAAGGTGCGGCGGGTTTATTGCAATGTGGTCATTCCCTGCCAGGCTGTTAGCAACGCGACCCCGATAAACAACATTCCTGCCGCCCGCCCGATAAAGATTGTTGCCGTCGGATTGCCCGTGATCAGGTTGCGACTGGTGCCAGCCGCCAAGGCAAGCGCGCCATAAACAGCTAACTGAACTGCTGCTGTCATGATCCCCATAACAAGGGCCTGAAACCAAAGCGGGCCATATTGCGGGCGGATGAATTGCGGATAGACGGCAAAAATAAACAAATATGCTTTGGGGTTGAGCATGCAGGTGATCATGCCTTGGCGAAAGGCGACCCAAAGTGATGTTTCGCGCGCGGCCCGAATGGCACCAACCGTGATGGCACTTCGGATCAGGGTAATGCCGATCCAGATCATGTAAGCAGCACCGACAAACAACATGACATTCAAAAGCCATGGGGCAATGGCAAGTAGGGCACTGATGCCAATCGCGCCAAGAAGTGTGTGATAAACACCGCCCAGCATGATGCCAGCGGTTGCCGATAACCCGGCGCGTTTGCCGCCGGTCAGGGAATTGGCAATGACAAAAAACATGTCCATGCCAGGCACGATAATGATGCCTGAAAGCAGGATGAAAAAGAGCCAAAGGTTTTCGATATAGGTCATGGGACAACAAGCTCGGCTGTTACGAATTATTTAGATGCGCGTAAAAGTAACAGATAGCTCCTGACAGGAGACTGTCAGGAGGGCCAGGCAGTTCGATTAGAAAATGTCATGATGTCTTTGGATGGAGAGAACCGCGAGGTTATGCGTCTGTAGGGTGATGGAGTTGGAAACGATATAATATGAAAAATTTATATTAGACGCTGATATATATAGGAAATTTAAGATCGTGTTCCCGGCGTTCTTGAGAAAAACAAGAATGCGCGTATGATAAGATCATCCGTACGGGTAGTGGCCTGATCTGTTTGGCTAGTGTTGTGCATTTTCTGCAGATGCTTACCCCGTAAGTGCAATCAAAGGCATGTGGCGCAGATGATCAAGTTTGGACATATCAAGTCATTCCTGGTGTGCTTTGCACCGCTGAGTGCGATCTTTCTTTCGGTGGTTGGTTTTCTTGCTTGGGAAGGCAGCTCTGTACGGGGAAAAGCAATTGCGGATGATCAACGGTTCGCCTTGGAAAAATCGATATCGATTTTGCGTGAACGCATTGATGTTGTTGTGTCTGATCTTTTGATCCTGTCTGAAAGTCGTCATCTTGAGGCGATCATTGAAGGGCGGGCATCGTATGATCAACTGGCAGAAGAATACGCTACCTTCGCCCTTCGACGCGGTGTGTATGATCAGGTTCGCTTTTTGGACAATGACGGAATGGAAGTCGTCCGTGTCAATTACGGCAGTGGCATCCCTTTCTCGGTTCCCCAACGTGAACTGCAAAACAAGTCTCAGCGCACGTACTTCGAACTGGCAAAATCAGCGCCGCGTGGCACGATTTACATTTCCGGGATCGATCTAAACGAAGAATTCGGAAAAATCGAAAAGCCGATCAAACCGGTCATTCGTTTGTCGGCGCCGGTATTTGATCGTTTTGGTGAGCGCCACGGCGTTGTTGTCCTCAACCTTCGTGCGGCACCGATCCTTAAAGAAGTCACGGATTCCCTAACTCTTGATGGTGCGCAACCATTTGTCCTCGACAATGATGGCAACTGGTTGCTGGGCGGTGCAGAGGGTGAGAACTGGTCGATGGACTTGACGGGAACGCCGGCAGTCGTGGCTGACCGCTATGCCGAAGCATGGGAGAAAATGCGTCAAGGGCTTGAAGGGTTTAGAACAGATAACGGGTTCTTTGCCGTGCAACGTCTTGATGTGTCAGATTTAATGTTGGCACGCAGCCCGATGCGCACATTGTCTGTGATCTTTGGTGACAATGATGGTGCTGACAGCAGGCTTAGTCTGTATGTCGGTGCACGGCTACCCAATCAGATCATGAACGCCCTGTTATGGCCGGAACGTGGGACGTTGATTACCGTTTCGGCAGCGTTCATCTTGCTGATTACCATCGGCAGTGCCGCTTATGCATGGACACGACAGCGCCAGATCGTTGCAAGTTTTGATGCCCGACTTTCAGAACAGGTTCTACGTGCGTCAAAAAACAGCGTTGTGGTTGCCGACGAAGCGGGAACGATATTGAAGGTCAATCCGGGCTTTACAGCGATGACGGGGTATTTGCCTAATGAAGCGGTGGGTAAGCCAATTTCATTCCTGCGTGCGGAGCGCGATAATAACCAACAGCTTGACGAAATTCTGATGGCGGCGCGTGCTAATGGCATTTGGGAGGGAGAGGTTCGTAACCGCAGGAAAAGTGGTGATTTCTTCTATTCCAATGTCGTGATTAGTGCGATTACGGACCCCAGTAGTTCTGCTGTCAGCTTTGTCGAAATGGGGCTTGATATCTCGCGCCATATGGAAAATGCGCAGGAGCTCTGGCGTCAGGCAAACCATGATGCCTTGACCGGACTTCCGAACCGGTTGCTGTTTGAAGACCGTCTTGAGGTTGCCTGTGGGCACGCAGAAAACGAAGGGCATGCGATTGCCCTGCTTTATGCCGATCTTGACGGCTTCAAGCCGGTGAATGATCGCTATGGCCACGAAATAGGCGACCAAGTGTTGCGTAAGGTTGGCGAGCGGATCAAAAACACAATCCGTCAGGGTGATACTGTCGCGCGACTTGGCGGAGACGAATTTGCCGTCATCGCAGAAGACGTCAAGGGGCGGGACGAAGCTGACTGGGTTGCACAAAAGGTCGCCGCATCGATTCAGCGGCCAATGGATATCGGTGGTGTTACCGTGACGGTCGGTGCCAGTGTTGGCATTGCTGTATTCCCGCAAGATACGCCTGAAACAGTCGCCTTGCTCGGCCTTGCAGATGAGAAGATGTATCAGCAAAAACGCATCCGCAAAGGGGGCGACAGCAAAGTCGTTTCGGCGGCGCGTTAACAGCCTGCCAAAACTTCAAAATCAAACGGCGCGGAAATGATCCGCGCCGTTTGATTTTAGCGGGCTGTCGCCTGTTGCAAAGATGGATCAATCACGGCGTCACCATCGGGGTCGTCATCAGAGTCGCCTTCGGCCTCGCAACGGGCATCGCGCAACGTGATGATTGTGCCAATGGCGGACAGAACCATCAGGGCGGCACAAATGATCGAGATCACCTGCAATCCATCGGTAAAGGCATCACGGGCCGACATCAGCAAGGATTGGGCGATACTGCTGCTATCTTGTGCCAGTGCATTGACGGCACCACCCAATGTATTACCAACCGATGTTGCAACGGCATCGGGCAGTGTGTTTGGGATGAGTTCATCCATGTTCTGGCGATAGATCGCGGTGCCAATGCTGCCCAAAATGGCAATGCCAAGTGCGCCACCCAGTTCCGCACTGGTTTCCGACATGGCGGCTGCCGATCCGGCCCGGTCTTTCGGGGCGGCGGCAACCACCATATCTGTGCAGATCATTGCGACAGGCGTAATGCCGAGCGAGAAAATCGTGGCACCTGTGACCAGGAGATAGATGTTCGTAACACTGCCCGGTAATGACAACAGGCCAAAACCAAAGGCCGTCAGGCCAAGCGCGCTTGCCATAACCGATCCGGGACGAAACCGGCTGATCAGGGCAGGGGCACCGAGCGATCCGACAATGCCAGAGACAGTTGCGGGCAACATCGCTATCCCGGCCTCAATCGGGGAAAGGCCGATCACAAGCTGCAAGGACTGCGACAGGAACATGAAATAGGCCATACCAACAAAGATCGCCGCAGTTTGGATAGTGATTGGCACGGAAATCGTTCGACGATACAGCAGTTCAAGATCAAGCAACGGATCATCAAGCTTTGCCTGACGGCGGACAAATACCCACGCGCCAAGAAGGCCGAACATTGTTGAAAGAACGGCTTCTGTCCCGCCGCCATAAGCTGCAAACAGCTTCACACCATAAATGATCGCAAGGATCGAACACAGCGACAGCGCGGCACTGTAAAGATCAAGCTTGCCGAATTTTTCGGCCTTGTGTTCCGGCAGAAGGATCGGCGCGACCAACAGCAAAAGCGCCATGACAGGCACGTTTAACAAAAATACCGCGCCCCACCAGAAATAGCTTAGAACCAGGCCACCCAAAAGCGGGCCTGCCGCGGTCCCGACCATAAAGGTCGTCATCCAGGCGGCAATGGCAAAGGAACGTTCCTTGTCATTGTGGAACATGTTGCGAATAAGCGACAGGGTCGATGGCATCAGGGTCGCACCGGCAAGACCCAGAACACCACGGGCAAAAATCAGCATTTCTGACGTATTGGCGAAGGCAGCCAGAACTGATGCCGCGCCAAAGCAGGCACCACCGATCATAAGAAGTTTACGGCGGCCGATCCGGTCGCCCAATGTGCCCATCGTGATCAGCGAACCGGCAATGAAGAAGCCATAGATATCGACAATCCAGAGAAGCTGGTCGCTGGTTGGGTCAAGGCTTGCGGTGAGATGCGGGACTGCAAGATGAAGGACAGTCATATCCATTGCGATCAATAGGCAGGGCAGGGCCAGGACCAGAAGGCCAATCCATTCCTTGCTTGTCGCCTTGTCTTCATGGACAGCGTTTTGAGTATCGGTGGCAGACATTTCAACGTTTCCTGTGCGACTTCCATTTTCGATTAGGGGCGAAGGAAGCCTTGGTCATTTTGGGGCTTTGGTCGGACCGTAGAACCTCAACCCAGGTTAAGGTCAAGGGCGATTTTTACTATGCAACGTTCATCAATGATCCAAGCCGCCATCATTATGACGCGTCATACGAGATCACGAAACTTAACCATCGGGTTAGGCGCGCAGGATGAAATTGTGAAGTCAGTGCCAAAGCGTTGCCTTTTGTTCGCTATGTCCCATGTTCAGTTGAATTGAATGTTAAGCGGAACAGGAAACACGCATTATGCAAATTGGTGAGCTTTCAAAGGCAACTGGGGTGAGTGTTCGATCCCTGCGTCACTACGAGAAGAAGGGGCTTTTGGCATCGCGCCGGGCGGAAAACGGCTATCGCGTGTTTCGCAGCGACAGTGTTGAGCGCGTTGAATATATCCAGTTGTTTCTAAGCTGCGGCTTTGGCACGCGCGAAATCGCGCAGTTCTTGCCTTGCTATGTCGATCAGGAGGATTTTGACCGGCAATCTTGCCCTGCGGGTTACGAGCAGCATGTTGAGAAAATGTCGGAGCTTGAAAACCTGATCGGTGTCCTTAGCGAAAGACGGGATCGATTGCGCCATGTGATCGATCATTTCGGTGAGACCGAAGTATCAAGCCTCACGACCAGTTCGGAGGTAAGCCGCAAGCAACAACAGCCAGATCGCGCCGCCTGATCACGCGTTTCGCAAATCATCCTTGACCCTGACATTAGTGTCAGGGGGACAGAATCGGACAGTTTCAATTTTGCTATTGAGGAACTGTCATGAACAGATTTGCAGATAAGGTTTTCATTGTGACCGGTGGTGGCGGCGGTATTGGCTTGGCCACAGCACGTCTTTTGGCACAGAAGGGCGCCAAGGTTCTGATTACGGGCCGCCGTGAAGAACCACTCCGCGCTGCCGAACGCGAAGATCCCAGCATTGCCGTGTTGGCTATTGACGCAACCGCACCCGATGCGCCCGAACGTACTATTGGCGAAGCGATGGAGCGTTGGGGCCGTATTGATGGGCTGGTGAATAATGCCGGGGGCGGGGTGGTTCAGCCGCTTGAAGCCGCAACCGAAACTGCAATTTCTGATCTCTTCAAAATCAATGTTACCGCGCCAACGCTTCTGGCAGCGGCCGCTTTGCCCCATCTTGCCGATACGAAGGGCTCCATCGTTAATCTGTCGAGCACGTTTGGCAGCAAGGCCGGTGCGCATCTGGCGTTGTATGGGGCAAGCAAGGCTGCCATCGAGCATCTGACGCGCTGCTGGGCGCTTGAACTGGCACCTCGCAACATTCGGGTAAATGCGATTGCGCCGGGACCGGTTGAAACGGCCTTCCTGCGCGAACGCATGTTGCTCACACCCGAACAGGAAGCAGCGGTTAAAAAGCAGGAAGTCGAAATGATCCCGCTGGGTCGACGCGGTGTACCCGATGATGTTGCGCCTTCCATCGTGCATCTGCTTGATCCGGCCAGTGACTGGATTACCGGCCAAATCATCGGCGTTGATGGTGGCCTTGTGATCCGTTAGGCAACACCAAGCAGTCGTGAATGCAAAACAGGCCCGCAATCGAGTTTGCGGGCCTGTTTTTTTGGGTCTGAAGCGACAGAGTTTGTGATCACAGAAGGCAGCGTTTAGGCCACCATCGCGTCATACTCTTCCTGCTTTTCGATCCATTTCTGTTCGATCATAGCAAGGTCGTTTTCGATCTTGCCGAGTTCTCTTTGAATTTCGGCAAGTTTCTGGGAGTTGGCGTCTTCGTAAAGTGCCGGGTCGCCCATTTTGTCTTCGATGCCCGCTTTGCGTTCGGAAAGTCGTTCCATCTGGTTTTCCAGTTTTTCGACTTCGCGCTTGATTGGGGCGGCGGCTTTGCGTTTTTCGGCGGCCTGTTGACGTTCGGCCTTGCGATCACGTTTGGCAGGTTTGCTATCGCCTTCGTCGCCACCCGTCTTGTTCGCACGGCGTTCCATGCGGGCGCGATCCAGCAGATATTGACGATATTCAGCAACGTCGCCTTCAAAGGTTTTGACCGTGCCGTCGGCCACCAGAACCAGACGATCAGCACACGCCTCGATCAGATACGGATCGTGGCTGATGATTATGACCGCACCTTCATAGGCGTTCAGTGCGTGGTTGAGCGCATCGCGGCTGTCGATATCAAGGTGGTTGGTCGGCTCATCCAGGATCAGCATATGTGGCGCATCAAGCGTCATCAAAGCAAACAGCAGACGTGCCTTTTCACCACCAGAAAGGTCTTTGACCTTGGTGTCGCCTTTCGCACCCTCAAAGGCAAAGCGGCCAAGTTGGGCGCGGACCTTGTGTTCGATCACATCAGGCATCAGGGACGCCATATGCTGATAAGGGGTTTCATCGCCGCGCAGCTCGTCGGTCTGATGCTGGGCGAAATAACCGATGCGCAGTTTGTTTGATGAGTGTTTTTCACCTGACATCAGGGTCAGGCGATCTGCCAGAAGCTTTGCCAGCGTCGATTTACCGTTACCATTGGCACCGAGAAGGGCAATGCGGTCATCCATATCAATGCGCAGGCTGATATTGCGCAGAACCGGATTGCCTTCGGAATAGCCGACATCACCATCATGAATGTTGATCAGGGGCGGTGGCAGTTCTTTTGGGCTCGGGAAGTCGAAGGAAATGCCGCGATCTTCGACCACCGGAATGGCCGGACCCATTTTTTCAAGCATTTTGACACGGCTTTGGGCCTGTTTGGCCTTGCTGGCCTTGGCACGGAAACGGTCGATGAAGGATTGCAGATGCTTTTGCTGGGCAATCTGCTTTTCATAATGCTTGGATGCCAGTTCCATCTGTTCGCGGCGGGTCTTGGCGAATTTGTCGTAATTGCCGCCATAAAGGGTCACCGTGCCATCATGAAGATGGGCTATGGTTTTGACCGCGCGGTTCAGAAGGTCGCGATCGTGACTGATCAGGATGATCGTGCCGGGATAGTTGATCAGATAGTTTTCAAGCCAGATGGTGGCTTCAAGATCAAGGTGGTTGGTCGGCTCATCAAGCAGCAGCAAATCAGGGCGCAGGAACAGTGTTGCCGCAAGGGCCACACGCATGCGCCAGCCACCGGAAAAGTCATCACAGGCGCGTTGCTGCGCATCTGCATCAAAACCAAGACCCGATAGGATCGATGCTGCGCGTGCTTCGGCGGTGTGCGCATCGATGTCGGCAAGTCGAGTGTGGACTTCGGCGATCCGGTTGGGATCGGTGGTGGTTTCGGCTTCTTCAAGCAGGCTTGCGCGTTCGGTATCAGCTGCCAAAACGGTATCAAGCAGCGATCGGCTTCCAGCCGGTGCTTCCTGGGATACGACGCCCATACGCGCGCGCTTGGAAAGAACGATGTCGCCGCCGTCTGTCGCCAACTCGCCCGAGATCAGTTTGAGCAAGGTCGATTTACCCGCACCATTGCGCCCGATCAGGCCAACTTTGTGGCCGTCCGGGATGGTCAGGGAAACCTGATCGAGAATAACTCGGCCACCAATGCGATAGGTGAGATCGGTAATTTGCAGCATCTTATTGGTCGTTCTCTTCAGGTTTCCGGACGGGGCCGGGGGAATCGTAAGGGTTTCTGTGCCTTCAATAGGCCAGAGTGCGCTTTGAAGCAAGGTTTCTTGATTTTGTAACCAAAGGTTGGCCACGGGCAGCTACGGCAGTTTAAGCTTCGGGAAAATCGCAGTTTTGTGCGTTTTGGGACGCTTTGATTGCGTAGTGGGGGTGAATGCAACTACTGCAGGTCTGGATTGCGCACGCAGAACTATGTGTTGCGTTGCAGTCCAAGCCCGTTTATATAGCGCCAACCTTTGGGTCTGTGGATGATAAGGGTGTCGTAATATATGGCTCCTTTATCTTCCGCAGGCCCTTCTTGACGCCCTCTTGGGGGGCAACGAATTATTACAAGTAGCTAGGTGAAACCAATGGCTGTCGAACGCACTCTTTCGATCATCAAGCCGGACGCAACGCGCCGCAACCTGACTGGCAAAATCAACGCCGTCATCGAAGAAGCTGGCCTGCGCATCGTCGCACAGAAGCGTGTCGCTCTGACCCGCGCTCAGGCTGAAGGTTTTTATGCAGTTCACAAAGAACGTTCGTTCTTCGGTGAACTCGTAGACTTCATGATCTCCGGCCCGGTCGTCGTCCAGGCTCTGGAAGGCGAAAACGCTGTCGCGACCTACCGCGAAGTTATGGGTGCAACCAACCCGGCAAACGCCGAAGAGGGCACCATCCGTAAGCAGTTTGCAGAATCCATCGAAGCGAACTCGGTCCACGGTTCGGACTCGCTCGAAAACGCTGCAATCGAAATTGCTTACTTCTTCGCTCAGACCGAGATCGTCGGCTAAGCTTAGAGTACAGTTTTCCGGTTCAACCGGATGCGAAAACGCCCCGCAATCTGCGGGGCGTTTTTTTATGCGCAAATTTCAGAATGGATGATCAATCGATCAGAAATGCTGCCATCAATAGCAGCAGGACCGAAATGGAGATGATGCTCCACAGTACGAATTTGGTCCAATGGTGCCAGCCTGCCTCGTGAACGGCGACAAGATCGGCATCGTAATCGCTTCCTTGCATGGTTTCCTCCCAGACTGTTTGAGCCCGATTGTTCGTTATGCAGGGGCGGTGTGCCCCAGTATCAAGCAAGACAACATATTGATCTTAGCGATATTTAACCTAGGGGTGAATATCTTTTGTTCAGATGTCTTTTTGTGCGCCGCAACGTGCTGGACAAACCGAACGCTCCATGCCAGTGTTCGGGGATGGAATACGTTCTGACCCAGTCTTGTGCACGAATTTTTACCGCCATTCATAGGATGGCGGGGTAGGAACGTTTTGACCAAATGACACCCACCCGCCGGCGAGGCGGGTTTTTTGTGGCTGTCTCCCGGCTTTTCCACCAACGGGAGATATCAAATGCCTCAAC
This sequence comes from Thalassospira sp., assembly GCA_965228275.1. GTDB lineage: Bacteria > Pseudomonadota > Alphaproteobacteria > Rhodospirillales > Thalassospiraceae > Thalassospira. The sequence continues at coordinate 346,391 of OZ245802.1, read as the reverse complement.
CTTCCTTATCCACGAACGAAACCAGCAGTCCGTACGCGGCGGGAACATCCGCTGCGCGTCATGCGACCTTGCATATGCTGTGCGGCAAGATTGCAGCAGGAAAATCAACGCTTGCCGCCGAATTGGCGGGCAAACCCGGCACGGTTCTGATTGTCGAAGATGAATGGCTGTTTGCGCTGTTTGGCGATCAGATGCGATCGGTTGCCGACTATGTCAGCGTGTCGCGCAAGCTGCGTTCTGTTATGGGGCCGCATATCAGCATGTTGCTGATGTCTGGTATTTCCGTGGTGCTCGACTTCCCGGCCAACACGCGTGAATTGCGCAGCTGGATGCGTGACATTTACGAAGATGTCGGGGCAGGGCACAAATTGCACTTCCTTGATCTGGAAGAAGACATTTGCAAACAACGCCTGCGTGCGCGCAATCAGGCGGGGGAACATCAATTTGCCGCCAGTGATGCGCAGTTCCATCAAATCTGCGCAGCGTTTCAGCCACCAATTGCGGCGGAGGGATTTGATGTCATTACCTATGACACCGATACGATTTAAGCGCGCTTACAAACAAAAAAGCTGCCGAATACCGGCAGCTTTTTACATTCTGGCTCAATGCCCTTGGATCGATGCCGATTGGCAGATCACAGCAGGAAGATGGCCATCAGGATCAGAATGGCGATTACCGAAATGGTCGACCATTTCACAAAGCTTGTGAAACCGTTATAGATGCCGACATGGGTTTCGGTGAGTTCGTAATCGTTACCCTGCAAATTTGCCTCCTGCTTTCTGGGATTTTTCCAATGTATATCCACGAAGTTGATGCAGTGCAAGACGTAGATTAACTCAGGATATCATTGTGTTGGTGCGGTTGTTTCCAAGCCGTCCTTGCAAACAAACGGCAGGAACGATCCGGTTGCCCCTTCATTCATCATCGCGACGGAAAGCACATTGGCATATTCAAGCTCAACCGGGCTTTCAGGGCAGGCATGAACACGTGCCGTGCAGCCCGATGCGATGAATTTGGCTTCCTGATCATCAAAGCGTTGGCTGGTTGTGCCATCCGGTATTTGGGTGCGTAATTTCTGACTATAATCTTGATACAGCGCGCATTTGGTTTCGCGCCAATTTGCACCATGCGCATTGCTGTGGGTCAGTGAAAGACCGATCGGCAAGACAACAGAAACAAGCATCATGCCAAGCACGATATTGCGAACGGTTTTGTTCATGAGGAAGGCCTTGGGGCTGGGGCGATAAGATTGTGTGACCACCGTAATTTGGTCGAAGGCTTTGTCAGTGCAAGCTGATCCCATGAAAAAAGGGCGGATGATTGATCCGCCCTTAAATCAATTTGCGTAACCTGCGCCAAAGACCCTTTCAGCCGGGTTCAAGTGCCGGGTTGATCTCGGCAAACTCGGCCGGTTTGGCTTCAGCCACCGTAACGATACCCTTACCATCGACCGAAACGCGGCCTTCTGCGATCCAGCGGATCACCTGCGGGTAAATGCGGTGTTCCTGCTTAAGGATGCGCTGGGCAAGTTTGCCTGCGTCATCACCGGGAAGAACCGGGACAACAGCCTGTGCAATGATCGGGCCGCTATCAACTTCGGGCACCACGTAGTGCACAGTGCATCCGGCGAACTTCACACCGGCATCGAGGGCCGCCTGATGCACGCCAAGCCCCTTGAAGCTTGGCAGAAGCGACGGGTGGATATTGATCAGCTTGTCTTTCCAGCGCGAGACAAAGCTGTCACTCACCAGACGCAGATAGCCAGCCAGAACAACAAGATCCGCACCACTTTCTTCGATCAGGGCAGAAACGGCTTCGTCATATGCCTCGCGACCTCCGGGATAACCCTTGTGCGAGATCGCCTCAGATCGGATGCCAGCCTTGCGACCGCGTTCAAGGCCACCTGCATCGGTCTGGTTGGAAAAGACCAGAACGATTTCCGCTGGATAATCCGCAGAATTGCAGGCGTCGATGATGGCCTGAAGGTTGGATCCGCCGCCTGAAATCAGAACGGCGAGTTTAAGCTTGCTTACTTTTCCCATGAAGGGCCCATGTTCTTGATGACGACCTGCGGGCCATCACCAGCGCGCGGACCAATCACGCCAATCTGGCTAACCGTTTCACCGTGTTCGCGTAGCAATGCTTCGGCTTCGTCAGCTTTGTCAGCCGGAACCACAACGCACATGCCAATGCCACAGTTAAAGGTGCGTGCCATTTCAACGCCGGGAATACCGCCTTCTTTGGCAAGCCATTTGAAGATCGGAAGATATTCCCAGGTGCTGGCATCAAATACAGCGGTCAGGTTTTCCGGCAGAACGCGCGGAACGTTTTCGGTCAGGCCGCCACCCGTGATGTGCGCAAGGGCTTTGACCAGACCTGCTTTGTGTGCAGCCAGGCAGCTTTTGACATAAACCTTGGTCGGTTCAAGGAGCGCTTCGCCAACGGTTTTGCCCGGTGCAAACGGGGCGTCGTCGGCGTAACCAAGACCAGCCTTTTCAACGACCTTGCGGACCAGCGAATAGCCGTTGGAATGCACACCACTGGATGCCAGACCAAGGATTACGTCGCCTTCGGCAACGGTGCTGCCATCCAGAAGTTCGCCGCGCTCGGCCGCGCCAACTGCGAAACCGGCCAGATCATATTCGCCATCGGCATACATGCCCGGCATTTCAGCGGTTTCACCACCGATCAATGCACAGCCAGCTTGCTTGCAGCCTTCGGCGATGCCCGCAACAACGCTTGCGGCGTTATCAACAGAAAGCTTGCCAGTTGCGAAGTAATCAAGGAACAGAAGCGGCTCTGCACCCTGAACGACAAGGTCGTTCACGCTCATGGCGACAAGATCGATGCCGACCGTGTCGTGCTTGTCTGCAAGGAAGGCGACTTTAAGCTTCGTGCCAACACCATCGGTGCAGGAAACCAACACCGGATCGTTGTAACCGGCAGCTTTAAGGTCGAACAAAGCGCCGAAACCGCCAAGACCACCCGAAACACCGGAGCGCGAGGTTGCTTTTGCAAGCGGTTTGATTCGATCGACAAGGGCATTGCCAGCATCGATATCGACACCGGAGTCCTTATAGGTAAGGCCGTTAGAGGCGGTCATTTTGGTGATCCTTGGCATCAAACATGCGTGAAAAAAGGGCGGCATAACCCGCGTTTTTCATCAGTACGTACTGACTTTTGGGCATCGTACTTTGCGCATGTGCGGTCCGGGTCGCAGCAAAACTGCTGCTGTTTGACCAATCCGCCTTACTGACGCCTTTAATCAGATGCAAGAAACGCTATCGTGTCCTACTGATAAAAAACGCGGGCTTGATAATTTCCGCTGGGCCGAAAATACTCAAACGCGGGCAATATGCAATGATCACCTGCGCATGACAGAGTTTTCTTTGCAGAATGCCTGCAACATGCCACAAAGAGCATTCTAAAAGAATCCGACAAGACACGATTAGGGCAAAGAGGCATACGTGCTTACTTCATTGAAAAACATCAAGATGTTGGCTGGCGCTGTAACGGTTTCTGCGCTGTTGGCGTTTCCTGCCATGGCTCAGGACATTTTCACTGTCACCGGTGTGCATGTCGATGAAAGTGCCGAGACGGCGGCGGCCGCGCGCGAACGTGCGCTTGAAATTGGTCAACGTCTTGCGTTCGAAGAAGTTGTTGCGCGCATTACCCTGCCTGAAGATCGTGCTGGTCTGCAAATTCCCGATACCGCCGAAATCACCAATATGGTGCGTGATTTCGGGGTCTCGAACGAGAAAACCTCGTCTGTGCGCTATATCGCTGATATGACCGTGCGCTTCAAGGATGACGAACTTCGCCGCTATCTGCGGTTCCGTGACGTGTCCTTTGCCGAGCTGCAATCAAAGCCTGTCATGATCGTTCCGGTCTATCGCACGTCCGGCTTTGTCAGCCTGTGGGATGATCCGAACCCGTGGCGCGAAGTCTGGTCACGTAATATCGCAACGTCCGGGCTTGTGCCGATCAAGGCACCGATTGGTGATCTGACCGATATCAGCACCGTTTCGGCAGAGCAGGCGGAAAATGGCGCGATGGACAAGCTCGCCCAGCTTGCGCGTCGCTATGGTGCGGATGTCGCGGTTGTTGCCACTGCCGATGTTACCGGCCCGGTCGGTGGTGAAAGTGTGAATGTCACGATCTCGCGTTATGACCCGAACGGTGCACCGCAGATTTTTGGCGTGCAGGAAAATACCCTGCCCAATGAAAGCTTGAATGAAACGCTTGTGCGTGCGGCAAAGTCGGTTCAGGACCAGCTTGCTGATGGGTGGAAACGTGCCAACCTGATTAATTACAGTACGGGCGGTAGCCTGATGGTGTTTATCCCGATCACGGGCCTTCAGGATTGGGCCAAGATCGAAGACAAGCTGATTGGTTTGCCGGTTGTGCGCAATTCGCGTGTTGTTGCGATGTCGCGTCGTGAAGTTCAGCTGTCGCTTGAGTTTGTCGGCTCGACCGAACAGTTGCAAACCGCACTTAATCAACAGAACCTTAATTTGAGCCGGATGGGCGAATTGTGGTTCATTCAGCCAAGCGGCACGGACCGCCTGCAGGGATTGTCACTGGGCGGCTAAACCATCTAACAGTGATCAGAAACGCCGACAGTTTGGAGCGAGACGCTCGTAAGGGGAACCAGACATGACGTTACGACAGCAGGCACGATTCTGGCTGATCTTTGTCATCGGATTCTTTTTCCTGATTTGGCTGTTTTCCAGCATCCTTCTGCCATTCGTTGCCGGGATGGCGATTGCCTATTTCCTTGATCCACTGGCCGATAAGCTTGAAGCACGCGGTGCCAGCCGGACCTTTGCGACCAGCATCATTACGGTGCTGTTTTTCCTTGTGTTCATTCTGGTGCTGTTGCTGATCGTGCCGATGATCGGAAGCCAGCTTGCAGGCTTCCTTGAACGCCTGCCGGGCTATGTCGATGCGCTGCGCACCAATGTCGCGCCGTATCTGCAGCACATCCTGGATCGTGTGGCGCCTGAAACCCTGCAAAGTGTGTCTGATTCGATCAAGGGCCAGAGTGCCAACGCGCTTAAATGGGTCGGAAACATTCTGACCAATGTGCTTTCGGGTGGCCTGGCGCTTTTGAACTTCCTGAGTTTGCTCTTTATTACCCCGGTTGTGTCGTTCTATTTGCTGCGCGATTGGGACCGGATTGTTGCCAAGGTCGACAGTTACCTTCCGCGTCGATCTGCTACCGATATCCGCCAATGTGTTAGCGAGATTGATGAAACGCTTGCCGGATTTGTGCGCGGGCAGGCAACCGTTTGCATGTTGCTGGGGCTGTTTTACGGCCTTGGATTGACGCTGGCTGGTCTGGAGTTCGGTTTTGTCATCGGACTTATGACAGGTCTTGTATCCTTTGTTCCGTATTTCGGGATGATTGCCGGATTTGCAGTTGGCATGGGTGTCGCGGTGGCCCAGTTCGGGATCGGGCTTGATCTTGGTCTGGTTGCACTTGTGTTCCTGGTTGGTCAGGTGCTTGAGGGTAATTTCCTGACGCCCAAGCTTGTGGGTGACAAGGTCGGGCTGCATGCGGTTTGGGTGATGTTTGCCCTGCTTGCCGGTGGTGCGGTGTTTGGATTGCTTGGTGTGATGCTGGCCGTTCCGGTGGCGGCTGTCATTGGCGTACTTGTGCGTTATGGCCTAAGGCAGTATCTCAGTAGTCGATTATATGACCATGGACCCGAACACCCGCGCGGTGAAGCGGCCAGCGATACCGAGAATTGAGACCGTTTTGACCCGGGCAAAAGACATACCGGCCAGCGAAATCAAAGCTGCGAATGCAGATGCTGTAAGCGACTCCGATGCCGTATCGGCAGAAGTCGCGCCACAGCAACTGCCATTGGCACTTGAAATGCGTCCAGCGCTTGGACGTGATGATTTCATGGTCGCGCAATGTAACCGCGAAGCGGTGGCCTGGATCGACCAATGGCCGAAATGGCCTGCACCGGCCTTATGTCTTTATGGTCCCAAGGGATGTGGCAAAAGCCACCTTGCCGAAGTGTGGCGGGCACGATCAGCTGCCCTTAGTGTCGCGGCAAGTGACATTGCCGACAAAGACCCATACGAGATCCTTGGCGATGCCAAGGGGCTTGTGATCGAAGATGCTGATAGCGGCATTGATGAGAAGGCCTGCTTCCATCTTTATAACCTTCTGAAAGAGCGCAACGGGCATTTGTTGCTAACCGCTACGCAACCGCCAGCGCGCTGGAAGATTGGCTTGGCGGATCTGAAGTCCCGATTAGGGGCAGCATTGGTGTGCGAGATCTCGCCGCCCGATGATGATCTGATTGTTGGCTTGCTGCTTAAACTGTTTGCGGATCGGCAAATTCAGGCCAACCCGCAAATCATCAGTTATGTCCTGCCCCGGATTGAGCGGTCCTTTGCGTCATTGACCGAGTTGGTCGCTGCAATTGATCGCAGGGCGCTGGCGCAAAAGCGTGCCGTAACGCTGCCATTGGTGCGCGCCGTGCTTGAAGAATTGCAGGCATCCGTGTCACCTTCGTCTGGCGATGCCAAGGTCTGAATAGGCTGCATGCGTTAAAATCGTAGGCCAATCAGCCGATTACAGGCTATATTCAAAGCACTATCAATTAGCGGAAAGTGCATGTGAGCCCACAACGCGTAAAAGCAAAACCGTCATTGAAATCCAAAACAGATGCCCTGATTGCTGATGGGCATATTTTGGGATGGCGGGAATGGATTGGACTTCCCGACCTTGACGTTCCACTGATCAAGGCCAAGGTTGATACAGGGGCGCGGACTTCATCGCTGCATGCCATCAATCCGAAAAAGGTCGAGCAGGACGGACGCGAATACGTGCAGTTCACCTTGCCACATTATCGGGGGGATGGGCATGGCCGGATAAAGTGCCTTGCACCCTTGGTCGGGCTTCGCGAGATTCGCAGTTCAAACGGAAATGCCGAAGAACGGTTTGTGATATCGACCCATATCGTGGTTGGTCATCACAGATTGAAAGTAGAAGTTTCTTTGGCGAACCGTTCAATCATGGGCTTTCCCATGCTTTTGGGCCGTACCGCGATGAAGGCAGGAAGATTTTTGGTGCTGCCATCAAAATCTTATCTTGCAGGGAAGCCCGAACAGAGTTAGATGCGCAGAAGAACGATCATGGTCCGGAACATAATCCGGACAGGATCGTTTTTTCTTTCTGACAAATCATCACAAGCAAGCAGACGGTATTTCAATCGTGCGCGGGCTTGTCTATGCCGACCACGGGAGTTCATTTTATGAAAATCGCGATGCTTGCTCGCAACCCTAATCTTTACTCCCACAAACGGTTGGTTGAGGCTGCCGAAGCACGTGGGCACGAGATCGACATCATCAGCACGCTGCGCGTGACGATGAACATCACCTCGCTCAAGCCCGAGATTTATTACGGCGGGACCAAGCTTCTGGGCTATGAAGCAGTCATACCGCGTATCGGTGTGTCGGTGACCTCGTTCGGTCTGGCGGTTCTGCGCCAGTTTGAAATGATGGGTGTTTATCCGTTGAACGAATCAGTTGCGATCGGCCGTTCGCGCGACAAATTGCGTTCGCTGCAAATCCTTTCGCGCCGTGGCGTTGGTCTGCCGGTGACGGCATTTGCCCATGACCCGAAAAAGACTGACGAAGTTCTGTCGATCGTTGGTGGCGCACCGGTGGTGATCAAGCTTCTGGAAGGGACCCAGGGGATCGGCGTGGTTCTTGGCGAGACCGAGAAATCAGCCAAATCCGTTATCGAGGCCTTCCGTGGTGCGAATGTTGACATCATGGTGCAGGAATTCATCAAGGAAGCGGGCAATACCGACATTCGCTGCTTTGTGATTGGTGGCAAGGTGGTCGCCAGCATGGAGCGCAAAGGGGCTGAGGGCGATTTCCGTTCCAACATTCACCGCGGTGGTTCGGCACGTTCTGTGCGCATTACCCCGCAGGAACGCGCAACAGCAGTTGAAGCCGCCAAGGCAATGGGGCTAAATGTCTGTGGCGTCGATATTTTGCGTTCAAACCACGGGCCTGTCGTGATGGAAGTAAACTCTTCCCCGGGCCTCGAAGGGATTGAGAACGCAACCGGCAAGGATATTGCCGGGATGATTATCGACTTCCTTGAAAAAGATTACCGTCCGGGCAAGGTTCGGACCAAAGGCAAAGGATGACGGCATGAGCGAAACCGGATCGACCAAGGGAAAGACAAAAACTCCCAAGACCCCTGATTTCGAAATTGGTGGGAAAAAGGTTGCTCCGGGGACGCGCAAGATTGTCGATATCCCGATCTCGCTGCTTTCAAACCACACACCGGTCAATCTTACGGTCAATGTCGTTCACGGCAAACGCCCCGGTCCTGTTATTTTTGTCAGCGGGGCGGTGCATGGTGACGAGATCGTCGGTGTGGAGGTCATCCGCCGCGTTTTAAAATCCCCGGCACTGCGTGGCATGCGCGGAACGCTTTTGGCGGTGCCTGTGGTCAATGCGTTCGGCTTTTTGAACCACACGCGATATTTGCCGGACCGTCGCGATTTGAACCGCTGTTTCCCCGGACATTCGCGCGGATCGCTGGCGGCACAGCTGGCCCATTTGTTCCTTAAGGAAATTGTCGAGCGTGCCGACTTTGGCATCGATCTTCATTCCGCGGCAGTTAACCGTGTTAACCTGCCCCAGATCAGGGTCAATGAAGACGACCCGAAAATCATGGAATTTGCCGAAGCATTTGGTGCGCCGATCATTCTGACCAGCCCGCTTCGCGAAGGATCGCTTCGTCAGGCCGCACGCGAAATCGGCGTGCCGATTTTGCTATATGAAGCAGGCGAGGGGCTCCGTTTTGATGAAATGTCGATCCGTGCCGGTGTGTCGGGTGTTTTGCGTGTCATGCGCAAACTTGGCATGATTTCCGAGCGCACCGTTCGTGCCCCGCGCGTCCCATCGTTCAAATCCGCCAACAGCCATTGGCTCCGTGCACCGGAGGGGGGCATTTTGCGCACCTTCAAGCTGGCCGGCGAGTTCGTCCATGCCGGTGATGTCGTTGCCGCAGTGGCCGATCCGTTTGGTCAGATGGATGAAGAGGTGGTTGCACGTGAAGATGGCCTGATCATCGGGCGGACCAACCATCCGATTGTGAACCAGGGTGATGCACTGTTTCATATCGCATCGATCAAACGCCACTCCGAAGTTCAGGAACGCATGGACGCCATTGAAACCCATCTGCAGTCAGATCCGCTGCTTGATGAGGACGAGATTATTTAATGTATCTGGTGGTTTATCGGGCGTACTCGACTGATCATGGCGATGATCAGCATTGCATCGAAGCCACTGGCGAATTATGGCGGGCAATGCTATAGCAATCCACATGGAACCAATTACAACTACAGAAGAACTTCGCGTAATTTGTGAAAGCTTGCGCAAGTTCGAATATGTCACGGTTGATACCGAATTTATGCGGGACTCGACCTATTGGCCGCAATTGTGCCTTGTGCAGCTTGCTAGCCCGGAAAATTCCGACAACGGCGTTGCGGTCGATCCGCTGGCCGAAGGCATTGACCTGTCACCGCTTTTCGAGCTGATGCAGGACGAAAGCGTGATCAAGGTATTTCACGCAGCGCGTCAGGATATCGAGATTTTCGTTCATCTGTCTGGCAAGGTGCCCCATCCGGTATTTGATACCCAGGTGGCGGCCATGGTGCTGGGTTATGGTGATCAGGTTGGTTATGAAACCTTGGTCAACAAGGTTGCGCGCAAGAGCATCGATAAATCCATGCGCTTCACCGACTGGTCCCGTCGCCCGCTTTCGACCAAACAGATCAGCTACGCGCTTTCGGATGTCACCCATCTTCGGGTGATTTTTGAAGACTTCCATGAACGCCTCGAAGCTAATGGCCGTGCTGTTTGGCTTAATGAGGAAATGGAACGTCTGACCGATCCGTCGATCTATTCGATTGATCCGGCTGAGGCGTGGTTGAGGCTTAAAACCCGTTCCAACAGCCCGAAGTTTTTGGCGGTCGCACGTGCGCTTGGCGAATGGCGTGAAACCGAAGCCCAGCGCAAGAACCTGCCGCGTAATCGCGTTTTGCGTGATGATACGTTGCTTGATATCGCCGCGCGTCAGCCGATGACAGAAGCTGATCTTGATAAAACCCGTGGCGTTGGTCGCAATTTCGGAAGTTCCAAACCGGGCCAGGCGATTATTGAAGCCATCAAAGGGGCCTTGGCCCTGCCGCAGGATGAATGGCCAAAACCCAAGCAGCGTATTGAACTGCCCGCTGGCATTGGGCCAACGGTCGAGCTGCTTAAAGTTCTTTTGAAGCTTTGTGCGGAAGAACGCGGTGTTGCTCAGCGCCTTGTCGCATCGGGTGATGATCTTCAAAACATCGCGGCCGATGATAATGCCGATGTCGCGGCCATGCATGGCTGGCGTCGCGAGTTGTTTGGCCAATATGCGTTGAAGCTCAAGCACGGCCAGCTTGGTCTGAAGCTTAAGAACGGCGAAGTCGTTCTGGTCGATCTTGACGACTGACACACTTCAAAGTCGACACAAAAAAGACGGAGCCTTTTGGCTCCGCTTTTTTTTGCGCTGACGTCGGCCTAATCAGGAAGCGACGTTTTCAAAAGCCCTTCGGCAATCGACTTTGCGATCTGGGCTGCACTGGTCAATCCGCGAACTTGGGCGGTGACGATCGCACCTTCCTTCAACAGGGCAAGCTGTTCGGCAAGGGCAGGGGCATCGGGTGCGCCAGCCTCGCGGCAAAGATCCTCAAGATATTCAAGAATGCGCTTCTTGTGACTGGCGGCAATCTGATGGGCCGGGTGGTCAAGGTTGGAAAACTCGCTTGATGCGTTGATGAACGCGCATCCGGCAAAGCCAAGACCCTTGAACGCACGTCCATTAAACCAGTCTTCAAGCGCATCAAACATCGCAAGCAGCTTGGCGCGCGGATCGGATGCCTTTTCCATTTCGGTTGTCAGCCATGCGCGGAAATCCTCATCGCGCCGTTCAAGGGCGGCCAGGATCAGTTCATCCTTGGACTTGAAATGCTTGTACATCGTCATTTTGGCGACGCCGGACTCGGCAAGGATTTTGTCGATTCCGGTCGCATTAAATCCCTGTGTGTAGAAAAGACGCAGAGCAGTATCGACAAGGTCGTCGCGTTTTGATCTCAATTCTCATACTCCAATAGTCAGACCGGTCTGTCTTTTTGTCGTCGGAAATTCCCGGAATTGCAAGCGTTTCTGGATTCCAGAGTGATCGATCCAAAAATATATTTGACAAATAGACAGACCTGTCTGTATGCCTGATTTCAACAACTGATGAAGTCAACCAGATTTTGGAAAAATCCCATGACCCGTATTTCACTTCCTGCATCAATCGATGCTGCCCCGACTGCTTCGCAACCGCTTCTTGAAGGCGTGAACAAACTGCTGGGTTCTGTGCCGAACCTGTTTCGTCTGACCGCAAACAGCCCGGCGGCCCTTGAGGGCTATCTTGGCTTGAATGGTGCGCTGTCCAAAGGGGCCCTTGATCCGCAAACGCGTGAGCGCATTGCCCTTGCGGTCGCGCAGATCAATGGCTGTGACTATTGCCTGTCTGCTCATACCTATCTTGGCAAAAACCTCGCCAAACTTGATGACGCTGAAATTGTGGCGAACCGCAATGGCGCCTCAACCGATGCAAAGGCAGATGCCGCTGTGCGTTTCGCGGTCGCCCTTGTGCGTAACCGCGGGCGGGTGGGTTCTGATGATGTGGCGGCTGTTAAGGCTGCTGGCTATGGCGATGCCGAGCTGGTCGAGATTGTTGCTCATGTCGCGCTTAATACCCTGACCAATTACCTCAACGAAGCGTTTGAAACGCTGATCGACTTCCCGGTGGTCAGTGCCGCTGCGGCCTGATCCTTGGGCGTCCCCGGTCAGCGGTCCCCCCCAATCCGCATAAGCTCCCCTGCGTCGACCGGGGTTTCTTTTCTGATCTTCAAGACAAAGGATTCCAGCCATGTCACGACCACCATTGCCGCCCTTTAACGAAGAAACCGCCAAACAGAAAGTTCGCATGGCAGAAGATGGCTGGAACAGCCGCGATGCCGAGAGAGTCTCGTTGGCCTACACAGTCGATAGCCGCTGGCGCAACCGTGCGGAGATCTTTGAAGGACGTGATCAGATTGTCGCCTTCCTGACCCGCAAGTGGCAGAAGGAAATCAACTATCGCCTGATAAAGGAACTTTGGGCATTTCACGAAAACCGCATCGCTGTGCGCTTTGCCTATGAATGTACCGATGACAGCGGAAACTGGTTTCGTGCCTATGGCAATGAGAACTGGGAATTTGATGAGCATGGCTTGATGCGTCATCGCGTCGCATCGATCAATGACAAACCGATCACAGAGGAAGAACGCCTGTTCCATTGGCCCCAGGGGCGCCGTCCGGATGATCATCCGGGTCTTTCTGATCTTGGGCTTTAACCCCGGCTTCCGCCCAACAGCTATCCCGGTTTAGGGGGATGGTAGTAACTCCGTGAGCATTGCTCACACAGGCAGGTGTTGTTTCGCAATTTTGCTGCGACTTCCTACTGCCACCCGCAAAGGATATCGATCATGATTGTTCAATATACTGTCTTCTCGCTGGTTTCGACGGCTGTGTTGTTCTTTTCGACACTGCTGATTTTTGTGCCGTAAGCGACACCGGACCAATCGAGTATTAAAAGAAAAACGGGGCCTGAAGGCCCCGTTTTGCGTTTGCCGTTATGTTAGCGCTCAAGCTGCCAGCGCCTTGGCCAGGAAATCTTCAACCGACTGCGACGGACGGCCAAGGACCGTTTCCAGATCATTGCTGACAACTGCATAGTCACCCTTCTTCGCACCGACATAAAGACCGGCAAGCGCTTCAACCAGATGACCCGGAAGACCGATGCTGTTTAGAATGCCAACATGAACGTCTGCTGGAAGGTCCGCAAATTTGACCGGCTTGCCAGTTGCGCCCGCAATATAACTTGCGATCTCGTCATGCGTGACGGCTTTGGCGCCGGTCAGTTCATAGACCTTGTTTTCATGTGTGCCCGGATTGGCCAGAACGATGGCAGCAGCTTCGGCCAGATCATTGCGCGTTACATAGGTGATTTTCGCATCACCGGCGGGGGCGCCAAAATCACCGGTTTCAAGTGCATGGGGGACGCCTGCCATGAGAAGGTCGGCATAGAAGCTGTTGCGGAGCAGGGTGTATTTCAGGCCGCTCTGCTTGATGTAGTTTTCGGTATCAAGGTGAATGGCAGAATAGGTGAAGTCGGCATCAACGCTCGGATCAACAATGCTGGTGTAAATCACATGTTTGACGCCTGCGGCCTTCGCCGCATCAATCGCCGTGCGATGCTGGGCAATACGGGTGGCGTTATCAGCCTCGGCCGAAATGATAAGGGCGGTTTCAACACCGGCAAACGCCTTGGTCATCAAGGCGAGATCATCAAAATCACCGTGGCGGACTTCAACGCCCTTTGCGGCAATGGCATCGGCCTTCGCCGGTGTTCGGACGCTGACCGCGATCTCGCTTGCCGGAAGGCGGGTCAGAAGGTGGTCAAGGACAAGGCTGCCAAGCTGGCCGGTTGCGCCGGTAATCAGTGTTTTCATGTCAAATTCTCCTTATGGGGGATCAGGCCATTGCCTGTTCATGGGGAGAATGTGACGTGATTAATCCATATGAACAATTCGATGAATATGATAATAATCATGTATGAAAATCGATGAATTAGACCTTGACTATCGTTTGTTGCGCCTGTTCCTGACCATCTATGACGAGGGATCAGTCACGGCAGCAGCCAATCGCCTTGGCGTCGGGCAACCGACCGTCAGCCACGGGCTTGATCGCCTGCGCCAGATGATCGGCGACCCGCTGTTTGTGCGTTCGGGACGGTCGGTTTCCCCGACAGCACATGCCGAACAAATCGCCCCGCAAATTCGTGGGCTTTTGCTTGGTATGCGGAATTTGGCCCGGGTGGTGACCTTTGATCCACACAATGCGGAACACAGTGCCAAATTCATCATCGGCACCAATGATTATGAAGTGGCGGTAATTCTGCCTGCCTTGATGCAACGCCTTCAGAAATGCAAAGCGGACACCCGCATCAAGGTGGTTTCAATCACGGGCGTGGATCAGGCCATCACTTGGTTGCGCGACGGCAAGATTGATCACGCGATCAGTCTGGAAGCCCAAGGGCGCCATGGCGACATCGCCATGCAAAAGCTGTTTTCTGAAGACATGCGCTGCTTCTATGACCCGGCTTTTCATGATGCCCCGCCAGATACCTTGGACCGCTATTGCGCGGTCAATCATGCACGCGTGATGTTAGGGGTGAATGAAACTTCGGCCGTGGACGAAATGCTCCAAAGCTTGGGGCGGTCTCGCCGCACAGTCCTTCAGGTGCCAACTTTTGCCAGCGTCGCCAACCTGATCTGCGGCACTGACGTCATTGCCACCATGCCTTCACGCCTGTCTGAATGCATGATGTCGGGCTTCGCCCAATGCGAAATGCCACTCGATTTCCCTGACTACAGCTTCGCCCAATACTGGCACGTCCGAAACGCCGCGAATGCCGCGCATAAATGGCTGCGGAGTGAGATTTTCAGGATTTCTCGGTCTCTGCCACTTGGGAGTTAGTCAAAGCTCTTTGTAAACTCATCAACATCGCCGTATAGCAAAGTTGCTTTTTCCTTGAGTTCTTCATCGCTTAACTCCCACCACTTGCTTTGAAGCAGTCTTTCGATCTGCACATTGCTAAATCGCTTCTTGATTACGCGGGCAGGATTACCACCAACAATGGCATAAGGCGGAACGTCTTTGGTCACGACGGCGCCTGCTGCGACAACTGCACCAGTGCCAATATTAACCCCGGAGAGAATGATAGCCCGTGCACCAATCCAGACATCATGACCTAGGGTGATTGGTCCTTTGGTTATAGCGTCCTGATTTGCCTGATCTTTATTCCAGATAAGTGTTTTGAATGGGTATGTGCTTGGAAGGTCGAGCCTGTGGTCGACTTTGCAAAGAAACAGGACATCTGGTCCAATTGAACAAAAAGAGCCTATGGTCAAGCGTGCATCCGCTGAAGCACCAGCAACCATGTTTTTCCGTAAGCCGTAAGAGTGACGCCCGGTTGTAACAAATGTCGGGAGCTTGGCTGATTTCGGTGTAATACCGAGTAGTTTGCGGAGACGATCTTTAAGTTTCATTGTTTCTCCACCATTCAACACAGTTTTCCAGTGCGGATGTTAGGTTATGCTTCGGAGAGAAACCAATTGTTTCACCAAGCAAGTTGGTCTTCGCCACAAGGTAAGGCGGATCATCCGGGCGGTCAGGAAAACTGCCAGGCGAGAGGGTGCCTCGACCAATCAGTTGATGAAGCTGGTTTGCGACCGAAAGTAAGCTTGCGCCTTCGCCGCTTGCCACATTCACCGTTCCACGGAAGTCACTATCAAGGATGCTGGCAAACGCGTTACCCGCGTCTTCGACATGCATGAAGTCGCGAACCTGGTTGCCGGAGCTCATTTTTGCTTCGTCGTCGTCCAGCAATGCGCGCGTGATGGATGGAACAAAGCGCGCAGTATTTTCACGGGGACCACACAATAGGAAAAGCCTTCCCCAAGCAATCGAGGCGCCTTGTGCATTAAGGGCGTTGCAATATTCCGAGAGCTTCAGTTTTTCCTGGCCATAAAGCGTCGCTGGCACACAAAATGCGGCTTCCGATAGTTTTTCTCCAACGCCAATATTCAGCCAATCATATTCTGCGCAGCTTCCGGCCAGAACCGCACGTGTTCCACCCAAATCAAGAAAGCGGTTCAACAAGTCAATTGAGGCAATTCGCCAATCAGGGTTGTCTGGCGCGTTCCAGAAATAGCCATGCTTTGTTTGCCAAGCCAGATGGATCAGCTTTGTCGGGCGCGTTTCATTCAATAAGCTTGATCGAAACGCAGGGTCCAACAAGTCTCCAATGATATGATGATCGGAGATGCCGGGCATGATTTCTGATCGGCCGCATGTCATGACCTCGTATCCGGCAGACTTCAGGGTTCTACAGGCATAAGGTCCAATTAGTCCATTCGCACCCGTTACGAGAACTCTCATTTCACAGGCTCAAAATCAGGATAGGTTGCATCTCGTTCGTTGATGATCGTTGGTGTGATCGGCCAGTTGATCGCGAAGGCGGGATCATTCCACCTCACCCCAGATGCTAGATCAGGGACGAACGGTGCCCCCATCAAATACAGAACTTCGCTGTTATCCATGAGTGAGACGAAACCATGGGCGCATCCCTCAGGAATGATAAAGGATTTACGGTTTTCGGCAGAAAGTTCAGCCCCAGTCCACTGGCAGTAAGTTGGCGAACCCGCACGTAAATCGATAACAACATCAAAGATGCTGCCCGAAATACACCTAACAATTTTCGGATCGCCAACTGGAGTGCGCTGATAGTGCATTCCGCGCAGTGTCGCTGCGCGGTGGTTGAATGACAGGTTCGCTTGATGAATGTCGAATGGATGGCCGTGTTTGCCAAGTTCTTCGGTGCAAAAAGATCGGGCAAAAAAGCCGCGATCATCTTCGTGCTTTTCCAATTCAATCAGGTCAACGCCAGCAATTTTGGTCTTTGTGAGTTTCATCCAATCACTGCGACTTCTGGAACGGCGACAACAAATTGGCCGCCCCATTGGTGGACATAGTCTACATCTTTCATGATTTCATTCTGCAAGTTCCACGGCAGGATCAGAACGTAATCTGGTTTGGCTTCTTTGAGCTTCTCTGGTGCATGCACCGGAATACGGCTACCGGGGAGAAGTGTGTTTTGCTTGTGCGGGTTTGCGTCAACAACAAAATCAATGAGATCTGAGTTGATCGCGCAGTAATTAAGAAGAGTGTTGCCTTTCGCTGCTGCACCATAAGCGGCAACCGTCTTACCTTCTGCCTTGGCTTTCTGCAGGAATGAAAGTAGATCATCGCGAATGGTTTGGACCTTGGTTTCAAAGCCTTCGTAACAAGCGAGGGTGTTGATGCCAGCGGCCTCTTCCTTGCCGCGCAAGTTTTTCAGTGCTTCGGTCTCTTGGCGAATTGCCGACGCTTTTTGCGCCCAAACACGCAGGCTTCCGCCATGTGTCGGGAGCTCTTCGACATCAAAAACCTTCAAGCCGTTTGCTACAAAGCACTTCTCAACAGCGTAAAGCGACAGGTACGAGAAGTGCTCATGATAAATCGTATCAAATTGCGTCTTCTCAAGAAGGTTCATGAGGTGCGGGAACTCAAAGGTTGCAACCCCATCGTCCGTAAGAACCTCGGCAAAACCGGCAACGAAATCATTGATGTCTGGAACGTGCGCCAACACGTTATTTGCCGCAGTCAAGTTGGCATGGCCAAAATCAGATACAATCTTTTGAGCCGTCTCTTTACCAAAGAACGCGACCAGACTGCGTACACCCTTTTTCTCAGCCTCAGCCGCGACGTTTGCAGCGGGCTCAACGCCCAGAACTGGGATATCTTTGGCAACAAAGTGCTGGAGCAAATAGCCGTCATTCGATGCTACTTCGACCACCAGCGAGCTTTCGGTCAATGCAAGGCGTTCTGTCGCATGTTCAGCATATTTGCGCGCATGCTCCACCCAACTGCTGGAATAGCTTGAGAAGTAAGCATAGTGGCTGAAAATATCTGATGGTGGAACGACATCGTCGACTTGCACAAGGAAGCACTCACTGCAAACACGTGCGTGAAGGGGATAGCCTTTGTCGGTTGCACTTTCATGATCCAGCGGAACATATGAATTCGCAAGCGGACTAAGGCCCAAATCTACCAGCGTATGCTTAAGGTCGGTACCGCAGGCGCGGCAAGTTGGCGTTGTCATTATTTGTCCATCATCACTTCAAACGAGGTAATCTGCGCGTCTGTTACGTCGCGCATGTTTTTACCTTCGAGTTGGCCTTTGTGCCAATCAACAATCCAGCTAATACATGTTGGAAGGTCAAGCCGTGGTTCCCATCCCAGTGTTTTGATCGCCAGACTGGAATCAAGGGCAAGGGTCAGAGCTTCTTTGCTGGCGCCAGCTGTGTCTTGCTTTTTAACACCTGCTTTGCTTCCCCAAGCTTCAAGAACCAAGTCTGTGACGTAAGCAACTGTGTGAGATTCTTTTGGCCCAAAGTTGAGTGCAGAAACTGACGTCCTGCCTTCGACAGCCGCTTGCAGATACATCAGGTACCCGGCTACCGGCTCAATAACGTGCTGCCACGGGCGTGTTGTGTTCGGGTTGCGAAGTTCAACAGGCTTGCCTTCGGACGCTGCGCGAATGATATCTGTCATCAGGCGATCTTCGGACCAATCGCCTCCACCAACCACATTCCCGGCACGTGCCGTCACAAGTGGGATCCCGCGGGCCCGGAAATAGCTTTGTTCGAAGCTGCGAGCGACGATTTCCTGACAGCCTTTTGACGCACTATATGGGTCTCGGCCACCAAGTGGGTCACCTTCGCGAAAAATGACTTCACCTTTGGCTTGGTCATAACTGTCATTGTCATAGGCTTTGTCGCTGGTAACGACGAGAATGCCTTTTACGGTGTCACAGTCTCGCAAGGTATTCAGCAGATGGGCTGTGCCCATGATGTTGGTTGCCATGGTTTCGACGGGTTCGCGGTAACCGCGACGGACCAACGGTTGGGCTGCCATATGCAGAACAAGTTCAGGCTGGACCGTTTGAACCATCGATCGCACGTCTTCGCGATCGCGCAGATCAGCAATCATTTCCGACGCGTAATCAAGCTCAAGGATGTCATGAAGCGATGGGGTTGTTTCTGGGGCGAGTGCAAAGCCGTGTACTTTTGCGCCCATGCGCATCAGCCAAGCCGCAGTCCAGCTGCCTTTGAAACCCGTATGTCCGGTAAGCAGAACACGTTTTCCCGACCAGAAATTGCGAAGTTTCTCGCTTTGAGCCATGTCGGTTACCAAACCTTCCATGGTGCTTCACCACTGGACCATAGAGATTCCAGCATCTGTTTTTCGCGAAGCGTATCCATTGGTTGCCAAAAACCATCATGGCGCCAAGCCGACAGCTCATGGTGCTCAGAAAGGCTCCGCAGCGGTTCTGCTTCCCAGACCGTCTGATCATCCTTGATTTCGGCAAGAACAGATTTCTCGCAGACGAAGAAGCCTGCATTGATGCGCGCACCGTCACCCAGTGGCTTTTCCTGAAACGCGGATACCTTGTCCCCATCAAGCACCGTCGCGCCAAAGCGTCCGGGTGGGGAGACGACCGTCATGGTTGCTTTACGGCCCTGTTTCTTGTGGAACTCGATACTGGCTGAAATATCGACATTCCCCAAACCGTCACCATAGGTCAGGCAAAATGGTTCATCATCGGCCAAATAATCATCGATCCGTTTGATCCGACCCCCGGTCATGCTTGCCGTGCCAGTATCGACCAAGGTCACTTTCCAGGGTTCGGCATTTGCATTGTGATATTCAAGCTGGTTGGAAACCATATCGATGGTCACATCAGCATGATGAAGGAAGTAGTTGGCGAAGTATTCCTTGATGACATACCCTTTGTAGCCAAGGCAGATGATGAACTCATTCACGCCATGAGCAGAATAGATTTTCATCAAATGCCAAAGGATCGGTTTGCCACCGATTTCGACCATTGGCTTTGGCTTGACCGAAGTTTCTTCGCTCAGTCGGCTGCCATAACCACCAGCAAGGATTACTGCCTTCATTAGTACTGGTATCCAATCAAACAGGTTTTAGTGTCAGTCGCTTAGCGAGCGGGTTTGTGCGGAAGTTTTGAGGCTCTTACACCAATAACCGCTGCAAACGATCCAGCAGAGCGGGCAAGATCGCGCCACCCTTTGGAACGCTTCATAGCGATGCCATGGGCTATTGCCTTTCCTGCGTATCGTAACGCATATTTCAAACCCAAGCAGCTTCCTGCCAAGCGACCTTTGTACTTGGTTTCAAAGTATATTCTTGACCAAGCAATGTTCCAGAACTTTTCCCAGTAATAAGCACGGTTTGGACGGACCGAACCACCATTCAGGTGCGTTACAACCGATGATGCAACCAGGATAAGACCGTGACCAGCGCGCCGAATACGCATGCACATGTCATCGTCTTCGTAATAAAGGTAAATTTCCGGATCGTAGAAACCGACTTCCTTCATTACCCCCATACGGACCAGATTAACAGCGCCTGATAGGAACTCGACGCAAAGCGGACCTTCAGGAACCTGATGGTAGGCGAGCTTTCCGAAATCACGGCGCTTCCACAATTCTACATCATGGCTCGGTTCGATATGTCCGTTTCCATCTTTATGGATTGGGCCGAACATTGCGGCTTCTGGAAACTGATCTGCAGCTTCGATCAATGCGTCGATTGCGTCCTTGGTCATCAATGAGTCAGGGTTCGCTAGCAGAGCGAATTCGGTTTTTACTTCCGAAAGTCCCTGACTGGCTGCAGCGCCATAGCCCAAGCCACTGGAATTCCGAATGATCTTTGCATCAGGGCGGACGCTGTTGACGATCTCCAAGGTGTCATCTTTCGACGCATTGTCGACAACGATCAATGGCAGATCCTTTGGCAGCGATTCAAGCAGCCCTCGAATAACGAGGCCCCCGTTGTGCGTAATCGTAATTACGGTCGTTCTTGCCGCCATCTAACGTCCCTGCAAAGTAATCCTGTCCCGTTGCCGCTGAACATATTCAATCAGTGCATAATGTCCAACGACAGATTTGCATTTCAGGAAAAATCCTAACCAAATTTGGCCGAGAGAGGTCCGCAGTAAAACGGTGTCTTCAATCTGGGGCTCACTTTGCAAGAACTCGAACTCCGCCAACCCAACGGATACCTGTGAAGTTATCCAGAAAGTTCCGATTTCCTGCCAGTGTGTCATGGCCGTTTTCGGTGAGTGATAGAGTGCGCTCGGCCCAGATCGGGTTTTCCGGGTTTGGTGTGATGGTCAAAAGTGGTGTGTGGCATTGCATCATGTGTTTGACTTCGGCCCAGAACATCAGGTCACCCAGGAATGGTAATGGGTCGTAACTGCGCATCAGGTGGCTAAAGACTCTGCCTGCCGTGATAGGGCCGTGATCTTTGATGATTTGCAGGGTGAGTCTTTGCGTAAGGCCAAGGCCGGTTTTCGGATCGGGCAGCTCCGCATAATGGCGCTCCAGGGCCTTGGTCATGTGGGGTAGGGGGGCGGTCTCGCCCTGTGCTGAGGTTATGAAGGTTTCGAGCGATTTTGGATCAGGCGATCTAATCGCTTGCCAGGCGTTGCTCCCAAACTCCAGCATCGCGTCGGTAAGTGGGCGACGGTGGTTTTCCCAGCACCAGATGAGAAGCTCAGGCGAGAGTTGGCCTAGGCCGATGAAGCGATCAACTCCCGGGACTTCGCCAACTGAAATTACCTCGATCGTCGTATTGGGGCGCGTTGCCTTGATGAAGTCCATCAGGAAGGCCAAGATCAGTTGGTCGTAGCTGTCATGCTCGAACCACAGGACCACATGGTCAAAATCGGCCAAAGTCGTCAGTGCACCATATTCCCGTTTGGCGCGTGCAAGGGCATCGTTTGGTGCGATCAAGTAACCCTCGGAAATGAATTTCGCGCGGATTTCGATGAACTGATCAAGCGGAAGGTCGGGCACCGGTCCTTGGCAAAACGGATCAGCGAATTCCAGAAACTCGCCAACGAAGCCTGCAATCTCAAGCCCATGACGAATGTCAGAACCGCAGCGAAGATGCAGCGTGTTTCGGGTATCAAGCACAGGCGGTTTGCCGTTTGCGATCTGGCGGTTGCGTTCTGCAATGCGGTCGATATGGCTTTTCATTTTCGGCCAACTGGCAAAGCCATTTTCACGTGCGATGATCAGTTGCGCATCGGCCAACTGTGCTGTCGTAGGTGTGAGTTTGTGTCCGGCTTGATTGGCGCGGCCGAGGGCATCCGGCTTTTCCGCATGGATGTCGCGCAGCAGTTCCTTGGCGCGTTTGCGCTGCTGTTCAAGGTTGAGGCGGCCGTCGAAGATCGGCTTTGGCGCGTTTTGAGTGCTATTGGATTTCGATGTGCGTGATGCAGACATACGATTCCCCTGTTCATACCGCCTGTGTCCGCCAAACAGGCAAGGAAACCGTGTGTTTCATATGCGATAAACCGGGCGCAGCCCTTTCCGCGGACGGGGTGCTTGGAAAAGCATCCCCAAAATAGCGGAATTGGATGTGATTGCAAACTGTTCAGCGAAGCTGTGCGACGGTTTTAAGGCAACATGAATTAGGCTAGGCGCACTTCACTTTCGCGGTTCATCAATTTTGCCAGCTTGGAAAGACGTTGTTCGACAACTTCGCCGTAAAGTGCAGATGCCTGCTTTTCGAACTGCAAGATCAGTTTGTTGTCTTCCAGAAGCAATTGGGTCTGCGGCAAAATGCCCTCAACCCCGCCCGAAAGCGTATGACCCAAGCGAATGGCATGACCAAACAACCGCCCCAAAAGGCGCGTGTCATCATCAAGAATGCGATCACTTGATTGGTCGCCCTTGAAGTTCCCCGTATAGCGCGAGCCCAGCGTATAGGCGAGGAACACGCGATCATGATGGTTCAGATCAAGATAGGGATGGCGAATGATGCGGTTATAGCTTTGGATCGCACGGTAATCAGGGTGCTCGTTCCAGCCGATATCCCCGATGATGCAGGCCGCCAGACGCAGGCGCTCGATATTTGCCGCAAGGTTTGAGAAGATCGGGGCACACCAACGCGCAACTTCTTCGCCGTGCTGATGGAAACGTTCGCCGTCTTCGGCAAAGCTAAGACAGGCATCCAGAAGCGGATCGCGCTGACGCAAATCTTCGGGCAGGACTTCATACATCCAGCCTTCACGGAGCCCATGGCCGGAAAAAACAACTTCTTTGGGACACATGCGCGCCATCAGCATATTCATCACCAAGGCCGCATGGGGCAGGCTGTCGATACGGCGTTTGGAAACCCCGCCAACCTTTTCCAGCGAGACCCGGCTTTGCTGGGAAATGATATGGGTAAGCTCATCCATTTCCGATCGCGGCATGGCAAGGTTATGTACGACCGATATCGGATAGTTTTCCTGCGCGATGAACAGCTTGGCGATGGAGCGCCACGAACCACCCACAGCAAAAAGCTGCTGACCAGCGGCCTCGGCCAGCCAGTCAACACCATCAAGATGACGGGTGATTTCAGCGGTCAGACGCGCACGGTCAGAGGAAAAGACCGCCTGAAGGCGCATGGCGCCCAGCGGCAAACTGACGCGTTTTTTAATCTCGCCCTGATCAAGCAGAACAAGTTCAAGCGATCCGCCGCCGATATCACCCATGATGCCGGTCGCCATCGGATCGCCGGAAATGATGCCAAGTGCGGACAGGCGGGCTTCTTCAAGGCCATCAATCACCTTGACCGTAAGGCCGGTTTCCTTGGTCACCCGGTCACAGAATTCCTTGCCATCGCTGGCTGCACGAACGGCAGCAGTGGCAAGAACATCGACATGGGTAACCTTCATAGCGCGCAAAAGGGTGGCAAAGCGGTGCATGGCCACCACGGCAAGCTCGACCCCTTCGGGGTTAAGCTTGCCGGTGTCTTCTGGATCGCGGCCCAGTCCGCACATGACTTTCTCATTGAAAATCGGGACGGGCGCGCGGGTCATGCCATCGAATATGACAAGGCGCACAGAGTTGGAGCCAACATCAATGATCGCGATGCGGTTGGAAGCCCGTTGGTCAGTCAGCATACTGTTGATGGCACCTGTTGGTCTTCTGTCTGCGGCGTGAGGACATTAGTCATCAAGCTGCAGAACGGGAACATTTGGATCCGCCTCGTTAAGCGCGCTGCCGCGGCCCGACAAGGAAGGATTGGTCATGAAATACTGATGTGACGAGAATGCCTTGGCATCGACTTCACACCGCTCATAGGAGCCGTCCGGCTGCAGGAGCCAAGCCTGCGCGGTATCTTTCAGATTTGCAATCATGATCTGTTCAACAATCTGGCGCTGACAGGTCGGATTTTCAACCGGAACAAGGGTTTCCACACGGCGGTTCAAATTGCGCGGCATCCAGTCAGCAGAGGAAATAAATGCCTTTGCCTTGCGCGATGGAAGCTTTGCCCCATTGGCAAAGACAACAATGCGCGAATGTTCAAGGAACCGGCCAACAATCGATTTGACGCGAATGTTTTCCGACAATCCCGGAACGCCCGGACGCAGGCAGCAAATACCACGAACAACCAGCTCAACATGAACACCAGCCTGACTTGCACGATAAAGTGCGTCAATCACCACAGGATCGACAAGGCTGTTCATCTTGGCCCAGATGCCGCAAGGCTTGCCGGCCTTCTTGTTTTCGATCTCCTGATCGATATGGGTCAGAAGGGTCGGGCGCAGGGTATGTGGTGCAATCGCGATTTTCTCAAGCGAGCGCGGGGTCGCATAACCGGTCATGAAATTAAAGATGCTGGCCGCATCACGTCCCAATGCCGGATCGCACGAGAAGAACGAAATGTCAGTATAGAACTTTGCCGTGATCGGGTGATAGTTGCCCGTGCCGAAATGGACATAGGTCTTAAGACCATGGGTCTCACGACGCACCACGAGTGACACCTTGGCGTGCGTTTTCCAATCGAGGAAGCCATAAACCACCTGACAACCGGCACGTTCAAGGTCAGCCGCCCAGCGAAGGTTGGCTTCTTCGTCAAAGCGGGCTTTAAGCTCAACCATCGCGGTGACGGATTTTCCGGCTTCGGCCGCAGCAATCAGGGCTTTGACGATCGGGCTGTTTTCAGATGTACGATAGAGCGTCTGTTTGATGGTAACCACATCCGGGTCGCGTGCGGCCTGGAGCAGGAACTGCACGACCACGTCGAAATCTTCGAACGGGTGGTGAACCACAAGGTCCTTTTTGCTGATCGCAGCAAAGCAATCACCACCAAAGTCGCGAACACGTTCCGGATAGCGCGCCGCATAGGGCGCAAATAACAAATCATGATGCAGATCGGAATCGATCAGCTGTTTGACATCCACAACACCCAAAAGGCCATCGACCTTAACGACTTCTTCCAACGCGACATCAAGCTCATCAATCACGAAATCCAGAAGGTCTTCGGGCATACCCGCATTGACCTTCAGACGGATGATGCTGCCACGACGACGGCGTTTCAGTGCGGTTTTGAAAACGCGCACCAGATCTTCTGCTTCTTCTTCGATCTCAACGTCCGAGTCACGGATGACGCGGAAGAAGCCATGTTCGATCATGTCAAAACCCGGGAACAGTTTGCCAAGATATAGCAAGATTGCCTGTTCGACCGGAAGATAACGTTCCGTTCTGCCCGGAAGGCGGAGGAACCGACCAATTTTCTGCGGAACCGGAATGAGACCGCGCATATTGTGCCCGTCAGCCGGATCAAACAGCTGCATCACGATGGCAAAGCCAAGGTTCGGGATGAACGGGAACGGGTGGGACGGATCAATCGCAAGCGGGGTCAGGGTCGGGTAAATTTCCCGCATGAAATAGCCATCAAGCCATTTACGGTCCGTCTGGGTCAGATCAGACTGGTCAATGACCGAGATGCCCTGTTTTTCCATCTCGCTGCTGAGCTGTCGCCAGACGCGTTGCTGATCTTGCATCAGCTGGTTGGCATCAAAGGTAATGGCTCGCAGCTGTTCAGACGGGCTCATGCCATCCTGGCTGACCTTGGTCATACCAGCGCGTAGCTGCCCGACCAGACCTGCGACGCGCACCATGTAAAATTCATCAAGGTTGCTGGCCGAGATTGACAGAAAGCGTAGTCGTTCAAGCAGCGGATGCCCGCTATTCTGGGCTTCTTCGAGAACACGATTGTTGAAAGCCAGCCACGAAAGTTCGCGGTTGATAAAGCGACTTTCCGAATCAATGGTGATCGCGCTTGATTGAACTGCAGCGGCGTGTGTCACGCTATGCCTCCTGCGGATTGAGGGAATGTCTTTGAATTTACGCGACAGTTCCCGGTTGCAAATGGAGTATAGGATAACTGTTTGCGGGCATGCAATTTTCTTAAATTTATGTGTCAGTTTTTCCGATGGCATTGGGCCCCGCGTTATGGCATGGAAGAACTCCGTTTGATCATCATTCGCGACTGAAAAGACCGAAGACATGAAGACGTTGCTGCTGCTCCGGCACGCCAAATCAAGCTGGGCCGACCCCGGTCGCGCCGACCACGACAGGGAACTGAACCGTCGCGGTGAAAAGGCGGCACCTTTTATGGGGCGCCATTTGCGTGAACAGGCATTGATCCCCGATCTTATCTGGTGCTCAACCGCGGCCCGTGCCGTGCAGACACTGGGATTGCTTGGGCGTGATTTTGCCGGGCATGCCGATGTGATCTATAGCGAAGACCTTTATATGGCGAGCGAACGGGTCCTGCTTGAAAGCCTGCATCACACCCACGAAGAAGCCAAATCAGTCATGATGATCGGCCATAATCCGGGCATGGAGATGTTTGCCGAGGCGTTATTTGGTTCCGGCAATGTCGAGGCGCGCGAAACCATGGCGCGGAAATATCCCACATGTGGCTTGGCGCATTTCGAATTTGATGTTGATGACTGGCGCGAGATCGGGTTTGAAACCGGGCGTTTAATGAATTTCATCAAGGTCAAGGACCTTCAGGCGATCAAGATCGGCACAGAGTGAATAGCAGATCATTGCGACGGGCACTTGACGAGTGGGCACGCAAAGCGTTTTATACCGCTGAAATTTTGGACGCCGTGCATAATCGGCACTGAACACATCACAAATCAACGCTTGGATATGACCGTGGCGCGAGAGTTGTGGTGCGTTTTTTGTTTGACAGCGCGGGTCTGGCATGCACCTTTGCGGCCAAATTTGCGGCCCAAGATATAAAGCAACCTGGAAAGACCATGCATCCTTATCGCTCACATAATTGTAATGCTCTGCGCGCGACTGACGCCGATGCGGAAGTACGCCTGTCTGGCTGGATTCACCGCAAGCGCGACCACGGCAACCTGCTGTTCGTTGACCTGCGCGACCATTACGGCATCACCCAGGTCGTTATCGACATTTCCAGCCCGCTGTTCGAGACGCTCGACAAGGCGCGTGCGGAAAGCGTGATCACGGTCGATGGCAAGGTTGTTAAACGTACCGCTGAAACCATCAACCCGAATTTGCCGACCGGCGAGATCGAAGTTTACGCATCGAACGTCGAAGTTCAGTCTTCGGCCGAAGTTCTGCCGATGCCGGTCTTTGGTGATGTTGAATATGGCGAGGAAATCCGACTGCGTCACCGTTACCTCGATCTGCGTCGCGAAAGCGTGCATTCGAACATCGTTCTGCGTTCCAAAGTCATTTCGGCAATGCGCCAGAAAATGACCGCGCAGGGCTTCCTGGAAATCCAGACCCCGATCCTGACGGCAAGTTCGCCGGAAGGCGCACGTGACTTCCTGGTTCCGTCGCGTATGCATCCGGGCAAGTTCTATGCTCTGCCCCAAGCGCCGCAGCAGTTCAAACAGCTTCTGATGGTTTCGGGCTTTGACCGTTACTTCCAGATCGCACCGTGCTTCCGTGATGAAGATGCCCGTGCTGACCGTTCGCCGGGCGAGTTCTATCAGCTCGACTTCGAGATGGCCTTTGCCACCCAGGAAGACGTTTTTGCTGCGATCGAACCGGTTCTGCATGACATCTTTGTCGAGTTCGGCGGTGGTCGTGATGTGACCCCGTATCCGTTCCCGCGCATTCCGTTTGATGAATCGATGGCGAAATACGGTTCCGACAAGCCGGACCTTCGTAACCCGCTGATCATCTCGGATGTGACCGAGCCGTTCCGTGGTTCGAGCTTCGGCATCTTTGCATCCAACATCGAAAAAGGTTCGGTTGTTCGCGCAATTCCGGCAACCGGTGCTGCAGGCCGTCCGCGTAGCTTCTTTGACAAGCTCAATAACTGGGCGCGTGATGAAGGTGCAGCTGGTCTTGGTTACATCGTTTACGGTGAAGACGGCGAAGCAAAAGGCCCGATTGCCAAGAACCTTGATGCGGACCGTATCGCGCAGATCAAGGAAATCACCGGTGTTGCCAATGGCGATGCGGTCTTCTTTGCCTGTGACAAGGAACTGGCAGCAGCCAAATTCGCCGGTAAAGTTCGTGACAAGGTTTGTGACGAACTCGAACTGCGCGAAGAAGGCATGTTCAAGTTCTGCTGGATCGTTGACTTCCCGATGTATGAAGAAGACGACGACGGCAAGATCGAGTTCAGCCACAACCCGTTCTCGATGCCGCAGGGCGAACTTGAGGCGCTGGAAAACCAGAACCCGCTCGACATCAAGGCGTGGCAGTATGACATCGTTTGTAACGGTATCGAGCTGTCATCCGGTGCCATTCGTAACCACCGTCCGGACATCATGTACAAGGCGTTCGAGATTGCCGGTTACGGCAAAGACGTGGTCGAAGAGCAGTTCGGCGGCATGCTGAACGCCTTCAAATTCGGCGCCCCGCCGCACGGTGGTTCCGCACCGGGAGTTGACCGTATCGTCATGCTTCTGGCGGACGAGCCGAACATTCGCGAAGTCATTGCCTTCCCACTGAACCAGCAGGCACAGGACCTTATGATGAACGCGCCGTCGAATGTTGAAGACAAGCAGCTGAAAGAACTTCACCTGCGTGTTCAGCTTCCGCCGAAAGCGAAAAAAGACTGATTTCTGTCACCTGACAGATTGCAAAACGGCCCGGAAAACTCCGGGCCGTTTTTTTTGTTGGTCGGCGTCAATTAACACGCGGCAGATCGGCGATGCTTTTGGGCTGTTCGGTCTTGGATAACTCTTCGTTGGTCATATCGCCATGGCCGATATGTGCAAACGGAACCAGAAGTCCGTCCAGTTTCTCAAGCATGCCTGACTTTTCCAGCTCCATCAGGTTTACGGATCGGACCTGTTGAGAGCCGTAGAAGCGCGCGGAATATGTTTTGTTCGCTGCGTCACGGACAACCACCCATTGGGTATAGTCCTTGGTTGGCATGATGGATGAAACATCGTCGGGAAGTTTCGAAATGAGCTCTTCTGGCAAAAGGCTGACGACCTCGCTTGGCAATTTTTCAAGAAGTTCCTGTTTGGTGATGCCGTTCTTTGGCTTTTCGGCAACGATCCCTTTGGGGATGTCGACAGTGTTCAGCACATGAAATGCCAGATTGATGCCTTCATCCATTGTTTTGACAGGGTCAGCAAAGCTGGTCATCACCGTTGCGCGAACAAACCGGCTAGGTGGCGTCGGACCGCCGGGAATGTTGGAAAGACCGGTGCCATGACCGGTTTGGGTGACCTCAAGGCCGTTGAAGGTGACTTCATCAACATCATAAGGCGATAGTGATGTGTAATTGCGCAGGTTGTTGAGCTGCCAGGGGAATTCCGGCTGGTTGGTGAGCGTCCCGACCGGGTTGTCATAGATCATTACTTTGCCGCCAGTAAACTCGATGACAATGCATTTGCCGTCCCTGTCATGGACGGGGAAGTGCAGGGGCAGCATGTTCGTCACAACAGTTGACGCGCCGACTTCGACAACATTGTCTTTCAATGCTGCCTTTACGTCAGCGCAGGTCGCAAATGAACTTAGAATCCATGCCGCGAAGTTATCGATGCACAGGCCTTTGCTGGGATCCGTGATCGTCTGATACTGGCTACCCGGCAGCCATAATGTGCCGGTCGAAAGGCCCGCAGTATTGATGCCATCTGTCACAATTGGCAAATCAAAGCTGTTCATGCCAACAAAGCCATAGGTGCCAGTCCAGCTAAAGCCGAACTCTTTGCCCCAAAGCTCCTGCGTGAATTTGTGACCAGCCTTGCGGAAGAAGAACTTTGAATTCAGGTTCAGTGCAAATTCCATTGAACGACCTGAAACATAACCCTGATTTTCGACATGAATTTGAAAGTCGGTGCACATTGTAATGCCTCGCGTTTGTGTAACCCCAAGATAACCAGCTCAAGAATTTCTACCTGTGGTGGTTGTGTGTAAAGTTACTCGTAAGGGTTGTTTGGCGAGGGTAGGCCGTAAAGTAATGCTGTGATCGCTTTTCTAAACAGGCAGTTACCTAATATTAACACGCTATGGGGCACAGTACTGTTCAGATAATAAATTTGATCCGTCGGGGGATGGCCTTGTGAAGAAGATACTCGTGGTAGCGGCACCGTTGGTTCTTGGTGCGTGCGGTGGGCCAGTTGAGCTTACCGTTGCCAAGCTGGCCGGTGATTTGATCAGCTATGTCACGACAGGCAAAAGCACGACCGATCACGCCGTTTCATTGGTCGCGGAGCAAGACTGCGCGCTGCATCGACCGCTGCTTGATCAGGATATCTGCAAGGACGAGGACGTGGTGCTCGAAGAAGAGGCCGCGGCATTGGCCGTTCTGGGCGAGCCTGACATCAAACAGGAAATCCGCGCGGCACGCCCTGAAATTTATGCGGTAAACGCACCGGCGGAAAACTGGGCGCGCCCAACACCCAAAGACGCAACCGCAAAAATCGTAACGGCTGAATTGCCGCCACGCACGGTCAAGGATGACGGATCATCCATGATCGAGGCCAGTGCACTTCCAGCGGAACCAGAAACAGTTGAAGTCGCAACTGCCAGCGATCAGTTCACTGCAGACGAAGCTGTCGCCTATGGCCCGGAAACCGGTCCGCTTGATCCGCAATCAGAGGCAGACGCCGCCATTGCTGGCTATATCCCTGACGCGAATGCCGCGCAGGTCGAAGTCCAAAGCGAAGTTGTCACGGCGGCCTTGGTCGATACCACAGTCATGAGTGACAATGTCGAACGTGTTGCGACCCCGGTTGATACCAAGGCCGATGGGGAAGCTTTGGCAGGAGATGTTCTTGCAGCGCCGCTTCCCGGTGATTATGTGGTATTGGCAAGCTTTTCTGATGAAGCCCG
This sequence comes from Thalassospira sp., assembly GCA_965228275.1. Lineage (GTDB taxonomy): Bacteria > Pseudomonadota > Alphaproteobacteria > Rhodospirillales > Thalassospiraceae > Thalassospira. The sequence goes on along the minus strand of OZ245802.1, from coordinate 315,463 downwards.
TGCGCAAAAGGCGCTTGAGATTTATCACGAATATCAGCCGCGTTTGTTGAACGCACAGGTCAAAGGGCGTGACTATCTGCGCGTTGCCGTTGGTCCGCTGTCAGCCGAGCATGCAAATGACTTGCGCCTTCTTGCTGCCAAAAAGGGGATCAAGGATCCCTGGATTGTCGGAGTTGCCGCCACCGGAGAGTGATCGTTGTCTGGTTTGTTTTTGAAGGTTAAAGAACATCGGCGTTCCCTGTCAGGAACGCTGATCCTGTGTTTGGGACTAAGCGGATGTGCTGCACAAGCTGGCAACGTTTCAAGCATGGAAACGGCCATGGTGCCCCATGTTGCCGAATATCGTTTCAAACTGACCCATGCAGAGCAGGGGAGCTCGGTCGTGGATGCGTCGGGTGTTCTTGGTTATCGCTTCGAAAAGATGTGCGATGGCTGGGTCACGGAAATGCAGCAGATCATGATCCTTCAAGGGGCTGAAGGCACACCGATCAATTCAGCCTATTCCATGACCCAGTGGGAAGATTTTGCCGGCAGCAAATATCGGTTCCGCATGCGCGATTACCTTGATGGCACCAAGGTTGATGAGATCGTCGGTGAGGCGGTGCGTGATAGCGATGCTGTGCGCGTGACCTATGAAATCCCGGTCGAAGTCGTCGAAGAACTGCCAGCCGATACCATGTTCCCAACCCAGCATTCGGCCATGTTGCTTGAACGTGCCGAAGCGGGCGAGAAATTTGGCAATGATCTGGTATTTGATGGCAGTGGTGAAACACCAACCAACCGTATTGCTGTTGTGATTTCAGCACAGAAAAATGCCGAAAACAGTGCCGATGATCCCGATCAGATTGCCCGAACACCATTCCATCGTATGAACCTGGCATTTTATCCGCTGGGTGAGGCGGAAAACGGCCCATCGACCGAGATGGCGGTTGATTTCGGGGCCAATGGTGTCGCGCATGGCATGCGCTTTGACTACGGCGATTTCGAAGTATCAGGCAAGCTTGATAAGGTCACGATGTTGCCGCAACCACAATGTGGTTCATGACCGTATGTGATGCGGTTTGATCACAAAAAAAGCCTGCCGGAAATGGCAGGCTTTTTTTGTGGGGAAGTACCCTGATCAGATTCACGCAGCAGCGGCGTCGTTGCTGGTGTCACAGTAAAGCGCGTACAGTGTCTTGATGACACGCAGTGCTTCATCACCGTTCAGCGAATAGAAGATGGTCTGTGCTTCGCGGCGTGTCTGAACAAGCTTGTCACGACGAAGTCGTGCAAGATGCTGCGAGAGAGCGGACTGGCTCAGCCCGACGATGCGTTCGAGTTCACCAACCGACTTTTCACCGTCATTAAGCTGGCAAAGAATAAGCAGTCTGCTCTGATTGCTCATGGCCTTTAACAGGGTGCTCGCCTGTTCGGCCTTTAGTTCTAAATGGTCAAGTTCCATTTGGCTTCCTTATAAGCCTGGCCGCAAGCGGCCATTGTCCCAATGAAAATTCAACGAATAGCCCCGGTGTCCTGCGATTGTTTTTTTACAGTGACTGCCAGGATCGAATTCTCACTCCTTTCACAACCAATGGCTGTGGCTCCTGTATACACTACGACATTTGTCGTAGTGATGGTCCTATTCTCAAGTATATGCAGTTTCTGTCAAGATACTGTTTATTCTTAACTAAGCTGCCTCTTATGAGAAAAAGGCCCAAATTTCCTTCAATCCGTCGCGTTTTGTTCCGTATATCAGACCGATATCTGACGATTTCGAATACATCACTACCCTTCCTTGTTGCATTGCTTAAAGGCAATTTTGCGCCAATTTGTGGGCAATCTGTCGTTAATCCCGAAATCTATAAGGGGGATGTAATGCGCGGATCGCGTGCAGTCCTTTATCATCACAAAAACGGCGAAACTGTGTAAACCATCACAGCAGGGTGATTAAGCAAAAAAAAACATCCCCAATCGTGTGGAATCGGTCAAAGGGCTTGCAGTCAATCCGTCCGATATGCTGATTTAGGACAAAGCAGCACGCCAAAGGCTGCGTTAAAAAGAATGTAATCACCCAATAAGCGAGAAGTGCTTTGCATAATCTCGCAGCCACACCAAGCCAATTGGTAACTCAGGAAGGCGGCCCAGACGAATGGCGACTTTGTTCGTGACCCACCATGATTGTATTGAACATGACACCGGCCCGGGACATCCGGAATGTGCCGATCGTCTGCGCGTGATCCAGCGCGTGCTTGAAGCCGAAGAATTCATGTTCCTTCATCGCGAAGAAGCCCCATTGGCCGATATCGACCTGATCAAGGCGGTCCATGATCCAGCCCATGTCGACAAAATCATGGCCTCAATCCCGAAAAGTGGCATCTCAGCCCTTGATGGTGATACCTATGTCTCGCCGGGGTCGGGAAAGGCCGCATTGCGTTCTGCTGGCGGGGCATGTGTTGCGGTTGATGCCGTAATGGACGGGCATGAACGCAATGCTTTTGTCGCCACGCGCCCGCCGGGCCACCACGCGGAATATGATCGCGCGATGGGGTTTTGCCTGTTTAACAATGCCGCCATTGCGGCGCGCTATGCCCGTGATCGTTATGGCATCAAACGCGTGGCAGTGATGGATTTTGATGTCCATCACGGCAATGGCACACAGGATCTGTTCTGGAACGACCCGGACCTGTTTTATTGCTCCACCCATCAATGGCCGCTTTATCCGGGAACAGGCGATGAAACCGAACGCGGATGTGCGAACAATATCCTCAATGTCGGATTGGCAGCAGGATCTGGCACGGTCGAGCTTCAAGCAGCCTTCACTTCAACCGTGCTGCCCGGTATTGCTGCGTTCAAACCGGAACTTCTGATCATTTCAGCGGGCTTTGATGCGCATAAAAGTGACCCGCTGGCCGGGCTTTGCTTTCAGACCGAAGATTTCGTCTGGATGACGCGCCAACTGATGGCGCTTGCCGATGAACATTGCGAAGGTCGGGTCGTGTCGCTTCTGGAAGGTGGCTATGACCTGCCGTCACTTGCCAGCAGTGTTGTTCAACATGTCCGCACCCTGATGGGCGCGTAAGGTATTTTACCCTCTGATAGTCGATTGTTTTCGGGGCGACTTGCCGTGAAGCGGGATGATTTCGGTTCGACGAAATTCCGTTCTGGCTGGTTGCCCTGATCCGGACTTGCGCGTAAACTCCGCGCCATCAAACAAATGGAGCTTACATGTCCGAGGCTACTTCATCTTCCGCCATCCCCGAGGATATCGCAAAACTCAGCTTTGAAGAGGCGTTGGGTCAGCTTGAAACCCTTGTACGTCAGCTTGAGCAGGGGCAGGTCGGACTTGATGATGCGATTGCATCCTACGAGCGCGGCGCAGCCCTGAAACGCCATTGCGCGGACAAACTGCGTGCTGCCGAAGAACGCATCGAAAAAATCACCCTGAATGCGGATGGCCGCCCGTCGGCAACCCCGACTGAAATCGAATAATTGCGGAGACCGTGGTGAGTTACGATCTGCTTGCCGGACTGAGTACTGCGTCTGCTGATTTGGGCGAGACTCTTGACGATATTCTGCCACGCGCCAATGGCCAGATTGAGCAACGCCTGTATCAGGCGATGCGTTATTCCACACTGGGCGAAGGCAAACGTTTGCGCCCGTTTCTGGTGCTGAGCTCGGCTGGCCTGTTCAAGGTGTCGCGTCGTTCGGCCCTTCGTGTGGCCGCAGCCGTTGAAATGGTGCACAGCTATTCGCTGATCCATGACGATCTGCCGGCAATGGATGACGACGATCTGCGCCGTGGCAAGCCAAGCTGCCACAAGCAGTTTGACGAGGCGACGGCGATCCTTGCCGGTGATGCGCTTCTAACCCAGGCTTTTGAAGTTCTGGCCGATGAAGATACCCATGCCGATCCGCGCGTGTGCACCGATCTTGTACGTGCATTGGCACGTGCAGCCGGGCCACATGGTATGGTCGGCGGTCAGATGATCGATTTGGCGGGCGAAGGCCAATCCTTTGATCAGGCACAGGTCACGCACCTGCATCTGCTTAAAACCGGTCGCATGTTTGCCTTTGCCTGTGAAGCCGGTGCGATTTTGGGCAAGGCGCCCAAAAGCATCCGCATGGCGCTTCGCGCCTATGCCCATGACATGGGCCTTGCATTCCAGATCAAGGATGACCTGCTTGATGTCGAAGCAAGTTCCGAGGAACTCGGCAAGACCGCAGGCAAGGACATTGATCAGGACAAGTCGACCTTTGTGAAATTGCTGGGTCTTGAGCAGGCGCGCGATCAGGCAAGCATGCTGTGTGATCAGGCGATCAATCACCTGAGCTGCTTTGACGATGAAGCCGAACCGCTGCGCGCAGTGGCCCGCTTTGTTGTTGAACGCGGCCGATAAGACCCACAGTCACAGCGCCCCACATGACTGAACAGCCAAAATACACAGCCGGTTTTCGTGACCGGCTGTTTGACAAAGATCCGTTCCCCTTGGCGATCTGGTATCCGGCGACGGATGCAGAAACACCGGTGCGCCATATGGGCGTGGTATCAACTGCCGCGCGCAATGCCGCCTTTGCCGATGACGGGCCGTTTCCAATCGTGATGTTTTCGCACGGGTCCGAAGGGCACCGGTTCAATCAGTTTTGGTTGGCAGAATATCTGGCACGGCGCGGCTATATCGTCGCGGCCCCACAGCATGAAGGCGATAACTACCTTGATGCATCTGATGCCCGCCAACTGACGATCATGGAACGCCGCCCGCGTGAAATGCGCTTGGCCCTTGATCTGCTTCTTGCGCATGACGAAATCGCCGATCATATCGATCAGGACCGCATTTATGCGCTGGGCCATTCGGCAGGCGGGGCGACAGTCCTGAAACTGGCCGGATGGGATTTTGATGCCCGTGCCTGGCAAAGCTATTGCGAATTGAATGCCGAAGCCGACCGCGTCATTTGCCAATATTCCCCGACCGATGATCATCTGGACCGTCTGCACGGCATTTATGGTGGGCCAATTGTTTCCGAACGCGATGACCGGATAGCCGCGATCATTGCCGTCACCCCGGCATTTGGGGTGGCTGCGACCGATGATGGTTTGGCCGATGTGAATATCCCGATGCTGTTTGTCGAAGCAGATACCGATGAAATCCTCCATGACCATGTTAATGCAGCGCATTTCCGCAAACTGTTGCATGGACGGGCAAAATTTGTTCGAGTGAAGGGGGCTGGGCATTATTCGTTTTTGCCCAAATGTACCCCGTATATTGCTGAAAACTTTGGCTATTTATGCCGGGATTTCGGCCGGGATCGGGATGCCATTCATCGGACTGTCGAACAAGTCATCCATGGCTTTCTCGAACGCGTAAAATTGGGTGAAATTCAGGGTCGCTAATTCGATTGAACCCCGCTATTTTACGCAGCTTGCAATATGGACTTGGAAACGTCACCCTGTTGTAATCTACGCCATATAAAAAATTGAAAATCGAGATCGGTATGAGCACGACCTCCAAGACCCTGCTATTGGATACGATTAATACGCCTGACGAGCTGCGCAAGTTGCAGCCTGCCCAGATGAAGCAGGTGGCAGATGAATTGCGCGCCGAGGTGATTGATGCCGTATCTGTAACCGGCGGCCACCTTGGCGCTGGCCTTGGAGTGGTTGAGCTGACCGTTGCGATCCACTACCTGTTTGATACGCCTTATGATCGTGTGATCTGGGATGTGGGGCATCAGTGCTATCCGCATAAAATCCTGACAGGACGTCGTGATCGTATCCGGACCCTTCGTCAGGGTGGTGGTCTGTCCGGTTTCACCAAGCGGTCCGAATCTGAATATGATCCGTTTGGTGCCGGGCATAGCTCGACCTCGATCTCGGCCGGTCTTGGCATGGCGGTTGCCAACCAGCTTTCCGATGATAAGCGCAAAAACGTCATTGCCGTGATTGGTGATGGTTCGATGAGTGCAGGCATGGCCTATGAGGCGATGAACAATGCTGCCGCCACCGATCAGCGCCTGATTGTGATCTTGAATGATAACGACATGTCGATTGCCCCGCCGGTGGGCTCCATGTCTGGTTATTTGTCGCGCCTGATTTCCGGCAAAGGTTATCAGGGCCTGCGCAATGCGGCCAAGGGCCTGACCAAGCATCTGCCGCGTCAGATCGAAGAAGCCGCGCGCAAGCTTGAAGAATATACCCGTGGCATGGTCACAGGTGGCACCCTGTTTGAGGAAATGGGCTTCTTCTATGTCGGGCCGATTGATGGTCACAACATGGATCATCTGCTGCCGGTTCTTAAAAACGTGCGCGATGCCGATGTTGATGGCCCGATCCTGATCCATGCGGTCACGCAGAAGGGCAAGGGCTATGGTCCGGCCGAAAGTGCGGCGGATAAATATCACGGCGTTGCCAAGTTTGATGTTGTGACCGGCAAGCAGGCCAAGCCGACCCCGAATGCGCCAAGCTACACCAAGGTGTATGGCGAAACGCTCGTCAAGCTGGCCGAGAAGGACGAAAAAGTAACGGCCATTACCGCCGCGATGCCATCTGGCACGGGGGTGAACATCTTTGCCGATCACTTCCCGGATCGCGCGTTTGATGTCGGGATTGCCGAACAGCATGCAGTGACCTTTGCGGCCGGTATGGCATGCGAAGGGTACAAGCCGTTCTGCACGCTTTATTCGACCTTCCTGCAGCGTGGCTATGATCAGGTTGTTCACGACGTCGCCATTCAAAACCTTCCGGTGCGTTTCGCGATGGACCGTGCCGGTTTGGTTGGCGCAGATGGTGCGACTCATGCCGGGGCCTACGATATTGCCTATCTCGGTTGCCTTCCGAACTTTGTTCTGATGGCAGCGGCTGACGAGGCGGAGCTGGTTCATATGACCACGACTGCCTGGGCAATCGATGATCGTCCAAGTGCGTTCCGCTATCCGCGCGGCGAGGGTGTTGGCGTTGAAATGCCGGCCGAAGGCCAGGTTCTTGAAATCGGCAAAGGCCGTATCCTGCGTGAAGGTGGCAAGATTGCGATCCTGTCATACGGTACGCGTTTGGCCGAGGCACTTCTGGCGGCCGAAGACCTTGCTGCACGTGGTCTTCCGGCAACCGTTGCCGATGCACGCTTTGCCAAGCCGCTTGATCATCAGCTGATTGCGGATCTGGCGCGCAACCACGAAGTTCTGATCACCATCGAAGAAGGTTCGATCAACGGCTTTGGCGCGATGGTGCTGCAGCATATGGCGGGACAGGGCCTGCTTGATAATGGCCTTAAAATCCGCACGATGGCACTGCCCGATACCCTGATCGATCACGACAAACCGGAAATTCAGTATCAGAAGGCTGGCCTTGATGCTGCTGCCATCGTCAAAACCGCGCTTGACGCACTTGGCATGAGCGAAAGCAAGGCACGGGCTTAACAATCAGCCCCACCAATATCGACTGAGTTACGCAAACAGCGCAGAGGGAAACTTCTGCGCTGTTTGCATTGAAAGCCTATTGGTTCAGATCGTTTGGATTGGGGGCGGCTGCCAAATGCGGTGCGTGCCCATCCTTGAAAATCTGCTCGGCACAGGAAAGGCGATAGAAAAAACCGCTTTCAACCTCGAACATATAGGTTTGGGAAAACTCGACGTCATCTTCGGAGATGTCTGGCATCGCAGCCTCGGCAAAGTTATCGCCCTGCGCATAATCAACCCGTCCGCTAAGAAGCATTTGAAAGGCTTGATGGCGACTATCGACATATATGACATCGACACCGGCTGTCATAAGCGCCCGTTCATAAACACTAATGGAATTGGTGCGCAAAAGGGCGATGGATTGACCGCGCAGGTCGTAAAGCGTGTCCCAGACAAACGGCGTCGGGTTTCCCGCACGGCGTTTGCGATAAAGGCCAATCTTTATCGTTTCATCAAGCAGCCGAACAAAATGCGCACCTGTATCGTCCGGTTCGGCCGGATATGTCGATATGCACCAGTTTTCGCCAATCACTTGTTGCTTGGCGCGCGCCGGGGGCAAGAAGTCCGGTTTGATGCCGACTTTGAAATGGGCTTTGGCATAGTCTGACAATTTGTCGAACGTTAAGCCATAACCATCCAGTGTGCTGCCCAGAAAGGGCGGATATTCAATTGAAACGACTGTTATGGTTGGAGTGTCAGGAACGGATGTTTGGCCATGTACGGTTTGGAAATTGATCAGGCTGACAATCAAACCCAAAACGGCAGTTGCCACTGGCATAATGATCCATCGCCGGATCACGCACGAAGCGAGCTTGTCTAAACCTGTAAAGATGAAGCCCGGATGGCGCACGTTGGTACCTGAAACTGCTCATAAGACCGCGTAAAAAGATCTGCATGCGGTTGGCTTAGATGTGATGGCGAGATCACCCTGTTTCAAGCAAGGTACAGATCACTCTGCATAAATCATTTTATGCGTCATGCCGCCATCAATGCGGATGGTTTCGCCGGTCATGAAGCCGGATTTTTCTGCATCAAGCAGGAAGCTGACAGCTTGGGCGATATCGTTTGGTGTGCCGACGCGCCCCACCGGATGTTGGGATTTGTCGATCTCGCTATGTTCGGGTTGGGATTTGTTGGCGGACTTCTGCCAATCACCAACTTCGATCCAGCCCGGCGCCACGGCGTTGACGCGCACATCACCGGCAAGACTGACCGCCAGCGCATGGGTCAGGGCAACCACACCGCCCTTGGATGCGGCATAGGATTCTGTATTGGCTTCTGACTGAAATGCACGGGTGGAGGTGATGTTGACGATCGCACCTTTATGTTCGCGCAGATGCTGGGTCGCGTGTTTGGTCACAAGGAACGCCCCGCCAAGATTTACATTGATCACGCGCTGCCACTGATCCCATTCAAGCGTCTCGATGCTGCCGGAATGCGGATTAGCGATCCCGGCATTATTCACCACACCATCAATCCGACCAAAGCGATCAACGGTCTGTTGGATCGCGAGTTTTACATCGGCTTCATTGGCGACATCGCCAGAAATGAAAAGTGCGCGGTCTCGTTGTGCGTTACTCATCGCACTGATTGCCTCGTCGCCTGCTTCCTGATCGCGGTCAAACAGGCTTACCCGCCATCCAAGTTCCAGAAGATGCATCGAGATACCAAGGCCAAGGCCCTGTGCGGCACCGGTGACAAAGGCGACATGGTTCTGTGCGGAAACGGTCATGGAAATCCTGTGGGCTTTGATGTGCGGTCAGGTTGGATGGGTGCGATAGCGACCTTGCGCAAAGTGGGATGAAATCTGCGCAATTGCAATGTTGATGGCCGGGTAGCTGCCCTGCATATGGTGTTTGGAAGGGGGCTTATTCTTTGGTGAGGTGATCAAGCAACCCATGGACAAAGCCGCGTTGGCGCGGATCAAGGTTGCGCTTGGCGGCCAGCTGTTGCAGGGCATCGGTTGCCTCAACATGCAGGCGATAATGGCCGGCATCCTGATCAATGCGGGTTTTTTGTTGCTGCTCATCGCCAAACACCATCGCATGGCACAGTGATGCATCACTTGAGGTGAATGCGCGACAGGAAAGCGGGCGAACCTCATAGATCGTGCAGCGCTCATCATCCCCAAGAAGTGGGCAGCGCACACGGACTTCGGTCGTTGAGCTTGCCTGTTCGATCGCTGCCGCCGCTGTTTTGATGCGATCCAGTAGCGTTACTTGCGCGTCGGCATCAAAGGTTTCGCGGATATGTTGCGCGATCAGGCGGGCAACACCGGGCGGGGTGCTGACGAATAAATGACAGCATGCACTGCATTGATCGCGGCACGCACGGGGATGCGGATTGGGAAAGCTTGATTGAAGGGCATTTGCCGCCCCCTCGACCATGGCAAAGGTGGTTCTGGCGGCATCTTCCATCGATGGGCAAGCATCAAGGGCGTGTTCAAGTTCAGCGCGAAAGACTGCAAACATTTCCTCGTAGCGGCGTGATACCTCGCTCGTCAGAGCACCGGTCTGTGCGATGTCTTGTGATATCCGGTCGAGTGCATCGTCAAGCTTGGTCATTCACCCTTCGCGCCTTTTTTGGCTGTTGCTTTGAACCATGCTGATGGCTTTATTGTTGTGCCCTCTAATGTACCAGCATGCAGGTCAAAGTCCTAATATAGGGATAACTGGCGTGACCGATGGGTGACCGCCGCCGGAGTGCGGCTGTCAATCAGACAAAAAAAATTCCGGCCAGATCGGCTCTGACCGGAAGGTTGGGTCAAAAGACCCTGTGGGTGCTGCTGGTTAGGCAGCGGGAGTATCAGCTACAAGTTGTCATGCAGCAGGGGAGGTAAAGGTGTCGGCATAAAGCTTGCGCAATTCTGCCTTCTGAATTTTGCCCATGGTGTTGCGCGGCAGTTCCTTGATCACCCAAATGCGTTTGGGGACCTTGAACTTGGCGAGCTTGTCCTGGGTGCGTTTGATGATTTCATCGGTGTCGGCATCACCATTTGCCGCAACGATCACACCGGCAACTGCTTCGCCGAAATCAGGATGCGGCAGGCCAAAGATCGCGACTTCATCAACTTCGTCATACTCGGCAATGACTTCTTCGACTTCTTTTGGATAGACGTTAAAGCCACCGGAAATGATCAAATCCTTGTCACGACCAACGATGGTGACATAACCGTCTTCACCAATGGTGGCGAGGTCGCCGGTGATAAAGAAGCCATCGGCACGGAATTCGGACGCGGTTTTTTCCGGCATTTGCCAGTAGCCCTTGAAAACGTTCGGGCCACGCACTTCAAGCACACCGATCTCGCCCGCACCAAGGACATTGCCATCCTTGTCACAAACGCGGGCCTCAATCCCTGGAAGGGTCGGGCCAACCGCACCCGGACGGCGTTCACCATCAAGCGGGTTTGACGTGTTCATGCAGGTTTCGGTCATGCCATAACGCTCAAGGATCTTATGCCCGGTACGCTCAAAGAACGCATCATGGGTTTCCGCCAAAAGCGGTGCCGATCCCGAAACAAACAGACGCATGTTTGCCGTCACTTCCTTGGTGAATTTCGGATGAGACAACAGGCGGGTATAGAAGGTCGGAACGCCCATCAGAACGGTTGATTGCGGCAGACGTTCGATCACGTCATCGGCATCGAATTTCGGAAGCAGGATCACCTTGCCGCCATTCATCAGCATGATGTTGATCGCAACAAACAGCCCGTGTGTGTGGAACAGCGGCAGGGCATGCAGCAAAGTATCACCCGGCTTGAAGCCCCATGCCTGATGCAGGGTTTTGGCGTTCGAGCCCAGATTGTTGTGGGTCAGCATCGCGCCCTTCGACCGGCCCGTGGTGCCCGAGGTATAAAGGATGGCGGCAACGTCATCCTTGTCGGCGGCGACGACGTCTGTCATGGCCGAAGCATTTGCTGCTTCGTCGTTCAGGCTGCCATCGCCGTTTGAACCAAGCGACAGAACCGCTGCAACATTATTCTGGCTGCCAAGCTCCTTGGCTGCATCAATATGAGCCGGGCGGCATACAAAGACGCGCGGTGCCGCATCACCCAGGAAATAGGCGATCTCATCACCGGTATAAGCGGTGTTGAGCGGCAAGTGAATGGCACCAAGCTGCAGGCAGGCAAGGTAAAGGGCAATCACGTCGGATGATTTGTCGACCTGTGCGGCAACACGGTCGCCTTTGACCACACCGTGATTGGCAAGAACCGTTGCATAGCGGCCAGTACGATCAAGCAACCAGGCAAAGCTTCGCTCCGTTCCGTCACGCTCGATCAGAAAGGTTCGGGACTTGTCGGCCGGAAAGCGGTCCAGGAAAGTTTGGAAAAGATTATCTGACATGGTCATACCTACTTAAATGCCGGCAAGCTGTGCGACGGATTTCGATGTTGCGATCTTTCCGTCATTCATCAGCGCTTCGTGGTTTTTCTCAATATCGTCAAGGTGATAGGCATAGTTCACCATCATGCTGCCCGCTTGGCGCAGCCCCTTGTCCGATGTGTCACCCAGCCAGTTCAGCCGTTCAAGCTGTGCGCCATTGCCAAGATGGAACCGCGCGGTGGGATCAAGCGGCGATTTGCCCCGTTTGCAGGTCGCAAGATAGGTCGCACAAAGTGCAATGGTTGGTTTGCGCAATGCTTCGACCTTGGCCGGATCATCGATCCAGCCTTCTTGGCTCAACCCTTCAAGGACTTCACCGGCAAGATCGGCATCGTCTGCCTTACTTTTCTGACGGGTACGCAGCCATCCCATAAAGCCCGGAATGGGTGACAGGGTGGCGAACTGCTTAAGCTGCGGGAATTCACGTTTGAGTTCCTCAACAACCTGTTTGATCAGGAAGTTGCCAAACGAAATGCCCTTAAGCCCGGCCTGACAGTTGCTGATCGAATAGAAGATCGCTGTTTTGGCGGTATCGGGTGCCTTTTCGTCAATTTCCGGGGCGAGCAGGGCCTGAACACTATCGGCCAGACCATGCACCAGAGCGACCTCAACGAAAATCAGCGGATCATCGGGAATGGCCGGATGGAAGAAGGCAAAGCATTTCCGGTCTGTTGCCAGACGACGACGCAGATCATCCCAGCCCTTGATTTCATGAACCGCTTCATAGCGGATCAGTTTTTCAAGAACGGCGGCCGAGGTATCCCAATCAATGTGGCGAAGCTCAAGAAAGCCGCGGTTAAACCAACTGGTCAGCAGATGCTGCATATCCGCATTCAGCGGTTCCAGATCACGGTTGGTTTTCAAAAGCCCGATCAGGGTTTCACGCATATCAACAATCGCACGCGTGCCACCCGGTGCCATATTGATCCGGCGCAGAAGTTCCTGACGTGCGGGCTCAGATGCCTGGGTCAGGGTCGCCAGATTGCTTTCGGACGGGTCCTTGGCAAAGGCGTCGGCCGACTTGGTGACCTTGGTTCGATCTGCGCTGAAGTCGTTTTGCATCATCTGGAAGAAACGCAGATGATCGGCTTCCGGCAGGTTTTCCCAAAGACGAACCACCTCGCGGGCGACTGCAGTGCCACGTGCCTCGCCCTTTTGCGAAACAAGGTCCTTGCACATGGCACTGAGCTGGTCGAACGGGGCCTGCGGGGTGGAAATTGGCAAATCAAGCAATTCCCGCCCGCGGTCAGCAATGGATGAAATCCAGCTTCTGACAGAGATGCCTGACATTAGCGTCCTCCGATTACCGTTTCTGGAAGCCAGGTGGCGATTTCCGGGAAGAAGCAAAGGATGATGATCGCAACCACCATGCAAAGCACGTAGGGCATTGCACCTTTAAGGATGGTCTGCAGACGGATGTCTGGCGCGATGCCATTGATCACATAAAGGTTCAAACCAACCGGCGGCGTAATCAGGCCGATTTCCATGTTGATCGTCAGGATCACAGCAAACCAGTACGGGTCGAAACCAGCATTGATGATCACCGGCAAAAGGATCGGCGCGCTCATCAGGATCACAGCAACCGGCGGCAGGAAGAAGCCACTGATCAGAAGGAACACGTTGATGAAGCCCATCAGAACCCAACGATTGACCTCAAGTGCGGTAATCCATTGTGCGATCGACTGGGTGATGAACAGCGACGACAGCATGTAGCTGAAAAGACCCGCCGCACCAATGATCAGAAGGATCATGACCGACTCTTTGGTCGTGTCGCGCATGATGTTCCAAAGTTTGCCCGGCTGCCACATGCGATAAATGATCATCGCAACAATCAGACAGAACAGCGCACCAACACCGGCCGTCTCGGACGGGGTTGCTACACCGCCATAAAGCGCAAACAGAACCGCACAAATGATCAGAATGAAGGGCAGAACACGCGGAAGGATTTCAAACTTTTCCTTCCAGCTATAGGTGATCGATGCAAGTGCGACCGATGCATTGCCCTGACGCCAGGTCGAATACAGCGACCATGCCATGAACAAAACGGTCAGCATCAAGCCCGGCAGAAGACCGGCAAGGAATAGACGACCGATCGAGGTATCGGTCGAGATACCATAGACAATCATGGTCACACTTGGCGGGATCAGAATGCCAAGCGTACCGCCCGCAGCAATCGAACCGGCTGCGACAGAGCTTGGGAAGCCGCGCTCACGCATGGCCGGGATACCCATTTTGCCGATCGCGGCACAGGTCGCTGGCGACGAACCCGAAAGCGCTGAGAAGATCGCGCAGGCACCAAGGTTGGAAATAACAAGCCCGCCCGGTACACGGGTCAACCAGCGATCAAGCACAGAATAAAGGTCACCACCGGCACGCGATGATGCGACAACCGCACCCATCAGGATGAACATCGGGATGGCAAGAACTTCAAAGCTTTCAAGCTTGGAGAACAGGATTTCAGGTAAAAGCGGCAATGCGCCAGCGCCGTCGAAAACCCAGATAAAGCCAACACCAACCATCAGAAGACCGATGCCAACCGGAATGCCAGAGAACAAAATCAGGGTCGTGACAATGCCGACAAGGGCGGCCAAAGAAAGCGGATCCATAGCACCAGCTCCTTAAAACGGGTTGTCTTCGATATGGAAGGCTTTCGACCGGTTGGTCAGAAGGCACATCAGATCGGCGAGGAATTGAAGGAACAGAAGGCCAAAGCCGATTGGCAACATCAGATAAGGCTTCCAAAGAGCCGGTGCCCAGATGGTCGGGGATTTCCAACCACCCTGATAGGCCTCAATGACAAGCTCGATTCCGTAGAAGGCAAACAGGGCGCTAATGGCGATGCCACAGGCCAGCGTTGCAATCGCAAGCAGCTTGCGCGCGCCGCTTTTAAGATACATCGGCAGCAAATCAACATTGACGTGCCCGCGCAGCAACTGAACATAGGGCAGGCCGATCAACGTGCCGCCGATCATCAGATAGATGACGGCTTCGGTTTGCCAGACAGTTGATGCGTTCAGAATGTAACGGATAAAGACCAGTTGGCAGATCAGCAGCATCGCGATGAAGAACATCGATGCCGCGGCAATTCCGCAGGCCTTTGACAGCAGATGGATGACATTGACCACATGATCAAGCGGCCCGCGCGGCGCCATCGGCGACGGATTTGCGCCATTTGACGCATCGTCAGCCTTTTCTGGCAGCGGCTCGACATCGGGCGGCGGCGGGAAACTGTTATGGTTCGACCGGTTGCGCGGGGCAGCGCTGCCCTCATCAGGCAGGTCGATCGGAAGAGAAGAGGGAAAAGCTGCGTTCGCCACGCTGGAACTCCTGCAGATCAAGGTCGTCGCAAAAAATCGGAAAAGGGGTGGCGCCGGCATGCATCCGGCGCCACGACGCCATTATTCGACAGCAAGCGCCATATCGAGCAGTTCCTGACCGCCCGGGGTTTCTTCAACGAACTTCGCGTACGAAGTCTGTTTTGCGATATCCTGCCACGCCTTGAAGTCGGCATCGGTCAGATCAACGATCTCAACGCCGGCATCCTTGAAGACCTGAACGCTGGTTGCATCCTCTTTGCGGCCTTCTTCGGTGTAATAGGCTTCAGCTTTTTTCGCAGCAGCAGCCAGGGCTGCTTTCTGTGCGTCATTCAGACCGTCATAGGTCTTTTTCGACATCAGGACAGGCTGATACATGAACCACAGGGCGTTCGAGCCAGCCGGGGTGTAGCATTTGACCTGTTCATAGATACGATAGGATACGAAGCTCGAAGAGCTGGTGTTGGTCGCATCAAGAACGCCGGTCTGCATTGCCGGATAGATTTCCGAGCTCGGCATTGCGGCGATGGATGCGCCTGCACCCTGAAGCATCTGTTCGAACGACTTACCAGCAGCACGGATCTGCAGGCCTTTTACGTCTTCAGGAAGACGGATGCAGCCCTTGGTCGAAGCAAAGCCACCTGCAAGCCAGCCTTTGGCAACCGTAACAACGCCATTTTCGTTCAGGAGTTCTTCGATCTTGCCCATGAAAGCAGATTCGTTGATGCGGTTTGCATGGTCATGGTTTTTAACCAGTGCCGGCATCAGGGTCAGGTTGGTTGCCGGAATACGACCACCGGCATATGCCAGCGGATAGACAATCATATCGAGCTGACCGCGTTCCATCGGGGTCCATTGTTCGTTTGCTTTGAACAGGGAGCCGGACGGGAAGATCTGGATTTCCAGATCAACATTGGCAGCTTTGACTTCATCCGCAACGATCTGTGCAACTTTGTGACGGATGTCGCTGGTCGACCACTGGTGCGACAGTTTCAGCGTCTCTGCATCAGCAGAGGTGGACATGCCAAAGGCGGCAACAGACAGGGTGATGGCGGCGACGGACGCCGAAAGGGTCTTCTTGAAAATCTTCATCTTTTCCTCCCGGATGAAGCATGCGTTTTGGGTGCATTTTAGCGACTTTTAAGCGTCTTTTTATTGATGCGGTTTTCGCATTGGAGGAAAGCGTTACAGATTTCTGGCATTCTGTCTATGCAATTTTGTATACCAGAAGTGCGTTTTGCGGTGCCACAAACCCGCGCCCTAGTATTTGCCTGAGAATATAGTAAAACTGCCAATTAACTTTTGCGGTGCAATACAAAAACCGTGCAAAGCAGCGTAGAAAACACTTTGATTAGTACCAGATTATGTGTTCTGGTATACCAGTGATTGATGGATAAATGAGGGCCTTTATGGCGCAAAACGGAAAGCTTGCCGCCGATTTGGTGCAGAAACTTGAACGCGATATTGTCACCGGTGTTCTTAAACCGGGCGACAAGCTTGATGAGCGATCCTTAAGCGAGCGATTCGGCGTATCGCGTACACCGGTCCGCGAAGCATTGCAAACCCTTGCCGGTTCCGGACTTGTGGCAACCATGCCCAGACGCGGTACCATTGTTGCGTCGATTACGGT
This sequence comes from Thalassospira sp., assembly GCA_965228275.1. GTDB lineage: Bacteria > Pseudomonadota > Alphaproteobacteria > Rhodospirillales > Thalassospiraceae > Thalassospira. The sequence goes on along the minus strand of OZ245802.1, from coordinate 298,706 downwards.
TGGCGAACTGATCGAAATGTTCGAAGTCATGGCCGAACTTGAAGCCATGTGCGCGCGTCTTGCCGCACGCCGTATGCCACGTGTGGATATTGATAATCTGATCGCCCTGTCCGATGAATGCAGCGCGCTTCAGGAACATTCCGATGCAGATGCCTATTACGAAGCCAATGTGCGCTTCCACGAGGCGATCTATGCCGGATGTCGCAACAGCTTCTTGGAACGTCAGACCAAGAATGTGCGTAACCGCCTGGCACCGTATCGCAGGCTTCAGCTCCATCGGCCGGGCCGCGTAAAGCGGTCCAATAACGAACATGCCGAAATCCTTGATGCGATCTCCAACGGTGAAGCCGATGTTGCGGGCAAGCTGATGCAGCAGCATGTCGCGGTTCAGGGCGAAGCGCTTAATGATCTTCTCGCCATCGTCCCGCGCGGTTATCTTGAGCCATTGGCAAGCTGACCGCGATTGGCATTTCCCTTGCCCAAAGCACGTGACCTTTTTGTTGGGGTGCGCTAAAACGCAGCCATGGCAAAGAAACGTTTAGATCAGTTGCTTGTGGAACGCGGATTGGTGGAAAGCCGGTCCAAGGCACAGGCTTTCATCATGGCAGGCAATGTCTTTAGCGGTGAGCAGCGGCTTGATAAGCCGGGCATGCAGTGCAAAGAAGACATTTCAATAACGCTTCGCGGGCAGCCTCATCCATGGGTGTCGCGCGGTGGGCTCAAGCTTGAAAAAGGTCTGGCCGAATTCGCAATCGACGTCACGGATTTCATCGGGGTGGATGTTGGTTCGTCTACCGGTGGCTTTACCGATGTCTTGCTGCAAAACAATGCCGCCAAGGTCTATGCGGTTGATGTCGGGCAGGGGCAGCTTGATTGGAAGCTGCGCAATGATGACCGCGTGGTTGTCATGGAAAAGACCAATGCCCGTCACCTGACGGCCGAACAGATCCCCGATGACATTGATATCGTTGTCTGTGACGCCAGCTTCATTGGCCTGCGCACCGTTCTTCCGGCAAGTATGGAACGGGTGAAAGCGGGCGGATATCTGATCGCGCTGATCAAACCGCAATTTGAAGTCGGTAAGGAGCGCGTGGGGAAAAAGGGCGTCGTTCGCGAACCCGAACTTCACAAGGAAGTCTGCGACACCATTTCAGACTGGCTTGCCAATCTGCCGGGCTGGGAAGTTCTGGGCCTGACTGAAAGTCCGATCACCGGGCCAGAAGGCAATGTGGAATTTCTGATCTGCGGGCGGAAATCAGCCTGATCAACAGGCCAATTTCCGCATGCATTTTTCGGATTACTTGCCGATTTTCTTCATGAAGAAATCAATGCCGGCCTGTGCGCAATCCTGATCCTGTGGCGGGGTGCCGGAGCTTACCCCGATGCCGCCAACGCATTCGCCATCAACAAAGACCGGCAGGCCGCCAGCAACGATCGACAGGCGACCGCCAATTTCACTATCGATGCCATAGGCCGGTTTGCCCGGCTGTGCGGCGGCGGCATATTCGTGCGTGCCCTTGCGTGCGCCCGATGCGGTGAATGATTTGTCCTGTGCGATGGTCGCACTGGTGACCTTGCCGCCATCCATGCGTTCAAACGCGATCAAAACACCTGATTCGTCGGTAATGGCAATGCACATCGGTACCCCGATTTCATTGGCGCGGTTGCGTGCGCCTTCAATCAGGATATAGGCGTCTTCGATCGACAGGCGTTTGATGGTCAGCATAGGACTTCTCCCAGGGGAATTATGGTTAATCAGCTGGCGCATCTTATGGGCGGGGCCAAAAGCCGATCAATCACATAAAACGGAATTCCGCATGATGGAAGTCAGGCGGGCATTTCGGCATCTATCGCACCCAATGCCTCAATCGCGCCAAGCGCCAGTTCACGGATCGCCGGACTTGCGTGATCGCGCACCATCAGGCTGACATCGATATGCGGCAAAGTCGGCAAAGTGTCGCTTTCAACAATCATAAGATCGGAATATTCCGCCGTACATCTTGGCATCGCACCAAGCGCATGACCTTCCTTGACCACGGTAATGATCAGGGTGTTGGCGTTGCTGCTATGGCTGATGTGATGGGGAATACCGGCCTTGGTAAGCGCATCTTTGGTATGCTTGCGAATGATGCAGCCATTCTCAAAAAGGGCGAGGGGCAAAGGCCTGCGCGCCAGATCGAAATCAGCTGCACTCGCCCAGACCAAGGGTTGCGATGACACATGCAGGGATGGCGTGTCCTGATCTGCTGTCAGAATGGCAAGATCGATATCGCCCGACGCCACGCGCTTTGACAGGTTGCGCGACAGGTCTGACTGGCAAACAATCTCGGTCTTGGGGAAGCGCATTGCAGCAATCCGAAGAATTTCTGGCAGATAAACCGCCGCGTAGTCATCGGGCAACCCAATGCGAATGGTTGACGGTGCCTGATCAACAAGGTCCGCGACCATTTTGTCATTCAGGCCAATGATACCCTCGGCATAGGATTTCACGACCAATCCGGTGGTGGTTGGTGTGATGCCTTTGCGGTCGCGCGCGATCAATGGCGTGCCGACCGTATCTTCAAGCTTTTTCATCTGCTGACTGATGGCGGGCTGCGTGCGCAAAAGCTTCTCTGCAGTTCTTGTGAAACTTTGCGTTTCAAGAACCGTCAAAAAGGTTCGAAGCAGATCAATATCAACATTGAGCAGCGTCATAAGCGCCCCTTATCGGCAGGATTAAGCGAAGCAATTTCACTTCGATATCCCAATCGGGCATTGTTCGTCCAGTTAACAACGACGGGCAGCGGGTCGTTCTTTGATGCGTTGCCCATGCCCCACGGATCAATACCCCACGGATCAATGCCATGACCACTTCGCCCCCTGATTGCGGATCACTTCTCGCGCCACCAACGCCTGGAATAGAAGCAGCTGATGTTGCCCGACTTGTTTCCTCGGAACGGTTGTGGGGGATTGTTGCCCTTGTTGCTGCGGGCATTTTGCTGGGTCTATCACCGGTATTGGTTCGGTTTAGCGGCATTTCGGCTGATGCATCCGCTTTTTGGCGCGTCGCGATGGCGCTGCCATTGCTGTCTGCTGTTGCGATCATGGTACCCGCGCGTGCGAAGCCAGACGCACAGCCCCAAGTTCGCAGGTCGTCCTCACGGCGAGCAATGTGGATGTTGCTTGCGGGTGGCTTCTTTGCCGCAGACCTGATCGCCTGTCATGCGGCGATTGAGTTGACGACAGCAGGGAACGCGATCCTGCTTGCCAATCTGGCACCTGTGATTATCGGGGTGCTTGGGCTGGTCGGGATCGCGCGGCGTCCGGGAAAGCTGTTCTGGATCGGGTTGCCGTTTGCCGGGCTTGGGGCCTATTTCCTGTTTCGTGGAAGCGAAGCTGGTTCGGGCAATGTGCAGGGTGATGCTTTGGCCTTGCTGGCGGCCGCGTTTTACGCCGGTTACCTGATATCGATCGGCAAGCTTCGCCGTGACCTTGGGGCTGCCTCAACGATGGCAGGATCCACCTTGGTCACCGCGGTTCTCATTGGTTGCTATGCTTTGTGGCAGGGGACGTTTGAGCTTCCGGGCCATTGGACCGGGTGGGGTGCCATCATTGCCCTTGGCATTGTTGTTCATGCCACGGGGCAGGGGCTTGTTTCCATCGGGCTTAAGGCGATTGATGAGGCGACGGGCTCCATGATCCTACTTATTCAACCCTTCATCGCGACCCTTTTGGGGGCGTTGCTATTGGGTGATGTGCTGAACCAGTGGCACATGTTTGGCAATATTGCCGTCATCGCGGCATTGGTGATTGCGACGCGGTCACGTCGCAATCAAACCGTCAGCGGAAAATCATGAAGTAAAGTGCGCCAAGCGGCAGCAGGACAGCAATCCCGCCAATGATGTTCCAAAGCTTGCGCGATCGTTCATATTTCGCAGGCATTTCGGTTTCGCCAGCACTGACCGTTTTCGCCGCCAGTTTTGACATATAGATCTGAAGCGGCAAAAGACCGGTGACCCACAACATCGCGGCCATGCCAAACAGGCCAATGCCAATCGTCAGATGCGGGCTGTCAGAAATTGAAATGCCTGTCGCGTGGAAAAGGCCGATCCCGCCAATCACAATCAATACCGAACCAAATGCAGTAAACAAAAGGTCGGTCATATTCACCAATCGGCAGGCAAAGGCGATGACAACCGGATTGCCGGTGCGATCGGCCTGGGTCTTCCAAACTGCGGAAACAATGATGTTGCCAAGGAAAAGAACCACGCCAAGGACGTGAACGAACTTAACTGCGAAATATTCCATCAGACTTTCCGATTGGTTGGGGCTGGAATGTGATTGGACTGGTATCAGCTGGCGGGCGCGTTCAAATCTTCGGCCAGAAGACCCAGGACAAAACTTGAAAGATCCTGATCAACTGGCGGGACGATCATGCCGTCAATCACCAGCATGGCGATGCCATGTGCGCGGCTCCAGGCGGCGAGTGCGCGGTTATAGGCGGTGGCGGCCTCGGTCAGGGTCATTTCAGCCTTGCGATCAACCGATGTGACCGCGCGCTGCAAAACGTCAAAGGCGTTATCAGCGGCGTCGCGCAATTCCGGATATTGATCAAGCGGCGGACGTTCGCGCCCGAAGATCAGACGGAAATGCTGCGGGTTTTCGACGGCAAACCGGACATAGGCTGCGCCAAGCGCCATGATGCGTTCTTCGTGGTTTTCAGAACCACCAGCAACTTCTTCGAGCTGTTCGGCAAAGCGTTCAAACGCATTGATCGCCACTGCCGCCAAAATGCCATCCTTACCATCAAAATGGCGATAGGGGGCGGCTTCCGAAACACCGGTCATGCGCGCCAACCGACGTAGCGAAAGACCAGTAGGACCCTCATCGATCAGGATTTTTTCGGCTTGCTGTAAAAGAACATTGCGGACGTCACCGTGGTGATATTTCCCCATAAGCTCGCATCTCGTTTTTCTAATGTTAACTTTGTTAACATTAGGCAGGTTTTTGCTGGAAAGCAAGTCTCAATGTATTGATGTCGACCGGAAAAAGCTTCTGATGTAGAGTAATGCGTGAAGTAGTTTTAAATACTCTCGCAATGCTAGAGATCAGGACGTCAATAACAAAAATGATTGGCAAAACACGCTCAGAAAAGCGCCGTTTTTGGTTGGCCTTGTTGTTCGCGGGTATCGTAAGCGCGTCTTGGGAAAAACTGGATCAGTTCTTGTTTTCTCCGTCTCCATCTGATCTTGCGTTTGATGAATTGAACAAACGTTGTTTGGCAAACATCCACGATCTAAGTGGAATAGAAGAGGATGAGGCACTTCGCCCCTACAAGCTGGATGTAGAGACACTGCTGCCATGGGCGAGCGAATTTGATGGCAGTACTTGGCGCTATGCCCACGTGACGAATGGAAATGTTGAGGTCACCCTAGTGACCTTGGAAAGCGCGTTATGCAGTGTTCAGTTGGAGGGAGTTGACTTCGAACAGCAGAACACGGCCATTCTAGATAGGCTGCCATTAATTCCGGTTCAGTACCCCGGTGCGGACAGTAAATCCAAAGAGTATCTTTTGCAGTTCGGCTCGACTTCAAAATTAACAGCTAATGTTGTCATTCAAGGTGAGCCAGAAGAAGACAACATTGGAGTATATGTTCTAATTGGAGATAGCTCTAATGGGTTAAGTCGCAGGTTGGGAGATGCGCTATACGGAACGCCGCCAAAAGACCTGCTGTATCAAGAGTTTTCTCGTCTATGTATTGATTTCATTGGCAACTGGGATCAGCTAGCTGAGGATCCACTGCTTGCGGGCAAATCAATGACGGAAGCCGAAAGAAATTACATTGGACCGGCAGTCCTGAAAGGATGGGTTTATAGTGTTCCGCCTTTCAAACAAACAAAGATCAGTGTGATTCTCGACGATACGGGTATGTGCACCGTTCGGAGTTCGGGAGAGAACATAGATGCGAATATCACGGCTCTGAGGCAGAGCCAGAGTATCGTTCCGCTTGCTGTGAGTATGCCAACAGAAGAAGGTCAAGCATTCCGGCTGGAGAGTGATGTCTTGCCTGGAGGTGTTGCTCTGGTAATGACTGTACCCGGTAAGGTCGAAGGGACAGGTGAACCAAGCCTTGTTATGTCAATTCAGTCTGAACGGGACTTTGAGATTACGGAAGGATACTCCATTCGTGATTTGGAAGCGCGGACTACCGATTGGTAGGGCCTTCATGCTTGGCCGGTTCTCGATATTTAAGTAAGCACGAAGTCAAACCGGGCAACGTCGCCGTCACTGGCAGATTGCAGCTTCATCAAAAGTGCACTGTCATAAAGATGATCAAGCTCGTTGCGTGGCTCATCGGGGAAATAGAGCTGTGTTGTTAGTGTGCGACCATTGGGCGGTGTGATCTTGATGTGGTAATGCGGGGTGCGTCCGGCATATTCGGCAGGGCGGATCGTTTCAAAGTAATAGCGGCCCTGCGCGTCGGTTATCTGATAACCGCGCAGTTTGAAGCCGCGATTATCATATTGCCCGTCCTGGTTGGCATGCCACAAATCAACCGTCGCCCCGGCAATCGGTTCGCAATCACTGCCAAGCACATAACCAATCAGCGTGATCGGGCGCCCGTTCGCATCGGATCGGAAATCGCGTTTTTCTGGCGGATTATCAGTATAGAACGGACCTTCGGTGCTGGAACGTGTCGGGCCGTCATCAGGTCCGCATGATGGTGTTGTCGGCAGGACCGCTTCGTTGCCTTGGGTAATCGGGGCCAGAACGGCATTACCAAGCACAGCAGAACCCGCCGCCAACCATCCCTTAAGAACAGTTCGGCGCGATAGCGAGGACAGGTTATTGGTGGTTGGCATCCGTGGGGCTACTCGCGGCTCAATCGATCATGATGCTTTAGAGATATGATTGATCCGCCATTCGACAAGGGTAGGTCGCGAAAAATCAGTTATGAACAAGGACAAAGCGATCTGTCATCGATCTGTCGAACCCCGCATCATGTGCTACTTGTTTTGATCATCTTCGCTGTCCGGCGCGGCGTTAGTTGACCGCGTGTTGGTAGCAGGGGTTGTAGGGGCAGTTGGTTCCGTGGTCGGGCTTGCCGTCCCGGTTCCATCAGGTGACGCAGTTGCCGTCTCGGTTTGAGTAGCAGCGGGCTGTTCTTCTGGCGCAGGTGTGGAAGTTTGAGTTTCCTGACTCTCGCTCTTTGGTTCAGTTGTGTCATCTGAACTGGATGGTGCGTGATCATCAGCGCCAGTGTCTGCCTCTGCGGCAGGGCTATCTGCTGTGGCCTCAGCCGGATTGGCATCGGGGGGCGCTGGATCGTGTGATGCGGCTTCTTCAGGCTTGGGCATCGCGTCTGGATTGGCATCATCCGGATCGCTGTTTGCGTCGGGTGCCTTTTGCGCCGATGCCTCTTGGGTATTGGATGATGTTTCAGAACTTGCCGGGGCGTCTGCATCATCTGTGCTTGGCGTGTCAGATGCCTTGGTTTTGCTGCTGTCGTTCGATTTGACATCCGCATTCAGATCCACACTCGGTGCCTTGGGCGATTTGTCCGAGGCCGGACGATCCGGGCGGATCAGGAATTTATCAGCCAAGGCGTCCTGACCGACCAAAAGCGGTTGATCAAGACCCGCCATTTCAAGCAGGCCGATATTCACAACCCGCTCAACACCGCGCAGCACCATTCGTGTCTTGATGACCGGCGCATGGACGCTGGCACTGTTGCTGCTGGTTTGAACATCACGGTAACCTGCAATCGGTACGGAAAGCTGCCAGACGATGGTGCGGGCATGAAGCGTGCTATCAGCTTCTGGCGGGCATTTCAGCGTCAGGGAGAATGATGCGATTTCCGGGGAACGGGCGGTTGCGTCATCGTCACTGCTATCCGCATCATTGGATGGCGCGTCGTCAGTATCCGCATCTGTGCTAAGGTTGCTGACAAACAGGCAGGTTTGCGGTGCTGCGCCAAGGATCATGGCGGGCAACCCCGATATGCCCCATTCGGGTAAATCAACGGCTTCGTCCGGATAAAGGACGGTGCGGTTTTTCAGTTGCGCATCCGTGCCAACGGTTCCGCCTTTGGCGGATTTGTTGTTGGATGCGGCAAGTGTGATCAGGGTTTTGAGCAATATCGGGTTCATGCAACACAGACGTGGCACGAACCCGGTTGTGACAAGAAAATCCGGGTCGCTAAATCAGCTCGGGAAATGCTTGTTCACGTTCCAGCCTTCGCATTGCGCGCGATGGCGCAGAAGGTGGTCAGCCAGAACGATGGCGGCCATGGCCTCGCCAACCGGAACGCCGCGAATACCAACGCACGGGTCATGGCGGCCCTTGGTCACGACATCGACTTCCTTGCCATAGATATCGATGCTTTTACGCGGGGTCAGGATTGAGCTGGTCGGTTTGACGGCAAAGCGCACAACAATGTCCTGACCAGATGAAATACCACCCAGAATACCGCCAGCATGGTTGGAGCCAAAGACCGGCTTGCCATCATTGCCAAGACGCATTTCATCAGCATTTTCGATGCCGGTCAGTTCGGCTGCTTCAAAGCCATTACCGATCTCAACACCCTTAACCGCGTTGATCGTCATCATCGCCTTGGCCAGATCGGCATCAAGCTTGTCATAGACCGGATCACCAAGGCCAACCGGAACGCCCGAACAGACAACCTCGATCACCGCCCCAACCGATGATCCGTCCTTGCGCAGGCCATCAAGATATTCTTCGAATACCGGAACGGCTTCGGGATCAGGACAGAAGAACGGGTTGTTATCAACTTCGTTCCAGTTCCAGTTATCGCGATTGATTTCCTTGGTGCCCATTTTGACCAAAGCGCCACGGATATGGATGTCATCACCCAGAACCTTGCGCGCAATGGCACCGGCCGCAACGCGCATCGCGGTTTCGCGGGCCGATGAACGTCCGCCACCACGGTAATCGCGCGTGCCGTATTTTTCCCAATAGGTGTAATCGGCATGGCCCGGGCGGAACTGGTTTTTGATCTCGCCATAATCCTTGGAACGCTGATCAACGTTTTCGATCAGAAGCCCAATCGGGGTGCCGGTGGTTTTGCCTTCGAACACGCCCGAAAGGATTTTGACCTGATCAGGTTCGCGGCGCTGTGTGGTAAAGCGCGACTGACCGGGTTTGCGTTTTTCAAGGTAATCCTGAATATCGGCTTCGGAAAGCTCAAGCAACGGCGGGACGCCATCAACGACACAGCCGATTGCCGGGCCGTGGCTTTCGCCAAAGGTGGTGAAGCGAAAGAGTGTTCCAAAACTGTTGCCAGCCATAACCGAAAATCCAGAATTCAAATATTTAAGAGACAAAACGGGCCGCCCACAGGGCAGCCCGCAAAATCATGGCATGCTCAGATCAGGATTTCTGAACATTGATGTCAGGTGCGTCTGCCTGCTTCATGCCAACGGTGTGGTACCCGCAATCGACATGATGGGTTTCGCCCGTGACACCGGTCGACAGATCCGAAAGGAAATACAGACCCGAACCACCAACATCATCAAGCGTGACGTTACGGCGCATCGGCGAGTTGTATTCGTTCCATTTCAGGATATAGCGGAAATCACCAATACCGGACGCGGCAAGCGTCTTCATCGGACCAGCGGAAATCGCATTCACACGAATGCCATCCGGGCCAAGATCATTGGCAAGATACTTAACGCTTGCTTCAAGGGCCGCTTTGGCCACACCCATGACGTTGTAATGCGGCATGACTTTTTCTGCACCGTAATAGGACAGGGTCAAAAGCGATCCGCCCTCAGACATCAGTTTCTCCGCACGCTGTGCAACAGCGGTGAACGAATAAACAGAAATGTTCATCGAAAGTGCGAAGTTCTCTGGCGAGGTATCGACATAGCGACCACGCAGTTCGTTTTTGTCCGAGAAGCCAATCGCATGGACCACGAAGTCCAGTTTGCCCCATTTTTCCTTGAGCGTCTCAAAAACGGCGTCGATGCTGGCGGCATCGGTCACGTCACATGGCAAGACGATGTTGCTGCCGACAGACTCCGCAAGTGGGCGCACACGTTTTTCGAGTGCTTCACCCTGGAAGGTGAAGGCAAGCTCGGCGCCAGCAGCAGCGGCGGCACGTGCAATACCCCAGGCGATGGATTTGTCATTGGCGACGCCCATAATCAGGCCGCGCTTACCGGCCATCAGGCCCGAGATGTTTTCGGTGGACAGGCTCATATTCCCTCTCGTTCCCACGATCTCTCTCTGGATGGTAGAGGCATTCAAAAAAAGCCGCGACCAGCACAGGAGGCATTAGACATTTGGCGCATCCTACACAAAGCGCGGCCAAGGTCAATCTGGCCTGTCATAACGTGTGCAGGCGCGCTATCTTGTTGATCACGTGCAGTATAACCGGAAAATGCGTAGGGATAAGCGTTTAATGGTCGAAATTCGGAATTTGATCCTGGATCGCACGGCATTCTGGCGCTACGCAATCATGCGATTTGTTCATGACAAATCTGTGCAGCGTGCCGCAGGGCTGTCTTACACGACATTGCTTGCCATGGTGCCGTTTCTTGCAGTGGCCCTCACAGTTCTGTCTGCATTCCCAGTGTTTGATCAGTTCAAAGATCAAATCATGGATGTTGTCCTGAACAATTTTCTGCCCGAAACCGGCGAGCAGGTAACAAGTTACCTTGGGAATTTCCTGCAAAATACCGGGCAGATGACGGCGATTGGCACAATCGTGCTTGGCTTGACTGCGGTGATGTTGCTTGGTGCCATCGAAGGGGCGATGAACGACGTTTTTCGCGTTACAAGCCCGCGTAAGCTATTGGCACGTTTGGTTGTTTTCTGGACGCTGCTCACGGTCGGTCCAATGTTGCTTGGTCTGAGCCTTTCGCTGGCCTCGTATATTTTTGCCATGCGTCATCTGGTTGGCGGGGATGCATTGGGCGAACATATTGGCCAGCTGACGTTCCTTGCACCGTTTTTGCTGTCGGCTGCGGCCTTTTCGTTGCTGTTCATCGGCATGCCAAATCGTTCGGTCGAGATTCTTGATGGTCTGGCCGGTGGCTTCGTTGCTGCTGTTCTTTTTGAATCCCTCAAAAAAGGATTCGGATTCTATGTCACGACTTTCCCGACCTATCAGACGATTTATGGTGCGGTGGCGGTCGTTCCGATCTTCCTGTTGTGGATGTATCTGACTTGGATTGTGATCTTGCTGGGTGCGCAAGTCGCAGCCGCGCGTTCGGAATGGCGTGCTGCGCGTGCCGCCGGATTGATCCCCGATCCCCGTGGCGCGGTGCCCGGCCATATGGAACGCATCATCGCGGTGTTGCGGGTTCTGGAATATCTGCAGGATCGTTTCCATGTCGCTGCCAAACCACCGACCTATCGCAAGATGATGCGTGAGCTGAAACTGGGCGGGCGTGATTTGAACTGGGCACTTGCGGCCCTGCGCCGGGAAAAGCTGATTGACCGTTTGGAAAGCCATCGCTGGTTGCTTTCGGGGGACCTGTCACGGATCACCTTGATGGATCTGATGACACGGATGGGGCTGTTTCTTGATTATGATCGTTTGCTTGTGGTTCAGACGGAAGGCGGCTGGCCAATTGTCATGCGCGAACGTCTGGTCGAGCTTGAGAAAAAGCGTCAATCGGTTCTCGATGTGAAGGTCGGCGAATTGCTTGATGCGCCGCGACCCAAAGACAAAATTCCCGAACAGATTGAACCGGAACAAGCCGAGAAAAGGGCCACGCCCATTTCGCAAAAGGATATGACCGACACCATCGGTTAGAATGTGGTTCTGTCACGAAAAGGGCTGGATAAATCATCCAGCCCTTTTTCTGTGTCAGTCTTGACCGTCTCAGGCTTTGCCTTCCGCTTGGCTCATTTCGATTTTGATCGGCGCGTCGCCACTGCGCAGATGCAGATCGCGTTGCGGGAACGGAATTTCGATATCGTGTTCCTTGAAGGCATCCCAGACCTTAAGCAAAATCTCGCTCATGATATTGCCACGGCCATTTTGCGGATCGTTGATCCAAAAACGGATTTCAAGATCGACGGAATTGTCGCCAAACCCGCGCAAAAGGGTGTTGGGGCCGGGATTGTCGAGCACGCGGGTACATTTCGCGGCCGCTTCGTTGCAGAGTTTGATCGCGAAATGCGGATCGCAGCTATAAGCAATGCCAACCGGGATTTTCAGGCGCAGCTTGACGTCCGAATGGCTCCAGTTTTCAACCTGGGTTGTGATCAGGTCTTCATTCGGGATCAGGAATTCGGTGCCATCACGGGTGCGAACGGCGGTATAGCGTGCACCAAGCGACTGGATCCAGCCAAAGGTTTCGCCAATCGCAATCACATCGCCGGGTTTGATGGAGCGATCCAAAAGCAGGATCACGCCACTGATCAGGTTGGCGACAATACGTTGCAGACCAAGACCAATACCAACACCAACCGCACCACCAAAAACGGCAAGGGCGGTCAAATCAACCCCGATGGTCGACAGCGCAAACAGAACCGCAACAGATAGCAATACAAGTTTTAGCAGCTTGGACATCAAGACCTGAACCGATGGTGTCAGGCGGTGGACTTTCTGGATGCGTTGTTCAAACAGTCGCGACGCAAAGGACGCGACCCAAAGAAGAACCGCCAAGGATAAGACGGCCTTGATGATCCCATAGACCGAAACACGGAACTCCCCGACCTGAAGGGCAAGCCCATCAAGGATTTCAATGCCGGGCTCAAGCCAGCCAACGATGTTTAACGCAGCCAGCGTCCAGGCAATGGTGGCAATCGTGCGCGCCCAGACCGGGTCATCAACAATGGCGGCAGCCAGACGGATCACGATCCAGGCATTCAGCAAACTTGCCACCAGCCGCACAACGTTATGGCGATACCCCGCCTGAATGGCGATGGCGTCAATCAGCCAGACGGTGACAACCAGTATCAGCGGAAAGGCAAGGTCGGGCAGCACAGTGGCAAGGCGGCGAAACCCGCCATATTGTAAAAGCGGCTTCCAGTTCTGTAGCCGCGAAAGAAGTGCTGCCAAGCGCGACCGCAACAAAAAGGCCGGGATGATGGCAATCGCACAAGCTGCAATCTGGATCAGGATGGGAACCAGCAACACATTGGCCGAAAGCCATGCAATAGCCTGTTCGATCCACGCAATATACTGATCCGGATTTGTAAGCTGTTCCATCTTTCCCCTGACATCTCATTGGCCTTGTAGGGTGCAAAACCCTTTAAAACCATATGGTAACACGAAACCATATTTACAGGCAGTCGCGTTCATCAACGCTGGCGGGTGATGGCATTCCTTACGCGAAAGGCAGGGGCACGGTTTGTTTTGGCAACAAAAAAGCCGGCTAGTGCCGGCTTTGATGGTTCTGATCAGCGCGTTTTATAGGGGTGCTTGTCCGACCACTTCTTGATGAACTCGACCAGTTCATCATCGCGATCTTCGGGCAGCTTGACCGTCAGGTGAACATATTGATCACCGCGTTTGTCGCCCCGATCATAAGGCGCACCCTTGCCACGCAGGCGAAGCTTGGTGCCGCTATTGGCATTGGCTGGAAGTTTCATATTCACCTTGCCATCGACAATAGGCACTTCGATCGAGCCGCCAAGGACGGCTTCGCCAAGGCTGATCGCAAGATCGCAATGAATGTCATTGCCTTCGCGGCGGAAGGTCTTATCAGGATGGACATGAAGCTTGATCAGCGCATCGCCTGCTTCGCCACCATTCATGCCCGCCATGCCCTGGCCTTTCAGGCGAAGGGTCTGTTCATCTTCGCTTCCGGGCGGAATGCGGACCTCAAGGCTTTTGCCGCTGGCAAGATTGATGCGTTTGGTCGTGCCAAGGATGGCTTCGGCAAAATCAAGGCTCAGCTCATAAGAGATGTTCGGGCCTTTGACCTTTTGCGGTTTGCGCTCCCCGCCAAAGCCCCCAAATCCGCCGCCACCACCACGACCGCTGCGCCCCTTGCCAAAGATTTCGTCAAAGATGTCCTCGGCATTGGCACCGGAAAAGCCAAACGGATCACCGCCGCCACCGCCAAATCCACCACGGCCAGCACCACCACCACGCCCAAACGGGCCGGTTTCGCGGCCATCGGCATCAATTTCGCCATTATCGAACTTCTTGCGGCGTTCTGCGTCACCCAGAAGGTGATAGGCGCTTGAAACCTTTTTGAAGCGTTCTTCGATTTTGGCGTCGCCGGGGTTTACGTCTGGATGGAGCTCTCGCGCCAGTTTGCGATAGGCTTTCTTGATTTCATCCTGGCTGGCGGTTTTGGAAACGCCGAGTGTCTTGTAGGGATCCTGCATGTACCGACCGGTTGTCTAAACAAAAAGCACGTTGGGTCATTATTAGATCATGAACCGCAAAAGATGAACCACATTTGCGCGAAGCATGTCATGACCAGATCCGAGATATGAAAAAGCGGCGCAGATCGCAAGGATCGCACCGCTTTTTTAATGGTACGGCCAAGGTCGCAAAGCCATCAGATCAGTTCACAACTTTCCAGCTGCCATCAGGCTGGCGGCATGCGGTGCCATAGGCGGTTTCTTCCTGGCCACCGATCATCACCGTCTGCTGATACTCACGGCAATATTCCTGGGTTTTCGGTTCCTGATAGGTGCGCGTCGGCGTCACCGTACCCTGAACGCCAGTGTCCGGGTTGTTCCAGGTGGTTGTCTGACCGGTCGGTGTCGCTTCAAGGGTGCGCTGGGTGCTGTTGGCCATGATCGCACGGTCCGCGTTATCAAGCGACTTGCCGACTTCGCTACCGATGAACGCACCGGCCAAAGTACCAAGGGCGACACCAACAAGCTGGCCACTGCCTTTGCCAAACTGTGCACCGGCGACAGCACCACCAACAGCGCCAAGAAGGGTGCCTGCGGTTTGCTTCTGGCCCTGATCCTGGGCGCAGCCGGCGATGAATGCGGTCATGATGACCGGAATTACGATATGACGGAATTTCATGTTTGTTTTGCCCATCTTGTCTTTACAGTCCCAACCGATATGCTTTGGATATATATACTGATCCAACGTTGAAGCTGCCACCGTAGTTCCGAATTAGTTGATCTTCACGGCAACAAAATTCAATCAGCCAAAGGAATCCTGTTCCCAATGGACGAAAAAAATACGCCAAAATTGGGGCATGAACCCCACAATGCCCCGTTTGAGATGTTCGATAGCTGGTTTGAAGAAGCCAAATCGAAAGAAGCGCCATATCCGGATGCCATGACACTGGCAACCGCAGACGCACAGGGTCGCCCATCGGCCCGTATCGTTCTGCTTAAGGAATTCGATACGCGCGGGTTTGTGTTTTACACCAACTATGAAAGTCGCAAGGGCGATCAGTTGGCTGAAAACGGCTATGCCGCATTGTGCTTTCACTGGAAGTCGCTTGAAAAATGCGTTCGGATCGAAGGCAAGGTCGCCAAGGTCGATGGTGCGGAATCTGATGAATATTTTGCATCGCGGCCGCGCGGCAGCCAGCTTGGTGCATGGGCATCGATCCAGTCCCGCCCGATGAGCGGCCGGTTTGATCTGGAAAAGCGTGTTGCGGAATTCACCGCCAAGTTTGGTCTTGGCAAAGTGCCGCGTCCGGATCACTGGGGCGGGTTCCGTCTTGTGCCCGATCGGATTGAATTCTGGTCCGAAGGTAAATTCCGCCTTCATGACCGCAAACTTTTCACCCGCGATGCCGATGATGCGGGTTGGGACATCGAAAAGCTGTTCCCGTAATCCGGGGATGTGGGCCGCAAAAAAAGGCCCTGAAACAACAAAACGCACAAAGCCATGTGACTTTGTGCGTTTTGTTTTGGTGTTAAGCCCGATTATGCATCGTCTTCAGGGGGGCAAAAAGTTTCCTGAAGTACCGCAATGATCTTCATGATATCGGGATTTGCCAGCGAGTAATAAATCGTCTGAGCGTCACGACGGGTTTTAACCAACCCTTCACGGCGCAGGCGTGCCAGATGCTGTGACAGGGCTGATTGTTTGATGCCCAATTCATTTTCAAGCGTGCCGACAGACTTTTCCAAATCGCCAAGCGAACACAGGATCATAAGACGCCACTCGTTGCCGAGCGTCTTTAAAAATTCGGCTGCTTCACGTGCATTTTCATGCAGTGCTTCATAATCCATCCGCCAGAAACCTCGTTTCTTTTCCCACTCTTTAGTCTGCGAAACGCAGCCAATAGTTGGTATCCTCTCCCACGGCGATCGACCCAGATCGCCAGTTGGCCATCGTAATCACAACCATAGATGATACAATCATTTTATGTGTTACTCTTACGGAAAACAGGGATTTTCTTTGTTGTGCAGTGCGCAAAAATTACCTCAATTGCCAAAAAATTGATCCTGAACAAAGACCTCGGCGATTGAAGAACGCATACTGGTTGCAAATCTGTACAACAGAGGTCCGATTTGGATCAGGTTCAGTGCAAAACTGACAGGCGGGAGTGAGTATCATGGCAATACGTACAATTCTGGCACCAGTGGCAGGAACGGCGATTGATCAACGGGTCATGGGAATGGCCTTCAAGATGGCCAAGCGGTTCGATGCCCATCTCGAAGCATTGTTTGTCGCAGCCGAGCCTCAAGATGCCATCCCAATCGTTGGCGAAGGCATGTCAGGCCTGATCATCGAAGAAATGATCCGTGCCGCCGAAAGTGAAACCGAAAAACGCGAAGTCAGTGGCAAGGCGTCCTACAAGGCGGCCTTTGAGGCATCGGGCATTGAAGCAAGCGATACACCAATGCCCGTTGCCAAACCCAGTTGCGCATGGCGCAAGGATAATGGCCGCGAAGATGAAACCGTCGCGCGGCGGGGGCGGTTGTTTGATCTGGTCGTCATTGGCCGTGATCCCAAAGAAGCATCTGCATCGCTCACCTTTGATGCAGCCCTGATGGAAACAGGCCGTCCGATCCTGGTCGCCCCGGAACTCGCACCGGCAACCGTTGGCGAAAAAGTCATGATCGCCTGGAATGGTGGGGTGGAAGCCGCCCGCGCCGTAACATCAGCCATGCCGCTTCTGCGCACGGCAAAGGAAGTCACAATTGTCAGCATTGGCGACGTGCCCTATGGCCGGGCATGTGGCAAAGCCTTGGCTGAACAGTTCCGCTGGCACGGAGTCGATGCGGCCGTTGTCGACAATACCGATAGCGGCAATGTTGCTAATGCCTTGATTTCCGAGGCAGAAAAATGCGGCGCCGATACCATCGTTCTTGGCGCCTATAGCCATTCACGGTTCAAGGAAATGATCCTTGGCGGCGTGACGCAGGATATGCTGGCAAAATGCAGCTTGCCGCTTTGGATAATGCACTGACCTCAAGGTCACGATAAGCGCATGATATCGCGTAATTAAATTACCTATCCGAAGGTATATTGAAAGAAAGGCGCATTTTCATGCGCCTTTTTTCTGTTGCATCCGCGAAGAAATCGCGACAGGGTTACGGGAATATGACAAAGACGAAACCCCGAAAAACGAGGCGTTTCGCACTGAGGAAAGAAACGTCTGACAGGGGAAGTCCCATGTTGTCACTACGCGATATCATTGATTTCGCGGCCATGTCAGAAGACCTGGCGCATGAACTCAACAACCCGAAAGTAGGGCTGCCTGATCTTGGCGCCGTGGTTGCTGGTCAATCCGGTTTTGGGGCTGCCATGCGTGGATGCGGTGCAACACCGTGTGCGGCCAATGATTGTGATGGCGACTAACGCCAATTTGGATTTCGCCACAAATTCCCTATCTGGAAAACAGATCAATCTGATCCTTGTTGTCATCGGCCTTGTTTGACGCCGGTGCTTCTTCTTCCCACGCCAGGACATGGTCGGGCAGTGGGCCCAGCATGTAACCCACATCCCCAAAGCCATTTCCCGGATCAAGCCAGTCATTCAGATGATTGGGGCCAATCACTGCGGGCATGCGGTTATGGATATGCGCAATCGACCCGGATGGGGCACAGGTGATGATGGTGGCCTCACGTCCGTTTTCCAGTCCGGCAAATAGAAACGGTTGATGATCGGGAAGCGTGATCTGGTTTTTGTGCTTTGACGTGCCATCCTTGCGCCATTCATACCAACCCGTCGCCGGGATCAGGCAGCGCCGTTCCAATAGGGGGCGAAAGGTCGGTTTTTCTGTCAGCGTCTCGGCACGCGCATTGATCATCGGCGCGTTAAGCCCCGGAACGCTAAGCCCCCAATTACGGATCGCTGCCTTGCGGTGGGGCAAAATGACCGCGATCGGATCGGTCGGGCGGCGGGTGCCCGTCAGGCTTTCAAAGGCCGCGTCAAAATCATCTTCAGCAAAATTGTCAGGCGTGCGTGCCGCGTCAAAGTCATCAGGCATGTCCATACGGCGAATGTCGCCCATTTCCAGTCCAAAATGGACCTGAAAGGCACGGATATCGCTGTTAAGGTCAAATCGGCTACACATGATTTTGCCCAAAGTTATCTTGCGGTGCTCTTCGCCATTACCTGCCCTTGCCAAATCAAAGGGCTGGCGTATTTGTTGGGAAGAAGGCCCGAAAATTTTACCTTAAACAGGGCTTTTCCTTCAATGGTTTGGCATGGCAATGCTATAAGAAACCGATCAAGGCACGAAAACGTGCATATGTCGCGAAGTGAGCAAACGAGATGACCAGCAACGCCCCGAAAACAGTCGTCCTGACAGGTGCCAGCCGTGGCATCGGTCACGTCACAGTTGGATATTTTGCCAAACGTGGCTGGCGGGTGATTTGTTGCTCACGCGAAGCACCGCCGCCCAGTTGCCCGCGTGATCCGGCACAGGGCATCCATATTGCCGCCGATCTGTCCAAACCCGCCGATGTCGAGAATTTCATCGCCAAGGCCAATGACATCCTGGGCGACGATCCGCTTCATGCTCTGGTCAACAATGCCGGTGTGTCACCCAAAACGCCTTATAAGGAACGTCTTGGTTGCCTGAACGGGGATATCGGTGCCTGGCGCGATGTGTTTGAGCTGAACTTCTTCACCCCGCTGACACTCGCACGCGGATTTGCCTCCGCCCTGCATCGGGGCAAAGGGGCGATTTGTAACATCACCTCAATCGCGGGCCACTATGTCCATCCCTTTGCCGGGTCGGCTTATTCGACGTCAAAAGCAGCGCTTTCGGGCCTGACGCGCGAAATGGCGGTCGAGTTTGCCGAACTTGGTGTGCGGGTGAATGCTGTCGCACCGGGCGAGATCAAGACAGACATGATTTCCCCGGAATATGAGGCACTGGTACCCCGCATCCCGATGAACCGCATGGGAACCCCCGAAGATGTTGCTGCCGCCGTGCATTATCTGGTCGGCGAAGACAGCAGCTATGTCACCGGCACTGAGATTTTCGTAACCGGTGGGCAGCACCTGTATTAATCAGGGCGTTGCTTTTGAAAATATGATGGCGTGATCAAGGCAGCCTGTTGTGGCTGCCTTATGCGTTTGGTTCGATGTAAAAAGCCGGGTCGTAATCTACCTTGCCAACCGGGATTTCATCGATGAGCGGGCGGGCCATGAAATACTGATCCGGCACACCTTCAAGTTTGAGATCGGGCAGGGGGGCAAAGCCAAAACGGCTGTAATAGTCGGGTTCGCCCAGAACGACGCAGCCATGTGCATCTTCGGCCCGCAAATGACGAATGCCGCTTTGGATCAGCTCAGACCCGATGCCCATCCCTTGGCGATCCGGGGTAACCGCAACCGGACCAAGCCCGTACCAGTCACAATGCTTGCCATCGATCTTTACCGGCGAAAAGGCGATGCAACCAACAAGCTCATCATCTTGTTCTGCAATCAGGGAAAGGGTCAGTTGACCGCTTTTGCGAAGCGCGTCAACAATCAGATGTTCAGTCTGCTGACTATGGGGTGCTGTTTCAAATGCACTGGCCAATAGCGCAGTTATCGCCGCGAAGTCATTTTCGGTTTCTTCACGTATGAGCATCTTCCGTCCCTGCCTGTGACGTTGAACCGGCTTCCTGCTGGCCTTCTGTCTCGACTATAACGGGAAAATATCTCAGGCCAACAGACTTTTCAGCCAGTCGCGCTTTTGTTCAAGGCGTTTGACTTCCATTTCAAGCCAGCCGGTGAAGTTCGCAGCCTCATTGGAATGTTCTTCGCGAAGGGCCAGAACACGTTCCAGATCAAGCTCACAAACGTCCTGAAGGATTTCGACCTGCTCGGCGCGGATGTCATCATCTAGCAAATGCAGGAACCGCATTTTAAGTGCCATGATCAGACGCGAAAGTTCGCCGGATGTATCGCGCAAATTGCCCTGCATCAGTTCGATGAACTTCTCATGCCCGGCCTTGGTCAGGCTAAGCTGCGCGTCGGAAAACGACCCATTTGCGGTATCTTCCTTGACCAGACCTTCAAGCTTGAGCAGCTGAAGCGAGCTTCCCATCATATCAAGTGACGGCCCCATGATATGGGACATGAAATGACGCACCGAATTGGCCAGATCAGCATAACTGATCGGCTTGTCGGAAAGGGCGAGGGTGCCAAGCGCGCAAAGGCGCAGACATTCTTTGGGAAGCAAGGTTCTATCCGAATACATGGGCGGTCCCTGAATTGGTGACGGGCCCGACGTTAACGCGAACGGTTCTTAATTGCAAATAATAATCTTTACCGACCAAATTGATCGATCAAGACAGCCTTCAATATAGAACGCATGCCCGCGAAAGCAATTCTCGGGTGTCAGTTACTCCCTGATACGCCGATAAAAAGTCCGCAGATCATGATCCGCAGATCATGAAACGCGTTCACGAAAAAGGCCGGGGCAAATGACCCCGGCCTTGTGAATTTGCATTTGGTTGGCTTACGCGACCTTGGAAATGCCCAACTGGCTCCAGACCGTCAGGAGCGAGTCGATCAAATGATCCATCAACTCGTCATTATGGAGCGGACCCGGCGTAAAGCGCAGGCGTTCGGTGCCGCGCGGCACGGTCGGGTAGTTGATCGGCTGAACATAGATGTCATGTTCAAACAAAAGGCGATCGCTTGCTTCCTTGCACATTGCGGCATCGCCAACCATCAACGGCACAATATGGCTTGGTGCATCCATGACCGGAAGGTCAGCGGCGCGCATGCGCGCGCGAAGGGTATCCGCACGTTCCTTTTGGGCCGCACGCTCTGCATCGCTTTCCTTAAGATGGCGGACAGAGGCCAGCGCACCGGCCGCAATGCTTGGCGGTTGGGAACTGGTGAAGATAAAGCCGTTGCCAAAGCTGCGCACGAAATCAACGATTTCCGGCTTGGCCGCGATGTAGCCGCCAATCACGCCAAAGGCCTTGGCAAGGGTGCCCTGAATGATGTCAACGCGGTCCATTACGCCATCGCGTTCGGCAACGCCGCCGCCGCGCGGGCCGTACATGCCAACCGCATGGACTTCATCAAGATACGAGATTGCGTTGTATTTTTCGCAAAGATCCAAAATCTGGCCAATCGGTGCGATATCGCCATCCATGGAATAGACGGATTCAAATGCGACGATCTTGGCGCGCGCCGGACCAAGGTCCTTTAGGATTGCTTCAAGATGTTCGACGTCGTTGTGGTTCCAGATGCGGCGTTCGGCCTTGGAATGGCGCATGCCTTCAATCATGGAATTGTGGTTCTGGGCGTCAGAAATGATCACGCAATCAGGAAGCTTCGAACCAAGCGTTGAAAGCGTCGTCCAGTTCGCGACATAGCCAGACGTCATCAAAAGGGCGGCTTCCTTGCCATGCAGATCGGCGAGCTCACGCTCAAGCGCGACATGCAAATGGTTGGAGCCGGAAATATTACGTGTGCCACCCGCACCACCACCCTGACCGGTGATAGCGCTTTGCATGGCATCAAGAACCTTCGGGTGCTGGCCCATGCCCAGATAATCGTTGGAACACCATACCGTGATTTCACGGGCGGCTTCACCGTTACCGGGATGGTAAAGGGCCTTGGGGAATTTGCCGACAATACGTTCGAGATTGGCGAATACGCGATAACGGCCCTCAGCCTTGAGTCCGGACAACGCGTCTTTGAAGAAGTTATTGTAATTCATACTTGTTTCTTTCGCCTGTCTCTTTGCGCGCCACGTCTGTTTTAACATCCGCGTCGCTACAAAGCTCTGGTCTCGTCCAGATCAGCGGTCTGATCCTGGACATATCCTCCGGTTTGACCGGGTCTTTCTTGTTCCCTTATCGGTCATGGCAACCGATCAGGCATTGACCCTTGTCAAAAATTAAAGCGATTCCAGAATTCTTTGGAACCGTTAGATCAGAGAAGGCGTTCCATCTTTCGTTTGTCGATCTCGTTTGTGGCGAACGTCGCCGATACTTAATTCCCAATTTGGCCCTATTGGTTTCATTTGGCAAGGATTCCCACGCCAGAAGGACCGCAATAATATCGATTTCGTTTATAGTTAAAATCGATCAATTGATGGAATTGTTGTTTTTAAATCTATTTTTAGGTCGGATACTGCGATGTGAATGTTCCTCACATACCGGCAGATGACCACTGTTTGGCCCGGTTTAGCAGCGATCAGCGCTGTTCGCTGGGCTAAAAAAAGCGAAACCCGCACAGCGTTTCGGCCGTGCGGGTTTTGAATGTCACTGAATTATGTAGTGATCGTTAAAGTGAAGCTTCCCATTCGGTCAGGGCGGCTTCAACCGCATCAAACATTTCATGGATCTGCGCTTCGGTGATGATCAACGGTGGGCAGAAGGCCACGGTGTCCCCCAAAGCACGCAAGATCACGCCCTTGGCAAGGCAGGCTTCAACAACCGCCTTACCAGTCGCGCCATAGGGTTCGAACGGCGTTTTCGCGCATTTATCTGCTACCAGTTCAAACGCGCCGATCAAGCCGCGCCCACGGGTTTCACCGACATGTTCGAACTTGTTCAAATCTTTAAGGCGTTTCTGGAACGGCGACATGACCGTGCGGACATGCTCGATAATGCCGTCTTCTTCGTAAATCTTGAGCGTCTCAAGTGCAACGGCCGCCGCAACCGGGTGGCCGGAATAGGTAAAGCCATGGCCAAAGGTGCCAACCTCGTTCGAGCCCTTTTTGATGGCCTGATAAATCTTGTCATTGATGAACAGGGCCGAAATCGGCTGATAGGCCGATGACAACTGTTTGGCGACCGTGATCATGTCGGGTTTCAGGTTAAAGGTTTCGGTGGCAAACATGCGGCCGGTACGGCCAAAACCACAGATCACTTCATCGGCAATGAACAGAATGTCATAGCGATTAAGGACTTCCTGCACCTTTTCGAAATAGGTGCGCGGCGGAACGATCACGCCGCCGGCCCCCATGATCGGCTCGGCGATGAAGGCACCAACGGTTTCCGGGCCTTCTGCCTGGATCAGGTCTTCAAGCTGTTCGGCCAGACGGGTGGCAAAATCTTCTTCTTCCTCACCCGGAAGCGCTTCGCGCCAGTAATGCGGGGTGTCAGTATGAAGGATGCGGTCAATCGGCAGATCAAACAGTTTGTGATTGCCCGGAAGGCCGGTCATCGAAGCCGCCGCAACCGTAACCCCATGGTAGCCCTTTTTACGCGAAATGATCTTCTTCTTTTCGGGCTGACCAATTGCGTTGTGATAGTACCAGACCATCTTCACCGCAGTATCGGTTGCTTCCGACCCGCTATTGGCAAAGAAGACCTTTGACATCGGGACTGGCACGATTTCCAGAAGCTTCTCGGCCAGATCAATCGACGGGTTTGTGCTTTTGGATGCAAAGGTGTGATAAAACGGCAGCGTGTTCATCTGCTTGGTCGCCGCCTCAACCAGGCGCTTTTCACTAAAGCCAAGGGATGCACACCAAAGACCCGCCATGCCCTCGGTCAGTTTGCGGCCCTGGTCATCAATGACATAGATACCATCACCGCCAGTGATGATATGCGGGCCGGTTTTTTCGTGAACCGCATGGTTGGTATAGGGATGCAGATAGCTTGAAACATCCCGACTTGCGTCGGAATTGCCGGGGATGGTCGGATTGACGTTGGTGGCGTCGATGGTCATGTCGAACCTCAAAATTCTGGAAGTGGGGCCCTGAAACCCGATTGTTTATCTTCGCACTTTAAGCCCAAGACAGGCGGGCGCAATCATTTCCTGCTGCTTACGTAATCTTTGCCAATCACACACAGCTAAAAAGCCAAAACCGGCCAGAATTTCTGACCGGTTTTGTGTTGGGTTTTGCGATGGATATCGCAATTAGTGCGACATCAAGACCGGGACCGTCATGTGACGCAGAAGATGCTGTGTCACACCGCCCATCATCAATTCGCGCAGGCGCGGGCGACCATAGGCCCCGCAGACAATCAGATCGATGCTTTCATCCGCAGCACGCGACAGCAGCAAATCACCAACGCCGATGCCGGTTGCATTCATGCTTTCCTTGCGGACTTTGATGCCATGGCGATCAAGACGTTCGGCAATATCAACGCCCGGAACCGGCATGGTATCGCGTGCGGCCTTGTTCGGATCAGCACACAGAACCAGCGCGGATTTGGCATTTTCCAGAAGCGGCATGCTGTCATTCACCGCACGGACGGCCTCGCGATAAGGCTTCCAGGCAACCATGACACGCTCGCCAACCTTATCGAACCGGCCAACATACGGCACCACCAGAACCGGGGCACCGGACGTCAGAATGACCTTGTCTGGCATTTCCGACATCGAGCACGGATCGCTGCTTTCCGGATCATACTGACCCATGATGGTCAGATCATGATGGCGGGCATACATCGCAGCCGTATCTGCGGTCGCAGAGGTCGCACAAGATGTCTGCTGCCAGCTAAAGGTGATACCAGAAGCCTCGCAGGTGCTTTCAAACTCCTTGCGTGCGGTTGCGGCTGTTTCCGCCATCGCGGCTCGTTGCTGGGAGATGATTTCTTCGGTGATCTGCACTTCCATGAAACGTGGGATTTCAGGATAGGGCAGCAGATACAAACCCGTCAGATGGGCGTTCTGCGCCTTGGCAATTTTCAGCGCAACCGAAAGACGTTCCTTGCAGGCAGATGTGGTGTCGATGTGAACAAGAATATCCCGATACATAAGCTGTTCTCCAGTGGGTAAGGGACGTGGCGCAGACCCCTTTGGTGCAAAGCACTGCAGGCCATAACGTCATGAACAAACCTTACGCCGCTGATGGGCGGGTTTCTTTGCTCTATCTCAAATGGAATTATTCAAAGTTGTATTTCTATCGAAATACAGGTGCTTAGCCGTCCGCACCGGGTTCCGTCATCGGGATTATTCTTTCCATTGATGGATCCGTACCACTGGGTGCCGGGGCAGGCATGGCCGGGCTGTTCATGACAGGTGCGGGCATGATGGGCTGGGCCATTGGTTGGGTATCATCTGTCATGGATGGCATCGGCGCTGTTGATGGCGGGGGGCTCATGGATGATTTCATTGTCGCGTCACCCGACATCGTCGCAAACGTTTTATGGAGCTGCTGTGAAAGCGTGCTCCAGTTGGTTTGAAGGGTGGTGCAGGCAGCCGCATCGCCATCCTGAACGCAGCGTTGCGCCATGCGATCAAGAATGCCAAGCGCAATCCGGGCTTCATCGATCTGCTGTTGCAAAAGAAGTTCCTGCACTTTGCGCGCCGGGTCTTCCATCATCACAAGATTGCTGGTGGTTGTGCCTCGGGCCGTCGTTGTCGGGGCAGCGGCGGCTGCATTGGCCGGCGGACCCCAGGGCGTGACGATGGTTTGGGAACTATTGGCGACGGTGACGGGTTCCTCGGTACTGTGCAAACAGCCAGACATGGCAAAGGCCAGTGCTAGAACCGGCAGGCATTTGGCAGTCTTGTGCAGTGACATGCAGTGCTCCTCGGACCGGTGGCAGGCGCCGTGGTCACGTCAGTTTGTTGTCCCGGTATCGATCATAGTTGGCGCTATGACGTTGCTTTTGCTTGGGAACATATTGAACCTGCTTTTTAACCGTGTCTAGGGTCAGGACCTGATCAATCATCATAGTGTAACGTGAAATTCGATGCGGAAGGTTAACCGGCATTTTCCCGATCAATGTTCAGGCGCGGCTCGTTCTTAAGCGATGTACTGATCCAGCGCATCGTTTCACGTATGCGGGAAACATTGCGTAAATCCGGATGGGTCAGAACCCAAAGTTTGTTTGTGCTGATGTCGGGCAACTGTGCAAGCAACCGCAATCCCGGAACGGCAAGGTCCGTTGGCAAACACGCCAAGCCACATCCTGCACGGGCAAGTTGGGCCATGGCAATAAGATCGTCTGTCCGTTGTTTGTAGGGGTGACGGCATTTTTGATCGAGCCATCTGAAGGCTGAATGACCAGAAAGGCTTCCCGATGCGCCGACAAACCGCTCATCAAGCAAGTCATCAATTTTGCCCGGCGTAACATGGTCTGCTGCACCATAGATACCCCATTCAAGATTTCGGACTGCAGTCCCGACAAGATGTTCTGGCGGGTTTTGCGCAATGCGAACTGCGATGTCGGCATAGCGCTGCGTCATATTGAATTCGAGGTTGCTGGCAAGAAGCTCAATCTGAATGCCGGGCCAGCGTTCGTTCATCGCTGCAATGTAATCAGGCAGCAGGAAATACGAAAAACTGGTCGGTGCCGTGATCCGGACCAAACCATCCAGATCGGCATCAGCACCTGCAACATGGGTGTTGATGGCATCAAAGCTATTCATGATCTGACGGGCCGGGATCAGCATTTCTGTGCCCGCATCGGTTAACCGGTATTGACCACTTATCCGGTCAAACAGACGGCTTCCGGTCTTTTCTTCAAGCGCATGGAGATGACGAAACACCGTGGTTGTGCTGACCCGGATTTTCTGTGCTGCCAGTTCGAGTGTGCCGGTCTCGACAATGGCAAGAAACGATTTGATGTAGTTCCAGTCCACCCGAAATCTCCAATTTCAAATTTGCAATCAGATAATACAAAATTGCCTATTTATTGCAAATTTGAAATTTCCTAGGGTGGTCAAAACGCGGGTTGCCGCAGATCACATACAGGAATAAAGACATGATTGGATATACATCGCTTGGAACAAACGACCTGCCACGCGCAGCCGGTTTTTATGACGCGTTGCTCGCAGAATTTGGTGCAAGCCGAATTTTCGAAGCACCGGATTTCATTGTCTGGAGTGCCGGGGAAAACACACCGGCATTTTCAATCCATATTCCATTTGATGGCAAAGTGGCGACGGTTGGCAATGGCACCATGATTGCCCTTGCGGCGGGATCGCGCGGCGAAGTTGACCGTCTTTATGACAAGGCAATCTCGCTTGGAGCGTCTTCGGAAGGTGCGCCGGGGCAACGCCATGAAAACGGGTTCTATGCCGCCTATTTCCGCGATTTGGATGGCAACAAACTCAACATTCATTTCATGGGCTAGCGCAATGGATGTTCGAACCCATCGCAGGCATAGACCTGCTCAGACGTCTGATGCTGCGCCGAAAGGGAGCCGGATGTTACCACCCCTTCGTTTGATCGGCCATCGGCTTTGTCCATATGTGCAACGTGTTGCACTTGTGCTGTCACAGAACGCAATTCCCCATTCCCGGACTGACATTGCCCTTGATGACAAACCTGACTGGTTTCACACAATGAGCCCAACAGGAAACGTGCCGGTGCTGGTGATTGATGACGACAAAACCTTGTTCGAGGCGGCCGCCATCTGCCAATACCTTGATGGTCTGACCTGGCGAAAACTGTATCCGACCGATGCGTATGAACGTGCATTGCATCAGGGCATCGCAGCGGTTGGTGAAAAGGTCCTGTCGCTGACAGCTGATTTGATTTACCGCGATTTTTCCGAAGACAGGGTGGATGCGACGCTGCATCAGATTGACGGGCAGCTATCGATCGTTGCCGAGCTTCTTGCGCCACGCACGATCGAAAACAACGCACCGCTCGACATTCTGGATATGCTGTTTGCAACGATCTTCAGGCCGTTTCCACTGATATCGGTGGGATTGAACCGTGACTTGTTTGCGGGATTTGAGGGGCTTCGCAAATGGGCGGAAGGCCTTGCACGCCATAAAACGGTGCGGGACGTGGTGCCGCCAACCTATGTCATGGAGATGCACGCATTCGTGGCAGAGAAGAACGGCTATCTGGCAAATCGGTTGCGGATGTTGCCACCCCATGCGGTTGAGATGGTGGCAAACAAAAGGGACAACGTCATTCCGCTTTGAACGCGCGTTTGATACATGCCCAAAGAAAAACGCCCGCCGGATCACCGTGCGGGCGTTTTATTCTTTGGCGTTCGGAACGCTTAGTCGTGCTTGCCGCCGTTGGCTTTTGACCAGCCAATCGGATCGTTCAGGAAGGCGCGAACGCCTTCGATGGCATCCTTGCTGAAATATTCGCCTTCTTCGGCAACGGCGAGAACGTCCGCCCAGGTTGCCAGATAGTGCATTTCGATGTCGTCCTTGCGCAGTTCGTCAAGCGCACCTTCGAAGATGTCATAGAAAAAGACGACGAAGGCGTGTTTGCACTCGGCACCGGCTTCGCGGATCGCATTGACGAAATTGACTTTCGATGCGCCATCGGTTGCCAGATCTTCGACCAGCAGAACGCGCTGACCTTCGTGGATGTCGCCTTCGATACGGGCTTTGCGGCCAAAGCCTTTCGGCTTCTTGCGGACATACTGCATCGGCAGGTCCAGCGCATCGGCAAGCCATGCGGAATAAGGAATACCAGCGGTCTCGCCACCAGCAACCGCATCAAATGCCTCGTAACCGGCTGCGTCAGAAACCTGACGGGCGGCAAGTTCGATGACCTTGCGACGTGCACGCGGGAAAGAGATCAGCTTGCGGCAGTCAATATAGACCGGGCTCGCCCAGCCAGACGTCAGAATGTAAGCTTCTTCCGGGCGGAAATTCACCGCTCCGATATCAAGCAGAATCTTGGCGACGGTTTTGGCAGCGTAGCTGCAATGCGCGGTCGGTTTGTCGTTGGTCATGGCGGCTTTACCTTCTCCGGATCGAATATTTGCGCACCTCTTAACGCTTTTGGTCCGAAAGCGCAAAGAAAAGCCGCTGACCAGTTGGTCAGGTTTGTGCGGAGTCTGTGCTCTATTGCAGGTGTGTTTGGTCCGTTCGCTAAGAGTTGTAGCGTTTTCCATCAGAAATACTGTTTAATCAGTGCACGTTACCCGGCCAAAGCCCCGCCCAGGAGCAACTTGAATGAACCAGCAAAAACGCCGTCGCCTGATCAAGGTTCGCCGTACGGGCATTGGCCTGATCTTTGTTATGGCGATTTCCATTGTTGCCGGGATGACCGATGCGATTGGTTTGATCATGGCAGGGGATTTTGTATCCTTCATGTCGGGCAACACCACGCGCGCGGCCATTGCGATTGGCGAAGGCGATTGGTCCGGGGCGTTTATCCTGCTCGGTGCTGTCGGATGCTTTATTCTGGGCAATACGCTGGGTGTGGTGATTGCCAGCCGGTTTCGCAAAAGGCTTGCGGGGCTTCTGGGGATTGTTGCCTTGGTGCTGTGCCTGTCAGCGGTTTTGCCGCTTGAAATGCGTGGGTCGAGCGGGTTTTACCTTGTGGTTCTGGCGATGGGCATGATCAATGCGACGGTCGAGCATATCGAAGGACTACCGATTGGTTTGACCTATGTGACCGGTGCGCTGTCGCGGTTTGGTCGTGGTATTGGTCGCTGGTTGACCGGGGATCGACGTGGTGACTGGTCGTTTCAGATTGTGCCGTGGATTGGCATGATTGTCGGGGCCGTGATTGGAAGTCTTTTGACCCTTCGGATCGGACAGGATGCGATCTGGTTTGTGGCGGGTGGATGTGGGGCGGTATCGGCATTTGCACTTTGGGTGCCCAGTCGTTGGCAAGCACGATATATCGCCCCATCGGGCAGTCCCGTTCCCCGGCGTAAATAACAGAGCCCATTGGCAAATCCGTCATTTGGGTTTATTCGGTATAGTTATACCGATTTAAGCTGTGCCCAAACAGCAAGCCCCAAAGGAAATGTCATGACTGACCAAAGCGGATTGAATGTCGCCATTGATGATCGCATTGCCACCATCACCATTTGCCAGCCGGACCGTAAAAACGCGCTGACCAAACCGATGTGGGGCGAGCTTGCCAATATCGCGCAGAAGCTGTCCGATGATCTGGAGCTCCGCTGTGTGGTGATCCGCGGTGGCGAAGGTGTTGGCTTTGGTGCGGGTGCTGATATTCATGAATTTGTTCGCGAACGCGCCGGGTTTGAAAAGGCGCGTGATTATGGCCTTTTGCATGCCGAAGCACTGCAAACCATTCAGAACTGTACCCATCCGGTGATTGCCGCAATTGACGGGCCGTGCATGGGGGCCTCATTTGTTCTGGCATCGGCCTGTGATCTTCGAATTGCCGCAGATAACGCCAAGTTTGCCGTGCCACCGATGAAGCTTGGCGCGACGCTGGGCTACCCCGAACTTGAGATCATGCTGGATTTGTTGGGCGAGGCGGCACTATTTGAAATCCTGCTTGAAGGGCAGGTGTTGGATGCAGAACGCGCACGCGAAATCGGCTTTGTTGCCCGCCATGTGCCGATTGCGGATTTTGATGCGGAGATTGCCAAGACTGCCAGCCGCATTGCCGGTGGCGCGCCATTGACCCAGCGCCTGCACAAGAAAATGATCAATCGCCTGCGTCAGGGCGGGGCGATTGATGCGCGCGAATTTGATGAAGGGTACCGCGCGTTTGAAAGTGCGGATTTCAAGGAAGGCTACACCGCGTTCCTTGAAAAGCGCAAAGCGGTCTTTACCGGCAAATAAGCATGTTGATCAGAGCGGCAGATCGGGTGTCAGCGGGACATCCGTGATGCCGTAATCAATGCCCATTTTGTGCAATTCCGCAGTAATTTGCGACCTGTGATGGGTTTGATGGTTAAATAGCTGCATCAGGAAAAGCTGGCGCGGCAATTTGCGCACCACACCATCAAGCCCCTGCAATGCACGAATGCCATCCTGCCATGCATGATCGGAACCATGGACAAATGCCATAATGTCGCGATCGACTTCGATGCGTTTGGCAGAAAGGCGGTCAAAATCGTCCTCGACAATCGTACGCGCGTCAAACGCCTTGGCCTCGCCGGTGCGCAAGATGCCGAGAATGCGCAGATCGATATAGATCAGATGGTTTAGCGTCTTGTGGATTGAGCCAAAGAACATACCGCGATCCAGTCGGCGCGCCTCATCGCCGATCTCGGCACAAAGATCAAACAGAACGCCATTTTGCCAACTGTTATAGGTCGCCATGCAGCGACCGTAATCGTTGAAGTTCATTTTCGACATGATGACGGAACTCCTGAAAAGCCGATTACTGAGCGCCTTGTGTGGCGGCGGTTTCGGACAAGGGGGATATTACTTCAGGTGACTTTGCTTCGGCAACGAAATGCACCATCACATTGGCAAAGATAGCAAAGCCCAACATCGAAAGCGTCACAGGCAAAAGCGTGCCATCATGGAAATGGCCAATCACCATGCCGGCAACTGCCCCGGTGGCAAACTGGATGGTTCCCATCAACGCGGTCGCCGTTCCACCAATATGCGGGAAATACTGCATAAAGGATGCCGTTGCGCAGGGGGCGGTCAAGCCGATCATCCCAACCGAGACCATGACAAGCGGCACAACGCTATAAAGGGTTGGCTCAAACACATTGACCGCCAAAAACAGCCCGGCAACCGCGGCAAATTGAATGGCAATGCCGACCTTCAAGATCTGGTGCAGTTCATAACGGGCCAGAAGTGGGCTGTTCAAACGGTTGCAAATGACGATGACCGCGATATTGGCCCCGAACAAATAGGGGAACTGTGCCGGTGTGACGCCAAAGAAATCGATATACATGAACGGGCTGTCGGTCAGGAAACTGAACATCACCGCACTGGCCCCGGTATGGGTCAGCATAAAGCCAACCGCCTTGCGCGTGCGCAAAACCTCAAGATACGTCCACCAAACACGACGCGCAGGACCTGCATAGCGCGGCCGAAGCTTTGTCGTTTCCGGCATTTTGTACCAGACGATAAACAGCATCAGGCTGCCATAGGCGATCAGAAGAACAAAGATCGCCTGCCAGTTAAACCAGACCAGCAAAATTGATCCGACCGTGGGGGCGGCCAGCGGCGCGATCATCATGATCACGGCAATCAGCGCAAACATGCGTGCGGCTTCCTTGCCATCATAAAGATCACGTACTGATGCGCCGACGACCACAAGGGCAAAGCCGCCACCAATCGCCTGCACAAAGCGCATGACATTAAGTGACAGCGCACTGTCGACCGTAGTGATGATCGCACTTGTGACGATATAGATGATAAGCCCGGTCATGGCGACGGGACGTCGGCCAATGCGATCAGAAAGCGGTCCGCCGATCAGCTGACCAAGGGCAAAGCCGATCAAAAACGTGCTGATGGAAATTTCGACAGCATGGGTTTGCGCACCAAAATCGGCCGCCATTGCCGGAATGGCAGGCAGATAGGTGTCAATTGCAAACGGTGCTGTCGCAATCAGTGCAGCAAGCAGGATCGCCAGACGCTTTGGATCTGGCAGGGTATTGGGGGCATTCTGGGCCATAGGTCTGCGTTCCGTTTCATGGGTGGCAGGTGGGGCGCAGTCCGCCGATTACCAGTTTACGATGACAGTGCTTGCAGATAGATGCCTTGGCGTGGGGCGCAAAAATCCGCGCACAATAATGAACGCGGCAAAGGCAGATTGGGCAAGTTTGGTGGCGTCAGTCGGAAAGCTGGATTTGGGCGCGATGACAATCCGCGTCATCGGGGACAGCAACCTGAAACGATTCAAGAAAGCCCATTATCCACAAATTTCTTGGGGTTTCCAATCCTGTAGCGTGATTTTGTTGGTATGGCAGCTATGCGTTCCAATGCAAAAAGGGCGACATTCGTTGGAATGCCGCCCTTTGCGTGATGATGTGTGGATCAACCGATCTAGTGGGTCATGATCCGTTCCGGACCCATCAGGCTGGTCGGAAGCCAGGTCGATATCGCCGGTACATAGGTAATCAGCACCAGGAAGCCCAGCAGGATCAGAAGCCACGGGAAGGCGGCCTTGACAACCTTGAGCAACGGCATGCCGGTGATCCCGGATGTCACAAACAGGTTCAACCCGACGGGTGGCGTGATCATGCCGATTTCCATATTGACCACCATGATGATGCCCAGATGGATCGGATCGATGCCAAGCTGCATGGCAATCGGGAACAGGATCGGCGCCATGATCAAAAGGATTGCCGACGGTTCCATAAAGTTACCGGCAATCAGAAGAACGATGTTCACAACAATCAGGAAGCCCCATGCCGGAAGGCCCCATCCAATGATGGTTTCGGCAATGGTGTGCGGGATGCGTTCAGACGTCAGAACATGGGCGAACAGCATCGCATTGGCGATGACGAACATCAGCATGATCGTGACTTTACCAGCATCGAGCAGGACGTGGCGAACTTCCTTGTCAAACGGGATCAGGACCAGTGCCTTGCCCATTTTCGGAAGGTTGTAGGCCAAAATGCTGCCAACGCCGGTATTGCCGTTTTCCGGTACCCATGACTGTTCCTTGATCGGGCCCATGTCACGATAAAACAGGACTGCGACAAACATGGCATAAAACGCTGCAACAGCGGCCGCCTCGGTCGGGGTGAAGACCCCGCCATAAATGCCACCCATGATCAGCAAAACCAGTAGCAAACCACCGGACGCGGAAAACAGGGCACCACCCCATTCGCCAAGGGTCGGGCGCGGCTGACTTGGCAGTTTCTTGATGCGTGCGACGATATAGATCGCAATCATCAACATCAGGCCAACCATGATCCCCGGAATAACGCCAGCCAGGAACATACGACCAACCGAAACCTCGGTCGCGGCCGCATAAACCACCATGACGATAGAAGGCGGGATCAGAATACCAAGCGTACCGGCGTTACAGATCACGCCCGCAGCAAAGCTTTGTGGATAGCCCGCGCGCACCATACCGGCAATGACGATGGAACCGATGGCAACAACCGTTGCCGGGCTTGAGCCGGAAACAGCGGCAAACAGCATACAGGCCAGAACCGATGCCATGGCAAGGCCACCAGGGAACCAGCCCACGGTATCAATGGCAAAGCGGATCAGGCGACGGGCAACGCCACCGGTCGACAGGAAGGCAGATGCCAGAATGAAGTATGGAATGGCAAGAAGGGTATAATGCTCCATCCCGCCGAAAAGTTTCTCTGCCAGCGTGGCAAGGCTGTCATCACCAAACATAAGAATGGTTGAAAGCGACGCAACACCCAGCGAAATGGCGATAGGTGCGCCAAGTGCCATCAAGCCAAACAGCAGGATAAACAGGAATGCGATAGTCATTTAAATGTTCCCCCCGTCCGGCTTACGATTTCGGCGTCGAAGCGTTGGCGGACTTATCATGATCCGCTGCGGCCGCACTGCCAGCCTGTGCAAGCTGGTCAATGGCTTCGCGTGCTTCGTCAGCCAGATTAAAGCCGACCTGTTTGCCCGTGATGATGCGCCAGCCAACCTGTGCCAGGCGGAATGCCAAAAGTGCGGCACCAACCGGCATGATCGAATAGACGAACCACAGCATGATCGGGCTGTCTTCGGCTTCCATTTCAAGCATGTGGTTGAAGCTGACGAGCTCCCAGCCGCCAATAACCAACCAGCTTGAATAAAGAAGGCCTGCTGCAACGACGATCAGGCCGATAACGCGCTGAACGCGTGCCGGGAACAGGCGCACAAGGGCGTCCACACCAATGTGCGAGCCAACCTTGACCCCATAGGACATGCCAAACAGGATCAGCCAGGCAAAAAGGAATTCCGTGATTTCCAGCGCCCATGTCAGGCCGGAATTGAACACGTAACGCATGACGACATTCACAAAGGTAAGCGACGTCATAGAGGCGAGTAGGAGGGCAATAATGCCCTCCTCCAGCCGGTTAACGACCGTTGAGATCATCTTGAACGGCCCTTTTCCGATGATGTTGGGAAAAAAGAACGGATCAGTTGCACGCAGCAGCGGCTTCGATGATGTCCTGGCCGATATCGCCAGAGAACTCATCCCAAACCGGCTTCATTGCGGTCTGCCATTTTGCGAATTCTTCGCCTGACAGCTGCAGGATCTCGGTCTCGCCAGAATCAATAACTGCCTGACGCTGTTCCGCAGTCAGATCTGCCGACAGGTTGTTGGCAAATTCTGATGCTTCTTTCATTGCCTGGCTCAGGCCTGCGCGGATTTCCGGATCCAGACCGTCCCACCATTTGGTCGAGGTGACGACCATGTAGTCAAGCAGGCCGTGGTTGGATTCAGTGATGTAATCCTGAACTTCGAAGAATTTCTTCGAATAGATGTTCGACCAGGTGTTTTCCTGACCATCAACAACGCCGGTCTGAAGCGCCGAATAGGTTTCAGAAAATGCCATTTTCTGCGGAACAGCTTCGATGGCTTCGAACTGTGCGGCGATCACGTCAGAAGACTGAATACGGAATTTCTGACCAGCCGCATCTGCCGGTGCGCGCAGCGGCTTGTTGGCCGACAGCTGCTTCAGACCGTTGTGCCAGTAACCAACACCGGTAAGGCCCTTGGACGACATTGCATTGAGCAGTTCCTGACCTTTGGCACCGTCCTGGAAGCAGGTAACCGCATCCATGTCCTTGAACAGGAACGGAAGATCATAGACCTGCAGTTTTTTGGTCCATTTGCCGAATTTCGCAAGCGACGGTGCGCCAAACTGAACGTCACCACGCAGGATGGCGGCAAGAACCTTGTCGTCATCAAACAGCTGCGAGTTCGGGTAAACTTCAACGACAACCTTGTCGCCAAGAATTTCTTCTGCACGTTTCTTGAAATATTCCGCACCCTGGCCCTTCGGGGTGTTCGGAGCAACGACGTGCGCGAATTTAATGACTTCCTGTGCGGATGCCACGTTGGTGCCCATGAGGGCTGCTGCTGCTACGCCTGCTGCGAGGATATGTTTGGTAATCGGACGCATCAAAATGTCTCCCTTTTTGATTATGCGTTTTCCCGTAAGCGCGCCTTTTGTGGCGTCGTTGTAAAACGCCTTATGGCGCTGTGCCGTAATCAGCAAGGCGTGGGCCAGTTTTGATGAGGTGTGTTTTATTGTTTTATATCAGTGTTTTACGGTGGTTTTCGTGCTGTTGCGTTGCAGCATAAATTGCTGTTTTGTCGCCTGTTCCACACATAAAATTTCACGCAATGTGTGGTTGTCCGCACAATATTCGAATGTGTTTTCCAGCGCAGATAAGAAAAAAGCCCGTCTAACTGACGGGCTCTGGATCATTTTCCGTGGCACTGCGTGATCGCCGGAATTCTGCGGGGGTGATTTCGTATTTGGTCAGCTTGTCATAGAAGGTCTTGCGCGGCACACCAAGTGCGCTGACCGTGGCGGTGACATTGCCGCCATGCTCGCGAAGGGCCTCGATAATCAGGCTTTTTTCAAATGCCTCAACCTGCTGGGGCAGGGGCATGGCAGATGGGCCGGGGGTGTCCGATCCACTTGCCAGCGGATCAAGACCCAGAACACGGCGTTCAGCAGCATTACGCAGCTCGCGCACATTGCCCGGCCAGTCATGTGCGGTGAATTGCGCCATCTCGGCCGGTGTCACCGGATTGACGGAACGTTCGAACCGTTTGGCTGCGTCGCGGGTGAAATATTCCAGAAGAAGCGGGATATCATCCTTGCGATCGCGCAAGGGCGGGATATGCAGTTGCACGACATTCAGGCGATAATAAAGGTCTTCGCGGAACGCGCCGCGTGATGAAGCCTCGCGAAGGTCGGTTTTGGTTGCGGCAACTACCCGCAGATCAATTGGCTGAAGCCTGTTTGATCCCAACCGTTCCAGTGCACGTTCCTGCAAGACACGCAGAAGCTTGATCTGCAAGGCCAGCGGCATACTTTCGATTTCATCAAGGAAGATCGTGCCTTTATCGGCGAACTCGAACTTGCCAATGCGTTTGTGATCAGCCCCGGTAAAGGCACCGGCTTCGTGACCAAACAGCTCAGACTCAATCAGATGTTCAGGCATGCCGCCGCAATTGACGGCAACAAACGGGCCTGTGCGGCCCGACATTTCATGCAGATTGCGCGCAATGACTTCCTTGCCCGATCCGGTTTCGCCATTGATCAGGACATGGGCATTGGTGCTGGCGATATTGCCAATCAGGGTACGGAGCTTTTCCATCGCCGGGTTGCGACCGATGAAGTCCGATGCGTTCTTGCTGTGTTTGGCAAGTTCGATTTTAAGCGTGCGATTTTCCAGGATCAGATTGCGATGGGCCATGGCCCGCTTGGTGATGTCGACAAACAGATCCGGGGCATAGGGCTTCTCGATGAAATCAAACGCACCGGCATGCATTGCCTTGACCGCGGTTGCGACATCGCCATGGCCGGTAACCATGATGATCGGCATTTCCGGATCGATCTTTTTGGCTTCGGCCAGGAATTCCAAGCCATCCATCTTGGGCATGCGAATGTCGGAAATAACAACGCCCGCCCATCCTTTGCGCAGGCGGCCAAGGGCGGACGCGGCATCGGGATAGGCTTCAACATGGATGTCGGCAAGTTCAAGCGTTTGCTGTGCGGCTTCACGCACATCTGCGTCATCATCAACAAACAGAACGCTATCGGATGTTGTCGGCACTGGCTTTTCCTTTGACCCTGAGCCGGATCAGGGTGTCATAAAGCCACTTATGCCTGATCCTTATGTGCCTCAACGTATGAGGCGGTTTTGCCAAATGTTGTAACAGGCACATCAAGCCCCGTCGAGCTACTGTTTTCCACCTCATCATCATTGGCACCTTCCTGGCGCAACTCGATGATAAAGGACGCGCCACCATTTGGGCGGTTTTCCGCACGGATGGTTCCGCCAAAGCTTCGGATGATGCCATAACAAATCGAAAGACCCAGTCCCAACCCATCGCCAAACGGCTTGGTGGTAAAGAACGGATCAAACAATTTCGGCAGGTTGTCTGGCAGGATGCCGTGCCCATTGTCATTGACCTTCACCAGAACGCGATCCTCGCGCGCGGTGATGCTGATATCAATCTGCGCATTTTCAACATTCTGGCAGGCATCGGCGGCATTGTTGAGCAGGTTGGTAAAGACCTGGGTCAGCTGATTGGCTTCGGCAATGACGGGTTTAAGATCATCATCATGGGTTAGGGTGATGTTGGTCAGTCCCGCACGCCCGGTTTCAAGCACAAGATCGATGGCCTTTTGCATTTGCTTGGGCACATCAACCGGCTGAATATCGCGTTCCGGCCGGCGCGAGAATGTCTTAAGGTTGTTGGTGATCCGCCCCATGCGATCAGTCAGTTCGGAAATGCGTTGCAGGTTGCGATTTGCGGTGTCGCTGTTGCCGCGCTCGATAAATTTAAGCGCGTTTTCCGCATAGCTTCGAATGGCGGTCAGGGGTTGGTTGATTTCATGTGCGATCCCGGCCGACATCTGGCCAAGGGCGGCAAGCTTGCTGGTTTGAACCAGTTCTGCCTGGGCAGATCGCAGCGCATCTTCAGTGCGCGAACGTTCGGTAATTTCCTGGGCCAGACGCAAGTTGGTGCTCATAAGATCAGTGGTGCGTAACCGCACCTGACGTTCAAGTTCGCGTTGTGACCAGTCGCGGATTTCAAGTTGTTCAAGCATTGCGCGACGGCGTTGCAGGATAATGAAAATCAGGCCGGTCAGGATGATATGGGCAGCTCCGCCCATCAATCCGGCTGAGATTACCGAACGATCAAGGGATAGCTTGTCGGTTAAAAGATACATCCGCCAGCCTTGGGCTGGCAGGGTGCTTCCGGTCACAAGATAGGTGGTCTTTGCCTGTTCGGGTTGGGCGGCTTCGCGGGTGCCCGATATTGGATTGGCATCATCCATCAGGCTTGGCGTCGTCTCGGCCGTCGCACTTTTTTGCGATCCGCTCAGGGTCAATACGCCAAGATCGTCTTCCATCGGCCATTTGCCATCAAGCAACGGCATGGGATCAAGCGGATAGTCACCATATTTACGTGATGCGATGATGCGTGGGCGATCTTTGGGCGTCAGCCCCGCCAGATCACGGAACCGCCATTCGGGATGGGATGCGATGATGACAATGCCGTTCTGATCGGTCACCAGAACGCTTTCGCTGCCCCGCGTCCAGCGCTGCACCAGTGTTTCCAGATGGGTTTTCACAATCACCGCGCCGGCAAAGGTCGATCCGTCGGGTCGGACCGGGTGCGAGATATAATAGCCCGGAACATTGGACGTGATGCCAAAGGCAAAGTAATGACCGGTGACGCCGCTTCGCGCCTGCTGGAAATAGGGGCGGAAGGAAAAGTTTCGCCCGATAAAGGATGCCTGACTGTTCCAGTTGCTTGCAGCAATCGTGGTGCCGGATCCATCCATGAAATAGATGTCTGATGCGCCGCTATCAGCTGCAAGTTTTTCCAGATAGACATTTACCGCCGCAGCATTGGCCGGGTCGGCATAAAGGGCAAGATCAATGATGCGTTTGTCAGATGCCAGCGTGATCGGCAGATATTCGTGTTCCTTGATCGCGCCCTGAAGGTTGGAGCGATACAGTTCAAGCTTGTTGCGCCCATCTTCGGTGATGTCGACAAGTTTGGCGTCACGCCAAAACTCCGTCACCAGCCAGACTGTGACTGGCAGAAGGGCAAGCAAAGCGCACAGGACAATCCGAGA
The DNA here is from genome assembly GCA_965228275.1 of Thalassospira sp. GTDB lineage: Bacteria > Pseudomonadota > Alphaproteobacteria > Rhodospirillales > Thalassospiraceae > Thalassospira. Next base: position 259,057 of record OZ245802.1, on the reverse strand, counting down.
TGCTCTTTTGACCGAAACCGAAGTACTTAGCATTTGTGTCCACGCTGGATCAGGTATTTTACCCACACTAAAGGATAGGTGGTGTTTCGCGATTAGATTACAAAACTATTTCGATGCCCAGCTTAAATTTGCGTGTGCTGGGCCAGTTTTGCATAGAGACCATCGTCGCATGCTTGATAATCACCTCGTCTGATTGTACCTATCAGGGAAGGGACCATAGAGCTTGGTGCACTCCTTGGCCTTGATCTGATACCGGTCACTGTCAAAAGCAATAATCAAATCAGGAAAGCCCCTGAATGACCGACCAAGACACACATCTGATCTGGGTTCTGGCCGATGATCGCGCCGGAAATATCAATCAGGCAATTGGTGTCGCCGAGGCATTGGCTCAACCCTTCAAGCGGGTTGATATCGGTTATACAAAGCTTGTTCGTCTTCCAAACATCATCCGTCGTGCCAGCCTTTTGGGTGTTGATGAACCATCACGGGCACGCTTGGTCTCACCCTGGCCTGATCTTGTGATTTCAGCCGGGCGCAGGACGGCACCTGTCGCGCGCTGGATCAAGAAACAAAGCCGTGGTCATACCCGCATCTGCCAAATCATGCGCCCCGATAGCGGTGAAACTGCCTTTGATCTGATTGCAGCTCCGGCCCATGACCGGATGTCGGTCCGTGAAAACATCCTTGAAATTCCCGGTGCGCCGCATCGCGTGACCGAAACCAGATTGCTGGTCGAGGCCGATACATGGCGTCCGCATTTCAAAGGTTTGCCCGGCCCAAAGATTGCACTGATCATTGGTGGAAGCACAAAGAAAACCACCTTTACCAAGGATATGGCGGGCGAGCTGATCACGCGTGCGATTGACGCGGCGCGCGCGGTTGATGGCAGCTTGCTTGTTACGACCAGTCGCCGGACAGGTCGGGAAAACGAAGAACTGATCGCGGATCGTTTGGCAAATTCGGGTCTTCCATATCATCTGCATGACTGGATGGGGCAGGATGAAAACCCTTATTTCGGCTATCTTGCGCTTGCGGATGTATTGATTGTAACGGGTGATTCCGTCTCAATGTGTTGCGAAGCCGCGGCGGCACCCGGTGGTGTTTACATCTATGCGCCCGAAGGATTGGCACATGAACGGCACAAGCGATTGCATCAATCGCTTTATGAGGGCGAGTTTGCCCGGCCCATCTTGGCCAATACCGAACTGGTACCGTTCAAGCATGAATCGCTGCAGCCAGCCCGTCTTGTTGCGCAGCGCTGTCTTGAATTGCTCAGCGCGCCTGCTCATCAGGATAGTGCATAAGTTCTTGTTTCTCATGATGTTCTGGGGTCTATTCGGATGGCTCCACATCATTTGGGATCCATATCCATGTCTGCGCCCCGTTCCAACCTGACATCAGGTCACACGGACAATAGCCCCCAACACTTCCCCCGTCAGATTGCCGTCATGATTTTGGCGACGGTTGCCTGCTGCTTTGCGGGCAATCATGTGGCCGCCCGTCTGGCATTTGAAAACGGGACCGGGTTGTTGCTGGCTGTTCTATGCCGGTCGGGTGTGGCACTTGCGATCCTTGCCGTGATTGTCAGCATCCAGCGTCATTCCATTCGCCTGCCCAGCGGATCACGGCGGTGGCAGTTTGTTTTGGGATTGATGATCACGATCCAAAGCCTGTGTCTTTATTCTGCCGTGGCGCGTGTGCCGGTGGCCTTGGCACTTCTGACCGCCAACAGCTTCCCGATCATTCTGGCACTTTTGACTTGGGGGCTGGGGGGACCGCGCCCGACATTAAAGGCAACCGCATTGATGCTGTTTATTCTTTCGGGTCTTGTCCTGGCGCTTGATCTGCCGGGAATTCTTGGCGGGGGTGTAACGGTTACCGATGACTGGTGGCTTGGGATTGGCTTTGCCTTGATGGCCGCAACCGCCTTGTCCGTGGCGTTCTGGGTGACCGATCATAAGCTTGCGACGTTAAACGGCTCGGTCCGATCGATGTTCACCATGCTTGTTGTGTTCATTGCCATGATCATTGCCGGTATTGGCGAAGTCCTGCCGGGCGGGATGGCATTGCCGCAAGCTGTGCCGGGCTGGATTGGTTTGGCGGTTTTGGTGTCACTTTATGGCGGGGCGTTTTCCGTTCTGTTCATCACCGTGCCGCGCCTGAATATGGCGCGCAACGCATCGGTGATGAATATGGAACCGATTGCCACATTGCTGTTTGGCTGGGTTGTGCTTGGTCAAATGATCAGCCCGATCCAGATGGTCGGCGGGGCAATCGTGATTTGCGGGATTGTGATCCTGACGCTGCGCAAGAGCGCTTGATGGCTTGTCAGTCTGACTGATTGGCCGTCTTCATGTTCCTGGCAAGAAAATCGATAAAGGCGCGAATGCGGGTTGCCAGATGTTCGTGGCCTGCCCAAACGGCATGAACCGTTTCCATATCTTTGCTGGTCCATTCCGGCAGGATTTCGACAAGCTCACCGCGTTTGATTTCCTCGCGCACATGAAAGGCACCAATTCGGGCAATGCCAATGCCGGCAACTGCCATCGCCTTGACCAAGGGGCCGCTATTGCCAAGGAACTCGCCCTTGATTGTCTGGTCGAACTGACGACCGGTTTCGGGGTCCGTGAACGGCCAGAAATTGCGTCCCTTGATAAAGTTAAACCGCAGGCAATTGTGATTACTCAGATCTGCCGGAGAATCTGGCGTGCCAAATTCCTCCAAATAGGATGGGGCTGCCACGATCATGCGTTTGGTTTCAAGAAGCTTGCGCGCCATCAGGTTTGAGTCGGGAAGTCCGCCCGATCTGATCGCAATGTCAGCACGTTCTTCCAGCAGATCGACAATGCCATCCGTCTGGGTCAGATCGACTTCGATGTCGGGATATTCGCGCAGAAAATCGGGCAGGATCGGCACAATGAAGACCTCGGAAAAGGCCACAGATGCATTGATGCAAAGTCTGCCACGCGGCGCGACATAACCACCACCGGCGATCAACCGGTCTGTCTCGTCAATCTGATCAAGGATGGTGCGCGCCCGATGAAGGTAAAGTTCACCTTCCGGGGTGAGTTGCAATTGCCGGGTCGATCGCACGATCAGCCGTGTGCCCAATCGGTCTTCAATCCGGGTGACGAGTTTGCTGACCGCAGATGGCGACATGTGCAAATCCCGCCCGGCCATGGAAAAGCTCCCATGTTCGACGACCTTGATAAAGGTCTCCATTTCACCCGCGCGGTTATCCAATGTGGCCTCTTCTTTGAATTGAATTCACATATGGTTGTCGCGCAATCTAGATTATCGCGCAAGGATTAGCTTGGCATAGTCGCTTCAAATTCCGGGGTCATCCCGATGAAAACCATGATCCGCATTGTGCGCGGAAGGAGAATTTGAATGCCACTTGCCTTGTTTGCGTTGACGATTGCAGCTTATGCAATCGGCACAACGGAGTTTGTGATTGTCGGGCTTTTGCCGACTGTTGCAAACGATCTTGCTGTGACCCTGCCGATGGCAGGTTTGATTGTCAGTGTCTATGCGCTTGGTGTGACCTTTGGCGCGCCCATTCTGACAGCCCTCACCGGCGGTATGAACCGCAAATCCCTGATGCTGGGATTGATGGGGCTGTTTGTGATCGGGAATGGCGTTGCTGCGATCAGCCCGACTTACGAGATGCTGCTGGTTGCGCGTGTGATTGCAGCGTTTGCCCACGGCGTGTTCTTTTCCGTCGGGGCGACAATTGCTGCTGATCTTGTGCCGGAAGACCGCCGGGCGTCGGCCATTGCCATGATGTTCATGGGGCTTACTGTTGCCATCGTGACAGGTGTGCCTTTGGGAACCTTCATCGGTCAGATGTTTGGCTGGCGTGCGACATTTTGGGGTGTCTCGCTGCTGGGGCTGATTTCCTTTGTTGGGATCGCGGCCTTGTTGCCCGGGAACCTTAAGCGCGGTGAGGCAACCACCATCATGGAACAGGTCCGCGTTCTGGGCAGTTCACGGTTGTTGATTGTCTATGGCATGACCGCCCTTGGATATGGCGGCACGTTTGTGGCTTTTACCTATCTGTCGGCGATCCTTCAGGAAATCAGCGGTTTTGCTGAAAGCTCGGTCAGTCTGATCCTGATTTTCTATGGGGTTGCGATTGCAATCGGCAACATTGTTGGCGGCAAGCTTGCCAACCGTAATCCGGTTCGTGCGCTTAGCATTCTGTTTGTTCTACAGGCCGCTGTCCTTGTCCTGTTCAGCTTTACCGCGATTTCGCCGATTGCTGCGATCATGACACTCGGAGCCCTTGGTTTCCTGCAATTTGCCAATGTGCCTGGGCTTCAGCTTTATGTCGTGCAACTTGCCAAACAGCACCGACCGGGCGGCGTTGATGTTGCCTCTGCGCTAAACATTGCCGCTTTCAATCTTGGCATTGCGCTGGGCGCATGGATTGGCGGGCAGGTTGTCGCATCAAGTCTTGGCCTTGGTGCAACGCCCTGGATCGGTGCCATTCTGGTTGTTGGTGCCCTTGGACTGACGCGGCTGAGCGGATCGCTTGAACGTCGTGATGTGGGCCGCTTGCAACCTGCCGAATGAGCAACCGCCCCAAAAGAATCCTGAACTTTTCTGGAACGAAATCATCCGTGTGATGTTTCGAAAACAGACCCTTAAACAAAAGGTTTGAACAATGTTTGATGTGAAAACAAATGGTGCAACCATTCCAGCCCTTGGATTTGGGACGTTTCGTATTGCCGAAGACGATGTGAAACGGATCGTTCCCAAGGCGCTTGAAACCGGGTTTCGCCACATCGATACCGCACAGATCTATGAAAACGAAGCCGCGGTGGGCGAAGCAATCGAGATGTCCGACGTGCCGCGCAAGGATATCTTCCTGACCACCAAAGTCTGGGTCAGCAACTATCGACATGATGATTTCATCGGCTCTGTTGATGAAAGCCTGCGCAAGCTTCGGACTGATCATGTTGATCTGTTGCTTCTGCATTGGCCGAACAAGGATGTGCCTTTGGCAGAACAAATCGGTGCGCTGAACGAGGTCCAGAAGGCTGGCAAAACACGCCATATCGGTGTCAGCAACTTCAATACGGACCTGATGAATGAAGCCGTGTCGCTTTCAGATGCGCCGATTGTGACCAACCAGGTAGAGTATCATCCGTTCCTTGATCAGTCGGTTGTCATGAAGGCCGCCAATCAGCTTGGCATGTCCCTGACGGGCTATTATGCGATGGCTGATGGCAAGGTGTTTGAGAATGATGCACTCAAGGCAATTGCCGCGGATCAGGGTAAATCCATCGCGCAGATTGTTTTGCGCTGGGTGATTGAGCAGAACAACGTCATCGCGCTTTCCAAGACAGTTGGCGAGGCACGCGTCCTTGAAAACTTTGACATCTTTGATTTTGAACTGACCGGCGAACAGATGCAGGCCATTCATGATCTGGCCGATGAAAATGGCCGGATTGTCAGCCCGGATGGTCTCGCACCCGATTGGGACTGATCGAGTGATCAAACGAAAAAGGGGCCATTCGGCCCCTTTTTTTACGTGTGGTAGAACTACACGGCTTGTGAATGCCGACCGTGCTGCGGGTCAAGATATATGTCAAAGGCGGCACATACCGCGCGCACCAGCGGGCGTCCCAATTCGGTCAATTCGATGTAATGGCCGTTAACATTGGCGATGTTATCGCTGCTCATGGCGCGAATACGATTGAGCTCCGGTGCAAAGCGATCCGCTGACGTGCGATGTTCGGCGCATACATCATCAAGGTTTACCGCCAGATTGCACATCAGCTCATTGATGATCGCGCGGCGCAGTTTGTCCTCGGCTGACAGTTCGATGCCTTTTTCAATCGCGCATTTGCCATCCTCGACGCTGCGTTGCCAGCGGGCAAGAGCCGGGTCGTTTTGCGCATAGCCCTGTGGCAGCGATGAAATCGCCGATGGGCCAAAGCCGATCAGGGCTTCGGCGCGATCGGTCGTATAGCCCTGGAAATTGCGGTGCAGTTTTCCGTCCTTGAGCGCAATCGCCATGTTGTCGGCCTGATGTGCGAAGTGATCAAGGCCGATGGCGGCATAGCCGTGCTTGGCAAGGCGGTCTTGGATTTCTTCGTATTGTGCCCAGCGTTCCTGCGTGTTGGGCAGGGTTTCAGTCGGGATCAGTTGCTGATGCTTTTTCATCCAGGGCACATGGGCATAGCCAAAGACAGATAAGCGATCCGGGCACAGAGACGCGGTCTGATCAACAGTTTCGCGCAGTGTTTTCAAGGCCTGATTGGGCAGGCCATACATCAAATCAACATTGATGCCGCGAATACCGCGATCACGCAGTTTGGCAATCACATCGCGCACAAGTTCGAAGCTTTGAATGCGATTGACCGCGCGCTGGACGTCGCTGTTGAAATCCTGAATGCCGATGCTGGCACGGTTAAAGCCGCATTCGATCATGGCGTCCATGAACGCGTCACTTGCGGTGCGCGGATCCATTTCAATGGCGATTTCGGCGTCAGGGCGGATATCAAGCCATTCGCGGATTGTGTTCATGATCTTGCACAGATCATCGGCCTTAAGGATGGTCGGGCTGCCGCCGCCAAAATGGATGTGCGACACAGTAAATCGTTTGCCAGCAGGCAATTTGCCAAGCGTGCTTTTAATCTCGGTCAGCAGCGCGTCGATATAATTGATGATCGGCTTGTAATGCTTGGTGATTTTGGTGTTGCAGCCGCAGAACCAGCACATTTCCTCGCAATAGGGGACATGCAGATAGAGCGATAAGGGCTGTTCGGGATCAAGTTCGCCAAGCCAGCCTTCAAACACCGATCCATTAACACCGGCATGGAAATGCGGCGCGGTGGGGTAGCTGGTATAGCGCGGCAGTCGTAGATCGTATTTTTCGTAGAGCGCAAGCTGCATGACGGACATCCCGAATAATTCGTTCTGTCCGTCTTTTGCATTATTCCAATTTAGCGCGCCTTGATTTGCCTCAAGCGCACAAATTTAGACCATCAAAGATGTTTGAAGGCCGAAATCAGATCGGCACGCAAGGTGGCCAGACGATCGCGTCCGGCATCTTCTTCGTAGGGTTCAGCTGTACCAACGCCCCAAATCGGGCCCGGCCATGCCGGATCATCCTTGAAACGACCGACCACATGGCAATGGAGTTGCGGCACCATGTTGCCCAGCATCGCGACATTGGTTTTATAGGCTTCAAACCGGCGTTTGATGACTTTGGAAACTGCGGCGGCTTCATTGCCAAGGGTAACGCGGTCCTCAGCACTCAGGTCATCATAATCAACAAGATCGGGGCGCTTCGGGACAAGGATCAGCCATGGATAACGCGCATCATTCATCAAAAGAACATGCGATAGCGGGCCATCGGTCACCAATGTCGTATCGGCGGCAAGTTGCGGATGAAGGGAGAAGGCGTTGTTCATCTGGGACCTCGATCATGAAGATTGATGGGCATTGTTATAACGAGATCATGCGCCGATGTCTCGAACAGCTTTGTCTATATATCGCGTTGGTTTGCTTGCGCTTTTGGGCGTGTGTCACTACTTCCCAACGAGGTTGTGGACGATGAAAAACGGTGGAGTGTTCCGGTATGTCCGATCAGAAGCGCGTCGTGATTGTTGGGGCTGGTTTCGGTGGCATGAGCGCTGCCAAGAAGCTGGCCGGCAAAGATATTGAAGTGGTTCTGATCGACAAACGAAACCACCATTTGTTTCAGCCTTTACTGTATCAGGTTGCAACAGCTGATCTTTCCCCGGCGGAGATCGCCTGGCCGACCCGCAGCATTTTCAGTCGATCTCGGAATATTTCAGTCTTCATGGGGGAGGTCACCGGCATTGACCTTGCCGGGCAGTGTGTTCTGTCGGGCGATCATCGGTTGGCATATGACTATCTTGTTTTGGCAACCGGTGCGGTGACGTCTTATTTCGGGAACGATCACTGGGCGAACGTGGCGCCGGGATTGAAAAATATCACTGAGGCGACCGATATTCGCAAAAACCTGCTGTTGGCATTCGAGCGTGCTGAAAACAGCGAAGATGAAGACCAGATGCGCCGTTTGCTTAACTTCGTTGTCGTGGGCGGCGGTCCGACAGGTGTTGAGATGGCCGGGGCGATTGCCGAACTGGCAAAGAAGGCGCTGTCCGATGATTTTCGCCGCATCGATCCGCGTGATGCCCGTATCATTTTGGCAGAAGGGGGTGACAGATTACTTGCCGCATTTCCTGAAAGCCTTTCGGAATATACGCGCAAATCGCTTGAAACGCTTGGTGTTGAAGTCAGGCTGGGTACGCCGGTTTCAGATATCACAGAGCAAGGCGTGAAAATCGGCGAAGAGTTCATTCCAACCGCCAACGTTATCTGGGGTGCAGGCGTTCAGGTCCCCGATCTTAAGGACTGGACTGGGAAACCGGCGGACCGTGGTGGGCGGATTGTTGTTAATGCTGATCTTTCGGTTCCGGATCATAAAAACGTCTTCGTCATCGGCGATGCGGCGCATGTCGCCTGGCGCGACGGGTTGAGTGTGCCGGGCATTGCGCCTGCGGCAAAGCAGCAGGGGAAATATGTTGCAAGCCGCATTCTTGCGGCGATGTCGGGTCGTGAAATCAAACCATTCAAATACCGCCATGCAGGCAATCTGGCGACCATTGGCCGCCATCGTGCTGTCATCGATTTAAATGGCCTTCAGTTGAAGGGATGGTTGGCGTGGTGGTTCTGGGGATTGGCGCATATCTATTTCCTGATTGGTATTCGTGCACCGGCACTGGTGATGGTGCAGTGGGTGTGGAGCTATCTGTTTCGTAAAAAGGGGGCGCGCCTGATCACCGGGCAGGACAACGAAAACGCAAAAGCCGTTGTGCCGCCCGGAAGTTCCCAAGCATAGAACATCACCGAACCTGATGTGCCGGTAGCATGTCAGTAGTTGTGGATGCTTCTGGCGTGGGTGAGTTTTTCGGCAATTGAAGGCATCCAAGGCCCGAAAGGCTGGTGTGAACGGCGTGGGCCAATGGTGTTCGTGGTTCTTTGCCAATGAGTGCAGTCAGGCGGTCATTGTTCATCTTAAAGCCGTGCTGCCACAAATATCGGACTTCCCATATTTCGCGACAGAAGGATGAAAACGGACGTGCCAGATTGATCGCAGGCCAGGGCAGGCGCCGCGTTTTAAGTTCCCGCCCGACGCATTGTTGAATGGCATTGATCATTTGCATGCCGTCATGGTCCCAATGGCCTTCCATGTGAAAGCGTGCGAATGGTTCGATCTTGCCATCATGTTCAAGCAGCTCGGCCATGGTTTCAGCAACATCGGGCAGATAGGCCCATTGGTGGCCGATGCCCGCTTTGCCGGGATAGGTGATCGCAGAGACATGTGTTCCAGGCTTAACAAGGCATTGTGAAAACCAGTTATTGCCCGCATGCGCGCCGAAATAGTCCCCGGCACGGACAATCAGGGCCTTTGCGCCGTTCGTCGTCGCGTTCTCCAAGCGCTTTTCCATTTCGGCCCGAATGGCGCCCTTGCGCGTTATTGGCTTCTGCGGGCTGTCTTCTGTCACATTTGCCAATATAGCCGGGGCGAAATTGTAAACTGTGCCGGGCAGAACAATCCGTGCCTTGTTCACGATGGCTGCCCGGATGGTGTTATCAAGCATCGGCAAAACCAGTTCTTGCCAGTTGCGATATCCCGGCGGGTTTACCGCATGAATAATGGCATCCGCACCGCGTGCTGCATTCAAGACGTCATCGGACGACATTGCATCGCCGATACGCCAGTCGATCTGATCATGGGGTAAATCGGCATTCGGGTTTGGCGCAGTGCGAACAAGTGCCCGGACATGCCAATTGCGGCGTAACAGTGCGGCTGTAACTTCGCTTCCGATCCCGCCATTGGCACCGATGACCAATGCGGTTCTGGTTTCATTTTTCGACATGGTGCAATCCTTCGACATGTGTGATGGGCGAAGGATAAAAGCGGGTCGGATAAAACAACATTCTATAAATGTGTTTCTATGCTATACAAAAATGTATGGATAGGAATGAACCCGACTGGAACCTGTATCGGACTTTTATGGCGGTGATGGAGTGTGGCTCCTTGTCGGCTGCTGCACGTGTGCTTGGCCTGACGCAGCCAACGGTCGGGCGGCATGTGGATGAGCTGCAGGATCAGTTGGGCGTAGTTCTTTTTACCCGATCACAGTCGGGTCTTGTGCCAACCGATACGGCGATATCCTTGTTACCCCATGCAACGGCGGTTCAGTCGGCGGCGCGCGGGCTTCGACGCGCAGCAAGCGGTGATATCGGTTCTGTACGCGGAACTGTCAGGGTGACGGCCGCCGAAATTGTCGGCGTTGAAATCCTGCCACCGATCATCACCAAGCTTCGCCGCGATCATCCCGATCTTGAGATCGAACTTGTTCTGTCAAACCGGGTTGAAAACCTTTTGCGGCGTGATGCAGATATCGCGGTCCGTATGGTTGCCCCGGATCAGGATGCACTGATCGCCAAGCATATTGGCAATATCGATCTCGGTTTTCATGCGATGGCAGATTACCTCGCCCATGCCGGATGGCTGGGAAGAGAATGTGAAATCGGTTGGCATGAACTGGGCCAGCTTGATCTGATCGGCTTTGATACGGCGAGTGCCGATGTGCGCGCAATGGTCGATCGCATGCCCGAAATTAATGCCCACTTTGCCCTGAGGGTTGATAGCAATATCGCCCAGCTTGCCATGATGCGGGCAGGTTTCGGGATCGTTTTGTGTCAATTGGGTTTGGCGCGGCGGACACCTGGGTGTGTGCGGCTGATGCCCGATTTCACCATGGCACTGGATACCTGGGTTACGATGCATGAAGGCTTGCGCGATCATTTGCGCTGTCGCGTTGTGTTTGATGCGCTCGTCGAGGGTATGCAGGCCTATCGCCGGGAAAGTTTGAACGCTTGAGCATTGGGTGTTACGGCGGGACAGTTTTGGTCCATCCCGCCGCAAATTTCAGGCAACCTTGATCGCGTTATGCTTGGCGATCAGCAGATCCACAAGATCGCCAACCTTTTGTTCGGCGAGCTTGATCGATGTTTGGGTGCGGTCATCTGCGAATTCGTCATATTCGATTGCCGCACCGTATTGGTCGGTAATGCCGATATATTGAAGCGGGGTGAATACTCCGCCTTCGACAAAGTTCAGATGATCAATCCGGTCACCCTTGTCATAGCCGTAATCACCGCGCGCAGATAAAACGACGATGGATTTGTTATCGGTGATCATTGGCCAATAGGGCACGCCATCACGCGACCGGTCAAAACCAAACGTCCGGCCAACGCGGACGATGTTGTCGACCCATGCCTTCATCTGTGCGGGCATGCCGAAATTATACATTGGCACCCCGGCAACAATGATGTCAGCGGAAAGAAGCTCATCAACCAGCTGATCGCTTTCACGCAAAGCTTCGTGCATCCAGTCTTCGCGATCATCGGGTTTGGTGAAGGCGGCATGCACCCAGTCGCCGGTGGTGGGTTGCGGCGGGGTTGCGCCGACATCGCGATAGATGATTTCGGTATTCGGACGCTTTGCCAGCCAGTTCTGCATGAATTGCGCGGTTAATCGACGGGTGTGGGATCCATGCGCTTTCTGATCAGAGCGTCCGGGGCGGGAGCTGCTGTCGATATGAAGAATTCTGGTCATCTTGTTCTCCATCTGATGAAAATGGTTCATCTGTGTTTCGGTTCTGAAGATAAGGTTTGCTCTGTTTCTTCCGATCCGGCAAAATCGAATTCCTCAGCCAATAGATGAGTTGAATTCATCCATATGTCTTTACCACCCCTTGCGGCCCTGCGTGCCTTTGAGGCCGCGGCACGCCATCAAAGTTTCAAGAATGCCGCAGCGGAAATCGCGGTAACGCCAACGGCGATCAGTCATCAGATCCGGTTGCTTGAAGAAACATTGGGTGTGCGGTTGTTTGATCGTCAGCCGCGCAAGGTTGTGCTGACCGCCGCCGGGCAGGAGCTTTATCCGGTGCTGCGCGACGGATTTGCATCCTTTGCCATGGCGATTGATCGGGTTCGACATCAAAAGGCGTCCCGTAGTGTGACCGTTTCGGTCCTGCCGTCCTTTGCAGCGAAATGGTTGATGCCCAGATTGGCAAGGTTTCAGGAAAAGCACCCGGATATCCATCTGCGCCTGCATGCGTCGACCGAGGCGGTTGATCTGGCAAGTGGTGTTGCTGATGCCGCCATTCGTTATGGGCGGGGTTCGTATCCCGGTCTTGTGGCTGAGCCGATGTTTTGCGACAGCTTTGTGCCGCTTTGTAGTCCAGCATTAGGATTGAAGCGGCCCGAAGACGTTGCTCAAACCACATTGCTGCATCTTGATTGGCTGCGGCGCGATGAAGCGACCCCGACTTGGCAAAGATGGGCGGAAGTCGCGGGAATGAGTGGGCAACTGCCATCAAATGGCATCACTTTTTCTGATGATACCCATGCCATCCAGGCCGCTATTGCCGGGCAGGGTGTGGTTCTTGCCAGTCCGGAAATGGTAAAGTCCGAGATCGAGACGGGGCTTTTGACCGTTCCCTTTGGTCCGGAAATATCGGGACATCAATATCATTTCGTGTATACGGGGCGTGGTCAGAATGCGCGCGAGGTTGCGGCATTTGGCGCATGGATCGCAGATGAAATTGCGACGACGGTTCAAAGACTTCCAGTTTCCAAAGATTGACGATTGACCTGTCGGGCTGCATGGGAAACCATGTGCGCCCCTTCATTCTTGTTCCTGGTGTGTCATGCCCCGTTTTGCAGCCAATCTTTCATTTTTGTTTGCCGATCTTCCGTTTGAGAAGCGATTTGCTGCTGCGGCAGAGGCAGGCTTTGTTGGTGTGGAATATATCGGCGCCTATGACATGCCGCTTTCGACTGTAAAATCACTGCTTAGCGATAACGGGTTGGAACAGGTCCTGTTCAACCTGCCCGCGGGGAATTGGGAAGTGGGGGATCGTGGATTGGCGTGCCGCCCCGGACGCGAAGATGAGTTTCGCGATTCCGTCGTTACGGCGCTTGATTACGCCGCAGCAACCGATTGCAAGATGCTTCATTGCATGGCAGGCGTTATGGGCAAGGATGAGGACCCGGGTGAACTCGCACGGCTTTATTGCGACAACCTTCTTTATGCTGCTGATCTTGCCGATCAGGCCGGTATCGATATCCTGATCGAACCGATCAATCCGGTTGATATGCCGGGATACCTTTTGAATTCGGTCGAGCAGGCGGCGGTGATCCTTAAGCAGCTTGATCATCCGCGCTTAAAGCTTCAGTTCGATATCTATCATGCGCAGATCGTTGGCGGGAATATCGCAGCACGTCTGGACAAGCATCTTGATAGCATTGCCCATGTGCAGGTCGCTGGCGCACCGGGGCGTCATGAACCCGACAGTGGTGAGCTTAACTACCCATTCCTGTTCTATATGCTCGATCGCATCGGATATGAGGGATGGATTGGCTGCGAATACAAACCGCATGGTAAAACCGAAGACGGGCTTGGCTGGGTTCGGCCATGGATGCCAAAACCCGGTGCCTGAGCCCGTCGGTTTTCGTTGCTGAAAACGTGCGACCTACTCGATCAGGATCGCACGGAAATCATTCACATTGGTCAAGGTCGGCCCGGTGATCAGAAGATCATCAATGCGGGCAAAGGCGCTATAGGCGTCGTTATTGGCAAGATATTCGCGAAGATCAATGCCAAGTTTCTGTGCCTTGCCCCAACTCGTGCCATCAATGATGGCTCCGGCATTGTCTTCGCTGCCGTCAATGCCGTCAGTATCAATCGCAAGCGCGCTAAAGCCTGGTTGATCGCGAAGTTGCAACAACAAGCCCAAAAGAAACTCGCTATTGCGGCCGCCACGGCCACCTTTGCCACGGACCGTGACGGTGGTTTCACCGCCCGATAGCAAGACACAGGGCTTGGGCGCAGGTTGCCCATGATTGGCAACCTGATGGGCGATCCCGGCATGCATGATGGCGACCTCGCGTGATTCACCTTCGATGGCATCACCCAGAATGACCGGCGTCAGACCCATGTTGCGGGCAACGGATGCGGCTGCTTCAAGGCTGTCTTGCGGGCGCGACAACATAATGGTTTCGTGTCCGTCAAAGCAGGTATCATCTGGCTTTACCGTCTCATCCGCGGTGCTGCGCAGAAGGTCTTCGGCGGCCTGTGGGATATCGATCTGGTAATGACGGATGATCTCAAGTGCTTCGAGACCCGTGGTCGGATCAGCAACCGTCGGACCAGACGCAATGATTGCCGGATCATCACCGGGTACATCGGATACCAGATAGGTCACCATGCGCGCAGGGGCAGCGGCCTTTGCCAACCGGCCGCCCTTGATCGCAGAAAGATGTTTGCGGACACAGTTCATTTCCGAAATCGTCGCACCGCTGCGCAGCAGGGCCTTGTTGATGGCCTGCTTGTCATCCAGTGTTAGTCCCGGACCGGGCAGGGCCAAAAGGGCAGAACCCCCACCGGAAATCATGCAAACGACCAGATCATCGGGCCCGGCGGTTTTAACGATTTCAAGGATGCGCTTGGCGGCCTGTTCGCCCGCAGCATCCGGGACCGGATGGGAAGCTTCGACGATTTCGATTTTTTCACACGGCACGGCATGCCCATAGCGGGTGACTACCAGACCTTCGAGATCGCCTTGCCAGGCTTGTTCAAACGCGCGCGCCATATTGGCCGATGCCTTGCCCGCACCAATGACAATAGTTTTACCCTTGGGTGGTTTTGGCATGTTTTGCGGAATTTGTACCCCCGGGTCTGCTGCCTTAAGGGCTGCATCCATCAAGGCCAGAAGTTTCTCGCGCGAGGTCGTCATGTTGGGTTTCCCTGAATGTATTTATGATCCCGGCCGTTATGATTTGGCGATTAGGTCGCCTGTTTGTCTGAGGCCGTTTTAAAGAAATCGAGGACCGCCTGAAGGTGATTGGACATTGCCTTTTCGGCGGCGTCCGGATCACGTGCGGCAATGGCTTCGATGATGTCGCGGTGGTGGTCTTGCACCATGCGATCAAATGATGGGCCGGTCATGGTGTTGAACCGGATTTCGGTAAGGGCTGCTTGCAATACGTCATGGAGCATTTTCATGACGTGGTAATAGATGATCGATCCGGTCGCACGGCCAATCATCATATGCAGGCGATGGTCATCATCCGCGCGGTATTTTGCGGCACGACGCGGGTCATGCGCCTGACGGAAGGCAAGGCGCAGAAGTTTGATATCTTCGTCGCTGGCATTGATTGCAGCCCGACGTGCTGCCCAGGTTTCAAGCGTGCAGCGGATTTCCTGAAGATCGCGCAGGTTATTGATCGAATCGCGCACCAGATCGGTCATCGCGGTATCCATATCAATCCCGGTCGAGGACAGGATTTCAGTGCCGCCACCTTGAATCGCACGCAGATACCCGCGTGTTTTAAGCTTCTGCAGGGCGGCGCGCACGGAAACGCGGCTGACCTT
Organism: Thalassospira sp.; assembly: GCA_965228275.1. GTDB lineage: Bacteria > Pseudomonadota > Alphaproteobacteria > Rhodospirillales > Thalassospiraceae > Thalassospira. The sequence continues at coordinate 243,564 of OZ245802.1, read as the reverse complement.
CATGCTTTCGGCAAGCTGGCGTTCACCGGGCAGGCGATCACCGGGCAGGAATATTCCGTCTGAAATCTTTTCAAGGATTTGGTCGGCAACCTGATCGGCAATACGCTTGGGACGTTTGGCGTCCTCGATCTCTTGTGCCGAGAGTGATTTGGCAGACGGCATGTTGGGTTGTCTCCAATCGTTCTTTCTGTGCCAAGGCTGCGGGTGTTTTTAACCCGATAATGGTCATACCAGTTTACGGGATGTTTGACCCATACGCAAAGCGTGATGCATCAAGTTGGCGCTTATTGCAGGGCAATCTTGTCTAATTGCAGATAAATTGATAGTTCAACAGAAGCCGAAATTGCTGCATCTGATCTGTAAATGATCAGTTCGCGCATTCGGCCACACCCGCCGTCACCAACACCACCGAATTTCAGGAGAATACGCGTGCGTAACCAGGCAGGGCCCTTGTTGGGCCAAGATGATCCCGCCCCGTTTGAAGTTTTGAACGCAGAGGGCAAGGGGCATTCGCTTTTTGTTTGTGATCATGCGTCACGCACCATTCCGAAAAACCTTGGCACCCTTGGCCTGCCCGAGGAAGAGCGCAAACGCCATATCGGCTGGGACATTGGCGCGCGCAAGGTCACCGAAATTCTGGTTGAACGGTTTGATTGCCCGGCGGTTCTGGGCGGTTATTCACGCCTTGTCATTGACTGCAACCGTCAGCTTTGGGACCCGACCGGCATGCCCGAAATTGCCGATCAAACCGTGGTTCCGGGCAACAAGAACGTCTCGCCAACCGAGCATATGAAACGTATTCGCGAGATTTTCCTGCCCTATCATGGCGCGATCGAAGAACGCATTGCCAATTTCCATGCGCACAAGATCGTCCCGGCCCTGATCGCGATCCACAGCTTCACCCCGGTATTTCAGGGCTTTGAACGCCCGTGGGAGATCGGCATTCTTTGGGATCAGGATGATCGTATTCCGGTGCCGCTTTTGGCCAAATTGCGTGAACAGAACCCGGACCTGACCATTGGTGATAACGAGCCCTATTCTGGTCAGCATATGGCCGATTACACCATCGACCATCATGGTGAAGCCGGTGGTTTGCCCTGTGTGTCGATTGAAATCCGTCAGGATCTGATTGATACTGATGAAGGTTGCGAGAAATGGGCAAAGATCCTTGGTGATGCCTTTGTCGACATTCTTGCCGACCCGAACCTTTACAAGATCAGGAGAGACTGATTTGGCAGGGTCCAGCGCGCAAGAGCCGGGATTTTCCATCGGCATAGAAGAAGAATTCTGGCTGGTCGATCGCCACAGCCGCGATCTTGCAAAGGACCCGCCCGCCGAGTTTTTGAAAGACGCCAAGGCCAAGCTGGGCGATCAGGTTTCCAGCGAGTTTATGCGCTGTCAGATCGAAACCGGCAGCAAGGTTTGCAATTCTGCATCAGAAGCGCGCGAGCAGCTTATTCATATGCGCAGCAGCCTGTCCGAGGTGGCGGCGAAATATGATATGGCGCTGCTCGCGGCTTCGACCCACCCGTTTGCACAGTGGGACAATCAGAAACACACAGACGGCGAACGCTACAACACGATTGCGCGTGATTTGCGTACTGTTGTGGACCGTCTTCTGATTTGTGGCATGCATGTGCATATCGGCATCGAGGATGATGATCTTCGGATCGAGTTGATGGCACAGGCAAGTTATTTCTTGCCGCATCTTTTAGCACTTACCACGAGCTCCCCATTCTGGCGGGGCAGGGATACCGGGCTTCAGACATTCCGTCTGTCCGTGTTTGATAACCTGCCGCGTACCGGGTTGCCGGAAGTGTTCGGTTCTTGGGCGGAATATCGTCGCCATGTCGATATGCTGATCAATGCCGGTGTGATCGAAGACGGCACAAAGCTCTGGTGGGATTTGCGCCCGAGTGACCGTTGGCCGACGCTTGAGATGCGGATTGCTGATGTCTGCACCGATCTTGAAGATGCGATCTGTGTGGCGTCGATTACGCGTTGCGTGATGCGGATGCTGTATCGTCTAAGGCGGAATAATCAGCGTTGGCGGATCTATTCGAACATGCTGGTGCGTGAAAACCGCTGGCGGGCGTGTCGTTATGGCAGTGACGCGGGGGACAAGGCCGGGCTGATTGATTTTGGCCGGGGCGAGATTTTGCCTTATGCCGATCTGGTCGAGGAAATCCTTGAGCTGATCCGGCCAGATGCAGAATTCTTTGATTGCGTTGCTGAAGTCGAACATGCCCGCACGATTGTTCATCGCGGCACCAGTGCGCGCCGCCAGCGCGAGGTTTTCAACGCGGCAATTGAAACCGGTGCCAACACGCAGGATGCATTGGTGGCGGTGGCTGATATGCTGATTGATCAAACATTGCCCGGATCAAGTTCTGCGTCGTAACGGCACTTGTCAGCGCGAAGTGCATTGAGTATCGTCGCGCCGAATTTAAAAAGTTTTCGCGCACCGGATATCCGCTGTGCAATCCATCATCGGAGAAGAATTGATGACCGAAGTCGGTGGTATCGCAGCCGATCAGCTTGCGAGTTATGTCGAGCGTATCGAACGCCTTGAAGAAGAAAAAGCCAACCTGATGGCTGACATCAAGGAAGTCTATGGCGAAGCTAAGGCCCTTGGTTATGACGTGAAAATCCTGCGCCAGATCATCCGTCTGCGAAAAATGGAAGATCACGAACGCACCGAACAGGAAGAAATCCTTGAAGTCTACAAGCGTGCGCTGGGCATGAGCTGATTTTTGTCAGCAGACATTCCTGATTTCGTAAAGCCCGCTTTCGAGCGGGCTTTTGTTTTTGTAATCTTAGGCCATGGAAAACATGTCCCGCCCCGAAATCACTTCCGAAGTTACCGATGGCGTTTGCCGTTTGTTGTTTCATCATAAGATGGCATGCCTGACGGAGCTTCGTCTTGGTAGCGGGCGACGGTTGGATGTTTTAGCGCTTAGCGCTAAAGGGGAGCTTTGGGCGGTTGAGGTGAAGTCGTCGGTTGAGGATTTCAAAGCTGACCATAAGTGGGAGAGCTATCTTGATTATTGTGATCGGTTCTTTTTTGCGGTGCCGATGCAGTTTCCCAAGGAACTGATCCCGGGTGATGTTGGCTTGATTGTCGCGGACCGGTTTGAGGCGGCGATTATTCGTCCGTGTGAAGAACGAAAATTGTCAGCTGCGCGGCGCAAGAAGCTTTTGATTTCGTTTGGGCAAACGGCGGCGTCGCGATTGGCTGGAAATTCCGGGGATGCCATCTTTGTTTCGTGATGTGCATTGTCGCGCTACGAAAAAGGCCCCGCGTTTTGGCGGGGCCTTTTTGTTTTGTGCTGTCGAGATTATTCGGCAGCCTTGAGGTGTTCGGGCGGATTGCGGAATTGTTCGATCAGTTCAAGCTCGCGTTTCTTCGCCTTCTCGATATTGCCGTCCTTCACATGGCCATAGCCACGGATTTGCTCTGGCAGGGCGAGCAAGGCGTTGGCGATACGGGCATTGCCCGCATTAAGGCCATCGATCACTTCGGTTACGAGTTTTTCGTAATCGGCAATCAGCTGGCGTTCCATTTTGCGTTCATGGGTACGGCCAAACGGATCAAGTTTGGTGCCACGCAGGAACTTGAATTTCGCGAGCATTCGGAAGGCACTCATCATCCACGGGCCGTAGACAGATTTCTTGAGCTGGCCGTTTTCCGGGTCCTTGTCGGCAATTGCTGGCGGGGCCAGGTGGAAGTGGATTTTGTAATCACCCGTAAAGTTCTTAGCTACTTTCTTGAGGAATGCCGGGTCCGTATAGAGGCGGGCCACTTCATACTCGTCCTTATAGGCAAGCAGTTTGAAGTAGTATTTCGCAACTGTACGGGCCAGATCATCATTGCCACCAAGGTGCTTTTCAGCCGCGGCAACCTGATCAACAAGCTGGGTGAAACGATCCGCATAAGCCGCATTCTGATAATCGGTCAGGAAGGCACGACGTTTTGCGACGATCTCGGAAAGTTCGGTTGCGATCGGATGTGCTTCGGTTTCGTTCGGGCCAACCACATCAATCACGCGTTTTGGATCATGGGCGAACAGGCGACCCCAATAGAAGGACTGCTTGTTCATATCAACAGCCACACCATTAAGCTCGATCGCCTGCATCAAGGCTTCTTCGGTGATCGGGATCAGGCCACGCTGCCAGGCAACGCCAAGCATAAACAGGTTGGTCGCAATCGAGTTGCCCATCAGACGGGTTGCGATATCGCTTCCTTCAACGAAATGCACCGCATCCGAACCGCAGGCATCATTGATGACCTTCATGTGCTCGTTGGTTTTGAGCTGGAAGTCAGGATTGCGGGTAAAGGCACCCGTCACGGTTTCATGGGTGTTGATCACGGCTTGGGTAAAGTTCCGGCGCATCTTGGCCAGACCTTCGAAACTTGCCGCAACCAAAAGATCACAGCCCAGAACCACATTGGCTTCGCCCGCCGGGATACGCGCAGCATGGAGCTTGTTCTGGTCACTGGCAAAACGGATATGGCTGACAACAGCACCACCTTTTTGCGCAAGACCCGCCATATCAAGGCCAACGATACCCTTGCCTTCGATATGGGCTGCCATACCAAGAAGGGCACCAATCGTCACAACGCCTGTACCACCCACACCGGTGATCAGAACCGACCATGGCTCGTCAATGTCGGGCAGGGCCGGGCGCGGCAGGCTGGTAAAGACAGCATCGCCGCTATTGTCGCCTTTGGCGGCAGCCTCGGGCTTGCGCAAGGAGCCACCTTCGATGGTGACGAAGCTTGGGCAGAAGCCGTTCAGGCAGGAGAAATCCTTGTTACAGGCGGACTGATCAATTGCGCGCTTGCGGCCAAATTCGGTTTCAACCGGAACCACGGCAAGGCAGTTTGATTTTTCACCGCAATCGCCACAACCTTCGCACACAAGATCGTTGATGAAGACGCGCTTGGGCGGATCGACCATAAGTTTGCGTTTACGACGACGGCGCTTTTCCGCAGCACAGGTCTGATCAAAGATCAGGATCGTAACGCCTTCAATCTCACGCAGTTCTTTCTGGGTGTTTTCTAGCTCGTCACGATGGCGGATATCAACACCGGGCGCGAAATCCGCACCCATCGGGTATTTATCAGGCTCATCAGATAGAACGATGATGCGTTTGGCACCTTCGTCAAACATCTGACGCGTGATCTGCGGGACGGTCAGCGGGCCATCAACCGGCTGGCCGCCTGTCATGGCAACCGCATCGTTAAACAGGATTTTATAGGTGATGTTGACGCCCGATGCGACGGCGGCACGCACGGCCAACGAACCGGAATGGTAATAGGTGCCATCGCCAAGGTTCTGGAAGACGTGTTTCTCATTAGTGAACGGTGCCTGACCGATCCAGGTGACACCTTCGCCGCCCATATGGGTAAAGGTTTCGGTCGAACGGTCCATCCAGTTGACCATGTAATGGCAACCAATACCGGCCATAGCGCGGCTGCCTTCTGGTACCTTGGTCGAGCTGTTATGCGGGCAACCCGGGCAGAACCACGGAATGCGCGCGACATCCGGGCGTGGTTCGGCGATTTCCTTTTCTTTTTCGGCCAGCCAGTCAAGGCGCTCATGGATGGCCGGGCTGTCATAGAAACGTTTGATGCGTTCTGCCAAAACCACGGCAATCCGTGCCGGGGTCAGTTCATCCATTGATGGCAGGATCCATTCGCCTTTTTCATCGAACTTGCCAATGACCGTGGGGCGGACATCTTCGCGCCAGTTGTAAAGCTGTTCCTTGACCTGGTTTTCCATCACCGCGCGTTTTTCTTCAACAACGATGATTTCTTCAAGCCCCATGGCGAATTCGCGCACGTCATCACGGTTAAGCGGCCAGCTCATGCCGACTTTCAGAACCTTGATGCCGATTTTTGCGGCGTCTTCTTCGGAAATGCCAAGGTCATCAAAGGCCTGCATGACATCAAGGTATGCCTTGCCGGTGGTGATGATGCCAAGACGTGCATTCGGGCTATCGATCACGGTTTTATTAAGCTTGTTCGCGCGTGCATATGCCAGTGCGGCATATAGCTTGTATTTCATCAGGCGATGTTCTTGTTCCTTGGGCGTATCAGGCCAGCGAATATGCAGGCCGCCTTCGGGCATGGCGAAATCGGTCGGAATGATTGGCGTGATACGATCGGGTGCAACATCAACCGCAGCCGAGCTTTCAACGGTTTCAGCAATGGTCTTCATCGCGACCCAGCACCCGGAATAGCGGCTCATGGCCCAGCCGTGAATACCGAAATCAAGGATGTCCTGCACACCTGACGGGTTCAGAACCGGGATTTGCGCATCGATAAAGGCATATTCAGTCTGGTGGGGCAGGGTCGATGACTTGCACGAATGGTCATCGCCGGCCAAGACCAGAACACCACCATGCTGGGAGGTGCCAGCGTGGTTGGCGTGTTTGAAAACGTCACCGGACCGGTCAACACCCGGGCCCTTGCCGTACCACATGCCAAAGACGCCATCATATTTGGCGTCCTTGTACATATTGACCTGCTGGCTTCCCCAAACGACGGTGGCGGCAAGGTCTTCGTTTACACCAGCCTGAAATTCGATCTGCTGTTTGGTCAGGAACTTCTTGGCGCGCCAAAGCTGCTGATCCAGTCCGCCAAGCGGCGATCCGCGATAGCCTGAAATGCAACCGGCTGTGTTGAGCCCTGCGCGCGCGTCAAGCTGGCGCTGCATCAGGGGCAGGCGAACCAGTGCCTGAATACCTGTCAGGTAAACCCGACCTTCTTCAAGGGTATATTTGTCGTCCAGACTAATTGCCGCCAATTGTGCCATGACCGGTCTCCCTCGGGATCTCTCTGAAATGCGGGGTCAATTTGGGCCGTATGCACTGCATTTATTGATATGGGGGTTACTGCAGCGTTTCGGTATGACCTGTATCTATTTCGTCCGATGGTGGCTGCGGGGCCGTGATCGGACATTAGAATGGTAATGAATGCTGACCTTTTTTCAAAACGAACTCGCATCGCAAAGTGTAAAACGCCTGATTGCATCGGTTGACGTTGGGTCAACTTATTATTTACTTATTCCGGTACCGATTTGCGCGCAATATAATTGCGCCGGTGTTGCGATGCGATATTTCAATGACGGTCGAGTCTGTGCTCGGAACCAAAAAAACAACGTGTTACGGTTGGTCGGGTTTTGGGTGCTCTGATCTGAGCAGGAGCAAATTATGGAACAGCGTGTTTCGCTGATTACTCTAGGTGTGGCCGATCTGGATCGTTCACGCCAGTTTTATGAACAGGGCCTTGGCTGGCAGATGACTGAAATGGTCGAAGGCCAGGTCGTGTTTTATCAATTGTCCAATGGTTTGGCTTTGGGGCTGTTTGGCCGCAAAGATCTGATCAAGGACGGACAGTTTGATGACGATAACGGCGCGACCTTTGCCGGGCTGACATTGGCCTATAACGCGCGCAGCGAAGAGGAAGTTGATCAGGTGATGGCGGAGGCCGAAAAGGCCGGTGCGAAAATCCAGAAAGCCGCAGAGAAGGTTTTCTGGGGTGGCTATTCCGGCTATTTCCGCGACCCGGACGGACATGCATGGGAAGTGGCATTTAATCCGTTCTGGGAAATTGATGCCACGGGCAATCTTAAAATTCCGCCCGCCAATCAGTGACGAGTAGTAATTGTGCAAAAGCTCCGGTCGATTGATCGGGGCTTTTGTAATTCAGAATGTGTTGTCGCTGTCTTGATCGGTTGGTTATCTATTTCGAAGGTGGGTCAAAACATAGATCAACCCACCAGCCAGCAATCCCCAGAACGCCCCGGAGATGCCATAGAAGGTCAATCCGGCTGCCGTAACGATAAAGGTGACGGCAGCTGCTTCGCGTGCGTCTTCTTCTTTAAACGCGGCAACCGCGGATCCGGCAAATGCACCAATCAGGGCAAGACCGGCAACTGCTTCGATCAGGATGCCCGGTGCCAAGCTGATAAAGGCGGTGACAAGGCCAGCCAACAAGCCAAAGGCGATATAGAAAACGCCGCTTGAAATGGCAGCCCAATAGCGTTTTGCCGGATCGGGATGGGCGTCCTTGCCTGCGCAGAGTGCTGCGGTAATTGCAGCCAAGTTTACTGCATGCCCGCCAAATGGTGCGGACAGGAGCGAGAATATACCCGTCCAGGTAAAGAGCGGACTGGGCGGCGTTTCATAATCATTGGCGCGGAGCACAGCCGTGCCGGGAATGTTTTGAGATGCCATTGTTACGATGAACAGTGGCAAGGCAATGCCAATCAAACCTGCCAGCGTGAAGGATGGCATCACGAACTCGATGGGAGGGGCGATGGAACCGCCAAGCTCGGCCAACGCACCGTCCGGGAAATCAACGCCAAAGCTCAAAACTGCAATAAACGCCAGAAGGGCGGCGGGCACTGCAAGCAGACGATTAAACCGCCCAACCACCAGCCAGGCAATGGCGATCGGAAGGCCAAGGATCGGGTCAAAGGCGACCGCTTTTACTGGTGCCAGACACAATCCCAACAACACACCCGCCAGCATCGCATTGGCAAGTGGGGCAGGGATAGCCGCAACCGCACGCCCCAATGGACGCCAAACGCCACTGATTATGATCAGAAGCGCACAAACGATGAAGGCACCAACCGCAACGCCAAAGCCGCCTTCAATCGCACCGGATGTGGCGAGCAACGCGGCCCCAGGTGTGGACCAGGCAATACTGATTGGCATCTTGGTTTTAAGTGAGAGGACAATCGCGCAAAGCCCCATGGAAATTGATAGCGCCATCAGGCCCGATGCCGCCTGTTCCGGGCTTGCACCAACGGATGCCAGTCCTTGCAAGACAACAGCAAAGGAACTGGCAGTTCCAACAAAGCCTGCCAACAGGCCCATGAAGATGCCTTGGGGCGAAATATCGCGCAGCATGGGAGCTCCGAACGTGATGTTTTCAATGAAGATCGCGGTGGCGATGCAGCGACCCTAGCCCGAAGTCCTTGAACCCACCAGCAAAAACGAAAAGCCCCGCGGGCCTGAGCCAGCGGGGTTTCTTTTGATGTTTAACAAAAGCCGTGGAAGGAACTTTTAGGAGCCCAAAGTAAAACTGATCTTGCGCTTCTCAGTGTCAGAACCGCTGGCAGTGAAAGCCTGAGATGCTCGATTCGTCCAAATACCATCGGCCGTCAAACCGTTCGTACAGTCGAATGTCCATCGTCCAGTTTCTGTTGTTTTGTTCGCGTTCACCGTTACACCATCACATTTGGTGTTTTCGTTGGGCAGTGAAAACGTAAATTCAATTTGCGCTGCTGTTTCTCTAGTTACTGTTCCCCTCAGGTTTTCGGCAACACCGTCCCATGAACCTTTAAGAGAAACCAATGGCTTTTTAGCTACCGGAGTACTGCGTGCAACAAGCGGCGGAATACCCACAAATGAATTGGCGATTTGTTCCTTGTCTTTATCGGTCATCAGGTCAATGCCTTGAACAAATTGTTCAGGGCTGACAACCAGATCATCACCACACGTGCCGAACCTGACGATTGCATCTGCATTTCCGTGATCATTGTCATATGGTGTCAGTCCTTTGAAGCGTTTGGCAAAATTGCCAACCGAACAAGGTCCTGACGTCGCAAACCATCCTTTAGTTCGCGGTGAAACTTGATCAAGTTCGACAAAGCTGTCGTCAGGAACTGGAAATCTCTTGGAAAGTTCTCTGAAGACTTCAATGTCAGCCATTCGGCGTTCCTCACTGGGGGCAAACCAGGCAACATTAATAAACTCGATCATCACAAATGAACGACCAGAATCCCAGATGATAGTTTCCATCCATCCTTGGCCATTATTGCGTTCTTTTGCTTCAGTAAGATACTCGCCCGAAGGTTTTAGGAAAGCAAAGGTATTGAAACGGCTCTCAGAAGGTTGGAATGCACCTTCGCTTTCAATCTTTAGCGACCGGCCTTTTACATCCGTTGGTCCGCCGTCGGTTACACAACCTGTCAACAGAAGCGCAGTGCCAGCGAGTAGGAGAAATTTGGAAAACATAGGAAACCTTATACGTTTATACAAAGTCCTTATATTCCAAATATCTCAGTTGTTTTCTACTATAAATTGTACGAAATGGAAAAAAGCAACATTCGGAACGAATGCTGCTTTTCTGTGACGGCCTTTTACCGTTCGGTGATCTTGAACTCGATACGCCGGTTGCGGCGATAGGCGATTTCGTCGTCGCGGTTATCAAGCGGCTGGTATTCACCAAAGCCAGCGGCAACCAAACGATTGGGCGGAACACCCTGATCAATCAGGAACTTGACCACCGAAATTGCACGCGCAGCGGACAATTCCCAGTTTGACGCGAATTGCAGGTTTCTGATCGGAACCTTGTCGGTGTGACCGTCAACGCGCATTACCCAGTCGATATCATCGGGAATTTCCGATGCGATCGCGGTCAGGGTTTCACCCAGTTTCGCCAACTGTTCCTGACCTTCAAGACCAAGATCGGCTGAACCGGATCCAAACAGAACTTCGGACTGGAAGACAAAGCGGTCACCGACGACGCGGATGTCCTGGCGATCGCCAAGCACTTCGCGCAGGCGACCAAAGAACTCGGAACGATAACGCTGCAGTTCGGCGACCTTGGTGGCAAGTGCCGCATTCAAACGGTTACCAAGATTGACGATCTGCGCACTTTTTTCTTCGTTCTCGCGTTCGGATGCTTCAAGGGCAGCTTCAATCCGGGCGAGCTGTTGGCGAAGGGCCAGCATCTGCTGATTAAGGGCTGCGACTTGTGCCTTTGCCTCATCGCTTAGGTTTTTCTGCTCTTCAAGTTCGGCTGCTCGGGATGCCAGAAGGGCAGAAAGTTCTTCGATGCGGGTATCCTGATCGGCGATCTTTTCGTCGCTGCTGGTTTGCAGCTGGGAAAGCTCGGCTTCCTTGTCTTCAAGCGATGCCAGTGCAGCCAGAAGGCGTTTTTCAATTTCCTCGGCCGAGAGTTCCGCATTGGCAAGTTGGGTTGCCAGTGCGGCTGCACGGTTTTTAAGGTCATCGCGCTGATCAGCTGTGTTGGAAAGCTCGGTCGTGAGCTGGGTCAGCTCAAGCTCCATACGCTGGTTATTGCCACGCTCAAGCGAGAGAAGATTGGTGAGCTCATTGACCTGTGCGGTCAAATCGCTCAGCGCTTCATCACGACCTGACAGGGCCGCACCCAGATAAACCTGCGCAATGACGAAGATCATCAGAAGAAAGATGATCACCATCAAAAGCGTTGCCAGCGCATCGACAAAGCCCGGCCAGGTATTTACATCGCGGTTACGACGGCGCGAAAGCCCGATCATGCGATCAGCCCTCCTCGGCGATGGCGGCGATGGTACGGGCGAGAAGCTTGATCTCGCTTCTGATTTCCTGTGTCGATTGCTGGCGGCCCATGGTCAGTTCTTCGCCAATGCGACCAAGCGTATTGTCAAGCGAACGGATATGCGCACGGGTGTTATCATCAATGCCAAAGCTGCCCATTTTCATGGAGTCAGCAAGCTGATCAAGAACCGGCTTAAGGTGCATCTGGTTTTCGGCCAGCTTGACCATCAGTTGCTGTTCGGCCTTCATCTGATCGGTCAGGGTCGAAAGCTTGTCCGCCAGATCAATCAACGTGTTGTGCGATTTGATCTGCGAGCTTTCCGAACGCTGGATAGAGTTTTGCAACCCTTCCATATTGTCCGCCATCTGTTCGATCAGGGCAGAAAGATATGCCGGAACCGACTGTTCACCATCAGAAAGTGCGCTACCCGAACCAAGGCGGGTAAAGCTTGAAAGCCATTCTTCAAGGTCGTTGAAGAAACGGTTTTGTGCCTGACCGGCCTGCATGTCGAGAAGGCCAAGGGCAAGCGAGCCCGCAAGACCAAATAGCGAGGACGAGAATGCCGTGCCCATGCCGCTGAGTGGTTCGGACAGGCCTTCTTTAAGTTCGGAGAACCAAAGATCCATGTTCGAGCCACTGCCGACATTGACGTTGCCAATGACGTTGGCGACCGAGTTCACGGTCTGAAGCAGGCCCCAGAACGTGCCGAGCAGACCAAGGAACACCAGAAGACCAACCACATAGCGCGACAATTCGCGGCTTTCATCGAGACGCGAGCGGATCGAGTCCAGAATGGTACGGGTCGAGGTGGTCGAAAGCTGCGGGCGATCACGGCGCTGTTCGGCCATCATGCTGGCCATCGGTGCCAGAAGCTTCGGCGGAACTTGCGACGTCAGGCCCGGACGCGAACGACGGAAATCTTCGATCCAGGTGACTTCCGGTGACAGGCTGGCGGCCATGCGGAAGGTGTAGATAACACCAACGACAAACACGCCAAGGATCAGGCCATTAAGAACAGCATTGGCCATAAAGGCATCAGACAGGGCCGGGAACAGCAGGGCGCCAACCCCGGCAATGATGGCAACAAAGATTGCCATACGTGTCAGATAACTTCCGGGTTTGGTAATGGGCAGGGATGTCCCTACGCCATTTGCCGAATTACTGCTCATGACGGATTAATCCTAGCGTTGAACGGTTTTGATATCGACGCGATCTGCCGGGCCGGACGGAACGTTCGAGCCAAGAGCCCGAACATCAATGCGTGTGGAACGCACACCCTGGTCGATCAGATAGGAACGAACCTGAAGCGCACGCGAAAGCGACAAACGACGTGCTTTTGATGCGTTTGCGCCATCACCCTGTGCATAGGCCTGAAGCTGAATACGCAGGCTGTCATCGCGGCCCATGGCGGCAATCACCTGATCAAGCTGACGACGGGCATTGTCGCTCAGCTCGAAGCTGTCTGCGCCAAAGGCAAGGCTGTATTCATCCGCGCCAAGCGATGGCATGGGCTCTGATGCACTGGTCGATGGCGGAATTGCTGCTTCTTCAGCTGCCGGAGCCGGTGCCGGTGTTGCTGCGGGCGCAGCAGGGGCCGGTGCGACCGGGGCGTTAGCTGCCATGCTGGTTGCTGGCTGCGTGGTATCTGGTGCCGGGGCCGGAGCAGGCGGAACTTCATTCGAAGAAGCGATCGGCGCAACCGCTGGCGCAGCCGGTGCGGTGATTTCTTCGGCCTGAACAACTGGTGCCTTTGGTGCTTCAACCACTTCGGCGGTTTCGGTTGCCGGGGCTGGTGCAGGTGCAGGCGTCGGAGCCGGTTCTGCCTGCGCGACAATTGGGGCCGGTGCAGGAGCAGGTGCCGGTTTGGTCAGCGGCGTCGGCGCACTTTCAGGTGCGGCACTGCTTGAAGACACGGTCGGTGCGGCAGGTTTGCTGCGCGGGGCCGAGGTCGGCTCTGGCTGGCGAAGGGCGATGGTCTGGTTTGCGCCATCATCCATTGCAGCCGTTGCGCGCGGGCTCACACCGGGGACACCGTAAAATTCTGACTTGGTCGGGAAGGCGGCACCGCTTCCAGCACCATCAATCACAACGGTTTCATATCCACCATCAAAACCGTCGGAGTTTCCAGCAGCAGCGAACTGCTCAGCTGCAAGGAATTCGGATCTTGGTTTGGTTTCCGGGTAGATCAGATCGCCACCGGGCATCACGATATGTTCGCGCGAAACGCTGGGGGACAGATATTGCGGAACGGTTGGCTGACCGCCAAAACCGTCTGCGACGTCCCAGTTTACCTGAACGCTGTCGTCAACCGAGACGGGGGAGTACATCTGTGCAGATGCCGTGCCGCCAAAGAACACAGTGGTTCCCAGCGCAGCCGTCATCGCAAGCACCGAAATCTTGGAATACCCCTTCATCAAATCGCAGGCCCCTTAATACCCTGTGTTTGAAAGCGTTTTATAACGTTTTTCTCTTTCACACAGTTTTGTGTCGATCGTTAGGCACCCGCAAACTTTCCGAATGCCACCCCTGTTGGCTGGTGTTCCACTATCGGGTCACTCAGCACGCAACACCATAGCTTAGAGACAGGTAATGGACAACCGCTTTGACCGATAAAGCAAAAGGGGCGCTTCGGTGATTTCCGAAGCGCCCCTTTCAAAAAACAGTAACAAAAGCGGTAGGTTAGTCCGCGATTGCCTTTTTAAGCGTTTTGGCCAGAACCGGCTGGATATAGTCGTTGGCCGCAACGACACTGCCGGTGCCAAGCATGTTGGTGCCGCCTTTGGCGTCGCGGACATAGCCGCCAGCTTCGGTAATGATCAGAAGACCTGCTGCGATATCCCACGCATTGAGGTGTTCTTCCCAGTAGCCGTCGTAACGACCTGCTGCAACATATGCCAGATCAAGAGAAGCTGCGCCCATGCGACGCACACCTGCACAACGGTCCATAACGGCATGCAGCTGTTTTTCAAACGATGCATGGTCGCCGTGACCGATATGAGGAACACCACACGCCAGAACACATTCGTTCAAACGACGACGGCCCGAAACGCGCAGACGACGGTTATCAAGGAACGCACCAAGGCCTTTTTCGGCCCAGAAGCATTCGTCCTTGGCAACGTCATAGACCATCGCCGCAATGATTTCCGTACCCTTCTGAAGGGCGACAGAAATGGCAAAATGCGGGATGCCATGCAGGAAGTTGGTGGTGCCATCGAGCGGATCGATGATCCAACGATGTTCCGGATCGGTACCCTTGACCTCGCCACCTTCTTCAAGAAGGAAGCCATAGCCCGGACGGGCACGCTCAAGCTCTTCACGCAGGCGTTTCTCGGCACGGTGATCGGCAGCAGACACGAAATCTGCCGGGCCTTTCATCGAAACCTGAAGGTTTTCGACTTCACCGAAGTCGCGTTTCAGTCCATAGGCTGCTTTTTCAACAGCCTTGTACATAACGTTGATATTCGCAGAACGACGGGCGGCGCCTCGCACGGCATATCTCCCGGTATTGGAATTAAAAAGAAAACCAGAGGGCTGCTTGGCAGCTCTTAGTCCTTGGCACGCTCAAGATAGGTGCCTTCAACAGTGTTCACGACAATGCGCGTACCCGATTCAATATGCGGGGGCACCATTACACGAACACCGTTCTCAAGAACAGCCGGTTTGAAAGAAGAAGACTGGGTCTGACCTTTGACGACGGCATCTGCTTCGACGATCTGGAACACAACATGCTCCGGCAGGGTCACGCCAAGCGGCTCGCCTTCGAAGGATTCAATGGTCACAACCATACCATCCTGAAGATAAACAGCCGGTTCGCCAACAAGGTCGGAATTTACTGTGATCTGGTCGTAGGTTTCGATGTCCATGAAGGTGATCATGTCACCATCGGCGAACAGATAGCTGTATTCTTTCTGCTCGAGGCGAACCTTTTCGACGGTTTCCGAAGCACGGAAACGTTCGTTCAGCTTGGTGCCGGTACGAATGTCTTTGAGTTCAACCTGGTTAAAAGCACCGCCTTTACCCGGCTTGACAGCCTGGCATTTTACTGCACGCCACAGGGCACCTTTATGTTCAATAAGGTTACCCGGACGGATTTCGTTGCCGTTGATTTTCATGGCACCAACCGTTCTTTCAGATCACAGATTCACAATGCAAAGAGGGGGCACTTGCCCCATTTAAGGAGCGTTAACTACCAGCTTGGCGTTTTTGCTGCAAGCAGATTGATCAGGGTTCATACGCATATCACCCCTTCATTCGCGCATGGCTTGGACCAAGCACTTGTCAGCCAAGGATATTCGGACCAATCAGTCGATCAGATATCACACGCCGCAATCGCAGCCTTGATCGCCTTTGCCCCGGCTTCGGGACCATCGGGATGGTTCCAGACACCGCCCGTCACCGCAACGAAGTCCGCGCCAGCCAGAACGATCGGGGCGACGTTTTCAGCCGTGATGCCGCCAATCGCAACGCAGGGAACAGTCGTAAAGGTCGTCCAGATTTCAAGAATTTCCGGCGTGACGCTGGTTTTGGCTTCTTTGGTTTCGGTCGGATAGAACGCGCCAAAGGCGACATAATCCGCACCCTTGTCACCAAGGATCATTGCGCGATGGCGGCTGTCATAGCAGGACACACCAACGATATGTTCTTCGCCCATGATCGCGCGCGCTTCGTCATAGCTTGCATCTTCTTCGCCAACATGAACGCCGTCGCAGCCAGATTTCTTGGCAATGTCGGGGCGGTCATTAAGGATCAGGGGAATATCGCGGTCACTGCACATCGGCAGGATAACATCGATGGCCTTGCGGATTTCATCGTCGCTAACGTCTTTTAAGCGTAATTGCAGGCAATCAACCGCACCGGTATCAAGAACCGACTTCAGCTTGTCGCCAAAGGTTGCGAGTTCGATTTTCGGCGGGGTCAGAAGATAAAGACCGGCAAGTTCGTCAGAGTTCACGATGATAATTCCTGATGATTTCCTGCGTGTTATGTAAACCCTGACGCAGGTTTTGGCAATTGCCTAGGACCAGTTGGCAAGCTGCGCCAAAAGCCTGCGGTCAAGTTCGTGGTCGGGTAGGCGATGGTCATCCATCTCATAAACCGTATTGGCAGATAGCGCTTCTGTCATGACCTGACAATTCATCTGTCGTACCATATCACTAAGGCGTTCATGCTGATCGCAGAGCAGGGCATCAATCAGCACACCGTCCAACCCGTTTTCAATCGCGGCAAGGGCACTTGAAACGCGGCCCCGGCAATCAAGGATGGCGGCAAACTGTGCGTCGGAAAATTCGGCGCGGGTGATCCGGACCAGATCGGTAAACCACTGCGCGCCATGTGTCATTCCGGCATGTTCCGGTGACAGCAGGTCAAACCGACGATCGCCCAGAAACCGACAGGCGGATCTTGCGCCTTTGATGCCATGAATGCGAATGATCGGGTGGGACTGCGTCATGGGATTGCGCGATCACGAATGGGTTCGGGCGACATAGACCGTGTTGATATCTTCGCGGTCAATCAGGGGGTGCTTGAACGTAATGACATCGGCCCGGATTTCTGCAAAGGCAGATGCCAGATTTTCCTCAAACCACGGTTCGGGCAATTCGGTCGACCACAATGCAAAGATACCGCCCGGTACAAGATGGTCAGCCAGCTTTTTCAAGCCGTCTTTGGTATAGAGCTTCTTGTGGTCGTCATGCAGGACGTTTGATGGTGAATGATCAACATCAAGCAGAATAGCATCGTGCTTAACATCAGGTGCACTGGGCGACATGCCTGGCGTATCAGACAATGACGCGCCAAAGAAATCGCCATGCACAAGATGGCAACGGGGATCGTTTGACAGTTGTTCGCCGAGCGGAAGTAACCCTTGCTGATGCCATTCGATGACTTCGGGCAGGGTATCAAGCACGGTGAGTTTGCCGGTTTTCGGATTATCGAGTGCCGCCTTGGCGGTGTAGCCAAGCCCCAAGCCGCCAACGACGACATCAAGGTTGTCGCGATCAAGTTCTGCCAGTCCAAGATCGGATAGGGCGATCTCGGCATCGGTAAACAGGCTCGACATCAGATATTCTTCATCAAGCTTGATCTCGTAGACATCGATATCAAGGCTCAGCTCACGCCGGCGGCGCAGGCTTAGAACTCCCATCGGTGTCGGGCGATAATCAAGTTCCTTGAAAAGAAGGCTCACTGGCCGGGCTCCTGTTTGTCTTGATGTGTTGATGGCTCAACAGTGACCGAAAGATAGGCAAAAGAAAAGTGCCCGAAGCAGAACTTCGGGCACTTTGCAGATATCGCTCTAAGCGATGCTTAGAGGAACTTCGCCATGGCGACAGCGGTGTCGCTCATACGGTTCGAGAAGCCCCACTCGTTGTCGTACCAGGACAGGATACGAACGAAGTTACCGTCCATAACCTGGGTCTGGGTCGCATCGAAGGTCGAGCTGTTCGGGTTGTGGTTGAAGTCAACCGAAACCAGCGGAGCTTCGCAAACGCCAAGAACGCCTTTGAGCGGGCCGTTTGCTGCTTCTTTGATTGCTGCGTTGACTTCTTCAACGGTGGTGTCACGACCAGCAACGAAGGTCAGATCGACCATCGAGACGTTCGGGGTCGGGACGCGGATTGCGGTACCGTCGAGTTTGCCTTTGAGTTCCGGAAGAACCAGGCCAACAGCCTTTGCTGCACCGGTCGAGGTCGGGATCATCGAAAGCGATGCCGAACGTGCACGACGCAGGTCAGAATGCAGGCTGTCCACGGTGTTCTGGTCACCGGTGAAGGCGTGAACGGTGGTCATGAAGCCTTTGGTGATGCCAACGGTTTTGTTCAGAACGTCTGCAACCGGTGCAAGGCAGTTGGTGGTGCAGGATGCGTTCGAAACGATGACATCGTCAGCGGTAAGGGTGTCAGAGTTAACACCGTAAACAACGGTTTTGATGTCGCCCTTTGCGGGGGCAGAAATCAGAACGCGTTTTGCGCCTGCGGTCAGGTGTTTGCCTGCGCCCGCTTCGTCAAGGAAGATACCGGTGCACTCGAATGCGATATCAACGTTCAGAGCTGCCCACGGCAGGTTCGCCGGGTCACGCTCGGAGCAAACTTTGATTGCTTTGCCGTCGATGACCAGATCGTCGCCTTCGGCTTTGACGTCGTTGGCCAGAACGCCATGAACGGAATCGTATTTCAGAAGATGCGCATTGGTGTTGACGTTACCCAGGTCGTTGATGGCAACAACTTCAACGTCGGTGCGACCGCTTTCAACGATAGAACGCAGAACCAGACGGCCGATACGACCAAAACCATTAATCGCTACGCGAATAGCCATTCATCCCTCCAAAATTATAATGATTGGTACCTGGGGAGTATCAATCACGGCTTAGGGTTTCAAACCCATAGAAAAAAGGCCGGATCGGCATGTTACCGATCCGGCCCTGTAAATTAAACCAGTTCCTTGGCTGCTTTAACCAGCGCGTCAGCAGTGATGCCGAAATGCTCGTAAAGGACCGGGGCAGGTGCCGAAGCACCAAAACCGTGCATGCCGATAACTTTGCCGTTATCGCCAACATATTTTTCCCAACCGAAGACGGACAGCGCTTCGATGGCAACGCGCGGTGCGCTGCCCAGAACTTCTTTGCGGTATTCCGGTGACTGAGCGTCAAACAGTTCCCAACTCGGCAGCGAAACAACAGCAGCATTGATGCCGTCTGCTTTCAGCTTTGCCTGAGCGTCAACTGCGATCTCAACTTCCGAACCGGTCGCGATCAGGGTGACCTGACGATCACCATCGCAATCGGAAATCACGTAACCGCCACGTGCGACAAGGTTGTCTTCACGATATTCGGTACGCAGAACCGGAAGGTTCTGACGGGTAAGGGCCAGAACGGTCGGGCCGCTTTCGTTGGTGATCGACATTGCCCATGCTTCTGCGGTTTCAACCGCATCGGCCGGACGGATCACGGTCACGTTCGGCATAGCGCGCAGCGATGCAACATGTTCGACCGGCTGATGGGTAGGGCCGTCTTCGCCAAGACCGATGGAATCGTGGGTCATGACGTAAACAACGCGCTGGTTCATCAGAGCCGAAAGACGGATCGACGGACGGCAATAATCGGTGAAGACCAGGAAGGTGCCGCCATAGGGCAGAACACCACCATGCAGTGCCAGGCCGTTCATGGCTGCTGCCATGCCGTGCTCACGGATACCGTAGTAAATGTAAGCACCTTCGTAACCGCCTGCTGCGGTAATCGGCGCCTGCGAGCTGGTCTTGGTGTTGTTCGAACCGGTCAGGTCGGCAGAGCCGCCGATCATTTCCGGGATCGCTTTGGTCAGAACTTCAAGAACGTTCTCGGACGCCTTTCGGGTTGCGACCTTCGGCTTGTCTTCGGTGATCTGCTTTTTGTAGTCGTTGAAAGCTTCGATCCAGTTTTCCGGAAGCTTGCCCTCGACACGACGTTCGAACTCGTCTTTCAGACCAGCTTCAAGGCCGTCGAAACGAGCGCCCCAAGCGTTGAAGTCGTCAGCACCACGTGCGCCAGCTGCAAGCCATGCGCCGCGGATGTCAGCCGGGATATCGAACGGTTCGTTGTCCCATTCGAGTTTCTTGCGCATGCCAGCAAGTTCTTCGGCACCAAGTGCTGCACCATGCGTTGCCGAGGTGCCAGCTTTGGTCGGTGCGCCAAAACCGATCTGGGTTTTGCAAGCGATCATCGACGGGGTGTTGGTGGTTTTTGCTTTGGCAATCGCAGCTTCAATCGCGACTGGATCGTGGCCGTCGATTTCCTGAACGTCCCAACCAGCTGCTTCAAAGCGCTTGGTGTGGTCTTCAGAGGTCGAAAGCGAGGTCGGGCCATCAATCGAAATGCCGTTGTCATCGAACAGAACGATGAGTTTCGACAGTTTCATGTGACCAGCCATCGAAATGGCTTCCTGCGAGATGCCTTCCATCAGGCAGCCGTCGCCAGCAATCACATAGGTGAAGTGGTCAACAACATCGTTGCCAAAACGAGCATTCATGATGCGCTCGCCCAGGGCAAAACCAACCGAGGTTGCAATACCCTGACCCAGCGGGCCAGTGGTGGTTTCGATGCCTTCGCCGTGACCGAATTCCGGGTGACCCGCAGTGCGGAAGCCCATCTGACGGAAATTCTTGATCTGATCAAGATCGAAGTCTGCGTAACCGGTCAGGTGCAGCAGTGAATAAAGAAGCATCGAACCGTGACCTGCGGACAGGATGAAACGGTCGCGGTCCGGCCAGTTCGGGTGCTTCGGATCGAATTTCAAGAATTTGGTATAAAGAACAGTCGCAACATCTGCCATGCCCATCGGCATGCCCGGGTGACCGGATTTTGCTTTCTCGACAGCGTCGGCCGAGAGGAAGCGGATGGCATTGGCCATGCGGTTGTGTTCTACTTGCGTCGTCATGTGATGCGGTTCCTGGGGGTTTCGCGGTCGGGCGATGAAAACACTTTTCCATATATAACGGAATTCGCGCGGAAGATGCCCTTACGGGGGGCATACGTCAACCGCTTCTGTCGAAAAACTACGCCTGTTACCCGAAATCAAGCTAACAGATGCGCCGTTTGCGCATGGCTGGTTCGGGTCATGTTGGTCTTGGTCCCTGAGCACTTCTATGTTTTCATACGGTTAGGCTGATTAATCCATCGCGTGGATTTATGCGGGGTTCGGGCAAAACTGTTGTTGATCATAATGGTGGATGTTAAATCAGCCATGATCATGACATCTTCGATGGGCTTATTGGCCCATAAGGTGATTCGTTGCAGATCAGTTTGATCTGGGCGTATCGGGTAGAAACGACAATTTCGGGAAATGGTTCATGTCGCG
Source organism: Thalassospira sp. (assembly GCA_965228275.1). Lineage (GTDB taxonomy): Bacteria > Pseudomonadota > Alphaproteobacteria > Rhodospirillales > Thalassospiraceae > Thalassospira. The sequence goes on along the minus strand of OZ245802.1, from coordinate 222,396 downwards.
GTTGCACCAAGCAAGTGAACGGCTGAAAGCAGCATTGGAACGTCTGGAAATGGTTGCGGAGTCGGCCATTGAACAGAAAAGTCAGGCGAACGCATCCGATGCCGAGGAAGTTGAGACCCTTCGTGGTCAGCTTGCCGCCATGCGTGCCGATTATGACCGCCTGACCCAGACGACCGAGACGGTATCGCGGCGTCTTGATGGTGCTGTGGATCAGCTCAAGCTCGTCCTTGAAGATGAACCCGTAAAGAAACAGGCATAATTCATGGCACAGGTATCCATTCGCATTAACGGGCGCAGCTATGACATTGCCTGCGACGACGGGCAGGAAGAACGCATTCACGCGCTTGCAAGTTATGTCGACGAACGGGTCAAGGAAATTGCCGGTGCGGTTGGTCAGATTGGCGAACAGCGTTTGCTGGTGATGACGAGCCTTCTGATTGCTGATGAACTGGGATCAGCACAGGAAAAGCTCGACGACCGCCAAAGCCAGATCAAGGAAGCGGGTAGTCTTTCGGCTGCTGAAAGCGATGCCTTGGCCGAAAATATCGAAAGCATGGCGGACCGCGTCGAATTTCTGGCTGAGAAACTCGCCAAGAACTGATCAGGCCTGGTTTTTTGCAAGCACCTGCGGCGCATTCCTTCAATGCATGGCAGCTGTTTGCGGGTCTTCTTTACGTGCAATCTACTTGAAATTCACACATGCCGGGACTAAGTTCCGGGCGCTGACAGTTTGCGATGCGCCGTTCGCGGCGATCAAGGACCCAGCATCGAAGGGGGCTGCCCTGTTCGTCAGGTCCGCTAATTCCCGGGGCCGATGCTTATTTCTCTAGGGAGCTGTCCCTTGCTAGGCCGTGGTCTAGTTATACGGCGCCCACCTGCACCTGCAGGTCACGAGGAATTACCAAATGGCCAACGGCAGTGGTGGCTCCCGCTTATCTTATTTGAACAAATCCCTTCTCCTTTGCGTAATGCAGTATGCGGTGCGTCCCGGATCAGGGGGCATTCGTAAAGCCATGCCTGCAGATTGAGGTATGTGAAAAGACACAGGAAAGAATATGCGTTTACTTCATCTTGGCGACGTTCTGGGCCAAACCGGTCGCAAGGCGGCACTTGAAGCATTGCCGATGCTCCGCGATCGTTTGTCCGTTGATATCGCTGTGGTGAATGTTGAAAACTCTGCGCATGGTTTCGGTGTCACTGCGAAAATCTGCAAGGAATTCTATGACGCGGGTGCAGATGTCCTGACGACAGGCAACCATGTTTGGGATCAGCGCGAAATCATCGCCTATATCGATGAAGACGATAAATTGCTGCGTCCTTGGAATTTCCCCGACGGTACGCCGGGCAATGGCGATTATGTTTTCAAAACCAAGGCGGGCAAAAAAGTCTGCGTCATTAATATGATGGGGCGTTTGTTTATGGACCCGCTGTCCTGCCCGTTCCAGGGTGCGGATAAGCTTTTCTCCAAGCACAAGCTTGGCAAGAATGTCGATGCGATCATCATCGATTTTCATGCCGAAACCACGTCGGAAAAAATGGCGTTTGGCCATCATTGCGACGGTCGTGCGTCGCTTGTTTTGGGCACGCATACCCACGTTCCGACGGCGGATGCGCAGATCCTGCCCAATGGTACTGGCTATCAGACCGATGTTGGCATGTGCGGCGACTTTGATTCCGTGATCGGCATGAAAAAGGAAAACTCGGTCCGTAAATTCCTGACCAAGATGCCGTCCGGCCGGTTTGAGCCAGCAGATGGTCCGGCAACGGTATGTGGTGTCTTTGTGGAAACCGATGACAAGACCGGCCTTGCCAAGCGCATTGAATCGGTGCGCATCGGTGGTCGCCTTAAAGGCAGCTGGCCAAGCGCCTAGGCGATCAGGTGTTCCGTTACAAAAAGGCCCGCCAATTGGCGGGCCTCTTTCGTTTCAGATCGAGTGGGGCGGATTAAGCAGCCCTGTCACGCGCCTGTTGGCGCAGATCATCGAGGATTGCAGAAATACGCGTGCGCATTTCGCTGACCTTTTCAGATGCCGCGCGCGACGTCGTCAGAACTTCACCAGACAGCTGACCGGTCCGGCCGGTTTCATTAGCGACTTCGGTGATTGATGCCGACACTGCACGTGTGCGGTCCGCTGCCCCCCGGACGTTACGCGTGATTTCATCGGTTGCGGCACCTTGTTCCTCGACTGCAGCCGAAATGGTGGTCGCGATTTCGTTGAGGCTATCAATGATCGATCCGATTTCGCCAATCGCACTGACAGATTCGCCGGTCGCCTTCTGAATATCGGAAATCTGACCCGAGATTTCCTCAGTCGCCTTTTCGGTCTGGTTGGCAAGGTTTTTGACCTCGGCCGCAACAACCGCAAAGCCCTTGCCAGCGTCACCAGCACGGGCCGCTTCGATGGTGGCATTTAGTGCCAGAAGGTTGGTCTGCTCGGCGATGTCGGTAATGAGTGCGATCACTTCACCGATACGACCAGCAGATTGCGAAAGGCCGTGCACCAGTTCGTTGGTGTGCTGGGCCCGCTGTGCGGCTTCGTTCGAGATGCGCGTGGTTTCCGCCATCTGACGGTTAATCTCTGCGTTCGAGCTTGAAAGTTGCTCGGTCGCAGACGCGACGGTTTCGACATTGCCAGTGGCTTCCTGAGCCGAATTGGCGACTTCTTCGGTTTGACCCGACACCAGTTCGGCACTTTCGGTCATTTGACCAGACACGCCTTGAAGCTGATCGCCCAGTGATGCGATTTCGTTGACCGCCGTTTCGACTTCACTTTGAAGGGTATCGGCAAGGCTAAGCAACTCGTCACGCAGTGCTTCGTTGCGTTCACGGTTAAGGCGCTCTTCTTCGGCCTGCATGTCGCGGACCTTGATCGCATTTTCCTTAAACACATCAACCGCACGACCCATGGCGGAAATCTCGTCATTGCCCGATGACGGAATGGCAACATCCAGATCACCCCCGGCCAATGCCACCATAGATTTTTGCAACCCAGCCAAACGACGCAGCAGATTGCCACGGACATAAATGACAAAGATAAGAAGCGGGATGACTATGGCAGCACCGCCAACCCCATACATCACTACCGAGCTTTGCTTGGTCAGCGTATTTGCAGCATCCGCCGAAGTGTTGACCCCGGTTTGCAGGGATTCAACGATTTCGGTAACTACACCTTCCATTGCTGCGGCGAATTCAGCGCTTTCTTCGACGATCTCAAGCTGTTCGTCCGCCAGTTTGAGTTCCTTGGAGCGCAGAGACGGAATGCTGTTACGGCCCATGGCGAGCTTTTTGATATCGCCCAGCAAACCGTCATAGAATTTCTTGAGCTTTGCATTCTCAAGCTCGTTCACGGTGTTGCCAACAACACCAACCGCGCCACGCACCTGAACACCCATGATCCGAAGCTGCATACGGTCATCTGATGATGCGGCGGAAAGAACGGTGTTGGAAATCTCCGCCCCACTATTGGAAAGGGCAAGGATAGGTGCTTGGGACGCCATCAGTTCTTCAAGCTGGAACAGAAGATCCTTGGTGGAGGCCTGCTGCTCCGGGGTTAGTGCATCACCCGCATTGCGCAGTTCCTGAACCTGGGCAGTGACACCGGTAATCTTGGTTTGTGACGCAGACAGGATCGGCTGGATCATGGAATTGAAGCGGCCGGAAACCTGTTGGAACTGACTTAGGGAGTCTGAAAGTTCTGCTGCAACTTCAAACCGTTCAATCGTGGTTTCATGAAGTTCTTCGAGACTTTCAGCAAGGCTTTGCGTGTTGGTTTCCACCAAAGCCAGTGTTTCTTCGGGAAGGCCCGCTTGGCGAAGAGCTTCAAGGTTCTCGTTCAGCTTTGCCAGAAGTTCATCGACTTCGGCTTTGACAACCTGTTCTTCTTCAACCTTGGAAGCCGCAACAAATCGCGGTGCTGAGGCAACGATCTTTGCGCTATTTGCGGCCAGCTGTTGGGCTGCAAACATTGGGGGCAATTGCTCATAGGCGATTTTGCCCAGCTCATTGCCAAATCTTGTGAATGAAAAGACGGAAACAGCTGCTGCAAGGATTGCGATCAATCCTACAAGAAAGAATGCGCCAGCCAATTTCCCACGAACACCAATCCCAGATTTCGTCGATTTTTTCGACGATGACGGCTTAACGCCGCGCTTTAGTTTTAAAGCCATTTTTAGTTACCCCGTAGACCAAAGAACCGAGCACCGACACATCATCGTGCCGACGCTGTTAGTCGCGTCGTCCGGACGTCGTATCCCGTTCAAGCCTCGTTGGGGATTTTGTCTGCCGCCCTGAATTCGGACAGACAAAGTTGAGATGGGGCTTGTGTTATTGTTCTTGCGGTCAGTTTAGCACAGGAAGCGTAGGACGAGCATGGATTTTCCGGGGACGTGGCGCACGGGTATAGTTGGTTTGCGTCGTTTGACGCGAAGATATGCGCCAATCGCTTTTGCCGACCTTTGGTTGTTCAAAAGAAAAAGGCCCACCAACTGGCGGGCCTTTGACGTTTCAGGTTGATCGGGCAGGGCAAGCTTATGCCGCGCGGTCATGTGCCTGTTGGCGCAGGTCATCAAGGATGGCGGAAATACGCGTGCGCATTTCGCTGACCTTTTGCGATGCTGTCCGCGACGTCGTCAGAACTTCACCAGACAACTGGCCAGTACGGCCGGTTTCATTTGCGACCTCCGTGATGGAGGAGGACACAGCACGTGTACGATCCGCAGCACCACGCACATTACGTGTGATTTCATCGGTTGCCGCACCCTGTTCCTCAACCGCAGCCGAGATGGTGGTGGCGATTTCATTGAGGTTATCAATGATCGCACCGATTTCGCCGATGGCAGTCACAGACTCACCGGTTGCCTTCTGAATACCGGAAATCTGACCGGCGATTTCTTCGGTCGCCTTTTCGGTCTGATTGGCAAGGTTTTTGACCTCGGCTGCGACTACAGCAAAGCCCTTGCCAGCATCACCGGCACGTGCGGCCTCGATGGTGGCGTTCAGCGCCAGCAAGTTGGTCTGTTCGGCAATATCGGTGATGAGTGCGATCACTTCACCAATACGACCCGCAGATTGCGACAGGCTATGGACTAGCTCGTTGGTGTGCTGGGCCCGCTGAGCGGCTTCGTTTGAAATGCGGGTGGTTTCTGCCATCTGACGGTTGATTTCCGCGTTCGAGCTTGAGAGTTGCTCGGTCGCGGCGGCAACGGTTTCGACATTGCCGGTGGCTTCCTGAGCGGATTTGGAAACCTCGTCACTTTGACCAGATACCAGTTCCGCACTTTCGGTCATTTGACCCGAAACACCCTGAAGCTGTTCACCAAGGGCCGCGATTTCATTGACCGCAGTTTCCACTTCGCCCTGCAATGTGTCGGCAAGGCTTAGCAATTCATCGCGCAGCGCTTCATTGCGTTCACGGTTCAGGCGTTCTTCTTCGGCCTGCATGTCACGGACTTTGATCGCGTTTTCCTTAAACACATCAACTGCACGTCCCATCGCAGAGATTTCATCACGACCCTGGGACGGAATGTCGACCTCAAGGTCACCGTCTGCCAGGGAGACCATGGTTTTTTGCAATCCGGCAAGGCGACGCAAAAGATTGCCGCGCACATACACAATGAAAATCAAAAGCGGGATGACAATTGCAGCGGCCCCCACCGCATACATGACATAGGTGCTTTGACTGTTTAGCGTCTTGGCAGCGCTGGCAGAGCGGTCAACACCCGTCTGCAATGCTTCGACCAAGGCGTTTACGCCATTTTCCATCGCGGTTGCGAATTCCGCACTGGCGGCAACAGCCGCAGCCTGATCGCGGACAAGGGTCAGTTCGGCCATGCGCTGAGCCGGGATGCTTTGATCACCAACTGCCAGCGTTTTGATTTCGGCAATCAGATCGGAATAGAAAGCCTGAAGCTTTTTGTTCTCAAGCCCTTTGATCAGGGTTTCGATCTCGTTGATCGTGCCATTGACCTGCACACTTACGATCTTAAGGCGGGTTTCATCGCTGGTAGATGCAGCTGACAACAAGATGTTGGTCATCTCGCCACCGAGTTTGGAGAGTTCCGTAATTGGTGCGCGATCGGTGATGGTTTGATCAAGTTTGACCAAAAGGTCCTTGCTGTGGGTCAGCTCATCCTGCGTCAGGTAGCCGGAACTTTTACGGATGTCTTCGACCTGAGCTGCGATGCCCGAAATCTGGTTTTGTGACATCGACAGAAGCGGCTTGAGCATCGAACCAAATCGGTTATCGAGCTGCTGAAACTTTGCCAGGCTTTCGGTCAATTTTGCCGCGGCTTCAAATCGCGAGATCGTCGTTTGATGCAAAGTTTCAAGATTGTCGGCCAGGTTTTTGCCGTTGGTTTCGATATGCGACAGTGATGCTGGCGGCAGGCCCGAGCTTGCCAGATGGGCAAGCTTTTCGCGCAGGCTATCAAGCAGCATATCAAGCTCGATCTTGACGACCTGTTCTTCTTCAAGGGTTGTGGCCGCAACGATCCGCGGCGCGGATGCGACAACCTTGACGCTTTCGGTGGCAAGCTGTTGGGCGGTGAACATCGGTGGGAGCTGTTCATACGCAATCTTGTCGAGCTGCCCGCCGAACTTGTTGAATGAAAATACCGATACCGATGCTGCCAGTACGGCAATCAGACCGACCAGAAAGAACGCACCGGCCAGTTTTCCGCGAACCCCAAGACCACTTGTTTTTGTTGTTTGTGGTGATGACGGGGAGGTGCCGCGTTTAAATAGATGTCCCATAGTTCATGATACCCCATAGACGAATAAGTCGAGTGCCGATGCATCCCTGCATCGGTGCGCGTTTTTTTGCGGGTCTCTCAGAAGTAGCTTCCCGGTAATGCCGCTTTTGGGGAGTTTCGGTCTGCCTGAATGTGGGGCGGCATCACCGAAAAAAGTGGCTTATATGTTATAGTTAGCGCCCATATAGCACAGATTGCACAAACTAAGAACGAACTTTTGTAGTATGAAATTACCATAGGTTGCATAGTGCGCTGCCTGTGTTTTCCATTGGCGCGAAAGCGATGTCAGGCAGGGGCAGTAGCAAACCATTTGGTCATGAAAAAAGGCCCGCCGGATGGCGGGCCTTTGCAGTCAGGATGGTGTCAGTCGATAGATCAGGAAGCGGCGCGATCGTGCGCCTGTTTACGCAGATCATCGAGGATGCCATTGATCCGGGAACGAAGGTTTTCGACCTTCTCGGAAGCATCCTGTGCCGTTGCAAGCACCTGACCAGACAGCTCGCCCGTCTTGCCGGTTTCGCTGGCGACTTCGTTGATCGATGCTGATACCGAACGGGTACGATCAGCTGCACCGCGAACGTTGCGCGTGATCTCGTCGGTCGCGGCACCTTGTTCTTCAACAGCAGCCGAGATGGTGGTGGCGATTTCATTGATGTTTTCAATGATACGGCCAATGTCACCAATTGCGTTTACAGATTCACCTGTTGCTTTCTGAATACCGGCAATCTGACCCGAGATTTCCTCGGTCGCTTTTTCGGTCTGGTTGGCAAGGTTTTTGACCTCGGCAGCAACAACCGCAAAGCCCTTGCCAGCATCGCCAGCACGTGCCGCTTCGATGGTTGCGTTCAGTGCGAGCAGGTTGGTCTGTTCGGCGATGTCGGTGATAAGTGCAATGACTTCGCCGATGCGATCTGCGGACTGCGACAGGCTGACGACAAGGTCGTTGGTTTCCTGTGCGCGGGTCGAAGCTTCGCTTGAAATACGGGTCGATTCCGCCATCTGACGGTTGATTTCCGCATTCGATGCCGAAAGCTGTTCGGTTGCAGCGGCAACGGTTTCAACGTTACCGGTTGCTTCCTGTGCAGAGTTGGCAACTTCTTCGGTCTGACCCGAAACAAGTTCCGCACTTGAGGTCATCTGACCCGAAACACCCTGAAGCTGATTGCCAAGTGCTGCGATTTCGTTCACCGCACTTTCAACTTCGTTCTGCAGGGTGTCAGCAAGACCAAGAAGCTCATCACGCAGGGCTTCGTTACGTTCACGGTTAAGGCGTTCTTCTTCGGCCTGCATGGCCTGTACCTTAAGCGCGTTGTCCTTAAAGACATCAACGGCACGGCCCATGGCGCTGATTTCATCATTGCCCTTGGACGGGACGACGACATCAAGATTGCCATCCGCAAGCTGAACCATGGTTTTCTGCAGACCGCCAAGACGACGCAGAACGTTGCCACGAACATAAAGCACATAAATCAGAAGCGAGATCACGATTGCTGCGCCCGCTACAACGGACAGGGCGGTTAGGCTTTGTTTCTCGACCACTTTGGCCTGGTCGGCAGCTTCGTTGACTTCTTCATTTAGACCAGCCACCAGTTCGGCAACGCTGTTACGCATCGCGTTGGCATATTCGCCACTCTGAACGACCAGCGCCTGGCTTTGTTCGGTTGCTTCAAGTTCGCGCTTACGCAGATCCGGAAGGCTTCCTTCGCCAACCGAAAGCTTCTGCATGTTGTCGATCAGGTCGACATAGAATGCTTTGAGGCGGTCGTTTCCAATCGAGTCCAGTTTGGACAATGCGTCGGCATAGGTGCCACGAATACGCACCGGAATGATCGACAGGCGCACAGCCTGCGTTTCGGTGGTGCTCGAGATGATCATGTTTGACGCAGCAGAACCCAGACGCTCGATCTCAAGGATCGGGGTGCGGGTTTCAATCGCGTCAGAAAACTTCTGGAACGCTTCAAGGATTTTGGCCTTTTCTTCGCTGTATTGGCGCGAAGGATCTTCCTTGAAGGAATTGGCGTATTGGCCGCCCTGGGAAATATCGTTCTGGGTGTAAGACAGAACCGGTTTGAGCGTATCTGCATAGCGCTTTGCCAGGTTCTGGAATTCGGTCAGCTTTTCAGATTTCTCATCGGTGATCTGAAAGCGTTCCTGTGTGACGGTGTGCAATTGGGCCAGGTTGTCAGCCAGCAATGCGCGGTTGTCATTGATGCTTGCAATGACTTCGGGCATGAAGCCGGTTGCTTCGATCTCTTCGATCTTGGCGACAAGTTCCTGGAGACGTATTGCCAGCTCGTCGTTAATTGCGTTTTCTTCTTCCGGGTTGGCCGAAGCAACAATACGCGGCGCGATTGCAACGATCTCGGCACTTCCGGTGGCAAGTGCTTGTGCAGCGGCAATAGGTGGAAGTTTTTCTTCGGTAATCGTTGTTAGGGCATCACCGAATTTATTGAAAGACACTGCACCGACGACAGCGGCAATCACCGCCATCAATCCAACCAAAGCAAATGAAATCAAAAGTTTGCTTTGGACCCCGAATTTTGTTCCCATTCTATCTAACCTTTGTTTCCTGACTGAACCCAAATGGCTTCTTTGTCCATCCGGGTTACTTCGACCGTCTTTTAGCGATGAGCTGATTTTTTGTTGGACGGTACGTTGGACCCCTAAGAGTGTTCTTCTTTAGTTTAATAAGGTAGTGACTGTAGTATTAATGAAAGAATATCGGTGCCTCTGCAACATCTAACCGAAATTCGATCCCAAAATGAACGAAAATTGCTTCTTGGAAGCATGTGGGGTTTCGCTGTTTGAATGACAGTATAGGGCCGTGTTTTTGTCTGGTCGCTAAGCTTGGCTGGACCTTGCAAGGTAAACAGGCTATAGGAGCGGTCGAAATTTTCGTTCGTGCCGATCGCAGATGTTACAGAACCGATCTGCGTTTGTTCGAACGGGCTGGTCTGACAGGGAACTCCCGCATGACCGGCGTGGTATCAACTGATACCGTTCCACATCGAGTTCAATGAATACAGGTTTTAGGTTATGGCCGGCCATTCCCAATTTAAGAACATCATGCACCGCAAAGGTGCGCAGGATAAAAAGCGCGCCAAGATCTTCACCAAACTTGCCCGCGAAATTACCGTTGCGGCCAAAATCAGCGAAGATATCGACAGCAACCCGCGTCTGCGCGCAGCCATCGTTGCCGCCCGTGGTCAGAACATGCCCAAGGACAATATCGAACGCGCCATCAAAAAAGCGACCGGTTCGGGCGAGGGTGATAACTACGAAGAAGTCCGTTACGAAGGTTATGGCACCGCAGGTGTCGCCGTTATTGTCGAAGCACTGACCGATAACCGTAACCGTACCGCTTCGGAAGTTCGTGCTGCCTTTGCAAAAAGCGGTGGTAACCTTGGTGAAACCGGTTCGGTTGGCTTTATGTTCAACCGTCTTGGCGAAATCGTTTATCCGGCAGACGCAGCCGGTGCTGACGAAATCTTTGAAGCAGCACTTGAAGCAGGGGCTTCAAACGTTGAGTCGGATGAAAACAGCCACGTTGTTGATACCGAACTTGAAGACCTGAACGCGGTTCGCGAAGCGCTGGGCGAAAAGTTTGGCGATCCGGAAAGTGCCAAAATGGTCTTCCGCGCGGTTACCGAAGCAGAGATCAATGTTGATCAGGCCCAGAGCATCATGAAGCTTGTTGATGTGCTTGAAGACAACGATGACGTCCAGAATGTCTGGACCAACGTTGCCTGGACCGACGAAATCGTCGCTGGCCTCGACAACTAAGACTATTAGTCTTGATTACACCCGCCTTTCGCTTTTGAATGGCGGGTGTTTTGTATCTGGTTTCTGAAATATCCGAATTATAGGGTGACGCTGTGGTCAGAGTGCTCGGGATTGATCCCGGACTTCAACGAACGGGCTGGGGCGTAATCGACCTCGAAGACAACCGTATGCGACATGTTGCCAACGGTATTGTCACATCCACCCAAACACTGACCCTGGCCGAACGTCTTGATCAGCTTCATACCGGTCTGATCGAAGTGATCCAGATCTGGACCCCGGATGAAGCCGCGGTCGAAGAAACCTTTGTGAATAAAAATCCGGTATCGACCCTTAAACTTGGCCAGGCACGTGGCGTTGCGCTTCTGGCACCGGCCCGCAATGGTATTCCGGTAACGGAATATACACCCAATGCCGTCAAAAAGACTGTGGTGGGTGCCGGTCACGCCGCCAAGCAACAGGTCGAAATGATGGTTTCGACCCTGCTTCCGGGATGCAAAATTGCCGGTGCGGATGCTGCCGATGCGCTTGCGGTGGCGATCTGTCACGCGCAACATGCCGGGAACCGGTCGCTGGCTAACAGCTTGGCTGCGAAACCAACAGGAAACGGGAGAAGATACAGGTGATCGCGAAACTGCGTGGAATTGTCGATTTCATCGGCGAAGACAGCGTCATCATTGATGTGAATGGTGTCGGTTATCTGGTTTTCGCATCGCGCCGGACACTCTCGATGTTGCCGCAAAAGGGTGGTGACGCCGGGCTGATGATCGAAACCCATGTGCGTGAAGATCACATTCACCTGTTTGGCTTTGCGGATAATGCTGAAAAGCAATGGTTCACGCTTCTGACCACAGTCCAAGGCGTTGGTGCCAAGGTTGCCTTGGCATTGCTGTCGGTTCTTAGTCCGACCGATCTGCTGCGCGCATTGGCAGCCCAGGATACAACGGCCCTTTGCCGTGCACCGGGCATCGGCCCGAAAGTCGCGACCCGTATCGTGAGCGAGCTTAAAAACAAGGCCGCCAAACTTAATCTTGGTCCGGTTGCCGCACCTGCAGCCCCGGCGGCGGACACGACTGCGCCAGCTGCAAAAACAAAGAAATCGGCAAAAGCCGCGTCGGATGTGAGTGTCGACACAGCACCGGCTGAACCGGTTGTGGATGATAGCGTCATCATGTCAGACGCCGTATCAGCACTGGTCAATTTGGGCTATGGCCGGTCTGAGGCCTTTGGCGCGGTGGGCAAGGCCGCCCAGTTGGCTGGTGATGATAAATCGATCGATACCCTGATCCGTCTGGGACTAAAGGAGCTTAGCGCGTGAGCGAAGAAGAAGATCGCCTGCTCAGTGGGGAGCGTCGCGAAGAAGACCATCAGGATGGATCGCTGCGTCCGCGCCGGTTGGATGATTTCACCGGCCAGAAAGAAGTGCGCGAAAACCTTGATGTCTTCATCAAAGCTGCCCGCGCGCGCGAAGAAGCGATGGACCATGTCCTGTTCTTTGGACCGCCCGGCTTGGGTAAAACCACACTGTCGCAGATTGTCGCAAGTGAACTTGGTGTCGGATTCCGCGCAACATCCGGGCCTGTGATTGCCAAGGCCGGTGATCTTGCGGCCCTTTTGACCAACCTTCAGCCGCGCGATGTTTTGTTTATCGATGAAATCCATCGTTTGAACCCGGCGGTCGAGGAAATCCTGTATCCGGCGATGGAAGACTTCCAGCTTGATCTGATCATTGGTGAAGGTCCGGCTGCGCGTTCTGTGCGGATTGATTTACCGCCCTTTACTTTGGTTGGGGCGACAACGCGTTCGGGACTTTTGACGACACCGCTTCGTGATCGTTTTGGTATTCCGCTGCGCCTGCGGTTCTATGAGCCGGAAGAGCTGGTCAGCATTGTTTCGCGTGGTGCGCGCTTGCTTAATTTCGACATGACCGAAGAAGGGGCAATGGAAATTGCCCGTCGGTCGCGTGGTACGCCGCGTATCGCCGGACGTTTGTTGCGCCGTGTACGTGACTTTGCTGCCGTTGCGGAAAAGTCCCCGGTCGATAAGTTCATTGCCGATGCGGCATTGACCCGGCTTGAGGTTGATAATCTTGGTCTTGATAGTCAGGACCGTCGTTACCTTAATTGTATTGCCGGTAACTATGGCGGTGGTCCGGTTGGCGTGGATACGCTTGCCGCAGCGCTTTCGGAAGAACGCGACACCATTGAAGACGTGATCGAGCCTTATTTGCTTCAGCAGGGGCTGATCCAGCGAACGCCCCGTGGGCGCATGCTGGGCGTTAAAGGGTTCCGTCATCTGGGGCTGACACCGCCGCGCGAAGCGGGTGGAGTGCCGATGACCGACCTGTTTGACAGTCAGGCAAATGGATCATCGGGGAGCGATTCTTGATGTCGCAAACCGACCATGACGCCTTGCTGGGCCGTTTAGATGGCAAAAAGCACATATATCCTTTAGTCGTATATTATGAGGATACGGATGCTGGCGGGATCGTCTATCACGCCAATTATCTGGCTTTTGCCGAGCGCGCGCGTTCAGCGATGCTTAACCTGTTAGGCTTTACCAATCGAATTGTTGCAGAACGCCACAAAGTTGCCATAGCCGTTAGACACTGTACCGTCGATTTTCGCCGAGCGGCTCAGTTGGAAGACCGCCTTATCGTTGAAAGCAGGGTGATTAAGCTTGGGGGCGCATCACTTGGTTTTGAACAAAAGGTAATGCGGGACGGTCAGGAACTGGTGGTGATCGAGATATATCTCGCTTGCATGTCGCTTGAAGAACTTCGGGCTCAAAGACTGCCTGAAGAATTAAGAACAGTGTTTAGTCACTATCTGGATGTGAACAAGGACTAAAGAGAATATGGAAAATCAAGTGGTCGACGCGGTAACGCTGGGGCAGTCGGTCATGGCGCATGACATGTCTCTGTGGGGACTTTTCATGCAGGCTGGACTGGTCGTCAAAACGGTGATGATCGGGCTTTTGCTGGCTTCTGTCTGGGTATGGGCCATCGTAATCGAAAAGATTTTGCGCCTGCGCAAGTTGCGCGCACAGGCTGCGACCTTTGAAGAAGCATTCTGGTCTGGCGGATCACTTGAAGACCTGTATGACCGCATCGCCGATCAGCCGCGCGATCCGATGTCGGCAATCTTTGTATCGGCCATGCGTGAATGGCGCCGTTCGAACGCACGTGGCGTTCATGGCGACACGATGCGCGCCCGTATGCAGCAGCGTCTTGAGAAATCCATGGAAATCACGCTGGGCCGTGAGATGGACCGTGTCGAACGGTATATGACGTTCCTGGCATCTGTTGGTTCGACCGCACCGTTTGTCGGTCTGTTCGGGACCGTCTGGGGCATCATGGTGTCGTTCCAGTCGATCGCCGCGTCCAAAAATACATCCCTTGCGGTTGTTGCACCGGGTATTGCCGAGGCACTGTTTGCAACGGCGATGGGCCTTGTTGCCGCAATCCCGGCTGTTGTCGCCTATAACAAGATTTCCAGTGATTTGAACCGCTACAGCAACCGTCTGGAAGCTTTCGTGGACGAGTTCAGCTCGATCCTCTCGCGCCAACTTGACGATTCGAGAGACTGATTATGGGTGCTCAACTCGCATCACGATCTGGTGGAGGTCGCCGTCGCGGGCGTCGCAGTGGTCGACGCGCGGCAATGAGCGACATCAACGTCACGCCAATGGTTGACGTCATGCTGGTGCTGCTTGTGATCTTCATGGTCGCAGCACCGTTGATGACCGTTGGCGTTGAGGTGGATCTGCCTGAAACCAGTGCCGCACCGATGACCGGACAGGACGAACCGCTTGTTGTGTCGGTATCACGCGAAGGCACGATCTATATTATGGATAGTGAAATCGCGCAGGATACGCTGACCGAAAAACTTGGTGCGATTACTGATAACAAGGCCGACACCCGCATTTTCGTGCGTGGTGACAAGGCTATTGATTATGGCCGCGTGATGGAAGTCATGGGCCTGATCAAGGATGCCGGTTTCACCAAGGTGGCTCTGATTGCCGAGTTGCCGGCAAAGGGTTCGTAACGAAAGATGTTTCGCTACGCTCTCATATCGCTTGGATTGCATGTGGCGTTGTTTCTTGTCGCCTGGTTGGGTTTGCCTGATCTGTTTGACGAGACACCGCTTGAGTTGCAGTCCATTTCGGTTGAAGTCGTGACCGTGGATGAATTTTCTGCGGCCCCGACCAAGGCTTTGCCAAAACCGGAACCCAAAGAGGAACCGAAACCAAAGCCCGAGCCCAAGCCGACGCCGAAACCAGAGCCCAAACCGGAACCAAAGCCTGAGCCAAAGCCCAAACCAAAACCCGAGCCCAAGCCTCAGCCAAAACCGGAACCGAAGCCGGAACCGAAACCTGAGCCAAAGCCTGTTCCCAAACCGGAACCAGTGCCAACGCCCGAGGTTAAAAAGGAACCAGAGCCCAAGCCGGAACCCCAACCGACCGAGCTTGCGGCTGTGAAACCCGAAAGCAAGCCGACGCCTCCGAAACCGGAGCCGGTCAAGAAGCCGGAGCCGAAAAAGGAAGAGCCGAAGAAACGCGACCTTATGAGCGTTCTTAAGGACGTAAGTAAGTTGAAGGAGACGGCAGAAAGCACGCCGGAACCACAGCCGGAAGAGGCACCGCAGGAAAACGCCAGTGAGGTTGTTGCAACCAGACTGGATGCGAATCTGACAATGAGCGAGCTTGACGCGGTCAAACGTCAGATCGAGCGTTGCTGGAGTCCGCCGGCAGGGGCGAAGGAAGCTGGCAGCTTTGCGGTCGAGATTCACGTCAGTGCCAATCCGGACGGAACCGTCCGACAGGCGCGTATCAGCAACCTGAACGACATTCAGGGCGATGCTTCGCGCCGTACGATTGCAGAGAGTGCACTGCGAGCTGTGCTAAATCCGCAATGCAGTCCTCTAAAACTGCCGCTGGATAAATATGAAATGTGGCGCACATTCACGTTTAATTTTGACATGCGTGAAATGCTGGGCCTGTAGGGTCTGAATAATTACAGAACCTATGATAAGTTCTTGAACACGCGTGGAAAATAGCGAGGCAGGATGACGATCAAGACCAACGCACGAAAACGATTTTGGGTAAAAAGCAGTGTCGCGACGCTGTGTGCCCTTGCCGTTGTCGCTGGCCTGAATATCGGATTC
Source organism: Thalassospira sp. (assembly GCA_965228275.1). Classification (GTDB taxonomy): domain Bacteria; phylum Pseudomonadota; class Alphaproteobacteria; order Rhodospirillales; family Thalassospiraceae; genus Thalassospira. The sequence continues at coordinate 206,701 of OZ245802.1, read as the reverse complement.
ATTTCGCCGGCAAAGGCGGAACTCCGGATTGATATTACCCGGGGTGAATTAAAGCCGATGCCGATCGCCGTTACCCGTTTCCCGGGTGAGGGCGTTGCCGAAACTGAAATTGGCCAGAACCTGACCCAGGTGATTGCCGCAGACCTTGAACGTTCGGGGCTGTTTTCACCGATCAACGAAAAGGCATTCATCCAGAGTGCTGCTTCGTTGGCGGTAAACCCGAACTTCTCCGAATGGCGCGCCATCAATGCCCAGGCATTGGTCAATGGTCGCGTTGTTACGGAAGCAAATGGATTACTTCGCGTCGAATTCCGTCTTTGGGATGTGCTGGCGGAAACCCAGATGTCTGGTGTTGCCTACCGCACGCAGCCCAATAACTGGCGCCGGATTGCGCACAAGATCGCTGATGAGATCTATAAGCGCATCACAGGCGAAACCGGATATTTCGATACGCGAATTGTGTATGTTTCTGAATCTGGCCCGGCCGACAAGCGCGTAAAACGTTTGGCGATCATGGATCAGGATGGTGCAAACCATCGGTTCCTGTCAGATGGACGGTTCCTTGTGCTGAACCCGCGCTTCTCGCCGACAGCACAGGAAGTGGTTTACATGTCGTATTTCAACGACAAGCCACGTGTTTATGTTTTGGATATTGATACTGGTGAGTTGGAATTGCTGGGTGATTTTCCGGGGATGACGTTTGCGCCCCGATTCGCGCCAGACGGGAACTCGGTTGTGATGTCGCAAGCGTTCGACGGGAACAGTGAAATTTACAGACTGGACCTGCGTACGCGTGAAAAGCAGCAGCTTACGCGCCATCCTGCAGTGGATACCTCGCCTTCCTATTCACCAGATGGGTCTCGCGTTGCTTTCAACTCCGATCGCAGCGGGTCTCAGCAAATTTATGTGATGAATGCCGACGGTGGCGGCGTGCAGCGTATCAGCTTCGGTGGTGGACTTTATGCCACGCCGGTCTGGTCGCCACGTGGAGACCTGATCGCATTCACCAAATCGCAAGGAGGTCGGTTCTATATCGGTGTCATGCGGCCAGACGGCAGTGGAGAAAGGCTGTTGGCCGAAGGGTTCCTCGTTGAGGGGCCAACATGGGCGCCGAACGGAAGAGTGTTGATGTATCACCGCCAGCACCCGTCCAGGGACGGGACCAAGGATCGCTATCGTCTGTATTCGATAGATCTGACAGGTTATAACGAGCGAGAGATCGTTACACCTGCGGATGGGTCGGATCCAGCATGGTCGCCCTTGATTCCCTGATATCTCAAGAGTATAGTCATCGCGAAGCACTGAATGCGATTCGCTTTAATCGCGGGCATTTTCGGTGTCGCGAGACATGGAAAACACCAACCTCGGGCGAATGCGTCCGGTGTTAAGGGGAAAACTTAAATGAAACTTCGTATTCTCAGCGTTTTTGCTGCTGCCGCTCTTCTGGCTGCGTGTGAAACTGCACCTGATAGCTCGGCAACCACTGGTGGCGAAGGTGTATCGACTGTAAACCAGCCGTCCACCAGCACCTCGTTGTCCGAAAGCAGCCCTGAGTGGTTCGCTGTAAACGTTGGTGACCGCGTCTTCTTTGGCTTCGATAAATACGATCTGGCCGGTGAAGCTCGCCGTACCCTCGAACTGCAGGCCGCTTGGCTGAAGAAATACCCGCAGTACAAAGTTGTTGTTGAAGGTCATGCCGACGAACGCGGCACCCGTGAATACAACCTTGCACTCGGCGAACGCCGTGCGAACTCGGTCAAAGATTACCTGATCGCTCTGGGCATCGACCCGTCGCGCGTTGAGACCATTTCTTATGGTAAAGAGCGCCCGGTTGCTCTTGGCCATGACGATGAAAGCTGGGCGAAAAACCGCCGCGCTGTATCGGTTATCCGTTAAGCGCGTGCAGGTGAAAGCCTGACTTGAATATCAAGGCGCCTGTCCCATCCGGGGCAGGCGCCTTATTTTTGCCGCCTGAAAATGTTTGAAAGTGTCATGGTGTCTTGTTCATATTGACCCATCACTGACTGCATTGACGACAAAGGACCCGACAATGATCCGAGTTCGACCCGCCACTGAACCGCAAACCAGCCATGCCTGCCAGATCGGCACGGCGCGTCTTGGCAAAAAGGGGGCCGTAACTTTGCACAAAGGCCGGAACGTTCTGATGGCATTCGCTGTTGGAACCGTAGTAGCGATGACTTCGCTTGGGTCTATGCCCGTACATGCACAAGATTCAAACACGACCCGCCAGGTCGAACAGCTGCGCAAGGATCTTGATCTGCTGCAGCGCTATGTTTACCGCGAAGGTTCTGGGGCTGCTGGTTCCGCTGCCTCGGCCGCGTTGCCGTCTGGTGGCGATACTTCAAGCCCGGCTGCTGCGCGCCAACAGGTTCAGATCAATGATCTGCAACGCGCGTCGACCCAGCTTACCGGCCAGCTTGAACAATTTGACTTCCGTATTCGTCAGATGGAAGAGCGTCTTGAGCGCCTTGTCGCTGACATTGATTTCCGCCTGAGCCAACTTGAAGGTGGTGGTGCTGTATCTGGATTGGGTGCGACCCAGCCCCAGGCTGCCTCGGGCAATGCGCCTGCTGGCAATGCAGCGGCATCGGCCGCAGCCCCGGCAGGTGGTGCAAATCCCGGTGAAGCCCTGAACGAGCGTGGCACCAAGCTGTTTGGTGTGATTGAAAGCGAGGGCCAACCGCCGCAAATTCCGTCTGGTGCAGCAGCAACTTCGTCTGCCGCGCCGACCCAAACGGCAGCTGTTGCGTCTGGTACGCCGGAAGAACAGTATCGTGAAGCCTTTGGTTTGCTGCGCAAACAGGACTTCCCGGCAGCCGAGCAGGCGCTGAGCAGCTTTGTCTCAAGTCACCCGAATGATCCACTGGCAGGTAACGCACAATATTGGCTGGGCGAGACCTATTACGTTCGTGGCCAGTTTGAAAATGCCGCCATTGCCTTTACCGAAGGTTTCCAAACCTATCCGGACAGCACCAAAGCGCCCGATAACCTTTTGAAGCTTGGCATGTCGTTGGCAAACCTTGGCAAGAATGAAGATGCCTGCACGGCGTTTAGCCATCTGATCGACAACTTCCCGAATGCATCGAATGTCGTTCTTGACCGTGCACGTCAGGAACGCAAAAGCCGCGGTTGCGCCCAGTAAGGCAGTAACGCAGGCATGTCATGACGGATAACGTCACTTCATCAAAAACATCAAACGCGGCGTCCAGTGGAACACCACTGGACGCCGTTGTCTTTGCGCAATTGATGGCGGGTTTTGCACCGTTTGAGGCTGCGCCAAAGGTTGTGGTCGGTGTTTCCGGTGGTGCTGACAGTATGGCTCTGGCGTTACTTACCCATGAATGGTGTCGTACCCAAGGTGGTCAGATGATTGCCGCGACGGTCGATCATGGATTGCGTTCTGAGTCTCTTGATGAGGCAAAGTGGGTTGGGCAAGAGCTTGGCAAATACGGAATTAAGCATGTCATCCTGCCCTGGATCGGGGATAAGCCAGCAGGTGGTGTTCAGGAACAGGCACGCAACGCCCGCTATGACATCCTTGATGCATTCATGGAAACCAATGGCATCTTCCATTTGCTGATTGCCCATCATGCGGGCGATCAGGAAGAAACAATTGCCATGCGTGCGGCGCGCGGGGTGGGAAAACTGGGGCAGGCGGGCATGTCCGCCCGCCGGTACTTACGGAATGGCCGCATTCTTCGACCGCTGTTGTCTGTGCCAAAGGGCGATCTTAAAGCGACACTTATGTCGCGCGGGCAGGCATGGATCGAAGACCCGTCAAACATCAATGAGAAATTCGAACGTGTTCGTGTGCGGAGTGCCATTGCGGCCGCCGACGCGCAGGCCACGGATGTCAGCAGGGTTGCAAACACCCGTAATGAGCTTGAAGCCGAAATCGGTGACCTTCTGGCCCGGTCGGTGACCTTACATGCGAATGGCGTGGCATTGATTGACCGGAACATTTTTCTGGCCTCGGCTGCGCCAACAGATGGCGCAATTTACACACTGGGGCAGGTCTTACGCACGGTCGGTGGTTCGGGGTATATGCCGGCACTGGATCAACTGTCAGACGCGTTGGTTAGATTAACTAATAATGCCACTGCCCGGATCAGTTTGGGGGGCTGTATCCTGCATGGGCGCAAAGAAGTCATTTGCGTTTATCGTGAACTCGGTCGGATGGACCCGTCACCACTTCGTGTCGATCCAGAGTTTCTATCGAAAAACGGCTGTTTTTATTGGGATAACCGGTTTGAGTGGGCCGCAAAAGCGGATCAGATTTCATCTGATTGCGGGCTTTGGATCGGTCCGCTTGGGCTTTGTGATGTGTTTCACACAAAGGCATTTCGAACCGCGTTGCGCGAAATAGTGCCATTTATTGGTAATTTACCGCGCGCAGCCCTTGCATCCATGCCGTCTCTCTACGATAAAGAAGGCTTGCGATCCGTTGGCGGGCTTGAGGTTTCGGAGCTTTCCGACGTATTATCCGCCGCCGGCTGCGAACGGCCTCTGGGCAGGGGGGAATTTGCATTTGGCGGGCGATGGCGGTTTGCGCCACAAGTACCGATGTGGGAAAGTGGCTTTAAACTGTCGCCGAAACCAAACAACCGACTTGCGTAAGTTTGGCTTGTGACTATCTGATGATCAAGCCGCGCGCATGGCGTTTTGCGTCACGGCACACACAAATTGCGACCAGTAGCTTGGAATGAATATGGGAAAAAATCTCGCACTGTGGGTTATCATTGCCATCCTTTTGGTGGCCTTGTTTAACCTGTTTCAGTCGCCCTCCGGACGGACCGGCCAGTCGACGCTGGCATTCTCGGACTTCCTGGCCGAAGTTGATAGCGGCCAGATTTCGGAAGTCACCATCCAGGGCAACAACCTGAATGCAGAAACGCGCGACGGTCGCTCTGTAACTGTTTACACCCCGGATTACCCGAACCTTGTTGAACGTCTGAATGACAAGGGCGTACGCATCATTGCACAGCCGGAAGAAAGCCTGTCGCCGCTGATGAGTGCGCTGATCAGCTGGTTCCCGATGCTCCTGATCATCGGTGTATGGATTTTCTTCATGCGCCAGATGCAGGGCGGTGGCGGCAAAGCCATGGGCTTTGGCAAATCCAAGGCCAAGATGCTGACCGAGAAATCCGGTCGCGTGACGTTTGAAGACGTTGCTGGCATTGAAGAAGCCAAAGGCGAGCTTGAAGAGGTTGTCGACTTCCTGCGTGATCCGCAGAAATTCCAGCGTCTTGGTGGCAAAATCCCCAAAGGCATGCTGCTTGTTGGTCCTCCGGGTACTGGTAAGACGCTTCTGGCCCGTGCGATTGCCGGCGAAGCAAATGTCCCGTTCTTCACCATTTCGGGTTCGGACTTTGTTGAAATGTTTGTTGGTGTCGGTGCATCGCGTGTGCGTGACATGTTCGAACAGGGCAAGAAGAACGCACCTTGCATCATCTTCATCGACGAGATTGACGCGGTAGGCCGCCATCGTGGTGCCGGTCTTGGCGGCGGTAACGATGAACGCGAACAGACCCTTAACCAGCTCCTGGTCGAGATGGATGGTTTTGAAGCAAACGAAGGTGTGATCCTTGTTGCCGCGACCAACCGTCCGGACGTTCTGGATCCGGCGCTCCTGCGTCCTGGTCGTTTTGACCGTCAGATCGTTGTTCCGAACCCGGATCTTGAAGGCCGTGAACACATTCTTGGTGTTCATGCGCGCAAGGTTCCGCTGGGGCCGGATGTTGATCTGCGTACGGTTGCACGTGGTACTCCTGGCTTCTCCGGTGCGGATCTGGCAAACCTTGTTAACGAGGCGGCCCTTCTTGCGGCCCGTCTTGGCAAACGCGTTGTCACCATGGCCGACTTCGAGAATGCCAAGGACAAGGTGATGATGGGGGCGGAGCGCCGCTCCATGATCATGACCGACGACGAGAAGAAGCTGACCGCGTATCACGAAGGTGGTCACGCCCTGGTCGCCCTTCATACCCCGGCGTCTGATCCGATCCACAAGGCAACCATCATCCCGCGCGGTCGCGCACTGGGTATGGTGATGCGCCTGCCGGAACGTGATCAGGTTTCCAAATCCTATGAACAGCTGATCTCTGATCTGGCTGTTGCCATGGGTGGTCGTGTTGCCGAAGAGATCATCTTTGGCAAGGACAAGGTCACCACGGGTGCATCTTCGGACATCAATATGGTGACCCAGTATGCACGCAAGATGGTGACCGAGTGGGGCTTCTCCGACAAGCTTGGCAATGTCAAATACGTTGATAACCAGGAAGAAGTGTTCCTTGGTCACAGCGTGGCACAGCACAAGAATGTTTCGGAAAAGACCGCCCAGCTGATTGATGACGAAGTTCGTCGTTATTCGGACGAGGCATATGAGTTCGCCAAACGTGTTCTGACGGAACATCTTGACGATCTGCATATTCTGTCCAAAGGGCTTCTGGAATATGAAACCCTGTCGGGTGATGAAATCAACGCGCTTCTGCGTGGTGAAGAGATCAACCGTCCGGGCCATTCGACGGGTGGCGGCAAGGATGCAGGTGGTGGACGTCGCTCCACCGTGCCGAGCACCGGTGGTGCCCGCAAGGAAAACCCGGGTGATGGTGGCGGGGATCTGTCCCCGGAACCGCAGCCGGGCAGCTAAACGAAAGAGACTGATGGACGAGATCAAAAGATCGGTCCTGCGAAGCCCCGCCGATGTGCGGGGCTTTGCCGATTTTGATGGACCGCTTTACTACGCACCTACGGGTTTCATTGACCATGCAGATGATCCCAATACGCTCCCGCTGGCCGGATCGCGCCGCGGATTTTCAGCACTTGAAATCATCCGTCGCCGCGAAGGTGGTGGTGCCGAAAGCATGATCCTGCCGTTGCTTGCCCTGGAAGGGTGGGTTCAAAACAGCGGACGTGTGGACGAGATCAATGCTGTGTTGGATCAACTGATGGCCAAGCGCCCCGAATTTGCCGGGCTTGATATGGCGTCCTGTCATGTCATGGGGATCATCAATGTGACCCCTGACAGCTTCTCGGACGGTGGGGATTACAACACCACCGATGCGGCCGTGACACGTGGCCGTGCTATGATTGAAGCAGGCGCATCGACCCTTGATATCGGCGGTGAGTCAACCCGCCCGGGTGCCGAAGACGTTTCCGAAGCCGATGAAATCGCCCGCGTTGTGCCGGTTATTCGTGAACTGGCAGCCGAAGGTCACGTCATTTCGATTGATACCCGTCATGCATCGGTGATGGAGGCGGCCATTGAAGCTGGTGCGGCGATCATCAACGACGTCACCGGCCTTGAGGGTGACGAACGGTCGATGGAAGTCGCAGCCGCGTCTGGCAAGCCGGTGATGTTGATGCATATGCAGGGCGAGCCGGGCACGATGCAGGCCGACCCGCAATATGATTGTGCGGTGCTTGATATTTACGATTACCTGCTTGATCGTATTGAAAGCTGCGAACGTGCGGGTATCTCACGCGATCGTATTTGCATTGATCCGGGTATCGGGTTTGGCAAGACGCTGTCGCATAACCTGGAACTTCTGTCGCGTCTGGCGATCTTCCACGGGCTTGGATGTCCGATCCTGCTTGGGACATCGCGCAAGTCATTCATTGGCAAGATTGATCCGAAGGCCGATCCGAAACAGCGGCTTGGTGGATCGATTGCATCTGCCGTAAATGGATGGCGTCACGGGGTTCAGATGATCCGCGTGCATGATGTTCCAGAAACAGTGCAGGCGATTTCTGTCGCCAGCTCTACGTCCATCGTATAGTTGAACAGGTGGTGGGCATACTAGCCGTATAGCTTGTCATTTCTGCTGCTTTGATTAAAAGCAAGACATGTAACCCGTTGTAAAGCGCCACTTTAGACAGGTTCCAGTCTTGCTTTTTTCTTTTTTGGATTCTGGCATTTTCTGACCTTTGGTTGTTGGAGCTTGCAGAAATTGCTCCAGAGACACATACCAGTAATTGAACAAATACAAGTGACGGAAAAGTCACGATTTGTGGTTGGTAACAAGCAAACTCGAAGGTCTTTGTATGAACGGTATTGGCGGCCTGGCACGTCCAGACTTTGGGCATGTCGCATCTGGCCGGGATGATATGGCGCATTGTGTTTTTGTCGTCGAGGACAACACGGACCTGAACAAGGATTTGTGTGAGTATCTCGAAATGTGTGGGTTTGACGTTGTCGGTTGCGAGACCGGCGCGGCGTTTTACCGCGCATTGAACGAGCAGAAACCGGATGCGGTAATCCTTGATATCATGTTGCCCGATGCGGATGGCTATGAACTTGCAAAACATGTTCGTCAGAACGTTGATTGCGGGATCATGATGCTGACGTCACTTTCGGGCATGGACAATCACCTGACCGGATATAAATCCGGTGCCGATGTTTATCTGACCAAAGACAGTCCGCTTTCCGTGATCGAAGCTGCATTGCAGCCATTGCTGCGTCGTTCAACGCGCAGTGACGCGGAGGTCAGCACTGAGCCACAAGTGATCCCGGATGATAGCTGGGTGCTTGATATGCTCAATTGGACATTGCGGAATCCGGCAGGCGAAGAAGCCAGCCTGACGGCGACTGAACGGACCATCATCAAACTTCTGATCGAGGCCAATGGTGCCTGGTTGACGCGCCCTGAAATTGTCGAGGCACTGGGTAAGGCCGATACGGCGGAAAACTGCCGGAACCTTGATACGGCCATCCGTCGCGTACGTCAGAAGATTATGAAGGAAATCGGTGAAGAATTGCCAGTGCGCACCGCATATGGTCGGGGATATGCATTTACGTCTTCTGCAATTGTTGCAGGCGATGTCGAGGCGTCCTGAGTTTAGACCTTAACGCTCGATGGCTGTTTCCTCACACGGAAGAAGCAGGCACAACTCAATCCCGCGAATGCCACGGTCACGCAGTTTGATTGATCCACCATGGGCATCAACAATACGTTGCGAAATGTGCAGGCCAAGTGCGTTGCGAAGTGATTTTGCCTCCATGTCACGACGAAACAGCGCATCGCCAATCAGACGGATTTCATCGTCATCAAGCTCGGCCCCCTGACAGGGGATTGCGATTTCGACCAGCCAACTGGTGTGGCGGTATAGCTCAATATGGATCGGGTTGCCATGGGCAAAGCGCCTTGATGTTTCAATCAGGTTGGTGATGGCAAGCCCGACCAGAGTTTCATCGATATAGGCCTCAAACGTTTCGGTGTCATGGCACGTCAGTTTGATTTCGGCCCCCTCACGCGAGGTATGGGCAACGAAGTCTTCCATGAAGCTGTTAAGCGAAACCAGTTCCCGTGCGAGCGAGAATTCCTGGTTTTCAATGCCATCTTTGTTCAGGAAAATGTCGACCAGCCGTGCCAGCTTTCGCGCCTGCATCTGGATGCGCGTCAGGCGTTCTTGAACGTCCCCCGCATGATCTTTCAGGCGCAGCATCAACATCTCTGCCGAGCGTTGAATAACTGCCAATGGGGTTCGGAATTCGTGGGACAGCATCGAAATCAGTTTGCGCTGTTCCTCGACAAGCGTGGTTGTTTCTTCGGCCCGAAGGGAAACAGACAAGCGTTCCTTATCCATGTGGGACAACCGAACTGCCATCAGGATGCCCATGCCGATGATATGGAACAGCAGGGTGAACTGATGCATAGCCAGTCGCATGGGGGTGACAGCGATGATCCCTGAATGCGCGAGCTGTAAGGCAATGGCAGACGCGGTTGGGAAGGCCAATACAATCAGATAGGACCAGACCTGCCAGCTTCTGACATCCTCAAACAGTCGGCTGGCAAGGAACAGGCACATGGAGGCCATGAACAGTGAATGGCTTGGCACAATGTAGGAGCCAAACACGGTATAGAGGCCGTTTGTCGAGCCGATCATGAAAACCAGGATCAGGGCGATATAGGCGCACCCAAGTTTGAATATGCGGGGATGGCGTGCCTTTATTCCTGTGATGTACAGCCACAGAAAAGCTGTGGCGGCATGGGAAATCACATTGCTTTCGCCCAGCAAAAAGTCATTTAGCCAGGGTAGTTCGGGACGCAGTTCGCTCAGGACCAGACCGTTTACAATGGCAACCACTGCGCCAACTGTCACAACCCAGATGCCGTAAATGACAACGACTGCGTCTCGTGCGATCAGACCAAGCGTGAAATAGGCGATGCCCAGCGTCACGATCAGGCCAAAGAAGACATTGGTCGCAAGGTTGCGCACTGTGAGCGATGAAATCAGGTCGTTCGTTGGCCAGAACTTTGCCTGAATGAAATTGGTGCTGTTGCTTTCAACCCGGATATAGATCCGGTATTGACCGGCCGGCAATAAGGGCAGAGCCGCGACATGCGTTCCACCGTTGAAGTCGCGTAAACTGGCAGGAACGTTATCACCCAGATTGGCGCGCCAGAGTGGCTCGGGTGCTGTGTCACGATAGAGAAACACATCAATGAAATTCAGATAGGTCGGTTGGATTTCAAGCAGATGGTTTTTGGTCAAATCGGCTTCGACGTCGAAATCAAGAACGTGCCAGATGATATTGCGTGTATAGCCAAAGGACGGAATGGTATCAGTTTGTACGAAGTTGCTGTCGGGCAGGGCGCGAATGTCACTAAGCCCCATCGTGCGTGACGTATCGACATAGGATGCAATAAACTGGGTGATATTGATCTGACTTGCCAGCTCGCCCGATAGTCTGAGGGTTGATGGGGTTTGCGATGTTTGTGCGTGTGCCGTGTTCGCCAGCAGGCTGACGGCAAACAAAATCAACAGCCAAGCAGCACAATGCATCTTTGTTGTGCGAAGGGATGTGCTCATGGTTTGCTTGGACGCGATGGGGCAATTCATATCTAGCGCCCCTCATCTTTGGATGTGCTGTCGAGCCCGCTTAGCGATCGCAAATGGGCTTCATTCGCACCCAGGACAGTTTCATCAAGGTTATAGGGAAGCTTCAGCAGCACAGTCGTCCCGCCTCGCTCGCCAACGCTGATTGCCATTGATCCACCATGGGCGATGATGATCCTGTTGGTGATATGTAGGCCCAAGCCGACACCCTGGGTAACCGAGGATTCCTTACCGCGATAAAACGCGTTTGAAACCTTGCTAAGGTCGTCTGGCGGGATGCCGGGGCCTTCATCCACCACCCGGATATAGACAAATCCATTGGCCGAACGATTGCACGCGACCCAAACCGGTGCACCAGGCGCATATTTGCGGGCATTTTCGATCAGGTTGACGATTGCGCGTTCAAGAAGGATGCGGTCTACATCGACGACTGCAAATTCGGAATTGATCAGATTGACATTTTGTTCCTGAACCTCTCGGTTACGTCTGGCAATCAGGTCACTTAGAAACTGATCAATGGCAACCGGTTCGCGCGAGGTTGTGAATGTCGCACTATCGAGTGTTTCTTTGGTCAGGAACGCGTCGACAAGACCTGAAAGCTGTCCGGCGTTGCTGCGGATCGTGCTCAGGCGACTGTGGACTGTTTTAGGTTCACCGCGCAGATGCAGGCCAAGGATTTCAGCTGAACGCTGAATGATGGCAAGCGGTGTGCGGAACTCGTGCGAAAGCATGGTGATGAACGCACGCTGCTCGCCAGCAAGCTGTGTGGCGCGCTCACTGGTGGCAAAGGCTTCGACGCGATTATTGGCCAGACGGAATGTTCGAAAGCCCATTGCAATGGCAATCATGACCAGATGAAGGGTCGAGCTGACCGAATAGATGTTGCGCGTGAAGTTATTGATCGGTGCAAGGCCAATTAGCATCAACAGATGTACGATGACCGCAACGGTCGGAATGCCCAAGGCGACCATCAGAAAGCTATGCTGGGCCAGACGATTTTCGCGATAGCCGATATAGACAAGGAATATCAGCAGCACGCAAAGCATAAAGATGTCGGGGATGAAAAACAGCTGCGCAAAGGTGATGTACCAATCCGATGTGGAAGTCACAAAGCCCATCATGGCAAGACCCGCGAATGTTGCGATGATGCGAAACACAATCGGGAAGTGAAGATTGAGCCGAATGATATAGGCCCACATGATCAGACTACTGCCGATCGAAAGGGCGGTACCACTTCCGGTGATGGCATCGCTTGCCAATGGTGACAGGGACTTGAACATCAACTGGGCATATCCCGAAACACCGAGGTTAATCAGGAACATCGCAAAGATATAAACCGCATACCAGCAAACAGCCTTGTCACGTGATAACACGCCAAAGGTCAGGTAAATGCCAAACGCCACCAGCAAAATGCCAAGATAAACACCCTTGAGATAGCTGTTGCTACCGGTATTGGCGATGACACTTGCTTCGGTCAGAAGGCGGGCTTCAAACACATGAGCGCTATTGGTTTTAATCCCGATGGTTAGCCAATAATGCCCCGGCGCAAGCTGCGGCCATTGGGCCGTGTGATACAGGCTGACAATTTGGTCGGGGGATGACGGGATGCGATCACCCACCCGGTCACGCCAGACGGTCTGCCCCGTGTCGCTTGAAACAATGGCAAGGGCAATGTCGTTGAGATAAGCTGCCCCCATTTCAAGAAATGCGGTGCCGCCGTCCGGACCATTGCGCGTTTCAACCAAAAACGGTGCGCGATACCAGATCGTTTTCGTGGTGTAGCCGGGGCCTCTGGTGCCGCGGACCGGCTCAAACTCTGTTTCGGGAATATTGATCAAATCCGCAGGAATGATCAGGCTGCGATCGGTGGTCAGGCGGCTTAGAAAATAGGTCAGGTCAATATCGTTAAGGGGTGCTGATCCGTTGATGACAAAATGTGCCTGATCGTCATGGGCAAGCGCCTTGGCCGGGATGAGCGCCCAAAGCCCGGCAGTGATCACTGCCACCATGAAAATCAGTGCCATTTGCGGGCGAAAATTGCGCAAAGTTACCCCGGGATCAATCCTTTAAACGACGTCTGATTGTGATAGCGGTTTTTCCAAAGCAGGTCATTGCTTTTATCAGCATGAAGGCATGTAATCTCGTTAACGGATTGGTTGTCTTAAAGACGCTAAAATGCCCACTTGCCGGTGGTATTGCTGCACCACTTTGATATAACCGGCAGTCAGAATTCAATTACCGGGCACACAGGCCCGCGCTGCAGACAGAGACATGGAACATGAGCCGCAAATATTTTGGCACTGATGGCATTCGCGGAACGGCAAACACAGCACCGATGACCGCTGAAGTCGCCCTTAAGGTCGGTATGGCCGCAGGACATTATTTCACACGCGGCAACCACCGTCATAAGGTCGTGATCGGCAAGGACACCCGTCTTTCGGGTTATATGCTTGAGCCGGCCTTGGTGTCTGGTTTTACCTCGATGGGGATGGATGTGATGCTGGTCGGTCCAATGCCGACCCCGGCTGTTGCCATGCTGACCAAATCCATGCGGGCTGATATTGGTGTGATGATTTCTGCCTCGCACAATCCGTTTCAGGATAATGGGATCAAGTTGTTTGGCCCGGATGGCTTCAAGCTGTCTGACGAGGTCGAGCTTGAAATCGAAAACCTGATGGAAAGCGATCTTTCGAGCAAACTGGTTCCTGCCAATGCATTGGGGCGCGCCAAGCGCATCGATGACGCGCCGGGCCGCTACATCGAAGCAGTTAAATCATCGCTTCCAGGATCGGTTACGCTTGAAGGGCTTCGGATTGTTCTCGATTGTGCGCATGGCGCAGGTTATTCCGTCGCCCCCAAGGTTCTGCGTGAACTGGGTGCTGATGTCATTGAAATCGGTACCAGCCCGAATGGCCTGAACATCAATGACAAATGTGGCTCGACCTACACCAAAACCATGTGTGACCGTGTACTGGCCGAAAAGGCCGATGTCGGGATTGCGCTTGATGGTGATGCCGACCGTGTTCAGATGTGTGATGAAAAAGGTCAACTGATCGATGGTGATCAGTTGATGGGCCTTGTTACCACCCATTGGAAACGGACCGGACAACTGCGCGGCAATGCGCTTGTGGCAACGGTTATGTCCAACCTTGGTCTGGAACGTTATCTCGAACGCAATGACGTTCGCCTGATCCGTACCAAGGTCGGTGACCGCTATGTGGTTGAACAGATGCGCGCCCTTGATTGCAACGTTGGTGGCGAGCAGTCCGGCCATATTGTTCTGTCTGACTTTGCATCGACCGGTGATGGTCTTTTGGCAGCGCTTCAGGTATTGGCGGTTCTTGCCAGCCGCGAAGGACGCGTATCGGAAATGAGCCGCGTGTTCGAGCCGCTGCCCCAGATCCTTAAAAACGTGCGTTATGCGGCGGGGGCTGATCCGCTGTCTGAAAGCAGTGTTATTGAGGCAATCTCGACCGCCGAGAAGGCCTTTAACGGCGATGGCCGTGTTCTGATCCGTAAATCTGGGACCGAGCCGTTGATCCGCGTGATGGCCGAGGGCGACGACGCGATAAAGGTCGAACAGATCGTTGACGGTATCGTCGCTGAAATCACCGCAGTTGCAGGCTAAGGAAGGTAGATTATGAAGGGTCGTGTCTTGATCATTGCCGGGTCCGATTGTTCGGGCGGAGCAGGTATTCAGGCCGATATCAAATCGGTGACCGCGCTTGGTGGTTATGCTGCAACTGCGATAACGGCTTTGACAGTGCAAAACACCACCGGAGTCTTTGATGTTTTGGGCATCGATCCGGAAATGATCGTTCATCAGGCGACTGTGACGATTGATGATATTGGTGCTGATTCCATTAAAACGGGCATGCTGCATTCTGTGCCGGTGATCAATGCGGTGGCGGAATTTATCAAACAAAAAGCAAACGGTATTCCAGTTGTTGTTGATCCTGTGATGGTTTCTCAAAGCGGCTCAAGGTTGCTTCAGGAAGATGCCGTAACGGCATTGATTGAACAGATGATCCCGCTTGCGACAGTACTGACACCAAATATTCCCGAAGCAGAAGTGCTGTCAGGCATGAAAATCACCGACGAAGGTGATATGATTGCTGCGGCGCACAAAATTGGCGAACTTGGTGCCGAGGCCGTTTTGATAAAAGGTGGTCACGCCGAGGGTGACAAGATCGTCGATATCTTGTGGCGCCGTGACGGTGATGTAGAGGGCTTTGAAGGTTCGCGCATTCCGTCCGAGAATAATCATGGTACGGGCTGCTCGCTTGCAAGTTCGATTGCAACCGGGCTGGCACAGGGCATGGGGTTGAGTGACTCTGTTGCCCGGGCGCGGGCATATGTCCGCGAAGCCATCCGAACCGCACCAAATTACGGCAAAGGAAACGGTCCGCTAAACCATGCGCATCCTGTGACCGGTTGATGTGATCAACGGAATGTCACGGGGCGCTGAAAGTTGGGACACTTGCGGTATGCCGGGCACTTCGTTTTTTCATCAGGCGCGCAACAATGCTGCGTCAAACCAACGATTATATGACGTTTGTCAGAAATTGACTTCTGACGAACTCACGATCAGGCGAGCAGCCTTTTCATCGACGATCCTTGAAATCCTGAACCAAATCCTGACAGTGGATTGGTACTATCTGGATGCGATGGTGTGTGGTGGCAGGGGGCTTGATTGCCTTGCCAACGACATGGCGTTTACCGATATCACGAAACTGGCCAAGGCACAGCGTGATCAGGACATCAAACTGATGTCGTTTTGCGATCAAATTGATGAAAAGGACGCCATTCGCGCCGTCGAACTGGAACGCAAAGACAAACAGACAAGCTTTGAAACGGTGGCAGATATTTTGTCACACCTGTTTGTTTATCAAACCCATCAACGTGGGCAGGTGCATGCGCTTTTGGCCAATACAAGCCAGTCACCGCCGCCACTTGATGACTATCATCTTGAATATGATGCTCCGCTCCCAAGGTTTGATTTTTCAGCCCTTGGCGGCAAAGGGGCGTAAGGGACACACATGAATAAAAGAATGCTGCGCCGTGCTGTGCTTGCTGGCGGGATCGCTGTTCTGGCAGCGGTCAGTTACGGAAGCCCGGAACGCTATATCGCCAATGCGCTTTGGTCAGGTGATGCTGCACCTTGGGAAAAGGTGACGGCGGTCTATACGCCAGACATCACCAAACCCAACAAGATCGAAATTTCCGAAGCGATCTTTGCCGATTTGACCGCTTGCCGAGAACATGTTCTGGCGATGGCGGCAGAGCGCGGCGATCCCAACCTTGAAAAAGGAAGCTTTGAATGTGCGGTGGGCTTCTATCCGGTCAATGATGAAGATCCGGCGGGCAACTATCGACTGATCGTCAAGTAAGCTGCCCCACACAGCAGCGTTAAAGCACGTACCAAAGAAGTGCGGGCAGGGCGATGGCGGCAAGGAAGCTTGAGCTGATAACAACGCCCGCCACTTCTTCTGGTTCACGGTTGTAAAGCTGCGCAAACAGGTAGCAGAATACAGCAACGGGCATCGAACATTGCAAGATCACAACCCCTCGTTCTATGCCCTCAAGCCCCATGACTTCTGACAGGCCCAAGCCAACCCCAAAGCCCATGCCAAGACGCAAGACACTAAGTGCTGTACTGCGTGCAAGGCTGACCGGGCGCAGCTTGGCCAGTGACACACCAAGCGTGAACAGCATCAGCGGGATGGTCAGCTGGCCGATCAGGTTGGTGGTGTTGTAAAGCCAGGCGGGAACTTCGGTATCGGTGGCAAGAAATGCGGTGGCAATCAGGGTTGCTGGAATGATCGGCATCTTGGCGAGTGACTTCAATGAGAAGCTGCCAGAGACAAAGGCAACACCGACGGTAAGCTGTAACACGACATAGGCCGCGAAGAAGGCCACAGAAAGAGCAAGGCCTTCCTGGCCATATGCCAGCATACAAAGCGGCAGACCCACATTGCCGACATTCGGCCAGGTCAGGGATTGCAGATATGTGCGTGGTGAAAGATTAAACACCTTAAGCACCGGCCAGCCGATCAGGGCAAAGATGACATTGGCTGCAAGCGCCGCAGTGCCCATCAAAATCAGCGTATCACCACCAAGCTCAACCGTCGCAAGGGCGGCAAAGGTCAGGCAAGGTGTCGCGAAATAGGTCACGATGGATGTGACAAGGTTGGTATCAAAATGTTTGCCGGCACGGGCCCAGAAATAGCCCAGCCCAGTGGTGACAAAGACCGGCGCCAGAATCGCAAAAATATCGGCAAACATTGGATATTTGTTCCTTGATTATTCCCTTGGGGACGAAATTGTCACGTTAGTTGTGCCCCCTGCAAGTGAATAATGGTAATACCAATTTGTTTTTCGCGCTGCGGAATACAGGTTTGTTTTCCCAATCGCCTTGTCATATTGCATGGATATGCAACATTGTTTGCGCAATTCGATACCACAAAAAGGCCGTTCATGACCGCGCAGCCCAACGATACCGTCAAACGTCATCTTATTGATCCGGCACCCAGATTTCGCGATCTCCGTGCGCCGCGACCGGCCGTGTTCCTTGATCGTGATGGTGTGATCAATGAAGAAGTCCATTATCTGTCGCATGTGGACGAGTTGAAATTGATTGCGGGTACGGCAAGCGCCATTCGCCGCTTGAACGAGGCGGGCATTCCAGTGATCGTCGTAACCAATCAGTCAGCGGTCGCGCGCGGATACCTTACCGAAGACGGACTGTTTGAAATTCATCAGGCAATGGCTGGTTTGTTGGCGCGCGAAAAGGCATCGGTTCAGGGGATCTATTATTCGCCGTATCACCCGGAGGGCGAAGGTGCCTATCGCCGCGACAGCACGTGTCGCAAGCCTGAAGCTGGCATGTTGTTGGCTGCGGCGGATGAATTTGCGATCACGTTGTCCGAGAGTGTTCTGGTTGGGGACCGGATAAACGATATCCGTGCCGGGCATGCCGCCGGAACGCGGGCGATCATGGTTCGTACCGGGCATGGGGCAAAGGAAACCCAACTGCCAGATGCGCAGGAAGCCGATTTCATTGCCGATGATCTGGCAGCCGCCGTCGATCACATTTTGGGATCAATGATCGCGCACTGATCCAATGTGAATTGGGATTGGCGTTCTCTAGGCTTTAGACAGACACCAATTCTGCCACATCTCGCGACAGGCTTCTTCGAATTCGCGTGCGGCGGCCGGGCCATGGAAGGCCTTGCTGCCAATGATGCGATCACGCATGTTTTCGCGGATGCTGGCCAGTGCCTTAAGATCCGAACTTAGCATGATGCATTTATCGACATAACCCTTTTCGGTTTCTGCACAGAGTGCCTCAAGCCCGATATCGTCAAGCAATGCCAATCCCTGTCGGGAACTTGGCATGTCGTACGCTAGCGATATGAACGGAATACCGTGCCAAAGCATCTCGTAATAGTTCTCAATGCTGATGGCGGGAAACGGTGCGAGGCCGATATCAATTTGTGCAAATAGCGCTGGGCGGTCTTCGGGTTTTACCTTGCCCGCCAGATCAAGCCGATCGCGCTTGATCCCGGCTTGCCGCGTGCGATCAAGGAACGTTTTGGCGGCATAGGAATCTTCAAGAACATCATCCTGAATGACGATCCGGCTGTTTGCGACTTTATTCAATATTCTGGCAAAGCAATTGAGCGTCTCGTCACTGATATTGGCGAGCTTATCAATACAGCCAAATCGAATGATTTCTTCGCCAAACGCGGCGGGCAGGGTGCTGACCGGCATTCCGCCATCGGGCAATTCCGGAACATAAGGACCAATGGCAAGTTTTTGCGGCTGTTCGGAAAGCATCTTGTTGCTTGATAGCTTTCCGCCAAACACATCCTTATGTCCGATCAGATAATCGATCTGGCTGATGCCGGTGGTATTGGCAGAAAAGCTTGCCTGAACCGGTGCTGCATGAAGGGCGAAGACTTCGATTGGCTGGGTGGGATGAACGCCACACAGATCAATCAGGATGTCGACCTTGTCCTTGCGGATGCGATCAGCAATTTGCATCGGGTCCTGACCAAATACTTCGCGCCAGCCATCTGCCATGACCTGCCAGGATCGCGTGACATCATCTGGGCGCGGGGTGGCTGAATATAAGAACAGCTCAACTTCATGACGGTTCAGATGCCGTGCCAATTGCGATAGCAATCCAAACGATGGATGTTCACAAAAGAATGGTGATATCCAGCCGATGCGCAACCGTTTGTCAGATTGCCGGATATTGGCAAAGGCGGGCTTTGCCGCAATCGGCATATGTTCCTTGGCCCAGGTTTTGGCAGCCTTGGCATGGCTTGCTGCATCTGTCGTGACAAGCTTCGCTTTGGTCCTGAGCAACAATGCATCAGCGGTCGCATTATCCGGATTGGCTTTTAGAACGGCTTCAAGGATTTCGATGGTTTGGGCAACATCGCCGCATTTAAGCGTGATGTCGGCCATCACCAGATCGATATCATCGGTATCCTTGGTGAATTGTCGTGCGGTTTTCAAAAGGGCGATGGCCTTGGCATAGGCCCCCTGATGGGCCAATGACTGCCCAAGGCCCCGCAGGCCCGGAACGAACTTGGCATCGATACTCAGCGCGCGCTGATAAAGTCCTTGTGCCGGTTTGGGATAGCCAAGGCGGAGCAATGCTGTTCCGACCCGGCAAATCAGCTCAGGGGAAATGCCTGCGGCTTCTGCGGCATGTTCAAGCGATTTAAGGGCAGCTTCTTCTTGGCCCAGTGCGTGAAGCGCATTGCCAAACAAAAGAAGGCCTTCATAGTGATCTGGTTTCAGGCCCAGCAAGCGCCCCAAAAGATCAACGGCCTGACCCAAATACCCGCGCGGCATTTCAAGGCGGGCAAGGTGATATAGGGCGGTGGGAAAGTCACCGTGATAGCTGATCGCTTGTTTGAACTGATCAATCGCCTTGTCGATCTGGCCCGCGCTTTCAAGTGCGATGGCATAGTTGCAGCGTGCCGCAGGGTTGGCGCCAAAGCTTGCCAAGCAGCTTTCAAAAAGATCAATGGCCTCGCCATGTCGGCCAAGCCCGGTCAGAAGCGTTGCCAGAAGATGTTCTGCTTCAGCATTACCCGGCGCGATATCAAGCGCCTGACGGTAAATCTTTTCGGCTTCTTCGGGGCGGTTGCCCTCATGCGCACTCAGTCCGCGTCGCAACAGTGTCTTGAGTTCGTCGGACATGGATGTGCGTTTCTCCGCCGTGAAGTCTTTTGGTCGTAAACCGGTAAATGCCCCCTGACATTAAAGGGTTCGGTGTGACCTTTAAAGCATGCAGTTGCGCATTGATCTGCAAGGGCCGGAATTTGGACAAAAAAAACCCCGAACCTGGAATGGGTCCGGGGCGAGAATGGGAGTGGGAGAATCGCCTGGCGGCGATAATCACCTATTAAGATATGAGCAGTGGGGGCTAAGGTCGCCTATCCAAGGGGATAGTGTTTTTGGTATTTGGGGTAGGTTCTGGCGCTGGAACCTTTGAAAACTGTGAAGTTGGTCACTTTTCCCGAGCGTACGTTGTTAGCGCTAACACGATTTCCTGGCAGAGATCTTGAACAACCACCGGGTAGCAATCGTACCGTATGGTGGAATGCGGCGAAATTTTCAGGCAAAAAACTGTCAACCGGCGCGAATACTGTGCTAGAACGCCACTATATTAAAGAAACACTACCCCGCGAAGAAGAGAGGTTCCTTCCATGCCGGAATATCGGTCTCGTACAACAACCCATGGCCGTAACATGGCCGGTGCGCGCGGCCTTTGGCGCGCCACTGGTATGACAGATGAAGACTTCGACAAGCCGATCATCGCGGTCGTTAACAGCTTCACCCAATTTGTGCCCGGTCACGTGCATCTTAAAGACCTTGGTCAGATGGTCGCACGCGAGATTGAGGCCGCTGGCGGTGTTGCCAAGGAATTTAACACCATCGCAGTCGATGATGGCATTGCGATGGGCCATGACGGCATGCTCTATAGCTTGCCATCGCGCGAAATCATTGCCGATTCTGTTGAGTATATGGTCAATGCCCATTGCGCCGATGCGATGGTGTGCATTTCCAACTGCGACAAGATTACCCCGGGTATGTTGATGGCGGCAATGCGCCTGAACATTCCGGCGGTCTTTGTTTCCGGTGGTCCGATGGAAGCCGGTAAGGTCATCCTGGACGGCGAAGAACATCACCTTGATCTGGTCGATGCAATGGTTCAGGCCGCCGATCCGAACATTTCAGACGAGCAGGTCAAGACCGTTGAGCGTTCCGCATGCCCGACCTGTGGGTCGTGCTCTGGCATGTTTACTGCGAACTCGATGAACTGTCTGGCGGAGGCGCTTGGTCTTGCCCTTCCGGGTAATGGATCGGTTCTGGCAACACACGCTGCGCGTAAGGAACTGTTCCTTGAAGCTGCGCGCACGTCGGTCAAGCTCGCACGTCGTTATTACGAAGAAGAAGACGAAGGTGCGACCCCGCGCGGGATTGCGACCTTCAAGGCATTTGAAAACGCCATGGCGCTTGATATCGCCATGGGCGGATCGACCAATACGGTCTTGCATCTTCTGGCGATCGCTAAGGAAGCAGAAGTTGACTTCACCATGGCAGACATGGATCGCCTGTCGCGCAAGATCCCGTATCTTTCCAAAGTTGCGCCGAACCATCCAAAATTCCACATGGAAGACGTCCATCGTGCGGGTGGTATCATGCGTATTCTGGGCGAACTTGATCGTAAAGGTTTGCTGCACACGGACGTCTCGACCGTTCATTCGAAAACCATGGCCGATGCCCTTGAAAAATGGGACATCAAGCGCACCAGTAACGAAGCTGTGCACAAATTCTTCCGTGCCATGCCGGGTGGGGTGCCATCGCAGACAGCGTTCAGTCAGGAACGCTATTGGGATGATCTTGATCTTGATGAAAAAGAAGGCTGCATTCGCGACGTCGAACATGCCTATAGCCAGGATGGCGGTCTTGCGGTCCTGTTTGGCAATCTGGCGGCCAATGGCTGCGTGGTTAAAACCGGTGGTGTGGATGCCAGCATCCTGAAATTCACCGGCCCGGCCGTGATTTGCGAAAGCCAGGACGAAGCTGTTGCCAAGGTTCTTGGTGGCGAAGTCAAGGAAGGCGATGTTGTTGTCATTCGTTACGAAGGCCCGAAAGGTGGCCCGGGTATGCAGGAAATGCTCTATCCGACCAGCTATCTAAAATCGATGGGTCTTGGTAAGGCTTGCGCACTGATCACGGATGGTCGTTTCTCTGGTGGTACGTCAGGTCTTTCGATCGGTCACGTTTCCCCGGAAGCTGCTTCTGGCGGTGACATTGCACTGGTCGAGCCGGGTGACATGATCGAAATCGACATTCCGAACCGTTCGATCAAAATTGCGGTCGATGATGCAACCCTTGCAGCACGCCGGCAGGCGATGGAAGCCAAGGGCCCGGAAGCCTGGCGCCCAGCCAAGCCGCGGAAACGTAAAGTCTCAACAGCCCTTCGCGCCTATGCCGCCATGGCAACCAGTGCCGATCAGGGTGCGGTACGCGACGTGACACAGGTCGAATTCTGATCAACCCGATCAGACGAAAAAAGAAAAGGGCGCCATTCGGCGCCCTTTTTGTTTGGTCATGTGTCGAGTTTAGGAAAGCGCACTCGCTAGTGGCAGGTGGTCGTATCCCAATGCATCGGCAACGGCCTTGTAGGTGACTTTACCGTTGTGAACATTGAGGCCCGCTGCAAGATGTTCGTCATCCTTGCAGGCCTGCTGCCAGCCCTTGTTGGCAAGTGCCAAGGCAAAGGGCAGGGTGGCGTTGTTCAGTGCGAAGGTTGATGTACGTGCAACGGCACCTGGCATGTTGGCAACGCAGTAATGAACGACATCATCAACGATATAGGTCGGATCGGCATGGGTGGTGGCTTTTGACGTTTCAAAGCAACCGCCCTGATCAATCGCGACATCAACGATGACAGAGCCCAGCTTCATCTTGGAAAGCTGTTCCTTGCGGATCAGTTTCGGGGCTGCGGCACCCGGGATCAAGACAGCGCCAACAACCATGTCAGCCTCGTACACCAATGCTTCAGTGTCATCGATGGTGGCGTATTGGGTTTTGATGCGCGGGCCAAACACGTCATCAAGATAGGTCAGACGTTTGACATTCTTATCAAGAATGGTGACGTCTGCGCCCATGCCAGCCGCAATACGTGCCGCATTGGTGCCAACAACGCCGCCACCAATGACAACGACCTTTGCCGGGGCAACACCGGGAACACCACCCAAAAGCATGCCACGTCCACCATTGGCCTTCTGAAGCGCTGCTGCGCCAACCTGCGGCGCCATACGACCAGCAACTTCCGACATCGGTGCCAGAAGCGGCAAGCCGCCATTGCGGTCTGTCACGGTTTCATAGGCAATCGCGGTAACGCCCGATTTTACCAGGCCGGCAGTCTGATCAGGATCTGGGGCCAAGTGGAGGTAGGTGAACAGAAGCTGGCCTTCGCGCAGCTGTTCATATTCAACTTTCTGCGGTTCCTTAACCTTGACCACCATTTCCGCAGTGGCAAAGATGTCGGCGGCGGTAGTGGTGATTTCCGCACCGGCCGCAACATAATCTTCATCCGCACAGCCGATGCCAGCGCCAGCCATGGTTTCGATTTTGACCTTGTGCCCATGGGCGACAAGTTCACGGACCGAGCTTGGCGTCAGTCCGACACGATATTCGTGGTTTTTGATTTCCTTTGGAACACCAATCAGCATTTCGTTTCTCCCGACGAAGGTGGTGGCTATCGGGACATCTACCGGGGTTTCCGGTGATTCCCGGGCAGTTCGTGCCCATTTTCTTATTGTTTGTGCATGATACCCTAAAAATTGGGCAATTAATCTTCAATTCAAGGGCGAAATGATGATATCATTGCTAGATAATTCAAAAGAAATAGCTTGTTCTCGGAGGATTATTCGAATGCAGATGGACGAACGTGATCGCATGATATTGCGATTGCTGCAAAAAGATGGCCGCATCAGCAATGCTGAGCTTGCCGAAAAGGTGAACCTGTCAGCTTCGGCATGTTTGCGTCGTGTGCGCTTGCTCGAAGAAGCGGGGTTTATCGACCATTATACCATGCTTCTGAACCCGGCCCGTATTGGTAAGCCTGGCAATGCATTTGTGAATATCGCGATTACCCGCCAAACCCGCGAAGCTTTGGAAACGTTCGAGAAGGAAATTCAAAAAGTTCCCGAAGTTGTCGAATGTTATCTGCTGGCCGGGCAAAGCGATTATCTGGTGCATGTCGTTTATAGCGACACTGCCGATTATGAGCGTATCCACAGCGAAGTTCTGACCCAGCTTCCCGGTGTTGAACGTGTTCAGACGGTCATTACACTGCGTGAAGTTAAACGTACGACCGAATTGCCAGTTTGACCGTAACTGATGTGATGGTCATGGGCGTGGCCGAGGTTCCGGTTAAGCGCGAATCGGCTTCATAACTGTACAGATTCGCACAATTTGTTCGGAATGGCTTTTTTCGGTTGAGCGTATGTGACCGTTATTCATCTATTGAGATGTGGGTTTGACAGGGAAAATGTCTGTTTTTTCAATGCGTCATAAATTTTGTCTATTTAAATTGCCGCAGCGATTTGACTTTTAGGTGAATTAACATGCAATAATATGCGTGGGGAAAAACGCTGGGGGAAAGTTAATTCATGGAACAAGAGAATCTTGTTCGTGCGCGTAGCCACGAGCAAAAATTAAAGCGACGTGCTGATATCCTTGATGCTGCACGTGAACTGTATTTGGAAGGCGATGGAACGTTGCCATCGGCTGCCGAGGTCGCGCGTAAAGCCAATCTCGCCAAAGGCACGCTTTATCTTTATTTCTCAAGCAAAGAAGCACTGTTTCTCGAAGTGCTGCGTCACTTTCAAAAGGGCTGGTTTGAGAACAATCTCGATATCATCGATCAAGAAGCACTGCGTCGCCCAGAAGAACGGGATTCAACCCGTGTTGCGCGTGAGTTCGTTCAGTATCTGGTGAAAAACGAGAAGTTTCTGTATCTGGCATCGCTGGCGCAAGGCGTGTTGGAATCCGGGTCTGATGACGAAATGGTCGTCGGCCAGCGCCGTTTTCTGGCATCCATGGTCAAACGTACGGCCGATGCTTTGGCCGAGCTTTATGAAATCACGCCTGATGATGCCAGCAAGCTGATGCGGTCATCCTATGCGCTGGTGATTGGCCTGTGGCAGATGTCGCAATTGCCTGACCGCGTTAAAAAGCTGATGGAGCAAAACGCGCTCAACAATCTGATCATTGATTTCGAAGACGCCGCCGAAGAGGCCGTTGTGCATTATTGGCAGGTATCTGCGCCTGGCATGAAGTGCCGGGAAATGATGCGCCGTGTTGCAGCGGGTGAGTGCGACGACAGCTAATCAGTCGATTGAATTATTCGAAATAAAAACAGCGCCGGATGATATGTCCGGCGCTGATTTTTTACATTCAGGCGATTATTGGTTCTAATCAGGACTGTGTTTCGGCATCGGCGGATGCACGGTTGCGCATCCGTTCCGAACGCAGGATCAGGATGCTGGCAATCACAATCATGATCGAAACAGCCAGAATGATCAGGGTCGCAAGCGCGTTGATCTCTGGCGACACACCAAGCCTGACTGATGAGAAGACCTTCATTGGCAGGGTGGTGGAACCGGGGCCTGCTACAAAGCTTGCAATCACAAGGTCATCAAGTGATAGCGTGAAGGACAGGAGCCAACCGGCCAGAAGGGCCGGAAGGATCATCGGAAGCGTAATGACAAAGAAGATCTTGGCTGGCTTTGCGCCCAGATCCATTGCCGCTTCTTCGACCGAGATATCCATACCAGACAGGCGTGACTGAACCACCACGGCAACATAAGCCGCACAGAAAGTCGTATGCGCGATGGTGATGGTCGAAAGACCACGCCCCGCGGGCCAGCCAATCAATTGTTCAAGGGTGACGAACAGCAGAAGTAGCGACAGCCCAGTGATGACTTCCGGCATCACAAGCGGCGCTGCGATCATGCCAGAAAACAGGGTGCGTCCCTTGAACCGGCCAAAGCGCGACATGACAAGTCCGGCAGGGGTGCCCAATGCAAGTGCCAGCGTTGCTGACATCACGCCAATCCTCAGGCTGTTCCAGGCTGCATCAATCATGCCGTCATTGGAAAATAGCGACACATACCATTTGGTGGAGAAACCCGCCCACACGGTGACAAGCTTGCCCTCGTTAAACGAGTAGATCATGACAAGCAGAATCGGCACATACAGGAAGGCAAAGCCAAACACTAGGGCCGAAATCAGGAAGGTTGAACGTTTGCTGCTCATTGTTTGCCTTCCTCCTGCTTGGACTGGATGTGCTGGAACCACATGATCGGAACGACAAGGAAGAGAAGCATTGCAATCGCCACGGCCGATGCAATCGGCCAGTCACGGTTGGCAAAGAATTCGTTCCAAAGGGTTCGGCCAATCATCAAGGTGTTCGGGCCACCCAGAAGTTCCGGAATGACGAATTCACCAACGGCAGGAATGAAGACCAGAAGCGAGCCCGCCAAAATGCCCGGCAGAGAAAGCGGAAGGGTCACCTTGACAAAGGCCTGCCATGGCTTGCAGCCAAGGTCGAGGGCTGCTTCAATCAGGCTGACATCCATCTTTTCCAGCGTGGAGTAAAGCGGCAGGATCATGAAGGGTAGGTAAGTGTAGACAATGCCGACATATACCGCGAACTCGGTCTGACGCATGATCAGTGGTTCGGAAATGATCCCGGTCCACAGAAGGAATGCGTTGATCAGGCCTTCGCGGTCCAGAATGCCGATCCAAGCATAAACGCGGATCAGGAAGCTTGTCCAAAATGGCAGGATCACAAGCATCAAAAGCACACTTCTGATCGAGCCACGAGCACGGGCAATGCCGTACGCCATTGGATAGCCGATCAGGAGCGTGATGATTGTCGAGATTGCTGCGATACGGATGGAGTTCAGATAGGCCGTGGCATAAAGACTGTCAGATAACAGGAACAAATAGTTCCCGAAATTCAACGTAATGGTGATGCCTTCGTCAATCCACTCAAACAACGAGGTGTAAGGTGGCTGGGCATACTCGGCCATGGAAAAGCTGATCTTGAGAACGATCAGGAATGGCACAAGGAAGAACAAAAAGAGCCAGAAATACGGGATGCCAATGACTAGAACTCTGCCATTCTTGATCATCCAGCGATCAAACTTTTGCTTTAAGCTTAACTTGTCACTGCTCATTTGTTCAGAACCGAAGCAGCCCCGGCCTCCCACGATACCCAAACCTTGTCTTCCCACGTGTAGCGTGGCTCGATCTGTCGGGTAGAGTTGGGTTCGGTTACCTTGATGCGCAGACCGCTTTCAAGGCGGACATGGTAGGTCGAAATCCCGCCAAGATAGCCGATTTCCTCAACTTTGCCGGAAACGCAGTTATATTTGGTATCTTCGGGTGCTTCTTTGGTAATGCGCAGGCGTTCCGGGCGGATTGCAGCCCAGAAAGTCATGCCGCGATGGCCCTGAACAGCGTGATCGACATAGATATCGCAATTAGCTTCATCGGATTTGATGACAGCATATTTTTCGTCGTCATCAACAAGAACACCTTCGATCAGGTTGACCTGACCAAGGAAGTTCGCGGTGTAGCGGCTGTTGGGATATTCATATAGTTCAAACGGCGTGCCGATCTGATTGATCACGCCTTCATTCATCACCGCAATGCGCGATGCCATGGTCATGGCTTCTTCTTGGTCATGGGTCACCATGACAAAGGTTGTGCCGACTTTTTCCTGAATATTGACCAGTTCGAACTGGGTCTGTTCGCGAAGCTTTTTATCAAGCGCGCCCAATGGTTCATCAAGCAACAATACCTTCGGGCGCTTGATCAGAGAGCGGGCAAGGGCAACACGCTGACGTTGACCACCGGAAAGCTGATGAGGTTTGCGTTTGGCAAACTTGCTCATTTGAACCAGACCCAGCATCTCGGCGACCAGTTCCTTGATTTCACGCCGGGAAACGCCGTCTTGAACAAGGCCGAAGGCAACGTTTTGTTCGACACTCATATGCGGGAAGAGGGCATAGGACTGGAACATCATGTTGGTCGGGCGTTCATAGGCCGGAACGCCAGCCATATCGATCCCGTCGATATAGATTTTACCGGATGTGGGTTCTTCGAACCCGGCGAGCATGCGCAGCAATGTTGTTTTCCCGCAGCCCGAACCACCCAGAAGGGCAAAGAGTTCGTGGCGATAAATATCAAGGGAAACATCATCAACGGCGTAGAAATCGCCGAATTTCTTGGTCACATTCTCGAAGCGGATATAGGGAACCGCGTCTGGATTGTTCCAAGGTTGCGTCTTGTGCACGTCCTCATGCGCGCGATCCAAAACCGCCTCTGGCACCAGCATTCTCCCCTTTGTCAATGTCACGATGAACCGAAATAGATCAGACGACAGTCCCTGATGACCTGCTGCGCAATCGTTGTTTGTTGCGCCTGTGCTGATAGGTCGGTTCGTTCTGATTAACAGGATGAAGCAATTCTACAATCTGTAAAGAGGGGTGTGCGATATTTTGAACAACAATTAGTTTTTGCCGCCGAAAACGGCAGAAAATGACCTTTGGGTGTTCAGAAAATGTGCATTATTCGATGACGGTGCACGTGGGGTTTTCGCCAAGGCCTGTGATGTTGATTACAGGTCTTATTGCGAGTCACAAGCCATGGCGCCTTTGTTCTGCTGGTGTGCGCCCACAGCGCAAAAGGGCGCGATCGTAATCGCGCCCTTGCTGGTTTGAAAACCCGATGATCAGGTGATCATTTGGGATGATCTCTTACTGACCGGTTTTGAGTTTCGTCCACATACGGGTACGGGTACGCAGAAGGCGTGAATCCGGTTCGACCTTGGAACGAAGACGTTCTTTCACTTCCTGCGGCGGGTAGATGCCCGGATCGTTCAGGAGTGCTTCGTCAACCATTTCCATGGCTGCCAGGTTCGGGGTTGCATAGGCGACATAGTTCGCGATGTCTGCTTCTACGTCAGCACGCAGAACGTAATCGATGAACTTGTGTGCCAGTTCCGGGTTCGGAGCATCTTCCGGGATCATCATGGCATCGAACCAGATCAGGGTGCCTTCCTTCGGGATGACATACTTGATCTCGTTGCCGTTGCCAGCTTCTTCTGCGCGAAGTGCTGCCATTCCGACATCGCCCGACCAGCCAACAGAAATACAGGTGTTACCGTTTGCAAGATCGTTGATGTATTGCGAGCTGTGGAAATAGGTCACGTGCGGACGAATTTTATCGAGCTCGGCAAAGGCACTTTCAATCGACTCGCTGGTCGGTGCGCCATCCGGCACATTGCCGAGATAGAAGTTCACAAGCGGTACGATCTCGCCCGGATCATCAAGCAGGGAAAGGCCGCATTTCGAAAGCGGTTCCGCATATTTCGGATCAAAGATCATCGCCCAGCTATCGACCGGCGCGTCGTCACCCAGAACTTCCTGGACCTTCGCGACGTTGTAGCCAAAGCCGTTCGTACCCCAGAAATACGGAACAGCATAGGTGTTGTCCGGGTCGTACTTTGCCTGCTGCTGCAGGATAACCGGATCAAGGTTGCCGTAGTTCGACAGTTTCGACTTGTCGATCGGCTGGAAAATTTTCGCGCGGATCAGACGTTCGGCATCGGCCAGGGTCGGAACAACGATGTCGTAGCCGGAATTACCAGCCAGAAGCTTTGCTTCGACAACCTGGTTGCTGTCATAGACGTCGTAGTTGACCTTGATGCCGGTCTCTTTTTCGAAGTTGGCGATGGTTTCTTCGCCAATATAGTCCGACCAGTTGTAGATGTTCAGGACACCTTCTGCATGCGCCGCACTGGCAAGGCCGAAGGTTGCAAGCACAACAAGGCTTGAAGATTTAAGAAGAGATTTCATTTCGCTGAGCCTCCCATGTGGCAGCGTTTGAAAAGTTCGGGGCCGTGTTTTTTAGTTTGCCCACAGTCCCTAATATCCTTCGAATGCATCAGGATATTGTCAAACACAAGATGGAAATTTGTGCATTTTTCGCATCAAGTGAAAAATTAGGCATCGGTGATGCAAGAATCTTGCGCCGGGTTACGTCTCCCGGCGCAAAATTCGATCATAGATCTTTAGACGTTGAGCAGAAGATGCTCACGTTCCCATGCACTGATCACGGTCTGGTATGCATCCCATTCCGCTTCCTTCACTGCGATAACCGCTGCTGCGAACTCTTCACCAAGAAGTTCCTTAAGCGGTTTGCAACGCTGGAATTTGGCCAGTGCCTCGTGGATATGGCGGGGCAGGGAATGTGCCCGGTCATAACCCGATCCCTCGATCGGCGCCGTCGGTTCGACTTCCTCGAGGATACCCAAAAGACCACATGCAAGTGACGCCGCAACCGCCAGATACGGGTTCGCATCGGCACCCGGCAGGCGGTTTTCGATACGACGTGCTGCGGGCGGGCCGTTTGGCTGGCGCAGGCCAACAGTACGGTTATCAAGGGACCAATGCATGTTGATCGGCGCATCGGACCAAGGCTGCAGTCGGCGATAGCTGTTCATGTTCGGTGCCAACAGGGGCAAGGCTGCCGGAAGGTAACGCTGCAGACCACCGATATAGTTCAGGAACAGCTTGGAGTTTTCGCCATCGTCATCGGCAAACAGGTTCTTGCCGGTGTCGATATTGAGAAGACTCTGGTGAATATGCATGGAGCTTCCGGGCAGGTTGCCCATCGGCTTTGCCATGAATGTCCCATAGACTCCGTGCTTGAGTGCGGTTTCGCGCAAGGTACGCTTGAACAAGAAGGCCTGATCGGCCAGTTCAAGCGGATCACCATGGTTGAAGTTCATTTCAAGCTGGGCCGGGCCAGACTCGTGGCTCATGGTATCTGCGTCGATATCCATGGCCTCGCAATAGTCATAGAGGTCTTCGATCAACGGGTCGAATTCGTTGATTGCGTCGATTCCAAACGCGTTGGACGCGCGTTCCGGACGTCCGGAACGGCCAATTGGCGGCTCCAGCGGGTTATCCGGGTCGGTGTTCTTGGCAACCAGATAGAATTCAAGTTCCGGTGCAATCACGGGCTTCATGCCGCGGTCTTCAAAAGCCTTGAGAACGCGCTTGAGGACTCCGCGCGGCGAGGTGGAAACTTCCTCGCCAGAGAAGTGATAGCAGTCGCAGATGATCTGTGCTGTCGGCTCCTCGTACCAGGGAACAACGCGAACGGTTTCCGGATCGGGAACCATGGCAACGTCTTTTTCCGCCGGATCAAGGAATGCATCGGTTTCTTCGGGGTATCCGCCAGTCACGGTCAGGCAGAAAATGGCCTCCGGGATGGCAAGGCTTTGGGCCTCCAATCCCTTCAGGAATTTCTGCGTTGGCAGAACCTTGCCCCGGGCCACCCCTGACATGTCCGGTACAATGCATTCGACTTCTTCGATTTTTCGCTCAGATAGCCACTTCTTGAGATCGGTGCTCATGTGTAGTCGGGCGCTTTCACGCCAGTCCTTCAAAATTGCATTTTCTTGCGTTTTTCGGGCCATTCCCGACAAATTTCACAAGAAAGGATGTTGGTCTTCAAAGAGTTTTGTATTTAATTTTATTATTGATCTTGTTTTTCGAATTATAGTCGAAATATTGGTGATATCGTCGAAGATATCAATTCATATATCTGGAACGGATCCACCATATTGCGCTATAGTCGCTCCAGATTATAAGGGCAGCGTTTGGACGCTGGTCAAGGAGGTAATATGAAAATCGCACATCCCTATCTTATGTTTCTTGGTGACGCGCCGGATGAACTGGCCGCAAAAACCGCAATTGGCATCAAACAATGGCGCCCGGAATGGTGCGTTGGACAGCTGAGCCTGCCGGGTTGTCAGGCGGATCTTGGTTTGACCGAAATGTCGATTGCAGAAGCAAAGGCAGCTGGTGTTAAGACGCTGGTTCTTGGTGTTGCCAACCGTGGCGGTATCATCGGCCCGGCTTGGATGGAAACGCTTCTTGCTGCAATTGATGCGGGCATGGACATCGCCAATGGCCTGCACACCCGTCTTTCAACGATCCCAGAATTGGTCGAAGCTGCTGCTGCCAAAGGTGTCAGCCTGTTTGACGTCCGTCACTTTGACGGCAAGGTTCCGGTCGGTAACGGTGAAAAGCGTTCCGGTAAGCGTGTTCTTGCGGTTGGTACCGATTGCTCGGTCGGCAAGATGTACACCACCCTTGCGATTGACGCGGAAATGAAAAAGCGCGGCATGAAGTCTGACTTCCGTGCCACCGGCCAGACCGGCATTTTCATCGCGGGCGAGGGCATCTCGGTTGATGCCGTGATCTCCGACTTTATTTCTGGTGCTGTTGAAACCATCGCACCGGCCAATGATGCAGATCATTGGGACGTGATCGAAGGTCAGGGCAGCCTGTTCCATGCATCCTTCTCCGGTGTGACGATGGGCCTGATCCATGGTTCGCAGGCGGATGCGCTTGTTATTTGCCATGAGCCGACCCGTGCGCATATGCGTGGTCTTCCGGGCTACAAACTTCCGGATCTCAAGACCTGCATGGATGTGAACCTGATGCATGCCAAGCTGACCAACCCGGATTGTAAGGTTGTCGGTTTTGCAATCAACACCAAGGCGCTTGATGACGCGGCAGCGACCAAGCTTCTGGCCGAGATCGAAGAAGAGTTCGGTCTGCCGGCAGTTGACCCGGTTCGTACCGGCGTAGCGTCGATCGTCGACAAACTCCAGGAGATCTGAGTTGCCAAAGCTAAGTGTGATTTCCGAAGTCTTTCCTCTGGCGCAGGTTTTTAAAATCTCGCGCGGGGCGCGGACCGAGGCACATGTGGTCAAGGTGACCCTGACGGATGGTGAGCATACCGGGTACGGGGAATGCGTTCCCTACGCCCGGTACGGCGAAACCGTTGATGGTGTTATTGCCGATATCAATGCGCAGTCTGATGCTCTTGCACGCGGCATGACCCGTAAGGAGCTTCAGGATGCCATGAAGGCAGGTGCGGCACGTAATGCTGTCGACTGTGCCTATTGGGATCTGGAGGCCAAGCGTTCTGGCCGTCGTGTCTGGGAAATGATCGGGCATAAGGCACCAGAAGGCCTTGTGACGGCCGAGACACTCAGCATCGATACGCCAGACAATATGCGGATTGCTGCTGCCAAGATCGCGCATGCGCCGCTCCTGAAGGTTAAGCTGAATGGCGAAAACGTTCTGGAGTCGGTTCGTGCGGTACGTGAAGGTTCGCCTAGGGCGCGCATCATTGTCGATGCCAATGAAGCCTGGTCGCTTGATCTGCTTGACGATATTGGTGCCGAACTTGACGGGCTTGGTGTCGAGATGATCGAACAGCCGCTTCCTGCCGGTCAGGATGATGGTTTGATCGATATCGATTGCCCGGTTCTTCTGTGTGCGGACGAGTCCATTCATACGGTTGCCGACATTCCACGTCTGGCCAATCTGTATGACATGATCAACATCAAGCTTGATAAAACCGGTGGCCTTACCGGTGCGCTTGAGTTGGCCGAAGCCGCATCCAAGGCCGGCATGCAAATCATGACCGGCTGCATGGTTGGGACATCTCTTGCGATGGCGCCTGCGATGATCACGGGTGCAATGTCGCGGATTGTCGATCTGGATGGTCCAATCTGGATGGCCAAGGACCGTGATCATGCATTGACCTTCACCAATGGTCTGATGGGATTGCCTGACCGCGAATTGTGGGGCTGATCACGTATGTGCTTGCTCTGACATGCCTTTGTCTAAGGTTTGATCAGGTCACAAAATGACAAAACGGCGCGCCGAACCACGGCGCGCCGTTTTTCGTTTTGCTGTCGGTAACCCAGAATTGGCGACGGGGCGAGGAAAGGGCAAAAAATTCGAGAAATTTTGGAATGATTTCAAGTTGGCGATTGGTTAATTTTTCGTTTATATTTCAATTACTTGTGCCAGGTTCACAGCCAGTTATGGTGCTGTTTAGCGGAATCCTTGGTGTTTCCACCTCTAATGGATAGTTGTATCTTTGGTTAAATAAGGGAACCATGATGCTCCATAACGCTGGGGCAAGTAGGCTCCTGAAAAGATTGATGTTGGAGCTGATCTGCGTGCTGTCTGGTCCCCTCAGAGATAGTAAGCGCACCGCTGGTGTATTGCGGTGCTGCTATCGCGACTTCCTTTACACGCCCAGACATGCGGAGCTTCTGCATCTGCGGCGCAAGGAGTCGATCCAGCTTTCCGCACGCTTCGCCGGTCTTTTCGTTCTTGTTCTGATGTTTGCTGTCCCGTTCTGGGATGGCTCTTTCCATGTCGAAATGTGGTCGTCCCAGACTTTTATGATGCGCTTGCTTGTTGCAGGCGTAGCAGCAGCCGTGATTGCCAATCGCGCGGTAAGTAGTCGCTGGCGTCGGCGATTCCCGTATTTGCCAATGTTGATGCTGATTGTGGCCAGTGCGCTTCTATGCGTGTTTGGCGGGAATGACCCGCTGGCAACAGATCGCATGCATTCATCGCATAGCTTCCTGATGCTGGGTTTGGTCGTCATGATCGCAATCATGCCGGTTACCCTGGCAGAGGCAGGTGTGTTGGCATTGCCGATCATCGGGCTTATGGCGATTGGCCTTCAGGGCGGCCTTGAGACCGGTCTGATCCCGCTTGAAATGATTTTGGCGGTGCTTGTGCCGCTTGCGATCTTCTCGGCTCTGGTGCAGCTCTATCGTACTGTGACGGCAGCCCATGAAATCGCCATTGATCCGCTGACAGGCTGCTACACACGTGCTTTTGGCATGGAAATGATCAAGGTCAGCTTCGATAGTGCCATGCGCAAGAAGGCGCCTTTCACGGTTGCCTTCATTGATCTCGATGATTTCAAGCAAATCAATGATCGATACGGCCACGACTATGGGGATCGTATTCTGACCGAAGTGGGCGAAAGCCTGATCAACAGGTTCCGTCGATCTGATTTGGTCGTTCGTTGGGGGGGGGAGGAATTCCTTGTCCTGCTGCCTGAGCTGGATATGACCAAAGCCACCGAAGTTCTTGACCGCGTCATGGCACCGGGACTGGCAGCACTTGAAAACGGTCAGGTGCAAAGGGCCAGTGTTGGTCTGTCCGAACGCATTGTTGATGCCATTGCCTTGCCGCACAACCTGATCGATTTGGCAGACCGGCGTATGTATGAGGCCAAGAAACGCCGCGATCACGAAGACATGGTTGCGGCCGGTCTTTCTGGGCGCCGTAAGCCTGCGCGCAAATCGGTTGCACCCTGCGGCGCATCCAAAGTCCAGTCTGCGGATCAAAGCGTAAACTGAACTGATCCTCGCTGCCTTGCTGGCGCTGTGCGCAGTCTATCGTTGCAACCATTCCACTACACTTATCCATTCTTTGCGTGCACTCGGCAGCTCAACCGCGCTCATGGGCGTGTCTGGCGTAGTTTACGCGTGTGCTGCTCAATAGATTCGCGTGGATTCGGGGCGAGTCTTCATTCGGTCCTGAAAATTCGTTTTTCTTCGATGATCAAAAAATAGCCTAGATCTGAGAAAAATGAGGGCGATTCAGCGTCATTGTCATGAAATTGTGATGAAAAAAGATGCAGTAAATTTTTTGGCGAAAAAATAGTCAAAAAGCTATTGCATAGCCCCCATCAAATGGGTAATCTCCATTTGTGCGCTGCGGTAGGACGCAGTGCATTCCGGCGAGCGACTTGTCGCTCGTTTCTTGGACGTTTCCTCCCTAGACTTGGGCCGCTGTCACAGGCGGCCTTCTTTTTTGCCTGAATTCAGCCATTTAATGCGGTTTGATCAAGTGCTCCACGCCTGAGCATAATGAATTTTTATGATTCTGGTGAAATGGTGCGGTGCAAATCAATCTTCAGTAGGGTTCGTGATGTCGTTATCCATAAGGGGAGTGCGCAATTGCTTGCCTAAGTCGCTGTGTTTTGGGGATTTGCAAGAAAACTGATGATTTGGAATGCAAAAGGCGCAGTCTTGAGACCGCGCCTTTGTTGTTTGAGATGACTGCGGGACAGTCCAGCTATTTCTCGCGTGTCGGGTTGCCTTGCGGTTCATTGCTGTCGCCGTCGCCAAGCCCGCGCTGCATGATAACGCTATCGACCCAGCGGCCGAGTTTAAATCCTGCTGACTGCAAGGTTCCGGCAACCCGGAAGCCCAGACGCGCATGAAGGCCGATGGAGGCGACATTCGCGCTATCCCCAATCACGGCAACCATCTGACGGTAGCCAAGTGCTGTGCAGCGTTTGATCAGCTCGGACAGGAGTGCGCGGCCGGCACCTTTGCCGACAACATCCGGGGCGATGTAAATCGTGTCTTCGACCGTAAAACGATATGCCGGGCGCGTTCGGTAAGCACCGGCATAGGCAAAGCCTTCGACGCGTCCATCAACATCAGCCACCAGATAGGGCAGGCCGCGTTCGCGCACATGTTGCCAGCGTGATGTCAGTTCGGCGATTTCTGGGGCGCGTTCTTCGAACGAGGCCAAGCCATGGAGTACGTGATGGCCATAGATCTCGGTGATGCGTTCGAAATCTTCGGGTTCGGCATCACGGATCACCAGATCGTGGAGCACTTCACTGGTATCGGTATCGGTCATTAAAACAGGTTCCCGTCGAGATCATGGAAGCGCGCGATCAGATTGGTCATCTGGTCACGCAGGACGTCAAATCCGCGATGCGGGGTGATCGTGGCTTCGTCCATATATAACGAGCGGGAAAGCTCGATCTGAAGGCTATGCACATGTTCTTGCGGGCGACCGTAATGGCGTGTGCAGTAACCCCCGGCATATGGATCATTATGCGACGGGGCAAAGCCCATTTCGCGAACACAGTCATCCACAAACCGCGTCAGTGACGGGTGGCACGAACTTCCATAGCAATCGCCAAGCACCAGATCAACGCGGTTTTTTGTGCTGTCGCACGAATCACCGGGCATGGAATGGCAATCAATCAGAATGCAGTAGCCAAATTCATCGCGCGTCTGGTCGATCAATTTCTGAAGCGCGCTGTGATAGGGCCGGTAATAGGTATCAATCCGCTCGAATGCTTCTTCGACAGGCAGGCGGGTCTTGTAGATCTCAACCCCGCCACTAACGACGCGCGGGATCGATCCAAGACCCGAAAGGGCCCGCATCGAATTGACCTCCGCATCGCGCGGCAGTTCGCCATCAAACATGCGCGGATCAAGTTCCATGGCCGCCCGGTTTACATCTACATAGGCGCGCGGGAAAGTTGCACACAAAAGCGGCGCCCCCAGTTTCGGGGCCGCAGTAAACAACTGATCGACAAAGGCGTCCTCGGATGCGCGCAGTTCAAAGGAACCAATGCGCGCACTTTCGATCAGGTCCTGGGGATATTGGCGGCCGGAATGTGGTGATGCAAACACCACGGGCAGAGTTTGCCGTGGTGGCAGGATAACAGTAGCTGGGCCGGTTGAGGTGATTTCCGAAGGCAACTGGTTCATTGTCTTTCGTAATGTCCATCCCTGATGACGGTGTGTTGATTATCCCGCGATCCTTTCTCTAGCATATGGTAATTGGAGCAGAATTGATGAAGATTTTTTGTCAAAAAACCATTTCTGGGGTTGCACCTTTGTCTGCCTTGGGCTAAATACCGCCTCGCCGACGCAAACGGCACTGACCAATCCTTTCACAGCGAAAGAGGCGGTCATTTAAAAGATGGATTTGCGGGCCTATAGCTCAGTTGGTTAGAGCGTTCGCTTGACATGCGAGAGGTCACAAGTTCGAGTCTTGTTAGGCCCACCATCTTTTAACCCCATAGGGGCCTATAGCTCAGTTGGTTAGAGCGTTCGCTTGACATGCGAGAGGTCACAAGTTCGAGTCTTGTTAGGCCCACCATTCCCACCCCGTAAGCGGTTCGCTCACGGGGTTTTGTGTTTCTGATCCCCCCGAAAATCACATCAGATATCTGGCCAGTTTGTGATCGGCTCGCGCCATGCTTCGAACGCACGCGCGATTTGAAACAGTTTCAAATCCTCAAAACGTGGCGCAATGATCTGAAGCCCGATTGGTATGCCTGATTTTGAGAAACCGCAATTGATCGAGCAGGCCGGTTGTTCGCCCATATTCCACGGCACCGTAAAACAAATATGTTCAAACGGTTTTGCCGGATCATTGGTCGGCGACGCCCATTCGGCGGGGAAGCTGATGGTCGGGTTCACCGGTGAAATGATGAAGTCGACATTCCTGAATGCCGCGGCACAGGCCTTGCGCATGACAAAGGTTTGCTCAAAGCCGCTTGCGACGTCTGCGGCCGATGCTGATGCGCCTGCTTCTGCCCATTCAAGGATGTAAGGCAGAATTTCTGATCGCTTGGCAGGGCTTAAATCCCGCATCATGCCCCAGAACCGCGCGCGCCAGGCAATATCAAGCCCATCAAGCATGTCACGCGTCAAAACCGGATCAATTTCAACCACCTCGGCTCCGTGATGGGCAAAGAGCGACGCCGCATTGCGAATAGCGGCCAATACCTCTGGCTCAGCCGGGATGCCGCACCCCGCATCAAGCATTAATCCGACCCGCAGACCTTTGACATCCATCGCAGGCGCATCCCAATCAATCTCCTGATAGGGCAGAGCTGTGGCATCACGCGCATCGGGGCGGGTGACACAGGCCATCAAAAGGGCCGCGTCATCAACACGTGGCGTCATCGGACCGGCACAGCGACCAGTGTAATAGGGGTCAATCGGAATGCGTCCATAGGATGGTTTAAAGCCAAACAAGCCGGTCCAGCCTGCCGGCAACCGGACCGAGCCGCCAATGTCCGTTCCGATATGAAGGGGACCATAACCCGCCGCACCAGCTGCGGCTGCGCCTGCACTCGATCCACCGGGATTTTGACTAAGATCCCAGGGGTTGCGGGTGAGGGGATGAAAGCTTGATAGGCCGGAACTCAGCATGCCGTAATCCGGGCAGGTGGTTTTGGCAAAGATGATGGCGCCATCTTCATTCAAACGCGCGGCAGTAGGGGCGTCTTCTGTCGCTGGGGCAAGGTCCATGGCAGCTGTGCCCATCGGAACCGGATCGCCCTTGGTCGCAATCAGTTCCTTGACGGTGACCGGTATGCCATCGAGCTCACCAAGTGGTTCACCCTTCATCCAGCGCTGTTCGGATGCCTTTGCCTTGCTAAGGGCTGTATCCGGGGTATAGGCATAAAGCGCATTGATCTTGTCTTCACGCGCATCGATGCGATCACGCAATGCGATGAAATATTCGACCGGCGATATGGTTTTGCGCCTGAAGCCGTTCAGGACATCGCGGGCGGAAAGATCAAGCAAGTCGGACATCGTGGTTCCCTTGGGCGTCAGATCGAACATGTCTGGGCCAGATTACGTAATGTTATGCAAATCCCGTGCGACATGCCATGCCTTGCGACCGATATGTTCAAGTGTCGGTTCTGCATTCATTAGGCGGCGGGTATAGGGCTTTTGTGGGTTATTCAGGACCGCATCGGTTGGGCCGTTTTCCACCAGCTTGCCATGCTCAAGGACCGCAACGTCGTCACAAATTTCCTCAACCACACTGATATTATGGGTGATGAACAGGACCGAAATTCCGTGTTCGGCGCGCAGTTTTAAAATCAGATCAAGGATCTGCTTTTGCACCGTCAGATCAAGCGCAGATGTTGCTTCATCGGCGACAACCAGTTTCGGCTTGGTAATCAGGGCACGGGCTATTGCTATGCGTTGTCGCTGCCCACCAGAAAACTCATGCGGGTAACGATCCATGTCATCGGCGCTCAATCCGACATCTTCCAACAGCGCTGCGATCCGATCTCGGCGTGCAGCGCTGCTTGGTGCGTTCTGTTCCAGATAAAGCGGTTCACCAATCAATCGACCAACTTTATGGCGCGGATTTAACGATCCAACCGGGTCCTGAAACACCATTTGAAAATCGCGTCGCGCGGCGCGGAGCTTGTCGGGCGTCAGTTCAAACAGGCTTTGACCGTTAATCTCAACCGACCCTGATGTCGGGTGATCAAGCGCCATGACGATACGCGCCAATGTTGACTTGCCCGATCCGCTTTCCCCGACAATGCCAAGTATTTTACCCGCAGCAAGGGACAGAGATACATCATCAAGTGCGGTAAGCTCCTCCTCCCTAAGCGCAAACCGGCGCGTCAGGTTTTTGATTTTTAAAAGATCAGACATGGTTGCCTCCCGCATCGCTGCGCGCTTGAGCAAGGCTTTTGCGCGCCCGTCTTGGCATGGCCGCCAACAGCTTGCGGGTATAGTCATGGCCGGGGGATCGAAGGATCTGTTCGCTGTCACCCTGTTCCATTTCTTCGCCGTGATACATCACCAACGTCCGATCAGCGATGCGGGCAATTACGCCAAGATCATGAGATATCAGGATCAGGGCAATCCCCATGTCGCTTACCAGATCATCAAGAATATCAAGGATCTCGGCCTGAACCGTGACATCAAGTGCAGTGGTGGGTTCATCAGCAATCAATAGATCAGGTTTGAGCGCAATAGCCATGGCGATCCCGACACGCTGGCGTTGGCCGCCCGACATTTCATGCGGATAGCTGTCGATGCGTTGGGCGGCATTGGGAATGCGCACCTGATCGAGCAGGCGGAGCGCCTCAGCCCTTGCATCAAGTTTTGACATACTGTTATGCAGGCGTAACCCTTCGGCAATCTGATCGCCGATGCTCATGGCGGGGTTAAGTGTCGACATCGGCTCCTGAAAGATCATGCCGATCTTGCGGCCGCGCAAATCACACATCTGACGTTCGGGAAGGGTCAAAAGGTTTTGACCGTCAAAGATGATCTCGCCAGTGGCCTTTGCCGTGCCGGGCAAGAGGCCCATGATGGCCAGCGACAGGATGGATTTTCCCGATCCGCTTTCCCCGACAATGCCCATGGTTTCGCCGCGATCAAGATCAAAGCTGATATTGCGCACGACATCCTTTTGGCTCTGACGTCCCTGATCAAATGACACACCAAGATTTTTGACCGACAACATCACGATGCCTGCCTCCGTCTTGGGTCGGTCAAATCACGTAACCCGTCGCCCAAAAGGTTTAGTCCAAGCACGGCCAGTGCAATTGCGATACCCGGTGCCATGACCAAATGCGGCGCGGTGCCGATATAGGTTTGCGCATCAGAAAGCATCCGACCCCAACTTGGCGTTGGCGGTGACACACCCATGCCAAGGAAGCTTAGACCGGCTTCAGCCAAAATCCCAAGTCCGGTTTGAATGGCAAACAGCACCAGAAGCTGGGCGGAGATATTGGGCAGGATATGTTCAATCGTAATCAGCGCAGGGCCTTTGCCCGCCATCCGGGCGGCCTTGATGTAATCGCGTGACCAGATTTGAAGCGCAGCACCACGTGAGACACGGGCAAATACCGGGATCATGAAGACCCCAATCGCAATGATTGACGTTACGCCGCCGGGGCCCAGCAACGCACCAAGCAAGATCGCCGACAGGATCGGTGGAAAGGCAAACAGAACGCTGTTGATCCAGCCAGATGTTTTTTCAAACAGGCCACGTTTCGCCGCAGCACTGACGCCAATCAATGTTCCAAGTGATCCGCCGATGATGGTCGCGGTCAATGCAATGCCAAGTGAAGTCCAGCCACCGGCCATGATTTGCGAAAACACATCACGTCCGATCTGGTCCGCGCCAAGCAGGCCTGCATCACCTGGTCCCTTCAGGCGATTAAGGATGTTCATCTGGATCGGATTAACCGGCGTCCAGAAGCGGCTGAGGATCGCCGAGCCAATAAGCGTGATCGAGATGATCGCACCAAGCCACAGATTGATCGGAACGCGTTTCATGAACTGCTCCGCAATCTGGGATCAAGGACGGCATAAAGCCCATCCACGATCATGTTCACCGCGATCACGATGATGGCAAACATCAGAACGACATTCTGAACCACGATCAGATCACGTTGCGACAGCGCATGATAGGCAAGGGTACCGATGCCGGGCAGAGTAAAGACGTTTTCGACAAGAACCGCGCCGGAAATCAAAAACGGCACTTGAAGGCCCAGCATCGTAATGACTGGCATCAAGGCGTTGGGTACGGTGTGACGCCACAATGCGGCATTGCGCGATAATCCCTTTGCCCGCGCGGTGCGAACGAAATCCTCATTGGTAACTTCAATGACGGCGGCCCGCGTTACCCGGGTCAGAACAGCAGCCTGCGGAATCGCAAGGGAAATGGCCGGCAGGATTAGCGCTTGCGTCGCCTTGCCAAAGTCGTCATTCCATCCCGGAAATCCCCCGGCCGGAAGCCAGCCCAAGCCCAGCGAGACAAACAGGATCAGCAAAAGACCGATCCAGAAATTGGGAACAGCAATCCCGAACTGCGAAAAAATCGTCGCAACCCCGTCGGTCGCAGCCCCAGGCCGGGCCGCCGCCCAAACACCCAATGGAAGGGCGATGCAAACGGAAAGAAGGGTCGCAAAGACCGTCAACGGCAACGTAACTGCCAGCCGATCTGCAATCAGCTCGGAGACTGGCGTGCTATATGTATAGGAATTGCCAAGATCACCTGTTATGACACCGGCCAGCCAACTGGCGTAACGCACCAGCATCGGGCGATCCAGGCCAAGCTCGACCCGAAGGGCTGCAACCGTATCAGCCTGGGCCGAGGTACCCAGCATGATCTCGGCCGGGTCACCGGGGGCCGCTTCGATTACAACGAAAATCAGAAATGACGTCACCAAAAGCAGCAGGAAATATCCTGCTGCCTTGCGCATATATGAGGATGCTGGCTTCATGGTTGCGTCAGGTCAATTGCATCACCGCAATGGCTTGTTTCATTCCATCCATTTGACGTCTGTCATGTCATTTGATGGGACAGGACCGTTTTCCCAGATACCCGAAAGTTTTGCATTCCAGACACCAAGTTTCGGGGCGGAATACATGAACAATGCAGGGACGTCATGGGCGATGATTTCCTGCGCCTTTTTGAAGCCTGAGGCTTGTGCTTCTCTTGTGGTTGCCGATGCGATTTCTTCCATCACCGCATCAAATTCCGGATTATTGTAATTGAAGTAATAGGGATGGCGGGCATAGATCCCGATATCAAGCGGTTCGGCATGGCCAATGATGGTCATGTCGTAATTGGTATCCTTGAACACATCCTGAATCCAGGTTGCCGGGAAGTCAGAGCTCTCAAGTTTCGCAATCACACCAATCTGGGCAAACAGGGCCTGCATGATCTCGGCCGACCGGGTGGCATAGCCACGGTTTGGAACTTTCATGGTGAATTCAAAACCGTTTGCGTAACCTGCTTCCGCCAAAAGTGCTTTGGCCGCTTCCGGGTCATAACCATATTCAGAAGTCAGATCTACATAGAAGGGGCTTGCGGGCGAAAAGTGGCTGCCGATCGGCGTGCCAAAGCCGCTTTCAGCCCCCTGAACGATGATGTTGCGATCAAGCGCCATCATCATGGCCTGTCGCACGCGTACATCATCAAAGGGCGGGCGGGCATTGTTCATACCGGCAATGACTTCCATCTCGCCCACACCGACATGGGTGGTCAGCGCGTCGTTGGTTTCAAACTGGGTGTAAAGTTCAGGTGCCTCGAACTGACCAAACACGTCAACATCGTTTGACAGAATGGCGGCTGCCTGTGCCTGCGGATCGGAGATAAAACGTGCAATGATCGTATCAAGGGCGGGTTTGTCGCCCCAATAACCATCAAAGGCCGACATCAAAACACGGTCGCCCTTGCGCCATTCATCAAA
The DNA here is from genome assembly GCA_965228275.1 of Thalassospira sp. GTDB lineage: Bacteria > Pseudomonadota > Alphaproteobacteria > Rhodospirillales > Thalassospiraceae > Thalassospira. The sequence continues at coordinate 163,048 of OZ245802.1, read as the reverse complement.
TTTGAAGGGACCAGTTCCAATCGGGTTTGTTTTGTTGGTCTCAACCGATGACGGATCAACCATCACAGCCGCCGGGAAACCAAGCCAATAAACAAGGTTCGAGGACGGATGGGACAGTTTCAGGATCAGAGTTGACGCATCCGGGGCCTCGACCGATGTAATGACGGTATAAAGCGCCTTTTGGCCATTGGTGCTGTTTTCCGAAATGATGCGCTCAAGCGTGAATTTCGCGGTTTCGGCATTAAACGACGCACCATTATGGAATTTCACATCGGTTCGCAAATTGAACTGATAGGTCAGGCCATCATCGGAAATCGACCAGTCGGTTGCCAATTGCGGCTGTACATGGCCATCGCGATCAACGGTCACCAGGCCTTCGAAAATGTTCTGCCAGGTCACTTCGCCTGCGGCAACCGGTGCGCCGACGGTGGGGTCAAGGCCTGCAGGCTCAACAGGTTGGCCAAATGTCACCGAACCTGCGGCAATCGCATATGACGGCGCACTTGCCAGTAATGCCGCGGTTGAGGCAGCAAAAGCCAAATTCCGAAGTGATGTGAATGCGTTGCCCATGATGGTCCCCCTGATACGACCTGTTTGCATTTAATGATGCATCTATGCCGGTATCAGAGACCATTTTTCAATGTTTTTGAAGCCGATAATTTGATTGCGCGATACAGAAGCACCGTCAAAGGACGAGATCAATCACGATCAGTCCCGCCAGTCCGCCCTCGGCCAAGCCAACCAACTGACCACCCAGTTTCTTATGCTCGGGATGTTCGAGATAGGCATCGCGTGCGGCTTCATCATCAAAATCAATACAGAACCCGTGACGGAAACCCTGTTCAAGGTTTTCTGGGCTGACCGATATTCCGCCATCAAACCCGCGCATACCGGGGATGAGGGTACCGAGATCAGAAAGGGCGTCAAACAGGGTGTCGATTTCATCCTGTTTGGCGCCCGATTGGAATTTGACCAGAACGATGTGGCGGATCATGGCGGAACCTTTGTGATGACTGGGGCAAAGCCCGATATCACCTTTGATCGACCCGTTCTGTCAATGGTATCAAACCTGATCAAGCAGCCTTGATGCTTGCTGCAATGCTGTCTGCGATGATCGAAATACCCAGATCAAGTTCCTCATCAGTAATCGTCAATGGTGGGGCAATACGGAACACGCCGCCCATGCCCGGAAGCTTGACAATATTCATGCTAAGTCCGCGTTTGAAGGCCTCGGCGGCGATCGCAGCGCCCAATTCATGGTCGGATGCGCCGCCATCCTTGACGATCTCCATGCCCAGCATCAACCCGCGCCCGCGCACATCGCCAACGCATGAATATTGCTCTTTTAATGCGGACAAACCCTCAAACAGCTTCTTACCCATGGAGGCTGCGCGCGCGACAAGGTTTTCTTCCGCGACCACATCAAGAACTGTGACGCCCACCGCAGCGGGCAGGGGATCAGATACGTGGGTGGTGTAGAACAGAAAGCCTTTTTCATGGGCGGCATCTTCGATTTCCGGCGTGGTCATCACGGCCGAAAGCGGCAATCCCGCACCAATGGTTTTTGACAATGTCAGAATGTCGGGTGTGACCCCGTCGCGTTCAAAGGCAAACATGGTGCCAGTGCGGCCAATCCCGGTTTGTGCTTCGTCCAAAATCAAAAGCATCCCGCGTTCCTGGCATTTCTGCTTAAGCGCTGCGAGATATCCTTTGGGAAGCTCCAGCATCCCGCCGCTTGACAGGATTGGCTCAGCCACAAAGGCCGCAAGATTACCGGTCGATTGCGCATCAATCAGGTTAAAAGCGTCATCAAGCTCCGTCTGCCAATCAAGCGATCCATCGGCATTCTTGAAACGCGGACGAAATGCGTTTGGGGCTGGGATGGCAAGTGATCCAACAGCAGCCGGGCCATATCCCTTGCGCCCGGCACTATAGGTTGCCGATGCCGCAACGCCCGTCATCCCGTGCCAGCTTTTGGAAAATGCGACGATCTCATGCTTGCCAGTCACAAGCTTTGCCATGCGAATGGCGGCTTCGTTGCTTTCAGCGCCCGTGGAAAGCAACAAAACCCGATCAAGCCCCGGCACAAGGGCAGCCAGCCGCTGGGCCAATGTCACCACCGGGCGGGTCAGCATACCGCTAAACAGATGGGCGACGGTTTCGACCTGGCGCTGCACGGTTTCGACGATTTTCGGATGACCATGGCCCAAAACCGCACTCATCTGCCCGGATGTGAAATCAAGGATCGCACGGCCGTCTGCGTCATACACAAACGACCCCTTGGCACGTTCGATGATGGCGGGCTCAAACGTGCCGCCATAGCGGATCAGATGTTTTTTCGCGGCATCCCAGAATTTCGGATCGGTGTTGTGTGACATGAAAAGCTCCCTGCAAGCATGTGTCTTTGGATGGGGCAAAGCTTATCTGCTGGCGGGGTTTTCGTAAAATTGATAGTTATTGCATTCAGATATCGAAAATATTGATAATATGGGTACGCCATGCAGACATTGCTTGATTTCAAAACCCTGACAACCTTCGTCCGCGCGGCCCATTCAGGCACGTTAAGCGCCACCGCCATTCAGGTCGGCCGCACTCAATCAACCGTCACCATGCAGATACAGCGTTTGGAAGAAACCCTTGGTCAGACGCTTTTTCACCGAAGTGGCAGCGGGGTTAGCCTGACCGGAAGTGGCGAACGGTTCCTTGGCTATGCCGAACGGATTTTAAAACTGCATGACGAAGCTGTCTTTGCCTTTTCGGATAAGGGGCTGAGTGGATCCATGGTGTTTGGCTGCCCGGAGGATTACCTGATCGCGTTTTTCCCGGCGCTGCTCAAAAGCTTCGGGACGATCTATCCCGATGTCGAGATCAAGGTGGTCTCGGCGCCAACGCCGGAACTGCATAGAATGCTGCGTGCCCGTCAGATTGACCTGGCATTGGTCTCGGTCGGGGACCCGAATGTCGAAACCGATCTTGTACGAACCGAACAGCTGGCCTGGGTCGGCAGCAAACCAACCCTTGATCTGCATGATTTCAAAACAGATGCGGGGTATGGAGCTTCAGGCTCTTCACCAATTCCGTTGGCACTGCCAGCTTCCAATGCGCTTGATCACAAGGCCGCCTGTGATGCGATGGACGCGGCCGGTATTCCTTATAAAATTTCTTATGCCAGTAGCAGCCTGACCGGCTTGATTGCTGTGGCGCGGTCGGGGCTTGCCATCAGTGTGATGATGCAAAAGGCCGTCCCCAACGATCTTTATATCCTCAAAGCCCCATTGCCAGCTTTGCCCCGGCTTGGGCTTAAGATATTGCGCGGCGAGGGCAACGATAGTCCTGCCGTCACAGCCTTCGCCGATCACGTTAAAAACATGCTGCCGTTCTTATAAGGCGCTCGTTGTTGTTTGCACCTATTGCAAGTTTCGCACAAATTTCACCAAACCAACAAAATGCCGGACGTGCTTCGAATTTATAAGGGGACTGAAGAGATTAATAAGTTCGATTGAAGGAATGTTTGATGGTTACGGTCACGCTTAGACAAGTCGATGAAGCCAATTGGGAAGACGTGGTTGACCTTGAGCTCACCGAAAGTCAGGAGCCGTTTGTCGCCTCAAACGCATATTCATTGGCAGAGGCGGCTTATGACAAGCATTGCACGCCGCTTGCCATTTATGCGGATGATAAGGTTGTCGGCTTCATCATGTATGCCTGCATGGCAGAGGACGGTAAGCCTGACGACTATATCATTTGCCGGTTCATGGTCGATAAACGCCATCAAAATCAAGGCTGTGGACGTCAGGGGCTGGATCAGGCGATCAAGCGTATTTCATCACTTCCGAACAGCAAAAAGATCCTGATTTGCTACAAGCCAGACAATGCAGTTGCCCGGAATTTCTATGCCAGTTTCGGGTTTGTCGAAGTCGGTCTGGATGATGAAGGTGAAATGATCGCAGAGATGCCGACTGTTACGTGAGCATCTCTGCCAAGGCTCGGATACAAAGCGATTAAGCTGGTCTTACTTGACCAGCTTCGCAAGATACTCCACCGGATGCTGCGGCTTCACACCTTCATAGCGGTCCACCTGACAACGACACGAGTAGCCAGTGACCAGCATGTTCTCAGGTCCCGTCGCGTCGACCTTCTTTTTCCAGCTGAGGTCATAAAGCTCGCGCGAGGTTTCCTGATGGCGGGTTTCGTGGCCATAGACGCCGGCCATGCCGCAGCAGCCGGTTTTCTCGGTGGCGAGTTTAAGGCCAAATGCCTCAAAGATTTTCTGCCATTTCACGCCGACATCGGGGATCGATGTCTTTTCCGTGCAATGGGGGAACAGGTTTGCGGGCGCAGTGGTTCCGTCAAGTCTCGGCGCGCTCACGCGGCCATCGGTAAGTTCCGCTGCCAGCCATTCATGGAACAGATGCACGCGGTAATCCGGGCGGTCTGAAAGGCGCTGGGCATATTCCTGGCGATAGGTCAGGGTGACGCTGGCCTCGATCCCGACCATGGCAACGCCGGATTTTGCAATGCGGCCATAGACGATGTCGTTTTGTTTGGCCTGATAATCAAACTTCTTCAGGAAGCCTTTGACATGCATGGCCTTGCCGTTCGCACGGTACGGCGGCACGAACACGCGGTAGCCAAGGCGTTGCAGTAGATCCACATGAGCAAGGAACACGTCGGTGTCGTAATGCGTCGTGAAGCAATCCTGGATGATGATGACCGACTTGACCTTTTCCTCGGCACTCAGTGCTTCAAGATCGGATTGTTTGAATTTGCCAATACCACGTGCGCGCAAGCCTGATTTCAGGCTTTGGGTGTGAAGTTTCGGTAAATCCGTCAGGCCGACGAAACGTTTGAAAATCCATGGCATCGGCGGGATGGATTGCAACGCGTTAAACAGGCCGGGGGCGGTTGCCATAAGCGGTGCCAGATATTCCAGCTTGGCGATCACATAGTCCTTCACCGGCCGTTTGTAGCGGGTGTGATAGGTCTCAAGGAAACGCGATTTCATTTCCGGGATATCGACCTTGACCGGGCATTGCCCTGCGCACGCCTTGCAGGACAGGCACCCCGCCATGGATTCATACACATCGTGGGAGAAATCACGCCCGTTGATCACTGCTAGGTCCTGGTTCATCGGATCGGTGCCCACCGATAGCTGCCTGATCCATTCGCGCAGCATACCGGCACGGCCCTTGGGCGAATGCACGCGTGATCGCGTGACCTTATAGGACGGGCACATCGCATCCATCAGGTCCCAGTTAAAGCAGGCCCCGTTGCCGTTACAGCGTGTGGCATTGAGGTATTCATCACGAAGCGCATCCTCAATTTGGCGATCCAGCTGCCCACGCATCGGCGCTTCGTCAATCGCCGTGATCGGAATGTTTTTCGAATAGGGCGAGGCGATCTTACCGGGGTTGAGTTGGCCTTCGGGATCGAACGCCTCCTTGATGCGGCGCAAGCAATCATAAAGCTCCTCGCCGAAATAGATCGGGGAATATTCACCGCGGAAGCCCTTGCCATGCTCGCCCCAGATCAGGCCGTTATAGCGTTTGGTAAGGTCGGCCACCGCGTCCGACACACGGCGAATGCGGGCCTCGTCTTCTTCATCCATCATGTCGAGAAGTGGGCGAACATGAAGGCAGCCGACATCGACATGGCCAAACATGCCGTAATCAAGACCTTCGGCATCAAGCAATGCACGAAACTCGGCGATGAAATCAGCAAGGTTTTCGGGCGGAACGGCGGTGTCTTCAACAAACGGTGTCGCGCGGCGCTTGCCTTCAAGGTTACCCAGTAACCCCACCGATTTCGCGCGGATCGACCAGATGGCGGCGATTTGGCCAGGATCGGTTGCCTGCACAAAACCAATCGGGGCGTAATTCGCACCCGGATTGGCATCAAGATAGGCGCGCAGTTCTTCCTGCTTGGCCGCGACCTCATCAGCGGTTTCGCCAACGAACTCAACCACGTTAAAGCCGCGTGTGGGTGTGTTGCTGTTTTCCGTTCCCAGCAACTTGCCTAGCATGTGCCAGCTTTCATCCTGCTCGGCCAGTTTCATGACCTTGTCATCGATGCTTTCAATCGCGACCGGGTCAAATTGCACGAGTGCGCCAACATGGCGAAGGGCGCTATCAAAGCTGTCATAACGGACAACCGTGATCGCCTTGTGCTTGGGAAGCGGGATCACGCGGAAGGTGATTTCCTTGACCATGCCAAGGCTGCCTTCTGATCCCGCGATCAGGAAGGACAGGTTCATATCGCCCTGATGGGAAACCGCTTCCTTAAGGTTATAGCCGGTCAAGCCACGGTTCATTTCCGGGAAGGTCGCGTTGATCTGATCGCGCCTTGGGGCGATTTCATCATGGATTTTGCGATAGAGTTTCCCGGTCCGGTCATCGCGCGCCATGATGTCTTTGGCTTCAGTCGCACTCATCGCGCGCGTATTGAAATCCGTGCCATCGACAAGGACCGTGGTCATGTCATGGATATAGTGGCTGGTTTTGCCGTAAATGCGTGATCCCTTGCCTGAACTGTCCGATCCGATCATGCCGCCGACGGTGGCGCGACTTGCGGTCGATACGGCCGGGGGGAAGAAATAACCATGCGGTTTTAGCCAGGCGTTTAATTGATCCAGCACCACGCCCGGTTCAACATGAACCAGTCCCTTTTCCGCATCAAAGCCAAGGATGCGGTTCAGGTGCTTTGACGTATCAAGAATGATGGTGTTGTTAAGTGACTGTCCATTGGTGCCGGTCCCGCCGCCACGCGGGGTGATTTTGACTTCGCTGAATTTCTCACGGCCGGCCATTTCCATCACGACATTGATGTCCTCGCGCGTTTTGGGCTGCAGGACGGATGTCGGCATCACCTGATAGACACTGTTATCGGTGGCATGGATCAGACGGGTCGGGAAATCTGCACGGATTTCGCCACTAAATTTGCCTTCTGCCTCAAGGGTTTTGAGGAAGCTTAGCGTCAAACTGTCAAGCGACCTGTCCGGGGTCAGACGCGGCAGTTTTGAAATCACGCTTGAAGTCGAAGGCATCTTTGGTCTCTCTCTCGTCCTGGTCCGGCACTTTTGGCCGGTATATGGCGGTTTTGCGCTATTTGACCTGAATGTGATTGCATATACAAATTGAAAATTCTGAATTATTATTTGGCAGCGTCTAATAATAATGATGATTGAAAATCCATGCTGTCCTCGGTCAGTTTGCGTCATATGCGGGCCTTTGTTGCCATCGCCGATCATGGGTCGTTTACGGCGGCGGCCGCGGTGCTTGGCGTAACGCCCCCCAGCCTGACAGCCACCATTCGCCAGTTTGAGGATGTGACGGGCGCAGCCCTTTTTGATCGCACCACACGGCAGGTGTCGCTGACCGCGACGGGGGAGCGATTCTTGCCGGTTGCCCGTCGCCTGATCGGTGATTTTGAAGAAGCCCTTGGCGATCTTGATGCCCTGTCAAAAGGGGTGGGTGGCAAGATCAATATCGCTGCGGCACCATCGGTTCTGACCCGTATTCTGCCATCAATCATTTCACGCTTTGTCGCGGACCATCCCGATGCGCGCTTGCGCCTGGATGAAATGAATGCCGGTGAAGTGCATGAAGCGGTGGCCAATAACGAAGCGGACTTTGGCATTGCCGGGGAATGGCAGGCCTTGCCCGATATCCAGTTCAGCCCGTTGTTTTCGGATCGGTTCGGAGTGCTGTGCCGATCCGATCATGATTTTGCCAAGCGCAAGAGCCTTAAATGGGCAGACTTGGCCGGGCAGGACTTCGTCGGACTCGGGCCAGAATCCGGAACCGGTGCCATGATCGCGCAGCCATCCCTGTTGGGGGTGGAGAGCGCGTTGGAAACAGGCGGTGCACTCCGTCCGATTGTCGAAACATCCAACACGATTACCTTGGCGGCAATGGTTGCTGAAGGGGTCGGTATTACGGTTCTGCCGGAACTGGCCGCGCGCGTGTCGGATATGACCATCCCCAATGGTCTGTCATTCGTGCCGCTCTGTGACCCCGTTCGCAAACGCCATATCGGCATCATCACGCGCAAAAGCAAAAGCCTGTCGCCGATTGCGCAGATGTTTTTGGCCGACGTGCTGCGCGATGCGCCGATGCTTGATCTTCCTGCGGCCATTACCTGGCATTGAAGGTGAAAGCGGCAAGCGCTGTGACCGGTTCAAACCGGCGTCGTAACGCGTAGGCCATCAATCAGAAGAGACAACATGCGTCGTGTGTGCTCAGCCCCATCAGGGCCGCCCGCACTTGCCAGATTGCCGATCGCGCGCAGCAGGTCATAGGCGTCGATATCGCCGCGAACGTCACCGGCAGTGACAGCCTTTGCCAGCAAAGCCTGCAAGGTTGGCTCGAACTTGGCGCGGAAATAGTCGGGAAGGGGGGCAAAGGCCGGGTCGCCGGAATGCAGGGCAGCGGCCAACCCCTTTTTCGTGACGATGAATTGGGAATATCGGTGCAGCCAATGTGACAGGGCGTCAGCCGGTTTGTATTGGGCGGCAAAGGCTTCAGCCGTTGCGGCACAAGCATCGACTTCGCGCTTGAAAACGGCGACCACCAGATCACTACGGGCAGGAAAACGGCGATAAAGCGTGCCGATGCCAACACCCGCCATTTTTGCGATCTCGCGTACAGGTGCGTCTACGCCGGATTCTGCAAAAACTGTCTTCGCAGCTTCGAGAATGGCGTCTTCATTCCGCGCGGCATCCGCACGGATGTGCTTTTTTTTGTCCTGATTGTTCTCAGGCATCCCTTTGATATTCCATCTAATTCACTGAGGAACGGAGTGATTGAAATCCATTGCTCACGAAATTGCACTTGATAAACGGAACAATGTTCCATTTATATGGATCGATGTTCCGTTTATCCAAGCATAGACGAGGCAATGGCTTTCTCCAATCCGAAAAGGGTTACCCATGAACGATTTGATCACCAAGGCACGGCTCATTCCGATCAACGATGCGGTCTCAACAATTTCTGTCAGTCCTGTGGTTTTTCAGGTTCCCGGCCGACCCCGTCCGCTTGAAATGCGCATTACGGTGCCAGCACAAGGTCGCGACTTGCCGATCATTTTGCTGTCGCACGGGCATGGGCCGTCTTTTTATATCTCGTCAATGAATGGCTATGCTCCGCTTGCGAACTTTTATGCCCAACATGGTTTTGCCGTCATTCAGCCGACGCATGGGAATTCGAAAGCAGCCGGGTTTGGCCCGGATGCAGAGGGCGCACCATTTTTCTGGCGATCCCGTGTGGAGGACTTCAAATTCATCCTCGATCATCTTTCTGACATAGAAAAAAGCAGTCCGATCCTTGACGGGCGCCTGGATCATGACCGTGTTGCAGCCATCGGGCATTCATTGGGCGGGCAGACTGTCGGGATGTTGCTTGGCGCGCGCTTGACCGATACTGCCGATCCAGATGTACAAGATGTTAACCTGATCGAACCGCGCATCAATGCGGGCGTGCTGCTGGCAGCACCGGGCAATGGTGGTGATAGTCTGAGCGAACATGCGCGTCAGAATTACACAGCACTCAACCCTGATTTCGCGCATATGACCATTCCAACATTGGTCGTGGCCGGCGACTGCGATGATAATCCGCATCTGACTACGCGCGGTGCAGCCTGGCATACCGACCCGTTTCATTTCGCACCGGGTGCGCAATATCTGCTGACTTTGGTTGATGGTAAGCACGGGCTTGGCGGTATCGCCGGATTTGATGCGAAGGAGACCGATGACGAAGATCCGGATCGTCTGGCGATCACGCAGCGCATGACATGGGCTTACCTTCGATCTGCCCTCTATGCCGGGGATCCGGCTTGGGATCTTGCCTGCGAAGCGTTGCGCAGTCATGCCAATGAGCTTGCCTATGTGCAAAGCAAGTAAACGCTTAAGACGGGCAATGCGTGGTGTTGGGCGTGTCTTTTAATCTTTCCAAACTGGTAAATCGCAAAAGACACGACATATCATCAAGGTAGGGTCATCAAAGTAGGGTGGTTTCGGCCCGCAAGTTCGACGCACAGCAGGAGATGGCATGACCGAGAGCGGGAAGAAAACCACAGCCACCAAATCCAAAAGCAGCAGCGCTTCCAAAAAGCCGCGCAAGCATATCAGCCTCGCCCTTCAGGGCGGTGGGTCACATGGGGCGTTTACCTGGGGTGTTCTGGATCGCTTGCTTGAGGATGAAGAAATCACGGTTGAGGCGATTTCGGGCACTTCGGCAGGCGCGATGAATGCGGCGGTGGTGACGTCGGGTTTTGCCAAGGGCGGCTATGATCAGGCGCGTGAGGATCTTGAGGTTTTCTGGCGGGCAGTTTCCGATGCCGCGCGGTTTAGCCCGCTGCAACGAAGCCCGATTGATATTCTGTTTGGCAATTGGTCACTGGAAAATTCGTTGGCCTATATGTGGCTGGATATGAGTGCCAAGATGTTTTCGCCCTATGATTTGAACCCGGCGGGCGATAATCCGTTGGCCGCGATCCTCGATGACGTGGTGGATTTCAAGGCGCTTAATGAAAGCCCGGCCAAGCTTTTCATCACGGCGACGAATGTTGAAACCGGGCAGGGGCGTGTATTCCGTAATCCCGACATCACGGTGGATGTGTTGCTGGCATCTGCGTGCCTGCCAACGATTTACAAGGCGATCGAGATTGATGGTGTGCCCTATTGGGATGGCGGATATTCCGGTAATCCAAGCCTTGGCCCGCTGGTGCGGGAATGCGGATCAGACGATACGGTTCTGGTGCAGATCAATCCGGTCAAGCGGTCCGGCGTTCCCAAATCATCGCGCGACATTGCCAATCGATTGAACGAAGTATCGTTTAACAGCAGCCTGATGAAAGAACTTCGGATGATATCGATCCTGCGCAAGGATGCGCCGGAACATGTTTGCGAAGCCAGTAAATGGGGTGCGATGCGCATGCATTGTATCGCCAGCGAAGCGATGCTGGAGCTTGATCACACATCCAAGCTGAATGCGGAATGGGACTTCATGACGATGTTGCGTGATATGGGGCGTGATGCAGCTGGTAATTTCTTGAAAAAACATCGCGGCGATATTGGTGTCAGGCCGTCGCTGGATCTCGATTTGTTTGCGCCGGATTATACTTAACTGCGACTGATTTGACGTTTGGCTGGATTGCGTATCGGAGGGCAAGGGCGTAGGATTTTGGAAGCGTCCGATAAGAACAAACAGCAAAGCGCCACCAGAAATGTCCAAAACCGAACTTGAAAAAATGCAATGCGGGGAATGGTATAGCTGCCTTGATCCCGATTTGACCGTTATGCGCCGCCGCGCACTCGAAGCCACCCACGAACACAGCCATCTCTATCCGTCCGAACGGGGCAATATCGGCCCGTCCTTGCGCGCGTTGTTTGCAGAGTGCGCGGAAGATGTCCGGATCGAAGCACGTTTTCATTGTGCCTATGGCTTTAACATCCATCTGGCAGAGGACGTATTTTTGAATGTCGGCTGCGTGATCCTTGATACTGCACCGGTTCATATCGGGCGGCATTCAATGCTGGGCCCGAATGTGCAGATATACTGTGCCGATCATCATCGCGATCCGGAGCTTCGCAAACAGCATCTTGAAATTGCAAAGTCTGTGACGATTGGCGAGAATGTCTGGATCGGCGGTGGGGCAATTATTCTGCCGGGTATCAATGTTGGTGATAACGCAATCATTGGCGCCGGATCGGTTGTGACCAAGGATGTCGCGGCCGGTGCCACAGTGGTTGGGAATCCGGCACGTCCGATCTGATAAACTTCACCTGAACCCAAAAAAAGACGGCGGCCGTTAGGGGTAGAAAACGGCCGCCGTAAGTTGTGGGTGGAGACCCACGTAGATGAGGGTGTCAGGTATCAGGAGATGTCATTCGGATAGGGACGGCGTTTGCGGCCGGTAATCATGGAGCGGATCAGGTTTTCATGATGGCGAACGCTTGCAAGCAACACACCGCCAACATGAAGCAGCACAAGTGCGAGCAGGCCATTGGCCAATAATTCATGGGTTTCTTCGACCCAGTCTGATCCCCAGAAGGCGTCAGTCGTGTAAAGCCAACCGGTAAAGGCACAACCCGACATCGCAAGCAGCAGCATGACGATCATTGCCGCCCCGGCCGGGTTGTGCCCGACATAGCGGCTTTCGCGGCCCTTGGCGATATCACTCAGATAGTGGACCGTGTCGCTTGGCCCTTTGATGAACTGGCTAAAGCGGGCGTAATGTGTGCCGATCAGACCCCAGACAAGGCGCAGCGCAATCAGGCTGGCAGCGGCATAGCCCGCCCAGTGATGCAAGCTGTCCCATTCATCAGCGGTGATCCAGGCAATAACGAAGCTGGCCGCCAAACCCCAGTGAAACAGGCGAACGAACGGGTCCCATACTTTGACGTGCATGGTGAAAACTCCTTGTCAGGGTAGAAGTCGGTTCTGGCGGGAGGTCAATCTGCTCACCGCCAGGGAACCGGGATGGGCAATCAATCGTCGTCTTCTTCTTCAAGCTTTGCGAGTTCAAAGGTCGCCGGATTGAAATAGGCTTCGACCTTCTTGCCGTCAGCCGTGATGGCATATGCTTCAAAGCAGCCGTCATCTTCTTCGATCTTGCGAACGTCCCAACCTTCGGCGGTCAGCTTTGCCTTGAGCTCGTCGGTGGTTTTCCAGTCAGCAGACGGAACATTGCAATAATCGTCATCGGCAAGTGCGCCGGTGGAATAAAGCGCAACAGATGTGCCAGCCAGCATGGTGATGGCAACGGCGCCGACGATTGCGTAGGGGAAAACAGTTCTTTTCATGGCTCGGTTCCTTCATAAGTAGCAGGGGCACAAACAGCGCGGTAAAAATCACGCCGTCCGTGGTGACGTGGAATGCGTCGAACGAGACAGAGATTGCGCCTGTTTCCTGACGCCTAACTGAATGGTGCAAGCATGACCATTCAGGTGGATGTCAGGTTGAAGGGATACTCAGATCGCTTCGTGCGAATGGGACAAGTGAGGGAACAGTGCGAATTCTTCTGGTTGAAGATGAAGTAATGCTGGCCGATGCCATCAAGGACCACCTGCTGGCCGATGGTGAGGCCGTGGATCACAGCGAAGGCGTGATCGATGCCGAAATCATGATGCGCGGCACAAACTATGATGTATTGCTGCTGGATCTGAACCTGCCAGATGGCAAGGGACTTGATCTTTTGCGCGATCTCAGACGCAAAGGTTCGGCAACACCTTGTATCATCCTGACCGCACAGGATCAGATTTCAGACCGGATCGCCGGGCTAAATGCCGGGGCCGATGATTATCTGGTCAAGCCGTTTGACCTTAATGAGCTTTCTGCACGTTTGGCCGCGGTCTCGCGCCGTTATAGCGGTAATCCCAACCCGTTTGTTGAATTGGCTGGCGGGATTGAAGTTGACCTTGCCGGGCGCGTGATCCTGATTGACGGAGTTCAGACCGACCTGACATCGCGCGAATGGGCTCTGTTTGATCAGATGGTGAAACGGCCCGGTCAGACGCTTTCAAAACGTCAGCTTGAAGAAGCGCTTTACGAATTTGGGGCCGAGATCGAAAGCAACACGGTTGAGGTCTATGTCAGCCGTCTGCGTCGCAAGCTTGGCAAGGATATAATTAAAACCGTGCGCGGTGTCGGCTATCGGGTTGAGGCATAATGAATATCAAACAACAAAACAGTCTTCAGTTCCGCCTAACCAAGCAGCTTACGATGATTGTCGTGCTGTTCTGGATCGTGGGTGCCGGGTTTGGTGCCTATACCGTCCATCATGAGATGGAAGAAGGTGCAGACACCGCGCTGGTGGAAACATCGCGCCGGACGGCGACACTGGTTCTTGATTACCTGCAAAATCATCAGGTGCCAGGCGAAGTCCTGATCATGCCGGAACCGGCATTTGAAATCGTCCTTGAAGAAGATGACGATGATGATGACGCTATTGGCGATTTCATGCTCTATCAGCTGCGCAATGCGGGCGGGGATGTTTTGCTGCGTTCACAAAACGCATCGGTTGAGCCGTTTGATGCGCCGCTTGAGCCGGGCTTCTCGGACGCGAACAATATGCGCGTTTATACCAGCGCGACCAATGATGGGGGGCTGTTCATGCAGGTGGCGGAAACAACCGGCCATCGCAATGAAGCAATCCTTGAGACCGTCTTGTCGCAATTCACTCCGCTGATCTTTTTGATCCCGGTTACGATCCTTGCGATCATTTACGGTGTGTCACGCGCATTGACGCCGGTGCGTCAGGTGCGTGATGAAATCGAAACGCGTGGTGAAGGCAACCTAAAGCCGATTGAACAAGACGAGGCGATCGAGGAAATCAGCACTATCGTCACGGCGGTAAACCGCCTGATGAGCAAGCTTGAAGCAGCCTTAAGTGTCGAGCGTACCTTTACCGCCAACAGCGCACATGAACTGCGCACGCCAATTGCCGCGGCCTTAGCGCAGACCCAGCGTCTGGTTCTTGAGTTGCCCGAGGATCACGAAGGCCGCAAGCGCGCAAGCCAGACCGAAGCATCGCTTAAACGTCTGTCGCGCCTGTCGGAAAAGCTTTTGCAATTGGCCCGTGCCGAGGCCGGTGTTGGCACCAGCCCGACCGGTGAAAATCAGAAACTGGGCGCGACACTTGGTCTGGTGATTGATGATCTGAAACGTGCCAGTGTCGGTAGTGGCTTGATCAGTTTTGATCCAAACACCGCAGATATGCTTGAAGCCAATATCGATCACGATGCCTTTGCCATCTGTGTGCGCAACCTGATTGAAAATGCGCTGAAACATGGTGGGGAGGACGAACCGGTCGAGATCACGATTATCGGCAGTGACACGATCCGCGTTTCAAATGGCGGCGCGCCTGTATCGCCCGAAGACCTGTCCGAGCTTAAGGCACGCTTCAAGCGGTCCAACAGCAAGGCGGATGGATCGGGTCTTGGTCTTGCGATTGTTGAAGCAATTGTGCGCACCACAAATGGTGAACTTGGCCTGTTTTCACCAAGGCCGGGTAAGCAGGATGGCTTTGTTGCAGAGCTTAAGCTGCATCAGAGCTAAGACATATCGCACCAAAAACGACAAAGGCCCCGAACGATGTTTCGGGGCCTTTTCTTTATGTCTGGTTCTGATTGGAGCAGGCTTACTTGCCCACGCCAACCTTGATCGCCAGTTTGCGAAGCGGGCTGATGCGGTTGATTGCCGAAAGACCGGCATAGCGCAGATCACGCAGTGGCTTGGGTTCGAGCATTGATGCGCGGTTCAGAAGATCAATGCCACCAACCCGCATGACGGTTTTGGGCAACTGACGGCGTTCATAGGATTTCAAAAGCGGGGTCGCACCGATATCCTCGCCATGCAGTTTTGCCTTTGCCATCAATTCGGCCAGCGTTTCGATATCATGCAAGCTCATATTCAAGCCCTGGGCGCCAATTGGCGGTACAACGTGCGCCGCCTCGGCAATCAAGGCGAGGCGGGCGGCAATCAGGCGATTGGGGACTTGGGCAATCATCGGCCAAACCGCGCGCGGGGATGCGACGGTAAGTGGGCCGAACAGGTTCATGGTGTCGTGGGTGATTTCAGCCGACAGGGCATCGTCACTCATGGCGTTGAGCTCATCTGCGCGTTTGGCCGGTGTCATCCAGACAACGGAAGAGCAGGGTTTGTCATCAAGATCAGGCATCGGCACCAGTGTCAGCGGGCCACCCATACGATGAATTTCGGTCGAGATATTGTCATGCGGCTTATCGTGCGTGACGACAAAGACAATCGCACTTTGATCATAAGCCCAGCGTTTATGTTTGATGCCAGCCATGTCGCGAAGCGATGAGTTCCGCCCATCTGCGGCAATCACAACTTTCGCCCGGACGGTTTCATCATCAGACAATGTCACATCGGCAAAACGTGCGGTGTTTTTGAACCCGGTAACCGTAGTCGAAAACCGGAAGTCGACATTATCAAGCTCGGTCAGCTTCGCCATTAGGGATACGCGTGCTGCCTTGTTTGATACGTTCCAGCCAAAGAATCCTTGGGATGTTTCTGCACCATCAAAATCAGCCGTTTCGCGCGGGGTACGTTCTTCGCCACCGGCGTCGACAATCCGCATGACGCGCAATTCCGCACCGGTTGGTTTGATCGCATCCCAAACGCCAGCTTTTTTAAGCGTCTCAATCCCCGGCTCCAAAAACGCCGTGGTGCGTAGATCGGTTCCTTCGCCAATATCGGCAGGGGCTGGATCAACAATCACGATCTTGTGGCCGTCTGCTGCAAAGCGGGCCGCAGCACTCATTCCGGCGATCCCGCCACCTGCAATGAGAATATCGGTTTCGATCATGACTGTTCTTTCCTGTCTTCACGCCTAAATGCCGAGTTTACCGCCCGCATTTGATGTCGGGCAATGTGCCTTGTTGGGGAACTATACGCAACGGTTTTGCAATTCGGATTGATCCAGATTAGACGCGCGAGAATTTGTTGCCGACCAAATTCAACCTTGCGCAATTGGATCATGAAAGGGCTGGGCATCGGCCATGCGGACGCGGGGATTGCCCCATAAATCAAAATCAGCCATTTTGAGCGGGTTAAGGTCCGATCAATGATCCTGGGCCTTGCGCCACCAGTTTCAGAACAAGGATATCGCCATGCTTGCGTGGGTGTATCTCATGGTTGCCATCAGCCTTGAGGTTATCGGGACCATTTCGCTTAAATTCTCCAACGGTTTCTCGGACTGGCGTTTCACGCTGCTGAGCTTAAGCGTCTATGGACTAAGCTTCTGGGTCTTGTCGCTGACGCTTCGCATCATCCCGGTTGGCACAGCCTATGCGGTGTGGGCGGGCCTTGGTACAGCAACAGTCGCGATCATCGGCTGGTTGTTCCTCAAAGAACCGATGACCGCGCTTAAGGCTGTTTTCCTGCTGATGATTATCGGCGGCGTTGTTGGCCTGAAATCCATCAGCACGGAAAGTTAATCTTGTTAACTTGCGGCGGGTGAAAGGGACCTGATATCGGCTGCGATATCAGTATGTTTTGCCTGCCAACCCAACTCATGGGTCGCCTTCGCACTGCTCATGACCTGATGATGGGCAAGGCCAAGGGCCCAGTCGCCAACTTCTTCCATCGCAGCTTCAACTGATACCCTGGTGATTTCGCAGTTATCACCGCCAAACTGCTCGGCAATCAGTTCGGAAACCTGCCTGTTGGTCACCCCATTGATGCCAACACCAAGGTAGTTTGAACCGGCCTCGGCACGTTCCAGTGCCAACCGATAAAGATCAGCCAGATCATCGGCATGGATCATCGGAAGGGTGATGTCATTCCCGCCAATGACCGACACCCGATTTTCAGTCTGCGCAGTTTCAATGTCTCGCGCCAAAAGACCTGTGTGGCTATTGTGATCTCCGCCATAAACGCAGGCTGGATGAACAACCACGCTATGGAGTTGATCATCATCCATGACACGGGAAATGCCATCAATCATCCAGCTGAAATCGGGCAGTGGATCAAGGGCATTGTCTTCGGTGATGAAACCGCCTGATGCCGATTTCGGAAACAGCCAGGTGCCGCCGGTATAGATAAACCTGGTTTTACCGGGCATGCGATGAAGAGCCGGGATCAAGTGGTCAAGAAGATTTCGGTCGATCTCGGCCATCTGATCGGAAAAGTCACATGCCGCGTGAATGACCGCATCGATATCGGGCAGGTCATCGCACCAAATATTGGGTGTTGTGATATCGCCGATGAACGCGCTGGCGCCCATTTTTTCAAGGCGCTTCTGACTGGCGGGCGACCGTGCAAGGCCAAGAACCTGATAGCCATGGCTGATCAGGTTTTGAACAATCGCCGCACCAATCAATCCGGTGCCGCCAGTGACAAATACACGCATCTGTGTCCTCCTTATAGGTGTGATGCGCATGGTTATCGAACCTCAACCACAGTTCAGGTCAAGCTGGTTTATCTGTGATACTTACGAGAATAATGCAGAGGTACTTCTGTTTTTGGTTGTGATGGTTGCCGCGCCTTTGCATTCTGGGGCTCTGCAGCCCAATAGAAGCAGGAGTTGTTGATGACACTTCGCATTGTTCGACGCCTTATCCCGGAATGGGGAACGACCTATGGGCCAGTTGGCGATGGTCCATTTCCTGCTGTAATGCTGTTACACGGATCAGAAGGTGGGTTGTCTGGCTGGAGCCACCGGAATGCTGTCTTGCTGGCAGCACATGGATTTCTTGCATTCCCATTCTCTTATTCAAAGGACGGCAATGCGTGGAATGCCGGGAACATAACGGATGTACCGGTGGACCGAACGATGGAGGCGCTTCGCGCTTTGCGCAGTTTCGGGTTTGTCCGATCAAAAGTGGCGGTTTTCGGTACTTCTCGCGGCGGTGAACATGCGTTGCTCTTGACGGCACTGATGGTGCGGGATGGGGAACACGGTCTGCCTGATGCCGTTGCGACGCTCTCGGCGGCTGATGTTGTCTGCGGCGCGTTTGACGCACGCAAATATCGGGACTTCGGCGAGCCAGGATATAAGGCTTGGGACCCGGCAGAACGCGCTTGGAGCTGGAAAGGAACGTCGGATGGTTTGATGCCGACGACCCCGATTGAAATTGAACGCTATGACGGTCCGGTTTTTCTTGCTCATGGCGTGAAAGACACCGTTTGGTCATCGACAATGACGGAACGATTGGCTGAGCGAATGCGGGCAGCCGGGCGCGATCCTGAAGTCCATCTTTATGACGGGCAGGGGCATCTTCCAGATAGCGAAGGTGAAAATCAGTTCAATGCGGATCTGATAGATTTTCTAGAGCGGACTTTGTGCGCATAAAAAAGCCGGGCAACTGCCCGGCTTTGAATTTGTAGGGTTTTGATAATCAGGCGATCTCGAAGATGCCATCAATCTCAACCGCAACACCCAGCGGAAGGGACGCAACGCCAACCGCAGAACGGGCGTGCTTGCCAGCTTCGCCGAATACTTCAACCATGGTGTCCGATGCGCCATTGACGACTTTCGGCTGATCGGTGAATTCCGGGGCGGAGTTCACAAACGCGTTCAATTTGACAACGCGGGTCACCTTATCAAGATCACCGATGGCAGATTTCAGCTGCGCGATCAGGTTCAGCGCGCAAAGACGTGCCGCCTTCTGACCGGTTTCGACGTCATAATCTTTGCCAAGCTTGCCGACAAATTTCAGTTCGCCATTTTCCATGGTGATCTGACCCGAAATGTGAACGAGTTTGCCCGAAACAACATAGGGAACATAGTTGGCGACCGGTGCGGTGGCCTGGGGCAGGGTGATGCCCAGTTCAGCAAGACGTGCGTCGATTTTTCCAGCCATGATAATCCATCCTTTTAACTTTGGTGGCGTGTCGTTTGCGCCAAACTTAGCGACGTTATGCAAAGAACAAAACAGTTTCTTTGTATCGCTGCAATCCAATCAGGCCATGCCATTTGGCAGTCAGATGAGGGGAAGTTCAGGATTGCTGAGAAAAATCGAATTGCCATGAAGGGATCGCGCCGCAAGAATGCCGCAACATACCAAAAACAACGAATTACATTTTATCGCGCACAATCAGTGCGTTCATCGGATTTGTGAAAGAAGAAGACATGGCGTTTCGCGATCGGTTCAGCAATTTGCATGGCGGCCTATTGGCACTTGTCGGTGTGATTGTTCTATCGCCCGATGCGCTTTTGGTGCGCCTGATCCAGGCTGATGACTTTACAACTGCCTTTTGGCGTCTGGGTTTCCTGACCATTGCGCTTCTAAGCTTTGCCATGTGGCAGGGTGTCAAACGCGGACAAGGCCCAATACAAGCGATCTTGCCAAGCCGCTATGAGGTTCTGACTGGCCTGTTTTATGGTGGGACCTGTACGTTCTTTATCCTGTCGATCCGCAATACGGATGCGGCCAACACGCTTGTCATTATTGCCGCAACGCCGCTTTTGGCGGGACTTATGGGGGTCTTCATCTTCAAACGTCGGCAGCCATTGCGCACATGGATCGCATCGCTTGTGGTTGTGCTGGCATTGATGAGCCTGATCAGTGCCGGTTTTGGCGGGGAAAACGCGCTGGGTGATATCCTGGCCCTTGGTACCGCATTCTGCATGGCTGGCTTTTTCAACATGATTGGCGCCAGACCGGCAATCAATGAAGTGCGCGCCATGTGGTTTGGCGCGTTTTTGGCAACCATGGTGATGGTGCCTGCCGCCCATCCAACGTCGGCACAAGGCATGGATTGGGTCTGGTTGTTGATGTTGGGCTTTTGGGTGTTGCCGGTATCGTTCCTGTTGATTTCGGCCGGCGCGCGGAAAATCCCGGCGGCCGAGGTCGGCTTGATCATGCTCAATGAGGCAATCTTTGGATCGCTTCTGGTGTGGCTTGTGATCAATGAAGTCCCTAGTCAGACAACTTTTGTCAGCGGAACGATCGTGATCGCTACGTTGGTCATTCACAGTCTGCTTGGCATGCGGGCCAGCAGAATGGCACGCAGGATTGCTTGACGAAGCGGGCGATGTTACGATAAATGAGTGCACTCACTGAGTTCACTCATTTTTCCGGAGGCCCCCATGAATGTCCGGGTAACCAAGCGCGAAGAAACCCGCCAAAAGATCCTTGAAGCTGCGCGGGCATGCTTTGACGCAGGCGAGTTTGAAGCCGTTTCAACGCGTGAAATCGCCAAACGTGCAGGCGTTGCCGAAGGCACGATTTTCAATCATTTCCCGACCAAGGAAGACCTTGTGATGGTGTGCATTGGCGCCCAGATGGCCGAGGCGATTGAAAAGGGCATCTATACCATGGACCCGGAATGGTGCTTTGTGGACAAACTGATGCATGTAGCGTCCTATCGCTTCACCCAAATCAGCCTGCATCCGGGGCTTTGGAAAGTGATCATGCAGCAGGTTGTTTTCACCCCGCGCAAAGGCGTGGTTCAGGACATCATGAAAAGCAGCGGCTTGCTCAAAGCCATTCAGGACCTGATCGAAGATGCCCAGCTTTCCGGGGAACTGAACTCTGAGATTTCACCCGAGATGATCCGCAAAAACTTCATGGCGCTTTTCCTGTTCACCATCCACGAACATATGAGCACGCAAAACTTCGACAGCGAAGATATGTGCGCGACGTTGCGTGAACTGGTGATGGCGCAGACCAAGGGAATTTGGGCATCCAAGCCGGAACTTGCTGCCTGAGTAGGCGGGCTCGGTTATTCACCAATCAAGTGCAGAACGACCTTGCGACGATGGGGCGCATGGCGGTGTTCAAACAGATAAACACCTTGCCAGGTACCCAGCATCGCCTGACCGTTACTCACCGGAATGGTCAGTGACACATCGGTGAGTGCCGATTTGATATGGGCTGGCATATCATCGGGGCCTTCGCAGGTATGGCGATAAAGACTCGGATTTTCCTGCACTAACCGCCCAAAGAAAGTCTCAAGATCAAGACGGACATCCGGATCGGCATTTTCCTGAATGGTCAGGCTGGCCGATGTGTGCCGGACAAAGACGGTCAATTGCCCGCGCATCAGTCCAGTTTGGCCAATCCATGACTGCATCTGATCGGTAATTTCAACAAGCCCCTGACCATTTGTCGAAATCTCAAGGGTGGTTTGATCTTGTGACAGCATGGAAATCCATCCGGTTGGGCCACCGGACGGAAACACCCATCAAGCAGCTTTGGCGCTGCTTTGATCGTAAAAGCGCAAGGCCGTCATGGCAAGGTTGCCAAATTCGTAGCTGTCATGAAGAACGGCAGTTTCGAAATCATCCCCAGCAGCACCTAGGGCCACGTAAAACGGCATCAAATGGTCGTCTTCCGGATGGGCCATTACCGCATGCGGGGCTAGACTTCTGTAATCCAGAAGTGCGTCGATATCGTGCGTCTTGACCTTATCAAGCATCCAGTTGGTGAATTCCTGGGCCCACGGATCAATCGGACCTTCGTTTCGATCAAGCGCACGCAGGTTATGGGTCATTGCCCCGCTGGCAACAACCAGCACGCCCAGATCACGCAAACCACGCAATTTCTTTCCCAGTTCATAATGATCTTTCGGGCTGCCATGACCCAGCATGGATAGCTGAAACACCGGAATGTCTGCCTTTGGCCGTGCCAGGATCATTGGCATCCATGCGCCGTGATCAAGGCCGCGACTGGAATCCGTTGCGATATCAAGGCTTTCGGCTATCTCTCTGGCAAGTTCCGGATCACCCGCCACGTCGTAATGCAGATCATAAAGCGGCTTGGGGAAGCCATAAAAATCATGGATGGTTTCCTGCTTTGCCGCCGTTGAGATTGTCGGGGCCGTTGTTTGCCAGTGGGCCGAAACGATCAGGATCGCGCGCACGCCATCGGTCTGACGGCCAAGATCATCAACAAAGAAATCGAACGCAGGTGTGCTTTGACGCGCAACCAGCATCGGCGAGCCGTGAGAAATAAACATCGGCGCAAGGTTGTTTGAACTGCTGCCGGTATTTTGTGAAGCGGCGGTCATTTGGACACCTCGGTCATTACATCATTTGATGTGAATATGCGCCCGCTATATCCGCTTGACCAGTCACACTTCGTCAACAGTGTGTTGCCAACGGCCTTGTTTGTCTATCTATTGGAAACACTGGGCAGGGCGGCAATCACGTCCGCACTCTGTGTCAGGCGACAATATTCCGATGCCAGAACCGCAGCATAAAGATCAAACACCGTCTGCGCGTCAAAGCGTTTGCCATGGGTATCTGTCACATCAATTGCGGTGGTGGCATCCAGCGGTAACCAATTCTCAAAGCCAAGGCAATGTGCCATGCGGATGGTGACATCCATCGAGTTATGAATAACCACGCCGGTAAAAATCAGACGGTTGATCCCGCGTTCACGTAAATGGGCCTCAAGCGCTGTTCCGACAAAGGCGCAGTTTTGCTGTTTGCCAATGACGGTCTCGCCATCAATCGGCTGTGCTTCGTCCTTGAAAGGTTGCCCCGGACCATCGAAGTAAAAACTTGAAGCCGGATTGGCTTCCTCGTGGCGGATATGAATGACGGGCAGGTTTGCCGCGCGAAATTCCGCCAACAGTTTGGCAATCACATCGGCATAGCCGGGATTGTTTTTGCTGTTCCAGCGCGGATCATCGATCGCCTTTTGCACATCCAAAACGATAAGCGCGGTATCGGTACCAAGAGCGGGCAGGGACATCTTGTATTCTTTCTCTGAAAACTGTGTTGGAAACAAAAACGGCCGGGAAATATCCCGGCCGTTTTGCTGATCAGATCAGAAGTTCGTTCGGGTCGAAACCCTTAGGAGCAACCGGTGGTCGCGCCACAAGAGTCGCATTTAAGGCAGGTGCCGTTGCGGACCAGGGTAAAGTTACCACAATCCGGGCAACCATCGCCTTCATAGCCTTTCATGCGTGCTTCGCGAATTTTGTCCATCTTGTCATCGGCTTTGGCGATGACTTCTTCGCTGGTGGTCAGGATCGCATTGTTCTGCGGTGCTGACGGGGTTGCGGTGGTTGCAGCACTTGCAGTTTCGTGCGTGTGGCTGTGACCATCGGTACCAGTGGATTTCACTTCGACAACGCGTTCTTCGGTCTGTGCGCCGCCGTCTACAACATAAAGGTTGCGACGTACGAAGCCCGAAGAGGCAACTTTGCGGATGGTTTCGATCGCCTGATCACCGGTTTTCTTGGCTTCTTCACCAAGGTCACCTTCGCTGACACCTTCGCCAACGGCATCCGGAAGGATGTCGGACGGCTGAACGTGGGCGAGGTCGTTACGACCAAGATAGGAGATCGCCAGTTCACGGAACATGTAATCAAGGATCGAGGTTGCCATTTTAATGGCGTCGTTCCCGGAAACCATGCCCGACGGCTCGAAGCGGGTGAAGGTGAAGGCTTCGACATACTCTTCCAGCGGAACGCCATATTGCAGGCCGATGGAAACAGCAATTGCGAAGTTGTTCATCAGCGAGCGGAAAGCAGCGCCTTCCTTGTGCATGTCGATGAAGATTTCACCAAGCTTGCCGTCTTCGTATTCACCGGTACGCAAGTAAACCTTGTGACCGCCAACGGTGGCCTTCTGGGTGTAACCTTTGCGGCGACCCGGAAGCGAACGACGGTCGCCACGGATAACGCGTTCGATGATTTTTTCAACGATCTGCTCGGACGCCTGCGCTGCTTTGGCTGCAGTCGGCTGATCTGCGTAATCGTCTTCTTCAACAAGTGCGGAGTTCAGCGGCTGGCTGAGTTTCGAACCATCACGGTACAGAGCGTTTGCCTTAAGAGCCAGGCGCCAGGACAGCATGTAAGCGTCTTTGCAATCCTGGATGTTTGCGCTGCTCGGCATGTTGATGGTTTTGGAAATCGCACCCGAGATGAACGGCTGAGCCGCTGCCATCATGCGGATGTGGCTTTCAGCAGACAGGTAACGCTTGCCGATACGGCCACACGGGTTTGCACAATCAAAGACCGAGAGGTCTTCATCACGCAGATGCGGCGCCTGTTCGAGCGTCATCGAACCACAAACATAGGTGTTTGCTGCTTCGATCTGTTTTTTGTCAAAGCCAAGAGCTGCCAGCATGTTGAAGTCCATGCTGTTAATTTCTTTGGCATCAAGACCCAGCGTGTTGACGCAGAAGTCATCACCGAAGGTGTATTTGTTGAAGACGAATTTGATGTCAAACGCGTTCTTCAGCGCACCTTCAACTTTGGCAAGCGCTTCGTCGTCAAAGCCTTTGGCTTTCAGCTCGTCATGGGTAACCGTCGGCGAGCCTTTAAGCGTACCGTGACCAACCGCGTATTTCTCGATGTCGCGGATCTGGTTTTCGGTGTAGCCAAGCGTTGCAAGCGCAACCGGAACGGTACGGTTGATGATCTTGAAGTAACCGCCGCCAGCAAGCTTTTTGAACTTCACGAGTGCGAAGTCAGGCTCAATACCGGTGGTGTCGCAATCCATGACCAGACCAATCGTGCCGGTCGGCGCGATAACGGTGGTCTGAGCGTTGCGATAACCATGCTTTTCACCAAGCTCAACCGCCTTGTCCCATGCAGCGCGTGCTGCGACCGGAAGATCTGCATAGGGGCTATCAGCAGCTACAAGCGGAACCGGATTGATCGAAAGACCTTCGTAACCGTCCTGTTCGCCATGCGCTGCACGGCGGTGGTTGCGCATGACACGCAGCATTTCTTCTGCGTTATCGGCATAACCCGGGAATGCACCCTGTTCGCCAGCCATCTCAGCAGAAGTTGCGTAGGAAACACCACACATGATCGCGGTGAGCGACGCACCAATCGCGCGGCCTTCGTCGCTGTCATAGGAAATGCCCATGCTCATCAGCAAGCCGCCAATGTTGGCATAGCCAAGACCAAGGGTACGGTAACGATAGGACAGTTCAGCAATACGGTCAGACGGGAACTGCGCCATCAGAACCGAGATTTCCAGAACCACAGTCCACAGACGAACAGCATGCTCATATGCCGCTATGTCCACGCCGCCATCGTCAGAACGGAAGTTCATCAGGTTAAGCGATGCAAGGTTACAGGCGGTGTCATCAAGGAACATGTATTCCGAGCACGGGTTGGACGCATTAATGCGACCCGAATTCGGGCAGGTGTGCCATTCGTTGATCGTGGTGTCGTACTGGATGCCCGGATCAGCACAGGCCCATGCTGCTTCACCGACTTTCTCCCACAGTTCGCGGGCAGAAACGGTTTTGGCAACTTTGCCATCGGTACGACGGATCAGGTCCCAGTCGCCGTTATCAAGAACAGCCTGCAGGAAGTCGTTCGATACACGAACAGAGTTGTTCGAGTTCTGACCCGAAACGGTCAGATATGCTTCAGAATCCCAGTCAGTGTCATAGGTTTTGAAGCTGATCTCGGTGAAGCCCTGACGTGCGAATTCGATGATCTTGTTGATATAGCTGTCAGGGATCATCACAGCACGTGCAGCCAGAACAGCTTCTTTAAGCTGCGGGTTGGCGCGCGGCAGGAAGCGATCTTCGGAATCTGCGGCACCGTCCCAGTTGGTGCAGGCTGCAAGAACGGCTGTGAGGTGTTTCTCGGCAAGCTTGGAACCGGCGACAAGGGCAGCAACTTTCTGCTCTTCGACGACTTTCCAGTTGATGTATTCCTCGATGTCCGGGTGGTTGATGTCAACCACGACCATCTTGGCAGCACGACGGGTGGTGCCACCCGATTTGATTGCGCCAGCGGCACGGTCACCAATTTTCAGGAAGCTCATCAGGCCCGAAGAACGACCGCCACCCGAAAGGGTTTCGCCTTCGCCACGAACGTTGGAGAAGTTCGAACCGGTACCGGAGCCGAATTTGAACAGACGCGCTTCACGGGTCCAGAGATCCATGATGCCGCCTTCGTTGACTAAGTCATCGGCAACAGACTGAATGAAGCAGGCATGCGGCTGCGGATGTTCGTACGCGCTTGCCGATTTGGTCAGTTCGCCGGTTTTGTAATCAACATAGGAGTGACCCTGTGCCGGGCCGTCAATGCCATATGCCCAATGCAGACCGGTGTTGAACCACTGCGGAGAGTTCGGTGCACCCATCTGGTGCGAAAGCTGATAACGCATTTCATCAAAGAAGGCCTGCGCATCAGATTCGGCGTCAAAGTAACCGCCTTTCCAACCCCAATAAGTCCAGGTGCCCGCAAGGCGGTCAAAAACCTGGGTGGAGCTGGTTTCGCTGGTGTAACGCTTTTCGGCAGGCATTTTGGTCAGTTTCGCGGTATCCGCGGTCTGACGCCACAGCCAGGACGGAACGTCCTTTTCCTTGACCGGTTTGAGCGCAACCGGAACGCCGGCCTTACGGAAATATTTCTGAGCCAGAACGTCACTCGCCACCTGTGACCAGGAGGACGGCATGTCGATGTCATTCATCTCAAAAACAACGGAACCATCCGGGTTTTTGATGACAGAAGAGGACTTACGAAACTCGATGTCGGCGTAAGGGCTGACACCTTCCTGAGTGAATTTTCTGGTAATCCGCATGGTCTGCTCCGGTTTTGATCAGACGTAACAGGGCGCTATCTGGTGATGCGCCAACATCGCCTGACTTTATATAGTTTGCTCAACGGTCATGCGCTGCCCCAATTACCGTTATTTTCCGGTCTTTTTGGCGCTTCGCAGTTATCTGTATTCGGTAGTCGGTGGTGTGGTCCCCCCTTGGAACCATCCGGTCCGTGGGGAAGAATATAATGGCAAAATTTTGCCACAGTCCACTAATCTTTGTGGTTGACAGCAATTTTTACCACAACATGTAGTGGGTCGGTTGCTGTCTTGCTGATTCGATGCTGGTGGGATTCACGTTAACAATCTCTGAATCAGGCCGGGAGGCCCGGAAAACTGCGGTTTTGAGTCCCGCAAGATTGTATGCCGGTCATAAGACTCGGACTAGATGTTGTGTCGGGGTGCTTGGTTTCCCACAACGCAGACACAAGCTAACGCCGTTTGGCTCTGATTACCAGTGCCAAGGGCAAAACTTCTTGTTTCATTGAAGTTGTTAGCATGTGCAGTAGAGATAACAGTTTGATATTTATGTTAAAACTGTCGCTCTCGCGCGATCGCGAAATCAAGCGGGTCACGTGACGCTCACCACTATATATATGGTGTCGATTGTGGATAACCGGGTGGACAGAAGCCCCAGATATATGTGGATCAATGAGTCGTCGCACTACAAGCAGTTGTGGGTTGTTTTAAACCCATAAATACCACCAATAGCGATGGCTGTTTCCTGTATCGGTTGCGCCACATAAGGTTTGTCTTTGGGCCTGTCCTTGAAACATTGACTTTCGAGTAACATCACGACATATAAGTCTCTTGTTCGACAGGGTGTATTCCGCGTGCGCCCTGTGCCGTCCTCTGACCCGTATTGATTTGTCTCGATGGGGAAGGGCGGACAAACCAGATCTGGAGAGAGACCCAACATGGCCACCGTCGGCACCCGTATCTTTACTGCGCTGTTTGGCAAGCGCGTTGGCGAAGACCGTTTCGGCAATACCTATTATACCGAAAAGACTCCGGCCAAGGGACGCCGCACCAAGCGTTGGGTGATTTACAAAGGTGTTGTCGAAGGTTCCAAGGTTCCGGCTGAATGGCATGCATGGCTGCATTACACTGTTGATGCGCCGCTGTCTGAAAAGGCCGAGGACCGTTATGACTGGCAGAAAGAACACCAGCCGAACCTGACGGGTACCAAGCATGCTTACCGTCCGAAGGGCCATGAATATAGTGGTGGTCAGCGCGCCAAGGCGACCGGCGACTATCAGGCTTGGTCACCGGAAGGCTGATCGCGGATCAAAGGCATATCCGAATTTGCGGCGGGCGCGGGGTAACTCGCGCCCGTTTGCGTTTAAGCGACATGTCGCACAGATGTGATTTACGCGGACATGTTTTGCGCGGTTGTGTTTTGAGCCGCTGCAATACAATATACGTATCAAAGAGATACATAACGGATAAGGTCCATGAGCAACAGACTGATTGAAACCCTTGCTGGTGCTGCCGTCATCGCAGTCGCGGTTGGCTTTGCTGCCTATTCATATTCCCGGGCAGGCATCGACACCGTTGATGGCTATGAAATCAAGGCCAGCTTCAACAGTATTGATGGTCTGTCTGTTGGTAATGACGTGCGCATTTCTGGTGTTAAGGTCGGAAGTGTCACGGGGCAGGATCTTGATCCGAAGACCTATATGGCTGTGATCAAAATGTCTGTGCGCTCTGATCTTGAGCTGCCACTTGATAGTTCGGCCAAGATTGCCTCTGACGGATTGCTGGGGGGCAAATTTGTTGCCCTTGAGCCGGGTGGTGATATCGAGATGATCGAAGAGGGTGGCGAGATCGAATACACCCAAGGATCGGTCAACCTTGAAGATTTGATCGGTCAGGTTATCTATTCCTCAACGAGCAGCAGCGGCGATCAGTAAGGTCGTCATGGCTGTGCGTGGATCAGCCATGATTTCGCCTGTTTTGCGCGCGATTGTCAGCAAGAACACAGGCAGGGTCGCGTGAAGCAACGCATCCCAATGCGATAATGTCGGAGCGGTTTATGAAAAAGACCGATAATGTGCAGCACTTTCCAACCTGGCAGGCAACCGATGGTTCGCCATTGTCCTGCGTGGAAAAGATCAAAGTCCTGAATGATAATTTCGACGAATTGCGCGAAATGATGCAGGACGCACTTGAAGACGCATTGCTGATGGGCTGCGACGAAGAACAGTTTCGCAATGTGATGCGTGATGTCGTCGCCGAGCTGCACAATCCCTATGACAAAAGCGACAAACAGGACTGATTACCCAGATGAAACGATCTTTTGCGATTGCCGCGATTTGTTCGACATGTGCAATGATCGGAACGGCTGTGGCGGCCCTTGATTACCGTCCGGCACCCGTCGCCCAGCTGCAAGGACTTGATAAAATCACCGCCCGCATCTCAACCTTTGAGGTGCCGGTCGGGCAGGTGACAAGTTTCGGGACGCTCGAAATTCGGGTTGATGCCTGCTATCGCACGCCGCCAGAAGAACGCCCGGAAAGTGCGACTTTCCTTGATATCGCCGACATTCGTGATGATGGACTTGCGACCCGTGAACAGCTTTTTTCCGGTTGGATGTTTGCATCAAGCCCCGGCCTGTCGGCACTGGAGCATCCGGTCTATGATGTGTGGCTGAAGGAGTGCCTTAATCCTGAGGACGCGCCGTCCGGATCGGACACTCCAGGGCAACAAGGTCAGCCAGCGCCAGAGCAACCTTGACCAAGATAGAAAGCTGATCGTTAACGCGGTCAGCTTTTTTGATTCTCAAGTGCTGATTTCCAAGGTGTTGTTAAATATAGGGATTTCTGGATCTCTCGATCAGAAATGCCATCCTGCGGTCCGCTTTCTGCGCTATATCTAATTGTTCGTATGTTGTCTAAAATATGGCAAATAATACGGTGATTGTTTCCCAAATCGAAAATATGTGTTGCCATAGCACCGGCTTGAGCGTGCGGTGCCTGCCTGTCATCCTCGGTTCACATTTATTGCGGCGCAGCAGTGATCTGCGCCTGTCGAACATGAGGGAATAGACAATGTTGAACTCACTTAAAAAAGCAGGCGTTGCACTTGTTGTCGCTGCTGGTCTTTCTGGTGCTGCTTTCTCGGCACAGGCGGCCGAGAGCTATAAGCTTGATCCGACCCACACCAGTGTCATCTTCATCGTGAACCATCTTGGTTTCTCGAACTATCAGGGCCGTTTTGGTGGCGTGTCGGGTGAGCTGACCCTTGATCGTGAAAATCCGGCAGGTTCGGCAGCGATCATCAATATCGACCTGACCCAGGTCGATAGCGGTGTTGAAGCGCTTGATAACCACATGAAAACCGCTGATTTCCTGGATGTTGAAAATCACCCGACCGCAACGTTTAAAAGCACCTCGGTTGAGCTGATGGGTGAAGATTCTGCCAAAATCACCGGCGATCTGACCCTTCTTGGCCAGACCAAGCCGCTTGTTCTTGAAGTGTCGCTGACCGGCCAAGGCAATCACCCGATGACCGGTGATCAGGTTGTTGGCTTTGCTGCAGACGGTGTTGTTACCCGTTCTGATTATGGCATGAACTTCCTTGTTCCGGGTGTTGGCGACGATGTCACCCTGCAGATTTCCTCTGAGTTCGTTCTTCAGAAGTAATCACCTGATTGCTGGCTTGGCGGATGAGGTATGTACCCATCCGCCAATGCCTTTTTGCCTGTTGCGCCACTCGATCCGGTTAGGAAATTCACAATGGCGATCAAAAGTCACAATACGGAATTTGGCAGTGTTACCAAAAGCCTGCATTGGCTGATGGCGGCATTGATCATCGGTGTCTTTTCCATTGGCTGGTACATGGATTTCTTGCCGCTTGGCATGGCCAAGCTCGAATGGATGTCGCGCCACAAATCTTTGGGCGTAACGGTATTGATTCTGGTTTCCCTGCGCATCGTCTGGCGCCTGTGCGAACCGACCCCGGATGCGCTTGGCAAGCACAAGATCGAACGTCTTGCGGCTAAACTTGGCCATCTTGCACTTTATGGCGTGATGATTGCCATGCCTGTAACCGGCTGGATGATGTCGTCGGCGGCCAACTTTCCCGTAAGCGTGTTTGGCTTGTTTACCCTGCCTAATCTGGTCGCGCCCGATCAGGGTTTGTTTGAAACGCTCAGAACCGCGCACTGGGCCATTTCGTGGGTGATTGTAGTCCTGGTCGTTGGGCATGTTGCCGCGGCCCTGAAACATCATTTCATTGATCGCGATGCGACGCTGCGTCGCATGCTGCCGGGTAGCGGTTCGCACCCGTCATCTGATCCGTCCGCGCGCACCGCCAAGGAGAGTTCATAATGCGTTTTAATCTTCAATCACTGAAACACCAGGCATTCGCAGCAGGTGTCTGTGCGGTCATGTTGACTGCTGGCCAGCCTGCGCAGGCGGCTGATCAGTGGAACGTCGTTGGCGATAAGAGTGCGGTTGAATTTACCGGAACCCAGTTGGGGGCCGAGTTCACCGGTGAATTTGAAGCATTCACGGCAAATATCACGTTTTCGCCAGACGACCTTGCCGGTTCTTCGGTCGAAGTTTTGATCGATATTGCGTCTGCCAATACCCAAAGCGCAGACCGTGATTCGCAGATCGTTGCCCCGGACTGGTTTGACGCAGCCCAGTGGCCGACGGCAAAATTTGTAACAAAGTCGTTTACTGAAACTTCCGCGGGCAAATACGAAGCGGTTGCTGATCTGACGATCCGTGATGTGACCCGCGAAGTTGTGTTGCCGTTTGATCTTGTGATCACGGATGGGACGGCTGAGGCTGTTGGTTCTGTGACGATCAAACGGACAGATTTTGGCGTGGGGCAGGGGCAATGGACTGATACTAGTCAGGTTGGCGATGATGTCACCATCAAGGTTACGATCAACGCGACCAAATAGGCCTACCAGAGGCAATCATAAAGAAGGGCAGGAAGATAATTTCCTGCCCTTTGGTTTTATGTATTCCGCTGCCTGGCTTAAGAACAGGCAAGCCCCGAGGTCATAGTGCTCAGCTTTGTGCGCTTTTGCGCAAGTTGGCAAGGAAGCCTTCAACTGCTTCATCAAGGGACACGGCTTCGGCCACGAGTTTCTCTGCTGAGCCAGCCAGCTGATTTGTTCCAGAAGAAACCTTCACCGCATTCTGATTAACCGTTTCAATGCGCTCGGATACTTCGTGGGTGCCATCAGCAGCTTGTTGCACGTTGCGCGATATTTCTCCGATAGCGGCATGCTGTTCTTCGACCGCTGCCGCGATGGCGCTTGAGCTGTCGGCGACTTTCGCGATGGTTTCAGAAATTCGGCGAATTGCATCGACGGCTTCGGACGTTTCATTTTGAACAGCCAGGATCTGCTGATTAATTTCCTCGGTTGCCTTGGCGGTTTGATTGGCGAGATTTTTCACTTCGCTTGCAACAACGGCAAAGCCCTTGCCGGCATCTCCGGCTCTTGCCGCTTCGATCGTGGCGTTAAGTGCCAGCAAATTGGTTTGTTCGGCAATATCACCAATCAGTTTGGCGACGTCGCCGATGCGTTGAGCTGCGTCGGCAAGGCCGGTCACGGTCTCATTGGTGCGTGCGGCTTCTTCATTTGCATGATTTGCCACGTCAGCCGAATTGGCAATCTGTTGTGCAATTTCATCAGATGATGCGCTGAGTTCTTCGGTCGCAGCAGATACGGTCTGAACGTTGGTCGATGTTTCATTGGTTGCAGCGGCAACAGCGTTTGAAAGTTCGCTGTTCATGTTGGTTGCATCGCGCATTTCATCTGTGGCTGATTGCATGTCTTTGATCGAATGAGAAATGGACCGGATCAAACCTTTGACCTGTTGATCAAGTGAGTCAGCCATATCGAGCAATGCTTGGCGGCGGTCGGTATCCGCTTTTTGCTCCATCGCGCGTTGTTGTTCCAGCAGTTTGACATTCTCGCGCGCCTGTTCACGGAAGGATACGACTGTGCGCGCCATGTCACCAACTTCATCTTTGCGCTTTTGACCTTCGATATGGCCTTCGAGGTCGCCAGAGGAAATAACACGCATGCGCGATGCGAGCTTTTTCAGCCCGCCAGTGATGTCGCGACCAATTAGAAGGCCGGCGCTTGCCATGACCGACAATATCGCAAGACCGATGATCACTACATAAATTGCCTGTTCGCGGAACGCCTTATCGACGTCATCAATGTAAATACCGGTCCCGATAATCGTTCCCCACGGAAGGGGATAGGCAAATGAGAGTTTCTCAAAGGTCAGTTCTTTGGCTTCGCCGGGTTTCGGCCAGTAGTAAGACGAAAAGCCGCCATCGGGATTGCTGCCTGCTTTGATCAGATCGCGAATGAAGTAGTTACCTGTGGAATCCTGCAACCCGCCAAGGTTTTTGCCGACCAATGAGGCATTTGCGCCGTGCATTTCGGTCATGCCGTCTTTGCTGAAGACAAAGAAATATCCGATATTACCGTCATATTTTCCTGCAGCAGCGATCTCGTAAAACTGCGTGATTGCTTCTTCTTGGCTCAAGTCCCCGGATGCAACCTTGGTCTGGTAATGTTTGGCAATCGAAACGACGAATTCTGTCGCGGCGCGGATTTTTTCTTTTCGGTCATCTAGCAGTGATGTGCGCAGCTCCACCAGTTGAACGGCTGCGATGACGATCACACCGAGCAATGCCAGTAAGGACAGAGCGGCGATTTTGTACCCGATTTTCAGGTTACCCAGCATTGTTTTCTCCCACGAATTCGGAAACGGCTATGCACCAAATTGTTTTTCGTTCGCGATGTTGGAATGTCCGGGTAGGACCGGACCTTGCCTTGCCACGATGAAGTTGGCGGATCGGTTGGCGAAACAGTGGAAATGATATGGGGGCACTCAACCTGCTGTTCAATTGGGCGAGTTGTGCTAGCCAAAAGAGCAGTAAACGAAAAGGCCGCAGTCAGGTGACTGCGGCCTTGCTGATGGTAAAAGATTGTTGAAGGTTCAATCCGTAGCGCGTTTGCGTAGGTCCGCCAGGAATGTTTCGACAGCCTCATCAAGTGAGCGAGCTTCATCAACGAGCTTTTCAGCCGAATGCGCAAGTTTACTGGTTTCGGATGAAACCCGACCGGCATTCTCATTGACGGTTTCGATACGTTGAGAAACCTCACTTGTACCGTTTGCAGCCTGTTGGACGTTCCGGGAAATTTCCCCGATCGCAGCGTGTTGTTCTTCGACAGCTGCTGCAATGGCGGTCGAGCTATCGGCGACTTGGGCGATAGTTTCGGAAATCAGTCTGATCGCTTCTACTGCTTCACCGGTTTCATTTTGTACCGAGAGGATCTGTTGGTTGATTTCCTCGGTCGCCTTAGCAGTTTGATTGGCAAGGTTTTTAACCTCGCTTGCAACAACGGCAAAGCCTTTGCCTGCATCGCCTGCGCGTGCAGCCTCGATGGTGGCGTTCAAAGCCAGAAGGTTGGTTTGTTCGGCAATGTCACCAATCAATTTGGCAACATCGCCAATTTTCTGGGCCGCATCGGCAAGGCCGGTGACGGTTTGGTTCGTCTTGGCAGCTTGTTCGTTAGCCTGGTTGGCAACATCTGCTGATTGTGCAATTTGATGTGCAATCTCGTCACTTGATGCTGTTAGTTCTTCGGTTGCGGCCGAGACAGTTTGCACATTCGATGAAGTTTGCGTGGTTGCAGATGCGACAGCAGCGGAAAGCTGACTGTTGGTGCTGCTGGCTTCTTCCATGCTTGACGTAGCCTGCTTCATCTCGGTGATTGAGCCGGAAATCGCACGGATCAGGCCTTTTACGCGTTGTTCAAGGCTATCGGCCATGTTGCTGATGTCATCGCGCCGTTGTTTTTCAGCCTGGGTTTCAAGGTGCTTTTGACGGTCCTGCAGTTCCTTGTTTTCCATTGCTTGCTGACGGAATGACACAACTGTGCGGGCCATATCGCCAACTTCATCACCACGCTCTTGTCCCTCAATCGCGCCTTCGAGCTTGCCTTGGGCAATTTCCGCCATACGCGAGGACAGTTTGCCCAAGCCAACTGTGATGTTGCGGCCAATTGCGATCGAGCTAATGGTCAAAAGGGCGATGACAAACGCGATGATTACAACTGTGATGATCGCCTGTTCCCAGAATGCCGCGTCGACATCGTCGATATAAATTCCGGTGCCAAGCACGTGTCCCCAAGGCAGCGTAACGGCATAGGACAGCTTCTCAAACAATTGTTCTTTGGGTTGATTTGGCTTTGGCCACCAATAGGAGAAAAAGCCACCATCCGGATTTTTGCCGGCCTTGAGCATGTCCTGAATGATAAAGGCACCCGTCGGATCCTTGATCTGGCTCATGTCTGTGCCGACAAGTGCATTGTTTGCCCCATGCATCATGGCAACGCCTTTGGCGTCATAGGCAAAGAAGTACCCGGTTCCGTTGTCGAACTTCGAGGCGGACGCAGCACGATAAAACTCTGCTTGGGCCTCTTCAAGTGACAGTTCGCCAGCCTTCACGCGGTCCTGATAGGAAATTGCTGATGTGCGAAGCATGGAAACTGTTGCACGGACTTTGTCTTTGCGATCTTCGAGCAAGGCATCACGCAAAGCGAATAGTTCAAATGCCGATATCGCCAAAAGTGCGATCAACGACAAAAGCGAGAGGCTTGCAACCTTTTTGCCGATCCGGATGTTTTGAAGCATGTCAGTACCCGTTTTCTACATGTTTCCAACAATGCATTAGGAAATGCCTATTCCAATGCATATCAAACTTAAAATTGTTCTTATTCTTTCTTATAGTTATCTGTTCTAAAGTATAGTTACTTTTGCAACTTATGACAGCAGAAAATTGTTGAATGGGCTGCTGAATTATATCGTTTTCCCAGATGCTTATGCTGTATCGGGTACGCGCTACGCGACTTCGTCGCCTTGAATGGCACTGGTAGGGTGGTTGTTAACTCATAAAAAAAGCACCTGCCAGATTCTGGCAGGTGCTTCGTGCGTTCTAAAGCCTGTTTGACGCGAAGTTCGGCTGAACTCAGATCAGATGTTCAGATAGAAACTTGATCGCGATCCCCAAGCCTTCTTCGTCGATCCCGTGCTGAAGATTTGGCCGTTCCGTCAGGGTAACCTTGATGCCATTGGCTTCAAGTGTGCCCTTGGCCAAGCGCGATGCTTCAATCGGCACGACCGGGTCGGCTGTTCCGTGAACCAGGGTAACCGGCGGACGGGATTTCAGTTCTGCGGCAAAGGCGGCTTCGCCCAGAAGCGCGCCTGAGAAACCAACAACGCCTGCCAGCTGTTTTTCACGGCGTGGTGCTGTCTGAAGTGACATCATCGTGCCTTGGGAAAAACCGACCAGTGCGACCTTGTCTTCGTTAACGCCATGGCTTTCCATCACATGATCGATAAAGTCATGGATAAAGGATGCGTTTTTGTTTGCCCCTTCTGCCATTGCGGCCAAGGCACCAGACATGGTTTCAGGCGCACGGCGCAGAAATTCCGGATCATATTCGGCCAGGCTGAACCATTGACGGCCAAACGGTGACATTTCGCACGGGAACGGCGCGTTTGGCGAATAGAAGGTCGTATCGGGTAGGGCGCGTGCAAGGTGCGGGGCCAGACCAATCAAATCGTTTCCATCTGCGCCATAGCCATGCAGCAAGATGACAACGCTTTTGGTTGTGCCGGATGCTGCCGGCAACATCGGCCCGGACAATAAAGTATCGCTACTCATTATGACTTTCCTGTTTATTCCTTTCTCTCTGCTTAGCAATGCGGAGAGCGGACCACCAGCTATTTTTACAGGGCCGGTTTGGGGGCGACTATCGCAATGCGATAGTGCGGTGGCGAAATGTTCGCGTCCTGTGGATAACTTTGTGGACTGAAAATCAGGTATAAGAGAAATTTCGAAATACAGCCTCGTATTTTTAGTGTTTGCGTTTGCGGATCTATCCCACGGTATAGGAAGTCGATATTTTCCATTTGCGAATGTGTTGAATTTGCGAAACTAAATATAGTTAGTAAATTCAATGGTTTGCGTGAATTTCTAAATCGATTTTGACGTTTGGTGTTCCAAAAAATCCTTGAAGACGGTCTGAAATGAAAATGAAATATCGCGAAAAGGTAGGGTGAAGGGCGCGGGAAATTCAACGGTGTGGATTTTTTGAGACGGCAGGTCCTTAAAACCCGTCTTTTGCCGTGCTTCATTCTGTGCCACAAGAATTCTTCCGGCTTGCCGGATGCCCCACATGAACACCCAATGAGCTGAGGCCCAGATGAACCGCACGCGCCGCTGGTTCGGTAAGGGAGATCGACGTGTATTGTCGTTGACCCTGCCGATTATTCTATCCAATGCGACCGTCCCATTGCTTGGCGCGGTTGATACGGCGGTGGTCGGGCATCTTGATAGTCCGCATTACATTGGCGCCGTTGCAGTTGGCGCGCTGATCTTTTCCTATGTGTTTTGGAGCTTTGGCTTCTTGCGCATGGCAACTACCGGGCTTGCCGCACAGGCCTATGGTCGTCGCGATGCCAACGGGGTACGTGCCGTCTTTGCGCGTGCAGCGGTGATTGCCGTTGTTGCCGGTCTGGCAGTGATGCTGTTGCAATGGCCAATCATTGAATTGGCGATGTCGCTGATTGCACCGACACCTGCGGTAGAGGCCGCAGCACGGGATTACTTCCATGTGCGTATTTGGGCGGCACCTGCGACCTTGATGCAATATTGCATGTTGGGCTGGTTGCTTGCCATGCGCGACAGCAAGGCCGTTTTCATTTTCCAGATTGTCCTGAACTCTCTGAATATCATTCTTGATATCCTGTTTGTGCAGGGTTTCGGATGGGAAGTCCGCGGCGTTGCCGGTGCAACGGTGATTGCCGATTATTCCGGCGTGTTGCTTGGCTGGTTCCTGATGCGCCCGCATCTTAAACGGCTTGGCGGGACCTGGCGCGGGATTGGTATCCTTGATCGGATACAGCTTGCCAAGTTGATGAAAATCAATGGTGACATTTTCGTCCGCACCATGGCGCTGACATCGGCCTTTGCACTGTTTACCAGTTTCTCTGCCCGATTTGGCGAGGTTACCCTTGCCGCAAACGCAGTTCTGCAAAACTTCCTGATGTTTGGGTCGTTCGCGCTTGATGGATTTGCCCATGCGGCCGAAACGCTGGTTGGTCAGGCTTATGGGGCGGAGCGGCGAAAACAGTTCCTGTGGGCGGTGCGCAAAACAACGATCTGGGGAATTGTATCGGCGATTGCCATGGCGGCTGTCTTTGCTATCGCGGGACCGTGGATCATTGATGCGCTGACCAGCATCCCGGAAGTGCGCGACGCGTCATATGAATACCTGCTGTGGGCCGTGATCCTGCCGATTACGGGCGTGCTTGGTTTTCAGTTTGATGGGGTGTTTTTGGGCGCGATGCAGACCAAGCATTGGCGCAACATGATGCTGTTATCTGTTGCGATTTATGCGGTGTTTGCCTGGTGGGCCGTAGCGATGGAAAGCAACCACTTGCTTTGGGCGGCGTTTAACGCGTTCTTCCTGCTGCGTGGCATAACGCTATCGATCCTGTTCCCGACGATTATTCCGGATCGTCGGGCGCAAGCGGCCTGATTTTGTTTGCTGAAGTAACGATTAGTCTGCGTCAGAAACGGGCAGGGTGGTGCTGTTTTTGACTTCGTGGAGGGTGAAGCTCGATTTCATGTTGGCAACGCCCGGAAGCTTCATCATCACTTCGGAAAGGAAGCGCTGATAGGATGCCGGGTCCGGCACAACAATGCGCATCATGTAATCCTGATTGCCAACCATGGCGTAGCAATCAACGATTTCCGGATGTTCCTGAACTGCGGTTTCAAAGCGACGCAGCGACGGTTCGTCATGCTGGGTCAGGGATACTGTGACAAAGACATTCACGCCAAGCTGAAGATGTGCCGGATCAAGCAGGGCAACATATTTGCGGATCACACCGCTTTCTTCGAGCTTGCGCAGGCGACGCAGGCAAGGCGAAACAGACAGGCCGACCTTGTCAGCCAATTCGACCATGGAGATTCGCCCATCTTCCTGAATTTCACGAAGAATTTTGCGATCAATTGCGTCGAATCCGTTGCGCGCCATGGCGTGCCACACTCCTTTGGACGATACCGTGCCCGGCCAGAAGCCGGTTTGTGAGACTTTGAGTTCAACGGGCGGATTTTGCCAAAATCAGTCGCACCCGTAAGTATTTTCTGCTGCGCGATAAGCCATGACTTGGCGTTTCTGTCAATCTTTGCGTAGTCGTACGGCGCATTTTTTACGGCTTATCACTGTATTTGGCAGATCTCTTTTGGCCAATGTTTAGAGCCGCTTTAAGCTTGCAAGAAATAAGCAATCCCAGTATGTCCTTCAATTCCTTGGAATGCTTGGATTTGTGAGCATCTGCAGCGGAACTTATCATTGCCGCGTGCCACCTGGTCAGTGTAGTATAATCGTACCAATTTACTTATTTCGATTGTGGTTATTCTCCTGTCGGGAGCTGGGAGAGGTTGGCAAGGCCGACCGCGTTACTGAAAGGCACATATGGTGGACGCTGCGCAAAATACGCCGGGATATAACCTGGTTACAATTGGCGAGCATAAAATCAATATTCGTCCGGCGGTTCTTGAAGACCTGCCAAATGTTGTTGGTCTTGATGATCGGACCACGGGTCTGCGTAAGCCAGAATATTGGGACGATCTGTTTACCCGCTACGGTAACCGCAAGGATTCCCGCTTTTTCCTGATCGCCGAAGAAAATGACACGCTGCTGGGCTGCATTTTCGGTGAAGTGCGTTCGTGGGAGTTTAACTCTGTCCCATGTGGCTGGGTTGGCACCGTAAGTGTCGAGCCGGACCTTCGTATGGGCGGTATTGGTACGATCCTTTATAACGAAATTTGCCGTTGCTTCCGCAATGCCGGCGTGACCAAGGTCCGCACCATGATCCCGCGTGATGCAACTGATCTGATGTCATTCTTCAGATCCCAGGGCATGATGGCCGGTCCCTTTATCCAGCTTGAAACCGATATGGAAGAGGGGGCTTAAGCCATGATGTCCTTGCAAAAGGCAACTCTGTTTGCCCTCTATGCCGTTCTGGAACTGGCCGAGGATACCGATCGACAGCTTTCGGCATCGGAAATCGCTGAACGCTACAATATCTCGACCAACCATCTGGCAAAGGTCCTGCGTGATCTGGGGCGTGCGGGGCTTGTTGAGTCCGTTCGTGGTGCCGGTGGTGGTTATCGTTTCTGTGGCAATGCCAAACGCACGACACTTCTGGATGTTGTGCAGCTGTTTGAAGAGGTTGGCACGGGCCCGTCCAACAGCATTGTTCAGGAAACCAATGCGGGTGCAGCACTATCACTCGTGATGGATGAGATCGAAGAAATCACCCATGCGACGCTTCTGTCGATTACGATTGAAACCATGTTGAAGCTTATGCGCAAACGGCGCCCGGAAAAACCGACCTCGACCGGATTGTTCCGCGCGGTTTAGTCGTCTTCACCGACGCCGAGATACGAAAAAGGCCGTCAGAGCAATCTGACGGCCTTTTTAAATGCGTGAGCAAACACTTCGATCAGCTTTCGCTGGTTACCGGTGCTGCTTCGGCTGCGACGTCCGGCGTCTCTGCCGCTGCGGCCTTCGGGGCTGCTTTCTTGCGCGGACGACGCGGGGCGCGTTTCTTTTCTTCAGGCTTTGCTACCGGTGCGGCATCAAGCTCTGAAGTTACCTCGGTCGCTTCGGCTGCTGCTGCTTCGGTAGCGGCCGGGGCTTCTTCGGCGTCTTTCTTGGGTGCGCGGCGCGGAGACTTTGCCCGTGTGGTTTTCGGCTTGGTCGATTTTGCCGCAGACTTGCGCGTTTTCTTTTTCGGTTCTTCCTCGACTTCTGCTTCTGGCTTCTTGCCAAGGCTTGATGCCGGGACCTGGGTCAGAAGGAAGTTCGGAACATGATCGCCAAAGCCGATGACCGTTTTATCGTCGCGATCATCACGGTCGCGGCGGTTGTTACGGTTCGGACGATCATTGCGATCGTTACGCTCATAGTTGCCCTTGGCTTCTGGTGCAGGTGCCTTTTTCGGTTCTGCTTCCTTGGCCTTTGCCGGGGCTTCTGATGGCGCTTCGGCAGCTGGACGGTCGTTTGACTTTGCCTGACGTGCCGGTTTGTCATCGCGGTTATTGGACTGCTTGCGGCTTTTCTTGTTGCGACGCTTCTTACCGGTAAAGTCCAGCTCAAGCGTTTCGATGCCTTCAAGTTCAGTCAGCGGGATGTCTTTGTTGATCGTCTTGTTGATCGCAGCAACCAGCTTGCCGTCTTCTGGCACAGCAAGGGTGAAGGCCTTGCCATCGCGGCCTGCGCGACCGGTACGACCGGTACGGTGTACGTAGTCTTCGGCGTTGAACGGAACGTCGAAGTTAAAGACGTGGGAAACATCAGCAATGTCGATACCGCGTGCCGCAACGTCGGAACACACCAGAAGGGTGATTTCGCCCGTTTTGAACTTGGCAAGCGTTTCGGTACGTTCGCTTTGCGCCATGTCACCATGCATGCGACCGGCATTGAAGCCGTGCTTGGTCAGGGACTTGTAGAGAATATCGACGTCTTTTTTGCGGTTACAGAACACAAAGGCGTTCTTGACACTTTCCGAGCGGATCAGACGACGTAGCGCTTCACGCTTGTCAAAATCGTCCAGAACCAGAAGCTTGTGCTCAACAGTTGCAGCCATGCTTGAGGGCGGCGCAACGGTGATTTCTTTTGGATTGGACAGGAATTTGTCAGCAAGACGACGGATTTCTTTGGGCATGGTTGCCGAGAAGAAAAGCGTCTGGCGCTGCTTGGGCAGCATGTTGACGATCTTTTCGATGTCGGGAATGAAGCCCATATCGAGCATGCGGTCAGCTTCGTCGATCACAAGCAGTTTGCAATCAGACAGCAGAAGCTTGCCACGCTCAAACGTGTCAATCAGGCGACCCGGCGTTGCGATGATAACATCCGCACCCTTTTCGAGGATCTTGCCCTGCTCAACAGCAGATTCGCCACCAATGATCAGCGCCTTCGACAGAGACATGTATTTGCCATAGGTGTCGAAGTTTGCTGCAACCTGGGTTGCCAGTTCACGGGTCGGTTCCAGAATGATGGAACGCGGCATGCGCATGCGGGCGCGACCATGATGCAGGATATCAAGCATCGGCAGGGTGAAGCTGGCAGTTTTACCCGTACCCGTTTGCGCACAGCCCAGAATGTCGCGTGCCATCAGCACCGACGGAATAGCTTGGGCCTGGATCGGGGTTGGGGTGTCGTAGCCGGCGTCTGCGACGGCTTTGAGGATATCTTCGCTCAGACCGAGATCGGCGAAATTCATATGGTTCGTTTTCCCGCAATAGAATGCGTTGATGTAAAGCTGACAGTCAAAAATCTGTTTGCGTCGTAAAGCCAACCCTTAATTAAGTCAAGAAAAACGCCGCAAAATTACCTTGGAAAACCCATTCGGACCTGTTTGAGAGGCTTGTTTGCAACAATTTGGCAGCGTAACCTGCCCAAACAGATAATGCACAGGGGAGAAAAGCCGTGCTGATGGATGCAACACGCGCAAGTTTGTTGATTATCGACGTTCAGGAAAAACTTTATCCGGCCTGCCAGGAACCGGAACAGATCGTCGCTAATTGCTGTTTTCTGGTGAAATGTGCCAATCGCCTTGGTGTTCCGGTAATTGTCACTGAACAATATCCCAAAGGTCTTGGTTACACAGCAAAGGACATCCTTGATCTGGTCGAAAAGCCGGGTGATGCGGCCGCTGGCGGAAATGTTGTATCCAAAGTCGCGTTTTCTGCGGTTCCGGCTGATGGTTTCATCGAAAAAATGGAAGAAACCTCGGGCCGTGATCAGGTCGTGGTGGCTGGCATGGAAACCCATGTCTGTGTATTGCAAACCGTGATGGAATTGCTTGAGCGCGGACGTGAAGTTTATGTCGTCGCCGATGCAGTGACATCGCGCAGCATGTCCGACAAGATCTTTGGCATTGAACGCATGCGTGATGCCGGGGCAAAGATCGTGACGCGTGAAAGCGTGATGTTTGAATGGCTTCGTGTTGCAGGCACCCCAGAGTTCAAGGAACTGAGCGCGCTGATTAAATGACCGCGACCAATCACGACAATGCCGGGCACGCACAATCTGATGGCGTGCCCGTTGTGTTTTTATCGGGCATGTTGGCTGATCAACGGATGTGGGACCGTACGCTTGATGCTTATGGTCGGCTGTCTCCATCTGACGGAGTGGCAATCAAGCCGGTTTTCTGCGAGCTGTTTGATCAGGAAACCGTCGCCGATATGGCAACGAAGGTTCTGGCAAGCGCGCCAGACCGATTTGCATTGGTTGGCATGTCGATGGGCGGGTATGTTGCCTTTGAAATTCTTCGGTGTGCGCCAGATCGTGTGACGCATCTGATGTTGGTCAATACCCGCGCAACAGCTGACAGAGATGCCGTCAAAAGACGTCGCATCCTGTTGGCAAAGATCGCGGGGCGCGCAACTCCGTTTCAGGGGATCAATGATGCGGTGCTGGATGACATGGTGCATCCTGCCAACCGTTGCGATCAGGAATTGATCAGACTGCTTGGCGATATGGCAAATCAAGCGGGTGCAGAAGTTTTCATGCGGCAAAGCATCGCCGTTGCCAATCGACCAGATAGCATGGCGTTGCTAGCGCAGATCAATGTGCCAACAGCCGTGATGGTCGGGGAGGCCGATAAGGTGATATCCCCCGAAAGCCATCATGAAATGGCTGCCGAAATTCCCGGTGCCAGTCACGCTGAGGTCGCAGGTGCTGCGCATTATGTACCAATGGAACAGCCCAAAATATTCGCCCAATCCTTGGCCGATCTGTTGGCGCGTTAAGCTGCAGTCTTTGTCCTAGCAAGAGACAAGGAACGGGCTGCAATAGCGGTCATCATTGTTGCGCAGGTGGCGCGGGAACAGCTGATAATTGATTGTATCGGCGTTGCTTTGAATCTGTGCTTCAAACTGATCACGGTTATAGCGTGCACGCGTTTCAGAAATGATGCTGTCGCCATTACAAAAACCAAACCGAACAATCACCCGATCCGCTGTGCTGTCAGTGCCAACCGATTTCGGATCGGTGCAAAATGTATCGCGCATCGTTGTCTGGGCGGGGCTGACCACCACAACGACCCGGTTTTCCGGTTTGATGGTTTCGTTATCGGCAATGTCCGCAGGATCAATTACATAACGCAGGCGCGGCGGATAGCCGTGATTGGATAGGGACTCTGCCCAAAACGCGGCCGGGAAGGTGTTTTCCTGATCAACAACCTCGATCAGCATGACGCGACTGGGCGCGCCAGCAGTCTTGAAGCTTTCAACTTCGGTAACGCTGTAATAGGGCTTTTCGATCAGGGCGACGTTACACCCCGCAAGCATGATCGCCCCGCCCATCATAGCGGCAATGGATTTTGCTGATCGTTTGATGGGCTTGGATGGTTTGCACGTGCTCATTGGATTACTCCTTTGATGCTTTTAAAGACCTTACGATCTTCGCGCCCGAATGTGATCAGAAAAATGGGGAAGTCACGCCAACGTTATCGGGCAGGTTTGATTAGGTCCTGACCTTAGAATACGGACCGCCCGATGGCACGGATCAGCATTTCCAGTGCCCGGATGCCTGCGGCTGAATTGCCCCGTTGATCAAGTCGCGGCGACCACACGCAAACGGAAAACTCGCCGGGGATCACGCCAATGATCCCGCCGCCCACGCCACTTTTGGCCGGGATGCCAACGGTAAAGGCAAAGTCACCAACCCCGTCATACATGCCACATGTCAGCATAAGCGCGTTGATACGGCTTGTTTCATCGGCCGGGATGACTTGTTTGCCATTCATTCCAACACCCTTGCAGGCAAGGAACCGGCAGGCACGCGCCATTTCGCGGGCGGTCATCGCAATCGAGCATTGCTTG
Source organism: Thalassospira sp. (assembly GCA_965228275.1). Classification (GTDB taxonomy): domain Bacteria; phylum Pseudomonadota; class Alphaproteobacteria; order Rhodospirillales; family Thalassospiraceae; genus Thalassospira. Next base: position 118,105 of record OZ245802.1, on the reverse strand, counting down.
AAATAGGCGCGCACAACGTCTTCAACCGGGTTATCAAGCTTGCCAAAGCTTTTCATCAAATAGGCAATTGCCCGGTTGCGATCCCCATGCTGATGCTCAGAAAGATAAACATCGTTATCAATACGGATTTCGGGGTTACCGCACAGCTGACCAAGGAACTCGGCAACCGAGCGATCCGGATTGGCATAGCGTGATGTAATCAGGTCGGAGACGCGGATGGCACCGGCATTGATGAACGGGTTTCGCGGAATACCGTTTTCCTGTTCAAGCTGGATGAGCGAATTAAACGCCGAACCAGATGGTTCACGCCGCACAAACTGCCAAAGGTCATCGCCATAAGCACGTTGCGCCAATGCAAGGGCAAAGACCTTGGACATGCTTTGAATGGAAAAGGGCAGGTCAGCCATGCCGATTGCATGTTCCTGACCATCGGTGCCGCAAATCACCATCGCAAAATGGTCATCGGGCACATCTGAAAGGGCAGGAATATAGTCGGCCTTGCGCGCGGTGCCGAAATCAGCAGTCGCGACATGTTCGGCGATCTGTTCGAGGATGGCGGCATAATTGTGGGACATTATGCGATCCTGTTGTTGCTAGCTTGGGAAAGCGGACAAAAAACCCGGCACGCATGGCCGGGTTTTTACAATATTCAAAATGCCAATCAGACGTCGATATCCTCGACGAAACGGGCATGTTCCTGAATGAACTGGAAACGCAGTTCCGGCTTCTTGCCCATCAGGCGATTGACCAGATCCTTGGTTTGACCGCGTTCATCGGGCTCGGCCGCGTCAGGAAGCGTAACACGCAGCAATGTGCGTTTCTTGTGCGCCATCGTCGTTTCACGCAGCTGCTGCGGGGGCATTTCACCCAGACCCTTAAATCGGGAAATCTCGACCTTGTTCGGGTTTTTGAATTCCGAATTCAGGATCACTTCCTTCTCGGCATCATCCATTGCGTAAATCGACTTGCCACCCTGGGTCAGGCGATAAAGCGGCGGCATCGCCAGATACAGATGACCGCTTTCGATAAGGCCCGGCATTTCCTGATAGAAGAAAGTCATCAGAAGCGATGCAATATGGGCACCATCGACGTCAGCATCGGTCATGATGATGATGCGTTCATACCGCAGATCACCCAGACGGAAATCAGACCCGGAGCCGCAGCCAAAGGCTTCGATCATGTCCTTGATTTCCTGGTTGGCCATCATCTTTTCACGTGTGGCCGATGCAACGTTCAGGATCTTACCACGCAGCGGCAAGACAGCTTGGGTTTCACGATCACGTGCCTGTTTAGCAGAACCACCTGCCGAGTCACCCTCAACCAGGAAGATTTCAGTGCCAGCCGCAATCGAACGTGAACAGTCGGCAAGCTTGCCCGGAAGACGCAGACGACGCGTTGCCGACTGACGTTTGGTTTCCTTTTTCTCCTTGCGGCGCTGACGTTCCTCAGCGCGCAGGATGATGCGTTCCAAAAGCTTCTTGGCGTTTTCGGTATCACCGGTCAGCCAATGGTCAAAGTGGTCACGAACCGCGGTTTCAACCAGTTTGGTCGCGCCTTGCGTACCCAGTTTTTCCTTGGTCTGGCCCTGGAACTGCGGGTCGGGGATAAAGACCGAAAGCATGATGCAGCCACCGCCAAACACGTCCTCGGCGGTGATCGCTGCTGCCTTTTTCTGACCGGTCATGTCGCCATAGGACTTGATCGCCTTGGTCAGGGCATAGCGGAAACCAGCTTCGTGCGTGCCGCCAAGCGGGGTCGGGACGGTGTTACAGTATGAATGGAAATAACCTTCACCGCTTTCCGGCCAACCAATCGCCCATTCAACACGACCGGCACTTTCGGAAAACTTTGCTTCGCCGGCAAACGGGCGCTCGGTCACAAGTTCACGTCCTTCAAGGGTCATCTCAAGGTAATCGAGAATACCGTTGGGGAATTTCAGGACTTCTTGCTGCGGGGTCGGGTCGTCGCTGGTCAGAAGACTTGGGTCAACCGACCAACGGATTTCCACACCCTTGTAAAGATACGCCTTGGAGCGTGCCATGCGGAAGATCGTGGCCGCCTTCAGCTTGGCGCGCGCACCAAAAATCTCGGGATCGGGCTTGAAGATAACCGTGGTGCCACGGCGATTATTGATCGCACCGCCATCCTGCAATGGCGACTGCGGAACACCGCGTGAATATTCCTGAAACACCATTTTACGGTCACGGCAAACTTCAACGCGGAACTTTTCGGTCAGCGCGTTCACTACCGACATACCCACACCGTGCAGACCGCCCGACGTTTCATATGCCTTGCCCGAGAATTTACCACCCGAGTGCAGGGTGGTCAGAATGACCTCAAGGGCAGACTTGTCAGGGAACTTCGGATGCGGATCGGTCGGGATACCACGGCCGTTATCGCGGACAAGAACAGTGTTGTCCGGCTTTAATTCCAGTTCGATCCAGTCAGCATGGCCTGCGACCGCTTCGTCCATCGAGTTATCGAGAATTTCCGCGACCAGGTGATGCAAGGCGGCATCATCCGTGCCACCGATATACATACCAGGGCGTCGACGGACAGGCTCCAGGCCCTCGAGAACTTCAATATCCTTGGCGGAATAAGCTTTGTCTGTAGATTGGTTTGAATCTTCAAAAAGGTCGGTCATGCCCCGGAACGCAACTTCTTTTAATTGTGTTAAAACAAGGTCCAACAACGCATACCTGTTGATCGATATTGAGCGTTGGATGCCTCGGCGCTAAACGAGTACCATATGTTTGCTGGTGGGCGCCATATGTCGGTTAGCAAAGCCCATAAAAATGTGTTTTTAAGTCCAATGCAAGTGGTGGTCTTTGGCCGAGGTCACATTTTCCGTGCAGTGGCGCAGAAAACCGAGACCGGGAGGTCCAATAAAAAAATCGGCATGTCATAATCCCATGCCCGAAACAGGAGTGAGCCTGATGGCGACAGAGAATGAGCAAACCCAATACGCGGAAAACACCATGCCGCGCGGTGATCTTTGCACCCGAACCCTGGCAATGCCTGCAGACACCAACCCAAGCGGGGATATTTTCGGTGGCTGGCTGATGTCACAGATGGATATCGCTGGCGGCGTTTTGGCAAGCCAGATCGCAGAAGGCCGTATTGCCACCGTTGCCGTTGATGGCATGACGTTCCTGCGTCCGGTCTATGTCGGCGATACAGTTTGCGTTTATGGCGATATCGAAAAGATCGGTAATACGTCGATTATCCTGCATCTTGAATCATGGGTGCTGCGCCGTAACCAGCCGCCGCGCATCAAGGTGACTGAAGCAACCTTTACCTTTGTCGCGATCGACGCCGAAGGCCGTCCGCGCCCGGTGCGCAAGGACGAAGCAGACGCGTAAAAAAACGAATTAGATTCAGGAGCCCCGCCATGCAGAACCGGTTTGCAACACGTTATGTGATCAATCTGGTGGTTGCAGGCGGGGCTCTTTTGTTTTCGGCCCCGATTATAGCGGGCGAAGCGGATGTTGTGGCGGCAACTGCCACCCAATCAGCCGACGGGACTTATCAGTTCAACGTTACGGTTGCGCATGATGATACGGGTTGGGATCACTACGCCAATGTCTGGCAGGTTATCGGCCCGGATGGTGCTGTGTTGGGCGAGCGCGAACTTCTTCATCCGCATGTCGAAGAACAACCCTTCACCCGGTCGTTGACAGGTGTGAAAATCCCGGCCGATGTTCACGCTGTTACCATTCGTGCCGGTGATCTTGTGCATGGGTTTGGCGGGGTTGAGGTGGTGCTTGATCTGCCAACTGATGCAGGTCAGTCGACATCCACCAAGAACTAGGTTTTGCTGGCGGCAGGGATCATCACGCGACGATCCCTGCAATGTTCCTTACCAGCTTGCCTTGGCAACCCGGATGAAGTTTTCACCCATGATTTTATCGACATCATCAGTCGAATAGTCGGTTGCAATCAGCGCATCGGCAAGGGCAGGGAGCTTGCGGGGATCAAATACCGCCGCACCGCCCGCTGCCGGGCCATAGCCACTGCTTGCGGGCCAGTAGTAGTCCTTGTCCACCCCATCGGGGAAGTCATCGCAACCGGCAACGGATGGCATGGTGTCAAGACCAATGCCGACATGATCAACACCGACCAGATCGACCGCATATTTGATATGACGCACCATATCGGGCACTTCCGGTGCGTTGGGCGACTTGATGAAACGCTGGAAACCGCAAATACCGATCACACCGCCGGTATCGGCGCAGGCCTTGATCTGTTCATCATCAACGCAGCGTTCATGACCGCCAAGAACCTTGGGATTGGCGTGGCTGAATACGACCGGCTTTGAAGATATCCGCATGATATCAAGTGAACTTTGCCGACCCGTATGGGAGCAATCCATGATCATGCTATTGGCATTGACTGCCTTGACCATTTCAACACCCAGATCGGTCAGCGGGATATCAACATCATGACACCCGCCCGAGACTGAATTGTTGCGGTTATAGGCAAAGTGGATTTGCTTCACGCCAAGCTTGGCAAAGACCGGGATCATTTCGGGCATGTCTTGCAGCATCACCGATCCTTCAAGATCAAAGCCAACGCCCAGCAGCCCTTTTTGCTTGGCGATTGCCAGATCATCAAAGCTTTCGATCTGCATGTATTTGTCGGGGTGGGCGGCGATCTTGGCGCGGAACGCGGCAATGACGCGCATGATGTGCGCGATGCTGTTCATATCCATGCCGACATTGACACAGACATAATCGACATTGCCCTTCACATATTCGTCCAGAAGGTTTGCCGGTGTCTTTTCATCAAGCGGCAGACAGGCATGCGCATCCCAGGTGAAGCTTGGGCGATAAAGGGGCGGGCGCGTCGGGTTGGTGGCAATCGTCATTCAAACCTATCCTGTTTTCGGTGGGGCGTTGGTCAGTCCCAATCGACAAAGCTGTCAACGACTGCCCGATCATATCCCGCAGCAGCCTTATAAAGCTGTTGCGAGTATGGATGTTCAAGCGTGCCCTCTGCAAGTTGACTTGCGGTGGCGCGCTCAACAATGCGGCCATGGTTCATGATGGCGATATCGTCACACATATGCGCCACCACCGCGAGGTCGTGACTAACCATGATATAGGTCAGGCCAAGTTCACGGCGCAACCGACCCAAAAGGTTTAAAACCTCTGCCTGAATGGAGACGTCAAGGGCCGATGTCGGTTCATCAAGCAGCAGGATCTTAGGTTCCAAAATCAGCGCACGGGCAATGGCAACACGCTGACGCTGTCCACCCGAAAGCTGATGCGGGTAGCGGAACCGGAACGAGTTATCCAGACCAACCTGTTTAAGTGCCTCAACCACGCGGGCATCGGAATTACCAAGACCATGGATATTGACCGGTTCGGTCAGGATGCGGTCGATTGTGTGGCGTGGATGCAGTGACCCGAACGGGTCCTGAAACACCATCTGGGCAAGGCGGTAAAACGCCTTGTCGCGTTTGGCACCCAGTTCCTTGTCATTAACGACAATGTTGCCTTCCCAGTCATCAACAAGACCGGTGATGGTGCGAAGGACGGTCGACTTGCCAGACCCGGACTCGCCCACCAGACCGAACGAGCCGTTTTTCGGAACGGTGATGTCAACGTCTTTTAGGACGTGATGGTCGTCAAACCATGCATTGAGTTTTGAAATCTCAATCATTTCATCATGCCTCCGCCCAGCTTGCTTCGCGTTCAAGGATTGGCAGATCACTGTGATCGCCATCCATCTTCGGCAAGCAGTTCAAAAGGCCCTTGGTATAGGGGTGTTTGGCTTCGTGCAGGGCGGATGCCTTTAACTCTTCGACGACAAGGCCCTGATACATCACAAGAACCCGGTCGCAGAAGCTTGAAACCAGATGTAAATCATGGCTGATGAAAATCAGCGCCATGCCGCGATCCCGCACAAGGTCGTCAAGAATGGCCATGACCTGAAGTTGGACCGTAACATCAAGGGCCGATGTCGGTTCATCTGCAATGATCAGTTCCGGTTCAGGGATCAGCATCATGGCGATCATCACGCGCTGCCCCATGCCGCCTGATACTTCATGCGGGTAGGAATTGAAAACGCGTTCAGGGTCGCGAATTTTAACTGCCTCAAGCATATCAATCGCGCGGTGGCGAGCTTCTTTGGAGCTGACCTTGTGATGTTCGCGGTATGCTTCAATGATCTGATCGCCAATGGTCATGACAGGGTTCAGCGAATATTTCGGATCCTGCATGATCATGGAAATCCGTGCACCACGCACCTTGCGCCATTGCTTTGGCGTCAGGTTTGCCAGATCGACATCATGAAACAGCAATTCATCGGCAGTGATTTTGCCGTTTGCTGCCGTCAGGCCAAGAATGGCGCGCCCGGTTTGTGATTTGCCGGAACCTGATTCACCCACAATGCCAAGGCGTTCACGTCCAAGATCAAACGAAACACCACGAACAGCATTCACATCCCCCTTGGGGGTGTTAAAGGTGACGCGCAGGTTCTTTACGCTCAGAAGATTATCGGTGCTCATGATCAATCTCCTCCGCGTGGATCAAGAACGTCACGCAGGCCATCACCCAGAAGGTTGAAGCCAAGACTGACGACAAAGATTGCAATGCCGGGCACGGTGGCAACCCACCACTGTTCCAACAGGAACTGACGGCCATCAGAAACCATCGCACCCCATTCTGGCATTGGTGGTTGTGCCCCCAGACCAAGGAAGCCAAGGCCAGCAGCAATCAGGATCATGCCCGCCATATCAAGGGTCACACGCACAACAAGCGAGCTCATGCACATCGGCATGATGTGACCTACAATCAGGCCCATGTTTGATGTGCCTTGCAAGCGGGCGGCTTCGATGAAGTCGGACTTGCGCACTGTGATCGTTTCCGCACGTGCAATCCGGGCATAGGGTGGCCATGCGGTAATAGCGATTGCCAGAATGGCGTTTTCGATACCCGGGCCAAGGGCCGCGACAAAGGCCAGTGCCAGAATGAGTTTGGGGAAGGCCAGAAAGATATCGGTGATACGCATCAGGGTCGCATCAACCCATCCACCAAAGAACCCCGCAGCTGTTCCGACCAACAGCCCGACAGGGGCGGCGGTAATCGCAACAAGACCGACAATCAGAAGCGTGTATTGCGCACCGTAAATCAGGCGCGACAGGATATCGCGACCCAATTGGTCCGTGCCAAACCAGTGCTCGGCACCGGGGGGTAGGATGCGTTTGCTTAGGTCTGCTGCAAGCGGATCATATGGCGCGAGTAGTGGGGCAAAGATCGTTACCAGGATCAGGCCAATGACGATTGAAAGACCAATCATCGCAAGCTTGTTTTCAGTGAATTTGATCCAGCCCAGCCAAGCGCGCCCGCATTGTGCCTGAAAACGTGACTGTGGTGTATCGGATGTCAGCCAGTTTTTCAGACCCGGCTTGGAGATGTTTGTTTGTGTATTCATGATTATCTCCGCGCTCTGGGGTCGAGCAGGCGGTAAAGCACGTCAGAAAGCATATTCACGCCAATAAAGACCGCACCAACAACAACCGTTCCGCCGAGAACCGCATTCATGTCGGCATTGAGCAGCGAGTTGGTGATGTAAAGACCAAGTCCCGGCCATGCGAAGATGATCTCGGTCAGAACAGATCCTTCGAGCAGGTTGGCGTAAGACAGTGCAATTACGGTCACCAACGGGACCATCACATTGCCCAGCGCATGACGCCAGATGATGCGATGTTCGGAAATGCCTTTGACGCGTGCGGTCAGAATATATTCCTGACTAAGCTGTTCGAGCATGAAGGAACGTGTCATGCGGGCAATATAAGCCAGCGAGAAATAAGCAAGGATCGATGCGGGCAGAATGATGTGCGACACCGCATTCCAGAACAGATCCATGTCACCTTCGATCAGGGTATCGATCAACATCAGGCCCGTGGTGGGTTCGATGAAATCGACATAGAACGCATCTAGTCGCCCGGGGCCTGCAACCCAATCAAGCTTCATGTAAAAGACCAGAAGCCCCATCAATCCCAGCCAGAAGATCGGCATGGAGTAGCCAGCTAAGCCAATCACGCGCACTGCGTGATCAGGCCATTTTCCTTTATGAATGGCCGCGAAAACGCCAGCAGGGACGCCAAGGACGACGCCAATGATTGTTGCAATGGTTGCCAGTTCCAGCGTTGCCGGGAAGACACGTTTGATGTCCTCAATCACCGGGTTGGCGGTTAGAACCGACTGACCAAAATTGCCCTGAAGCACATTGGAAATATAGATATAGAACTGCTGCCAAAGTGGCAGGTTGAGGCCCATTTCCTCGCCAACGCGGTCATAGACTTCTTGTGGGGCACGGTCGCCAACAGCAGCCAGAACCGGATCAATCGGCAAGACGCGACCGATCAGGAAGGTGACAAGCAGTAAGCCGAAAAATGTGATGGCGAGTGAGAAAGCAAGACGCAGGAAACTGCCAGCCTTGCCGGAAACAAGACGGGCGCGTTTGCGCCCGTCCCGATTTTTGCGTGTAACAGCGGACATTACGACCGTTGTCTCCTTAGTCCTTGGTTACAAAGCGATAGTAGTTGTTATCGAACGACGGACCGAGGACGAAGTTGTTCACGTTACCGCGCATGGACGCGATTTCGGTTTCCTGGAACATCACAACGAACGGACCATCTGCCAGAACCTTCTTCTGAAGGTCGACATACATCGCAGCACGTTTGGCATCATCACGCTCAAGCGTTGCTGCATCGGTTTCAGCCGTTAGTGCACCGGCATCCCACGAGTTACGCCATGCCAGCGGCTTGGCAGTTGCATCGTCGGAGTTGTCCGGGTTCCAGGCAAAGGTAGAAGCGTTGGTGTGCGGATCCTGATAATCCGGGCCCCAGCGACCGATATAGATATCGTGCTGACGCGCACGGTATTTGGTCAGGGTCTGTTTGCCATCACCCGGAATGATTTCCAGATTGATGCCAGCCTGTGCCCAGGTTGCCTGGATTGACTGCGCCATCGCCATGATTGCGGTGGTGTTACGCGTATCCATGGTGACGCTAAAGCCATCGGCAAGACCAGCTTCGGCCAAGAGGGCTTTGGCCTTTTCAACATCCAAACCATACGGATTGTCGTTATAGGCGCCAAGGAAGCCTTCCGGAAGGAAGCCCTGATGGATCTGCGAGCGACCGGCAAGGATGGTTTCGGAAATGCCGGTGTAATCCACAAGATATTTCAGCGCTTCGCGAACCTTTGGATCAGACAGGTATTCGTTCTTCTGGGACAGACCGAGATACCAAAGCGCGCCTTTGCCCTTGGACATGATCTTGATGTTTTCGTCATCCTTGATCGATGCAAGCTGATCGGCTTCAAGGTTACGCGCAATATCGATGTCGCCTTTCTGAAGCAGAAGCTGCTGTGCTGCTGCTTCCTTGACGTTACGAATGATCACGCGCTTCATCTCCGGCGCGCCATCCCAGTAATCGTCATTTGCGGTCAGGCTCAGGCTTTCACCGGCAGTCCATTTGTTGAGTTTGAACGGACCAGAACCGGCATAGTTGGTTTTAAGCCATTCATGACCAAGGTCGCCATCGACCTCATGCGCCAGAACTTCTTCTTTATCCACGACCGAGCCAACACCGGCAGTCAGGCAATACAGCACAAAGCTTGGTGCATATGGTTTGTCGAGTTCCATGACCAGCGTGGAATCGTCAACCGCACGGATCTTTTCTTTGACATTGTCCGGGGTGAAACCGAACTGACCAAGGATAAAGGCCGGAGACTGATCAAGAAGAATTACGCGTTGCAGCGAGAAGGCTGCGTCTTCTGCGGTCAGGTCGTTGCCCGAAGCGAATTCGATGCCGTCACGGATTTTGAAAGTAAAGGTTTTGCCGTCTTCGGAAACATCCCAGCTTTCAGCGATTACGCCATGGATTTTCGATACGTCGTCATTATCGAAACCAATCAGGCGATCATAGGTGTTGCCGGCATATTCCGCGCCCGAGAATTCGAAAATCTGGGCAGGATCGAGTGTGATGATGTCATCAATGGCGAATGCCATAACCAGGGCGTTTTTCGGCGTTTCGGCCTGAGCTGCCAATGGCATGGTAGCGAGCGCGGTCCCCATGACCAGCCCTGCAATTAACTTGCGCATGATGCGCCTCCCGTTTTGTTGTTGTGGGACTGCAGGCCAAGGCGAGGACCAATAGGCAATAAACAACAACCATACAAAGAAGCCGCAAAAACAGTTCAGCTATCCTGATTGTCGCTTGCTGCCTTCAGGCCCAAAAAAGTGGGGCGGCCTGCAAGTAGTTCGCTTAATGCGAACAAAGCTGAGCATACTTTATACGATTAATCAATGACCAGACGGTCAGGATTGCTGCAAAAATACTCAAACGTCAGAATTTATCTGATTTATGTGACAGGGGGTTGAGCAGGGCTATGGGTGAATAGCCCAAGCGATGTCAGTAGTTCTGAAATGTGTTTTGAAAGAGGTTGTTGCAGGCCATCGCGCCAAATTCGGGCCTAAAAAACAAAAAAGCACCATCGGCGAACCGTGGTGCTTTTTTGTTTCATTCCCATAGGGAGGGAATGGCGCGAGTGACGGGACTTGAACCCGCGGCCTCCGGCGTGACAGGCCGGCGCTCTAACCAACTGAGCTACACCCGCATGGTGTGTGGCGCGGTTTATATAAGGGGTGGTCCGGTCTGGCAAGGGCTTTTTGACAGTTTTTTCAAAGAAAAAGCCTGTGCCCGGATGGTGCTTTAAATTGGCGGGGATTTGGTGCTGAAACAGGCCTGAAAAACAAAAAAGCACCATCGGCGAACCGTGGTGCTTTTTTGTTTCATTCCCATAGGGAGGGAATGGCGCGAGTGACGGGACTTGAACCCGCGGCCTCCGGCGTGACAGGCCGGCGCTCTAACCAACTGAGCTACACCCGCATGGTGTGTGGCGCGGTTTATATAAGGGGTGGTTCAGTCTGGCAAGGGCTTTTTTGCAAAAAAAGAAAAGGTCCTGTTCTCAGTACTGCCGATTTGGAAAAAATATAGTGGAAACAGATGGTTATATCATCTGTTCGGCGGGCTGAAATGCCCGGCATCCCAGATGTGTTGCGATGGTCTGGCAATGCGTTTTGTGATCGAAGTCCAAGGATGAAGGACAGGGCATTAACGGATCACTTTTGGGTTCCGGGATTTCGCTTGTGGATCGTGCTGGGGAGGCCTGAAAAACAAAAAAGCACCATCGGAGAACCGTGGTGCTTTTTTGTTTCATTCCCATAGGGAGGGAATGGCGCGAGTGACGGGACTTGAACCCGCGGCCTCCGGCGTGACAGGCCGGCGCTCTAACCAACTGAGCTACACCCGCATGGTGTGTGGCGCGGTTTTTAGCAGCCGGACTTTGGGGGCGCAAGCGAATTTTCCACCCAAATTCCAATTTTATGACAGGTCACTTCCATGGGTGGAATGCTGTCCTGAGTTCGTATCGTAAGGGTTATGGTGGGCGGCCGGGTACAAAAAAACGCAAGGTCAGGAACCTTGCGTTTGTGTTGGTCGCTACTCGCGCGGTTTTTCATAGCGCTCGGCAAGCTTGGTCAGGGCGGCAACTGTAGCCTGCTCGACCGTTGTGCCAAAGCCTGTCACGCGGCTTGCCAGGATTACATAGAGCGAATCAATATGGAGCTGTATGACAAGCAACTGCTTTTCGCTTGCGGTCGTCCGGTCTGCGACGAAGTTCTCCATCGATTTGGCGATTTGTGTCATGAGCGGATACTGGAAAGTGCCGCCAAGCGCCTTGACCGAATAGGCAAGGTCCGTGCTGGTTGTGATGGCATCGCCGCGTTTGGATTTGTCGCCAAGCGACGAAATGATCAGCCTGCGGCAATCCATCAGATCCTTGCCGATGTCGCGGACAAAGGTTTCCGAGCTGCGCTGAACAACTTTTTCAAGTTCCTCAAGTTGTTCGGGCGAAAGGTTGATATCGAACCCTTTGACGAAGTTGACAGCGCGGCGCTTGAGATCGGTCTGCGCCGGGATGATCTGCACATTCTTCTTTTTTCTTGGTTCTTCAGGCTTCACGATCGCTCCGCTTCCCCAGTCATAGTGGGTCATTCGTCAAGGCTCCTACGATCAGGGCCATCGAACTGGACCTGTCTGCGACGACGGTCAGGGCCAAAATACGTTCCGGTGTTTACAAACACACGCGGTCGAGCAATGACCGATACCAGTCGACTATAAAGTGCCTTGGCATTGAATGGTTTGGCAAGAAATTCTGTGATGCCAAGGTCGCGCGCCGTCGTTACATATCGGTGCTCCGAGTGCGCGGTAAGCATAATAACAGGAATAAAACGGTTGGGCGAATTGGTCGAGTTACGCATCACGTCAAGGAACTCAAGACCATCCATGCCGCGCAAGCGCCACTCGCAGATCACGATATCGATCTTTTCGGTGCGCAGGACGTCAAAGGCATCGTTTGGTGTTTTTACGCGCTGAATGTGGCTCGCACCCAGATACGACAGGGTGTCGTACACCACTTGAGCTGAAATCTTGTCCCCATCAACGATCAGAAAACTGATTTTACTAAAGTCGATTTTCGCGTTCATCCGGCCTCGTTTCCTGAGCATCGTTACGAAATGCGTCGCTGTTCAGGGGGGTACAGCGGCAGGTCATTTCTATTGCCGTTGTATAAACCCTTATACCTTTGTCAGTTCTCCAGCAATACCAAACCGCAGTCTGGCCGGTGTGAAAATCTGACAAATACTGACTGGTAGCCAGTTGATGGTAATGAACAATCGACGTTTCAGTCTTGTTTTTATTGTTGCTCGTGCCCGGTTCAAGTTCACCCATATGGGGTGTTTAACCGTTAGTCAAAGAGGGTAGGCGAAATTATTCCATCGGCTTGGTGGTACCGTCATCATCAATGACCTGAACCGCAACACCAGATTCCTCGAACATCTCGGTCGATATCTTCATATCCTGTTCCCAGCGTTCAAGAAAGTCCGCAGTCAGTTTGGTCTTATCAACATAGACTTCGGCGATTCCCGCCTGAATGATGGCGCGCGCGCAATCACAGCATGGAAAGTGCGTGACATAAAGTGCACATCCATCAAGCGATGTGCCGGTATAGCTGGCATTATAAATGGCGTTGCGTTCGGCGTGTTCGGTATAGGCGTATTTTTCCGGACGTTGATGGCGGCTTTCGACTTCGTCATCAACACCACGCGGGAACCCGTTATAGCCAACCGCGCGAATTTCTTTTTTCGGGCCGATCACAACTGCACCGACCTGCGTGCTGCGATCCTTTGACCAATCTGCAATATGTGCTGCAAGTCCAAGAAACCGGTGGTGCCATTTGCTCATGGAAGTGGTCCTGTTCGCGCCAAAGATATGATCGGGTGTTGCCATCGCATCATGGCGTGACCTAATCCGCCATGTGTCCTTTAAAGAGGGTGCTTCTTGTAATTGTCCAGTGAAAAATCACATTTTTGTAAAGGCATTTAATGAAAAGGCCCTGTTCAAATAGGGGCTGATTGATTATTAAGGGGATACCCCCAGAAAAGATCAGGACGCCTTATCGTCTCGCCGCAGATGCAGGCAGAAGCGGGAAGGCTCATGTGTAAACCAAATAACAAGAGGTAGCAGCCGATGCGCCGTCAACGTAAGGCGAAAATCATCGCAACCCTGGGGCCGGCGAGTTCAAAGCCAGAAATCCTCGAGAAAATCGTACAGTCGGGCGTGGATGTTTTCCGCCTGAACTTCTCGCATGGGGAACACTCAGAACATCTGGCCCGCTTCGAAGCCATCCGTGCTGTCGAAGCCAAAATCGGCCGTCCGATTGGTATTCTGATGGACCTTCAGGGTCCGAAAATCCGCGTTGGCACTTTTGCCGACGAGAAGGTCGAGCTTAATGCAGGTGATACCTTCACCTTCGACATGGACAAGAAGCCGGGCGATAACAAACGTGTGTCGTTGCCGCATCCTGAAGTCTATGCCGCGCTGAAACCGGGCGCGAACCTTCTGCTTGATGATGGCAAGCTGCGCATGCGCGTTGAAAAATGCGATGACAAGTCGGCCGAATGTACCGTTATCACCGGTGGCCCGCTGTCCAACCGTAAGGGTGTTAACCTTCCCGATGTGATGCTGCCGCTGTCGCCGCTGACCGAAAAAGACCGTGCCGATCTGGTATATGGTCTGGAAATGGGTGTCGACTTTGTCGCGCTGTCCTTCGTTCAGCGTCCGGAAGACGTCGCCGAGGCCCGCAAGATCATCCAGGGTCGTGCCGCGATCGTTTCCAAGCTTGAAAAGCCGCAGGCGATTGATCACCTCGACGAGATCGTTGATCTGTCGGACATGGTGATGGTTGCCCGTGGTGACCTTGGCGTTGAATGCCCGCCGGAAGATGTTCCGATCTTGCAGAAACGCATCATTAAAGCCTGCCGCGAAGCTGGCAAGCCGGTGATCGTTGCAACCCAGATGCTTGACTCGATGGTATCCAACCCGGCACCGACCCGTGCAGAAGCATCTGACGTCGCGACAGCGATCTATGATGGTGCGGATGCGGTGATGCTTTCGGCCGAAAGTGCGGTTGGTAAATACCCGCTTGAGACGGTTTCAATCATGGACCGTATTCTGGTACGTGTTGAGCAGGACGAACTTTACTATCGTATGCGCGATGCAAACCGCCCGGATCCGGAACATAACGCACCGGACGCGATCAGTGCTGCTGCCCGTCAGGTGGCAACCACGATCGGTTCCAAAGCGGTTGTTAACTATACGACGTCTGGTTCGACTGCGTTCCGTGCTGCACGTGAACGTCCAGAAGTTCAGATCCTTGGTCTGACCCCGCGTATCCAGACAGCCCGCCGTCTGGCACTTTGCTGGGGTGTGCATCCGGTCTTCACCCGTGACGCAACCAACTTTGCCGAGATGGTTGGCATTGCTTGTGAAGTTGCCCAGCGCGAAGAGTTTGCCAAGCCAGGTGATTCGCTTGTGATTACCGCAGGTGTTCCGTTCGGGACCCCGGGGGCGACCAACATCCTGCGCATCGCATGGGTTAGCAACTGATCATAGCCTGACTTGTTTTCGGGTAATGAATATGAAGCGGGCGGCCGGTTGGTCGCCCGTTTTTTATTGTCGATTTGGCTTTGAAGGGTGGTTTATCAATCAGTGCATATGAGCGGTATGTATAGCGCTCTGTATTGTTAATGTTTTTTTGAGTCTTTGGACCGATAGTCTATCTGTGATCAAGGCTGTATCTCGCGATATGTGCCGATGATGTTGGGGTATCAAATTTAGATTGCCTGTCTGGTTGTGTATCACTGTCAGTTCTGATTAAACTGTTCTGACAAAACATAAAAATTAAGGTTTCAACGCTGTTTGATGCCGATATGCCGCCAGGCACGGGACCAGGGGAATAGCTGCGATAATGCTGAGTTGGATGTTCAATCGGCAGAAAAACACGGGCGATGGGGGGCTTGATGATAAAGCCTCTGCCAAGCTTCGTGATCTTGCTGACACTGTCCGTACAGTCGCACCTGACGCATTTGGTGCCGATGGCGCTAATACGCGTGGCCGCCCGATTCCCCGTAAACACCCCGCAGACGAAATAACTGATGCCGCAGCCCTTGAGCATGCTGCGCGTCTGTCGACGGAAATGTCCGAACTTGATGACGATGATGATGCGCCGGATTTCGATAGCGATGTCCGCATGGATGTTGCGCGCCGTCTGCGTCGTCACATGACGGAAATCAGCCCGTCCGAGCGACTTGATATGGTCGATGAGTTTGTGACCGCGATTGCCAATATGGGGGATTGCTATCGCCCGCAGGTGATTTCGTTGATCGAACAGGAACTTGGCCACACACCTTATATGACCCGTCAGGCAGCCAATCGCCTGCGTCAGGATATTCAGGCCATCGGTCGCGTATCGATTGGTGAATATATAGAACTTTTAAGCGATTCTGACTTCCTTGATATCATGCGTGGTCGCGGCGAATTTGTTCAAACCGCTGCGGAGCGTGCGCGTGAAGAACAGGAAGCAGCAGCCAAGGCCCGCTTGATCGAACAGCAGGCCGAAAAAGAAAAAGTCGGTCTTCTGAATCGTCTTCTTTCCAGCGACGATGCGCCGCGCAACGTTGTTGCCATGACCCCGCATATTGGCGAGCGCAAGGTTGAAAAGCCCAAGACGCCGTCAAACGATATCCTTGGTGGTCAGGCCCGTATTTCACGTCAGGCACAGCGTCGTGTCGCGCATTTCATCATGGCATCGCTGTTTGATACCTTGGTCGAGCAGGGCCGTATGCGCACCGAAGTTGCCCGCGCATTGCGCCAGTCGGTTCGTCAGCGGATTGAGAAGGCACGATTTGAAAATCGTATGCCATATCCGGCTCATGAAGCCGATATCGGCGTTGATATGACCGATGATGTAATGGCCGATCACGAAGTGGTCGAGGCATCCAATGCCAAGATGACGATTGATCAATATGTGCTGGATGCGCTTTCGCGTAACGATGATGCGCTGGTGGTACAGGCACTTGCCCATTACGCGCAGATCCCGATCAATGCTGTTTCCAAAATTCTGGATTCTGGCAGCGCACGCGCGATTACAGCTCTTGCGTGGCGTGCGGGCATGACAGCACCGTCTGCTGTTGTTTTGCAAATCAGTAACGGCATTCCGGAATCCGGGCTTGAAAGTCCGGCTGCAGGTGGTCGCTATGCTATGGCATCGACCGATATGGATTGGTACATCGATTTCTTTAACGACATGAAACCGGCTGCTTCGCGCCCGCGTGTCGAAAAAGAAGCCGTAAATCCGCCGCAACGTAACCAGGGAATGCGTCCGCGTGCTACCGGCCGTAACAGCGGTGGTCTTGAAGGTTTGGTCTCTGACAAGCGACCCAAAGGTCGTCGTAAAGAGGACTGAGAGCCATGCGCAGCAATCTTGGCATCTCATATGACGGGCTGAAATATGCGCTCAACATCAAGGAAAGCTATCTGAGCGGTGAGCCGCTGACCGTTACCGGTGCTGCCAAGCAGCAACGTCTGCTGATGCCTGAGCATTTGCTGAGTAACGATCTTGCCTTGATGCAGTATGATGATCCGCTGGCACTTGCGGTGATTGCGACCAAGGACCCGGAAAGCCCGATGGCACTGGCCGCAGCCATTCGCATGGGTCCGCATGCCAAGTGCAAGGAGCTTATTACTGGCGTGTTTGAAGTGGTGTCTGATGCCACCAAACATGAACTGGTTGCGGATTGCGCAAAGCTTCTGACCAAGAATGCCTTTAGTCCGGAAGCCTTCCATCTTGTCCGCACGCGCGCATCCAATCATGTTGTCGAAATTCGTGAAGCATATCGCCGTGCGATGGGAAATAACCTTCGTGCGCTTCTGGATGGCAAAATGGCGGCGCGCGAGTTCGTTGAAGAGTTTATTGAGCTCGCCTCGAACGGGAACCTTCGGATTGATATTTATCGCCGTCTGGTGATGAAGCTGATGCGTTCAGACGCGGTGCGTCCAAGCGTGAAATTCATGCTGCTTGAGCGTCTTGATCGTTTCCCGCAGATGGTAAAGCTTCAGATTGTTAACGAAGTTAACTCTGCCCCTGATACGCCGGAATATCAGACACTTAAGCAAGAGCTGCGCTGGATTTACGAAGCCAAGCAAAAGCAGCAGGCACCTGTACCTGCGATCAATGCAAAGGTTTCGCAGCCATCGACAACCGATATTCTTGGTCGCTCACAGCTTGATTTCGGTGCGGCTGCTGGCATGCATCGTCGTAACAGCATTATCAAGCCAGCAGAGCCGACCCTTAAGCGCAATGTGAACCCGCCGATTATGAGCAGCGGTGGCTTCAGCTCGCGCGAGCTGTCTTCCTGGTTGAACTAAATCACATCCTTAGGGGCTGACTTAGCTGACCAACCGTGGTTCGGTTGTGTTTGCTTTTACCGGTGTATGAAGCCCGGCCTGCTTTTCCAGATATACCGTGCAAATCACACGCAGCAAAGATGCGAAATTGGGGATATCCCCGCGCGTGGCGACAACTTCATCGTGAATTTTGCCCAGAAATTGCGGCGTGCTGAACCCTTCACCAGATGCGATTTCATCAAGGATCTGCCAAAAACGCAGTTCAAGCCGAAGGCTGGTGACAACGCCATTGATGCGTACTGATCTGCTGACGGACTGGTAAAGCTCTGGCTCGGTCCCGGAATAGATTTGACACATTTGAACGGCCTTTCCTGTGGACGCCATCAGTTCAATTTGTCTGATGGCATTTTTATTGGACGCCACTATGGTCAGGGAAATGTCGCTCAAGCGCAATCAGCGATTGAGCGACACATGATTACAAATTGATTTCCGTGCCAAGTGCTGCAAGGAAGGCCGACATCCATTTCGGATGTGCTGGCCATGCCGGTGCGGTAACCAGATTGCCATCAGTGCAGGCATCATCAATCGCGATATCGGCATAGGTCCCACCGGCAAGCTTTACCTCTGGCGCACAGGCCGGGTAGGCGGAAACCTTGCGTCCGGAAATGACATTGGCAGCAGCCAGCAGCTGTGCACCGTGGCATACCGCTGCAATTGGTTTGCCCGCGTCATTGAAGTCGCGAACCAGGCGAATAACGTCTTCGTTCAGGCGCAGATATTCCGGGGCACGGCCGCCAGGGATCAGAAGGGCGTCGTAATCTTCTGCGCGTGCCTTGGCGAAATCCGCATTCAGTGCAAAGTTGTGACCGCGCTTTTCGCTATAGGTCTGATCGCCTTCGAAGTCATGAATGGCGGTTGCCACCGTATCGCCAGCCTTCTTGTCCGGGCAAACCGCATCGACTTTGTGGCCAACCGCCAAAAGGGTCTGGAACGGCACCATGGTTTCGTAGTCTTCGGCATAGTCGCCGGTGATCATGAGAATTTTCTTTGCAGACATTTTCGTCCTCCCGCTTGTTATGGCTTGCCGTAGATGGGCAAGGGCAGGGAACTATATGCCTTGGCGGGATGTCGCGGGTAACAGCGGACTACTACGTCTGCGTTGATGGAATTTTTGCGAGATATCACTTGGTGTTAGACACAAAAAAAAGAGGCCCTGAACGGACCTCTTTTCGAAGGTGTTTAATAGAGCCGATCAGCTTTTTGCAGCAGGTGCCTTTTTCGCAGCCGTGGTTTTGGTTGCGGTTTTGGCCGTGGTAGCGCGCGAACGGGTTGCCGGTTTCTTTGCTGCCGGTTTGGCAGCAGGCTTGGCCGCCGTTGCGGTTTCCGGGCTTTCGATGATGTGCAGGTCGCGCTGCGGGAACGGAATCGAGAAGCCGGCAGCTTCAAGCTCGGTTTTCGAACGGCGGCTCAGCTCCCAGAAGGTCGGCCAGAATTCACTGGTTGCAACCCAGCCACGTGCTGTCAGATCGACCGAGCTTTCGCCAAGGGTGGCAACAAAGCTCATCGGGGCCGGGTCCTTAAGCACGCGCGGATCGGATTCGACAAGATTTTTCAGGAAGTCGAGTGCGGCATCAACGTCATCGCTATAGGCAATGCCAACCTTGATGTCGAGACGACGGGTCGGGTTGCGCGAATAGTTTTTGATGGCGCTGTTCCAGATCTGCGAGTTCGGAGCGGAGATGAAGACACCATCCGGCGTTTTGAGCAGGGTGGTGAACAGGGTGATTTCAACGACTGTGCCGGAAATCGATCCTGCTTCGACGAATTCATCGACCTTGAGCGGGCGCAAGATCAGGATCATGACGCCTGCTGCAATATTTGAAAGCGTTCCCTGCAGGGCCAGGCCAATGGCAAGACCGGCAGCACCAAGAACGGCAATGATGCTGGTTGTCTCAACGCCGAAGTTTGACAGGACGGCGATAAGGACAAAAATCAGAATGGCGTAGCGAACAATGCTTGCAGCCAGCGGCTTCAGAGTCGCATCAACAAACTTTGCGTTCTTCAGGGAGTGGCGCACCAGCACAGCAGCGCGGCCTGCGATCCAGTAACCAACCACAAGAATGAGAACTGCGCCAAGAAGGTCCAGGCCAAAGCCCAGCGCAAATTCCTTTAGCATCTGTGCGATCGTTGATACGTCGGTTTCCATCATGTCCACCTCGTTCGCTCCGTGTCATGGATGTGTTATTTGCTCGTCATAAGACGATGTGAAAGAATTAGCATTACAGGTTTGGTCACACTTGAAAAGTGCGATACTTTTACCAATTCTTTGTAGGTGTATGGAACAAATCGAATTTTCGGCCGTTTTGAGTCATAATTCCACCATCTTTGGTGTTAAAGTATTTCCTGAATAACAACCTTAATGACAGGGGTAAGACATGCAGATTCGTCCGTCTATTGTTGCCGCTCTCGGTGGTATCGCTCTGCTGAGTGCATGTAGCACTGTTGACAACACTGGTACTGCCGTTCCTTACGGTGGTAACCCGTTCACTTACAGCAACTCGGTTTCTTCTGCGATTTCTGGCGCAGAGCCGACCACTGCGTTTGGCAAGGCGCTTAAGGCAGAATACATTGCCTATGCTCAGCGCGAAGCTGACGAATGGTACGACTATTTCGATGCTGACTTCTTCGCGAAGAAAGCTGGCAAAGTCGCTGCTGACGAAAACATTCTTCCGGAAGATCCGGCAAACTGGCGTTTCTCGGCTGAAGAAATCGCACAGAAGCGTGCAGTTCGTGACGAGCTGATTGCTCTTCTGGACGGTGGCAAGCGTGAAGAAAAACCTGACACCGCTGCAATTGCTCAAGCCCGCTTCGATTGCTGGGTTGAGGAAAGCGAAGAAGGCTGGCAGACCGAACTGATCAGCCAGTGCTGGAAAGATTTCGAAGCTGCAATGGCAGAACTTCGTGCCGTTGAACCGGCACCGATGGCAGAGCCGGTTGCCGCGAAAGAAGCGCGTCTGTTCACCATCTTCTTCGATTTTGACAGTGTAGCAATCACCCCGGTTTCCGAGCGCGTTCTTGACGCTGCTGCTGAACAGTGGGCGACCAGCATGGGTACCGTTTCCATCGTCGGTCACGCCGATGCGTCTGGTTCTGCTGCTTACAACCTGAAACTGTCTGAGCGTCGTGCAGCTGCTGCTCTTGGCGAGCTGACCGGTCGTGGCATCAAAGCTGACATGGTCGACTCCGATGCAGTTGGTGAAGGCGAACTCCTTATCCCGACTCCGGATGGTGTTCGTGAGCCGCGTAACCGTCGTGTGACGATTTCTGTCGACTAAGCGTCGACATTTACCAAATCTTCGGCAACGAGGTGGCATCATGCCACCTCGTTGTTTTTTTATGTGCTTTTGTCTGCGTCGGTGATTTTCGCGGTAATTGGTGTTGAAATTCGCAAGAATGCGAATAATCTCTGCAAAATATTCCGATGCTTTTTAGAGAGAGGCGGGGACACATGCTAAAGGCCATCAAGTCGGTCTTTTCGCGGCGCTCAGGGGGCGTTGCACTTGCACTTCCAATCGCACTGGCTGTTGCAACTGCGGCAATGATACCGACAGCGCATTCTGCGGATAACACACCGGTCGTTCCGTTCGAGAAATACTTTGCTGATCTGCGTGGTGACGGAAAATACCTGCGTTTCAATGCATTTTCTGGCGATATTCCGGGCAAACGGATCAAAGCGCTTCTGCGTTCCGGTAAAGTTATCGGTGATCGTATCCTTCTTTCCGAAGATGTCGCGGTCTATTTCCCGGACGGCTATATCGTTCAGTCCCAGGCACGCTTTGGCAAATACATCCCCAAAACCGGCATCACGGTTGGCGGTGTGGTCAAACGTGATCATCTGACCGAAAATCCGCGCTATGCCCTGGTTGAGCGTTTCGATGCAATCCTTGGCAAGGAATGCGCACGCACCGAATATGCAAACGGCTTTGCTGCCCTTCGCATCAAGACTGATGGCGTGTTGTCGCTGGTTCTGGAAACTTCGGGTCTTTATGACGCGCTGGTTGACGAACAAACGACGACTTACAGTGTTACCAGCGCTGTTCAGCCGGTCTTTATGGGCAATCAGGGGCTGGTGCCTGATCTGATCGCGCAATGTGGTCGCGGCTAAGCTTACGCAGATCCGTACTATGAAAAAGGCACCGATGATCGGTGCCTTTTGTTTTTGGCGGTTTTGGTCGCGATCAGTGTTCTGCTGAAACACCGCTTAGACGCGGGATTTCAATCGCCGGGCATCGGTTCATGACAGCTGTCATGCCATGATTACTCGCCTTGGCTGCTGCATCGGGGTTAATCACACCAAGCTGCATCCAAACCGATTTTGCGCCGATCTTGATCGCATCATCAACAACACCTGCCGCATCATTGCTATTGCGGAAAATGTCGACCATATCGACTGGTTCTGTAATGTCGGAAAGCTGGGCCACCACCGTTTGCCCGTGGATTTCGCCACCAGCCTGACCGGGATTAACCGGGATGACCTTGTATCCCTGATTAAGCAGAAACTTCATCACACCATTTGATGGACGTTCCGGCTTGGGGCTGGCCCCGACTAGAGCGATTGTTTTGGTGGTTTCAAAAAGCTGTTTGAGCTGATCGTCGCTTGGGTTTTCAAATTGTGCCATCTGGTTCATCCGTTTATGGGGCGCATATTGCTTTGATAGTTATATCTTCGCGCGTCCGCTGCAAGTGGCAGATGTGTCGTCACTACTCGCGTAAAGTTGATGGTGAGTTTAGGTGACCTTTGCGCGCGAATGCGGTTTGACTAGTGGATAGGTATAAATTTGACAGGCTTGTTTTAAATGTATCCTTGGCTTGATCCATCCGGTCGCTTTTCCCTTTTCAAATTGACGGTCTTTGTCGCTTTGCTCATTCCGGGCATCGTGCTTCTATGGCCGGTGATCGAACAGGGTGGGGCGACGATCCCGGTCAAGGAAGCCATTCTGGAAAGCGGTGAATGGACAATTCGCATTTTGCTGGTGTCCTTGTTCCTGACACCCCTGCGTCGCATCACACGTTTTTCAAAGCTTGTTCAAATTCGCAGGCAAGTTGGCCTAGCAGCCTTTTCCTATGTCGTGATTCACGTGGCACTTTATGCGATCAGTCAGAACCTTGATCTGGTTCGGATCGCAAGCGAGATCGTCCTGCGCATCTATCTGACCATCGGCTTTGTTGCTGTTGTGGGGCTTGCGGTTCTGGCTGCAACTTCGACCAAGACAGCAATGCGTAAGCTTGGTGCGAAATGGACGAAGCTGCACAAGCTTGTTCACCCGATTGCCATTCTTGGTGTTGTGCATTTCTATTTGCAGTCAAAGATTGATGTCAGCGAAGCAACCTTGATGGCGGGGCTTTATGTGGCCTTGATGCTGTATCGCTTTGCGCATTGGCGTGGATGGGCGTTGCGTTCTGTGCTGACATTGTTTGTTGTGGCTTTGACTGCCGGTCTTGCCACAGCCGGAATTGAATATGCATGGTATGCGCTGGCAACCGGCATTCCGGCAGATCGCGTGGCAGCGGCCAATCTTGAATGGATGTGGCCGCTGCGTCCGGCATGGAACGTATTCCTAGCCGGACTTGCGATGATTGTCATTTATCCGTTTGGCCGTGATGGGGTGGCACGCGTGGCCCTTGCCAATCTTGGATCAATGGTTTGGCCAAGTGTACGGACTTAGGCAGCCGCACTGGCACGCCGAGTCAAGGCGGTTAGCAATCCTGCCCCGATCATGACCCCACCGCCAACGCGGGTCAGGCGTTTCGTCGCTGCGGGATCACGGAACCGTTCACGCAGCGCACCCGCCATAACCGCCCAGATCGCAACATTGATCGCAGCCAGCACCACAAAGGTCGTGGTCATAACGATGAATTGCGGCAGAACCGGGTTTCCGGCAGTCACGAACTGCGGGACAAAGGCGATAAAGAAAACGATGCCTTTGGGATTAAGGGCGGTTACCACATAAGCCTGCAGGAACATGCGCGACGGGCGATTGCGCTTTGCATCCGGGTTATCTGTCAGGGCTTCGGGTTTTTCGCGCCACATCTTGACGCCCAGATAAATCAGATATCCGGCACCACACAGCTTAAGTACCGTAAAAGCCTCGGCCGATGTCGCCAAAAGCGCACCAGCGCCGGCAAGCGAGATCGTCATCGCCGTCAGATCGCCCAAGGCAACGCCCGGAACCGTGGCCCATGCGGTTTGGCGACCCTTGCCCAAAGCATAGCTTACGACAAGCATGATGGTCGGGCCCGGAATGGCCAGAACAACCGCACAGGCAAAAGCAAAGGCAAGCCAGATTTCAAACGACATGGGACATCCTCCAACAGCGATAGATCATCATATTTAACGATCAAACGCAGACATGAATTCTGATTGCAACTGTTTGATGATCACTCATGTCGCCAGGTTGGATGCCGTTTCTCGACAAAGGCGCCGATGCCTTCCTGTGCGTCATGTTTTTGCATATTTGCCGTCATGACGTCTGATGCAAACCCATAGGCATCCGCCAGTGGCATTTCGATCTGACGATAAAATGCCTGTTTGCCCATCTGTACTGTCATGCCCGAACGCGCAGCAATGCCGGCGGCCAATGCATCGGTGTGGCTTTCAAGGTCTTCATCGCCAACCACGTCCGATACCAGCCCCATGGCAAAGGCGGTTTCCGCATTAATCGGGTCACCGGTTAGAAGCATCCGCATCGCATGTTTGCGCGCGATATTGCGGCTAAGTGCCACCATCGGGGTGGAACAGAACAAACCGATATTCACGCCCGGTGTGGCAAACTTGGATGACGAGCCGGCAACAGCCAAATCACATGATGCGACCAATTGGCAACCTGCTGCCGTTGCCATGCCGCGGACCTGTGCAATAACCGGTTGGGGCAGGGAGACGATCCGCATCATCAATTTGCTGCATTGGGCAAACAGGCTGGCATGCTCGTCACATTCCGATATGCCGTTCATTTCCTTAAGGTCATGACCGGCGCAAAAAACTGGACCTTCTGCCGCTAGAATGACGCAACGGACATCTTTTTCTTCAGCAATCTGATCGAAGGCATCTTGAAGGTCGGCCATCATTGCAGCCGAAAGTGCGTTACGGCGGCTTGGGTTTGCCATTGTCAGCGTGACATAGCCATCATGATCCTGGCGCGTGACCAAATCGCTGGTGGAAGCTTGAATGGTCATGGTGTTCCTCCCAATTGACTGAATAATCGTCATTTTTGATTTTCTTCTACAGAACGTCGTAGTAGAATTGCATGTAATGGGTGCATAAGAAAACCCAAAGAGATGTGCCGAATCGTTTGGTGCTCGAATCTGAGTTGTTTCAGTATTCGGCAAGTGGTTGTGGATGAGTGACAATCAATCGCGGAGACCAGGGCGTGCGCCTAGTCGTTTTATGACGACCAAGCAGGTGCTGGAGGCCGCTACAAAAACAAAGCCTGTGCGTCAGACACCGTTGAAACGGTTTGATAGCAAAGAGGTGATGGAGCGCGACCTTGAACGGTATCGCGCAGAAGCACGTGCACGCCTGTTGCGCAACGGTTTTGACATCCCGCCATTCTTGATGCCCAAACCCAAAATATCTGAAGATGAAGAGACTGAAGATCGGGTCATCGATCCCGATGTAGGTCGTGACATCCGAAGCCCTGTCATGATCGGGCCAAAACCTGCGCCCTTGCTGAGCAGTTCAAACCTTGCCGATGCCAAGAAGGAACGCGAAGAGGGGGAGGCAACCGGCAAGCCGAACCGGCATGTTCATGTGCAGAACAAGGCAAGTGGCATTTCCCATATGTTGACGGGCGGGCAGGCGCCTTCTGCTGGCACAGCTGCGAAGGCAGCGGAAAATGCCGGTGCTGCACAATATTCCCAAGTCCGGGCAGATGCGCAGGCGGCTGCGATCGCCAAGGAAAAGACCGCCTATGACGAATATGTCGAAAGCCTGAATGGCGGGCGGACGCTGCTTGAAGGGATGCAGAACAAAGGTGATTCCCCGGCCAACGATATCAAGGGCCGGGTTGACGACCTGAAAGAGGTCGAAGCGCGCCAGTCGCGGATTGATTTGCCGGAAAACACATCCAATTGGGCGGCACGTGATGACCTTGAAGCCAAGCGCAAGGCGATGCTGCGCAAACAGGAAGAAGCCCAGGCGAAGAACGGGCGTTCATCACGCAGCAACCGCGAACCGCTTAGCTGGAACAAGGTTTTGCCAAAACTGGCGGCCTATATGATTGCAGCTGTTGGGATTGGCTATGTCCTGGTGCTGACAGTCAATGAATTCGCGGTCATCATAAATAACTAGGTCCTGACTTTGGGTGTATTGCCGAACTGCTGCCTTAATCCCCATATACAAGATTGGGCAATGACCTGATGAAGCCCGATTGAGTATGACGTCAATCCAATGCAAAGCAAGATGATCTCGAATGCATAGGGATTGGTGGCTTTGATAAAAACAATACAAATTTCGACATTTGGCGGGAGTGTGCGCGGAACCCTTCGATCAGGGACCCGTTGTGAATGGCATGCGCAACTGCATGTCACGAAAATGACAGGAGTTTTGAGCTAACCTCAATGCAGGAGCCAGCAAGGATTGCTGGGATATCACCATGATGCGTGACGAAACTGGTCAGGATGACCGCCGCCCTGTTTATTTACCGGAAAACCGCCATCACTGGGCATCCAATGATGAAGTGGACAAACCGGTTGTTGATCTTTCACGTGGTCCGATCCGGGCGCGTTTTAAACGTAAATCACATGCAGGCCCGAAACGACCCATTGGCGAATGGATGCGTGACAATCTTCCGCAAATGGGCGCGACAGCGATTGCCGTGATCGTGATCCTGTGTGTGATTGTTGCACTCTATACCGATGTTGCCAGTGTCGTGCTGCGATAGTGGCCTCGGCACCGGGTTAAAAGAGGTCCGCTGTTTCCCAAGGCGGGTCGACCGACTGTGAGCGCCGTCTTCCATTCAATCCGTTATATACTCCCTTTGAACATATTGACGTTAACGTAAACGTTATGTCAGGCTGCTTTCCTGCATAAACGATGCTGCACCAATGCCGCACGAAAGGGAGGTTTGCCGTCATATGAGCGTTTCACAAAGCCGCACCGGGATCACACCATCGGATTTCGACGCCATCATGCGCGAAAAGGTTCCTTTTGTCGGGGACATGGGCGTTGTTACCGAAAGCCTTGAAAATGACACCGCGATATTGCGCCTGCCATTCAAGGAACGCTATTTGCGGCCGGGGAATGTAGTAACAGGCCCTGCGATCTTTGCGCTGGCAGATATCGCACTTTATGCGGTGGCCTGGCTTGTGGTGCCCAAGGCTGATCTTGCGGTGACGACTGAAGCAACGGTTCATTTCCTGTCGGGGGCCAAGCCCGGGGATCTGATCGCGGAAGCCAATATCTTAAAAGCGGGCAGGCGGCTTTTGATTGCCGAGTGCCATATTCGATCAGACGTTGATAATGCATTGTGCGCGCATGTGATTGGCACTTATGCCATGCCACCGGCAGAAAAATCGTGAAAATCAGTGTGGTAAAATAATACCTTTATATTTAAGTCATTGATTTACAATGAAATATTCATGTTGTTTTCCTGTTAAATGCTGGCATAATGCGCCGACTTTCAACGAGGGAAGAGTCCCTCCGTGAAACCCAGTTTTCGAGTATAGAAATAATGAAAACCTTCACTGCGACACCGAGCGACATCGAGCGCAAATGGTTCGTGGTCGACGCTGAAGACGTCGTCCTTGGCCGCCTTGCTGCTGTTGTTGCCAACCGTCTTCGTGGTAAACACAAAGCGATGTTTACCCCGCACATGGATTGTGGCGATCACATCGTCATCGTCAATGCCGAAAAAGTCAAACTGACTGGCCGTAAACTTCAGAACAAGAAGTTCTACTGGCACACCGGTTACCCGGGCGGCATCAAAGAACGCACCATGGACAAGCTCCTTAATGGTGAGCACCCGGAACGCGTCATCATCAAAGCTGTTGAGCGTATGATGTCCCGTGGTCCGCTGCGCAGCCAGGTTCTTTCCAAACTGCACGTTTATGCTGGTACCGAGCATCCGCATGAAGCTCAGAAGCCGGAAGTCCTCGACGTTGCGGCTATGAACGAAAAGAACAAGCGGAGTGCTAAATAATGGCCGACACCAAAACTCTTGAAGATCTCAAGGATCTGGCACAGGGCGGCGAAGTCGCTGCTGCTGCAGAAGGCACCCTGCCGGAGCCGAAGATCGACGCACAGGGCCGTTCTTATGCAACTGGCCGTCGTAAAAACGCAATCGCACGCGTCTGGATTAAACCGGGCTCGGGTAAAGTCACCGTCAATGGCCGTGAGTTCGAAGACTACTTCGCACGTCCGGTTCTTCGCATGGTGATCAACCAGCCGTTCGGCGTTACCGATCGTAAAGATCAGTTCGACGTCGTTTGCACCGTTACCGGTGGTGGCCTTTCTGGTCAGGCCGGCGCGGTTCGTCACGGTATCTCTCGCGCACTGACCCTGTTCGAGCCGGCACTTCGCGGTTCGCTCAAGGCTGGCGGGTTCCTTACCCGTGACTCGCGTGCAGTTGAACGTAAAAAATACGGTCGCGCCAAAGCTCGTCGTAGCTTCCAGTTCTCGAAACGTTAATTCGTTTTCGGGCAACAGGCTCGCGATACTGTTTGGAAAAGCGTCACCTTCAGGTGGCGCTTTTTCTTTTTGCCCATCGGCAAGATCAAACAACGAAAAACGGCGTCCTTCCGATGGAAAGACGCCGTTTTTGTATTGGGATATCGGGCGGGTTTAACGCCGAAGATGGTTTGACGCGTTATTGCCAGCGATCTGAAAAATCGCGCGGGATCATCAGAATGTCGCGATCAACTTTGGTGACGTCCGTGCGGCCGCAGAATGCCATCGATACTTCAAGCTCTTTATGGATCAGCTCAAGCGCCTTGGTCACACCGGCTTCGCCCATGGCACCCAGTCCATAAACATAAGCGCGGCCGATATAGGTGCCTTTGGCGCCCATGGCCAGGGCCTTCAGAACATCCTGGCCGGACCGAATGCCGCTATCGAGATGAACTTCAATCTTGTCGCCAACCGCATCCATGATGGCGGGCAGGGCGCGGATCGAAGACAGCGCACCGTCAAGCTGACGTCCGCCATGGTTTGATACGATGATGGCATCAGCACCGACATTCAGCGCTTCGAGTGCATCGCGCGCATCAATGATCCCTTTGATGATCAGCGGGCCATCCCACATTTTGCGGAACTCACGAATGCGATCCCAATCAAGGGATACGTCGAATGCCTCGGCGGTCCAGGTGGTCAGCGATGACGCGTCGGCAACACCCTTGGCGTGGCCGACAATGTTACCAAAGAAGCGGCGCTTGGTGCCAAGCATGCCCAGGCCCCACTGTACCTTCGTCATCATGTCTGCAACGGATTTGACGGTCAGCTTGGGCGGGGCGGACAGGCCGTTTTTCAGATCCTTGTGGCGCTGGCCCAGCATCTGCAGGTCGACCGTTATGACAGCAGCCGAACAATTGGCCGCTTTGGCGCGGTCAAACAGGCGCTTCATGAAATCATCGTCTTTAAGTGTATAGACCTGTAGCCAGAACGGCTTTGATGTGTTTTCGGCAACATCTTCGATCGAACAGATCGACATGGTCGAAAGCGTGTAAGGCACGCCAAACTTTTCAGCCGCGCGCGCAGCCTTGATCTCACCATCGGCACATTGCATCCCGGTCAGTCCGACAGGGGCAAGGGCGACAGGCATGGAAACATCCTGACCGATCATCTGGCTTTTGGTGGTTCGGCCCGACATATCGATCGCGACGCGCTGACGCAGATGGATGTCCTGAAAGTCGGTGGTGTTTTCACGGAATGTCTGCTCGGTCCAGCTTCCGGACTCTGCGTAATCATAAAACATGCGCGGCGTGCGCCGTTTATAGATACGTTTCAGGTCTTCTACGCAGGTAATCACTGGCATGAGCTCAACTCCGAATAAAATGCGCTTGGTATTGGTAATACCAGTTTCCGAGGATATCGCAAACCGAATTGAAAAATCAGCCTTTGTCTGATCATTTTCACATGCTGGAAAGCGGGATGACGTCGTGTTTGGCAAAGAATGTGAAAAAGGGGATCGGAATTTGCCAAGCTTGTGATAAGAACAAGTGCAGGAACGATAATCTCAGAATTTAAGGATCTCACCAATGGTTGGAACTATGCGACGAATTTTCAGAACATAGCTGTTTGAACCTCTATTGGATTTCCTTGTTCTTTTGTGACAGGCCGCTAATGGAGCGGTCTTTTTTTATGCCCATTTGACATGTGGCAGTTTCGATAACCCCAGCGAAAGGGACCACCGATATGCAGTACAGAAAGCTGCACGACGCCGATCTTGATGCCGCAAACGCATTCCTCGCCAAACATGCTGCAACCAGCATGGTTCTGCGCGGGAACCTGCGAACTGTTGGTATCGAGCGACGCCGTCATCCGCTTTCTGGAAGCTATTTCGGTGAGGTTGCCAATGACGGTACGATCAGCGCGATGATGGCGCAGTTCGGCAATGGCAATGTCTTCGTCCAATCAGGCGTTCAGAAAGCGATCCCGGCGAAATTGACCAAGGCATTCCTGGCAGATCCGCTCAAACCGGTCGCAGGTGTGTTTGGTGATGCCGATCAGGCAGCGGATATGCTTGGGCAACTTGGTTTGCTTGATGCGGGTTTTGCGATCAATGCATCAGACGTGCTTTATGAGCTGGATCTGAAAAATCTGATCGTGCCAACCAACGCGCGTGCGGACGATTTTCAGATGGTGGATGCCGAAAAGGTCGATCGCGATACGCTTTTGCGTTGGCTGCGCGCCTACGAGATCGAAGCGCTGGGTGCCGAAGACACTCCGGTTCTTGATAGCAAAATCGCATCGCGCCTTGTGCACGCCCTTGATGCGCGCAACATGTGGGGCTTGATCGTTGATGGCAAGCCGGTCTCGCTTTCGGGCTTTAATGCAGGCTTGCCCGATATGGTGCAGGTCGGCCCGGTCTGGACACCGCCCGAACAGCGTTCAAACGGTTATGCCCGTATTCTGGTTGCCAAGACGCTTTTGGCCGCCCGCTCACGCGGTGTTACGCAGGCTATTTTGTCAACCGACAGCGAAGCCGCCGCCAAGGCATATGAGGCGCTTGGTTTCACCAAGATCGGTCGCTATCGCTTGGCCCTGCTGAAAAGCCCGGTTAAGCTTGACGTCATGCTTGCTGTTTAACCCAAAACGATTGAGGTCTGCTCTGATCCGCAGCCTGTTATCGCGCTTTGCATCCAAACGCCACCTGCCAGCGGTGACATTCCTGCTGGCAGGTCTAATGTCATCTGTGTGCGCGGTGGGATCAGCACGCGCTGTAGATCTGTCACAAGTCCTATATCACTTTGATCATCGCGCGCTGACTTTGGGGCGGTTCGGCTCGGTCGCGACATTCCAGCAACGGTTGTTTGTTGCCGCCGCGCGCTGTGCTGCAAAGCCGGTCTCGGCATATGGTGAGGCGGACGGGATTGTCGGGGCCAAAACCAAACAGGCAATCAACGATATTCAGCCCTGCTTGAACGCGGATGTGCGAAATGCGGTCGGAGCTGCCACAGATGGGGCGATCACGGCTGGCTTGTGGCGGGTTTTAATGCCTGCACAAACCCCGCCGCCCGATGTGATTGAGCGGGCCAATCAACTGACCTTTGTGCTTGAAGGAACGGATTACGACGTTATCCAGTTCAACTTTTGTCAGTCCAAAAATCCGCGTAGTGGCAAGACATTTCTTGAAGGCGATCCTTATTGCCACACCAATGATCCGCGCGCCTATATGACGTGGGGGCCGCGCGGCGCAACTGCGGGGGCAGGGGCAGAAATTCAGCAGATCCTGTTTGCCGCAGAACGCGTCAATCCTGGCCTTCTGCAAAAGGCCTTTGGTCCCTTTACCGAAGACATGCATCGGCTTGCCCTTGGCAATAACGACGCGGCCTTTGATGTGCTGTGTTCGATCTGGGTCAATGACGCGGAGCGTACTGAATTTTCGCGTCGTTTTTCTGCTTATGGTGCGCGCCCCGAAGTCCAGGAAGCATATCGCCGCGTTTATGATGCGGCCAATGCAGATGGCGGCAAGATAGCGCGATTTTTCAAATTGTATAATGCTGTAAAACAAGACATAGGTCGCGATCCGACCGAAATTGATCTGGCGTTTTTCATTGATCGCGCAACCCACGGATCCGTGCCGCCAGGCGATATCGGCCCGCTGGTCGAAAAGATGCGCGCTTTTGTCAATCGCACGCGCAATATCCCAAGCCCGGGCGAGCTTCGCAAGCAACTGGCAGCATGGCTTCCCAGCCATCACAAATATAATGATCGACTGGCGCGCGATGCGATTTTCCTGGTCGATGACCCTGAAGTTGTTGTGTCCGATGCGCATCGGCGCATGTGGTTGCAGCGCTCCGGGCTAAAGGCCAGTGATTTTGGGTTATCCGATTATCGCTACGTCGCAAGCTATCCGGTCGCAAGTCCAACCGAGTATGAGAAGATCGAGAAGTTCTATACCGTATTGCCCAAGGACAAGCGCGCCTGTCCGGTAACTGTTCGCCGCGCGCGCAAGAAGTAGGGCGCATGTTGCCAATCGGATGGTTGCCATCATGTTGAAATCGCATGGCGGCACAGCGTCAGCTCAGGGATATTTGTGGCCTAAACGCTTGCATATCCGGGGCTTGTTTGCCAACATCCGCTCGTTATCCAATCCCGTAGTTTGCGGGTCTGACTATTAGGAGCAAGATTTGAAATGAGTGACGTTAAGGTCAAAGTCGGAATTCTCGGTGCCAGTGGCTATACCGGGGCAGAACTGGTTCGCATTCTTGCGCATCACGCTGCTGCGGACATTACCCTGTTGACCGCCGACCGACGAGCCGGGCGTCCGTTCGGGGAAGTTTTCCCGCATCTTGCCCATATTAATCTGCCAACCATGATTTCGATCGCGGAAGCAGACTGGTCGACGGTGGATGTCATTTTCTGCGCGCTGCCACACGGCACGACGCAAGAAGTGATCGCAGCCCTTCCGGAACATATCAAGGTCGTCGATCTGTCTGCTGACTTCCGCCTGTTTGATCCAGAGACCTATAAAGAATGGTACGGCGCAGAACATGCCGCCCAGGACCTTCAGAAAAAGGTCGTTTATGGTCTGACTGAACTGCATCGTGAGAAGATCAAAAAGGCACGTGTCGTCGCCAACCCGGGTTGTTACCCAACCCCGGTTCAGCTGGCCCTGACACCGCTTTTGGAGAGCAAACTGGTCCATTCGCAAGACATCATCATTGATGCCAAATCCGGTGTTACGGGTGCTGGCCGTGCACCGAAGGAAGGGACGCTTTATGCCGAAGTGACCGAAGGCATCCATGCCTATGGCACCGGTGGTCATCGCCATGCGCCGGAGATTGAGCAGGGCCTTGCTTGGGCCTGCGGCAGCGACGTAGTTGTGAATTTCTCACCGCATCTGATGCCGATGAGCCGCGGTATCCTTGAATCCATCTATGTCAAAATGACCGATGGCACGACGGCCGAAGATATTCAGGCTGCCCTTGAGAAGCGTTATGCGGATGAGCCGTTTGTTCGTGTTCTGCCATTCGGTGTAACGCCGCAGACCCGTCATGTACGTGGTTCAAACTATGTCCTGATGGGCGTGGTCAAGGATCGTGTGCCGGGCCGTGTGATCATTGTTGCTGTCGAAGACAACCTTGTGAAGGGTGCATCTGGCCAGGCTGTTCAGAACATGAACGTCATGCTGGGCCTGCCTGAAACCATGGGGCTTGAGATCGAACCGCTCTTCCCGTAAGGGGGCTTTGATCAGTAAAAGAATAAAGGCGCTGCCAAATCTGGCGGCGCCTTTTCTTATGGGCGCATGGCGCGTTTAAGTACCTCGAATACGCGCGGATTATCGCATTGCGCGACATTAAACCGCATCAGGTTATCAGCAGACAAGCTGGGGCTAAACACATTGCCCGGTGCCAAAACAACGCCCTCGCCAAGTGCATGATGGGCGGTGCGCGATGCATCTATACCATCGGGCAGTTTGCACCATAAAAACAAACCGGCATCGGGTGTGACAACCGGCGTAATACCAAGTGGCTTCAGGCGGTTCGCCGTCTTGGTCATGCTACGCGCCAACCGGGCGCGAAGACCATCCATGTGCTTGCGATAGGTGCCGTCTTTCAAAACACTCAGGATCAATTCTGGCACAAGATTGCTGCTGGAAAATCCGGTTGCGATCTTCAGATCAATCAGCTCTTCAATCCAGTCGGGTTTGGCGGCGATATAGCCGCAGCGAAGAGACGCCGACAGGGTTTTGGAAAAGCTCCCGACATGAATAACGCGCGCCAATCCGCCAAGGGCGGCAAGCCTGGGGGCGGCTGTGTTTTCAAAATCGGCGAAAATATCATCCTCGATCACGATCAGATCGTTCTGATCGGCAATGGTCAGGATGCGATGCCCGATATGTGGTGAAAGTGCCGCACCGGTCGGGTTGTGAAGGCCGGAATTGGTGATGTAAAGGCGGGGCTTGTCGCGTTCGACAATGTCGGCAAAGGCATCCGGGTTCGGGCCATTCGGCCCAAACGGAACGCTGATGATCTTGGCGCGATGCGCGCGCAGCAAGGCCTGAAAATTAAAGTAACAGGGATCATCAATCAAAACCGTGTCACCCGGTTCAATCAGAAAACGACACAGCATATCAATCGCTTGGGTTCCTGATTCTGTCAGGATGATCTGATCAGGGGCGACATCAATGCCGTAATGACCCATGCGTTGCGACAATAATTGACGTAACGGTGCCAACCCAACGGGCGTACCATACTCGGTCAGGACAGCGTCATCCGCGCGCGAAAGGTTTCGCAAAGCGCGCCTGATTGATGCTTCTGGCATCCAGTCTGGCGGAAGCCAGCCGCAACCTGGCTTAAGCATATCTGATCTGGCATCAAGCGACTGGCGCGAAACCCAAAACGGATCGATCGCGCGATCAAGCTTCGGGCCAATCTGGGCAATCGACAAAGGTGCGGTGTGCCCGGTGACGTAGAATCCCGATCCACGGCGCGATTGAATGATGCCTTCTGCCACCAATCGGTCATAGGCCTCCACCACAGTCGAGTTCGAAACAGTCATCTGTTTGGCAAAGCCCCGGATGGAGGGCAACCGATCGCCCGACAGCAAGCTGCGCGCTGCAATCCGGTCACGAATTGCTGTCATGACCTGTGACACCAGTGTGCCTTCACTGGCAGGGGATTGGGTGCTCTGAAATGTCACTGTATTGCCTTTGTGATCAGTACAGTTTGATTAAATTGTATTTGATTGTGTCTGGTTTGAAACCACGCGGCAAGTCAAAGATTATTCTGCTTGAAAAGAAGGAGGCGAATTTGGCAATTGCAGTGGCGCAATCACGTGGCGGTTGGATCAGTGGTCTTGTCGGGGTGTTGATTTTTAGCGGATCTTTGCCAGCAACCCGCGTTGCAGTGATGGATTTTGATCCGCTTTTCCTGACAGTGGCACGTGCGTCAATTGCGGGTATTCTGGCACTTTTGATTTTGATGATGTCGCGTGCGGACCGGCCGAAATCATCGGATTGGGTTTCGTTGATGGTGGTTTCTGGTGGCGTGGTTGTTGGTTTTCCTTTGCTAACCGCACTCGCACTTGAACATATCAATTCAGCCCGCTCGATCGTCTTTATCGGATTGCTGCCACTGGCAACGGCGATCTTTGGCATGCTACGCGGCGCGGAACGTCCGCGTGCCGTTTTCTGGCTGTTCTCGTTACTTGGAAGCGGTCTTGTCGCCGGTTTTGCCGCAAGCGGAAGTGGCGCCAATGATGCCAGTGCGATGACCGGTGATCTTTATATGCTGGGCGCGATTATTGTCTGCGGGCTTGGCTATGCGGAAGGTGGACGACTGTCACGCAGGCTAGGTGGATGGCAGGTGATTTGTTGGGCGTTGGTGATCTCGTTGATACCGATGGCGGTTCTGTGTTTTGCAACCTTGCCAAATAGCTGGACGGGTATCAGTACCCCAGCGTGGATTGACCTTGGCTATGTGTCTGTCTTTAGCATGTTGATCGGGTTTTTCTTTTGGTATCGCGGGCTTGCATTGGGCGGGATTGCCGCCGTTGGGCAGCTTCAGCTTTTACAGCCATTCTTTGGACTGATGTTGGCATCACTCTTTTTGGCAGAGCCGATCAGCTCAGCCATGATCGTGGTCACGGTTGGTGTGGTTGCCTGTGTTGCCGGGGCGAAGCGGTTTTCCTAATTGCGTGGGGTCAGCTCCACGCGTGGTCCGCGATCGGGCCAATATTGTTCATGGAGCCGATCAATAAATCCTTCATCGAGAAGGTCTTGCATAATCTCTGCAATCTGCTCGGTCCGGGTCATTAATGGGGATTTGCGCGACACAGCCATATGGATTTCGTTTCTATGCCCGCTTCGATAAGGCGCCTTGGCAATCACGTCTTCCATATGGTTTTTGCGGATTTCAAAATCGGCGTTTGAGTCTGATCCGACAATCGCATCAAGCCGTTTGGCTGATAACATGCGCAGCAAAATGATTTCGCTTCCGGCTTCGAATTTATCAAGCGACGTATCGCTATCAAACGGTTCGAAATAACGGGAATCAACCACGGCACCGACCGTCAGGTGGCGCAGGTCAATATAGTGTTCGATCTGCACCGGGTGGGTTCGGTTATAGTAAAAGACCGGGGTGACTTCGCTATAGGACGGCTTGATGTAATGGGCGAACTCGGCACGTTCTTCGGTGTAAGCAAAGCTCGTCAGGACATCGATATGGCCATCTTCGAGTGTCTTGAGGCACCGACGCCACGGGCAGGGATGCAGATGGAGCTCAAGACCAAGCCGTTTGGCAATTTCGGTCAGAAGGCCGATATCAATGCCATGTTGTCTACCGTCATCTTCTTCAATCACAAACGGTTCCCAAACGGAAAACGCTGCGACCAGATAACCGGTTTCAGATCCAACAGAAGATGCTTCGTGCGCCTGCGCTTTGTGTGTTGGCAGGGTGCACAGGCACAGTGCGAAGGCAATTGCCCAAAAAATGCCAGGCCAGGTTTTTCGATGAGGATGGGCCATTATGCCTGCTTTGCTTGATGCAGCCGCGATCAGGATTTGTTACGACAGGGTTTCGTTCTTTTCATGTTAGAATTTAAACTGCCAAATCAAGGGATGCCCTGTTCTGCGATGATGCGTATCAACAGGCCCAAGCAGTTTGAATATCATTTACGAAAGGTCGCCCGACCATGCGTCTGTCTTATCGCGGGGTAATGCCCACCATCGACGAAACCGCGTTCATTGCACCAAATGCCACCATCATTGGCGATGTTGAGATTGGTGCGGAAACCGGGATCTGGTTTGGCTGCGTCATTCGCGGTGATGTTCATGAAATCCGGATCGGATCACGCACCAATATTCAGGACCTGACAATGGTCCATGTCGCCAAAGGCAAGTTTGGCACCTATATCGGCGATGACGTCACGATTGGTCATGCGGCCATTATTCATGCCTGCACGCTTGAAGATCGAAGCTTTGTTGGCATGGGTGCCACCGTGATGGATGGCTGCGTGATCGAGCAGGGCGGCATGCTGGGGGCCAATGCATTGCTTGCACCGGGCAAACGCATTCCAGCAGGTGAACTTTGGGCCGGTGTTCCTGCGCGCAAGGTCCGCGACCTCACCCAGGAAGAGATTGAATTCTTCAAGGTATCTGCTGATCGCTATGCCGATCTGGCGCAGGAATATGTCAAATCCATCCCCGAAGACCTCGCCAAAAGCAAGTAAGCCAGCCAACAGATTTGTTGAAATTCACTGAACCGGCGCCAACATATCCACACGGACCTGTCAAAACGGCCAGATGAAGTACGTCGACAGCTCCAAACCAGTGGGAGAATTAAATGCGCCGGTTCGGGAGTTTGCTGACACTATCTGTTCTGATTGCTTGCATGCTTGCAATCCAGTCAAGATACGCGCTGGCGCAATCAAGCGACATGATCTGCGCAGAGCCAATCGTTGTCCGCGTCTCAGAAGATTATCGACCCTTTAGCATTCGAAATGACAACGGCATTGCCGAGGGCATAGACGTAACGTTCCTGACCAATGTCCTTGAGGCGGTCGGGTGCGATTATCAGATCGTTTTCATGCCTTGGAAACGCGCCTTGCATCAGCTTTCAAATGGTGAGGTTGATCTGATGCCTTTCGCCTCGATTACCGAGGAACGGCGTCAGTTTGCATATTTTTCAAAGCCGTATCGGAACGAAGTCGCCGGATTGATCATCCGGCGCGAGGATGTTGGCAAATATTCCATTCGTCGTCTTGATGACATGATCGGCCACCAGATGCGGCTGGGTCATACCGAGGGCGCGTATCGCGGTGAAATGTTCAAGCAGTTCTTGTCACAGCCCGAAGCCCAAAACCTTGTTTTCAACGTTAATCTGACGAGCCATGGTATTCAGATGCTGGTTAATGATCGGATTGATGCTTTGGTTGAAGTGCCGACAGCGGCGATGGCACAGGCCGAATTGATGGGGGTTTCAGATGCTTTGGTGGCTCATCCCTTGATTTTGCTCTCGGAACCGGTCCACTTCATGTTTTCAAAGCTGACGGTGTCACCGATTTTGGTTGAAAAGATCAATGTTGAAATTGACAAGGCAATTCAGACCGGCGCGTATCGGGCGTTGTATGGCGTTGAGGCGCTATCGGAAAGCTCGGGCAGCTAACACCATTTCATACGATCTTCTTGCCAGCGGGCAGGCGGTGCGATAGCAAGGCGATATCAAAGTCACAAATTGCCGCGCGCCACCACGCCCGGCCAGCATGAAACGGACCGGGAAAATGACGCGTTGGCAGGCAAACGCCATAATAGTCTTTGTTGCCCTGATTTGGGGCACGACCTTTGTTGTTCAGCAAACCAGCATGGAAAACATCGGCCCGCATTATTTTACGGGTGTGCGCTTCCTGTTGGGCGCGTTGGCGGTATTGCCATTTGCCTTGCGCGATCTTCGCAAGCTCAAACGCGCCAATCGACCGCTTGATCGTGGTGATATCATCGGGTTGGTTGCCACCGGCATATCGATGTATCTGGCAAGCATCCTGCAGCAAATCGGCATCATGCAAACAACCGTGACCAATGCTGCATTCCTGACCGCGTTCTATGTGCCAACGGTTCCAGTTTTGGCTTATCTGGTGTTTCGGACGCGTCCACATTGGTCAGTTTGGCCGGGTGGGGCGATGTGCGTCTATGGCACCTATCTGCTCAGCGGTGGTGACCTGTCCGGTCTGGGCACTGGTGATTTCTGGGTGATGGGCAGTGCGCTTTTCTGGGCAGCACAGGTTGTTCTGATCGGGGTGATGGTCACACGCACCAATGCACCGGCACTTGTCGCCTGCACACAGTTCCTGATTACCGGTATTCTTGGTACGGCAATGGGGGCCATGACCGAAACCTTCAGCGTTACAGACATCTATAATGCCGGTTTTGAAATTCTCTATGCCGGGATCATGTCCGCTGGCGTTGCCTTTACCCTTCAGGCGGTAGCCCAAAATTATACCGAGGCATCCGATGCCGCGATTATCATGAGTGCCGAGGCGGTCTTTGCCGCCATTGCTGGGGCCTGGTTCCTTGGTGAACGTTTGGCACCGGCTGAATATGCAGGATGTGGCGTTATTCTTGCTGCCATCATCGGCGTTCAATTGATGCCATTGATGCGCCGTCGGCGCCCGCAGATCGCGGCATAGATCGCATTCGCAGCAAAGCTACATGGACGAAATCAAATGGCGGGTCTGAAATTTGGCCCGCCATTGACTTTTATCAAAGCAGGGTTCAACTCTGATAAGGTAAATGCGTAGCGTTCGCGTTCCCGCGGGCTGCTGTCATCGCCCCATTTTCAGACTGAAACAAAGTGCCTCCATGGATCACATCCGCCGCCATCCATTGACTTCCATCCGATTGTGCAAGGGCCGGTCATTGGTCATTGCCACCGTGGCCCTGACTGCAATTGGTGTAGGGTCGATTGGTTTGGCGCATGCGGATGAGCAATCGGAATTCCTGTCACGTTTGGCAGGTAAGGGGGCTGATCAGGCGCGCGAAATTGCTGCTGCGACGTCACCTTTTGCCAACAAGGCTGCCTTGGGCGAAGCACTTTATTTCGATACCAATCTATCGGCCAATCGCACGCAGGCCTGCGCGACCTGCCATGAGCCATCGCAAGGGTTTCGGGATCCGCGCGTGGATGTTGCGGATGGAGCATTTTCATTAGGCGATGATGGCAAAAGCCTTGGGGATCGAAATACCCCAATGGCGGCCTATGCGAAATTCTCGCCCAAGTTCCATATCCGCGAGGACGGCATTGCAGTGGGCGGACAGTTCTGGGATGGACGCGCTGCTGATCTTGCTGAACAGGCCGGTGGCCCGCCGCTTAACCCGGTTGAAATGGGCATGCCAGACAAGGCCGCCGTCGTTGCGCGCTTGGCAGAGGACGAAGATTACGTTGCGGGCTTTAAGGCATTTTTTGGTGATGATGTCTGGTCTGACAGTGAGGCCGCCTATGATGCGATGACGCAGGCAATTGCGGCGTTTGAACAGGGTGACGCGTTCGCGCCGTTTGACAGCAAATATGATCGCTTCTTGCGCGGCGAGTATAAAATGACCCCGCAGGAAGAACTTGGCCGGGTTCTGTTCTTCTCGCAGCAATTCACCAACTGCAACACCTGCCATATGCTTAAATCCAGCCTGACGGCAGAAGGCGAAACCTTCACCAATTACGAGTTCCACAATATCGGCGTGCCGCGCAACGTCGCGACCCGTGATGCCAATGGCAAGGATGTCACGTTTACCGATAACGGGCTTCTCGATAATCCGGCTATTGATGATCCGGCCTATCGCGGCAAATACAAAACCCCCTCACTGCGTAATGTCGCGGTAACGGGGCCTTATATGCATAACGGTGTCTTTGCTGATCTTGAAACTGTGGTGCGGTTCTATAACAAATATAACAGCAAGGCCAAAGCCAACCAGACCAACCCGGAAACCGGTGCGGCTTGGGGGGAGCCGGAAGTGGTGGATACCATCTCACTCAAGGAGCTTGAGCAGGGTGATGCCTTGGACGCCAAACGCATCAATGCCATCGTCGCGTTTCTTAAAACGCTGACCGATGCGCGTTATGAGGGATTGTTGTCTCTCTCTGAGTAGACTTGATTTGCGCTCAACAATACCTTGCGCTCTTTTGGGTTGTGTTGTCTTGAGTAACTAGTAATCTGAGCTTAGAGACTTGTTGTTAGTTAGGGGCGTGAACCAGTTGAGAAAATTCGGATTTTACTTTGTAAGCGCTTCAGTTGTCTCCCTAGGGTTATTGGCTGGATGTCAAACAGCAGTTGTAGACAAAAGATCTGATTCTGACTTGAAAGTTACCCAAATCGGATCCGGTTACTCTGAGATTGGTAAAAATTCCGAAGTGGTTGTAGGCAGCTACCATTCCAGAAAACGCAGCGACCCAGTTCCAAAAGAAGGATGGCCTGCGAAAGACAACCAGCAAATTGTGAGCGCATTTAACGTCACTGTAGGTTATCCGATGCCTCTTTGGTATGATCCGGAAAGTGAGTTTTCCGGGGATGAGCAAATTGCAATTACAGAAGATTATAGGCCCAATATAGCATATCAGCGGAATCAGCACCCTATGCTCGATGGGAAAGTACGGACAGACGAAGTTTACACGCTGATGCTGCTGAATGTTGATAATGCCCTGAATATTCCTGTAAACGTGAATGAGATACTGGCGCAAAAAACAGTAAGAAGTCAGTTTGCTAATGTTTGTGCGGGTAGATTTCAAAGCTACGGAAATCGAGAGCCTGAAAACACAAGTGTGTTTTTCTGCGAACTGGTGAAGAGCCCCGCAAACTCGCCGAGTACTCAGGAGAGAAGCGAAATTGCTGTTGGGCGTTGGTTTGCAGTAAATGGTGTAATAGGCATAGTGTTCCATTCTTGGTACAGAGAAAAATTTGATTACCTCGACGAAACATCATGGCCTGTTAGTCAGGAAGAAATCGACCGCGTTATTGAGATGATGGCGTCGGTTGAGTTGGTTCCAATCAATTTTCCTGTCTTAGATAATTGAAATCATAGTTTTATAGGAACTTTGGGATTGGCTTGCAGTTCGATCAATCGTGCGTTCGCAGTTTTAGTATTCGTCGCATTGGGGCTTCAAGGTTGCAAGCCCTCCACGCAGCCAAAACGTTTCGGAGCCAACTTGTTGGCGGTTACTAAGGCTGGATCTGATTACAATCCAGCGGGACTACTGGCGAATAGACACGTTAGATTGTTCAGTAAAGGCTTAAGCTATCCCCCTGCCGGTTGGTACCAACAGTCTAGTATGCGAAACATGCATGGGCAGTCGGAGCATTTCCTGCAAGACAATGGCCATAGAATAACTTTTGGCGAGGTTCCAATAGGGGAGACCTTTGAAAGCCCTAGTCAGTTGTACGCAATTGATGCACGTATTTCTGATTTTAAGCCTGAAGGCGAGAGAGAGTTCGGCTATTTATGGCGAGAACTCTACTATGGTTGTCAGCATGACCTTATTACCAGTCACATTAGGAGCTTTGGCGCGGATGTGGCTTTCTTCTGTGAGCAAGTAGAGAGACCGGGAGGAGAGAAACCGATTGGGGTGATGACGATAACGAGATTGATCACTTTAGATGAGGTTGAAGTCGAACTTTCATATACTTGGACCGGAGCCCCGTTCTTGCATGAAGATGAAGGCAGTTGGCCAGTTTCGAAAAAGAGCATTAAAGAAGCAGTGACTCAGATTGGCTTTGCTCAGTTGGTTGACCTAAGAGTGCAGGACACAATGAAATATGGGTCTTTAATACCTTAAAAGATCCGTTTGGTGAGTTTGCTCTGGTCTAGTGTTTAAGGGTTTCGATGATTGCACTTTGAGCCAAATCTCCCAGTCCTGCCTTTACTGTTGTATCAAATACATCAAATGCTGCCTGTCCGACCGGGGCCTTCATGCCGATCTCATTGACCAGTTTCAGGGCATAAGACGCATCCTTTGCCCGCAAGCCTGATGTGAAATGGATGCCTTCATTGTGGTTGCCGGAAATAAGGCCGGGCATAACCATCAGGCCGGTCGGGCTTGAAGTCGCACCAATCTCAAAAGTCTCGGCAACCTTGTTGCCATCAAGGCCTGCCTTTTGCGCAACAGCGACCAGTTCGGCAGCAGCAGCAATGTGAACCGCCCCCAACAGGTTATGCATTAGCTTGTAAACCGTTCCCGATCCAACGGGGCCGAAATGGACCGTGCGTTTGCCAGTGTCATTTAAGATCGGTTGGATGCGTTCAAGAACATCTTGCGCAGTGCCAATCAAAAAGATTGTGTGGCCCGCTTCGATATCGCTTGGCACGCCGGTCACTGGCGCATCGACATAGAAAATGCTGGCGTCCTGAAGCGTCTTAGCAAGTTCAAGCACAAAACCGTGCGAAAGGGTCGAGCATTCAATCGCAACAGCGCCACGCGCCATCGCGGACAAGGCGCCATTTTCGCCCAGCCAAACTGAACGGGCAGCGGTGTCATCGGCCATGAATGAGATCACGATATCGACGTCGCGTGCAGCATCGGCGGGGGTTGCGCAGGCGGTGGCGCCGACGGCAACAAGCGGATCGAGCTTGGCGACGCTTCTGTTCCATACCTTCACGGCATAGCCTTTTGCAAGCAGGCGTTTGATCATTGCTGATGCCATGCGCCCAGCGCCAAGAAATCCGATTGTCTGTGCCATCGTTGGGTCCTTTGGGTGAATTATATGCGGGGCGAAAGAAAACGGCCTGCCGGTATGGCAGGCCGCGTTCATTAAAATGCGATCTGCAAATCAGGATAGGGTGACTTTGACATACTCACCCGGTGCCGGGCCCAAAACCTTGAGCTTGCCATCACCGGCGGTACGCGCGTCAACCTGTCCACCGGAACGACGGCTGATCCAGTTTTGCCAGTCGGTCCACCATGAACCTTCATGCTGGGTCGCCTTGTTCATCCAGTCATCAGGATTTTCCGGCGTGCGGTTATAGGTCCAGTAGCAGTACTTTTTGGCCACTGGCGGGTTAACAACCCCGGCAATATGGCCTGATGCAGAGAGCACAAACTTGACCTGACCCGACAGTAATTGGGTCCCGGCATAAGTCGCCTGCCACGGTGCGATATGGTCTTCGCGGGTGGACAGGAAATAGACCGGGATTTTGATATCGCGAAGGTCAATCGGCTCGCCAAGAATCTTGATGCCGCCCGGTTCTCGCAACAGGTTTTTGTTATACATGTTGCGCAGATAGAAG
Source organism: Thalassospira sp. (assembly GCA_965228275.1). GTDB lineage: Bacteria > Pseudomonadota > Alphaproteobacteria > Rhodospirillales > Thalassospiraceae > Thalassospira. The sequence goes on along the minus strand of OZ245802.1, from coordinate 73,864 downwards.
CTGTGCATTGCTTTTGGCATGCGCGTGGAATCGGAGTTCCAATACAGCAGATCAAACGGGAAGGGATCCTTGCCAAGCATGTAGTTGGACACCACAAACGACCAGATCAGGTCATTGGCGCGCAGCATATTGAACGACATCGACATATCGCGACCATCAAGATAGCCCTCTTTGGACATCTTGTTTTCAAGGCTTTTGATCTGTTCGTCATCGACAAAGACCGAAAGCTCGCCCGATTTTTCAAAATCCATCAGGGTGGTAAAGAAGGTCGCCGATTTGATCCGCTCATCCCCGACCTTTGCCATATAGGCAAGTGTCGAGCTCAGAAGCGTCCCGCCAAGGCAATAACCAATCGCATTGACTTCGTTCTCGCCAGTCGCCTGTTCGATCAGATCAAGGGCGGCCAGAACGCCGTCTTTGGCGTAATCTTCAAACGACTTTTCGGCAAGCTTGCTGTCCGGGTTGACCCACGACAGGACGAAAACAGTGTGGCCCTGATCAACGGCCCATTTTATCAGCGAGTTTTCCGGGCGCAGATCAAGGATGTAATATTTGTTGATCCAGGGCGGCACGATCATAAGCGGCCGCTTGGCAACCTTGTCGGTCGTCGGCTTATATTGCAGAAGCTCCATCAAGGGCGTTCTGCCAATCACCGAACCTTCGGTCGTGGCGACATTTTCACCGATCTTGAAAGCATCAAGGTCGGTCATGCGAATTTGAAGCTTACCCTTGCCGCGTTCAAGATCACCCAGAAGGTTCTGAAGACCCTTAAGAAGGTTTTCGCCGCCACTTTCAATCGTTGTGCGCAACACTTCCGGGTTGGTCATCAGGAAGTTGGTTGGCGAAATCGCATCGACAAACTGGCGGGTATAAAACTCGACCTTTTGGGCGGTTTTATCATCAAGGCCATCCACGTCATGAACGAAGTTCTGCGTCCATTGTGAGGACAGCAAATATGACTGCTTGATGAAATCAAACAGCTCGTTGTTTTCCCATGCTTCATCGCGAAAGCGGCGATCGCCTTTTTGCGGGGAAACAACGGGCTCTGCTTCTTCGCCCATCATGCGGAGCGTCGTGTTGTGCCACAGCGTATAATATTGCTGCCATAGCTCCATCTGAGCTTCGACCAGTTTGGCCGGGTTTTGCATGATCTGACTGGTAAGTTCGGCAAAAGCCGACCCGATATTCAGCGGGTCCGGGTCCGAAATTTCAGGATCTTCTGCCTGCTTGGCGAGGAAGTCAGATACAAGTCGTTGACTTCTCTCGGCAATCTCTGCCATTGCTGCAGATAGTTTTTCGGGATCCGGATGTTTGATTTCAGTTTCGATGGCCTGTTGATCGCTCATGGGGCATTCCCTTATGATACCGCCGCGGGTACTTGGTAACGTGAAAACGAATTTTGCATCTTTGCGATATCGCAAGACTTTTGACGTTTTATGTTCCCGGTATCCATTTGACGTTTCGGGTTGAAACTCTGCTTGATCCCAAGCTTATCATGGTCTTAGCCTAGCGCGTCGTTTAGGGGTAGTACAAGAATTATAAGGTGACGTTTCTGCGGAATATTTCAACGCACACGTCATCCAACGGAATTTGGAGCAGCGAAAAGAAATGGGCGTTCTGAAATCAACGACTGCGCAGGGGTCGTGGCAGGAGACTGCAAGGGGGAAGCTGCGGGTAATGCTGCAGACCGGCTCTGCGCTGGCTGTGGTGCTGACACTTGGCGCCTGTTCTTCTGTTCCCGATGCCATCAACCCGGTCGAATGGGGCAAATCGGTCGGTGAGATGTTTGACGGTGAAGACGAAACCGCCGCAAAATCCGAAGAACCGATTCCGGGAGAAGACGGCGAATATCCGAGCCTTGCCGATACGCCGGCAAAACCGGTTGTTACCGGGGATCAGGAACGTGATGCGCTGATCGCGGGCCTTGCTGCAGATCGCGCCAACGCCCAATACACCCAGGGCGGCCGCCGTCAAAGCAGCCCGCCTGTAAACGCGCTTCAGTCTGCCCCTGAAGTTCCGGTTACCCAGCCGGTTATCGCACCTGCACCGACCACTTCTGTGAGCAGTAGCGCAATGGCTGAGCCGCAGGCCGCAGCAGCAACGAGCGCGACCAGCAGTGCTGTAAGCTCCGCACCGTCGGGTTCGACGATTGCTGATGAATGGAATGCCAAGGCACCGGCATCTGGTCCGGCTGCAACTTCCGCACCGGTTCCGCCTGCATCGGAAATGAGTGCCTCAGACGCCGCTGCCATTGCCGAAGCACAGGCAGCAATTGACGCGGCACAGGCAAATGCATCGCGCGAACAGCAACTGGCTGCTTATGATGCAGCACAAGCTGGCGAAGCTTCCATGCCGTCTAGTGGTGATCCGGTGATGGATCAGTATCAGCGCCGCCTTGCAGAGGGCAGTGGTGTATTTGCCAATGAACCGGCTGCAATGCCATCAGCAACGCCGGGTCAGGATTTTGATTATTCTGTCTATTCTGACAATGGCGCGGTAGTCGTTGATGAAAGCCAGTTTGGTGGTGGCTATGGCGACTCCGTGATGGTTGATGAAGTTGCATCAAATGATGCACTGGCATCACGCCTTGGTGTTCGCTCCATTGATCAACTCGCACCTGCCGTCAACGAAGTTCAGGTTGCTCAGATCCAGTTTGCCCATGGTTCGACAAAGCTGGGTGGCTCGGATCATTCGGTCCTTGAACAGGTTGCCGCAACCTGGCAGCAGACCAGCGGCTTTATTCGCGTGATTGGTCATGCGTCGATGCGGACTGGCGATATGTCACTTGAAAGCCATTTGGCTGTGAACCGTCGTGTTTCCGAAGGTCGCGCATCTGCGGTTGTCTCGCGCCTGATTTCGCTCGGTGTCAGCCCGGATGCGATCTTTGTTGGGGCGGATGGCTCGGCTGATCCGCGCTACTACGAAGGTATTCCGGCCGGTGAGGCGGGTAACCGCCGCGTTGAGATCTATCTCGACTACTGATCGATCCAGACACATTTATCGATGAAGCGCGGAAGGAGAAATCCTTCCGCGTTTTTTATTGCCCGATTTTCGGCGGCTTATACCGTGTCGTGCGCGGGTGCATTTGCCCCGAAATATCCTGATTTTCGGAAATTTTGCCGAATTTACGCCGCAACCACGGGGTAAATAAAAATTAAGCGTGTGCAATGCACATTAATTCGTTGAGTATGATTTCCATAAAAGGTACATCCTTCGAATTGTACGCCGCGTGATGCTGTTTTTGATGGCTCAAACGCAATTTTTATCAATTCGAGGATATGCTTTTCGCATAAAATTCGAAAATCGACAATTTCATGAGGATATAGGATAATGTCCCAAGACTTCCACCGCATAAAACGTCTCCCCCCTTACGTATTCGCAGAAGTAAATGCGATGAAGGCGGCGGCGCGGCGAGCGGGTGAGGACATTATCGATTTCGGCATGGGCAACCCGGACCCGGCCACCCCGCAGCATATTGTCGATAAACTGGTCGAAACGGTTCAGAACCCGCGCACCCATGGTTATTCCATGTCACGCGGTATTCCGGGCTTGCGCAAAGCTTTGGCTGCCTATTACGGGCGCCGCTTTGGTGTTGATATCGACCCGGAAACAGAAACCGTTGTAACGCTGGGCTCCAAAGAAGGTCTTGCCAACCTGGCGGCTGCAATCACAAGCCCGGGCGATATCTTCCTCGTGCCGAACCCGTCATACCCGATCCATGCATTTGGCTTCATCATTGCCGGTGCAGCACTGCGCCACATCCCGATCGGTCATGATGACCAGGGCACGTTCAATACCGAAAGCTTCATGGAGCAGCTCCATCGCGCGGTGAAGCATTCTGTGCCGAAACCAAGTGCAGTTGTTCTGAACTTTCCGGCAAACCCGACTTCGCTTGTGGTTGATCTGGACTTCTATCAGGAAGTCGTTGATTTCTGCCGCAAGCATGAAATCTATGTTCTGTCAGATATCGCCTATTCCGAAATTTACTTTGATGGCAACCCGCCGCCCTCGATCCTGCAGTGCAAGGGTGCCAAGGACATCGCGGTTGAGTTCTATTCACTGTCGAAAACCTATTCGATGGCGGGCTGGCGTATCGGTTTTGCCACCGGTAACAAAAAGCTGATCAACGCCCTGACACGTATCAAGTCATACCTTGATTACGGCGCATTCACCCCGGTTCAGGTTGCTGCAACCGCGGCCCTTAATGGCCCGCAGGATTGCGTCGAAGAATTCCGCAATCTTTACCGCGAACGCCGCGATGTTTTCATCGAAGGTGCGCTAAGTGCCGGTTGGGAAATTCCAAGCCCTGCGGCAACCATGTTTGCCTGGGCACCTATCCCCGATGCCTTTGCCGAGCTTGGTTCACTTGATTTCTCCAAGCTGCTTTTGCAGGAAGCAGGGGTTGCTGTCGCACCGGGGCTTGGCTTTGGTGAATATGGCGATCGCCATGTTCGAATTGCGCTGGTTGAAAACAAACATCGCATCCGTCAGGCCAACCGGAACATCAAACAGTTCTTCCAGAAGTATCCCGATGCAGAATCTGCACGTGAACTGTTGAAGAAATCCGTCTGATATCCGATAAAGCATTCTGTGTTTCGCCCGGGACATGTCCCGGGCGTTCTTTTATCAGGACGCGATGGTCGCATTCGATCATTCGCGCGCTTGCGGATCTAACCACGTGCTAAGGAGTTATCGTGAAAGACGTCGTCAAAATCGGTGTGGCAGGCCTGGGTACGGTCGGTGCCGGAACCGTTAAACTGCTGAGTGAACATCGCGACATTCTGGCCGACCGTTCGGGTCGTCAGATCGTCGTTACAGCGGTATCGGCGCGTGATCGAACTCGTGATCGTGGTTTTTCGACTGACGGTCTGACTTGGTACGAAGACGCGCGCGATCTTGCCGCAGACAAGGATATCGACATCCTTGTCGAGCTGATCGGTGGATCAGACGGCATCGCCTATGACACCTGCAAGGCAGCCCTTGAAAATGGCAAGCATGTTGTTACCGCAAACAAGGCCCTGATCGCACTTAAGGGCGTTGAGCTGGCCCAGATTGCTGATGCCAACAATGTCACCATTGCCTATGAAGCAGCGGTTGCTGGCGGCATCCCGGTAATCAAGGCGCTTCGTGAAGGTCTGGCAGGTAACGCCATTTCGCGTGTCACCGGTATTCTGAACGGAACGTGCAACTACATCCTGACCACCATGCGTGAGCAGGGCCGTGACTTTGCCGACGTTCTGGCCGAAGCCCAGAAGCTTGGCTATGCCGAAGCCGATCCGACCTTTGATGTCGATGGCATTGATGCCGCGCACAAGCTTGCTATCCTTTCAAGCCTTGCTTTTGGTGTTGAGGTCGATTTCGATGCGGTCGCGGTTGAAGGCATCCGCAGCGTTTCCGCCCTAGATATCCAGCTTGCCGAAGAGCTTGGCTATCGCATCAAATTGCTTGGTATCGCCAAGCAGACGCCAGAAGGTATCGAGCAGCGCGTTAGCCCGGTCATGGTTGATCGTGCAACCCAGATTTCCAAGGTCGAAGGCGTGTTTAACGCCGTTGCGCTTGAAGGTGATTATGTTGGGCCTGTGGTCCTGCAGGGCCGTGGCGCTGGCGAACGTCCGACGGCATCGGCCGTTGTTGCCGATATCGTTGATATTTCCGCTGGTCGCGCGGCACCAGTCTTTGGGTTGCCAGCCGGGCGCCTTAAAAAGAACGTACGTGCGTCATTGGAAAAACACACCGGCGCCTATTACTTGCGCCTGATGGTTTGGGATCGTCCGGGTGTCATGGCCGAAGTCACCGCAACCCTTGCAAAGCATGGTGTTTCGATGGCCTCCATGATCCAGCATGGTCGTGCGGAAACCGAAGGCGGCGTTGTTCCGGTCGTGATTGTGGCGCATGAAACGACCGAAGCAGCCATGTCGGGTGCAGTTGATGATATCGCCGCGTTCGAAAGCAACTCGCAGCCGCCGGTTCTGATGCGGATCGAAAGCTTCGCATCTTAAAACTTTAAAGCTCAAAGCGCCTCGCACCTGTCAAGATGCGGGGCGCTGTTGTAAAGTCCGGACCAAACCGGACCGCAAAAACAAGAAGACAAGACAACAACGAGACAGGGCCCCCAGACCCTGCATCACACTACGAGGAAGACAAAATGGATCGAAATCTCGCGCTTGAAACCGTTCGCGTGACCGAGGCTGCGGCACTTGCCTGCTCTGGCCTGATGGGACGTGGCGACGAAAAGGCCGCTGACCAGGCTGCTGTTGATGCGATGCGCAATGCGCTCAACAGCATGGACATCAAAGGCACGGTCGTTATCGGCGAAGGTGAACGCGACGAAGCCCCGATGCTGTTCATTGGCGAAGAAGTTGGTTCTGGCGAAGGCCCGGAGATCGACATCGCGCTGGACCCGCTTGAAGGTACGACCATCTGTGCGACTGGTGGCCCGAACTCTTTGGCTGTTGTTGCGATGGCGGAAAAGGGTGGCTTCCTGAACGCACCGGACACCTATATGGATAAAATCGCCGTTGGTGGTGGTCTTCCCGATGATGTGATTGACCTTGATGCCAGCCCGGCTGAAAACCTTAAAAGCCTAGCTGCGGCAAAGGGCTGCGACGTTTCTGATCTGGTTGCCTGCATCCTTGATCGTCCGCGTCACCAGGAAATCATCGCCAAAACCCGCGAAGCAGGCGCACGCATCATGCTGATCGGGGATGGTGACGTTGCCGGTGTTATCGCGACCTCGCAGAAAACCTCGGGCATCGATATTTACATGGGTACCGGTGGCGCACCAGAAGGTGTTCTTGCCGCTGCTGCCCTTCGTTGCATCGGTGGTCAGTTCCAGGGCCGTCTTGTTTTCCGCAATGACGACGAAGTCGCACGTGCGAAAAAATGGGGCATCGAAGACCTGACCCGTAAATACAAACTGACCGACCTTGCAAAAGGCAACGTAATGTTTGCCGCAACCGGTGTCACCGACGGTGCGATGCTGCGCGGTGTGCGTCGTTTCGCCAATGGTGCCGAAACCGAAAGCATCGTGATGCGTTCGCAGTCCGGTACCGTGCGTTACGTCCGCGCTGTTCACGATTTCAGCCGGAAAATCTGGTACAAATAATCTCTGCTTGATGCAGAACGTTAAGAAGGGAGTGCTAAGCACTCCCTTCTTGCGTTTAAATGCTTGCAGGGCAGGGCGGTCTGGGTTACATCCTCCGCCCCCTTCAAATACGCCTTTATCGGAGCCTGCCTGATGTCTGAAATTATCGCCCTTGATTTCGGTACGACCAACTCTGTCCTTGCAGTGGCAGATAGCGCAGGCAATGTGCAATCGGCTAAATTCGAAGTCGGTGCCAACAGCTTTGATACCTATCGCACCATCCTTTATTTCTGGGAGGAGCAGGAACTTACCGCTCCGGGTGCGCCGACCCATTCCAAAAGCTGTTCCGGCCCGTTCGCGATTGAGGAATACCTCAAGGAAAGCCACGATTGCCGTTTGATCCAGTCGATGAAATCCTATCTCGCGACCAAGGATTTTGAAGGGACCGATATTTTCGGAACGACCTATTCGATCGAAGATCTGATCGGAACCTTCCTGACGCAAATTCACCACTTTGCACAGCATAGCCTTGGCTGGCTTGGTCATCGCGTGATTTCAGGCCGTCCGGTTGCTTTTGCGGGCAATAATCCGGATAACGACTTTGCTGAAATGCGCCTGCGCGGTGCGTATGAACAGGCCGGTTTTGACGTCGAAGCCATGGTGTTTGAGCCTTTGGCTGCTTCGTATTATTACGGGCGCGAACTTGATAAACCCGAGACCGTTCTGGTCGCCGACTTTGGCGGTGGTACCAGTGACTTTTCACTGATCCGCTTTACACCGGGATTGGGCATTCGTGGTGTGCAGCCGCTAGCTCATACCGGCCTTGGCATTGCTGGCGACCGGTTTGACTATCGCATCATTCAAAAAGCTGTCTGGCCGCGCCTTGGCTTTGGATCGGACTATAAATCCATGGGTGCGACGCTTCCGGTGCCGCGCCAATATTACACCGCGTTCTCGCGCTGGCATGAACTTGCCATGATGAACCAGCCCAAAACCATCAACGAAATCAAAAGCCTGATTCGTTCCGCAACCCGGCCCGATGATATCGAGGACCTTGTCGCCATTATCGAAGATGAAATGGGCTTCCATCTGTATCAAACGGTTTCCAAGGCCAAGGCAGAGCTGTCTGAAAATGACAGCACACTCCTTCAATTCTCCCACGGCGGTGTGGAGATCGAAGAAAAACTGACGCGTGCCGATTTTGAGGCCGCCATCGCCCCCGACCTTGCCGATATCGAACTTGCCGCGAAGAACTGCCTTGAACAATCCGGCATCGATGCCAGGGACGTTTCAAAGGTCTTCATGACCGGTGGTACGTCCTACGTTCCGGCTGTTCGCAAAATCTTTGAAGACGGCTTTGGCAAGGATCGCATCGAAATTGGCCAGCCATTCCTGTCGGTCGCGCATGGCTTGGCGTTGATTGCGGCGGATGAGGGGATTGTTTAACTTCGCAATATGACAACATAACTGCTCGCTTGAAGTTAATTGGTTTTTCGGATATAAATCTGATTAAGGGTGAGTGCATCGCCCAACGTAATAGACGGGCTGAGCATTCGGTGCTGCCCAATATATTAGAGGCCGCCTGAGAGTATTTGCTTAGTTGCAGTGCTAGCAGCGGCCTCTATGCTTATGTCCAGTTTTTTATCGGCATATCGCCCTATTCCTCCGAATAATCGGGCTAATAAGTTTGGACGAATGCTGTCGTGAATCTCTTGCGAGAGTTGTTTTGTGTCGATATCTGCATTCCGAAGAATCTCCTGCATTTGTTCGCAGGTGGTTTCGTCATAAGTATCATTTTCTGATGGTGATAAATTTCTCAATCGCTCAACGAGTGCTTCTAGCGACGAAGATAGCTTATTCTCGCCTTTGATAGCGCCACTTGAGACTTGCCGTAAATAAAACGAATGAGCGTATGCTAGGGTGCGGGACTGCGTGTAGAATAGGCGCGCCAGCCGTTCGATTGCAGTTTCGCGGTTTATATCTTCATTCGATTGTATAAGGGCTAAGTCGAAGTTTTGTCGTTGTACGCCTGAACGAGCAAGAGAGAAGCGCAGCTTGTCTGTGTTTACTAACGCTCGGTGGGATGGATGCGCCACAAGGGGTGTACTGTTGCTCGCTCGAACAAAAAGAAATGGTTTTCCTACTTGGACGTATCTTTGCCCAACATTCGAAATGTCATAGGTATCTAGAGAATCCGTTCGAGTGCTGCTGAGTAACCACCCATCTCTTAGGTTTGGCATCAAATTTTCGAAGGTGGTTGTCAACGTGCGGTCATCAAGTAAGTGAGTCCGAACCTCTGCATTCAATAATTGCGTCGCCAATTTAGCAGCGTCAAACACTGGGTTTTCTTTTGCGCTTAGGATGTCTCTGATCGTCCCCTCGTTGAGACGAAAGCCGAGCTCAAACCGACCCGCCATCTGGCCATCAAAATAGAAACGGCGGTAAATTGGGTAAGTTAAGATATTCCGAATGTCTTCTGTTGATGGCGATAAAAAATACTGGCTCGGGTAGCGAATGAGCTTGTCGCAGTCCGCATAGTAGTTTTCTCCAGCAAACCTCTCTCCTGATTTGGTTCGAGTATGTATCTCCCCAAATCCACGAGCGAATTGTGCGCGAGGGTCGGCCATGCCCCAAGCGGGCTTTTCCAATTGGCCAGCGTTGTCAGGATGGAGTTTTCTAAAGTCAGCTAGGGGGTAAATTATGGATACATACATAATAGAAGGCGCCTTCTCTAAATATCGTATGAGTTTAGAGTATTGGCCTACAGTAAGGTAGAGGGAAAGTTGGATAGTTATTCGATAAATCGCAAAAGTAACAGGCGTATTCACTGTCCACCGTGGTCTTAAAAGACTGATGTTAGTTGTTAGAACGGCATTTAATGAGCAGCAGTGGGTTTTAGTGATTTTTCAAAAGTCTCGGACAGGAGGTGAATTTTACGCCCCGGCAGTACTTAGTATCTTTGAAAACGGCTTTGGTAAGGAGCGTATGAAATCGATCAGCCGTTCCTGTCTGTCGCACATGGTCTGGCATTGATTGCGGCGGATGAAGGCATCGTCTGATTAACAGGCGAAGTCTCCGCCACACGAGACTTCCAGCAATACAATCGCGGTAACAAATAGCCCAACGGCCAAACCGCTGAGTGCATAAAGCCAGATCGATTTCGGATTGTGTCTGAATTTCCAGGGTAGAATGCCGCCCATCAGGCACAGCACCGGAAATGCCAGAACGCTGAAAAACAGGAATTGGGTGAGGGCGTTTTCATCTGATCCCGGTGCGTCAAACATCATTGGCGAAAACATCACCAATGGCATCGACATCACAGCACCGATCACGGACAGGATGGTTAATCCGATCCGAAGGCCTTTTTTGTGGGGCATTGCTCGTATCCGTTTTTGTTGTTCTGCTAGTTTGCACAACTTTGGCGGGTGCGCAAATGCTGTGCGTACTCCGATTGTTTTTCACGATGCGAAATCGCGCGATCTTTTGCCGGGCCGAAATCAGACTTATCTTCAATGTCAAAGGGTCAAAGACCATCTGTGTGATGAAGGCCTGCTTGGCATCCTGGGAGGATCATGATGAGTTCGGAAAGCGCTGCACATGTGATTGAACGCCTGACGGGGCAGATGCTGCCTGCAATGGCGTTACCTGCCACCAATGACGTATCGGTTGATCTGTCGACAGTGGCAGGGCGCACGGTTGTCTATGCCTATCCCCGCACAGCGGAACCCGGTGTGCCATCACCGGAAGGCTGGGATGAAATCCCCGGTGCCAAGGGCTGTACGCCGCAATCCTGTTCGTTCCGCGATCATGCGGAGGAACTCCGTGCTGTTGGTGTTGAGAACCTGTTTGGGCTTTCAAGCCAGACGACGGATTATCAAAAAGAAGCAGCAGAACGTTTGCATCTGCCATTTGCCTTGCTGTCAGATAGCAATCATCGCTTCAAGGAATCGATGGCCATGCCCGATTTTAAAGCCGATGGCATGCGCCTGTTTCAGCGCCTGACCATGGTGGTTGACGATGGGAAAATCACCAAGGTGTTCTATCCGGTCGACGACCCGGCAGCAGATGCAGAAAACGTTTTGAAATGGTGTGGGGAAAATCCGCGGGGCTAGTTTGCGCGAAACTTCCCAAGTAGGAAAATTATCCGGTTTAAGCAGGCCCCGGATTGCGCTATTTCATTGGTCATGACAGATCATGCGCAAGAAAAGACCTTTATGGGGATCGAGCGATCCGTTACCGGCAAATGGTGGCGTGAACGCGAGAATGACGAACGTCTGGCGACAACCATCTCGCAACGCTTTGGCGTGCCCGAGGTGGTTGGACGTGTGATGGCCGCACGTGGCATCGACCTTGACGATGCTGAAAGCTTCCTGTCCCCGACCTTGCGCGACTTGATGCCCGATCCGTCTTCCTTGCAGGATATGGACAAGGCCGCCGCACGCATCGCCGATGCAATCGAAAAGGGCGAAAAGATCGCCGTGTTTGGCGATTACGATGTCGATGGCGCAACCAGCACAGCCCTTCTGAAACGATTTTTCCGAGCACTTGGTGCGGATGTCCCGGTGCATATCCCTGATCGCATGACAGAGGGCTATGGCCCGAATGCGCCAGCTTTGCTGGAACTGCAGCGCAAAGGGGCAAGCCTTATCCTGACGGTTGACTGCGGTGTGACGGCCTATGCCCCGCTGCAAGAAGCCAAGGATGCCGGGATCGAGATCATTGTGGTTGATCACCACGCAGCAGAGCCTGAACTACCGCCCGCTGTCGCCGTTGTGAATCCCAACCGTTTGGACGATGACAGTGGCCTTGGCCATTTATGTGCGGCGGGTGTAGCGTTTTTGTTGTGTGTGGCGATGTTGCGCGAGTTGCGTAATCGCGGGTGGCTGGAAAAGGTAGGCGTTCGTGCACCGGATTTGCGCAACTGGCTAGATCTGGTTGCACTCGGTACCGTTTGTGATGTGGTGCCGTTGCGCGGGCTGAACCGAGCATTTGTCACTCAGGGTCTGAAGGTGATGAAGCATCGCAGCAATATCGGCATGACGTCGCTTGCTGATATTGCCGGGGTGAATGAAACGCCCAGTGCCTATCATCTTGGGTACGTCCTTGGGCCGCGTGTGAATGCCGGTGGGCGTGTTGGCGAGAGTTTTCTGGGTACGACCCTGCTTTCGGGTGAAAACCCGGCTCAGGCGCTTGATATCGCGCGCAAGCTTGATGAATACAATCGCGAACGTAAAGCAATCGAAGATATTGTGCTTGATCAGGCGATCAGTGCGGTTGAAGGCAAATCAAAAGTCGGATCAATGGTGCTGGTTGGCGGGGATGACTGGCATCCCGGCGTGATCGGTATCGTCGCAAGCCGCCTTAAGGACCGTTACCACGTGCCATCCCTTGTGATGGGGCTTGTCGACGGGGTCTATAAGGGATCAGCCCGTTCTGTGCGCGGTATTGATCTGGGGGCTGCCATCATTGCCGCACGGCAGGCGGGTCTTCTGGTTAATGGTGGCGGGCATGGTATGGCGGCGGGCTTTACCCTTGATCCGGAAAAGCGTGATGAATTTGAAGCGTTTCTTGAAGCACGCTTTGCCAAAATCATTGCCGAAAACGATATCCGCCCAACCATCACAGTTGATGGCGCGCTTCATGCCAATGGCGCGACGCTTGATCTGATTGATGCGCTTGAAAAGCTCGGTCCGTTCGGGGCGGGTAATGCCGAGCCACGCTTTGTTTTTGTCGATTGCCGGGCGGTGAAGGCCGATGTTGTTGGCGCTGATCATGTGCGCTGTATCCTGACCGGTGCAAACGGGCAGGGACGGCTCAAGGCAATTGCGTTCCGCTGTCTCGATAATGATATGGGTCAGACCCTGATCAAGCATGGCGGGCGTCCGTTGCATGTGTTGGGGCATCTCAGGCGTGATACCTGGCAGGGACGCGATGGTGTTCAGTTGATCATTGACGATGTCGCACTGCCCGTTTGAAGTGTTTGTTCTATACAATGGTTTAGCAAGTTTCGTTGCCTTGGATAGGCAATGCTGGTAAATCATAGTGATAGGCTGTTTGCATGAACCATTCTGGTTGCGCCAGTGTCAAATGATCCCGTCTTCACAGCGTCAGGTTGCAGGCGCGTTTGTTTTGATCGTACTGATCAAAGACGGATCAGGCTTGCCTTCCTCACTTCACGAAATGCAATCAAGGACAGAATTGGCTTGTTCTTGCGCCAGATCGCGTTTGCCTTGTTGATTAGCACTGTGGTGTTGATGAGCAATGCCGAAGATGCCAATGCCGATGACGGTGCATCGATTGTTCAGGCGCTGAATGTCACTCTTCTGACCGAGGAATATCCACCCTTCAACTTTCTGGATGAAGAGGGGCGCTTGCGAGGCATTGGCGCTGAAGTCGTGCAGTCGATGGCAGCCCAGCTTGGTTATGGTAAGCCCATCCAATCCATGGCCTGGAAGCGCGTATTACAGCGGATAGACGACGAAGAAAATATCGGCGTGTTTTCCATGACCCGGACACCGCAACGCGAAGATCACTATCATTGGGTAGGGCCCATTGTTCCGGCCAATGCCGGGATTTATCAACTTGGAAATGCGATCAAACCGGTGCAAAGCATTGAAGATTTGCGCAATGCGGGCCTAATCGGTGTGCAGGCCGGTGGCGCGGACGAGCAGGCTTTGCGTTCCTATGGCTTTGATAACCTTGAGCCAATCCACAATCCACGTGGAGGTGTACATATGTTGGCAACCGGACGGATTGATCTTCTGGTGTCTTCAGATGTTGAGCTGTTCAAACAGCTCAAGGATAGCGATTTGACCCGCAGCGAAATTGAAATGGTTTATCAATTTTCAAGCGGGGATCTGTATCTTGCCTTTTCCAAGAAGACTTCTGAGGTCGTGATCAGGGTTTGGCAGGATGCGTATGATCAGGTGGTCTCCCAAGGGCAGTTTGGGCGTATCATGTCTCAATACGGCGTAATTCAGGGGCAAACCCCGCGCATTTCCGGAAACCTGTCGGCCAGCCAGTGATCTGAACAATCCGGTTGTGGTCGTGGGCCCTGACCCTGATCAAGCATTGCGTGCATATTTGCCATGTTGCGCAATTGCTTGCCGTTATGTCGGGATGGGATTATCCCAGAAAACATCATGACAGATCACGCAAAACCAAGCTTACCGTCCCACACGACGCTGACCTTCCTTCGGGTGCTTGCGCCCATATTGCTGGCATTCTCGCTGAGCCAGTTTTTCCGATCAGCCCAGGCACTTCTTGCTGGACCGCTCCGTGACGAGCTTGCCGTTACCCCGGAACAAATCGGTCTGATTTCGGGCAGCTTCCATTTTGCCTTTGCCCTGATGCAAATCCCGGTTGGTGTGATGCTCGATCGCTATGGCCCGCGATTGACCAATGGCATGCTGATGATGGTGACCGTGATTGGTGTGATCATTTTTGCCAATGCGCAAAGTGTGCTTGGATTGATGGTCGGGCAAGCGGTGATTGGCCTTGGTTGCTCTGCGGCCTTTATGGCGGCCCTTGTGTTGGCAGCGCGCTGGACAGCACCCGAAAAATTCGCGGCCGCATCCGGCTTGATCGTATCGTTCAGCCTCATGGGGGTGTTGGCATCTGCAACGCCACTGGCGGCAATGGTTGAAACGCATGGTTGGCGTACAGTTTATTACGGCTTGGCAGGCTTAAGCTTGCTTGCTGTGGTGCTGGATTTTCTGTTTGTGCGCGATACCCCGCCGGGCAAAGAGGTGCATGACCAAAAAGGCGAGACCGTGCTTGATGCTCTGCGCGGCATGGTGTCGGTCTGGAAGAACAGGCAGGTCTGGCTTCTGGTTGGGGTCGCATTCTTTAGCTATCCGGCGATCCTGACGGTTCGTGGACTTTGGGGCGGGCCATACTTGCATGATGTGTTTGATCTAAGCGCGGTGGAAGTTGGTAACGTTCTTTTGGTTATGACGATTGGCATGATCGTGGGGCCGCCGACTTATGGCCAACTTAAACGTATGTTGCCCGGTAAGACCCACGAGCTGATTGTTTTTGCGGTTCTGGTAGGCGCGGTTGCCTGTTTGCTGCAGGCCTTTATTGGGCCAGTGGGCGTTTGGGCGGCGGCCTTGTTGCTGCTGCTGCACGGCTTCCTTGGATCAAGTGCAACATTGAACTATGCCGCATCACGCGAAGCCGTTCCCGAACATCAAATCGGACGGGCGCTGACGACGATCAATCTTGCGACCTTTGCCGGGCTTTTTGTCTTGCAAGGGATTGCCGGTTTGATCATCGGGCAGTTTGAAGCCGGATCGCCGGTTGGATATCGCATGATGTTCATCTTTTTGGGGATCGGCCTGGGTGTTGCGGGGATTAGTTTCTGGTTCGGTGCGCGACGCAAAAGTCGTTGATCCAAAATTTATTTTTGCTCAAATCGATGCCTTGAAGGACTGCCGATGCGCCCTCATTTGGGAGGAGGGTGGTTAAATAAACCGTCCGGTTAAACATCAAGGCGTGGTTTTTCCGGCTTTTGGCGGGTTAAGGCCCCATTTTTGGTGGGGGATTA
Organism: Thalassospira sp.; assembly: GCA_965228275.1. Classification (GTDB taxonomy): domain Bacteria; phylum Pseudomonadota; class Alphaproteobacteria; order Rhodospirillales; family Thalassospiraceae; genus Thalassospira. The sequence continues at coordinate 58,232 of OZ245802.1, read as the reverse complement.
AAAAAAACGTCACAGGGGTGAAAAAGCCGCTTGACCTATCCCGACCCAATCGCTAAAAACCGGCCTCGTTAACGCGCTGCGTCCCCTTCGTCTAGAGGCCTAGGACACTGCCCTTTCACGGCGGCAACAGGGGTTCGAATCCCCTAGGGGACGCCACTCGTTAACGACATGACTTCGATTGGTGCTATGTCCCCTTCGTCTAGAGGCCTAGGACACTGCCCTTTCACGGCGGCAACAGGGGTTCGAATCCCCTAGGGGACGCCACCAACCGAAAGTCACGACATTTGCACTTTGTGCTTGTGTCCCCTTCGTCTAGAGGCCTAGGACACCGCCCTTTCACGGCGGCAACAGGGGTTCGAATCCCCTAGGGGACGCCATTATTTATAAAGATCAGTTTTTTATAAGCAGATGCTCGTCCGATATCTCGGCGGGCATTTTTTGTTTCTCCGGAAATGTTTCGATCTGTGCTGTCTCAATTGTAAATGCTGCAATCAGACCGCCGGACGGGTTGTGTTCGAGCCAAATCTTTTCGTGATCTTCCCAGCAAAGATCACGACACAATGACAAGCCAACACCAGACCCTGTTTCCCCAAGGGTGCCAATCTTTGAGTCGTATGTTGTTGCACTTTTGGTAAATGTGTCGATCATCTCGTCTGAAACACCTGCGCCGCGATCAGCGACACGTATTTGTATCTTGTTGCCAATAATCGATGCGGACATGGAAATTGTGCTGCGCGGGTTAGAAAACTTGATGGCATTAACGAGCAAGTTTCTGCAGATCAGCTCTGCATGCGGTGCGATGCCAAGGCCGATCAGTTTTTCGGGCGTATAGCTTACATTGATGGCCTTGCTATCAAGCAAAGGGCGCGTGATTTTGATGGTGTTTTCAATCAATCCATCGATATCAATTTCAGATTTTTCTGGCTTCCCGTCATCAAACAATGTTCTGCCCCAAATGAGCAAGTCATCGAGAAAGCGCAGCGTTTCTGAGGTGGAAGAATGAAGTTGTCGAATGCTGCCGAGAGCCTGTGCTGGATTACCTGCAACAAGATCTTGCTGGGCAAGGAGTGATAGTCCCGCAAGTCCACTAAACGGGGTGCGCAGGTCATGTGCAAGGACTGTGAATAGGCGGTTCTTTGCTTTTGCTTCGGCCCGGAGCGAGCTGTTAAGTGCAATGATGATCATTGCGGTAAATCCTACTGCAGTCAGCAGCAGGAATACGATGACGTCAAGAAATGCAAACATATGAACGGTAGGGGCCTTCATAAAGTTGGTGATTTCCTGATCGACCAGCCAAGTATACAAGGCCCGCGCCACGTGAAAAACGCCATGAAGCATGAATGTCGCCGCCATAATCAGTTCAGGTGACGAGCGCTGCTGACGTTTACGCAACCAAAGGGTTCGGAAACAACCGAATGAAAGAACGGCAACCGCTGTCGAAATTACGATCACGCGGGCGGCAATATCGGGAACTACTTCGCTGTAATAGATAAAGAAAAGTATGACGGTGCTGATTATGGCTGCCGATAACAGATTACTTGGCTTGCGTCCGGTATAGATCTCGAGTCCTAACCAGTACAAGGCATGGGAAACGGCGATCAAAGTGTTGGCAACAATGATTGATGCAATGTCGGGGACGACGCCCCGATACCCAAGAAGTACAAAGCCAGCTGCCGCACTGATACCACCCAGTGCCCAAAGCACCGTGCTGTAGCCTTGGCGCGAAACCATCCAAAGTGAAACAAACGTGATGGCCTGCACAAAGGCGGCAATGGTCGCAATGAAGGCGAGTGTACGGATATCCAATTCAACGCCAAACAATTCAGACTCCCATCCGAACAATTTCCTGGTCGTCCTGAGTTTGAGGATCAGGCGACGAAATTTGCATTCTTAAAAGACAATTTTTTTATTCAGTTTTGCATTTTGGGTGGTCTTGAGCGCTTTACAATAACGTCTTTGTTCAAATGCAGGTGAACTTGCCTGGGCTGCTAGAACGGGAAGCGTTTTTGGTTGCTTTTGCCTTTGTGCAGGCGATAGCGCCGCGTAAGGCTTTCACGTAATTGTTCTGTTGTGGGGCGAGGGAGTTCTATGGACCGTCGTGGTTCGGATTGTTTGGCGTTTGGTTCTGGCGTTGCCGTTTCCAAATTTACAGATGATTGCTCTGCAAACAGATCAACCGGGTCTGCCTGATCCGCAGCAAACAGGTCAGCAACACCTACGCCCAACAGGCGGTATAGTGTTCCATCAGCTTCCTTCTTTAGAAGGGTCAATGCGGCTTCGAGGATAACATCTTCGCGAAGTGTTGGATAAGTTAGGCGCATGTTACGTGTGCGGATTTTGAAATCAGATGACTTCAACTTGAGGACCACGGTGTGGCCAGCAGTTTCTTTGCGTGCAAGATCGCTGGCCACACGGGCAGTCAGGCGCGCAGCAATGTCAGAAAGTTCGCCAAAGCTTGCAATGTCTTCGTTAAAGGTGGTTTCTGAAGACAGGCTTTTGCGCTCGGTGCTTTGCTCCACGCGTCTGTTATCTTGTCCACGCGAGAAGTAATAGAAGCGCTTCCCAATCGATCCGTAACGCCCTTGGAGAGCATGGATATCAAATTCCTGAAGCTGTCCAATGGTTGTGATCCCATCAGCGAGAAGTTTTCGTTCCATTGCAGGGCCAACGCCCCACATCATCCTCACGGGTTTATCGGCAAGGAAGCTGACCGCCTCGGCAGCGCCGATCATCGAGAACCCAAATGGCTTGTTAAGGTCAGATGCGATCTTTGCCAGAAACTTGTTATAGGATAGCCCAATCGACACCGTAATGCCGACTTCGCGGCGGATATTGCTTTGTAGTTCGATCAAGCATTCTGCTGCAGATTTTCCATGGCTCTCAAACGCATTCGACAAGTCCATAAAGGCTTCATCGATTGAAAGTGGCTCAATATCAGGCGTCAATGCCCGCATCATGTCGCGGACACGATAGCCTTCGCGCTGATACTTCTTCATATCGGGTTTCAGGAAAATCGCATTCGGACAAAGTTCGCGCGCCTTGAAGGCCGGCATGGCCGAACGGACGCCATACTTGCGTGCGACATAGCAGCATGTGGCGACGACACCGCGATGGCCTCCGCCAATGATAACAGGTTGATCTACTAGCTCAGGGCGGTCGCGTTTCTCAATTGATGCGTAAAACGCATCGCAATCAAGATGACCAATCGACAAATCGGGTAGTTCGGCATGTGCGGCGGCGCGTGTGCACTGACAGATCGGGCAGGGCACATATGATCCCTGACCGCTCTTGGGAAGCGGCTTGTCGATCTTTAATCGCCATTTGTGATGGCAGTCAGGGCACAAAGCGTACAACATATCTGTTTGTACCGTTTTTGTTCTATTTCTGCCAAGGGAAGATGTCGCTTACACGCGTATTGTGATCGTTGCTCCTGTCAGAGTTTGTCAGGAGCAACGTCATGAAGAAGGCGGACATTCCGGTCGGCCTTCTTCATGCTTTATGATTAGGATTGCTTTTGTTGCCGTGCTGCTTTTTGTGCACGTTTTGCCCGACGTTGACGGGCAATCATGTGATCAATGTAACGCCCCTGGAACAGTGTGATCCCCAGAGACTGGCCAAACTTGATCGCTGTCGGGGTGTCACAGCGGCAAAGAATAACGCGCTCACGGCCGGAGTTTTTCACCAGACTATCCATCTCGCCATATTTCTTGCGGATGACATTGTCTGTCATTTCTTCGCGCCACGCTACTTTGATGAAATCTGCTTTCAGGCTGTTGCGATCAACAAATGAAAGTGACTCTACAGTTAGGTTGTCGATCAGAATACGGTAGCCACGTTTATGGAAATCATCGCGAACATTGAGATAGGTCTCGAGGTTCGAAAACAGATCAACTTGATTGAGCTCAATGATCACATTTCCGGGCCATTTGCGCCGAACTGTTTCATCAAACTTGTCAAACTCCTTGGACGTCAATGTGCCAAGGTTGAGGTTGATTGAAAACGAACTGGCATGCGTTTTAAATGTCCGTTTGCACAGATAGTTCAACATGCGTTTGTCGAGGACTTCTGTCATGTGCTGGAACAGCCAGCGGTTCGACGCAAGATCGATGTTGGGCATCAGCGCATTGCGCAAATCGGCAATCGAGACAAAGAACTCGTCAAAAACAGGATGAAGTTCCTTGGAGCCGCCATGGGCAAACACACACACCGGCTGCTGGCGGATATGCTCAGAAAGATCGGCTGTGTGAATGGTTTCTTCAAGTTGAGCCAGGTTCTCTGCATCAATCGGGCGAAGGGTTTCGTCCTTTTCACGCTGGATAGCTGTTCGCATGTTGCTGCTTTGCTGCAACTTCTTGGCGCGCTCGTCCAGGTGCTGACACAGAAGCAGGAATTCCTGAAATTCTGTATTTAGGTTGTACCAGGTGCAAAAACCGGTTTCTTCGCTTTCATCCTGCGAGAGCGGATCATCGCGGAAAAGATAGCGCAGTGTATCTACGGCTGGTTCAACGTCTGCGATAGACTTATCTTTCCAGACAAAGATCAGATCATTGTTGGTCAGAACGAAGATACGTCCAACATAGAGTTTTACGTAACTTTCAAAGGTATTGGTCGCCACGCGAATGTGATAATCGCGGCGGTGAAACGGCTTCATACGTGACAGGTGAATATGCACGGCACGATGCCCGTATTTACGGGTTTCCAGCCGTTGCACATAGTCCAGCAACAGGTATTCCTGAAGGGCTTGTTGGCCATATTGCTGCGGTTCAATCACGCGCGACCCCTGAGAGAAAGTAACGTTTTTTGGTGTTTATCGGTTCGTTCCATACACTGAACCGCGAAGTTTGATCAAATCATAATGTTCTGAAGGTCAGGTTAATAGCTAACCCATACTCCTTTATATGAATGATCTGTGAGCTAGGACAAGAGCGCCATCAAATTGACAGATGTTTTTGTTTTAACGAATTGTTGGCAAGCAGAGTGCAAAATCAACGCGGTATGGGGGAAACTCATGTCGGGTTGCATAGGCAAATGGGACAGCAGCACGATCCGGTTTCCAAAACAGATGTAAGAGAATAGGGGATTGGCGCCATGCAGGTATCCGCAAAGCGGGCCGGAAACTGGCTGAAGATCAGCAAGGGGATTGCTGTGATCGGTATGGTTTCATGGGTGTCGGCCTGTGCGCCGCTGCTGGATCAGGATTTTTGGGACGAAGCGACTTCATTCGCGGATGACAATTACACAGCATTAGGCCTGCAGCAGCTGGCAACCGGCGATTATGCCTCTGCCGAAAAACTCTTCGACGAAGCGCTTCGCAAAAATCCGCAAGACGGGCACGCGATGCTTTGGCGCTCGGTTTTGTATCAAAACACCAACCGCCCGGATCGCGCGCGCGATGGGTATGACACGCTGATTGCGATGAACCCTGCCGGCACTGTTTTGATGTCGACTGCATCTGGCACTCAGCCGCGCCCATTGCGTGATGCTGCCGAATTTAACCTGATGCGCCTCCAACGTGGGTTGCCGGGTTCTCTTAGCATCAATGATCAGATCGTTACCGGACCGTCCGGGTTAGGGAATACAACGACTTCTTCTACTGGAATGAGCCCGACACCTTCATCTCCCATGATGACAAGCAATACGGCTAAGGCGATGGATATTCCGGCCGGTGCGGCACTTAACGCAAGTGATGAGGCGATTGCCAAACGGTTTGCAATCCTGCGGAACCTGCAGGCCAATGGCCTTGTAACGCCAGAAGAATATTCTGCGCGCCGTTCGGCCAACCTTGGCGCACTGCTGCCAATGAGCCAACCTGCGCCATCAGCGTTCCTTAACAATCCGCCGCCAGAAGGAGCGCAGGTCGAACAACGCCTTAACCAGTTGAACCGGAACCTTCAGATTGGTGCGATCACTGTGCAGGAACATGTCGCCGAACGGACTGCCATTCTTGATGCGTTGCTGCCAGCACAGCCGCGTCAACGGGCAACGCCGCTTCCGGCACCACAGGGATTGATGGATGCGGCGCGTCAGATTGCGCGCATCGAAGACCTTCAGCAGATGAAGCTGGTCACAGCAGATGAATTCAAACGCGAACGTGATGCGATTGAAGCTGCTATCGTTGAACCGGCCCAGGGCAATGTCACGACGCTTAACGCAGGTGAACCTGTTCGTCGTGTCGCAACGGGGGCAAGCCGCCCGGTTCAGGCCGGTGACGAAATGGCCAAGCCTGACGCCATGGCATCAGCAAGCCCTGCCATGGCTTCTGGTGGCCGTTCAGTTCATCTTGCATCCTACCGGAATGAAGGTCAGGCCGAACGTGGCTGGCAGATACTTAAGGGGCGCTATACCCAACTGGCATCGCTACAGCATGGTGTTACCCGTGCAGCTATTCCTGGCAAAGGGACCTATTACCGACTGATGGCAACCGGGCTTAGTGATAGTGCTGCTCAGTCACTGTGCGCTGATTTGAAACGTCGTGGTCAGTTCTGCGAAGTAAAATAGAACTTCTGATCTGACGACCCATATAAACGCCGGTGGGGACATGGTTTCTACCGGCGTTTTTGTCTTTGCCGTGCAGGACCACCGAAGGATTTGTGACGATCATGATCTTTATCTTTAGCGATTTTGGCGTGAACGGGCCTTATAGCGGGACGATGCGATCTGTTGTAATGCGCAATGCGCCAGAGGTTCTGGTATGTGACCTGATGCTTGATGCGCCGGATCGAAACCCGAAGGCTGCGAGCTATCTTCTTGCAGCACTTCGCCGCGAATTTTCAATCGGTGATGTGGTTCTGGCGGTCGTTGACCCTGGTGTTGGAAGTGCGCGTAAGGGACTTGTGGTGGAGGCAGATGGGGTTTCCTATATCGGGCCGGATAATGGGCTGTTTGAGATGATCATTCGGCGATCACATGCTGTTTCGATCAAGGAAATCGTCTGGGCGCCAAAGGATGCATCCGCCAGTTTCCATGGGCGCGATATCTTTGCACCGGTGGCAGCAATGCTCGCCACCAATCAAACGATTGAGCTTAGTGACCTGCCCATCGCGGATCGCTGTTTGGCGCCGCAAACATGGCCTGATGAGTTGTCTGAGGTGATCTATATCGATACCTATGGCAACTTGATGACGGGAATGGCAGCGCGAAAAAGCTCAGAAAAACTGGTCATTGATGATCAGGTTATATCAGGTGCGCGTACATTCTCTGATGTCCGCCCGGGGGAGGGTTTTCATTACTGTAATTCGATTGGTCTTTGTGAAGTCGCAGTTAATTGCGGACGGGCTGATCAAATGTTTGGTGCATGCATCGGTACGCCGATAACCGTGCGCTAATATCATTGACGCAATCCTTGGTTGGTTTGTGACGATAAAATGTTATCTTTCAATGACGTTGCAGCAGTGATCCGTATCGAACTGTAAAACCTTGGACGGGACTGATTGAATGGCGATTGAGGTTAAATTCTGGGGGGTGCGCGGCAGCATCGCATGCCCATCACCTGATCACGTTGTTTACGGCGGCAATACAAGCTGTCTTGAAATGCGGATCGGCGATGAGGTGCTGATTTTTGATGCGGGAACCGGCATTCGCAACCTTGGCAAGGATTTGATCCGCCGTAAGGTTACCAGCGCGACGATCTTCTTAACCCATACCCATTGGGATCATATCAACGGGTTCCCGTTCTTTGTGCCGGCCTATAATCCGCAGGCTGCCTTCCATGTCATGGCGGGGCACCTGGCTGATCAAGGGGGCGTCGAAAGCGTGTTTTCCGCCCAAATGGCCAATCCAACATTTCCGGTGCCGCTTTCTGCCATGCAGTCGAAACTGACTTTTGAGGATTTCAAAGTCGGTACTGTTTTGCGCCCGGCTGACGGCATTGATATTAAAACCGCACCGCTACGTCATCCAAATGGTGCGACCGCGTTTCGCGTTGAGCATGCTGGCAATGCCGTTTGCTATGTCACCGATACCGAGCATGAACCAGACAAGCCAGACGAAATTATTCTTGATTTCATCCAGAACGCGGATCTGGTGATTTACGACTGCACGTACACCGATGAAGAATTCCTCCAGAAAGTAGGGTGGGGGCATTCAACCTGGCAGGAAGGTATTCGTCTGTGCCGTGCGGCAAATGCGAAAAAGCTGGCGCTTTTCCATCATGACCCGGATCACAATGATGCAGCGATGACCGTGATTGAGCAAAAGGCAAGGTCAAGCTGGTCTGGTGCCTTTGCTGCGCGAGATGAAATGGTATTGCACATTGAATGATGTTGGATCGATTGAAACAAAAAAAGGGAGCCATAAGGCTCCCTTTTTTCATGACATTCTGTCGTATTCAGCTTTGATCAGAATACCCGCGAATATTTCGGGAAAACCCTGATCTCGATGCGCCTGTTTGCTTCGCGGTTTTCCGGGATCGGATTGCCGAAATCATCGCGGTTTGGCAGTTTCGGTTTGGTGTCACCGTAAGAAATCGCACGCATGCGTTTCCCATCCGGGTCTACACCCAGCGCGTGGAAAAACCTGACAACAGCAATCGCACGACCGGCGGCAAGTTCCCAGTTTGACGGGAAACGTGGCGAACTGATCGGGCTGTCATCCGTATGGCCGGTCACCTCGATCTGGAAGCCAAGATATCGGGGTTCTTGTAATAGATCACCAATGTCCTTGAGGAACAGAACGGCATCGTTGGTCAGATTGGCTGAGCCAGGCTGAAAGAACGACCCACTGCCCATCTCCATCAACAGGCCTTCGTCATCAGTTGATACGGATACGGCACTGTCCATCGCCATATTGAACACGACATCTTTGAGGTCCGTCTCAAGAACCTGCGTCGGGCGGACAACTTCACGTTTTCCAATTTCCTCGGCAATGCCAGCCTGCACTTTCTCAAAGATCGGAATTTCAATTTTGGAGAAGCTGACCAGCATCACGAAGAATGCCATCAAAAGTGTGATGGCATCCGCATAAGTGGCAAGCCAGTCTTCGTTGACTTCCTCTTCTTCGACGCGTTGCATGCGTGATTTACTGCGGCGTGGCATCGCGAAAATCCTTACTTCGAAGACTTGTCGATATTGAAGTGAATGGCCGGATCAAGGAACGAGTTCATTCTGTCTTGAATGGCCCGCGGTCCTTTGCGATCGGCCAACATGATCAAGCCTTCTGCAATCAGATAGTTCCGAAAACGCATGATTTCTTCACGCTGCTGGATCTTGCTGGCGGCGGGCATAAAGAAGAAACGTGCCGCAACGATGCCATACAACGTCGTGATCAATGCAATCGCAAGACCCGCACCAAGTGATGTTGGGTCATCGGCCATTTTATCAAGCATGATGACCAGACCTACCAGCGTGCCGATCATACCAAATGCCGGGGCGGCGGCCGCCATGCTTTTAAGGATGGAAACAGGAACAAGGTTGCGGCTAAACGCGTTATCAATCGCGTTATGGAGCATCTCGGCTGTTTCATCACCATCATAGCCAGTGATCACAACTTCCATGGCCCAGCCCAGAAACGGCTCATCCTTGCCAACACGTTCTGCTTCCTGCTCAAGGGCATTGATGCCCTTTTTCTGCAGCAAGTACCCCCATTTTACAACGCGACCAACTTCCCCCGTAAGTTGACCTCGTCCCATCTGAGGTGCTCGAAAAATCTTGAAAATCAGTTTTAAGGCAAGCAGCACATAGCGTGCTTCATAGGCGATGAAGGTTGCCGCAAGCGTTCCGCCAACCACCATCAATGCGCTCGAAAGGCTGACAAAGACTAGATAGTTATCGGTCGATATAAAGATCGATCCGATAAAAAGTCCAAGGCCAACCATGATGCCTAATATTGTCGTAAACGACATTGTTCCCACAATCCCCCGGGTCGTCTAGCTGGGGTTTCAATGTATGAAATGGCCCAAATGATCATCAGTCTATTATTTTTTACGTAAGAATAGGCCTGTAAATCATTGCTGTCCGGTTAATTCTGCCGTTAATAGCCGGCAATTGCCGCATGCTTGGCCATCAGTTCGGTTACTGTTCCATCAGCAATTCGGCGTTCAATTTCCGCGTTTATCGCCGGAATCCACTTTGTGCAGGGTGATGATTTGGCAAATGCCATGCACATCTTTGCCGAGTTGATAGGAACATCGGTAATCCAGAGCTTTTTGGCGATCCCGGTTCGTTTCTGCGCTTCCTTAAGCGAATACAATCCTTGTAACCCGTAATCAGCGCGCTTTTGATCAAGCATGTTAATAATCTGATCTGCGCTGTTGACGGTCATGATGTTGAGCGAGTTTTGCATGAATGCATCAAACTCTTCACCGCGACTTTCACCGCGTGTGGTGACGCCCACAAGCCCGACAAGATCGTTACGTTCATGCAAGGCCGGTTGATCATCGCCAACTGTGAAAACCACAATCGGGTCTTCTACATATGGGCGCGTATAGGCCAAGTCACCGAGGCGTTCGGGCACAAGATAGACCGTTGTAAGCAAATCAATCCCGCCCTGACGCAAGGTCGTGATGGCGCGCATCCAGGGGCCGATATTCTGAACGTCAATGTTCACACCAATATCGCGCCCGATCAACTTCACCAGTTCAATGGCCGCGCCTTCGAGAACGTCGTTCTTCAAATAGCTGTATGGCGGATAGTTGCTGTGGCTTGAAACGGTAATTGTGTCACATGACGCGTCTTGTGCAGATGCGTTGAGGGGCAGGGTGCCAAGCCCAAACATGACGGCAAAAAGGCCGAACCATATGGTCAGTCGGCGGCCAAAGCAGGCGAAGTGTTTCAACATGAATTCTATCTTTGTCGATCTCGCCGTAATTGCAAGATTGATCTTTCAAAGGCGTACAGGGAACTTTTGCTGTTTCATAAAACTGGTGTGGGTGGCCGAACGGGCATGACCTGCTCAGGAACCACTTGATCGCACATATGCTGCGATCAGTTTTTCGATCGCACCGTCATCCTTGTGATTGTTAATGGCCTCATTGATCTGATCAAGAAGGCTTTGGCATGGTGATTTGCGTGATATCGCCATATACATGGCTTCGGATTTGATCGGGATGCTTGAAATGCTGATATCACTGGCAAAGTCGATGCGACGTTTGGAGCGTTCCAGCGTATATAATCCCTGGACGCCATAATTGGCCCGGTCCTGTGCGATCATATCAATCATCTGATCAGTTGTGTTGACCCGCATCATCGTCAAATGCTGTTCGATGAAGTGATCAAAATCAGCGCCCCAGCTATCACCACGGGTGGTGACACCAACCTTGCCAACAAGATCGTACCAGTCATCAAACGCAAATTCAGATGATGCCATGGTAAACATGACAATCGGGTCTTCTGCATAGGGCTCTGTGTAGATGTAATGCTCTTCGCGTTCTGGTGTGTGATAGATCGCAACAAGCAAGTCGATCTCGCCATCGGTCAGGTTTTTGACCGCGCGGATCCAGGGGCCGACATTACGGATTTCAACATGAATTCCGATTTCTCTGGCGATCAGCCGGATCAAATCGATCGAGGCGCCACGAAATACGCCATTCTCGGTGAAGTTAAAAGGCGGATAGCCAGTATGTCCTGAGACGATTAACTGATCACAGCTGCTGCGCGCATTATCTGACTGAGCGTTGGCCGAGGACGCAAGCACAAACAGCAATATCATCGCACTCAGAAGGGCGATCATGATGCCGATCAGGTGATGCCTGATATGGATGTATGAGAAATTGACATACTGCATCTTTCATCATTTTTGCCTGCAGTCGGGCAAATACAAGGCCGGCGACAAAACAACCACGTGGATCGTTTTGTTGCCGGAGAACAGGCTATCAGCTTTTTGTTCTAAGCCGTGCGAATATCTGACAGGAAACTATCAACCTGTTTGCGCAAATCGTTCGACAACGCACCAAGTTCCTCTGCAACATCCAACACAAGGTGAGCCGCCTGATCGGTATCGGCCACGGTGTTGCTTACCCGTTCAATATTGCTGCTGACTTCCTGCGTGCCGATTGCGGCCTGTTCGACATTCTGGGCGATTTCATTGGTTGCTTCGGATTGCTCACCAACCGCGGTGGAGATGGTGTTCGCCATATCCGTGATCCGCGAGATAACAGCAGAAATATCACCGATGGATGTCACGGTCTTGCCGGTTTCTTCCTGAATGGCTGCGATCTGGTCGGAAATCTCGCTGGTTGCGCGCGCCGTCTGGTTGGCAAGGTTTTTGACCTCTGCCGCGACCACGGCAAAGCCTTTGCCTGCTTCGCCCGCACGTGCGGCTTCAATCGTCGCATTAAGTGCAAGAAGGTTGGTCTGACCGGCAATATCGCTGATCAGTTTGACAATCTCGCCAATGCGGTTTGCGACCTCAGACAGTCCTTCGACCGTTTCCGAAGATTGTGCGGCTTCGCGCGATGCTTCTGCGGCAATCTGGGTGGATTGCTGAGCTTGCTCGCCGATTTGAGAGATTGATGCTGACAAATGATCTGCTGCATCGGCAACGGTTCTGACATTGACCGTCGCCTGTTCGGAGGCTGCGGCAACCGTGGTTGCACTTTTGCTTGCGCGGTCCGCTGAGTCCACCAGTCCACGTGCTGTACTTTGCATACGGTCCGCCGATCCGGAAACGGCGGTCACGATCTTGGCGATCACGCCTTCGAAGCCATCAATGTGGCGCTCAAGGTTTTGCATGCGTTCTTCGCGACGGCGGCTTTCGGCCTGTTGTTCGGCTTCCATACGTTTCTTGGCAATAGCGTTGGTGCGAAACACATCAACCGATTTTGCCATCTCGCCAATTTCATCGCGGCGCGAAAGTGCATTGATGTCAAAATCCGTATTGCCGTCGGCCAAGGCGGTCATATCCCGGCCAAGATCGGTCAGGGGGCCGGTGACAATCCGCGACAGTAGAACGCGCATGCCAATAATGGTGGCAATGGCAATCGCCAGTCCGCCGATCAGAATGCCAATAAGAATGCGATTGGTTTTGGCCTGTTCCGGGGCAACCGAAAGGCTTGAGGACAGTACCGCAATCACGTCACCTTTTTGTGCATCCATAGCGTTATGGCAGCTAAAGCATACTTCCGCTTCTGCCCCCTTGGTTGCGCCCAAGACAATCGGCATCGATAGGCGATAGGTGCCGTTTTCCGTATAACGGCCAATCATCTGTCCGGTTTCAATCGCTTCAAGGTCAATCTCGTCGCGCGGGGACTTGATCGGCTTGTCGCCATATTCCTTCATGTATGTTTCGGTCGTCGGGCCCCAGGCAGACCAAAGCTCGCCGGGGTAATCGGCATTGCGGCTGTCAAACCAGTTATTGAACACATTGATGCCGATATCATCGACATCATCGGGCCGGGCTGCCATCACATTAACGATCAGGGCATGCAAGGATGTCAGTTCGTTTTCACTAAGCTGATGCAGCTTCGCATCCATTGCTTTCTCTTCAACGAAGGTCATCATCAAAAGTGCGATGATCACGGTCGATGAAACGCCAAACGCGGACGCCCACATAAATCGCTTGCGAATGCTCATGGCATTGAAGGCAGACAGAATACCCATTTTTGTTCCCCGGTCGCCGATTGCAGCCTGCATGCGCGGGCCGATCAGTGTCTCTCACGAATAGGACACCATGCCTGATCAAAAAATCGCTGCCTTGATATGGCTCAAGCGACACGGGAACATTGGTATAGGGAACGGCGTCATCCCGGCTAGGACTTGTCAGTAAAGCCGCAAACAGGCATAACCGCGCCAGAAATTGTATTCGCCAGATAAAACAGTTGAACGACAGGATGGTCAGATGACGCTTTCCTACAGCGACACGCGCAAGAAACTTGATCAGATCACTGCTGAGATGCTGGGCTTGATCCGCAAGTATGATCTTGATGCCGCCAGCCCGTTTGAAGTGATCGAGGTTGCACGCCGCAAAATCACCGATCCGACCGATTATGTTCGCTTTCTTGAACTCTCGCTCGAAGGGCGGATTTATGGTGAGTACGGCGATGCGCTGCAAAAGCAGATCGACGAAGAAGCAAAACAGGCGGAAGCTGCCAAGAAGCTGAATTGATCCTGGGGTGATCTAGGCAATATCGCTGCAAATTCAGCGCGCTGTTTCCGAACACAGAAATAAAATTGCGGCCTGCTTTCCAAATTGGAGGGCAGGCCGTTTTCTATTGGGAATGCGGCAAAACTTGGCAGAAATCTTCTAATGTCAGCAGAGGCTAATTCTCTGGCATCAGGAGAATTGGGCAATCTGTCACAAAATCTTCCCGATCTTGTCACCGTGCTGCAGTTGAGAGGCCATGAAGTTCGGACTATATGGCTGCTGTGAACGACGCATCGGCAAAATGGTGTGGCGCACTTCGGCGGAAAAGCCGCCGAAAACCATACGAGCAACAGGATGGCTGACATGAAAAAGAGTTATGTCCAAACTCTGATGGAAGTCGAAAAAGTATTCGGTCAGATCAATGACCATGATTATCGCCTGTACCGCGCTGTCTGGGGAAACCGACAGGCAGCCCAAACAGGTCTGTCGCGTGGTACACGCGCCGAAATCAGCAAGAAGCTGGCAAATGATTTCGTTGCCACGTCCAAACCGGCACCACGGGCCATCGTTCGCGGCACCACGTTGCACGCGGCCTGACATCAAAACGATATCAGACGACAGGGCAGGTTTTCGTGATCTGCCTTGCCATTCCGGACGGTTTCAGGCATCAAGTGTCGCCGTACGTGACCAAACCGTGATGTTTGCGGATAATGGTGCGTGCGCGTTCTGAACCTGACATCTGGCCGGAGTATCCCATGTCGATTAAGTCGTTGATCCGTACCATTCCTGACTACCCGAAAAAGGGTATCATGTTCCGGGATATCACGACCCTGTTCGAGGATGCCGACGGCCTTCGCGAAGTGATCGACGCCTTTGCTGCGGAATTTCAGGACAAGAAAATCGATATGATCGCCGGGATCGAAGCCCGTGGCTTCATCATCGGCCCGGCTGTCGCACTTGCGCTTGGTGTTGGATTTGTCACCGTCCGCAAACAGGGCAAATTACCTGCTGAAACCATCGGCGTGGAATATGAGCTCGAATACGGCTCTGACGTGATTGAAATCCACAAGGATGCCGTCAAACCGGGCAGCCGCGTTCTGATCATGGATGACCTGATTGCAACTGGCGGTACCGCATTGGCCGCAATTGATCTGATTGAAAAGGTCGGGGCAGAGGTCGCAGGTTGCGCCTTTATCATTGATCTTCCGGATCTGGGCGGAGCTAGGAAAATTCGCGATCGTGGCGTGGATGAGTTCCATCTGGTCGAGTTCGAAGGCGACTAATCGTCCGTATCCAAGCGGTTCTGCGATTTTTCTGCCATATTTTGTCCTGATAATGTATAATGCATGAGTTGAATTAGGTTTCATCGATTGCCGTATTTCGGCAGGGCAGAGGAAAATGATCGCACCGGTCCAAACCACTCAGACAGTTTCACAGGTCAGCCAATATGGCCGGCTTGCGGCTGCGGGTGCGCGCGGTGTGGCCACGGTTGATCGTAACAACCAGGTTGAAGCTTCCTCGCAGCATTACACATATGACCCGGACGATGACGGCATTCTGTTTAATGCCTATGTCGATGGCAAAAATCAGCGCCAGTCTGGAAACGGCAATCCAAGCGATCAAAAAGATCAGCGTGCCGAACAACGCAACCTGTCGGCCGCACGTCGATCGAGTGATCGCGAAGGCGCGGTTGAAGTCCAGGGCGACGGCGAATTCGCAAGGATGCTTGACCCATCCATCCCGTTTGATCTTTCAAGCAACAGCGGAACGTCGTTTTACGCCGTGGTCAATGCCGTCGCACATGGCTTTGGCATCCGCGGCACGCAGCTTGACGCGACGGTCTGATATCTCCACATTTCGTGAAATCCTTGGTGCCGATGCTTGTTGTCATCGGGCTAAGCCCGTATGATTACGCGTCGCTAAAATATCAGACCATCGGACCCAGTAATGAAGAACAAGCCGGTTCTAAACACGGTATTCGAAGCCGCATTCAGGATTATCGACCTTGCCCTGAACGATAACGAATATCTGCAGCCACAAAAGCTGCACCGCTTGTTGTATCTGGCGCAGGCTTACTATGGCGCCAATTATCACGGCAATATGCTGATGCCCGCCATCTTCGTTGCCGAAGAATTCGGGCCGGTTGAACCAAACCTTTATGCGGTGATGGAAGAATGCCGTCCTGACGTCCGCCTAAAGCCGATTGATCCAAAGACCGCCCATTTCCTTGAAAGCATCTGGTCGCAGTTTGGCCATCACACGGTCGAGCATCTCAGCATGACCGTGCGCAACCATCCGCCATTTACCAAGGCCTATAAGGAAGGTATCGGGACGATCATTCCGTTCACCGAGCTGGTCGAGTTTTATGCGTCTGTTCGCAAAAGTGCGACAACACCAGAAGCCAAGGAAGTCGTTCGCCCACGCGTCATGCGCTCGCACAAGGGCAAACCGGTTGCGACAACCGATTGGTTGCCGCGTCGTATCAAGTAAAGCCGATATCTTGGGGGTTGGTTGATTGGGTTTATTGCCCGATGGTCAAATCCGTGCAGGGATCACCACGTACGATGTCATTGGTAAACCACATGAAATCAATATCATCGCGCTTACCATACCGGTTGGCATAATCATCAACACTTGGCGGATTGTCGCTTGGATCGTCGGCTTCAATCATGCTGACAACGGCAATGTCATCTGCATTCAGCGCAGCACCAAAGCGGCGCAAATGCCACGGCACGGCAATGGTCGCACGTACATGCATATTACCGGCAATCAGAAACGCACCATCAATATCTTTGCCGTCAGCAGCTTCGGCCATGGCACTGGCCAATGACGCATCGCGGGCAAACTGCACCATGGAAAAGGCGGGCAACATGTTTTGCGGCAGCATGTTGCAGTGACCTTCGGCAATCTCGACATTGAACTGATCAAGGATGTCTTGTGGAATGTCTGGCAGGGCAAGCTGTTGCGCCAGATCGTCTGGAAGGGCTTTAACGCCATCTGAAATCAGGGGGCGCAACAAATCATCGGGCAAATTGCCGGCAATCATCAAAAGATCATTGTCCTTGGCGGCCTGCGCGATCGGGGCATAGTCATGCCATGACGGCCAACCGCGATCTTCCCAGGCCAATGCCGGTCCAAGATCGGATAGGGGAACATCAATCCAGTTTTGATCAAGGGTGACTTGCTGATCGCGGGTAAACATCTCCCAGACAACGGCACGATTGCGACCGTCCCGATTGGTCAGCGCATCAACAAGTTGGGCCTGATGGTGATGTTGGATGGGATTGTCGTGCTTTTCACCGATCAGAACATATTTCCGATCCGCTAGCCTTCTGACCATTTCATCAAACATGATGTAGTCACCCGCCCGAAGATCAAAAATCAGACCCGGTGCCGGGGGCAAGGTGTTCACATCTAAAACGGGTTTGATGGTCGTGTTGGTGTCTTGTGCCGATGACGGCACCGGAAGACTTGCTGCAAAAACAGTCGATGCCAAAGCCAGAACACAGGTGCGCATTGATACGGTGCGCGAAGAGAACCTATGAAATGGATGCTTTGGCATCGATCGTCAAATTCCGGGTTTAAGGTAATTCTGTGTTACTTGCTTAACCCCAGTGCTGTTTCCAGGTCGTTAACAAGATCATTGGCGTCTTCGATCCCGACGGACAGGCGGAGCAAATCACCCGGTACCGGGCTTGTCGGACCTTCAACAGATGATCGATGTTCGATCAGGCTTTCCACACCGCCAAGAGACGTTGCGCGTTTGAACAATTTGCACTGGTTGTGGAAAGCAATCGCGCGCTTCTCTCCGCCTTTGACACGAAGCGACAGTATGCCGCCAAAGCCACCTTGCATCTGCTTTTGGGCGATCTCATGACCCGCATGGCTTTCAAGGCCGGGATACTGGACTTGTTCGATTTCAGGATGGTTTTCGAAATGCTTGGCAATTGCCATGGCATTGGCACTTGCACGCTCAACCCGGATCGAAAGGGTACGCATCCCGCGCAGCAACAACCATGTTTCAAACACGCCCAACACAGCGCCACCTGATGCGTGCTGCTTGCAGACGCGCTGCCAGAACTCGCTATCCTTTGCGGTGGTCAGCGAACCTGCCAAAACGTCGCTATGCCCGTTCAGATATTTGGTTGCTGAATGCATGACGATATCCGCACCCAGTTCAATCGGGCGGGTCAAAAGCGGGGTGGCAACCGTGTTATCCACCACGACCTGCGCGCCAGCTGCACGCGCGATTTCGGCAACGGCGGCGATATCGGTGATCTGCCAATCCGGGTTGGCCGGGGTTTCAAGCCAGACCATCTTGGTCTTGCCCGGAATGATGTGTTTTTCCCACTCGGCAATGTCGGCATTATCGACGAAATCAAAGCTAAGGCCTGCACGTACACCGCTATCAAGCATGAAGCTGCGAAGCGCCCAATACATAACTTTTGGGGCAACGACATGATCACCGGGGCTGAGTGCATGGATGACGGCAACGGCGGCTGCCATACCCGATGCGAACAGACGGGTTTCGCTGCCGCCTTCAAGAGTGCTGAGAACCTCGCACGCCTGATCATAGGTCGGGTTGTCAGCGCGCGTATAGCAACGCCCGTCGTGATAACTAAGATCCGTATTACGTTCGAACGTGGTTGACGGATAAAGCGGCGGGGTGACCGATTTCGTTGCTTCATCAACCCAGCCAAGCGCCTGTGCGGTGATGGTGGCAGGGGATTGTTTCTTTGCGTGATCAGACATGGTGGCTACCTGATTTTGTTGTGATTTATTGCCGCGCACCATAACTTGGTTGGTGCCACACACCAAACTGAAATCCGTATAAGCACCTGAATACCTGGAATACAAGGTCCCCACATGACGAATTACCCCAAAATCACCCTGCCAAAGGAATGCGACGTCGTTGTTATCGGCGGCGGCATTCATGGTGCCTCAAGCGCCTATTACCTGACCAAGGCCGGAATGAAGGTCGTCCTTCTCGAAAAGGACACCATTGCATCACACCAATCAGGCCGCGCCTGGGGGTTCGTGCGTCAACAGGGACGTGATCCGGTTGAACTGCCGCTGATGATTGAATGCAATCGCATCTGGCAGGGGCTGGAAAAGGAACTGAACGCTGATCTTGAATGGCGGCAGGGCGGGGTCTTGTTTGTTGCCCGTGATGATCGGGAAATGTCGGAATTCGAACAATGGATCGATGACGCCAAGGGCTTTGACATCGAAACGCAGGTTCTTGATCCCAAGGGTGTGGAGCGTCTGACACCGGGCATTACAACGCCGGGCGTCGGTGGTATTTACACGCCATCAGACGGGCAGGCCGAACCGAAAAAAACAGCGCCTGCCATTGCCAAGCGCGCATCGGAACTGGGCGCTGTCATTGCCGAAGGCTGCGGTGCGCTTTCAATTGAAACGACCGGCGGTGCCATCAGTTCGGTCGTGTCTGAACAGGGCGAGATCAAATGCAAATACGTGATCTGTGCGGCTGGTGCTGCCACCCATAAATTCGTTGCCAAATTCGGTCGTCGTCTGCCGCAGCAAACCACGCGCGGTACCGTGATCCGCACATCACCGGTCCCGGATGTTTCTGCCGCCGGGACGCTTGCCGCGGGGCTTGCATTCCGTCAGCGTAAAGACGGTTCGATGAACATTGCTGACGAATTCATGACCGATATCGACCTGACCTTGGGCCGGTTTAAATATGCCAGTGATTTTGGTCCCGGTCTGTTTGATAACTGGGCGACCTTCAAGTTCCACTTTAACAAGCGGTTCTTTGATGATCTGGTCGATCGCATGCCCGGATCGGATGCCGCCAAGAGCCCCATGATCGGACGGCGCACCAATCAGGCACAGCCTTATGATGTGCGGGTAAATAACGCCATGCGTAACCTGCAAAAAGTCCTGCCACAGATCAAAAATGTCAGCGTGGTCGATCGCTGGGCAGGCGATATTGATGTCACACCCGATGCGGTCCCGGTGATTGATCAGTTTGATAATCCCAAGCACTTCTTTGTCGCCACCGGCTTTTCCGGGCATGGCTTTGCCATGGCACCGGTTGTTGGAAAGGTGCTGGCAGACTGGATCACCACCGGCCAGCCATCCATTACCTTGGCAGGGATGGAGCTTTCACGTTTTGAAGATGGAACGCGCCGCCGACCACGCACCCGTGTCTAGAACACCGGGCATTCATCGGAACCATCAAACGGACGGATGTCGGGGCAGGGCTTTGACATCCGTCACGCATTTTTCAGTTGCCAATGATGTGTAATGTTATAACATTACTAAATCGTCGGCCGGATAGGCGTTTTCCGGTTGGCATTTAGGGTTCTTGATCCCCGGTCTCCCAACTTGGGATCACAGAGCTTGAAGAGCCGGCAGCATCTATGTGCTGTCGGCTCTTTCATTTTGGGATCGGGTCGCAGGGCGATCAGATATGGCGACTTAGACGCAGGATGATGGCACCGCCCAGCGTCATCATGGTCGATGAAACCTTCACCAGGTTCAGTTTCTCGCCCATGAAGAACACGCCAATCAGAAGGGCAAAGACAATCCCGGTTTCACGCAGGGCAACCACAAGCGGGATCGGTGCCTGGGTAAAGGCCCACATCACGGTCGCATAGGCGACAAAGGATGCTGTGCCACCAATGAAAAAGACCTTCTTTGCGCGCTTGGCGATGGCAACGAAAATGCCAGGGCGCATGAAGCTTGCGATGATCCCAAAGATCACCACATCGCCAATGGTCTGATATGTATAGTAATCAAGCGCGTTGCCAGCCAACCGCGCGCCCGTACCATCAACCAGCGAATAGCTGCTGATAAAGCACCCGGTCACGATTGCGGCAATCGCCGCATTGCGGTTCCGCATGCCATCGGCCTGACGGACAATGCACATGCTTAAAATGCCAAGTCCGATGACAACAATCGCAAGCCATTCACTGACATGCAGCGTCACGCCGAGAACAAGGACCGAAACTGCTGCCACGATCAGCGGCGATGACCCGCGCGCAATCGGATAAACCTGGCTTAGATCCCCAAGCCGATAGGCCAGGATCAAAAATAACTGGTACCCGATATGAAGCCCGATGGAGCCTATCAGATACGGCCAGCTTTCCTTGGCAGGAATATCGACAAACGGAAGCAGGATCAAAACAATCGGAATATGACCCAGCACAATCGCCGTCATATTCACAAGCTTGTCGGCACCACCCTTGACCAATGCATTCCACACGGCATGCATCAGGGCAGCACCCATAACGGCAAGAAAAACAGTCAGACTCATGGCAGGGCAACCAATGTTACGATTTTATGACGCAATCACTGATGCTTATCACGGGCTGATCAATTTCACCAAACCGCTCTGATAGGGGCTGCTATGCCGGGGACGCTGTGGGCTCGACCTGTTGCGATGTTGTCTGTTTTTCGGTCAGTTGACGATCAAAGAACCGGGTTGCACCGATGGGCGGGGCGATGAAGTCATCCTCGCCAAGTCCGGCATCCTTGCGTGCGGAGGCCAAACGCACAGGCGGTTCATCAACCGGCTCGGCCGTTAAAACAAACGTGCCCCAGTGAATGGCAAGTGCCTGTTTGACACCCATCACCTGCATGATCTGAACGGCTTCTTCGGGATTGCAGTGCGAGTTTTTCATAAAATCGCGCGGATCATAAGCCCCGATCGGGATCAGTCCAAAATCAATCCCGCCATGATTGGCACCCAGCTCGGTAAACAGCGCTTCGTTCCAGCCGGTATCGCCAACGAAATAGAACCGATAGCCATCACCAAATTCCAGGATGTATCCACCCCAAAGCATTTCCTTGCGATCCTTGGTGGTGCGGCTGGACCAATGGTTGGAAGGCACATGGGTAATCGACAAACCCCCATGCATCAGGGTGTCATCCCAATCCATTTCGTCATAGCGATCAGCACTGATCCCGGCCTTTTCCAAAAGCGGTCCGTTTTTAAGCGGAATGATATATCGCGGCACATTGCCAAGGACGGTAAGGCTTTCAAGATCGAAATGGTCGTAGTGATTATGGGACAGCAACACCAGATCAAGTTTTGGCAACTGATCCATCGAAATGCCAGGCTGGCTATAGCGTTTCGGACCGATATGTTTGAACGGTGAAACGCGCTGGGAAAAAACAGGATCGGTCAGGATATTAAGCCCGCCATATTGCACCAGAACCGTGGCATGACCGACCCAGGTAACTTGCAAACGTTTGGGGTCAGGGTTCTGGATCGCATCGTGATCAGGTGTCTCGGTCGGGATTTTGCCGATCTGATGTTTTGCCTTTGGCCAGTTATCCTGCCCAAAGAAACGGCGGCGCAGGAAACGCCAGAACGACCGTTTGACCGGATCGGGCAACGGATGACGGTTTTCAAATCCGGTTTCGGTGTGATGTTCGGGCGTGGCTTTGATCTGCACTTGGTTGTCCTGACGCAAAAATGGAACGACACATTATCACTGACTCATGTGCGGGTGACCATAAGGTAAACGCCAGTTGCAGATACGCAAGTGAAAGGCCGGAACGAGGGGCGCACGTTCCGGCCTTCCGGGTGGTCTGTGCATGCGGACACACAGACCATACTTCCGCATCCACCGGGAACGCGTTGCGGAAGCAGGGGGGACTGTTAATTATTCAATCACGGTCGCATAGGTCTCAAGTGCCGGGCTTTCTTCAATCAGGCCCTGCTTGACCATGTAATCGGCAAAGCGATTGTAGCGTGCCTTATCAAGGGCCGCCGGACGCAGGGCAAAGCGCGGCAGGGTGTCTGCCCATGCCTTGATGTTCAGTTCATCATCAAGGTTCGGATACGCACCGATAAAGGCCTGCCAGCTGTCATCCGGGTGGTTGATCAGGTACTGAACGCCTTCTTCAAGGGCAAGAAGCATGCGTGCAAAGCGCGGATCGTCGGTCTTGTCATTGCGAACCGTCATGATCAGCTCGTCATACGGCGGAACGCCTTCTTCCTCGACATAAAACGCCTTGCCCGGTTTGCCTTCGATTTCCATCTGGTTGAGTTCGAAGTTGCGGTAACCGCCGATGATCGCATCGACCTGACCAGAATAAAGCGACGGCGAGAGCGAGAAGTTCACATTGATCAGCTCGACATCATCCATCGACACACCGTGATTGCCCAGCATCGTGCCCAGAAGCGCATCTTCGAAACCGGCCAGCGAATAACCGATTTTCTTGCCCTTAAGATCAGCGATCTCCTTGATCGGACCGTCTTTAAGGACAATCAGGCTGTTAAGCGGGGTGGCGACCAAAGTGCCAATACGCGTTAGCGGAAGACCTTCTGCCGCCTGAACGTGAAGCTGCGGCTGATAGTTTACCGCAACGTCACCCTGGCCCGCAGCCACAAGACGCGGCGGTGCGGACGGGTCAGACGGTTCGATCAGTTCAACATCAAGGTCGTGCTTGGAAAAGAAGCCCTTTTCCTTGGCAACGATCAGGGGCGCGTGATCGGGGTTCACAAACCAGTCCAGAAGAATGACGAGTTTGTCTGCGGCAAAAGCCGAAGTGGAAGTGCCAAGAACCGCAGCACCAAGTGTGGCTGCTGTGATCATGGATTTCAGGCGTGACATGGAAGAGCCTCCGTATTTAAGCGTCAATTTTATAAGTATGAGGATTTCGGGCCCAGCCAACCGGGCTGCGCCAATTTGTATTACGATACCGGTTTCAGGCTATCTGGTTGCCAGGGCAGGGCCGCGCGCAGCACCCGGTCGACAATGAAATATTGCGTGATCGAAAACGCACACAGGATCAGAAGACAGGCAAAAACCATATCAATCTGAACGCGCGCGTTGGCATGCAACATCAAATAGCCAAGTCCGTGACTTGATCCGACCCATTCACCAATCACCGCCCCGATCGGGGCCACAGCAGTGGCTACACGAAAACCCGATGCAAAGGCCGGAAGGGCAGCCGGCAATCGAATATGGGTCAAAAGCCGCCAACGGCTTGCTCCCATGGTGCGCGCCAGATCAAGCCAGCCGGTTTCGGTCCGCGCCAACCCGTCAAAGAAGGCCACAGTCACCGGGAAGAAAATGATAAGTGCCGCCATGGCAATTTTGGACGCCAGACCAAAGCCCAGCCACAGTACTAAAAGCGGGGCCAAGGCAAAGAATGGTATGGCTTGCGACACCAAAAGGATCGGCATCAACCAGAAACGAACCGGGGTAAAGAGCGCCATCGGGATCGCGGCAAGCGTGCCAAGGGCCGCACCGGCAAAAAGCCCGATCACGGTTTCCGCAATCGTATATTGCGCGTGATCAAGCAACAGCGCATGGCGCGCGATCAAGGTTTTCCAGACATCGGCCGGAGTAGGCAGCATATATTTTGGTGCGCCGGTGATCATAACCAGCAATTGCCATGTGATAATCAATGCCGCGACGATGATGAGCGGCCGGGCAAGTTTCAGCCAGCGCCGTTCGGAAAGCGGCTTGCGCTTGGTCGGGTTGAGTGACGGCTGGCTCATAACGCACCCTCCGATATGTCCGCACCCAATTGACGGAGCAATTCTGCCTGCTGGGCGAGGATTTCCGGATCGGTAATATTGCGCGGGCTTGGGCCCTTGGGCGTTACCGCATCGCGAAGGTTTGCCGGTGCCCCTGAAAGCACATGGACATGATCACCCAGACGAAGTGCTTCAAGCGGATCATGGGTCACCAGCAAAACGGTCTTGCCGCGCAGGACCTTTGCCGCCAATTCCTGAAGCCGCAGGCGATTGACCGGATCAAGGGCGGAAAACGGTTCATCCATCAAAACAACCGGGCGGTCTTCCATCAGCGTGCGGGCAAGAGCAGCGCGCTGCTTCATGCCACCTGATAGTTCAGCCGGACGCAAATGCGCAGCATCGGTCAGGCCAACTTCAGCGATCAGGCGTTCCGATTTCTCATGATCTGGGCGTTCGCCGCGAAGGGCAGCACCAAGTTCGACATTTTCCCGAACACTCCGCCAGGGCAGCAGCAAATCCTGCTGCGCCATATAGGCGATCCGGCCATCAAGGGGTTTGTCATCCGAGCAGGTGATATTGCCGCTGACATCGCCTTCCACCAGACCGGCGAGAAAGCGCAAAAGTGTGCTTTTGCCAACACCACTTGGGCCTAGCAAGCAAGTAAAGCTTCCCGCGCGCAATGTCAGGTCAAGGTCATGGAAAATATCCGCACCACCAAATGCCACGCGGGCAGAGCGCAGATAAATATCAAATCGGGTTGGATTTTGCCCCAGCTGGGACGCGTGTTCTGTGTCGCGCATTCGATCCTTCCTACGCCGGTCTTAACCGGTTCAGGTTCAAAGGGTCGTTCGGCAACACCGAACCTCTCAGCCAATTCACGATTGGCCCCCCCGGAGATGACGGGACTATGCGCAGACAAATCGCTCCCGTCAAGTTTTGTAACAATTCTTGTACTTGATCGGGATCACACCTTACCAGCGTGGATCATGACGATGAAGCTTCCCGGCCGGATGATCCCAATGATGCGAAACGCCTTCAATCGCGACCGGGAAGGCAATGCGACGGGCAGGGCCCCAGCTTGTTTTCTCAATACGCGGATCGATGTCTGCAAGATGCTCTGCCGCGATCTCGCCAACCAAATCCGATGTAGCGGTATGACAAAGCATATGTGCAGTTCGGGCCAGTGAATGACGCGCGCTGGTGACCACGCCCGTTGTCTGGCGCAGGATCAATGCGCGCACGGCACTTGCTGCCATCAGGTATCCCGTCGCGTGATCCAGTGCTTGTGCCGGTAGCGGCACGGGTTTGCTCGCCTTTGCACGGTGCATCCCCCAATCGGCAATCCCGCAGCTCATCTGAGCAAGGCTGTCAAAGCCGCGCCGTTTTGCCCATGGTCCGTTCCAGCCATATACCGAGAGTGTCACATCAATCAGGGCGGGGTTGATCGCACGGAGCGCTCTGGTGTCATACCCCAAATCGGGCAGGGCATCGGGGCGGTAGCCATGCAGCAGGATATCAGCGTTGGCGACCAGCCGCTCAAACACTTTCCGGTCTTCTGCTACCCGCAAATCCAACCCGGCACAGCGCTTGCCAAGCGTGACTTCGGGAATAACCGCACCTTCATCCCAACCCGGCGGGTCAATGCGCAACACATCCGCGCCATAAGCCGCCAAAAACCGTCCGGCAACGGGACCAGCCAAAACGCGCGTCAGATCAAGGACGCGAATGCCGCGCAACGGTCTTGTCGGATCAATCTGCTTTGGCGTGACGGATGTTTTTGCGTGCTGCAGCCAAGCGATCAAGGGTTCATCGGCGACGCTTTTGCCTTGCGGATGGTGCTGCCAGTCCGTGATGCTGCGCATGGTGGCTGCACATCCGTTGGCGCTGACAATAGCGCTTTCCAGGTCATCAGCGTTCCAATCCCGCACGGCCATGGCAAGGTCATCGTGGGTTTCGTTGTTGCCGAGGACGGACAAGGCGGCCTTTCGATGGTGCGGGGCGTTGGTATGCAAACGGATCCAGCCACCGCGCGTTTGATAATCACCGGCCAGCGGGTCCCAGATGCTGGGCAGGTCCCAACCTTGTGGGCGAATGGTCATATCAAACCATTTCGATGCCAGTCTTTGATCAATGTTGATCTGTCCGACAGTGCCAGTCTCGAGTGCGCGCCATTGGGCAATCATGGCCGCCGCCATGCCGATGGAGGCCGAGGCAAGTTCGGACACGGCAAAATAGGACGGCAGGGTCTCAAGTCCGTTGATCTGGATGTCAGGTGATTCTGACAGGCCAAGGGCGGTGGCGATCTGAGGGGTAAAGCGGGTTTGCATGATGACGTTTCCTTTTTATGGGGCGGAACGACTGGTGCCCAGAGCATCATGCGGGACTAGACAAACGGTCAATCTTGATCAAGATAATCAATATGAAAAAAATCGATGACGGATCATTTTGTACTTTGTCCGCAGCAGACGTTTGCACCCAGGTCGGCATATCGCGCGACACGCTATATGCCTATGTCAGTCGCGGTATTGTGCGCGCCATCGCCCATCCAGGCGATGCGCGCAAAAGCCTGTATGACAGGCGTGATATCGCCAAACTGCATGATCGCAAACGGCGCGGGCGGTCCCGCCAGTCGGTAGCAGCATCGACCATTGATTGGGGCGAGCCGATCCTGGTGTCGAACATCACCCGGATTGCTGATGGGCAGTTTTACTATCGCGGTCAAAATGCGGTCGATCTTGCCGCGACCATGACACTTGAAGATATGGCGAGGCACTTGACCGGGCTGCGATGTGATCCAGCGTTGAACGCAGCAGCTGATTTCATTCCGGCCGATCACGCCATGCCATTTGAACGCATGGTCATGATGATGGCAGACCTTATGACCGGTTCGGTGCGCGGGGATGGTCGCCCGTTTGCTGCCAAGATTGTGCGGCTGGGTGCGCTGGCGGCGGCGGGCGTTCGGGATGACGGGGAAAGTCCTATTCATCTACTGCTGGCTAAAGCTTGGTCCAGCCATGACGACGCACCTGATATTTTGCGGCGTGCACTCGTGCTGTGTGCCGATCATGAATTGAATGCGTCCGCCTATGCGGTCCGTGTTGCAGCATCGGCCGGTTCGTCGATCCCGGCATCCTTGATGGCCGGACTTTCGACACTTTCCGGCGCGCGCCATGGTGGATTGACGCCCAAATGTCGGGCATGGATGGATCAAGTAGAAAAGGCGGGTGGT
This sequence comes from Thalassospira sp., assembly GCA_965228275.1. Lineage (GTDB taxonomy): Bacteria > Pseudomonadota > Alphaproteobacteria > Rhodospirillales > Thalassospiraceae > Thalassospira. The sequence goes on along the minus strand of OZ245802.1, from coordinate 30,522 downwards.
GATTTTGATGCTGAGCTGGTCCCGCCCGGCTTTGGTCATCCACTTTATCCCGATGGTGATCCCAGAACGCGGGCATTGATGGTGGCGTGTGGGCAAGCCGGTGACGCGTTTTGGTCAAGGATTGCTCATAAGGTCACCGAGAGAACCGGGCTTCATCCCAGTCTTGATTTCGGGTTGGCGTTGGTGGAGCGTGAACTTGGGCTGCCAAAGGGGGCGGGGCTTGGCATTTTTGCCGTGGGGCGCATGACCGGCTGGATCGCGCATCTGTTTGAACAGCGCAAAAGCGGCAAGATCATCCGCCCACGGGCCAGTTCCGGTTAATCGCCTTGGTGAATTAAATAACACCTTTGACTTGTGGTTCGTGATGTTTTCTCTATCTCTAATCCGGGGGCGTAAAGCGGAAGACAGATATGAAACATCAGGGATTTACCATTCGACCGGGATTGGCTGCCGATCATATTGATCAGGCCTGCGATCTGTTCTGGGAAGCCTTTCGCCAGAAACTGACCGTCCTTTTGAAACCCGAAGACAAGGCATTGGCTTTTGTTAAAAGTGCCATCGGCCCCGATCACGCGATCAGCGCGATTGCCGATGATGGCAGTTTGCTGGGCGTTGCCGGGTTCAAGACCAAACAAGGTGCCTTTGTTGGTGGTGACCTTGAAGACCTACGCGGGATCTATGGATCATGGGGCGGGCTTTGGCGCGGGCTTTTACTGGCGATGCTTGATCGTGAACTGACGGATGACATTCTTTTGATGGATGGCATCTTTGTCGATCCCAAGGCACGCGGGCAGGGTGTTGGTACCGCACTTTTGGAAGCGGTGGCGCAAACGGCACATCAACGCGGGCTGTCAAAAGTCCGGCTGGATGTCATCGATATCAATCCGCGTGCCCGCGCGCTTTATGAACGATGCGGCTTTCGCGCGATTGAAACCAATGACATTGGCCCATTCAAGCACCTGTTCGGATTTCAATCCTCAACCACCATGCATCTGAATGTAACGGACCTTAGTTTGCACGGCGCGCCGAGTTGATCCATTCGGTAATGTGATCAAGGGCGTCTGATGCATAGGCATATTGCCCCATCACCAAAAACAGGATCTGGCGATCCAGCGGCATCTGATGGGCGAGTTGATAATTGAACAATCCGGCACGCAGCAATCCGTGGGTGGCGTCCGGGATCAACGTGACCTCATTTTGCGGGTGTCGACCTTCCAACAGATCGCGATAGATCGCGGCATCATTGCGGGCATCGACATTAAGATCATCGGCCCCAAAAATAGCCAGTGTTGGCGCGCGTAGACGTTTCAGATCGGCTGTTGCGTCACTGTTGATATTGCGCTTCACAAAGCCAAACCGGTCTTCTGACATCGGGTGCGGATCATCGGTTGCTGCGATGTAGGATTGGTAATCGGCATCAGGTGCGAAAGTCATCTCATCGCGCTTCAGGTTTTCTGCGATCCGTTCCGATATCTCCGTGTCATTTAACCCCTCAGCCAGAAGGCGTTGTCGCGTGTAAAACGCGCCCTGATCCTGCCAATTGATGGCACCCCCAATGATGACGTTAAACGCATTGTTGGCGATCATTGGTGATGTCTTGGGGATCACCCAGCCAGCTTGTGAGAAGCCAAGCAAGCCGATCTTGCCCTGTTGGGTTGGGCGTTTGGCCGAAAGCATGTCAAAGGCGGCCTTGGTTTCAACCGCGCGATCCGTCATGGATTGATCAAGCCAGTTGCCCGTGCTGTGGCCGATACCGGCCTTATCCCAGCTATAGATGCCAATACCGCGATCGAGAAGTGCGTTGATCAGCGGCAAGTAGGCATCACCGGAAAAGCGATCCTGCGGCCCATCGCCATGCACCATAATGGCAATCGGTCCGTCATGGTTTGCATCGGGCAGGACAAGCGTGCCTGATAAGCTGTTCCCAGCGCTATCAAATGTCAGGTTCTCGATATATCGGCCGGACAAATCAAAGTCGGTCAGCCCGCGCAAGGCCAGGCTTGCTGCAATGGCAACGAGGACGACAAACGTAACAACAGCCGCCGTCAGGCGCGCGCGAAATCTGGAAGGACGGGGCGGGGGCACGGGATGTCCTTTGTAATGATGTATTGCGGTGGCAGTAAATTATCATGTGGCAATCACAGATTGCGCCAAGGCACCGGATCGGTCAATCGGCGATCAACTTGCCCAGCAGCAATTTATTGGTTTCGTCAAAATGCATCTGACCAAGGGCGACGCGCCCGCCAATCGCATCGGACAGGGCCGCAAAATCATCAGGACCAAACCCGCCGCATGTTTCAATCAGTTGAATGCCGTCTTCGATCAGCGTGATGGCAGCATTGATCAGTGAATTGATATCGGACGCGGCAAAGATATGCGTGGTGAATCCATCGCCGGGCAGTGTCATGGCTTGCCCGGATGCGGGATATCCATCGGCCTTGATCAGAAAGGCATAGTTCGAAAGCGACATTTCAAAGCTCCTTCCCTTTGCAACAAAAACAGAACTTGAAAGAGCAGGGGGAAACGGTCAATCCTCTTTGCCATGCATGCAACCCCATCCAGCTTGATATCGTGACGATTACCAACAGCCTTCCTGATCATCGCCAAAGTGCGATCACACCGCGCATGATTGCGGCCGAGATTTACCGTGGTTCAAGCTACGGGCCCAAACACCCCTTGGCGATCCCGCGGGTGTCGTTGGTGGTTGATATGGTCCATGCGTTGGGCTGGGTCGATGAAACCACCTATTTGACCGGACCGGTCGCAACACCCGATCAGCTTTCACGCTTCCACGCTCCCGATTATGTCGATGCGGTGATGCAGGCCGAACGTGATCAGGCCCTGCCAGAAGACATGATGGTCAGGTTCGGTCTGGGTAAAAACGGCAACCCGATCTATCCGGAAATTTTCCGGCGTCCGGCGACTGCGGCCGGATCGTCGATCATGGCGGCCCAGCTGATTGCCGATGGGGGCATCATCCATCATCCGGCGGGTGGCACGCATCATGGATTGCGCGACCGTGCATCGGGCTTTTGCTACTTCAATGACCCGGTTTTGGGGATATATGCGCTTCTCGATTCGGGGCTGGATCGGGTGCTTTATGTCGATATTGATGCCCATCATGGCGATGGGGTGCAATATGCCTTTGCCGATGATGACCGGGTTTTGACCGTTTCGATGCATCAGGAAGATTTATGGCCAAAGACCGGATCAATTGATGATGTGGCAGGCGGCATGGCACGCAATCTACCCATGCCGGGCGAGATGCATGACGATGAAATGCGCTATGTGCTGCATGAATATTTGATTCCTCTTGCATTAAGTTATGCGCCACAAGCTGTTGTTTTACAATGTGGATGTGATACGCTAGCCGAAGATCCACTTTCAAGGCAGCTTTTGGGCAATCAGTCGATCTGGGAAGTCGTGGGGGCGATGACCCGTTTGGCACCAAGGGCCCTTGTTCTGGGTGGCGGAGGATATAGTCCATATGGGGTCGCACGCTGTTGGTCCGGTGTCTGGGCAACCATTAACGGGATCGAAATACCATCTGTGTTACCCATCACAGCGAAAAATATCCTGCGTGTCATAAAATGGTCGCATAGCCGTGGCAGACAGCCGGCAGGGGAGTTGTTTACAACTCTTGCTGATCCATGGCGGGGTGGCGCAATTCGCGATGAGGTTCGCGAACGCGTCAGAAGACTAAGAGGATATGGGGTATGAAGTCGTTCTTTCAGATGGCTTTGGTGGTGTGCTTTATCAGCGCGGCAGTCGTTGCCGGGCTGAATGCAAAGGCAACCGGGTTTGAACGATCACGCATTCTGGTCGATGGCGAAGTCTTTAATGTCGAAATGGCCATCACACCAGAAGAACGTTCGCGTGGTTTGATGTTCCGAACAGAAATGGCTGATGATGCGGGGATGCTGTTTGATTTCGGCGGCGCGCATAACATTTCGATGTGGATGAAGAACACCTTCATCTCGCTTGATATGTTGTTCATTGATGCCAGTGGCACGATTGTTGGCATTGAAAAACGTACCGTGCCGCAATCAGAAACCATCATTCCGTCGCCAAAGCCCGTGCGCTTTGTGCTGGAGCTGAATGGTGGTGCGTCTGATCGGATGGGATTTGAGGTCGGCGAGAAAGTCGAAGGCCTGCCGCGCTAGGCCCTTGCAAGACAGTGCCGCACAGTACAAAAGATCAATCAGCAATAGCAAGGCCGCAGAGGATATCTGCGGCCTTTGGTTTTTGTGCATTTTTTTCGACAAAATCGTGTAATGCGGTCTTGCCCACCCAGCAAGATGGTGCTAAATCCACATCCGCGTCGGGGAGTAGCGCAGTCTGGTAGCGTACCTGCTTTGGGAGCAGGGGGTCGCGAGTTCGAATCTCGCCTTCCCGACCATTTCCCCCTTTGTTGCAGTATCTGATCCCACACGGGATTTTCAATTTGCGGCAAAGGGTGTAAAAGATGATGTGATAGCAGGGGTTAGAGAGGCCCGCTTAACTGCCATCACCATCTTATCCCGACGGTCAAGACGAGGGTCCCGATGAAGGTCCGTGTTTACAAACCTGCCAAGAACGCCATGCAGTCCGGTCAGGCTGCGACCAAGCACTGGGTCATGGAATTTGAACCGGGTGCGAAAAAAGTCGCTGATCAGCTGATGGGCTGGATCGGTTCGACCGATACCCGTGGCCAGGTCCGCATGTATTTCGAAACCCTCGAAGAAGCTCAGGCCTTCGCTGCCAAGCACAAGCTGATCGCTGATATCGAACAGCCCAAGCCGCGCAAGGTCCAGATCAAATCCTACGCTGACAACTTCGCTTTCAAACGCGTCGTCTGATCGCGGTCTGATCTGTAAGCCAAGACCAATCATCGGGGCGGGTATCCGCCCCGTTTCGTCTGACAGGGGACGTTAAATCCTGAAATCATATCGGGCAGGCGCCCAATGCCATGCCCCGGGGAAAAGCAAACCACCCCACCCAGCGGTCCCTTAGCTCAACTGGATAGAGCAACAGACTTCTAATCTGTAGGTTGCAGGTTCGAGTCCTGCAGGGATCGCCATTTTTCTTCCAACATATTGATCTTAAAATGAATGGCCTTACCGGGTTTTTGCTTGCGCGCAAAAGTTAACAATGTTTACATTGTGTCCTTGCTGCCCCACAAGGAATGCCCGAATGACCGAGATTATCCTTCACACTCCGCTTTGGGTTTACGCCGTCTTCGCCGTGATGCTGTGGTGGGGAATTTCATCGCGCCGTGATCGCACAATTTCTTTGCGCGGTGTCATCATTCCCCCGGCAATCGGAATCCTGGCAACTTTCATTTTGGGGCTGGGAGGCGGCGGCTGGTCCATGATTGGCTGGATCAGTTGGATTGTGGCGCTGAGCCTGACAGCAGGGGTATTTTTCATGCTCAATCGCAACCGGCCGATCATTGCCGTCTTGTCGAGTGGTTCGCTTAAGGTGCCCGGGACCAATCAGGTTTTGTTGATCGGCATGAGCGTGTTTGCCTGCAAGTACGCGCTTGGATACCTGTCAGCGACGAATGCTGGCTTTGACACCACCATTGACTATCAAATCCTTGATAGTGTCAGCAGCGGCGTTATCTCTGGTTTCGTGGTGGGGAGATCAGTGGCGTTTGTGAGGCTTCTAAAAAGAGAAATAATCTCTGCTGCTGCCTAATTAACGGGCTGCGAGATACCGCCCCGGACGATGGTTCAGCGCGATGATCAGGTTCAGCACAACCGCACCGAGAATCGACAGCAGGACCTTGTCAAAGGGCAGGGTCAGGAAGGCGCAGACGAGGATGACAAAATCGACGGCGAGCTGGAAATAGCCAGCGCGGATGCCGAAATGTTCCTGCAGGTAAAGGGCGAGGATATTGATCCCGCCAAGGCCTGCCCGGTGGCGGAACAGCATCAGAAGGCCGATCCCCATCAGCGCACCACCGGCAATCGCGGCATAGACCGGATTGAGCATTTCAAAGTCGATCATCATTGGCGTCAGTTTGGAAAAGCCGGAAACAAGACCAACCGCGATGAAGGTTTTGACCGTGAAGGCCATGCCCATGCGTTTGAAAGCCAGCCAGTAAAAGGGCAGGTTGATCACAAAGAAGATCAGGCCAAATGACAGGCCCGTCGCATGTTCGATCAAAAGCGCCGCACCGGCCGTGCTGCCCGTGACCAGAACGCTTTCGCTATAAAGTGTCACACCAAGCGAGACCACCATGGTGCCAAGCAGAAGGGCCAAGACATCCTCGTAAAGGCGATGGGAAATATCGTCTTTTTTGGGGGCATTGGCGGTTGCTTGGTCTGTGGTGTTGGCGGTGGTCTGGGTCATTTCGCGCGACAGTCTTTTGTCTGATGAATGTGACCAGATTACGCTTTTCGCATGTGCGAAACAAGTTGGCGGCATGTGCGGGCGTTAATTCGCCCGTTTTTGATACAGGCCTGATTGTCAACGCAAAAGACCGGCGCGAATGCAGCCGGTCTTGGTAATTTTATGCGTTGATATGTCGTTTGGTGGTGCGAGGATCAGGCGGCTTCGTCCCATTTCGGGGCGAAGGATGGATCGATCAGGCGGCCTTCCGGATTGGCGAGATCATGGATTGCCGCCATGTCGTTTTCAGACAATTCGAAATCAAAGATATCGAAATTGGCCGCCGCATTTTTGGGCGAGCCCGATTTCGGGATTGCCATCACGCCATCTTGTTGCATCAACCAGCGCAGGGTTACCTGGGCCGCTGACTTGTCATATTTTTCGCCAATCGCCTTTAAGATCGGATCTTTCATCACGGTGCCGCGGGCAATGGGGCAATAGGCGGTCAGGAGCATGTCATGCGCGCGCAGGCTTTCAAGTACCTTCGACTGGTCAAGATAGGGGTGGTATTCCACCTGATTGACCGTAAGCGGAAGGTTGCTGTGCGCAACGGCCTTGTCGATCAGGGCCGTCGGGAAGTTTGAAATCCCGATCAGGCGCGTCATGCCAAGGTTTTTGACCTCGTTCAAAGCGGCCAGCGTTTCATCAAGCGGGATTTCATCGGTTGGCCAATGCAAAAGCAGAAGGTCAACATGATCAAGATCAAGCTTGCGAAGGGATTCAACGACCGATGTTTGCAAATCACCGCTTTGGAATTTGTCGTACCAGACCTTGGTGGTCAGGAAATAGTCGTCACGTGCAAGGCCCGATGCCTTAAGTCCGCGACCGACGCCTTCTTCGTTGTGATACATCTGGGCCGTGTCGAAATGGCGATAGCCGATTTTCGCAGCCTCAAGGACCATGTCGGCCGCTTCGTCATTGTTAAGCTCGTAGGTCCCAAATCCGAGAGCCGGAATTTCCGTACCCTGCCAGTTTCGGTAAATCATGATGGTTTACCCCCTGTGTTTGATTGTTGTCATTTTGGATGCTGTCATTGTCATGATCAAATGACGATAAGGTGTCAGTTTGCCCAACATGTGCCTGATTTAGTCCGACGTCATCGCGCTGCAACCTGTACTCTTGGATGGTTGCTGCTGTTCAATGGGGAAGGGCGCTGGGCAGAAGTCTTTGTGTCAAAAGAGTTTTGGACAAAGAAAAGGGGCGACCGGGTATGTTGGGCCGCCCTGAGTTCAGGACTTAGAGTGAGGCTGTATCAAGCCAAGTACGACATTGCCCCAAGCCAGATTGCATATCCTTGATGTGGCTCAAACCGATCGGCTTTTTACGCAGTCGGTCCGTTTTCACTGGTTTCGCTGACCGCGGCATTCAAATGATACAGGGAGTCCCGAATGACCTGCGGGCCCAGATCCTTGGTGATGAAAACGATCTTTGATCGATGATCATCACTTGGCCAGGCGGGCAGGGATGCCGGCGGGTGGAAGATATGCTGAACCGCGTGAATGGCGACCGGCGCATCTTCGCCGACAAGGTTAAGGATGCCTTTGACGCGCAAAAGGCTTTCGCCGCGCATCTGGGTGAAAATCTCAGCCCAGGTGACAAATGCATCCCAATGCAGCGGTTCATCAAAGGTAATGCAGAATGACCGGATATGGTCATCGTGACGGTTCACGTCGTGATGGTGGTGGTCATGCGCGTGGTCATGGCTGTGGCCATGATCGTCAGAATGCTCGTGATCATGCGCATGATCATGATGATGCTCATCGCCATGCTGTTCATAGGCTTCATCACGCAGCCATTTCTGCACATCCATGCTTTTGGTGCTTGGGTCATACAGCCCGGCATTAAACAGCTTGGCAACCACGATATCGCCATTCACTACCGGATAGATGGGGGCTGCGGGGTTAAGCGCGCGCAGACGGGCTTCAAGGTTCGCACGCGTTTTATCATCCACCAGATCGGATTTGGTCATCAGGATGCGGTCGGCAACGGCGGCCTGTTTGACGCTTTCGGGATGGTTATCAAGCTGCCCCGCGCCATGGATCGCATCAACTGTGGTCACGACACTATCAAGCCGGAACTTGGTGGTGAGTAACGGGTCGGTCATCAGGGTGTGAAGGATCGGCGCCGGGTCGGCAAGGCCGGTGGTTTCAATGATCACCCGATCAAATTCGGGGATCTCGCCACGTGTGCGTTTGACAAACAAATCCCGCAGACCCGAGATCAGATCACCGCGCACCGAGCAGCAAATGCAGCCGGAATTGAGCAGCACCACATCTTCGGACACTTCGCGTACCAACAGATGATCAAGCCCGATCTCGCCAAACTCGTTGATCAGAACAGCAGTTTTATCCATGCCATCCTGGGGCAAAAGGGCATTGAGAAGCGTGGTCTTGCCACTGCCCAAAAAACCGGTAATGACCGTGGTTGCGATGCGTTCGAACTGTTCGTCTGAAAGGGCCATGGTGCGCGCGTCTTATCCGTTATTTCTTGCCATAAAGCTCATCAACCGAGACTTCCGGTTCGGAAATCACGATTTCAGCACCATCACGTGCGGCAAAGTAAAAGCAATTACGACGCCCGGTGTGGCAGGCAACGCCAAGCTGATCGACCTGTACAAGGACCGTGTCCTGATCGCAGTCATAGCGAAAATCGACAAGGTTCTGGACCTGACCGCTGCTTTCGCCCTTGCGCCAAAGCTTCTCGCGCGAACGTGAGAAATAGCAAACCCGCCCGGTCGACAGGGTTTCAAGCACCGCATCACGGTTCATCCAGGCCATCATCAGGACTTCGCCCGTGTCATGTTGCTGGGCGATTGCCGGGATCAGGCCGTTATCATTGAATTTCAGTTTGTCGGCAATCTGGTCATTGCCTGTGATCTGCGCGGCCGTCATGGGATGCTCCGGTCGATGATGGTTGACTTTTTACGTTCGGCACGTCAGAAAATGATATATTATAACACTTCATCAGATGCCACGGCTTTTTAGGGCAAATTGACTTTGACCCTGAGTGCCGCCAGCTCGCCGTTGATATGAGATATTCAAGTATGAGCGATCTTTTCCCGAAAAAGGGCCACGATCACGACAGATGTGTGAATAGCGCACTTGTGCAGGCAGAGAAAGTCTGTGAGGCCGAAAATGCGCGCTTTACCGATATGCGCCGCAAGGTTTTCACACTGATCTGGCAATCGCACAAGGCGGTTACGGCCTATGAGCTGCTTGATGCGCTAACCGCCGAAGGGCAGCGTGTTCAGCCGCCAACGGTCTATCGCGCGCTTGAATTCCTGACCGAGCTTGGCTTGGTGCATCGTATTGAATCGCTTAATGCCTATTTCGGCTGTGACCGCCCTGATTGCGAACATCTGGGGCAGTATTTCATTTGCACGAAATGCGGCCGTGTGGCCGAGGCCGTGAATGAAGATATGAGCAATGCGGTGCGCAAGGCTGCCAGTGGCGTTGGTTTCACGATTGAGGCAACCACAGTCGAGATCAAGGGGCTTTGCCATGACTGCGCCGCTCATTGAGGGGCGGGAGCTGACCCTGTCATTTGGCAATGAACGTGTGCTTGATCAGGTGTCGCTTTCCATCCATCCCGGTGAAATCATTACCCTGATCGGCCCGAACGGGGCGGGCAAATCGACGCTTGTTAAAACCCTTTTGGGCTTACAGCAGGCTGATAGTGGCGAGGTCGTGCGCAAGCGCGGGCTTAAGATCGGCTATGTGCCGCAAAAACTTGCCATTGATCAGGTTTTGCCAATGACGGTGAAGCGTTTCCTGACGCTGACCCGCTCGGCCAGTCGCGCTGAATGTGAAAAGGTGCTTGAGCAGGTTGGCGCTGGCCATGTCATTGATGCGCAGATGAGCCGTCTTTCGGGTGGTGAGACTCAGCGCGTGATGTTGGCGCGCACATTGTTGCTACGGCCTGAATTGCTGGTGCTTGATGAGCCGACACAAGGTGTTGATGTCAGCGGGCAGGCGGAGCTGTATCGCCTGATCGATGATATCCGCAAGGAGCTCAATTGTGCGGTTTTGATGATCTCGCATGATTTGCATCTGGTGATGGCCAAGACCGATCAGGTGGTGTGCTTTAACCGCCATGTTTGTTGTTCGGGTATTCCGGAAACCGTGCGCCAGCACCCGGAATATCGGTCACTGTTTGGTGTGCGTGAAGCGGATGCGATTGGCATCTATCACCATGAACATGATCACGAGCATGATCTTTCAGGGCATGTTGTTGGCGGTTGCGGGCATGATCACAGCCATGATCACGCGCACGACCATCATCACCACCATGATCATGGCCATCAGCACAATCACGATCATAACCACGACCATGCCGTCAAAGAACGGGCAGGAACCAGCAAATGATGGATGATTTCCTGTTCCGTGCCGTATTGGGCGGTGTTTTGTTGGCAATGGTTTGCGGGCCGTTCGGCGCCTTTATCGTTTGGCGGCGCATGGCGTTCTTTGGCGACATGCTTGCCCATACCGCGTTGCTTGGTGTGGCGCTTGGTCTTCTGATTGGCGTTGATGTCCGGATCGGCATGATCGCGACCTGTTTGGCTGCCGCTCTGATCCTGGCATATGGTCAACGGCAATCGCGGATTGGCAACGATACCGTCCTTGGCATGTTGGCCCATTCAACACTGGCGCTTGGCATGGTTGCACTGGCCTTTGTCCAAGGTGTTGCCGTTGATCTGATGGCTTATCTGTTTGGCGATATCTTGGCGGTCAATGTTGCTGATATCTGGCTTCTGGCGCTTGGCGGGGCGTTTGCGCTTTCCATGCTGACCTGGATGTGGCGACCGCTTCTGGCTTTGACTGTCAGTCCAGAAATTGCAGCAGCCGAAAGTATTCCGGTCGAACGGCTGCGTCTGATCTTTATGCTGCTGATGGCGCTTGTGATTGGCATGGCGATCAAGATTGTTGGTGTTCTTCTGATTACAGCGCTTTTGATCGTGCCTGCTGCCAGCGCACGTTTCTTTGCCAGAACGCCAGAGCAAATGGCAATCGGAGCAGCTTTGTTTGGTGCGGCTGCGGTAATGGCTGGCATCGCGCTTTCCTGGCATGTCGATACCCCCGCCGGACCCAGCATCGTCATCTCAGCCGCCGCGATCTTTATCGTTTCGGCTGCATTTTCGCCTTTGATGCGTAAAGCCGCCTGATAACGTGTGCGCAGGCTAACCGTGGTTTTGGCTGATGGCGAAGTGATCGAGCGGTTCCCGGGATACCTTGGGATCCGCGAAATAGGCTGAAATTGCATCCATCAGGCACCGCACGCGTTTGGGCATGCTGCGTCCGGCTGCATAGACCAGTTGCAGGTCATTGGTTGGCGGGGCGAAATCGGTCAGGATCGGGACAAGACGACCGGCTTTGACATCTTCTTCAAGATCCCAGTGCGATTTCATGCAGATGCCATATCCCTCTGCCGCCCATTGCCGGATCAATGCGCCTTCATTTGTCGTGCGGTTGCCGCGCACCTGAACCATCTGTTTCTTGCCATCGATCGTGAATGGCCATTCCTGTTCGGGCTGATCACCAAAGCGCATGACAAGGCAATTGTGATTGGTAAGGTCTGCTGGTGTTTGCGGTTCGCCGTGTTTGGCAATGTAGCTTGGCGCTGCACAGGCAAAGCGATGGATATCACCCAGTTTGCGGCGTTTCAGGCTGCTGTCGGAAAGCTTGCCATAGCGCACGGCAAGATCGATGCCTTGTCCGACAAGATCGACATAGCCGTCCGATAACAGGAAATCGATCTCGATATCAGGATGCTGTTCAATGAAGGCATTGATGATCGGATCAATTCGATGCTGTCCAAGATCAAAAGTCGCACTGATACGAATGCGTCCCGACAAATGATCTGCGCCATGGCGGACCTGTGATCGAAGATCTGTGGCTTCGCTGACCAGTTGGCGTGCACCTTCAAGCAATGTGCGTCCTTCGTCCGTCAGGCTGATTGCCCGCGTGGTGCGGGTGAGAAGGCGGGCGCCATAATGATCTTCAAGGGCGCTGACCCGTTCGGAAACAGACGCCGGGGAGAAGCCGAAATCGCGCCCGGCGGCGGCAAGGCCACCTTTTTCGACAATCCGGATAAACAGCGAAAGGTTGGTCAATAGATCCATTGTTCGGAATTCCCAAAAAGATAATGTCAGAATTTAGGAATTATTCCGAATTTCCGCAATGATAGGATGATCTCAATGACCCCAACGCCCTGGTCATGAGCTTGCAGCCTAGCGTATGTGATTGAACCAACAGTATTTCCCAAGTCGGTTTACTGTTCGCCAACCCCCTCCGCACCATTGCATATGCCAGAACGATTGCATGTCATCGTGACCGGGGCCTCCTTGTTTGAATGACAGGATGAATGCGATGAACAACCCACTTTTCACCTCTTATGACTTGCGCGGTCTTGAGCTGCCAAACCGGATGGTAATGGCCCCAATGACCCGCTGCCGCACCGATCAGCCAGGCGACATTCCCAACGAGATGATGGGAACGTATTACGCACAGCGCGCAACCACCGGCCTGATCATTTCCGAAGCCACCCAGATCTCCAAACAGGGCCGGGGATATTCCTTTACGCCGGGCATTTATAGCGATGCGCAAATTGATGGCTGGGGAAAGGTGACCAAGGCTGTCCACGATGCCGGCGGTCGGATTTTCCTGCAGCTTTGGCATGTCGGACGCATGAGCCATGAAAGCTTCCACGCAGACGGCAAGCCGGTTGCACCTTCGGCACTTTCGCCCGATGCGCAGGTTTGGGTGGTTGACCCCAAAACCGGGCAGGGTGGCATGGTTGATTGCACTCCACCACGCGCTCTGACCCGTGAAGACATTCAGGACATCATCGAAGACTTCCGCAAAGGTGCGGCCAATGCGATTGCGGCTGGCTTTGATGGTGTCGAAATTCACGGTGCGAACGGCTATCTGGTGGATCAGTTCCTTCGGACGACCTCAAACCAGCGCGACGATGACTATGGCGGATCGCAGGAAAACCGTATTCGTTTCCTGCGCGAGGTTTGCGAAGCGGTTGCTGGTGAAGTTGGTGCCGACCGCACCGGCATTCGACTGGCCCCGTTCATCACACAGCGCAACATGAATGATCCGACCATCATCGATACGATCATCAAGGCCGCGGCAGAGATTGATCGTATCGGACTGGCCTATATCCATTTGTCAGAAGCTGATTGGGATGATGCCCCGGAGATCCCCGAACAGTTCCGCAAAGACCTGCGCGCGGCATATTCCGGTTCTATCATTGTTGCGGGCAAGTACACCAAAGAGCGCGGCGAGGCGATCCTGAAGGCCGGTTATGCCGATCTTGTCGCCTATGGCCGCCCGTTTATCGCCAACCCGGATCTGGTGTCGCGGTTCGAGAATGATGTCGCGCTTGATGAGCTTGATGGGGCGACGCTGTTTGGTGGCGATGATAAGGGTTACACTGATTATGTCCCGGCCAAAGCAGCCTGATGGTTTGATCCGCCTTGATGACATTCCGCCCGAATTGCGGGCGGAATTTGCCGCGGGTTTTAATAATCACGCGATTGGAACCCGGATGGTGCATCAAACAGCCACGATGACTGTCTGGCATATGCATCTGGCACCTGGCGATCGCATTGCTGCCCACTGCCATGACAAACCATATTTCTGGACGGTTATGACAGATGGTTTTGGTCGATCACGCTACGCCGATGGCAGCATCGTGGATATCGAATACAAGGCAGGCGACACCAAGTCCTTTGATCTCACGCCCGAAACGGGGTTTGTCCATGATCTGGAAAATACCGGCGAGACGGAGTTGTTGTTTGTGACGGTCGAGTTTGAGATCTCAGCCAAATGAAAAACGGCGCGGAAGTTCCGCGCCGTTATTATCTTGTATGAAAGGCTTAGAATGTGCCTTTGATCTCCAAGTAAGGACCAACGAAGGTCATATCGTCAGCGTCGCTCTTGCTCGGATTAACTGATGCGTTGTGACTTGGGGAATACCAAGCAGGCAAGTTGGTCCAGTGTTCAGCTTTCAAGCCCAGTTCAACACCAAAACCCATTCCGCCGAAGTTTGTGTCGTAAGATCCTGCAAAGCGTGCATCAAAGACTGGAACGACGCGCAGACCATCTTCTTCAAGGCGTTCATTGTCTTGTGGCTGGATCTGTTCCAGATTGCTGTAACCAATCAGCATGGTCCCACCGGTCGCGCCGACAAGTCCGAAACCTCCACCCAGTTCATAGCTTCCGGAGAAGCCAATGCGCGGCCCCGCGCCAACGAAGCGCATACGGTTGTTGTATTCTCTATTGGCATCTGAAGAAATTCTCAGCTCATGGGAGAGACCACCACCGCGAAGGCCAAGATCAATACCAAAGTTTGCATCGGGAGAGTTGACGAAGTTGTAACCGGCGTTGATTCCGCCGATGGCACGATACAGGTCACTTGTACCGTCGAAAGTCTGCGCAGCAGCCGACGATGAAAGACCGAAACCTGCAACAGTCGTGTCATTTACTGCGGAACTGTTGGAGGCAGTCTCTTTTGAATGCAAATAGCTGAAGTCGGCACCAACATTCCATGAGCTCGCCGGAACATTGTAAAGTGCTGAAATATCGATACTTGGTGCCAATGTGTGATCTACGTAGTCAGCAGCCTCTCCAGTGCCATTCACACCGTTTGATGAAGAACCTGGGCGTACATAAGCAAAGGCATCGCCAAAGACGTAATAGCCTGTCGTGCCAACAGTAAACTCCCAAGGGTCCTTGCCGTCATTTGCCGGTTTTTGTGCCGGCGATGCGTTCGACGTTGCAACGACCTCTGCTTTAACAACTTCAATTTTGTTGTCGAACTCCTGACGAAGCTCGCCAAGTGCGGCTGGGGCGACTGCTGTCATTTCCGCCTTGCTAAGGCTGTTGCGGAGTTTGCTGTTTTCAGCTTCGAGTGATGCAAGCTTGTTTTGCATCGCCTTCATCATTTCGAAAAGCTGCTCATTTGACGGCGCATCAGCGGCAAGTGCAGCCGGGCTTGAAAACAGCAAAGTCGCTGCAAGCGGCGCGTAAAGGTATTTACCCATTTAAGAACCCCACGAGAGATTGTTTGATGACGTCGATTAAGACTGGTGGCACAGGTAAAAAAATGTGCGGGGTGGCTTATACAATCGTATCTTTGAGCGACGCAAAGGCAGATGGCTCGATGTCAGAATTGGTCAGCATTCAAGCAATTGTATATTAGTTATCAATGGGTTGGTCTTGTTGTTGAGGATAGGTTTCTCAAAGTGATGCTAATCTTCTGGATAGTCTCGGGCTGGGACCTTGTTAAATTTCCTGAACAAAAAAAATCCTGTGCCTTGTGACACAGGATTCTTGCCGATCATTACTTTTTCGTAGGTCTATTTTGCCGCCAACCGTTCAAAACCAGCTTTTAGATCAGCAATCAGATCATCCGGATCTTCCAAGCCGATATGCAGGCGGATCAGTTGGCCGTCTTCGTCCCACTTGGTTGCGGTGCGGATGTTTTTCGGATCGGACGGCAGGATTAGGCTTTCAAAGCCGCCCCAGCTAAAGCCCATGCCAAACAGTTCCATGTTATCGACCATATTGGCGAGCTGGGCTTTTTCAACCGGCTGCATCACGAATGAAAACAGGCCGCTGGCACCACTGAAATCACGTTTCCAGATTGCATGACCCGGATCATCGGGCAGGGCCGGGTGCAGGACTCGTTTGACTTCCGGGCGGGTTTGCAGCCACTGGGCAACCTTGATACCGCTTTCGTGGTGCTGTTTAAGGCGGACACCAAGGGTGCGAAGACCGCGCTGCGCCAAATAGCAATCATCGGGCCCAATCGCATCACCGGAAATGATGATCTGTTTCTTGATGGTCAGAAGGTCTTCTTCGGTCGCGGTCGTAATCGTGCCCATCATGACATCGGAATGACCGACGATGTATTTCGTTCCGGCCTGAACCGAGACATCGACGCCAAGCTCAAACGGACGACACAGAAGCGGCGATGCCCAGGTGTTATCAAGCAACACCTTCACGCCGCGCGCATGGGCGGCTTTGGCGATTGCCGGGATGTCCTGCATCTCGAACGTCAGTGATCCCGGGCTTTCGCACCAGACAAGAACGGTGTTGTCGCGGATCAGGCCCGCAATATCGCCACCGATGGTCGGATCGTAATATTCGGTCTCAACGCCAAACTTCTTAAGGAAGCTGTTGCACAGGTTGCGAGTCGGATAATAGGTGCTGTCGGTGACCAGAATATGATCGCCCGGCTTTACGAATGCCAGGATCGTGTTCGTGATCGCAGCCACACCCGATGAAACACAAAGGGTTCCATAACCGCCTTCAAGCTCGGCAACCGCTTCTTCAAGCAGGAAACGGGTCGGGGTGCCATGACGACCATAGGTCACCTTGCCCGGTGCAGAGGCGCCAGCCTTTTCCAGTTCGGCAAGGCTATCAAACAGGATGGTCGATGCATGCAGGACCGGCGGATTGACCACGCCGTGATACTGGCTCGAACGGCGACCAGCATGAACCAGCTGGGTTGCAGGATTTTTGGGGCTTTTGGCAGACATGGGTGGTGCTACTCCTTGATGGGCGGTCTTATCTTCGGGCCGGGGCGTGTGCCCGTTATTTGTCGATCTAAGACAAACCATCTTGGCCGCCCTGCTTCAAGGCTTTTTGCGCAAAAGCCATTGTGAAATCAGTGATCCGGGTTATTTCTGTGAGACTGCCCGTCGGCTCGCCACCAGAACCGATGGGCCAAATGACAGTTAACGTTAAGGGGGCCCCGTGATCGAACTTCAGGATTTCCGTGCTGCGCGTCGCGCCATTTCCAATCATATGCGTCTAACACCCGTGATGAAGGCTGATAACTTCACCGACATGTCGGGGTTTACGACCCTTAAGACTATTCCGGAAATGTTCCTGAAGCTGGAAAACATGCAGGTCACCGGATCGTTCAAGGCACGCGGTGCGATGAATGCGGCACTGGCCCTTGATGATGACAAGCGATCTCAGGGGCTGTGCACCGCATCGGGCGGCAATCATGGTATGGGGGTTATCCATGCGGCTCGCACGCTTGGTGTGCCGGTCAAAATCTTCCTGCCGACCAATACCCCAAAGCCCAAGGTCGAGAAGCTGCGTGCGCAGGGCGTTGATGTCGCCCTGATCGGTGCTGTGTGGGATGACGCCAACCGTGCAGCCATGGATCATGCGCGTGAAACGGGCATGGCCTATATCCATCCCTTTGCCGATCCCAAGGTCATTGCCGGCCAAGGGACCATCGCGCTGGAGCTGTTGGAGCAGCAACCAGACCTTGATACCCTTGTGGTGGCGATTGGTGGTGGGGGGCTTATTTCTGGTGTCGCTACGGCAGCACGGCTTTTGCGTCCGTCGATCCGCATCATCGGGGTTGAGCCAACCGGGGCTGCTACATTGTTTGAAAGCCTTAAGGCCAATGAGGTCGTGACTTTGCCAAGTGTGAATACGGCGGCAACAAGCCTGGCCCCGCGTCAATCATCTGCCCTTAATGTCGATCTGATTGGCAAGAACGTCGATCGCATCGCCCTTGTCGCGGACGAGGAAATGCAAAGGGCGGCAAGTTGGCTTTGGAAGGAGCTTGGTCTGTCGGTCGAGCTGTCAGCGGCAGCAGGCATTGCTGCGATCATGACGGATCGTCTTGGCGTGTCTGATCCGGGGCGGGTTGGTGTGATTGTGTGTGGCACCGGGACCGATGGGATCAAATAGGATCGCGTGTAAGCAGGCGGCACATGTATGCGGGCGGGCAGTGAACTGTGCCGCCCGTTTTGTTTGTGGTTTGCCAAACCCACGAACGCTTTGCACTCAGACAAATAAAAAGGGATGAAGCCGTTGGGCTTCATCCCTTTTTAAACCAGACGCCATCTGAAATCAGATTGCGTGGAATTTTGTAGCGTCGCAAACCGCCAAAGAGCAAGAGCTCTCCGGGACGGAATTACATCTTCGGCTCGACCACCTGACGACCACGGTACATACCGGTGTTCGGGTCAATGTGGTGCGGGCGATGCAGTTCGCCGGTCTCTTTGTCTTCGCGGTACGAGCCCTTGGCGAGCTTGTCATGCGAGCGACGCATGCCCTGACGGGACTTGGTCACTTTTTTCTTTGGCACTGCCATGGGTCATCATCCTCTGGCTTGGGTAAACTCAGGCGCGCTTGTTACCGTGCGCGGTCGGGAAAGTCAACGATCAAAGTGCCAGAATCTGCATTATTTGCATTTTCCTTTGCACTTTCGCTATCCGGCGCGTCACCACGGTTATGGCCAGCATGATCAACATGATGGTCAATATGCGGGATCAGCCCGATATCGCGCGGATCATCAACAATGTCCGTTCGCTGGTCGTATACAACAAAGCCTGCCTTTTGGTAAGCCCCCAATGCACTTGGATGATCCAAAGTGCAGGTATTTACCGTAACCCGGGCTGGTTTAAGGCTCCAGGCGGTATCAATCGCCCAGTTCAGAAGGTATTTGCCAAAGCCCTTACCGATAAAATCGGGAATCAAACCCATATAATGCAGGTCAATAACGCGCTCTGTCTCAAGTGCGGTCAGATCAAGTTCGGCATAGCCTGCGGGCACGCCTGCGACATAAAGCACATAAACATGTGTTTCCTGCTGCGCGATCAGTGGCGCAAGTTCCTCGTCGCTCATCAGGCGGCGTTGCCACCAAAGCCACGGTTCGCCGACTGTATTATATAAGTAGCGATAAAAGGACAGGGTCGGGTCTTCCGCCCGGATGATGGCAACCTTGCCCGGCGGGACGATGGCCGGTGCGCGGTCGGGCGGATTGTGCATTTCAAGGAAGCTGACAACAACTTCGAGCTTGCGCGGATTAGATGGGGTCATTGGGTTAGGCTCTTGCGCATAATGATGTTTTGATTTGCTTCAGACGCTGCCTGTGGTGTGGCGCTTTCCAACAAGTCATAGCCTAATTTGGCGTAAAAATCACCCGCCGCGGGGTTTTCGATGGTCACACGGACTTCCGTAAGGCCTGATATGCGCAAGATATCCTCGGCCAGTATTACCAGTTCACGCCCAATGCCAAGGCTTTGGGCCGAGGTATCAATCGCAAGATAATGGATCCAGCCATAAATATCATCATGGCCAGTCATCATGGTGGCGATAATCGATTGATCCGCGGGGTGGCGGGCGATGATCAGGCTGCCATGATCGGCATTGATGCAGTTTTCGATATCCTGTCTGGCATCGCGGATGGCGGGGATCAGGCCGGTCGATATCCAAAGCCGTGTGATGGCAGCGATATCGGTATCTGTCGGGGATTTTAGCTGTTCAAGTAAAATGCCCGCCTCGTCACCGGCGCGATCTTGGCTGTTATCAGCTAGGTTCTGGCCATAAGGGGACGATGCGGGCATTTATGTCTCAGTCTATATCTGAAAGTCTGTTTATGCCGGGCCGGTATCAACCGGGCTGTCTTCGGTGGTGGCCCATTGTGCCCATGATCCATCAAAGACGGCGACCTGTTTGTGGCCAGCGATATAAGCCCCCATCGCAAGCACACATGCCGTCACGCCAGATCCGCAGGTGGTGACGACCGGCTTATCGAGATCAACACCAGCTGTTTCAAACTCTGCCTTGATCGCGGTTGCATCCTTAAAGGTACCATCCGCATTCAAAAGCATGTTGAAAGGCAGGTTGTAGGAGCCTGGAACATGGCCCGATTTACCCCACGGATCACCAATCTCACCGCGGAAACGTTCGCCTGCGCGGGCATCAACAAGCTGTTCGCGCTTGGTCTTCACGTTTGACATGACCTGATCAATTTCACGCAGCAAGAAGCTGTTGGCGCGCGCGGTGAAATGGCGTTCGCGCGGCGGGGTCGGGGTGTCGGTCACCGGGCGATTTTCCGCCAGCCACTTGGGCAGGCCACCATCAAGAACAACAACATCGTGATGACCAAAATGGCGCAGCATCCACCATGCGCGGCACGCCGCAAGTGCTGATCCGGTCTGGCCGTAGACAACAATGCGCACGCCATCACCAAGTCCAAGCTTGCGGACCTTGGCGGAAAACTTGATCGCATCTGGCATCATGTGCGGCAGAGGCGCGCTATCGTCGGCTGCGATGTCATCGATATCAAAGAAAACGGCGCCTGGAATGTGCTGCGCATCATGGATTTCGCGGGCATTTTTATTGTCGGCTGGCATATACCAGCTTGCATCAACGACGCGCACATCCGGTGCGTCGAGGTGATCCGCCAGCCACTGGGTGGAAACCAGTGCATCGGAAAGTGGGTTGGTCATGGACAAGCTCCGGTTGGCAATGGTGGGTATTGCATGATCCAGGTTGGGGTCCTGAATGCGTTATTGTGTCGATCTTTGTGTGGTGGCGTCCGGTTTATGTAATGTCCGGTTCTTCAAATTTGTAACGGTCCTGAACTGAACTGGCAACCAGCAGACCGTCTATGAGCATGCTTTTGCAAACAAAATGCGCAGCAGATTTTCGTCCGCTACGCATTTGATTGGATATTGGTGCTTTATGTGATGGGGCGGTCAGTCGGCAAAAACGATATTGATGCGGCGATTCTGACGGCCCTTCTTTTCAATTTTGGCGACGGATACCTTGCCGATTTCCCCGGTTTTGCGGACATGGGTGCCGCCGCACGGCTGAAAATCGATCCCTTCGATCGTCACGGTTCGGATTGAATTGCCATCCATTGGCGGTTGAACCGACATGGTGCGCACCAGTTCCGGATTGGCTTTAAGTTCTGCGACACTGATTTCGCCGTCATAAACGTCCGCATTGCGCGCGATCAGTTCATTCAGCTTTTCAGTGACCTCGTCCTTATCAAGACTGAGCTCCGGCAGGTTGAAATCAAGCCGTGCCTTGTGGGCGGCAATGTTGCCGCCGGTCACATCGCCTTCGATTACGGCGCACAGCAAATGCAGGCAGGTGTGAAAACGCATCAGTTTATGGCGGTTATCCCAATCAAGTTCAGCCGTTACCGTGTCGCCAATCTGGGGCAGGGGGTGATCATCAGCAATGATGTGCAAGATGCGACCGGTTTCACGATCCTTCACCGTGGTTGCGACCGGAATGCTCGCGCCTGATGCGGTCTCTAATGTTCCAATGTCGCCAGCCTGACCACCTGCTGTTGCGTAAAAGACGGTCTGATCAAGTTCGATACCACGATCAGAAATGCTTTTTACAACCGCATCACAGCTTTTGGCATAGGCGTCTTCACGAAACAAAAGGCGTGTCATTCATTCTGTCCTTCCCTGTTGGTGGCATCGGCCTGCTGCTTTCCGGGCGTTGGGGCGGGCAGCAGGGCGCTTTCATCTTGATTTTGGTTCGGGCGCGGGTCGGCTGCCCGCACCTTATTTGTTGCATTCATGGTGTGGTCCGCATGGGCCGATTGTCGAGGGCAAAATTGTCTGCGTACAAAGCATAAAATGTATCAAGAAATACATATTCGGAAAAATAGTGCTGTATATTATACAAAATGTATGTTACTGCGGTTGTGTAAATCAGGAGTGGTAGCAACCTTGGCAGCAATAATTCACGTCAAACTGACGGGCGAAGGGGATTTCGGGCCGGTGGATCTCGAATGCGCGATCCCGCCTGCACGCCTGCCTGTTGTGATGGCTGCCTTGTTTGGTCAACCGTTGCAGATGCAGGCGGGGCAAATGCCGTCAAATATGACTGCTGGTGCTGAACGTTCCGCTGCGCAAAGTCCTGGCGCCATGCATGTCTTGCGTGGGCAGGATGCTGGTGCGATGGCTTCTGATGAGTCCTTGAAGCGCGCGGAAAATGACGGGCAGGGCGCTGACCGCACAGGTGGCGTCATGCAGGGAAAAACTGTTGGTGGCGCTGCTTGTTCGGCCGATTCCGGTGTTGGTATTGATCCAGGTGCCTTCATCACAAGCTTCATGGGATCGCTTGGCGATTTGATCGGGCGTTTGCAGCCACGTGGTTTTGCGGAAACGATCCTGATTGCGGCGATCTGGCTGCATTACCGCGATGGACGGGGCTTTGTAACCCGTGATGATATTCGCCGAATCCTGCGCCGTCAGGATCACTTGCGCATGCCTAAAAACTTCAGCCGTGATTTCCATGTTGCGGTGGCGCGTGGTTATCTGGATCCGATTGAAAACCAAGACGGATTCGCTGTTTCCCCCGCTGGATATCAATGGTTTCGTTCTGAGTGTACTAAATGATACAAAATGTCGAAAAAGATGTTGACGTGATGTATGATTAATGTATCGTTTCGCCCAGGGACAAATAAAAACGGGTGGGACAAGCAGATGCGAGAATGGGAAGTCAGAACAAGTTGTCGCGTATGGCGTGGGCGTTATGTGATCCGTGGGGACGTTGATCGTATTGCCAATGACATTGTCGAACTTCAGCAAAACCGTTTTCCGGGGCTGGAAACGGACAAGGTTTCGCTCAAGGTCGTCACCATGGCTGTTATGGCCGTTCTTGCCGATGAATGCTGCGAAGACGGTGTTACCGCAGCTGAACTTTCCTTCCTTCTGACCACCTGCCTTGGCATGCCGATTTCGCCAACCCGGATTGAAAAGGAAATGGCGGGCCTTTCTGGTCTTGTCTGGACCGGGGAATGGGGTGGTGAAACCCTGTATGTCATGGAAAAGCGTGGTCTTCGTTTCTTTGAAACGGCACGCGATCTGGCACTTAGCGAAACGGGCAATATCAGCAGCGATGACCGCGCGAAGGTTAAGGCATCAGAGAATGCCGACGAGGTCGCGGGCAAGCCAATGATCAGTGCCACCATGATGAACAATCCGGCACTTCACGCGCGTTACCGCGTTGTCAGCTAAGTCGACTTAAAGCATCGACCCTTTAGGCACCCGTTGGCATTCCAGCGGGTGTTTTCGTTTGATGGTGGCTTTGGCGGGGGCATTACAGGAATTCCGGGGGTGAAATCAAAGTGGCTTGACCGCGGGAAATTTTCGCCATATGCCTTTGGGTATGGAAAACGTAATTGCACATCACAACGCCTATTATCCGCTGCACACATAAGTGCGGCGCGTTTTGATATGTGAAAATCAAGGGTCGGCCGCCACGGGGCGGCCTTTTGTTTTTCCATAACCCGGTCTCCCGGTGGTGGTCCGCTTAAAAGGACCAACCGAAATGAAGATCGTAAATACCATCGAAGAAATCCGAACGCCGCAAAACGCCAGTGAAGTAGCGGCGACAAGCTTTGAGTCTGACGCGATGCGAAGCCTCCACGCGCGTGGCTTTGTGCATCAATGCACCTCGTTTAATGGACTTGATGCCGTACTTGCCAAATCAGAGGCCGTTCCGGTTTACATCGGCTTTGATGCAACCGCAGACAGCCTTCATGTCGGGCACTTGCTGCCAATCATGACGTTGCGCTGGCTTCAGCGCCACGGCCATAAGCCGATTGTTCTGGTAGGTGGCGGGACCACGCGCATTGGCGATCCAAGCTTCCGCTCCGACGCCCGGCCGATCCTGAACGATGAACAGATCGCAACCAACATTGCCGGCATCCGCCAGGTGTTTGACCGGTTTTTGAAGTTTGGCAATGGCCCGACCGGTGCCGTGTTGGTCAATAATGCCGAATGGCTTGATCAGTTGGGCTATGTTGATCTTTTGCGTGACGTCGGACGGCATTTTTCCGTGAACCGGATGCTGTCATTTGATTCTGTTCGCACGCGTCTTGAGCGTCAGGAAAGCCTGAGTTTCCTTGAGTTCAACTATATGATCCTGCAGGCGTTTGATTTCCTTGAACTGTCGCGTCGCTTTGGCTGCCGTGCGCAGATGGGCGGTGGTGATCAGTGGGCCAACATCATCAATGGCGTTGATCTGGTTCGGCGCGTTGATGGCAATGAGGTGTTTGGCATGACTGCACCGCTTCTGACCACGTCATCAGGCGTAAAGATGGGAAAAACAGCAGCAGGTGCTGTTTGGTTGAATGCGGACCGACTGAGCGCGTTTGATTACTGGCAGTTCTGGCGCAATTGCGAGGATGGCGATGTTGGCCGTTTCCTGCGTCTGTTCACGGATCTGCCGCTTTTGGATGTCGAGCAGCTTGAAAACCTGTCGGGTGCCGATCTGAACGAAGCCAAGATCGTTTTGGCCGACGAAGCGACAAGGCTTGCGCATGGTGATGATGCCATGGATGCAGTCAAATCAGCGGTCGATGGTGTGTTTGGTTCAAACGGCAACCTCAAAGGTCTTCCGACCATCGAGTTTACCGCAGATGCACTTAAAGACGGTTTGGGGGTCTTGGCTTTGATCGTGATGGCCGGGTTTGCCAAATCCAACAGCGAAGCCAGAAGACTTGTTTTGGCTGGTGCTGTGCGGATTGAAGACAAGCAGATCGATGATCCAGAACATCACGTTCTTAGCTATGCCTTTGACGATGGCGAGTTGCTAAGACTTTCGGTTGGCAAGAAACGCCATGCCGCAATCAAACGGGTCGGGTGATCGATATGGGTTATCGCACGGGGCAGGTGTCAGAACAGTGACATCTGCCCATCGGCGCTGGGCCGTTTAAACCCGCTGCAATCAAGGTTCAATGACCGTCCGGTCAGACTGTGTTTCTTGCGCGCTGCATTGAAACGATGGGCAATCAGATCGGCAATCGGACCGGTACCACGCATGCGTTTGCCAAATTCGGATTGATAAATTTCCCCGCCGCTCATTTGTCGGATCAGTGACATGATCTTTGCCTTGCGATCCGGATAATGCGCTTCAAGCCATTCTTCAAACAGCCCGCCAATTTCAAGCGGCAGGCGCAATACAATATGGCTGACCGATTGCGCACCGGCATCCTTGCAGGCGGCGACCAGTTTTTCGATCTCCATATCATTTAGACCGGGAATGATCGGGGCACAGAGGACTGTTACCGGAATACCGGCCTCGGACAGTTTTCGGATGGCATCAAGTCTGCGGTGCGGGGCCGATGCACGTGGCTCCAAAAGATTTGAAAGCCGGTGGTCAAGGCTTGTGACCGATACCGCAACCGATGCGCGGTTTCTTGCGGCCATCGGTGCGATCAAATCAATGTCGCGGGTGACCAATGCGCTTTTCGTGATCAATGAAAACGGATGTTGGCAATCGGCCAGGACTTCAATGATCGAACGCGTCAGTTTCTTTTCGCGATCCACGGGCTGATAGGGATCGGTGCTGGTGCCAATTACAATCGGTTCGGGGTGATAGCTTTTTGAAGACAACTGTTTGCGGAGAAGGCTGGCGGCATCGGGTTTCCAGAACAGCTTGGTTTCAAAGTCCAGCCCCGGCGACAGACCAAGATAGGCATGCGTTGGTCGGGCAAAGCAATAGACACAGCCATGCTCACAGCCGCGATAGGGGTTGATCGACCGATCAAATGGCACATCGGGGCTTTGGTTCTTTGTAATCACACTGCGTGCGCCATCAATGCCAAGTGTGGTTTTGGTGCGCGGGGCGTCCTGATCTTCCATCAATGTGCCCAGCCATCCATCATCAATGGCTTGATGGGTATGGCGTTCAAATCGCCCGTCAATATTGGAAACCGCACCACGCCCCTTTTGTCCGCGGGCTGGCAAGATGTTCAGATCACTTGCCGCCACTGACCATCCATCATCAAAAATGGCGGTAGGGGCCTGATCCGGGCTATGGGCGATGTTGTTCTTCATGTGAACACAATAAAGAACAAAATAGGAACATTCAAGTCAAAGCCGCGATCATCGAACTGTGCGATGTCAGGTCAGGGGCAAGTTGTGCCGTTTGTCGTGATCGTCCCGGTGATGGTGTAGGTGCTGACGATATAGCATCTGTTGATGTTCGATGTATTTCCGGTGCCAGACAGGTTGTTGATCGTTACCCCACCTGCAAGCAAGATATAGTGTTGATCCGTCGTTAGGATTGACCCGGTCATCGAGACAGAGTTGTTGTTCACGCTTATGTTCGAGTTGTTATCAGTAAACGCGATGAACTGACCGGTGCTGCCATTGGCGACAATGGAAACATCATTGTTGTCAATGGTGACGTCGTGGCTGTTTTTGATCAAAAAGGCCGATGCGGTCGATGCGCTAACAGTGCTGGTCAGCGTATTGTCGCGAATTGTGACATTCTGCTTGCCATCTATGTGGGCGATAACGGTACTTCCAGCGCGGTTGATGCTTGCCGTCACGCCAATCAGGCTACTGTTATCGGCCATTTCAAAGAAACGGTTGGGGCCGCCAGAGCCATTGTCACCTTCGCCCGAGATTGATGCATCCGGGATGGCAACCGTAACCGATCGTCCCGTCGGGGTTTTAATCGCAAGTGCGCCACCCCCAACAATGGTTTGACCATCCTGAACGGTTGTCATGGAATTGATGGATGTGTAATTGCCGCTCAATATTACAGTGGAATTGGCGCCTGCATTGGTAATTGCGGTGGTGAAATTGGCGGCTGACGTTGACGCACTGTTTAGAAGCGTGATTGTTTCCCCGTCCGCTGTTTGGGTGATTTCACTTGCTTCTGAAAACTGACCGGCTTGGCTGACGACATCAATGTCGCGGATGATTGGATCGGTCATGCGGCGTTCGAGCGTCGTCAGACGTGGCTTTGGCGCATCGCCGAAGCCTTGTAACGGGATACGCAGGCGGAAGCTTGCGAAGCCTTGTGTGCCGCGCGGACTGTCGTGTTGAATTTCAGCACCCAGTGAAAACCGCGACCCTTCCCATAAAAAGGGTACTTCATCAAAGGTCAGGTCCAGTCGACCACGCGGGCCTTGCACCGTATCAACATTGTTTTCCGTAAAGCGATATCCACCGGCATAGGCGCGGAGCTGCTGCCCGGCATCCGCTTCAAACAACGGAATACGCCAGCCAATTTCACCGTCAAAACCACGTAATGCGCGTTCTTCACCCTGCTTGTACATCAGGGTGGCGCCACTCACATCGACAGTGCTCAGGCTGTCTTCCATATATTGCGTAGTGCCAATCGGGATATAGGCATTGGCGCGAAAATCCCAATCAAGGGAAAGTGCCTCTGCACCAAAGGTCAATTGGTTGAATTTGTTGCCATATGGGCTGTGGCGGCGGTCGAAATAGCCATAGCCACCAATATTCCACCCGGTATCAAGCATCTGACGGATGCCAAGACCAAAGTTTCCTTCGTGACTGTTATTGTCATCCATCCGTGCGCGAAGGCTGGTGAAGGTTAAAGTGTCCTGATCTTGCCAAAGCGGAATGAAAAGATCGGTTTCGCCAAGGTTGCGATCGGTTCCTGCCTTGCCTTCGAGATCAAGATGCGGTCCCCATTTTGGTGCGGATTGCACCGTTTCGGCGCGACCATTTGTCGATGCAAGTAATAAGGGGGCGCAAAGGACGAAGATGCGGATAGATTGGGTGACGTGCATTTTTAACCTGGTCAGCAGGGCTCACATTGCGTCTGTGGGGCACAGACACATTGCCAAGACATCAGAATATTTTGCTCATGGGGAAGATGGTGCCCCGTCATCGCATGGCTTTTGTGCCATGTCGCTTTTATGGAAACGACCGTAGTGCGGTGCGAATTTGGCGGCCACTTCTATTCTTTATCATTTTCCCAAAACTTATCATTTTCATCGCCCAGATCGGTTACGCGATCCGGCTAAAGGAAATGTCATGGTCACAATCATTTGCTTGTCGGTTTATGCGGGCGGGATATAGTTGGCTTAGTGTGCAAAGCGGCCATGCGTCACCCGGCACTGCGCACCATTTTGATCGTTTGCAAAGGATCGCCCCATGGATTGGACACAGTTTCTAAGCTTCGCGCTTGTCACGTCGCTTCTGGTGATGTCGCCGGGCCCCAATGGTGTTTTGATTGCCAAAACCGTTCCGACATCGGGGCGTGCAGCGGGCTTTGCCAATGTCGCCGGTTTCGTGACCGCCTTTTACATCCATGGTGCGCTTTCGATTCTGGGTATTTCCGTGATCCTGGTGCAGTCGGCCAATGCCTTTATGGTCGTGAAGCTGCTGGGTGCTGCCTATCTTTGCTGGGTCGGGTTCAAGGCCCTTCGTGATGCATGGCGCGGGGTAAAAACCGTCGCTGAGGTCGCGCCGGCCAAACGCAAGCGCACCATGATCAAGGCTTATGGCGAAGGCTTCCTGACCAACGCGCTGAACCCGAAAGTATCGATCTTTTATCTGGCGGCTTTCCCGCAATTCATTCCTGCGGGTGAGGGGGCGATTGCGTCGGCCTTCATGCTTGTTTGTGGGCATGCGGCGATCAATGCGGTCTGGTTCGGATCGATCATTTTGCTGCTCGCGCGCCTGACCCGCTTTGCCGGTAGTGGCCGTTTTCAGCGCGCGCTTAAGGCAACGACCGGTGCGGTCTTTATTGCCTTTGGTCTGAAACTGGCAGCGTTCCGTCCTTAATCCGAAACGGTAAAACATCCTGAATATGATTACGGCCCGTCAGGTTGCTGACGGGCCGATTTGATTTGTGGGTTACTTCCGCACAATGATCAGCGCCATGACCGCGCAAAACAACGCGAACAGAATGTCACTCACCGCGACACTTTCCATGGCCAATGCTTCGAATGCGGCAATCGGCAGGATGATCGATGCCAGGACCAGAAAGACCGGATTAAACAGTTTCTGTTTCATATCAGGCAACCCCATTCATTTTCATGATCAGCAACATACCAAGCGCCATAAAGCCGCACAGGGCCGTCAGGATCACGCCGGTTTTAAGAACCACCGACAAGACCGGGCCTTCCTTGCCCGAAAGCCCGACGGTCGAACACCCGACAAGGATTTTTGACGGCGCCAGCATACTGCCAAGCGACGCACCCGTTGCCTGTGCGGCCAGAATAAGGGCGGTTGAAAGCCCGGAAAGCTCGGCGGTGTGACGCTGGAACATACCAAAGACAACGTTGGAATTGTTCGTGCTGCCGGTCATGAATGCACCCAATGCGCCGATGGCCGGTGAAATCACCGGATAGGCAACGGCAAACGCGCCCGAGAAGATCGCAGCACCACCTTCGGCCAGCGCATAGGTCATGCCCGCATGATCCATAATGATCGCAAGCCCGATGACCGGCACCATACCAATACTGGTCGGAAGGCCGCTTTTAAGCGTGCGCTGCCAGATGCGTTTGCCAATGCCGTTATCGTAATGACCTCGCGTCTTAAAGAACGCAAAACTGATCGCTGCGGTGTAAAGCAACAGGGCGCCCGGATGGCCAAAGAAGGCAATTGCCTTGGCACTTTCTGCATTAATCACCCAACCAAGCGAGGTTGCCGTTTCCGGGAAATCAAGTGTGAAGCGGACCTTGCCCAGCAGCATTTCGATTGCCGGGATAAAGGTTGCCAGCGTCACCAAAACGATAAACACCAGATAAGGTGTGAGCGCCTCTATCAGGGGCATATGGTGCGGGTCTTCATCGACCTGCTCAGTGACATCATCGGGATGGGGTTTCCAGAACCGTGTCACGATGATCGATGTTCCAAGCCCTGCTATGCCCGCGGTCAGGCCACCCAACGTCCAGACGCCGTAATTGGCCATGATGTACTGGACGACACCCATCACACCCGAAATCAGCACCAGCGGCACGATACGGCGGCGAATGGTGCGGAAACCACCATCAAGCCACAGCACAGCCGCCCCGCACATAAAGCCCGAAAGCCCCAAAAGGATGGCGGAATAGTGGGTAAGCTCGGTCCCCGGAATGCCGGTAACACCAATCAATGCCTCAAACGAGGTCGCCATATTCCCAAACAGCACTGACCAGCTATGGCCGATCATCGGTGCCGCGACCGCCAAAACGGGCGAGAAACCCATGCCCAGCAATAGCGGTGCGACCACGGCAATCGGAACGCCAAAGCCAGCAACCCCTTGCAAGAAGCTGGCAAAGACATAGCCCAGTATCAAAAGTTGAAGCGGGCGGTCATCGGTTAGTGATCGGATCGCGCGCCCGATGGTTTTGATCGCGCCGGCTTCTTCGGCCGCGAAATAAAGGATCAGTGCAGCCCAAACGATATAAAGGATGTAAAGGGCCAGCATCACGCCCTTTGCCTGGGCAATGACCAGCATGTCTGTCGGCGCGCCAAAGAAGAAGACAGCGATAATGACGGTGACAAACCACGCCGCTGCACCCGCACGTGCCGCCCCCCAATTAACTTTGATCATCAGGAACAGGATTGTTGCGATTGGCAAAGCTGCCAGCAAAAAGTCA